>NZ_CP169056.1:0-2978518 GCF_041890415.1 Pseudoxanthomonas koreensis
CCGTCGCCAGCCAGGTCCAGGGCACGGCTGTCCTCATGCACCACCTGGCCGTCCTCGAAGGTCCACTTGGTGGAGAGGGTGCCGGGCACGCTGGCGGACCCGTCGCTGGTGCGGGTGGTCACGCTGGCGTAGATGGTGTCGCCGGTGGCGAACGTGGTGGCCGGCGCGGTCACGCGCTGGTCGGCGCCCACGGCATTGCCCAGGTCCACCGAGGTCACCGATGCGGTGGCGGCGGCGGCCGGTTCGGCCATCGGAGCCGGTGCGTCGGCGGTGGCGATCGGCGGCAGCGGTTCGAGTTGCTCGGCCTTCTTGCAGCCGGCCAGAGCCAGCGAGGCGGCCAGCGCGGCGGCGAGCGGATACAGCAGGCGGGGTCGGGTCATGGGTGAGTCCTCTGCAAGGTCGGGGGAGGAGGCAGGCGCCGGTGCCGCTATGGGCGTTCGGGGATCTTCAGCACCTGGCCGGGCTGGATCCGGTCCGGATCGTCCAGCAGGTCGCGGTTGGCTTCGAAGATCGACGGCCATGCGTTGGCGTCGCCGTAGAAGCGCTTGGCGATGCGCGACAGCGAGTCGCCCTTCTCCACGGTGTAGGTCTGCTGAGGCCGGTCGCGCATGTGCTCGGTCGAATCGGCCCCGCCCTGGACGTTGGAGAAGTCTGCCCGTTCGCGCTCGGTGCTGTGCGCGCCGCCCTGCACGTTGGAAAAGTCAGGCTTGTTGGGGTTGCTCATGCGCACGATCCGGTGTGGAAGGCGCAGCCACCGTTGCACAGCGCCTGTTAACACCGCATCTGGGGCGCGTGAACCCGGTATTGCACGCGCACCACGCCTACTGGCGGGGATCTCGCAACGGCGGTGGCGGCGAACTGCCCGGGATGGCGCGCCAGGGGTTGATGTCCAGCCCGCCGCGGCGGGTGTAGCGGGCTTCCACCGACAGGGCCTGTGGTGCGCACTGGCGCAGCACGTCCAGGAAGATGCGCTCCACGCACTGTTCGTGGAACTCGGCATGGTCGCGGAAGCCGACCAGGTAGCGCAGCAGCCCGGCGCGCTCGATGCGCGGCCCGCAGTAGCGCAGGTGCACGCTGGCCCAGTCCGGCTGGCCGGTGACCGGGCAGTTGGACTTGAGCAGGGCCGAATGCAGGGATTCGTCGACGATGAGGTCGGGGTCGCAGTGCAGCTGGTCCGGGTCGGGCGCCGCGCAGGGTTCGAAACCGGCGTCGATGGTGTCCAGCGAGCCGGCCGAGTCCAGGCCCAAGTCCAGCGGCGGCAGGCCGAATGCCACCTCCACCGGCGCGCCGGCACAGGCCGACAGGTCGGCGGCGATGCACGCACGCACCTGCACGGCGTCGTCGAAACGGGTGGCGTTGAGCGAATTGAGGTAAAGCTTGAGCGACTTGGATTCGACCAGGTGCGGTGAATCGGCCGGTACGTGCAAGGTGGCGGTGGCCACCTGCGGCTTGCCGCGGCTGTCCAGCCAGCCCAGTTCGTAGGCATGCCAGCGGTCGTGGCCGGTGAACGGCAGCGGGCCGGGGCCGATTCCCAGGGCGGCGCGAGCACTGGCGCGCGGGATCGGGAACAGCAGCGCCGGGTCGTAGCCGGCCGGGTAGACGACCTCGCGGCCGAGGCTGGAGTCGTGGGGGGTGTTCATGCGCTGATTCTAGGCTGCGGACCGCGGTGATGGCGGCTCTGTATCATGGCGGCATGACCAGTCCCCCGTTCCCCGCCACCAACCAGACGCTGCTGCTCGACGGCCCTGCCGGCGCGCTCGAGGTTGCGGTCGACCTGCCCGAGCCCGAGGACGCGCGCGCGCTGGTGGTGGTGATCTGCCATCCGCTGCCGACCGAGGGCGGGAGCATGCACAACAAGGTGGTGACCATGGTCGCGCGCGCGTTGCGCGAGCTCGGGGCCACCACGGTGCGCTTCAACTTCCGCGGCACCGGCCAGTCCGAAGGCGGCTTCGACCACGGCAATGGCGAGCAGGAAGACCTGCGCGCGGTCGTGGACTGGGTGCGCAGCGCGCGCGCCGGCGATGCGCTGTGGCTGGCCGGCTTCAGTTTCGGCTCCTACGTGAGCCTGCGCGCCACCGAAGCGCTGCAGCCCGATGCGCTGATCTCCATCGCCCCGCCGGTGTCCGGACGAGGCTGGGACTTCGACGCCATCGAGGTGCCCGAGGTGCCATGGCTGGTGGTCCAGGGCGATGCCGACGAAATCGTCGACGCGCAGGCGGTCTACACCTGGGTCGATGGCCTCAAGCGCAAGCCGCAACTGGTGCGCATGGTCGACACCAGCCACTTCTTCCACCGCAAGTTGATCGACCTGCGCGGCGCCATCCAGCACGAAGTCAAAGCGTGGCTGCCCCCGGCCTGAGCACGACGGTTGCGATGTCCACGCCCTCCCGCGCCTACGCCGAAGGCGCGGCGGCCGGGCGCTGGCGTGACGACCCGGCCCAGCACCCGGTGCTGGCCGAGCTGGACCGCATCCATCGGCAATTGATCCAGGCGCCGGCGCCGGCCGGCCTGCTGGCGCGGCTGGGCCTGGGCGCGCGGCCGCCGGCGGTGGACGGCCTGTACCTGTGGGGCGGGGTGGGCCGCGGCAAGACCTTCCTGGTCGACCTGTTCTACGCCTCGCTGCCGCTGCCGGTGTACTCGCCGGGCAGCGCCAGGCCGCAGGTGTCCGGCGGCAAGTACCGCACCCACTTCCACCGTTTCATGCGCGGCGTGCACGAGCGCCTGCGCGAGCATGCCGGCGAGGCCGATCCGCTGGCGCGGATCGCGCGGCACTGGCGCGGCGCGCTGAAGGTGCTGGTGCTGGACGAGTTCTTCGTCACCGACATCGGCGACGCCATGCTGCTGGCACGCTTGCTGGAGCGGCTGTTTGCCGAAGGGGTGACCCTGGTCACCACCTCCAACACCGCGCCGGAAAACCTGTACCGCGACGGCTTGCAGCGCGCCGGCTTCCTGCCGGCGATCGACCTGTTGCAGGAGCACTGCGTGGTGCTGCACGCCGACGGGCAACAGGATTACCGCCTGCGCGCCCTTACCCGCTCGCCGGTCTATCGCGCGCCGCTGGACGATGGCTCCGATGCCTGGCTGGCCGAGCGCTGGCGCGAACTCAGCGGCGGCGATGGCGCCCGCGCGTGCAACATCGAGATCGACGCACGCAAGATCCCGGTGCGCGGGCGTGGCAAGAGCGTGGCCTGGTTCGATTTCGCGGTGCTGTGCGAAGGCCCGCGCGGGACCACCGACTACATCGAGATCGCGCGCGAGTTCAACACGGTGCTGCTGGGCGGCATCCCGCGCATGGGCGCGCACAACGAGGATGCCGCGCGCCGCTTCGTCAACCTGGTCGACGAGTTGTACGACCGCCAGGTCAACCTGGTGTGCACCGCCGATGCGGCGCCGACGTCGCTGTACGACGGCCATCGTCTGCAGGGTGCATTCGAGCGCACCGCCTCGCGCCTGATCGAGATGCGCAGCGCAGAGTACCTCGGCACCACGCACCGCAGCTGACGGGCTGCACGCCCCGGGCCTGCCCGCGACCCGACGACCTCACCGCCGCCATCGCACCGCAGCGCTCACCCCGTGGCCCAGGTCGATCAGGAGCCGGGCCGATCATCGGGCCGGCGCCCTGACCGATGCCGACCAGACGCTGTCGGCATGGCCATGGAGCATGCGTCGGCGGGTGCGCCGGGCCAGGCCGGCAAACACCGGCACCGCCAGCAGCGCGGTCAGGTCCACCGGCCAGCTTCCGGGATGGCTCCAGCTGCCACCCAGGCCCCAGCTGCCGGCGAGGCTGGACAGCGGGATCGCCAGGGTCAGCAGGGCGCAGGCCCACAGCACCCCGACCGCGCCACGGCCGCTGCCGCGCGCGAACGCCCAGGCCACCGAAGCGAAGAACACCCCGTAGTAGATCGCCTGGTGCCACAGCTCCAGGTCCTGGACCCGTGCCGGCAGCCACTTGGCCGCCGCCACCGTGGCCGAGATGCCGGCCACGCTGCCCAGGGCCACGCCCACGGTCAGGCAGCCCAGCACCCGCGCCGAGCGCTTCTGGACCACGTCCTGCGCGCCCTTCTGCCGGCGCCGGCGCGACTCCACCCACAGCAGGTTGCCGGTGTAGAACAGCATCGCCCCGGCCAGGCCCATCAGCACGTACAGCCAGCGCACCGGGTTGCCGCCGTAGCTGCCGAAGTGCAGGGCGAAGAATGCGTTGACCGCCTCGTCCCAGCCGTCCATGTGCCCGGGCAGGTCGTGGGTGTCCACGGTGCCGGTGTACGGGTCCAGGTGGGTGCGCATCCAGGTGCGGCCGCGGGTGCCGTGGCGGATGTCCAGCCCGGTGATGCCGGCCTCGAGGTGGCCGTCATCGTCCCGGACGAAGCTGAAGTTGAACACTTCGAAATCCGGCAGCTGGCGCAGTTGCTGCTGCGGCGAGGCCAGGTAGAACAGCAGCGCCGCGGCGATGCCGGCGGCGGTCGCCAGCAGGGCGAGGACGGTGCTCATGGGTGCGGCTCCGTTGCCGGTGGCGGTGGGCTTACCAGCTGAAGGTCGCGCTGGCAGTGACACTGCGGCCGGTGCCGTAGTAACAGGCGGACACCGAGATGCAGGTGGAGATGAACTCGCGGTCGGCCAGGTTGCTGAGGTTGACCGCCAGGCGCGTGGCGACACCGCCGTGGGTGCCGGCGTCGTAGCGGATCGCCGCGTCCCACAGGGTGTAGGCCGGGATCAGGAAGGCGTTGGCGCTGTCGCCATAGCTCTGGCCGTTGTAGCGCACGCCGGCGGCCAGGCTCAGCCCGGACAGGGCGCCGGCCTGGAAGGTGTAGTCGGCCCACAGCGCCGCGGTCCAGTCCGGGACCATGGTCAGCTGCTTGCCGGCATAACCGTTGTTGCTGCGGGTGACCTCCGAGTCCATCCAGCTGGCCGCGCCGATCACGCTGAAGCCCTCCAGCGGGGTGATCCGGCCTTCCAGCTCCACGCCGCGGACCTGGCCCTCGCCGTCCTGCACCTGGCACTGGCTGGCGCCGGTGGCACCGCAGCCGGTGGTGTGCAGCGGGTCGTTGGTGAGGATGTTCTGCTGGCGCAGGTCGTAGGCCGACACGGTCAGCAGGCCGTCGAAGCTGGCCGGCTGGTACTTCAGCCCGGCTTCCAGCTGCTGGCCGGTGACCGGGTCGAACGGGCTGTTGTCCCAGCTCATGTTGCTGTTGGAGCCGGCCGGCTGGAACGACTCGGCATAGCTCAGGTACGGCGACAGGCCGTTGTCGGCGACGTAGAGCAGGCCGAGGTTGCCGGTGAAGGCGTCGTTCTCCACCCGGGTCGGCACCTGCGGGCCGTACACGCCGCTGGCGACGTTGTAGCTGCGGGTGAAGGTGTCGTCCTCGGTCCAGTCATGGCGGCCGCCGAAGGTGAGGCGCCACTTGTCCAGCGCGATCTGGTCCTGCAGGTACAGGCCGGTCTGCTCGTTGACGCCGCCGAAGTAGGTGATGGCCGTGGTGACCGGCACGTAGCCGGTGTAGACCGGCTGGAAGATGTCGATCGGCGCCGGGTTCAACATCGCCCCGCGGCGGCCGGTCCAGTCGGCCTTCTGCCAGTCCACGCCAAGCAGCAGGGTGTGCTCCAGGGCGCCGGTGGTGAAGCGGCCGGTGAGCCGGGTGTCCACGGTCTGGCCGTCGGAATCGCCCTCGCCCCAGGTCGCGCGGCGGTTCTGGGTGCGGCCGTCGGCACTCAGCCCGCCCAGGGTGATCACCGAGCGGAACAGCGAATCCACATGCGTGTAGCGCGCGCTCTGGCCCAGGCTCCAGCGCTCGTTGAAGGCGTGCTCGAACAGCCAGCCGGCGGTCCACACGGTGCGGTCGAAGGTGTTCCAGCCCGGCTCGCCGATGAAGGTGGTGTTCTTCATCCACCCGTAGCGGGTCGGTACAAGGGTGCCGTCCAGCGGCAGGAACTGGTAGGTCGAGCCGCCGTCGTCCACCTGGTACATGCCCAGCAGGGTCAGGCGCGTGCGCTCGCCGGCCTGCCAGGTGTAGGAGGGAGCGATGAACCAGTGCTGCTGTTCGGTTTCGTCGATCTGGGTGCGGCCGTCGCGATACAGGCCGACCACGCGTGCCAGGTGGGTGGCATCGCCATTGCCGGCGCCGAGGTCGAAGGCCGCGTGGTGCTGGCCGTTGCCATCGATGCCCACGCGCAGCACCTGCTCCTGGTCCGGGTGCGGGGTCTTGCTGACCTGGTTGACCATGCCGCCCGGGGCCACCTGGCCGTACATCACCGCGGCCGGGCCCTTGAGCACCTCCACCCGCTCCAGGTTCCAGCTGTCGACCATGGTCCGGTTCCACTGGCTGCCCTGCGGCGCGCGCATGCCATCGACGGTGACGTTGTTGGACCAGCTGCCGGCATCGAAGCCGCGGATGCGGAAATCGTCGACCCGGTTGTCGATGCCGCTGCTCTCCAGCGACACGCCGGCGACGTAGCGCATGGCCTCGTTGAGGTTGGACACGCCGCGCGCGTCCAGTTCCTCGCGCGCGATCACCGACACCGACTGGGCGGTCTCGGCGATGGGCGTGTCGGTCTTGGTCGCGCCGGAGGTGTGGGTGGTGGTGCGGTAGGCGTTGACCCGGACCGCGTCCAGCTCGGTCACGGTGGCGCCGGAAGAGGCGATTTCGGCCTGGGCGGCGGCGGCGGCCAGGCCGGTGCTGGCCAGGACCACGGCGGCGGCGAGCAGGGAGGGACGCAGGCGCGGGCGTGCCGCGCGACGGAAAGTGGATGCCATGACAACCTCGGAACGGTGGGGAGTGAGACGTGGCTCACCGTTCAAGACGGCTGGCTGAGTCGGCTTCATTATTTTTTCACGAGTGCGAATCGTTCTCAATAAGTGCAGGTGAGACGAATCCTGGCCCCATATCTGGCGTTGACGGGAATGCTTGACCCCACTATCTTGTGCCGCGTCGGTACCGGGCCTTGCAGGGCTCCGGTTTAAAAGGGAAGTCTGGTGGGCCCGCGAGGGCGATTCCGGCACTGCCCCGCAGCGGTAATCGGGAACGAACCTGCCATCAGCACTGGAGCCTGCGCTCCGGGAAGCGGCGGGGGAGGTGGAAGGCCCCGGCCTTCCGGACCCGTGAGTCCGAAGACCTGCCGACAGCCGCGCGCAGCACACCGCGCGGTGCCGGCCGCGGAATCTCCGGGGGGAGATGGCTGGTGAAGCAGGGACCGGCCGCATGCCTGTGCGTTCTCGGTTGCTGCGACGCCGCTTCCCGATCCTCCTTCCGTCGCCGGCCTTCGCGATACCGCGCGGGCGGGTCGCTGCGTGCATTACGCAATGGAGGAAGGCATGACTTATCCGGACACTCCCGTCGCCACGCCGTCGGCCGTCGGCTCGCGCCCTGCTGGTGCCCTGGCCGCCGCCACGCCGGCAACGTCGGTCCACGCCACTGCGTGCGTGCACGTGGCCGCTGACCCGGTGCCTGTTCCCCGGGCTGCTGCCATGCCGCAACCGGCGAGCGAAGGGCTGGCCCATGCCGGTGTGCGCACCTGGATCACCAAGGACGCCGGCAACCGGCGCCTGCCGTACGACCGCGCCCGCCTGGAGCGCAGCATCGACGCCATCCACGCCGAGTTCCCGCAACTGGACGTGGCCGACTACACGCGCAGCGTGGCCGGTTTCGTCGAGCGCAAGGCATCGGTCAACGCCGACGACCTGGTCGACCACCTGATCCGCGAGGCCGAGGCGCGGGTCGACCTGACCGCGCCGGAATGGGAGCACTTCGCCGCGCGCATCTACCTGCGCCGGCTGTACAAGCGCGCCAGCCGCAACCGCTTCTACGACGCCGAGCTGAAGTACGGCTCCTATGTCGGCCTGCAGGAGTCGCTGGCCGACCGCAACATCTATTCCAACGACATCCTGCGCGCCTACTCCAAGGAGGAGCTGCAGGAAGCCGCGCGCATGATCGAACCCGAGCGCGACAAACTGTTCGCCTACAACGGCCTGTACCTGCTGGCCACGCGCTACCTGGCGACCGACCACGCGCGCAACGTGTACGAACTGCCGCAGGAGCGCTGGCTGACCATCGCGCTGTACCTGATGCAGCAGGAGAATGTGCAGGGCAAGGGCGGGCGCGAGCGCCGCATGCAGCTGGTGGGCGAGGCCTACTGGGCGCTGTCCAACCTGTACATGACCGTGGCCACGCCGACCCTGCAGAACGCCGGCAAGGTCGGCGGGCAGCTGTCCAGCTGCTTCATCGACACCGTGGACGATTCGCTGCAGGGCATCTTCGACTCCAATACCGACATCGCCCGCGTGTCCAAGGGCGGCGGCGGCGTGGGCGCGTACATGGGCTATGTGCGCTCGTCGGGATCGGCGATCCGCGGCGTGCCCAATTCCTCGGGCGGCGTGGTGCCGTGGATCAAGCAGCTCAACAACACCGCCGTGTCGGTGGACCAGCTCGGCCAGCGCAAGGGTGCGGTGGCGGTGTACCTCGACATCTGGCATCGCGACATCGAGGCCTTCCTCGACCTGCGCCTCAACAACGGCGACCAGCGCCTGCGCGCGCACGACGTGTTCACCTCGGTGTGCATCCCCGACCTGTTCATGGAGGCGGTGGAGCGCCGCGGCGACTGGTACCTGTTCGACCCGCATGAAGTGAAGCGGGTGAAGGGCTGGTACCTGCAGGATTTCTTCGACGAGAAGAAGGGTGACGGCAGCTTCCGCAAGAAGTACGAAGAGGTGGTCAACGACGAACGGATCAGCCGCAAGACGGTGAAGGCGATCGAGATCTTCAAGCGGATCATGGTCAGCCAGCTGGAAACCGGCAACCCGTTCATGTTCTACCGCGACGAGGTCAACCGGAAGAACCCGAACAAGCATGCCGGCATGGTGTACTCGTCCAACCTGTGCACCGAGATCCTGCAGAACATGAGCCCGACCCGGCTCATGCAGGAGATCATTTCCGGCAACCAGATCGTGACCACCAGGCAGGCCGGTGATTTCGTGGTCTGCAACCTGTCCTCGATCAACCTCGGCCGCGCGGTGCTGCCGCAGCAGGGCCAGGGCGACCTGATCAGCGACGTGCTCGAGCGCCTGATTCCGATCCAGGTGCGCATGCTCGACAACGTGATCGACCTCAACCAACTGCCGGTGCCGCAGGCCACCATCACCAACCGCAAGTACCGCGCGATCGGGCTTGGCACCTTCGGCTGGCACCACCTGCTGGCGCTCAAGGGCATCGACTGGAACACCCGGCAAGCCGAGGACTTCAGCGATGCCTTGTACGAGCGCATCAACCAGCTGGCCGTGCAGGCCAGCATGGAACTGGCCAGGGAGAAAGGCACCTACCCCGCCTTTGCCGGCAGCGACTGGCACACCGGTGCCTACTTCCGCGACCGCGGTTACGAAACGCCCGCGTGGCTGGACCTGGCCGCGCAGGTGGCGGTCAACGGCATGCGCAACGGCTGGCTGCTGGCGGTGGCGCCGAACATGTCGACCGCGCAGATCGCAGGCTCCACCGCCTCGATCGACCCGATCTATTCGGCGTTCTACTACGAGGAAAAGAAGGACTACCGCCGCCCGGTGGCCGCACCCGGATTGTCGCTGGAGACCTGGCCGTACTACGAGAAGGGTGCTTACAAGCTCGACCAGTTTGCCAGCGTGCGCCAGAACGCGCGCCGGCAGCGCCATGTCGACCAGGCGATCAGCTTCAACCTGTACGTGCCCTCGACCATCCGCGCCTCGACCTTGCTCGAGTTGCACATGAGCGCCTGGCGCGAAGGCATCAAGACCACGTATTACGTGCGCTCCAACGACATCGATATTGCCGAATGCGAGTGGTGCGCGAGCTGACAGCGCATTCGCGCTTTCAGCTCCCCACGGTTCGCGATGCGAACCGCGGGCCCCGCTCACTTTCTTCCACACCCCTGCGCCTTCGGCGCGCCCCCCTGACTCAGGGGGGCTCTACTCCATCAGGCTGGCCGCGAGTGGCCGGCAAGGGAAGTTCATGAACGCTGTTGCCGCACCGCGCACTTCCACGCCGCTTGAACGCATCCGCATCCTCGAGCCGCGCCATTCCAATCGCTCCACCGGCATCATCAACGGCACCACGTCCGGCATCCTCAACTGGAACGACATCCCTTACCCGTCGTTCTACCGGGCCTACAAGGAGCTCTCGACCAACTTCTGGATCCCGGACGAGGTCGACATGAAGGGCGACGCGCGCCAGTACGGCGAGCTGTCGGCGCGCGAGAAGAACGCCTTCGATTCGATCATCGGCCTGCTCGCCACCCTGGATTCGCCGCAGACCCGCTTCATCTACAACGTGGCCGAATACATCACCGACCCGGCCGCGCACGCCAACGCGGCGATCATCGGCCAGCAGGAAGTGATCCACAACGAGAGTTACAGCTACGTGCTGGCCTCGATCACCGACCTGGCCAACCAGAACCGCGTATTCGAACTGGCCCGCACGCATCCCACGATCATCGCCCGCAACGCGCCGATCATGCAGTCCTACGACGACTTCATGCGCGGCAAGACCGCCGAGACCCTGCTGCGCGCGCTGATCCAGTCCTCGATCCTGGAGGGCATCAACTTCTATTCCGGCTTCGCCTACTTCTACAACCTGGTGCGCCAGAACCGGATGGCCGGAACCGGCAAGATCATCAGCTTCATCAACCGCGACGAGCTGGCCCACACCAAGTTCATCAGCGAGGTGATCCGCGCCATCGTCGGCGAGAACCCGGAACTGCAGACCGACGAGCTGACCGACTACGTGCACGCCGCCTTCGCCCACGCCATCGAACTGGAAACGCAGTGGACCGGCGAGGTGCTCGACGGCATCGACGGCATCGACGTGGACGAGATGATCCGCTACGTGAAGTACCGGGCCAACAAGATGGCCGGGATGCTCGGCATCGAATCGATTTACCCGGACACCACCGACAACGTGATGCCCTGGATCAAGGCCTACGCCGACAACTTCACGCAGACCAAGACCGACTTCTTCGAGATGCGCAATGCCAGCTACAAGAAGACCAATCTCGACAACGGCTTCGACGACCTGTGAACGCCGCTTCGGGCATGCGCATCCTGATCGCCTTCGCCTCGCTCAGTGGCAACACCCGTGACGTCGCGCGGATGGTGCGCGCGCGCTGCGAGCAGCGCGGGCATGCGGTGAGCTGGGTGGAAACCGATGTGGCCGGGCTGGCGGCAGCCGGGCCCGACCCGCATCACGACCTCTACCTGCTCGGCGCCTGGACCGACAACGCCGGGCGCACGCCGGCGGAGATGAAGCGCTTCATCGCCGAGCTGGTCGAGGCGGTAGGCAAGCCGCCACGGGTGGCCGTGTTCGGTACCGGCGAAACCCAGTGGGGCGCGGACTGCTACTGCGGCGCGGTGCGGCGCATGGCCCGCTTCTTCGACTCGCCGTTCGCGCACCTGGAGATCGAGCAGATGCCGCATGGCGAGCGCGACACGCAGCGGATCCAGCAATGGACCGACCACATCCTGGCCTGTACCCGGCGCATGCCGGGTCCGGGCGTTCCACGCGAGACCATTGCCCATGCTGATCCTGCACGCTGCGACGCCTGACGACTACGCTTCGGCCGTGGCCGCCCACCCGCGCCTGCTGGTGGATTTCTACAAGGACGACTGCCCCGGCTGCACCATGCTGGACATGTCGCTGAAGGTATTGGCCTCGGCGCCAGAGGCGGCCGGGGTCGTGCTGCTGAAGGTGAAGCTGGAACAGGTGGGCGAGGCCTTCTTCCGTGACCTGGGCCTGCGCCAGACACCGACCCTGGTGTTGTTCCGCGATGGCGCAGAGGTGGCGCGCCTGCCGGGTTTCCAGTCGCCCGCGCAGCTGGCGCAGGCGGTGGGCGCCCACCTGGCGCCGGCCACGCAACTGCCCGCGGCCACGCATCCGGCATCCGCCACGCACTTGCCTGCGGCCACGCATCCGGTATCCGCCACGCACCTGCCTGGGACCACGCACGTGTAGGAGCCGGTCTTGCCGGCGACCGCCATGGGCAACCGCCTGCCAGCGACCCGTCAGCCATGGCGGTCGCCGGCAAGACCGGCTCCTACAGGGCGGGGGCGTCTGGGTGGCGCAGCTGCCAGGCGGCCAGGGCGCGGCGGTACTCGGCCTGCGCCTCGGCGTAGAGGTCGTGGACGCAGATCGGGCAACCACTCTCGCAGCACTCGGCGGGCAGTGGCTTGTCCGGCGGCACCGGCGGTGGATCGTCCAGCGGGACGAGGCCGGGCCTGGGAGGCGGTGGCGGGCATTCGTCGGTCATCGCCGCCAGCGTAGCAGTGCACCGGGGGGCACCGGATATGCGCCGCCGCCGCCCTGCAGGGTGAGATGACGACGGCGATGTCGCGCACTGCCCGGCCACACCGGGCACACCGGGCACCGGGCAGTGTCCGATGTCCGGTACCCGGTACCTGACGCCCGCTACCCGGTCCCGGTGCCGGTGCCGGTGCCGAATGCCTGCCGACGATGGCTCAGGCCGCCGCGGCGCGCTCGCCGCGCAGGATGCGCGCGGCCTCGACCATGCGCTCCAGCGCGGTGCGCGTTTCCGGCCAGCCGCGGGTCTTCAGGCCGCAGTCCGGGTTGACCCATATCTGCTCGGGCGCCAGCACCGCGCGCGCCTTCTCCAGCAGTTCCACCATCTCCGAGGTGGTGGGGATGCGCGGGGAGTGGATGTCGTACACGCCAGGCCCGATTCCGCTGGGATAGCGGAACTTCACGAACGCGTCCAGCAGCTCCATGCGCGAGCGCGAGGTCTCGATCGAGATCACGTCCGCGTCCATCGCCGCCACCGCCTGGATGATGTCGTTGAACTCGGAGTAGCACATGTGGGTGTGGATCTGGGTCTCGTCGCGCACGCCGCTGGCGGACAGGCGGAAGCTTTCCACCGCCCAGTCCAGGTAGGCGGCCCACTGCGCGCGGCGCAGCGGCAGGCCCTCGCGCAGCGCCGGCTCGTCGATCTGGATGACCTTGATGCCGGCCGCCTCCAGGTGGGTCACCTCGTCGCGCAGGGCCAGGGCGATCTGGCGGCAGGTGTCGGCGCGGGCCTGGTCGTCGCGCACGAACGACCACTGCAGCACGGTCACCGGGCCGGTGAGCATGCCCTTCATCGGCCGCTGCGTGAGCGACTGGGCGTACCTGGACCAGCGCACCGTCATCGGCGCCGGGCGCACCACGTCGCCGAAGATGATCGGCGGCTTGACGCAGCGGCTGCCGTAGCTCTGCACCCAGCCCAGCCTGGTGAAGGCGAAGCCGTCCAGTTGCTCGCCGAAGTACTCGACCATGTCGTTGCGCTCGAACTCGCCGTGGACCAGCACGTCGATGCCGATCTGCTCCTGGAAGCGCACGCACTTCTCGGTCTGCGCCTCCAGGAAGGCGTCGTAGCCGGCCTCGTCGAGCTTGCGCGACTTGAACTTCGCCCGTGCCTCGCGCACCTGGAGGGTCTGCGGGAAGGAGCCGATGGTGGTGGTCGGGTACGGCGGCAGGCCGAGCGCGGCTTCCTGCGCCTGCCGGCGCGCCGGATAGGGCGAGGCGCGCTGCGCCTGCGCCGGGGTGACCGCGGCCAGGCGCGCGGCCACTTCCGGGCGGTGCACGCGCGGGGAGGCCTTGCGCGATTCGATCCGCGCGCGCGCGTCGTCCAGGGCGGCGTGCGCGGTATCGCGGCCGTCCAGCGCGTCGGCCAGCACCCGGATCTCGCCCAGCTTCTGCCGGGCGAACGAGAGCCACGACTTCAGGTCGGGCTCGAGCGCCTTCTCGCCGTCCAGGTCCACCGGCACGTGCAGCAGCGAGCACGACGGCGCCAGCCACAGCTTGTCCGCGCCGACGCGGGTGCGCGCGTAGCGGGCCAGCAGCAGGGCATTGTCCAGGCGGGTGCGCCAGATGTTGCGGCCGTCGACCAGGCCGGCGGAAAGCACGCGGCCCTCCGGCAGGCGGTCCAGCACCGCCTCCAGCTCTTCGGGCGCCCGCACCAGGTCCAGGTGCAGGCCGTCGACCGGCAGCGAGGCGGCCAGCTCCAGGTTGTCGCCCAGGGCGCCGAAGTACGGGGTCAGCAGCAGCTTCGGGCGCGGGCCTTGCGCCAGTGCGGCGTAGGCGCGGCGGTAGGCCTCGCGCGCCTCGGGCGCCAGGTCCAGCACCAGCGCCGGCTCGTCGATCTGCACCCACTGCGCGCCGGCCTCCTGCAACTGCGCCAGCAACTGCGCGTACACCGGCAGCAGGCGTTCGAGCAGGGCGAAGCGGTCGCTGCCGTCCACGGTCTTGGACAGCCACAGGAAGGTCACCGGGCCGATCAGCACCGGCCGCGTCTCGATGCCCAGCGCCTTGGCCTCCAGGTACTGTGCCACCGGCTTGTCGCCGCGCAGGGCGAAGGCCTGGCCGGCCTCCAGCTCGGGCACCAGGTAGTGGTAGTTGGTGTCGAACCACTTGGTCATTTCCAGCGCGTGCAGGTCGATCCCGTCGCGCTGGTGGCCGCGGGCCAGGGCGAAGTAGCCGGCCAGCGGGTCGGCATCGGCCAGGGCACGGTAGCGCGGCGGGATGGCGTCGAACAGGAAGGCGGTGTCCAGCACCTGGTCGTACAGCGAGAAGTCGTTGGACGGCGGCAGGTCGATGCCGGCGTCGCGCTGCAGCGTCCAATGGCGGGCGCGCAGTTCGCGGCCGGTCTCCTGGAGCTGGTCGGCGGACAGTTCGCCGCGCCAGTGCGCCTCCAGGGCGTGCTTGAGTTCGCGGCGCGCCCCGATGCGGGGGAAACCGAGGGAGGTGGTGAGCGTCATGGTGGCGTTTCCTCATGCAGGGACGGATGAGCGAAGGCCGGCGGCGTCCCCGGCCATGGCCGGGCGACGCCGCGGGAGCGGCCTTCGCCCTTGCGGGCGAACCGGGACCGTCGCGGGAGCGGCACGGGGACAGGCGCACGGCGCGCGGCACCATGCGGATGCTCCGGCCACCTCCCCGCGGAGGCTCCAGGTCGTACGGAAGGCGGGCATGCCTTCCGGCCGGGGCAGGTCTTCGGGCTCATGGACGCACGGCGCGCGGACGCGCCGGGGCCTACTGTCCGCCGCTTCCCGGCCGGTCGGGCCAGTGCGATGGCGGAGGTCGTTTCCAATTACCGCTGCGGGGCAGCGCCGGAATGGGGCCCGCTCGCACGGGCCTGCACCGGACTTCCCTTTTAATCCATCGCTTCATATGGATGAAGAGATGTAACCTCGGCGGCGCCACGTTAGCCTCGACGTCGGCGGACGTCAACCGGCGTCCGTGCGCATGCGGCTCGCGGCACGGGCGGCCGCGGCCCTTGCGCGCAGGCGCGGGCCTCCCGCGACGCCGTGTTCCGCCCGCCCCGCTTGCCGCCTTCGCCGGCGGCGGGTGCAATGCGCATCCCTTCCCGCGTCGTGCCCGCCATGAGCCTGCTGTTCTCGCCCCTTGCGCTGGGTCCGGTCGAGCTGCCCAACCGGATCGTCGTCGCCCCCATGTGCCAGTACTCCGCGCATGACGGCGTGGCCGGCGACTGGCACCTCATCCACCTGGGCCAACTGGCCCTGTCCGGCGCCGGCCTGCTGGTCCTGGAGGCGACCGCGGTCGCGGCGCGCGGGCGTATCAGCCACGCCGACCTGGGCCTGTGGAACGAGAACCAGGAAGCGGCGCTGAAGGCGCTGGTCGCCTCGCTGCGGCGCTGGTCGCCCATGCCGCTGGGCATCCAGTTGGCGCATGCCGGACGCAAGGCGTCCACCGCGCGGCCCTGGGAAGGCGGCGGCCCGATCGCGGCCGACCACCCGCACGGCTGGGCCACCGTGTCCGCCTCGGCGCTGGCCTACGACGACGGCCATGGCGTGCCCCGGGCGCTGGAGGCGGCGGACATCGATGCGCTGGTCGAGGACTTCGCCCATGCCGCGCGTCGCGCGGTGCGCGCCGGCCTGGACCTGGTCGAGGTCCACGCCGCGCACGGCTACCTGCTGCACCAGTTCCTCTCGCCGCTGAGCAACGTGCGCGACGACGCGTACGGCGGTGCGCTGGAGAACCGGATGCGGCTGACGCTGCGGGTGTTCGACGCGGTGCGCGCGGCGGTGCCGGAGCGGATCGCGGTCGGCGTGCGGATCTCGGCCACCGACGGGGTCGACGGTGGCTGGGACCTGGCCCAGAGCATCGCGCTGGCGCGCGCGCTGGACGCGCGTGGCTGCCAGTTCATCCACGTATCCAGCGGCGGACTGGACCGGCGCCAGCGCATCGCCGCCGCCCCCGGCTACCAGGTGCCGTTCGCCGAGGCGATCCGGGCGCAGGTGGCGATGCCGGTGATCGCGGTCGGCCTGATCACCGCGCCGCGCCAGGCCGAGGCGATCCTGGCCGAAGGCCGTGCCGATGCGGTGGCGCTGGCCCGCGGCATCCTCTACGACCCGCGCTGGCCGTGGCATGCGGCGGCCGAGCTGGGCGCCACGCTGGCGCCGCCGCCGCAATACCTGCGCTGCGAGCCGGCCGAAGCGCGCGGGGTGTTCGCTCCCCTGTAGGAGCCGGCCTTGCCGGCGACCGTGGGGCGGATGGGCCAATGACCTCCGGTTCCATGCAGACGCCTCCGACATGGCGGTCGCCGGCAAGACCGGCTCCTACGAGGGCGATGTGCCATGGCCGAAGGGATAGGGCACGGGAGGTTCCGCATGGCGCCGCTGGCAGGGGAGGCCCTGCATGGGCATGCGGCCGGTAACAGCTGCAACCGGATACCCGTACCCGCCCGCGCTGCCCTACCATGGCGCGTCTATGCGCCACGAACACATCCTTTCGCTCTCCTGCCCGGACCGGACCGGCATCGTGTACCGGGTCAGCGGCCTGCTGTTCGGCCAGGGCTGCAACATCCTCGACGCCCAGCAATACGGCGACGAGGAGCGCGGCCGCTTCTTCCTGCGCGTGCACTTCACCCTGCCCGCTGCCGATGCGCTGCCGGCGCTGCTCGAACGCTTCGACAACCTGGCCACCGAGTTCGAGATGGACTGGCAGATCCACGACGCGCAGCGCCGCGCGCGGCTGCTGGTGCTGGTGAGCCGCCAGGGACATTGCCTCAACGACTTGCTGTTCCGCGCCCACAGCGGCCAGTTGCCGGTGGACATCGTGGCGGTGGCGTCCAACCACGCGGACTTCGCCGCGCTGTCGGCGTCCTACGGCGTGCCGTTCCACCACCTGCCGGTGGATGCCTCCAACCGCCAAAGCCAGGAGCAGGCGATCGTTGACCTGGTCGAGCGCGAGCGCGTGGACCTGGTGGTGCTGGCGCGCTACATGCAGATCCTCTCGCCGGCGCTGTGCCGGGCACTGGCCGGCCGCGCGATCAACATCCACCACAGCTTCCTGCCCAGCTTCAAGGGCGCCCAGCCCTACCACCAGGCGTACTCGCGCGGGGTCAAGATCATCGGTGCCACCGCGCACTACGTCACCGAGGACCTGGACGAGGGCCCGATCATCGAGCAGGACGTGGCCCGGGTGGACCATGCCATGACCCCGCGCGACCTGGTGCGGGTGGGCAGCGACATCGAGTCGCAGGTGCTGGCGCGCGCGGTGCGCCGCCACGTCGAGCACCGGATCCTGCTCAACGGGCACAAGACCGTCGTGTTCCGCTGAAGGCGGCCGGCTCAGGACCCGAGCCAGGCGCGCAGCGGATTCGCAGGGTCGGCCAGCAGGCGCAGCGCCAGCAGCAGTGACACGGTCACCAGCAGCGGCTTGATCACCCGCGCACCGCGCCGCATCGCCAGGCGCGAGCCCAGTTGCGCACCCAGGAACTGGCCTGCGCCCATCGCCAGGCCGACCTTCCACAGCACCGCGCCGGCGGCCAGGAATACGGCCAGCGCGCCGACATTGGAGCCGAAGTTGAGGAACTTGGTGTGCGCGGTGGCCCTGAGGATGCCGAAGCCGGCCAGCGACACGAAGCCAAGCATCAGGAACGAGCCGGTGCCCGGCCCGAACACCCCGTCGTAGAAGCCGATCGCCGGCACGAACAGCAGCCCGAACAGCAGCGGGCTGATGCGGCGCTGGCGCTCGATCGCGCCGACGCCGCGCTTGAATCCGAAATACAGGGCGATGGCGACCAGCAGCAGCGGCAGCACCGCGGCCAGCCAGTCGGTCGGGACCGCAGTGGCCAGCAGGGCACCAGCGACCGCGCCCAGCGCGGCAGCCAGCACCATCGGCCATTGCCCGCGCAGGTCGACATGGCCGCCGCGTGCATAGCTCCAGCTGGCCGCGCCCGAACCGAACACCGCCTGCAGCTTGTTGGTGCCCAGCACCTGCAGCGGCGGGATCCCGGCCAGCAGCATCGCCGGGATGGTGACCATGCCGCCGCCGCCGGCAATGGCGTCGATGAAGCCGGCCAGCATGCCGACCAGGAACAGCAGTACCAGGAGCTGCACGGCGAGTTCGGGCATCGGCGGAAAACAGGACCGGGCAGGTGATGGTGGCGTGGCGCGGGCGCGAAGCGAAGCAAAGCGCCCGCTGCAGCATGCCTGGCCCGTGCGACGGTGGCGTGGAGGACGCCGCAAACGCAGACGCCGCCCGGAGGCGGCGTCGGTGCAGTGCGCCGGTGGCGGCCGCTTACTTGAGGTTGTCCAGCATCCAGTCGACCGTGATCTGGACCTGCTCGTCGGTCAGCGCCGGATTGCCGCCCTTGGGCGGCATGACCCCGCCATCGGGGCCGGTGAACCCCTCGATCGCGTGCCGGTACAGGGTGTCCTTGCCCTGGGCGATGCGCGCGTTCCAGTCCGCCCGGGCCAGGGTGGGCGCCATGCCCACGCCGTTGGTGTGGCAGGCGCCGCACAGGTTCTGGTAGACCACCGAGCCATCGGTGGTGCCGCCGTAGGCGACCTGCGAGGCGGCCTTGGCCACGGCGGCCGCGGCCGCAGCGGCCTGCGCGGCGGCGCCGGTGGAGCCGGCATAGACCGCGCCGGTGGGCGCGATGCGCTCGGCCGTCCGCGCGGCGGCGGTGGGCGAAACCTCCGGCGGGATGCGCCCATGCAGGTACATGGACAGCAGGATCAGGCCGAGGGTGACCACGCTCAGAAAGCCGATCACCATCGAGAACCGCTTCAGGAATTCCAGATCGTAGTTGCGCACATCGCATCCTATTGCAGGTGGCCCGGCCGGCCACAGCTGGCGCCAATTATAGAGATGGTCGCGCCGGCTTCGGAAGGGCGGGCCGGCCGGCGGCCGCGCAGGGTGCGCGCCGGTGGCCTGCGCAGCGGGCATTTGTCACCCGTCGGCGGCGTCGCGCGCTGCCGGCAAACCGGACGTGCAGCGTCGCAATCGCCTGTTGCGCCGCAGCACGATGGCCTCGTAAGCCGGCCCTGGCCAGGTGCTTGGCGAAGCGTGGGCCGTCGCCTGCCGCCGGGTCCGGGCGCTCAGGCACCGTGGCTGCCGGCCGCTGGCACCGGATGCACGGCCGGCATGTGTGGCCCGGCGTGATTGACAGCGCTGCCATTTGGCATGAGCCTCTGCCCCGACATCCAGCCCAGGCGCACGCTGCGGGCTGGCGGCCGCCGCCGGCGACCCGCCGATATCGACCAAGAGTGGAGGGGAAAATTTTGAGCAGCAAGATTGCAGGCGCGCGAGCGCCCGGTGTCCGTATCGCCACGACCCTGGCCGGTGCGCTGGTCCTGGCACTGCTGGCCGCATGCGGCCGTGGTGATGACGCGGCCGCGCCCGGGGGCGTGGATGCCGCGGCGGTGAACGATGGCACCATCAATGCCGACCAGTGGCCGCAGCCCGAATGGCCGTTGCCGGCCGATCCGGAGCTGGAAAAGAAGATCGACGAGCTGCTGGCCAGCATGACCCTCGAGGAAAAGGTGGGCCAGATCGTCCAGGGCGACATCGGCTCGATCACCCCCGAAGACGTGCGCAAGTACCGCCTGGGCTCGATCCTGGCCGGCGGCAGCTCCGACCCGGGCGGCAAGTACAACGCCACCCCGGCCGAGTGGCTGGCGCTGTCGGACGCCTTCTGGGAGGCGTCGATGGATACCTCCACCGGCGGCAAGGCGATTCCGATCATCTGGGGCATCGACGCGATGCACGGCCAGAGCAACGTCGTGGGTGCGACCCTGTTCCCGCACAACGTCGGCCTGGGTGCCACCCGCAACGTCGAACTGCAGCGTCGCATCGGCCAGATCACCGCGCGCGAGACCCGCACCACCGGCATGGAGTGGACCTTCGCGCCGACCGTGGCGGTGCCGCAGGACGTGCGCTGGGGCCGCGCCTATGAAGGCTATTCGGAAAACCCGCAGCTGGTGGCCGAGTTTGCCGCCGCCATGGTCGAGGGCCTGCAGGGCAAGGCCGGTTCGCCCGAGTTCCTGGACCAGGATCACGTGATGGTGTCGGTCAAGCATTTCCTTGGCGACGGCGGCACCACCAACGGCCGCGACCAGGGCGACACCCAGACCAGCGAGGCCGAGCTGCGCGACATCCATGCCGCCGGTTACGTGACCGCGGTCGCCGCCGGCGCGCAGTCGGTGATGGCCTCGTTCAACAGCTTCCACGGCACCAAGCTGCACGGCCACAAGCCGCTGCTGACCGACGTGCTCAAGGAGCGGATGAACTTCGGCGGCTTCGTGGTCGGCGACTGGAACGGCCACGGCCAGATCCCGGGTTGCAGCAACGACGACTGCCCCGCCACCTTCGCCGCCGGCCTGGACATGGCGATGGCGCCGGACAGCTGGAAGGGCATCTACGAGACCACCCTGGCCGCCGTGCGCGATGGCACCCTGCCCGAAGCACGGGTGGACGACGCGGCCCGGCGCATCCTGCGGGTGAAGTTCCTGATGGGCCTGTTCGATGCGCCCAAGCCCTCGCAGCGCGCGCTGGGCGGCAAGTTCGAACTGCTTGGTGCGCCCGAACACCGCGAGGTCGCCCGCCAGGCGGTGCGCGAGTCGCTGGTGCTGCTGAAGAACCAGGACGGCCTGCTGCCGCTGCAGCCCAAGCAGCGCGTGCTGGTGGCCGGCAACGGTGCCGACAACGTCGGCAAGCAGGCAGGTGGCTGGACCCTCACCTGGCAGGGCACCGGTACCACCCGCGCCGATTTCCCCAATGCCGATTCGATTTGGCAGGGGCTGGAGCGTGCGGTCAGTGCCGCCGGCGGCAGCGCCGAGCTGGCGGTGGACGGCAAGTACGCGCAGAAGCCGGACGTGGCCGTGGTGGTGTTCGGCGAGGAGCCCTATGCCGAGTTCCAGGGCGACATCGCCAACCTGCTGTACAAGCCCGGCGATGACGCCGACCTGGAGCTGATCAAGCGCCTGAAGGCCGACGGGATCCCGGTGGTGGCCGTGTTCATCACTGGCCGTCCGCTGTGGATGAACCGCGAGATCAACGCCTCCGACGCCTTCGTGGTGGCCTGGCTGCCGGGCTCGGAAGGTGCGGGCGTGGCCGACGTGCTGCTGCGCTCGGCCGACGGCGAGGTGGCCCACGACTTCACCGGCAAGCTCTCCTTCTCCTGGCCGGCCAAGGCCACCGAGGGCAACGTGCGTGCGTCGGGCTACGAGGCCCTGTTCGCCTTCGGCCATGGCCTGACCTACGCCGATGACGGCAACCTGGATGCATTGTCCGAGGATTCGGGCATCGAGGGCCTGCAGGCGGCACCGGGCGTGTACTTCGCCAACGCGATGCTGGCCCCGGGCCTGACAATGCGCGTGGAGAACGATCAGCGCCACACCGCGCAGATCACCACCGTGCCCGCCGGCCTGCACGACAAGAGCCTGCTGGTGGCCGCGGTCGACCATCAGCGCCAGGAAGATGCGCGCCAGTTCACCTGGTCCGGCGATGCGGCGGCCAACGTGGCCATCCATGCCGAGCCGGTGCAGGATCTGTCGCGCGAGACCAATGGCGATCTGTTGCTGGTCCTGACCGTGCGCCCGGATGCGGTGCCGGCCAGCGGCAACATCGGCCTCAGTGCCGGTGCTGGCCAGCCGGTTGCGCTGCGTGAGGCGCTGGCGGCACTGCCGGCCAATGAGTGGAGCACGCTGGGCGTGCCGCTGAAGTGCCTGGCGGCAGCCGGCGCGGATGTGGAGGCGCTGGACGTGCTGGCGCGCCTGCACAGCGATGCGCCCACCACCCTGTCGCTTGCGCGGGTGGCGGTGGGTGCGGTCAACGAGGCCGAGCGGGTCGTGGACTGCAAGACAGCTCCGTAATCCGTGCGTTGCAACGGCGGCCGGCGACAACATCTGTCGCCGGCCGCTTTTTTTTGCCAAGCACCTGCATGCGGCGGCCGAATGACCGTGACACGGGGTGGTTCGATTACGACGCCAGGTCGATGGCAGAAGATCCGTGGCTTCGGATGGGGCCATCGCCCGACCGGGGGGATGGGGCACCCCTCGGGCGCACATCCATGTGCGCACTCGGGGCCGTGGTACATCCATGTGCCACTTGCCCCATCCCCCCGGCCGGACGACGTCCGACGGTGTATCGATGCTGCGGCTTCGTTTGCGGACACGTGCGCTCGCGTACCGCGCGCCTCACCCACGTGGTGCCGCTGCACTCCTGTAGGAGCCGGCCTTGCCGGCGACCGCGATGCAGGCTGCGGCATCGCGACACACCACACCACGTCGCGGTCGCCGGCAAGACCGGCTCCTACAAGTGAGGAGGTACAGACACGCCGAAGCCGTGGACGTGCGGGTGTGTCGTGGCAGCGGCCATGGATGGCCGCGGTAGCGAGTGCGCACATGGATGTGCGCCCGAGCGGTCACGCCACACCCGCACGTCCGCGGCACCTTCCGGAGTCGACAACCGCACCGCCTCGACTTCCACACCCGCACGTCCGCGGCACCTTCCGGAGTCGACAACCGCACCGCCTCGACTTCCACACCCGCACGTCCGCGGCACCTTCCGGAGTCGACAACCGCACCGTCCCGACTTCCATATCCCGCACGTCCGCGGCTGCATCCGGAGCCGACATCGCACAGTGCTGTCGTCGTGATCCTTGCGCGTGCGCGCTCCCTCCGGAGCAGATGAACCCACCGTTCGCGCTCTCGATCGCCAATTCCATGACAGATGAAATCGTTGCCGATGATGCTGCGGCAGCGCCCGCACGTCGCGCAAAGGCATGCTGCATTGCAATGCGCTGCGGCGGCTTCCGGCAGGTGCGCGGAGCCATGCGCCGCTGCATTCGGCTCCACTGGCGTGCAACCTGCGCAATACGCCGGTCCACGGTTGACACGGCGCTGTGCACAGCGATAAGACAGCGCTGTCAAAACGCCTGAAAGGGGAAGCGGCAGCAGTGCCGTCGGGTTGGGGAACCCGGAACAAGGCACTGCGGGGAGGCAGTTGGAGCGGCCAGGCTTGAGGGGGCCGGCCGGCTTTCATGTTCGCGTAGCCCGCGCGCCCGACTGCCTCCCCGAGCCGCCCATGGGCAACAACTTCATCCAACCACGATGGCCGCACTCGCGGCCCTCTTTGCGTCAACGGCAATGCGAAGGAGCACCGAGTGAAACTTGCCACCTTGGACATCGTGATCGTGCTCGCCTACCTGGCGGGCATCTTCATCCTGGCGCAGTGGGTATCGCGCGAGAAGGCCGGCCACCAGAAGTCGGCCAGCGACTATTTCCTGGCCAGCAAATCGCTGCCGTGGTGGGCCATCGGCGCCTCGCTGATCGCGGCCAACATCTCGGCCGAACAGATCATCGGCATGTCCGGCTCGGGCTATGCGCTCGGGCTGGCCATCGCCTCCTACGAGTGGATGGCCGCGGCCACGTTGCTGATCGTCGGCAAGTTCTTCCTGCCGATCTTCCTGCGCAACAAGATCTACACGATGCCGCAGTTCCTGGAACAGCGGTACGGCACGCAAATCCGCACCCTGATGGCGGTGTTCTGGCTGGGCCTGTACGTGTTCGTCAACATCACCTCGATCCTGTGGCTTGGCGCCATCGCGGTGAACCAGGTCACCGGCATGGACCAGATGATGGCGGTGGTGCTGATCGGCGTGTTCGCGCTGGTCTACCAGCTGTACGGCGGGCTCAAGGCGGTGGCGCTGACCGACATCGTGCAGGTCACCCTGCTGGTGCTGGGCGGATTGTTCGTGGCCGGGCTGACCTTGAACCAGATCGGCGGCGGCGACGGCATGGTCGCCGGCTTCAACCGCCTGTGGGCCGAACACCCGGGCCACTTCGAGATGATCCTCAGCAAGGACAACCCGTTCTACAAGGACCTGCCCGGCATCAGCGTGCTGATCGGCGGCATGTGGATCATGAACATCAGCTACTGGGGCTTCAACCAGTACATCATCCAGCGCGCGCTGGCGGCCAAGGACCTGAAGGAAGCGCAGAAGGGCGTGCTGTTCGCCGCGTTCCTGAAGCTGCTGATGCCGGTGATCGTGGTCCTGCCGGGCATCGCCGCGGTGATGCTGGCCCCCGGCCTGGACAAGCCTGACCAGGCGTATCCGACCATGATGGGCCTGCTGCCCAGCGGCATCCTGGGCCTGGTGTTCGCCGCGCTGGTGGCGGCGATCGTTGCCTCGCTGGCGTCCAAGATCAACTCGGTGGCCACGATCTTCACCCTGGACTTCTACGCCAAGATGCGCCCGAACACCGACCAGACCCGGCTGGTGCGGGTGGGCCGGATCGCCGCCGCGCTGTCGGTGCTGATCGGCATCCTCACCGCCAAGCCGCTGCTGGGCAGCTTCGACCAGGCGTTCCAGTACATCCAGGAGTACACCGGCTTCTTCACCCCGGGCATCGTGGTGATCTTCGTGCTGGGCCTGTTCTGGAAGCGCGCCAACCAGGCCGGTGCACTGGCCGCGGCGATCGGCTCGTTCGTGCTGTCGATCGTGCTGAAGATGGCCTGGCCGGAACTGCCGTTCATCGACCGCGTCGGCCTGGTGTTCTTGCTGGCGCTGGCGGCCGGCGTGATCGTGTCGCTGGCGACGCGGCCGCAGCAGGTGGGCAGCGACCTGATCCGTACCGACGACGTGCGCTACTGGACCTCGGCCGGCTTCAACGTCGGTGCGCTGGGCGTGGTGGCCATCCTGGTCGCGCTGTACGCGGTGTTCTGGTAGCAGGTGCATGCACCGCCCGGCCGCTGCATGGCGGCCGGGCGCATGCCAGGGAGGCCTGCATCGATGCGTGTACGGATCGAGGACGTCGCTGCCGCAGCGGGCGTGTCGATGAAGACCGTTTCGCGCGTGCTCAACCACGAGCCCGGCGTGCGCGAGAGCACGCGTGCGCGCGTGCGCGAGAAGATGACCGCGCTGGGCTACCGGCCCGACCCTTCCGCGCGCAGCCTGGCCAGCAACCGCTCCTACCTGCTGGCGCTGGTGTACGACAACCCTTCGCCCAACTACCTGATGGAGATCGTCACCGGCGTGGTGGAGGCGTGCGAGCAGCATCACTACGGCATGGTGATGCAGCCGCTGGCGTTCGCCAGCCCGGACCTGCCCGGCCAGGTCGAGTCGATCGTGCAGGCCTCGCGCCTGGAGGGGTTGATCCTCACCCCGCCGTTGACCGACAGCGCGCCGCTGCTGGAGCGCCTGGATGCGCTGGGCGTGCCGTTCTCGTGCATCTCGCCGCGTGACCCGCAGGGCCGCACCGGCGTGACCCTGGACGAACACGAGGCGGTGTGCGAACTGATCGGCCGGCTGATTGCCGACGGCCATCGCCGCATCGCCCATGTCCGCGGCCACCCGGACCACGGGGCCAGCCAATGGCGCCTGGCCGGCTATCGCAGCGCCCTGCGCCGCGCGGGGCTGCGCCATGATCCGGCGCTGGTGGTGCAGGGCGAGTTCTCGTTCGACTCGGGCCTTGCCGCCGGCCATCGCCTGCTGGACCTGCAGGCGCCGCCCACGGCTATCTTCGCGGCCAACGACGACATGGCCGCCGGAGTCATGCGTGCGGCAGCCGAGCGCGGCCTGCGGGTGCCGCGCGACCTGTCGGTGTGCGGTTTCGACGACACCCCGATCTCGCGGCAGATCTTCCCGCGGCTGACCACCGTGCAGCAGCCCGCGCGCGAAATGGGCCAGGTGGCGACCATGCGCCTGCTGGCCGCGCTGCGCGAGCGCGGTGCCGGACGCATGGTGCAGATGTCCTACACCCTGCAGTTGCGCCAATCGACCGGACCGGCCCCGGCCGGGGCGTGACCATCGGCACTGGAGTGAGTCTGTGCTGCTGTCATAGTTATATATGACACCACTACAGGAGGCTCCATGCGTTCCCTGGTAATTGCACTTCTCTTCGCCACCAGCCCGGTCCCGGCCTTGGCCGCGCCAGCGTCGGTTCCCGATGATGCGGCCGTCGCGCGTCATTCCCGGACGCTGTTGCACCAGGCCGTGCCCGACCCTGCGCACAGTCCCGGTCTTGCCGTGCTGGTGGCGCGCGGTGATCGCGTGGTCTACCGCGATGCGCGGGGCATGGCCAACATCGAGCTGGGCGTGCCGCTGTCTGCGGACCATGCATTCCGCATCGGTTCGGTCACCAAGCAGTTCGCCGCCGCAGGGGTACTCAAGCTGGCCGCCGAGGGCCGCCTCGGCCTAGACGACCCGTTGGAGCGTTTCGTTCCCGGATATCCGGACGGCGGGAGGATCACCCTGCGGATGCTGCTCAACCACACCTCGGGCGTGCGCAGCTATACCGACATTCCGGGGCTGATGGACGGCCAGATCCAGCGCGATGTCACCACCGCGCAGCTCATCGCAAGCTTCCGCGACCAGCCGCCGGACTTTGCCCCGGGCGAGGGGTGGCGCTACAGCAATTCGGGCTACGTCCTGCTCGGGGCGGTGATCGAAGCGGCCAGCGGCATGCCCTGGCACGCCTACCTGGACCAGGCGCTGTTCCAGCCGCTGCAGTTGCAGCGCACCGGGCATGCCAACCAGGCCGATGCGCTGGTTGCAGGGCATGTCACCGGCTACACCCCGGAGAGCGGCACCTGGACGCATGCGCGCTACATGAGCATGACCCAGCCCCACGCCGCTGGCGGCCTGGCCTCCACCCTGGACGACCTGCTGGCGTGGAACCGCGCGCTGCATGGCGGCGGCGCCGTGGATGCCGGCCTGTACCGGCAGATGGTCACGCCCGCGCCCGGCGCGCGTGAACCCTACGGCTTCGGGATCCTGCGCCAACCCTTTCGCGGCACCGAAATCCTGCAGCATGGCGGCGGCATCTTCGGGTTCCTGGCGCACCTGGCCTACGTGCCGTCGGCGGACCTGAGCGTGATCGTGCTCTACAACGCCGATGGCACGCTGCCGCCGATGCCCGGCACGGCCGAGCTGGCGCACCGGATCGCTGCCCATGCCCTGGGCAAGCCTTATGCCGAGAAGGTGGCCGTTCCCCTGGAGCCGGCGCAACTGGCTGCCTACGAAGGCGTGTACCGGACCGATCCGTCCAACGCGCGGCAGGTGCGCGTGGACCAGGGCCACCTCACCCTGCGCCAGGCCGGCGGGCCGGTGCAGCGCCTGCTGCCGGTGGGGCAGGACCAGTTCCTGTTCGAGACCGGGCTGTCGCGGCTGGGCTTCGAGCGCGACGCGGCCGGGGCGGTAGCCGGGTTGCGCCTGTACCCGGACGACGAGGGTCCGGGCGAGCACATGGGCCGTACCGATGAGCCGCTGCCGGCCGCCCGGGTGACGGTGGAACTGCCAGCCGCAGCACTGGAACGCGTGTTGGGCCGCTATGCACTCGACGGCCTGGTGCTGACCGTCGCCGTGGTGGACGGGAAGCCCACGGCACAGCTGACCGGGTATCCGCCACTGGACATCCATGCCGAATCGCCGGACCGGTTCTTCCTGACCGCGATCGACGCGACCCTGGAGTTCACTCCAGGCCCGGATCCGGCCGATGCGGTGACAGTGGCCGAAGGCGGCAACGTGACCCGCTTCACCCGCCTCGCCGAGTAGACCGCAACCGGCCGTCTTGTCCCGGTGCCGCGCCGCCGGGCTCAGGCGGCCGGTGCCCCGGCGGCCGGTTGCCCGGCGTCCCACTGGCGCAGCAACTCCACCTCGCGCGCCCTGGCCGCTTCCAGGTGGGCGTGCTTGACGTGACCGTAGCCGCGGATGTGCTCGGGGATGCTGGCGATCTGCGCGGCCAGGGCCACGTTGCCGGCGTGCAGTGACGGCAGCAGGTGGTCGATGGTGGCGAAGTAGTCCTCCACCAGCCGGCGTTCCAGGCGCCGCTCGGCGGTGTATCCGAACGGGTCCAATGCGGTGCCGCGCAGCACGCGCAGCTTCGCCAGCCAGCGGAACGCGGTGAATACCCACGGGCCGTATTCGCGCTTGAGCAGGCGGCCGTGCGCATCCTTCTTCGCCAGCAGCGGCGGTGCCAGGTGGAAGCGCAGGCTGTAGTCGCCCTCGAACTGCTGGCGCAGGCGGTGGGCGAACTCGCCGCTGGTGTACAGCCGCGCGACCTCGTACTCGTCCTTGTAGGCCATCAGCTTGAATGCATAGCGCGCGACCGCCTCGGCCAGTGCGGTCGAACCCGGTGCGCGCGCCTGTTCGGCCGCACGCACCTTGGCCACCAGCGCCGCATACCGGTGCGCATAGGCCGCGTCCTGGTACTGGGTAAGGAAGCGTGCGCGGCGATCGATCAGCTCGTCCAGGCTGCGCGACAGCTGCAGGTCGTCCAGCGGCGATGCGCCATCGTCGCCGGATCCGCCATCGTGTTCGGGCAGGCCGCGCCATTGGTGCGCGGCACGCGTTGCGCGCGGCGCACTGGTGCTGCCCCATTCGCTGCCTTCCCAGTCACCGGGTGGCAATTGGTGCAGGTCGCCGGGCCGGTCTTCGTCGTTGGCCGCTGGAGGCCGTGCCAGCCCGGCGGCGGCGGCCACCGCCTGCGGGTCCAATGCCGACAGCCGGCCCCAGGCGAAGGCCTGGCGGTTCATGTCCACGGCCGCGCCATTGAGTTCGATCGCGCGCATCAGCGCCTGCCGCGACACCGGCACCAGGCCCAGCTGCCAGGCATGGCCGAGCATGAACAGGTTGGCGGCAATGGCATTGCCCAGCAGCGCCGTGGCCAGCCGGGTGGCGTCCAGCAGGCGCGGCTCGCGCCCGCCCAGGGCCAGGGTCACGCCGGCGATGATGTCGGCGGCGGGGAAGTGCAGGTCCGGGCGCATGGTGAAGCTGCCGGGCATGGCCTGGTAGGTGTTGAGCACCACCTCGGCACGGTCGGCGCGCACCTTGGAAAGCGCCCAGTAGTCGTTGACCACCACCATGTCGCAGCCCAGCACCAGGTCGGCCTCGCCGGCGGCGATGCGCACCGCATGGATGTCCGCCGGCGCTTGCGCCAGCCGCACATGGGTGGTGACCGCGCCGCCCTTCTGCGCCAGTCCGGTCTGGTCCAGGACCGTCGCACCCTTGCCTTCCAGGTGTCCGGCCATGCCCAGCAGCGCGCCGATGGTGACCACGCCGGTGCCGCCCACGCCGGTGATCAGGATGTTCCAGGGCCGGTCCAGGTTCGCGCGCAATTCCGGCTCGGGCAGGTCCTCCAGCAGTGCGGCCGTGTCGGCGCGCGGCCCCTTGCGCAGCGCGCCGCCGTGCACGGTGACGAAGCTCGGGCAGAAGCCCTGCACGCAGGAGTAGTCCTTGTTGCAGTTGGACTGGTCGATCTGGCGCTTGCGCCCGAACTCGGTTTCCTGCGGCAGCACCGACACGCAGAAGCTCTTCTGCCCGCAGTCGCCGCACCCCTCGCACACCAGGCTGTTGATCAGCACCCGCTTGGGCGGGTCTGCCAGCAGGCCGCGCTTGCGCCGGCGCCGCAGCTCGGTGGCGCAGGTCTGGTCGTAGATCAGGATGCTCACCCCGCGCACCTGGCGCAGGCGCTGCTGCACCGCGTCCAGCTCGGCGCGGTCGTGGAACTCCACCCCGGGCGGGAACTGCTCGTGCCGGTGCCATTTGCCGATGTCGTCGCTGACCACGACGATGGTGTCGATGCCCTCGGCGCGCATCTGCCAGGCGATGCCCGGCACGCTCAGGGTGCCGTCCACCGGCTGGCCGCCGGTCATGGCCACCGCATCGTTGTAGAGGATCTTGTAGGTGATGTTCACCTTGGCCGCCACGGCCTGGCGGATCGCCAGCGAGCCGCTGTGGAAGTAGGTGCCATCGCCCAGGTTCTGGAACACGTGCGTGGTGTCGGTGAACGGCGCCTGCCCGGCCCAGGTCACGCCCTCGCCGCCCATGTGGGTGTAGGTCTCGGTGGCCCGGTCCATCCAGGTCACCATGTAGTGGCAGCCGATCCCGGCCAGTGCGCGCGAGCCCTCCGGCACCACCGTGGAGGTGTTGTGCGGGCAGCCGGAGCAGTAGTGCGGCACGCGCGGGAACTGCGCGCGCGGCAGGGCCATCTCCGCTTCCTTGGCCTCCATCCAGCGCAGCCGCTGCTCGATCGACTCGGTGCTGATCGCGCTGGACTGGAGCAGGCGCTGGATGCGCCGGCCGATCACCGCGGCGATGGTGGCCGGGGTGAGCTCGCCGGTGGAGGGCAGGATCCACTGCCCGGCCTCGTCGTACTTGCCCACGATGCTCGGGCGCCGGCCCCACGCCGCCGGCCAGTTGTAGAACTGCTCCTTCATCTGGCGCTCGATGAAGGCGCGCTTCTCTTCCACCACCACGATGTCTTCCAGGCCGCGCGCGAACGCGGCGATGCCCTGCGGCTCCAGCGGCCAGGTCATGGCGACCTTGTACACGCGGATGCCGATGTCGCGGCAGGCGGCTGCATCCAGGCCCAGGTATTCCAGCGCCTGCAGCACGTCCAGGTAGCTCTTGCCGGTGGTCACGATGCCCAGCCGCGCGTGCGGCGCGTCCATCACCGTGTGGTCGATGCGGTTGGCGCGGGCGAATGCCTGGGCCGCACCGATGGCGTAGCGGTGCAGGCGCATTTCCTGGTCCAGCGGTGGATCGGGCCAGCGGATGCCCAGCCCGCCGGACGGCATGTCGAAGTCCTCCGGCAGCACGATCGTGCGCGCGAACGGATCCACGTCCACCGATGCGGACGATTCGACCGTCTCGGCCACGGTCTTGAAGCCGATCCAGCGCCCGGTGTAGCGGCTCATCGCCCACCCCACCAGGCCCAGGTCGAGGATGTCCTGGACCCCGGCCGGGTTGAGCACCGGCATCATCGCGCTGACGAACTCGTCCTCGCTGGCGTGCGGCAGGGTCGAGCTGCGGCAGGCGTGGTCGTCGGCGGCCAGCGCCAGCACGCCGCCGTGTTGCCAGGTGCCGGCGGCGTTGCCGTGCTTGAACACGTCGCCGCTGCGGTCCACGCCCGGGCCCTTGCCGTACCACATGGCGTAGACGCCATCGACCTTCGCGCCCGGGAACAGGTTGGTCTGCTGGGTGCCCCAGACCATGGTCGCGCCCAGGTCCTCGTTCAGGCCGGGCTGGAAGCGCACCTTGGCCTCGTCCAGGTGCTTGCGCGCGCGCCACAGCTCCAGGTCGAAACCACCGAGCGGGCTGCCGCGGTAGCCGCTGATGAAGCCGGCGGTGTCCAGGCCCGCGGCCGCGTCGCGCACCTGCTGCATCAGCGGCAGCCGCACCAGCGCCTGCACGCCGCTGAGGTAGATGCGGCCGTGGTGGCGGCTGTACCGGTGCTCGAGGGTGTAGTGGCGGTCGAAGCTGTCCGCGCCGGGCCCGTTGGCGGACGCGGGCGAGGTCAGTTCGGCGGTGCTGGTCATGGCTGGCCCTGGCGCTGGCGGAACCGGGCCTGCGGCCCGGCGGGGCATGATACAGCGGCCTCCATACGGAGCCGACCGTGTGCGCTTTCAGTCCGCCGGCACCGTGCGCTCGCGCGCCCAGTCGCGCAGCGTGGCCACCTGTTCGGCCATCAGCACCGACAGCGGGCGGGTGCCGCGGATCTCGGCCATCAGCAGGTCGGTATCCAGCGCGCGCTGCTCGGCATGGGCCGCGTACAGGCCGGAAACCACCGCCTGCTCGATCTCGGCACCGGAAAAACCATGGCTGGCCGCGGCCAGGGCCGGCAGGGCGAAGCCTTCCGGGTCCAGGCTGCGCGCGTGCAGGTGGATGCGCAGCAGCTCCACCCGCGTGTCCGGCGCGGGCAGGTCGACGAAGAAGATCTCGTCGAAGCGGCCCTTGCGCAGCAGTTCGGCCGGCAGGTGCCGGACCTGGTTGGCGGTGGCCACCAGGAATACCGGCGCCTTGCGTTCGGCCATCCAGGTCAGCAGGTAGCCGAGCACGCGGCGCGACACCCCGCCGTCGCCATCGCCTGCATCGGCGGCCACGCCTTTCTCGATCTCGTCGATCCACAGCACGCACGGCGCCAGCTGGTCGGCCGAGGCCAGCGCGGCGCGCAGGTTCTGTTCGGTCTCGCCGTGGTATTTGGCGTACAGGGTGCCGAAATCCAGGCGCAGCAGCGGCACGTCCAGGGCCCCGGCGATGGCCTTGGCCAGCAGTGACTTGCCGCAGCCCTGCACGCCCAGCAGCAGCACCCCGCGCGGCGGGTCCAGGCCCGGCGGCGGGTTGCCGGCGAACGCCGCGCGGCGCTGGCCGATCCAGCGCTTGAGCCGGGCTGCGCCGGCTACCTCGTCGAAGCCGGCGGCGTCGTATTCGTAGTGCAGGTGGCCGCTGCGGTTGAGCAGCTCGAACTTCAGCCGCGCCAGGTGTGGAAGGTCCGACGCGGTGAGTGCGCCGTCGCCGTGGATCAGCTGGCGGGCGATGCGGCGCGCATCGTGCAGGTCCAGGCCCTGCAGGTGGCGCACGATCTGGCGCACCGCGTCCTCCTCGGCCTCGACCCGGCGACCGCCGTGCTCGCGGGCATAGGTGGCCGCCTCCTCGCGCACCAGCTTGAGCAGCGCGGACGCGTCGGGCAGGCGCGGGCGGAAGCGCACCGCCATCGCATCCAGCTCGGCCGGCAGCTCCACCCTGGCCCCGACCAGCACCATCACGTGCGGCTGGCAGTGGCGGCGCTGGAGGATGTCGCGCAGCAGGCGCTGGTGGCTGGCGTAGCCCAGGTAGGGGTGGAAATCCAGCAGCAGGTAGATGCCGCGTTGCTCGGCCTCCTGGATCGCGCGCAGCACCGAGGACGCGTCAGGCGGGCCTTGCGCATCGTCCTCGCGGTCCAGGTCCAGCCGGCGCATGCCTTCGGTGATGGTCCAGCGGTACAGCGCGCGCCAGACCTGCATCAGCGATTGCCGGAACAGGTCCACCACCTGCTCCTCGTCGCGACTCTCGATGACGATCAGCGGGGTGTTGGCCCGGATCAGGGCGGTCAGGTCCTGCAACTGGCTCATGGGCGTGCGCAAAGCGGGGATCGATGCACGATAGCAGCGGCGGCGGCGGCCTTCCTACCGTCTCCACGGGGGCCGGTGTACCCTGCGCTGCAGCCAATGCGCAAAGGACAGGGCGGATGAAGACGATCCTGGTGGCCGGTTCCAAGGGTGGCGTGGGCAAGACCACGGTCGCCACGCACCTGGCAGCGCATTGCGCGCTGCAGGGACAACGTACCGTACTGGTCGACGCCGACCCACAAGGTTCGGCCACGCGCTGGGCCCAGCGCCGGGCCGGCCTGGACAGCGCGGTGCTGCCGGTGGACGGCAGTGGCCGCGCCTGGCGCAACCGGGTGCCCGGCGATGCCGAGCAGGTGGTGATCGATGCCCCGGCCGGGGCCATGGCCACCGACCTGGAGGCCTTCCTGGCCCTGGCCGATGCGGTGGTGGTGCCGGTGCAGCCCTCGGCGCTGGACATCGAGGCCACGGTCGGGTTCCTCAACACCCTGGGCAAGGTGCCGCGGGTGCGCCAGCGCAAGCTGCCAGTCGGCCTGGTGCTCAATCGCGCCAAGCCCTGGACCCATGCCTCGCAGCAGGCGCTGGAAATGCTGAAGACCTGGCCCTACCCGGTGGTGGCGCAATTGCGCGACACCCAGGCCTACGTGGTCCTGGTGGGGCTGGGGCGCAGCATGTTCGACTACCACTCCGCCCAGGTGCGCGAGCACCAGGCCGACTGGGAGTCGTTGTTCAAATGGCTGGCCAAGGCCTGAGCGGAGGCGACATGCGTGAAGTGATCCTGCTGCGTCACGCCCATGCCGAGCCCGCCTCGGCCGGGCAGGCCGACATCGACCGTCCGCTCTCGCCGCAGGGGCTGGCCGAAGCCGAGGCTGCCGGGCGCTGGCTGGAGGCACAGGGACTGCTGCCGGACCGGGTGCTGTGCTCCCCGGCGCGGCGCACGCGCGAAACCCTGGAAGCGGTGCTGGAGGTGACCGGCTACGCCGAGCAGCGGCTGGAGGAGGCGATCTACGAGGCCACCCCCGGCACCCTGATCGGGCTGCTGGAAGCGCAGCAGGACGTCGAGCGCCTGCTGATGGTGGGCCACAACCCCGGCATGGAGCGCCTGGTGGCGCTGTTGAACAGCGGCCGCTCGGGCGACTACCGCGGCATGCCGACCGCCGCGGTGGCGGTGCTGACGTTGCCGCCGCACACCACGATCGAGCCAGGGATGGGCCTGCTGACTGCCTTCTGGTGGCCCTAGGACCCATGCGCCGGAGCCTGTGCTGCGGCATGTTCCTGCTCTTGCACGGGTATCTGGCGGCGGCCATCGCGTCGCCGGTGCCGGTGGCCGAACCGGCCCGCGCGCAGCAGATCGATACGCAACGCAGCCACCTTGGCTTCGAGGTGCGCACCCGCCTGGGCGGCCAGGTGGCGGGCGTGTTTCCGGTATTCGACGGCGCCATCCATACCTTGCCCGACGGTCGCCACCAGGTGCGCCTGCGCGTGGCCACGCTGGCCGCCGAGATTCCCGGCCGGGCCCGCTACACCGCCTGGCTGCGCGGCGACCACTTCTTCGATGCGCTGCGCCATCCGTGGATGGAGTTCGTCTCCGACCCGTATGTCGCCCAGGGCCTGGCCGACGGCCTGCTGCTCGAAGGCCGCCTGACCCTGCGTGGCGTCACCCGTGACGAACAACTGCAGGTGGCCCCGGCCGCCTGCCCGCGCCCCGGATTGGACTGCGCGGTATGGGTGAGCGGCGACATCCAGCGCAGCCGATACGGCATGGATGACTGGCGCCTGGTGCTTGGTGACCACGTGCTGCTGCGCATGCAGGTGTGGATACGGGACAATCCGTCCCCGTGAACCGTCTGTTGCTCCGCATCCTGGCGGCGGCCCTGGCCTTGCCGCTGGCCGCCTGCGCCACCCTCTCGCCGGCCGAGTACGCGCGCGCGGAGGCCATTGCCGTGGACGCGCGCGACACCACCGTGGACTGCACCCGGGCCGACCGCTGCGCCGCGCCCTCGCCGCTGCGTGCGCTGGCCGGCCAGGCCTTCGCCGCCTCTGCGCCCGACGCGCCGCGGCATTACGCGCTGATCCTGGACGAGGGTGGCGAGGCCTTGCTGGCACGCCTGGACCTGATCCGCGGCGCCACCCGCAGGGTCGACCTGCAGACCTACATCTTCGACAAGGACGACAGCGCGCGCCTGGTCCTGGACGAACTGCTGGCCGCCGCCCGCCGCGGGGTGAAGGTACGGGTGCTGATCGACCAGCTCTCGGCGATCGCCGACCTGGAGATCCTGGCCGCCCTGGCCGGCGCCCACCAGAACCTGGAACTGCGCATCTACAACCCGACCTTCGGCCTGGCCAAGCCCAATTACCTGCACTACGCCGCCAGCGTGGTGTGCTGCTTCCGCCGCTTCAACCAGCGCATGCACAACAAGCTGCTGGTGGTGGACGACGCGGTCGGCATCGCCGGCGGGCGCAATTACCAGGACGACTATTACGACTGGGACGGGCAGTTCAATTTCCGCGATCGCGACGTGCTGGTGGCCGGCCCGGCGGCGCGGGCGATGGAGCGCAACTTCGCCCACTACTGGGATGACCGGCGCAGCGTGCCGGTGGCGCACCTGCGCGACGTGGCCCGGCTGCTGCTGGAGCGGGGTGCGCCCGGGTTGCCGCCGGCGCAACCGCGACGGCCCGACCGGGTGCAGGCGATGCAACGTGCCGCCGCCGATACCGGGCTGGTGCGCGAGCGGCTGGCCGACCGCGCGCTGCCGGTCGGCGCAGTGGCCTACCTGGCCGACCTGCCGGAGAAGCATCACGGCGACCAGGCCAGCGAAGGTGCCGGCGCAGCCGGCCTGGCCAACCTGCTGGCCCAGGCACGCCAGGAGATCCTGCTGCAGACCCCGTACCTGGTGCTGTCGGACGAAGCGCTGGGAATCTTCCGCCAGTTGCGCGCGCGCGAGCAGCCGCCGCGGGTGGTGGTGTCCACCAACAGCCTGGCGGCCACCGACAACCCGATCGTCTACGCGCTCACCTACAAGTACAAGCGGCGCCACGTGCGCGAGCTGGGCTTCGACCTGTTCGAGTACCGGCCGTTCCCGGCCGACCCTCCGGTGGACCCGGCGCTGGGCGCCTGGCACCCGGGGCAACCACCGGCCGGCGCGGACCCGGCGGTGGCGCGCAGCGAACTGCCCGGCGGCAGCCTGGGGGGCAGCCGCGGCAGTGGCGCGGCCCAGGTGGAGGACAAGCTGCGCACCGAAACACGGCCCTCGCTGCTGCGGACCAGCACCCCCGCCAACCGGCCGGTGCCGGTGATCGGCAGCGGGCCGCGCATGGGCCTGCACGCCAAGTCGATGGTGATCGACCGCCGCATCGGCGTGGTCGGCACCCACAACTTCGACCCGCGCAGCGAGACCTACAACACCGAGGCGGCGGTGGTGATCGACGATCCCGCCTTCGCCCGCGCGCTGGCCGCCAGCATCGAGCGCGACATCGCGCCCGGCAACTCGTGGACGGTGGCGCCGCGGCGCAAGCCGCCGGTGCTGTCGGGGCTGAACTACAGTGTGGGCAAGGTCCTGGAAGCCTCGCCCATCCTGGACCTGTGGCCGTGGCGCTATGCCACCAACTACGCCTTCCTGCCCGGGCCCGAATGCCCGCATGCGCTGCCCCGCCGCGACCCGGATTTCCACCGCTGCTACGTGGCGGTCGGCGATTTCCCCGAGGTCCGGCTGGGGCCCAAGTCGATCTTCACCCGCATGCTCACCGCCTTCGGCGCCGGCCTGGTGCCGATCCTGTAGCTGCGGCGCCCGCGCCGATACACGCGGCGTGGACACCGGATCGGCTGCAATGGATCTCCCCGCCCGGAGCGATGCCATGCCCCATGCATTCAAGGTCGGCGACCACGTTCGCTGGAATTCCGAGGCCGGCCATGTCAGCGGGCGCATCGTCAAGGTGCATACCCGCGACACCGGGTACAAGGGGCACATGCGCCGCTGCAGCCCGGACGACCCGCAGTACGAGATCCAAAGCGACCGCACCGACCATGTCGCCATGCACAAGGGCACGGCACTGAAGAAGATCCGCTGAGATGGCCGCCGCCGGGGTGGAAACGGTCTGGACCGTGGGCCACTCCACCCGCGGCTGGGAGGAGTTCCTGGAGCTGCTGGCCGGCTATCGCATCCAGGCCCTGGCCGACGTGCGCCGCTTCCCGGGCTCGCGCCGCCATCCGTGGTTCGCCAGCGACGCGCTGGCCGCCAACCTGCCGGCGGCCGGGCTGGAATACCGCTGGCTGCCGCAGCTGGGTGGACGCCGCCGGGTACGGCCCGGCTCGCCCAACGGGGGCTGGCGCAATCCTTCCTTCCAGGGCTATGCCGATCACCTGGACAGCGCCGAGTTCGCCGAAGGCCTGGGCCTGGCGCTGGAACTGGCCGCGCGTCGCCGCACCGTGCTGATGTGCGCCGAGGCGGTGTGGTGGCGTTGCCATCGCGCGCTGATCTCCGACGTGCTGAAGCTGCGTGGCATCCAGGTGCTGCACATCCTCGACGCCACTCATGCGCCGGAGCATCCATGGAGCGCGGCGGCGCGGGTGGAGGGCGGGCAGCTGGGCTACCCGCCGGACCAGCCGGAGCTGTTCGGGCCGGCGTGAAGGTGCGCGGGCAACGGCAACGGCAGAACGCCGCAGTTCGCTGGCTTCCCGCGTCCATATCCCGTATCCCGCTGGCTATCCTGGTTGTCGGCAGCCGACAATCGGCCCGTCCCCACCACCGAAGGCGATGCCGCATGTGCTTCCGCGCACCCGTGTCCCTGGACGCGCTCAACCGGCTCGGCCGCAACACCCTGGTCGAACACCTGGGCATCGTCTTCAGTGCCGCCGGCGACGACTGGCTGCAGGCGACCATGCCGGTGGAGCCGCGCACCCTGCAGCCGTATGGGCTGCTGCATGGCGGCGCCTCGGTGGTGCTGGCCGAGACCCTGGGCAGCAGCGCCGGCAACCTGTGCCTGGATCCGGCGCTGCAGATGGCGGTGGGCCTGGAAATCAACGCCAACCACCTGCGCGCGGTGCGCCAGGGCACGGTCACCGGCATCACCCGCCCCCTGCACCTGGGCCGCAGCACCCAGGTGTGGGAGATCCGGATCGAGGATGGACGCGGGCGCCTGAGCTGCATCTCGCGCCTGACCCTGGCGGTGGTGGCGGCCGCCGGACCGGCCTGACCGTCGTGGCCGGTTCGCCAGGACGCTGGCCGCCGCCCCGCTCGCGTGCACGCATGCATGAATCGCGTGCCTGCGCATGGTTCCGCAAGCCGGCGGCCATCCGGTATCGTGCGCGTCCATGAGCCACCGCACCCCACCTGCCGACCGGCGCGGCGCGCGTTCCGGCGGCGGCTTCGCGCGTACCTGCCGCTACCTTTACCGTGTCCCGCTGCTGCTGCTGCACGTGCTGGTTTCGCTGCCGCTGACCATGCTGTGCCTGCTGCCCGGGCTGGCGCGCCTGCCGCGGGGCGACGAAACCCTGGCTGACCGCGCGGTGCGCGCGTGGTCGGCCGGGCTGATGTGGATCTTCGGCTTCCGCCTGCGCCGGGTCGGCACGCCATTGCCGGGCCCGGTGCTGTTCGTGGCCAACCACGTCAGCTGGATCGACATCGAGGCCCTGCACAGCCAGCGGATGATGGGCTTCGTGGCCAAGAGCGAGATTGCCGGCTGGCCGCTGGTGGGCTGGCTGGCCGCACGCGGGCAGACCATCTTCCACCAGCGTGGCAGCACCGATTCGCTCAACGGCGTGCTCGAGGTGATGGTGCAGCGGTTGCGCACGGGGTTGTCGGTGGGCGTGTTCCCCGAAGGGCGCACCCGCAGTGGCGAGCAGGTCGGCCCGTTCCACGCGCGCATCTTCACCGCTGCGGTGCAGGCGCAGGTGCCGGTGCAGCCGGTAGCGCTGCGCTACGGCGCCGGTGGCCAGGCACAGACCACGGTGGCCTTCGGCCCGCGCGAGCACTTCGGCGGCAACTTCATGCGCCTGCTCGGTGGGCCGGTGCGATTGGCCGAGGTGCATTTCCTGGCGCCTATCCCGCCGGGTGACGTGGAGGGCAGGCGCCGGATCGCGGAACTGTCGCGCGAACGCATCGTGGCGGCGATGGCATCTTGAGCGGCCGGCTTGCACTGCGGCGGCCGCGATGCAGAATGGCCGGCGCGCTTTCCGCCAGGTTCCCATGCTGACTGTCGACGATTTCCGGCCCATCGGCCTGCTGCGCAATCCGCACCTGCAGTCGGTACTCGGTGCCAGTGCGCTGCGCCGCCGCCGCGGCCTGCGGGCGCTGGCCGCCAGCGGTGCGGTCACCACCGAGTACATCCTCGATGGTGGCGGCGACGCGCGGCTGCAGGCCTGGCACAGCCGGCGCCCGGACGTGGCGCGCGCTGGCACCGTGCTGCTGCTGCATGGCTGGGAGGGCAGCGCCGACTCGGGCTACATGCGCCTGACCGCGGCGCGGCTGCTGGCCTGCGGCTTCGAGGTGGTGCGGCTGAACTTCCGCGACCACGGCGACACCCACCATCTCAACGCCGAGCTGTTCCACTCCAACCGCCTGGACGAAGTGGTGCATGCCAGCGCCGACCTGGTGTGCCGCCTGCGGGTGCGCGACCTGTCCATCGCCGGTTATTCGCTGGGCGGCAACTTCGCCCTGCGGGTGGGCCTGCGCGCGCAGGCCGCCGGGCTGCCGCTGCGGCGCATCGCGGCGGTGTGCCCGCTGGTGGACCCGGCCCGGACCATGGATTGCATGGAACGCGGGCCGGCGATCTATGACTGGTATTTCCGCCGCAAGTGGCGCCGGTCGCTGCAGCGCAAGCGCGCGCTGTTCCCGGAGCGCTACGACTACGACGACGCCACCCTGGCCCTGGACCTGCGCAGCCTGACCGGCTGGCTGGCGCAGCGCTATGCCGGCTTCGGCAGCGTGGATGCCTATTTCGACAGCTATTCCATCGCCGGGTCGCGGCTGGCCGGGTTGCGCGTGCCCACCCACATCCTGATGGCCCAGGACGACCCGGTGATCCCCTGCAGTGACCTGCGCCAGTGGCGCTTGCCGGAAAGCGCGCAGCTGGAGCTGGCCCCCTGGGGCGGCCACTGCGCGTTCATCGAGAACCTTGCCGGCGACGGTTTTGCCGAACGCTGGGTCGCCGCGCGCCTGGACGCCGGAGTGCGGGCCTGAGGCGCGGGGCGGATTGGCCGTCGATGCGGCCTGCCGGGTTGCAGTGCGTCGTGGTGCCGCCCGCGCCCGCGGTCGCTGGGCCAGGCGCGCTGGGCTACCCTTGAGGCCGGATCCAAGCAGGAAGGGCGGCATGCGCATCTGGAGCGACAGTTTCCAACACCGCGGTCCGATCCCGGCGCGATACGCCATGGGTCGTGCCGATGGACTGTCCGACAACCGCAATCCCCACCTGGCCTGGGACGCAGTGCCGGAGGGCACGCGTTCGTTCGCGCTGCTGTGCATCGATCCGGACGCGCCCACGGTGGCGGAGACGGTGGGCCGCGAGGACCTGCAGATCCCGGTGGAGCAGCCGCGCGCGGACTTCGTGCACTGGGTCATGGCCGACATCGACGCGCAGGTGCGGCAGATTGCCGAGGCATCCTGCAGCGACGGGGTGGTGGCGCGCGGCAAGCGCACGCCCCCCGGCCCACCGGGCGCACGCCAGGGGCTGAACGACTACACCGGCTGGTTTGCCGGCGACGCGGACATGGGCGGTGATTACCTCGGTTACGACGGGCCGTATCCGCCGTTCAACGACCTGCGCGTACACCGCTATTTCTTCCGCCTGTTCGCGCTGGGCGTGGAGCGGCTGGCGCTGGCCCCGCGCTTCACCGCCGCGGACGCGCAGCGCGCGATGCAGGGCCACGTGCTGGCCGAAGCCGCGGTGTACGCCACCTACACCCTCAACGCCAGCGCGCGGGCACCGGGCTGACGAGGCCGGCCCGGCGCTCAGCGCGTGGTGTCCTCCGACTCCACCACCATGTCCAGCACGTAGGCGTAACCGGAGGCGTCGGCGGGGACGTCGCGGCGGGTGTAGCGGTCGATCCGCAGGACATTGCGCACGCCCGGCTGGTGAACGTAGTCCTCGATGTGGTCGTAGAAGTTCTCCCACCTCCCTGGTTCGCCGGTTTTCAGGCCGCGCCCGTCGTAGTGGACCTGGCGGACCTGCAGGCACTGCTGGTCGGCGATCAGCGGGTGGTGGCAGGGCCGGGTGGTGGCCGCCACTTCCAGGAAGATGCGCTCGGGCGGGCTGCCGTGGCGGGTGGCGGCGGTGGCCAGGCCGTCGAAGAACAGGCGCTCGCCGGCGGCGGTGGCCAATTCCAGGCGCGGGCTTGCGCCGGACGCATCGATCGCCAGTGCCAGGGTGCCGTCCAGGCGTGCGCCGGCTTCCTGGTCCAGTGCCGCCAGCCCGGGATCGGCGCAGGCCATCCGGGTGGCGGCCAGGGGGCCTGCCTGCAGGGTGCCGGGACCGAGGGCGTAGGCGCCGCCGATGCGGTTGCAGGCATTGGATACGGCCAGGCGGCCGTCGGCGAAATCCAGTTGCAGCGGCTGCCCGGGGCGGACGAACAGCGCCTCGATGCGCTGGCCCCGGGCATCGCGGGCATCGGCCAGGCGCCAGTGGTAGGCGGACAGCAGGGCACCGGGGTCGGCGCTGGCGGCCGTGGGCGGGTCGGGCTCGGCCCTGGGCGGCGGGGTGCCGCCGGTCGGGACCGGCCCGCAGCCGGCCATGGCCAAGAGCAGCAGGAGCAGCGGGCGCGGGATGGGGAAGCGCTTCATCGGGACCTCCTGGGGCGGGTGCGGCCGCGGTGGCCGGCGCAAGCGGAACGGCCGGGTATCCGGACCCGGGTCAGCGACCGGGCATCAGCGCCAGCAGCAGCACGCCCAGCACGATGCGGTAAACGGCAAAGCCGGTATAGCGGTGCGCCTTGATGTAGCCCAGCAGCCAGCGCACCACCATGAAGCCGGTGACCGTAGCCGCGGTGAAGGCCACCGCCACGGCGGACCAGTCCTCGCCGCCGGCTGCGCCGTCGTGCAGCAGTTCCAGGAAGGCGTAGGCGCTGGCGGCGAACATGGTCGGGATGCCGACCAGGAACACGAATTCGGTGGCCGACGAGCGCCGCGAGGTCCCGGCCAGCATGGCCATGAAGATGGCCGCGGCCGAACGCGAGGTGCCGGGGAACACCCCGGCCACCACCTGGGCCAGGCCCACCAGCACGGCCACCTTCCAGGTCACCGTGGCGATGTCGCCGCGGCGCTCGGCCAGGCGTTCGGCCAGCAGCATCCAGATGCCGCCCAGGACCAGCGCCCAGGCCACCGGGGTGATGGTTTCGGGCAGTTCCCAGCCGGCCAGGCGCACCGGCAGGCCGACCACCGCGGTGACCAGGAAGGCCACGCCCAGCTTGGCCACGTAGCTGCGGTTGGCCGGCTCGCCCAGGCCGGTGGCCAGTTCCCACAGGCGGCGCCGGAACACCAGGGTGATGGCCAGGATCGCGCCGGCCTGGATCACGATGTTGAAGAAGTCCGAGCGCGCGCCCAGCCACTGCTGGGCGATCAGCAGGTGGCCGGTGCTGGAGACCGGCAGGAACTCGGTCAGCCCTTCGAGGATGCCCAGCAGGAGGGCGGACAGCAGATCGGACACGGGCGATGGCGGGCGGGTGGGGGCGGGCGGTCAGCATACGTGAGCCCGCCCCGGCCCCGGCGGCGGGTGCGCGGGGCGCATCTGCGGCGCCGACCCGGGTTGGCGAACGGCATGGCCGCCTTGATTCACCAAAATGGTGCGTCATGCATGGTGCAAGAGCGCACTTGTTTGGTGCGTGCATGGCGCACCAGAATATGCCGCCTTGTAAAACAATGACTTGCGAGGCGCAAATAGTTGGCACGCAGCTTGCTCAAGGTTCGATACCCATCATCCGAGGTTGCAAGCGATGTCCCTGGAAAATGTTGAGAAGCTGATCAAGGACAACCAGGTCGAGTTCGTCGACCTGCGGTTCGTCGACATGCGCGGCGTGCAGCAGCACGTCACCTTTCCGGTGCGCATCGTCGAGCCGGCGCTGTTCGAGGACGGCAAGATGTTCGATGGCAGCTCCATCGCCGGCTGGAAGGGCATCGCCGAGTCGGACATGGTCCTGCTGCCCGACGCCGACACCGCGGTGCTGGACCCGTTCACCGCCGATCCGACCCTGATCCTGACCTGCGACGTGCTCGACCCGGCCACCATGCAGGGTTACGCGCGCTGCCCGCGCGGCATCGCCAAGCGTGCCGAGGCCTACCTCAAGTCCTCCGGCATCGCCGACGTGGCCTTCTTCGGCCCGGAGCCGGAGTTCTTCATCTTCGACGCGGTGCGCTTTGCCAACGACATGGGCCACACCTTCTTCAAGATCGACTCCGAGGAAGGCGCCTGGAACACCGGTACCGAGTACGAAGGCGGCAACACCGGCTACCGTCCCGGGGTGAAGGGCGGCTACTTCCCGGTCGGCCCGACCGATTCGCTGCACGACCTGCGCGCCGAGATGTGCAAGGCGCTGGAAGAAGCCGGGATCGAGGTCGAGGTGCACCACCACGAGGTCGCCAACGCCGGCCAGTGCGAGATCGGCACCAAGTTCAACACCCTGGTGCGCAAGGCCGACGAGCTGCTCACCACCAAGTACATCATCCGCAACGTCGCCCACCGCAACGGCAAGACCGTGACCTTCATGCCCAAGCCGATCGTGGGCGACAACGGCTCGGGCATGCACGTGCACCAGTCGCTGTCGCGCGACGGCAACAACCTGTTTGCCGGCGACGGCTACGGCGGCCTGAGCCAGATGGCGCTGTGGTACATCGGCGGCATCTTCAAGCACGCCCGCGCGATCAACGCCTTCGCCAACGCCGGCACCAACAGCTACAAGCGTCTGGTGCCGGGCTTCGAGGCGCCGGTGATGCTGGCCTACTCGGCGCGCAACCGCTCGGCCTCGTGCCGCATCCCGTGGGTGTCCAACCCCAAGGCGCGCCGCATCGAGATGCGCTTCCCCGACCCGATCCAGTCCGGCTACCTGACCTTCACCGCGCTGATGATGGCCGGCCTGGACGGCATCAAGAACCAGATCGACCCGGGCGCGCCGTCGGACAAGGACCTGTACGACCTGCCGCCGGAGGAGGAGAAGGACATCCCCAAGGTCTGCTCCAGCCTGGACCAGGCGCTGGAGGCGCTGGATGCCGACCGCGAGTTCCTCAAGGCCGGTGGCGTGATGAGCGACGACTTCATCGATGGCTACATCGCGCTGAAGATGCAGGAAGTCACCAAGTTCCGCGCGGCCACGCACCCGCTGGAATACCAGCTGTACTACGCAACCTGACACCAGCGCCGCACGGGAAACCGCGCGGCGCTTTTACTTGTGCCCACGCAGGGGCCTGGGCACTGCGGAAGGGACAGGCATGGCAACACCCAAGTAGACGAGATTCCGGGCCTGCACGACCTCCCCCAAGTCGTCGGGTGCAGCCCTGGATCGGTGCCCCGGCCGCGTGGCCGGGGAATGTCGAGCGGCACGCCGGGCGCTGGCCCGGCGTGCCGCGGTCACCGAACCCCGGCCGCACAGCCGGTCCACCCACCATCGGGATGCGAACATGAAACTGATCACCGCCATCATCCGGCCGTTCAAGCTTGACGAGGTGCGCGAAGCCCTCGCCCAGGCGGGCGTGTCGGGCATCACCGTCACCGAGGTCAAGGGCTTCGGCCGCCAGAAGGGACACACCGAGTTGTACCGCGGCGCCGAATACGTGGTCGACTTCCTGCCCAAGATCAAGCTGGAAACCGTGGTTGCGGACGAGCGCCTGGACGCGGTGCTCGACGCCATCAGGCAATCGGCCGGCACCGGCAAGATCGGCGACGGCAAGGTTTTCGTCAGTGCCATCGAACACGCCGTGCGCATCCGTACCGGCGAGATCGGCGGCGACGCGCTCTAACCCCCACCGGAGCACTCCCATGAAGATGTCATGTATCGCCGGGCTCAGGGCCCGGTGCCAGACCCTCTGTGTCCTTTTTCTGCTCGCCATGGCGGTAATCGCCACTGCGGCGCTGCCCGCGATGGCGCAGGAACCGCCTGCGGACGCGGCCGCCGTGGCCCTGCCGGCCCCGGCTGCGGCCCCGACCGGGGCATGGGCCGACGAAGCCCCCGACGCGGCCGCTGCGGCTGAGGTCGCCGATGAGGACGCGGCCCCGGACTTCGACAGCGGCAATGTCGCCTGGATGCTCACCTCCACCTTGCTGGTGCTGCTGATGGTGGTGCCCGGCCTGGCCCTGTTCTACGGCGGCATGGTCCGCTCCAAGAACGTGCTGTCGGTGCTGATGCAGGTGCTGGTGGTGTACTCGATGGTGGTGCTGGTATGGGTGGGCTACGGCTACAGCGCCGCGTTCACCGAGGGCAACGCATTCTTCGGTTCGTTCACCGAGAAGGCGTTCCTGCGCGGGATCACCGCCGACACCGATGCCGGCGGCCTGCCGGAGTTCCTGTTCGTGGTGTTCCAGTCCACCTTCGCCGGCATCACCACCGCGCTGATCGTCGGCTCCTTCGCCGAGCGCATCAAGTTCAAGGCGGTGCTGCTGTTCTCCCTGCTATGGGTGACCTTCGGCTACCTGCCGATGGTGCACATGGTGTGGAGCGGCGAGGCCGGCTTCCTGGCGCACAAGGGCGTGATCGACTTCGCCGGCGGCACCGTGGTGCACATCAACGCCGGCGTGGCCGGCCTGGTCGGCGCCTGGTTCCTGGGCAAGCGCGTGGGCTACGGCAAGGAAGCGCTCAAGCCGCACAGCGTGCCGTTCACCTTCATCGGCGCCGCCCTGCTGTGGGTGGGCTGGTTCGGCTTCAACGCCGGCTCGGCACTGGCCGCCGATGCGGCCGCCTCGCTGGCCATGATCAACACCATGGTCGCCACCTCGGCCGGCGTGATCGGCTGGATCCTGGTGGAGTGCATCGCCAAGGGCAAGCCGTCCGCGCTGGGCGCGGCATCCGGTGCGATCGCCGGCCTGGTCGGCATCACCCCGGCGGCCGGCAGCGTCGGCCCGATGGGCGCGATCGTGATCGGCCTGGCGGCCGGTGCCGTCTGCGTGTGGGCGGTCAACGGCCTCAAGCGCCTGCTCGGCGCCGACGACAGCCTGGACGTGTTCGGCGTGCACGGCGTCGGCGGCATCGTCGGCGCGATCCTCACCGGCGTGTTCAGCGATGCCTCGCTGGGCGGCACCGGCATCGACGGCTCGATCGGTGCCCAGGTGTGGGCGCAGACCTTCAGCGTCCTGGTCACCATCGCCTGGTGCGCCGTGGTGACCTCGGTGGCGATCCTGGTCACCCGCCTGGTGGTCGGCCTGCGCGTGAGCGAGGAAGCCGAGCGCGAGGGCCTGGACATCAGCTCGCACGGCGAGCGGGCCTACGAAGTGTGATCCATCCCGGCCGCGGCCCTGGTGCCGCGGCCGGACCGGAGCGGTGTGCTGCACTGCTCCCCCGCGTCATTCCGCGGAGGCGTCCCATGCTCCTGGCCATTGTCCCGACCGCGTGCCCGGGATCGCGCCCGGGCCGCCCATGCACTAGATTGGTGCAATCATGACGCCTGCCACTCCCGCCCCCATCCTGGACCAGCTTGCGACCCCGGTTGCCTGGGTCGACCCGCAGGCGCGCATTGCCGGGGCAAACCCGGCCTTCCCGCGCTGGTTGGGGGTCGGTGCCCGCCGTGTGCTGGGCCAGCCCCTGGCCGCCCTGGAGCAGGATGGCGACGCCCTGGCCCGGTTCCTGGCCCAGGACGAGCGCGAGGTCCTGCGCCTGCACCGCATTGCCCTTGGCCTGCCCGGCGAGATGCCCCGGCATGCCGATGGCTGGTTGACGCGGACCGCCGAGGGCTGGCGGCTGGAAGTGCACCCGAGCGACGGGTTTTCCGCGCTCGACCCGGCCCAGGCCCTGCCCGGCGCGTTGTCGGCCGCGCTCAAGGGCCTGGCCCACGAGCTGCGCAACCCGCTGGCCGGCCTCAAGGGTGCCGCGCAACTGCTTGCCCGGCGCACCGGCCATCGTCCCGAGGACAGCAGCGAACGCGAGCTGGTGGACCTGATCGGTGCCGAGATCGACCGCCTCGACCACCTGGTCGATCGCCTGCTCTCGCCGGCGCCGCAGCGCCCGCACGCGGCGCTCAACATCCATGCCGTGCTCGAGCGGGTGCTGCGCCTGGCCGAGGCCGAGGGCGGTGGCCAGGTCCGGATGCAGCGCGATTACGACCCCAGCATCCCCGAATTCCACGGCGATGCCGACCGCCTGGTGCAGGCGGTGTGGAACCTGGTGCGCAACGCGCAACAGGCCGGCGCGGCCTGCATCGTCCTGCGCACCCGGGTGGAGAGCGGCCTGCACATCCGCGAGCACCTGCATGCGCGCGCGCTGCGGGTGGAAATCGCCGACGACGGCCGTGGCGTGCCCGAAGCCCTGGCCGAGCACCTGTTCCTGCCGCTGGTCAGCGGTCGCGCCGAAGGCACCGGCCTGGGCCTGGCCCTGGCCCACCAGGTGGCGCGCGAGCATCGTGGCTCGCTGACCTTCCGCTCGCGCCCCGGGCATACCGTGTTCACCCTGCTGCTGCCGCAGGCCGACCCCGAAGGAGGCGCCAGCCCATGAGCGTCGACAACCGCAGGATCTGGGTGGTCGACGACGACCGTTCGGTGCGCTTCGTGCTGGCCACCGCGCTGCGCGATGCCGGCTACGAGGTGGATGGTTTCGAGAACGCCTCCAGCGCGCTGGAGGCGCTGGACGTGCGCGGCGCGCCGGACCTGCTGTTCACCGACGTGCGCATGCCCGGCCAGGATGGCCTGGAACTGCTGGACCGGCTCAAGGCCGCCCACCCGCAGTTGCCGGTGATCGTGATGTCGGCCTACACCGACGTGGCCAGCACCGCCAGCGCGTTCCGGGGGGGTGCCCACGAGTTCCTGTCCAAGCCGTTCGACCTGGACGACGCGGTGGCCCTGGCCGCACGCGCCTTGCCGGTCATCGCGCCGCTGGCCGATGCGTCGGCACGCGCGACCACCAGCGAGGAACCATCCGGTTCGGCGGCCCTGATCGGCGACAGCCCGGCCATGCGTGCGTTGTTCCGTGCGATCGGCCGCCTGGCGCAGGCGCCGCTGTCGGTGCTGATCACCGGCGAGACCGGCACCGGCAAGGAACTGGTGGCCAGCGCGCTGCACCGCGAATCGCCGCGCGCGTCCGGACCGTTCGTGGCGCTCAACACCGCCGCGATTCCCGCCGAACTGCTGGAGAGCGAACTGTTCGGGCACGAGGCCGGCGCCTTCACCGGTGCCAGCAAGCGCCATATCGGCCGCTTCGAACAGGCCGATGGCGGCACCCTGTTCCTGGACGAGATCGGCGACATGCCGGCCTCGCTGCAGACCCGCCTGCTGCGAGTGCTGGCCGAGGGCGAGTTCTTCCGCGTGGGCGGCCGCGAGTTGATCCGGGTGGACGTGCGGGTGATCGCCGCCACCCACCAGGACCTGGAGGCGCGCGTGCAGCAGGGCGGCTTCCGCGCCGACCTGCTGCACCGGCTCAACGTGGTGCGCCTGCAGTTGCCGCCACTACGCGAGCGCCGTGGCGACATCGCGCTGCTGGCCGACACCTTCCTGCACCGGGCCGCGCGCAAGCTTGGTGCGGGCGCCAAGCGTTTCCACCCCTCCGCGCTGGACGCACTGGCGGCGATGGACTGGCCCGGCAATGTGCGCGAGCTGCAGAACCTGTGTTGGCGCCTGGCCGCCCTGGCGCCAGGCGAAACCATCACCGTGGCCGACCTGGGCGGTGGCGCCGCTTCAAGCTCCGCAGCGCCGGCCAGCACTGCGCCGGTCGCGAGCGGTGGCGACGCCGAGGACTGGGACCGGCAGCTCGGCCAGTGGGCGCGGGCCAGCCTGCAGGCCGGTGCGCGCGACCTGCACGCACATGCGCGCGACCGGTTCGACCGCGCCCTGCTGGGTGCAGCCCTGGAACACACCGGCGGGCGCCGGGTGGAAGCGGCCGCATTGCTGGGCGTGGGCCGCAACACGGTCACCCGCAAGCTGGGATCGAGCCGGCGCTGACCGCGCGCGTGGGGCCACCGGCGCGCGCCGGGCAGGCAGGTGATCGCGGCTGGTTTCATCCACCGTGAATGCAGCCTGGCTTAACGTATGCGTGACATCCGACCCGGGAGCCCGGTCATGCGTACCTTGTTGTGCACCGTTGCCGTTCTGTCCATGGCTGCCTGCAGCAGCGCGCCGCCACCGGCCGCACCGGCCCCGCCGGCGCCGGTGAGCACCGCCCAGCAGGCAGTGGCCGTACTTGCTTCCGCCTCCGGCAGCCGGGTCAGCGGCAAGCTCACCCTGGTGCCGATGAGCGACGGGGTGCACATCCTGGGCGAGGTCGGCGGATTGCAGCCCGACGGCCACTTCGGCTTCCACGTGCACGAGAAGGGTGATTGCAGCGCGGTGGACGCCAGCAGCGCCGGCGGCCACTTCAACCCGCAGGGCACCCCGCACGGCCGCGCCAGCGGGTCCAGCCACCACGCCGGCGACATGGACAACCTGGTCTCCAACGGGTCGGGCGTGGCCCTGGTCAACGTGCACCTGCGTGGCGTCACCCTGGGCGGCGGCGCGTTCAACGACATCGCCAACCGCGCGGTGATCGTGCATGCCGATCCGGACGACTATCTCAGCCAGCCGGCGGGCAATGCCGGCGCGCGGGTGGCCTGCGGCCTGATCCGGGTTACCCGCTAAGGTTCCTGCGCAATCCGCCCGCGCGCCGGTGCGCGCGCGGGCGTCGCCCCGTCGCCTCCTCTGGCGCGGCGCATCCGGCGTCCACGCCAGGATGTGTCGCCACCACGCAACGCGCCGGTCAGCCCGCCTGTGCGAGCAGCGTGCGTGGATCCTGCTGGCCGTCGCAGTGCACGTACAGCACCGGCAGGCCGTGTGCCTCGAGCACTGCGGCCAACTGCCGCTGGCGCGCCAGGAAATGCTCGTACAGGCGTTGCAGGCGGTCGCACTGCCCGCTTTCGGCACTGCCGCCGTGATAGTGCGCGCACCAGCCGCCAGGATCGAACAGCGCCATGCGCACCTGGCCGGCTTCCAGCCGCAGCAGCGGCTCGGGCCCGGCGTCGAGCCACTCCACCGCCTGCGGCGCCAGCAATGCGGCCTCGACCACGCCCCACAGCGCACCCAGGCCCTGGTTGTCGTACTGCATGGCCATCATTGCCGCCAGGTCGTGCGCGCTGAGATAGCGGGCGTGCTCGATCCGCGCATCGAAGTTGTCCTGGGCCAGCAACGCGGTGTCCGCGCGGGCCATGCCCATTGCCAGCAAGGTGTCCTCCAGCGCCTCGGCCACCGGGGCCAGCGCGTCGGCCGGGCCGGCCAGCACGAACGGCAACACGCGCAGCCCGCCACCGGCCAGGGCGGCTTCGGACTGCAACGGTGGTGGTACCGCGCCGGCGGCATCGGCGCCGAAGGCCAGCACGCGCGGTGCCTGGCCCCGGCCCGGTGCGCGCACGCGCAGTTCTTCCAGGCGGCGATGCAGCGGCCAGCCCGGGCGCAGGGCTTCGGCCGGATCGAAGTGCGCCGCCGCCAACGCCAGCTCGAGCCCGGCCACGCCATCGACCATCGCGGCCAGGTCGCGACCGACGTGGACCGCCAGTTCGCCTGCCTGGGCCGGCGGCAATGCGGCGCGTGCCGGTGCCTGGCCGCCGGCCAGTTCCAGCGCGAACACGCCGTGGAAGTTGGCTTCAGCCACGGGCACGGCCTCGTGGCCGGCGGGGGTGTCCATTCATGTCGGGGTCGCCTTCGTCATTGGCCGTCTCACGGCGCGGGGCTACACTGCAGTCATTATGCATTCGGCCGCGTATGCAGGCCGTTCCCACGAATGGAATCCGCCCGAGGTCGCCCCATGCCAGCCGCACGTCCCGTCGCCATCCTGGGTGGCGTCCGCATTCCGTTCTGCCGGCAGAACACGGCTTACGCGGACGTGGGCAACCTGGGCATGTCGGTGCGCACGCTGGGCGCCCTGGTCGAGCGCTTCGGCCTGCACGGGCAGGTCCTGGGCGAGGTGGCGATGGGCGCGGTGATCAAGCACCCCGCCGACTGGAACCTGGGCCGCGAGGCCGCCCTGTCCTCGGGACTGTCGCCGCTCACGCCAGGCATCACCCTGCAGCGTGCCTGCGGCACCAGCCTGGATTCGATCATCACCGTGGCCAACAAGATCGCCGTGGGTCAGATCGAATCCGGGATCGGCGGCGGCTCGGACAGCACCTCGCACGTGCCCATCGTGTATGGCAAGGCGCTGCGCGCGCGCCTGCTGGCCGCCAACCGGGCCAGGACGACGCGCGAGAAGATCGCCGCGTTCAAGGGATTCCGGCTGTCGGAACTGAAGCCGGCGTTTCCCGGCGTGGCCGAGCCGCGCACCGGCAAGAGCATGGGCCAGCATTGCGAAGACATGGCCAAGGAATGGAACATCGCACGTGACTCGCAGGACGCCTGGGCCGTGGCGTCGCACCACAAGCTGGCCGCGGCCTACGAGCGCGGTTTCTTCGACGGCCTGATCGTGCCGTTCCGCGGGGTCGAGCGCGACAACGTGCTGCGTGCCGATACCTCGCTGGAAAAGCTGGCCGCGCTCAAGCCGGCGTTCGACCGCGGCTCGGGCCGCGGCACCCTGACCGCCGGCAACTCCACTCCGCTCACCGATGGTGCCGCGGCAGTGCTGCTGGCCTCGGAAGAGTGGGCACGTGCCCACGGCCATGAGCCGCTGGCCTGGCTGCGCGACGCCCAGGTGGCGGCAGTGGATTTCGTGCATGGCGAGGGCCTGCTGATGGCGCCCACCGTGGCCGTGCCGCAGATGCTGGCGCGGCAGGGCCTGAGCCTGCAGGATTTCGACATCTACGAGATCCACGAGGCCTTCGCCGCGCAGGTGCTGTGCACCCTGCGTGCATGGGAGAGCGAGGACTACTGCCGCAACCGGCTGGGGCTGGACGCGCCGCTGGGACGGATCGACCCGGACAGGATCAACCTCGTCGGCTCCTCGCTGGCTACCGGCCATCCCTTTGCCGCCACCGGGGCGCGGATCGTCGCTACCGCGGCCCGGCAACTGGCCGAACGCGGCGGTGGCCGCGCGCTGGTCTCCATCTGCACCGCCGGCGGGATGGGCGTGGTGGCGATCATCGAGCGGTAAGCGCCGCTCAGCTGCGCAGCCGCGGCATCCCGTATTCGTCGCGCTCCTCGACCACGGCCAGGTCGTAGATGCGCTCGCGCAGGTCGCGGCCCGGCAACTCCTGGGCCGGCTCGCCGCGTGCCACGCGCAGGGCATTGGCGTAGGCGCGTGCGGCCATGGCGTCGTCGCCGGCGGCGGCCAGGCCCTGGCCCAGTTCCTCCCACGCATCGGCGCCACCACCCTGGGCAATGGCACGGTGCAGGAAATCCTGCGCCTGCGGCCACTGCCCCTGCTGCCGTGCCAGCCGTGCCAGCGCCAGCAGCAGTGCCGGGCTGGCGGGGTGCGCCTGCAGCCAGCGCTGCACGCTGGCCCGGCGTGAATCGACATGGCCGATCGGCAGGCGGCCGTACAGGTCCACCAGCGATTCGTCCCAGTGCGTATCCAAGGCGTGGTCGAGGTGGCGCAAGGCGGCGTCATGCCAGCGCAGGGCTGCGGCGCGGGTGGCGTAGGCGGCGACCACCGGCGCTTCGGCGCGCAGCGGCTTGGGCAACGCTTCCCAGCGTTCGGCCAGCAGGTTGGCGTCGGCCGATTCGTGCAATGCACGGGTGGCCAGTTCGATCTCCAGCCCGGCCAGTTCGGCCGCCGGCAGCGCGGCGTGCTGGCGCAAGGCACCGAGCAGGCCATAGGCTTCGCCGGAGCGGCCCATGTCCATCAGCGCACGGGTGCGCAGCAGCAAGCCGCGCGGCGGCAAGGGTTGCGCGGCGGCGACATCCAGTGCGTTGACCGCATCGACCGGCAGCTTGCGTTCGAGCAGGCGTTCGGCCTGCAGCACTGCGTGCAGCGTCGGGTCGCTGCGTTCCAGCGCGGCCAGCCAGCTGCGCGCTGCATCTTCGTCGCCACGTCCGTCTGCGGCGCGTACCGACGCGGCCAGGGCCACCGATGCGGCCTGGCGTTCCTGTGCAGCGGCGGCCAGCAAGCGCTCGCTGCGGGCCCATTGGCCGCTCTGCAGGGCACGCAGCCCGTCCAGCAGGCGGGCACGCGACTGGCGGGTGCGGTAGCGGCCCCAGGTGCGGAACGGCAGCCGCAGCACTTGCCACAGCAGCGCCAGCAGCAGCGCGGCCAGCACCAGCAGCAGTGCGGCGGCCGGCAGCGACGCGCTGTAATCATGGGCGCCGGCGCGCACGATCACCCGGCCCAGGGTGGCCGGGTCCTGCTGCCCCAGCCAGTGCGCGCCGACCACGCCGGCCACCACCGCCAGCAGCGCGATCACCAGCGAACGGTAGGGCTTCATCGGCCTCCTCCTCCGTCGCGCAGCGCGCGCAGCTGGCGCAGGGTGGCGTCGAGGGCCGGCGCCTGCGGCTGCAGCGGTGCGTTGCGCAACGCATCCAGTTCCTGCACAACCTCGCGCAGCGGGGGTGAATCGGGCCACAACCGCAGCAGCCATGCATGCACCCGGTTCAGCGCGGTGTGGAAGCCGTCGACGTCGCCGCGTTCGAGCGCGGCGCGGGCCAGGGTCAGTTCCAGTTGCAGGGCGTCAGTACCCAGGCTGCGCTCGGTATCGGTCAACACTGCCTGGTCGCCGGCCGGGCTGATCTGCACCAGCGGGGCCAGCAGGCGCTGCCACCACGCCGCCGCAGGCGCAGTGCCCGGCTCCCGCGCCATGCCCGGGGCCGGCAACTGCGACACGTGCGCCTCGAGTGCGGCCAGGCGCCGCTGCAGGTCCGCGCGCGGGCCTGCGCCCATGGCATCGAGCGCATCGCGTTCGGCCGCCAGGGTCTGGCGCAGGTTGAGCAGGCCCGGGTCGTCCAGGCCTTCCAGCAGGCTGGCGGCCAGCGCGTAGGCGCGCCGCGCCGCATCCACGTCGGACGCTACGTGCAGGCGCTGGCCACCCAGCACCAGCAGCAGTTCCGCCTCGTCCAGGCGTACCGCGTGACTGCCCTGGCGGCTGCTGGCGGCCAGCCGTGCCACGGTTTCTTCCAGCAGCGCATTGCGCTGGCCAAGGCCGAGGACCTCGTCGCGCAGCACGCGGTTGGCGGCGGCGGCATCGCGGATCATGCGTCCCTGCGCAGCGAGGTCGCCGCGCAGGGTGTCCATGCGCTGGCTCATGCCGTCCAGCTGGCGGGCTTCCTCGCTGGCGCGGGCCTGGGTGGCGGCCTGGCGCGCCTGCCAGGTGTGCCAGGCGTACCAGCCGGCCAGCCCGAACACGAGCAACAGCGCGGCGGCGGCCAGGGCCCGGGTGCGGGAACGGCGGGGGGTGGGGGTGTCGCTCACGTCAGGTCCTCGTCGGGCCGCGGCGTCGACCAAGGCGGACAGCCCTGTCCACGCCCGCGGCAGCCACGCGAAAGCATCGCTTGGGCTCCACCGGCCCGCAAGGCGGGGTGGTTCAGGTGGCGGCAATCAGGGCACGGGCGGTCGCGGCCAATGCGGCCGGCCGTGGATCGCCGGCAACCACGACCGGTTGCAGGCCGTAGCCGCTGGCAATCGCGGCAAGCCGGTCGCTGGCCGCAGCCACCGCGCAGCGGCGCAGGGCGGCGGCGGCCTCCGCCGGCCAGGTATCCATCACCAGGCGCAGCGCCTGTTCACTGCTCAGCGCCAGCACCGCCGGCGCGGCCAGTGCCCGCAGCCGTGCCAGCGCGGCGGCCGTGGGCGGCAGCGGCACGCGCACATAGACATCCGCACGGCGCAGCTGGGCGCCGCGCGCGACAAGCGTGGCCGGGATCATGCCGCGCCCACCCGGCGCGGTGACCAGGCCGACGCTGGCTGGCGCCTGCAGTTCCGGCAGCGCCAGCAGGCCTTCGCTGTCCATCCGCGCTGGCGCGCGTGCGCCGCTGATGCCGGCCCGACGCAGCGCTGCCGCACTGCCGGCGCCGACGGCAAGCCAATGTTGCCCGCGGCGCGGCCGCAGCGGCTGCAGGGCGGCGGCGGCACGGACCGCGGCGGGGCTGGTGAACACCACCGCCTGCGCCTGCAGCGCCTCGGCCAGGGCCTGGCGACTGTCGGCGTCCCGGCGCGCCTGCAGGTCCCAGGGCGACAGCGCCAGCAGGCCGCCGCCGTGGCGTGCGGCTGCGCGTCGCAGCGCGTCGTGGCCGCCGCGCGGGCGCAGCGATACCAGGGTCCAGGCGAGGATGTGCGCGGTCGGCATTGCGGCATTATGGCCGCAGGTCCCGCGGCGCAGACGTGCCGCGGGGTTCGGCCGCCCGCCCTGCCAGGAGTTTTCGATGAACGCCCCCGTGATGCCGGACGGCCTGCAGGCGCACCTGCAGTCCATCCCCATGGTCCGCGCGATGCAGATCGAACTGGCCGGTGCCGGCGATGGCCGCCTGCGCCTGCGTGCGCCGCTGGCGCCCAACGTCAATGACAAGGGCTCGGCGTTCGGCGGCAGCCTGGTCTCGCTGATGACCCTGGCCGGCTGGGGCCTGGTGACCTGGCAACTGGGTCGCGCCGGCGTCCAGGCCGATGTCTATGTGGCCGACAGCACGGTGCGTTACCTCGCACCGCTGCATGACGCGCTGGAAGCGGAGGCCTGGCTGGAGGACGGCGAGTGGGAGGCGTTCGTGGCCACGTTTCTTGCGCGCGGGCGTGCGCGCTGCCAGATTGCCGTGCGCGTCCCCCTGCCCAATGGTGGAGATGCCACGGTCTTCAGCGGGCGCTTCGTCGCCCTGGCCCGGGAACAGGGCCCCTAGCCGGTCCTGCTAGGATGGCCGGCGTCGTCCCCGGAACATTCCCATGCCACGCACGCTCACGATCCTGTTGGCGCTGGCCGCGATGCTGCTGCTGGTGCCCGACGCCGACGCGCTGAACTCGCGCCAGCGCAACAAGCTGGAGCAGGCGCAGTCGGTATTCGCCTCGGCGGTGCGCTGGAGCGACTACGAGGCCGCCTGGCAGATGGTCGACCCCGAGGTCCGCGACGCCAAGCCGATGACCGACCTGGAACTGGCGCGCTACCACCAGTTGCAGGTGACCGGCTATCGCGAAGGGGGCACCAGCTCCCTGCCCGACGGCAGCATCACCCGCGATATCGAGATCGGCGTGATCAATCGCCACACCCAGACCGAACGGCATATCCGCTGGCGCGAGCGCTGGCGCTGGGACGAGCAGGGCAAGCGCTGGTGGCAGATGGCCGGGCTGCCGGATTTCTGGGGCGGGGAATAGCCGCGCCGGCACGGTTGCGGCGGGCGCTTGTGCGACAATCGCCGCCCCGCACGAACCGCAGAACGCTTCGCCGTGAACCTCGAGACCCTGATGGCCTTTGCCGGCCGCCATCCGATGCTGTCGCTGGCGCTGGTGGGCCTGACCGTGGCCATCGCCTACACCGAGATAGCGCGCCTGCTGCGCGGCTACCGCGCGGTCAAGCCGGCCGAGCTGCCCGCATTGATGAACCAGCAGAACGCCCTGGTGGTGGACCTGTCGGCCACGGCCGACTTCGACAAGGGCCATATCGCCGGCAGCCGCAGCCTCACCCCCAGCCAGTTCGATCCGCAGGGCAAGCTGCTGGCCGCGGCCAGGCAGGCCCCGGTGGTCGTGGCCTGCCGCAATGGCATGGCTTCGGCCAGCGCGGCCGGCAAGCTGAAAAAGGCCGGTTTCGAACAGGTGTACTGGCTCGACGGTGGCATCGCGGCCTGGCAGGCCGCCGGCCTGCCCCTGGTCAAGGGCCGCGCCTGACGCCCGCCCCGGGCGTGCGATAATCCCCCGTTCTGTCCCGGCCCTGCGGCCGGGTTTCCATCGTTTCCCGCATTTTTCTGGAGTTGCGAGATGTCTGACGAAACCACCAACGGCGCTGTCGCCCCCGCCCCGCAGGAAGCCGCTGGCCCGGCCTTCAGTGTCGAGAAGATCTACGTCAAGGACGCCTCGTTCGAGTCGCCCAACGCGCCGGCGATCTTCAACGAACAGACCCAGCCGGAGCTGCAGCTCAACCTCAACCAGCGCGTGCAGCGGCTCAACGAGGGCGCATTCGAAGTCTGCCTGCGGGTCACCCTGACCTGCGCCGTGGGCGAGAAGACCGCCTACGTGGCCGAGGTCGAGCAGGCCGGCGTGTTCGGCCTGGTCGGGATGGAGCCGCAGGTCATCGACGTGATGCTGGGCACGCAGTGCCCGAACATCCTGTTCCCGTACGTGCGCCAGACCGTCAGCGACCTGATCCAGGCCGGTGGCTTCCCGCCGTTCCTGCTGCAGCCGATCAACTTCGACGCGCTGTACGCCGAGACCCTGCGCCAGCGCCAGGCCCAGGCCGGCGCGGCGACCGACGTGGCCTCGGCCGAGCCGGCCGGCAACGCCTGATCCGACGCACCGGACCGGCCCATGACCGCTGCCACTGACGCGACCAGGTCGCCCCTGGCCGTTCTCGGGGCCGGTTCGTGGGGGACGGCCCTGGCCGCGCTGGCCGCGCGCCACGGCCATCCCACCACCCTGTGGGGACGCGATGCGGCGATCGTCGAGGCGATCGACCGCGAGCACCTCAATCCCCGCTACCTGCCCGGCATCGAGCTGCCGGGCACGCTGCGCGCCACCACCGACCTGGCCGCCGCCCTGCGTGGCTGCGCATGGGTACTGGTGGTGGTGCCCTCGCACGCATTCACCGAAACCCTGCACGCGCTCAAACCGCACCTGCCCGCTGGTGTCGGGGTGGCGTGGGCGACCAAGGGCTTCGAGCCCGGTTCCGGGCGGTTCCTGCACGAGGTGGCCGAGGACGTGCTTGGTGCCGACGTGCCCCTGGCCGTAGTCACCGGCCCGTCCTTCGCCAAGGAAGTCACCCTGGGGCTGCCGACCGCGGTGACCGTGCACGGTGCCGCGCCGCTGTTCGCCAGGCAGGTGGCCGCTGCACTCCACGGCCCGGCCTTCCGCGCCTACACCGGCAACGACATGGTCGGCGCCGAGCTGGGCGGGGCGATGAAGAACGTGCTGGCGGTGGCCACCGGCGTATCCGACGGCATGGAGCTGGGGCTCAACGCCCGCGCCGGTCTGATCACCCGCGGCCTCAACGAGATGCTGCGCCTGGCCGCAGCCATCGGCGCGCGCCCGGAAACCCTGATGGGCCTGGCCGGCCTGGGTGACCTGGTGCTCACCTGCACCGGCGACCTGTCGCGCAACCGCCGCCTGGGCCTGGCCCTGGGCCGTGGCCAGCCGATGGACCAGGCCATCGCCCAGATCGGGCAGGTGGTGGAATCGGTGCAGACCGCCGACGAGGTGATGCGCCTGGCCGGGCGCCACGGCATCGACCTGCCGATCTCGGCCGGCGTGCAGGCGGTGCTGCACGGCGACATCACCCCGGTCGATGCCCTGCGCCAGTTGCTGGCGCGCGAGCAGAAGCCCGAATACCCCGACGCGCTGTTCCGCTGAGCGCGGTGTCAGCGCCGCGCGCGGCAGCGGGCTGACCTGGACGAAAGCAGCGGGCTCTTCTTCCAGGAGCGGGTAGGGCGCGGATGCGGTGCTGCAGCGCTTTGTACGTGCCAAATCGTTCCAGCCGGGCTGGCGGCAAGGCGCCTCTTGCAGGAGCCGGCCTTGCCGGCGACCCGATGCAGGCTGCGGCATTGCGACACACCGCCCCGCACCGCGGTCGCCGGCAAGACCGGCTCCTACATGCGGCGGTCGAGGAACGTTGGACGGTGTGGTGCGATGCCTGCTGACGGGAAGTCAAGGAGGAGGCTGCGGCCGCAGGCCGCAGCCGGGGGACATGAACGGCAGCAGGCATCGCGCCGCACCGCCACGATCAAGCCACCCGCCCCGCTTCGTTCCGGCGACATGAGCGACAGCAGGCATCGCTCTGCGCTGCCGCGGTCACGCCACCCGCATCGCTGCGTTCGGTACAAGGCGCTGCCGCGCCGCATCCGGGTACATCCGTTCCTGGTCGGGGAGCCAGCAAAGAAAGAGCCCGGCTTGCGCCGGGCTCCGGTACTGGCGTGGAGGGAGGGACACGCCAGATGCGTCGCGCGGGGCCAGGGCGGGGAGAGAGGCCGCCCCGGCCCCGCGCATTTGAGCGATGTCACCAGGTGTAGCGCGGGCCCACCAGCCACTGGGTGTCGCCATCGACGAACTTCACGTCGCCGCTCACGCCCCAGCTCGGGCTGAACTTCACCTGCGCGCCGAGGCGGCCGTAGAACTCGCCGTCGTATGCGTCGCCGTCTTCGTAGCCGGCCATCACGTAGCCTTCGAAGTTGCTGGCCAGCGCGCCGCGCACGCCGACCTCGGCGCTCCAGCCGTCGTAGTCGAAACCGCTGCCGGCATCGAACTTTTCGTAGGCCACGCGGGTGACCAGGTCCGCGCGCGGGGCGATTTCGCGGTTGTAGCCCACGCCCAGGCGGTACTGGTCGAAGTCGATCGAGGTGTGGTCGATCTCCTGGCTGGTGTAGCCGCCGAACAGATGGAAGTTGGGCGCGATCGCGACCGAGCCGTCCGCGCCCCAGCCGTCGGCATCGTTGCCGTCGGTGTTGGTGGCGGCGTAGCCACCCTGGATGTAGTTGTACGACATGCCATCGGCAGCGGAGGCGGCGAAGGGGAGGGCGGCCAGCAGGGCCAGGGCAAGGATGTTCTTGTTCTTCATTCGGCTGGTTCCGTTGTTGTTCTTGTGGGGCCTGGTGCGGCAATGCCGGATCCAGGCCGGCGCATTGTTTCGAAGCGCCGCGCAACCTCGCCTGAATACAGAACTGACTAGTACATGAATTGCCGCAGCGACCATGCCTGATGGGGGATGCGCTGCGGCGGTGTACGCAGCCGTGGCTTGCCGGTCGCGCTGCCGGGTTACAGCCCGCCGGCGAAACCGGCCTGGCGCCAGGCTTCGAACACCACCACGGCAACCGAGTTGGACAGGTTCAGGCTGCGGTTGTCCGGGCGCATGGGCAGGCGCAACCGCTGCGCCTCGGGGATCGCCTCCAGCACCCGGTCCGGCAGGCCGCGGGTTTCCGGGCCGAACAGGAAGGCATCGCCGTCGCTGTAACAGGGCTGGTCATAACGCACCTGGCCTCGGGTACTCAGGGCGAACAGGCGCCGGGGGCGGATCGTGTCCAGGGCCGTGTCCAGATCCGGGTGGACCCGCACCCGCGCGAACTCGTGGTAGTCCAGGCCGGCGCGGCGCAGGCGCTTGTCATCCATCTGGAAGCCCAGCGGCTCGATCAGGTGCAGGCGCGCGCCGGTATTGGCGCACAGCCGGATCACGTTGCCGGTGTTGGGCGGGATCTCGGGCTGGAACAGCAGGACGTCGAAGGTGGGCGCGGGCATCCCACCCATTCTATTGCTGCCGCCATGCCCGCCGGGCCGCGCCTCAAGGCCGGGCCTGCGCGGCCAGCTCGGCAGCCAGTTCCGAGGCCAGCGCGGTGGCCGCCGCCCCGGCCTGGCGGCTGGCCAGCACGGAGGCGCGTTCGGCTAGTTGCTGGGCGGTGGGCCGGACATGGACGGTGGCCAGGGTGACCACGCGCGCGCTGGCCTGCGCCAGCATGCCGGCCGCAAGCCCTGCCTGCGGGCGCACGTGCACGGTCGGCAGGGTCACGATGTGGTCGACCCGCGGGGCCGGGGCGCGGACCTGGACGGCCGGGAGATCGACGATATGGTCGACGCGGGGCTCGGCGGCGTGGACGCAGGGGGCGGCCAGGGCGAGGATCAGGGCGAAGGCGGAAGTCTTGGTGTTCATGGTGTTCCTGTGTTCTTGGTATGTGGTGTTGTAGTGAAGTAAAACACTTGGGCAGGGAGCTTGCAAGTGGCCAGCGCAGATGCGGCCGGAAGATTCATGTTTTGTTCATTCAAGCGGGCCGTGCGCGGCCGCATGCCTTGTGGCCCATGCCGAGCCAAGTGGCCACTGGGTAGGATCGGGCATCCCCGCCCTGGAGCACCCCCATGAAGGCATTCCGCCGGTCACGCACCGCTGCCCTGGTCCTCGCCGTTGCCGCCTCCCTCGGCGCGACCGGCCTGGCACCGCTGCACGCCATGGAAGATGCCGCCCCAGCCGAGGCGCTGATTCCCTATGAGCGGTTCACTCTTCCCAATGGCCTGCGCGTGGTGGTCCACACCGACCGCAAGGCGCCGATCGTGGCGGTGAACATCTGGTACCACGTGGGCAGCAAGGACGAGCCGGCCGGCCGCAGCGGCTTTGCCCACCTGTTCGAGCACCTGATGTTCAACGGCTCGGAGAACCACCGCGGCGAGTACTTCGAGCCGTTCGAACTGGTCGGTGCCACCGACATGAACGGCACCACCTGGCTGGACCGCACCAACTATTTCCAGAACGTGCCCACCACAGCGCTGGACCTGGCGCTGTGGATGGAGTCCGACCGGATGGGCCACATGCTCGGCGCGATCGACCAGAAGACCCTGGACGAACAGCGCGGCGTGGTCCAGAACGAAAAGCGCCAGGGCGAGAACCAGCCCTATGGCCAGGCCGACGACGCGATCTACCGCGCGCTGTACCCGAAGGGCCACCCGTACCACCACAGCACGATCGGCTCGATGAACGACCTCAATGCCGCCTCGCTGGAGGACGTCAAGCAGTGGTTCCGCGCCTGGTACGGCCCGAACAACGCGGTGCTGGTGCTGGCCGGCGACATCGACCTGGCCACCGCCAGGCAGAAGGCCGCCCGCTACTTCGGCCACATCCCGGCCGGCCCCCGCCTGGAGCGGGTCAGCGCCGGCCCGGCCCGACGTGCCACCTCGCACGAGACGATGACCGACCAGGTGCCGCAGGCACGCATCTACCGCGCCTGGAGCGTGGACCGCTATGGCAGTGCCGATGCCGACTACCTGGCCGTGCTTGCACGGGTGCTGGGCGGCAGCCGCAGCTCGCGCCTGGACCGCCGCCTGGTGTTCGAGGAAAAGCTCGCCGACAAGGTGAGCGCCTACGTGCAACCGTTCGAGCTGGCGTCCACCTTCTACGTCACCGCCGACGTCAAGCAGGGCGTGGACCCGGCGAAGGTCGAGGCGATCGTGGCCGAGGAAATCGACCGGTTGCTGGCCGACGGCCCCACGGCCGGAGAGCTGCAGCAGGCCCGGACCGTGATCAAGGCGCAGGTGGTGCGGGGGGCCGAGCGCATCGGCGGCTTCGGCGGCAAGGCCGATGCCCTGGCCGAATGCGCCGTGTACACGGGCGACCCGGGTTGCTACCGCCACAGCCTGGCGCTCATCGAGCAGGCCACGGTACGCGACCTCCAGGCCGCAGGCCGGCGCTGGCTGGGCGAAGGCTCGCACACGCTGGTCGTGGTCCCCGGTGCACGCACCGTGCTGGCCGAGGAGCCCTCGCCGACCCCGGCGCCGTTCGAGCTGCCGCCGGCCGACCCGCGCTTCAGTGCCAGCCCGACGGCTGTGGACCGCAGCCTCGGCGCGCCGATGCCCGAGCGCTTCCCGGAGCTGAAGTTCCCGGCCCTGGAGCGCGCGCGCCTTGGCAACGGCACCGAAGTGATCCTGGCCCGCCGCGATGCGGTGCCGGTGGTCCAGTTCAGCTACGAGTTCAAGGGCGGCTTTGCCGCCGACCAGGGCCGCAAGCTGGGCACCTCCAGTTTCACCATGGGCATGCTCGACGAAGGCGCCGGCACGCTGGACGCCCTGGGCTTTGCCGACCGCGCCGAGTCACTGGGTGCGGCACTGGGCGCGGGGGCGTCGCTGGATGGTGGCAATGCCTACCTGTCGGCGCTGAAGGACAACCTGGACCCGTCACTGGCCCTGTTTGCCGACATGCTGCAGCGGCCACGCTTCGAGCAGAAGGAGATCGAGCGGGTGCGCGCCACCTGGCTGGCCGGCATCGCCCAGGAGAAGGCGCGCCCCAACGGCGCCGCCCAGCGCGTGCTGCCGCCGTTGCTGTACGGTGCCGGCCACCCGTATGCGATCCCCTTCAGCGGCAGCGGCAACGAGGCCTCCATCGCCGCACTCACCCGCCAGGACCTGGTGGATTTCCACGCCCAGTGGGTGCGTCCGGATGGCGCCACCCTGATCGTGGTGGGCGATACCACCCTGGAAGAGGTGATGCCGCTGCTGGACAAGCACTTCGGCCACTGGAAGGCGGCCAGCCCGGCGCCGGCCACCAGCACCATTCCGGTGGTGCAGCGTCCGGCCGCAGCGGCGGTGTACCTGATCGACCAGCCCGGCGCGGTGCAGGCCACCATCCTGGCCGGCCAGGTGGTGCCCTCGACCACCGACCCCGACACCATCGAATTCGACGTGGCCAACGCGGTGCTGGGCGGGGAGTTTTCCTCGCGCCTGAACATGAACCTGCGCGAGGACAAGCACTGGGCCTACGGCGCCTACAGCTACGCCTCCGGTGCGCTGGGCCAGCGGCCGTGGCTGGCGTTCGCGCCGGTGCAGATCGACCGCACCGCCGATGCGCTGGCCGAGCTGGACCGGGAGATGCGCCAGTACACCAGCGGCAAGGCGCCGCCGACCGCCGCCGAAGTGGCGAAGATCCAGGCCACCGAGAGCCGCAGCCTGCCCGGCGCATTCGAGACCGGGCGTGCAGTGATGGGGGCCATCGGTGGCATCGTCCGCTACGGCCGGCCCGACGATTACGTGTTCCAGCGCAAGGCCCGGATCGAGGCGCTGACCCCGCAGCAGGTCGCGCAGGCCGCCACTACCCTGGACCCGGACCGCCTGGTGTGGGTGGTGGTGGGCGACCTGGACCAGGTCGAGCAGCCGGTGCGCGCACTGGGCCTGGGCAAGGTGCAGGTGGTGGACGCCGACGGCAACCCGCCGGCCCCCTGACCGCCCGGCACCTGCAGGCGCGCATACGCACACCATGCAGTGGCCCCGCTACCATGGCGTTCATCCTGCGCCCGGCAGCCTTGGCCTGCCGACCGCCCAATCCGGACCCGTCCCATGACCCTGCGCCTTGCCGCCCTGCTCGTTCCCGCCCTGCTCCTGGCCGCCTGTACCTGGGTGCCGCTCCAGCCCGATGCCAAGGCGGTGCGGGTGATTGCCGCAGGCGCGGCGCCCGCCGGCTGCACCAGGCAGGGCGAGGTGGAGGTGTCGGTCAAGCACAACGTGGCCTTCTACCGGCGCAACCGGGTCAAGGTCCGCGACGAGCTGGAAACCCTCGCCCGCAATGAGGCTCCGGGCCTGGGCGCCAACGTCCTGCAGCCCCTGGGCGAACCCGTCGGCGGCAGCCAGCGCTTCGCCGGCTGGCGCTGCGCTCCCTGAACGGGCGCGGCATTTCCGTACCCGCAGGTGCGGTAACGCCATCCAACCGGTAGAATTGTCGGTCCTTTCGCCGACTGGCGCGCGTGAAGCCATGCTTTTCAAGAACGTCTCCATCGCGGGGCTGGCGCATGTCGATGCGCCGCACACGCTGACCTCGCAGGAAATCAACGCGCGCCTGAAGCCGACCCTGGACCGGCTCGGCATCCGCGTGGACGTGCTCGGCGACATCGCCGGGATCCACGCCCGACGCCTGTGGGACGACGGCATCCAGGCCTCCGACGTGGCCACCCTGGCCGCGCGCAAGGCGCTGGAGGATGCCGGCATCGGCGTGGAGCGGGTCGGCCTGCTGGTCAACACCTCCGTCAGCCGCGACTACCTGGAGCCATCCACCGCGTCCATCGTGTCCGGCAACCTGGGCGTGGGCGACGAGTGCCAGACCTTCGACGTCGCCAATGCCTGCCTGGCCTTCATCAACGGCATGGACATCGCCGCCCGCATGCTCGAGCGCGGCGAGATCGACTACGCGCTCGTGGTCGATGGCGAGACGGCCAACCTGCTGTACGAAAAGACCCTGCAGCGGATGATGGCGCCGGACGTCACCGCGCAGCAGTTCCGCGACGAGATGGCCGCCCTGACCCTGGGTTGCGGTGCCGCCGCCATGGTCCTGGCCCGGCGCGAGCTGGTGCCGGACGCACCGCGCTACAAGGGCGGGGTGACCCGCTCGGCCACCGAGTTCAACCAGCTGTGCCGCGGCAACCTGGACCGCATGGTCACCGACACCCGGCTGTTGCTGATCGAGGGCATCAAGCTGGCCACCAAGACCTTCTCCGCGGCCAAGATCGCGCTGGGCTGGGCGGTGGACGAGCTGGACCAGTTCGTCATCCACCAGGTCAGCCGCCCGCACACCCAGGCCTTCATCAAGGCACTGGGCGTGGACCCGAAGAAGGTCATGACCATCTTCGGCGAGCACGGCAACATCGGCCCGGCCTCGGTGCCGATCGTGCTGAGCAAGCTCAAGGAACTGGGCCGCCTGAAGAAGGGCGACCGCATCGCCCTGCTGGGGATTGGTTCGGGCCTGAACTGCTCGATGGCCGAGGTGGAGTGGTAAGCCAGGCCCGGAGACGCTGACCGGCTTCGCCCGACGCCCGCCTTGCGCGGGCGTCGGCATTTCTGCTGCAAGGAAAATTTCCGGCCTGTTTTTTTCCCTGGACTCGGGCGCGGCACCTGCAAGGAAAGCCGGACGCCGGGCCAGGCCACGCGTCGTTACGTCCCCGGCCCGGTGACGACCACCCTCACCCGATCGCCTCTGCCACGCGCCGCTGCAGTTCCGGCAGCACCTCGGCCTCGAACCACGGGTTGCGCTGCAGCCACAGCCGGTTGCGCGGGCTCGGGTGGGGCAGCGGCAGCACGCCGCGCTCCAGGTGCTGGCGCCAGTCATGCACGGTGTCGGTGAGGGTGCGCCCGCGCCTGCCCACCAGCACGCCGGCGTGCGCGTACTGGCCGATGGCCAGGGTCAGCCGCACCTGTTGCAGGTGTGCCAGCAGCGGGCGGTGCCAGGTCGGGGCGCACTCCGGTCGCGGCGGCAGGTCGCCGCTCTTGCCGGTGCCGGGGAAGCACAGCCCCATCGGTACGATGGCAAACCTGTCCGCGTCGTAGAACGCGGCCGGGTCCACGCCCAGCCATTGGCGCAGGCGCTGGCCGCTGGCGTCGTTGAAGGGGACGCCGGTGTCGTGGACCTTGCGCCCGGGGGCCTGGCTGACGATCAGCACGCGTGAGCGCGGCGAGGCCTGCAGCACCGGGCGGCAACCCAGCGGCAGGTGCGCCTGGCACAGGCAGCAGGCGCGCACGCGCGCCATCAGGGCGTCGAAGGATCCACTCACGGCGCCGGCTTCAATGCACCGCGCAGCACTTCTTGTACTTCTTGCCGCTGCCGCAGGGGCAGGGGTCGTTGCGGCCGGGGCCTTCTTCGCGGCGGATCGGTTTGCGCGGGGTCAGGGCGTGCACGCGGTGGTGGTTGAGGTCGGCCAGCATCGAGGGCAGGTCCATAACGATGGCCAGGCGTTCGCGGTAGCCCACCGGCGTGGCCGCTGCGGTCGGGTCGTCGGGGTTGATCGCCTCGCCACTGGCCAGGCGGTCGAGGTGGTCGAAGATCTCCTCGATCCAGTCGTGCTCGTCCAGCCACAGGTCCCAATCCTGCTCGCGCAGCATCACTGCGGTGAAGAAGCCCAGCGCCCAGTCGCGGCCCACGTCCAGCTCGTCCTCGTGCAGGGCTTCCTCGCCGGTCAGCTCCGGGTCTTCGGGCAGCCACAGCAGCGGCGCCAGGTGGTCGGGCAGGGAATCGCCGTCCAGGCGCGTGCGCGCGGCGCACATGTTCCAGTGGCCCATCAGCAGCAGCTGCACCTGCAGCGCTTCGTCCTCGCTTTCCCAGCGCGGCGCCTGGCCACCCCAGACCAGCGGCTGCCATTCGCTGGGCATCACCAGCGACGGCGACACCACCAGGGCCGAGAGGAATCCATCCAGGGCTTCCAGGTTGAGGCCTTTGAACGGCACCGCACGCTGCTCGAGCAGGTCGGACAGGTGCTGGATCTGGTCGTCTTCGAGATAAGGCGGGGGCGTGGGCATGGCGTCGGTTCCGGTGCGGGCGTGCATGGTATCGCTGGCGGTCGTCGCAGGCACGGCAGCGCCGGGACGGCCCCGCGCCGCACTGGCCTACAATGCGCGGTCCCCGCACAAAACGCCGCCGTGCCCCAGTTCCCCGGCTACCCTTCCCATCCGCAGCGCTTCTACGTGCGCCCCGGCATCGCCATGTCCTACCTGGACGAGGGCCCGCGCGACGGCGAGGTGGTCGTGGCCCTGCACGGCAACCCGTCGTGGAGCTATTACTGGCGCACGCTGGTGGCCGGGCTGGTCGACCCCGCGCCCGGCAAGCCGTACCGGGTGATCGTGCCCGACCAGGTCGGCATGGGGCTGTCGGACAAGCCCGACGACCGCCCGGGTGCGACGCCGCGTTACGACTACACGCTGCAGTCGCGGGTGGACGACCTGCAGGCTCTGCTGCACCACGCCGGCATCGACGACGACACCCCGGTGACCCTGGCCGTGCACGACTGGGGCGGGATGATCGGTTTCGGCTGGGCGCTGGCGCACGCCGCCCAGGTGAAGCGGCTGGTGATCCTCAACACGGCCGCCTTCCCGATGCCGGCGGCCAAGCCGATGCCGTGGCAGATCGCACTGGGGCGCGACTACTTCGTCGGCGAGGTGCTGATCCGCAGCTTTAATGCGTTTTCGTCCGGTGCCTCGTACCAGGGCGTGCAGCGCAGGATGCCGGCGGACGTGCGCGCCGCGTATGTCGCGCCCTACGACAGCTGGCGCAACCGCATCTCCACCGTGCGTTTCATGCAGGACATCCCGCTCTCGCCGAAGGATCCGGCCTGGCCGCTGCTGGAAGCGGCGGGCCATGCGCTGGCGTCGTTCGCCGACCGCCCGGCCTTCATCGGCTGGGGGCTGAAGGACTTCGTGTTCGACCATCATTTCCTGCAACGCTTCCGCACCGACCTGCCGCAGGCGCAGGTCATGGCCTTCGATGATGCGGGCCACTATGTGCTGGAGGACAAGCACGAGGTGCTGGTCCCGGCGATCCGCGCCTTCCTCGACGCGCATCCGCTGCCGGCCTGACGTCTACCCTCGTAGGAGCCGGCCTTGCCGGCGACCGCGGCGAGGTGTGACGCGGCGGAGTTGTTCCGTGCTGCGAGGTCGCCCGCAAGACGGGCTCCTGCAGGAGCAGTGTCACCTGGCTCGTCGTGTGGTCATGCTGCGATCGGCGTGACCGGCGGCGAGGTCGGGCTGTTGCCGTTGTCGTCCGGGTGGTCGTCGTCGTTGCCGGCATCGTCGCGCCAGCGCCAGTGCGCGGCGGTGAGCACCGGCAGGCCGTGGGCCAGGCGGGCGCGGTCGCACTGCGGGCTGGGCACGCCGAACTCCCATGAAGCATCCACCTCGCGGCACACCGAGGGCCGGTTGGGATGGATGCTGCAGCGCGAGCGCACGCCGATCTCCGCATCCAGGGCCACGCACCGCACCGGCGCCGAATAGGTGCCGCGCATGCACAGGCGATGGGCATCCAGGCGCTCGGTCATGCCTGCCGGCACCCCGCCGCCGGTGCATTCGTCCGACTCCATCCAGTGGAAGGCGACGCGGTACTGGGTACAGCAGGCACCGCAGGTCAGGCAGGGATGCATGGGGAGCCGGGCCTTGCGCGGCAATGCTGGGGATGGATGCGCGATTCTGCCGCAACTGGCGCCCGTGCAGGAGCCGGCCTTGCCGGCGACCTGCCGTGGCGGACGCGCGCCATCGGCGATAATCGGCCGATGACCGATCCCTGCAACATCGCCGCAGCCTTGCCGCGGCTGGCGGCCGCCGCGCCCGGGCGGGTGGCGATGCATTGCCCCGGCCGCGACGGTGCCTATTCCCTCACCCTGACCTATGGCGAACTGGACGCACGCAGCGACGCCATCGCCGCCGGGCTGGCCGGCCACGGCATCGGCCGCGGCACCCGCACGGTGGTGATGGTGCGCCCCTCGCCTGAGTTCTTCCTGCTGATGTTCGCGCTGTTCAAGGCCGGGGCGGTGCCGGTGCTGGTTGATCCGGGCATTGCCCGGCATGCGTTGAAGCAATGCCTGGACGAGGCCCAGGCCGAAGCCTTCATCGGCATTGCGCTGGCGCACCTGGCGCGGCGCCTGCTGGGCTGGGCCAGGTCGGCGGACAAGCTGGTCACGGTGGGCACGCGCTGGGGCTGGGGTGGCCCCACGTTGGCGCAGGTGGAGCGCGCCGGCGCCGGCAGCGGTCCGCAACTGGCGGACACCGCGCCGGACGAGGTGGCCGGCATCCTGTTCACCAGCGGCTCGACCGGCGTGCCCAAGGGCGTGGTGTACCGCCACCGCCATTTCGCCGCCCAAGTCTGGTTGCTGCGCGAGGCCTTCGGCCTGGAACCGGGCGGGGTGGACCTGCCGACCTTCCCGCCGTTTGCCCTGTTTGATCCGGCGCTGGGCCTGACCTCGGTGATCCCGGACATGGATCCCACCCGCCCGGCCCGCGCCGACCCGCGCAAGCTGCATGCGGCCATCGCCCGCTTCGGGGTGACCCAGCTGTTCGGCTCGCCGGCGCTGATGAAGGTGCTGGCCGACCACGGTGCGCCGCTGCCCACGGTGCGTCGGGTCACCTCGGCCGGGGCGCCGGTGCCGGCCGAGGTCGTCGCCAGGATCCGCACCCTGCTGCCGGACGACGCCCAGTTCTGGACGCCCTACGGCGCCACCGAATGCCTGCCCGTGGCGGTGATCGAAGGCCGCGAGCTGGAAGGCACGCGCGCCGATACCGAGTCCGGCGCCGGCACCTGCGTGGGCCGGCCGGTGCCGCCCAACCAGGTGCGGATCATCGCCATCGACGATGCGCCCATCGCGGACTGGTCGGCGGTGCGCGAACTGGCGGCCGGCGAGGTCGGCGAGATCACCGTGGCCGGGCCCACCGCCACCGACGCCTACTTCAACCGCGAGGCGGCCACGCGCGCGGCCAAGATCAGCGAGCGCCTGGGCGATGGCAGCGTGCGCATTGTGCACCGGATGGGGGACGTGGGCTGGTTCGATGCGCAAGGCCGGCTGTGGTTCTGCGGGCGCAAGACCCAGCGGGTGGAGACGGCCGACGGGCCGCTGTACACCGAGCAGGTGGAGCCGGTGTTCAACGTCCACCCGCAGGTGCGCCGCACCGCGCTGGTGGGCGTGGGCCCGGCGGGCGCGCTGCAGCCGGTGCTGTGCGTCGAGCTGGCGCCGGGCGTGCACCGGCGTGAGTTCGCCGGCATCGAAGCCGGGCTGCGCGCCATCGGCGCGCGTCATGCGCACACCGCGCGCGTGGACGTGTTCCTGTGCCACCCCGGCTTCCCGGTCGACATCCGCCACAACGCCAAGATCGGCCGTGAGACGCTGGCCGCCTGGGCCGCCACCCGCATCGGAGCGAGGGCATGAAGATCCTGGTCACCGGTGGTGGTGGCTTCCTCGGCCAGGCACTGTGCCGCGGGCTGCGCGCGCAAGGGCACGAGGTGGTGAGCTTCCAGCGCCGGCATTCGCCGGAACTGGCGGCCATGGGCGTGGGCCAGATTCGCGGAGACCTGGCCGACGCCAGCGCGGTGACGCATGCGGTGGCCGGCACTGACGCGGTGTTCCACAACGCAGCCAAGGCCGGCGCCTGGGGCAGCCATGCCAGCTACTTCCAGGCCAACGTGATCGGCACCCGCAACGTGATCGCCGCCTGCCGCGCGCATGGCGTGGGCCGGCTGGTCTACACCTCCACGCCCAGCGTCACCCATCGTGCCAGCCATCCGGTGGAGGGCCTGGGCGCCGACGAGGTGCCATACGGCGAAGATTTCCAGGCGCCCTACGCTGCAACCAAGGCCATTGCCGAACAGGAAGCGCTGGCCGCCAGCGACTCCACCCTGGCAGTGGTGGCGCTGCGTCCGCGGCTGATCTGGGGGCCGGGCGACGCACAGCTGCTGCCGCGCCTGGTCGAGCGTGCGCATGCCGGGCGCCTGCGCCTGGTCGGCAGCGGCGACAACCTGGTGGACACCACCTACATCGACAACGCCGCGCAGGCCCACTTGGATGCATTCGCGCACCTGGCGCCGGGCGCCGCCTGCGCCGGCAAGGCCTATTTCATTTCCAACGGCGAGCCGCTGCCGATCCGCGAGGTGCTCAACCGCCTGCTGCAGGCTGCAGGTGCACCGCCGGTGACCCGGTCCATTTCGTTCAAGGCCGCCTGGCGCATCGGCGCGGTGTGCGAGCGGTTGTGGCCGCTGCTGATGCTGCGCGGCGAACCGCCGATGACGCGCTTCCTGGCCGAACAGCTCAGCACCGCGCACTGGTACAGCATGGAGCCGGCACGGCGTGACTTCGGCTACGTGCCCCAGGTGTCGTTTGACGCAGGGCTCACCAGGCTGAAGGCCGCATGGCCACAGGCGCCCTCCATCACCTGATCGCGACCGCATCCCCAGCACCATCTGCGGCAACCGCCCGCCAAGGGCTTCACCAAGGGGTTGCCTACATGCTGCACTACGCCGTCGTGTTCTTCGTCATCGCCGTGATCGCCGCGCTGCTGGGTTTCAGCGGCATTGCCGGCACGGCCACCAGCATCGCCTGGATCCTGTTTGTCGTGTTCCTGATCCTGGGCGCGGTCTCGCTGCTGCGCGGACGCAAGGTCTAGGGCGTCCAATCGACCCGGCTCGTCTACCCGGCTCGATCCGGCGCTCACTGATCGCGGATCGAGCCGCGCGGTGCCCGGCGCCGGCGCGTACTTGAATACCTGCGTGGTGACCGGTCACCGCAACGACAGGTCCGCGGGCATGCGATCGGGACGGCACGCTGCCGATCCGCCCGGCCGGGGTGGCGGCCGGTAGAATGCCGGCCATGTCCACGCCCCTGCATGCCCTCAAACCGCTGGCCGGCCGCGCCCTGGAAGCCGCGCTCAACCGCGCCGTGGCGCTGGACCCCGACACCCGCGACGCGCTGATGCCATTGCATGGCCGGCGGGTGTCGCTGGCCCTGGAAGCACCGCCGCTGGCGCTGGACATCAGCGTGCACCAGGGCCACCTGCAGGTCGGGCCGCCGCTGCATGCGCCGGACCTGGCCGTGCGCGGCACTCTGGCCGGGCTGCTCGGGCAGTTGCCGTTCTTTGCCGAAGGCGCGCGTGCGCGCCCGGCCGGACGCCTGCACGTATCCGGCGATGCCGACCTGGCCCGGCGCCTGCAGCAACTGGCCAGCGCGTTCGATCCGGACTGGCAGCAACCGTTCGTGGCCGCGTTCGGCGAGGTGGTCGGCGTGCAGGTGGCCAATGCCGCCGCCGCAGCACTGCAAGGTGCACGCCGCACGGCCACGGGCCTGGCCCGCTCCGGTGCCGAGTACCTGACCGAGGAGGCACGCCAGGTCGCTGCCGCAGGCGAGCTGGCCGCCTTCCATGACGACGTCGATGCACTGCGCGACGACGTCGAGCGCCTGGCCGTGCGCGTTGCCCGCCTGGATGCGGCGGGACGCACGCCATGAGGGCGGCACTGCGCGCCTGGCGGATCGGCCGGGTAATCCTGCGTCATCGCCTGGACGAATTGCTGGCCGGTACCGCGTTTGCACCCTGGCTGCGCCTGGCGCGGCCATTCGCGCCGCGCGCCCCGGCCGCGATTGCCACACAACCGCGTGGTGCGCGCGTGCGCCTGGCGTTGCAGGCGCTGGGGCCGATCTTCGTCAAGTTCGGCCAGATCCTGTCGACCCGCCGCGACCTGGTGCCGGCCGACATCGCCGAAGAACTGGCGCTGCTCCAGGACCAGGTCGCCCCGTTCGATGGCGAGGTTGCGCGCGCCATCGTCGAGCAGGCGCTGGGCCAGCCGGTGGCCACCGCATTTGCCGCGTTCGACATCACCCCGCTGGCCTCGGCCTCGGTGGCCCAGGTGCATGCCGCGCGCCTGCACGACGGGCGCGAGGTGGTGGTCAAGGTGCTGCGCCCGGGTATCGAGGCGCAGATCGATGCGGACATCACCCTGCTGCGCTCGCTGGCCGCGCTGGTCGATCGCACCCACCCGCATGCCGACAGGATCCGGCCGCAGGCCGTGGTGGACGAGATCCAGTCCACCCTGGCCGCCGAGCTGGACCTGCAGCGCGAGGGCGCCAATGCCAGCGTGATGCGCCGGTTCTGGAAGGATTCGCCGGACCTGTACGTGCCCGAGGTGGTGTGGACCCACACCGCGCAGCGGGTGATGACCATGGAGCGGGTGCGCGGCATTCCGTCCGACGACATCGCTGCGCTGGATGCGGCCGGCATCGATCGCAAGGTGCTGGCGGCCAAGGGCGTGCGGGTGTTCTACACCCAGGTGTTCCGCGACAACTTCTTCCACGCCGATGCCCACGCCGGCAACATCTGGGTGGACGATGACCCGGCGCGACGCCACGACCCGCGCTTCATCGTGCTGGACTTCGGCATCGTCGGCCAGCTCTCGGACCAGGACCAGTACTACCTGGCCGAGAACTTCATGGCCATCTTCCGCCAGGATTACCGCCGCATCGCCGAGCTGCACGTGGAAGCCGGCTGGATGCCCGCCGACGTGCGCATCGAGGAACTGGAGGCGGCCACCCGCGCGGTATGCGAGCCGTACTTCACCCGCCCGCTCAGCGAGATTTCGCTGGCCCAGGTGCTGGCCAAGCTGTTCCGCACCGCGCAGCGCTACCAGCTGACGTTGCAGCCGCAGCTGATCCTGTTGCAGAAGACCCTGCTCAACATCGAGGGCGTCGGCCGCCAGCTGGACCCGCGGCTGGACATCTGGGCGGTGGCCAGCCCGGTGCTCGGGCGCATCCTGCGCGAGCGCTACAGCCCGCGCCGGCTGCTGCGCCAGCTGCGCGCGCGCGCGCCGGAACTGATGACCCGTGCGCCGGAGATGCCGCGCCTGCTGCATGCCTGGCTGGAACAGCAGGTCCAGGGCCGGCACAGCACCGCCATCCGCTCGCCCGACCTGGCCGAGCTGGCGCATACGCTCAAGGTGATGCAGCGCCGCTCGGTGGCCGCCATCCTCGGCAGCGGCCTGCTGCTGGTGGCCGCGGTGCTGTATGCGCTGGAGGCCGGCGGGCCGCGTCTGCTGGGCGTGCCGGCGCCGGCCTGGGTGGCCGGCATCGGCGGGCTGTGGGCAATCGTGGCCGCGCTGCCGCGGCGCGGCTGAGCGCAGGCCACCTCCGTTACGGCGTTGCCGGCTCGGCGCCGAAGTCACCGGCGGTGATTACCGTCAGCTGCTCCGGCTTGAAGTGGCGGCCGATCGCCGCGTTCACCTGCTCCAGGGTCAAGGTCTGGAAGCGCTCGTCCAGCCCTGCGGTGAATGCCATGGTCCGGCCGAAGTACAGCTGGTCGCGCAGCATGCCGGCCACGCTGCGGTCCTCGGCGCGCGCCTGCCGGCGCTGGTTGAGCAGCCCGGACACCGCGTCTTCAAGCTCGGCGGCGGTGATGCCCTCGGCGACCAGGCGCGCCAGTTCCTCGCGCACCGCCGCCTCGACCCGCTCGATGTTCTGCGGCGCGGCGATGGCCTGGATCGTGAAGCTGCCGGCGTCATCGCGGCCGTCGTGGCTGTCGTCGGCGTTGACCGCACTGGAGACCGAGTAGCTCAGGCCCTCTTTCTGGCGGATGCGGTCACCGAGCCGCGACTTCAGCGCGCCGCCGCCGAACACCCGGTTGGCCACCATCAGCGCCGGGTAGTCCGGGTCGGTCACCCTCAGCGCAATGTTGTGGCGGGCCATCAACACCGCATTGGGCTTGTCCACCGCGGGCAGGCGCAGCTGCACCGGCGGCACCGGCGCGTACGCGGTGCCCACCGGCGCGTAGGAGTTGGGGCTGCGCCAGTCAGCGAACAGTTGCTGCAACTGCTGCTTCACCGCGGCCGGGTCGAAGTCGCCGACGATCGCGATTTCGCCGCGCGCGGTGCCGTAGAAATCCCGATGGAAGGCGACCAGGTCCTCGCGCCGCATCGCCCGCACCCGGGCCAGCGATTCGTCCAGGGTTTCCACGTGGTAGGGGTGTCCCTCCGGCCACGGATCGAAGTGCAGCGCCAGCGCCTGGCTGGCGATGTTGCCCGGTTCCATGCGGGTGGCTTCCAGCCCGGTGATCGCCTGCAGCCGCAACTGCTCGAACTCGTCGGCGGGGAACGCCGGCTCGCGCAGCAGCGAGGCCAGCAGCGCCAGTGCCTCGGGCAGATGCTGGCGACGGCTGAGCATGGACAGGCTGGCGCCCTGCAGGTTGCCGCCCACGCCGCCGGTGGTCTGCAGCGCCTGCAGGCGGCTGTCGATCTGCGCGCGGGTGAGCTGCTGCGAGCCGCGCATGAGCATCACCCCGGCCAGGCCGGCCGCCGCGCTGCGGCCGCGCAGCGAGTGCTCGTCGCCGAAGCGGAACAGGCCTTCCACCACCACCGTGCCGCCGCGGGTGCGCTTGGGCAGCAACGCGACCTGCAGGCCGTCGCCGATGACCAGGCGCTCGGTGCGCGCTTCCAGGTTGGCCGGGTCCGGGTCGAACTGCTCGCCCGCCTCCACCGCCGCACGCCCGGTGTAGCCGGCCACCACGCTGGCCGCGGGCGGGGCGGCGGGAACTTCGACCCGGTCCGGCGCGTCGGTGGGCACGAAGCGGCCCAGGGTGCGGTTGCCTGCACGCAGGTAGGTGGCCGCGACCCGGTTGACGTCCGCGGCGGTGACCGCCTCGATCGCATCGCGGCTGGTGAACAGCAGGCGCCAGTCGCCGGCCGCCTGGAATTCGGACAGGGCCATGCCCACGGCGTTGACGTCGGTGAAGTTGCGCTCGTAGGCATTGGCGATGCGCTGCCTGGCCTGCGCCACTTCCTCGTCGGTGACCGGCGCGTCGGCCAGGGCTTCCACCTGGGCCAGCAGCATGTCCTGCGCCCGGTCCGGGTCCCCTTCCGGAACCTGCACCACGAATGCGATGAACAAGCCGGCATCGGCCAGGCCTTCGGCCAGGGCGCCGGCACCGGCGGCCACATGCGGCTCCACCAGTGTCCGGTGCAGGCGGCCACCCGGCGTGTGCCCCAGCACTTCGGCCAGCACCGCCAGGGCCGCGTTGTCGGCATGGGTGCGGGCGGGGATGTGGTAGGCGGCCGCGGCCAGGCGCAGGCCGCCGTTGCGGCGCACGGTCACCGCGCGCTCGCCGTCCTGGGCCGGCTCCACGGTCGGGGACCGGGGCATTGCCGATGCCGGCTTGCGCAGCGGGCCGAACGTGGCCTGCACCTTGCGCAGCACAGCGTCCGGCTCGATCCGCCCGGCGACGATCAGGGTGGCGTTGTCCGGGCGGTACCAGGTGCGGTAGAAGGCGCGCAGCTGGTCGATGTCCACGCCTTCCACGTCTGCGCGCGCGCCGATCGTGGAGTTGCCGTAGTTGTGCCAGAGGAAGGCGACCGCACGCAGGCGCTTGAACAGCACTCCGGCCGGATTGTTCTCGCCGGCTTCCATCTCGTTGCGCACCACGGTCATCTCGCTGTCCAGGTCGGCCCTGTCCAGGCGTGAGCGCAGCATGCGGTCGGCCTCCATCCCCAGCACCCACTCCAGGTTTTCCGCGCTGGCGGGGAACGCGGCGAAGTAGTTGGTGCGGTCAAGCGAGGTGGTGGCGTTGTAGCTGATGCCGCGGCGCTTCATTTCGCCGCTGATGTCGTCGTGGCGCGGCGTGCCCTTGAACAGCATGTGTTCGAGCAGGTGGGCCATGCCGGTCTGGCCGTAGTTCTCGTGCACCGAGCCGACCCCGTAGACCAGGTTGACGGTGACCGTGGGCTTGGTCGCGTCGGGAAACAGCAGCACCCGCAGGCCGTTGCCCAGGGTGTACTCACTGATGCCTTCGACGCTGGGCCCGGCGACCACACCCTTGGGCAATGCCGGTGCCGGGGCGTGCGCGCGCAGCGGCGCGCAGGCAAGGGCGAAGGCGAATGCCAGGGCGAATGCGAGAATTGGTCTGCTGGCGATCATCCATGGTCTCCGGGGACGGCGTGATGCCGCACAGTTTCGCAGATGCGCGGTGGCACGGCTGACGAGGCCGGGACCGTGGTGCCGAGGAGGAAAGATGCCGTCAGCATTGCCGGTGTTGTACGAGGACGGGTGCCTGGCGGTGGTCGACAAGCCGGCAGGGTTGATGGTGCACGACAGCGTGCTGGCCGCCCACGAGACCGACTTTGCCGCTGATCGCCTGCGCGCGCAGTTCGGCCGCCCGATCTTCCTGGTCCACCGCCTCGATCGCGCCACCAGCGGCTGCCTGCTGCTGGCGTTCGACCGCGACACCGCCTCGGCGCTGGGCAGGGCGGTGATGGCGCAGCAACTGGACAAGCGCTACCTGGCGGTGTGTCGCGGCTGGCCGGAAGAGGCATTCACCATCGATCATCCCCTCGACGGCGGGCCCGGCAAGCCGCAGAAGAAGCCCGCGACCACGCACTTCCGCCGGCTGGCGACAGGCGAGCTGGCCGAGCCGTCGTCGGGCTTCCAGACCTCGCGCTACGCGCTGCTGGAATGCACGCCGGTGAGCGGCCGCTTCCGCCAGATCCGTCGCCACCTCAAGCATGCCTCGCACCACCTGATCGGCGACACCAGCCACGGCGATGGCCGCCACAACCGCACCTTCCGCATGCGTGGCGTGCACCGGATGCTGCTGCATGCATGGATGCTGGGCTTCCCGCATCCGCATGACGGCCGCCTGCTGCAGGTGGCGGCCGCGCCAGCGGACGGGTTTGCCGCGGCGATGGACCTGTTCGGCTGGACGTTGCCGCCGACCTGAACCGCGCCGGCCTACCAGCGCATCCGGCGCGCGGCCAGCACCCGGCCCAGGCGCGCATGCAGGGCCCTGGCTTCGGCGTGCGGCAGGAAGCGGATGCGCAACGGTGGCGACAGCGGGCCAGCCCCGGCCGTGTCCAGCCACAGGCTGGCGGTGCCCAGCAGGCGGTCCAGTGGCGAGCGCTGCAGTTGCAGGGCCTGCACCTTGTCGAGCTCGGCCATGCGCCACCAGCGCGACCACCAGCCACCGCGCACCGCCAGCAGGCGTGCATCCACCACGTATCCCAGGCGTCCGGCCTGCTGCCACGCCGCATACGCCGACCACGGCAGCCACAGCGCGGCCAGCAGGCTCCACGGCCCCAGGTGCCACCACAGCACCGCCACCAGCAACACGGTCCACGGCACCGAGCTGGCGAACAGCCGCCACCAGCAGCGGCGCGGCACGCCCTGCCATGCGGCCGGTGGCCATTGCACGCCCGGCAGCAGGTGGACGAACAGCGCCTCGCACGCGGCGGGCGTGGCGATCGGTGCCAGTTCGCGCAGCTTGCGCGGATCATTCTCGCCGCCGCCGGTAGCGGTATCGATGCGCAGCGCACGGCGTCCAAACCAGCGGTGCAGCAGGGTTTCCTGCTGGTACCAGGCCTGGATGCGCCGGGGCGCAACGCTGGTGCGCAGGCGCGCGAACAACCCGCGTTCGACCACCAGCCGTCCCTGCGTCTGGATCAGGCGGAAGCCGTAGTACTGGCTCAGGGCCAAAGCCACCGACAACAGGCGGATGGCAGCCATGGCCACCGCCACCAGCACCAGGGCCGCACTTGCCATCCCGAGCCACCCCAGGTGCAACTGCTCGGCATAGCCGGCCGCGCCGCGCACCTGCTGTTCCAGCCAGTTGCCCATCATGCGCTCGGGACTGGCCTGCGCCACCAGGCCTGCGGCGGCGGCCACCACCAGCATCCCGCGGTTGGAGACCAGGCCCATCCGCACCACTTCGCCCAGTGGCATGGACAGCAGCGTGCGGCCCTCGGCCTGCCCGGCAGGCGCCGCCCCGTCCGGCCTTTCCGCAATGCCTGTCGTGGTCGCCGCGCCGCTGCCGTGGTGGCGGACCAGTTGCTCCAGCGCCAGCGCCTGCTGCAGGCCAAGCACGCGCATCTGGCCTTCGGGCTTGTTGCCGCCGGCCGACTCCAGCCGCACCTCGGCCACGCCGAACAGCCGGTGCAGCAATGACTGGTGCACGCCGACGTTGTGGATGCGGGTGAACGGGATCTCGCGCAGGTTCCGCTGCAGCAACCCGCTGCGGATGCTGATGCCTTCAGCGCCGATCCGGTAGCGATAGGTGAAGTACTGCAGCACCGAAACCACCACCAGCGCCAGTACGCCGGCCAGCGGCGCGTACTCGGCGTACTCGGCATATGGCCAGGCATCGTGGTCGCCGCGGCCGGCGAACATCAGCACCAGCAGTGGCACGATGAACTGGCGCAACTGCTGCAGCAGCACGAACAGCCACGACCACGGATGCAGGCGCTGGTCGGGCGTGCCGGTCGCAGTGGCGTCGGTGTCGGTCTCGCTCACAGGGCGTCGTCGGTTGCGACCTGGCGCGCCAGGTGCTCGCGCAGGCGCTCGGCGTCGGCGAAGCCCAGCAGTGGAAGTTTCACCGCGGCCATGCGGGTGCCGGCCGTGTGCACCACCAGCGTGGCCAGGCCCAGGCGCCGCTCCAGCGGCCCGCGTTCCAGGTCCAGGTGCTGCACGCGCGAAACCGGCACCAGGGTCTCAGACCACCACAGCCCGCCGCGGCGCGTGGCGAAGCCGTCGGCGTCGAGTTTCCAGCCGATCCTGCGGTGCCGGAACACGCCGAAGGCCGCGCCGGCCAGCAGCACCAGTGCGGCCACCACCAGGATCGTGCGCAGGCGCTCAAGGTCGAACACGACGCTGACGGCCACGCCCAGGCCCAGGCCGATGCTGACTCCCAGGGTCAGGCCGGTGGCGGCCGCGTACAGCAGCGCGCCGCGCCGGGGCAGCGGTTGCCATCCGCCCGTGTGATCGATGCGGGGCAGGTCGGGAGGGAATAGGTCCGGGGAATCGGTCACGGGCAGGTGCGGCCGGCAGCGGTGGTCCCCGATCCTAAGCGTTCGGCGCGGGTCGGGCACGCCCGCCGTTGATCATTGTCGCGCGTAGGGCGTGGATTCCCCGCTGCCCGGCGGGCGCAGGGTGTAGCGCTTGTAGGTCCACTGGTACTGGGCCAGCTCGCGCCGGGCGATGCGTTCGACTTCGGCATTGAGGCAGGCCACCGCCACCTGCGGGTCCGGATCGGCGATCGCGGCCGGGGCCGGCTCCACGTGCAGGGCAAACTGCGGCCCATCGCCGATGCGCTCGCACCAGGCCAGCAGCACCGGCGCGCCGGTACGCTCGGCCAGGCGCGAGAGCAGGGTCATGCTCAGCGCCTGCACGCCGAAGAACGGCGCGAATTCCCCATCGCCGGCCTTGGGCTGCTGGTCCGGCAGGATCCCGACCGCGCCGCCTTGCTTGAGCACCTTCCACAACTGGCGCACGGCCGGCCCTTCGGCACGTACCTGGCGCACGTTGTCCAGGCCGCGGACCTGCTGCAGGAAGGCGTCGCCGGTGGCCGACTCGGGCGGCCGGTACACCACCGCGATCGGCCCGCGCGAGGCCAGCCACTGGTTGAGCAGTTCCCAGTTGCCGAAGTGCGGCGCGGCCACGATCACCCCGCGGCCGGCGGCCAGCGCGGCGTCGTACAGTGCTTCCCCGTGGCGTTCGCGCAGCAGCCGCTGGAGGTTGCCCGGTGCGGGCCGGGTCCACAGTTTCAGGGTTTCCAGCGCCTGGCGCGCGGTGGTGCGCAGGATCCGGCGGTGCAGGGCCGCGCGCTCAGGCGGGTCCATGCCGGGGAAGGCCAGCTCCAGGTTGCGCCGTGCAACCCGGCTCTCGCGCGCATCGCTCCAGCGCCACAGCGCGGCAACCGCATCGCCCAGCCGGTACAGCACCGGCCAGGGCAGGCGCCCGGCCAGCGATGCGACGGCGACCAGCAGGCGGGCGTTGCGATGCGCGGACATGGCCGGCAGTCTAGCGGCCCGCGTCCCAGTCCGGTCCGCGGCCAATGCGGAGGACACCATGCTCGCCCTGATCCAGCGCGTTACCCAGGCCAGCGTGCAGGTCGATGGACAGGTCATTGGCCAGATCGGGCCGGGGCTGCTGGCGCTGGTCGGCGTGCAGCCCGGCGACGGCCCCGCGCAGGTCGAGCGCATGACCCGCAAGCTGCTGGGTTACCGCGTGTTCGCCGACGATGCCGGCAAGATGAACCTGTCGCTGACCGACGTGCAGGGCGGCCTGCTGCTGGTGAGCCAGTTCACCCTGGCCGCCGATACCTCCGCCGGCATGCGCCCCGGCTTCAGTACCGCAGCCGTGCCGCACGAGGCCGAAGCGACCTTCAGCCAATTGCTGCATGCGTGCCGCCAGGCCCACGCCGGGGGGGTGGAAAGCGGCCGGTTCGGCGCCCATATGGTGGTTGGCCTGGTCAACGACGGCCCGGTCACCTTCCTCCTGCGGGTTTGACCCAGCTGAACAGGAAGCGGTGCAAGTTGTTGACTTGAAAGGTCAAACGGGCCGCCAGAGCGGCAGCCTGTTATAATGCTAGGTTCTCTTACCCACAGACGGTGGCGCGCCAGATGGCCAACGAACGTCCAGCCCAATCCGAAATCAAGCAGCTCATCAGCAAGGGCTTGGAGCAGGGCTACCTGACTTACGCCGAAGTCAACGATCACCTGCCCGACGATATCGTCGATGCGGAGCAGATCGAAGACATCATCGGCATGATCAACGGCATGGGCATCGATGTCCATGAGGTCGCGCCCGATGCCGAGACCTTGCTGCTCAATGACGGCAACACCGGCAATCGCGAGATCGACGACACCGCCGCCGAGGAAGCCGCCGCCGCGCTGACCGCGCTGGATTCGGAAGGTGGCCGCACCACCGACCCGGTGCGCATGTACATGCGCGAGATGGGCACGGTGGAACTGCTGACCCGCGAGGGCGAGATCGCCATCGCCAAGCGCATCGAGGAAGGCCTGGGCCAGGTCCAGGCCGCGCTGGGCAGCTTCCCGTGGACGATCGAGCTGCTGCTGGAGGAGTTCGAGCTGCACAGGGCCGGCAAGAAGCGCCTGGCCGAAGTGGTGGTGGGCTTCAACGACCTGCTCGACGAGGTCCCCGAGCCGGTTGCCGCCGCTCCCGCCCCCGCTGCTGACACCGCTTCGGACGCGGATGCCGAAGAGGACGAGGACGCCGACGATTCCAGCGACGACGAGGCCGAGGCCGGCCCCACCGGCCCGGACCCGGCCGAAGTGGCGCGGCGCATGGATGAGATGGCCGCCTCGTACGCCAAGTTCAAGCGCGCCCACGCCAAGGGCGGCCCGCAGGCCAAGAACGTGGTCAAGCTGCGCGCCGAGATGGCCGAGCAGTTCGTCTCGTTCAAGCTGCCGCTGCCGCTGACCGACGTGCTGGTGCGAAAGCTGCGCGACATGATGGGCCAGATCAAGGACCACGAGCGCCGCGTCCTGTACCTGGCCACCACCGTGGCCCGGATGCCGCGCCGCGACTTCATCCGCTCCTGGGACGGCAACCAGATCAACCTGGGCTGGGTGGACGAGGTCCTCAAGCGCAAGCAGAAGTGGTCCTCGGCGCTGCGTGACGTCAAGGACCAGATCATCGCCGAGCAGGAAGCCACCATCGCCATCGAGCAGGCCATGTACCTGGACCTGGCCGACATCCGCGAGATCGGCCGGCAGATGGCCTATGGCGAAGCCAAGGCGCGCAAGGCCAAGAAGGAAATGGTCGAGGCCAACCTGCGCCTGGTGATCTCCATCGCCAAGAAGTACACCAACCGCGGCCTGCAGTTCCTGGACCTGATCCAGGAAGGCAACATCGGCCTGATGAAGGCGGTGGACAAGTTCGAATACCGCCGCGGCTACAAGTTCTCGACCTATGCGACCTGGTGGATCCGCCAGGCGATAACCCGCTCGATCGCCGACCAGGCGCGCACCATCCGCATCCCGGTGCACATGATCGAGACGATCAACAAGCTCAACCGCATTTCCCGGCAGATGCTCCAGCAGTACGGCCGCGAGGCCACCCCGGAGGAGCTGGCCAAGGAAATGGACATGCCCGAGGACAAGATCCGCAAGGTCATGAAGATCGCCAAGGAGCCGATCTCCATGGAGACGCCAATTGGCGACGACGAGGACTCGCACCTGGGCGATTTCATCGAGGACACCAATGTGCAGTCCCCGATCGACACCACCACCGACATCAACCTGATGGAAACGGTGCGCGACGTGCTGGCCGGGCTGACCCCGCGCGAGGCCAAGGTGCTGCGCATGCGCTTCGGCATCGACATGAACACCGACCACACCCTCGAGGAAGTGGGCAAGCAGTTCGATGTCACCCGCGAGCGCATCCGCCAGATCGAGGCCAAGGCGCTGCGCAAGCTGCGTCATCCCTCGCGGTCGGAGCAGCTGCGCAGCTTCCTCGACCTCGAGTAAGCCGGCCGCTGCACGCCTGGTCGAGTCGAAGGCCCCGCCCGGTGCGGGGCCTTCGCTTTTTTGCCCGCACGGCACGCTGGCCGCTGCCCGCGCCGCTCCACTACACTCGCGTTCCAGCGCGGGCCCATAGCTCAATGGTTAGAGCACGGGACTCATAATCCCTTGGTTCCAGGTTCGAGTCCTGGTGGGCCCACCATCTGGGAGCAGCCCGGGGCGCCGCCGCAGCCGGCGGGCCGCACCGGTGCGGCCTGTTACCGGATCAGTTCGGCGATGTCGGTGTCGCGGAAGTGCACGGGCATGTCCTGCTGTGCACACAGTCGGGCCGCGTGTTCCCAGCCCTCGCTGTCGCGCAGGGAGAACGACGTGCGGTCGGTGATGACCCATTCGGCCGGGGTCGGTTCCGGCGCGCCGTGGTGGTCGCCGCAGGCCTGCTGCACGCGGAAGGTGGTCGGGCCGGTCTGCTCGATCCCGGCGAACCTGCAGAACGAGCCTCCCCAGAACAGCCCTTCCCGCCGCAGCAGGGCGGTGGTGGCACCGGACGCGGTGGCGCAGGTGTCGTCGGTGCGCACGTAGTAGCCGCGTTCCAGCGGCAACGTGTCGATCTGGCCCGGCGTAGCCGCGGTGTCGGCGGCGGTGTCAGCCGCTCCCGCGCCGGAGCAGCCGGCCAGGGCAATGGCAGCCGCGGCGATGCCGACGCGGGCCGAGCTGTGAAAAGCGAATGCGATCATGTGCTGGTCCCCGATCCGGCAGCCGGTCTGCTGCCTCCGTCGTCTAGAAAACAGGGCCCGGCTGAACACCGGATGACAGCCGCCCGGGGTCGCCGGCCGGCACCTGCGCGGCCAGCCACGCGCGCAGCGAGGCCGGCTTCACCGGCTTGGTCAGCAGCAGGTAGCCGCGCTGGCGCGCGTGGTGCTTGAGCGCGTCGCGGCCATCGGCGGTGAGCAGCGCGCCGGGGATCGGGCCACCGGCGCGGCGCAGTGCGTCCAGGGTGTCGAGCCCATCCATGCGGTCATGCAGGTGGTAGTCCACCAGCATCACCTGCGGTGCGCTGTCGGCCACGCGCGCCAGCGCGTCATCCACGGTGCTGGCGGTGATCGCCGCGGCACCCCAGCGCGCCAGCAGCAGGCGCATGCCGTCGAGGATCTCGCGGTCGTTGTCCACGCACAGCACGCGCAGCCCGGCCAGTGAGCCGGAGGCGGCCAGTGCCGGCACCGGCGCCACGGTCGCGTCGGCATCGGCGCGCGGCACGGTGATCGAGAACATGCTGCCGCGGCCCACCTGGCTGCGCGCGTCCAGGCCATGGCCCAGCAGGCGCGAGATGCGCTGGCAGATCGACAGGCCCAGGCCCAGGCCGCGCTCGCCCCAGTCGAACGGCTGCTCGTAGCGGTGGAACTCGTCGTAGATCTGGCGCATATGCGGGGCGGGGATGCCCGGGCCGCTGTCCCATACCTGCAGCACCACGTCGTCGCCGCGCACGCGCAGGCCCAGCACGATGCGGCCCTGGCGGGTATAGCGCAGCGCATTGGCCAGGAAGTTCTGCAACACCCGGCGCAGCAACCGGCGATCGCTGCGCACGGTGCAACTGCGCGCGTGCACGCGCAGGCCCAGGCCGCGGCCGGCGGCCACCGGTGCGTACTGGGCGGCCAGTTCGCGCAGCAGTTCGCCGGCGTCGAACACGGTCAACTCGGCCTGCAGTGCGCCGGTGTCCAGGCGGGAGACGTCGAGCAGGCCGTCGAGCAGTTCCTCGGCCGCGCGCAGCGAGGCGTCCACCCGTTCGGCCAGGTGCCGTTGCTCCTCGGGTGCGCCGTCGCGCAGGGCCGAGGCGAACAGGCGCGCGGCGTTCAGCGGCTGCAGCACGTCGTGGCTGATCGCGGCCAGGAAGCGGGTACGCGACTGCTGCGCGTCCTCGGCCTCGCGGGTGCGCGCGGCCACGCGCTGCTCCAGGGTCTCGTTGGCTTCGCGCAGGGCCTGCTCGGCGTGCTTGTAGGCGGTGATGTCGTTGTAGCTGGTGACGTAGCCGCCGCCCGGCAGCGCCTGGCCGCGCATCTCGATCACGCTGCCGTCGGTGCGCACCCGCTCGAACACGTGCGGGGTGCCGGCGCGCATGTGCTCGATGCGCTTGTGCACGTGCTCGCCGATGTCGCCCTCGCCCAGCTCGCCGCGGGCGGCGTTGTAGCCGATCAGGTCGGCCACGGGGCGGCCCACGTAGAGCATCCCGGCCGGATAGCCGAACATCTGCTGGTAACGGCGGTTCCAGGCCACCAGGCGCATGTCCGGGTCCACCACGCTGACTCCGGCGCTGATGTTCTCCAGGGTGGTGGAGAGCACCTGCCGGTTGAAGCGCAGCTCCTGGCCGGCCTCGTCCAGCAGGGCCACCACCTCGCCCAGCTCCATGCCCGAGCCGCTCAGCGCGCTGGTCAGCACCAGGCGCGCGGAGGCCGCACCGATGGAGGCGGCCAGCAGGCGCTCGGTGAACTGCATCCAGGCCCGGTCGGCGACAAGTGCCGGTTGCAGCTCGCCGCCCAGGGTGCGGGCATGCTCGGAAAACGCGCGGTCGGCATGGCGCTCGCCGACGATGCGCCTGGCCAGTGCCATCAGCTCGCCGATGCTGACGTTGCCGGTCCATTCTCCGTGGCCGAGGGCCTGGCGCTGCGCATACGGGTCCAGGAACGGGGCGATGCGCAGGCGCTCGTCCATGTCCGGCCGCCAGCGCGCCGACACCACCATCATCACCGCGCTGTTGAGCAGCAGCGACCAGAAGGTGCCGTGGGTCAGCGCGTCCCAGCCGCTGAGTCCGAACAGCTGCTGCGGTCGCAGCCACAGCAGTCCGAACGGGCCATGCTCCATCCACGGCGCCTGGAACAGCCCCGAGTCGGCCAGCGCCGGCAGCAGCAGGGTGTAGACCCAGGTGGCGAAACCGGTCACCAGGCCCAACTCCACGCCACGGCGGCTGGCGCCGCGCCAGTACAGCCCGCCGATCAGGCCCGGCGCGAACTGCGCCACCGCGGCGAAGGTCATCACCCCGTAGGCGGCCAGGCTGGTATCGCCGCCGATCCAGCGGTAGTACGCATAGGCGCACAGCGACAGCAGCACGATCGCGGCCCGGCGTACCCACAGCACCAGCGAGGCGACGTCGGCGGCGGCATGGCGCTGGCCCCAGCCGCGGCGCAGCAGCACCGGCATCACCAGGTCGTTGCTGACCATCGTGGCCAGCGCGATGCTGGCCACGATCACCATGCCGGTGGCCGCCGAAAACCCGCCCACGTAGGCCGCCAGTGCCAGTGCGTCGCGGCCCTGCGCCAGCGGCAGGGCCAGCACGAAGGTGTCGCTGGACACCTGCCCGTCGCTGCCGAACAGGGCCACGCCGGCCGCGGCGATCGGCACTACCATCACCGAGATCAGCAGCAGGTAGCCACCGAACATCCAGCGCATCTTGCGGATGTCGGCCACGTCGCCGCATTCCACCACCGCCACCTGGAACTGGCGCGGCAGGCACACGATGGCCAGGAAGCCCAGCAGGGTCTGGGAGACGAAGCCGACCGGCGGCGCCTGCTGGAACAGGGTGCGGGCCGAGTCGGCGATGCGCAGCTCCTGGCCGCCCAGCCAGGCCCAGGCGAACACTCCAACCGCGACCATCGCCATCAGCTTGACCACCGATTCCAGCGCGATGGCCAGCATCATCCCGTGGTGGTGCTCGGTGGCATCCACCTGGCGGGTGCCGAACAGCGCGGCGAACAGCGCCATCAGCAGGGCCACGTACAGCGCCGGGTCGGCGGTCACCGCGCCCTGGCCGGCGTCGTGGCCGGACAGCACCGACAGGCTCATCGCCACCGCCTTGTACTGCAGGGCGACGTACGGCACCGCACCGAGCAGAGCGATCACCGTCACCAGCGTCGCCAACCGCCGCGAGCGGCCGTAGCGGGCGGAGATGAAGTCGGCGATGGAGACGGTGTTCTGGCTGCGTGCGATCAGCGCCAGGCGCTCGATGATGCGCCAGCCGAACAGCAGCAACAGGATCGGCCCCAGGTAGATCGGCAGGTAGCCGATGCCGTTGCGTACCGCGCTGCCCACCGCGCCGTAGAAGGTCCACGACGAGCAGTACACCGCCAGCGCCAGGCTGTAGACCACCGGGCGCAGCCACGGCCGGTGCGGGTACATCGGCCTGCGGTCGCCGAACCATGCCACCGCGAACAGCAGCGCCGCATAGCCGATCGACACCAGCAGCAGGATCCAGCTCGGGACCAAAGCGGCCCTCCTTCGGCGTGAACGCGCGAGTGTACTGTCCGCCGGCGGCCGACGCCGCTTGCCTGCGCGGCCCGATACCGGCAAGCTCGACAGCGCTGTCAGGCGAGCCGGTGCATGCGCGAGGGGCGCGATCCCGGTCTTCGAGGCGAAGGGGACACGCACGCATGCATCAACACCACGACACGGCTGCGGCCGCACTTCCGTCCGCGGCCCGGCAACGCCTGCGGTTGCGCGAGAAGATCGGCTACGGCTTCGGCGATTTCGGCTTCAATCTCTACTGGGCCAACATCTCGGCGTTCCTGCTATTGTTCTATACCGACGTGATGGGCCTGGCCGCCGCGGCCGTGGGCACCATGATGCTGGTCACCAAGCTGTTCGACGCGGTGACCGATCCTCTGATGGGTGCACTGGCCGACCGCACCCGCAGCCGCTGGGGGCGGTTCCGCCCTTATATGCTCTTCGGTGCGCTGCCGCTGGCATTCACCGGCGTACTGACCTGGACCGTGCCGGACCTGAGCGACGGCGGCAAGCTGGTGTGGGCCTACGTGACCTTCAGCCTGATGATGCTGGCCTACACCGTGCTGAGCATGCCGTACTCGGCACTGAGCGGGGTGATGACCTCCGACAGCCAGCAGCGCACCACGCTGGTCAGCTTCCGCTTCATCGCCGCCTTCGCCGGCACCACCGTGGTCAATGCGCTGACCCTGAAGCTGGTGGGCGTGCTGGGTGGCGGCAACGAGCCGCTGGGCTGGCAGCTCACCCTGGGCCTGTACGGCGTGGTGGCCAGCATCGCGTTCCTGACCGCCTTCGCCACCACCCGCGAGCGCATCCAGCCGCCGCCGCAGCAACGCAACCAGGTGCGCCAGGACATCGCCGACCTGTTGCACAACCGCCCGTGGCTGGTGCTGTTCGTGCTGACGCTGGTGATCATGGTGACCATCGTGATGCGCAGTGGCTCGCTGGTGTACTACCTCAAGTACTACGTGGAGCGGCCGGAACTGACCTGGCTGTTCCTGACCTGCTACTCCGTGGCGCTGGCCGTGGGCGCGGCGCTGACTCCCGTGCTGACCCGGTTCATGGACAAGCGCGCGGCGATGATCTGGCTGATGGTGGGCGTCGGGGTGGTGTCGTGCGGCATGTACTTCGTGCCGAGCGACCAGATCTGGACCATGCTCGCGCTCAATACCCTGGTCGGCCTGCTGCTGGGGCCGAAGTCGCCGCTGGCGTTCTCCATGTATGCCGATTGCGCCGACTACACCGAGTGGAAGACCGGACGCCGGGCCACGGCCATGACCTTCGCCGCGGCCACGTTCTCGCAGAAGCTGGGCGGCGCGGTGGCCTCGGCCACCATCGCCTGGGTGCTTGCGGGCATGGGTTACGTCGCCAACCAGGCGCAATCCGACGCCTCGCAGCTGGGCATCATCCTGCTGCTGACGGTGATTCCGGGCGTGGTGGCGCTGCTGGCCGGGTGGGTGATGCGCGCCTATCCGCTGGATGACGCCACCCTGGTGCAGTTGCAGGCCGAACTCGACGCACGCCGGGAGTTGCAGGCATGAACGGTCCCACCCGCAGCCTGGTCCATTACGGTTTCGTCGAGCAGGGCCGCCGCTTCGTCCTGAGCAGCCCCACGGTGATGCCGCAGGCGTCCACCTTCCTGTGGAACCGGCGCATGCTGCTGCAGCTCAACTGCCGCGGCTATGCCACCGCGCAGTTCATGCAGCCCGAGCCCGCCAAGTACGCGCACGCGCCGAACCTGGAGGCGCGGACCTTCATGCAGCCGGAGCAGCCGTACTACGCGCACCACCCGGGCCGTTTCTGCTACGTCAAGGACGAGGACAGCGGGCTGCTGTTCTCGGTGCCGCACGCGCCGGTGAACCGCACCCCGGACCGCTACGCCTTCACCATCGGCGCCGGCGAAGTGGCCTGGACGGCAAGCTGCAACGGCATCGAAGTGGAAATGAGCGTGGCCCTGCCAGTGGACGACGTGGTCGAGCTGTGGACCGTGCGCGTGCGCAACCGCTCCGGGCGGCCGCGGCGGATCAGCCTGTACCCGTATTTCCCGGTCGGCTACATGTCGTGGATGAACCAGTCCGGCAGTTACCGCGCCGACCTGGGCGGCATCGTCTGTGCCAGCGTCACCCCGTACCAGAAGGTGGCCGACTGGTTCCGCCAGCGTGACTTCATGGATCGCACGGTGCTGCTGCACGAGCGCGCGCCCGATGCATGGGAGGCCAACCAGGCCACGTTCGAGGGCGAGGGCGGGCTGCACGCGCCGTCCGCCATCGTCGGTGCCGAACAGCTGGCTGGCGGCGATGCGCTGTACGAGACGCCCACCGCCGCATTGCAGTACCGCATGCGCCTGGTGCCCGATGCGCAGGAGGAGTACCGCTTCCTGTTCGGCCCTGCGCGCGACGATGCCCAGATCACCGAGCTGCGCCGTCGCCACCTGTCCGCGCGTGGCTTTGCCGATGCCGCCGCCGCGCATGCGCAGTACCTGGAAGGCGGACGTGGCTGCCTGCACATCTCCACCCCCGATCCGTGGCTGGATGACTTCACCAACCACTGGCTGCCGCGCCAGGTCTACTACCACGGTGATTCCAACCGCCTGAGCACCGACCCGCAGACCCGCAACTACCTGCAGGACCACATGGGCATGGCGTACCTGCGCCCGTCCACGGCGCGCGCCGCGTTCCTGCACGCGCTGTCGCAACAGGAGCCCAATGGCGCCATGCCCGACGGCATCCTGCTGGCCGAAGGCGCGGAGCTGAAGTACATCAACCAGGTGCCGCACACCGACCACTGCGTGTGGCTGCCGGTGTGCCTGCGCGCGTTCCTGGACGAGACCGGCGACGACGCCTTGCTGGACGAGATGGTGGCAGATCGCCAGGGCAATGCCGCCAGCGTGGCCGAGCGCCTGGACCGGGCCATGCAGTGGCTGCTGGACCAGCGCGATGCGCGCGGCCTGAGCTACATCGCCCAGGGCGACTGGTGCGACCCGATGAACATGGTCGGCTGGAAGGGCAAGGGTGTGTCCGGTTGGCTCTCGCTGGCCAGCGCCCATGCCCTGAACCTGTGGGCCGACATCTGCGAGCGGCACGGCCGCCACGCCCAGGCGGCGAGCTTCCGCGACGGCGCCGCGGCGTTCAATGCGGCGGTCAACGCGCAGCTGTGGGACGGTGACTGGTACGGCCGCGGCATTACCGACGAGGGCGTGGTCTTCGGGGTCAAGGCCGATACCGAGGGCCGCATCTACCTCAACCCGCAGAGCTGGGCCATGCTCGCCGGCGCCGCCGACCAGCCACGCCGGCAGCGGCTGCTGGCCGCGGTGGATGCGCACCTGGTTTCGCCGGCGGGCGTGGCCATGCTCGACCCGCCCTATACCGGCATGCGCGAGGACGTGGGTCGGCTGACCCAGAAGTTCCCGGGCTCGGCCGAGAACGGCGCCGTCTACAACCACGCCGCCGCCTTCTGGATGCATGCGCTGTACACGGCGGGCGAATCGGACCGGGCGTTCCGCACGCTGCGCGCGATGCTGACCGGGCCACGCCTGGACGAATGCGTGCAGCGCGGCCAGTTGCCGGTGTTCGTGCCCAACTACTACCGCGGCGCCTGGCGCCTGCATCCACGCACCGCCGGCCGTTCCAGCCAGCTGTTCAACACCGGCACCGCGGCCTGGATGTACCGCTGCCTGGTGGAGGAACTGTTCGGCCTGCGCGGCCAGGGCCAGGGGCTGCGCATCGCCCCGCAACTGCCTTCGCACTGGCCGCGCGCGCACGTCCTGCGGCGCTTCCGGGGCGCCGAGTTCGAGGTGCAGATCGAGCGCGTGGATGGCGTGACCCGGCCGCGCGTGGCGGTGGACGGGCATTGGCTGGACGGGGACGTCTTCAGCGACATCGCGCCCGGCCGCCGTTACGAGGTGCGGGTGGAACTGCCGCACGCGCCGCGCGCCGCGGACGGGGCAGGGCCGGCGGCATGAGCGCCGGCGGCAGCAGCGCGGCGCGCGTGGCCGTGGTGATGGGCGTGTCCGGCAGCGGCAAGACCACCCTGGCCCGTGCCTTGGCTTCGGCATGGGGCGCCACCTTCCTCGATGCCGACGACTTCCACAGCGAGCAGGCCAAGGCGCTGATGGCCAGCGGCCAGCCGCTGACCGACGCCATGCGCCAGCCCTGGGTGGAGCGCATCGCCGCCGACCTGGCGCGCCGGGTGGCGGCCGGCGAGAACGTCACCCTGGCCTTCTCGGGCCTGCGCCGCGCGCACCGTGACATGCTGCGCCAGGCCGGGTTGCCGCTGCAGTTCCTGTTCCTGCACGGCGAGGCGGAACTGATCGCCTCGCGCATGCGTGCGCGCAGCGACCATTACATGCCGGTCTGCCTGCTGGACAGCCAGTTCGCCGCCCTGGAACCGCCGCACGACGAGGCCGACGTGGCCCGTATCGCGGTGGAGCTGGCGCCGGACGCACAACTGCGCTGCGCGCTGGACGCGCTCGGCGTGGCGGCAGGCTGAACGACGAAGACTGCGACCGCGCGACCGCGCGACCGCGCTTCGGGCCGGATGCCACCACGTGCGGGAGCGCCGCTCCACCCCGGCCCGGAAAAGCAGAAGCCCCGCCGGAGCGGGGCTTCTGCGACACGGGTAACGCGTGGGTGCACCCGCTGGCGCGGGCGCAACGCTACGTCACTTGATCTTGCCTTCCTTGTAGATCACGTGCTTGCGAATGACGGGATCGTACTTCTTGATCTCCATCTTGTTCGGCGTGTTCTTCTTGTTCTTCTCGGTGGTGTAGAAGTGGCCGGTACCGGCCGAGGAGGTCAGGCGGATCTTGTCGCGCTTGGATGCCATGGTCGGTTGCTCCTCAGATCTTTTCGCCGCGGGCACGCAGCTCGGCCAGAACGGAATCGATGCCGTTCTTGTCGATGGTGCGCAGGGCAGCGGCGGAAACACGCAGCTTCACCCAACGATTCTCCGAGGCCACCCAGAAGCGGCGCTCGTGCAGGTTGGGGAGGAAACGGCGGCGGGTCTTGTTGTTTGCGTGCGAGACGTTGTTGCCGGTCTGCACGCCCTTGCCGGTTACTTGGCAAACGCGGGACATACGCACCTCGAAAGGTCTGGTGTCGCCCATAGCCCGGGAGACGGCGGCCCTGCGGCCGCATCCCCGTGGGGCGGGCCGTGCGCGATGCGGGAAGGGTTGCGCTTGCCGAGGCGGCCCCGGATCGCGCTCCAGGGCCCGCGATCCGGACAACCGGACGCAGCGAGCCGCGCATTATGCAGTGCCCAAGTGCCTGATTGCAACCGGGTTCCGGCGTTGGCTCAGCCCTTCCGGTGGCGCAGCCGCTCCAGCACGCCGTCCAGGGTGTCCAGGTCGGTGTAGTGGATCACCAGCCGGCCCTTGCCGCTGCGGCCGTGGGCGATGGCGACCTTGGCGCCGAGGGACTCGGACAGTTCGGTCTCGAGGGCGGCGATGTCCGGCTGCTGCGCGCGCGCGCCGCGGGCCTTGCGTGCGGCGCCGCCGGAGGCCGGCACCTTGCCGGCGGCGAACTGCTGGGCGCGGTGTTCGACCTCGCGCACCGACCAGCCGTTCTCGGCGGCTTCGTGCGCCAGCCTGGCGGCCAGGTCGGGGGACAGGGTGAGCAGCGCGCGGGCGTGGCCCATCTCCAGGCGGCGGGCCTCGACCAGGGCGCGGATGGCCGGCGGCAGGTCCAGCAGGCGCAGCAGGTTGGAGACCGCCGCACGCGAACGGCCCACCGCGGCGGCGGCCTCGGCGTGGGTCAGCGAGAATTCGTCGATCAGGCGCTGCAGGGCCTGGGCCTCTTCCAGCGGGTTGAGGTCCTCGCGCTGGATGTTCTCGATCAGCGCCATGGCGATGACGGTGCGGTCGTCCAGCTCGCGCACCACCACCGGCACCTGTGCCAGCCCGGCCAGCTGCGCGGCCCGCCAGCGGCGCTCGCCGGCCACGATCTCGTAGCGGTCCTGGCCGATCTGGCGCACCACGATGGGCTGGATCACGCCCTGGGCCTGGATCGAGGCGGACAGCTCCTCCAGCTTGGCCGGATCCATGTCGCGACGCGGCTGGTACTTGCCGGGCTGCAGCCGGGCCACCGCCAGGGTGCGCAGCACGTCGCCCGGCTGCGGCTGGTCGATGGCCTCGCCCGGCGCGGTGGCTGCGGTGCCGGCCTTGGAACCGAGCAGGGCTTCCAGTCCGCGGCCCAGGCCGCGCTTCTTGGCAGCGCTCATCAGCTGGCCTCCGCGATCGGGCGGCGCGCCAGTTGGCGCTCGTGCTGGCGGCGGATGACCTCGCCGGCCAGGCCCAAATAGGCCACGCCGCCGCGCGAGGCGCGGTCGTAGCCGACGATGCTCTGGCCATGGCTGGGCGCCTCGGCCAGGCGCACGTTGCGCGGCACGATGGTGCGGAACACGCGGTCGCCGAAGTGGTCGGTCAGTTCGGCCGAGACCGCATTGGCCAGGTTGTTGCGCACGTCGAACATGGTCCGCAGCACGCCTTCGATCTCCAGTTCCGGGTTGAGCTGCCCGCGCAGCGCCTCGATCGTCTCGATCAGCGCGCTCAGGCCCTCCAGGGCGTAGTACTCGCACTGCATCGGCACGATCACCGAGTCGGCGGCGGTCAGCGCATTGAGGGTCAGCAGCGACAGTGCCGGCGGGCAGTCGATGAGGATGAAGTCGTAGTCGCCGCGCAACGGCTGCAGCGCCTGCTTGAGCTTCTGCTCGCGGCCGTCGGCCTCCATCAGCTGGACTTCGGCGGCGGTCAGGTCGGTGTTGCCCGGCAGTAGGTCGAAGCCTTCGGCGGTCGTCACCATGGTGGCGCGGGCGTCGCGCTCGCCCAGCAGCACGTCGCAGGTGGAGGCTTCCAGCTCGCGCTTGTCCACCCCGCTGCCCATGGTGGCGTTGCCTTGCGCGTCCAGGTCCACCAGCAGCACGCGCTTGGGCGCGCGGGCCAGGGCGGCGGCCAGGTTCACGGCCGTGGTGGTCTTGCCGACGCCGCCTTTCTGGTTGGCGATGGCGATGATGCGGGCCATGCGAGGCTGCCTTGGAGGGGACGCGCGTGTCCGGGACGGACCATTATGCGGGTTTCACGCCGCCCGGCCCACCTCGACCAGATGGCGCTCGGCCTCGAGCCCGGGCACCGCCAGCGGATGCAGGGCCAGCGCGGCCCAGCCGGCCGGCAGCGCGGCGATCTCGGAGGCCGGGTGGATGCCCTTCATCGCCAGCAGGCGCCCGCCGGGTGCGAGCAGGTGGCCGCCGACGGCGATGATGCCGGCCAGGGTATCGAGCGCGCGCGCGGTGACCTGGGCGTAGGCGCCGGGTTCGTCGAGCGCCTCGGCGCGCGATTCGGCCACCCGCGCATTGCCCAGGCGCAGCTGGCGCACGGCCTCGCGCAGGAAGCGGGCCTTCTTGCCGTTGCTTTCCACCAGGGTGACGTGCACCTGCGGCAGGGCGATGGCCAGCGGGATGCCGGGCAGGCCGGGGCCGGTGCCCAGGTCGGCCAGCGCGCCGGGGCGCAGGTACGGATGCATGGCCAGCGAGTCGAGCAGGTGGCGGGTGACCATCTCGTCCGGGTCGCGGATGGCGGTGAGGTTGTAGGTGCGGTTCCAGCGCAGCAGCAGGGCCAGGTAGTCCAGCAGCGGCACGGCCAGGGCGCGATCCAGTCCGAGGGCATCCAGGCCCTCGTCCAGGCGCTGGCGCAGCGGTTCGGGAAAATCGGAGGCAGGCATCCGCGCAGTATCGCCCATGCATGGCGCGCCGATGTGCGGCGTGGCCCGGTACCCGGGTGATGCGCCGGCCGCCGGCGTGGCGGCCTCAGGAATTGCGCGGCAATCGGCGGCGCCATCGCGCCCGGTTGCCGGCCTACGTCGAAAGGTGCGGATACCAGGCCACGGCGGCCAGGTAGCCCTCCTGCGGAATCCATTCGCGCACCTGCCAGCGTGCTGCATCTCCCAGCGCCGCATCGCAGGCCAGCAACTGCAGTGGCGCCGAGGGATGGTCGCCCTGCGGTGCGAACTCCAGCCGGTGCAGGCCGAACGATAGGCCGCGGCCGTGCGCCTTCAGCAGCGCCTCCTTGGCGCACCACAGGCGCAGGAATGCGGTCTGGCGCAGTTCCGGGGCCAGTGCGTGCAGGAGGCGGGCTTCGCCCGGGGCGAAGAAGCGCTCCGCAAGTTCCAGCGCACGCGGGCGCGGGCGCTGGCGTTCCAGGTCCACGCCCAGGGTGACGTCGCGGCCCAGGGCCAGCAGCAGGCGCTCGCCGCTGTGGCTCCAGCCGGCATCGTGGTCGTGGAAGGGCGCGTGCAGGCGCGGGCGGCCGTAATCGTCGCGGGCCAGCGGCAGGGCGTCCGGAGCCTGCTGCAGCCAGCGGGCCAGCAGGTCGCGTACCTGCGGCTCGCCGCGCACGCCGGCCTGGTAGGGCAGGGCCTGCACCCGCACCGGGCCGAAATTCCAGGCGTCGCTCACCGCAGGCCTCCACCGTGCCGGTGCGGCGGATATACGGCCGCTTCACGGCAGCACGGGTTTGATGGCCCGGAGTGCTCCGTACGCCGGAGTGGACTCCATAGACCCCAGGAGGGAGACAACATGGGCATCATCATCTGGTTGATCGTGGGTGGCATCGTCGGCTGGCTGGCCAGTCTGATCATGAAGCGCGACGGGCAGCAGGGCATCCTGCTGAACATCGTCGTGGGCATCGTCGGCGCGATGCTGGCCGGCTGGCTGTTCGGCGGCGGCATCAACGACGCCATCACCATACGGACATTCCTGTTCTCGCTGATAGGTGCAGTGATCCTGCTGGCGATCGTGAACCTGTTCACTCGCGGCAGGGCACGCTGACAGCAGCGCCAGGGATGGAATGGCGAAGGCCCGGTACCTGCCGGGCCTTCGCGGCTTTCACGGGTCAGCGCGCCAGTTCGACCCATGCCGGAGCGTGGTCGCTGGGCCGCTCCCAGGTACGCGGTTCGCGCTCGATCCCGGCGCCGACCACCGAGCCGCGAAGCGCATCGGACACCAGGGTCAGGTCGATGCGCAGCCCGAGGTTGCGGCGGAATGCGGCCTGGCGGTAATCCCACCAGCTGAACTCGGTGCCTTCCGGCTGCGCCAGGCGATAGCCGTCGTGCAGCCCCAGGTCCAGCAGCGCCCGCAGTGCGCTGCGCTCGGCAACCGAGCTGAGGATGTGGCCGTCGTGCCACACCGCCGGGTCGTGCACGTCGCGCGCGTCCGGAGTGATGTTGAAATCGCCCAGCACCACCAGCTCCGGATGGTCGCGGATTTCCTGCGCCAGCCACGCATGTACCGCGGCCAGCCACTCCAGCTTGAAGGCGTACTTGTCGGTGCCCACCGCCTGGCCGTTGACCACGTACAGGTTGACGATGCGGATCCCGTCTACCGTGGCGGTGATCGCACGCCGGTGCTCGTGCTCGAAGCCGGGGATGCCGACCACCACGTCCTGCAGCGGCCCGCGCGCCAGGATCGCCACCCCGTTGTAGGTCTTCTGCCCGGAAAACACGCTGCGGTAGCCTAGCGCGGCCAACGCCTCGTCGGGGAAGCGGTGGTCTTCCAGCTTGGTTTCCTGCAGCCCCACCACGTCGGGGCCGAAGGCGCGCAACCACTGTTCCAGGTGCGGTAGGCGCACGTTGAGCGAGTTGACGTTCCAGCTGGCGATTTTCATGGGTGCGATATCCAGCGCATCAGTGGATTCTGGATCAGGAAGCGGGCTCGATACCCCGGCCTGCCCTGCGAGTGGATCGGCAGGCTGCGCGGTGTGCAACAGCGGCGTCATCCATTCACGCACTGCCAACAGGCGTCCATCGTGTTGCACGCCATTGCAGGCGCCTGGCGGATGATCGCATGGCACGGGTGCCGACATCGCTGGACAGCGCCGTGGCGGCACGGGTCGGCCACTCGAAGGTTCGATGATCTGCCACGGCGGGTGGGCCCGGACCGCCGCCGCTACAATCCCGGCATGGCTCCTTCCATCCGTCCCTATCTCGACCGCGTGCCCGTGCTGGGCGCGCGCGTGTACGTCGATCCGGCCGCGACCGTCATCGGCGATGTGGAACTGGCCGAGGATGCCTCGGTATGGCCGGCCTGCGTGCTGCGCGGCGACGTCAACTTCATCCGCGTCGGCGCGCGCAGCAACCTGCAGGACGGCACCATCGTCCACGTCAGCCACCACAGCCCGTACAACACGGCCGGGTATCCGACCCTGATCGGTACGGACGTCACCATCGGCCACGGTGCCATCATCCATGCCTGCACCATCGAGGACCTGTGCCTGGTCGGCATGGGCGCGCGGATCCTGGACGGCGCCACGGTGCGCCGGTACGGCTTCGTCGGTGCCGGCGCGGTGGTCGGCCCGGGCAAGACCGTGGGCGAGGCCGAGCTGTGGCTGGGCAATCCGGCGCGCCTGGCGCGGCGCCTGAGCGAGCGCGAGATCGAGGGCCTGCACTATTCGGCTGCGCATTACGTGCGGCTCAAGGACCACTACCTGCAGGCGGCCGCCGCACCGGCGCACCCTGGCGCGGCCGGCACGCCGTAACTTCCGCGATCGCGCGCGGCCATCGCGGCTGGGCAAGGCCGCGTCCGGCCGTTACAGTCGCGCGCAGGTACGCTCAGGGGAACGCATGCCGCCACAGGCCACCAGCCGGCAGGATCGCCGGCCGATGTCGACTGCCGCCACGGCGGTCCAGGCGCATGCTGCGCCAGCCATGCTCGACACCTGGCGCGAGGTGGTCACGCCCGAGGGCGTGGCCCTGCGCCTGCCCGCGGCCGGTCCGGTGCCACGTGCGCTGGCCTGGATCATCGACCTGGTCGTGCGCATGGTGATACTGATGGTGCTGGGCATGGTGCTGGGGCTGCTCGGCGGGCTTGGCGAGGGCGTGTACCTGGTCGCCATGTTCCTGGTGTTCTGGGCGTATCCCATCGTGTTCGAAGTGGTGTGGCGCGGGCAGACGCCGGGCAAGCGCGTGCTGGGCCTGCGCGTGGTCGCCGGCGACGGCGCGCCGGTGGGATGGCTGCCGGCGATCGTGCGCAATTTGCTGCGCACCGTGGACATGCTGCCGTTCGGCTACGCCGCCGGACTGGTGACCTGCCTGTGCGACCGCGACAGCCGCCGACTCGGTGACCTGGTGGCCGACACGGTGGTGGTACACGTGGCGCCGCGCAGCGTGCTGCACCCGGTGCCGAGCGTGCCGGCACTGGCGCCGGGGCAACCACTGCAGGCGTCCGAACAGGCAGCCATCGTGGCGTTCGGTGAACGCGCCGCGCGGCTGGTACCGGCGCGCCAGGCGGAACTGGCCGGATTGCTGCAGCCGCTGACCGGTGCCACCGGCCAGGAAGGCGTGCAACGCCTGTATGGCATCGCCAATGCACTGCTGGGGCGGCGATGAGGCAGGAGCAGTTCATCGCCCGCCATCGCGCCGAGTGGGACGCGTTCGAGCAGTGGCTGCGGCGGCGTGGGGCGGGCCCGCGGCGGCTGCGCACCGCCGGCACCGGCGCGGTGCCCGACGAGGAGATTCCTGCACGCTACCGGCGCCTGTGCCAGCACCTGGCCCTGGCCCGGCGACGCGGCTACAGCCCGCCGCTGCTCCAGCACCTGCAGCAGCTCATGCACGATGGCCATGCGGCGCTGTACCGCGCGCCGCCGCCGCGCTGGCGCCGCGCGCTGGAGTTCCTGGTCGCCGGATTCCCGCAACTGGTGCGCAGCCAGGGCGGCCTGATGTGGGCGTCGGCGGCGTTGTTCGTGGTTCCGCTGGTGGGCGTGTTCCTGGTCCTGCAGTGGCGGCCGGACCTGATCTACCAGATGCTGGATCCGGGCCAGATCGCCCAGTTCGAACGCATGTACGATCCGGCCGACCCGCGCCAGGCGCTGGGCCGCGAGAGCGGCAGCGACTGGCGCATGTTCGGCTACTACGTGATGAACAACATCAGCATCGGGCTGCGCACCTTCGCCGGCGGGCTGCTGGCCGGCGTGGGCACCATCGCGGTGCTGGTGGTCAACGGAGTGAGCATCGGCGCGGTGGCCGGGCACCTGCAGGCGGTGGGCCACGGCGAGCCGTTCTGGCGTTTCGTGGCCGGGCACGCGCCGCTGGAGCTGACCGCCATCGTGATCGCCGGCGGTGCCGGCCTGCGCCTGGGCCTGGACCTGGTGGCGCCGGGCAACCGCCGCCGCCGCGATGCGCTGGTCGATGCCGGCCGCATCGGTGCACGGCTGTGCCTGGGCGTGGCGGTGATGCTGCTGCTGGCGGCGGTCGTGGAGGCGTTCTGGTCGTCCACCCACTGGGTGCCGGCGGGCGTCAAGTTCGGCGTGTCGGCGGTGTTGTGGGTCCTGGTGCTGGGCTGGCTGTGGCGCGGTGGCCGTGGCGATGCGCTGGAGTCCGGCGATGCGCCCTGAGGACCTGCAGGTCAACCTGCGCCCGCGCTCGTCCTGGGAGGCGATGGAACTGGGCACGGCGCTGTTGCGCCGGCATGCTGGCGCGGTATGGCGGCCATGGTTGCTGGCCATGCTGGCAGGCTTTGTCCTGGTCAACGCTGTGGCCTGGGCGCTGGGCCAGCTGTGGCTGGCCGGGCTGCTGCTGTGGTGGTTGAAGCCGGCGTTCGAGCGGATCGTGCTGTACGTGCTGTCGCGGGCGGTGTTCGGCCGTGCGCCGCCAGCGGCCGAAGCGTTGCGCGCGCAGTGGCGCTTCGGCACCGCGATGCTGCCCGCCTACCTCACCTGGCGGCGGCTTGGCCCCGCCCGCGCGCTGCTGATGCCGGTGGACCTGCTGGAGGGCAATGCGCCCGCGCAGCGTCGCGCTCGGCGCTCGGCGCTGGCCGGGCCGGCGTACTCGCACGGGATCATGCTGACCACGGTGTGCGTGCATTTTGAACTGGCGCTGATGCTGGCTTGCGTGGCAGCGGTGTTCCTGTTCATTCCGGCCGAACAACTGGCCACGACGCTGCACGCTTCATGGGGCCTGCTGCGGCAGGCGCCGCCGGCCTGGATGGCACTGGCGGCCAACACCGCGGGCTGGCTGGCGGCGGTGGTGGTGGGCCCGTTCTACGTGGCTGCCGGCTTCGGCCTGTACCTCAACCGTCGCAGCGAGAGCGAGGCCTGGGACGTGGAGCTGGCGTTCCGGCGCCTGCGCGAACGCCTTCTGGCCCACACCGCGCCGCTGCTGCTGGCGCTTGCCGCCGGCCTGACGCTGCTGGTGCCGGTACCGGCGAGCGCCCAGCACGGCCACGACGATGCAGCGCACGGCAATGGCCGGGTCCGGAAGAACAGCGCCGCGGCCGCGCCGACATTGCCTGCCGTGTTCGGTACCGAGTTGCAGGACGATGCGCGCTTCCGCGACGCGGCCACGCGCGCCTACCAGGACCCACTGATCGGCGCGCGCCGTACCGTGGTCAGCTGGCAGCCGAAGGGCGTCCGCGGTGACACCGTGCGGCCGCCGTTACAACTGCCCAAGTCGCTGCAACAGATGGTCGCCATGGTCGCGCGCGCGGCCGAGTGGGCCTTGTGGCTGCTGCTGGTCGTGCTGCTGCTGGTGGTCGTGGGTACCGCGCCGCGCTGGTTGCCGTGGCTGCGCGGCGGCGGATTGCGGCGGCGTCGGCCGGCTCCACCGGAGGCCGACAGCCACGCGCTGGCCGAGCCGGAAACATTGCCCGACGATGTGCCCGCCGCCGTGCGCAAGCTGTGGGCACAGGGCAACCCGCGCGCGGCGCTGGCACTGCTGTACCGCGCAAGCGTGGAGGCCATGGCCGGGCGCGTGCAGGCCACGCTGCCGCCGGGTGCCACCGAGGCGCAGTGCCTGCGCATCGCGCGGCGGCTGCCGGACGGCCAGTCGCGCGAGCTGTTCGCGCGCACCGTGCGGGTCTGGCAGTACACCGCCTATGCCGGCCGGCTGCCGGACGCGCCGGAGTTCGAGGCGCTGCTGCTGCAGGCGCAGGAGCATTGGGGGTGGCGCGCATGAGCCTGGTCCAGCGTTGGGCACTGGCCATTGCCGCGGTGCTTGCGATCGTCGCCGTGGGCGTCGCGCTGGGAGCGTGGTTCGTGCATACCCATGAGCGGGTGGAGCGCAGCGTGCCGCTGCCGCCCAGCGGCGAGGCCGCGGTCAATCCGCTGTATGCCCTGCGCCAGACCCTGCGTGCCGAGGGCATCGACACGCACTCGCGGCTGCGCCTGCAGCCGGAGGAGTTTGCCGATGCTGCCGATGACACGGTGCTGCTGCACGGCGACCCCTCGCTGCTGACCATGCCCGAGGTCGAGGCGCTGCTGGCCTGGGTGGCACGCGGTGGCCACCTGCTGCTGCGCACGCCGCCAGAGCGCGCGGGCACGACCGCATCGGTGCCACCGCTGCTGCGCCGGCTGGGCGTGGACGCGCTGCACCCGGCCGAATGCGCGTCGCTGCACGTGCAGGGCCAGCCCGGGCACACCGAGTTCTGCAATGGCAGCCGCTTCACGCTGAAGCCGGATGTCGCCCCGCGCCTGCAGTGGAGTGACAGCGAAGACGGCCACGTGTACGTGCGCATCGCTCGCGGCCGCGGCAGCGTGGACCTGCTGGCCGACTTCGATTTTCTTGGCAACCGCGTCCTCGACGAAGCCGCGCACCAGGCGCTGGCACGGCAGCTGCTGGGCGCGCGCCACGGCGCTGGCACCGTGCACCTGGTGCACGGCGGCCAGCCGGTTTCGCTGTGGCGCAACCTGGCGCGGCGCGCGTGGCCGGCGTGGGTGCCGTTTGCGCTGCTGCTTGCGGCCTGGCTGTGGCGCCGCGGCCAGCGTTTCGGCCCGTGGCTGCCAAGCCCGGAAGCGGGCCGCCGCTCGCTGCTGGAACACGTGCGCGCCAGTGGCGACCTGCTGTATCGCTATGGCCAGTCGAAGCTGCTGTACACGGCCGCGCGCGAGGCCTTCCTGGCCCGGCTGCAGCGACGCGAGCCGGCCGCTGCGGCCCTGGCCGGCGATGCGCGCGTGGCCGCCATCGCCACGCGCCTGCAACTGCCACACCTGACCGTGCGTGATGCATTGACCACGCCTCAGGCCAATGACCGCCATGCCTTCTTCGCCCGCGTGCGAACCCTGATCCAGATGAGGAACCGGCTATGACCGCAACCCCCGCACCGCTGCCGCCGATCACCGGCGAACACCTGGCCGAGCGCACCGCCGCCGTCCGCGACGAAGTGGCCAAGGCCTTCATCGGCCAGGAGCAGGTCCTGGACCAGATCCTGGTCGCACTGCTGGCCGGCGGCCACGTGTTGATCGAGGGCGTGCCCGGGCTGGGCAAGACCCTGCTGGTGCGTGCCCTGGGCCAGGCGCTGGCGCTGGACTACGCACGCGTGCAGTTCACCCCGGACCTGATGCCCAGCGACGTCAGCGGCCATGCGGTGTACGACCCCAAGACCGAGAGTTTCAAGATCCGTCGCGGCCCGGTGTTCACCAACCTGCTGCTGGCCGACGAGATCAATCGCGCCCCGGCCAAGACCCAGTCGGCGCTGCTGGAAGTGATGCAGGAAGGCCAGGTCACGATCGAGGGCCGTGCGTTTGCGCTGCCGCCGCCGTTCATGGCCCTGGCCACCCAGAACCCGGTGGAACAGGAGGGCACCTATCCGTTGCCCGAAGCGCAGCTGGACCGCTTCCTGTTGAAGGTGGTGATCGGCTATCCGGCAGCCGAGGACGAGAAGCGCATGGTGGCGCAGATCACCGGTGGACGCAGCGGCGGCGATTTCGAACTGTCGCAGGTGCGGCGGGTGGTCGATGCCGGCGAGTTGGTAGCGATGCAGCAGGGCACCGCGCAGGTTGCGGTGGACCCGGCGGTGATCGACTACGCGGTGCGCATCGCCGCGGCCACCCGGCAATGGCCGGGTATCTCGCTGGGCGCCGGCCCACGCGGCAGCATCGCCCTGGTCCGCGCCGCGCGCGCGCAGGCGGTGCTGGGCGGGCGCGACTTCACCACGCCCGACGACGTGCGTGCGGTGGCGGTGCCGGCGCTGCGGCACCGGATCATGCTGGCGCCGGAACTGCAGATCGACCAGCAATCACCCGACGATGTACTGCGTGCGCTGCTGGCACGGGTGGAGGCGCCGCGGCAGTGAGCAGCGCAACTGCCGCGGACGCATCGGCATGAGGCCGGCGCCGGCCCTGCTGGTGCTGCTGGCCCTGTGCGGCCTGGCCGGCCTGTTGCCGGTGCTGGGCGTGCTGTCGGTGGCTGCCTGGTGGCTGCTGGTGGCGGTGCTGGTGCTGCTGGCCGCCGTCGATGCGCTGCGCCTGTGGCGCACGCCGACGCCGGTGGTCACCCGCACCCTGCCCGACGCGCTGGCGGTGGGCGTGGCGCGCGAGGTGGAGATCGCGCTGGAGTCGCGGCGCCGCATGTGCGTGGACGTGTTCGACCTGCACCCCGGTGGCTGGCAGGCCGATGACCTGCCGCGCCGGTTGCGCTTGCCGGCGGCCAGCGTCACCCGCATGCGCTACCGGCTGCAGCCGGCCGCGCGCGGCTGCTTCGTGTTTGCCGGCGTGCACCTGCGCCTGCAGTCGCCCTGGCGCCTGTGGACCGGCCTGCGTACCGCCGGCCAGGCGCAGGAGACGCGGGTCTACCCGGATTTCGCGCCGCTGGCCCGGCTTACCCTGTTCAGCATCGAACAGGCCTCGATGCTGGTGGGCGCGCACCTGCGCCGCCGCCGCGGCGAAGGCACCGATTTCCGCCAGATGCGCGAGTACCGCACCGGCGACAGCCTGCGCCAGGTGGACTGGAAGGCGACCGCCCGCGCCCGCAAGCTGATCTCGCGCGAGTATCAGGACGAGCGCAACCAGCAACTGCTGCTGGTGGTCGATACCGGCCGGCGCATGCTGGCCAGCGAGGGCGGGCTGTCTCACTTCGACCATGCCCTCAACGCCGCCCTGGTGGTGGCCTGGCTGGCGCTGCGCCAGGGCGACGCGGTGGGCCTGATGGCCGCAGGCGCGCAGGCCCGATGGGTGCCGCCGCGGCGCGGGCCTGGCGCACTGCAGGGCCTGTTGCGCGGCAGCTACGACCTGCAGCCGGCCGGGGTGGCAACCGACTACCTGGCCATGGCCGAGGAGCTGACCCGGCACCAGCGCCGGCGTGCCCTGGTCATGCTGGTGACCAACGTGCGCGACGAGGACAGCGACGACCTGCTGGTGGCCGTGCGCCTGCTGCAACGCCGCCACCTGGTGTGCGTGGCCAGCCTGCGCGAGCAGGCGCTGGACCAGGCGCTGGCACGCGAGGTCACCGACCTGCACGGCGCCATCGGTGCCGGTGCCGCGGCCCGCTACCTGGCCGAGCGCGCGCAGGCGCACGATGCCCTGCGCCGGCAGCGGGTGATGACCCTGGACGTGGCCGCCACCGACCTGCCCTCGGCCCTGGTCGAACGCTACCTGGCGGTCAAGCGCGACGGCCTGCTGTAACCGCAGCCCGGGCGGCGTACATGACGTCCTTCACTGGCATCTGCGCCGGTTCCGGCGAAGATGGGCCATACCACCCAGGGAGACGCGACATGGGAAGCGGACAGGGTTCGACCGGAAACGTGATTGCCGCCATCTGCAGTTTCTTCGTGCCGGGCCTGGGGCAACTGGTGCAGGGCCGGGTGATGTCGGCGGTGTTCTGGTTCCTGGCCGCATGCGTGGCCTGGCTGGTGACCTGGGTGCTGACCGTATCGCTGCTGCCGTTCGGCTGGTTCGTGGTCAGCGTGCTGTCGTGCATCAGCGCGGCGCTGTACCGCCGGCCGGCGCCCTGATCCATCGCGTGGGATGACCGCTGCGGCCCGGCGCGGGCCACGCCGGGAGCCGGCCGCGGCCGGCGCGGCGCTTACTCGCGCGCCCGATGTTCTTGCGCGGGCTCCGGCTCGATGCCCTTGCCCGTGGCCGCCCACCACAGGCCGCCGTACAGGTGTTCCAGGTACAGCGCATCGTCGTACAGGGCCGGGGTGTGGCCCAGCGCGGTGGCGAACACGCGGCCGCCGTCGTAGTGGTGATACCAGGCCACCGGATGCTCGGCGCCCATCCCGCGCGATACCTGGCCGGGCCAGATGCGGGTGGGGTCGTAGCTGCGCTCGTCCACGCTCAGCACGGTGCGCAGGCCGTCCACCAGTGGCGGGCCGAACTCATACCACTCGTCGGTCCAGATCCAGCGCGCCGGCAGGCCGAAGGTGGCCGGGAAGGCCGGGTCTTCCACCCGCACCGTGGCGGTCTGCACGATCGGGTGGATGATGAAGGCGCGACCGACCAGCTTCTCGAACCAGGGCCAGTGGCCGGGCTGGTCGAACACCATCGCCCGGTGCACCGCCACCACGCCACCACCGCCGCGCACGTAGGCCTCCAGCGCCTTGCGCTGGGTGGTCTCCAGATCGCCGCCGGCGGTATTGAGCAGGACGATGGCTGCATAACCGGACAGGTCCGCGTCGAACGGGCGGTTGCTCCACGCCCAGTCCATGTCGAAGCCATGCCGCTGCGCCATGCGCTCGAACTGCGGCCTGGCCACCACCGTGTAGTCGTGGTGGTAGCGGTTGGGGATGGCCACCACCAGTACCTTGAACTGGCCTTCGGCGAAGGCCGGTGCGGTGATGGTGACGGCCAGCAGCAGGCAGGCCAGGAGGAATCGTTTCATCGGCCCATGCTAGCCCGGCACGCGGCGGCGGGCACGCCGGTACCGCTCAGCGAGGCAGCAGGCGCATCGCCCGGCTCGCGCCCATGGCCAGCAGGAGCAGGCCCACGGCGCTGGCCAGCCCCAGCAGCACGCCGCTGACATTCAGCGCGGTGACCAGGATCCCGTGGTCGCTGAAGGGACTGCCGTGGTCGACCAGGCGCGCCAGCAGCCGGCCATGGATGGCGTTGGCGACCAGGCGCAGCAGGGTCGCGCCCAGCAGCACGCCCACGCCTGACAGGGCCAGGGTCTGGCCATGGACCACCCGGCCGCCGCGCGGCCATAGCAGCCAGAGCGCGCCGGTGCAGGCCAGCAGCCACGGAAGCTGGTGGAGGATCATGCTGATCAGATGGCCAACGGCGTCGGAGTCGATCACGGGTCAGGTCCTGGCTGGAAACGGTGCCGGTGCGCCGGGGGTCATTCGGCGGTGACCAGGTTGTCGTCGCGCGCGCGCAGCGCTTCGTACACCGGGCCGGTGTCGGGACGCACCCCGTGCCACAGCTTGAAGCTCTCGGCGGCCTGCTCGACCAGCATGCCCAGGCCATCGACCACCTTGTGGCAGCCGCCGGCCCGCGCCCAGGCCAGGAACGGAACCGCCACCTGGCCGTAGTTCAGGTCCACCGCCAGGGTGCGGCTGTTGACCAGGGTGAAGGGCGCGCTGAAGCCGCTGCTGCCGGCATCGCGCCCGGCCGAGGTGGCGTTGATGATCAGCTCGAAGTCGCCCTGGTTGGACAGGTCGTCCCAGTAGCGCGAATGCGCGCGCCGCGGCTGGCCCAGCGCATCGACCAGCGCGTCGGCGCGCTGCGGCGTGCGGTTGACCACCACCAGTTCGAGGATGCCCGCGTCCAGCAGCGCCGGTGCCACGCCGCGCGCGGCACCGCCGGCGCCCAGCAGCAGGGTGCGGCGCCCGCGCAGGTCCAGGCCGTGGCGGCTGGTGAGGTCGCGCACCAGGCCGGCGCCGTCGGTGTTGTCGCCATGCCACTGGCCGTCGTTGCGCACCAGGGTGTTGACCGCACCGGCCAGGCGCGCGCGTTCGCTCACCTGGGTGCACAGGGCGAAGGCGGTTTCCTTCAGCGGCAGGGTGACGTTGCCGCCGCGCCCGCCGCTGCCGGCGAATTCGTCAAGGATCGCGGCGAAGCGTTCCGGCGGTGCATCGATGGCGGTGTAGTCCAGGGCGATGCCGGCCTGGGCGGCAAAGGTCGCGTGGATGCGCGGCGACAGCGAATGGGAAATCGGGTGGCCGAAGACGGCATAACGGGCGGTGGACATGCGTGCTGTGTACCCCCAGTGAGCGATGGACCTGCAGCCTGCCCGATTGCGCGTGGGCGCCGCGTCTGCCGCAGTCTACTCCGCGCCAGGCGGGCCGGCCCGGCCCTCGCCCAGCCAGCGGGCCGCGTCCAGCGCATGGTAGGTCAGCACGCCATCGGCACCGGCGCGCTTGAATGCCAGCAGCGCCTCCAGCACGCAGGCCCGCTCGTCCAGCCAGCCGTTGGCGGCAGCGGCCTTGAGCATCGCGTACTCGCCGCTGACCTGGTAGGCGAAGGTCGGCACGCCGAACGCGTCCTTGACCCGGCGGATCACGTCCAGGTACGGCAGGCCGGGCTTGACCATCACCATGTCCGCACCTTCGGCGATGTCCAGCTCGACCTCGTGCAGTGCTTCGTCGGAGTTGGCCGGGTCCATCTGGTAGGTGAACTTGTTGCCCTTGCCCAGGCTGGCCGCGCTGCCGACCGCGCTGCGGAACGGGCCGTAGAACGCGCTGGCGTACTTGGCCGCGTAGGACATGATCCGGGTGTTGATGAAGCCGGCGTCCTCCAGCGCTTCGCGGATCGCGCCGATGCGCCCGTCCATCATGTCGCTGGGAGACAGGATGTCGGCGCCGGCGGCGGCATGGGCCAGCGACTGCTTGACCAGCGCTTCGACCGTTTCGTCGTTGAGGATGTAGCCGGAGTCGTCGATCAGCCCGTCCTGGCCATGGGTGGTGTACGGGTCCAGGGCCTGGTCGCTCATCACTCCCAGCTCGGGGAAGCGCGCCTTCAACGCGCGGATGGCGCGCGGCACGATGCCGTCCTCGTCCCATGCGATGCGCCCGTCGGCGGTCTTGGCCGCCGGGTCGGGCACGCCGAACAGGTCGAGCACCGGGATGCCGAACTCCAGCGCCTGCTCGGCCACGCGCAGCAGTTCGTCGATCGACAGCCGCTCCACGCCCGGCATCGACGGCACCGGCGCACGGCCCGCCTGCTCGTGCACGAATACCGGGTAGATCAGGTCATTGGTGGTGAGCAGGTTCTCGCGCATCAGGCGCCGCGAGAACCCGTCGCGGCGCATCCGCCGCGGGCGCTGGTAGGGATAGGCCATGGAGACTCCTCGACAGGCCTCCATGATACGCCGCCGGCGCCGCACGGCCGGCGGCGCCGGCGCGTGCTCAGCCGTGCAGCTGCGGGGTGTGTTCCTGCGCGTGGTGTTGCGCGGGGCGCTGCGCCTGGTGCGCGGCCGGGGTGGCGTCCAGGTCCACCCGGGCCATGTGGGTGGGGTGGTTGCCGCGGATCACCAGCCCGCCTTCGTGCATGGCCAGGCTGATCGCCTCGCCCGGCTGGATGCCCGCCTGGCGCGCGGCCGCGGTCAGTTGCGCCACCCGCAGGTCGGGCAGGGTGGCGCCGTCCGGCAGTTGCGCCTCGAGTGCCTGGCGAACGTGCCGCTGCAGCGGATCGGAGGCCGCCGCGCCGGTGTCCACGGCGCCAAGCGGGTCGCGCCTGGACGGCAGCACCATGCCGTTGTCCACCGGAATGTGCCGGTTCTGCAGGAACCGCGTGCGCTGGCCGCTGCCCTGGTCCAGCACCTCCAGGTCGCGCCCCGGGAAGCCGAAATACACGCCGACGTCCTTGATCCGGCGCGCGTCCAGGCCCAGATCCCGCATGTCGATGCGCACGGCCTGGTCGTCGCGGCCGGCATTGCGCAGCTCGTACTGGAGGTTGCTCAGGATGTGCGAGGCGGCGTAGTTGCGGTGGTCGGCGTTGGCCGCCGGCCCCAGGCGCACGTGCGGGCTGTCGAAGTGGCAGCGGGCCAGTGCTTCGCGCTGGCTGGCCGGCACCTGGCCCTGCGCATCCAGCGACAGCCCGGCGGGCAGGCGGCCCGGAGCGGCGGCTTCCTTCATGCACGGCGCACCGGCCGCGCTGGCGCGGCGCGCCAGGGTCGCCTCGTCCGGCGCTTGCCCGATGTCCCGGGCGATCCGCTCCGACAGCGCGTTGAACGCCGCGCCCCCGGCCTCGGCGGCCTGGTTGCGGAATGCGTCCAGGCGCGCGCGCACCGCGCCGGTGAAGTCGACGTCCTGCTGTCCGGCGCCACGCTCCAGGCCGTCCCGCACCTGCTGGCGGAATGCCCTGTCATCGGCCAGGGTCTGCGCGCGGCCGGTGGCCAGCGACGCCTGCTGGGCCAGGGTCATTACCAGCGAGTCGTGCAACTCCTGGCGGCCGAAGCCGCTTGCCGGGTCGGCCGCCGCCTGGAACGGCCCGGGCTGCAGGAAGATCTCGCGCTCGCGCATGCTGTAGGTGCCGGCGCCGCGGCCGGTGCCGGGCTTGTCGACCGCGATCATCGCCAGGTCGCCGTTGGCGTGTGCCTGCTCCAGCATCCGGCGCAGGCCCGGTGCACTTTCGATGGCCGCGGCGATCTCCTGGGCACGCGCCGGGTCCATCCGGTTCTGCATGTGCAGCAACTGGTCGATGGCAGTGGGGGTGGCCGGGTTGCAGACGCGGTCGAGCACCGAGGCGGGCACGTGTTCCATGGAGTCGGGTCCTTCTGACGGGCGGTGTGGGCTGCCGCTCCCCCTGCGGCGGTGACGCCAGGCCGGACGGCGCGGGCATGGTGCTGCGCAGTCGTGCAGGTGGCACGGCCCCGGCGTGGCGGACCCGGATCGTGTCAGACCTGTGCACGGGGGTAAAGAATACGCACGGGTATGCCGGCGCCACTGGCGCGGCCTTGCCGGTTGGGCCGGCGTGCGCGCGGGCGCGGTTCGCAGGCCGTTCACCCGCACCGCCGGAAGATGCCCGCACGTCCTGCCGGGAGCCGACGATGCGCGCCCTGACCCTTGTCCTAGCCGTCCTGCTGGCCGTGCCGGGCCTTGCCGGTTGTGCCGGTGTCTCGCGGGTGATGCTGGCCCCGGCCCGTCCTCCGGTCGACCCGGCCCAGGTGCAGCTGTATGCAGTGCCACCGCCCGGCTCGCAGGAGATCGCCCAGCTTGAAGCCTCCAGCGCGGTCGGCTTCGGCACCCAGGGCCAGACCGACGCGGCCATCGCCCGGCTCAAGCGCGAGGCCGCGGCGCTGGGCGCCAATGGCGTGGTGCTGATGGGGGTGGGGTCGTCCGGCTCGCCACTGGGCATGTCGGTGGGCGCCGGCAGCTACGGCCGTCACAGCGCCGGTGGGCTGAGCGTCGGCATCCCCACCACCCAGAAGAAAGCGGCCGGCATGGCCATCTGGGTCCCGCCGGACGCGGTGCAAGCCGCGCCATAGCGGGCCAGTCGATTGCGGCGCATTTGCAGGAGCCGGCCTTGCCGGCGACCGCGGCGCGGGCCACCGCCGCGGTGCCGCCGCCGGATGCCGTTGGTCTGCCAGGTCGCCGGCAAGACCGGCTCCTGCAGGGGCGTGGTCGCGTGTCGGCAAGACAGGTGCTGCGATTGCTCCGGGTCGCCGGCAAGGCCGGCGGCAACGGTTGGCGCTACGGCTTCAGGCAGCGGTTGAAGAAGTCCTCCGTCAGCCGGTAGCGGTGCAGCGCGTCCTTGCCCGCAAGGCCGTGCTTGGCGCCGGGGTAGGCCATCAGTTCGAACGGCTGCCCGCGCTGCTGCAGCGCGGCCATCACCGCGGTGGTGTTGGTGAACAGCACGTTGTCGTCGGCCATGCCGTGCACCAGCAGCAGCTTCGGCACGTCCGCACCGGCCAGGCCGTCGACGTGCTGCAGCACGCGCGCGTCGCGGTAACCGTCGGGGTTGGCCGCCGGCAGGCCCATGTAGCGCTCGGTGTAATGGGTGTCGTACAGCGCCCAGTCGCTGACCGGTGCACCGGCCACGCCGCAGGCATAGGCGTCGGTGCGGGCCAGCAGCATCAGGGTCATGTAGCCGCCGTTGGACCAGCCATGCACGCCGATCCGTGCCGGGTCCACCCACGGTTGCGACTTCAGCCATGCGATCCCGCGCAGCTGGTCGTCCACCTCCACCGTGCCCTGGCGGCCATGCAGCGCGCCACCGAAGTCGCGCCCGCGGCGCGGGGTGCCGCGGTTGTCCAGCGAGAACACCACATAGCCCTGTTGCGCCAGGTACTGGTTGAACAGCGCATCGCTGCGCGCCGGCCAGGTACGGGTCACGGTCTGCGCCGCGGGGCCGCCGTACACGTACACCACCACCGGATATTTCCTGCGCGGGTTGAAGCGCGCCGGCCGGACCAGGCTGTAGTGCAGCGGCGTGGCGCCGTCGGCCGCGACCAGGGTGCCGAACTCCACCGGCCGGTGCGCGCCGAGGTAGCGCGCATATGGGTGATCCGAATCGGTCGGGTCGTTGCGCAGCAAGGTGGCCAGGCGGGTGCCGTCGCTGGCGAACAGCTCGATCTGCGGCGGGGTGCGGTCGCTGGACCAGTGGTCCACGTAGACGCTGGCGTTGCGCGCGAAGCCGGGTGCGTGCATGCCGGACTCCCGGGAGAGCTTCTCCACTGCGCCGCCGGCCAGCGGCACGCGGTACACGTGCTTTTCCAGCGGCGATTCGGCGGTCCCGGTGAACCACGCCCAGCCGGCCTCCGGGTCCACCGCCAGCAGGTCGTCCACCACCCACTGGCCGCTGGTGAGCGGGGTCAGGGTGGTGCCGTCCTCCGAGGCCAGGTACAGGTGCTGGTAGCCGCTGCGCTCGGACGACCACACGAAGCGGCCATCGGGCAGGAAGCGCAGCGCGTCGTGCAGCGGCACCCAAGTGTCGGACGTCTCGGTCAGCAGCACCCGCTGCGCGCCGGTGGCCACGGTTGTCTCCACCAGCTCCAGCGTGCGCTGGTCGCGCGACTGGCGCTGGAAGGTGAGCCGCCGCGGATCGCGCCAGTCCACCCGCGCCAGGTAGATGTCCTGCTCCGGGCCCAGTTCGATCCAGCGCGCCCGCGCCCCGCTGCGCGGCGCGACCACGCCCAGGCGCACCTGCACGTTGGGTTCGCCGGCGGCGGGGTAGCGCTGCTCGATCACGTCGGTGCGGTCCGGATACACCTCGTAGCGCTTGCGCACCGGCACTGGCGATTCGTCGATGCGGACGAAGGCGATGGCGCTGTCGTCCGGCGCCCACCAGTAGCCGGTGTGGCGGCCCATCTCCTCGTCGGCCACGAACTCGGCCACGCCGCTGGCTATCGTGGCGCTGGCATCGCGGGTCAGGCGGATTTCGCGGCCGCTGCGCAGGTCGATCACCCACAGGTCGCGCTCGCGCACGAAGCTGGCGTAGCCGCCGCGTGGGGACAGCTTCGGATCGGTGGCAAAGCCCTTGCCGGAGGTCAGCTTGCGCACCACATCGGCGCCGTCACTGGCCAGGTCGTACAGGTACAGCTCGCCGCCCAGCGGGAACAGCAGCGCCTTGCCATCCGGCGCCCACTGATAATCGACGATGCCCGAATAGGCGGCGATGCGCTGGCGCTCGCGCCGCGCCTTCTCCGCCTCGCTGAGCACCTCGTCACCGGGCAGCACCACGCGCGAATCCACCAGCAACCGGGTCTGCCCGCTGGCCACGTCGTATTCCCACAGGTCCAGCCGGTTGCGATCGTCTTCCTTGCCGCGCAGGAACGTCACGCGGCTGCCATCCGGCGCCACCTTCGGCTTCATCAGGGTCGGCCCGGACAGCGGTGCGCTGCCGGTGATGGCCTCCAGGGTCAGCCGCCCGGGCGCCGGTGCGGCGCTGGATGTCGCGGGAGGCAGGGTCATGGCGACGGCGAGCAGCAACGGCGAGGCGAGTGCCGTGAACAGGTGCGGGCGCATGGCAGGGTCCGGACAAAGGTCATGCGGCATTGTAGGCAGCCGGGCCGCGCCGGGCGGTGACCGGGCGCATACACTGGGCATCCGGGCCGGCACGGCCCGGCCACACAAAGGCCCCGCCATGTCCGCCAACGCCCTGTCCCTTGTGTATGCCGCCGTCGCGATGATCCTGCTGACGGCCGCGGTCGCCGTCACGATGCTGGTGACGCGTATCCGTGAAATGAAGGCGCGGCGCATACATCCGCAGGCGGTGGCGACGGCAGGGGCGATGGCCGCCCGGCTGGAGAACTCGCAGGCGGCCGACAACTTCCGCAATCTTTTCGAGACGCCGGTGCTGTTCTACGCGCTGGTGGCCATGGCGGTGGGCATGGGGTTCGTGCCCGGATGGCTGGCGGCGGCGGCGTGGGTGTATGTGGCGTTGCGTGTCGCGCACAGCCTCATCCACTGCACCTATAACCGGGTCATGCATCGCCTCGCGGCCTTCCTGCCGGGCTTCCTGTTGCTGGTGGCCATGTGGGCGGGGTATGCAATGCAACTGGCGGCGCGCACCACCGGATGAAGGCGACAGCTGCGCAGCTGCGCAGCGCCGCCCAGGTCAACGCCCGAACAACTGCCTGCGCTGCTCCTCGGTGAGCGGCTTGCCGGCATCCGGGTTCACCTTGGCGGTCAGTGCGTAGGCGCGCCCGGTGGCCGGGCGCGCGGCGATGCTGGCGTGCCAGCGGCGCAGCTCCGGGTAGGGGGCCAGGTCCAGCGGAGCCCTGGTGTACGGGTTGATCCACGGATAAGTGGCCATGTCGGCGATGGTGTAGTCGTCGCCGGCGATGAAGGCGCGTCCGGCCAAGCGCGCATCGAGCACGCCCAGCAGGCGTTGCACCTCGCGGCTGTAGCGGTCGATGGCGTAGTCGATCTTCTCTGGCGCGTAGGTGGTGAAGTGGCCGTACTGGCCGGTCATCGGGCCCTGCCCGGCCACCTGCCACATCAGCCACTGGTTCACTTCCAGGGTCTGGCGCGCGTTGCTGCCGCCGAAGCGCCCGGTCTTGCCGGCCAGGTACTGCAGGATCGCGCCGGACTCGAACACGCTCACCGGCTCGCCCAGGTCATTGGGCTCGTGGTCGATGATGGCCGGCATCTTGTTGTTGGGCGAAAACGCCAGGAACTGCGGCTGGAACTGGTCGCCCTTGCCGATGTCCACCGGCTTGATGGTGTAGGCCAGGCCCGCTTCTTCCAGGAACAGGGTGATCTTGTGGCCGTTGGGTGTGGGCCAGTAGTACAGGTCGATCATGGGGCGCTCCTGCGTCATGGATTTGCCACCAGTGTAGGCCTGCCCGGCGCTTGGCAGGGGTGGGCGCTGCCGTTAACCTGCGCCGTCTTTTTTCCGCCGGACCGCCCCATGTCGCTGCCGCCCGCATCCACCTCCGCTGCTCCGTACCGCCTCAGCCCGCTGTCCACCCTGATCTTCGCCTCGCGCTGGCTGCAGCTGCCGCTGTACCTGGGGCTGATCGTGGCCCAGTGCGTGTACGTGTTCCTGTTCGCCAAGGAGCTGTGGCACCTGATCCACGATGCACCGGCCATGGGTGAGCAGCAGATCATGCTGATCGTGCTGGGCCTGATCGACGTGGTGATGATCTCCAACCTGCTGGTGATGGTGATCGTGGGTGGCTACGAGACCTTCGTTTCGCGCCTGCGCCTGGAGGGCCACCCCGACCAGCCTGAATGGTTGAGCCACGTGAATGCCTCGGTGCTGAAGGTGAAGCTGGCCATGGCCATCATCGGCATCTCCTCCATCCACCTGCTCAAGACCTTCATCGCCGCCGGTACCTTGAACGGGCTGCCGTTCTGCCCGCCGGAACTGGTGGCCACCGCCGCCTCCAACGTCGGCGCGGCGCGCTGCACCGCACTGACCACCGACGGCGTGCTGTGGCAGACGGTGATCCATATCGTGTTCATCCTCTCGGCGCTGGGCATCGCCTGGACCGACAAGCTGATGACCCACACCAGCCACAAGCGCGAGCAGGCCACACTGTAGGAGCCCGTCTTGCGGGCGACCGCGCGCGTGGGTGGAACTCGCGGCTGTTCGGTGTCGCGTGGTCGCCGGCGAGGCCGGCTCCTGCAGGTGGGGCGGCACGGCTGTTGTTGTTTGTAGGAGCCCGTCTTGCGGGCGACCGCGCGTATGGGTGGAACTCGCGGCCATTCGGTGTCGCGTGGTCGCCGGCGAGGCCGGCTCCTACAGGTGGGGCGGCACGGCTGTTGTTGTTTGTAGGAGCCCGTCTTGCGGGCGACCGCGCGTATGGGTGGAACTCGCGGCCATTCGGTGTCGCGTGGTCGCCGGTAGAATGGGCGGATGGATGTCTCACACCTGCTCGACGACCTCAACGCCGCACAGCGCGAGGCCGTTTCCGCCCCGCCGGGGCATTACCTGGTACTGGCCGGCGCCGGCTCCGGCAAGACCCGGGTCCTGACCCACCGCATCGCCTGGCTCAATGAAGTCCTGGGCGTGCCGGCGCACGGCATCCTCGCCGTCACCTTCACCAACAAGGCCGCCGGCGAGATGCGCGCGCGTGCCGACGCGCAGTTGCGCAATGGCGCGCGCGGGATGTGGATCGGCACCTTCCACGGCATCGCCCACCGCCTGCTGCGCCTGCACTGGAACGAGGCGCACCTGCCGCAGGCGTTCCAGGTGCTCGACAGCGACGACCAGTTGCGCCTGGTCAAGCGCGTGGCCCAGCAGCTGGAGCTGGACGACGGCCGCTTCCCGCCGCGGCAGATCGCCTGGTGGATCAACGCGCAGAAGGACGAAGGCCGCCGCCCGCAGCACATCCAGCCTGGCGACGACCCGTGGACCGATGCCCTGCGCCGTGCCTACGCGCTGTACCAGGAGCGCTGCGACCGCGCCGGCCTGGTCGATTTCGCCGAGCTGCTGCTGCGTGCGCACGAGTTGCTGCGCGACACTCCGGCCCTGCTGGCGCATTACCGCACCCGCTTCCGCGACCTGCTGGTGGACGAGTTCCAGGACACCAACGCGATCCAGTACGCATTCGTGCGAGTGCTGGCCGGTTCCGCTGATGATGGCAGTGCCGGCCGGGTGTTCGTGGTCGGCGACGACGACCAGGCCATCTACGGCTGGCGTGGTGCCAAGGTCGAGAACGTGCAGCAGTTCCTGCGTGACTTCCCCGGCGCGCAGACCATCCGCCTGGAACAGAACTACCGATCCACCGCCAACATCCTCAACGCCGCCAATGCGGTGATCGCGCACAACCCGGACCGCATCGGCAAGCAGTTGTGGACCGACAGCGGCGAAGGCGATCCGGTGGACGTGTACGCGGCCTACAACGAGATGGACGAGGCGCGCTTCGTGGTCGAGCGCATCCGCCAGTGGGTGCGCGACGGCGGCAGCTGGGGCGAGGCAGCGGTGCTCTACCGCAGCAACGCGCAGTCGCGCGCGCTGGAAGAGGTGCTGCTGGCCGAGCAGGTGCCATACCGGGTGTACGGGGGCATGCGCTTTTTCGAGCGTGCCGAGGTCAAGGACACCCTGGCCTACCTGCGCCTGGTGGCCAGCCGCGCCGACGACGCCGCGTTCGAGCGCGCGGTCAACACGCCTGCGCGCGGCATCGGCGACCGCACCCTGGACGAAGTGCGCCGGCGCGCCCGCGAACGTGCGCAGTCGCTGTGGGACGCGGCCAGCGCGCTGGTGTCGGAGAACGCGCTGGCCGCGCGCGCGCGTAATGCCGTAGCCGGCTTCCTGTCGCTGATCGAAGTGCTGGATGCGGAAACCACCGACCTGGACCTGAAGGACAGGGTGGACCACGTGCTGGCGCGCTCGAACCTGCGCGAGCACTGGTCGCGCGAAGCGCGCGGCCAGCTCGATGCCGAGTCGCGGCTGGAGAACCTGGACGAACTGGTATCGGTGGCTTCGCGCTTCTCGCGCGCCGAGCTGGACGATGACCAGGAAAGCATGAGCGAACTGGTCGCATTCCTGTCCTACGCGGCACTGGAGGCCGGCGAAGGCCAGGCCCAGGCCGACGAGGACGGGGTGCAGCTGATGACCCTGCATTCGGCCAAGGGCCTGGAGTTCCCGCTGGTGTTCCTGGTCGGCGTGGAGGAAGGCGTGTTCCCCAGCAGCAAGTCGCTGGAGGAATCCGGCCGCCTGGAGGAGGAACGACGCCTGGCCTACGTGGGCATCACCCGCGCCCGGCACAAGCTGGTGATGACCTATGCCGAGACCCGGCGCATCCATGGCACGGACATGTACGGCATGCCATCGCGCTTCCTGCGCGAGATCCCCGGCCACCTGCTCAACGAGGTGCGTCCGCGGGTGCAGGTGGCCCGGCCGATGGCCGCGCCGCCGCGCATGGCGCACCCGGCCATCGAGATGCCGGCGCTGCAACTGGGCCAGGGCGTGATGCACGCCAGCTTCGGCCGTGGCGTGGTCACCGATTACGAGGGCAGCGGCGCCCACGCGCGGGTGCAGGTGAACTTCGACGAGGCCGGCAGCAAGTGGCTGGTGCTGGCTTTCGCCAACCTGCAGCCGCTGTAGCGACGCGCGTTCGCTGACCCTGGCCGCAACCTGCGCGGTTGCCCCGGTGCGCCGGCGGGTGTGCAATGGTCCGCGTGTGCCCATGCCGGAGAGCGCCATGTACGACCGCATCCTGATCGCCACCGACGGCTCGGAACTGGCCGCCAGGGGGCTGCAGCACGGCCTGCGCCTGGCGGCCGCGTTGTCCACGCCGGTGCTGGTGCTGACCGTGACCGAGCCGTGGACGCCGGCCTTCGTCGATGCGGTGGCGTTGGCGGCCGATCCCTCGCTGCAGCAGGAATACCGGCAGGGCTGCGTGCAGTCGGCCGAGCAGATCCTGGAGGCCGCCGCGGCGCAGGCAGCGGCGCTTGGCGTTGCGTGCACCACGGTGCACGTGCCCGAGGGCTATCCATCCGAGGTCATCGTGGCCGCCGCCGCCGAACACGGGGCCGGCCTGGTGGTGATGGCCTCGCACGGGCGCAGCGGGCTGGGCCGGGTGCTGCTGGGCAGCCAGACCCAGGCGGTGCTGTCGCATTCGACCGTGCCGGTGCTGGTGGTGCGCTGAGCGCGGCCCGCGCGCTCAGGCCGCGCCGGACAGGTGCTCGTACAGGATCGCCGCACCGACCACGATCATGATCACGCCACCGGCCACTTCGGCGCGCTTGCCGGCCAGCGCGCCGAGCACGCGGCCCAGCATGATCCCGATGGTGACCATGACCAGGGTGCACAGGCCGATCACCACGGCGACCACGCCGATGTGCACGTCGAGGAACGCCAGGCTCACGCCGATCGCCATGGCGTCGATGCTGGTGCCCAGGCCGGTGGCGGCCAGCGCCCAGAACCCGTGCCGCTGCGGCGCGTCCTGCGCGCCGGGCCTGCAGCCGTTCCAGATCATGTGCAGGCCGAGCAGGCACAGCACGGTGAAGGCGATCCAGTGGTCGAGCACGGTGATGTAGCGCGCCGCCGCCGTGCCCAGCAGCCAGCCGATCACGGGCGTCACGCCTTCGATCACGCCGAAGATCAGGCCGGCACGCAGCGCCTGGCGGAAGCGCGGCCGGCGCATCGCCGCGCCCCTGCCCACCGCCGCGGCGAATGCGTCGGTGGACATGGCCAGGCCGATCAGGAGGATGGAAAGCGGGTTCATCGTGACAACCGGGCCGGAAGCGGACGCAGCGTGCCGGCGTCCAGCCTCGGGCGCATCGACATGCCGTTGGTCTCGCCAGCCCGGCGTTGCCGGGTTGTCCGCGCCACGGCCGCGTTGGCGGGCCGAGTATGTTGACGCGGACGCTGCGCGCAGGATGCGCGAAGCAGGCTACTCCCCAAAGGAGGCCGCGCAGGATAGCACGCAGCCTGCGATGGACCGCGCGGGCATGGTGCTGCCTGCGCTGCGCAAACGCCGCTCAGCTGGCCGGCGGATCGCCCAGCTCGAGGAAGCCACCGGACTGGCGCTGCCACAGCTGCGCATACAGCCCGCCGTGGGCCAGCAGCTGTTCGTGCGTGCCCTGCTCGACGATCCGGCCCTGATCCATCACCACCAGCCGGTCCATCGCCGCGATCGTGGACAGGCGGTGGGCGATGGCGATGACCGTCTTGTCCTGCATCAGCCGGTACAGGTTCTCCTGGATCACCGCTTCCACTTCCGAGTCCAGCGCCGAGGTTGCCTCGTCCAGGACCAGGATCGGCGCGTTCTTCAGCAGCACCCGGGCGATGGCGATGCGCTGGCGCTGGCCGCCGGACAGCTTGACCCCGCGCTCGCCGACCTGGGCGTCGTAGCCGTGGCGGCCGTGGGCGTCGACCAGTTCGGCGATGAATCCGTGGGCGTTGGCCTGGCGCGCTGCCTCGACCATCTCCGCCTCGGTGGCGTCCGGTCGGCCGTAGAGGATGTTGTCGCGCACCGAGCGGTGCAGCAGCGAGGTGTCCTGGGTGACGACGCCGATCGATGCGCGCAGCGAGTCCTGGGTCACCGTGGCGATATCGGTGCCGTCGATGCGGATGCTGCCGCCTTCGCGGTCGTAGAAGCGCAGCAGCAGGTTGACCAGGGTGGACTTGCCCGCGCCGGAACGGCCGACCAGGCCGACCTTCTCGCCGGGGCGGATGTACAGGTCCAGGCCTTCGATCACCCCGCCCTGCTTGCCGTAGTGGAAGGTCACGTGGTCGAACGCGATGTCGCCGCGCACGTCCTGCAGCGGCGTCGCGTCCGGCGCGTCGTCAACCGTGGCCGGCAGGGCGATGGAGTTGATCCCGTCCTGCACCGTGCCGATGTTCTCGAACAGCGCCGACATCTCCCACATCACCCATTGCGACATGCCCATCAGGCGCAGCACGAAGGCGATCGCCACCGCGATCGCACCGATGCTGGCGGCGTCCTGCATCCACAAGCCGATGCCGGTGGCCGCCACCGCGAACAGCAACAGCATGTTCAGCGCATCGTTGCTGACGTTGACGAAGGTGACCAGGCGCATCTGCTTGTGCACCGTGACCAGGAACTGCTCCATTGAATCGCGGGCATAGCCTTCCTCGCGCCGCGAGTGCGAGAACAGCTTGACCGTGGCGATGTTGGTGTAGCTGTCCACGATCCGCCCGGTCATGGTCGAGCGCGCGTCGGCCTGCTCGCGCGCGATCCGGTTCAGGCGCGGGATCACGAAACGCAGCAGCGCCACGTAGGCCAGCAGCCAGCCGGCGAACGGCAGCATCAGCCGCCAGTCGGCCGCCGCAGCCACCAGCAGCGCGCCGCCGAAGTACACGACCACGTAGTTGCCCACGTCCAGCAGCTTGATCACCGTCTCGCGCACGGCCAGCGAGGTCTGCATCAGCTTGGTCGCGATGCGCCCGGCAAACTCGTCCTGGAAGTAGCCCATCGACTGCCGCAGCAGGTAGCGGTGTACCCGCCAGCGGATGCGCATCGGGAAGTTGCCCAGCAGGGTCTGGTGGATCACCAGCGAGCTGAGCAGGTTCAGCGCGGGCATCAGCAGCAGCACCACGGCCGCCATCAGCGTGAATTTCCAGCCTTCCTCGGCCAGGAAGGTGGCGGGGGTATGGCTGGACAGGCGGTCCACGATCGAGCCGGTGAACGCGTACAGCGATACTTCGGTGATGGCGATGGCCGTGGTCAGCAGCGCCATCAGCACCAGCCACGGCTCGGTGCCACGGGTGTAGTGGCGGCAGAAGGCGTACAGCGAGCGCGGCGGCTGGGTGACCGGTGCCGGCGGATACGGGTCGATGCGCCGCTCGAACCAGCCGAACACGGCGCTGCGGCGGATGCCGGAGGGTGGAGGGGTGGCGTTGGTGTCCATGCGTCTTGGTGGGGGATTCGGGGTCGGATGCCGCACGCCCGTGCGCCGCTACCGGGGCGGCGGGGCGATCACCACTCGAACAATTTCCAGTACACCTGCGGCAGTTCCTCGCGGCCGTCGGCGTCGAGCACGCCGTCGCCGTTGCGGTCGTAGAGGTAGTAGGCCGGGCCACGCAACGGGATGATCTTCACCATGCGCAACTGGTCGCCCACGCGGTACTCCTCCAGCACGTCGCCGTTGTCCAGGGTGCGGCTGGCCACCTCGGCGCCGCGCACGTCCACCGGGGCGTCGCCGGTGGTGGCGCAGCCGCCCAGGGACAGGCCGGCGGCCAGGGCTGCGGCGGACAGGATCGACATGCGCATGGCGGTGCCTCCGGGGGATGGGTCCGGCATTATGCGGCAGGCGCCGTCAGCGCAGGGTCGCGGGCGCGTCCGGCGCCGCTAGAATGCGCGGATGACGCGCCTCGTACTGATCGACGGTTCCAGCTACCTCTACCGCGCCTTCCATGCCCTGCCGCCGCTGACCAACGCGGCCGGCGAACCGACCGGGGCGCTGTTCGGCGTGGTCAACATGCTGCGCGCCACCCTGAAGGAAAAGCCCGATTACGTGGCCTTCGTGGTCGATGCGCCCGGCAAGACCTTCCGCGACGACCTCTATCCGGACTACAAGGCCAACCGCCCGCCCATGCCCGACGAGCTGCGCGCGCAGGTGCAGCCCATGTGCGAGATCGTGCACGCGCTGGGCATCGATATCCTGCGGGTGGACGGGGTAGAGGCCGACGACGTGATCGGCACCCTGGCGGTGCAGGCCGCCGATGCCGGGATGCAGGTGACCATCTCCACCGGCGACAAGGACTTCGCCCAGCTGGTCCGCGAGCCTGGCGCCGGTGGCGGGTCCATCGCCCTGGTCAACACCATGAGCGGCAGCCGCACCGAATCGGACGCGGCGGTGGTGGAGAAGTTCGGCGTGCCGGCCGCGCGCATCGTCGACCTGCTGGCGTTGATGGGCGATGCCATCGACAACGTGCCCGGCGTGGACAAGTGCGGGCCCAAGACCGCGGCCAAGTGGCTGGGCCAGTACGGCTCGCTGGACGGGGTGATCGACAACGCCGACGCGATCAAGGGCAAGGTGGGCGACAACCTGCGCGCGGCGCTGGCACGTTTGCCGCTCAACCGCGAGCTGGTGACGATCAGGACCGACGTGCCGGTGGGGCGCGCGCCCGACACCCTGCGCCTGCGCGACCCGCATGTGGACGAGTTGCGCGTGCTGTACGGGCGCTATGGCTTCAACCAGGCGCTGAAGGAACTGGAGGCCGGGTCGCTGGCCGGCGACGGCGCAGGCCTGGCGGCGGTTGCCGAGCGCGAACCGGCGCGCGCGCGCGGTGGCGGCTTCGTGGCGGCGGCGGTGACTCCGGTGGCGGTCGATCCAGCGCTGTCGGTGCCGGGCCGGTACGAGGCCGTGACCACCATCGACCAGCTGGAAGCCTGGATCGCGACCCTGCGCCGCGCCGGCAGCTTCGCCTTCGATACCGAGACCGACAGCCTGGACCCGATGCGCGCCACCCTGGTGGGGCTGAGTTTCGCCGCCGAGCCGGGCCACGCCGCCTACGTGCCGTTCGGGCACGATTATCCCGGCGTGCCGGCGCAGCTGGACCGCACCCGGGCGCTGGAGCTGCTGCGCCCGATGCTGGAGGACCCGGGCGTGCGCAAGCTGGGCCAGCACGGCAAGTACGACCTGCACGTCATGCGCCGCCACGGCGTGGCGCTGGCCGGGTATGCCGACGACACCCTGCTGCAGAGTTTCGTGCTGGAGGCGGGCAGCGCCCGCCATGACCTGGACAGCCTGGCCCGCCGCCACCTGGGCTACGAGACCCTCAAGTACGAAGACCTGTGCGGCAAGGGCGCCAAGCAGATTCCCTTCTCCCAGTGCGCGCTGGACGACGCCACCCGCTACGCCGCCGAGGACGCCGACATCACCCTGCGCCTGCACCGGGTGCTGGCGCCGCGGCTGGCCGCCGAGCCGTCGCTGGAACACGTCTACCGCCAGATCGAGATGCCGCTGGTGCAGGTGTTGCAGCGGATCGAGGCCAACGGGGTGAAGGTGGACATGGACGAGCTGCGCCGCCAGAGCGGCGACCTGTCCAAGCGCATGCTCGCCGCCCAGCAGCGCGCCACCGAACTGGCCGGGCGCACGTTCAACCTGGATTCGCCCAAGCAGCTGGGGGCGCTGCTGTTCGAGGAGCTGAAGCTGCCGGCGCTGGTGAAGACCCCCAAGGGCCAGCCCAGCACCAACGAAGACGCGCTGGAGGCGATCGCCGACCTGCACGAGTTGCCGCGGGTGATCCTGGAGTACCGCGGCCTGGCCAAGCTGCGCGGCACCTACACCGACAAGCTGCCGGAGATGGTCAACCCGGATACCGGCCGGCTGCACACCAGCTACCACCAGGCCGGCGCCGCCACCGGGCGCCTGTCCTCGTCCGATCCGAACCTGCAGAACATCCCGATCCGCACCGACGACGGCCGCCGCATCCGCCGCGCCTTCGTCGCCCCGCCCGGGCGCAAGCTGGTGGCCTGCGACTATTCGCAGATCGAGCTGCGGATCATGGCCCACCTGTCCCAGGACGCCGGCCTGCTGCGCGCGTTCGAATCCGGTGCCGACATCCATCGCGCCACCGCCGCCGAGGTCTTCGCCCGGCCGCTGGAAGAGGTCACCGGCAACGAACGGCGCGCGGCCAAGGCGATCAACTTCGGCCTGATGTACGGCATGGGGGCGTTCGGCCTGGCCCGCCAGCTGGGCATCGGCCGTGGCCAGGCGCAGGACTACATCGCCCTGTACTTCAGCCGCTACCCGGGCGTGCGCGACTACATGGAGCGCACCCGCGAGCAGGCGCGTGAACGCGGCTACGTGGAAACGGTGTCCGGCCGGCGCCTGTACCTGGAGTACATCAACGCCCGCAACCAGGCCCAGCGTGCCGGTGCCGAGCGCGCGGCGATCAACGCGCCGATGCAGGGCACCGCGGCGGACATCATCAAGCGCGCGATGGTGGCGGTGGACGCGTGGCTGGGGGAGCTGGGCGGGGCCGGCGGCAGCAGCCCGGCGCTGATGATCCTGCAGGTGCACGACGAGCTGGTGTTCGAGGCCGAGGAGGCCTTCGTGCCGGTGCTGCTGGAGGAGGTCGGGCGGCGCATGGTGTCGGCTGCACAACTCAGCGTCCCATTGGTGGTCGACAGCGGTGTGGGTGACAACTGGGACGAGGCGCACTGACGGAGAATCAGGTGCTTGCGAGGGTTTTCCGGAACCTCGTCACGGCGCCTTTACATCCTCGGTGACAATCCCATGAACCCATCCTAAATCTTTCCGTTTGAGGCCCGGATTCTTCACGAACCATCAATGGTTCCGGTGGTCATATAGCCCGTGACAGGTGCAACGCCTGTCGCGGATCTACTCCCTTCCCCTGGAGCAGATCTAGGAACGGGGCTCCTCCCCAAGCGCCGTTCCCTGGCCCCGCCGACCTCCCCCTGGTCGGCGGGGCTTTTTTATGGCTTTTCTCCGGCCCCGCGCCGGTGAACTCCACTGGCGCGCGGGGGTTCGGCTTCGGATGGGGGCCGGCGTCTGGCCGGGGGAATGGCGTGCCTTCGTTTGCGAAGGCAACGACGCAGGCAAACCGCGCACCCCAATCACCGACGTATGCGCTGCACTTGTCGTGTAGGAGCCGGCCTTGCCGGCGACCGCGGTACGGTGCGGTGTGACGCGGTGCGTGGACATGCGGATGTGTCGGGTTCGGCTTCGGATGGGGCCGTCGCCCGACCGGGGGGATGGTGCACCCCTTGGGCGCACATCCATGTGCGTACTCGGGGCCGTGGCACGTCCCTGTGCCACTTGCCCCATCCCCCCGGCCGGATGACGTCCTTCGGTGTATTGATTACGCGGCTTCGTTTGCGACGGCAACGGCGTACGCGCACCGCGCATCTGTGCGCTGCACTCGTTCGTGTAGGAGCCGGCCTTGCCGGCGACCGCGATGCAGGCTGCGGCATCGCGACACACCACACCACGCCGCGGTCGCCGGCAAGACCGGCTCCTACAAGTGAGGAGGCACAGACACGCCGAAGCCGTGGACGTGCGGGTGTGTCGTGGCAGCGGCCATGGATGGCCGCGGTAGCGAGTGCGCACATGGATGTGCGCCCGAGCGGTCACGCCACACCCGCACGTCCGCGGCTCCCTCCGAAGCCGGCCACCGCACGGCTTCAGCCTCCTGGCCCACACCGCTGCGCACGCTCCCTCCGAAGCCGACCACTGCCCAGTTTCGGCTTCCTGGTCCCCGCTGCGCGCAGTTCCCTCCGAAGCCGACGATCGATAGAGACACTCGCCCCCGGAAGCGCGGTGTCGGTTCCGGTTACGGGTTCGCCAGCCAGTCGCGCGGGAGCAGGTAATCCTGCAGGCGGGCCTCGGCGCTGCCCGGCTCGGGCTGGTAGCCATATTCCCAGCGCACCCGCGGCGGCAGGCTCATCAGGATCGACTCGGCGCGGCCGCCGCTCTGCAGCCCGAACAGGGTGCCGCGGTCGTAGACCAGGTTGAACTCGACATAGCGCCCGCGGCGGTAGAGCTGGAACTCGCGCTCGCGCTCGCCCCAGGGCGTGTCCCTGCGGCGCTCGACGATCGGCAGGTAGGCATCGAGGAAGCCGTCGCCCACCGCGCGCAGGTAGGCGAAGTCGCGCTCGAAATCCTCGTGCAGGTCGTCGAAGAACAGCCCACCCACGCCGCGCGTCTCGTTGCGGTGCCTGAGGAAGAAGTACTCGTCGCACCAGCGCTTGTGCTCGGCATAGCGCTGCGTGCCGAACGGCGCACACAGGCTGGCGGCAGTGCGGTGCCAGTGGGTCACGTCCTCGTCGAATGGATAGAACGGCGTGAGGTCGAAGCCGCCACCGAACCACCAGGCCACCGTCCGGCCCTCGCGCTCGGCGCGGAAGTGGCGCACGTTGGCATGGGTGGTGGGCAGGTAGGGATTGCGCGGGTGGAACACCAGCGAGACCCCGGTGGCCCGCCACGAGGCGCCGGCCAGTTCCGGCCGTGCCGCGCTGGCCGAGGGCGGCAGGCGGTTTCCGGATACGTCGGAGAAGCCGATCCCGGCCTGCTCGAACACCGCGCCATCGCGCAGCACCCGGGTGCGACCGCCGCCGGCATGGGCGCCGTCGAGTTCGGGCGCCCGGTTCCAGGCGTCCTCGATGAAGCGGGCCTGGCCGTCGGCCGCCTCGATGGCGGCGCAGATGCGGTCCTGGAGCCCGGTCAGGTAATGGCGTACGGCATCGAAATTGGCGTCCATGCGCGCATTCTAGCCGTGCACCCGCACCCGCCCTTGATCGCGATCAAGCCGGATCAACGGCCCGGCTGGCGGAATTCGTCGCGCGCCGGCGCGATGCACAGCTTCCACACGATCCATCCGTGCAGCACGGCCAAGGTCAGCGCCCCGATCCCGCCGGTCACCCAGGAGACCAGGCGGGTGCTCTGCATCTGCGCCACGAACTCCCGGCCCTCGCGGGTATCGAGGAACTCGACCGGGAATATCCCGATGAGCCCATCGAACACGGGGTCGATGACCGCCAGGCCGGCGAAATTGAGTGCCGCCCCGCCCACCAGGAACGCAATGAACACCCAGCGTGCCCACGGGTGGCGGCGCAGCAGGCCCCAGGCCGAGGCCAGGAACAGCACCGACAGCAGCAGGCACAGCCACGACAACCACACGCGCCACTCCAGCATCCACGCCAGTCCGGCCGGAAACTCCGGACGCCGCACCATTGCCGCCACGGCCGCATCCGACATCAGCAACGCCCCCAGCAGCTGCAGCAGCGCCACGGCCACGCCCACCGCGCCGAGCAGCAGCGAGATCTTGGCCATCACCGTGACCATTCCGGTGCGCGGCAGGGATGGCGGTGCGTTCATCGGCGTTCCTGGTGGTGGAGTGCGTGGCATTGTGCCGGGCCGCGGCGGTCACGGGTATCCATCGCCAGGGGATTGCCGCAGCGCAGGTGCGTGGGGCGACGGCAGCGTGGCCCCGGGACGCCGTTGCGCCCGCACGGGCTTGCCGGCAGCGGTCCATGCCGCCAAGCTTGCGCCATTGCAGGCAGCCATCGCGCCTGTCGCACAGGGGACGAACCACCCGATGTCAGCCGTCACCCAGACCGGAGCCAGGGACTGCGGCCGCTTGCCGCTGGCCAGTGGCGATCCGGAACGCGTGCTGGTGTTTGGTGGCACCACCGGCAGCGTGCGCCTGGGCCGTTTCCTGGCCCAGGCCCAGGCGTTGGCCGGGGGCTTGCCGGATGCGCGTCACGCGCTCCCGCTGGTCGAGGACCGGCATGGCTTCCTGCTGGCGTTCTGCGCAGCGGCGCTTCGTGGCCAATCGTTGCTGCTGCCGCCCTCGGGCACGCCCGGCACGGTGGCCGAGATCCTGCAGGCGCATGCAGGGACCGACGCCGGCGCCTACTGCCTCGGCGGCACGCCGCCGCCATCGCCGGCCTGGCATGTGCCATTGCCCGAGCCGGTCGATGCCGCGTCCTGCCACGACGTGCCGCAGGTGGACGCCGCGGCGCTGGCGGCGATCGGCTACACCAGCGGCAGCACCGGTCGTCCGCAGGCCCATGCCAAGCAGTGGAGTGCCTTCGCCCGGGGTACGGCGCAGAACGTGATGGCGCTGCGTGACCTGTGGGGCGATGCACAGCCGCAGATCGTGGCGACGGTGCCGCCGCAGCACATGTATGGCATGGAGCTGTCGGTGCTGTTGCCGCTGCTCGGCGGTGCGGCGGTGCATGCCGGGCGCCCTCTGCTGCCGGCCGACGTTGCGCGCGCGCTGGAACAGGCGCAGGGGCCACGGCTGCTGGTGACCACGCCGGTGCACCTGCGGGCGCTGCTGCGCTCGGGCGTCGTGCTGCCGCCGCTGGCCGGGATCGTCTCGGCCACCGCGCCGCTGGCGTCGGACCTGGCGGCGCAGGCCGAGGCACGCTATGGCACCCAGGTACGGGAGATGTTCGGTTCCACCGAAACCTGCATCCTGGCCACCCGCCGCACCGCGCAGGAGGCCATGTGGACGCCGATTCCCGGCGTGCGCCTGCGGCCGCAGCCGGACGGCACCCAGGTGCAGGCACCGCACCTGCCTGCAGCGGTGACCCTGGCCGATCTGGTGGAGGTGGCGCAGGACGGCCGCTTCCGCCTGTGCGGGCGCCAGGCCGACCTGCTGGAAATCGCCGGCAAGCGCGCCTCGCTGGGCGACCTGACCCGCCGCCTGCTGGCGGTGCCCGGGGTCGAGGACGGCGTCGTGGTGCAACTGGAGCCGGAGCGCGAAGGCGAGGTGGGGCGCATCGCTGCGCTGGCGGTGGCGCCGCGGCTGGTGGCCGCGCAGATCGTCGCCGCGCTGCGCGGGTCCATCGACCCGGTGTTCCTGCCGCGCCGCGTGCGGCTGCTGCCCGCGCTGCCGCGCAACGACACCGGCAAGCTGCGCCGCGACCTGCTGCTGGAACTGCTGGCCGACGCGCCGCCGGTGCATTCATCCGCCGTCGCGGATGGCGATGCCGGCCCGGCCTAGAATTGCGGGGCCGCATCCCGCGGCGCGCCCGGCCTGCCGATCCGTGAAAGCTTCCATCGTTCCGCGCCCGCGCCGCCGGTGGCACGGCACGGCCCCGTTGCTGGCGTGCCTGCTGCTGGGCGCGTGCGGCGGCACCCGGCCCGAGCCTCCTCCGGCCCCGGTGGCAGCGCCCGATCCGGTGCTGGCGCCGCCCCGGATCGGGCTGGCGCTGGGTGGTGGCGCCGCCAAGGGCTTCGCCCATATCGGCGTGATCAAGATGCTGGAGGCCAACGGCTTCAAGCCCGACGTGGTGGCCGGCACCAGCGCCGGCAGCGTGGTCGGCGCGATGTATGCCAGCGGCATGGATCCGTTCCGACTGCAGGAGCATGCGGTGGCGCTGGACGAAGCCAGCATCCGCGACGTGCGCCTGTTCTCCGGCGGCCTGGTGCAGGGCCTGAAGCTGCAGGAATACGTCAACGACCAGGTGCGCGGCCGCCCGATCGAGCGCCTGCGCAAGCCCTTCGCCGCAGTGGCCACGCGCCTGGAAACCGGCGAACGCACGGTGTTCGTGCGCGGCAACACCGGCCAGGCGGTGCGCGCCTCCAGCAGCGTGCCGGGCGTGTTCGAGCCGGTCACCATCGGCGGCTACCAGTACGTGGACGGCGGCGTGGTCAGCCCGGTGCCGGTGGACGCGGCGCGCCAGCTGGGCGCGGAGTTCGTCATTGCCGTGGACATTTCCAGCAAGGCCACCGGGCGGCGCCCGGACGGGATGCTGGGCATCGTCAACCAGTCCATCGCGATCATGGGCCAGCGCCTGGGCGAACAGGAGCTGGCGCGGGCCGACGTGGTGGTGCGGCCGCGGGTGCTGGATATCGGCGGGGCCGATTTCACCCAGCGCAACCGCGCGATCCTGGAAGGCGAAAAGGCCGCACTGGCGGCGCTGCCGCAGATCCGCCAGGCGCTGGATGCATTGCAGGCGCAGCGCCTGCAGGACGTCCGCGAGCGCCAGGCACGCGCGGCGGCGCAACGTGCGGCCGATGCAGCGGCGCAATGCGAGGACGGCGGTTCACGCTGGAATCCGTTCCGCCGCGACGACGAGGCCTGCACCGCGGCCCGGTAGGCCGGCCTTCGCGCTGGCCGGTTACTCGCGCGGTGCGGCGGCCGAGGTGTCGTCGGCATAGACCGCGTCGCGGAACACCTTGTGCAGCGGCACCTTGCCGAACGGCACCCACTGCGCGAACAGCACTGCGGTGATGTCGTTGACCGGGTCCACCCAGAACAGGGTGTTGGCCGCGCCGTCCCAGAAGAATTCGCCCACTTCGCCGGAGGCCTCGTCGGCCCGCGCCGGCGGGGCGATGCGCACCGCGAAGTCGATGCCGAAGCCGACCCGTCCCTTGCCCGGCAGCCACGAGGTGTCGGTGATCCCGGCGGGCAGGGAATCGCTGGCCATCAGCCGCACCGTGGCCGGCTGCAGCAGGCGCACGCCATCCAGCTGGCCGCCGTTGGCCAGCATGCGCGCAAAGCGCATGTAGTCGTCCAGGGTCGAGGTCAGGCCCCAGCTGCCGGGCGTGAGCGCGACGCCGCCGCGGTTGAGCGGATAGGCCTTGGCATCGGGGATGCGGGTCATCACCCCGTCGTCGCTGCGCTGGTACAGCGCGGCCACGCGCGGCCAGTCGCCCTCGCCGAGGGTGTAGCCGGTGTCGTCCATGCCCAGCGGGCCGAGCACGTGGTCCTGCAGGTAGCGCGCGAACGGCTTGCCCGACAGCACTTCCACCAAGCGCGCCTGCACGTCCACCGCCGACGAATACAGCCAGCGCGTGCCCGGCTGGTACAGCAGCGGCACCCCGGCCAGGCGGCGGCTCATCTGCTCCAGGGTGTGGCCGAAGTTTTCCGGGTCGGCCTTGCGGTACATGGCGCCCACCGGGCCGGGCTCGTTGCCGCCGCTGGCAAAGCCGGCGGTGTGGCGCAGGATGTCGCGCACCAGGATCGGGCGGTCCGGCGCCACCAGCAGCGGCTTGCCCTTGACGTCGGTGCCGGCGTACACGCGCACCGCCGCGTACTCGGGCAGGTACTGCGCCAGCGGCGCGTCCAGGTCCAGGCGCCCCTGTTCGTACAGTTGCATCAGGGCCACGCCGGTGAGCGGCTTGGTCATCGAGTAGATCTGGACGATGGTGTCGCGCGCCATCGGCCGCCCGGCCTCGCGGTCGGCCAGGCCGAAGCTGCCGAAATAGGCTTCGCGTCCGTCCTGCCAGACCAGTGCCGAGACGCCGACCAGTTCACCCGAATCCACCAGCGTGGACAGCGCCTGGTCGATGCGCGGCGGCGCGATGCGGGCCACATCGGCTGCGCCGGAGGCCAGCCGCATGCCGGGCCCGGAGTTGGCAAGGGCCGGCAGTGCGGACCCGGACAGGAGCAGCAGCCACGGCAGGACGGCAAGACGCATGCGGATCATCGGCATTCCCCAGTCAGTGTGGATCCAGGCCTGCCATGCGCATGGTCGTCGCGCATGGCGGGTGCTTGTGGTGTGGGCCTGGCTGGCACGCGAGGCACTACCGCGCCTCGGCCGCGGGCCCGTGCACGCCGTCGATCTCCACCAGCAGTTCGCGCCGGCAGACCTGGGCGTGCAGCAGCAGGCGCGGCACCGACGCCGGCAGGCGCGCATCCAGCTGCGCGGCAATCGCGGCCGTGTCGGCCGGGTCACGCACATAGACCTTGAGCAGGCTGCCGGCGCCAAGCGCGGGCGGCAGGTCAGGCTGTTGCCGGCGTGCGGCGGCGATCAGGCTGTCGAGGTTGGCCAGGGTCTCTGCCGTCTGCGCCGCAGCCGCGCCGGTGTGCAGCGAGGCGTGGCCGACGATGGCGGCCGTGCCCGACAGCAGCAGCGGCATGTCAATGCCTGCGGGTGGCAGCATCGCCCGGGCGAAGCTGGGCGGCTGCGGCCCGTACTGGCGCGGGTACCGGTAGGCGCTGACTTGCCGGGGGTTCTCCACCGGCGTTCCCGGCTTGCGCGAGGCCAGCCAGTACACCTGCAGGCATCGGCGTCCGTCGCGGCGGCCGATCGCGGTGGCGGCCGGCAATCGCGCCGCATCCAACCCGTCCATCCCGCCCAGGCCGTTGGCGCGGCCCACGCAGAACTGGCGGTAGCGCTCGTCGTCGCTCTCGCCCAGGGTGATCGCGTCCATGTAATTCCATACCCGCAGGATGTGCGGGGTGCCGTGCACGGCCAGCGTCGCGGTCAGGCGCGCATAGGCACTGGCCGCAGCCGCGCCGATGCCGGCATCGCCCTCGTCGATCTCCAGTGCACCGAACAGCAGTTCGCCGTCGCTGGCCCACGCCACGCCGTCGACGCGGCCGGCACGCACCGGCGCGCTGGTGCGCCAGATCTCGATCCAGGGCGCAGTCCCGGGCAGCGGCTGCAGCGGCACCCGCAGCCAGCGCGGATCCTGGCCGCCGTCGGGCGCGTCATCGCCGAAGCCGAACACCGCCAGCACCCGTTCGTCCGCCAACTGCCGCGACAGGCTGTCCGGCGGTGCATATGTCACCTGCAACAGTGGCGCCAGGGCGTGGTCGCCGGTGGTGGGCCCGGCCCGGCTCATCATGCTTTCCCCCGTCCTGCGCCAGCGCCCACCGCCGCGCCCGCCGGCGGTGCGGGTGCGGGATTGTTCGACGCGGTGCGGATCATGCGGTGGAAACCGGGAAGGCGAAACGGCCCCGGATAATAACGCGGCGTGCGCCGAGGTGGCCGCCGGGCTTGCGCCGCGGCGGCCGATGCCGGATCGTTGCCGGCGTGCACCCTGGAACGGAAGATCAAATGCAGCAACAGACCGACGCCGAACGCGAGTTGGCCCAACTGCTGGTCGAGAGCCTGAACCTGGAGGGCGTGGACCCTGCCGGGATCGACCCGGAGGCCGCGCTGTTCAACGAAGGCCTGGGCCTGGACTCGATCGACGCGCTGGAGCTGTCGCTGGCCATCGGCAAGCGCTACGGGGTGCAACTGCGTTCGGAAGGCGAGGAGGACCGCCGCATCTTCGGGTCCCTGCGCGCGCTGTCGGCGCATGTCCAGTCGCAACGCACCGGCTAGTCCGCCGGCCGCAGGCCAGGCTGCCGCGCCCGATCCGGCCGAGGCGCTGGTGCTGCCGGTCCAGGTCGCGCTGGGCGTGGCGTATCCGTTCCTTGCCCACGCCGCCGACAGCCCCGGTTCCAGCAGCTGGGCCGCGCTGGCGCTGGCCGACCTGGTGCTGCTGGTGCTTGCCGGCCCGCTGCTGCATCGCCGGGTATGGGCGCTGGCCCTGCTGGCGGTGCTGCTGGCCGGGCTTGCATGGCTGGTCGGCACGCCCTGGCCGGACCTGATGCTGCTGGCGCCGCCGGTGGTGTTCACCGGCTGGCTGGCCTGGTGGTTCGCGCGCAGCCTGCATGCCGGGCGCACGCCGCTGATCACCCGGATCGTGGCCGCGCTGTATGCGCGCGCCGGCTGGCCTACTTCGCCTGCGCTGTTGGCCTATGCGCGCCGCCTGACCGGGGCCTGGGCCGCCGTGCTGGCGTTCCTGACGGTGGCCAATGCCGGCCTTGCCCTGTGCGCGGTGCCCGGCGGCGTGTTGCATGCGCTGGGCCGCGAGCCGTGGCTGGCGGTGTCGCACACGGCCTGGTCGTGGTTTGCGAACCTGCTCAACTACGGGGTACTGGGTGGCTTCATGGCGGGCGAATTCCTGTACCGCAAACGCCGCTTCCCGCAGCGGCCCTATCGCAACGCGATCCAGTTCGCGCAGCAGATGGCGGGCCTGGGCCCGGCCTTCTGGCGCGACCTGTTGCGCTGAGCCGTGGCCGTGCCGGGCGGCTATCCTTGGGCCATGCGCTTTTCCATTCCCCACCAGCACCCCTGCCTTGCCGGACACTTTCCCGGGCGCCCGCTGGTGCCTGGCGTGGTGCTCCTGGAGAAGGTGCTGGAGGCGGTGGAGACCGGCGCCGGGTCACTGGAGGCGCTGCGCTTGCCGCAGGTGAAGTTCCTGCGCCCGCTGCTCCCGGGCCACGAAGCCGAGGTGGTGCTGGACGGGGCGTGGCCGCGCTGGCGCTTCGAAATCCGTGGCAGCGAGGGCGTGCTGGCCCGCGGCGAGATCCGGGCCGGCGGACATGACTGAACACCGCGCTGAAGCCGAATCCGCATCCTGGAAGCGTCGGCCCGAGGGCGGCAGCCGGCGCTCGCTGGCGCTGATCGTGTGGATCGCGCTGCACGGCGGCCGCCGCCTGGCACGGCTGTGCCTGTATCCGATCACCCTCTATTTTCTGGTCATGCGCGGGCCGGAGCGGCGCGCGTCGCGTGCGTGGCTGACGCGGGTGCACGGCCGTCGGGCGGGTCTGTGGGCGGTGGCATGGCATATCTACGACTTCGCCGCGACCATCCTGGACCGGGTTTACCTGATCAGCGGGCGCGCCGGCATTTTCGATATCCGGGTGCATGGGCTTGAACCGGTGGATGCGCTTGCCGACACGGGCCGCGGCGCGCTGCTGTTCGGCTCGCACCTGGGCAGCTTCGACGCATTGCGGGTGCTGGCCCGGCGGCGCCCGGAGCAGACGGTGAAGGTCGTGCTCGATCGCGGCCACAACCCGATCCTGACCGGGATCTTCGAATCGCTCGATCCGGTGCTGGCCGCCAGCGTGATCGACGGCGGCCAGCCTGGCGCGGCCATCGCGCTGGAGATCCGCCATGCGCTGGAAGAGGGGGCCCTGGTGGCCTTGCTGGTGGACCGTGCGCTGCCGCACGAGACCACCGTCGCGGTGCCATTCATGGGCCAGCCCGCGCGCCTGCCGCTGACGCCCTGGGCCCTGGCCGCGGCGCTGCAGGCGCCGGTGCTGCTGTGCTTTGGCCTGTATCGCGGCGGCAACCGTTACGACCTGCATTTCGAGCCCTTCCTCGGCCCGGAAGACGCGGCTGCGCGGCCCCCTCGCGGCGAGCGCGCACAGTGGCTGCGCGACCGCGTCGCCCGCTACGCCGCACGGCTGGAACACCACGCCCGCGGCGCGCCCCGCAACTGGTTCAACTTCTATGACTTCTGGAACGATGATGCTCAAGACACCGCGCAAGCCCCTCCGGATCGCGGCGCTGCTGGGGTGCGTGCTGGCGCTGCCGTGCCACGCGGCTGAGCCGGCACCTGGCATCGACGTGGATTGGGTGTTGCAGGCGCTGGCGCGCCCTGCGCCCAGCCATACCCCGTTCGTCGAGCTGCGTGATTCGCCGATGCTCAGGCAGCCGCTGCGGCTGCAGGGCCAGTACCGGCGCCAGGCCGATGGCAGCCTGGTACGCCAGGTGGACTCGCCTTACCGCGAGACCACCACCCTGACCGCAGGCGACGCGGTGATCGAGCGCGACGGCCGGGCACCGCGCCGCATCGCGCTGGCAAAGGTGCCGGAACTGGCCGCGGTCCAGGCCGGTTTCGGGGCGCTGCTGGCCGGCGACCGGGAACTGCTGCAACGCACCTATACCGTGCAGGTGCAGGGCAGTCGCACGTCGTGGACCTTGCAACTGGTGCCGCGCGCCCCGCGCCTGGCCGCAGCGCTCGAGCGCATCGACCTGCACGGCCGTGGTGCCGAACTGCGCTGCGTGGAAAGCCATCCGGCCAAGGGGCACGCGCAGCGCACGCTGATGGCGGGAGCCGCGGCTGCGGCGGCCGGGGTGGAGGATCCCTCCGTGCTGGCCACGCTCTGCCGTGACGCCAGTGCCGCGCAATGAAGGCCGCGCAATGACCGCCGCGCCGCGCACCGCCACCCGCGTCGTGCTGGTGCTGTGCTGGCTGGCACTGCTGGCACTGGCCGGGCTGTGGCTCGGCCGCAGCCTGCACATGGAGGAAGACCTGCGCCGTTTCCTGCCCACGCCGCGCACGCCTGCGCAGGTGCTGCTGGTGGACGAACTTGGCGAAGGTCCGGGCTCGCGGCTCCTGCTGCTGGCCATCTCGGGTGCGACGCCGCAGGCGCTGGCGGCACGGTCCCAGGCACTGCGCGCCGCGCTGGCCGAACAGCCCGCGATCGCGGTCGTCGCCAACGGTGACGACGGCGGCCTGGACGCCGTGCCCGCGCACCTGCGTCCCTACCGTTACCTGCTGTCGGCGACCCTGGATACCCAACCGCTGGATGCGGCGTACCTGCATGCCGAACTGCAGCAGCGGCTGCAGGACCTGGGCTCTCCGGCGGCCGACCTGGTCGAGCCGCTGTTGCCATCCGACCCGACCCTGGAAACCTTGCGCCTGGCCGAGGCCTGGCAACCTGCCGATGCGCCGCAGCAGCGCCATGGCGTGTGGTTCGACCGTGCCGGGGAGCGGGCGCTGCTGATGGTGCAGACCCATGCGGCAGGCTTTGATGGCGCCGCCCAGGGGGGAGCCATCTCCACCATCGAGGCGGCCTTTGCTGCCGGTGCACAGCCGGCCGACACGGCGCGGCTGGAGATTTCCGGGCCGGGCGCATTCGCCGTCGCCATCCGCGCACGCACCGAGGCGGAGATGCGCTGGATCGGCACCGCCGACACCATTGGCCTGCTGCTGCTGCTGGCGCTGGCCTACCGGCGCTGGAGCACGCCGCTGCTGGGCGCACTGCCGCTGGCCAGCGGTGGGCTGGCCGGGCTGGGTGCGGTGGCCCTGCTGTTCGATGGCGTGCACGGCATCACCGTCGCATTCGGCTTCACCCTGATCGGCGTGGCCCAGGATTACCCGATCCACTTCTTCAGCCACCTGCGACCGGGCATGGCACCGCGTGCGAGCGTGCGCGCGCTGTGGCCAACGCTGGCCACCGGCGTGGCGGCCACGTGCATTGCCTACGCCACCTTCCTGCTGTCCGGAGTGGAGGGGCTGCAGCAGCTGGCGGTGCTGACCATGGTCGGGCTGGCCGTGGCGGCCGGCTCCACCCGCTGGCTGCTGCCGTCGCTGGTGACCCCGGCGCGGCATGATCCGGCGCATTCACCGCGCCTGGCCCGGCTCTGGCGCATGGCTGAACGCCTGCCGCGCCCACGCGCGGCGCTGGCCGTGGTGGCGCTGCTGGCCGCCGGAGTGGCGGCGTTTTCGCCGGGGCCGTTCTGGGAGAACGACCTCTCCCGGCTTACCCCGGTGCCGACGGCCGACCTGGAGCGCGATGCCCGCCTGCGCGCCGAACTGGGTGCCCCGGACGTGCGCTACCTGGTCACCGTGGCCGGCGCCGACGCGGACGCCGCGCTGCAGGCCTCCGAGCGCCTGCTGCCGGTGCTGCAGCGCCTGCGCCGGGATGGCGTGCTGGATGGATTCGACCTGGCGGCGCGCTACCTGCCCGCCGCGGCGACCCAGCGCGCGCGCCAGGCGCGCCTGCCCGACGATGTATCGCTGCGTCACGCGTTGCAGGCCGCACTGGCGGACACGCCGTTCCGTGACGATGTCTTCGCCCCGTTCCTCGACGATGTGGCCGCCGCGCGTGCGCTGCCGCCGCTGGGCCCCGACGACCTGGCCGGCACGCCACTGGAGCTGGCCGTGGGCGGCCTGCTGTTGCGCGCCCCGGACCAGGCCACCGCGCTGGTCTCGCTGTCGGGCCTGCACGATCCGCAGGCCCTGGAAGCCGCCCTGGCTCCGCATGGGGCCCAACTGCTGGACCTGAAGCAGGCGTCCGAGTCACTGGTGGCGCAATGGCGCTCGCGCCTGCTCGGCGCGCTGGCGCTGGCCGCGTTGCTGCTTGCCGGCGTGGTGTGGCTGGCGCTGCGTGCGCGGCAGCGGGTGTTGCGGGTGCTGGTGCCGATGGCGCTGGCCACTGTGCTGATCGTGGCGGTGCTGCGCGCCTGTGGCGTGGAGCTGAACCTGTTCCACCTGGTGTCGCTGATCCTGGCCGCCGGCCTGGGCCTGGACTACGCCCTGTTCTTCGAACATGCCGGCGACGACCGGGACGCCCAGTTGCGCACCCTGCATGCGGTGATCGTGTGCAGCTTGACCACGTTGCTGGTGTTCAGCCTGCTGGCGCTTTCCTCGATCCCGGTGCTGCGTGCCATCGGCAGCACCGTCGCCATGGGCGTGGCCTTCAATTTCGTGCTGGCCCTGCTGGTGGCGCGTGCACCGGCGGTGGAGCGGGCAGCATGAGTGCGCCGCTGCTGGACCGCGCAGGCATCCTGGCCTTGGTACCGCACCAGCAGGCCATGTGCCTGTGGGACGAAGTGACCGGCTACGACGCCGGCAGCGTGCGCGTGCGCGCATGGAACCACTGCGCGCCGGACCATCCGCTGCGCGCGCGTGGCCGGCTGTCCGCGCTGGCGTTGTGCGAGTACGGCGCCCAGGCGATGGCCGTGCACGGCGGGCTGCTGGCCCGCGAAGGTGGTGGTGGAGCCGGGCCCGGCGTGCTGGTGGCGTTGCGCGAGGTGGAACTGGCGGTGGCACGCATCGACGACCTGCCCGGTGCGCTGGACGGCGAGGCCGAGGTGCTGGCCGCCGGTGCCGGCAGCCAGCAGTATGCGTTTCGCATTTTCCACGGTGGCCGCCTGCTCGCCAGTGGGCGTGCGGCGGCCATGTCCACGCCTGTGTAGGGGCGCATGCACGCAACCACCATGCCCGGCGGATGCGACGCCTGCGCGGGCAGCGGCATTGGCGCTGGCACAATGGCGCGATGAACGAAGACCGTACCCTGCGCCGCGCCCTGGTCACCGGCGGCAGCGGCGACATCGGCGGCGCGATCTGCCATGCCCTGGCCGACGCCGGGCATGAGGTGATCGTGCACGCAGGCAGCAATCTTGCCCGTGCCGAAGAGGTCGCCGCCGCGATCACCCGGCGCGGCCTGCGCGCGCAGGCGGTGGCGTTCGATGTGGCGGACGCCGGCGCCACCGCCGCGGCGATGGCTGCGCTGCTGGAGCAGGGCCGCATCGACGTGCTGGTCAACAACGCCGGCATCCATGACGACGCGCCACTGGCCGGCATGAGCGATGCCCAATGGCACCGGGTCATCGACGTTTCGCTGCATGGTTTCCTGCACGTCACCCGGCCGCTGCTGCTGCCGATGGCGCGCGCGCGCTGGGGCCGCATCGTCAGCGTGTCCTCGGTGGCGGCGGTGCTGGGCAACCGTGGCCAGGCCAACTATGCGGCGGCCAAGGCCGGGCTGCATGGTGCCAGCCGCTCGCTGGCCAGGGAGATGGCCAGCCGCGGAATCACCGTCAACGTGGTGGCGCCCGGCGTGATCGAAGGGGCGATGACTGCCGGCCGCTTCCCGCCCGAGGCGCTCAAGCAGATGGTTCCGGCAGCGCGTGCCGGGCGTCCGGAGGAAGTGGCGGCGCTGGTGGCGTTCCTGTGCTCGGAGGCGGCCGGCTACGTCAACGGCCAGGTGATCGGGGTCAACGGCGGCATGGGCTGACCGGCGGCGCGCGTCACTCGACCATGCGTGCGCCGGCAGCCGGTTCGGTCGTGCCCCGGCGCCAGCCCGTCCATGCCAGCAGCGGCCCGGTCATCAGCGTGGTGATCAGCGCCACCAGCAGCAGCAGGGTGAACATCTCCGGGCCGATCAGGCCGGCGTCCAGGCCGACCTTCATCACGATCAGCTCGATCATCCCGCGTGCATTCATCAGCGAACCGACCGCGACGCTGTCACGCACGCTGTAGCCGGACAGCCACGCGCCCAGGCCACCACCGGACACCTTGCCCACCACCGCCACCGCCAGGACCAGCAGCAGGGCGCCCAGGCCGGCGCCGGTGAATGCTTCGGCGGTGGTGTCCATCCCGGCCAGGGCGAAAAACACTGGCATCAGCAGGACCAGCGCCAGGTGTTCGATGCGTTCCACCAGGCAACGCATCAGGCGGTCGTCGCGCGGCAGGCAGGCGCCGAACAGGAATGCGCCGAACACCGCGTGCACGTTCAGCCACTCGGTGGCCGCCGCGCACGAGAACAGGCCCACCAGCAATGCCGCCAGCACCGTGCCCGAGAGCGTGCCGTCGGCGGCATGGCGGCGCAGCAGCCAGGCGAACAGCGGCTTGAGCCCGGCGAAGATCACCACCAGCAGCAGCGCCAGGCCCGCCAGGGTGCGCATCAGCCCGGAATAGCCACTGCCTGCGGCCAGGGCGACCAGCAGCGCCAGCGCCACCCATGCGGCCACGTCCAGCAGGGCGGCCGCCGACAGCGACACGCGCCCGATCCGGGTCTGCTGCAGTCCGCGGTCCTTGAGGATGCGCGCCAGCACCGGGAATGCAGTGACCGACAGCGCCACGCCCAGGTACAGGGCGAAGGTCCACATGCCCACGCCTTCGGGCACCATCCGCGCGTGCAGCAGCGGCGCGATCGCAACGGCCAGGCCGAACGGCACCACCGCCGACAGCCCCGCCACCCGGGTCGCCGCCAGCACCTGCGCCCGCGCGCCTTCCGGCGCCCGCAGCTCCACGCCGATGACGAACATGAACAGCACCAGCCCCAGGGTGGACAGGGCCGACAGCGCCGGCAGCGAAGCGACCGGGAACAGGGAGGCGTGCAGGTCCGGAAGCGCGGCGCCGAACACGATCGGGCCGAGCAGGATGCCCGCGGCCATCTCGCCGATCACCGGTGGCTGGCCGAAGCGCGCAAGCAGCAGCCCGCACAACCGCGCCACGATCAGGATCACGGCCACCTGGACCAGCAACAGCCCCGCCATTTCGCGGCTCCTCCCCGTGGATAGCCGGACACTTATACCAGCACGGCGGGTGCGGCCACAGCGCAGGCGCCGGGTGGAGGGGGGCGGCCGGGGTCAGGCCTCGCGGTCGATCACCGGCGCCTGCGCCCGGACCCGCGCGTACTCGTTCCACACATCGCCGTGGGCAAGCACCTGGCGCACCACGTGCGAGGTGATCCGGTACAGGTCGCGCAGCGGCCGGAAGTGGCTGCAGCGCATCGGGTAGTCGGCGCCGCGGTAGCGGGTTTCCACCGGGATCGACACGCAGCGCACGCCGAGCCGGCGCGCGGCCGAGATCAGCAATTGCGCCTCGAACACGAAGTCCTCGCCGGGCACTTCGCCCAGTGCAAGCACTTCGGCCGGGTAGTAGCGCTGTCCGCTCTGGGTGTCGGCGATGCGGTGGCCGGCCGCCCAGGCCACGCCCCAGTCGCCGAAGGCATTGGCCATTCGCCGGTGGGTGGGTGCCGCGGCACGATGGCGCAGCCGCGCGCCGATCACGATCCGCTGCGGGTGCCGCGCGGCGGCGGCCAGCAGCCGTGGCAGGTCGGCCGGGTCATGCTGGCCGTCCCCATCGAGGGTAAGCACGCCGCAGGCCCCGCGAGCATGCGCTTCGGCAAAGCCGGTGCGCAGCGCCGCACCCTTGCCGCGGCGCTGCGGATGGCGCAACACCGTGACCGGCAGGCCTTCCAGGCATTGCGCGGTGCCGTCATCGGAACCGTCGTCGACCACGATCACCCAGGGGCAGTGGCGCAGGGTCTGCTCGACCACCTCGCGGATGCGCAGCGATTCGTTCAATGCGGGGATCACCACGGCCGGGTTGCGCAGCTCAGCCATGGGCAATCCCGATCCGCAACGCCTGGTTGTCGCCCGCCGGCAGCACCGCCCCGGCGGCCTGGTCGGCCAGCGCCGCCATCAGGGCCAGCATCGGCGCCATCGCATTGCCCGGCGCCACCTGCACCGGCGGCGGGGTCGGCGTGGCACCGACATCCAGGCGCGCAGTCAGCCGCGGACCGGTACCTTGCGCGCCCCGGGCCAGTACCAGTGCGCCACCCAGCAGGCCGTCGCTTTGCACCAGCTGGCGCAGCAGGCCGCTTGATGCCCCGTCGTAGCCCACCAGCAGCACCGCCTCGGTGCCCGTGGCCAGTTGCGCCAGCGCCTCCAGCAGGCCCAGCGCGAATGTGCCGGGTCCGGCGCTGAGCGCAGTGGCCGGCTGCATCGCGCCCGTGCCGATGGTCCAGTAGCCGGCGGCGGCGTTGTGCACCGAGTTGTGGAAGCGGATCGGCGAGATTTCCGTCGGTGCGCGCACAAGCGTGTCGCACAGATGGTCGTTGATGGCCAAGTCCCCGAGGGTGCAGGCGAACACCGACGGCAGCCCCGCCGGGTCGCGCTGCGCGGCGGCGCAGGCGGCCTGTGCGGCCTGCAGCGCCACCAGCACCGTGTCCGGTGCGCGCCGGCGCTCGTTTGGCGGCAGCAGCATCGGTGCAGGCCTGGCCGCTGCGTCGATCGCGGCTGGCGCGCCGCGGCGCAGGGCGCAGAACGCGTCCCAGGACGGCACGCCGGGCGCCCACAGCCCGATGCCTTCGACGGTGGCGGTCAGGACGGTCTCGTTCATGCGCGCGCGAACACCAGCGAGCAGTTGTTGCCGCCGAAGCCGAAGGCATTGTTCATCGCGTACTCGATGTCGGCGCGCGCGTTGTCGAACCGTACCTGGGGGCCGCAGACCGGGTCCGGATCGCGGCTGTTGAGGATGCCGGGCAGCACGCCTTCGCGCAGGGCCAGCAGCGTGAACGCCGATTCCACCATGCCCGCCGCGCCAAGGGTGTGGCCGGTCCAGCCCTTGGTGGAACTGGCGTGCAGCTGCGCCGGGAACAGTGCGGCCACCGCCTGTGCCTCCACCGCATCGTTGGCCGGCGTGGCGGTGCCGTGCAGGTTGAGGTGGCCCACCCGTGCGGGCTGCAGGCCGGCGCGGGCCAGCGCGTCCTGCATCGCCAGGCGTGCGCCCAGCCCTTGCGGGTGCGGGGTGGACATGTGGTGGGCATCGCTGGATTCGCCGTAGCCGAGCAACCAGCCCTGCGCGCGCGCGCCGGCGGACTCGCGTTCGAGCAGCGCAAACCCGCCGGCCTCGCCCAGCGACAGGCCATCGCGCCGCGCATCGAACGGGCGGCAAGGCTCGGCCGAGACCAGCTGCAATGCGTTGAATCCGAACAGCACGCTGCCGCACAAGGTGTCGACGCCGCCGACGATGGCCGCATCGGCCACCCCGGCCTGCAGCAGCCGCGCCGCATGCGCGAACACCTTGGCGCTGGACGAGCAGGCGGTGGCCACGGTCATGCATGCTCCGCGTGCGCCGGTGGCCACGCGCACGAAATCCCCCAGCGAATGCGGGTTGTGCACCCGCAGCGCCACTTGCCCGGGTTGCATGCGGCCGGCATCGGCCTCCAGGTAGGCGCGCTCGGTCTCGCCAATGCTCGAGGTGGAGGTGCCCATCACCACCGCCACGCGCCCGGCGCCATGGCGGGCCACCGCGGCGGCGGCGGCGTCGGCAAAACCGTCCTGGCACAGGGCCAGCCAGGCCAGGCGGTGATTGCGTGATTCCCAGATGCTCCAGGTGGCCGGCAGCGGCGCGTCCTCGAGCCCGTCGACGCGGCCGATCCAGCACTCCAGCGGCAGTCCGGGCAGGTCGTTGCGGCGCAGCCCGCCACGGCGTTCACGCAGCGCGTCGAGCTGCGCCGTCATGCCGCTGCCCAGCGCGGTGGTCGCGGTGCAGGCGGTGATCGCCAGGGGCGCGATCTGCGGAATGTCGGTCGGAATGGCCAAGAGCGGGTGGGTGGTGGCGGGCGTCGGCTGGCGCGCGAGTATAGCCACAGCCGCCCCAAGGCTTGTTCGACGTACGCCGGGGGCAAACTGAACGCCCATGCCTGCGCGCTTCCGCGCCTGCCGTATTTCCGACACAATCGCCTGGATTCCCCTTTCCCCCGAGGGTGGCGCGGCGCGCGCGCATGCAAGCCTACGTCTACAAGAGCCTTCGCAAGGTTGATACCTACGTGTATCTGGCCGCGCGCGATGATTTTTCGCGGGTGCCCGAGCCGCTGCGCGCGCAGCTGGGTGGGTTGGCATTCGTGCTGGAGGTGGCCTTGACCCCGCAGCGGCGCCTGGCCAGGGCCGATGCCGACGTGGTCCGCGGCAACCTTGCGGTGCAGGGTTTCCACGTGCAGTTCCCGCCGCTGCCGCAGGTCCAGGCCGGTGCCTGAACCCGGTATCCGCCGCTGGCCGCGCGCCGCCTGGGGAGCAGGGGTTTGCGGCATCGTCCTTGCGCTGTGCACCGGATTGGGCGGCGTGCCGGCCCTGTTGGCCGGACTGCTGGCGCAGCCGGCGCTGGCAATGGCGGTCGCCCGGGTGCGGCGCACCGCTCCGGTGGCGACGGACCATCGCGCGCTGGCCCGCTGGGGGCTGGCGCTGCTGGCCGTGTGGAGCTGCGGCCTGGTGCTGGCGTGGATGCTGCTGGCATGGCCACTGGCCGCCGTGCTCCGGCACGGCAGCCTCGGTGCCGCGCTGGGCCTGAGCGCGATGGCGACCGCGCTGGTGCTGGCGCTGTGGCGGACCTGGCCGATATGGCGCGCGCTGGAAGCCGAAGGCGGCAGCATGCTTGCGCTGTGGCAGCGCCTGCCGCAGCAGGAGGCCGGGAGCTGGTCCGGGCTCGGTGCGGCGGTGGCGGTGGCGCTGGCCCTGGCGGGCGTGCTGCTGGCGGCGTGGCCGCAGTTGCTGCCGGATGCCGCGCGCTGGCCGCTGGCGGCGGTCTATGCGCTGGCCCTGCCGGGCTTGCACCTGTGGTTGCAGCGGACCCCGCCGCCGGCAATGGGTGCATCGCCGCTGGATTTCCTTGTCGGCCAGGCGGACCCTGCCGATGCGGCCGATCCGGCGGCCACCGTGCCGGTCGATGCGGTGGCACTGTCGGCCGAACTGTATGCGGCCGCACGCGGCGGCCGGGTCGATCGCGCGCTGCAGCTGCTCGATGCCGGGGCCGATCCGCTGGCGCCGCCGCCGTCCGGCGAGCGTGACCGGCGCAGCCTGGCGGCGATGGCCGCGGTGCTGCCGGACCTGCGGCTGCTGCGTGCACTGATCGCCCGCGGCATCGACCTCAACCCCCGCGACGGCAGCATGAGCCCGCTGCTGGCGGCCACCCGCGACAGCTGGCACGGCCGCCCGGAAGCGGTGATGACCCTGCTGGCCAATGGGGCCGACCCGCGTGCGCGCGATGCCGAGGGCAACACCCCGCTGCACCATGCCGCGCGCAGCACCGACCCGGGCGTGGCCGCCTTGCTGCGCGATGCCGCCGCCGACATCGACGCCCTCAACCACGAGGGCCATGCACCGCTGGGGGTTGCCTGTGCAGCCGGCAACTGGCGCCTGGCGCGGTTCCTGCTGGAACGCGGTGCCAGCCCCGAGCCGGCGGGCGGCCAGCCGGTGCTGCTGGCCGCCGCCGGTACCGAGGAGGACGATCCGGCCGGGGTGCAACTGCTGCTCAAGTTCAAGGCCAAGGTCGGCGCGACCAGCCGCGACGGGCGCACCACATTGCATGAAGCAGCCCTGGCCGGGCATGCCGACATCGTCGCCGCATTGCTGGCCGCCGGCGCCGATCCGCACTCGCGCGATGCCGCCGGGCGCACGCCCTGGCTGGAAGCGGCCCGGGCCCTGCGCGGCGGCGTGCTGGAACAGCTGCTGGCTGCCGGCGTGGCAGTGGCGGCGACCGATGCGGAGGGCCGCAACGCCCTGGTCCTGGCAGCGGCGGCCGAGCGCGCATCGCCGGCACTGGTCAAGCGCCTGCTCGATGCCGGCGTCGACCCCGCCCAGGCCGACTCCGCAGGGCGGCGTGCGGTCGATCTGGCGGCCGAAGCCGGGCGCTGGACGGTGGTTGCTGCGCTGGACCCCGGCTATCCGTTGCCGGCGGCCGTGGCCGACACCGTGGCCGCTGCACCCGCACAAGCCGACGAGCGTCCACCGCTGGCGCTGTTGCGCGATGGCCTCCAGGCCGGCCAGTGGGAGGGCCTGGCGGCGTTGGCCCGGCTGTGCTCGGCCGCCGAGCTTGGCAGCCTGCTGCACGATCCCGCACTGCGCCTCCAGCCGCAGGTGCTGGCCTGGTTGCTGGACCAGGGCGCCGACGCCGATCTGGTGATCGACGGCGAAACCGCGCTGAGCGCATTGCTGGGCCAGGGTGGCGAAGGTGCCGCGGCGATCCGGTTGCTGCTGGCCCGCGGCGTGTCGCCGGCCGGGGCCGGCGGGTTGGCGCGCTTCCTCGCCGCATGCGTGCAGCGCGACCAGGCCGGGCAGGAGCACGAACCGCTGGCGCTGGACCTGTTCACCCAGGGCGCCGACCCGTTCGCGCCATCGGCGGCGGGTGATCCGCCGTTGTCGCTGGCGGTGCGCCTCGGGTGGCCGCGGCTGCTCGAAGCCCTGCTGGTGTCGGGCATCGACCGCGAGGCCCGGGACAGCCACGGCATGACCGCCTTGCACTTGGCCGCAGCGCTGGGTCGCGAATCGGCGCTGCGCCGGCTGGTGGCGCAGGGCGCCTCGCCCGAAGCGCGCGCCGCCGATGGGCAGACGCCCCTGGGCGTGGCCCTGGCCAGTGGCCGCCGCGACCTGGCCGACTGGCTGGACTGGCGCGGCTGGCCGTTGCCGCGGCGCCCGCTGCGTGCCGCGGACGTGGTGGCCGCAGCGATGGCCGGCGATGCCGATGCGGTCCATCGCCTGCTCGAGCTGGGCTTTCCGGTGGACGCGACCGACGCCCAGGGCTGCACCGGCCTGCTGCGCGCCGCAGGCGGCGGCCATGCCGCGGCAGTGGACCTGCTGCTGGCACGCGGCGCCGATCCACAGCACCCCGCGCACAGTGGCGCCACTCCGCTGTCGGCGGCGGTGAGCATGCGCCAGACCGCCATCGTCGCCGCCCTGCTCGATGCCGGCGCCGACATCGAACACCGCCTGCCCGGCGGGGTGACCGTGCTGATGCTGGCCTCGGCGCTGGGCCTGGCCGACATCGCCGCGCGCCTGCTCTCGGCCGGTGCCGACATCCTGGCCTGCGACAGCCAGGGCCTGGCGCCGCTGCACTGCGCGGCGCTGTACGGCTTCACCGCGCGCGACCGCCCGCGCCTGCTGGCCTTGCTCGACACCCTGCTGTTGAACGGCGCCGAGCCCGACCAGCCGGCCGCCGGCGGGGTCACGCCGCTGCTGCTGCTGCTGGGTGCGCGCGCCGAACCGGGCAGCCCCTGCGACGAGGGCGTGATCCTGGCCGCGATGGAGCGTCTGCTGGAAGAAGGTGTGTCGCTGGATGCGCAGGAACCGCGCGGCTTCGGCCCGCTGCACCTGGCTGCGCTGCACGGCCTGGGCAGCGTGGTCCAGCGCCTGCTGCGCGGCGGTGCCGACCCGGACCTGCGCGATACGCTCAACCGCAGCCCGCGCGAGATCGCGGTGATGCGCGGTTTCGTCGACGTCGCCGCAGAATTCGCCCCGGTGCAGCCGGGCGTGTCGATGGCCCGGTTCCTGCGCGAGCCACGCGGCTGACGGCCGTACCGGCGGTGCCCGCCGAGGGCCCGCCACGCCGTTGGACCCCCATGGCGTACCCCTCGTCCGAGCATCCCGCAGGCTGCGATCCGGCAGCCTGCGCCCGGGCTAGACTGCCGCGTCCAGGAAGAGGCGGTCGGCCGTTCTGGCGTGCGTTCCGCGCAATGTGCCTAAGGGGAGGCAAGCAATGAGCAGCCGAGCGCTCGTCCTGTTGGCGGTGTTGGTCCTGGCTGGCTGCAATCAGCCGCCCAACCCCATGCCCTATGCCTCCACCGCGCTGGAGAAGATCGAGGTCGTGGATGTCGAGTACGACGTGTCCCGCTTCTGGAGTTGCGGCTGGAGTGGCAAGTGCCCGCGCAAGACGTGGCGCTACTGCCTGGCGGTCACGCCACTGACCGACGACGCAGCGGTGAAGTGGTACGGCACCTACCACCGTGAGCAGCTGGAAAGCGCCCGTTCGAGCCTGGCCAGGGCGGCGCGTGCCGGCATTGGCGACCAGCCCGTTCCGCCGGTGCAAACCCACGCCTCGGACGGTCGCCCGCTCGAGCAGTACGAAATCGAGGAAGCGCAGGAGGCGCACGCGGTGCAGGTGCGGATGCAGCGCTTCCGTCGTGATGTGCAGCTGTACGACAGCGGCGATCCCGGGTTCCGCACGGAAATCATCGAGCAGATGAAGGCCGGCATCCGCATGCAGGCGTATTTCAGTGTCGCCGGCTCCGGCAGCGAGCGCAGCTCGTATGGCTGGATCCTGACCCCCGGCTGCTGAGTACGATGCGTCCACCCCAGCGCCCTGCATCCACGAGAGGAATCGGCATGCGCAGTCCATGGTGGTTGGTGTGCGTGTTGTGTGCCGCAAGCGCCATCGCACCCGGCAAGGCGCCGCCCGTGCCGGAAGCGGAAGCCGGGATAGGCGTGGAAGGCACGATCCTGGTCGGACCGGAGGGCAAGGCCCTCGACTACCAGCTGCGCGATCCGGACGCGTTGCCGGAGGAAGTACGCCGGTACCTCGAGTACCAGATTCCGCGCTGGGAGTTCGAGCCGCCGACCCTGGACGGGCAGCCGGTGGCCTTGCACAACCGCATGTCCCTGCACCTGAAGGCGGTTCCGCATGCCGACGGTGGCATGCGCCTGCAGCTCCACGGCACGTCCTTCCTGCCCACCCAGGTGCCCGCCGACTACGACTTGACCCCGGACCGGCTCGCGCTGCCCGCGTATCCGTCCGTCCCGTGGAGCCCGGTCACCTACCAGGTGGGTGCGACCGTGTACGTGGTGCTGAAGGTCGGCCGCGACGGGAAGGTGCTGGACCTGCTCGACGAGCAGGTGAACCTGCATTTCGTGCCGGAGCCCGGGACGGCCGCGATGTGGCGCAAGCATTTCGCCCGCGGCACGCTGCGCACGGCGCGCGGATGGACGTTCCACCCACCCACCAAGGGCGAGGCGGCCGCCGAGTCCCATTGGAGCGTGCGGGTGCCGGTCCAGTACACCGCGGTGGACGAGGAGGTCCGCTACGGGCAGTGGCACGCCTACGTGCCGGGGCCGCGTCGGGCGGTGCCCTGGTTGCCCGCCGAGGAACAGCGCGCGCCGCTCGAAGGCATGGCCGCCAGCCACGCCCATCCGGTCGGGCAGGGCGGCGGCCTGAAGCTGCGCCCGCCACCGGAAGGAGGCTGAGCACCAGCCAGCGTCGCGGGCAAGCCGCGCCCGAACCAGTTCCACCGCAGGCACCGGCCCGGCCGGCGTCCGCACCGCGTTTCACCGACACCATGGAGGATGGCAATGAAATGGAATTCACCGCGTTTGACCCTGTCTGCCCTGTTGGCGCTGTGCCTGGCAGCCGCGCACGCACATGCCGGCGCCATTGTTGAAGACGCCGCAGTGGCTGCCGGTCTCCACGGGCAGGAGGTCGATGCTGTTCCTGCACCCGCGGCGCCAGCGGTCACGGTCGAACTTGTGGCTCGGCCGCAAACCGGTGCCGAGACGACGTCGGACCTGCGCCTGGTGACCCGCGGCGACACCGCCAAGGTCACCTCGCTCAAGGTGGCCGGCGCCCTGCTGGGGGCGTTTGCCGGCGGGCGGCATCACACCACCGGTTTCAGCAAGGAGCAGTTGAAGGGGAAGCGGCTCGAGGCACTGCCCGATCCCACCGGCGCGCTGATGCTGCCGATGCTGGAACAGCGGATCGGCGCGCTGCTGCAGTCCCGCTCCGGCCACTCAGCGGCGCCGGCCGCGCTGCGGATCATGGCCACCCCGGGGGACTGGACCCTGATCTACCAGCACCTGAAGCGCTCGGACACGCCCTACGAGCTGCGTTACCAGGCGTCCATCTCGGCCGAGGAGGCGGGCGTCGACGGTCCGGGTCCTGCGCGGTGGATGCCCACCGTGCAATGCAGACCCGAGCCGCAGGCCATGCCCCTGGGCCTCTGGCAGGAAGATGCGTATGCGCAGGTGCACGGCGTGGCGGCCGACTACGCGCGCCAGTGCGCGGATCTGGTCGAGGCCCAGGTCGGCGAATGGCTGGCGATGCTGGACGCCCCGCCCCCATCGGAGACGGACGCGGACGCGGACGTGGATGTGGATGCTTCCGGAACTGCGGAGGACGCCGCGGCCGTTGTCCAGGTCGTGGCCATCGATCCGTCACTGCCCGGCCTCCGCGACCAGCATGCGCCGGCCACCGCCGACGTCCACCAGAACGCGGAGCAGTAGACGCGCGATGCCCGATGCGGCCATCGCCGGAGGGCAGCATCGGTGGCTGGCGGCCTCGTCTGCGGATGCGGTGACTTCCCGTCAGCAGGCATCGCACCACACCGTGTCGCGTTCATCGGCCCCCACATGCAGGAGCCGGTCTTGCCGGCGACCGCCAGCTGGAAAACGGCCTGCCGGCGATCCGCCAGCCATGCAAGGTCGCCGAGAGGCATCCAGCCGCCAGGCCGGGACCGCGGGACATGGGCGGCAGCACACCACATGCCCAAGCGCCGCCGCACTGCACCCGGAGGCTGCCCGCACCCGGGCGACGAACCAAAAAGAAGCCCCGCCTGGGCGGGGCTTCCGTGCGCTGGCGGTGCAGCGCCTCAGCGCTTCATCGAAGCGAAGAACTCGTCGTTGGACTTGGTGTTCTTCATCCGGTCCAGCATGAACTCCATCGCCCCGATCTCGTCCATCGGGTGCAGCAGCTTGCGCAGGATCCAGATCTTCTGCAGCAGCTCCGGCTCGATCAGCAGGTCCTCGCGGCGGGTGCCGGAGCGGTTGATGTCGATGGCCGGGAACACGCGCTTCTCGGAGATCCGGCGCGACAGGTGCACTTCGGAGTTGCCGGTGCCCTTGAACTCCTCGTAGATCACCTCGTCCATCTTGCTGCCGGTGTCGATCAGCGCGGTGGCAATGATGGTCAGCGAGCCTCCTTCCTCCACGTTGCGCGCAGCGCCGAAGAAGCGCTTGGGCCGGTGCAGGGCGTTGGCGTCGACGCCGCCGGTGAGCACCTTGCCTGAGCTGGGCACCACGTTGTTGTAGGCGCGCGCCAGGCGGGTGATCGAGTCGAGCAGGATCACCACGTCCTTCTTGTGCTCGACCAGGCGCTTGGCCCGCTCGATCACCATTTCGGCCACCTGTACGTGGCGCGCAGCCGGCTCGTCGAAGGTGGAGGAGATGACTTCGCCGCGCACGGTGCGCTGCATCTCGGTCACTTCTTCCGGGCGCTCGTCGATCAGCAGCACGATCAGGTGCACGTCCGGGTGGTTGGTGGTGATGGCGGTGGCCATCTGCTGCATCATCATCGTCTTGCCGGCCTTGGGCTGGGAGACGATCAGCGCACGCTGGCCCTTGCCCTGCGGCGCCATCAGGTCGAGGATGCGGCCGGTGATGTCCTCGGTGCTGCCATCGCCGCGCTCCAGGCGGAAGCGCTTGCGCGGGAACAGCGGGGTGAGGTTCTCGAACAGGTTCTTGCTCTTGGACGCCTCGATCGGCTCGCCGTTGATCGTGTCGACCACGCTCAGGGCGAAGTAGCGCTCGCCATCCTTGGGCCAGCGGATGCGGCCGGACAGGTGGTCGCCGGTGCGCAGGTTGAAGCGGCGGATCTGGCTGGGCGAGATGTAGGTGTCGTCCGGGCCGGCCAGGTAGCTGGCCTCGGCCGCGCGCAGGAAGCCGAAGCCGTCGGGCAGGATCTCCAGCACGCCGTCGGCGGCCACGCCCTCGCCATGCCGGGTCAGTACCTTCAGCAGCGCGAAGATCACGTCCTGCTTGCGCGCACGGGCCACGCCCTCGTGGATCTGCAACTGCTCGGCGATTTCCAGCAGCTTGTGCGCGGGCATCCGCTTCAGGTCGCCCAGCGAATACTGGGGGAAGCCCTCGGGCACGCTCGGATGCGGACGCGACACGTGCTGCTGCTGGCCGTTGCCGTCGTCCTGCATGTCGCCATCGTCGCGGCCGCGCTCGCGCTGGCGGTCGCGGCGGTTGCGGAAGCGCTCGCGCCGGTTGTTGCCGTGGCGGCCACCTTCGCGCTGCTCGCGCTCGCCGCCACCACCGCTACCGTCGCCACCCTGCGGGGCCGCGCCGCCCTCGTTGCCGGCGTCCTGGCTGGCCGGTGCCTGGCCGGCACTCGCCGCGGGCGCCGCTGCCGCGGCCGCGGCCGGAGCCGAAGCTGCCGCCGGAGCCGGAGCCTGCGGAGCCGGGGCTTGCGGAGCAGCAGGGGGTGCGGGTGGCGAGCCGGCCGCGGGGGCTGGCTCGTGCGCGGCTTCGGCCGGCTTGGTCACGCGCTTGCGTGCACGCTTTTCGGCGGGTGCGTCATCGCTCCCGGTCGCTTCAGGCAGGGTGTTATCGGACAAGACTGCGATTCCTCGCTGGAAGGTGCGAGCGCCCTGGGACGGGCGGAGGGACTCGTGGGGTGGGTGCGCCGGAGGGGACGGGAATACCGCTTCCCGGCGAGGTGCGGCCACCGAAGGTGACCGGATTGGATGACACTAGCACCGCTTCCGGGGCTGCGGCAAGCAGGGCCTTGCCCCGGTTCAGGCAATGGCAGGACGGCGCAACACCGGCCGTCCAGCCATCCCGGAAGCACTCAGGCCGCCGCGCCCAGGGTCTTGTCGATCATCTGGGTGAGCTGGCCCTTGCCGACCGCGCCGACCTGGGTGGCCTGCACCTGGCCATCCTTGAACAGCAGCAGCATCGGGATCGAGCGCACGTGGTACTTGATCGCGGTGGCGCGGTTCTGGTCGATGTTGACCTTGGCCACCTTCATGCGGCCGTCGTAGGCCTGGGCCAGCTCATCGACGATCGGCGAGATCATCTTGCATGGGCCACACCATTCGGCCCAGAAATCGACCAGCACTGGTTCGGCGGATTGCAGCACGGCGCTGTCGAAATCGGCATCGCCGATATGCATCACCTTGTCATTCACTTGGGGGGTCTCCATGGGGATTGCCTGCGAACGGGCCGTCGGGTAGGCCCGCGCATTGGGGTAAACTGGGGCGTTCCGCAGGGTTGTCAAGGGGTCCGCCATCCCCATAGACGGCCGCACAACCCGGTGCCGAGCGCAGTGTGCGGCGGCCGGGAACCCGATGCAAGACCGCTGCCGGCACCTCCGCACAGGCGGCCCCATGAAGACTGGATGATGAGCGACAAACCGCTGACCGATATTGTTTTTTCCTCGTTCGACCTGCACCCGGCATTGCTCGCGGGGCTGGAGTCGGCCGGGTTCACCCGATGCACGCCGATCCAGGCGCTGACCCTGCCGGTAACGCTGGTCGGCGGCGATGTGGCCGGCCAGGCGCAGACCGGCACCGGCAAGACGCTGGCGTTCCTGGTGACGGTGATGAACCGCCTGCTCACCCGCCCGGCGCTGGCCGAGCGCAAGCCGGAAGACCCGCGCGCGCTGATCCTGGCGCCGACCCGCGAGCTGGCCATCCAGATCCACAAGGATGCGGTGAAGCTCGGTTCCGAGCTGGGCCTGCGCTTCGCCCTGGTCTATGGCGGCGTGGACTACGACAAGCAGCGCGAACTGCTGCAGCAGGGCGTGGACGTGATCATCGCCACCCCGGGCCGGCTGATCGACTACGTCAAGCAGCACAGGGTGGTCAGCCTGCATGCCTGCGAGGTGTGCGTGCTGGACGAGGCCGACCGCATGTTCGACCTGGGCTTCATCAAGGACATCCGCTTCCTGTTGCGGCGCATGCCCATCCGCACCGAGCGCCAGACCCTGCTGTTCTCGGCCACCCTGAGCCACCGCGTGCTGGAGCTGGCCTACGAGCACATGAACGAGCCGGAAAAGCTGGTGGCCGAGGCCGAGTCGATCACCGCCGCGCGCGTGCGCCAGCTCATGTACTTCCCGGCCGACGAGGAGAAGCTGCCGCTGCTGCTGGGGCTGCTCTCGCGCAGCGAGGGCACGCGCACCCTGGTGTTCGTCAACACCAAGGTGTTCGTCGAGCGCGTGGCCCGCGCCCTGGAGAGGGCTGGTTACCGCGTGGGCGTGCTGTCCGGCGACGTGCCGCAGAAGAAGCGCGAGAGTCTGCTCAACCGCTTCCAGAAGGGCCAGCTCGAGATCCTGGTGGCCACCGACGTGGCCGCGCGCGGCCTGCACATCGATGGTGTCAGCTCGGTCTACAACTACGACCTGCCGTTCGACGCGGAGGATTACGTCCACCGCATCGGCCGCACCGCCCGCCTGGGCGCCGAGGGCGATGCCATCAGCTTCGCCTGCGAGCGCTACGCGATGGGCCTGCCGGACATCGAGGCCTACATCGAGCAGAAGATCCCGACCGCGCCGGTCACCGCCGACCTGCTGGTGCCGCTGCCGCGCACGCCGCGCGCGTTGCCGGCAGGTGGCGCCGACGAGGGCGACGAGGGTGAAGGCGAGAGCATCGGCCAGATCTTCCGCGAGGCGCGCGAGCAGCGCGCGGCCGAGGAGGAGCGCCGTGGCGGTGGCAGCCGCAGTGGCAGCAGCCGTGCAGGTGGCAGCCGCAGTGGCGGCAGTGGCACAGGCGCGCGCCGTGATGGCGAGCGCCGTCCGCGGCGCCCGCGTGGCGAGGGCGTGGCGCCCGTAGCCGGCACTCCTGCCCCGGCCACCGCCGTGGCGGCTGCCGAAGGCGCGGCTCCGGCTGGCGATGCGCCGGCGGCGCCGGCACGCGCGCCGCGGCGTCCGCGTGTGGAAGGAGACGCCCGGCCTGCGTCCGTCGAGGCCGGTGCCGAGGGCGAACGAGCGCCGCGCAAGCGTCGTCGCCGTCGGCGTGGCAAGCCCGTTGACGGTGCTGCCGCCGATGCGGCTTCGCAGTCGCAGGGCCGTGCGCCGAAGCCGCAAGCGGGCGGGCGCCAGGGCCAGCCGCAGGCACCGGCGCGGCCTGCACCGGCCGAACAGGGCGATTCACTGTTCAGCCGCATCGGCCGCAAGCTGCGTTCGCTGGTTTCGGGAAGCTGAGTTCCCCGGGGCACGGGTGCGGGGCCGCCGTGCTGGCGTGCACCGTATCCCCCCGGGCGCAGGCCCCGGCATAATCGCCGCATGAGCGTGCTGCGATTCGACAGTGTCAGCAAACAGTATCCCGGCGGCCACCAGGCGCTGGTGGACGTGAGCTTCGAGGTGGCCGAGGGCGAGATGTTGTTCGTCACCGGCCACTCCGGTGCCGGCAAGAGCACCCTGTTGCGGCTGATCCACCTGTCCGAGCGGCCCACCCGCGGCACCGTGCTGCTGGGCGATCGCAACCTGCAGCGGGTGCGCGGCGGCAAGGTCGCCCTGCATCGCCGCCAGGTCGGCGTGGTCTACCAGGATCATCGCCTGCTTACTGATCGCAGCATCGGCGAGAACGTCGCCCTGCCGCTGATCCTGCGCGGCACCCGGCGGGCGGAGATCGGCAAGCGGGTGCGGTCGGTGCTCGAGCGCATGGGCCTGGGCCACCGCGAGAAGGCGTTGCCGTCGCAGTTGTCCGCGGGCGAGCAGCAACGCGTGGGCATTGCCCGGGCGATCATCGCCCAGCCACCGCTGCTGGTGGCCGACGAGCCCACCGGCAATCTCGACCCGACCCTGGCCGCCGAGATCATGGAGCTGTTCGCCGGGCTGCCCGAGCGCGGCACCAGCGTGCTGGTGGTCAGCCATGACCTGCCTCTGCTGCGGCGCATGCGCAAGCGCGTACTGGTGCTCGATCACGGCCGCCTGGTCGATGACATCTCGCCACAGGACCTGGCCGAATGACGCGCGCCACGCACGCCAGGCCTGCAGCGGCGGACACGCCCTCGCGTCCGCGGGTCTGGCTGGACCAGCATCTGCACAGCCTGGCCTTCAGCCTCGGCCGGGTGTTGCGCAAGCCGTGGGCCACGTTGCTGACCGTAGCGGTGATGGGCCTGGCGTTGGCGTTGCCGCTGGGGTTGTCGATCGTGATGGACAACCTGCGCCATTTCACCGGCAGCGTGCAGCAGTCGCGCGAGATCGGCGTGTTTCTGAAGATGGACGTGGCGGCGGACGCGGCGGCGACGCTTGCCGGGCGGCTGCGCGCGCGCGCCGACGTGGCCGCGGTGGAGATACGCACGCCGGAGCAGGCGCTGGCCGGTTTCCGCCAGGGCAGCGGCCTGGGCGAGGCGATCGATGCGCTGGGCCAGAACCCGCTGCCCACGCTGCTGGTGGTGGTGCCGCAGGGCAGCGACGATGCCGCCCTGGCCGGCGCGCTGGAGGCGCTGCCGGAGGCCGACCTGGTCCAGCACGATGCACTGTGGCGCCGTCGCCTGGATGCGTGGCTGGGCTTCGGCCAGCGCGTGGTCCAGGTGTTGTCGGTGCTGCTTGGCCTGGGCGCGTTGCTGGTGGTGGGCAACACCGTGCGCCTGGACATCCAGTCGCGGCGCGAGGAGATCGGCGTGCTGCAGTTGCTCGGCGCCAGCGATGGCTTCATCCGCCGGCCCTTCCTCTACCTGGGCGTGTGGTACGGCCTGGGTGCAGGGCTGCTGGCGCTGGGCCTGATTGGCGCCGCCGGCCTGGCCCTGCGCGATCCCCTGGCCGCGCTCAGCGCCAGCTACGGCAGCGCCTTCGCATTGAAGGGACTGGATGCCTTGCACTCGGGAGTGGTATTGGTGGGGACCATCCTGCTGGGGTGGCTGGGAGCCTGGGCGGTCACCGGTCATTTCCTGCGCCAGACCCGGCCTACGGAGACCTGATGGCTTCGCACGAGCTCAAGCACCTGATCAGCGACGCACCGCGGGTAATGGTGGCCGACGGCTCCAAGCTGGTGCGCAAGCTGATCGCCGACGTCCTCAAGCGCGAGCTGCCGAACGTGGACGTGGTCGGCTGTTCCAGCATCGCCGAGGCGCGCCAGGCGCTGGAAGCCGGCGCGGTGGACCTGGTCACCACCGCGCTCTCGCTGCCCGATGGCGACGGCCTGGAACTGGCGCGCAGCGTGCGCGAGGCAGCCGGGCAGGCCTACGTGCCGGTGATCGTGGTATCCGGCGATGCCCAGCAGCACCTGGTCGAGCGCCGTTTCACCGAGTACGTCACCGACTACTTCGACAAGTCGCTCGGGCACGAGGCGCTGGCCGAGTTCATCCGCGGCTACGTGCAGCCGCAGGCCATCCCCGGTGCCACCGTGCTGTACATCGAGGACAGCCGGGTGGTGGCCGAAGCCACCAAGCGCATGCTCGAGCGCCAGCACCTGAACGTGGTGCACGTGATCACCGCCGAGGAGGCATTCGGCCTGCTCACGGTCGAATCGCTGGGCCGCTCCAAGCACAAGACCGACCTGGTCCTGACCGACGTCACCCTCAAGGGCGAGCTCAGCGGGCGCGACGTGGTCCAGCGCATCCGCGTGGATTTCGGTTACGGCAAGCGCCGCTTGCCGGTGCTGGTGATGACCGGCGACGCCAACCGCCACAACCAGTCCGAGCTGCTCAAGGCCGGGGCCAACGACCTGGTGCAGAAGCCGATCGAGGAGCGCCTGCTGGTGACCAAGGTGCTGTTCCAGCTGCGCCTGGCGCGGCTGGACGGTGCAGCGGAGCCGGGTTGATGCAGCGGCCGGCATGAGCCAGGCCGGGGAAAGCATCCGCCTGGAGCCCTCCTGGCGTGCGCGTATCGGCGACTGGCTGCTGCGCCCGGAGATGCGCGAGCTGTCCGCATTCCTGCGCCAGCGCAAGGCCGCCGGAGTCCAGGTCTACCCGCCGGGGCCGCGGATCTTCGCGGCCTTCGACGCCACGCCCTTCGAGTCCGTCAAGGTGGTGGTCCTGGGCCAGGACCCGTACCACGGCCCGGGCCAGGCGCACGGCCTGTGCTTCTCGGTACCGCCCGGGGTGGCGGTGCCGCCCTCGCTGGACAACATCCTCAAGGAAATCGGGGCCGAACTCGGCCTGCCGCGGCCGGACCACGGCTGCCTGCTGCCCTGGGCGCGGCGCGGCGTGCTGTTGCTCAATGCGGTGCTGACGGTGGAGCAGGGCCGTGCCGGCGCCCACCAGGGCAAGGGCTGGGAGGGCTTCACCGACCACGTCATCGAGACCCTGGCGCGCGAACGCGAGGGGCTGGTGTTCATGCTCTGGGGCAGTTACGCCCAGGCCAAGGGCAAGGTGATCGACCCGCGCCGGCATCGGGTGCTCAAGGCGCCACACCCCTCGCCGTTGTCGGCCTACCGCGGGTTCATGGGCTGCGGCCATTTCGCCGCCGCCAATGACTACCTGGCCCGGCGCGGGCAGGCGCCGATCGACTGGTCGCTGCCGCCGCGCGCCGAGGTCGAGGCGATGCTGGCAGGGGCCGGCTGACCGGCTGACCGGGGCAGGCCCGCCCGTGCGGGCTGGAGGCCAAGAGCCCGGCGGTGCTGCGGTACCCGGATGCCCCGGTGCGTTTATTCCATAAATAGAACAATAGCACTCAGATTGATGTATTTATTCCAGTGGTGATATCAGTCACTCTGTACTCCAGCGCCGGGTCCGCCCGGCTTCCCATCCCTGGAGGCACCATGATCATCCTGCGACCGGCCGCCGAGCGCGGCCACGCCAACCACGGCTGGCTGGATTCCCGGCACAGCTTCTCCTTCGCCGACTACCACGACCCCGCGCACATGCACTGGGGGCCGCTGCGGGTCATCAACGAGGACCGGGTGGCCGCAGGCCAGGGCTTCGGCAGCCATGGCCATCGCGACATGGAGATCATCAGCTACGTGCTGGAGGGCGCGCTGGCGCACAAGGACTCGATGGGCAATGTCGAAACGATCGTGCCCGGAGAGGTGCAGCGCATGAGTGCCGGCACCGGCGTGACCCATTCGGAGTTCAACTACGACACCACCGGCACCACCCATTTCCTGCAGATCTGGATCCTGCCCGAGCGCACCGGGATCACCCCCGGCTACGAGCAGAAGCGCTTCGACGAAGCCGGCAAGCGCGGCCGCCTGCGCCTGGTGGTCAGCCCGGACGGTGCCGACGGCTCGTTGCGCATGCACCAGGATGCGCGCATGTATGCCGGCCTGTTCGATGGCGACGAGGCGGCGGACCTGGACATCGCCCCCGGGCGGCTGGCCTACGTGCACCTGGTCCGCGGCACCGCCACGGTCAACGGCCACGCCCTGGCCGCCGGCGACGCGTTGATGTATCGCGATGAGCCGCAGATGCGGATCCAGGCCGGGCAGGACGCGGAGGTACTGGTGTTCGACCTGCCGCCCCTTGCCGCGTAGGCGCCGGCCCTGCCCCGACCGCCCATGGACGGCGGCCACGCCGCCGGGCGCTCCCTGCGGTGCTGCTGCGGTGGCGTACATGCCTGATTCAGAAGGTATTGGCGACGCCCGATATCGTTGCGCCGATGCAACGCAGGGAACCATCCCCGGCGTTAGCAGTCCAATCGTCCGATTGCTAAGATGAGTGCCATGACCCAGACCATCCGTTCGACCCAACTCGTCGCCAACAACCTTCCCGTTCCCAGTCCGCTGGGCTCGCTGGAGGCCTATGTCGGCGCGGTGCACCAGATCCCGGTGCTGAGCGTGGAGGAAGAGCAGGCCCTGGCCCGCCGTTTCCGCGACCATGAGGACCTGGATGCAGCCCGGGAGCTGGTGCATTCGCACCTGCGCTTCGTCGTCCACGTGGCCCGCGGCTACAGCGGCTACGGCCTGCAACTGGGCGACCTGATCCAGGAAGGCAACATCGGCCTGATGAAGGCGGTCAAGCGCTTCGACCCCGAGCTGGGAGTGCGCCTGGTCAGCTTCGCCGTGCACTGGATCCGCGCCGAGATGCACGAGTTCATCCTCAAGAACTGGCGCATCGTCAAGGTCGCCACGACCAAGGCCCAGCGCAAGCTGTTCTTCAACCTGCGCAAGGCCAAGACCCGGCTGGGCTGGATGAACGCGGCCGAAGTCAGCGCCGTGGCCCGCGACCTCAACGTCTCCGAGCGCGAGGTGCTGGAGATGGAATCGCGGCTGTCCGGCCGTGACATCGGTTTCGATGCCCCCACCGACGAGGACGACGAGCGCGCCCCGCCGGCACCCGCGGCCTACCTGGTGGCGCACGACGAGGACCCTTCGGTGGCCTACGAGCGTGCCGACAGCGAGGACAACCAGCTGCAGCTGCTGCGCCAGGGCCTGGCCAGCCTGGACGAGCGCTCGCGCGACATCGTGGCCCGCCGCTGGCTGGATGCCGACAACAAGCTCACCTTGCAGGAACTGGCCGACGAATACGGGGTTTCGGCCGAGCGCATCCGCCAGATCGAGGCCAATGCGATGAAGAAGATGAAGGCGTTGCTGGCCGCCTGACGGCTGCCATCGGCTGTACCACCCCAAGCAACGGCCCGGGCAACCGGGCCGTTTGCCGTTGGCGGGCGTGCGGCGGCGTGCATCTACCGGGGCCGGTGACGGATCAATGGAAAGGCCCCGGTCGCGAAACCGGGGCCGTGGCGCCGGGCTGGACCGACGAGGTTCTCCGTCCCGGCACTGCTGCGACCCGGCAGCCTCGTGAAAGTTCCAGCGGCACCGGCAGCGTATGGCGGTTGTCCCCGAAAATGTCCCGCTGCTATACTTTCGCGGCTCGGCGAGGCGCATCCTGCATGCAGCCAGCCTCCGCTTCCTCCACAGGTACCCGTCACGTGCTGAACTCCGTTGCCGCAGGCCGGCGACAGGCCCGGCGTGTAATTGTGTGGCAGGCAGCAGCGACGTTGCTGGTCGCGCTGGTGTGCCTCTGGTGGGGCGGCCTGCGGCCTGCGGCGGCGCTTGCAGGCGGCGCGGCGGTGATGCTGGCCGGGGCGCTGGCGGCGCGGATCTCGCTTGGAGGCGGGGTCGAAGGCGCCGGGCCTGCGGTCGCGCGGCTGCTGGCCGGGATGCTGGCCAAGTGGCTGGTCCTGGTCGCTGCGCTGGCGCTGGGCGTGCTGGCCTGCGGGCTGCCACCGCTGCCGATGCTGGCCGCGGTTGCCGCCGCGCTGGCGGCGCAGGTGCCTGCCCTGGCACTTGCGCGCTGAACGTGGGGTCGGGCGAAAACAATCCAGATTGCGTTGAGAACAGGAAAACGGACCTATGGCGGGCGAGGCGGAACTGACCCCTACCAGCTACATCCAGCACCACCTGCACAATCTGACCGCCCAGGTCGGCGACGGCGGCACGTTCTGGACCGTGCACCTGGACACCCTGATCAGCTCGGTGCTGATCGGCCTGCTGATGGTGTTCCTGTTCTGGCTGGCCACGCGCAAGGCGACCGCCGGCGTGCCCGGCAAGTGGCAGGCCTTCGTCGAGATCTGCCTGGAGTTCGTCGACCGCCAGGCCCGCGACACCTACCACGGGACCAGCAAGCTGGTGACGCCGATCGCGATCACCCTGTTCTTCTGGATCCTGCTGATGAACACGATGAAGATGATCCCGGCCGACTTCATCGCCAAGCCGCTGGAGTGGATGGGCGTGCCCTACTGGAAGCCGGTGCCCACCGCCGACGTCAACGCCACCCTGGGCCTGTCGATCAGCGTGTTCTTCCTGACCCTGTTCTTCGGCCTGCGTGCCAAGGGCCTGGGCCACTTCACCCTCGAGTTCCTGACCGCGCCGTTCGGCAAGTGGATGATGCCGTTCAACCTCATCCTCAACATCGTCGAGTGGCTGAGCAAGCCGATCTCGCTGGCGATGCGACTGTTCGGCAACATGTTCGGCGGCGAGATCGTGTTCCTGCTGATCTGGGTGCTCGGCGGCGCCAGCCTGCTGGGCCTGGTGGGCGGCGCAGTGTTCGGCTTCGGCTGGATGATCTTCCACCTGCTGGTCATCCCGCTGCAGGCATTCATTTTCATGATGCTGTCGATCGTGTACCTCAGCCTGGCTGAAGACAGCCACTGATCACGGTTGCGGCACCCAGGGCTTCGCTTCATCCCCCATCCCCTTCACCCTTTCACCCTTCGCCATTCATATCCGGAGAAAACCATGGAAACCGCACTGACCGCACTCGCTTCCGTCCAGGCTTCGACCGTCCTTGCCGTCGGCATCATGATCGGCCTGGCTGCGCTGGGCGCAGGCCTGGGCCTTGCCATCATGTCGGGCAAGTTCCTGGAGTCGGCCGCACGCCAGCCCGAGCTGATCCCGGTCCTGCAGGTGCGCATGTTCATCACCGCCGGCCTGATCGACGCCGCGTTCATCATCAGCGTCGCGGTGGGCCTGCTGTTCGCCTTCGCCAGCCCGTTCCTGGTCGGCGGCCTGGCCCCGTAACCGTCGGGCCGGTTATCCCCGACGGCTGCCGCCGGTCCATGCCGGCGGCCGCATCCAGGAAACCCGGTGGCGTCCGCGCCGCGGGCGTCCCGAGTACAGGCAGAGCGCACCCATGAACCTCAATCTGACCCTAATCGCCCAGGCCCTGGCATTCGCCAGCATGATCTGGCTGATCGCGACCTTCATCTGGCCGCCGCTGCTCAAGGCACTGGAAGAGCGCCAGCAGAAGATCGCCGAGGGCCTTGCCGCGGCCGACCGCAGCCAGAAGGACCTGGCGCAGGCGCAGGACAAGGTCAACGAGCTGCTCAAGGAAGCCCGCGGCAAGGCCAACGAGATCATCGACCAGGCCCACGCCCGCGGCAACCAGATCATCGACGCCGCGCGCGAGGAAGCAATCGCCGAAGCCAACCGGCAGAAGGCTGCCGCGCTGGGCGAGATCGACGCATCGGCCAACCGCGTGCGCGAGGAGCTGCGCAAGCAGGTCTCGGTGCTGGCGGTGAGCGGTGCCGAGAAGCTGCTGCGCCGCGAGATCGACGCCAACGCCCACAAGGCGTTGCTCGACGAGCTGGCGGCCGAGATCTGACATGAGCCAGGCCCTCACCCTTGCCCGCCCCTACGCCCGCGCCGCCTATGGCGTGGCCCGCGATGAAGGCCGCGTCGACGCCTGGTCGGCGGCGCTGGCGCTGTCCGCACAGGTCGCCGCCGACCCGCGCGTGGACGGGTTGCTGCGCAATCCGGCGTTGCGCGACGACGAAGCGGTGGTGCTGCTGGCCCCGCAGGGCGTTGATGCGTCCTACGGCCGTTTCCTCGCGCTGCTGGCGCAGGCCGGCCGGTTGCCGCTGCTGGGCGAGGTGGCCGGCTTGTTCGAGCAACTGCGTGCCGAAGACCAGCGCGTGGTCCGGGCCCGGGTGACCTCCGCCACCGAGCTGGCGCCGCAGGAGCTGGAGCGGCTGCGTGATGCCCTCAAGCGCCGCTTTGGCCGCGATGTCGAAGTGGTCGCGTCGGTCGACGCCGGGCTGCTGGGCGGCGCGCTGATCGATGCCGGCGACGTGGTGATCGACGGTTCGCTCAAGGGCAAGCTGGCGCGCCTGCAGGCTGCCCTGGCGGGCTGACGCACGCCGCACCCAGACAGTTCACTTTTCAGGTCGCAAGCCCACTTTCCGGCGCGCGCCTCCAAGGAAATCAACATGGCTACCACGCTCAACCCCTCCGAAATCAGCGACCTGATCAAGACCCGCATCGAGCAGGTCAAGCTCTCTGCCGAGGCCCGCAACGAGGGCACCGTGACCTCCGTGTCCGATGGCATCGTGCGCATCTTCGGCCTGGCCGACGTGATGCAGGGCGAGATGGTCGAGCTGCCGGCCGCCGGCGAGGGCTCGCCCACCTACGCGCTTGCGCTGAACCTGGAGCGCGACTCGGTCGGCGCCGTGGTCCTGGGTGACTACGAGCACCTGCGCGAAGGCGACGTGGCCAAGACCACCGGCCGCATCCTCGAGGTGCCGGTCGGTCCGGAGCTGCTGGGCCGCGTGGTCAACGCGCTGGGCGAGCCGATCGACGGCAAGGGCCCGATCACCGCCACCCAGACCGCACCGGTCGAGCGCGTGGCCCCGGGCGTGATCTGGCGCAAGTCGGTCGACCAGCCGGTGCAGACCGGCTACAAGTCGGTGGACGCGATGATCCCGATCGGCCGCGGCCAGCGCGAGCTGGTCATCGGCGACCGCCAGACCGGCAAGACCGCGCTGGCCATCGATGCGGTGATCAACCAGAAGGACACCGGCATCAAGTGCGTGTACGTGGCCATCGGCCAGAAGGCTTCGACGGTGGCCAACATCGTGCGCAAGCTGGAAGAGAACGGCGCCATGGCCCACACGATCGTGGTGGCGGCCACCGCGTCCGAATCGGCGGCGATGCAGTACATCAGCCCGTACTCGGGCTGCACCATGGGCGAGTACTTCATGGACCGCGGCCAGGATGCGCTGATCGTCTATGACGACCTGTCCAAGCAGGCCGTGGCCTACCGCCAGATCTCGCTGCTGCTGCGCCGCCCGCCGGGCCGCGAAGCCTACCCGGGCGACGTGTTCTACCTGCACTCCCGCCTGCTCGAGCGCGCCGCGCGCGTGTCCGAGGAGTACGTGGAGAAGTTCACCAACGGCGAGGTCAAGGGCAAGACCGGCTCGCTGACCGCGCTGCCGATCATCGAGACCCAGGCTGGCGACGTGTCCGCGTTCGTGCCGACCAACGTGATCTCGATCACCGACGGCCAGATCTTCCTGGAAACCGACCTGTTCAACGCCGGCATCCGCCCGGCGGTGAACGCCGGCATCTCGGTGTCGCGCGTGGGTGGCGCGGCCCAGACCAAGATCATCAAGAAGCTGTCCGGCGGCATCCGCATTGCGCTGGCGCAGTACCGCGAGCTGGCGGCGTTCGCCCAGTTCGCCTCCGACCTGGACGAGGCCACCCGCAAGCAGCTCGAGCGCGGCCAGCGCGTGACCGAGCTGATGAAGCAGAAGCAGTACCTGCCGATGTCCATCGCCCAGCAGGCCGTGTCGATCTACGCGGTCAACGAGGGCTACCTGGACGACGTGCCGGTGGCCAGGATCGGTGCGTTCGAGGATGGCCTGCACGCGCATTTCGCCAACACCCAGGGCGCGCTGATCGAGCAGATCAACAAGACCGGCGCCTGGAACGACGAGATCGAAGCGGCGTTCAAGACCGGCATCGAGGAGTTCAAGACCACCGGTTCGTTCTGAGCCGGTGCGACAGTTGTCCAACAGCAACATCAGGTGGTGACAGGCGGGGATCCGGTATGGCGGATCACCCATGGCCAATCACCCACCACCGCGAGCGGAGCAAGCTAGATGGCAGGCGGCAGGGAAATCAAAACCAAGATCAAGAGCGTGCAGAACACCCGCAAGGTGACCCGCGCGCTGGAGATGGTGTCGGCCTCCAAGATCCGCAAGGCGCAGGAGCGGATGCGCACCTCGCGCCCCTACGCGAACGCGATGAAGCAGGTGATCGGCCACCTGGCCCAGGCCAACACCGATTACCCGCACCCGTTCCTGGTCGGGCGCGAGCGCGTGGAGCGGGTGGGCTACATCGTGATCTCTTCCGACCGCGGCCTGGCCGGCGGCCTGAACAACAACCTGTTCCGCAAGCTGCTGGGCGAAGTACGGCAGTGGAACGAGCAGGGTGTGGAAGTGGACATGGTCACCATCGGCCAGAAGGCGCAGGCCTACTTCCGCCGGATCAAGGTGAACATGGTCGGCAGCGTCTCCCATATCGGCGACGTGCCGCGCCTGGACCAGCTGGTGGGCGTGATCAAGGTCATGCTCGACGCCTACACCGAAGGCAAGGTCGACCGCGTGTTCGTGGTCTACAACAACTTCGTCAACACCATGAGCCAGAAGGTCACCTTCGACCAGCTGCTGCCGTTGCCGGCCGTGGGTGAAGGCGTGCCCAGCCACGAGTGGGACTACCTGTACGAGCCGGACGCCGGCAGCGTGCTGGAGCACGTGCTGACCCGTTACATCGAGTCGCTGGTGTACCAGGCGGTGCTGGAGAACGTGGCGTCCGAACACGCCTCGCGCATGGTGGCCATGAAGGCCGCCAGCGACAACGCAACCAAGATGATCGGCACCCTCAACCTCGTCTACAACAAGGCGCGGCAGGCGGCCATCACCCAGGAAATTTCCGAGATTGTCGGTGGTGCTGCTGCCGTGTGACCGGAAAAGGGAGGCACCGCGGCGCGGTCGGTGTCTGTGCAACCAGTACTACTGCGTGCGAAGTATCCGTTTTTTCTATTGAAAGCCAAGGAATGACAATGAACAAGCTGATGACTGTCGCACTGCTTGCAGTGCTGATGACCGCCTGTGGTGACAAGTCCGCCGAAGCCCCCGCGGCCGACGTCGCCCCGGCGACCGATGCCACCGAGGCTGCGCCGGCCGATGCCGCCGTGGAAGAGAGTGCCGACGCCGCGGCTGTCGACACTTCGGTGGGCGCTGGCCTGCCGGCGGCGTGCGAGGAGTACCTGACCCGCGCCAAGGCCTGCTTCGCCAAGACTGGCGGCGGTGCTTCGGCTGCGGCGTTCCAGCAGGGCGTGGACCAGGCGCGCGAGCAGTGGGAAGCGCTGCCTGACAAGTCCGGCCTGGACACCGCCTGTGCGGCTGCGAACGACCAGTTCGCCCAGACCGCTGCGATGCTCAACTGCGAGTAAGCGGCAAAGCCACCTGCGGGCTGCAAGGCCCGCAGGTTCCGCGGGTGTTGCGGAAAGCCCGGCGGTTTTCCACAACATCCGAACTTTGGGACAAGCGAGTAGCCAGATGAATGTCACCTCTCCTCAAGGCAAGATCGTCCAGATCATCGGCGCCGTCGTCGACGTCGAATTTCCGCGCGCCGAAGTGCCGAAGGTGTACGACGCCCTGAAGGTCGACAACACCGCCATCACCCTGGAAGTGCAGCAGCAGCTCGGCGACGGCGTGGTACGCACCATCGCCCTGGGCTCCACCGACGGCCTGCGCCGCAACCTGGTCGCCACCAACACCGGCAGCGCGATCTCGGTGCCGGTCGGTGCCGGCACCCTGGGCCGGATCATGGACGTGCTGGGCCGCCCGATCGACGAGGCCGGCCCGGTCGAGGCCTCGGCGCACTGGGAGATCCACCGTGCCGCGCCGTCCTACGAGGACCAGTCCTCGTCCACCGAATTGCTGGAGACCGGCATCAAGGTCATCGACCTGATGTGCCCGTTCGCCAAGGGCGGCAAGGTCGGCCTGTTCGGCGGTGCCGGCGTCGGCAAGACCGTCAACATGATGGAGCTGATCAACAACATCGCCAAGGCGCACAGCGGCCTGTCCGTGTTCGCCGGCGTGGGCGAGCGTACCCGCGAGGGCAACGACTTCTACCACGAGATGAAGGACTCCAACGTCCTGGACAAGGTGGCGATGGTCTACGGCCAGATGAACGAGCCGCCGGGCAACCGCCTGCGCGTGGCCCTGACCGGCCTGACCATGGCCGAGTACTTCCGCGAGGAAAAGGACGCGTCCGGCAAGGGCAAGGACGTGCTGCTGTTCGTGGACAACATCTACCGCTACACCCTGGCCGGCACCGAGGTCTCGGCGCTGCTGGGCCGCATGCCGTCGGCGGTGGGCTACCAGCCGACCCTGGCCGAGGAAATGGGCGTGCTGCAGGAGCGCATCACCTCGACCAAGTCCGGTTCGATCACCTCGATCCAGGCCGTGTACGTGCCTGCGGACGACCTGACCGACCCGTCGCCGGCAACCACCTTCGCCCACCTCGATGCGACCGTGGTGCTGAGCCGCAACATCGCATCGCTCGGCATCTACCCGGCCGTGGACCCGCTGGACTCGACCAGCCGCCAGCTTGATCCCAACGTGATCGGCCACGAGCACTACGACACCGCGCGCCGGGTCCAGGCCACGCTGCAGAAGTACAAGGAGCTCAAGGACATCATCGCGATCCTGGGCATGGACGAGCTTTCGGAAGAGGACAAGCTGGCGGTGTCGCGCGCCCGCAAGATCGAGCGCTTCTTCAGCCAGCCGTTCCACGTGGCCGAGGTGTTCACCGGCTCGCCGGGCAAGTACGTCTCGCTGAAGGACACCATCCGCGGCTTCAAGGGCATCGTGGACGGCGAGTACGACCACCTGCCGGAGCAGGCGTTCTACATGGTCGGCACCATCGACGAAGCGGTCGAGAAGGCCGGCAAGATCGCCTGACAAAGAGAAGCCAATCATGAGCACCACCATCCGTTGCGACATCGTCAGCGCCGAGCAGGAGATCTTCCATGGCGAGGCCACCCTGGTCGTGGCCACCGGCGAGCTGGGCGAACTGGGCATCGCGCCGCGGCATGCGCCGCTGATCACCCGCCTGAAGCCGGGCAAGGTGGTGGTGACCCAGGCCGATGGCTCGCAGCTGGATTTCGCCATTTCCGGCGGCATCCTGGAGGTGCAGCCGCAGGTGGTGACCATCCTGGCCGACACGGCCATCCGTGCCGAGGACATCGACGAGGCGGCGGTGCGCGCAGCCAAGGACGAGGCCGAGCGGGCGCTGGCCAACCGCAGCGAGGCGATGGACGTGGCCGAGGCGCAGCAGCGCCTGGCCGAGGTCACCGCCCAGTTGCAGGCGCTGGAGCGCCTGCGCCGCAACCTCAAGCACTAGGCCATCCTGCCGCCGGGCGCGCCCGGCAGCGATGCAATGAACGCCGGCCCCGTGGCCGGCGTTCGCATTTGCAGCGGCCGTCCACGCTGTGCAGGAGCCGGTCTTGCCGGCGACCGTCATGGCTGGCGGATCGCAGGCCGGAGGTTCCCCATGGCGGTCGCCGGCAAGACCGGTTCCTACAAGGAACGCGTCATCGCACGTTAGACTCGGCGGGTTCCCGCATGCGATCCGACACCATGACCATCACCCCCCAGGAAGCCCTCCAGCGCACGATCGAGCACCGCGAGATCTTCCACGACGAGATGGTCGGCCTGATGCGCCAGATCATGCGCGGCGAGCTCTCGCCGGTGATGGCGGCCGCCATCCTCACCGGGTTGCGGGTGAAGAAGGAAACGGTCGGCGAGATCGCCGGAGCGGCCCGGGTCATGCGCGAGTTCTCGCGCACGGTGGACGTGGCCGACCGCACCGGCCTGGTCGACATCGTCGGCACCGGCGGCGACGGCTCGCACACCTTCAACATTTCCACCTGCTCGATGTTCGTGGCCGCCGCGGCCGGTGCGCGGGTGGCCAAGCACGGCAACCGCAGCGTCTCGTCCAAGTCCGGCAGCGCCGACGTGCTGGAGGCGCTGGGTGCCTGCATCGAGTTGCAGCCCGGGCAGGTGGCCGAGGCGATCGAACAGACCGGCATCGGCTTCATGTTCGCGCCGATCCATCACCCGGCGATGAAGGCCGTGGCCCCGGTGCGGCGCGAGATGGGCGTGCGCACCATCTTCAACATCCTCGGGCCGCTGACCAACCCGGCCGGCGCGCCGAACATCCTGATGGGCGTGTTCCACCCCGACCTGGTGGGCATCCAGGCGCGCGTGCTGCACGAGCTTGGCGCCGAGCGCGCGCTGGTGGTCTGGGGTCGCGACGGCATGGACGAGATATCGCTGGGCGCGGCCACCCTGGTGGGCGAACTGCGCGACGGCGCGGTGCACGAATACGAGATCCATCCCGAGGACTTCGGCATCGCCATGTCGGCCAGCCGCAACCTCAAGGTGGTCGATGCCGCGCAATCGCGCGCCATGCTGCTGGGCGTGCTTGATGGCGCCCCCGGTCCGGCCCGCGACATCGTCACCCTCAATGCTGCCGCCGCGCTGTACGTGGCCGGGGTGGTGGAGGACATCGGCAGCGGCATCGAACGTGCACGCATGGCCATCGACGACGGCGCCGCACGCGCGCGCCTGCAGGCCTTCGTGGCCCTGACCCGTGCCCTGGCCGGCACCGCCACGGCATGAGCGGCGACGGTTTCGCCCCCCTGCCGGCGCCGCCGTACTACGCGGTGATCTTCAGCTCCACGCGCAAGGACGGGGACGATGCCGGCTACGCCGAAGCGGCCACGCGCATGCTCGAGCTGGCGCGCCTGCAACCGGGCTTCCTGGGCGTGGAATCCACCCGTGGCGGCGATGGCTTCGGCATCACCGTGTCCTACTGGGAGAGCGAAGCGGCGATCCGCGCCTGGCGCGAGCATGCCGAGCATGCGCAGGTGCGCCGGCATGGGCGCGCCCACTGGTACGAACACTACGAATTGCGGGTGGCCAGGGTCGAGCGCGCGTCCGGGTCCGGGACCCCTTCGCGGTAGGCGCCTACAGCAGTGTCGGCCCATGCGAGAATGCCCGGTCCGCTGCGCGCCCGTCCGTGACCGACCCATGAGCGACATCCTCCAGACCATCCTGGCCCGCAAGGCCGAAGAGATTGCCGAGCGCAGCGCGCGCTTGCCGCTGGCCGACGTGGCCGCGCGTGCGCGCGATGCCGGGCCGGTGCGCGGGTTCACCGCGGCGCTGCAGGCCGCCATCGCCCAGGGCGACCCGGCGGTGATTGCCGAGGTCAAGAAGGCCAGCCCCTCCAAGGGCGTGATCCGCGCCGACTTCCGCCCGGGCGAGATCGCGGTGGGCTACCAGTTCGGCGGCGCCTCGTGCCTGTCGGTGCTCACCGACGTGGATTTCTTCCAGGGCAGCGACGAGTACCTGCGCCAGGCGCGCGCGGCCTGCACCCTGCCGGTGCTGCGCAAGGACTTCACCATCGACCCCTACCAGGTGCACGAAGCGCGCATGCTCGGTGCCGACTGCATCCTGCTGATCGTGGCCGCGCTGGGCGACGACCAGCTGGCCGAGCTGTCCGGGCTGGCGCTGGAGCTGGGCATGGACGTGCTGGTGGAAGTGCACGACATCGACGAGCTCGAGCGTGCCATCCAGGTGCCGGTGCCGCTGGTGGGCATCAACAACCGCAACCTGCGCAGCTTCGAAGTGTCCCTGGATGTCACCCTGGGCATGAAGGACGCGGTGCCGCGTGACCGCCTGCTGGTCACCGAGAGCGGCATCCTGGTGGCTGCGGACGTGGCACGGATGCGTGCCGCCGGCGTGCATGCATTCCTGGTGGGCGAAACCTTCATGCGCGCGCCCGAGCCGGGCGAGGCGCTGCGGCAGCTGTTCTTCGAGACATGAGCGCAGCTGCGTACCCGCCGCCGCGTGCCGACGCGCCGCTGGTGGTGTTCGATTTCGACCACACCCTCTACGACGGCGACTCGGGCAGCCACCTGTTCGCCTGGCTGATCCGGCGCAACCCGCTGCGGGTGCTGGTGGCCTTGCTGGCCACGCCGCTGCTGGGGCCGATGGTGGCGTTCCTGCCGACCCGGCGCCGCGGCATTTCCGGTTACGTGTGGATCGGCAGCTTCGGTGTCCACCGGGTGCGCGAGTTCGACCGGGTGATCGACCGCTACGTCGCCGCCCACCGCCAGGAGATCGGCCGCCGGCTGCTGCCGGCCGCGCTGGAGGTGCTGGCCGGGCACCGCGCCGCCGGCGACCGGGTGGTGGTCGCCACCGGCGCACCGCCGGAACTGGCGCGGGCCATCCTGGGTTTCGTCGCCCATGAGGACGTGCCGGTGATCGGGACGGCGGTGGGCCCGCGCTGGGGCGCGGTGGTGGCCACCCGCCACTGCCACAACGAGGAAAAGATGCGCATGCTGCGCGAGCGCGGCTACGGCGATATCGACATCGCCTATTCCGACAGCACCGCCGACCTGCCCCTGCTGCACGCCGCGCGCCGGCCGGTGGTGGTCAACCCCAAGCATGCGCGGGTTGCGCTGTTCCGGCGGGTGCTGCCGGCGGGCACGCCGATCCTCAACTGGGGCTGTCGCGACCGCGGCGGCGACGCTGTCGCCGGGTAGCAATGGCGCGGCGGGGTGTGGCGCGCCGCCGGCCCTTACCCCAGCGCCCGGTGCAGGGCGAAGCCGATCTGGTAAAGGCTGATGCACAGCACCAGCACGCCGACCGCGATCAGCACCCACTTCTCGCGCACGCGCTTGACCAGCACCGCGGCCACCGGCGCGGCAATCATGCCGCCCACCAGCAGGCCGGCCACGATCTGCAGGTGCTGCAGGCCGATCGACAGCAGGAAGGTGATCGACACCGCCACGGTGACCACGAACTCGGCCGCGTTGACCGAGCCGATCACGGTGCGTGCCTGGCCGCCGCCGGCCAGCAGGGTGGAGGTGGCCAGCGGACCCCAGCCGCCGCCGCCGCTGGCGTCGAGCATGCCGGCGAAGAAGCCCAGCACCGGCACCCGGCGCACTTCGCGCCGCGGCACCATGCGCCCGAACGCGCGCACCAGGATCAGCACCGCCAGCACCAGCAGGTAGGCATAGACGAACGGGCGGATCACGTCGCCCGGGATCTGGGTCAGCACGTAGGCGCCGATGATGCCGCCAATGGATCCGGGGATGGCCAGGCGCAGGAACAGGCGCTTGTCCACGTTGCCCATGGCCAGGTGCGAGGCGCCGGATGCGCCGGTGGTGAACACCTCGGCGGCATGGATGCTGGCGCTGACCTGGGCCGGTGGCAGGCCCATGCCCAGCATTACCGACGAGGACACCAGCCCGTAGGCCATGCCGAGCGCACCGTCCACGAGCTGCGCACAGAGCCCGATCAGGACGAACCAGAAAAAGGTTTCACCAAACTCCATCGACGGGATATCCGGGGCAGGGTCAAGCCGCCCGGCGGACGACGGACGTGGGACGAGGGGCGGGATGCATCAGCCCGCGGCGTTCATCGCGTGCCGTACACGACGACGGTCTTGCCACGCGCATGCAGCTGGCCTTCGGCCTGCAGCTTCTTCAGCACGCGGCCGGCCATTTCGCGCGAGCAACCGACCAGGCGCGCCAGCTCCTGGCGCGAGACCCGCAACTGGGTGCCTTGCGGGTGGCTCATGGCGTCCGGTTCCTGGGCCAGGTCGTGCAGGGTGCGCACGATCCGGTCGGTCACGTCCAGGAAGGCCAGGCGGCTGGCCTTGCGGCTGGTGGTCAGCAACCGGCGCGAGAGCTGCACGCCGATGGAATAGAGCAGGCGCGGCGCGTCGGCGGCCAGCGGGCCCAGCATCAGCTGCTGCAGCCGCTCATAGCCGATTTCGGCCAGTTCGCAGGCGCTGCGGGTACGCAGGATGACTTCGCGGCTGTCCGATTCAATGAACAGGCCCATCTCGCCGACGAATTCGCCGGCGCCGTAGTAGCCCAGCACCAGCTCGCGGCCGTCTTCTTCCTCGGCGATGATGCTGACCGAGCCGGCGGCCACGTAATAGAGCGTGCCAGCAGGGTCGCCCGGGCGGAAGACGTCGGTGCGGTTGGGATAGCGGCGACGCTGGCAGTGGGCCAGGAAACGCTCGGTGGCGGCCTGGTCCAGCGACAACGGGCTGCTGGCGAAACGCACGGGGGACACGTGGGCGGGTTTCCTGGCGTTCATGGAGTTGGGGGTGGCGATGCCGAAGGGTAGCCGCATGCGGGCCGCCGGGCAAACATCCGCCCGCCCGGGGCATACCTTCGTCAGCGGGTTTGCCCCATAATGCCGCGTTTCCCCACCCGCCAGGGACACGACCGCCGTGGTCAAACCACTGCCGCGCCTGAGGCTGCAAGGCTTCAACAACCTCACCAAGGCGCTGAGCTTCAACATCTACGACGTCTGCTACGCGGTCTCCGAGGACGAGCGCCAACGCTACATCGAGTACATCGATGAGGCGTACAACGCCGATCGCCTGACCCAGATCCTGACCGACGTGGCCCAGATCATCGGCGCCAACATCCTGAACGTGGCCCGCCAGGACTACGACCCGCAGGGTGCCTCGGTGACCATCCTCATCTCCGAGGAGCCGGTGATCGACAAGAAGGCGGCCGGCAAGGAAGTCATCTCCGACGCGGTGGTCGCGCACCTGGACAAGAGCCACATCACGGTGCACACCTACCCGGAGACGCACCCGCAGAACGGCATCGCCACCTTCCGCGCCGACATCGACGTGGCCACCTGCGGCGTGATCTCGCCGCTGAAGGCGCTGAACTACCTGATCGAGAGCTTCGAGTCGGACATCGTGGTGATGGACTACCGCGTGCGTGGCTTCACCCGCGACATCAAGGGCAAGAAGCACTACATCGACCACAAGATCAACTCGATCCAGGACTACATGGCCAAGAACATCCGTTCGCGCTACGAGATGATCGACGTCAACGTGTACCAGGAGAACATCTTCCACACCAAGATGCATGTGAAGGAGTTCGACCTGGACACCTACCTGTTCGAGGAAAAGGCGCGCAACCTTTCGTTCAAGGAGCGCATGCGCATCGAGGCGCTGCTCAAGCGCGAGATCGAGGAACTGTTCCACGGCCGCAACCTGGTGATCTGAGCCGGCGGCGCGGTGCGCCGTGGCCCGCACATGTCCCCGCGTCCGCAAGGCCGCGGGGGTTTTTTGTCTGGCCATCTGCCGCGTGCCGGATACGGGCCGCGTTGCCGACCGGGTGCGGTGAGGCGTGGGGTCGCCGGTTACACCGCGTTGGGCCGGCGATGGCGATAATGGCGCCACATCCAGCAGGCCGGGACGACCCGCCCATGCCGCGCGCATGCATCAGGACCGACGGCGGTCCGGAACCCAGTTCCGGCCCGCCGTCTGCTTTTGCGCGGGTTCCGGACACGTATCAGGAGAACAACCACATGGCATGGATCTATCTGTTGCTGGCCGGCATCCTCGAGATCGGCTTCGCCCTGGGCCTGAAGCACACCCAGGGCTTCACCCGCTTGTGGCCCAGCGTCGCCACCGCGCTGGCCGCCGCCGCCAGCCTGTACCTGCTGACCCAGGCCCTGCGCAGCATCCCGGTGGGCACCGCCTACGCGGTGTGGACCGGGATCGGCGCGTGCGGCGTGGCGGTGGTGGGCATGCTGGTGCTGGGGGAAAGCGCCTCGCCCATGCGCATCGCATGCATCGGCCTGATCGTGGCTGGTGTGGTCGGGCTGAAGCTGGCCGCGCCGGCCTGAGCGGCCCGTACGGCCTTCCCGCTGGAGCGGATGACGCGTACCGCCACATCGACGCCGCCACTCCACGCGCAGGTCGCCCAGACACGGAGGGATGCGGCACCGTGTAGGAGCCGGTCTTGCCGGCGACCGCTCCCGTCGTTCAGGTCCGGTAGGCCACCAGCTTCATCAATTTCGAGGCCAGCGCCATCGCCTGCGGAATCGGCGGCGGCAGGACCCGTGCACCGGCCTGCTCGGCGTGGTCGGCGTGGCGCGCTTCGTCGTCCTTCATCACCCGGATGATCTCGCGGCTGCGCAGGTCATCGGCTGGCAACGACTGCAGGTGCTCGTCCAGGTGGGCCTCGACCTGGCGTTCGGTTTCCACCACGAACCCCAGGTTCCAGCCATCGCCGCGCAGGCCGGCCAGGGTGCCGATGGCATAACTGCCGGCGTACCACAGCGGGTTGAACAGGCTGGGGCGGCTGTCCAGCTCGCGCAGGCGCTGCGCGCACCAGGCCAGGTGGTCGGTTTCCTCCTGCGCGGCATCGAGCAGGTGGGCGCGGGTGGCCGGGTCGCGGGCCACCGCGGCCTGGCCGAAATACAGGCCCTGCGCGCAAACCTCGCCGACGTGGTTGATCCGCATCAGGCCGGCGGCATGGCGCCGGTCCGCCCGCGGCAGCACCGGGTCGTCCGCTTGCGCCGGGCAGGGGCGCTGCGCGGGTGGATCGCCCAGGGTGGTTTCCAGCGCGCGCTGGGCCTCGACAAGGATGCGGTCGAGCGGGGACAGGTGGCGGGAGACGGCAGACATGGAAGCGGGCCGCGATGGAGGGATGACCGGATTGTCGGCCGCTGGCGCCGGTTTGCCAAACCGGCCCCTGGCGCCCGCCATCCCCCTGCCGCGCCGCGCCCACGGCAGGCGGCGGCCAGCTGGGCAGTTGCGTCGCTGGCGGGGGCCGGCTATGATCCCGTTTCTGTGTTGCACCCTTCACAACGCGAGGCAAAGTTCCGACCGGGCAATCCGGTGCCGGAATCCGCCCGACCAACCGCCCGAGTTCAAATGAAGACCTTCATCGCCAAGAACGAGACCGTCCAGCGCGACTGGTACCTCGTCGACGCCACCGGCAAGACCCTCGGCCGCCTGGCCGCCGAACTTGCCCACCGCCTCCGCGGCAAGCACAAGCCCGTCTATACCCCGCACGTCGACACCGGCGACTACATGGTCGTGGTCAATGCCGACAAGATCACGGTGACCGGCAACAAGCTGCAGGACAAGATGTACTACCGCTTCACCGGCTACATCGGCAACCTGAAGAGCGAAACCCTCGCCCAGGCGCTGGAGCGCCACCCGGAGCGCGTGATCGAGATCGCGGTCAAGGGCATGCTGCCCAAGGGCCCGCTGGGCCGGGCCATGTACCGCAAGCTCAAGGTCTACTCCGGTTCCGAACACCCGCATTCGGCGCAGCAGCCGAAGCCGCTGGACATCTAAGGCACAACGATGGCTATCACTCAGAATTACGGCACCGGCCGTCGCAAGTCCTCCACTGCCCGCGTGTTCCTGCGCAAGGGCAGCGGCACCATCACCGTCAACGGTCTTCCGCTGGACCAGTTCTTCGGCCGCGAGACCGCGCGCATGATCGTGCGCCAGCCGCTGGAGCTGACCCAGAGCACGGACAAGTTCGACATCGTCGTCACCGCCATCGGCGGCGGCACCACCGGCCAGGCCGGTGCGATCCGCCTGGGCATCGCCCGCGCGCTGGTCGAGTACGACGAGTCGCTCAAGAGCGACCTGCGCAAGGCCGGCTTCATGACCCGCGATGCCCGCGAGGTCGAGCGCAAGAAGGTCGGCCTGCACAAGGCCCGCCGCGCCACCCAGTTCTCCAAGCGCTGATGCGCCGGAGTGGCCGTCTCCTTCGCGGAGGCGGCCTGCGGAAGGCGGGCCCTGGCGGCCCGTCGTGGCTGTCCCCGTCGGCGTGCATTCACCGGCAGGCGGCCCTATAATCCGCCGTCTACAGCCCCGTCGCCAAGCGGTAAGGCACCTGACTCTGACTCAGGCATTCGGAGGTTCGAATCCTTCCGGGGCTGCCATTTTCAAGAAGCCCGGCCGTCATGCCGGGCTTCTTCGTATCCGTCCGCCACGCGGTGGCATGATCCCGCGTCCGGACCGCACCCCGACCCGTGACTGCCGACATGCATGATCAGCCCAGCACGCATTCCGGGATCGCGCTGTTCGTGCGGTACACCTGTGCCATGCGCGCGCTGGGCTTCTACACCGGCGTGCTGGGCGTGGCTTCGGCGATGCATGGCCAGGGTGCCTCGGCAACCTGGCTGCTGCTGCTGGTCTCCAGTTGCCTGGCCTGGCCGCTGCTGGCCTGGCGGCTGTCATCCACCTCTTCCGATCCGCGGCGGGCCGAGTTCCGCAACCTGAGCGTCGACACCGGGCTGGCCGGGTTCTGGATGGCGATGGCGCAGTTCGACCTGCTGCCCTCGGCACTGCTGGTCGCGGTGATGGCCATGGATCGCACCGTCGTTGGCGGCCTGTCGCTGGCGCTGCGCTCGATGGCGGTGATGGCGGGCGTGGCCCTGGTGACCTCCGCGTTCAACGGCTTTGCCTTCCAGCCGCACACCCGCTTTGCCACGATGCTGTGGTGCCTGCCGTTCCTGGTGCTGTACCTGATGGCCATGGGCGTGGCGGCGCGGATGTTCTCCGAGAAGGTGCGCACGCAGAAGCGGATCCTGGAGCAGGTGTCGCGGATCGATGCCGAGACCGGCCTGGCCACCCGCCCGCAGTGGCTGGCGCTGGTGGCCGCGCAGTTGCAGCGCTTCCAGCGCTACGGGGCGGTGTCTTCGTTGCTGATGATCGACATCGACCAGTTCAAGCGGATCAACGACACCCACGGACACCTCGCCGGCGACCAGGTGATCCGTGACGTCTCGGCGCTGCTGCATGCCAGTTTGCGTGGAGTGGATTCGGCCGGGCGCTACGGCGGCGACGAGTTCGGCGCACTGCTGCCCGGCACCGACCGCCAGGCGGCGCTGGAAGTGGCCGAGCGGCTGCGCCAGGCGGTGGCCGAGCGGGTTGTCGTGGGCGGCGTGCCGGTGACCCTGAGCATCGGCGTGGCCGAGCTGGCGCCGGGCATGGACAGCATCGAGGCCTGGAGCGGGGCCGCCGACGAGGCGCTGTACCAGGCCAAGGCCGATGGCCGCAACTGCGTGCGCCCTCAGCCGGCGTAAGGCCGGCAGCCCAGTGCTGCAAGCGGGCCGTGCAGTGCCGGCACCTGCATCAGCCACGGTGCGGCGATGGTCAGCAGGCCGGCGCCCAGCACGATGCAGGCCATGGCCATGCGCAGGCGCGGGCGCTGCAGCCAGCCGCCCAGGCGCGCGCCGGACCAGGTCAGCGGCAGCATCATCGGCAGGGTGCCGGCGCCGAACGCAGCCATCACCAGGGCGCCACCGCCGGCGCTGGCCTGCAGCCAGGCCACGGTGAGCAGGCTCAGGCTCAGGCCGCACGGCATCCAGCCCCACAGCGCGCCCAGGGCGATCCGCCGCCAGGCACGGTCGGCCGGCAGCAGATGCCGGTGCAGGGGGCGCATCCATTGCCACGCCCGGGCACCGGGCCGGGCCAGGAAGCCGAGGCGGCCACGGCGGTCGAGCAGGCGCAATGCAACCAGCACCAGGGCGACGCCTGCGGCCATGCGCACGCCCACGGCCAGTGCATCGGTGCGCGCCAGGCGCAGCACGCCGCCACCAAGGCCGCCGGCCAGGGTGCCGGCAAGCACGTAGCCTCCGATCCGGCCGAGGTTGGCCTGCCAGGCCACCGCCAGCGGCCGCCCCGGCGCCATTGCCGGGAAGCCGGTGGCGATGCCGCCGCACATCACTGCGCAATGCAGGCCGCCGAGCAGGCCGGCGACCAGTGCAGCGAGCAGGGTCGGCAGGTCGACCGGCATGTGCATCAGCCCTCGTGCGGTGGCTGCGGTGCCCGGTCGGGCGCTGCCGGATCGTGCGGCGAGAGAGCATGTGGCGCGGGAGCGTGCGCTGCCGGGTCGTGCGCGCTGCGTGCACGCGGCGGGGCGGGGCGGTCGTGGTCGTCCAGGATGTCCAGCGCGGGAGTATCCAGGTCGTCGAACTGGCCGCGCCGGACCGCCCACACGAATGCGCCAACCGCTGCGCCCAGCATCAACAGGCTGATCGGGATGAGCAGCAGCAGGATGTTCATCGTGTCGCCTCGATCGGCAGCGGCCGGGTGGCGGCAACGGTGGCCGGCTCCGGGCGTGGCCGCGCCAGCCGCAAGGCGTTGAGGGTCACCGCCAGCGAGGACAGGGCCATGCCCAGGGCCGCCAGCCACGGCGTGACCAGGCCGGCGGCGGCCAGCGGCAATGCCAGCACGTTGTAGCCCACCGCCCAGGCCAGGTTCTGGCGGACGATGCGGCGGGCGTTGCGCGCCAGCGCGACCGCGGCGGGAATCCGCAGCAGGCTGCCACCGGTGGTGACCAGGTCGGCGGCGCGGTGCGCCAGCGAGGCGCCCTCGCCCATGGCGATGGAGACGTCGGCACCGGCCAGCACCGGCGCATCGTTGAGGCCATCGCCGACCATCGCCACGATCCGTCCCTGCTGCTGCAGCGCGCGTGCGTAATCCAGCTTGTCCTGCGGCGACTGCCGCGCATGCACCTCGGTGATGCCCAGGCGCGTGCCGAAGGCATCCACATTGCGCGCCGCATCGCCGCTGGACAGGTGCAGGCGCAGGCCTTGTTCGCGCAGGCGGGCGATGGCGCCGGCGGCATCGGCGCGTTCGCCCTCGGCGACCGCAAAGCGCGCCGCGCTGCCGTCATCGCCGGCCAGCCACAGGGCGCCGTCGTCCTCGGTGCCGTCGGCGTAACCGGCCTGGCCGAGCCGGTAATGCACGCCCTCGACCTCGCCCTCGATGCCGCGTCCGGCCACCGCACGCACGTTCCGCGCCAGCGGCGGGTCGGCCACGTCGGCAAACGCGGCCGCCAGCGGATGGCGGCTGTCACGCTCCAGCGCAGCGGCAATGCGCAGTGCCTGCGCCTGATCCAGCCCGCGGCATCGGTCCACCGCCCGCAATCGCGGCTGGCCATCGCCCAGGGTGCCGGTCTTGTCGAACACGATGTCGGTGGCCTCGGCCAGCCGATCCAGCGCGCCGGGCCGTACCGCCAGGACGCCGAGCCGGGCCAGGGCGCCATGGGCGGCGGCCATCGCCGCCGGTACCGCCAGCGACAGCGCACACGGGCAACTGATCACCAGCAGCGCGAGCACCACTTCGAATGCGCGCGAGGGATCGTGCACCCTCCACCATGCGTACACCGCCAGTGCGGCCAGCAGCAGCCCGGCCACAAAGCCGCTGGCGATCTTCTCGGCGCTGCGCGCCAATGGCGGTCGCTGCGATTGCGCCAGTTCGACCAGGCGCGCCAGTTCGGCCAGGCGGGTGTCATCGCCCACCCGCACCACGCGGATGCGGGCCGGATGCTCGCGGCAGGCGGTACCTGCATACACGGTATCGCCCGCGCGCTTGGCCACCGCCGTCGATTCGCCGGTGAGCAGCGCTTCCTCGAAACGGGCATCGGCATCGAGCAGGATGCCGTCGCCCGGCACCGGCTCGCCCACCGCCACCCAGGCCACGTCTCCGGGCGCCAGCAGCGCCAGTGGCACCGGCTCGCGGCTGCCATCGGCGCGCTCACGGGTGGCGAACGCGGGCCGTGCGCGTGCCAGCGCATCGACCTGGGCGCTGGCGATGCCGCGCGCGCGCTGTTCCAGCTGGCGCGCCACCAGCAACAGGAACACGAACATCACCGCCGCGTCGTACCACACGTGCTCGGCACCGACCACGGTGCCCCACACGCTGGCCAGCCACGCCAGCAGGGTGGAGCCGGCGACCAGGGTGTCCATGCCCAGGCGCAGGTGGCGCAGTTCGCGCAGCGCGCCGGCGATGAACGGCCAGCCGGCCCAGAACACCACCGGGGTGGACACCAGGAAGGTGATCCAGCGGAAGAAGTCGCGGGTGGGCACCGGCATGGTGTTGTTGAAATCCAGGTACAGCGCCTCGGCGAACATCATCGCCTGCATCGAGCCGATGCCGGCAATGCCCACGCGGACCAGGGCGCGGTTGCGCTCGCGGCGGCGTGCACGCTCGCGCGCTTCGCCAGTGGCCAGGTAGGGCCGGTAGCCGAGCGAGGCCAGCCGCCGCAGCAGCCGCGACAATGCCACCTGCGCCGGATCCCACACGATCCGGATGCGGCCGGTGATGGCGTTGGCGCTGATCTCGCCCACGCCCGGTTCGCGCCCCACCGCGCGGTCGATCAGCCAGGCGCAGGCGGCGCAGCGCATGCCATCGGTGAGCACGGTGATTTCGCGCCCGCCCTCGACCTGGCGGGTATGCCCGGCGAGCAGGTCCTCGCGGTCCCACAGCGCCATCTCGGGCAGATCCTCGCCGACCCGCATCGCCGGCTCGCTGCGCAGGCGGTAGTAATCCTGCAGCCGGTTCTGGGCGATCCACTGCGCCGCCGCGGCGCAGCCACTGCAGCAGAAGGCGCGGCGCTCACCGTCCAGCTCGGCGTGGGCAGGGGTGCGTGGCAGGGGCTCGCCGCAGTGGTGACAGGCGGCCGTCACGTCCATGGTGTTCAGGGCGCGGGTGCGTCGGGCGCCGGGTCGCCGCCATCCAGGGCAGGGTCCACGCGCGCGGCCAGCTGGCCGCGGGGCAGGCGCCCGCGCAGGCGCCAGTTGGCATCGGCCGGGCCCAACTGCATCAGCCAGTCGTGGCCAGGGTCCAGGGTCGCCGCCGCGCGCCAGCCGGTGGCCACCGGCTGCAGGTCCAGCACCCGGTCTTCGGCCGCGCGCAGCGGATGGTGCAGGCGCAACTGCAGCGGTGCGGCGCGCTCGAAGCGGCCGGTCACCGGCAACACTTCCACTGCGCCGGCCTCCTGGTCCACCCGCACCACCGCGCTCAATCCCAGCTCACCGGCGCGCGCATCCGGCCCCAGGTCGGACTGCTGCACCTGGCCGGTGCGCTGCACCTGGTAGGCCACCGCGTCCACCGGGCCGTCGCGGCTGGCCACGGTCACCATGATCACCCCGCCGGTCACCGATGCGGCCACCAGCGCGATCACCAGCCAGATGATCGGCTGGCGCCATGGCGAGCTGGCGGTCTGCGGACTGCGGTCGTCGGTCATCGGATCTGCCTCACATCGGGCCGAAGAAGGTGGTGTCCACCCGGGCGTGCGCCGTGCCGTCGCGGGATTCGACCACGAAGCGCAATTCGTGGCGGCCGCGGATGTCGGCCGGCGCGGTGACATCCAGGCCCTCGGCGACCACCTGCCCGGCGCCAGCCACGACCTCGCGCTCGCCGCCGCGCAGGACCAGGCCGGCGGTGGGGGATTCCACCCGCACCACGTAGACCATGTCGCGCTCGGTCTTGTTTGCCAGCTTCAGTGTGTAGCCGTTGTCGACGCTGTCGGCCTGCACCCGGTACAGGGCGTTGCGGTCGCGCAGCACATCGGCGATCAGCGGGCTGCGGTTGCCCACGCCCCATGCCCAGCCGGCCATCAACGCGACCAGCAGCACTGCATAGATCAGGATGCGCGGGCGCAGCACGCGGGTACGGCCGCCTTCCATCGCGTTCTGGGTGGTGTAGCGGATCAGTCCCTGCGGGTAGCCGACCTTGTCCATCACGTCGTCGCAGGCGTCGATGCAGGCGCCGCAGGCGATGCACTCGTACTGCAGGCCGTTGCGGATGTCGATGCCGACCGGGCACACCTGCACGCACATGGTGCAGTCCACGCAGTCGCCCAACTGCTCCGGCTCGAACCTGGGCAGCGGCTCGACCTGCGCGCCGATGTCGCCCAGGGTGATGGTGCCGCCGGCCTGGAGCCGGCTGGCGGCGGCGCTGGGGTGGTGGCTGGCGCGGAACACGTAGTCGTAGGCGGCGCGCACGTCCAGCAGGCCGCGTGCCCGTTCCAGCACGCTGCCCAGGCCACGCTTGCGCGGCCCGCGCGGCTCGCCGCGCATCGGGTCGTAGGCGATGATCAGGGTGTCGCGGTCGAACATCGCGCTCTGGAAGCGCGCGTAGGGGCACATGTACTTGCACACCTGCTCGCGCAGGAAGCCGGCGTTGCCCAGGGTGGCGCCGGCATAGAACAGCACCCAGAACAGCTCCCAGCCATTCCATGCGTACGGCACGATGCGTTCGCCCAGGCTGACGATGGGAGTGAAGAAACCGACGAAGGTGAACCCGGTCCACAGCGAGAACACGATCCACAGGAAGTGCTTGGAGCCCTTGCGCAGGATCTTCTGGCCGGTCCACGGGCCGGCATCGAGCTTCATCCGCTTGGCCCGGTCGCCTTCGGTCCAGCGCTCCATCCACAGGAACACTTCGGTCCATACCGTCTGCGGGCAGGCATAGCCGCACCACAGGCGGCCGGCCAGCGCGGTGACGAAGAACAGGGTCAGCGCCAGGATCACCAGCAGCAGCGCCAGCAGGCTGAAGTCCTGCGGCCAGAAGGTCAGCCCGAACACGTGGAACTTGCGCGCCGGCAGGTCGAACAGCACCGCCTGGCGCCCGTCCCAGCTCAGCCACGGGAACAGGTAGTACATGCCAAGCAGCCAGAACACCGCCGCCTTGCGCAGCCGGTCGAAGCGGCCGGAAACATCGCGCGGATAGACCTTGCGCTCGCTGACATAGAGCGAATCGCCGCCCGTGTCGACCACTTCGATGTCGATGGACTTGCTCAACTTGCAACCCGCCTTGTACTAGCGCCTGGGTCCGTTGAAGCGGCTCGACGGTCGCAGCAGGATCCAGGTGAAAAGGCTGGACGACGCGGTCGCCAGCCAGAAGGTGAAAAAGCCGATGGTGTAGCCGACGCCGCGGCTGAGTTCCACGTGCGGAAAGGTGATCCGCTCCAGCTCGGTGGGATCGACGAAGGCGAAGAACACCATCGTCGCCACGCCTGCGGCGAAGAAGCTGGGCCACAGGATCGCCCCGATCCGCTGAACCAGCGGTCGGGGCGCATGATCGAAGTCGGGGACGCTCATGGTTGCTCAGTCGTCCGCGGTATCGCTGTTTGACAGCGACCACACGTAGGCGGCCACCAGCCGCGCCCGGGTCTCGCCGAGCAGGTCGCGGTGCGCGGGCATCACCCCGTGGCGCCCCTCCATGATGGTCTTGCGCAGGCTCTCGCGGCTGCTGCCGTACATCCAGTAGTCGTCGGTCAGGTCGGGCGCGCCGATGGCGGCATTGCCTTTGCCGTCGATGCCGTGGCAGGCCACGCACACGCCCTCGTACAGCTTCTTGCCCTGGGCGGCGCCGAAGTTGTTCTGCAGCGTGTCCGGCGCCGACAGGGTACGCATGTAGGCGATCGTGTAGTCCACCGCCTCGGGGCCGCCCATGCCGGTCAGCACGGTGCCCCATTCGGGCATCACGCCTTCGCGGCCGTCCAGCACCGAATCCAGGATCTGCTCCGGGGCGCCGCCCCAGTGCCAGATGGCGTCGGTGAGGTTGGGATAGCCGATCGCGCCCTGGCCCGAAGACCCGTGGCAGGTGGCGCAGGTGTTGGCGAAGATCGAGCGGCCCAGCGCCAGCGCGCGCGGGTCGCCTGCCAGGTCCGGCAGCTCGCGCCCGCTGAACGCGGAGAAGGTTTCCTCCAGGCGCGCATCGGCCACGGCCTTGGCGCGGTCATGCTCGCCGGCCGAACTCCACTTGCCCAGCCCCGGATAGCTGCCAAGCCCGCCGTACCAGGCCAGGTAGACGGCGCCGAAGACCAGCGAGATGTAGAAGCCGATGATCCACCAGCGCGGCATCGGCTTGTTGTACTCGGTGATGTCGCCGTCCCAGTAGTGGCTGGTGTCCTCGGGCTTGGGATCGCCCGGGCGGCGCTTGGCGGTCCACCACAGCAGCCAGGTGCAGCCACCCAGGTTCAGGACCAGCAGGGCGATGACGTACCACGACCATCCGGTGCTCATGGGCGGTCCTCCCCGGTTTGGGAATCATCCAGCGCCAGGCGCGCGGCCTCGTCGAAACCGGCGCGGTTGCGCGGCAGCCACGCCCAGGCCCACACCCCGACGAACAACAGCAACAGCAGCAAGGTCACGATTCCGGACATCATCTGTCAGTTCCCCTTCGGCGCGTGCCGGCCCAGGCCCTGCAGGTAGGCCACCACCGCATCAAGCTCGGTCTTGCCGGCCACGTCCGCGGCCGCGGCGGCGATCTGCTCGTCGGTATACGGGTCGCCCAGCCGCTGCAGCGCCTTCATCCGACGGGTCATCGTTGCGCCGTCCACGCCGGTGCTGGCCAGCCACGGGAATGCGGGCATGTTCGACTCGGGCACCACGGCGCGCGGGTCGATCAGGTGCACGCGGTGCCAGTCGTCGGAGTAGCGGCCACCCACCCGCGCCAGGTCCGGCCCGGTGCGCTTGGAGCCCCACTGGAACGGGCGGTCATAGACCGATTCGCCGGCCAGCGAATAATGGCCGTAGCGCTCGGTCTCGAAGCGCAGGGTGCGCACCATCTGCGAGTGGCAGCCGTAGCAGCCCTCGCGGATGTAGACGTCGCGGCCGGCCAGTTCCAGCGCCGGGTACGGCTCCACCCCCGGTGTCGGCTCGATGGCCTCTGCCTGGCGCATCAGCGGGATGATCTCGGCCAGGCCGCCCAGCGAGATCGCCACGGCGATCAGCACGGCCAGCACGCCGACGTTCTTCTCGATCTTCTCGTGTCCGATTGCCATTGCTCGTCCTCAGCCCTGTGCCTCGGCGGCGTGCGGCGGCAGCACCGGCTGCGCGGCCGGGTTGCCGGCCATCTGCCGGGTGCGCCACATGTGCCAGCCCATCAACACCATGCCGGCGGTGATCAGCACCCCGCCCAGCAGGCGGCCCATGTAGTACGGGTAGGTGGCGATCAGCGACTCGACGAAGCTGTAGGTCAGGGTGCCGTCGGCGTTGGTGGCGCGCCACATCAGGCCCTGGGTGATGCCGGCGATCCACATCGACACGATGTAGAACACCACGCCCAGGGTGTGCATCCAGAAGTGCACGTCGATCAGCCGGGTGGAATACATGCCCGGCAGGCCCAGCAGGCGCGGATACAGCGAATACAGCGAGCCGATGGAGATCATCGCCACCCAGCCCAGGGTGCCGGCGTGGACGTGGCCCACGGTCCAGTCGGTGTAGTGGCTCAGCGAGTTGACCGTCTTGATCGACAGCAGCGGGCCTTCGAAGGTGGCGATCATGTAGAAGCTGATGGCCACGATCAGGAACTTGAGGATCGGGTCGGTGCGCAGCTTGTGCCACACCCCCGACAGGGTGAGGATGCCGTTCATCGCGCCGCCCCACGACGGCGCCAGCAGGATCACCGAGAACACCATGCCCACCGACTGCGCCCAGTCCGGCAGCGCGGTGTAGTGCAGGTGGTGCGGGCCGGCCCACATGTAGATGGAGATCAGCGCCCAGAAGTGCACGATCGACAGCCGGTAGGAGTAGATCGGCCGCTGCGCCTGCTTGGGCACGAAGTAGTACATCATCGCCAGGTAGCCCACGGTCAGCAGGAACGCCACCGCGTTGTGCCCGTACCACCACTGCGCCATCGCATCGACTGCGCCGCTGTAGATCGGGTAGGACTTCCACAGCCCGGCCGGGATGGCCAGGTTGTTGACGATGTGCAACAGGCCCACGGCGATCACATAGGCGCCGTAGAACCAGTTGGCCACGTAGATGTGCTTGACCCGGCGCTTGACCAGGGTGCCGAAGAACAGCCAGCCATAGGCGACCCAGACCACCGCGATCAGGATATCCAGCGGCCACTCCAGCTCGGCGTACTCCTTGCCCTGGGTGAAGCCCAGCGGCAGGGTGATGACCGCGCCGACCATGGCCGCCTGCCAGCCCCAGAACACGAACGCGGCCAGGCGGTCGGAGATCAGGCGCACGTGGCAGGTGCGCTGGACCACGTACAACGAGGTGGCAAACAGCACCGAGCCGCCGAAGGCGAAGATCACCCCGTTGGTGTGCAGCGGGCGCAGGCGGCCGTAGCTGAGCCAGGCGGTGTCGAAATTGAGCACCGGCCAGTACAGCTGGGCGGCGATGAACACGCCCACGGCCATGCCGACGATGCCCCAGAACACCGTGGCCACCGCAAACTGGTGGACCACCTTGTCGTTGTAAGTCCCGTGCACGCTGTGCATGCGGTCCGTCCCTCAATGTGAACGGGGGAATCTTCCCCCGGATGGCGCAATTCGGGCATTGATCCGGATCAATGCGCGACCGGAAATTTCGGGGTACCCACGACACTGGCCGTCGCCATGCCCGGGGCATGGGACGAGGCCGCGTGCCACGGCGTGCGCTGGGCAGGTCTCCCACGCCAGTATAGGCGCGCGGCGGGCACTCCACGATGGGACAGATTGTCCGGGGCATGGCATCGACGGCAGGCCCTGTATGGTGCCCTCTGGATGCAAACCAGGAGGCGCGCCGGATGAGTACCTATGCACTGGATGCGGTGTTCCGCCCTCGCTCGGTGGCGGTGGTCGGGGCCAGCCCGCGCGAGCGCTCGGTCGGGCGCACGGTGATCCGCAACCTGCGCGATGCCGGTTTTTCCGGTCAGGTGGCGGTGGTCAACCCCAAGTACCCGCAGATCGAAGGCATTGCCACCGTTGCGCGCCTGGCCGACCTGCCATTCCGCCCGAAGCTGGTGGTGGTGTCCACGCCGGCGGCCACGGTGCCCGGCGTGATTGCCGAGGCCATTGCCGCCGGCGCGCGTGCGGCGGTGGTGGTCACCGCCGGGCTGGGCCACGGCCCCGGCTCGCTGCAGGAGCAGGTGCGCGAGCTGGCGCGGCCGCACGGCCTGCGCATCGTCGGCCCCAACTGCCTGGGGGTGATGGCGCCGCATGCGCGGCTCAACGTCAGCTTCGCCGCGCGCGGCCCGTTGCCGGGCGACCTGGCCCTGGTCTCGCAATCCGGGGCGATTGCCTCGGGCCTGGTGGAATGGGGCGCGGCGCGCTCGATCGGATTTTCGGCGGTGGTGTCGCTGGGCGATGCGATGGACGTGGATTTCGGCGACCTGCTGGACTGGTTCGCCCAGGACCGCAAGACCCGCGCGATCCTGCTGTACATCGAATCGCTGCGCGATGCGCGCAAGTTCATGTCCGCCGCGCGCGCGGCGGCGCGGTCCAAGCCGGTGGTGGTGGTCAAGTCCGGGCGCCACGCCCAGGGTGCCAAGGCCGCGGCCACCCACACCGGCGCGCTGGCCGGGTCCGATGCCGTGTACGACGCGGCCTTCCGCCGCGCCGGCCTGTTGCGGGTGCTGGCGCTGGACGAGCTGTTTGCCGCGGCGCAGACCCTGGGCCGGCTGCACAGCGCGCCCGGCCGGCGCCTGGCCATGCTCACCAATGGCGGCGGCCTCGGGGTGCTGGCCGTGGATCGGCTGGTCGACCTTGGCGGTACCGTGGCCGCGCTGGATGCGGCCACCGTGGCGCGGCTGGATGCGGTGCTGCCGCCGACCTGGTCGCGGGCCAACCCGGTGGACATCGTCGGCGATGCCGATGCCGGCCGTTACACCGCCGCACTCGAGGCCCTGCTGGCCAGCGACGACAACGATGCGGTGCTGGTGATGAACGTGCCCACCGCGCTGTCGGCGCCGGTGGAGGCGGCCGAGGCGGTGGCCGGCGTGCTCGAGCGCCGCGCGCGCAGCACGCCGCACAAGCCGGTGCTGGGGGTGTGGCTGGGCAGTCCGCCCGAAGCGGTGGCGCGGCTGGACGCGGCCGGCGTTCCCACCTACGCCACCGAGTCCGATGCGGTGCGTGGCTACACCTACCTGGTGCGCCACCGCGAGGCCCAGCAAGCGCTGATGGAAACTCCGCCCAGCCTGCCGGAGGATTTCGTGGTCGACGCCGCGGCCGCGCAGGCGATCGTGGCCGACGCACTGGCCCAGGGCCGGCAGTGGCTCGACCCGCTGGAAGTGGCCGCGCTGATGCAGGCCTATGGCATCCCGATCGCCGAGACCATCCTGGCCGCCGACCCGGACGCGGCGGTGGCCGCGGCCGCGCCGATGCTGGCGCGCGGCACCCCGGTGGCGCTGAAGATCCTCTCGCCCGACATCGTCCACAAGTCCGACGTCGATGGCGTGCGCCTGAACCTGGCCAGCGCGGACTCGGTGCGCGAGGCCGCCGCCGGAATCCTTGCGCGTGCGCGCCAATTGCGCCCGCAGGCCGACATCCACGGCGTGACCGTGCACCCGATGATCGTCAAGTCCAAGGCGCGCGAACTGATCTGCGGCTTGGCCGACGACGCCACCTTCGGCCCGGTGGTGGTGTTCGGCCGCGGCGGCACCGCGGTGGAGGTGATCGACGACAAGGCCCTGGCCCTGCCGCCACTGGACCTGCGCCTGGCCCACGACCTGATCTCGCGCACCCGCGTCTCGCGCATCCTCAAGGCCTACCGTGACGTGCCGGCGGCCGACGAGCGCGCCATCGCGCTGGTGCTGGTGAAACTGGCGCAGCTGGCCGCCGATGTGCCGCAGGTGCGCGAACTGGACATCAACCCGCTGCTGGCCGACCGCGATGGAGTGATCGCGCTGGACGCACGCGTGGCCATCGGCCCGTACCAGGAAAGCGGCAAGGGGCCGTGGCATCCGCGCTTCGTGATCCGCCCCTATCCAAAGGAGTGGGAGCGCGAGGTGGCGCTGGCCAATGGCCGGCACATGCAGGTGCGCCCGGTGCGCCCGGAGGACGAGGCGATGTTCCGCGCGTTCTTCGAAAAGGTCACCGAGGAGGACCTGCGCCTGCGCTTCTTCTCGGCGGTGCGCCACTTCAGCCACGAGTTCATCGCCCGCCTGACCCAGCTCGACTACGCCCGCTCCATCGCCCTGGTGGCGGTCGACCCGGACAACGGCCAGATGCTGGGCGCGGTGCGCCTGCTGGCCGACGCCAATTACCAGCGCGGCGAGTACGGCATCCTGGTGCGCTCGGACCTCAAGGGCTACGGCATCGGCTGGCAGCTGATGCGCATCATGATCGAGTGGGCCGGCAGCATCGGCCTGGCCACGGTGGAAGGCCAGGTGCTGCGCGAGAACGGCACCATGCTGGCGATGTGCCGGCAGCTGGGCTTCCGCGTGGTCCCGGACCGCGAGGATCCGACGATGATGAACGTGGCCCTGGACGTGGCCGCCGGCAACGCCGCCCCGGCTCCGTAGGAGCCGGTCTTGCCGGCGACCCTTGCGCAGGATGGATTTCGATGAAACCCGTTGCGCGCACGCATGCGCCATCACGGTCGCCGGCAAGGCCGGCTCCTACACGGTGTCCGCCGGCACCCGTACGTGGCCTTGCATCAGGACCCGCGCGCTGCGGCTCATCACCGCGCCGGTCACGGCCCACTGCCCGTCCACCTGCGCGACCGTGGCGCCGACGCGCAGGGTGCCGGAGGGGTGGCCGAAGCGCACCGCCTCGCGCGCGCCACCGCCGGCCGCACGGTTGACCAGGGTGCCCGGTACCGCTGCCGCCGCCGCGATCGCGACCGCGGCCGTGCCCATCATCGCGTGGTGCAGCTTGCCCATGGACAGTGCGCGCACGCTGAGGTCGATGTCGCCGGCAGCAACCAGCGTGCCGCTGGACGCCATGTAGTCCCTCGGCGGCGCGACGAAGGCGACCTTGGGCGTGTGCTGGCGCGTGAGCGCTTCGCCCGGCGTGGCGATCAGGCCCATGCGCAGCGCACCGGCGACGCGGATCGCTTCCAGCCTGGCCAGTGCGGCGCGGTCGTCGTTGATTGCACGCTGCAGTTCGGTGCCATCGCAGCCGATGTCGTCGGCGTTGACGAAGACGGTGGGAATGCCGGCGCTGACCAGCGTCGCCGGCAACGGGCCGATGCCGGGCACGTCGAGCGTATCGACCAGGTTGCCGGTGGGGAACAACGCGCCGCCCGCCTCGCCGTCATCGGATGGGTCGAGGAATTCCAGCACGATCTCGGCTGCCGGAAAGGCCACGCCATCCAGCGCGAAATCGCCGGTTTCCTGCACCTCGCCCGCGACCATCGGCACGTGGGCGAGGATGGTCCTGCCGATGTTCGTCTGCCAGATGCGCACCGTGCAGCGGCCATCGCGTGGCACCCGCGCCGGGTCGAGCATGCCGCTGGAAATCGCGAACGGCCCCACCGCCGAGGACAGGTTGCCGCAGTTGCCGCTCCAGTCCACCAGGGCGCTGTCGATCGCCACCTGGCCATAGAGATAGTCCACGTCATGGTCCGGCCGGGTCGAGGGCGCCACGATCACGCACTTGCTGGTGCTGGACGTCGCCCCGCCCATGCCGTCGGTGTGCTTGGCGTAGGGATCGGGCGAGCCGATCACTCGCAGCAGCAGCGCATCGCGCGCCGGCCCCGGCACGCGCGCCGCTTCGGGCAGGTCCTCGAGGCGGAAGAACACGCCCTTGGAAGTGCCGCCGCGCATCCAGGTGGCGGCAATGCGGAGTTGTGGACGGGTACTCATCGTGATCCGGGTCGTTCGGAAGGAATGTATCAGCGGTGGCCGCAGGCCGGCCACGGCCGTGCCATCACGCCGCCGATGCCTCCAGGAAATCCTGGGCGAAGCGCTGCAGCACGCCGCCGGCGGCGTAGATCGACAGCTCCTCGTCGGCGTCGATCCGGCAGGTGACCGGCACCTCGGTGCTGGATCCGTCGCGACGGTGGATCACCAGGGCGAGCGTCGCGCCTGGCGCCGGCGTGCCGGCCACGTCGAAGGTTTCGCTGCCATCGATGCCCAGGGTCAGGCGCGTGGTGCCCGGCTGGAACTGCAGCGGCAGCACGCCCATGCCGATCAGGTTGGTGCGGTGGATGCGCTCGAAGCCCTCGGCCACGATCGCCTCCACGCCCGCCAGGCGCACGCCCTTGGCCGCCCAGTCGCGCGAGCTGCCCTGGCCATAGTCGGCGCCGGCAATGATCACCAGCGGCTGGCGGCGCTGCATGTAGGTTTCGATCACCTCCCACATGCGCATCACCGTGCCTTCCGGCTCCAGCCGCGCCAGCGAGCCCTGCTTGACCGCGCCATCCACCACGGCCATCTCGTTGACCAGTTTCGGGTTGGCGAAGGTGGCGCGCTGGGCGGTGAGGTGGTCGCCGCGGTGGGTGGCGTAGGAGTTGAAGTCCTCTTCGGGCACTCCCATCGAGGCCAGGTATTGGCCGGCCGCGCTGTCGGCCAGGATGGCGTTGGATGGTGACAGGTGGTCGGTGGTGATGTTGTCGCCCAGCACCGCCAGCGCGCGCATGCCGGTGAGCGTGCGCTCGCCGGCCAGGGCGCCTTCCCAGTACGGCGGGCGGCGGATGTAGGTGGATTGCGGGCGCCAGTCGTAGAGCGGGGCGACCGCGCCGCCATGCTCCACGCGCACGTCGAACATCGGCCCGTAGACCATGCGGAAATGCTCGGGCTTGACGCTGGCGCGCACGATCGCGTCGATCTGCGCGTCCTCTGGCCAGATGTCCTTGAGCCGCACCGGCTGGCCATCGGCATCGATGCCCAGCACGTCCTTCTCGATGTCGAAGCGCACCGTGCCGGCGATGGCATAGGCCACCACCAGCGGCGGCGAGGCCAGGAACGCCTGCTTCGCATAGGGGTGGATGCGGCCGTCGAAGTTGCGGTTGCCGCTGAGCACGGCCACCGAATACACGTCGCGCGCGATGATCTCGCGCTGGATCGCCGGGTCCAGGGCGCCGCTCATGCCGTTGCAGGTGGTGCAGGCGAAGCCGACGATGCCGAAGCCCAGCGTCTCCAGTTCCGGCAGCAGGCCGGCTTCTTCCAGGTACAACTGCACCGCGCGCGAGCCCGGCGCCAGCGAGGTCTTCACCCACGGCTTGCGCAGCAGCCCACGCGCATTGGCGTTGCGCGCCAGCAGGCCGGCGGCAATCACGTTGCGCGGGTTGGAGGTGTTGGTGCAACTGGTGATCGCGGCGATGATCACCGCGCCGTCCGGCAGCAGGCCGCCGGCCTCTTCGCCACGCGCGGCCTGCAGCTTGTGGCCATCGGCGATGCCGCGCTCGGCCAGGTCGCTGGTCGGCAGCTTGCGGTGCGGGTTGGATGGCCCGGCCATGGTCCGCACCACGGCCGACAGGTCGAACTCCAGCGTGCGCTCGTACTGCACCTGGCCCAGGGTATCGGCCCACAGGCCGGCGGCCCTTGCGTAGGTTTCCACCAGTTGCACCTGGGCCTCTTGGCGGCCGGTCAGGCGCAGGTAGTCCAGGGTCTGCTGGTCGATCGCGAACAGTCCGGCGGTGGCGCCGTACTCGGGGCACATGTTGGAAATGGTGGCGCGGTCGCCGATGGTCAGGGCCGCGGCGCCTTCGCCGAAGAACTCCAGGTAATGGCCCACCACCCGTTCGGCGCGCAGGAATCCGGTCAGCGCCAGGACCACGTCGGTGGCGGTGATGCCCGGCTGCGGGCGGCCGCACAGCTTGACCCCGGTGATCGGCGGCAGCCGCATCCACGAGGCGCGGCCCAGCATCACGCTTTCGGCTTCAAGCCCGCCCACGCCAATGGCGATCACGCCCAGCGCATTCACGTGCGGGGTGTGGCTGTCGGTGCCCACGCAGGTGTCGGGGAAGGCCACGCCGTCGCCCACGTACACCACCGGCGACATCTTCTCCAGGTTGATCTGGTGCATGATCCCGTTGCCCGGCGGGATCACCTCGACATTGGCAAACGCGCGCCGGCACCACTTGATGAAGTCGAAGCGGTCGGCGTTGCGGCGATCCTCGATCGCGCGGTTCCTGGCCAATGCCTGCGGATCGGTGCCGCTGTGTTCCACCGCCAGCGAGTGGTCCACGATCAATTGCACAGGCACCACCGGGTTGACCCGGGTCGGGTCGCCGCCACGCGCGGCGATCGCGTCGCGCAGGCCGGCCAGGTCCACCAGTGCGGTCTGGCCGAGGATGTCGTGGCACACCACCCGGACCGGGAACCAGGGGAAGTCCAGGTCACGGCGGCGTTCGACCAGTTGCAGCAGGTAGTCGTGCAGCCGGGCCGGGTCGGCGCGGCGCACCAGGTTTTCGGCATGTACCCGCGCGGTGAAGGGCAGGCCGGCCCATGCGCCGGGCCGCAGCGCTTCCACCGCCTGGCGCGCGTCGAACCACTGCAGCGACGTGCCGGGCAGGGGTTTGCGGTACTGGATGTTCATGGCGGCCCCCGCAGGCAGTGGCCCGGGTCCATTGCCGCCGGCGTGGCGGCCTGCCGGACGTGGCGGGCATGGAGGTATGGGCCTGATTCTACTGCCGCGTTGCGCGCGGCAATGGCCGGTTGCCCGTCTGCCACCTGAAACATGCCGGACATCGCCGCCATGGGTTGATGCCGGCAATCAATGCATCAGCACCGCCATCGTCGCGTTCCTCTTCCCGCGCAGTGCGCGCGGTGCGGTGCGGGGCTCAGCCGCTGCAGCCGCCGCAGCACACCGACGGCTGCAGCTCGATGTCGGCCACGGCCACCGGATGCCCGGCTGCGGCCAGGGTCATGGCCAGTTCGAAGGGCTGGATGCAGGTGGAGACGCGCACGCGGCCGTCGGCCGTGTCCACGTCCACCAGGCCGGCCGGGTCGATGTCCAGCAGGCGTTGTTCGATGTCCTGCAGTTGCGGGTGTTCGATGCTGATCTTGAATTCCATGTGTGGATCTCCCGGGAAGCATCCGGGCCGCCGTGGGGGCGGCCCGGCGCATCCACTTACTTGGTGACGACCAGCTTGCCCTTCATCAGGGTGGAGTGGCCGGGGAAGCTGCAGAAGAACGAGTAGTCGCCGCCGGCGGCCAGCTTCTTGCCGGAGAAGGTGATCTTGGTCTTCTCGCCGCCGCCGATGACGTGGGTGGCGGCAATCACGCGGGCGTCGTCCTTGGGCACGTAGTGGTTGGCAGCGCCGGCCTTGATCGCGTCGCGGGCCAGGGCGGCCAGGTCCGGGGTCTTGGTGATGACCACGTTGTGGCCCATCGCGGCGGCCGGCAACTTGCCGGTGTGCACCAGCTCGATGGTCACGGTGGCGCAGGACGCCGAGACGGTGGCCTCCTTGAGGTCGAACTTCATGGCGTCGTCGCCCTTGAGCGCGATGGTGCAGTTGCCGGCGGCGTGGGCCATGCCGGCGGCACCGAACAGGGCCAGGGCAAACAGGGTGCGGGTGAGTTTCATGTGGGGATCTCCTTGCTGGGGTCGGGGGTAAGGTGATGGAAGTATGGATCAGGGCTGGGCGAGGGCATCGCGCACCTTGTCGAGGAATGCCGGATTGGCGGCGGCGCCGGCCACTTCGGATCGTGCGACCTCCTGGCCGTCGGCGTCCAGCAGTACCAGCACGCTGGTGTGGTTGATGCTGCCGTCCTCGCGGAAGCGGTAGCGCACGTCCAGCACGCTGGCCAGGGCACGCACGTCGTCCGCCTGCGGCTGCAGGAACCGCCAGTGTGTATCCACGCGGTGGCGTTGCGCCAGGTCGGCCAGCACCGCGGGAGTGTCGCGTGCCGGGTCCAGGCTGATCATGGCGATATCCAGGCGCTCGCGCTGGGCATCGGGCAGCAGCTTCTGCACCGCCTTGGCGTTCTCGATGACCAGCGGACACGTCAGGTGGCAGTTGGCGTAGATCATCGACACCAGTTGCGCACGCCCGCGCAGTGCGTCCCAGCGCAGGGCGTTGCCGTGCTGGTCGGTCAGTCCGGCCTGCAGGTGGTAGAGCGACTTGCCAGGCAATGCCTGCGCCGTCGTGGTGCCGGCGGCCTGCGCCTGCGGCGTGGCCGCGGCCATCGCCACGGCGATGCCGAGCACCAGGGAAATGATGGGGGACTTCATGGCTGGCTCCTTGCGCAGCGGAAACCGAGGTTGCCCAGGGTGGCGGCGGGCTGCAGCGCCGACAGCAGGACGAAACGCTTGACCACGCCGTAATCGGTGCGGTCGTTGAATGACAGGGCGGTGGCACCGCAGTAGCGCAGGGCCTCGCCGTCTTCCTGGCCGCGGCTGTCGCTGTCGCCCAGCAGCGAGGCGAAATCCCCGCTCCATTCCCAGGTGGCACCGTGCAGGCCGTACACGCCCCAGGCGTTGGCCGGTGCGCCGGGCGCCGCATCCATTGCCCGCGGCGTGCCGTCGTTGATCTGGCGCATGCGCCACGCCGGGTCGCTGCGGGCGTCGCTGCGGGTGGCATCGGCGGCGGCCGCGTACTCCCACTCCAGGAAGGTCGGCAGGCGCGCGCCCTGGGCGCGGCAGTAGGCATCGGCGGCATACCAGTTCACGTGCACCACCGGTGCCTGCGGGTCGGCCATCGCGCCGGGGCCATCGGCCGAAGCCCAGTGGCCCAGGTAGCCGGGGCTGGCGAACACGGCCGGGATCCGGTCGCGCCGCCAGTTCGGGTGGGTGGCCAGGAATGCGGCGTACTGCGCGTTGCTGACCGGCCGTTCCATCAGCTGGAAGGAGGCCACCGGCATCGTTGCGGCGGCCTCCTCGAAGCGGACCGAGGAACGGAACGGGCCACCATCGATTGCCCGGTACTGCGCCGGGGCATCCGTGGCATCCATGGCGCCGGCGGTGGCCGGCGCCAGGATCGCGGCAAGCATCAGTGGCAGCAGCCGTTCCATTGTGTCCTTACCTGCCTCCCTGGGGCTCGCCTTCGGGGTACTCGATGTCGTGCTGCTGTCCGGTGTAGATCTCCGGACGCTCCTCGCCCTCGACCTTGAGGATGCCCAGCGACCCCTTGTGGAAGGTGCGGAAGATGCTGTGGTCCACCAGGATGAAGTTGCCCGGCACGTCGGCCGTGAACTCCACCATGGCCGAGCCGCCCGCCGGCACCAGCGTGGTCTGCACGTTCTCCTGGTACTTGGTGCCGCCCTCGTAGTAGACCTTGTCGAAGATCTCGCCGATGACGTGGAAGCTGGAGACCAGGTTGGGACCGCCGTTGCCCACGAACATGCGGATCTTGTCGCCGGCCTTGGCGGTGAGCGCGTTGTCGCCGGTCAGCGAGCCTTCGGAGCCGTTGAACACCACGTAGGTCGGATGCTCGTCGATCGCCTTCTCCAGGTCGAAGGGCTGCAGGCCCGGTTCGCCGTAGGCGCCCGCGGTGTAGAAGTCGCCCTGCATGACGTAGAACTCCTGGTCCACCGGCTCCAGCCCTTCCTCGGGCTCGACCAGGATCAGGCCGTACATGCCGTTGGCGATGTGCATGCCCACCGGCGCCATCGCGCAGTGGTAGACATACAGCCCCGGGTTGAGCGCCTTGAAGGTGAACTGGGTCTCGCGGCCGGGCAGCGTGTTGGTTGCCTCGGCGCCGCCGCCGGTGCCGGTGACCGCGTGCAGGTCGATGTTGTGCGGCACGTGCGAGCTGTGGTGGTTCTTGAGCTTGAACTCCACCGTGTCGCCCTCGCGCACGCGGATGAAGCTGCCCGGCACGGTGCCGCCGAAGGTCCAGAACTCGTAGGTCACGCCATCGGAGATGCGCATTTCCTTTTCCACCATTTCCAGGTCGACAACGACCTTGGCGGGGGTCTTGCGCGTGATCGGCGGCGGCACCATCGGCGGTGCGGTCAGCACGGCCTGGATGGTCTCCAGCGGGGCGCCCGCCGGCTTGGCGGCAAAGGCGGGAACAGCGAGCGCCGAGGCAATGGCACCGGCAAGGGCACATGCAAGCAGGGGGCGGAGCGTGGTTCTCATCGCGAGTCTCTTTTTTTCGCTGGTTGGTTGGCAGGGACAGGTTGCGATGGCATCCGCGCACGCTCCTTGATTTGCATCAATCCGGTTGCCGCACGTGCATGTTTCGAAAGGAGTTTTGACCCAGGTCAAGCTGCCTGCGGGTGGGACAATTTGCCCAATCCCCGTGGCGATTTCCACCTCCACAATCGATGCGTTCCCCTACGGAAAACGTGCCATGTCCACACGCACGAACACGCTCGCAGCGGCACTGGCCAGCGCGCTTTTCCTGCCCGCCACGCTGGCGGCGCAGGATCACGCCGCGCTGCCCGATGCGGTCACCCACCACGCATCGATGCACGACATCGGCGCCCATGCCACCACCCTCGACGGGGTGGTGGTGATGGGCGTGGCGCCGGCGGCGGCCAACACCTTCGTCACCGACCCGAAGCTGCCGCGCCAGCCGGTTCCGGCCAGCGACGGCGCCGACTACCTGAAGACCATCCCCGGATTCACCGCCCTGCGCAGCGGCGGCACCAACGGCGACCCGGTGCTGCGCGGCATGTTCGGCTCGCGCATCGCGCTGTTGACCAACGACGGCGCGCTCAGCGGCGCCTGCCCCTCGCGCATGGACAACGCCATGTCCTACATCGCCCCGGAAACCTACGACCGGCTGACCGTGATCAAGGGCCCGCAGACCGTGCTGTGGGGCGGCGGCGCATCGGCCGGCACGGTGCGCTTCGAACGCGAGATCCCGTACTTCGATCGTCCCGGCGTGCGTGCCCAGGGCAGCGTGCTGGCCGGCAGCAGTGGCCGCAACGACCAGGTGCTCGACCTCACCGCCGGCACCCCGCGCGGCTACGTGCGCCTGGCCGGCAACCGCTCCGAGGCCGACGACTACCGCGATGGCGCCGGCCGCCGCGTGCCCTCGGCCTGGGAAAAGTGGAACGCCGATGCGGCCATCGGCTGGACCCCGGATGCGGACACCGTGCTCGAACTGAGTGTCGGCACCGGCGACGCGCAGGCGCGTTACGCCGGCCGCGGCATGGACGGGGCGCAGTTCCGCCGCGACAGCCTGGGCCTGCGCTTCGAGAAGAAGCACATCGGCGGCGTGCTCGACGCGGTGGTGGCCACGGTCTACCGCAACGAGGTGGACCATGTGATGGACAACTACAGCCTGCGCCAGCCGGACCCGTCCGGCAGCATGCCGATGCCCATGGCCAGCAACGTGGGTGACACCAGCCAGGGCGGGCGCATGGCCGCCACCTGGCAGCAGGACCGCTGGGAACTGACCGCCGGCATCGACGGCCGCCAGAGCGAGCACCGCAGGCGCAGTGCGATGGGCCGCGACGCCTGGCGCGGGCAGCCGTGGACCGACGATGCACGGTTCCGCACCGTCGGCGTGTTCGCCGAATCGCATTGGCACGTAAGCGACGTGCACCATGTGATGTCCGGCCTGCGCGTGGACCGTGCCCAGGCCGACGACCTGCGCGCCACCACTGCCGGCATGCGGCCCATGCCCAACCCCACCGCCGGCCAGAGTCGCCGCGACACCCTGGCCGGTGGCTTCGTCCGCTACGAGTACGACATGGGCGGGCGCCTTGGCTGGTACGCCGGGCTTGGCCACGCCGAACGCATGCCCGACTACTGGGAGCTGTTCTCGCCCAACCGCGGCCCGGACGGGGCGGCCAACGCCTTCGCCGGAGTGCGTCCGGAACGCACCACCCAGCTCGACGCCGGCCTGCAGTGGCGCGCCGGTGCATTCGATGCCTGGGCCTCGGTGTATGCAGGCCGGATCGACGACTACGTGCTGTTCGACTACCTGGGCGGCGGCGCGATGGGCACCACCACCCGTGCGCGCAACGTGGATGCCGACATCGCCGGTGGCGAACTGGGCGTGGACTGGAAGCTGCGCGATGGGCTCAAGCTGACGGCCGCGCTGGCCTATGCGCGCGGCGAGTCCGACGACGGGCGCGCGCTGCCGCAGATGCCGCCGCTGGAAGCGCGCCTGGCCGCTGCCGGCGAGCATGGCAACTGGTCGTGGGGCGCGTTGCTGCGGCTGGCCGACAGCCAGGGCCGGGTCAGCACCGACCGCGGCAACGTGGTCGGCCGCGACCTGGGCGCCAGCCCGGGCTTTGCGGTGTTCTCGCTCAATGGCGGCTATCGCCTGGGCGAGCGGCTGCGGGTATCGGCCGGCATCGACAACCTGTTCGACCGCGCCTACGCCGAGCACCTCAACCTGGCCGGCAACAGCGCCTTCGGTTACCCGGCCGCCCCCGAACGCATCGCCGAGCCGGGCCGCACTGCCTGGGCCAAGCTCAATTTCACCTACTAGGCGCGTGCAGCGCGCCGGTGCCGCTCAGTCGCGTTCGGCCACGATCAGCCAGTGGTTGAACGGGGTGTTGCCGGCCAGCGGCGAGAACCGGCTGCGCAGCCCGGCCGCATCCAGTTGCGCACGCAGTTGTGCTTCGGCCGGGTAATGGCGCGGGGTGGCCTGCATCCAGCCCAGCCATTGCGCGATCCGGTCGGTGGCCACCGTGATCCGGGTGCGGCCACCGCCACCGTCCAGGGCTGCGCGGATCACCAGCCGCGCACCGGGTTCGAGCATGCCGATGGCGGTGTCCAGCAGTTCGGCCTGGCGTTCCGCACCCAGGTACTGGAGGACGTCCAGGATCGCCACGCTGCCCCGATGCGCCGGCAATGCCGCGGCCAGGTCCAGGGTGTCGAACTCCACGTTGGCCAGGCCGGCGCGGTCGGCCCCGTGGCACGCGGCGTCGATCTTGCGCCGGTCCAGGTCCACGCCGTGATAGGGCATGTCGATCTGTTCCTGGCGCAGCGCGTGGGCCAGCAGGCCCAGGCCGCAGCCCAGGTCCAGCAGCGGTGCGCGGGTACCGGCAAGGGCCGCGCACACGCCCGGGTACAGCGGGTCGCTGCGCAGCTTGGTGCGCACGTAGTAGTAGTGGTAGCGGCTGCCGAGCGGGTGCCTGGGCAGGAATGCATCGGCGATGTGCTGGGCGCGCTCGCGCGGCAGCGGGCGCTGCGCGGGGGCCTGGTTTGCAGCGGCGTTCATGCGCGCAGGATTCCTTGTGCCACCGGCAGGGCCAGCGCGGTCCACAGGGCGTACATCGCTGCGGACGGATGCAGGCCGTCGCCGGCCAGCATCTCCGGTTCGCTGGCGCGTGCGCGGTATGGCGCGGCAATGTCGACCCAATGCGCGCCGGCCGCCACGCACTCCTCGCGCGCCACGGCATTGAATGCGTCGATCTGTACGGCCACCTGCGCCGGCTCGCGGCCGTGGACGCGTGCGAACGGAGTCATGCCCCAGTCCGGGATCGCCAGCACCATCACCCGCCGGGCCGCGCCGCCGGCAAACCCGGCCGCGCGCCGCAGCAGCGCCGCGAACGGCGCGCGGAAGCTGTCGGCGGTGCGACCGCGATACTGGTCGTTCACGCCGATCAGCAGGCTCACCATGGCCTGCCCTTGCAGCGGTTCGTGCGCCTGGGCCACGTCGATGGCCGCGTCCAGCTCGTCACAGGTCCAGCCGGTGGCGGCGATGATCCGTGGCGTACCCACCGCGATGCCTGGCGCACGCAGCGCGGCGGCCAACTGCACCGGCCAGCGCGCGGACGGGTCCACGCCCTCGCCGATGGTGTAGGAATCGCCCAGTGCCAGGTAGCCGGTGGCGGCGGCGTCCGGTGCGGCGCCAGCGGCAGACGGCATGGTCGCGGTCAGGCCGCGGCCGTGCGCGACTTCATCGGCACCACCTTGGTGGTGGCCTCTGCACGCCGTGACAGTGCGCGGTCGATGCGCCCGAACACCTCGCCCATCACGTCGGCCTGCGGCAGCAGGGTCACCCGGAAGTGGTCGTGGTAAGGCACGTTGAAGCTGGACCCGGGCACGATCAGCACGTGTTCGGTCTCCAGCAGCTCCAGGGCGAAGGCATGGTCGTCGAAGCCGCGTGCGGCCGGGCCGACCACCGACGGGAACGCATACAGCGCGCCACGCGGTTCCATCAGCGACAGGTGTTCGCTGGCCGCGCAGGCCTCGACCACCGCGCGGCGGGTTTCGTACAGGCGCCCGCCCGGCGCGCACAGCGCGCTGATGGTGTCCGGGCCGGTGGTGGCCGCGGCAATGGCGTACTGCCCGGCGACGTTGGCGCACAGGCGCAGGCCGGACAGCAGGTCGATCGCGTTGCGGTAATCGGTGGTGCGCGCCGGCGCGCCGGTGAGGATGGCCCAGCCCACGCGCCAGCCGCAGGCGCGGTGCACCTTGCTCAGGCCGCTGAAGGTGATGCACGGATGGTCGCCGGCAATCGGCGCCAGCGGCTCGAAGCAGGCGCCGTCGTACAGCACCTGGTCGTAAATCTCGTCCACCAGCAGCAGCAGGTTGTGGCGCGTGGCGATGGCCACGATGCGCTCCAGCAACTCGCGCGGGTAGACCGCGCCGGTCGGGTTGTTGGGGTTGATCAGCACGATCGCGCGGGTGCGCGAGGACACCAGGTTCTCGATCTCCACCGGGTCGGGCATGAAGCCGTTGTCCGGCGCGCAGCGGTAATACACCGGGCGGCCATCGTTGAGGATGGTGGCGGCCGACCACAGCGGGTAGTCGGGCGAGGGGATCAGCACTTCGTCGCCCGGGTTGAGCAGGGCGCGCAGGGTCATGTCGATCAGCTCGGACACGCCATTGCCCACGAACACCCGGGTGGCGTCCACGTGCGGCGCATTGCGCGCGCGGTAGGCCTCGGCCAGCGCCTCGCGCGCGGCCGGCAGGCCCAGCTGGTGGGTGTAGGGGTCGGTGTGGTCGATGTTCTCGACGATCGCCCGCTGCAGGTGCGCGGGGGCCCGGAAACCGAACGCACCGGGGTTGCCGATGTTGAGCTTGATCAGCTTTCGCCCCTCGGCCTCCAGCGCGTGCGCTCGCCGGTTCAGTTCTCCGCGGATTTCATAGCGGACTTCTGACAGGCGCTCGCGGACGCGAAGCGGGTGCTCGGTGGACATGACGGCAAGCCGGGGCGGGGGCGAGGCTCGCATGGTATCGAAAAAAAGCCCGCAAGTACCTGTCCCGGCTGGGGCAGGGGTCCCCCGCCGATGCCCCCCGCAGGAGCCGGCCTTGCCGGTGACCACCGTGCATCCCCGCCTTGCCGGCGATCCGTGGGCCCCCGCGGTCGCCGGCAAGGCCGGCTCTTACAAGGCCCGGCTTCGTTGCGTCCGGGTACGCGCTCACCGCTCCCCGCGTCCCCCGCACATCGGCCCACACAAGCGCCCGGCCACCGTGGTGTCCCGCTGTAGGAGCCGGTCTCGCCGGCGACCGCAGGGGGCTCACTGTTCGCAGGCAGGCGGCGAACGCATCGGTCACGGATCGCCGGCAGGCGGCGGACGCATGGAGGTCGCCGGCAAGACCGGCTCCTGCAAACAGGGCCCGCGCGCGACGCAGTCGGTGCATGGGCACCTACAATGTCGCATGGCCGACCCTGCCCCGCCCGACTACGACCGCCTGCGCCCGATCGGCTGGCCGTGGCCGGGTGCGCCCGAGGATGCGCACTGGCAGGCGATGTTCGCCCAGCACCCGGGTGCGCGGCCGGCGCGGGTCAGCGAGCAGCACCGCACCGGCTACGTGCTGGCCGACGCGCCCGACACCGGGTTCCGTACCGAATCGCCTCCGGAATGGCAGCGCCGGCCGGTATTCACCGCCGCCGGCGTGGCGTTGCACGAGCGCGCGGCGGTGGGCGACTGGGTCCTGCACGATGGCCGCCGGATCCTGGCGCTGCTGCCCCGGCGCAGCGCCATCAAGCGTGCCGCCGCCGGCGAGCACTACCACCAGCAGGTGATCGCGGCCAACGTGGACACCGCCTTCGTGGTCTGCGGCCTGGACGCGGACTTCAACCCGCGCCGGATCGAGCGCTACCTGCTGCTGGTCGGCGGCGGCGGGGTGCAGCCGGTGGTGGTGCTGACCAAGGCCGACCGCGCCGGCCCCGGTACCGAGGCCGCACTGGAGGCCATGGCCGATGTGCGCGCGCAGGGCGTGACGGTGCTGGCGCTGGACGCGCGCGACCGCCAGGCCGTGGCCGCGCTCGCGCCCTGGCTGCAGCCGGGCATGACCGCGGTGCTGGTCGGCTCCTCCGGGGCCGGCAAGTCGACCCTGACCAACTCGCTGCTGGGTCATGAACGCATGCGCACCGCCGAGGTCCGCGAACACGACTCGCGCGGCCGCCACACCACCACCCACCGCGCGCTGATCGCGCTGCCGTCCGGCGCCTGCCTGATCGATACCCCCGGCATGCGCGAGCTCAAGCCCACCGGCGAGGAGGAACTGGCCGACGGCGGCTTCGGTGATGTCGAGGCGCTGGCCGCGCAATGCCGTTTCAACGATTGCGCGCACCAGGCCGAGCCCGGCTGCGCGGTGCGCGCGGCGATCGACGCCGGCACCCTGGACGCGGCCCGCGTGGCGCACTACCTCAAGCTGCGCGACGAGGTGGCCGGCGCCGCCGACCGCCTGGCCAACCGCCTGGCGCAGAAGGCCGACGGCAAGGCGCCGGGCAAGCCTGCGGGCAGGCGCCCGCACGGCAAGCCCGCGCGGCGCTGAACCCCCCGCGTTGCGATATCGTCGGCGAATGGCTGCTGCCGCCGATATCGCCCACTACGCCGCACTGGATGCGCGCCTGGTCCAGGCCGTGCGTGGAATCCGCCTGCTCGGCCTGGCCAGTTGGCCGGCCACGGTGCAGGCGCAGTTCCTGGCCGGCTGGCGCAGCGGGCGCACCGCGTTGCCGCAGGTCGAGTATCCGGCGCTGGATTTCAGCCAGGCGCGGCGCGCACTGGCGGCCATCGCCTCCGAGGCCGATGCCGACCACCCGCTGGGCGTGTACCTGTGTGAATCGGCCATCAGCTGGGACCGGGCCGCGCGCCTGCTCGAATCGCTGGGCAGTGCCCAGGCCGGCGCCGAATCGGTGGCCCTGTTCGGGCGCCCGGACGACCCGATGCCGGGGCAGGGCCCCAGCGCGCGTGAAGCGGCGCGCCACTTCATCCAGATCGCCAGCGAGCTGGACCACGAACTGCTCGCCCCGGAGGAACAGGTGCCGGTGTCGGCCGCGGCGCTGGCCCTGCAGTTGCAGGGCGACCTGGACGAGTTCTTCGGCCGGCGCACGATCGCGGTGGAGGTGGACCCGGGGCTGATCGCCAAGGCCGCCGCCGGTGCAAACCGGATCCGCCTGCGCGGTGGCGCGGCCTTCAGCGACTATGACCGCCGCCAGTTGTTCCACCACGAAGCGCTGGTGCATTCGCTCACCGCGCTCAACGGCCGCGCCCAGCCGCACCTGCGCAGCCTGGGCCTGGCCTCGCCGCGGGTCACCGCCACCCAGGAGGGGCTGGCGACCTTCGCCGAGCAGATCACCGGCAGCATCGACATCGGCCGGATGAAGCGCATCAGCCTGCGCATCGAGGCCATCGCCATGGCCCTGGATGGCGCCGACTTCCTGCAGGTGTTCGGTTATTTCCTCGCGGCCGGGCAGGACGAGGAGGAAAGCTTCGCCTCGGCCCAGCGCGTGTTCCGCGGGGTGCCGGTGGGCGGTGGCAGCGCCTTCACCAAGGACACGGTGTACCTGCACGGGCTGGTGGCGGTGCACACCTTCTTCCGGCGCGCGCTGCAACGCGACCGCCTGCGCCTGTGCCGCTGGCTGTTCGCCGGCAAGATGACCCTGGAGGACGTGGTCCGCTTCGAGCCGCTGCTGGGCGAGGGCATCCTAGCGCCGCCGCGATGGTTGCCGCCGTGGGTCGAGCGGGCCAGCGGCCTGGCCGGGATGCTGGCGTTTTCGCTGTTCGCCAACCGGATCCGCATGGACCGCATCAGCGACGGCCCGTTGGGCTGACCGCCCGCGCCTGGCTTCCAGCATGCACGCCCGGCGCCCGCCCGGCGGGTACATGGAAGCGACCGCGGTGCATGGCCGGCGCTCAGGGACGGGCGGGTAGAATCCAGGCCGCAGCATCCAACCCCGCAGCAATCCCCCTCCCCCGACGACCACACCGATGTCCGACCAGGAAAATTTCAAGCAGGCCGCGCTGGATTACCACCGCCATCCGCGCCCGGGCAAGATCAGGATCTCGGCGACCAAGGCGATGCTCACCCAGCGCGACCTGTCGCTGGCGTATTCGCCCGGCGTGGCCTATGCCTGCGAGGCGATCGTGGCCGATCCGCGCCAGGCCAGCGAGCTGACCGCGCGCGGCAACCTGGTGGCGGTGGTGAGCAACGGCACCGCGGTGCTGGGCCTGGGCAACATCGGCCCCCTTGCCGGCAAACCAGTAATGGAAGGCAAGGGCGTGCTGTTCAAGAAGTTCGCCGGCATCGACGTGTTCGACCTGGAGATCGACGAGACCGACCCGGACAAGCTGGTCGAGATCATCGCCTCGCTGGAGCCCACCTTCGGCGGCATCAACCTGGAAGACATCAAGTCGCCGGAGTGCTTCATCGTCGAGCGCAAGCTGCGCGAGCGGATGAACATCCCGGTGTTCCACGATGACCAGCACGGCACCGCGATCATCGTGGGTGCGGCGCTGGTCAATGCGCTGCAGGTGGTGGGCAAGCACATCGGCGACGTGCGCCTGGCCACCAGCGGCATGGGCGCGGCCGGCATCGCCTGCGTGGACATGCTGGTGTCGCTGGGCCTGAAGCCGGAGAACATCACCGCGGTGGACCGTGGCGGCGTGATCCACCCCGGCCGCACCGACCTTGACCCGGACAAGCAGCGCTATGCGCGGCAGACCGATGCGCGCACCCTGGAGGAGATCATCGCCGGTGCCGACATCTTCCTGGGCCTGTCGGCCGGCGGCATCCTCACCGCGCAGATGGTGGCCACGATGGCCGAGCGGCCGATCATCCTGGCCCTGGCCAACCCCTACCCGGAAATCCTGCCCGAGGATGCCAAGGCGGTGCGCCCGGACGCGATCATCGCCACCGGCCGCTCCGATTACCCCAACCAGGTCAACAACGCGGTCTGCTTCCCGTACATCTTCCGCGGCGCGCTGGACGTGGGCGCCACCGGCATCAACGAGGCGATGAAGGTGGCCTGCGTGCACGCCATCGCCGCGCTGGCGCGCAAGGAAGCCTCCGACCTGGGCAGCGCCTACGGCGACGACATCCCCAGCTTCGGCCCCGAGTACCTGATCCCGCGCCCGTTCGACCCGCGCCTGCTGGTGGAGCTGTCCGCGGCCGTGGCCCAGGCGGCGATGGACTCGGGCGTGGCGCAGCGCCCGATCGAGGACATGGCTGCCTACCGCGAGAAGCTGGGCCAGTTCGTCTACCGCACCAGCCTGATGATGAAGCCGGTGTACGACCGCGCGCGCGCCGAACGCAAGCGCGTGGCCTATGCCGAGGGCGAGGAGGAAGTGGTGCTGCGCGCGGTGCAGACGGTGATCGACGAAGGCGTGGCCTTCCCGGTGCTGATCGGCCGCCCGGAGGTGATCGAATCGCGGATCCGGCGCCTGGGCCTGCGGATCAGGGCCGGGGTGGATTTCGAGATCACCAACCAGGATGACGACCCGCGCTTCAACGATTACTGGCAGCACTACCACGCCCTGACCGAGCGCCGCGGGGTGACGGTGTCGGCGGCCAAGACCCTGATGCGCTCGCGCACCACCCTGATCGGCGCGGTGATGGTGGCCCGCGGCGAGGCCGACGCGCTGCTCACCGGCGTGGTCGGCCGCTTCCACAAGAAGCTGGGCTACGTGCGCAGCGTGATCGGGCTGGACCCGGGGGTGCAGTCCACCGCGGCCATGACCGGCGTCATCAACTCGCAGGGCGCGTGGTTCTTCCTGGACACCCACGTGCAGGACGACCCCACCCCCGAGCAGATTGCCGAGGCCACCCTGCAGGCTTCCTACCGGCTCAAGCTGTTCGGCATCGAGCCGCGCGTGGCGTTGCTGTCGCACAGCAACTTCGGCAGCCACGAGACCCCGGGCGCACTGAAGATGCAGCGCGTGCGCGAGCTGCTGCTCAAGCGCGTGCCGCGCCTGAACATGGACGGCGAGATGCAGGGCGACACCGCCTGGGACGAGCTGCTGCGCCAGAAGATCATGCCCAACAGCACCCTCAAGGGCCGCGCCAACCTGTTCGTGCTGCCCAACCTGGACGCAGCCAACATCGCCTACAACATGGTCCGCGTGGTCACCGACGGGGTGGCCATCGGCCCGATCCTGATGGGCATCGGCAAGCCGGTGCACATCCTCACCACCAGTGCCACCCCGCGCCGGATCCTGAACATGACCGCCATCGCCGCGGTGGACGCGCAGATCCGCCAGCAACTGGACGAGGCGCGCAAGGGCTGAGCAACCCGCGGCACCGGCCCGCTGCAGATGCCCGCTGCAACGGGCCGCGGCAGAGGTAGCTGCTGAAACCATCGCGCCTGTTGCGGGTGCAACTTCCCGCGCCGGCCCCCGGCCTGGTGGACATGGCCCGCCGCCGTGCCCGCCCGGCCTCCCGGCGCGGCAGCAGGGCCCGGCGTTGCGCTAAACTTCGTGGTCCATAAGACACGATATCGCCGCGCTCCCGCGCGGCCACGGGAGTGATATGAACTGGCGCAACGAAGTCCTCCAGAGCGATCCGGACCCGGTCGAGACCCGGGAATGGATCGAATCGCTCAAGGCTGTCATCGACCGTGACGGCCCAGAGCGCGCCCATGGCCTGCTGGAGGACATGGTCGAGCTGGCCCGCCGCTCCGGCGCGGTCATGCCGTTCTCGCCCACCACCGAGTACGTCAACACCATCCCGCCGCACCTGGAGGCCAAGAGCCCCGGTGACGCCGACCTGGAATGGCGCATCCGCTCGATCATCCGCTGGAACGCGATGGCCACCGTGGTGCGCGCCAACCGCAAGCCCGGCGACCTGGGCGGCCACATCGCCTCCTTCGCCTCCTCGGCCACCCTGTACGACGTGGGCTTCAACCACTTCTGGCGCGCCCCGTCCGAGAACCACCCGGGCGACCTGATCTGCGTCCAGGGCCACAGCTCGCCGGGCATCTACGCGCGCTCGTTCCTTGAAGGCCGCATCAGCGAGGCCCAGCTCAACAACTTCCGCACCGAAGTGGACGGCCAGGGCATCTCCTCCTACCCGCACCCGTGGCTGATGCCGGATTACTGGCAGGTGCCCACCGTCTCCATGGGCCTGGGCCCGCTGGCCGCGATCTACCAGGCGCAGTTCATGAAGTACCTGGAGAACCGCGGCCTGATCGAGAAGTCCGACCGCAAGGTGTGGTGCTTCATCGGCGACGGCGAGACCGACGAGCCCGAGACCCTGGGCGCCATCTCCCTGGCCGGGCGCGAAGGCCTGGACAACCTGGTGTTCGTGATCAACTGCAACCTGCAGCGCCTGGACGGCCCGGTGCGCGGCAACGGCAAGATCATCCAGGAACTGGAAGGCGTGTTCCGCGGCGGTGGCTGGAACGTGATCAAGCTGCTGTGGGGCAGCTACTGGGATCCGCTTTTCGCGCGCGACACCAGCGGCATGCTGCGCAAGCTGATGATGGAAACCGTCGACGGCGAGTACCAGAACTGCAAGGCCTTCGGCGGCGCGTACACCCGCGAGCATTTCTTCGGCAAGTACCCGGAGACCGCGGCCATGGTCACCTCGCTGTCCGATGACGACCTGTGGCGCCTGAACCGCGGTGGCCACGACCCGCACAAGGTCTATGCGGCCTACCACGCGGCGGTGAACACCAAGGGCATGCCCACCGTGATCCTGGCCAAGACGGTCAAGGGCTACGGCATGGGTTCGGCCGGCGAGTCGCTCAACCCGACCCACCAGACCAAGAAGCTGGACGACGATTCGGTCAAGCACTTCCGCGACCGCTTCAACATCCCGGTCAGCGACAAGCAGCTGCAGGATGCCGAGGAGATCCCGTACTTCCACCCGGGCGAGGATTCGCCGGAAGTGCAGTACCTCAAGGCCCGCCGCGCCGAACTGGGCGGTTACCTGCCGGCGCGCCGGCGCAAGGCCAGCAAGTCCTTCGACGTGCCCACCCTGGACAAGTACGAGCGCCTGCTCAAGTCCAGCGGCGAGCGCAGCTACTCCACCACCATGGCCTTCGTGCAGACCCTCAACATCGCCCTGCGCGACAAGGAAGTGGGCCCGCGCCTGGTGCCGATCGTGGCCGACGAGGCCCGCACCTTCGGCATGGAAGGCCTGTTCCGCCAGATCGGCATCTATGCCCCGTTCGGCCAGAAGTACAAGCCGGTCGATGCCGACCAGCTGATGTACTACCGCGAGGACCAGTCCGGCCAGGTGCTGCAGCAGGGCATCAGCGAGCCCGGCGCGATCGCCTCGTGGATGGCCGCCGGCACCAGCTACTCGGTGTCCGACGTGCCGATGCTGCCGTTCTACATCTACTACTCGATGTTCGGCTTCCAGCGCGTGGGCGACCTCGCCTGGCAGGCGGCAGACATGCGTACCCGCGGCTTCCTGCTGGGCGGCACCGCCGGCCGCACCACCCTCAACGGCGAAGGCCTGCAGCACGAGGACGGCTTCAGCCAGATCGTGGCCGGCGGCATTCCCAACGTGCGCAGCTACGACCCGACCTTCGGCTACGAAGTCACCGTGATCGTCCAGCAGGGCATGAAGTCCATGCTCCAGGACCAGATCGACGAGTACTACTACGTCACCCTGATGAACGAGAACTACCCGCACCCGGAAATGCCCAAGGGCGCCGAGGACGGGATCATCAAGGGCATGTACCTGCTCAAGGATGCCGGCAAGCCGAAGAAGGGCGAGCTGCGCGTGCAGTTGCTGGGCAGCGGCACCATCCTGCGCGAGGCCATCGCCGCGGCCGAGCTGCTGGAGAAGGACTTCGGCGTCACCGCCGACATCTGGTCCTGCCCCAGCTTCAACGAGCTGCGCCGCGACGGCTTCGACGCCGAGCGCTGGAACCGCCTGCACCCGGAGGCCAAGTCCCCGCGCAAGGCGCACGTGACCAAGCTGCTGGAAGACCACCAGGGCCCGGCCATCGCCGCCACCGACTACGTGCGCGCCTTTGCCGACCAGATCCGCGCCTTCGTGCCGATGACGTACACCGTGCTGGGCACCGACGGCTTCGGCCGCTCCGACACCCGCGCCAACCTGCGGCGGTTCTTCGAAGTGGACCGGTACTACATCGCGCATGCCGCCATCGCCGCCTTGGCGAAGGACGGGAAGATGACCGGGAAGGATGTGGCCAGGGCGATCAAGGAGTACAAGATCGATCCGGAGAAGGCGAACCCGGTTGGGGTTTGACGGATGGTTGAATAGAAGAGGCGGCCTTAAGGGCCGCCTCTCTTCTTTGGAGGGGAGCTTTGATAAAAGCGCCTAGCCTGCTGTCTAGCCGATTGGAGTGATTCGGATACGATCTATCTATTAGGAAGACTTGGAGGGGGGGATTACCGTCCCGGCGGATGCAGGCAGCCGGGAACGCGCGCGGCGCGGATGCGCGGAAGGTGGATCAGCGGTCCCTGTCTGCCGGTACAGCGCTTGCGTATGCTTGCGCCGAAACACACGGAGGTGCGGCATGCGGCTGTGGTCGAGAGGAATGGTGGCAGTACTCATGGCGGCAATGGCCGTGGCCACGGTGCGGGCGGAGGAGCCGGTCGCCGGCGTCGGGCCGGGCGTCGCTGACATGGCGGTCGTGGACATGGATGCGGTGCTGGTCAGCGGCGTGCAGCCGGGGCCGGGTCTGTGGCGGGTGAGCCGCGGCGACCATGTGATGTACATCCTCGGCACCCAGTCGCCGTTGCCGGGCGACATCCAGTGGCAGGCGACCGAGGTGCGCGCGGTGCTGGAGGAAGCCGGCGCAGTCCTGGGGCAACCGGGAGTCAGTGTCAGTGCCGATATCGGCCTGCTTCGTGGCCTCACCCTGGCACCCGCCGCATGGCGGGCGCAGCGCAACCCCGATGGCGCGACCTTGGACGAGCTGCTGCCTGCACCGGTGTGTGCGCGCTGGAGCCGGCTCAAGGAGCGTTACATCGGCCGCGACCGGGGCATGGAGAAGAAGCGTCCGGCGATTGCCGTGTACGAGCTGTATCGCGCAGCGCTGAAGGAGCACGGGCTCCGTGGCGGCGGCGTGGTCACGCCGGTGATCGGCGAGTTGACCCGTGCGCGTGGCCTGGAGGAGGTGCCGACGGCGCTGAAGGTGGAAATCGCCGATCCGCGCAAGGCGCTGGTCGAGTTCCGCAGCGAGGAGATGCGGCCGCAGGACCTGGAATGTTTCGTCCGCACCCTGGACCTGGTCGAGCGCGAGCTGCCGCAGGTCGCACGCAGGGCCAGCGCATGGGCGACCGGCGACGTGGCCGCGTTGCGGGCGATGCCGCAAAGCGGCAGCCATGTGCTGGCGTGCCTGGATGCGTGGACGCAGACCGACACGGCACGCAGGCGCGGCTTCACCGACATCGAAGAGCGGATGCGCGAGCGCTGGCTGGAGGCTGCCGTCACCGCGCTGGAACAGCACCGGGTCTCGTTCGCGACCCTGCCGATCGAAAGCCTGCTGTACGGCGATGGTGGCTTTGTCGCCGGCCTGGATGCACGGGGTTACGTGGTGGAAGCTCCGGACCAGCTGCAGCCGGCCGACGAGGCGGGTGAGTAGAAACAGGGTTTAGAGACGGGGTCACTCCAACCTGACCCCGTTCGCCAACCCCGTTCGCCCCGCCCACCTTAATCGCGAGCCTTGCGGGTGGCGGGGATCAATACCTTGCCGTCATCGGTGCCATCTTCCGTCAGGGTCAGCGAACCGGATTGCCCGAGTAGCGGGGGCGTGATCGATGGCAAGGCCTTCAGGCCGGCAAGATGATCATCGATGCGTGCTTCTTCACTGGCGACGTAGGCCTCGATATCGATGCCTTCGTCCTGGTAGCTGCGGCTGAAATAGACGATGGCCATGGTTCCGCCCGGCACTGTGCGCCAGAGTGCTATCTGGTATTCGACCGAGTCGTCGCGAAGCATGGGGAATGCTGCCACGGCCTCGTCTCCTGTCGTCGATACATGTATCTGCTTGAAGTGCGGGTTGCCGGAGTCCTCGGCGCCCTGTCGGGCCGTGTCCAGTAGCGATTCCGGTGTTTTGGCATCGGCGTGGAGGAATACGGCGATCATCTGTTTCCAGTGTCCCAGACTCTGTCCATCGGGGACGTACTCCACGTAGCGCATGGACCGCTTGTCCGATTCGGCGATGTAGCCAAGGTAGAACGGGATTCCGTTGAAATCGATGCGTCTTGGGGCGCCTGGGATCTCGGTGTCGGAAAACAGTGCGGCCGGCGACCGCCGGACCTCGATCCGTTCGCCGTGGCACGTGCCTTCGACCGACATGACCGTCCGTGAATCGGCATCGTTGATTGTCGTGTCGAACCGGACCTGGAGCTCGTCGCTGCCGTCCATGGTCACCCAGCCGAATGTCATTTCGTTGCGCGAAAGCCGCAACATGTAAGGCTTGCCGAGGGTGCGGGTCACCTGTTTGGCCGTCCAACCGGGTTGGATGCTGCGGGCTTTCCCGCAGTCGATCGGCCGCGGCCGGACTGCGGATGCATGGAAGGCGAGCGGAAGAAGTGCGACGAGTGCGGCCAGGCGTAGAAGAGAGTGGGAGGGCTTCATCGGATGGTCCTTCATCGGTGGAATGGTGGCGGTTGCGGTGCGGGCGGTTCAGCGAAAATGCCGGGTGATCCTTGAGCTCGCAGCGTGCAGCGGGGCAGGGATGGTGCCCGGTTCGGCGCCGTTGCTTGCCGGTGCGAACAGCGCGATTCGTTCCTGCAGTCTGTCCCGCAGCCGAAAGCACTCCACGGCTGTCATGTTCCGTGCGGAAAACACGAGCGAGTTACCACGGAGCCTGCGGTTCGCCCGGCCGCAGTTCGAGCGCGCATTATCGGCTGGCGCCATGCCAGGTTCTTCGCGGTCGCCCGCAAGACGGGCTCCTACCGCGTCCCGCGGCGATCCCGCCCGCTCCACAGCTTTGCGAGCCCGGTGAGCTGTAGGAGCCGGCTTTGCCGGCGACCGCGGAATGCCTGCCACATTCCGAGGTCGCGCCCAGACAGCGCCCCCATGACGGCGCACTTCCAACCGGAACGAGCCGGGCGTCGCCGGGTTGGCAACACCCGGGTGTCGCACTCAATCCAGCGCCATCGCCCGGCAGTAGTACTCGGCCAGCGGCACGGTCAGCGGCCGCTCTTCGGTGAGATGCCATTGCGCCTGCAGCGCATCGCTGTCGCCACTCACCGTGCGGACCTGGGCGCCGCGTGCCTGCAGCAGGGACGGAAGGCGCTGGCCCAGCGGGCCATCGGCCACGCCGCCGGGCGCGACCAGGCACAAGGTCATGCCGGGCGGGAGGGGGGCCTCGGCCATGATTTCCTCGAAGTCCTCGAGGCTGTCCTCGTCGTCATCCAGTTCGTCCACGCCCGCGCCCGCCTCGGCAAACCGGTACTGCACGCGGCCGGGTTCGAACAGCATGACCATCATCGGCGCGGTGGCGGCCTCCTCCGCGCAGGTTGATGGCAGAGGCACATCGCGGACCATGCCGTACCGGCCATCGGCCGCGACCCGGCGCACTTCCATGCGGCACACCCTGTTGGCGAAGTCGCGGATCATGTCGCCTTCGTAATCCGTGCCGGCTTCGGGAATGAAGGTGGCCTGCACCCGCCGGTTGCAGCGCAAGCCGCTCGGGTTGTTCGAGATCTGCGCTTCCAGCATCACCGGTTGCCCGGGCACCAGCGGGTATTCCAGGTAATAGGGGTTGGCCATCAGCTTGTCGCGCGAGGCCAGGGTGCGGGTGCTTTCCGTCTCCGGGATGCCGATGGTTTCGTTCGGCCGCTTCTTGCCGAACAAGGTCTTGAACCCGTGCGACACCGCGCCCGATGCGCTGATTTCCTCGTCGTATTCGTCCTCGCACCGCGCGTTGGTGTACATGGTCAGCGCCACGCCGTTCTGGCCGAACAGGCGGATGCGTGCCGGCCGCGCTACCTCGCCTGGCGCGGCTGCCGCATCGGCACCGGGGGCGTCCGGTGCCAGGGCAACATCAGCGGGATCGGCGGCAAGTGCGGGCGCGCACGCCAGCGCACACAGCAGTGCAAGGGATGGGTGGATATGCATGGGTAACCTCCTTGTTGGTTTGGGGAGCGGGCAGGGCCCGGTCAATCATGAAAGGGGAACATCCCCGCGGGGCGACACGTGCCGTGACAGCAGCGCCGCCATGCGTGCCACCAGCCAGTGCAACGCGCAGCCCAGCACGAGGAAGTAAACGCAGTACTGCGGCCAGTCGCTGATCCCGGGCAGCACGGGCATGTGCGCCAGTACAAGCCAGTGGAGTGCGGCGATGGCCGCGCCCACCACCACGCCGTGAAACACGAGCCGGCGAGGTGCTGGATCGTGCGGGTGCGCACTGCGGAACAGGTGGTAGAGGCTGGACCCCATGGTCGCCAGGCCCGAGCAGAGCACGATGACCAGCGTGGCCAGTTGCAGCATCCCGGCGGGCCCGAGCTTGGGATCGACATTGCCGGCCAAGTAGGCCGAGGCGGCGGTGTAGCCGACGGCCAGGACCGTCGCGGTCGCGATGACTGCCGCACCGTGCGCGATCAGGGATGGTGGTGTTGCTGCGTGCATGTATCCGGGCCTCCATTGCCCATGTCGAATCACGGCACCCCGGCCGCTGTCAGCTGCACCATTGCGTCTCGCACGGTACCCCGTCGTTGTCACCGTCCATCTTGGTCCCGGGACAATGCCTGATCAGCTTGGACAGTTTTATCACGGCGCCCCGGCTGCGAATATCGGGAGCATGCGCCGCAGGCGCGTCCGCCCGGTTTCAGCCGATACCGTCGCTTTGTCGCTTGACCCCGCCGACAGGATGCCAGAACGAGATGTCGGGTGGCCCGGCGAGGAAAGTCCCCGCATCCTGGATGAATGATTGGATGTGCGGCTGCTGCATGTGCGGCCCCAGGTACAGCTCCTGGCTGGGCCAATGCTCGACCAGGGTGAAGCGCGTCGGCTCGCTTGCGTCCTGGAGCATGGTGATGCCGCCGCAATCGGGCTCGATTGCCAGGACGGAGGCGATGAGTCTGCCGATCTCGCGCCTGGCCGTGTGCGCATGTTCCGGAAGGGAACGATAGCTGACGAGTACGACGACTCCGCTCATGCGTGCTCCGGGCAAGTGTGCATGGTGGCTGACGCCTGATGGCCCCCCACGCATCGGGGGAGAAGTCCGGATATTCATCCGGCGGGGGAGGCGCGTCAAACCGGGAGCCGAGATCGGCCACATGGGACAAGTTCCGGCCGTCGCGGCCGATGTTCCCGAAGCCTCACCCTTGGCGTTGCGGTTGGCTGGATGCCGGCCGGGCAATCCCCCCGTCGCGGGGATGGGATTGCGCCTGTTCGTGCGGGTCCGGTGTCCCGGCAGTCCGCGTATCCGTCCTTCCCCTGGCGTGGGGATCGGTGGGCCACTACGCGCTGCTGTCGGCGATCTGTGCGCTGTGCTCCGCGGGCATGGTGGTGGCGTTGCTGGTGGGGCTGCGCACCTTCGCCCGCGACCTATCGCGGCAAGAAGTCCGGCCGCAACCGGGTGGATTGGGCGCAGGCTCAATAGGACAGTGCTGCTGCCTGCTGTTGTTCGGGGCGCTGGTGTGCAGCCGGGTCCGTCCGCTGGCGCTGCTGCCCGGCCTGGTCCAGTTCGGCCGCTTGCGCGGCGCTTTGCAGGGCCGGCGGTGGAGGCATGGTGAGATCGACCCTGGCGTGCTGCGCCGGGCCGGCACCCTGCAGTGCTACCCACGTATCGCCGAAGGCCATGTCCATGCGCTGCCCCGCCCCGATACCGGCCTGGCGTGCGGCGAGGGTGAGCTGGGCCAGGCGGTCTTCGGACAGCATCGCGCCTGCGGGCAGGCGCGCCTGCAACGAGTCCCCGACGCTGCGGTACAGGGCGTGGTCCGGATGCGTCGGCGCCGAAAACGGCATCGATGCTGCGCTGTCCTGTGCTCGCGCAGCGGCCCCATCGGCAAGGTCGCGATGGTCGGCAGTCCACGCATCCGGCGTGCGTTGCCCGCCGCGGGCATGGTTGTGCTGGAAGTACACCCTGCCGATGACCGGATCGGTGACACCGACGCGGCGGCCCTCACCCTTGAGGTCCAGGCCGGCGTCCTGGATCTGCGCGGGGTCAAGCCGGAGCTGGGTCAGGCCCAGCCAGATCTCGGGCTTGTCTCTGTTGCCAATCGCCGCCGCGATGCGTTCGATGGGATAGCCGGCATAGTAGTTGCGGTAGGTGGCGTTGCCGGCGCGGCCCAGGCTCGCGTGTGATGCGTCGAAATGGCAGCGGGCGATGGCTTCGCGCGCCCCCTGAAAGTGTCCAGAGGGATCGATGGACAGGCCGGCGGCGGGTTGGTAGCGGTTGCTTCCTGTGGGGATAACGCACTCGGTGGTCGCCGCGGCCCGCCCCAACAACTCATTGGTGTCGGGGATGCCGCCCTTTTCCTGGGCCACGCGGCTGGCCAGGGCATTGAGCCCGGCCAGTTCGGCGCGGGCCTCGGCATCGCGTCCAGCCGTGATGTACCGATCCACCGGCGGGGTGAGGTCCACCCTGTTGCTGTCGGTGGCACGGGCCTCCTGGATGGCCTCGTGGATCTCGTAGTCCAGCCGCGAGACGGCCGCAGCAGCACGATCCGCATCGAGCGCATGCGAGGTTTCGTGGCCCAGGGTGCCGACGATGAGGTCGTGTCGTGGCTGCATTTCCCGATTCGTGAATACCTCCTGGCTGATGTAGATGGTGCCGGTGGCGGCATCGTAGTACCCGCCCGCATGGTCGCTCGCGCTCGAAAAGCGGATGTGCTTGAGCGAACCCTTGTCGGCCGCCGCGGACATCTGCTGCACCAGCAGCGGTGAACTCTCGATCGCCTGCTGGATGTCCCGCCCTTTCGCGGAATCGTGAAGATGGAGGTCCGCTACCACCAGGCGCAATCTGTCGGACATGCTGCTCATCGCATCAGGTCCCATTTTCCGACATGGATGCGGAGTCCCACCATGCAGGCCAGGCGCTCATCGAGTTCTTCTCCCATGTACAGGAAGCGGACGTGACCGGAGACGCCTCCGCCAGAGCCGGGGATCGGCCATTCAAAGGGCAGGTGCCAGGCCTTTACGCTCCAGTACGGCTTGTCACGCACGGTCCAGCCGGCTTGCCTGAGTGCGTTTGCGAATGCGTGCGGGTCAAGCGTGCACTGGGTGAGCACCCGGCGATTGCCGGGCAGGTGATCGGGGAACAGGTAGATGTTGATGTAGGGGGCGTCGTTATCAGGCGGGATAAGGTCCACGGCGTAGTCCCAGCCCTCGTCAACGGGCCCATAGGCGGCGAACCAGCGGCTGCTTATTTCGGACCGCCCCATCCGCACGCCCAGGCTGCGCTCCACCAGCGCCGGATCCATGTCCTGCGTGTGCAGTGCTTCGAGCAGGTGCAGCAGACCGTCACGCAGCTGCCCGGCCGGCATGGACGGTTGCTCCGTAGCCAGTGGCAGGCTTTCCGCGGAATGTTGGAGGTGGGATCCGGCAACCTCCGCGACCGCGATTACCGCTGCGCGACCTTCACCAGGTCCGCCGACTGGTCCGGCACCGGCCTGCTGCACCGGCGAGGTTGCACAGCCGGCCAGCAGGGCCAGTGCGGCTGATAAAACGACGGTACGGGCCATGGCGACCATCGGTTCGAAACAGCGTCGCCCCTGCGCCCCACCGGGTGGCGGCAGGCACAGGTGCGGGTTTGGCATCGGCAGGGGTAATTGGTCGGGCATGGTCCTCATGGCGTTTCCCTCAGCTTCCCGGCATAGATGTCCATTCCGACCATGCAGGCCGGACGTTCATCGGGTTCTGCTCCCAGGTGCAGGAAGCGTATCCGGCCTCCTACGCTCCGCTCGGTGCCAGGCACCGGTCGGCGAAACAGCAGGTACCAGGCCTTGACGTACCAGTACGGCTTGTCACGCACGGTCCATCCGGCTTGCCTGAGTGCGTTTGCGAATGCGTGGGGGTCAAGCGTGCACTGGGTGAGCACCCGGCGATTGCCGGGCAGGTGATCTGGGTACATGACGACGTTGATGTAAGGCTCGGCGCCGTCCCGCGGGATAAGCTCCACGGAATAGTCCCAGCCCTCGTCCACGGGTCCGAAGGTGCCGAACAGACGGTCGCTTCCTTCGGGTCGCCCCATTTGCACGCCCAGGCTGCGCTCCACCAGCCCAGGGTCCATGTCCTGCGTGTGCAGCGCTTCGAGCACGCGCAGCAGGCCGTCACGCAGCTGCCCGGCCGGCATGGACGGCTGCTCCGTAGCCACCGGAAACCCCGCTGCCGGGCCGGGTGGCCGCGCGGCGGTAACGGTTGCACAGCCGGCCAGCAGGACCAGTGCGGCTGATAAAGCAACGGTACGGGCCATGGCGACCATCGGTTCTAAACGGCATCGCCCCTGCGCCCCACCGGGTGGCGGCTGGCACAGGTGCGGGTCTGGCGTTGGCAGAGGCAATTTGTTGGACATGCTGCTCATCGCATCAGGTCCCATTTTCCGACATGGACGCGGAATCCCACCATGCATGCCTGGCGTTCATCGGGATCTTCTCCCATGTACAGGAAGCGGACGTGACCGGAGACGCCTCCGCCAGAGCCGGGGATCGGCCGTTCAAAGTGCAGGTACCAGGCTTTGACATACCAGTACGGCTTGTCGCGGACAGTCCACCCGGCTTGCCTGAGTGCGTTGGCGAATGCGTGCGGGTCGAGCGTGCACAGAGTGAGCACCCGGCGATTGCCGGGCAGGTGATCGGGAAACAGGTAGATGTTGATGTAGGGTTCGGCGTCGTCGCGGCGGACGAGGTCAACGGAATAGTTCCAGCCTTCGTCCACGGGACCGTGGGTCCCGAACACGCGGTCTCTTCCTTCCACCCGCCCCATCCTCACGCCCAGGCTACGCTCCACCAGCGCCGGATCCATGTCCTGCGTGTGCAGCGCTTCGAGCAGGTGCAGCAGACCGTCGCGCAGTTGTTCGGCTGGCATGGACGGTTGCTCCGTAGCCAGTGGCAGGCTTTCCGCGGAATGTTGGAGGTGGGAGCCGGCAACCTCCGCGACCGCGATTACCGCTGCGCGACTTTCATCAGGTCCGCCGACTGGCCCGGCACCGGCCTGCCGCACCGGCGAGGTTGCACAGCCGGCCAGCAGGACCAGTGCGGCTGATAAAGCAACGGTACGGGCCATGGCGACCATCAGTGCTAAACAACGTCGACCCTGCGCCCCACCGGGTGGCGGCAGGCACGCGTGCAGGTCTGGCGTTGGCAAGGACATGGACATGGCCGTTATGACTTGCTCACCCACTTCCCGGCATAGATGTCCATGCCGACCATGCATGGGCGCCGTCCATCGGGTTCTTCTCCCAGGTACAGGAAGCGGATTTCACCCGAGACGCCTCCGTCCGTGCCGGGGATCGGTCTCTTGAAGGGCAGGTGCCAGGCCTTGACGTACCAGTACGGCTTGTCACGCACGGTCCACCCGGCTTGCCTGAGTGCGTTTGCGAATGCGTGCGGGTCGAGCGTGCATTGGGTGAGCACTAGGCGATTGCCGGGCAGGTGGTCCGGGAACAGGTAGATGTTGATGTAGGGGGCGTCGTTATCAGGCGGGATAAGGTCCACGGCGTAGTCCCAGCCCTCGTCAACGGGCCCATAGGCGGCGAACCAGCGGCTGCTTATTTCGGACCGTCCCATCCGCACGCCCAGGCTGCGCTCCACCAGCGCCGGATCCATGTCCTGCGTGTGCAGCGCTTCGAGCACGTGCAGCAGACCGTCACGCAACTGCCCGGCCGGCATGGACGGTTGCTCCGTAGCCAGTGGCAGGCTTTCCGCGGAATGTTGGAGGTGGGATCCGGCAACCTCCGCGACCGCGATTACCGCTGCGCGACCTTCACCAGGTCCGCCGACTGGTCCGGCACCGGCCTGCTGCACCGGCGAGGTTGCACAGCCGGCCAGCAGGGCCAGTGCGGCTGATAAAACGACGGTACGGGCCATGGCGACCATCGGTTCGAAACAGCGTCGCCCCTGCGCCCCACCGGGTGGCGGCAGGCACAGGTGCGGGTTTGGCATCGGCAGGGGTAATTGGTCTGGCATGGCCCTCATGGCGTTTCCCTCAGCTTCCCGGCATAGATGTCCATTCCGACCATGCAGGCCGGACGTTCATCGGGTTCTGCTCCCAGGTACAGGAAGCGTATCCGGCCTCCTACGCTCCGCTCGGTGCCAGGCACCGGCCGGCGAAACAGCAGGTACCAGGCCTTGACGTACCAGTACGGCTTGTCGCGGACGGTCCACCCGGCTTGCCTGAGTGCGTTGGCGAATGCGTGCGGGTCGAGCGTGCACTGGGTGAGCGCCATGCGATTGCCGGGCAGGTGATCGGCGCGCAAGTAAACATTGATATAGGGTTCGGCGTCCTCTTGTGGAATAAGGAAGACGGTGTATTCCCAGCCTTCATCCACCGGGCCATAGGTGGCGAACCAGTGGTCGGTTCCTTCGGACCGCCCCATCCGCACGCCCAGGCTGCGCTCCACCAGCGCCGGATCCATGTCCTGCGTGTGCAGCGCTTCGAGCAGATGCAGCAGGCCGTCGCGCAGCTGTTCGGCCGGGATGGATGGCTGCTCCGAGGCCAGTGGCAGGCCTGCTGCGGAAAAGGGAAGGCGGGAGCCGGGAGTCCCAGCGGCTGGGTCCACGTGTGCGGGCGCTTCCTCGGGTCCAGCCGCGGCCTGCCGCACCGGCGAGGTTGCACAGCCGGTCAGCAGGGCCAGTGCGGCCAGCGTGGCAGCGAAAGTCGTCGCGCGGGTTCCGGCGATAACCGATCTGGAAATGGACCAGCGCTGTGCTCCACTGAACGGCTGAAACAAGTGCTGGTCCGGCGCTGCCAGGCGCGATGATTCGGTCATGGCGTCAAGTCCCATTTTCCGACATGGACGCGGAATCCCACCATGCATGCCTGGCGTTCATCGGGTTCTTCTCCCATGTACAGGAAGCGGACGTGACCGGAGACGCCTCCGCCAGAGCCGAGGATCGGCCGTTCAAAGTGCAGGTACCAGGCCTTGACGTACCAGTACGGCTTGTCACGCACGGTCCATCCGGCTTGCCTGAGTGCGTTTGCGAATGCGTGGGGGTCAAGCGTGCACTGGGTGAGGACCCAGCGCTTGCCGGGCAGGCGGTCTGGGAACAGATAGAGGTCGATGTAGGGTTCGGCGTCGTCACGGCGGACGAGGTCAATGGAATAGTTCCAGCCTTCGTCCACGGGGCCGTAGGTCCCGAACACGCGGTCTCTTCCTTCCACCCGCCCCATCTGCACGCCGAGGCTGCGCTCCACCAGCGCCGGATCCATGTCCTGCGTGTGCAGTGCTTCAAGCAGGCGCAGCAGACCGTCGCGCAGTTGTTCGGCCGGGATGGACGGCTGCTCCGCGTGTACGTGCGCTTCCTCGGGTCCGGGTCCGGGCGCGGCCTGCTGCGCGGACGAGGTTGCACAGCCGGCCAGCAGGGCCATGGTAGCCAGCGCCGCGGCCATGCGCGGCATGCACGTTACTGCCATCCCCCGGTTCCTCCCCTCCATGCGTCGGGCGTTGCCTGCCATCGTGGATCACGCAGGCGTCATGCCTGATGCTGCGCAGAATACAGGAGGCCTTCCGCGATGCCGGCTCCAGGCAGTCGGCGGCAGTGCGATGCCCCCACCGGGGGGCGGCGCGATGCGCCCGGAGCATGCCATGCATCGACCGTCGCAGCGGCGGCGCCCGCTAAGATGCGCGGGATGGCGCGCAGCCAGCCCGGCTGTCGCGCGGATGCCGTGGAGGTAGTGCATGCAAGTGTTCGGCGGGGCCCTGGCGGGCCTGTTGCTGTTGGGTGGAGTTGCGGGCCAGGCGGTGGCGGCGCGTGGGGATGGCGGTGCGTGCACGGACCTGGTCGGCCTGCGTGATGCACGCTTGCGCCTGGAAGTGACAGCGGCCGAGCGCGTACCCGCCGCCGCGCCGGGCACGGTGCGCGCGCAGCCCTACCTGCCACCGGTTGCAGTGGAGATTCCTGCGTACTGCAAGGTGTCGGGCCGCATCGACGAGCGCATCGGCGCCGGTGGCGTGCGCTATGGCATCGGCTTCGAGCTGGCGCTGCCGGAGGCGTGGAACGGCCGCTTCCTGTTCCAGGGCGGTGGCGGGCTCAATGGCTCGATCGCGCCGCCGCTGGGCACCACCGGCGCGGGTGACGTGCCGGCACTGGCGCGTGGCTTCGCCGTGGTCTCCACCGACAGCGGGCACGTCGGCGAGGGGTTTGATGCCTCCTTTATCCAGGACCAGCGCGCCGCGCTGGACTTCGCCCATGCCTCGGTGGGTACCACCACGCAGGCCGCGTTGCTGGTGATCGAACACCACTACGGCATGGCGCCGCGGCATTCGTACATGGCTGGCTGCTCCACCGGGGGCCGCGAGACCATGCAGGCCACCCAGCGCTGGCCGGAGCTGTTCGATGGCGCGCTGGTGTCCGCGCCGGCCATGCGCACCGGTTTCTCCAACCTGGCCCTGGCCCATGCGCGTGCCACCTTCGCCACGGCTGCGCCACGCGATGCCGCGGGCAAGCCGCAGCTGGCACACACCTTCTCCACCGGTGACCGGGCGCTGATCCTCGACGGCCTGCTGGCGCAGTGCGATGCACTCGACGGGCTGGCCGACGGGGTGATCGAAGACGTGCTCGGCTGCCGCTTCGATCCGGCGCGTTTGCAGTGCGCGGCCGACAAGCGCGAAGACTGCCTCGGCGCCGCCCAGGTCACCGCGCTCACTGAGGCGTTCAAGGCGCCGCGCGATGCGTCGGGCGCGCCGCTGTACGTCGATTACCCCTACGACACCGGCATCGTGTTCGAAGGCCAGGGCATCCCCGGCTTCCTGCCGTCGGCCGGCCCGGACATCCTGGCCGCGGTGATGCCGGCGGCAGAGGGGTTCGATGTGGACGCGCAGGCGCACAAGGTGCGCGCCGATGCGGTGCAGATGCTCACCGACACCAACGTGTGGACCAACCTGGGCACCTTCCTGGGCCGCGGCGGCAAGGTCATCTACTACCACGGCGTCAGCGACCCGTGGTTCTCGGCGTGGGACACGCTGGACTATTTCAAGCGCGCCGAGGCAGCCAACGGCAAGCAGGCCTGGGCCGACGCAAGCCGCTTCTACTTCGTGCCGGGCATGGGCCATTGCGGCGGCGGCACCACGCGCGACCACTTCGACCTGCTCACGCCGCTGGTGGAGTGGGTGGAGCAGGCGCGTGCGCCTGGCCGTGTGCTGGCGCAGGGTGCTGCGCTGGAAGGCGCGCGCCCGCTGTGTCCGTATCCGACCCACGCCCATTACCAGGGTGGCGACGTGGCCTCGCCGGACAGTTACGTGTGCAGGGCGCCTGAATAGACCTGGCGCCATGGCGCGGCAATCACGCCGCGCCACGCAGCGACCGGGGACACCGCGGTGCCCCCGGCCTTGGCATTACTGGCCGGCAGCCACCGGCGTATTGCGGTCATCCACCGATTCGGCGATCAGCGTGGCCACGCCGCGCGGATCTTCCTGCTGGGCCACGTGGCCGCCGGGGAAGGTGCGGATGGTCCAGCCGCGCGCCACGGCGTTCTGCCAGCTCTTGTCCTTGGACGCGCGCTCCTGCGCCGACTGGTCCTTGGGCACGAAGGCCACGTAGGTCACCGGCAGCGCCAGCGCGGCGGGGTTGCGGTAGGACACCGGCTGCTCGAAACACTTGATCGACTGCTTGACGCTGTGCGGCGGCGCGTCGCCCGGCTTGACCCACGGCACCTGCATGAAGCCGTCGCGGAAGCGGTCGGCGGGCATCGGCCCGCGGCTGCCGAACAGGTCCCAGATCGACTGGCCGTCCTGCGGCACCGCCGCATCCAGGAACACCACGTGCTTGAGGCGCTCGGGGATGCGGTCCATCACCCCGGTCACCACCATGCCGCCATAGCTGTGGCCGGTGAGCACCACGTCGTGCAGGTCCTCGAACAGGATCAGGTTGACCACGTCGTTGATGTGGGTCTGCAGGTCGATGTCCGTGCTGTTGAGGTGCATGCGCTCGCCCAGGCCGGTGAGGGTGGCGCGGTACACGGTGTGGCCATCGTCGGTGAGGAACTGGCCGGTGCGCTTCCACTCCCAGCCACCAGCGGTGGCGCCGTGGACCAGGACGAAGGTGTGCTTGCCGTCGTCGCTTGCAACGGCGCGGACGGGAAGTGCGGTCAGCACAAGCAGGCTGGCCAGCAGGGCGATCAGGCGGATGGGTTGGAAAGTCATGGCATACCGGTGGTTGTGAAAACTCCCGGATAGTGCCACGCGCAAACCGCGTGGCGACGCGCCATGCAGGAACACTGGCCTGCGATATGCGTTTGTATATTGCCGCGTCATTTCACCTCCGCTTGGCGCGCGGTGCGGAACCCTGCCGTGGTCAACCACTGATCGACCACCGGCCAGGCAGCGCGCCTGGCCTCAAGCGGAGCATGCACATGAGCGATCCCCGGGAACTGGAAAGCAAATTCTGGAAGGCACTGAAGTCGGACATGACCGTGATGCTGGGCGTGGACGGGCTGGAGGACGGCCATACCCGGCCGATGACCGCCCAGCTCGAGCACGATGCACGCGGCCCGGTGTGGTTCTTCACCTCGATCGACAATGCGCTGGTGCAGCGCCTGGACACCCCGCGGCGCGCGGTGGCCGCATTCGCGGCGAAGGACCACGCACTGTTTGCCAGCATCGGCGGCCAGCTTGCCGTGGATACCGACCCGGCCGTGGTGGAGCGCCTGTGGAATCCGTTCGTGGCCGCCTGGTACACCGGCAAGGACGACCCCAAGCTGGCGCTGCTGCGCCTGGACCCGGACGAGGGCGAGGTGTGGCTCAACGAGCACAGCCTGCTGGCCGGCGTGAAGATGCTGCTGGGCGTGGACCCGAAAAAGGACTACAAGGACAAGGTGGCCAAGGTCGATCTGGGCTGAGCGCACGCGACGCCGGCCTAGAATGGATGCCTGTCCATCCGGAATGCAGGAGCTGACATGGCCACCTACCTGATCACCGGCGCCAACCGCGGCATCGGGCTGTCGCTGGCGCAGCAGTTGCAGGCGCGCGGGGACACCGTGATCGGCGTATGCCGCCGTTCCAGCGCCGAACTGGACGCCTGCGGCGCGCAGGTCATCGATGGCGTGGACATGGCCGATCCGGCCGCGGTGGCACGCCTGCCGCAGCGCACCGGCGGCTGCCGCATCGACGGCCTGGTGCTGAACGCCGGCATCTTCACCAACGAAACCCTGGGCGCGCTGGACGCCGATGCGTTCGCGCGCATCCAGCGCCAGTTCGAGGTCAACACGCTGGGCCCGTTGCGGGTGGCGGCGGCATTGCAGGCGCAGCTCGCCGACGATGCCAAGGTCGGCATCATCACCAGCCGGATGGGTTCGGTGGAGGACAACAGCTCCGGTGCCTATTACGGCTACCGCGCATCCAAGGCGGCGGTGAACGCGATCGGCAAGTCGCTGGCGGTGGACCTGGGGCCGCGCGGCATCGCCGTGTTCCTGCTGCATCCGGGGCGGGTGGCCACCGACATGCTGGGCGGGCGCGGCGACATCGGCCCGGACGAGGCGGCCGCGCAACTGATCACGCGCCTGGACACGCTCACCGCGCAGGACAGCGGCAGCTTCTGGCACGCCAACGGCACGCCGCTGCCCTGGTAGCGACGTGCCGGTCCGGTGGTGCGTTGCCGGATGCAGCGGCTCAGGTAGCGCCGAAGCCGGGGCTGGATTGGGCCGGCGCACGCAGCGCAAGGCCGGCATCGGCCTGCATGCCGGCCAGGGCCACATCGCCATGCGGCGCAGTGCGGCTGCCGTCGTCGCGTCGTGCGCGCAGGCGTCCATCGGTGCGGTGGGCGTTGTGCCTGCGCTGCAGCGCGCACCAGGTCGCGGTGCCCAGGGCGGCAAGGCCAAGCAGTGGGACAAGGCGCATGGGAGATCCTCGGGTCGGGGGAGCGATGACGATGCGCCCGTGCCGGTGATCCGCGCGTGCATGGCGCAGCAGATGCCCGTCCCGCCCCGGCATGCACGCCGAACCGCTACCCAGTTCGCATTCGTGCGGCGGCGGCGATGCTAGTATCCGTTAGCGCTAACATCCGGACGGGATGCCGTATCGTGCGCCTCCAACAAACGTACTGGCTCGTCCTGGGAGGGACACATGTCGATTCCGAATCCTGCGCAGCCGTGCGGCCTGCGCATTGCGTCCAGCCTGTTGCGCCCGTGGCTGCTCGCAGCCGCAATGCTGGTGGCCGTTCCGGCCGTGGCCCAGCCGTCCGGTGGTCCCTACGGGCCGATCCCGCAGTCGTATCCGGTGCCGGACAGCGGCACGGTGTACTTCGTGGCGCCCGATGGTGACGCCGACGCCGCAGGCACCACGCTGTCCAGGCCCACCACCATCGAGGCGGCCATCGCCCGGGTGGTGACCGGCGACAGCATCGTGTTGCGCGGGGGCACCTATCGCACCGGCGGCCTGCAGCTCAACCAGGGCATCACCCTGCAGCCCTACCTGGGCGAACGCCCGGTGCTCAAGGGCACGCGCGTGGCCAGCGAATGGCAGGAGCTGCGCGACGGCGTATGGCGCACGAAGTGGGACCGCCTGTTCCCGGCCACGCCGCTGGCCTGGTGGCGGCTGGAGCGCGAGGGCATGCGCACCCCGCTGCACCGCTTCAACAACGACATGGTGTTCGTCGATGGCAAGCCGCTGCTGTCGCAGGGCTGGGCCGGCGAGCTGGGCGACGAGGGCTACTACATCGACTACGCCAACGGCTATGTCTATGTCGGCGTGGACCCGGCGCAGCACCAGATCGAGATCACCGCGCACGACATCGCCCTGCACCGGCCCTCGCGCGAGGTGCACGGCAAGGCGTCCGACGGCAAGGGCCCGACCATCCGCGGCCTGACCTTCACCCAGTACGCGTTCCGCGCCATCGACATCGAGGACCGCAAGCCGTCCACCGGCCCGAACGACGAGCCCACCGACGACCCGGTGGGCATCTCGCCGCGCAGCGAGCACGGCAAGCAGGTGGTGGGCACCACGCTCGAGCACGTGACCATCAGCTTCACCTCGCGCGTGGCCGGCTACTTCCGCGGCGACAACGTGACCATCCGCAACTCGCTGGTCAGCGACACCGGCACCGAGGGCATCTACCTGATCGGCTCGTCCGGCTCGCTGCTGGAGCGCAACATCGTCCGCCGCAACAACATCGAGCAGCTCACCGGCTACTTCCCGGCGGCGGTTAAGATCTTCAACCAGTCCTACGACGTGGTGGTGCGCGACAACCTGATCATCGACCACCCGCATTCCAACGGCGTGTGGTACGACGTGGGCAACGTGGAAGGCGTGTTTGCCGACAACTACGTGGAAAACACCCTGATCGGGTTCTTCTTCGAGATCTCCAAGGGCGTGGTGGTAGCCGGCAACGTGTTCGCCAACAACGAGCAGGGCATCCGCATCCTCAACAGCGCCGGCGCGCGCATCTACCACAACACCTTCCTCGATTCGCAGGTGATGATCGACCGCGACGGCCGCAGTGCCACCGCCGACCACTTCGCCTGGCACCCGGCCACCGGCCCGGACGTGCACGAGCGGGTGGACCACGTGTTCGAGGGCAACCTGCTGGTGGGCGGCGAGGGCTACGACAAGCCGCTGCTGCGTTTCGACCAGCCGCAGGCGATGTGCGCCACGCAGACCCAGCGCCCGGCCAGCCGGGTGGACCACAACGTCTACGTGCGTGCCGGCGGCAGCGAGCCGCTGGTGACCTGGAGCCCCGTGCCGGGCAAGGACTGCCGCGCGCAATACGCCACCCTGGAGGCGTTCGGCCGGGCCACCGGGTTCGAGGCCAACGGCGTGTCGCTGCCGCAATACCACGGCACCGTGTTCCGCAGCGCGGAACTACGCCACTTTGAGCTGGCCCGCCAGCCGGAGGGCGTGAAGGCGGTGCCGGTCTCGGCCGAGGCTGCCAAGGTGCTCGGTTCGGCCGCACCGCGCCTGCCCGGCGCGTACCCGGCTGCGGCGCAGGATGCGCGCTGACGCCGGAGCCACGGCCACGATGTGAAGCGGAGGGGGCGGCAACGCCCCTTCCGCGTTCCTGGACTCCGCGCCGCCGGTCGCATGACCGCGCCGGCATGCATTGCGGCCGACGGCTTCATCGCTGGCACCGGAATGCTGCGATGCGCCATGGCGATGGCGCCGATTGTCCGGCACCGTCTTGACGGGTGTTCGGGCGTGGGCTGGTATTGTCGGTCGGGGTTGCCGGATGTCCGGGCATCCCCGGGCCGCGGTCAAGAATTCACCGCCACGGACCGATAGACATGATTCGACCGGCTGGAGCGGACGCGGTGCAAGCCCGTGTCCTTCCCGCCCCCTGCGCCGTGCCGACATGGACGGCCATGTCATGCAGGACGCTTTCATGCCAGTGCCACAGACACTGCCAGTTTCGCTGGACAAGGCCGGAAACCTGTCGCATGTGCCGGCATTGGCATCGCCGGCATGGGCATTGCTGGTGTTGCTGGCCGGCCTGCTGATCACCGCCGAGCTGGCGCGGCGCGAATGGACCGACGTGCACGAGCGTGCCGGCACGATGCACCGCGCCCTGGCCGATGCGGCCGCCGGTCGCCTGCGCGAGCCGCTGTCCACCGCCGCGCTGGCCCTGCGGGCGATGCAGACGGTGCTGCTGTCCGACGACCTCATGGACCAGCGGCTGTTTGCCGAGTACCACGACAACCTGCGCGTGCGCGAGCAGTTGCCCGGCTACGTGGTCACCGCGTTCGCCCGCCGCCTCCAGGGCGTCCCGGCCGGTGAACCATCGTCCTATCCCTACGTGTTCGTGGCGCCGCTGCAGGGCAACGAGTCGATCATGGGGTTCGACATCGCCGGCCAGCCGGAGAACCTGGCCGCGCTGGAAGAAGCGCGCGATACCGATTGCACCTGCATCTCGGCGCCGTTCGCGCTGCTCCAGTTCCGCGATGCCGGTGGCGCCGCGGCGCAGGGGATCACGGTGCGGGTGCCGGTGTACACGCGCGGCCCGGTGCCGGCGACCGTGGCCGAGCGGCGCGAACGCGAGGTCGGCGCGCTGGCCTTGTCGCTGCGGCTGGAGCCGATGGTGCGGCATGCCCTGGAGGGACGCATCCTGGACTACATGCACGTGGACATCCGTGACGTGGATGCGCCCGAAGGCAGCAACCTGGTGTTCGCCACTGCTCCGGTGCCACAGGACAGCGACCGGGTCCAGCAGCGCGAGTTCGCCTTCGGCGGGCGCCGCTGGGAGCTGCACGTATGGCCGCAGGCCGCGCGCGCGGACCTGGGCCGCCTGTACCTGATCATCCTGGCCGGCACCACCATCAGCGTGCTGCTGGCACTGCTGTTGTGGCTGCAGGCCACCACCCAGCGCCGCGCGCTGGAACTGGGCCGGCGCATGAGTACGCGCTTCGGCGAGAGTGAAGCCCGCTTCCGCGTGCTCAACGACCTGCTGCCGGCGCTGGTGTTGCTGGCCGATGGCCGTGATGGCCGGGTCGCCTACGCCAACCAGGCCGCGCGGCGGCGCCTGGGTGAAGTGGCCGGCGTGCCGCTGCTGTCACTGTTTGCCGATGCCGCCATGGGGGCGCAGGCGCTGGAGGAAGCCGGTCGCGATGGCGACTGGGCCAACCGCGAGGCGGCGCTGGACGCCGCCGGCGAGCAGTTCTGGGCCAGCGTGGCCCTGGCCCGGGTCGAAGTCGACGGCGCGCCGTGGCTGCTGATGGTGGCCAGCGACACCAGCGAGCAGCGCGCACTGACCGAGCGCCTGCGCTACCAGGCCGCGCACGACGGCCTGACCGAACTGCCCAACCGCCGCGAGTTCGAGCGCCGCCTGCAGCAGGCGCTGGCTGCCGGCCGCGAAAGCGGGTCCACCTTCGCCCTGCTGTACATCGACCTGGACCAGTTCAAGCTGATCAACGACCTGGCCGGGCACATGGCCGGCGACCAGCTGCTGGTGCAACTGGTGCAGGCCATGCGCCGCCAGCTGCGCGCCGGCGACGTGCTTGCGCGGCTGGGCGGCGACGAGTTCGGGCTGCTGGCCTTCAACGTGGACCTGGCCCAGGCCACCACCCTGGCCGAGCAGATGCGCCGCTGCATCGAGCAGGTGGCATTCCTGTGGCAGGGCTGCGGCTATACGGTCAGCGCCAGCATCGGCGTGGTCCTGGCCGAACACCGCAGCAGCACCTTGAAGAACCTGCTGGCCTGGGCCGACAGCGCCTGCTACCAGGCCAAGGAGGAAGGCCGCAACCGGGTGTGGGTGTACCGCGAGGACGCCGACACCACCCGCCGCCACAGCGAGATGGAGTGGGTCAACCGCCTGCGCCTGGCGATGGAGCAGGACCGCCTGCTGCTGGATTACCAGGAAGTGCTGCCGCTGGACCCGGCCGTGCAGCGGCCCATGCACATCGAACTGCTGCTGCGCCTGCGCGAGGAGAACGGCGAGGTGGCGCTGCCCGGCGCATTCCTGCCGGCGGCAGAGCGCTACGGCCTGATGCCGGTGCTGGACCGCTGGGTAATCCGCACCGCACTGGCCAATTTCTCCAGCCTGCATCCCTGCGGCGGGGAACTGGGCACCCTGGCGATCAACCTGTCCGGCGCCAGCATCGACGACGAGGACCTGGCCGACTTCATCCTCGCCACCATCGAGGAGTTCCAGGTGCCGGCGCAGCGGGTGTGCCTGGAGATCACCGAGACGGTGGCCGTGCGCAACCTGTTCAAGGTGGTGCGGGTGATCGAGCGCCTGCGTGCGGCCGGCTGCCGCATCGCGCTGGACGATTTCGGCGCCGGCATGTCCTCCTTCGGCTACCTGAAGAACCTGCCGGTGGACATGATCAAGATCGACGGCAGCTTCGTGCGCGACCTCGGCAGCGATGCGATGAGCCAGGTGATCGTCAGCGCGGTGGTGCAGATCGGGCACCAGCGCGGGCTTGGGGTGGTGGCCGAGTGGGTCAGCGACGAACGCGTGCTGGCCGTGCTGCGCGAGCTGCAGGTGGATTACGGCCAGGGCTTCCTGCTGCACCGGCCCGAGCGGGTAGTGTTCCAGCGCAGGTCGGGCGAAGGCCTGGCCTGGTCATGACCATGGCCGTGTCCGTGTCCGTGGGCACAATGCCCGCCTGATCCCGGGTAGAACGACGCGCTCCCGGTTGCCACCATGCGCGCCGGGAACTGGAACAGTGGGGAAAGCAATGCGTGGACTGACGAGGATGGCCGTCACCCTGGCGGCAGGATGGATGCTGGCTGCGCCGGCCGGCGCGGACCCGGCGAAGGTGGACCTGGAACCCTACCTCAGGCGCGACCTGTACGAGCGGGTCAAGATCTCGCCCGACGGCGCGTACTTCGCGGTCACCGTGCCGATGGAGGACCGCACCGTGCTGGCGGTCGTGCGCCGCGACGGCATGGAGGCCACCGCCAAAATCGCCGGCGGTGCCGGCTCGGAGGTCGATGACTTCTGGTGGGCCAACGGGGAGCGGGTGGTGGTGTCGATGGCGCACCGCTACGGCTCGCGCGACCAGCCCGGGGTGATTGGCGAACTGCACGCGGTCAATGCCGATGGCAGCTACGCCAAGCTGCTGGCCAGCCCGTACGGGCTGAAGGAGAGCAACCCGCTGGTCACCCACGTGCGCACCGTGCTGGAAGGCTCGGTGTTCATGCTCGACCCGCTGCCCGGCGAACACAAGGACATCCTGGTCCAGTCGGTGGCCCAGCAGGGCGACCCCACCTCGCAGGTCGAACGGCTCGACCTCTACACCCGGCGGCGCACCCATGTCGCCTCCGGTCCGCTGCCGCACGCCAGCTTCACCACCGACGCCGCCGGCCAGGTGCGCTTTGCCCTTGGCGCCGGCAGCGACAACGTCAGCAAGCTCTACTACCGCGACGGCGACGGTGCGCAATGGCGGCTGGTCAACGACCAGGGCAGCAGCGGCCATCGCGAATTCGCGCTGGGGTTCGCCGCCGGAGGCAAGCTGGCCTACCTGCAGGTGGAGCATCCGCAGGGGCCGGACTCGCTGGTGGCCTGGGACCCGGCCAGCGGCACCTACACCCCCCTGCTGCGCGACGAGGCGGTCGACCCGTACCGCATCCTCTACGACCTGGACGGGCGCACGCCGATCGGCGCCTCGTACATGACCGACCGGGTGCGTTACCGCTTCTTCGACGAGAAGGCCCCGACCGCGCAGCTGTACCGGATGCTGGAGAAGGCCTTCGAGGGCGATGCGGTGCAGATCACCTCGGTCACCGGCGATGGCCGCGAGGCCCTGGTCTACGTGTCCAGCGACCGCAACAACGGCGACTACTTCCTGTTCGACACTGCCCGGCGCAGCGCCGAGCGGGTGTTCAGCAGGCGCAAGTGGATCGCGCCCGCCACCGTGCCGCCCTCGCGCGCGGTCAGCTTCAAGGCGCGCGACGGCCTGCAGCTGCACGGCTACCTCACCGGCCCGCTCGACGCCGGCGACGGCCCGCAGCCGATGGTGCTGCTGCCGCACGGCGGGCCTTACGGGATCCGCGACGGCTGGCAGTTCGACGACGACAGCCAGGTCCTGGCCGCGGCCGGCTATACGGTGCTGCGGGTGAACTACCGTGGCTCCGGCGGCTATGGCTGGGCGCACACGCAGGCCGGCGTACAGGAATGGGGCGGGCGCATGCAGGACGACCTGACCGATGCGACCCGCTGGGCGATCGAGGCCGGCATCGCCGACCCGCAGCGCATCTGCATCTACGGCGCCAGCTACGGCGGCTATGCGGCGCTGATGGGCGTGGCCCGCGAGCCGGACCTGTACCGCTGCGCCGCCGGCTACGTCGGCGTCTACGACCTGCCGATGATGCACCGCGACGCCTTCAGGCGCAGCCGCTCTTCGCGCACCTGGGCGCTGGAGTGGATCGGCGCGCGCGACGACCTGGAGCAGCGCTCGCCGGTCAACCTTGCCGACCGGATCAAGGTGCCGGTGTTCCTGGCCGCCGGCGGCAACGACGAGCGTGCGCCGATCGCGCACAGCAAGCGGATGGAGCGCGCGCTGGAGAAGGCCGGCGTGCCGGTGGAGACCCTGTACTACCCGAGCGAAGGCCACGGGTTCTATCGCGTCGAGCACCGCCGCGAGTACTACCGCCGGCTGCTGGCTTTCCTGTCGCGCCACCTCGGCGGCGCGACCGCGCATTGAAACGCCCGGGCCGGTGCATCACGCACCGGCCCGGGCCGTCGTATCGGCGGAAGATCCTGTTGCCCTGGCGGTCGCGGCGCGGCCGCCAGGGGGCAGGGCTAGCGTTCCTGCGGCGGCAGCGCGCCCAGCAGGTCCTGCGCGGCATGCACCAGGAAGATGTAGCTGGCGCCGAGGTTGATCACGTACTCGTTCTGGCCCCAGAAGAACGGCCAGTCTTCCTTGTTTTCCGGGAAGTCCGGCTTGAGCACCAGCACGCCCGGCACCACGCCGCCGGCGATGAAGCTGAAGTCGGCGCGGTTCATGCCGTAGGCCACCTGCTTGGAGCGCGCGCCGACGGCCGAGACGAAGGAGATGTTCGAGTCCGGGTGGGTGCCGTACAGGTAGTTCAGGCCCTGCAGGGTCGGCTCGATGTCGAACAGGTCCGGGAACGCCTTGTGCAGGTGGTAGTTGGTGGTGGCCATGCCAACCACGGCGCCGTTGCCGGCCCAGCCGCCACGGGTGATCAGCACGCCGTAGGGGTTCTCCCGGGTCATCGGGGCCAGTTCCTTGCGCATGCGCACGGCGCGCTCGCGCACCTGCGCGGCAAAGGCCGCATCCATCTTCGGCAGCGCCTTCACCACCATCCCGGCGTTGAAGCCGAAGCGCGGCTCGATCTTCGGCCACAACGCGCGCAGTGCGTCGGCATAGGCGTCATCACCGGTGGACAGCAGCAACTGCACCGCGGCATGCAACTGCTCGTCGTCCGGATGGCCGCCGGTGGTGTTGCCCACGCGGAACAGGTTGGGCTCGCGCGACTGCTCGAATTCCCACACCTTGCGCGCGGTGGCCAGGCACTCGTCGGCCAGCGCATCGTTGTAGCCGCGCAGGGCACGGCTGGCGGCGGCCAGGGCGGCGGCCGAGCCGTAGTTCAGCGCAGTGGTATTGCTGGTGAACGCCAGGCGGTCGTCGTTGGGCGAGTCCGGATCGCTGGGATCGTCCACCTTGCCATCGGTCTTGCTGGCCGCATCGCCCAGGTGGGTGTACTGGCCCAGGTCCGGCTCGACGATGCCGGGGATGGCATGGCCGAACACGCGGTGCTGGGCGATCAGCGCCAGGGTGCCGTGCTCGATCTGCTGCAGCAGGTCCGGCACGCCGTCCGGCACGTGGATTTCCACATGCTTGCGCTTCTGGTCGATGGTGGTCTCGTCACGCGTGGGGCGGAACTGCTCCCAGGTATCGACCAGCGAAGCCACCGTGGCGTAGTGGGTCTGGGTACGGATGTCGAAGTCGCCGGCATCGAACCAGCCGCCGTAGTTCAGCCCCGGGATGTGCTCGCCCGGCTGGAACGGCGAATCCAGGTCCGGGCCCTGCGCGAACAGGTCGAAGTGCTCGCGGTTGGGTGCCACCTGGCGCGCGTCATCCATGTGCGGGCGGCCGTGCCACACGCGGTACGCCTCGTTGACGAACATGTGGTCCATCTGCACCGGCAAGAACACGTCGGAGGTCGGGTGCCAGGCGTTGGCAAAGACGTCCTTCGCGATGCGGAACGCGTGGGTGCGCTGGCCGGCGGCCTCGATCACGTACATGCCCGGGGTGCGCACGTCGGAGAAGTCGAAGGTGTAGTACTCGTAGCGCAGGTACTGCCCCCAGTGCCGGGTGTCGGCGGCCAGGGCCACGTGCTCGCTGCCGTCGGCATCGATGCGCAGCAGCTTCGCCGGCCCCGGGGCGGCGGCGTTGCGGTCGTTCTCCAGCACCGCCACCTTGCGCTGCGTCGGGTGGTAGCCCACCTGCGAGTGGCCGATCACGGTGCTGCGGGTCCAGCCGGGCACGGTGTTGCCGGTGAGGGTCCAGTCCAGCACCGGGCCGGTCTTGCCGGCCGGCAGCAGGGTGCGCACCACGAACCAGCCGTTCTGCGCCTGGTTGCGGCCGTCATACAGGCCCAGCGCGCCGCTGCGGCTCTCGATGGTGACCCGGCGCTGCGGGTCTTCCGGGGCCAGGGTCAGGCGGTTGCCGGTGGCGATGGGCAGGCGCACGGTCTTGCCGTCCGCCGCGCGGCTGCTGGGGCCGGAGGGGTACAGCGGGAACTGGCCGTTGCGCGCGTCCATCGCCCACGACTTGCTGAAGTAGGCCGAGGGCAGGAACTCCATGTTGAAACCGGCGCGGCCCTGCAGCGACGCGGGCAGCGGCTTGTCCAGCACCACCTGGATGCGCACGCCTTCACCCTGCGGCGTCACCCGGATGTCGTACTCGAACTTCTCCTGCGGATAGCCCAGCCGGGTGGTGACGGTGCCGGTGGCCGCATCGACCTTGCGCTCGACCATCAGCGCCACCGGGTCCCACTGCTCGGGGGTCGGGCTCAGGCGCACGTCGCCATTGGTGGCGGTGCGCACGCCGTGATGGATCAGTTCCACGCCGGCGTGCTTGGAATCGCTGAACAGGCCGTCGTAGTAGTTGTTGAAGACCAGGACATCCAGCCCGGTGCGGTGGAAGTACTCCTGGTCGTTGAGCTTGAGCCCGGCATCGGCGGCCAGCGCCGGCAGCGCGGCAACCGAGAGGATCGCCGCAGCGAGGGCGCGGCGGTGGATCGGAGCGCGCGACGGGGTGCGATGGGTCATGGTTGGTTTCTCCCGAGGGTTATGTGAACGCTAACATTCGGCGCTGGATGTTGCCTTTTGCGGCGCAGCAAAACGCGGGGACATGCCTGCCTGATGTGCTGCTGCCGCGCGCTCCGGGACACGGTCGCGCTCTTGTTGTAGGAGCCCGTCTTGCGGGCGACCGCGCCGCGCGCTCCGGGATACGGTCGGGTCAGTCATCCGGAGGTCGCCGGCGAGACCGGCTCCTACAGGCGGCGGCCGATGGGCGTGACCGGGTGTGGTGCGATGCGGTGGTCGAGGGCGTCGTCGTCTCTTGTTGTTGTAGGAGCCCGTCTTGCGGGCGACCGCGTCGCGCGCTCCGGGACCCGGTTGCGTCAGGCATCCGGAGGTCGCCGGCGAGACCGGCTCCTACAGGCGGTGGCCGAAGATCGTGGCCGGGTGTGGTGCGATGCGGCGGTCGAGAGCGTCGTCGCTTCTTGTTGTAGGAGCCCGTCTTGCGGGCGACCGCGTCGCGCGCTCCGGGATACGGTCGCGTCAGGCATCCGGAGGTCGCCGGCGAGACCGGCTCCTACAGGCCGCCTTCGGAAGCCTCCAGGCTGGGCCGAAGCTGCGCCACGTAATCCTGCAATTGCGGGAAGAACGCCTCGAACCCGGCCGCGATTGCTGCTTCATGCCGGGCCAGGTCGTCCAGGCACGCCACCAGGCGCTCGCCGTTGCGCGACAGGCGCGTGGCGATGCGGGCCACGGCGCGGTCCACGTTGTGCCGCTGGCGATAACTGCCCAGCCAGTCGTGCCCGGCCATCAGTGGCGCGATCGCGCGCAGGCGCTGCGGCAAGCCGTCCAGATGCTGCAGCAGCCAGGCGTAGAACGGCGCGGTGAACGCATCCAGCGGCACCTGGCTGTAGCGGTCCCAGGCCCGGGCCAGGCAGTGGTCGTAGTACACGTCCAGGGCGATGCCGGCATAGCGGCGCAGTTCCGGGGCAAACAGCCCGCGCGCCTGCACCACCAAGGGATGGGTGTCGGTGTAACGGTCCACCCGGCGGTGGATCACGATCTCGCGCCGCACCTGCGCCGGGTAGTCCTGCAGCGCCAGCCGGCCGAACACGAAATCGCCCAGCAGCGCGCCAAGCATCGCCGGATGGCCGGGGCCGGCCAGGTACAGGTGGGCGAGATAGTTCACGTGCCAGCAGTGCAGCAGTGGATGGAGTCGGCAGTGTGGCACGGCCGTGCGCGCCCATACGCCCCTGCAGGGCCATCCCGCGCCGGACACCTTAGACTGTGCGGCCTGCGGCCCCTGGGCGCCGCATCCCGTCCGCTTCACGAGAGAGCCGCGTGGTCATCCATCCCAAAGTCCGAGGCTTCATCTGCACCACCGCCCACCCCGAAGGGTGCGCGAAGAACGTCCTTGACCAGATCCGCTACGTCCAGGCGCAGGGCGTGCGCAGCGACGGGCCCAAGCGCGTGCTGGTGCTCGGCGCCTCCACCGGCTACGGCCTGGCCGCGCGCATCACCGCCGCCTTCGGCTACGGCGCCGCCACCCTGGGCGTGTTCTTCGAGAAGCCCGGCACCGACAAGAAGCCCGGCAGCCCCGGCTGGTACAACTCCGCCGCATTCGACCGCCAGGCCAAGGACGCCGGCCTGTGGAGCCGCTCGATCAACGGCGATGCGTTCTCCAACGAGATCCGGGCCAAGGCCATCGAGATCATCCGCGAGGAGATGGGCGGCCCGGTGGACCTGGTGGTGTACTCGCTGGCATCGCCGGTGCGGCGCATGCCCGATACCGGTGAACTCAAGCGCTCGGCGCTCAAGCCGATCGGCCAGCCCTACACCGCCACCGCGGTGGACACCAACCGCGACCAGATCATCCAGGCCACGGTCGAGCCGGCCACCGACGAGGAAATCGCCGACACCGTGACGGTGATGGGCGGCGAGGACTGGGAACTGTGGATCAAGGCTCTGTCCGAAGCCGGCGTGCTGGCCGCCGATGCACGGACCGTGGCCTTCAGCTACATCGGCACCGAGATCACCTGGCCGATCTACTGGCACGGCGCACTGGGCAAGGCCAAGGAAGACCTGGACCGCGCCGCCCATGCCCTGGATGCCAGGCTCAAGCCCGGCGGCGGCCAGGCCAATGTGGCGGTGCTCAAGTCGGTGGTCACCCAGGCCAGCGCCGCGATCCCGGTGATGCCGCTGTACATCGCCATCGTGTACCGGATCATGAAGGAGCAGGGCCTGCACGAAGGCACCATCGAACAGCTCGAACGCACCTTCCGCGAGCACCTGTACGCCGCCGCGCCGCCACCGACCGACGCCTCCAACCGCCTGCGCCTGGACGACCGCGAACTGCGCGACGACGTGCAGCAGGCCTGCCGCGAGCTGTGGCCACAGGTGACCAGCGGGAACCTGTACGAGGTGACCGACTACGCCAGCTACAAGCACGAGTTCCTGAAGCTGTTCGGCTTCGAGCGTGATGACGTGGACTACGACGCCGAGGTCGATCCTGTGGCCACGTTCGACGTGGTCGACACGACCGCCGGCTGACATCGCGGCATGCCGCGCGGCCGGGGCTGCCGGCCGCCGGCGGCGCGCAGGATGTGCGCCGGCGCGGGCCCGCGCCGGCCCACCGATGGCCCGCGCCGGCCGCCGCGCCCTGCAACGCCGGATGAAGCGCGGGCCGCGCAGGTGGAACCGGTCCGCACCGGATGCGGTCAGGCTGGCGTGTCCCCGTCGCAACCGGGCTCCCGCTTGAACGCTGCTCTCCGCCACCCCGACGCACTGCCGCACCTGCTGGCCATGGCTGCCACCCTGGTGGTGCTGGTGCTGGCCGCGCGCGTGCTGATGCAGGTGCCGGACCCGCCGATGCTTCGGGTGCAGGAACCACGCATCCAGTTGCGCCTGGTGCCCCGGCCTTCCGCGGCGCCATCCGTGACCACCGCGCCCGCGGAGGGCACGGCGCCCGCAGCACCCGTGCAGCCTGGCCAGCCCAGTCCACCCGATAGCGCCGACGGCGCCATGCCCGCCGATGCGCCCGCATCCGCATCACCCGTGCGCAACGCGCCCGCCAGCGTGCTGGCCCGGTTGTACGACGCACGCGGCCAGCCGCGCCTGCCGCCCGGCACCGTGCCGCCGCCGGCGCCACCGGCCACCCGCGACATCCTCAACCCGCCCAACCCGGTGGATTACCGCCCAACCCGGTTCGACGAAGCCTGGGTCGCCGATGGCGGCGTGGCCGATCGCGCCGCACAGGGCCTTGCCAATGCGAACAAGGCCCTGGTCGAACTGCTGCATGGCAAGGACGTGCAGCCGGCGCGCGCGCGTCCGGCGCCGGAGGTGCGCTTCAACCCCGCCCGCCACGAACGTGCATCGGACCTGGGCAGCGCGGCCACCGGCGATGCCTGGCGTGCAGCGCCCATCAGCGACGAACCGCTGCCCGGGCCGGGCGGCGAGGCCAGCGCCCGCATCCGCACGCAGCTGGCGGCGCTGGAGCGCGACCACGCCGGCTGCAATCCGCAGCGGGTGCAGCAGTTGCTGGCGCCGGCGCGCCGGTTCCTGGGCGAACTGCAGCGCGCCGAGCATGCGCTGGCCAACGGCGCCGACCCTATCCGTGCCGGCACCCTGCCGGTGGCCGCGCGCGGCGCCTGGAACCAGGCCCGGCGCGTGCTGTGGCATGCACGCAGCGAACTGGCAGATTGCCGCAGCTGATCCGCCGAGGCCTCAGGCCGGCTCGTGGAAGTAAGGTTCCACCTTGCCGCGGACCCGGATCGTCATCGGGTTGCCGCGGCGGTCGCGCGAGCGGCCCACCTGCACCCGGATCCAGCCTTCGCTGACCGAGTATTCCTCCACGTTGTCGCGCTCCTCGCCGTTGAAGCGCACGCCCACGCCGCGGTCGATCGCGGCCGCGTCATGGAAGGGGCTGCGCGGATCAAGGGCCAGCCGGTCGGGGGGCGTATCGGTCATCGTCTTGCATCGTCCATCGCCGGAACCGCCGGCACATGGGCGCCAAGGATAAGGCCTGCCCGCGGCGGCCGCCGCATGCCGGCCTGCGCGGGCGCGTATCATGCGACGCCCCGCACCCGCCCCGGCGGCGCGCAACAGGATCCACCATGGCGCTCAAGGCCACCGTGGTCCGGGCCGAGCTGCAGCTCAGCGACCTGGACCGCCATCACTACGCGACCTATCCGCTGACCCTGGCCCAGCACCCTTCCGAAACCGAGGAGCGGCTGATGGTGCGGCTGCTGGCCTTCGCGCTGCATGCCGACGAACGCCTGGAGTTCGGGCGCGGCCTGAGCAACGACGAGGACCCGGACCTGTGGCGGCGCGACTACAGCGGCCAGGTCGAGCTGTGGATCGAGCTGGGGCAGCCGGACGAGGCGCGCATCCGCAAGGCCTGTGGCCGTGCCGCGCAGGTGGTGGTGCTCAACTACGGCGGCCGCGCCGCGGACCTGTGGTGGGACAGGAGCGGGCGCGCGCTGGCGCGGCACGCCAACCTCACCGTGCTCGACCTGCCCGCCGCCCAGGTGGACGCGCTGACCGCGCTGTACACGCGCGGCTTGCGCCTGACCGTGATGATCGAGGACGGCGAGGTGCGGCTGCTGGCCGAGGATGGCCGCGAGGTGCTGCTGCAGCCGGTGGCGCGCATGGCACCGGCGGGCTGAGCGGCCGTGGCTAGCGTGGCCGGGCACGACGCCATCGTGATCGGCGCCGGCGCCGCCGGATTGATGTGCGCGCTCACTGCCGCCGGCCGCGGCCTGCGCGTGCTGGTGGTCGAACACGCCAACCGGCCCGGCAAGAAGATCCTGATGTCCGGCGGCGGGCGCTGCAATTTCACCAACACCGGCACCGGGCCGGACAACTTCCTGTCGGCCAACCCGCACTTCTGCAAGTCGGCGCTGGCGCGCTACACGCCCTGGCATTTCATCGAGATGGTGGACCGCCACCGGATCGCCTGGCACGAGAAGGCGCCCGGCCAGCTGTTCTGCGATGTGTCCTCCAAGCTGATCGTGAAGATGCTGCTGGACGAATGCGCGGCCGTCGGCGTGGAGTTGCGCACCCAATGCAGCGTGGAACGGGTGGACCATGCCGATGGCGGCGGCTTCGGGCTGGCGACCAGCCAGGGCCGCTTCACCGCGCCCGCGCTGGTGGTGGCCAGCGGCGGCCTGTCGATTCCCAGCATGGGCGCGACCGGCTTCGGCTATGAACTGGCGCGCCAGTACGGGCACACGGTGCTGCCGACCCGCGCCGGGCTGGTGCCGCTGACCCTGTCCGGCCGCCACCAGGAACGGCTGGCCGACCTGTCCGGCGTCGCAGTGGAGGTGGAGGCGCGCTGCAACGGGCAGGGTTTCCGCGAGGCGATGCTGTTCACCCACCGCGGGGTCAGCGGCCCGGCGATCCTGCAGATCTCCTCGTACTGGCAGCCGGGCGACGACCTGCGCCTGGACCTGCTGCCCGGACGCGACGCGCATGACTGGCTGCGCATGCAGCAGCGGCAACGCCCGGATGCCGAACTCAAGACCGTGCTGGCCGATGCGCTGCCGCGACGCTTCGCCCAGCGCCTGTGCGAGCTGTGGCTGCCGAACCGGCCGATGCGCCAGTACGACCCGCCGCAGTTGCGCCAGGCCGCCGCGCTGCTGGCCGACTGGCCGCTGGTGGCCAGTGGCACCGAGGGCTACCGCACCGCCGAGGTGACCCTGGGGGGCGTGGACACCGATGCGGTGTCCTCGGCCAGCATGCAGTCGCGGCTGGTGCCGGGGCTGTACTTCGTCGGCGAGGTGCTGGACGTGACCGGCTGGCTGGGCGGCTACAACTTCCAGTGGGCCTGGGCGTCCGGGCATGCGGCGGGCACCGCGCTGGGCTGAGCGCGGGCGCGGCTTCACCCGCGTTCAACGGCCGGGCTGGAATGCTGCGCACGCAGGGGGCAGCACATTGCCACGGCCGTGCCGGTGGCCACCAGGAAGAACCGCACAATGCAGCAGACGCAAAGGCCGGCGCGCACGGCGCAGCTGATCGACATCGACCGCGAGCGCGAGCACTGGAAGCAGCGCTATCCCGGTCTGCCGCGGGCGCGGGCCATGCGCAGTTTCGTGCGCTACTGGCCGGTGCTGTGCGCGGTGTACGACGTCTACCTCAACCACCCGCGCGCCGGCCGCGAACAGGCGCTGGAGCTGTTCCTGCAGCGCGTGGACGTGGCCGCCAGCCCGTTGACCGCGGACGAGGCAACTGAAGTGTTCACCCGCGTCTGGGAACGGATCGACGGCATCTCGCCGCGCTAGCGGCGCGACCGTGCTGCCGCGCTCAGGGCGGGCCGGCTTCGATGCCGCCGCGGCCGAGCGGGTCGGGCAACGCTTCGCCCTCGCCGACGAAACCAAGCGCCACCGAGTTCAGGCAATGCCGCTCGCCGGTCGGCGGCGGGCCGTCGGGGAAGACGTGGCCCAGGTGGCTGCCGCAGCGTGCGCACACCACTTCGGTGCGGATCATGCCGTGGCTGGTGTCGCGGATGCGGCGCACGTGCGCGTCGTGGTACGGCTGGAAGAAGCTGGGCCAGCCGGTGCCGGAGTCGAACTTGGCCGACGAATTGAACAATGGCAGGCCGCACAGCCGGCACACGTAGGTGCCGGTGCGCTTGTTGTCCAGGAACGCGCCACAGAACGGCGCCTCGGTCCCGTGCTGCAGCAGCACGCGCTGCTCTTCCGGCGACAGCGCGTCGGCCAGGGCGCGGCGGCTGGCGTCATCGGGCGGGCTCAGGTCGAAGCGTGACATGGCAGGTCTCCTGCGAAAGGCTGCGGCCATGATGCCGCAGGCGTGGCCGTTCGGCGTGGACGGCGCGGCCACGCCGCGCTGATCCGGCGTGCGCGGCGCGCTAACGCATCGCCGCGTAGGCTCGGTTGCCCACCCTCCACCACACGGGAGTTTCCATGCGCAGGATCCCGCGCGAAGCCTGGATACTTGTTGCCGACGGCGCGTCGGCACGGCTGTTCCGCAACCTCGGCAGCGACACCGGCCAGGTGCGCCTGCACCAGGAAGAAGCACTGCAGCTGGACCCGGCCGAAGGCGTGATGCCGGCGGTGTTGCCGGCCGACACCCCCGCGCGCGAGGCCGACGAGGCGTCCTTTGCGCGGCAGCTGGCGCTGCGCCTGAACCGCGATGCGCTGGGCGGGCGGTTCCAGCACCTGGTGCTGGCCGCCGACCCGCAGACCCTGGGCCAGATCCGGCCGCTGCTGCACGACGAGGTGCGCAACCGGCTGCTGGCCGAGGTGCCCCGCAACTACACCCGCTCACCGCGCGAGGACATCGAGCGCGCGCTGGCGCCCGAGTTCTAGGCGGTCCGGCACGCCGGGTCCGCTCAGGCCCGCGGCGTGCCGGGCAGTTCGCGGCGCAGCCAGTCGTCGATCATCCGCTTCTCGTGGCGCAGCGGATCGGAATCGCCGATCGAGCCCTTCATCAGGTAACTGGTGTCGTGCAGCTTGCGCTCGCCCTCGGCCAGCACCTGGCCATCGGCGCCGGTGATGCGCACGTTCACGGTCATCCGCGGCGGATAGGTGTCGCGCATGATCCGCACCCGGTCCATGCTGATGCCGCGCCACGGCTCGTAGCGGCCGGCGCGCTGGATGTCGGTGATGGTCACGTCCATCCGCTGGCCGTCGGCCAGGCGCCTGGTCGCGCGGTCCTGCACGTAGCCGGCCAGCTGGTTCACCCAGTCGCCGCGTTGTGCTTCCCAGCGGTTGCCGCTGTAGCGCAGTTCGGAAAACCCGGCCGGGTCGGTCCAGGACACGCTCACCGGGCCGGCGTCGGGCAGGGCACGCGGCAGGTCCGGATCGGTGACATGCGCGGTGCCGGCCAGGGCCGGCAGCGCGGCGGTCAACACCAGCAACAGGGCAGGGATCGACACAGGTTTCATGACGCAATCTCCAGGTGGCGCTTGGGCCGAATATGCGCCCGCCTCCGGGGGCGGGCAAGGCGGCATGCGCGGGCCGTTGCACGCGCTTCAGCCAGCGCCGCGCACGCCACCGCAGCGCAACACAGCCTTGCACCAGTGCAGCCGCCGCCATGGCCGATGGCACGTTCGCCCGGCCCGCCACTGGACTAGAATTTCCCACCGCATCCCCTCCCCACTCCCATGCATGCTCCCGCACAGGCCCCGGCCCGCACCGCCGGACTGGCCGCCGTCGCCGCACTGGCCATCGTCTATGTGGTCTGGGGTTCGACCTACCTGGCGATCCGCTTCGCCCTGGAGGGCGGCTGGCCGCCCCTGACGATGGTCTCCGGCGTGCGCTTCCTGCTGGCGGGCGCGGCCATGTATGCATTCCTGCGCTGGCGCGGGGTGGCCGCACCCACGCGCGGACAATGGAAGCGCCTGGCGATGCTGGGCCTGCTGCTGCTGTTGCTGGGCAACGGCTGCGTGGTGCTAGCCGAGCAGACCGTGTCCTCCGGCCTGGCGGCGGTGGCGGTGGCGTCGGTGCCGCTGTGGATGGGGCTGTTCGGGATGCTGTTCGGGCAGCGCCCCAGCCGCATGGAATGGCTTGGCATCGCGATCGGTTTTGCCGGGGTGCTGTGGCTCAACGCCGGCAGCAGCCTCAACGCCAGCCCGGTGGGGCTGGTCCTGCTGCTGGTGGCACCGATCGGCTGGGCGTTCGGCTCGGTGTGGGCGCGCGGGCGCGACCTGCCGTCGCCGTTCATGGCCGCAGCCGGACAGATGCTGTGCGGCGGCGCGATGCTGCTGGTGGCCGGCGTGTTGCGCGGCGAGTCGCTGCCGCAGGCGGTCACCGTGCACGGCACCCTGGCACTGGCGTACCTGGCGGTGTTCGGTTCGGTGGTCGCGTTCAGCGCCTACGTATGGCTGCTGCAGCACGTGCGCCCGGCCCTGGTGTCCAGCTATGCCTACGTGAACCCGGCCATCGCGGTGGCACTGGGTGCGTGGCTGGCCGGCGAGCACTTCGGCGTGAACGAGCTGGGCGCGATGGCGGTGATCCTGGCCGGGGTGGTCACCATCACCCTGGCCCGGGTAATGCGGCGGTGAGCGCGCTGCAGGCGCAGGACATCGACCGCCGCGGCCTGGCGGTCACCGCCGCCACCTTCGTGGTGTGGGGCGTGGTGCCGGTGTACTGGCACCTGCTCAGGAGCGTGCCGGCGTTGCAGGTCATGGCCCACCGGGTGATCTGGAGTGCGCTGCTGGTGGCCGGCTGGCTGTGGCTGCGCCATGGCAACGGCTGGCTCCGGGCCATCGCCGCGCAGCCGCGCGCACTGGCCGCGCTGGCCCTGAGCGGGACGCTGATCGCGTTCAACTGGTGCCTGTACATCTGGGCGGTGAACGCCGGGCACGTGGTCGAGACCAGCCTGGGCTACTTCATCAATCCGCTGCTCAACGTGGTGCTGGGCGTGGTGGTGCTGCACGAGCGCCTGCGCCGGCTGCAGTGGATCGCGGTGGGCTGCGCGGCCGTGGGCGTGGCCTGGCTGACCTGGAGCGCCGGTTCGCCGCCGTGGATCGCGCTGGGGCTGGCCGGGTCGTTCGGCGTGTACGGGCTGGTGCGCAAGCTGGTGGCGGTCGATCCGGTGGCCGGCCTGGGGCTGGAGAGCCTGTACCTGTTGCTGCCATCGCTGGCGTATGTGCTGTGGGCCGAGGCCGGGCATGGCGGCGGCTTTGCCGGGCAGTGGAGCCTGGGCGTGGACGTGCTGCTGGTGCTCAGCGGCGTGGTGACGGCAGTGCCGCTGATCGGCTTTGCCTACGGCGTGCGCCGGATTCCGCTGAGCGTGGTCGGGCTGCTGCAGTACATCGCGCCGACCCTGCAACTGCTGCTCGGGGTGTGGTTCTTCCACGAGCCGTTCGATGCGGCGCGTGCGCTTGGATTCGGTGCGATCTGGCTGGGGCTGGCGCTGTATGCCGGCGAGGGCCTGTGGCGCAGCCGGCGCAAGGTGGTGGTGGCGTAGGCCGAGCGCCTCAAGGCGCCACCGCACCGCATGTGGCGCAACCAGGCCCGGCAGCGCGTGGCGCCGGGCCTGGTTGCGTGCGGCCCGCTACACCTCGCGCAATGCGGCGGTGATCGGCAGCCGCGCCGCGCGCAGGGCGGGGAACAGGCCGCCGACCAGGCCGATGCCCAGCGCCCACTTCAGACCCGTCCACAGCAGCTCGGGGGTGACCTTGAACTCGAACACCACCGCGCTGAAGCTGGCGCCCATGGTCGAGGCCGTATAGCCGTTGAACACCAGCCAGGCCAGCAGCCCGCCAAGCGCGCCGCCGGCCAGCGCCAGCAGCATGGTCTCCAGCATCACCGCCACCACCACCGGCAGGCCGCGGAAACCGATCGCGCGCATGGTGGCGATCTCGCGGGCGCGCCCGGCCACCGCCGCGTACATGGTGTTGAGCGCGCCGAACACCGCACCCACCGCCATGATCCCGCCGATCACCGTGCCCAGGATGGTCAGCAGCTGGTTCAGCTGCCCGCTCTGCTTGGCGTAGTAGGCCTTGGTGGTCTCCACGTCCAGCTTCAGGCGCGGGTCGCCCTCCATCGCCGCGCGGAACTGCTCCAGCCCCTGGCTGCCGTCCAGGCGCACGTTGACCGACTGCCAGGCGTTGCGCTGGTAGGCATTGGCCAGTACTTCGGCATCGGTCCACAGCTCCGAGTCGTGCACGCCGTTGGCCTCGAACACGCCGACCACCGCCCACGTCTCGCTGCCCAGGGTCACGTTGCTGCCGACCTCCAGCCCGCGGAACTGGCGCAACGCGCCCTTGCCGACCACGATCTCGCGCAGGCCGGTGTTGAACTTGCGTCCTTCGATGATGCGCACGTGCTGGTGCACGTCCCAGCCGCGCTCGCCCACGCCACGGAACTGCGCGTTGACGTCGCTGCCATCGCTGCGCGCGGGCAGGGTCACCACCTGGGCGACCTCCGGCGACATCAGCGCGCGCCCGTCGGCATCGCGCGCGATGCCGGGCAGGCTGGCGATCAGCGGCACCTGGTCGCGCATGATGGCCGAGTTGGTCTCGGCCTGGGAGCCGCCGCGCAGGATGATCGCGGTGGTTTCATTGCCGGTGCCGGAGACCGTGGCCTGGAAGCCGCGGCCCATCGACAGCATCGCCACCAGCACCGCGACCACGCCGGCAATGCCGACCACGATCACCGACGAGGCGCCCCAGCGTTGCGGCAGGCTCGCCACCCCGATCCGGGTGGCCGCCGCGGCCACGCGGCCACCGCGGGTCAGCGCCAGCCACAGTGCAACCAGTACCGCCAGCGCGGCCACGACCTGCCAGGGCGCCAGGACCCACGCCACCAGCCCGGCCAGCAACGCCAGCACGGTGAGCAGGTTCCACAACCATTGCTTGTTCATGGGCAGGTCTCCTCAGCGGCCAGCCAGTGCATCGACGATTTTCAGCCGCTTGGCGCGCAGCGCCGGCAGCACTCCCACCACCAGCCCGATCACCACGATCAGCACCAGTCCGGTCAGCCAGGTCTGCACCGGGATGGTGGGTGGCAGCAACCCCTGCGCGCGCGCCGCCAGTACCGGCAGCAGCGCCCGCGCGATGCCCAGCCCCAGCAGGCCGCCCAGCCCGACCAGCAGCACCGATTCCACCAGCACCAGGGCCAGCACCAGGCCGTCGCGGAAGCCCAGGGTCTTGAGCACCGCCAGCTCGGGCACGCGCTCGCGCACCGCCTGGGCCATGGTGTTGCCGGTCAGCAGCAGCAGGGTGAAGAACACCGCGCCCATGATCGAGGTGACGATCAGGCCGATGTCGGCAAACTGCTTGAGGAAGCCCTGCTGGAACGCGGACTCGGTCTGGGTCTTGGTCTCGCGGTCGGAGTTGGCCGACAGCGCATCGATGGCCTGGGCCACGCGCGAGGCGTGGTCCGGGTTGTCCAGGGTCACCGTGTACCAGCTCACGATGCCCTTGCTGTAGTCGTTGGCCTCGTCGAAGTACGCCCAGTTCATCATCAACTGGTTCTCTTCGTTGGAGGCGGTGGTGCGGTCCTTCGAGCGGAAGATGCCGACCAGTTCAAGCGGCCAGTCGTTGCTGCCCTGGCGCGGGAAGATGGTGGCCTGCAGCGGGATGGTGTCGCCGATCTTCCAGCCGAACTTGTTGGCCAGCGCCTCGCCCACCACCGCGCCGGCGCGGGTGTCCTGGAACGCGCGCACCTGCTCGGGCGGCAGCTCCAGGTTGGTGTACACGTCGAAGTAGTTGGGCGCCACCGAGAAGTTGGGGAAGAAGTTCTTCGGATCCTGGTAGATGCCGCCGAACCACATGGCGTAGGTGACGTCCTTGACCCCGTCCACCGTGCGCAATTGGGGTTCCAGGCGCACCGGCAGGGTCTGGGTGATGGACAGGCGCGAGGTCACCACCAGGCGGTTGGCGCCGTCCACGCTGCTGCCGCCGGACTGGAACGCCACGCGCACCGAGTCGAGCATGCCGAACAGCAGGAAGGCGGTGACCACCGAAAGCAGGGTCAGCAGGGTCCGGGTCTTGCTGCGGAACAACTGCGCCCACACGAGCGACAGATATTTCATCGCGGCGCTCCGTCAGTGGGCGGCTGGCGCGGTGGCCAGTTCGCCCTTGTCCAGGTGGATGGTGTGGGTGGCGTATTCGGCCGCCTTCGGATCGTGGGTGACCATGACGATGGTCTTGCCGTGCTCGCGGTTGAGCAGCTGCAGCAGTTCCAGGATCTCCTCGGCCGACTGCCGGTCCAGGTCGCCGGTGGGTTCGTCGCAGATCAGGAAGGTGGGGTCGGCCACGATCGCGCGGGCAATGGCCACGCGCTGCTGCTGGCCGCCGGACAGTTCGTTGGGGCGGTGGTTGCGGCGCTCGGCCAGGCCGACCAGGGTCAGCGCGATCTGCGCGCGGCGGGCACGGTCGGCCGCGCCCATGCTGGTCAGCAGCAGCGGCAGCTCCACGTTCTTCTGCGCGGTGAGCATGGGCATGAGGTTGTAGAACTGGAACACGAAGCCCACGTGCCGGCTGCGCCAGTTGGAGAGTTGGCCGGCGGAGAGGCGGTCGATGCGCTCGCCCTCGATCTCGATCTCGCCGCCGCTGGGCGTGTCCAGGCCGCCGATCAGGTTGAGCAGGGTGGTCTTGCCCGAACCGGATGGCCCCATCAGTGCGACGAAGTCACCGGCCGGGATGTCCAGGTCGATGCCATGCAGCACCTGCACCTTCTCGGGGCCACGCTGATAGGTCTTGGTGATGTTGCGCAGGGAAACCAGTGCGGTCATCGGGTGTTCCTCGTCGTGGACCCCGCGGGCGCGGGGCATGCTGGAATGAAAAGGCCTGGACCGGCCCACCCGGTCCCGCCTGCCGCCCCGCCTTGGGGCGGCGTTGCTGGATCATCTGGCCGCCGCGTCCGCCACCTGCACGCGGTCGCCGTCCTTCAGGGTCTCGGGCGGATCGAGTACCACGGTCTGGCCGGCGCTCAGCCCGGACAGCACCTGGCGGTCGGTGCCCATGGCCAGGCCGGTTTCCAGCGCGCGCCTGCGCACCCGGTCCTCGCCGTCGAGCACGAACGCCACCTGCGCGCCGTCGCGCTGCACGATCGCCGCGGCCGGGACCCGCACGCCCTGCGGCTTGGCTTCGCCCGCCACCGGCGCCGCTTCCAGGAAGCTCACCCGCACGCCCATGTCCGGGACGATGCGCGGGTCCTTTTCCTTCAGAGCCACCCGCACCTTGACCGTGGCCTTGCCGCGGTCGGCGGCGGGGATGATGGCGATCACCTCGGCCGGGATGCGCCAGTCCGGGTAGGCATTGAGCACGGCTTCCACCGGCATCTGCGGCTGCACCCGGCCGATGTAGGACTCGCCCACTTCCACTTCCACTTCCAGCGACTCCATGTCCACGATGGTGCCGATGCCGGTGCGGGTGAAGCCGCCGGTGGCCAGCGGCGAGACGATCTCGCCCGGCTGCGCCGCCTTGGCGATCACCACGCCGGCAAACGGTGCGCGCACGATGGTGTTGTCCACGCCCTGCTCGGCGATCTGCAACTGGTCGCCGGCCACCTGCGCGTTGCGCTGCGCGGTGGCCAGCTGCGCGCGCAGGCTGTCGCGCTGGGCCACTGCCTGCTCGTACTGCGCGCGCGAGACCAGCTGCTGCCCGACCAGTCCGGACAGGCGCCGGGCCTGGGCCTCGGCTTCCTGCAACTGCGCCTGCACCGACCCGACCTGGCTGCGCATGGCCGCAAGCTGGGACGCGGCGAGCGCGCGCTGGGCATCGGCGTCGATCGGCTCCAGGCGTGCAAGCACCTGCCCTTCCTCGACCTGCATGCCTTCCTCGATCAGCACTTCCTGCACCCGCCCGGTGACCTTGGCCGAGACCGTCGCCATGCGCCGCGCCACCACGTAGCCGCTGGCGTCCAGCACCGAAGCAGCGCCGCCGGCGGACGACGCGATCGCCGCCACCGGCGCGGTGCGCACCTCGGGTGCCGCGTCGTCGCGTGTGATCCAGAAGGCGATCAGCACCGCCAGCACCACCACGCCGGCCACCGCCAGCCCGAACAGCGCGCTGAAGCGGCGCGGCGGGGGCGCGGACGGCGTTTTCCTGTCGCGCTCGATGCGCAGTTCCTTGAGCAGTTCGGCAGAAGCGTTCATTGCGTATCCGTGGGTGAGTCCAGGCAGTGTCCGGCGCAAGGGTACACGCCGCCCATTGCCAGAGGTCACGCGTCGGCCGCTGCGGCCCGGCCGCATGGCGGGGCAGTGGCCGGCCTCGTGGCCGGACCGAAGCGGCGATGGACGACATGGTGCCGGCTGCCGGCGCGGCGGCGTAGTGACAGCTGTCATGTGCTTGCCATGGCATCGGCCACTGCGCCCGCAGCGGGTGGATGTTCAACATGGCACCGTCTTCCCTGCAACGAGCACGCCCGATGGACACCGCCACTCCTGCCCCGCTTGCACGGCTGCGACAGGCCCGCAAGCACTACGGCGCCACTTGCGCCCTGGACGGGCTGGACCTTGAGCTGCATGCCGGCCAGGTGCTGGCGCTGCTGGGTCCCAACGGCGCAGGCAAGACCACTGCGATCAGCCTGCTGCTGGGCCTGCACGCGCCCGACTCCGGCACGGCCGAACTGTTCGGACTCCCGCCGCAGGCCATGGAGGCGCGCCGCCGCACGGGGGTGATGCTGCAGACCGCCGGCATCCCCGACACCTTGCAGGTGCGCGAACTGGTTGCCCTGACCTGCAGCTACTACCGTGATCCGCTCCCCGTGGATGAATGCCTGGCCCTGGCCGGGCTTGAAGACGTGGCTGGCCGCCGCTACGGGCGTCTTTCCGGCGGCCAGCAGCGGCGCGTGCAGTTCGCGATGGCGGTGTGCGGCCGGCCGCAACTGCTGTTCGTGGACGAGCCGACCACCGGCCTGGACATCGATGCGCGCCAGCGCCTGTGGCAGGCGATCAGGATGCTGGCCGCACAGGGCTGCGGGGTGTTGCTGACCACGCACTACCTGGAGGAAGCCGAGGCCCTGGCCGACCGTGTCGCGGTGATCGACCGCGGCCGCCTGCTGGCACAGGGCAGCGTCGAGCAGATTCGCGCACGGGTATCGCAGCGCAGGATCGGCTGCCTGTCGGTGCTCGATCCGGCGCAGGTGGCCACCTGGCCGGAGGTCCACGAGGCGCGCACCGGCCACGGAGGACGCCTGGAGCTGGTGGCCAGCGGCGCCGAAACGGTGGTGCGGCGACTGCTGGCCGAAGATCCCGCACTGACGGAACTGGAGGTGCGTCGCGCCGGCCTGGCTGACGCCTTCCTGGCGCTCACCGCTCGCCCGGAACATGCAACCGATCGCAAGGAAGCCGCCTGATGGAAACCATGACAATGGCCGGCGTCGCCATGACCCTGCGCATCTGGCGCCACGAGGCGAGCTGCGAATTCCTGCGGCTGTGGCGCACTCCTTCATTCTCGGTGCCGTGCCTGCTGTTTCCCGCGCTGTTCTACCTGCTGTTCGGCGTGTTGCTGGATCGCGGCAATGGCGGCGAGGCCGCCCGCTACCTGCTGGCCGGCTACGCGGTGTTCGGGGTGATGGGCGTGGCCTTGTTCGGTTTCGGCATGACCGTGGCGGTCGACCGCGAGCAGGGTCTGCTCACCCTCAAGCGTGCGCAGCCGATGCCGCCGGGCGCATACCTGGCGTCCAAGGTGAGCATGGCCATGCTGTTTTCGCTGGTGATGCTGGCCGTGCTGGCTCTGTTGGCCGTCGGCGCCGGTGGTGTGCGCCTGGCACCCGGGCCGTGGCTCGGATTGCTCGGCGTGGCACTGTTCTCGGTGTTGCCGCTGGGTGCACTTGGGCTGTGGCTTGGCACCCTGGTCGGCGCGCGCGGCGCACCGGCCCTGATCAACCTGGTCTATCTTCCGATGGCGTTCCTGTCGGGCCTGTTCGTGCCGCTGTCGATGCTGCCGCCGTTGCTGCAGACGCTGGCGCCGCTGTGGCCGGCGTACCATCTTGCTGCGCTGGCCCAGGGGCAGGCCGGTTTCGAAAGTGCAGGGAATCCATATGCGCACGCGGCCATCGCATCGGGATACGCGCTGGTGTTCATGCTGCTGGCCCGCCGCCGGCTGCGCGCCGGATGAAACAGGAGGAGCAGTGATGTCCAGAGTAATGCCGCAATGGCTGCACCCGGCGCCCGATTCGCTGCTGGCCTGCGCGGTGCGCCGTGGCCGGCCGGCGTGGACCGAATGGGTCCACCTGGGCTGGACCGTGTGGGTGTTCATCGTCCCGGCGTTCACCCCGCAGGGTTACGACCTGCAGTGGCTGGTGCTGACCGCGGTGTCCTGGCCGGTGTTCGTGGCCCTGTATGCGATGGCTATCCTGTGCCCGCCGCGGCAGGTGGCGTGGGCCGCGGCGGGCATGTGCCTGCTGTCGCTGTGCCTGCTGCCCTGGTATCCCTCCGGGATGAGCTACTTCGTGTTCGGTTGCGTGTTCTTCGGCGTGTTGCGCTGGCGCCGCGCGCTGCACTACATCCTGCTGCTGATGGCCCTGTGCCTGTTCTACATCGTGCTCGGCCGCATGTTCGGCTACCCGTGGTCGGCCCTGGCCTGGGTGCTGGCCACGGTGCTGGTGATCAGCCCGGTGATGCTGGTGCAGCGCACGAACGAGCGCATGGACGCCGCGCTGCGGCTCTCGCACGACGAGGTCCGGCGCCTGGCCGCCACCGGCGAGCGCGAGCGCATCGGCCGCGACCTGCATGACCTGCTCGGCCACACCCTGTCGCTGGTGGCGCTGAAGGCCGACCTTGCCGGGCGCCTGGTCGGCAACGACCCGCAGGCCGCACAACGCGAGATCGCCGAGCTGGGCCAGGTTGCGCGCGATGCACTGGCCCAGGTGCGGCATGCGGTGACCGGCATCCGCGCCGCCAGCCTGGCCGCCGAGGCAGCCACCGCGCGCCTGCTGCTGGAAACCGATGGCGTGTCCATGGAGCTGGACATGGACGATGCCGGGGTGCCGCCACCGCACCTGGAAACCGTGTTGGCGCTGTGCCTGCGCGAAGCGGTGACCAACATCCATCGCCACGCCCGCGCCAACCGCGTGCACCTGCGCCTGCAGCGCGACGCGCGCCATTGGCAACTGCACGTGGAGGACGATGGCCGCGGCGGCGTGATCCGGGCCGGCAACGGCCTGGACGGCATGGGCGAGCGGCTGCGGGCGCTGGGCGGCAGCCTGCGCGTGGAACCCGCCCCGCGGCGCGGCACCCTGCTGGTGGCCGAACTGCCGTGCTGGGATGCAGGCGCGCACGCACCGCAGCCCGTTGCCCGGGACGCCAGTACCCGGCCGGTGTAGGAGCCGCACCCGCCCACGCTCACGCCCACGTCCGCCCGCCCGCGCCGACGGCTGCGGCGACATTTGCTAACGTCGCGCCATGCCCGCGATGCGCCGTCACCGATGATCCGAGTCCTGCTGGCCGAAGACCAGGCCATGGTCCGTGGCGCGCTGGCCGCGCTGCTGGGCATGGAGCCGGACATCGAGGTGGCCGGCACCGCCGCCGATGGCGAACAGGCGTGGCGCGAGATCCAGCACCTGCGGCCGGACGTGCTGGTGACCGACATCGAGATGCCCGGGCTGACCGGCCTGGAGCTGGCCCAGCGCATCGCCCGCCACGCATTGCCGGTGAAGGTGGTGATTGTCACCACCTTCGCCCGCGCCGGTTTCCTGCGCCGCGCGCTGGAGGCCGGGGTGGCCGGCTACCTGCTCAAGGACGCGCCGGCCGAAGGCCTGGTCCAGGCGCTGCGCACCGTGCACCGCGGCGGGCGTGCCATCGCCCCGGAACTGGCGCTGGAAGCCTGGGCCGAAACCGATCCACTCAACGACCGCGAGCGCCAGGTGCTGCGCCTGGCCGGCGAGGGCCGTTCCACCGCGGACATCGCCGCCCAGCTCAACCTGTCGCAGGGCACGGTGCGCAACTACCTGTCCGAGGCCATCGGCAAGCTCGGGGTCGGCAACCGGATCGAAGCCTATCGCCTGGCCCGCCAGCGCGGGCTGCTGTAACCGCGTTGCGCGCGGGTCGATGCATGGTTCCCGCCGCGCGGATGATGCGGTGCTGCGACTTCAGCCGGCGCGCGCCTTGAGCAGTGCGTAGGCCGAGCGCAGCCCCAGCGCTTCGCCGCCGGCAGGACGGCCGGCGCGGTTGCCGTCGTTCCACGCATAGGTGTCCAGGTGCGCCCATGGCAGGCCCTCGGGCACGAAGCGCTCCAGGTACAGCGCGGCGGTCACCGCCCCGGCCATGCGCGAGCCGGCGTTGGCCAGGTCGGCCACTTCGGAGGTGAGATAGCGCAGGTAGGGGCGCCACAGCGGCAGCCGCCATACCGGGTCGCGGGCCTGGCGGCCCGCCGCCAGCCAGGCCTCGGCCAGCGCATCGTCATTGGAAAACAGCGCCGGCAGGTCCGGGCCCAGCGCCACCCGCGCCGCACCGGTGAGGGTGGCGAAGTCCAGCACCAGGTCCGGCTGCTGCTCGGCGGCGTAAGCCAGCGCATCGCACAGGATCACCCGGCCTTCCGCATCGGTGTTGTCGATCTCCACGCTCACGCCCTTGCGCGTGGCCACCACCTCGCCGGGACGGAACGCATCGGGGCCAAGCGCGTTCTCCACCGCCGGCACCAGCACGGTCAGCCGCAGCGGCAGCCCGCGCGCCATCACCAGGCCGGCCAGGGCCAGCGCGTGCGCGGCCCCGCCCATGTCCTTCTTCATGTTGCGCATGCCGTCGGCCGGCTTGATGTCCAGGCCGCCGGTGTCGAAGCACACGCCCTTGCCGACGATGGCCACGTGCAGCGGCCTGGCCTGGCCATCGCCGGCGCCGTTCCAGCGCAAGGCCAGCAGCCGCGGCGCGCGATGCGAGGCGCGGCCGACCGCGTGGATGGCCGGGAACTCCTGCTCCAGCACCTGGCCGGTGAACACTTCCAGTTGTGCGTCGTGCGCGCTGGCAAGTTCGCTGGCGATGGCTTCCAGGTGGTCCGGGCCCATGTCCTGGGTCGGCGTGTTGACCCAGTCGCGCACGCGCATGCACGCAGCCAGCAGGTCCAGTGCCTCGGCATCCAGCTCGTCCAGGCGCAGCCGCGCCGGTGCGCGCGGTGCGGCCTTGTAGCGTTCGAAGCGGTAGCTGCCCAGGCCCCAGCCCAGTTGCAGCGCCGCGCGCTCGGCCGCCGGCAGCGTATCGGCCGGACGCCAGGCTCCGTCGGGCAGCGCATTGGGGCCGTGGGCGTAGGCGCACGGATCCAGGCGGTCGCCGACGCCGAGCACCGCACCGGCCACGCCTTGCGCACCGGGCAGCAATGCCGCGCTGCCCGGCGCGGCGTCGAAGCCCTGGGTTTCCAGCCAGGCGGCGATGGCCGGCGGCTGCGCATCGCGCCAGGCGGCGTAGCCGGCGCGGTCGACCAGGTGCAGGGGCAGGGCGGTGGATTCGGTGCGGGCGTAGGCGGGATGGCTCATGCGTGGGGACGTTCGCTGCGGTGCGGGTGGGCCGGACCGGCAGCATCCGGGGCAAGGTGTGCGTCCAGCCAGTCGGCCAGCGCGGCAAGCGTGTCGAACTCCAGGTCCGGGTGCACGTCCTGGCGCTCCCAGCGCGCCCCGGTGCGGTTGATCCAGCAACTGCGCAAGCCTGCACGCGCCGCGCCGGCAACGTCCATCTCTTCGTGGTCGCCCACGTGCAGCACCTCGCCATGGCCGCAGCCCAGGCGCGCGCAGGCGGCGTGAAAGATGCCGGGCTCGGGCTTGGCCGCGCCGTGTTCGTGCGCACCCAGCTGGAAAACGAAGTGCTGCATCAGGCCGATCCGCTGCAGGTCGGCATTGCCGTTGGTGATGGCCGCCAGCGGGATCTGCGCGGCGATCCGGGCCAGGGCATCGAGGCTGTCGGGGTAGAGGTCGACCTGGTTGCGCGCGGCATGGAACACATCGAAGGCCGGCTCCAGCAGGTCCAGCGACGCGCCGCTGCGCTCCAGTACTTCGCGCAGGATCAGGCGGCGCAGGGCGGACATGTCGTGGCGCAGTTGCGGGTTGTCGCCGAACACCCGGTCACGCACTTCGCGCATGAGGGCCACCGGGTACATGGCCGCGGTGGCCGGGCTGTGCTGCAGCAGCCAGTCGTGCATGACCTGGTCCACCCGCGCGCCGATCGGGGCGAACGGCCACAGGGTGTCGTCGAGGTCGAGGGTAATGGCGCGCACGGTGAAGCTCACCGGGCCATTGTAGGCCGTCGCCGCCAGCATCGGCCGCCCGGCCGCAACCAGGCCCCTCGCCCTTGCCCTTCCGCTCTTTGCCGTTCCGCTTTTGCCTTCACGCTCTTGGCCGTTGCCGTTGCCTTTGCCTTTGCCTTTGCCTTTGCCTTGCCCTTACCCCGCCGGTAAAGCGAGCCGAGCATCGCAGCGCCGGCGGGGGCGCAGAGGCCCACCTGTCTGAGCGAAGCGAGTTGTGGGCCGTCCCCCGCTGGCGCGAGAAGCGCAGGGCACCGGTCGGCGCAGCCGGCCGGATCGCGTCCCGGATGTGCTTTCTTTTGGTTACTTTTCTTTGCACAAGCAAAGAAAAGTGACTCGCTCGATGCGAAGCAGCGAGTGAAAGCTTTGCTCTGCGCGGCCAGCGCTATCCGCCTGCCATCGCCCAAGGCAACAACAAGGGCAATAGAAGGCTTTCGCCTGCTATCGCCCAATGCAACAGCAAAGGCAATAGCAGGGCTTTCGCCTGCCGCTGCGCGGCCGGGCGAGTCACTTTTTCTTTGCTCCTGCAAAGAAAAAGTAACCAAAAAGAAAGCAGGGCCGGACGCGACCCGGCTGGCTGCGCCAGCCGGTGCCCTGCGCTTCTCGCGGCGATGGGGGTGGCCCACAACTCGCTTCGCTCAGACAGGTGGGCCACCTGCTCCCATCGCCACTGCGATGCTCGGTTCGCTCTACGGCGGGGTAAGGGCAAAGGCAAAGGCAAAGGCAAAGGCAAAGGCAACGGCAACGGCAAAGGCAACGGCAACGGCAACGGCAACGGCAACGGCAACGGCAACGGCAACGGCAACGGCAACGGCGAACGCCGGCTGCATCACTCCAGCAGGCGCGCCCAGCCCTGCATGCCATCCACCTGCGCCAGCACCAGCTTCATGCATACCAGCAACGGCACCGCCAGCAACAGGCCGACCATGCCCCACAGCCAGCCGAACAGCATCAGCGCCAGGATCAGAATCAGCGGCGACAGCGCCATCCGGCGGCCCAGCACGATCGGGGTGATGAGCTGGCCTTCGATCGTGTGCAGCAGCAGGTACAGCGCCGCCGGCAGCAGCGAGTGCCAGGCGTCGTCGAAGGCGATGAAGCCCACCAGCAGCATCAGGCACGCGCCGATCAGCGGGCCCACGTAGGGCGCGTAGTTGAGCAGCATGACCGCCGTGCCCCACAACAGCGCCTCCGGCGCCGGGAAATCCAGCAGGTACAGGATGCCGGCAAACGCCAGCCCCACCACCGCGTTGATCACGCTGATGGTGAGCACGTAGCGCGAGACCTGGTACTCGATTGCGTGCAGGATCTCGACCGTGAACTTCTTCTGCTGGCGGCCAGGCAGCAGCGCGATGGCATGCCGTTGCAGGTTCTCGCCATAGACCATGAAGAAGAACGTCAGCAGCACCACCGCCAGCGCCGAGGCGGCCAGGCGCGGGGTGCGCGCCAGCGCGGCGTAGGGGTCGTCCACCCGGGTGCGCACCACCTGTACCTTGCGGCTGGCCTCGCCGGTGGCCGCGCGCGCCATGTCCTCGGCGATGCGGTTGGCCTCGTGCATCGGGCGGGTCAGGTCCTGCAGCTGGCGGCCCAGCTTGCGTGCCTCGCGCGGGGCCTGCTCGGCCCAGTCGGTGGCCGGGCCGACCAGTTGCATGGCCAGCGCGCCTGTGCCGGCCAGGCCGGCGGCCAGCACCAGCAGCGCGGCCAGGAAGCGCGGCACGTAGAGTCGCCGCAGCACGCGGATCACCGGGTTGCCGATCAGTGCGAAGAACATCGCCAGCAGGATCGGCAGGATCACGCCCTGCGCGGCCCACAGGGTGAAGCCCACTGCCAGGGTTGCCAGCACCAGGGCTGCAGAGGAGGACGGCGGGCGCGGCGGCCGCGCGTCGGCCGGTGCCGGCTCGGGTGCAGCAGGCACGGCCGCGGACGCAGGCGAAGCGGGGGGCGGGGTGGAGGACATGCGCGCCTCTGGATGGCCGGCAGGCCGGCGGGCGCCGGCACGGAAGAACGAGACGGATCAGCGTTCGGACATTTCGGTCGCCGCTTCGGCCGGCGACGGCGGGTGCAGCGGGCCGGCAGGTTCGGCCCGCGCTGCGGTCGCGCCCGGGGCTGCTGCCGGCTGGCCGCTGGCGGCCTGCTGCGCGGCGTCGGCCGCATCGGCTGCGGCATCGGCGCCCTGCGCGGCCTCTTCGGCGGCGCTGGCGGCCTGCAGCGTGGTCAGCAGGCTGGAAACGGTGCCCAGCATCTGCAGCCAGCGCATGCCGCCGATCCGCGACAGCGGCTCGGCACGTCCCGCCAGGAAGCCGGACAGCAGCCCGGCCACCACGATCCTTGCCGGCGACCAGCTATGGCGCCAGACCAGGCCGAAGCGATGACGGTGCGCATGGGCCTGGTCCAGGCATCCGGCCACGCGCAGCTCGGCCCGTTCCACCCGTTGCCGCAGCAGTTCGAACCTCATGGCCGCGGTGCCTGCGGTGCGGCGGCGGGTGTTTCGGGGGTGTCGTGGCCGTCGCCGTCGCCCGGATCGGGCGTGGAATTGCCGGGCTCGTCGAACAGGCCCATGCGGCTGAGCTGGCGGCGGGTGGCGTGCATGCCCATGTAGTCGAAGAAGCGCGATGTGCGCCACACCGCCAGCGCGGTGATGGCCAGGTTGAACAGCGCGGCCAGGCTCAGCGAAGCCAGCCAGGACAACCCCGCCCACTGCATCAGGGCCACCCCTGCAGCGGTGGCCAGCAGCCAGGCCGATGCACCGAACACCACCGCCACGCCGGTCCATGCCAGGCCGCGGCCCATCGCACTGCGGGCCAGGGCCAGGTCGGCCGAGGCCAGGGTGCGCAGGGCACGCAGGGCGTCGGCCGAGGCCCCCAGCGCTGCGCGCCCGGCCTGGCCGACATCCTCGATGCTCTCGGCCAGCGAAGGCGCGGACCCGTCCGCGCCTTGCCCGTCCGGATCGGATGGGCCTGCGTTGCGTTCCCCTTCGCTCACGTCGTGGCCGCAGGTCAGCGGTCGCGACGACCCAGCGCGGCAACCAGCCAGCCGGCCGCGAAGGCCACGCCGAAGGACGCCAGGGGACGCTCGCGGATCAGTTCGGCGGCGCTGTCGATCAGGTCGCGGCCCTTGTCGACCAGCGCATCCATCTGCTCGCGCGCCGCTTCGCCGCCCAGCTCGGCGGCGGCCAGGCCCGCCAGCCCGCCTTCGGCCAGCTCGGCCTTGACGTTGGCCCGGCCCAGGCGCAGTTCGTCACCGGCCGCGCCGGCGGCGCCACGGATGGCCTCGCTGGCCGCGCCGGCAGCCGACTTCAGGTGGGCGCCGGCTTCGCTCAGGTTTTCCTTCAGGTGGTCGGTGGACGTGGGGCTCATTGCGGATCTCCTTGGGTTGGGGCGGTGCCGGCACCGTGCGTGCGACATGGAAGCATGCGCGTGGTGTAGGTCCCGTTACGGTGGCGCCGGTTGGCGCCGCTCACTGCATGACCAGCCGTCCCTGCACGTTACCGCGGACGATCAGCAGCACCAACTGCTGCGGCGGCCGGGCCATGGTCGCGCGCAGCCCGGCCAGGTCATCGAAATTGCCGGCACTGGTGGCGGTGATGACATCGCCGCGGCGCAGGCCGTTCTGCGCAGCCCGGCTGCCGGCGGCCACGTCCTCCACCAGCACGCCGCGCCCGCGCGCCTGGCGCAGCGCTTCGGGCAGCTCGGCCAGGCGCGCGCCGGCCAGGCGCTCGTCCAGGCTGGCGCCATCCAGCGCGCGCGGCTGCTCGCGCAGGGCCACGCCCAGGTTGATCTGCTTGCCGTCGCGCAGCACCTGCAGCGCCACCTTGGCGCCGACCTGCTGCAGGCCTTCGTAGTTGTGCAGCATCAGCGGATTGGCGATGCGCTGGCCACCGGCGGCAATCACCACGTCGCCCGGGCGCAGGCCGGCGGCGGCCGCGCCGGAATCGGGATGGACGCGGGTGACCAGGGCGCCCTGCTGTGCTTCGTCCAGCCCCAGCGAGCGGGCCAGGCGCGCGTTGAGCGCCTGCGTTTCAATGCCCAGGGTGCCGCGCCGCACTTCGCCCACCGTGACCAGCTGCTGCACCACGCTGCGCGCCAGGGCGGTGGGAATGGCCAGGCCCAGGCCGATGTTGCCGGCTGCGCTGCCGCGCGGATTGAGCGAGGCGGTGTTGATGCCCACCAGCTCGCCGCGCAGGTTGACCAGCGCACCGCCGGAGTTGCCCGGGTTGATCGAGGCATCGGTCTGGATGAAGTTCTGGTAGCCCAGGCCGCGGATGCCGCTGCGGCCGACCGCCGAGACGATTCCGGAGGTCACCGTCTGGCTCAGGCCGAACGGGTTGCCGATGGCCACCACGTAGTCGCCCACCTGCAGGGCGCTACTGTCGCCCAGCGGCAGCTCGGTGAGGTCGTCGGCGGCGATCCGGATCAGGGCCACGTCGGTGTCCGCATCCGAGCCGAGGAACTCGGCCTTGAGCGTGCGCCCGTCGGCCAGCGACACCGACACCTCGTCGGCGCCTTCGATCACGTGATGGTTGGTGAGCACATAGCCTTGCGCGGCATCGATGATCACGCCCGAGCCCAGTGACTCGTTGATCCGCTCCTGCGGCACCTGCGGGAACATGCGCCGGAAGAACGGATCATCGAAAAACGGATTGCGCACCCGCACCCGCTGCTGGGTGTGCACGCTGACCACTGCCGGCATCACCCGCTGCAGCATCGGCGCCAGCGACGGCATCGGCGCGGCCTGGGTCGATGCCGGTGGCGGGGACAGGGACGCGGCCAGCGGCTGCGGCATCGGTGCCGGCTGCATCGGAGCCGGAGCGGCCTGGGCCCGGTTGTCCAGGGTCTGGTGCAGGGCGGTGGCGGTGAAGCCGCCGAACGCGGCGGCGGCAGTCAGGGCGAGCAGGGTGGTCGCAGGGCGCATGCAGCAGGTCTTCCTCGCAGGCGGGTGGACGGGCGGCGGCGCGCGGCCGCCATGCTCATCAAGCTGAACAAGTGTGCTGCGCCCGGATTTAACGCCCGGTGAAGTAGCGTGCAACGGTGGCGCGACGGGCGTGCCATGCGGGTTTGCCACGCGGACCCTGGCGACCCCCCTGCGGTCGGTTGACAGGTAGGGGGGGCGCGGTTAGCTTGGCTGTCTGTTGCGCCACTAGATATAGCGTTTTCGATCCACGAAAGACCCAAGCGATGGTGTTTTTCATGAATACGCATCAAAAGGTGCCAGGGCCGGGCGAGGCGACGGGATGCAGGCAGGGGATGGCCTGGGCCCGCGGCCGCGCTGGCCAGCAACGACACAGAACCTGATCCGGCCCGCGGCACGGTTGGCGGCAACGCCATGCCCGCGGTCAGGACGAAGAACCCGATGCGGAAGGAGAACCCATCAGTGAGTACGGTGCGCCTCGAAGTGGTCCAGGACAACACCAATGCCGGCAGCCAGATCCCGCTGCAGCCTGCGTCCCAGGACATCTGGGACAAGAAGTACCGCCTGAAGACCAAGGCCGGCGTGCCGCTGGACGTGGACATCGACGGTACCTGCCAGCGCGTGGCCCGGGCCCTGGCCGACGCCGAGGAGACCGACGAGAAGCGCGAGCTGTGGTACGAGCGCTTCCTGTGGGCGCTGCGCCGCGGCGCGATCCCGGCCGGCCGCATCACCTCCAACGCCGGCGCGCAGGAGCACAAGCCGGCCACCAGCACGATCAACTGCACCGTCTCGGGCACCATCACCGACTCGATGGACGGCATCCTGGAGAAGGTCCACGAAGCCGGGCTCACGCTCAAGGCCGGCTGCGGCATCGGCTACGAGTTCAGCACCCTGCGCCCGCGCGGCGCGTTCGTGGCCGGCGCCGGCGCCTACACCTCCGGGCCGATGTCGTTCATGGATATCTACGACAAGATGTGCTTCACCGTCTCGTCGGCCGGCGGCCGCCGCGGCGCGCAGATGGGCACCTTCGATGTCTCCCACCCGGACGTGAAGGATTTCATCCGGGCCAAGCGCGAGGACGGGCGCCTGCGCCAGTTCAACCTCTCGCTGCTGATCACCGACGGCTTCATGCAGGCGGTGGCCGACGACGCCGACTGGCCGCTGGTGTTCCCGATCAACCGCAAGGAAGAGGGCGACGTCGACCTGGGCGACGCCGACACCGTGGTCTGGCGCGACTGGCCCACCCACGACAACTACATCGTGCGCGATGACGGCCTGGTGGCCTGCAGGATGTACGGGCACATCCGTGCCCGGCACCTGTGGGACATGATCATGGTCTCCACCTACGACTACGCCGAGCCGGGCTTCATCCTGATCGACCGGGTCAACGAGATGAACAACAACTGGTGGTGCGAGAACATCCGCGCCACCAACCCCTGTGGCGAGCAGCCGCTGCCGCCCTACGGCGCCTGCCTGCTGGGCTCGGTCAACCTGACCACCTTCGTGCGCGACCCGTTCACCGACAAGGCCCGCTTCGACTGGGACGAGTACAAGGAAGTGGTGCGCGTGTTCACCCGCATGCTCGACAACGTGGTGGAGGTCAACGGCCTGCCGCTGCAGCAGCAGCGCGACGAGATCATGCACAAGCGCCGCCACGGCATGGGCTTCCTGGGCCTGGGCAGCACCCTGACCATGCTCAAGATGAAGTACGGCTCGCCCGAGAGCCTGGAGTTCACCGAGCAGGTGGCCCGCGACATGGCCGTGGCCGGCTGGGAAGTGGGCCTGTCGCTGGCCCGCGAAAAGGGCGCCGCGCCGATCATGGACGAGCGCTTCAAGGTCACCGCGCAGATGCTGCGCCAGCGCCCGGAGATGGTGAAGGACGGCTGGCGGGTGGGCCAGGAAATCGAGGGCAAGGTGCTGCACGCGCGCTACAGCCGCTACATGCAGCGCATCGCCAGCGTGGCCCCGGAGCTGGTGGAGGAGCTGGCCGAGACCGGCTCGCGCTTCACCCACCACAGCTCCATCGCGCCCACCGGCACCATCTCGCTGTCGCTGGCCAACAATGCCTCCAACGGCATCGAACCCTCGTTCGCGCACCACTACAGCCGCAACGTGATCCGCGAGGGCAAGAAGACCAAGGAGAAGGTGGACGTCTACAGCTACGAGCTGCTGGCCTACCGCCACCTGGTCAACCCCAAGGCCATGCCGTTTGCCGAGGACGCGGCCGCCAGGCTGCCCGACTATTTCATCTCCGCCGACGACATCCATCCCAAGGAACACGTCGACGTGCAGGCCGCCGCGCAGAAGTGGGTGGACAGCTCGATTTCCAAGACCGCCAACGTGCCCACGGACTACCCCTACGAAGAGTTCAAGGACATCTACCGCTACGCCCACGCGCAGGGCCTCAAGGGCTGCACCACGTTCCGCTTCAACCCCGCCGCCTTCCAGGGCGTGCTGGTCAAGGAGAAGGACCTGGAAAACACCCTGTACCGCTTCGAGCTGGAGGACGGCTCGATGGTGGAGGTCAAGGGCAACCAGGAAATCGAATACGACGGCGAGGTGCACTCTGCCGCCAACCTCTTCGACGCACTCAAAGAGGGCTACTACGGCAAGTTCTGACCTGGCCCCACCGGCCGGGCAAGCGGGCGGGCGCGTGGGGAACGGCGCCTGTTCCGGATTTTGCAGGCCGCGGCGCGCGCTGTTCCGGGCGCCCGCCGCGTCCGGTTCCACTGCGGTACGGCGCCCGGAACAACGTAATGTCCCGATGACCACACATGCAGCGAGCCCCCAGGAGGGCCCCATGAGCAATGGCAATGGCAATGGCGTGACCGCGACCCTGTCCGAGGCCGCCGAAACTGCAAGGGAAACCATCAGCGGCATCGGCAGCGGCATTGCCGCCACCGCAAGCGAGGCCGTGTCCACCGCCAGCGAGGCAGTGACCCGGGTGCGCAAGGCCGCCACCCGCCGCGCGACCACGGCAAAGAAGACCGCTGCCAAGAAGGTGGCCAAGGCCCGCAAGGCGGTGAAGACCGACGTGGCCAAGGCCAAGAAGGTAGTGAAGAAGGCCGTGTCCAAGGCCAAGAAGAAGTTGACCGCGGCCAAGGACAACGCCACCGCCGAAGCCGCCGCCCTGCGCCGCAAGCTGGGCAAGCCGGTACCCAAGAAGGCCGCGGCCAAGAAGGCGACTGCAAAGAAGGCGACTGCAAAGAAGGCAACGGCCAGGAAGGCAGCGGCGAAGAAGGCCGTCGCCAGGAAGGCGCCCGCAAAGAAGACCGCCGCAAGGAAGGCCGTTGCCAAGAAGGCCGTTGCAAAGAAGGCGGTCGCCCGGAAGGCACCTGCAAAGAAGACCGTTGCAAAGAAGGCCGCTGTAAAGAAGGCCGTGGCCAGGAAAGCGCCCGCCAGGAAGGCGGCAGTGAAGAAGGCCCCGGCCAGGAAGGCCGCCGCCCGCAAGGCCGGCAGGTAATACGCATCACCCCTTCCCCTCCGGCACGCGCCGGACGGGAAGGGTGCCGCGGCCCCGCGCCGCCCCCACGCCACCACCCAGAGATCAGCAAGGAATCTGCCGCCATGGCCGTCAAGATCGACCAGAAAATCAAGGGCTACACCGTCGTCACCCTCGAGGACCAGGCGCGCGAAGCCGCCGCTCCGGTGCCGGCCGCCCCGGTCGACCGTGCCAGCGACGAGGCCGCCGTGCGCGACAACGTCATCCACATGCACGAGCGCATCGAGCGCCCGGAAGTGCTGATCGGCAGCACTTACAAGATCAAGTCGCCGATGGTCGAGCACGCCATGTACGTGACCATCAACGACATCGTCCTCAACGCCGGCACCGAGCACGAGCTGCGGCGCCCGTTCGAGGTGTTCATCAACTCCAAGTCGATGGACCACTTCCAGTGGATCGTGGCCCTCACCCGCATCATGAGTGCCGTGTTCCGCAAGGGCGGCGACGTCACCTTCCTGGTGGAAGAAATGAAGGCCGTGTTCGACCCGCGCGGCGGCTACTTCAAGGCCGGCGGCGTGTACATGCCCTCCCTGGTGGCCGAGATCGGCGCCGTGGTGGAGGAACACATGAAGTCCATCGGCCTGATCCACGACCCGGAACTGAGCGCCCACCAGAAAGCCCTGATTGCCGAGAAGCGCAAGCAGCTCGACGAGCGCACCAGGAAGGACAGCGCCCCGGCCGCCGCCGCCCCCGCCACCCGCGACGAGGACGTGGCCGTCACCGGCGACGGCACCAGCTTCCCGCCCAGCGCCACCATGTGCCACAAGTGCAGCACCAAGGCGCTGGTGATCATGGATGGGTGCGCGACTTGCTTGAATTGCGGGTATAGCAAGTGCGGGTGAGGTGGCGCCCAGAGCTCCGTTCTCTTTAAATGATCGCGACCAAGAGAAAGGGCCCGTTTGGGCCCTTTTTTCAGATCCAGTTTGAGAAATCTAAAAGCGTTTGGGGGTCGGCTGCATGAGAAACTCCTCCGCCTGCCATGGCCAACGCGGCGAACTGGGCGCGAGCCGCGTTCGTCTTTGCGATTCCTAAGTGTGCTTCGATGGCGCCCCCAGGCCAGAGCCAAATATTGATGGGCTTGAAAAGGTTGTGGATGTTTCGGCACTCGGTTGGAAGCGCAATAGCTAGTTGTTCGTAGGCTTTTTCGGGATTCATTGCGCCGCCTTTTCTAGGTAGGCCAGTACAATCAAGATTGAAGCCCAATGAGGAGCTGTTGGCAGCAAACCATTGCAGGCATGAGTTTAGGTTCGGGTCTGCTGGCGAGATGAGATTAAGAGACGGGGCTTCTTTGAAGGCAAAGTCAAGGTCAAAAACCACCTTTGGCGTATATCCCAAGTTCTTGAAGAGCTTTGCAATGTCTATCGAGCCGCCGCTCCCGGCTGATTCGATGAGAGAAGCGCTGGCCTGATTGAGTCGTTTCCCGGTGGCTCCGAAATAGACTGCCGGCAGCAGGTGGCGCTCTGTTTTTCCCTCCACAATGATCGGTTTTTCAGAGAATAGCCACTGGGAGCTATGGCTCAGCGAGTAAATCACATCAGTTTGGTGTTGCGAATTGCTTATGCCGGAAAGTGCAGAGGCGATCTTCTGGCGATAGGTGGTTCCTCTCTGAGGACATTTCCAAAATACGACCGTCTCAGCGGCGTCATCAGCACCAACCATCATTGGTGAGTGTGTCGAAAAAAAGATCTGAAAGTCGCCCGAGGAAAGATCTTTGAGTGCCGCCGCAACCGAGCAAATGGCCTGGGGGTGAAGGTAGAGCTCAGGCTCATCTATCAATATGACGGTATTGTTCCCAGCGCTTCCAACTTGGCTCGCATATTTGGCGAGGAGCTGAATCAGAGCCATCTGAACAGTTCGCTGGGTGCCGTGGCCATAGTCGGCGAAGGCGCGCGGGTTGTTGCTTCCTTGCTCAACAAGCTTGATCGTTGTTGACTTTATTATCTCGTCTAAGCTGGGTGGCGGGATTTCTATCTGGACGTCGATGCCGGAAAAAAGAGATGCCAAGCTCTGGGTGGCACTGCTTTCAAGGCTGGTTAACTCGGGGATCCTTGTTTGTCCGTTGAGATGGGTGCCCAATGCGGCAAGAGATGCATCCACGGTCTGCATTGCAGACTGATTATTGGCTCGCGCTAGATCAAGCGCGTACTTTATTAGCAGGCCAATAGTGTTCTTGGCAGCAAATTTGCTTACGTCATCGCCCGCGTCATCCATGGCTTTGATGTGGACAGGTTCGGGGAGCATTGTTCCAAGGGCATTGTCTATGCCGGTTGGGTTAGCTCTCCAATTTCCCGATCCATCAAGCACTTCCAGCTTGACGAGTGAAGCCGTAGTCCCGGGAGTCTTCTGGATGCGTCGAAAGGTGAGTTGATCGCTAATAATAAATGGTTCAATCTGCTGTTGCTGGTTTTCCGGCAACAAGTGGATTGCGCTTGATACTCCGACCACGGTTCCCTCGACCCAGGCTTCCTTACTCGGATCGTGAAAACATGATTCGGGGAGTGCCGACTTCTTTAGGAGCCAGCTAATTGCTCTGAGGAAATTTGATTTCCCTGCGTTATTGTAGCCTACGACTGGGTTATATCTGCCTAGCGAAATATCAAGTTCCTGAATTGACTTGAAGTTGTAGACCTTTACGTGTGATAGGTGCATGTGTAATTACCCAGTGATTCCTGCTCAGGTTCTGCCTTTTCACGGAGAGCACGATGAGCAAAGTGATGAATGATAACGGAGTCAGATTCACTTCGATACGGATATACGCGATGATCATCGGCGAAATAACTGACCTCGTTCCAGCCGTGAGTATTTCATCTTGTCGTCGGGTCGAGCTCCGCGATTGAGTGGGGGCGTGGAGGGCGTCGTCCTAGATGGTCGGTCGTGCTAGTCGCCTTAATTTTCTATTGGGGGCAAAGTGGTGGAGTCACATGAGAGCACATCTGTAAAGTTCAATGGAGAAGTGGAATTCCCCTACCCTGTAACGGTTTTCTCTCTTGTTGCTGGCGGGTGTTTACCGCTTCCGCTATCCAGTGCGCAAGTGCACTTGGTGGACATGAATATCCTCCTTTGGCTTCGTCAAGTCCCAGGGTCCGTGGCAAAACGTAAGGACTTCGAGGCGAACCGTTGGTGGCTGGAGTTCCTCAATGACCCTGCCCAAGTCATCAATCCGGTGTTGTGTGCAATGGAAGGTTGGAACCTTCGTGTGCCGACAATCGGAGAGTTCCGGACGGTGTACGAAAGTTCCTGTGATGAACTGCAGGCCTACTTCCCGAGAGCGCATATCTTGCGGCATGAAGCGGTCCACTTTGACGGGCTCTATGAACTTGTCACTAGAACTTCAGTGCGACACGCTGCTGAGGTCACCTTCCTTCGCCAGGTGGCGCCCCTCGTTACAGAGCCCAAAGGAGGACGGGAGCGCCGTCGCCTCCGGGAGCTCATCCTCGGGCAGGCTCGCAACTCGGGAATCAGAACATCGATGGCGCTGATCGCAGTGCTGTCCTGCCTGTGCGAGGGAGGGGGGAAGGCTGCTCGGGTTACTGCAAGGCGCGTCATCAAGCCAACGGCGTCTTACTCCGAGGAAGATGCCCACAATGCCTTGTCTGATATTCGAGCACTGGAGATGCTCGCAGCAGGGTATGCGTTAGGAGGTCCGGCCCTTGGACTCTGTACGCGTGACAAGCCGCTTGCCGGATTCTGGTGTGACCTGGGCGTAAGAAACTCATGCTTGGTCGAGGGCGTTTTCGCCACGTCCTACGGCCTTTCACCTCGGCTGTTCACAGCATTGTCCGAAGAAGAGATGCGGGAGCTCTTCTCTTTGATGGTGGACTACGGGTTCGACGGGATTGAGGAGTAATAATGGGGGCAGGTTCACTTATTGATAGTTGGCTTGGCTGCACGAGTGCAAGACGGCATGGCCTGTGCAGAAACTGCAGGGTACATTAGGTACCTGCCAGAATTCACGACAGACCCGATGGGGGAAGAATGGAACTCTTCAAGCGCTTGAAAGCCATGTTCGCGGGCCAGCTGGCACCAACTCCCGTGGATGCCAGTGCCCTGCGTCCTGCGCTGCGCTACCACAACCGCCGCAATCCGGATGGGCCGCATGTGGCGTTCTTCGATGGGTTCAGGGAGGATGAGAAGAGAGGGAAGGTTCTGGTACTGGACCTGCGCGGGGATGCGGATGTCTCCCAGCGTGGACAGATGCTGCTTGCCTGCCTCGACGCACTGGAGCAGAACGCGGACTTTGCCTGCTCCGTGCTGATGGACCGGGTGATCGTGGATGAGATGGTGGCCGTGGTCGATACCAACGTGGACGAGCTGCGTTCGGCTGTGCGCCGGCTGGAGTTCGAGTACGCCTGATGCAAGGCTAGGACGTCTCGGTGTGTGCAAGCGCCTTGCGGGAAGGCTTGCGCGGTCGCCGGCAAGTCCGGCTCCTACAATTTCTCTCCCGAGTCGTGACTGTGTCCGGTGGGAGGTAAGCGGAGCTAGGGCCTTGGAGTGACAGGGCTGGATTCGTATCGCTGAAAGCGGAGGGGGGTTATGCGCAGTTGGGTCCTTTTGTCGCTTGTCCTCCTCACTGTGGGAGATGTGTCGGCGCACAAGCTTGCCCCCGAGGCGACGCCCGAGGAGCGGCGGCTGGCAGGAATCACGTCCGGGGCGCGCGCCTCGCTGGAGCGATTGATGGCGCGGTGGTCGTTGGAGGTGTTTACCGAGCCCGTCCATGAGGAAATCACCAACCACATCTATGGCTGCAACGGTGACGTTTGCGCTGGGAACCAAGCCACGACTGCGCCGCCGGCGGTCCTCGCAGGTGTGCGCTGGAACGATGATCCGCCTTTCCAGCTACTAGCCGGCCAGGCTCAGAACACCAACTGCAAAACCCGGGAAACCGTGCGCTTCGAGACCCAGCCGCTGTGCTGGGTGGCCCTGTTCCGTGATGCGAAGGCCGGTGCGGCGCGCGGCAAGCGGTACGGTCCGGGTGATGCCATGCTCTATCGGTCGCATTTCGGCGACCTCCAGTTCCTCCATGCGATGGCTGCCGCGGATGGCGAGAGTGCGGCAACGACGCGCGATGCTCTTATGGGCTGGTTCGAGTTTGCATGGCGCGCCTCGCTGGGCGAGTACACGCTGGACACCCGGCTCAAGGATGTTCGAATCCCGGTGATCCAGCATGCATTTGGAGGCACCGAATGGCGCGTAATGGATCTTTATACGCTCGGTGCCAGTGGTGGGCTGAGGCGCTACGTCGCTGATGTGGCATTCGGCTCGCTGCTGCATGCGGTGCAGGACAGCTTTGCGGCGGGTCACGTGCGGCGCGAGGAAGCCAGCGGTTTGCAGGAATGCCACCTCGCGGGAACTGCTGTGTCAGCGCCCGGGCGGATCCTGGAGTTCCATTCGTATGCCGGTCAGGATCATGGGCTCCATGCCCAAGCGGATTCGCGCAAAGCGTTCATGCGGAGGTTCCAGGAGGCGGGCAACGTCGTGGAGGTCAGTAAGCCCCTTGTGCGCGCACGCACGCAGGCGCTTGAGTGGCACGCGGTCGAGCCATACTTTGATTGCCTCTTTACCCTGCAGCGCCCGGAAGCTCCAGCAACAGCCGGCGACTTCCTTGGAGGGAATTAGGCCGCTCTGGGATCGGGCGGGGCGGGGTCGGATAACGGCGTTAAGCGGGGACCGCTAAACGGGGTCAGATTCACTTCCTATTCGAGCCGAATGGAGTCAGGCCTGGTCTCCATCAAGGTGCAGCCACTCTCGGGCGGATCCGTCCCTCTTTGATCCCACCCACATCAATCCACAACAAGGGAAACCATGAACTACGTCGATCTGGTGGCCGTGCTGGCCATCCTCCAGCTCATCTTCTTTGGGGTGCTCGTCGGTCGTGCGCGCGGGCGATACGGGGTCAAGGCTCCGGCCGTTTCCGGGCATGAGATGTTCGAGCGCGCCTACCGCGTCCAGATGAACACGCTGGAGCTCATGGTCGCCTTTCTCCCGGCCTTGTTCGTCGCTGCCAGGTACTGGCCGCAGTCCTGGGTCGCCATTGCCGGTGCGGTGTACCTGGTCGGCCGGTTCATCTACTGGCGCAGCTATACCGCCGCGCCGGCAAGCCGTGGGCTGGGTTTTGCCCTGTCCATGTTGCCCATCCTGGCGCTGCTCATCGGCGCACTTGGCGGCATCATCCGCGGCAGCGCGGCCTGACCGGATTCAAGCCGGCGGCAGGGCCGTCCACCGCAGGGGCTGAGCCGCCATGTTCAAGATCATCGGATTCTTCCTCGTGCTGTATGTCTGCTACGCGGCGGCCACCGGCCGGGTATGGGCCAAGGCCGGCATCCGTGCGCGCGAGATCCTGCGCGAGGAGAGCCCGCGGTACTTCTGGGGGGTCGTCGGTATCTATGCGGCCCTTTCCGTGGCGCTGTTCTTCGTGTTCTGATGCCGCCGCGGCCTGGCGGCAGATGCGGCGGGGCGATTGCATGCCCAATCACGTCGATTGTCGAAGGGGTACGGAGCCTGATGGACATCATGCTGGTTGAGGACGAGGCGGGGGTCGAGCGGTGCTACCCGCTCATGTCGACGTTGCGCCCGCACCTGTCGCGCGAGGCGTTCGTCGCGGCGGTGCGGCGCATGGAGGCGGCGCACGGTTACCGGCTGGTCAAGCTGGAGGAGGGTGGCAAGCTGTGTGCGCTGGCCGGCATCCGCATGGGCGAGTGGCTGCACCGCGGCCGCTACCTGGAGGTGGATGAACTGGTCACCGACGAGGGCGAACGCTCGCGCGGTTACGGCCGGGCGCTGCTGGCCTGGATTGCCGATTACGCCCGCGCGCAGGGTTGCGACCAGGTACGGCTGGTGTCCGGCGTGCAGCGCGTGGATGCGCACCGCTTCTACGAGCGCGAAGGGATGCGCTTCGAGGCCAAGTACTTCTCGATGGACCTGGGTCAGGCGCCGCGCGCCCGGTCCTAGTCTTCCTCGGCCGCCGCTTCCCGCCCCTGCTGGCGGATCAGCGCTTCCTCGCGCGCATCGTTGATGGCGTGGCGCACGCCGTCCACATCGGGCGCGGACTCGTCGTGCTCGAACTCGCCGGTCAGCTCGCTGTCCGGGTGCAGTTCGCCGGCCTCGAACAGCGCCCACATCTCCTCGCCGTACCAGGTGTCCAGCAACTCCGGCGCAAACCCGCCCAGGCAGGCGGTGATGTTGTTGACGTCGCGCAGCAGCATGGTGCGCGCGGCGTTGTTGCCGGCGGCGCTGACCACCTGCGGGAAGTCGATCACCACCGGTCCGTCGGCGGCCACCAGCACGTTGTAGGGCGACAGGTCGCCGTGGACCAGGCCGGTGCAGAGCATCTTCACGATCTGGCGCACCAGGAAGCGATGGAAGCTGCGTGCCTCGTCCGGCGACAGCTCCACCTCGCCCAGCCGCGGTGCCGAATGTCCGTCCGCATCCACCACCAGTTCCATCACCAGCACGCCGTGGAAGTAGCCATACGGCTCGGGCACGCGCACGCCGGCATCGCGCAGCTGGTACAGCGCGTCGACCTCGGTGTTCTTCCAGGCCGCTTCCTGCTGCTTGCGGCCGTACTTGCTGGCCTTGCCGATCGCGCGCTGCTCGCGGCTGCCGCGCACCTTGCGCCCTTCCTGGTACTGCACGCGCTGCTGGAAGCTGCGCTGGGCCATGTCCTTGTACACCTTGGCGCAGCGGATCTCCTCGCCGGCGCGCACCACGTACACGGCCGCTTCCTTGCCGCTCTTGAGCGGACGCAGCACGGCATCGATCACGCCATCGTCGATCAGCGCCTGCAGGCCTGCGGGAGTTTTCATGGCACCTCTTGAGGAACGGGGCGGCGCGCCCGGCCCGCCACCGCAACCGGCGTCCCGGGGCGCACCGGAGTGCGCGAACGATACACTGCGCGTCCCCGCTCCCGTGGTTTTGCATTCATGTCCGATCCGGTTCGCCTGGCCAGGCGCGTGGCCGAACTGGCGCGCTGTTCCCGCAACGAGGCCGAACAGTACGTCCAGGGCGGCTGGGTGAAGGTGGACGGCCGGGTGGTGGAAGCGCCCAACCACATGGTCAGCAGCGAAGCGGTCGAGATCGATCCGGCCGCGCAGCTGCAGGCCAACGAGCCGGCCACCGTGCTGCTGCACAAGCCGGCCGGTGTCGATGTGGCCACCGGGGCCAACCCGGCCTTGGCCCTGGTAACGCCGGCAACGCGATGGAGCCAGGACGCCAGCGGCGTGCGCCTGCTGCAGCAGCATTTCCAGCGCCTGGTGGCGCTGGCGCCGCTGGAGCGCGAGGCCAGCGGCCTGGTGGTGCTGAGCCAGGACAGGCGCGTGCGGCGGCGGCTGGTCGAGGACATGGATGCCATCGAGCAGGAGTTCGTGGTCGAGGTTGACGGTGCGCTGGACCCGTGGGGCCTGGGCCGACTGGGCCACGGCCTGGCCTACGAAGGGCGCGCGCTGGCGCCGTGCAAGGTCAGTTGGCAGAACGAGACCCGCCTGCGCTTCGCGATCAAGGGCGTGCGCCCCGGGCAACTGCGCGACATGTGCGCGCAGGTCGGCCTGCAGGTGCTGTCGATCCGCAGGATCCGGATCGGCCGGATCGCGCTGGCCAAGATGCCCGCCGGCAACTGGCGCTACCTGCCGGTGGGCGAGAAGTTCTGAGCCGGGCGCGGCGTGTGCCCGGAGTTCGCTGGTGCCGCCGCGCTCAGGGCGCTGGCACGTCGCCGGCCAGCGGCCTGGCCCGCTGCACCAGGGTGACCAGCAACTGCCCGGGCTGCTCGGCGAAAATCTCGTGCGCGGCGTATTCGAACCACTCGAAGTGCTTGTACGGCGCCTGCACCCGGTCGAACCATTCGTGTGCCACGTATGAGTTGACGCTGCGGTCGTGGCGCCCGGCCAGCACGATCAGCGGGCAGCCGAGCCGGGTTTCATCGCTCATGTCCACGCCGACGACGTCGCTGAACAGGTACTGCTGCGAGAACCCGTTGCCGTCGTAGGCGCGGGCCGCTTCCGCGTCGGAGTATTCCGGCGACAGGCGTACGGCCATGCCGTCGATCTGGCGTTCGCGCCAGGCCATCACCCCGCCGTAGTAGTCCGACCAGCGCCGCTCCAGCGCGATTTTTTCCAACGGGATGGGGGCGTCGCCCTGCGCGTACGGTGCGATGGATTCCAGCTCGGCCACTGCCTGCTGGTTGCCGCTGCGCCGCGCCTGAGCCAGGGCGTAGGCATGGCCGCGCCGCTCGCTTTCCGGGATATCGATTGCCTGGCCCATGCCGATGTATGCGTGCAGCCACTCCGGCCGGCGCAGGGCGAACTTCAGGCCCACGTAGCTGCCCCAGGACGTGCCCAGCAGGAAGATCTTCTCCTGGCCGAACTCGCGGCGCAGCCATGCCACCAGTTCCTCGGTGTCGTCGATGAAGCGCTCCGGCGTCATCGTCGCGGCCACCGCGGCCGGGTCGTTGGCCAGGTGGGTCTTGCCGGCGCCGCGCTGGTCCCAGTGCACCACGGTGAAGTATTCCTCCAGCCCGCGGGTGGCCCACCAGGCGATCCCCGAGGTCGGGAACCCCGGGCCTCCGTGCACCACCAGCAGCACCGGGTTGCCACGATTCTGGCCGCGGATGCTGACGAACTGGTTGATCCCGCCAATCGGCAGGTAGTCGTAGCGTTCCACGCCCGAAGGCGCCACGATCTTCCGCAGTTCGCCGATGATGGCCACGGCGTCGGCGCGGGCGCCTGTCGGCGCGGGCGTGGTGGCAAGTGCCGGGGTGGTTGCCAGCAGCATGACCAGCGCGGCGGCAACGCGGTGCAGGTTCCACATGGCGCTGGTTCCCTGTGTGAAGGCGGGGCGGCCGCGCGCAGGTGGCCGGATGGCACCGGTGGCACGCGCCCACCGCCACATGGTGCCCGCTCGCGCGGCGGGCCGCCACGGGGCCGGCGGGTGCGGATGATGGCGCCCGTGCGGCGGGCGTGGTGGCGCATTCCGGGGTGCCATTTCCGGTTCCGGTGTTGTATCAATACGCATCCTCTTCCCGGGCTGGGGACCCGGGCGCGCAGGGCTGTCCTTCCGCGTGCGGGGACGTGCGTCCAACCGTCAAAAACCTAGGGAGCAAACCATGAAGTGGCTAGCCGTTGTTGCCGGCGTTTCGCTGTCCCTCACCTGCACCGCCGTGGTGCAGGCCAATCCACTCAAGGAGCTGGTCGCTTCGCGTGGCACCTCCACGCTCAAGTACGAGCGCGCTGTCGGCAAGCGTGCGGAGTTCGCCACGCTGGCCGAACAGGGCCCCGCTGCCGGCGTGGCCGTCACCCTGGTCGATGACGGCGGGACCGGCGCCGGGGACAAGGTGGCCGATGCGTATGTCGAAGGGCTGCGCAAGGTGTTGCCCAACTCGATCCGGCTGGCCAATGCGGATGATCGTTCGCCGCAGTTCCTGGCCCGCATCGCCCTGGCCTCGCGCGAAGGCAGGGCCGGCGAGGATGCCAAGCTGATCGCCGGTGCCCAGGGCACCACCTGCCAGCAGGTGGGCAAGGAAAAGATGCAGTGCCAGGAGATCGGCAATGCGCCCAACGCGATGGGCAAGACCGCCTCGACCTGGATCAACCCGGAGCTGACGGTGATGATCCGCCTGTACCGGTTCGACACCGAAGATCGCGCTGCTGCACCGGCGGTGGTGTTCGAGGACACCTACAAGCTGTCCTACGTGCAGACCGAATGCACCGACCCGGGCGCGGCGGTGGCTTCGGCGGCACGGCTGCTGGGCGAGGCGGTGATGACCAGCCGCTCGATCAACGTCGACTTTCCCACCAGCCCGCGCGTGCTTGGCTGCAACGTCAAAGGCTGATCCGGCGCGCGGCCGGGCGACTTAACGGCAAGTTCAGTCCTGGTCCCTAGAGTGGCCCGGCCAATTCGCGCCAATGGGAGTTTCGAGTGAAAGGATTTGTGCTGTTGTCCCTCGTGTTCGCCGCCGTGGCCATGCCCCAGGCAAAGGCCGAGGAAGTGGGCAAGTACGTGTATGCGTACGATGCAGATACCTACCGTGTACTGACGCTGCGTTACGGTCCGCAGGACGGGAACCAGATGCTGGTCAAGATCAGCGGCATCGACAATGACCAGGATGGCAGGATCTACCTGCACACGAAGAAGTGCGACACCAGCAAGTGCGATGCCTACAAGTGGGTCACCACCGAGGTCCACAAGCCGGATGGGCACCAGTGGTTCACCATCTACAACCCCGGTGGCTGGAGCAGCGGCGACATCCTGCAGCCGTACCTGGTGGAACCGTCCGCCAGCGGCAAGGTCTACCTGCGCGAGAAGGTGCAGACCAATCTCGACCCGGAGTTCTTCCTTGCCAACTACAAGCGGCAGCAGGGCAAGAAGTAATCCCGGCGGGAATGGAGTTACAGCAGAAAGGGGCCCAACGGCCCCTTTTTGCTGTCGTCACGTCTGGGCACCCCGGACGCATGCCCCTCGACGTCCCCCGCATGTGGAAGCCGGTCTCGCCGGCGACCGTGGCGCGGCATGTCGTGTGGGACGTTGTGGCGCCCCTGAGGTCGCCCGCAAGACGGGCTCCTACAATCACGCCCTAGACGTCCCCCGCATGTAGGAGCCGGTCTCGCCGGCGACCGCGGCGCGTTGTGTCGTGTGGGGTGTTGTGGCGCCCCTGAGGTCGCCCGCAAGACGGGCTCCTGCAAAAAACGGGCGCCGCGCGCGCCCGGGACGTTACCCTTGCCGTCGCCCATGTGCCGGAACCCGACCATGCCTGACCACCGCATCGCCCTTCGTGTCCGCCTGCTTGCCGGGCTTGCCCTGTTGACTGTGGCGCTGGCCGCCACTGCCGGCGATGTACCGGTGCAGCCGCGTCACTACCCGCTCACGTCCGATTCGCTGCAGCATGCCGATGTGCCGCGCGGCCAGCTGGAAGGGCCGTTCGAACTGCACAGCAAGGTCATCCCCGGCACCGTGCGCCGCTACTGGATCCACGTGCCGGCCAACCACGACCCGGCACGGCCGGCGAACCTGCTTGTGTTCCACGACGGCCAGCGCGCGACCAACCCGCAGGGCTCGCTGCGGGTGGGCAACGTGCTGGACAGCCTGGTTTACCGTGGCGACATCCCGCTCACCATCGGCGTGTTCGTGACCCCGGGCCATCGCGCCGCGCAGTATCCGGACGACCTGGGCATGTCCAACCCGGACAACCGCGCGCAGGAGTACGACGCGCTCGACGACACCTACTCACGCATGCTCATCGACGAGCTGCTGCCGCAGGTCGCCGCGCGCCATGCGCTGAGCGACGACCCGGCCCGGCGCGCCATCGGCGGCACCAGCAGCGGCGCCATCGCCGCATTCACCGTGGCCTGGCACCGGCCGGACGTGTTCGGCAACGTGATCAGCTTCATCGGCAGCTATGTCTCCATCGGCTACCGGCCGGCGCAGGACGGCGTGCCGATGGTGCCGGGCGGCGACCTCTACCCGGGCATGATCCGCAAGAGCGGCATCCGCCCGCTGCGCATCTTCCTGCAGGACGGCAGCAACGACCTGGACAACGAGCACGGCAACTGGTTCCTGGCCAACCAGCAGATGCTGGCCGCGCTGCACGGGGCCAACGCGCAGGCCGAGCGCAACGGCGACAGCGGCCCGCGCTACCAGGTGGCCCACGTGTGGGGCGAGGGCGGCCATTCGGACGACCATGGCGGCCAGCTGCTGCCTGACGTGCTGCGCTGGCTGTGGACGCCGGGCGCACCGCCGCCCGCGCACGCGGCCGACGGACCGGACCATCCGGCCGACTAGGGCTCCACGTTGACGATCACCCGCCGGTAGCGGGTGAGCGCGGGGCTGCCGCGGTCGCTGACCTGGACGATGAAGTGCGCCTGCTGCGGCCGCTCGACCGTGGGTGCGAGCAGGCGCACGGTCTGCATGTTCTCGGCGCCATCCAGGTCCCATGCGCGGTCCTGGCCACCGGGTTCGGGATAGTGGAACCACAGGTATTGCAGGCTGTCGCCGTCCGGATCGGTGGTGCCGGCCGCGCTGAGGGTGAGCCGTTCGCCGGCGCGCACGCGCAACTGCTGCGGATGCGCCAGCCGGACCTGCGGAGGGTGGTTGGCCTCGGCAGGGCCGAGGATGGTCCAGTCCATGCGCGCGGCGAAATCGTTCTGGAACGCGGCGCGCCAGCGCCACACTGTGGTGCGGTAGCCGGTGTCGCTGCGTGCGCCGCGCACCACGCTGCGCCCGTAGCGGCCGGGCTCGTAGGGGATGTAGGTGTCGATGGCGTTGGTCCAGATCGGTCGCGTTTCCGCCAGCACCGGCACGCCGCCGGTAAAGCCGTCCGGGTCGGTGTCGGCCAGTGCCGGGATGCGCAGTTCGTAGCGTCCGCCCCAGCCACCCCAATCCGGATGCTCCGGTGCATGCAGGCCATTGGGGATCAGCGACAGGAAGCTGGGCGTGTCGCCTTCCACGCCGTAGGCCACGTCCGGATAGGCGCTGCCCAGCGGGCCGTGGCCCTGCTGGATGTGGCGGGCGATCCAGTCGTTGGACAGTTCCGGGTGGTCGAAGCCGGGCTCGGGTTGCATGATCCCGCGCCAGGTGGCCGCGTCGTAGCCGCCCGGGCTGACGATGTAGAACAGCTCGGGAAACTCGCGCCGGATCCAAGCGCCGCTGTCGTCCTGGTCGGAGATCGCGTACACGCGCAGGCGTGACAGCAGCCCGGGCAGCGCATCGGCATCGTGGCTGGCGCGCAGGCGGTGCAACGCCTGGGCCAGGGTGTTGGCTCCGCCCCACACCGCGACCCACAGCGGGCGCGGATCATCGGCCTTGATCCGTTCGATCAGCAGGTCCGATCCGGGCGTGTCGTGGCCTTCGCCCACCGCGGCCATGCCGTAAACCGGCGCACCGGCGCGCACCTTCGCCTTGAGCTGCGCGGCGTCGGGGAAGCCCGGTTCGTGCAGCAGCAGGTTGGGCTGCACTCGTGCGTACAGGTCGAGGATGTGGTGGATCGATCCGGGCGAGACCCGGCCGCGCTGGTGGATGGAGGTGGTGGCCACCAGGCCTTCGATGTCGATCACGTTGGCGTACAGCACCAGGCGGATCAGCGACTGGGTGTCGTCGGGCTCGTTCTCGATGTCGGTCAGCACCAGCAGCCGGTGCCTGGGTTCGGCCGGTTGAACGGGCGCGGACGTGGACGTGGACATGGCCGCAGCCGGCCATGCGGCGATGAGGGCCAGGATCAGTGCGGTGGCGGGCCACGGGGCCATGGAAGCTCCTGCAGGTGTCGGGCACCGCAAGGGTATGCGCAACCGGCGCCGGTTGCGCAGGCGGCCGATGCCACGCCGTGTCCTCACGCGCACACCGCGAAACCGACACCGCACTGAACAGCCTTGGCGCATCGACAACGGCCGGCGCGCAGGCGACGGCGGATTCACGCCGCTGCCTCCACTGTGGTCCGCACACCTGCATTGGCGGGCACAACGACAAATGGAGGCACACGTGGACAGGCATGACGGCAACAAGGTGGACAGGCATGACGACAACCAGGCCCGCGATCTCAATCGTGATCCGCTCAGCGGCACCCCCGGTTCGCACCCGGTCGGCGTGGGCGTTGGCGGGGTAGGCGGCGCTGCGGCCGGTGCGGTGATCGGCGCCATCGGCGGCCCGCTGGGCATGCTGATCGGTGGCGGCATCGGCACCCTGGTGGGCGCGGCCGCCGGCAAGGGCGTGGCCGAGCGCATCGACCCGACCGGCGAGGAGGAGTTCTGGCGCGAAACCCACAGCACGCGCCCGTACCACGACGCGCGCTTCGACTACGAGAACGACTACGCGCCGGCCTACCGTTACGGCGTGGATGCGCGCAGCAACATGACCGACCGCTCCTGGGACGCGGGCCTGGAGCAGGAGCTTGGCGCCGGCTGGGGCCAGGTGCGTGGCGAGTCGAAGCTGGAATGGGACCACGCGCGCGATGCGGTACGCGATGCCTGGGATCGCAGCGACCGCACCTTCCGCGCCTACGCCACCACCGATCGCTACTACGCCGACCAGTTCGAGGGCGTGGACTATCGCGATCGTGACAGCAGCTACGACGACTACCGGCCGGCGTACCGCTACGGCACCCAGGCACGTTCGCGCTATGGCAACCGCAGCTGGGACGACGACCTGGAGAGCGAACTGGCGACCGGCTGGGAGCGCTCGCGCGACAGTTCGCCGCTGAGCTGGGACAAGGCACGCTTTGCGGTGCGTGACGCCTGGCACGGCGTGGAACGCGCGTTGCCCGGCGATGCCGACCGCGACGGCCGCTGAGCCTTTGCGGTAATGCAATGATGCGGTGACGCGGATGCGTCGCTGTGCAGGTGCGTGCACCGGTGCAGCGGCGCATCCGTTCAAGTGGCAACCCGGCTATGCTTTGCGCACGTCGATTCCGGCGCTGGCCGTCGGCCGGGGAGAAACCATGTCGCAATCCTGGCCGCTGGCGTGGCTGGCACTGCTGGTCATGCCGCTGCTGGCCGTGGCCGCGGTGGTGATGTACCTGCGCGGCTCGGCGCGCGGCACCGTGCAGGTGCTGCACGTGGCAGGCTCCGCGTTCCTGTTCGCGGTGCTGGGCCCGCCACTGGGGGCGCTGCTGCTGGGCGTGCCGGCGGTGGTGCAGATGGGCGGCCCCGACGCCGGCACGATGTTGCTGTTCGTGGTGGCGATGTCCTACGTCCCGGGATTCATCCCGGCCCTGGTCGGTGGTGCCTGCATGGGCCTGCTGCGGCAGGTGCTCGGTCCGTGGGCGCGGGTCGGCGCGTCGGCGCTGGTGTGCGCGTTGGCCGCAGTCGCGTTCGGCCTGGGTGCGCTGGGCCTGGGCATGGCCAGCGCGCCGATGATGGGCGGCCTGGGTGGCGCCTCCGGTGCGCTGCTGGAAGGCGGCTGGCTGTGGTGGGCACGGCGGCGGCGCCGGCGCGCGGCCGCAGTCGTTTCCTGACCGGCGCTGCGTACCCGTCGCGCGCAGCATCCATGCCGGCGTGCGGCCGCAGCCCGGCCGGCGACGCGGTTACCATGGCGGCGTGCGCGCATGGCTGCATGCCGCGCCATCACCCTGCGCGTACGCGCCCGACCCACGACAGGACATCCGCATGCCCAAGGCCGACCTCCCGCCCCGTCATCCTGCCGCAGCACTGCTTGTCGCCACGGCCGCTGCGGTCGCCGCGCTGTGGCTGCCGGCCACCGCACTGGCCGATGGACCCGCCCCGGCCACGCAGGGCGCGGCCCATGCCCACGGGGAGCCGGCGCTGGCCTGGTCGGTGCCGGCCACCATCGGCACGCCCACCGCGCGCCATGAAAACGGCATGGCGGCGGTGGACGGTCGCCTGTACCTGGTCGGCGGGCGCGGCGAGCGCCCGGTGGACGTGTACGACCCGGCCACCGCGCGCTGGATCCCGGCGTCCGCGCCGCCGCTGGAAATCCACCACCTGCAGGCGGTGGCGCACGAGGGGCGCATGTATGTGCTGGGTGCCTTCACCGGCGGCTTCCCCGAGGAGCAGCCGCTGACCCACGTGCTGGTCTACGACCCCGCCAGCGACCGCTGGAGCCAGGGCGCGGAGATCCCCGCACACCGTCGCCGCGGCGCGGCCGGCGTGGTCGTGCACGAAGGCCTGATCTACGTGGTCGGCGGCAATACCCGCGGCCACATGAGTGGTTACGTGCCGTGGCTGGACGTGCTTGATCCGAGCACAGGCCAGTGGCGCGAATTGGCCGATGCGCCGCGCGCGCGCGACCACTTCCATGCCGTGGTGCTGGACGGCAGGCTCTACGCTGCCGGCGGACGGCGCACCTCGCACGACACCGGCGACACCTTGTCGATGACCATTCCCGAAGTGGACGTGTACGACTTTGCCAGCGGCCAGTGGCAGACGCTGGCCGCGCCGCTGCCCACCCCGCGTGCCGGCACTGCCGCCGTGGCCACGGACGGGCGGGTGGTCGTGATGGGCGGCGAAAGCGCGCGCCAGGTGCCGGCGCACAGCGAGGTCGAAGCCTATGACCCGGCCACCGGCCAGTGGGCCACCTTGCAGGCCCTGCCGCGTGGCCGCCATGGCACCCAGGCGGCGATGCTGGGCGACGAACTGCACGTGGCCGCCGGCAGCGGCGACCGCGGCGGCGGCCCCGAGCTGGATGACCACCACGTGCTGGCTCGCTAGGGTCGGCCGGCTGGCGTAAGGTGCATGCAGGCAGCCTGCCCGGCACCCGGCGTGGCAGGATTCCGCAACCCAAAGGGGGGACCATGAAGCAGATAATGATCATCGCCGGCCTGCTGGCCATTGCCTTGCCGGCCAGCGCGTCGGAGGCCTTGCGCGCCTTCCAGTCGACCCAGGGGGGCGTGTACGTGCATTACGAACGCGCCACTGCCGGCGAGGACGCGTTTGCGCGCCTGACCGCCGCCGGCAACACGCCGGTGTACGTGGTGCCGGTGGCGCCGGCGCCCAATGACGCAGCCGGCCGCCAGCTGGCGCAAAGCTATGCCGATGCGCTGCGCGCCGTGCTTCCGGGTGCGGTGCTGGGCGATGCGGCGGCGCTGCCGGCCGAGGGCTACGTGGTGGAAGTGGACGTGGCCCAACTGGAAGACCGGCTGGAAGTGAGCGAGCAGGTGTTTGCCACCGGCGGTGCCGCCACGGTATGCAGCTCGGTCGGCAACACCGTCGAATGCAAGGTGGCCGGCACCGGCCCGGTGCCGATGGGCACCCGCACCGCCGAGCAGGCCGGCCAGCGGGTGGAGGCGCGGCTGCGCCTGTCCCGGCTCGAGAACGGCGCGCTCTCGCCGGTGTACGACGACACCTACGTGATCCGCTACACCGAAGCCAACTGCCGCAACGGCATGGCTGCCGCGATCACCCTGGCCGAGGCGCTGGCCGTGGACGCGCTGTCGGTCGAGCCGGTGAACATCCGCTTCCAGAGCCGGGGCGGTCCGCTGCGCTGCGACCGCCGCTGAACTTCGCAGGCAAGGCCGGGGCGCGCCTGGGTGCCGCCCCGGCCAGCGGTCAGTGCGGTAGCTCCAGGTCGTCCAGCAACGCGCGCAGGAAACGCACGGCCTCGCCGCCGGTGGCGGCGCGGTGGTCGAAGCTCAGCGAGATCGGCAGGCGCCGATGCACCTCGATGCCGCCCATCACCGCGACCACGTCGTGGCTGAGGCGGCCTGCGCCGACGATGGCCACGCACGGCGGCACCACCACCGGGGTGGCATAGCGGCCGGCGAACATGCCGAAGTTGGACAGCGAGATGGTGTGGCCGGACAGCTCGCTGGCCGGGATGCTGCGGTCGCCGACCTGGCTGCGCAGGCGTTCGATCCCGGCGCGGATGCCGGCCGGGTCGAGCATGTCGGCGTTGCGCAGCGCAGGCACGAACAGGCCATCGGCGGTGTCCATGGCGATGCCGATATCCACCTGCTGGTGGCGGGTGACGGTCAGTGCCTGGCCGTCGAACCAGGCGTTGAGCGCCGGCATCGCGCGCGCGCCGGCGACAATGGCGCGGATCAGGCGTGCGGTGATGTCCTGGCGGCCGACCCAGGCGTGCAGGTCGGCATCGTCCACCACCGTGGTCGGCACCACCTGGGCATGGGCGTCGGCCATGACCCGGGCCATGTTGCGGCGCACGCCCTTGAGCTGCTCGGGCTGGCCACTGGCGGTGCTGGCGTCGTCGCCTGGCGGGCGGGTGCGCATCGGCTTGCCGGCGGCCGACAGGGCGGTGCGCCCGGCACCGCCTGCCGCCCGCGGCGGGGCGTGCGAGGGCGGCGGCGCAAGCAGGGTGGCCGGATCGGCCGCGGCGCGCTTGACGTCGGCCTGGGTGACGGTGCCGTCCGGACCGCTGGCACGCACCCGGGCCAGGTCCACGCCGAGCTTGCGCGCCAGCGCGCGCACCGCCGGCATCGCCTTGACTCCGCCTACCGCGACCGCGCGCTCGCGATGCAGGGTGTCGGAGCTGTGCACGGCGCCGACCACGGTGCCGGCATCGCCGCCCCGTGCTTCCGACGGCCCCGGCTGCACCGCCAGCTCGCCGCCATCGTCGCTGGCAACGGCCTTGGCCGCCGGCCGCTGGTGGTGCCCGGTGTCCTGGCCCTGGGCACGCTGCGGCTGGTCCGGGTCCAGCTCGAACTCGGCCAGCATGTGCCCGGTGACGACCACCGCGCCGGCCTCGCCGGCCAGCCTGACCACCTTGCCCGAGACCGGCGACGGCACCTCGACCACCGCCTTGGCGGTTTCCATCGACACCAGCGGCGCGTCCAGCGCCACGCTGTCGCCTTCCTTCACGTACCACTCCACGATGGTCGCGTCCGGCAGGCCCTCGCCCAGGTCGGGCAGCTGGAAGGTGGTGTGCTTGCTCATGGATCCCTCGGAAGATGTGTGCGCCGCCGTCAGCCGTGGGCCAGGGTGCGCCGGGCCGCGGCGACGATGCGCTCCACCCCGGGCAGGTATTTCATTTCCAGCCGGAACAGCGGGATGTGGGTGTCGTAGCCGGTCACCCGTTCCACCGGCGCGAGCAGGTCGAACATCGAGCGCTCGGCCAGGCGCGCGGCGATCTCGGCACCGAAGCCGGCACTGCGCGGGGCTTCCTGCACGATCACGCAGCGCCCGGTACGGGCCACCGACTCGGCGATGGTGTCGAAGTCCAGCGGGCGTAGCGTGGCCACGTCCACCACCTCGGCGCTCACGCCTTCGGCGGCCAGCACGTCGGCGGCCTCCAGCGCTTCCTTCACCTGCGCGCCCCAGGCCACCAGGGTCACGTCGTGGCCCTCGCGCAGCAGGAAGCACACGTCCAGCGGCAACGCCTCGCCGTCGTCGGGCACCCGTTCCTTGTACTGCCGGTAGATGCGCTTGGGCTCGTAGTAGATGACCGGGTCGGGGTCGCGGATGGCGGCCAGCAGCAGGCCATAGGCGCGCTGCGGCGAGGACGGCATCACCACCCGCAGGCCGGGCACGTTGACGAACATGGCCTCGTTGGCCTCGCTGTGGTGCTCGGGCGCGCGGATGCCGCCGCCCCACGGCACGCGCAGCACCATCGGGCAGGACAGCCGGCCGCGGGTGCGGTTGCGCAGGCGCGCGGCGTGGCTGACCACCTGGTCGATCATGGGATAGACGAAGCCGTCGAACTGGGCCTCGGTCACCGGCTTCATGCCCTGCGCACCCAGGCCCACCGCCAGGCCGGCGATGGTGGTTTCGTCCAGCGGGGTGTCGAGCACGCGCTGGTCGCCGAAGCGCTGCTGCAGGCCGGCGGTGGCGCGGAACACGCCGCCGTTGACGCCCACGTCCTCGCCCAGCACCAGCACCGTGGGGTCGTGCGCCAGCTCCCAGGCCAGGGCCTGGGTCACCGCCTCGATCAGGGTGATGGGGGTGTCGGTCATCGGCTTGCCTGCGTCGCCGCCGGATGATGCCGGCAGGGCCTCGGCGCCGTCGCCGGGCGCGGCATGCGGCGCATCGTCGCGGCGAGGCTCATCCATGGCGCGCCTCCAGCGCGATCGCCGCCGCGCGCTGGGCCAGCAGGTCCGCAGGCGGGTCGGCGTACAGATAGTCGAACATGGCCTGCACCGGTTGCGCCGGGGTGGCCAGGTAGGCGTCGACCTCGATCGCGATGCGGCGCTCGCACTCGGCTTTCCACTCCGCTTCCTGCGCTTCGCTCCAGGCACCCTGCGCGGTCAGCCAGGTGCGCATGCGCGCGACCGGTTCGAGCGCCCAGGCCGCCTTGACCTCGTCCTGGTCGCGGTAGCGGCGCGCGTCGTCGGCGGTGGTGTGGTCGGACAGGCGGTAGGTCATGAATTCGATCACCGTGCCGCCACCGCCGCTGCGCGCGCGCTCGGTGGCGATGCGCATCGATTCGAGCACCGCGACCAGGTCGTTGCCGTCCACCTGCAGGCAGTGCAGGCCGCCGGCAATGCCCTTCTGGGCCAGGGTCCGGGCGCCGGTCTGCGCCTCGCGCGGCACCGAGATCGCCCAGCCGTTGTTGATCACCGCCAGCACCAGCGGCAGGGTGTACGCGCCGGCGCAGTTGAGCGCGGCGTAGAAGTCGCTCTTGGAGCTGCCGCCGTCGCCGCAGGCGGCAACCGCCACCTGCGCTTGCCCGCGCAGCTTGAACGCCAGCGCCGCCCCGGCCGCGTGCAGGCACTGGGTGGCGATCGGCACGCAGATCGGGAAGTCGATGGCCGCGTCGCTGTCGCGCGGGTAGTCGCTGCCGCGCTCGTCGCCGCCCCAGTACATCAGCACGTCGCGCGGGCGCACGCCACGCTCGAACATGGTGCCCAGTTCGCGGTAGCTGGGCGCGAACACGTCGCCGTTGCGCATGGAGGCGCCGATGCCGATGTGGGTGGCCTCGTGGCCCAGGCACGGTGGATAGGTGCCCAGCTTGCCGGTGCGCTGCAGGGCCACTGCCTTGGTGTCGAAGGCGCGCGCGAACAGCATGCGCTTGAACGGCTCCACCAGCACCGCAGGGTCGCGGAACGCAGGCGGCAGCTCGCGCACCGGCTGGCCCTCGGCACCGAGGAATTGCAGGTATTCAATCTGGAAGCTTGCGGCCAGGGTCATCGCGTGCGTCACCAGCGCGGGAAAGCCTGCGGAAAGTTGCATATGGTACGGACCGGTTGCCGGAATCCTGCCGTGCAGCGCAACAACGCTTTCAATCCATGCACTTGCATGCGGCACCGGGTACGGACTCCTGCCGATCATAACGGTGATGGGCCGTGGCCGTGACCACGCTGCGTTAACCTTGTCGTTTCGCGCCTTCCGCGACACCCCACGCCGATGACCCTAGAACACAACCAGCGCCCGCTTGAACCGGGCATCCACACCGACCTGCACGGCCGGATGACGTATGCCGGCTACCTGCACCTGGACCGGCTGTTGTCGGCGCAGCAGCCGTTGAGCGACCCGCCGCACCATGACGAGATGCTGTTCATCATCCAGCACCAGACCTCGGAGCTGTGGCTGAAGCTGCTGATGCACGAGATGCAGGCCGCGCGCCGGTTCCTGATGGCCGACCAGGTGTGGCAGTGCCGCAAGGTGATGGCGCGCAGCAAGCAGGTGTTGCGCCAGTTGACCGAGCAGTGGTCGGTGCTGGAGACGCTTACTCCGTCCGAGTACATGGGCTTCCGCCACCTGCTCGGGCCCTCGTCCGGGTTCCAGTCGCTGCAGTACCGCGCGGTGGAGTTCCTGCTGGGCAACAAGAACGCGGCCATGGTGAAGGTGTTTGCCCACGATCCGCAGGGCCAGGCCGCGCTGCGCGACGAGCTGGAGGCACCGAGCCTGTACGAGGAGTTCCTGCGTTACCTGGCGCGCTTCGGCCATGACATCCCCGCGCGCTACCTGGATCGGCACGCCGACTGGAGCGTGGCCCACGTCTCCGACCCGGCGCTGCTGCCGGTGCTGGAGCGCATCTACCAGGACACCGACCGCTACTGGCGCGAGTACCAGTTGTGCGAGGACCTGGTGGACCTGGAAACCCAGTTCCAGACCTGGCGCTTCCGGCACATGCGCACGGTGATGCGGATCATCGGCTTCAAGCGCGGCACCGGCGGCTCCAGCGGCGTGGGCTTCCTGAAGAAGGCGCTGGAGCTGACCTTCTTCCCGGAGCTGTTCGAGGTGCGTACCAGCATCGGCCCGGCGTAACGCCGGCAGCGGGCACCGGGGGCCGCGCAAGCCGCGGCCGCCCAAGCTGCGGCCACCCAAGGGAAATCCATGGATCGGCGCGCGCCGTCGTGACGGCGTTCGCATTGACGCGGGCGTGGCCGTCGGTGATTCTCGGGCCACTTCCGGGGGCTGCCGGCCCCCCAACCCCATTCGCATCCAAGGATTCCCATGAGCGCCGACACCGTCGTGCCCGACACCCCCGCCGCGCCTCCGCAGCCACCCCTGTTCCCCCAGGTCATGGGCCACCCGCGCCCGCTGTGGATGCTGTTCATGACCGAGTTCTGGGAGCGCTTCGCCTTCTACGGCATGCGCTGGGCGCTGGCGCTGTACATCGTGGCCCAGTTCCATGGCGGGGACAGCGCCGGAGAAGCGCCTGCCAGCCGGCTGTACGGCGCCTACCTTGCCCTGGTCTACGCGGCGGCCCTGTTCGGCGGCTACGTGGCCGACCGCATCATCGGCTACCAGCGTTCGATCCTGCTGGGCGCGGTGGTAATGGCGGCCGGGTTGTTCCTGATCGCGGTGCCGAGCCAGCAGGTGTTCGAGATCGGCCTGGCCACGGTGATTGCCGGCAACGGCCTGTTCAAGCCCAACATCTCCACCATGGTGGGCAAGCTGTACGTGGCCGGCGACGAGCGCCGCGACTCGGGATTCACCCTGTTCTACATGGGCATCAACCTCGGCGCGATGATTGCGCCGCTGCTGACCGGCTGGCTGGCCGAGCGCATGTTCGGCGGTTCGCCGGAGATGCCGGCATACAAGGCCGTGTTCATCGCTTCCGGCGTGGGCATGGTGGTGAGCCTGGTGTGGTTCTGGTTCGGCCGCCGCCAGCTGCAGGGCATCGGCGCCCCGATCGAGGGAGCGGCCGGCCCGCAGCGGGTGCTGTGGGTGGCCCTGGCCACCCTGGCGGCGATCCCGGTGATCTATTACTTGCTGGGCGGCGGCTTCGCCGAAATGGTCGCCAGGCTGCTGATGCAGGCTGGCGCGATCGAACCTGCCTACGTCGACGGCGTGCTCGACTACGAGAGGACCCTGTCGGCCGCCACGGTCCTGGCCTGGCTGCTGGGCGCGCTGTTCGTGGTGCTGTGCGTGCTGATCCTGGTCGAAGGCTTCCGCGATGGCGCGGTGCGCCGCGACATGGCCATCGCCATGCTCATCATCTTCACCTTCAACGTACTGTTCTGGTGCTTCTTCGAGCAGGCCGGAAGCTCGTTCAACTTCCTGGCCCAGAACATCGTCGACCGCGAGTTCGGCGACTGGATCTTCCCGGTCGGCTGGTTCCAGTCAGTGAACTCGGTGGCGATCATCACCCTGGCGCCGGTGCTGGCCTGGCTGTGGGTCCGGCTCAGCCGGATCCAGGCCGGAGGCGGCGCGATGCGCGTGGTGCGCCTGGCCCTGGGCGCCGCCTCGACCGTGTTCGCGATCGTGGCCATGTACCGCCTCGCCGGCCTGGGCGTGCTGCCGGGCTGGGCCTTCTACGTGATCTCGGCACTGATCCTGGTGCTGGGCGGTTGGGCGACCCGGATCGACGTGACAGGCGCCACCGCCACCGCCAACCCGTCGATCCCGCGCAAGTTCGGCCTCGGCATCATCTTCAACGGGCTGGCCTTCCTGCTGCTGATGTTCGCCCTGTCCAGCCTGGTCGACCCGCAGACGCTGAAGATCCCGTTCTGGACGCTGTTCATGGTCTACGTCATCCAGTCGGTGGGCGAGCTGTGCCTGTCGCCGATCGGCCTGTCGATGGTGACCAAGCTGGCACCGGTGCGCCTGGTGGGCTTCGGCATGGGTGGCTGGTTCCTGTCCACGGCCATCGGCAACAACCTGTCGGGCATTTTCGCCAGCCACGTGAGCGGAGAGACGGGCATGACCGTGGAGTCGGCCTTCACCGGCTACACACTCGGTTTCTGGATCCTGATGGGCAGCGGCGTGCTGCTGTTCCTGATCGCGCCGCTGATCCAGAAGCTGATGCACGGGGTGAAGTGAGGATGCACGCGCGCATGCCCGGTGCGCTGGCCATGGCGCTGTGGCTGGCTGCCTGTGGCGGCGGCGAGGTGCCGGCGACCTCCGGGCCGCCGCAGCCGGTGGATACCTCGCCGACCCGGCCGGCATTGCCCGACCCTACCGAGCCGGTCGCCTCGGGCAACACCCGCGCGGCGGCCGACGTGGCCGCCATCGCCGGGCTGGGCGCCGGGTTCGACCCGGCGCGCGATGCACGTGCGGACCTGGAAACGGCCAAGGTCGAAGCCAAGCGCGGCGGCCGCCACATCGTGCTGGAACTGGGCACCGCCGATTGCGCGCCGTGCGCGGCGCTGGACGAGATGATCGAGGGCGAGGCCGCGTTGCGGCGCCAGCGCGATGCCGGCTTCGTCTGGGTCAGGGTGGATCGCAGCGCGGCGGGCAACGCGCAACTGCTGGCCGCCTATCCGGGCGGCACGGATGCGCCGGCACCGCACCTGCTGGTGCTGGATGCCGATGGCCAGCTCCTGCACGCACAGCCGGGCGAGGCGTTGATGGACGACGGGAGCCCGCACCAGCGCCAAGTGCGCGGGTTCCTCGAACGCTGGATGCCGCCAGCGCCCTGAGTGCCTGCTAGACGCCTTCGCGCAACGCCGCCAGCCCCGGGCCGGCAAGCTTGTGCAGCAGGCGGTCCAGCACCACGCGCTCCTGCTCGTCGAGGGTGGCGATCAGCCGCTGCTCGCAGGCCAGCGCCATCGGCGCGATTTCGTCGTACACGGTGTAGCCCACTTCCGACAGCGCCAGCACCGAGCGGCGGCGGTCATCACTGTGGATCTCGCGCTTGATCAGGCTGCGCTCCAGCAGCCGGGCCACGGCGCGGCTGACCGCGACCTTGTCCATCGCGGTGCGCTCGGCCACTTCGTTGGCCGACAGGTCGGGGAAGCGGCCGAGCACGGCCATCACCCGCCATTCGGTGATCGCCAGGCCAAACCGCTTCTGGTAGATGTCGGCGATGGTCTGGCTGACGCGGTTGGACAGCACGCTCAGCCGATAAGGGAGGAAGTGCTCCAGTTCAAGCTGCGCATGCCCGGAGGCATCGAACGCGGCGGCGGCTTCGGATTCTGCGGAAACGGTCATTGCTGCAGGCTACCTTGCATGTGGTTGCACACGTAACTATAAGGAAATATATCAGGTCCCGATCCCCACCGGGATGCTCAGGAAGCCACCATGCGCGAGCAACCGCAAGTCCTTTCCTCCGGATCGCCCGGCGCCGGCGGCGCCGTGGCGCAGCAGTTCGACAACCCGATGGGCATCGACGGCTTCGAATTCGTCGAGTTCGCGGCCCCGCCCGAAGACGCCCCCAGGCTCCACGATTACTTCCGTAGGCTGGGCTTCGTGCGCATCGCCCACCACCGCGAGCGGCCGATCAGCACCTACCGCCAGGGTGACTGCACCTTCCTGCTCAACGAGGACCCGGACTCGTTCGCCGCGCGCTTTGCCGCCCAGCATGGTCCATCCGCCTGCGGCTTTGCCATCCGGGTCAGGAAGCTGGCCGACTGGGTGCGCACCCAGGCGCTGCGCAACGGCGCCGAGCCCTTCGCCGAGGACGAGCAACTGGGCAAGGCGGTGGCCGCGCCGGTGATCAAGGGCATCGGCGGCTGCATGCTCTACATCGTCGACCGCTACGACGACCAGGGCACCATCCATGATCCGGACTATGCGTACCTGCCGGGCGTGGAGCGCATGCCCAAGGGCTTCGGCCTGACCTTCATCGACCACCTCACCCACAACCTCTATCCGGGCAACATGGACAGGTGGGCGGATTACTACGAGCGGTTGTTCAACTTCCGCGAGATCCGCTACTTCGACATCAAGGGCGCCAGGACCGGGTTGCTGTCCAAGGCGATGACCGCACCCGACGGCATGGTCCGGATCCCGCTCAACGAATCGACCGACCCCAAGTCGCAGATCAACGAGTACCTGGAGGCCTATCGCGGCGAGGGCATCCAGCACATCGCCTGCTTCACCGAGGACATCCACGCCACCGTGGAGCAGATGCGCGCGGCCGGGATCCAGTTCCTGGATACGCCCGATACCTACTTCGACGTGATCGACCAGCGCATTCCCGGCCATGGCGAGGACGTGCAGCGGCTGAAGAAGAACCGGATCCTGATCGATGCCGACCCGGAAACCGGCACGCGCAAGCTGCTGCAGATCTTCACCCAGAACGCGGTCGGCCCGATCTTCTTCGAGATCATCCAGCGCAAGGGCAATGAGGGTTTTGGCGAGGGCAATTTCCAGGCGCTGTTCGAGAGCATCGAGCGCGACCAGATGCGGCGCGGCGTCCTGTAGGAGCCGGTCTTGCCGGCGACCCATTGCCCACCCCCTGTAGGAGCCGGTCTTGCCGGCGACCCCCGGCGCCCACCCGGCACCAGCACCAGCACGGCGAGGCGAACATGACATCGGCATCCGAGCGCTACATGACCGGCTTCGGCAACGAGTTCGCCAGCGAGGCCCTGCCGGGCGCATTGCCGCAGGGCCAGAACTCGCCGCAGCGGCCCGCATACGGCCTCTACGCCGAGCAGCTCACGGCCACCGCATTCACCGCGCCGCGCGCGCACAACCGGCGCAGCTGGCTGTACCGCATCCTTCCGGCCGCGGTCCATGGTGCATTCACCCCGCTGGCCCAGCACGCGTTCCACAACGATTTCGGCCGCGGCCCGCTCAACCCGGAGCAGATGCGCTGGGACCCGCTGCCGCTGCCCGGCGCGCCGGCCGACTTCGTCGAGGGCCTGTTCACCATGGCCGGCAACGGCTCGCCTGCCGCACAGCAGGGCGTGGCCGTGCACCTGTACGCGGCCGACCGCGACATGACCACGCGCTACTTCTACGATGCCGACGCCGAGCTGCTGCTGGTGCCGCAACTGGGCCGGCTGCACATCGCCACCGAGCTGGGCGTGCTGCAGGTGGAGCCGCAGCAGGTGGCGGTGATCCCGCGCGGCATCCGCTTCCGGGTGGCACTGCCCGACGGGCCCGCGCGCGGCTACGTGCTGGAAAACTTCGGCGCCCACCTGCGCCTGCCCGACCTGGGGCCGATCGGCGCCAACGGGCTGGCCAACCCGCGCGATTTCCAAACCCCGCAGGCCGCCTACGAGGATCTGCAGGGCGACTTCGAGCTGGTGGCCAAGTTCCAGGGCCACCTGTGGCGCGCGGACATCGGCCACAGCCCCCTGGACGTGGTGGCCTGGCACGGCAACTGCGCGCCGTACCGCTACGACCTGCGCCGCTTCAATGCGATCGGGTCGATCAGCTTCGACCATCCCGATCCTTCCATCTTCACCGTGCTGACCTCGCCGAGCCATGCGCCGGGCACGGCCAGCGTGGACTTCGCCATCTTCCCGCCGCGCTGGCTGGTGGCCCAGCACACGTTCCGCCCGCCGTGGTTCCACCGCAACGTGGCCAGCGAATTCATGGGCCTGGTGCATGGCGCCTACGACGCCAAGGCCGGCGGCTTCGTGCCCGGCGGTGCCTCGTTGCACAACAGCATGAGCGGACACGGGCCGGACCCGGCCACGTTCGCGCGCGCCTCGAGCGCGGACCTGTCGGTGCCCGACGCGATCACCGACAGCATGGCCTTCATGTTCGAAACCGCGTCGGTGCTGCGCGCCACCGCCCAGGCCCTTGTGGCCCCGCACCGCCAGCGCGATTACGGCCAGTGCTGGGCGGACCTGCCGCGCAACTTCCGCGCCCCGCCCTGAGTGGCGCGGCCGCGGCCCGCACGAGGCTGGCATAGAATCGTCGCCGACCGCACACGCAGGGAACCGCCATGGGCGAAGCACTGGGAGGATTTGCGCTGGGCCTGCTGCTGCTGGCACTGGGCGGGGACTCGGCAATCAAGGGCGCGTCCGGCCTGGCCCAGCGCCTGGGCCTGAAGCCATTCACCGCCGGCTTGCTGCTGCTTGCCTTCGGCACCTCGCTGCCGGAGCTGGCGGTCAACCTGCGCGCGCTGGCGCAGCAACAACCGCAACTGGCGCTGGGCAACGCGGTGGGCAGCACCCTGGTCAACCTGGGCCTGACCCTGGGCGTGGCGGCGCTGGCCGCGCCGCTGCTGCAACGCGCGCGGATGCACGTGCCGCTGCTGGTGTTGCTGGCGGTGGCCGCGCTGGCGCTGATGGTGTTCGGCCTGGATGGCGCGGTGGGCCGGGTGGAAGGCGTGGCCCTGCTGGCCGGCTTCGTCGCGGTGGTGGCCGTGCTGCTGCGCCGCGCGCGCCACGAACCGCAGGCGGTGCAGGGTGCGGTCACCGCATTCGCCGCCACCCGCACCGGGCTGGGATTGAACCTGGTGCGCCTGGCCATCGCCATCGCGCTGCTGTACTACGGCGCGCGCTGGGTGGTGGCCGGTGGCCTGGCGCTGGGCGATGCATGGGGCCTGAGTCCGCTGCTGGCGGGCCTGCTGCCGGTGGCCATCGGCACCGCGCTGCCGGAGATCGCCACCGCGGTGGTGGCTGCGCGACGCGGGCACGGCGACATGGTGGCCGGGCACGTGATCGGCGCCAGCCTGTTCAACCTGCTGGTCATCGTGGGCGGCATGGCCGTGCTGCAGCCGCTGGCATTGCCGGCCTCGTTCGTGAAGCTGGAACTGCCGGCGGTGGTGGTGCTGGCGCTGGTGCTGTACCCGATGCTGCGCAGCGACCACAGGGTTGGCCGCGGCGAGGGCGCGGTGCTGGTGGCGGTGTTCGGCGCGTGGGTGGCGCTGGAACTGCTGCTGCTGTAGGCGCGAGGCCGGTCAGCACGGCTGGCCGTCGTCGTCGTCCTGCGCGCCGTCGCCGTCATCATCATCAGGCTCCGGGCCCACGCCCGGCTGCAGCGGGCGCTCGGCCATGTGCAGCGACAGCGCCGCCTTGGCCATCAGGTGCGCGCTGATCGGCGCGGTGATGAACAGGAACGCGGTGATCAGCAGCTCGCGCGGCTGCGGGTCGGAGCCGGCCAGCGCATGGTGGCCCACCGATGCCAGCAGCACGCAGCCCACGCCCAGGGTGCTGGCCTTGGTCGGCCCGTGCAGGCGCTTGAAGAACTCCGACAGCTTCAACAGGCTGTAGGAGCCGACCACGAGGAAGAAGCAGCCGGCGCCCAGCAGCAGCACCAGGGCGGTGGCGAATACCCAGCTCATTCGACGATGTCCCGGCGCAGCACGTACTTGCTCAGCACCACCGTGCCGACGAAGCCGAGCATGGCGATGATCAGCGCCACCTCGAAGTACACCGCGGTATTGAGGTGCATGCCGAACAGGATCAACTCGGCGATGGTGGCCACGAACAGGGTGTCCAGGGCCAGGATGCGGTCCGGCACCGACGGCCCGCGCAGCAGCCGCACCAGCGCCAGCAGCATGGCGAAGCCGACCACGTGCATCGCCACCACGATCGCCAGGCCGACCAGGGATTGCGGGGTCACGGGAAGATCTCCATCAGGGGCCTCTCGTAGCGCGTCTTGATCTCGTCGATCACCGCCTCCGGGTCCTTCAGGTCCAGCACGTGGACCAGCAGGTGGCGGCGGTCCTCCGACAGCGAGGCCGAAACCGTGCCGGGGGTCAGGGTGATGATGCTGGTCAGGGTGGCGATGCCGTGGATGTTCTCGATGTCCAGCGGCAACCATACGAACCCGGGCGTGATCCTGCTCTCGTCGCCGAGCACCTGGCGGGCGACGGTGATGTTGCAGCGGATGATGTCCAGGATGATGATCACTATCAGGTGCGGCAGCCGGCGCAGGCGGCCCACGCGCGCGAACTCGCGGTCCAGGCGCGCGGCGAACGGCGGGATGGCGATGGCCAGCAGCACGCCCAGCAACAGTTGCCCAGCGCTGACCTCGTCGTTCATCAGCAGCCAGAAGCACAGCACCATCACGCTCAGCGGCGGCGAGGGCAGCAGGCGCTTGTGCCAGGGACGGTTCCTGCGGCTCATGGCGCCCTCAGCACGGGTGCGGCCTCGCGGACCTGGCGCACGTAATCCTCCGGCGCCAGCAACTGCGCGGCGGTGGCGCTGGTGTAGTCCAGCAGTGGCGCGGCGGCCAGCACCATCGCCACGCCATACCCCACCAGCAGCACGGTCGCCGCGGTTTCCAGCGGCCGGCGCGGGGTGGAGGGCAAGGCATCGGCGGGGGTGAAGTCGGCGAGCTGTTCGGGGCTGGCGTCGGGCCATGGTTCCACCCGCCAGAACAGCCGGGTGCCCGCCCGCGCCATCGCCACCAGCATCATCAGGCTGCTGCCCAGCACCAGCAGCCACACCCAGGCGGTATGCACCCCGGCCGGCACGGCGGCCAGCAACAGCAGCTTGCCCACGAATCCAGACAGCGGCGGCAGGCCGATCAGTGACACCGCCATCAGCATGAACAACACGCCGGGGACCAGCCGGTCGGGCAGGGCCACGATCCGGTCCTTGCGGTCGCCGGCGCGTCCTCGGCGGCGGCGGATGAGGTCGGCCAGCAGGAACAGCGCCGCACCGGCGAAGGTGCTGTGGGCCAGGTAGTACAACCCGGCGGCAATGGTGTCGGCGCGGGCCAGGGCAAAGGCGATGAACAGCGTCGCGGCCGAGGCCAGCACCGCGTAGGCCGCCAATGCGCGCAGGCGCTCGACCGCCAGCACGCCCAGCGACGCCATCACCAGGGTTGCCGCGCCCAGTGCCAGCAGTGCGGGCCAGGCAAAGCCATCCAGCGGCCCGGCCGCGCCGAACACCAGGGTGCACACCCGCAGTACCGCGTACAGGCCGACCTTGGTCATCACCGCGAACAGCGCGGCCACCGCTGCCGGCGCGTGGGTGTAGGTCTGCGGCAGCCACAGGTACAGCGGCAGCAGCGCGGCCTTGGCGCAGAACACCACCAGCAGCAGGCCGGCGGCAGCCTGGACCAGGGCCAGGTCCTGCGCCGGCGCCTGGGCCACGCGCACCGCCAGTTCGGCCATGTTGAGCGTGCCCAGCAGCCCGTACAGCAGGCCCAGCGCAATCAGGAACAGGGTCGAGGCGGCGATGTTGAAGGCCACGTAGTGCAGGCCCGCGCGCAGGCGCTCGGCGCGGCCGCCACTGAGCATCAGCCCGTAGGAGGAGATCAGCAGCACTTCGAAGAACACGAACAGGTTGAACACGTCGCCGGTGAGGAAGGCGCCGTTCAGGCCCATCATCTGGAACTGGAAGAACGCATGGAAGTGCGGCGCGCGCCGGTCCCAGCCGGCGCAGGCGTGCAGCAGGCAGGCCACCGCCAGCAGCAGGCCGACCAGCAGCATCAGCGCCGACAGCCGGTCGGCCATCAGCACGATGCCCAGCCGCGAGGGCCAGTCGCCCAGCAGGTAGACCGCGATTTCGCCGCCGCTGGCGTTGCTGGCCAGCAGCACGGCCGCGGCCAGCATCACCGCCATCGAACTCCAGGCCACGATCCGCTGCGGCAACATGCCGAAGCGGCGGTGTTCGAAGAACAGCGCCAGCGAGGCGGCCAGCAGCGGCACCAGGATCGGCAGCAGCGGCAGGTGGTTCATGCGCGCGGCTCCGGCGGGGCGTCGTCGACGCCCTGGTGGTCGGCGGCCGCGTCCACGGCTTCACCGATGGCCGCCGCGGCGGCCTCGCGGGCCTCCTCGTGGCGGCGCTGCTCGGCGCGCTGGAACTCCAGCTCGGCGCGGCTGCCATCGACGTGGTCGCTGTAGTTGTCGGCACGGCTGCGGATGGCCAGCACGATGCTGACCGCGGTCATGGCGAAGGCGATGACGATGGCGGTCAGCACCAGCGCCTGCGGCAGCGGATCGGTGTAGTGGGCCAGGTCGGCGGGCACGCCATTGCGCAGCACCGGCGGCTTGCCCGGCACCAGCCGGCCGCCGGCGAAGATCAGCAGGTTGGTCGCGTACGACAGCAGGGTCAGCCCCAGGATCACGTCGAACGAGCGCGCGCGCAGCAGCAGGTACACGCCTGCGGCGGTGAGGATGCCGATTGCGCTGGACAGGGCCAGTTCCATCAGAGGGGCTCCCCGGTGCGGGTGGAGCGCATGCCGCCGATCACGCCATCCTGGGCCAGGCGGGTGCGCGAGGGCTTGATCGTGCCCAGCATCGACAGGATCAGCATCGCGCCACCGAACACCACCAGGTACACGCCGGTGTCGAACGCGGTGGCGCTGGCCAGCGGCAGCGTGCCCACCAGCGGCAGCGACAGGTCCAGGTGGCCACTGGTCAGGAACGGCACCCCGAACACCAGCGACGCGGCCCCGCTCAGGCCGGCCACCATCAGACCGATGCCGATGCAGCGGATGTAGTCGAAGCCGAAGCGTGACTCCACTGAGGCTGCGCCCTGGATCACGTACTGGATCAGCAGCGGCACCGCCAGCACCAGGCCGGCGATGAACCCGCCGCCGGGCGCATTGTGCCCGCGCAGGAACAGGAACACCGATACGGTCAGGGTCAGCGGGAACATCAGCTGGGCCAGGTCGGCCGGGACCGGCAGCTTCATCGGCGGGCTCGACATCACCTTCTCGGGCGCCATCCGCGCACGCCGCAGCAGCGCGTGCACGATCAGCGCGGCCACGCCGAACACGGTGATCTCGCCGAAGGTGTCGAAGCCGCGGAAGTCCACCAGGATCACGTTGACCACGTTGCGCCCGTAAGCCTCCGGCAGCGAGCGTGCGAGCATCTCAAGGCTGGCCGCATCGCCGGGCGCTCGGGTCATCATCGCGTAGGCCAGCAGGCCGGTGCCCAGCCCGGCGACCGCGGCCACGGCCACGTCGCGCCGGCGCCGGCGCGGCGTGCGCTCGGGCGGGGAGCGTGGCGGCAGGTAGTGCAGGCCCAGCAGCAGCAGCGCCAGGCTGACCATCTCCACCAGCAACTGGGTCAGGGCAAGGTCCGGCGCCGACAGGAACACGAAGGTCAGGCTCACCATCAGCCCGGCGCCGCCAAGCACCACCAGCGCCAGCAGGCGCTGGCGGTACAGGCGGATGGTCCACACCGTGCAGGCCACCAGCACCAGCCACATCAGCCAGCCCAGCAGCGGCATCGGTTGCGACGCACGCCACTCCAGCGGCGCATGCGCACCGGACAGGAACGGCGCCGCGCCTGCGGCCACGGCAGCCAGCACCAGCCACACCATGCTGCGCTGCAGGCTGCGGTTGGCCACCTTGCGGGTGAAGCGCCCGGCCACCGAATACAGCGCGTCCATGTTCCAGCGGAACAGGGTGCGGCCAAGCGAGCGGCGCACGATCGCATGCATGTCCAGCAGCCGGCGCAGGCCGAAGTACAGCGCGATGCCGCCGGCGATCCCGGCCAGGCTCATCAGCAGCGGGGTGTTGACGCCGTGCCACACCGCCAGGCTGTAGCGCGGCAGTGCCGGGCCCAGGATCGCCCCGGCCGCGGTGTGCAGCACCGGCGCCACGGTGAAGGCCGGGAACATGCCCACCGCCACGCACAGCAGCACCAGCACCTGCACCGGGATCTTCATCCAGCGCGGCGGCTCGTGCGGCTCGCGCTTGACCGCGCGCGGCCCCTGCCCGAAGAACGCCTCGTGCACGAAGCGCAGGCTGTAGGCCACGCCGAACACCGCGTACAGCAGGGCCGCCACGCCGATGGCATGGCGCATGTACTGGTGGCCGCGGATCTCCAGCGCCTCGGCGAAGAACATTTCCTTGGACAGGAAGCCGTTGAGCAGCGGGATGCCGGCCATCGCCAGCGAGGCGATGATCGCCAGCGCGCTGGTCATGGGCATGTAGCGGCGCAGGTTGCCCAGCCGGCGCAGGTCGCGGGTGCCGGTCTCGTGGTCGATGATGCCGGCGGCCATGAACAGCGAGGCCTTGAAGGTGGCGTGGTTGATGATGTGGAACACCCCGGCCACCACCGCCATCGGCGTGGACAGTCCGAACAGCAGGGTGATCAGGCCCAGGTGGGAGATGGTCGAGTAGGCCAGCAGGCCCTTGAGGTCATGCTGGAAGATCGCCGACCAGGCACCCAGCAGCAGGGTGATCGCGCCGATGCCGCTGACCGTGTAGAAGAACAGGTCGGTGCCGGCCAGCGCCGGGTGCAGCCGCGCCAGCAGGAACACGCCGGCCTTCACCATGGTGGCCGAGTGCAGGTAGGCCGACACCGGCGTGGGCGCGGCCATCGCGTGCGGCAGCCAGAAGTGCAGCGGGAACTGCGCACTCTTGGTGAACACCCCCGCCAGCACCAGCGCCAGCATCCACGGGTACAGCTCGCTGGCGCGGATCACGTCGCCGGCCGCCAGCACCACGTCCAGCTCGTAGCTGCCGACGATGCGGCCGATCAGCAGCACGCCACCGAGCAGGGCCAGGCCGCCTGCGCCGGTGATGGCCAGGGCCATGCGTGCGCCCTCGCGCGCGTCCTGGCGCTTGTACCAGAAGCCGATCAGCAGGAACGAACTGATGCTGGTCAACTCCCAGAACACCACCAGCAGCAGCAGGTTGCCGGCCAGCACCACGCCCAGCATCGAGCCCATGAACAGCAGCAGGCAGCCGAAGAAGCGCGGCGCGCTGTCCTCCCTGGCCAGGTAGTAGTGCGCGTACATCACCACCAGCGCACCGATGGCCAGCACCAGCCCGGCAAACATCCAGGCCAGGCCGTCCAGGCGCAGGGTGAGGTTGAAGCCGACCTGGGGGATCCACGCATGGTCGGCGCGCGGGATCCAGCCCTGCAGCACCGCAGGGCTCAGCCACAGCAGCACCAGCAGGCCCAGCACCGGCGCGGACGCAGCCAGCCATGCGCTTGCCGCGCGGGAACGCGGGCGCAACCATGCCAGGGCCGCCGCCGCCGCGAAGGGCAGGGCGAGCAGGATTTCCAGAAAGGGGATCATCCGTGTGCGATGTGGAACGACGCGGAACAGGCCCGAGTGTAACAGCCGCTTCCGCGGCTCCGGCAACGGCGTCGCCATCCGGTGGCTCGGCCCACGCCGTCCGGGTGCCCGCTGCAACCGTCGCCGCGCTGCCCGCTATCCTCTGGCCCATGCGTGATCCATCCTCCTCATCCGCCACCCCGCCGCCGCGGGCGCTGCTGGCCGGTGCCAGCGGCCAGATCGGCCGGCGGGTGCTGGCGCGCCTGCTGGCGGACGGCTGGCAGGTCACCGCGCTGTCGCGCCAGCAGCACCCGGCGCAGGCGGGCGTGGCCTGGCGCCAGGCGGCGCTGCCGGACGCCGGACCCGGCCAGGGCTTCGATGCGGTGCTCAGTTGCGGGCCGCTGGACCTGTTCTCGCAGTGGTACGCGGCCACGGCGACCGGGCGCGCGCGGGTGGTCGCATTCGGCTCCACCAGCGTGCATGTCAAAGGTGATTCGCCCGATCCGCACGAGCGCGACCTGGCCCGGCGCCTGGGCCAGGCCGAGGCGCGCCTGGCCCAGGCCGCGCGCGAGCGCGGCGCCGCGGTTGCGGTGCTGCGCCCGACCCTGGTGTACGGCGCCGGCCTGGACCGCAACCTGAGCCGGATCGTGGCGCTGGCCCGGCGCTACGGCGGTGTTGCCCTGCCCCACGATGCGCGCGGGCTGCGCCAGCCGGTGCACGTGGACGACCTGGCCGATGCCGCGCTGGCGGCGCTGGCGCTGCCCGGCACAGGCGACGGGCGCGCGCGTGGCTACGACCTGCCGGGCGGGGAAACGCTGGATTACCGGCAGATGGTCGCGCGGGTGCTGGCGACGCTGGCGCCGCCGCGGCGGCTGTGGATCCTGCCCGGGCCGGTATTCGCGATGGCGGCGGCCAGCGCGCGCCTGCTGGGCCTGCACGATGCCGGGGCCGCGGTGCTCGCGCGCCTGCGCCAGGACCTGGTGTTCGACGATGCGCCCGCGCGCCGCGACCTGGGGTACGCCGCGCGTCCCTTCCAGCCCACCGCCGCCATGTTCCAGCCGCCCCTGCAGGAGCCGGCCTTGCCGGCGACATGCCGGTGACATGCCGGTGCGGTCGCCGGCATGGCCGGCGCCTGCCAAAGGCTCAGTAGCGCCAGCCCATCTGCCGGTAGAACTTCGCCATCACCCAGGCCGGGCCGATCAGCAGGTAGACCAGGTCGGTGAGGAAGCTCGGCTTGCGGCCTTCGTATTTGTGGCCGACGAACTGGGCGATCCAGGCAATCACGAAGACCCCGGCGGCCGCCATCAGCAGGGTCGTCAGGCCCAGCCGCATTTCCAGCAGCCGGCACAGGCAGCCGCAGAAGAAGAACGCGGCCAGCATGCCCATCCCCAGCGGGCGCGACATGCGGTAATAGAACATCCAGGCGAAGAACATCGCCAGTGCGGCCCAGATGCCGGTCTTGGCAATGGTGCCGAACACCGGGATGCACCACAGCAGGGCGACCACCGACCACAGGATCGCGGGTACCGCGACCACGTGGATGCGCTGGTTCAGGACGTTGCGATGGTCGTCGGAATAACTGGCGAAATAGCGGTCGATAGGCCGCAGCACGGTGCCGTCCATCATCCCTCCCGAGGATGCGCATGGCTCGGGGCCGAGCATAGCCTGCCAATGCCCCGTGCGCTGCGCCGGCCCGCAGCGGTGCCGGCGCAGCGGTCGCCGGCAAGGCCGGCTCCTACAGGAGGCGTTCCGAAGCTCGGAGGTGCTGTAGGAGCCCGTCTTGCGGGCGACTTCGCAGCACGGAACGGCCTCTGCCGCGTCACCCCTCGCCGCGGTCGCCGGCACGGCCGGCTCCTACGATGCCCATTGGCCGCGACCACCGGCCGGTGCCAGCGATGCTGCTGTAGGAGCCCGTCTTGCGGGCGACCCGGCACCGGTGTCCGCAGCGGCGGACCCGGTCGCCCGGCGCTCATCCCGCCTTCCGCATTCCCGCAACCGGCCCGGTGGTGCCGGCAGCGGCGGCTCAATCGACGTGGATGCCGGCCAACTTCTGCAGCGCCTCGGCGTAGCGGGCGCGGGTGCGTTCGATCACCTCGGCCGGCAGCTTCGGGCCGGGGGCGGTCTTGTCCCAGTCCAGCGTCTCCAGATGGTCGCGCACGATCTGCTTGTCGTAGCTGGGCGGGCTGCTGCCCACCTGATACTCGTCGGCCGGCCAGTAGCGCGAGGAATCGGGCGTGAGCATCTCGTCCATGATGTACAGCCGGCCATCGGCGTCGGTGCCGAACTCGAACTTGGTGTCGGCCAGCAGGATGCCGCGCTCGGCCGCATGGCTGGCCGCGTAGCGGTACAGGCGCAGGGTCGCGTCGCGCACGCGCTCGGCCAGCTCGCCGCCCACGGTGCGCACCATCGCGTCGAAATCGATGTTCTCGTCGTGGTCGCCGACGGCGGCCTTGGTCGAGGGAGTGAAGATCGGCTCGGGCAGCTGCTCGGCCTGGCGCAGGCCATCGGGCAAGGCGATGCCGCTGACCTGGCCGGTGCGCTGGTAGTCCTTCCAGCCGCTGCCGATCAGGTAACCACGGGCGATGGCTTCCACCGGCACCGGCTTGAGCTTGCGGGTGACGACTGCGCGCTTTGCATACAGCGCTGCGTCCACGCCTTCGGGCAACACTGCGGCCACATCGATCCCGGTGAGGTGGTTGGGCATCAGGTGCGCGGTCTTGCCGAACCAGAAGTTGGAGATCTGGCACAGCATCTCGCCCTTGCCCGGGATCGGATCGGGCAGGACCACGTCGAACGCGGACAACCGGTCGGTGGCGACCATCAGCAGATAGCCGTCGGGCGATGCGGCATCGGGGCCGGCCGCGGCCAGCGCCGCATCGGCAATGCGCTCGCGCGGCAGGTCGAACACGTCGCGTACCTTGCCGCGATGGCGCAGCGGCAGGCCGGGGAGATCAGACTGGAGAAGGGTGGTGGACAACGGGGTCTCCGGTACAGGACGGGACGTCCCGGCCCACGCCAGCGGTACGTCGCGCGGCGGCCGGTCGCACAGTGTACGGCCAGCCGGGGCGGCTGTGACGTAGAATCGGGCGCTCCGCATGCCGCCTGCTCAATGAACCGCTGGTACGGAAAACTGCTCGGGCTGATCGCCGGTGCGCTGTTGCTGCGGGCCAACCCGCTGGCCGGCGCAGTGATCGGCCTGCTGCTGGGCCACGCCTTCGACAGCGACTGGTTCGGCCGGCGCCGGCATGCCGATCCCTGGGCCGAGCTCGGCCTGGACCCGGACGCCAGCGACGCCGAGGTCGAGCAGGCCTATCGCCGGCTCATGTCCCAGTACCACCCCGATCGCGTTGCCGGTGCCGCCCCCGAGGTGCGCGCGCAGGCCGAGAAGCGCGCCCGCGCGATCAACGCCGCCTACGACCGCATCAGCCGCAGGCGGCGCTGAAGGCCCCGCACGCCGCGCCCATCCGTTTCCTTTCGCGAGCCGACCATGCAGCCTACCGTCATCGCCCCATCCATCCTCTCGGCTGATTTTGCCCGCCTTGGCGAGGAGGTGGACAACGTGCTGGCCGCCGACGCGGACTGGGTCCATTTCGACGTGATGGACAACCACTACGTGCCCAACCTGACCATCGGCCCGATGATCTGCCAGGCGCTGCGCAGGCACGGGGTGACCGCACCGATCGACGTGCACCTGATGGTCGAGCCGGTGGACCGGATCGTGCCGGACTTCGCCCAGGCCGGCGCCAGCGTGATCAGCTTCCACCCGGAAGCCAGCCGCCACGTGCATCGCACCATCCAGTTGATCCGTTCGCACGGCTGCCAGGCCGGGCTGGTACTCAACCCGGGCACGCCGCTGGAAGTGCTGGACTGGGTGCTCGACGACCTGGACCTGGTGCTGCTGATGTCGGTCAACCCCGGCCATGCCGGCCAGGATTTCATTCCCGCCTCGCTGGACAAGCTGCGCGCGGTGCGGGCGATGATCGACAAGCGCGGCCGGCCGGTGCGGCTGGAGATCGACGGCGGGGTCAAGGCCGACAACATCGCCCAGATCGCCGCCGCCGGCGCGGATACCTTCGTGGCCGGCTCGGCGATCTTTGCCGAGCCGCGCAGCCGCGCCCACTACGCCGACGTGATCGGCGCGATGAAGGCCGCGGTGGCCGCCGTCCGCGGCTGAAGCGCGCCGGGCACCCGAATATCCCGCGCATCCCGAAAGTCCCGGCCGACGCGTGGATTCACGCCCGACGCCGGCGCTGGCTGCTAGCGTGCGCCGCTCCCGACCCTCGGATCCATGCATGCCTCCGACCCCTGCGGCTGCGTCCGTGGCCTGGTTGATCCTCAACGGCAAGTCCGCCGGCGACGATGCCGTGCGCGAAGCGGTAGCGACGATGCGTGCGCGCGGCTTCGGCCTGGCGGTGCGTGTCACCTGGGAAGAAGGCGATGCGGCGCGCTGCGTGGACGAGGCGCTGGCGGCCGGTGCCGCAACCGTGATCGCCGGCGGCGGCGATGGCACCCTGGGCGTGGTTGCTGCCGCCCTGGCCAACCAGGACCAGGACGCCGATGCGCTGCCCGCGCTGGGGCTGCTGCCGCTGGGCACGGCCAACGATTTTGCCACCGCCGCCGGCCTTCCCATGGAGCCGTTGGCAGCGCTGGAACTGGTCGCCGCGATTCCCGCACGGCCGCTGGACCTGCTGCGGATCGAGGCCGACGGCCACCAGCGCTGGTGCGCCAATCTGGCCAGCGGGGGCTTTGGCACCGAAGTCACCGTGGACACCGACGAGGGCCTGAAGAAGCTGCTCGGCGGGCTGGCCTACCTGGTCACCGGGATCGCGCGGCTGGGCAGGATCGAATCGGTGCCGGTGCGCGTGCGTGGCCCCGGGTTCGCCTGGGAGGGTGGGGTGATGGCACTGGGCGTGGGCAATGGCCGCCAGGCCGGCAGCGGCCGGGTGCTGTGCCCGGATGCGCGGGTGGACGATGGCCAGCTGGAGCTGACGGTCATCCCGGAGCTGTCCGGCGAGATGCTGGGTACGCTCGGCACCCTGGTCAAGGAGGGCCAGCGCGCCGCCCTGGAGCGCAGCGCCGTGCGCGCGCGCATGCCGTGGGTGGAGCTGGAATCGCCCGCCGGCCCGCTCACGCTCAATCTCGATGGCGAACCGGCGCAGGCGGGCCGATTCCGGATCGAGTGTGTCCCGGGCCGCCTGCGCATGCACCTGCCAGCCGACAGCCCGTTGCTGTCCACCGTGCCCGCTCTCCCCGCCGGGGCCGTGTCCGGCAAGCTGCGCTATCCCGGCAGCTAACGGCTGCGCATCGTTGCCGATGCGGTTAAAGTTGGCCCATGTTCGGCCAGACGATCAGGCTTTCCCGTTCTTCCGCGCGCCCGTGCTGGCGATGGCGGCCCGTCGCCGTCGTTTGCACCGTCCCGTTCCGCCGGAAGGAAGCCCGTCTTGATCACGCCCGAACAGTTCCAGCGCCACGCCGCTGAATACCGCGATTCCGAGCGCCACGCCCGCGTTCCCGTCGTCCGCGAGGTGCTGTCCGACCTGGATACCCCGCTGTCGGTCTACCTGAAGCTGGCCGACGCCCCGCACACCTACCTGCTCGAATCGGTCCAGGGCGGCGAACGCTTCGGCCGCTACTCGATCATCGGCCTGCCGGCGCGCCGCACGGTCGCCTTCCGTGGCCACACCATGGAGGTGCGCGAGGGCGACCAGATAGTGGAGACACGCCAGGTCGCCGACCCCTTCGCCGAGGTCGAGGCCCTGCGCGCCGCCTACGCGGTGCCCAAGCTCGACGGCCTGCCCGGCTTCACCGGCGGCCTGGTCGGCTGGTTCGGCTTCGAGTGCATCGGCTACATCGAGCCGCGCCTGGCCGGTGGCGACAAGCCCGACGAACTGGACACCCCGGACATCTACCTGATGCTGTCCGAGGAACTGGCGGTGTTCGACAACCTCAAGGGCCGCCTGTACCTGATCGTGCATGCCGATCCGCGCCAGCCCGGTGCCTGGGACCAGGCGCAGCTGCGCCTGGATGCGCTGACCGACAAGCTGCGCTATCCCGGCAGCTACCCGCCGCCGCTGAGCCGCGATGTGCTGGACGAAAGCCATTTCGTCTCCGGCTTCACCCGCGAAGGCTTCATCGAGGCGGTGGAAAAATCGAAGGAATACATCCGCGCCGGCGACGTGTTCCAGGTGGTGCTGAGCCAGCGCCTGAGCGTGCCGTTCAATGCGCGCCCGGTGGATGTGTACCGCGCCCTGCGCGCGCTCAATCCTTCGCCGTACATGTACTTCCTGGATACGGGGCAGGTGCAGGTGGTCGGCTCCTCGCCGGAGATCCTGGTGCGCCAGCAACATGCCGGTGACGGCGGCGGCGAAGTCACCGTGCGCCCGATTGCCGGCACCCGTCCGCGCGGCGAGACCGCGGCCGAGGACCTGGCGCTGGAACAGGACCTGCTGGCCGACCCGAAGGAACTGGCCGAACACGTGATGCTGATCGACCTGGGCCGCAACGACGTGGGCCGCGTGTCCGAGCCCGGCAGCGTCGAAGTCGGCGAACGCTTCGTGATCGAGCGCTACAGCCACGTCATGCACATCGTCAGCGAGGTCACCGGCAAGCTGCTGCCGGGCCTGAGCTATGCCGACGTGCTGCGCGCCACCTTCCCGGCCGGCACCGTCAGCGGCGCGCCCAAGATCCGCGCCCTGGAAGTGATCCGCGAGCTGGAGCCGATCAAGCGCAACGTCTATGCCGGCAGCATCGGCTACATCGGCTGGCACGGCGACGCCGACACCGCCATCGCCATCCGCACCGCCGTCATCAAGGACGGCCGCCTGCACGTGCAGGCCGGCGCCGGCATCGTCTACGACTCCGACCCGCAGAAGGAGTGGGACGAAACCATGAACAAGGGCCGCGCGCTGTTCCGCGCCGTGGCCCAGGCGGCCAAGGGCCTGTGAGGGGAATGACATGCTCTTGATGATCGACAACTACGACAGCTTCACCTTCAACCTCGTGCAGTACCTGCAGGCGCTGGGGGCGGAGGTGGAGGTGGTGCGCAACGACGCGATGAGCGTGGACGCGATCGAGAAGCTCGCGCCGGAACGCATCGTCATTTCCCCTGGCCCGTGCACGCCCAACGAGGCGGGCGTGTCGCTGCAGGTGATCGAACGGCTGGGCGCGACCACGCCGATCCTGGGCGTATGCCTGGGCCACCAGAGCATCGGCCAGGCATATGGCGGCAAGGTGGTGCGCGCCGGCAACATCATGCACGGCAAGACCTCGGCGATCCGGCACGAGGGCAAGGGCGTGTTCGCCGGCCTGCCGGACGGCTACGAGGCCACCCGCTACCACTCGCTGGTGATCGAGCGCGGCTCGCTTCCGGCGCAGCTGGAAATCACTGCCTGGACCGAGAACCCGGATGGCTCGTTCGAGGAGATCATGGGCCTGCGCCACCGCGAGCATCCGGTGGAAGGCGTGCAGTTCCACCCCGAGTCGATCCTGACCGAGCACGGCCACGCGCTGCTGAAGAATTTCCTGCAGCGCTGAGCGCGCGGCGGCCGCCGGAACACCGCGCGGTCGCCCGCAAGACGGGCTCCTACAGGGGGTGCGTGCCCGTGTAGGAGCCCGTCTTGCCGGCGACCGCGGTGAGTCCGCCAATGCGGAGCGGCGGGCCGACGTGGCTCAGCCGCGCACGACGAAGTCGATCACGATCGCGCCCGGCTCGCGCTGCCGGTACAGGATTTCCACCCGCTCGCCGAAGCGCTCGCTCAGCTGCGCCAGCAGCGGCAGCGGGTCGTGGTCGTTGACGAAGCGCATGGCCTCGCCCGGTTCCAGCGCGCCCAGCGCGCCGAAGATGGCCGAATGGCGGAAGCGGCGGGCGATGCCGCGCGCGTCGAACGGGTGGGCGGTGTAGTCCGGGACGGGGTTGGGTTCGCTCATGGTGCGCTCCTGCGGAAAGGAGCTCCCAGCCTGGGCACGCGCCGATGCGTGCGCCCTGATCCAGGTCAGGTGGCGGCCGATCGATGGCGCCAAAGGTGGCGTCTGCGGCCGCGCGATCGCGGTTACCGGCGGTACACCAGCCGCGGCAGCAGGAAGAAATTGCCCAGCGCCAGCGCGCCTTCGACCAGCGGCTTGGCCAGCCAGGCCCAGCGCAGCCCCAGGCGCATCTCCACCAGCGCCATCAGCAGCGTGCTCAGCACCGTGGCCGCCAGCCACAGCAGCCAGAAGCGGCCAAACTGGCGCCAGCCCAGGCGGCCGCCCTCGCCACCGGCAAAGGTGTAGCGGCCGTTGAGCCAGAATCCGAGCAGGGCGCCGCTGGTGCGGCCGGCCAGGTTGGCCGGTGCGGCCGCCACGCCCAGCGCGGTGAGGGCCACGAACATCGTCCAGTCCAGTGCCAGCTGCAGCAGGCCGAAGGCGAGGTACTGGCCGCCCTGGCGGAGGAGTGGCATCGGTCGGGTCCGCGGTCGATGGTGAAGGCACGCAGTCTAAACCCGGCGATCGTGGCCGCCGTGTCGATGCTCCATCGCCCGGGCGCGGGTGCGCCTGGCCGCTGCATGCGGGCGGTGGCCAGGCGTGCCGTTACCTGCAGGTCGGCACGCTGCATTGCACCGATCCGCGCGATGCGGGCGTATAGAATCGGCATGTCGCATTCGTAGCGGAACCCAGAGCGCATGACCCAGGCACTGCACGTGGTGATCCTCGCCGCCGGCGAAGGCAAGCGGATGAAATCGGACCTGCCCAAGGTGCTGCAGCCGGTGGGCGGGCGGCCGATGCTGGCGCACGTGATCGACACCGCACGCGCGCTGCAGCCTGCCGGCATCCACGTGGTCTACGGGCATGGCGGCGATGCGGTGCGCGCGGCCTTTGCCGCGCAGGACGACCTGGCCTGGGCCGAGCAGGCGCAGCAGCTGGGCACCGGCCATGCCGTGCAGCAGGCGCTGCCCGGGATTCCCGAGGCGGTGGACGTGCTGGTGCTGTATGGCGACGTGCCGCTGACCCGCGCCGACACCTTGCGTGGCCTGCTGGCCGCGCCGGGCCTGCTGCGGGTGCTGGTGGCCGAGCCGGACGATCCCACCGGCTACGGCCGCATCGTCCGCGATCCGCAGGGCAAGGTTGCCGCCATCGTCGAGCAGCGCGACGCCAACGAGGAGCAGCGCCGCATCGGCACCATCAACACCGGCATCGTGGCGGCCGAATCGGACGCGCTGGCGCGTTGGCTGGCGCGCCTGTCCAACCAGAACGCGCAGGGCGAGTACTACCTGACCGACATCTTCGCCATGGCCGCGCAGGAGTACAACGCGGCCGAACTGGTGGTGGTGGACGATCCGCTGGAGGCCGAAGGCGCCAACGACCCGTGGCAACTGGCCCAGCTCGAGCGCGCATTCCAGTTGCGCTGCGCACGCGAGTTGTGCAGGCAGGGCGCACGCCTGCTGGACCCGGCCCGCTTCGACCAGCGCGGGCAGGTGCGCGTGGGCCGCGACGTGGAGATCGACGTTGACGTGGTGCTGGAAGGGGAGGTGGAGCTGGGCGACGGCGTATCCATCGGCCCGTTCACCCGGCTGAAGGATGTGCGCCTGGGCGCGGGCACCGTGGTACGCGCCCATTGCGACCTGGATGGCGTGGTTGCCCAGGGCGCGGTGCAGATCGGCCCGTATGCGCGGCTGCGCCCGGGCACGGTGCTGGCCGACGGCGTGCACGTGGGCAACTTCGTGGAAACCAAGAAGACCACCATGGGCGTGGGCAGCAAGGCCAACCACCTGACCTACCTGGGGGATGCGCAGGTGGGCGCGGGCGTGAACATCGGCGCCGGCACCATTACCTGCAACTACGACGGGGTGAACAAGTCGGCCACGGTGATCGGCGACGGCGCCTTTGTCGGGTCCAATTCGGCGCTGGTGGCGCCGGTGGAAATCGGGGCGGGCGCGACCATCGGCGCCGGCTCGGTGATCACCCGCAACGCGCCGGCCGGCACGTTGTCGGTGTCGCGTGCGCGCCAGACCAGCGTCGAGGGCTGGACGCGGCCGCAGAAGAAGCCGAAAGGCTGACTGCGGCCTCAGGCGGTCTCCGGCAGCATCACCGCCACGCACAGGCCGCCGCCGTTGCGGTTGCGCAGCGACAGGCGGCCGCCGTGCGCCTCCACGATCTCGCGCGCCAGTGCCAGGCCCAGGCCCGTGCCATTGCGCTTGGTGGAGTAGAACGGCAGCAGCGCGTTGTGCAGCACCGCGTCGTTCATGCCGGGGCCGCGGTCCAGCACTTCCAGCCGGCTCCAGCCCGGAAGCCGCAACAGGCGCACGTGCACCTCGTCGCTGGGCGGCTGCGCCTCGGCACCGGCCTCGTGTGCGTTCTTGAGCAGGTTGAGCAGGGCCTGTTCCATCTGCGCAGGGTCGGCACGGGCGCGCAGTGCGTGCGCATCGCCCTCCAGGGTGAAGGCGATCTGCCCCTGCAGCCGGCGCAGGAACCCGCCCCACGCGGTCACCTGCAACTGCGGCTGCGGCAGCTTGGCGAAGCGCGCGTAGCCGCGGATGAACCCTTCCAGGTGGCGGGCACGGTCCTCGATGGTGGCGAACACCTCGGCCAACGGCTCGCTGCGCCCGCGCCGCACCAGTTCGGCACCGGAGTGCGCAAGCGAGGCGATCGGAGCCAGCGAGTTGTTCAACTCATGGCTGATCACCCGGATCACCTTCTTCCAGGTCTGCACTTCCTGGCGGCGCAGCTCCGGGGTGAGCAGGCGCACCAGCAGCAGTTCATGGCCGCGCCCGTTGAGGGTGAAGGTGCGCCGCGAGAGGTGGTAGACCTGTTCGTCCTCGGCATCGGCATCGGTGATGGAAAACAGGCCGTCGCCGCCGTGGGCCATGGCGTGGCCCAGCTCGGCCGGCAACCGCTCCAGCAGTGCATCCATCCGCTGGCCTTCCAGCTTGCGGCCCTCGCCCAACAGCTTGCGCGCGGCCAGGTTGGCGTAGGCGACGCGGCGGATGCGGTCGCCACCGGCGGCCGACAGCACCATCGCCACCGGGGTGTTCTGGACCATGGTGTCCAGCAGCAGTTCGCGCTGCACCAGCTCCTGGCGCTGGTGCCGCAGCACCTCGCCCAGCTCGGCATGCGCGCGCACCAGCTCGCCCAGCTCATCGTCGCTGCGCCAATGCACGCCGAAATTGAACTCGCCGTCGCGGTAGGTGTGGACGCTGCCGGCCAGCGCGCGGAACAGCGCCTGCAGCGGCGCCAGCGCGTGGCCCAGGCTCCACCACATCAATGCCAGCAGGGCCGCCACCGACAGGCTGGCCAGCAGCCAGCCGCGGTCGATCCAGTAAGCGAAGGTCCACGGCAGTGCCGCGGCCAGCACCAGCACCGGCAGCAAGCGTACGAACAGGCGCAGGGTGAGGGTGTGGCGCAGCCGTGGCATCGGTCAGGAGGCCTTGAGTCCGTGGCGCTCCATGCGCCGGTACAGCGCCTGCCGGCTCATGCCAAGCTCGGCGGCGGCCTGGGCGATGATGCCGCCGGCACGCTGCAGCGCGGCTTCGATCCGGGCGCGGTCCGGCTCGGGCGCGGTGTTGCTGCGCAGCGGCGCGGGCGCGGGCAGGGCCAGGTCGGCCACTTCGATCCGCGGCCCGGCGGCCAGCAGCTGCGCGCGCTGGATGACGTTGCGCAGCTCGCGCACGTTGCCCGGCCAGGCATGACGCTGCAGGGCCGCGGACGCAGCGGTGGACAATGGCTTGCCGTCGGCCACGAAGTGCTCGGCCAGCGGCACGATGTCGCCGGCGCGCTCGGCCAGCGGCGGCATCGCCAGCTCGATGGTGTTGAGGCGGTAGTAGAGGTCCTCGCGGAACGTGCCTTCGCGGATCATCGCCGGCAGGTCGGCATTGGTGGCGCTGACCACGCGGACCCGGACCTGGCGCTCGCGGTTGGAACCCAGCCGCGCGAAGCAGCCGGTCTCCAGTACCCGCAGCAGCTTCATCTGCCCGGCCGGCGGCAGGTTGCCGATCTCGTCCAGGAACAGGGTGCCGCCGTCGGCGGCCTCGAACTTGCCTTCGCGCGCCTTGTTGGCGCCGGTGTAGGCGCCGGCCTCGGCGCCGAACAGTTCGGCCTCGATCAGTTCGGCCGGCAGTGCGCCGCAGTTGACGGTGACGAACGGGCCGTCGCGCACCGGCGAGTTGGCTTGGATGATCTGCGCGATCTTCTCCTTGCCGCTGCCGTTGGGGCCGGTGACCAGCACCGGCAGTTCCGAGCGCGCCACCTGGCAGGCCAGCGCCACCACCCGCTCGCTGGCCGGGTCGGCGAACACCACCCCGCGCAGGTCGTAGCGGCGGGCCAGGTCCTCGCGCCGACGGCGCTCGCCATCGCGTCGCTGGTGCAGCTCGTGGCGTGCTTCGGCCAGTTCCAGCAGGTTATTGACCGTGCCCAGCAGCTTGGCGTCCTGCCACGGCTTGGCCACGTAGTCGGCGGCGCCGGCCTTGATCAGCTCGACCGCGCTTTCCAGATGGGTCCAGCCGGTGAGCAGCACCACCGGCAGGTCCGGATGGCGGTCGCGGATCGCGGAAAACAGCGCCAGGCCTTCGTCGCCGGAGGTGGTGTCGGCGCTGAAGTTCATGTCCTGGATCACCAGGTCCACGTCCTGGCCATCGAGCATCGCCAGCCCGGCCTGCGGCGATGCCGCGTGCACGGTGGCGATGTCATGCAGCGAAAACAGCACTCCCAGCGCGGTGGCCACGGCGGGGTTGTCGTCGATGACCAGGATCGTGGGCATGCGGGACTCCGGGCAAGGCGGCCAGCTTAAACGCTGCGGGTGGCGGTGGCCGGCGGGATCGACGCCGCGCGCCGGGCCGGTGCATACACCGCAAGCTGGCCCAGCGCCCACAGCAGCACCGCGCCGGCCGGCAGGTAGTACAGCGGCAGGCGCGCCATTTCGTACTTGCCCATCAGCACCTGGTTGATCGCATACGCCAGGAGCATGCCCAGGACGATGCCGATGCTGGCCAGCAGGAAGTTCTCGACCTGGAAGTAGCGCAGGATCTGGCCGCGGGTGGCGCCCAGCGCACGACGGATGCCGATCTGGCGCTTGCGCTGCTGCACCCAGAAGCTGGCCAGCCCGACGATGCCCAGCGCGGTGATCAGCAGCAGCGCCACGCACACGATGCCCAGCAGCCAGGCCATCGCCCGCGGCCCCTGGTGGAACTCGTTGCGCAGCTCCTCCATGGTCTTGCTCTGGTCGTCCAGCACGATGCGGTCGGCGCCACCGGCGCGCAGCAGTGCCTTGGCCGCCTCGAGGACTTCGGCGCGGCGCTCGGGTGATGTGCGGATCACGTAGTTGCCACCGAGGTTGTAGTGGGTGCGCGCCGGGTACACGACCGAATATTCGCGCGCGCTCGGGCCACCGGCCTGGCTGGGCCGCACCAGGTGGGCGACAACCCCGACCACGCGCACCGGCGTGTCCCCCCAGCTGTAGAAGGTCTTGCCCAGCGGGTCCTCGCCGGGGAACAGGCGCGCGGCCAGCGAGCGGGTGATGATGGCCGTGGACATCGCGTCCAGCCCGGTGCTGCCATCGAGCAGCGACGCCGCATCGTTGTATTCCTCCGGCAGGAAGTTGCGTCCTGCCACCAGGTCCAGCCCCAGGGTTTCCAGGAACCGCTCCTCGGCCATGTAGCTGGTGGCATGGAGGGTGGGCTGGCGCTGCCCGGGCGTGAGCCGGATGCCGCTGTTCCAGGACGAGTTCACGAACGGCACCTGGTTGAGCGCGGTCGCGTCCGCGACACCGGGCAGGGCGCGCAGCGCGACCAAGTCGGCACGGGTGCGCGCGGCCTGCTCCGGGCTGTCCAGGCCGGTGATCTGGACCCGGACCAGTTCGTCCTCGGCCAGCCCGCTGATCTCGCCCAGCTGGGCCAGGCGGTCGCTGATCATGAACAGCGCGTTGCAGATGATCGCGCAGGCCAGCGCGATCTCGATCACGATCAGCGCCGCGGCGGTGCGGTGGCGCATGAGGGTGGAAAGGATGGGGCGGATGTCCATGGGCGTCTCCGGTCACTGACTCTTGAGCTGGATGGCGGGCGTGACCTGCATCGCCCGCCAGGCCGGCAGCAGTCCGGCCAGGACGCTGGCCACCAGGGCCAGGACGAAGGTCAGCAGCAACATGCCGCCGTCCAGCCGCGCCAGCTCGGCATGGCTGGCCGGTTGCAGGCGCACCGCCCACAGCCCCAGCAGCGACAGCCCCAGGCCGAGCACGCCGCCGGCCAGGCCGACCGCGCCGGCCTCGACCAGGCACTGGCTGAAGATCGCCCGGCGCGAGGCGCCCAGCGCGCGGCGCACGCCGATCTCGCTGCCGCGGCGCAGGAACTTGGCCAGCAGCAGGCCCACCGTGTTGACCAGGCACACCAGCAGGAAGCCGATGCCCAGCCACAGCTGCATGACCACGTCGCGTGGCACCACGCGGTTGAACTCCAGCCACTCCATCACGTTGCGCAGGCGCACATTGTTGGGACGCTCGAAGCGGCCGGCCTCGCGCTGCCGGTCGGAATAGTTGGACAGGTAGTCGCGGTACGCGGCGGCCTTGGCCGGCGAATCCAGCTGCACCCAGTACTGGATCCACACGCAGGGGGCGTTGACCCCGGTTTCGTCGCCCTGGGTGTGTTCCCAGCAGTCCATGCTGCCGACCCGTCCCAGGTTGAGGTCGCGCGAGGTGCTGAAGGGCAGGAACAGGTCCTCGGCGGTGCCGTAGCGGTCGGAGTTCATGTCGTAGAAGCGCGGCACCATCCGCCAGTCGTCGGCCACCCCGACCACGGTGAAGTCGGCCGCGCCGATGCGCAGGGTGCGGCCGGTGCTGTCCTCGCCGCCGAACACCCGGTCGTTGAGGCTGCGCGACACCACCACCACCCGCGCCCGGGCCTGGTCCTCCTGCGCGGTCCAGCCGCGCCCATGCCGCAATGGCATGCGGAACATCGGGAAGAAATCGGCGCTGGTGTAGCGGGCCGAGGCCTGGAACGGGGCCAGGTCGGGGCGCCCGGGCATGATCGCCACCGAGCCGCCGGTCATCATCGCCTGGCGGTCGCCGCGCTTCTCGGCCAGCAGGGCCTCGGCGTCGTAACGGCTGAGCTGCAGCGCCGGTTCCTCGCCGGCGGTGTAGTCGTCCATGCCCTCCGGGTCCAGCTGCACGTAGTGCAGTGTGTGGCTGGTGCCGGGCAGCGGATCGCCGGACAGCACGTGGAACACGGTGAGCGTGGTCATGCACGCACCGATGCCCAGGGCGATGGCCAGCACCATCAGTACGGTCAATGCCTTGTCGCGGCGGAAGCTGCGCACCGCCAGGTTGGCGTAGTAGCTGAACATGGATGTCTCCGGAAACGTCCTAGAGGCTGCGGGTGGCGGTGGCCGGCGCAATGCCGGATGCGGTGCGTGCGGGCCCGTAGACCGCGGCCTGGCCCAGCAGCGCCAGCGCGAGCGCGCCGGCCGGCAGGTACGCCAGCGGCAAGCGCGGCAGTTCGTGATGGGCCATCAGCCACTGGTTCAGGGCGAACGCCAGCAGCATGCCCAGTGCGCTGCCGGCCGCGACGATCAGGAAGTTCTCGGTCTGGAAGTAACGCACCACCTGGCTCCGGGTCGCGCCCAGCGCCCGCCGGATGCCGATCTGGCGGGTGCGTTGCTGCACCCAGAAGTTGGCCAGCCCGGCGATGCCCAGCGCGGTGACCAGCAGCAGCGCGGCGGTGATCGCCAGCAGCAGGCCGATCATCTCGCGGTCGTTGCGGAAGTAGCCGTTGCGCGATTCCTCGTAGGTGCGCTGCTCCAGCACCAGGCGCTCCGGATCGATCCGCTCCAGCGCGGCCACCGCCTGCTCCAGCACCTGGGCGCGACGTGCAGGATCGGCCACGCGCAGGACATACAGCCCGCCGTTGTCGTAGTTGTTGCGGATCGGGAAGATCACCGAGCGGCTGGTGTCGCCATCCATGACTCCCGGCCGGGCCAGGGTGTCGACGATGCCCACGATGGTCATCGGGAGCGGCCCCACGTAGACGGCCTGGCCCAGCGCCTGCCCGTCCGGGAACAGGTGCGCGGCCGTGGCGGTGGGCACGATGATCGAGCCGCGCAGGCCTTCCAGGTTTTCGCGGCGGGCCAGCTCGGAGGCGTCGATGTATTCGTCGGCCAGGAAGTCGCGGCCGGCGACCAGGCGCAGCCCGAAGGTGTCCAGCAGGCCGGGATGGCTGTCGTACTTGCCGGCGATGAGCGTGGGCACGGCCTGGTCCGGCGCCAGGGCCAGCGAGGTGTTCCAGCCGTGGCCGTGGAACGGCACCTGGTTGGTCACGGTGGCGGCAACCACGCCCGGGATCGCCCGCAGCGCGGCCAGGTCCTCGCGGGTGCGCGCATCGGCGTCGTCGCGGGTGCCGGTGCCGCCAAGGCGGATCTGGACCAGTTGCTGCTCGGCGATGCCGCTGGCCAGGCGCACGCCATCCAGGCGCTCGGACACCAGGAACAGCGCGTTGCACAGGATGGCGCAGCTCAGGGCGATCTCCAGCACGATCAGCGCGGTCGCGACCTGGTGCTTGCGCAGTGCTGAGACAATCGGGCGGATGTTCATGGCGTGGTTTTCCGGTGCCGCCTCCCGTGTGGGGAGGCAAGGAAGGTCATTGGGTCTTGAGCTGGATCGCGGGCGTGACCTGCATCGCGCGCCACGCGGGCAGCAGCCCGGCCAGCAGGCTGGCGGCCAGCGCCAGGACGAAGGTCAGCAGCAGCATCGGCAGGTCCAGCTGGGCCAGTGCGGCGTACCCGGTGGGGCGCTGGCGCACCACCCACAGCCCGGCCAGCGCAAACCCCAGGCCCAGCACGCCGCCGGCCAGGCCAATGGCGCCGGCTTCCACCAGGCATTGCCGGAAGACCTGGCCGCGGGTGGCGCCGAGTGCACGGCGCACGCCGATCTCGCCGCTGCGGCGCAGGAACTTGGCCAGCAGCAGGCTCACGGTGTTGAGCAGGCACACGGCCAGGAAGCCGAACGCCAGCCACATCTGCAGGCGCACGTCGCCCGGCACCACGCGGCGGTGCTCCAGCCACTGCATCACGTTGCGCAGGCGGGTATTGGGCGGGCGCTGGAAGCGGCCGGCGTCGCGCTGGGCGGCCGAATAGCGATCCAGGTAGGCCTTGTAGGCGCCGGCCTGGGCCGGATCCTCCAGCTCCACCCAGTACTGCACCCAGCTGCAGGGGCGGTCCAGCGCGGTGTGTTCATGGCTGACCGGCTCGTGGCTGAAGCAGTGCATCAGCCCGACATGCTGCAGGTCCAGTTCGACCGCGGTCTGAAACGGCACGAACACCTGCTCGCTCTCGCCGTAGCCGCGCATCCACAGGTTGTAGAAGTGCGGCTGCGGCGCCCAGTCGTCGAGCACGCCGACGATGCGCAATGCATGCCCGTCCACCCGCAGTTCGCGACCGGTGCTGTCGCCGCCGCCGAACAGCCGCGCGTTCAGTTCCGGTGCGATCACCGCCACCCGCGCACGCGCGTCGTCATCGGCCGCCGACCAGCCTGCGCCGAAGCGGAACGGTGTGTCGAACATCGGGAAGAAATCCGACGAGGTGAAGTGCATCGACGCCTTGAACGGCCGATGGCTGCTGCCTTCGGTGCGGATGGTGCCGCTGCCTCCGGCCATCATCGCCTGGTGCACGGCCTGCTTCTGGCGCAGCAACTGCTCGGCATCCAGGCGGGTGAGCATGGTCTCCGGCTCCTCGCCCGCAACGTGGCCTGCGGCCGGCCGCGGATCGAGCTGGACCACGAACAGGCGCTGGCTCTTGCCCGGCATCGGGTTGCCGGACAGCACCTGGAACACGGTGAGCGTGGTCATGCACGCGCCCACGCCCAAGGCGATGGCCAGCACCATCAGCGCGGTCAGCACCCGGTTGCGGCGGAAGCTGCGCAGCGCCAGCCGGGAGTAGTAGCCGAGCAGCTGCGCGCTCATGCAGGGCTGGAAGCGTGCTGGACGGCGGGGGCGCGGCGCGGCGGATCCAGCGACAGGTCGGTGGCCACGCCATCGACGATGTGCACGTTGCGCTGCGCGCGCGCGGCCAGCTCGGGGTCGTGGGTGACCATGACGATGGTGGTGCCGGCCGCGTTGATCTGCTCCAGCAGCTCCATCACCCCGCGCGCCATCTGCGAGTCCAGGTTGCCGGTGGGTTCGTCGGCCAGCAGCAGGCATGGCTCGCCGGCCAGGGCGCGGGCGATCGCCACGCGCTGCTGCTGGCCGCCGGAAAGTTCGGCCGGGTAGTGCTTCATGCGCGAGGCCAGGCCCACCTGCCCGAGTGCCTTCTCGATGCGCGCGCGGCGGTCGGAAGCCGGCAGCCCGCGGTAGCGCAGCGGCACGTCGACGTTGTCGAACAGGTTCAGGTCCGGAATCAGGTTGAAGCCCTGGAAGATGAAGCCGATCTTGCGATTGCGCAGGCGGCTGCGGGCATCGTCGGAGAGCCCGCGCACGTTCTCGCCATCGAGCAGGTAGTCGCCCTCGCTGAACGTTTCCAGCAGCCCGGCGATGTTGAGGAAGGTGGTCTTGCCCGAACCCGACGGGCCGGTGACCGCGACGAACTCGCCCTCGCGCACGTGCAGGTCGAGCGAGCGCAACGCGTGGGTTTCGATCATCGCGGTCCGGTAGACCTTGGAGACCTGGCGCATTTCCAGCATGACGGTGCCTTTATCGATTGGGAGACGGAGATGGAGCGGTTGCAGCGGCGGTACTTGCGGCGCGGGCGGCGGTCATGGGTTGACCGAGACCTTGCCGGCGTCGCCGAACTGGTCGGTGCCTGAAATGACGATGCGCTCGCCCTGCTCCAGGCCGGAGACGATCTCGACGTGGCCCAGGCTGCTGGCGCCAAGCTGCACCGGGCGGCGGCTGGCGCTGCGGCCATCCACCACCCAGGCCCAGCGTCCGCCGTCCTGTTCGACGAAGGGGCCGCGCTCGACCATCAGCACGTCGTTGCGGGTGTCGAGCACGATCCGCGCCGACAGCCGCTGGTTCTGGCGCAGGCCGGGTGGTTGCCGGCCATCGTCGAAGCGCAGGCGCGCGGTGACTTCGCCGTTGACCACTTCCGGCGACACCGCCGCCACACGCGCCGGGTAAGGCTTGCCCTGGCTGGTGACCTGCGCCGGCACGCCGATGGCCAGGTCGCGGGCGAAGCTCTCCGGCACCCGGATCTCCAGCTCGAACTCGCGCAGGTCGACCACGCTGAGGATGGCGGCGTTGGCGGCCACGTTGGTGCCCTGCGCGATCTGCACCTGGCCGACCTGGCCATCGAACGGCGCGCGCAAGGTCAATGCGTCCACCTGGCGCCGCAGTTCATCGGCCACCGCCTTCTGGCGGTCGGCGAGCAGGCGCTTGTTGCGCGCATCCAGGGCCGCGCCGCGCTGCTGCAGGCCGGCATCGCTGCGCGCGGCCAGCAGGCCGATGTCGGCCTTCTTCAGTTCGTCGCGGGCGCGTGCAAGCTCGTTGTCGGATACCGCGCCGCCGGCATGGGCGCGTTCGTAGCGTTCCAGGTCGCGCCCGGCGGCGGTATGGTCGATGCTGGCCTGGTCCAGCGCCTTGCGCGCGTTGAGCCCGGCGATCTGCGCGTCCAGCTGCGCGCGGCTGGCCTCGGCCTCCATGCTGGCCTGGGTCGATTCCTCCTGGACCAGCCGGCTGCGCAACTCGGGGCTGTCGATCACCGCCAGCTCCTGGCCCTGCCTGACCGCGTCGCCGGCCACAACCTTCAACGTCACGGTGCCGCCGGCGATCGCGTACAGGGTGGGGCTGTTGGCGGTGATGACCTTGCCGTCGGCGGCGATGTCGCGCACCAGGTCGCCGCGCTTCACCTCGGCAATGCGGATGCGCGCGCCATCGTAGGAGCGCGCACCGGCGCCCCAGCCGACCACCACCCAGCCGGCCAGGGCCAGCAGCAGCGCCACCGCGGCCGCCGGCCACAGCCAGCGCCGCCACGCCGGGCGCGGCGCGGTGGAGAGCTTGCGGTCCTGGGCGGAGGTGTCGGGGATCATCGGGCTGCCGGTCGGGTGGAGTGCACTGCATGGCAACGCATATCGCGTGCCAACGCCAAGTGCTTGATCGACAAGCATGCGCCGCGCGTGGCATGTGTCCGCGGTGTCCGCACGGACGTGCCGCGGACAGGCTGCGGCCGCTCCCTGTCCGGCACATGTCCACCGGCGCGGCGCGCAACCCGGTGCGTGGCCCGTCTCCGCTAGAATCGTTGCCCTGTTTCCGGGTGGAAGGCGACATGTGCGGCATCGTCGGTGCAATCGCGGATCGCGATGTGGTTCCGGTCCTGGTCGAGGGGCTCAAGCGGCTGGAGTACCGCGGCTATGACTCCTCGGGCATCGCGGTGGCCGAGGCGGCCGGCGTGCGCCGGGTGCGCCGCACCGGCCGGGTCGCCGAGATGGAGCAGGCGGTGGTGGCCGAGGGCTTCCAAGGCGCGCTGGGCATCGGCCACACCCGCTGGGCCACCCATGGCGGGGTGACCGAGGCCAACGCCCACCCACATATCAGCCACGATGACCTGGCCCTGGTCCACAACGGCATCATCGAGAACCACGAGGCCCAGCGCGAGCGGCTGGCCGCGCTGGGCTACGTGTTCGAGTCGCAGACCGACACCGAGGTCATCGCCCACCTGATCCACCACCACATGGACAGTGGCCGCGACCTGCTTGGTGCGCTGCAGGCCACGGTCAAGGAGCTCACCGGCGCCTACGCGCTGGCGGTGGTCAGCCGCTCGCAGCCCGACCGCCTGGTGTGCGCGCGGATGGGCTGCCCGCTGCTGGTCGGCCTGGGCGAGGGCGAGAACTTCGTGGCCTCGGACGTGTCGGCGATCATCCAGGCCACGCGCCGGGTGATCTTCCTCGAAGAGGGCGACACCGCCGACGTCACCCGCGACGGCGTGCGCGTGTTCGATGCGCAGGACCGCCAGGTCGAACGCGAGGTGCATGTCTCCGACGTGTCGCTGGCCTCGCTGGAGCTGGGCCCGTACCGGCACTTCATGCAGAAGGAGATCCACGAGCAGCCGCGGGCGATCGCCGACACCCTGGAGGCGGTGATCGACGCCGGCGGCTTCGCACCGTCGCTGTTCGGGCCCGGCGCGGAGGAAGTGCTGCGCAAGGTGACCGGGGTGCAGATCCTGGCCTGCGGCACCAGTTACTACGCCGGGCTGACCGCGCGCTACTGGATCGAGGCCATCGCCGGCCTGCCGTGCAGTGTGGAGATCGCCAGCGAATACCGCTACCGCGACGCCTGGGCCGACCCGGACCACCTGGTGGTCACCATTTCCCAGTCCGGCGAAACCCTGGACACGATGGAGGCGCTCAAGTACGCCAAGTCGCTGGGCCACCGCCACACCCTGTCGATCTGCAACGTGCCCGAGAGCGCGATCCCGCGCGCCAGCCAGCTGGTGTGCTACACCCGCGCCGGTGCCGAGATCGGCGTGGCCTCGACCAAGGCCTTCACCACCCAGCTGGCGGCGCTGTTCCTGCTGACCAGCGTGCTTGCCAGGCTGCGCGGCCGGATCACGCCCGGGCAGGAGGCCGACCACCTGGAACAGCTGCGCCACCTGCCCGGCAGCGTGCAGCACGCGCTCAACCTGGAGCCGCAGATCGTGGCCTGGGCCGAGCGCTTCGCCGGCAAGCAGAACGCGCTGTTCCTGGGCCGCGGCCTGCATTACCCGATCGCCCTGGAAGGCGCGCTCAAGCTCAAGGAAATCACCTACATCCACGCCGAGGGCTATCCGGCTGGCGAGCTCAAGCACGGCCCGCTGGCGCTGGTGGACGCGGCCATGCCGGTGGTGGTGATCGCACCCAACGACCGCCTGCTGGAGAAGGTGAAATCCAACATGCAGGAAGTGCGCGCGCGCGGCGGCGAGCTATTCGTGTTCGCCGACCAGGACAGCAACTTCACCGAGTCCGAAGGCGTGCACGTGATCCGCACCCCGCGCCACGCCGGTGTGCTCAGTCCGGTGATCCACACCATCCCGGTGCAGTTGCTGGCCTACCACACCGCCCTGGCGCGCGGCACCGACGTGGACAAGCCGCGCAACCTGGCCAAGTCGGTGACGGTGGAGTAGCGGGGCGCCTCCCGCGGTGCCGTGGTGGCCGTGGCCCGGCGTAACACCGTTTTCTCCCGGCCGCGCGTAGGATCGATGGCGCCGCCCCCGCAGCCGCGCCAGCGGCGTGTCGCGGTGGTTTGCCCGCAGGCCCGACAGGCGCCGTCCATCACGCACCGGGAGATGATGATGAAGACCTACAAGGTGGGCTACCTGATCGGCAGCCTGGCCACGCAGTCGATCAACCGCAAATTCGCCAAGGCACTGTTCAAGCTGGCGCCCGAGCAGCTGCAGTTCCACGAGATCTCCTTCGCCGACCTGCCGCTGTACAGCTACGACTACGACGCCGATTACCCGGAGGCGGGGCGCCGGTTCAAGCAGGCGATCGAGTCCTCCGACGCGATCCTGATCATTACCCCGGAGTACAACCGCTCCATCCCCGGCGCGCTGAAGAACGCGATCGACTGGGCCAGCCGCCCCTGGGGCAGCAACTCCTTCGCCAACATCCCCTCCGGGGTGATCGGCGTGTCGCCCGGCGCGATCGGCACGGCGGTCGGCCAGCAGCACCTGCGCAGCATCCTGGGCTTCCTCAACTCGCCGCAGATGAACTCGCCCGAGGCCTACATCCAGTTCAAGGAAGGCTTCCTCGACGAGGCCGGCGCGATCGCCGACCCGGGCACGGCCAAGTTCCTGGCCGGCTACCTCAAGGAATTCCACGAGTTCATCGCCCGCGTGCTCACCGTGCTGCCGCGCGGCGCCTGAGGCCGGTTCGCCATGATCGAACTTCTCATCCCGCAGCGCCGCCGCGACCTGGGCGCCTTCGAGGTCGGCCGCGTGCTGCCTTACGCCAAGCGGCGCATGGTCGGGCCGTACATCTTCTTCGACCGGATGGGGCCGAAGGACTTCGCCCCCGGCATGCCGCGCGAGGCCGACGTGCGCCCGCATCCGCACATCGGCCTGTCCACCATCACCTACCTGTTCGACGGCCAGATCATGCACCGCGACAGCGTCGGCTCCGAGCAGCCGATCCACCCGGGCGAAGTGAACTGGATGACTGCCGGCCGCGGCATCACCCATTCCGAGCGCTTCGAGGAACTGCGCGCGCACGGCGGGCCGATGGACGGCATCCAGGCCTGGGTGGCCCTGCCCGACGAGCGCGAGGAGATCGATCCCGGCTTCTGGCACTACCCCAGCCAGGCGCTGCCGGTGTTCGAAGGGCAGGGCATGGCCGGGCGCCTGATCGCGGGCCGGCTGGAGGGCGTGGACTCACCGGTCAGGGTCGACTCGCCGCAGTTCTACGTGCACTGGCAACTGCGCGCGGGTGCGCGCGTGTCGCTGCCTGCCGAGTACAGCGAGCGCGCGGTCTACGTGGCCAGCGGCGAGGTGGAGGTGGCCGGGCAACGGGTGCAGCCGGGCTGCATGGCGGTGCTGGTCCCCGGCGGCGCGGTGACCGTGGCCGCGGCCAGCGATGCGGTGGTCATGGCCCTGGGCGGCGAGCCGGTGGGGCCACGCTTCATCGACTGGAACTTCGTTTCCTCCTCGCAGGAGCGGATCGAGCAGGCCCGCGCCGACTGGGCCGCCGGGCGGATGAAGCTGCCGGACCTGGACGATGGCGAGTTCATCCCGCTGCCGCCGAAGATTGGTGCGGCGCCGGAGCCGATGTCGTGACCCGGAAGCGGGGCCGGCGCGCTTACGCAGCGGCCGAGTCGAAGATCGGCTCGAACCCGGCCCAGAACATGCGCTTGCCGTCGAACGGCATCTCCTGCATCTGCTCCTGCATCTGCTCGCCGGCTGCCTGCATCCGCGCAGTGGCTGCATCGCAGCTGGCGCGGTCGGCCCAGCGGATCCAGCTGAACACCACCGTCTCGCCGTCTTCGGCGTGGACGGCGCGATGGAAGTCGGTGCGCTGGCCACGCGGCACGTCCTCGCCCCAGGCTTCCACCGTGCCAAGTGCACCGGCATCGCGGAACATCGGCCACGCGTCCCCGGCCATGCCCACGTAAGCGTCCTTGTTGGCCTCCGGCACCGCCAGGACGAAGCCCTGGTAGTAGCCGGCACCCGTATGCCCGCCCTGTTCGAACACCGGGGCGAAACCGCCATGGATCATCCGCTTGCCGTCGAACGGCATCGGCGGCAGCGCCTGCATCGCCGGGTCGGACATCATCGCCTGCCAGGCGGCATCGGCGGCCGGCCGGTCGCGCCACACGATCCACGAGAACACGACCACTTCATCGGGTTTGGCCTCCACCGCGCGATGGAAGTCGGTGAGCTTGCCGTGCGGCACGTCCACGCCCCAGGTCTCGACCATGCGCAAGGCGCCGTGGGCCTTGAACACCTTCCATGCGGCGGTGGCATGTTCAAGGTAGCGTGCGCGGTTGGCGGCCGGGACCGGCGCGACCATTCCTGTGCAATAGCTCATCGGAGTGTCCTGGCGCGGGCTGGGAGGGCCGACTGTGACACAGGAAGGGGCAAGGCGAGGGTGAAGCCACGGCCCGCGGGCGCATGCGGGCAACCTTGGCCCTGTGCTGGCGCGGGATCGGGCCAGGGCGTGGGCGGCGCGGCAGCAGCGCCGCGCAGGCGTTCGTGGACTGGTCGCGTCTGGTCCACGGACGCGGTGATGCATGTGCTTAGAATGGGCTTTCCGCAACCTCGCCACCGCCATGTCGCAGCGTGCCTGGGTGGCCGCCGCCATCCACAAGATCGAGGCCGACTTCAACCGCTCGGCCGACACCCACCTGATCCCGCTGCCGTTGCCGGCGTGGCCGGACATCGACGCCTACCTGAAGGACGAGTCCAGCCACCCCACCGGCAGCCTCAAGCACCGCCTGGCGCGCTCGCTGTTCCTGTACGCGCTGGCCAATGGCTGGCTGCATGAAGGCAGCACCGTGGTGGAAGCCTCCAGCGGTTCGACCGCGGTTTCGGAAGCGTATTTCGCGCGATTGCTGGGGCTGCCGTTCATTGCGGTGATCCCGGCCTCCACCTCGCCGGAGAAGATCGCCGAGATCGAGTTCTACGGCGGCCGCTGCCACCTGGTGGAGAGCGCCTGTTCCATCGCCGAGGAATCGGCGCGCGTGGCACGCGCCACCGGCGGCCACTTCATGGACCAGTTCACCTATGCCGAGCGTGCCACCGACTGGCGCGCCAACAACAACATCGCCGAATCCATCTTCAAGCAGATGGCGCGCGAGCCGCACCCGGTGCCGGCATGGATCGTGTGCGGCCCGGGCACCGGCGGCACCAGCGCCACCCTCGGGCGCTACGTGCGCTACGGATGCCACGGCACCCGGGTGCTGTGCGTGGACCCCGAGAACTCGGTGTTCTTCGACCACTACCGGTTGCAGCGCGAAGGCCGCGATGGCCCGCTGCCTGCGGTGGCGGGCGGCTCGCGCATCGAGGGCATCGGCCGCCCGGTTGCCGAGCCCAGTTTCATCGCCGGCTGCGTGGACGCCATGCTCAAGGTGCCCGACGCGCTGAGCCTGGCGGCGATGCGCCATGTCAGCGCGGTGCTGGGCAGGCGCGTGGGTGGCTCCACCGGCACCAACTTCGTCGGCGTGCTGCACGCGGCGCGCGCCATGCACGCCTCCGGGCAGGGCGGCTCCATCGTCAGCGTGCTGTGCGACAGCGGCGAGCGCTACGCGCACAGCTATTACAACCCGGAGTGGTACGCCGGCAATGGAATCGATGTCGACGCCGCCGACGCGGCGATCGCCGCCGCGGTGGCCGGCGCACCCTTGCCCGCGCTGCCGGCCTGCGGCGCGGCTTGAATTCGGCCGGGTGCGCGCGCATCTGTCACTGGTACGCGGCATCGCGCCGATCCCCCGGTTGCAAAGGACTTCCATGGACAACCCGTTGCTCGACTTCTCCGGCCTTCCCCGTTTCGATGCGATCCGCCCGGAACACATCGGGCCGGCCATCGACGTGCTGCTGGAGCAGGCCGGGGCGGCGGTGAAGGCGGCGCAGGCCGTCAGCCCGGTGACCTGGGACAGCTTCGTCACTCCGCTGGAGGACGCCACCGAGCGGCTGTGGCGCGCCTGGGGCCAGGTGGTGCACCTGCAGGCGGTGGTCAACACCCCGGAACTGCGCGAGGCCTACAACGCCAACCTGCCCAAGGTGACCCGCTTCGGCGCATCGCTGGGCCAGAACCTGGCGCTGTTCGCGCAATACAAGGCGCTGGCCGCTGCACCGGAATACGCCGGCTACGGCGCTACCCGGCGTAAGGTGGTGGAGAACGCGCTGCGTGATTTCCGCCTCGGCGGTGCCGAGCTGTCGGAGGCGGACAAGGAGCGTTTCTCTGCGCTGCAGGAGGAACTGGCCGCGCTGTCGGCGAAGTTCTCGCAGAACGTGCTCGATGCCACCGATGCCTTCGCCCTGTACGTGGACGGCGAGGCGCGCCTGTCCGGCCTGCCGGCCGAGGTGGTCGCTGCCGCGCGCGCTGCGGCCAAGAAGGACGAAGACGCGCCTGGCAAGGGCCGGGGCTGGAAGCTGACCCTGCAGATGCCGTGCTACCTGCCGGTGCAGACCTATGCCGACGACCGCGCGCTGCGCGAGGCGCTGTACCGTGCCCACGGCCTGCGTGCGTCCGAGGCCGGCCCGGCCGAGCTGGACAACGGCGCCAATATCGACCGCATCCTGGAACTGCGCGCCGGGCTGGCCGCGCTGCTGGGCTTTGCCAGCTACGCCGACTACTCGCTGGCAACCAAGATGGCGCAGTCGCCGGGCGAGGTAGCCGGTTTCCTGCGCGACCTGGCCGTTCGCGCGCTGCCGTTCGCGCGCCGCGACCGCGCCGAACTGGAACAGTTTGCGCGCGACGAGCTGGGCCTGGACGAACTGCAGCCCTGGGACCTGGCCTGGGCCAGCGAGAAGCTCAAGCAGGCGCGCTACAGCTATTCCGAGCAGGAGGTGAAGCAGTATTTCACCGAACCCACGGTGCTGGCCGGCCTGTTCGACGTGATCCAGTCGCTGTATGCGGTGAAGGTGACGGCGGACACCGCACCGGTGTGGCACGACGACGTGCGCTTCTACCGGGTGGAGGACGCGCACGGCCGCCTGCTTGGCCAGTTCTACCTGGACCTGTACGCCCGCGAGGGCAAGCGTGGCGGTGCGTGGATGGACGATTGCCGCAACCGCCGGGTCACCGCGACGGCCGCGCAGACGCCGCTCGTCTACCTGGTCTGCAACTTCGGCAAGGGCATGGATGGCAAGCCGGCCACCTTCACCCACAACGAGGTCACCACCCTGTTCCACGAGATGGGCCACGGCCTGCACCAGTTGCTGACCGCCATCGGCGAGCTGCCGGTGGCCGGCATCAACGGCGTGGAGTGGGACGCGGTGGAGCTGCCCAGCCAGTTCATGGAGAACTTCTGCTGGGAATGGGAGCGCGTGCAGGCGATGACCGCGCATGCCGAAACCGGGCAGCCGCTGCCGCGCGAACTGTTCGACAGGATGCTGGCGGCAAAGAATTTCCAGAGCGGCATGTTCACCGTGCGCCAGCTCGAGTTCGCCCTGTTCGACATGGAGCTGCACAGCCGCTTCGACCCGGGGCACGACAGCGTCATGCAGTTGCTGGAGCGGGTGCGCGACGAGGTCGCGGTCAACCGCGCCCCGGCCTGGCACCGCTTCCCGCACCAGTTCAGCCACATCTTCGCCGGCGGCTACGCGGCCGGGTATTACAGCTACAAGTGGGCCGAGGTGCTCAGCGCGGATGCCTACGCCGCGTTCGAGGAAGCGCCGGAGCAGCTGGCCGAAACCGGCGCCCGTTTCCTGCGCGAGATCCTCTCCCGCGGCGGCAGCCGCAGTGCACTGGAAAACTTCACCGCCTTCCGCGGCCGCGCGCCCAGCCTCGACCCGCTGCTGCGCCACAACGGCATGGCTGCCGTGTAGGAGCCCGTCTTGCGGGCGACCGCGCGATGCCGGTGCGTGCGCCAGGCCCTCAGGCCCGGGCGAACACCAGGGTGCCGTTGGTGCCGCCGAAGCCGAAGCTGTTGGACATCACCACGTCCAGCTTCGCCTCCCGGCTCTGGCGCACGATCGGGAAGCCTTCGGCCTTCGGGTCCAGGGTCTCGATATTGGCCGAGCCGGCAATGAAGCCGTCGCGCATCATCAGCAGGCTGTAGATTGCCTCGTGCACGCTGGCCGCGCCGAGCGAATGGCCGGACAGCGCCTTGGTCGAGGAGATCGGCGGCACGTCCGCGCCGAATACCTCGCGCACCGCGCTCAACTCGGTGATGTCGCCCAGCGGAGTCGAGGTGCCGTGGGTGTTGAGGTAATCGACCTTGCGCCCTTGCGCACCTTCCAGGGCCATGCGCATGCAGCGCACCGCGCCCTCGCCGGATGGCGCCACCATGTCGGCACCGTCGGAGGTCACGCCGTAGCCGACCAGCTCGGCGTGGATGCGCGCACCGCGGGCCACCGCGTGGTCCCAGTCCTCCAGCACCAGCATGCCGCCACCACCGGCGATGACGAAGCCGTCGCGGTTGGCGTCGTACGGGCGCGATGCCGTTTCCGGGCGGTCATTGAACCCCGACGACAGCGCGCCCATGGCGTCGAACATCACCGTCATCGTCCAGTCCAGGTCCTCGCCGCCGCCGGCGAAGACGATGTCCTGCGCGCCATGGCGGATCAGGTCGGCGGCCGCGCCGATGCAGTGCGCCGAGGTGGCGCAGGCCGCGCCGATCGAATACGACAGGCCCTTGATCTTGAACGCCGTGGCAAGGTTGGCCGACACCGTCGAGCACATCGTGCGCGGGACCATGTACGGCCCCACCTTGCGCACCCCGCGCTCGCGCAGCAGGTCGGCCGCGGCCACCTGCCAGTGGCTGGAGCCGCCGCCGGAGCCGGCGATCAGGCCGGTGCGCGGGTTGCTCACCGCCGCCTCGTCCAGGCCGGCATCGGCGATGGCGTCGCGCATGGAGACGTAGCTGTAGGCGGCCGCATCGCTCATGAAGCGCTTGAGCTTGCGGTCGATCAGCGCATCCAGATCCAGCTCCACCGGGCCGCCGACCTGGCTGCGCAGGCCGCGCTCGACCGAGTCGGGCAGCACGCGGATGCCGGCGCGGCTCTCGCGCAGCGAGGCCGATACCGTGTCCAGGTCGTTGCCCAGGCAAGAGGCGATGCCCATGCCGGTGATGGCGATACGGCGGCTCATGCTCAGAAATCCTCGGTGGAGGTGAACAGGCCCACGCGCAGGTCCTTGGCGCTGTAGATCTCGCGCCCGTCCACCAGCATGCGCGCATCACCCTGGGCCATCACCAGCTTGCGGTTGATCACCCGGCTGATGTCGATCTCGTAGGTCACCAGCGTGGCCGTGGGCAGCACCTGGCCGGTGAACTTGACCTCGCCGCAGCCCAGCGCGCGACCGCGCCCGGGCGCGCCCAGCCAGGTCAGGAAGAAGCCGACCAGCTGCCACATCGCGTCCAGGCCCAGGCAACCGGGCATCACCGGATCGCTGATGAAGTGGCACTGGAAGAACCACAGGTCCGGGCGGACGTCGAGTTCGGCACGGATGTAGCCCTTGCCGTACTTGCCGCCCTCGTCGCTGATCTCGACCACGCGGTCGAACATCAGCATCGGGTCGGCGGGCAGGCGGGCGTCGGCCGTGGGGAACAGTTCGCCGCGGCTGCTGGCGAGCAGTTGTTCGCGGCTGAACGAGGAGGCGCGGTTCATGCGGAGTCCGGGGGGGAAAACACCAAAGCGTGCATGAGGGTAACCGTTTCAATCAAATGTTGGGAGATACGCCAGCGTCTGTTGCCCGTCGGGCGGGGCGAAAAGCTCGCCCTGGGCCACGCTTTCGTCCGCGTCGCGGAAGCCGGCCAGGCCCACCCCGACCAGGCGATAGCAGGTGTCGTCCGGCAGTCCGACGCGGGCGCGCAGGGCCAGCGCCAGCGCCGCCAGCTCGGCCTCCGAGGCCGGCGGGTGGTCGGGGGTGTGGCTGCGGGTGAGGATACGGAATTGCGCGGTCTTGAGCTTGAGTACCACGGTACGCGCCACCCGGGCCGTCTTGCCGGCCGCGCGCCAGGTATTGCCGGCCAGGGCGCGGATCGCCGGTTCCAGCGCCGCCAGCGGCAGGTCCTGGGCGAAGGTGTCCTCGGAGGAGACCGACTGCACCGGCTGGTCCGGCTCCACCGGGCGTTCGTCGATGCCGCGCGCGCGCCGGTACAGGGCGGCGCCGAAACTGCCGAACTGCTGGCGCAGCGCTTCCAGGGGCAGGCTGCGCAGGTCGCCGACGGTGGCGATGCCCAGTGCGTGCAGGCGGGCCTGCATCACCCGGCCCACGCCCGGGATGCGCCCCACCGGAAGCGGGGTGAGGAAGCGTTCGACCTGGCTGGGGCGGATCACGAACTGGCCGTCGGGCTTGTTCCAGTCCGATGCGATCTTGGCCAGGAACTTGTTGGGCGCCACGCCGGCCGAGGCGGTGAGCGCGGTCTGCTCGCGGATCTGCGCGCGGATCGCCTCGGCCACGGCGGTGGCGCTGGGCAGGCCGGACCTGGATGCGGTGACGTCCAGGTAGGCTTCGTCCAGCGACAGCGGCTCGACCAGGTCGGTGTGGGCCAGCATGATCTGCCGCAGTTGGCGTGACACCGCCTTGTAGCGCGCGAAGTCCGGCGGCACGAATACCGCCTGCGGGCACAGGCGTTCGGCGCGCAGCGCCGGCATCGCCGAGCGCACCCCGAACCGGCGGGCCTCGTAGGAGGCCGCGCACACCACCGAGCGCGCGCCGCGCCAGGCCACCACCACCGGCCGTCCGCGCAGGGCAGGGTCGTCGCGCTGCTCCACCGATGCGTAGAACGCATCCATGTCGACGTGGATGATCTTGCGTGGCGCGGGCGTGGGCGGCATGTCCATGCCCGCCCATTGTGCCGCGGCCGCTCGGGCGCACGTCCATGTGCGCACTGGCTGCCGCGGGCATGCCGGCTCAGCGCGCCTGCGGGCGCCAGTGCAGGCTCAACCCGTACTCGCGGCCGGGCTGGTTGTACCAGGCGATGGTCTCGTACCGGCGGTCCAGCACGTTGCCCACCTTGGCCCGCAGTGTCCATGCCGGGGCCAGCGCGTACTCCAGGCGCAGGTCCAGCAGGCCGTATCCGGCCAGGCGCGCGCTGTTGGCCACGTCGTCGTGGCGGGCGCTTGCTCCGATGGCGCTCACGCCCACCCGCAGCGGGCCGAACGCGCGGTCCACGTCCAGCCGCCCGGTGTTGCGCGCGCGCCGTGGCAGGCGGTTGCCGTTGTTGGTGCCGCCGCTGTCGTTGCGTGCATCCAGGTGGCTCACTTCGGCGGTGAGGTCGAACCCGGCCAGCGAGGCAAAGCCGGTCGCTTCGGCGCCACGGATGCGTGCGCGGTCGATGTTGACCAGGTTGAAGCCGGTGTCGTAGCCGATCAGCTGGTCGATGCGGGTCTGGAATGCATTGACGGTCCAGTTCCAGCCATCGCCGTAGCGGGCGATGCCGAGGTTGGTGCTGCGCGATTCCTCCGGCAGCAGGTCCGGGTTGCTGAAACCGGGGTAGTACAGGTCGTTGAAGGTCGGCGCCTTGAATCCGGTGCCGGCGCTGGCGGTCAGCCGCCAGCCCTCGCCGAAGGCCAGGCCGTAGCCAACGCTGCCGGTGGTGTGGTGGCCGAACTGCTGGTTGTCGTCGCCGCGCAAGCTGGCCTGCATGGTGTGCGCGCCAAAACGGCCCTGGTATTCGAGGAAGGCGCCCAGGTTGTCGCGGCTGGCCTCGTCGAAGGCGGTGCTGCTGGCCAGGCGGTCGCGCAGCCAGTCCATCCCCGCGCTGAGCAGCTGGTCGGTGCCGAAGCCGGCGTCGACCTGCACCGAGGCCTGGTCGCGGCGGGTGTCGAAGGTGCTCACGAAGCTGCGGCCGGCGGCACTGGCGTAGAAGCTGTCGGCATCGTCGTTGGTGCGCCCGAGCTGCGCCGTCACCGAGAGCCGGTCGCGTGCCCGCCAGCGCGCACGCGCGCCCAGCACCTGCTGGCGGTTCTCGGCCTCGTTGCCGCTGTACATGCTGCCGTCGTACTCGTTGAAGTTGTTGGCCTGGAGCAGGTGCGCATCCACTTCCAGGCCCTCGGCCATCTCCAGGCCGCCGCGCAGGTTCACCGACACGTTGCGGTAGCCGTCGCGGTCGGGTTCATCGGCAAAGCAGCCGGCGCCCCAGCCGGCAGCGGTTCCGCGGCAGGCATCGATGCCGTCGGTTTCCTGGTAGCCGGCACGGGCCGAAACCCAGCCACGCGCGCCGCGGTTGGACAGGCCGACGGCGGCGTGGCGCAGGCGGTCGCTGCCAACGCCCAGCGACGCCTCACGACGCAGGCCCGGCTCGGCGGCGCGGGTGAAGATCTGGATCACGCCGCCCACGGCCTCGGATCCGTACAGGCTCGAGCGCGGCCCGCGCACGATCTCGACCCGCTCGATCTGGTCGATCGGCAGGTCCTGCAGCATCGACATGCCGTTGGTGGCCTGGCCGATGCGCAGCCCGTCCACCAGTACCAGCACGTGGTCCGATTCGGTGCCGCGCAGGAACAGCGAGGTCAGCTTGCCCGGCCCGCCCTGCCGCGTCAGGTTGATGCCGGCGCGACCCTGCAGCAGGGCCGGCAGCGAGGTGGCCTGGCTGCGTTCGATGGTGGCGCGGTCGATCACCTGCACCGGGACCAGGCTGTCCTCTATGGCCACGTCGGTGCGGGTGCCGGTGACCACCACCTGGTCCAGGTCGGTGGCTGCCACCGCGGCGCAGGCCAGCGCCGGCGCGCCCAGCAGGGCCAGGCCCACGGCAACGGGAAGGGGACGGTTGTAGGGTTTCATGCATCTCTCCTGACGTCGCGCGCGCCCGCGCGAACGTGTGGCTTTGGGAGGCTGCCACGAGGAGGAGGGCGACGGAGGAGACGTGCGGGACACGGCACGGCGCTGCCGCCGCCATGCCCTCCGCATCGCAACCAGTCGTCTTCCGGGCCGGTCTCCGGACTCGCAGGCGGCGGGGCCATGAGGCCCGGCCCGTCCGGACGCCTTCCCGTGCCAAGCACAGTGGCGGTTTGCCCGGAGTGGTCCTGCTTACCGTTGCGGGGGCAGTGCCGGGATGTCGGGGCGGCGGCCGTACTGGCCGTGCCCTGAGTCACCGGCTTCCCGTTTCAACCCGGGGCCGGAAGGCCGCGGGTCACCCGAAAGTGCGCGCAGTCTATGCGATCGCCCTGCGGCCGGCAAAGTGAGGCGTGGGCGTTTTGCGTGGGAAGACGCAGACACTCCGGTCGCTGGCGCAGCGCATGGGCTGCGTGGCCGGAGCGGGCTCAGCTGCGGTCGTCGTCGTCGCCTGTAGCCGTATCGTCGTCGCGGCAATAGGCAACGGTCACCGGCCCGGCCTCCGGGCGGCCGCGCGCGGCCGGCAATGCGGCACTGGCCGCTTCCACCTCGGCCAGCAGTTGCTGGCGGCGCGCCTCGGGCACGTCGTGCCAGTGGCAATCCAGCAGCGCGCCTTCCAGCGCGTACAGCAGGTTCAGTCCCGGCTTGAAGCCGGCGCGCTTGACCTTCATGAAAGCAGCCACTGCACCGGTCGCGGCCAGGTCCGCGGCGCTGCGCAAGCCGACCTGGCGCAGCCGCGCCGCGCTCTTGGGGCCGATGTTGCGCAGCTTGCCGGTGTCGCCGCTCATCGCACTGCATCCAGGTAGGCGGCGGCAATCGCTTCGAGCCCGGCCTGGTCGTCGGTATCGAACCGGTCGCGCTGCGGGCTGTCCAGGTCGAACACGCCCAGCAGCGCACCATCAAGCATCAAAGGCACCACCAGCTCCGAGCGCGACGCCGAGTCACAGGCGATGTGCCCGGGAAACGCATCGACGTCGGCCACGCGCTGGGTCTGGCCGCTGCGCGCGGCGGCACCGCACACGCCCTTGTCCAGCGGGATGCGGATGCACGCCGGCAGCCCCTGGAACGGGCCGACCACCAGTTCGCGTCCATCGTGGAAGTAGAAGCCCACCCAGTTCACGTCGGGCAGCGCGTGATACACCAGCGCCGCGAGGTTGGCGGCGTTGGCGATCCGGTCGCGCTCGCCGTGCATCAGCGCGCGCGCCTGCTGCAGCAGTTGCGCATAGCGTTCCGGCTTGCTGCCACTGAGCGGGATCGGGGCGAAGGACATGCGGTCATGTTACCCATCCCGGCGGAGCCAGGTGCGGGCGTATCATTTCCGGTTCATGCCGGGTCGCACGCGTACACCACGTGACGATGCCGATGGCAGGCTGCGGCTTCCGTGGTCACGGCATGGACCGTTCCCGCGCGTGGCGCCGCCGCGTCCACCCACCTGGCCACAGGAATGCAGATGTCCGCCGTCGTCAGCGATCGCCTCTACGTGACCGGCACCGACACCGGCGCCGGCAAGACCCTGGCAAGTTGCGCGCTGCTGCATGCATTGCGCGCGCAGGGCATGGCGGCGGTGGGGATGAAGCCGGTCGCCAGCGGCTGCACGCGCACGCCGCAGGGCTTGCGCAACGACGATGCGCTGGCGCTGCAGGCTGCCAGCGCGCCGCAGCCGGCCTATGAGGACCTCAATCCCTTTGCCCTGCCCGAGCCGCTGGCCCCGGAACTGGCTGCGCGCGCGGCCGGTGCCGAGGTCACGCTGGCGCCGCTGCTGGATGCATTTGCGCGGCTGCGTGCGCAGGCCGACGTGGTGGTGGTGGAGGGCGTGGGTGGCTGGGCCGCACCCCTGGCCACGGCACTGGACCAGCGCGACCTGGTGCGCGCGCTGCGCCTGCCGGTGGTGCTGGTGGTCGGCATGCGCCTGGGCTGCCTCAACCATGCGCGCCTGAGCGCGGCGGCGATCCAGGCCGACGGCGCGCTGCTGCTGGGCTGGATCGCCAGCGAAGTCGATCCGGACATGGCCTGCCGGCAGGAGAACCTGGAACTGCTGGCCGCACGCCTGCCGGCGCCATGCCTGGGCCATCTGCCGCATGCGCGCAATCCGCAGCCGGCCACCCTGGCCGCGCATCTGTCGCTGCCGCTGTAGGAGCCCGTCTTGCGGGCGCCACAAAAAGAAAGACCCGGCAGCGGGAGGGAGCTGCCGGGTCCAGGTTTGCGCGGAGGGAGGGGAGCCGCGCAAAGAGCTTTGAAGCCGCTTACGATCAGCGCTTGGCGGCCTTGGTCGCCTTGGCGACGGTGGCCTGGGCCTGGTCGGAGGCCGCTTCGAACTGGGCCTTGGCCAGCTGGCCAAACGCCTCGGTGGTCTTCAGGGTCAGGCCGAACACTTCCTGACCGGCAGCAGCAACGCGCTCGGCGTTGTCGCGGGCAACCTGCAGGCCCTTCGGCCACACGGTCTTGTAGGCTTCCAGGTCACGCACTTCGGCGAGCTCGCCCAGGTAGCTGGTGGCGGCATCGACGTTCTTCTCGAACGTGCGCAGCTGGACTCCGAGCACCGTCTCGGCATTCTCCAGGGCCAGGCGGTTCACACGCGCAGCGACGGCGGCGAACTGTTGCGTGTAGGCGCTGAACTGGTCGTTGAACTGGTAGGACATGGCGTACTCCGTAGGTGTTGCTTGGATGGTGCGATGCAGCATATGCACATCTTTGTTGCAATGCAACACCTGGCGGAGGAATTTCGCCAGAAAATTGATAATCCGTTCAGTTACAAGTGCTTGGCGATGCCCGAGGCAGTTGCCCGGGGCACTTCCGGGGTGTCAATCCGGTGCAAATCGCGCGCTTGGGTCCAGCCTGGCCCGGCTCAGCCGCGGTAGCGGCAGCCCGACGTGCAGGTTTCGTGGACCACGACCTCGCTCAGCAGCGGCAGCGACGGCTTCAGGCGCGTCCAGATCCACATGGCCAGCCGTTCGCTGGTCGGGTTGTCCAGGCCAGCGATGTCATTGAGGTAATGATGGTCGAGCTGCTCGTAGAGCGGCTTGAACGCGGCCTTGATCTGGGCGAAGTCCATGACCCAGCCGGTGTGCGGGTCGGGCTCGCCGGAGATGTGGATCTCCACCCGGAACGAATGGCCATGCAGGCGCGCGCACTTGTGGCCGGCGGGCACATGCGGCAGGCGGTGCGCCGCCTCGAGGGTGAAGACCTTGAAGATATCCATCCGCGCATTGTCGGCCGCGGCCGCCTGCGCCCGCAATCGCCCGCCGCGGGCATGGCTTGCCAGGCACATGGCCCGCCAGGCACATGGTCGGGCCGCGGCCACGGTTGACCACGGCATCCCGGCCGCGGCCGCGGCCGCGATGCCCGGGCATCAGCCCGTGCGGATGCGGTGTTCCTCTCCAGCTTGCCGCGTGCAGCGGCCGGAAGGCTCAGCGCGTGGCGTCGCGACGCGGGCCATCGTTGCCACCGCGCCGGCGCCCGCGGGTGCCGTCGGCCGGTTGCCGCGCGCCATCGCGCTGGCCGCCGTGCGACTTGGCGCCGGCATGCGCATGGCGCTGGCCGTCGCCGTGCGGACGGCGGCCACGGCCGCCACCGGGCTTGCGCGGCGGACGCTGCCCGCCCGGCACTTCGGTCTTGCCCGGGGCACTGTTGCCCCAGCGGATCGGCACCTGCGGCTCGAAGCCGGGCAGGTCGCGGATTTCCATGTCGCGGTCCAGCAGGCGCACGATCTGGCGCAGGTACTTGGCGTCGTCCTGCGACACCAGCGACAGCGCTTCGCCGGTCGAGCCGTTGCGGCCGGTGCGGCCGATCCGGTGCACGTAGTCCTCGGCCACCATCGGCAGGTCGTAGTTGATCACCCGCGGCAACTGGTCGATGTCGATGCCGCGCGCGGCGATGTCGGTGGCCACCAGCACCTTGACCTTGCCGGACTTGAAGTCGCCCAGCGCGCGCAGGCGCTGGCCCTGGCTCTTGTTGCCGTGGATCGCCGCGGCCTGGATGCCGGACTTCTCCAGGAAGGTGACCAGTTTGTCGCTGCCGTGCTTGGTCTTGGCGAACACCAGGGTCTGCACGCGCGTGTCCTGCGCCAGCAGGTGCAGCAGCAGCTCGCGCTTGCGGGCGGTGTCGACCGGATGCACGCGGTGGGTGATGGTCTCGGCCACGGTGTTCTGCGGAGTCACCTGGACTTCGCGCGGGTTGCGCATGAACTCCATCGCCAGCTGCTTGATGCTCTCGGGGAAGGTGGCCGAGAACAGCAGGGTCTGCCGGTTCTGCCGCGGCAGCTTGGCCAGGATGCGCTTGATCGACGGCAGGAAGCCCATGTCGAGCATGCGGTCGGCCTCGTCCAGCACCAGGATCTCGATCCCGGACAGGTCCACGCTGCGGCGCTCCATGTGGTCGATCAGGCGACCCGGGCAGGCCACCACCAGGTCCACGCCGCGGCGCAGCGCATCGAGCTGGTTGCCCATGCCCACGCCGCCGTAGATCACCGCGCTGGGAATGCGCAGGTGCTTGCCGTAGTCGCGCAGGCTGTCGTGCACCTGGGTGGCCAGCTCGCGGGTAGGGGCCAGGACCAGCACGCGCGGCTTGCGCGGGCCGCGGCTCACCGCTTGCGGCGCGGTGCCCAGGTGCTGCAGCAGCGGCAGGCCGAAGGCGGCGGTCTTGCCGGTGCCGGTCTGGGCGCCGGCAAGCAGGTCGTGGCCTGCCAGCACCAGCGGGATGGCCTGCTGCTGGATCGCGGTGGGGGTTTCGTAGCCCTGCTCGGACAACGCGCGCAGCAGGAACGGGGCAAGGCCCAGGGATTCAAACGACATCGTGGAAGCTCCATGGCAACGGCCCGCGGACGCATGTCTGCGGGCTGATCGGTATTCGATCGGTGGCTCGGAGCGTTCCCGTGAACCGCGCTGCGAGAAGTGGTTGGCCGGAAGAACCGGCCCGATTGCCAGCGAATGGCGTCGGAGTGGGACGGGCGCCGGACGGATCCGGAGCTGTCGTTCCCGGAGGGAAACGGACGGCCGCTGGGCAATCAGGGCGGCGATTCTACGCGATGCAAGCCGATTGCGCCTGCTGCCGGTGGAGGGCGTTCAGCAAGACGCGCGCCGGCCTCGCCGGTGGCCGTGGGTTGGCGGGGCGGGTTGGTTTCGCCTGGTCGCCCGCAAGACGGGCTCCTACAGGGGGCGCCCGTGTAGGAGCCCGTCTTGCGGGCGACCTCGCAGGCGGCAAACGATCCCCGATCCCCGATCCCCGATCCCCGATCCCCGATCCCCGACCGCTACACTCCGGGTTCCCCGCAGGAGTGAACCGGATGAAGCTCGGAACCCTCAAGGAAGGCGGCCGCGACGGCACCCTGGTGGTGGTCTCGGCCGACCTGGGCTGCGCGGTGCGCGCCGACGGCATCGCCGCGACCCTGCAACAGGCCCTGGACGATTGGCAGCGCGCCGCACCGCGCCTGAATGCACTGGCCCAGGCGCTGCAGGCCGGTGAGGCCGCCGATGCCTTCGACCTGGACATGGCCGCGCTGGCCGCGCCGCTGCCGCGTGCCTACGAGTTCGTTGACGGCAGCGCCTACCTGCCGCACGTGGAACGGGTGCGCCGCGCGCGTGGCGCGCAGGTGCCGGAGAGTTTCTACACCGACCCGCTCATGTACCAGGGCACCGGCGCCGGTTTCCTCGGTCCGCGCGACCCGGTGCGTGCCATCAGCGAGGACCACGGCATCGACCTGGAAGCCGAGATCGTGGTGGTCACCGACGATGTCCCGATGGCGGTGTCGCCGCAGCAGGCGGCCGAACACATCCAGCTGATCGGCCTGATCAACGATGTCTCGCTGCGCAACCTGATTGCCGCCGAACTGGCCAAGGGCTTCGGCTTCCTGCAGTCCAAGCCGCGCTCGGCGCTGTCGCCGGTGCTGGTCACCCCGGACGAACTGGGCGATGCCTGGCGCGGCAACAAGCTGCACCTGCCGCTGGTCAGCCACATCAACGGCCAGTGGTTCGGCGCGCCGGAAGCCGGCGAAGACATGCAGTTCGATTTCGCCCAGCTGATCGCCCACGCGGCCCGGACCCGGCCGCTGGCCGCCGGCACCGTGGTCGGCTCCGGCACCATCGCCAACCAGGACGTGTCGCGCGGCGCCTCGTGCCTGGCCGAGCGGCGCACCGTGGAGGCGCTGCGCGACGGTGCACCGGCCACCCCGTTCCTGAAGTTCGGCGACAGCGTGCGGATCGAGATGTTCGATCGCGCCGGGCACAGCCTGTTCGGCGCGATCGAGCAGCGGATCGAGCGCGCGCCGCTGCCCTGAACAGCCCGCTGCGTTCCGGCCGCCGCACCGGCCCATGGACAGGCAGCACGGCCCGGGCTGCTCCTACACTGTCATCGCACCACGGGGAAACCATGGCAATGGACAGCGCACTGCAGCTCCACACCTACTGGCGTTCCAGCGCTGCGTACCGCGTGCGCATCGGGCTGGCCCTCAAGGGCCTTCAATACGCGCAGCGGCCGGTACACCTGCTGGAAGGCGGCGGCCGCCAGCATGCGGCCGAGTTTGCTGCGATCAATCCACAGCGCCTGGTGCCGGTGCTGGTGCACGGCGACCTGGTGGTGCACCAGTCGCTGGCGATCCTGGAATACCTGGACGAGGCCTGGCCCGCGCGCGCCCGGCTGCTGCCCGACGCTGCGCCGGCGCGTGCGCGGGTCCGCGCGCTGGCGCAACTGGTGGCCTGCGACGTGCACCCGCTCAACAACCTGCGCGTGCTGCAGTTCTTCGAGCGCGAGTGGCATGTGCCGCGGTCCGAGTGCGACGACTGGGTGCGGCACTGGATCGGGGAGGGCATGGCCGCGTTCGAGGCGCGGGTGGCCGGCGATCCGTCCACCGGCGCGTTCTGCCATGGCGATGCCCCGGGGCTGGCCGACTGCTGCCTGGTGCCGCAGCTGTACAACGCGCGCCGTTACGGCATGGACGTGGCCGGCTGGCCGACCCTGGCGCGCATCGAGCAGGCCTGCCTGGCCCTGCCGGCATTCAAGGCCGCCGCGCCCGGCGTGCAGCCCGACGCCCCCGGCGCGGACCCTTCCCCCCTGTAGGAGCCCGTCTCGCGGGCGACCGCGGCAACCGCATCGCCGGCAAGGCCGGCTCCTGCACGAGCGCTCCTCCTGTAGGAGCCCGTCTTGCGGGCGACCGCGGCGATGCGTGCCTCAGCCGAAACCGTGGGTGATGGTGGGCGAGGACGGGCCGTTGATGTCGGCGTAGGGGTCGTGCTCGCCTTCGGCGCCTTCGGACAGGCGGAACTTCAGCGCCAGGCCATCGCGCGAGTCGGCTGCGCGCAGCGCCTCCTCCTGCTGGATCTGGCCCTGCTTGACCATCCGGAACAGGCACTGGTCGAAGGTCTGCATGCCTTCTTCCAGCGACCCCTCCATCGCCTGCTTGATCTCGTGCACCTGCCCGCGGCGCAGCAGGTCGCGGATCATCGGGGTGTTGATCAGCACCTCGCTGGCCGGCAGGCGGCGCTCGTCCATGCCCTTGACCAGGCGCAGCGACACCACCGCGCGCAGGTTCAGCGCCAGGTTCATCAGGATGTTCTTGTGCGCACTCTCGGGGAAGAAGTTGAGGATGCGCTCGATGGTCTGGTCGGCGTTGTTGGAGTGCAGCGTGGCCAGGCACAGGTGGCCGGTTTCGGCGAAGGCGATCGCCGCCTCCATCGTGGTCGCGTCCAGGATCTCGCCGATCAGGATCACGTCCGGCGCCTCGCGCATGGCGTTCTTCAGCGCGTTGTGGAAGGCGTGCGTATCCAGGCCCACCTCGCGCTGGTTGACGATCGATTTCTTGTGCTTGTGCAGGTACTCGATCGGATCCTCGATGGTGAGGATGTGGCCGGTGATGTTGCTGTTGCGGTGGTCGATCATCGAGGCCAGCGCGGTGGACTTGCCCGAGCCGGTGGAGCCGACCAGCAGCACCAGCCCGCGCGGGGTCATGATGATGTCCTTGAGCACCTGCGGCAGGTTGAGCTCCTCGATGGAGGGGATCGCGCTGCGGATGGCGCGGATCACCATGCCTACCTCGCCGCGCTGCTTGAACACGTTGACCCGGAAGCGCCCGGCATCGGCCAGGGCGATGGCCATGTTCATCTCCAGGTCGCGCTCGAACTGCGGCACCTGGCCCTCGTCCATCAGCGAGTAGGCGATTTTCTTGACCATGCCCGGAGGCAGGCCGGTATTGCCCAGCGGGTAAAGCTTGCCTTCGATCTTGATGTAGACCGGAGCCCCGGTGGTCAGGAACATGTCCGAGGCATTTTTCTCGGTCATCAGCTTCAGGAAGTAGCCGATATCCATTGCGCGACGATCCCCAGTTGAATGGCCCGCAACCGTGCCATTGCATGCGCGGCGCCAGCTTCCGACAATGGCCGCCACCCTTATGGACGCGGCGTTCCCCATGAACGAACCTAGCTTCGCACAATTCCGCGTGTGCCTGTATGCGCTGGCGCTCGCTTTCGCGTTGCCGGCCATGGCCCTGGCCCAGGCCCTGCCCGAGGTGCAGCAGGCCGAGCAGGCGATCCTGCAGGCCCAGCAGGCCGATGCCGACCACTACGCCCCGGACCTGCTCGAAGGCGCCCGCCAGACCCTGGTCCAGGCCCAGCTCGCGGCCGCGTCGCGCAGCCGCAGCGAGCGACGCCAGGCACCGGCCCTGGCGGCCCGCGCTGCCGTCGACGCCGACCTGGCGCGGGTGCGCAGCGAGCAGGCCAGCATCGAAACCGGCCTGTTGCAGCGCCGCAATGAAATTGCCGAGTTGAACAGGCGGCTGGGCCAGCACGGGGAGGGCGCGCCATGAACACTCTTTCAAGGACCCTCTGCGCAGCGGTGCTGGGCGCCGGCCTGCTGGGCCTGGCCGCGGCGCCGGCGCGGGCGGCAGACGATGCCGATGTCACCCGGCTGCAGGCGCGCCTGGCCGCGCTGCAGGACGACCCGGCCCTGGCACGCGCCGGGCTGTACGAGCGGATGGATGCGCAGCGCGCCCTGGTGGCGCTTTCCAAGGCCCGCCGCAGCGAGCGGCCCGAGGCGCTGTACCTGGCCGAACGACGGCTCGAGATTGCCGAGCTGGCCGCCGCCAACGAGGCCGCCCGGGCCGAGCTGGTGCGGCTGGACCTGCGGCGCAGCGAACTGCTGCTGGCGGCAAGCCGGCGCGAGGCCGAGCATGCGCGCCGCGAAAGCGAGCGCCTGCGCATCCAGGCCCAGATCCAGGCCGAGGAGGCCGAGCGCCTGCGCATCGCCGCCGAAGCCGAAGCGGCCGCGCGCAGCGAAGTCGAACAGGCGCTGGGCAAGGCCACCGGACGCCAGGTTGCGCAGCTGAGCGCGGCGCGGCGCAAGGAGGCCGGGTTGGCGCGCCAGGAGGCCGAGCTGGTGTCCGGAAGCAAGTTGCCGGCGTCGCGCTTCGAGGGCCAGCGCGAAGTGTTCACCCTGCCTGGGTCCGCCTATGCCCCCGGCAAGTCCAGCCTGAGCGGTTCGGGTACATCGGCGGCCGCCGCGCTGGCGGCGTACCTGCAGATCGGCAAGGGCCAGGCGCGGGTGGTGGCCTGGGGCAACGACGCCAAGCTTGCCCAGGCCCGTGCCGCCGCGCTGCGTGATGCCCTGGTCGCCGGCGGCGTGCCCGCCGCGCGGATCAAGGCCGAGCGCAAGGCGGGGGCGGCCAGCAACGCCCGCGCCGCCGAGGTCAGCGTCGACCTGTAGCGGCACGCAGTATCGGGATGCATGCACAGCATGCAGTCACCGCATGCAGTCACGGCATGAGTTGCGGCGGGCATGCACCCGCCAGGGCGGCGGCGGATCCGATGCCGCCACCGCCCGGACCAGCGTCAGCCGTCAGTGATCGCGGTCGTAGATGCGCAGCAGGCGCTGCTTGGCCACCAGCTTCTCGCGCTTCATCTGGCCAAGCGTGTTGGTGTCGATCGGCAGTACGCCGAGTTCGGCATCCATCACTTTCTTGTTCAGCAGCTTGTGGCGCTGGTAGAGCTGCTTGAACTCCGGATCGCGCTTCATCAACGCGTCGATCTGGTCCTGCGGTTGCCCTTCGAACATGTATCCACCTCCTGGGAGTGGCGCGTCCGTTGCAGGGGCCGCCGGCCTGCCTGGCCGGCGGAAAACGAAACGCCCCGAACCTTGCGGCCGGGGCGTTCTGGTGGAGCGGGTCCGATGCGGGTGGCTCTGCCGGACACCACCGGTCGGGCTGCGAAACCCGGCGGCGGTCTCCTGTGGCGGAACGGATGGCTGCATCGGGCAGTGGCTCCGGTCATCCGGAAGGCGGAAGCACCCTCCGGATAATCGACCCTACTCCAGCCATCAAGTGGCGGCAAGCGGCCATCGACGGATTTGCGACCGGCGCGCGTGCAGGTCCCATGACACGCCGAGACTGGCCAGGCCCGCAACGCATTCGCGCAGCCCGCAGCCGCACTGCGCGTGCCTCCATGGCGTTGCCTCGGCACCGGCGATCGCCGGCGATACGGGCGTTCGCGCTGCGCCACCTGACGCCGATGGCTGTTCCGGCGGATAATCGAGGTTCCGCCGCCTTTTCGCGGCCACGTCACCGGAGCGATGATGGCCCCGTATGCCTCCGTGCTCGATCTGATCGGGCGCACTCCCATGGTCAAGGCCCTGCACCTGGATACCGGCGCGTGCGAGCTGTACCTGAAGCTGGAGAACGCCAACCCGGGTGGATCGATCAAGGACCGCACCGCGCTGGCCATGATCGAGGGTGCCGAGCGCCGGGGGCTGATCCAGCCGGGGGCCACGCTGGTGGAGGGCACCGCCGGCAACACCGGCATCGGCCTGGCCCTGGTGGCCCAGCAGAAGGGCTACCGGCTGATCCTGGTGGTGCCGGACAAGATGAGCCGGGAAAAGATCTTCAACCTGCAGGCGATGGGCGCGCAGGTGGTGCTGACCCGCTCGGACGTCGGCAAGGGCCACCCGGACTACTACCACGACAAGGCGGCGCGCATCGCCGCGCAAACGCCGGGCGCGTGGTTCGTCGACCAGTTCGGCAACCCGGACAACCCGGCCGCGCACGAGGCCGGCACCGGGCCGGAGATCGTGCAGCAGATGGCCGCGGTCGGCGGCTTCGACGCGGTGGTGGTCGGCTGCGGCAGCGGCGGCACCATGACCGGCCTGTCGCGCTGCTTCGCGCGGATGGCGCCCCAGGCCGAGCTGGTGCTGGCCGACCCCGCCGGCTCGATCCTGGCCCAGTACGTCAACGAAGGCGTGCTCAGCGACCACCTGGGCAGTTGGATGGTGGAAGGTATCGGCGAGGATTTCCTGCCGGAGGTGGCAGATTTCGGCCGGGTGAAGCAGGCCTATTCCATCACCGACACCGAAAGCTTCCACGCCGCGCGCGAACTGCTGGCACGCGAGGGCATCCTTGGTGGTTCATCCACCGGCACCCTGCTGGCCGCGGCGCTGAAATACTGCCGCGCGCAGGCCACGCCGAAAAAGGTGGTGGTGCTGGTGCCCGATACCGGCAACAAGTACCTGTCGAAGATGTACAACGACGACTGGATGCTGGACAACGGCTTCCTCGAACGCCCGCGCCACGGCGACCTGCGCGACCTGATCCCGAACCCGCACGGCGCCAGCAACACGATTGTCGTCGAGCCCGACGACATGCTGGTCACCGCCTACCAGCGGATGAAGCTGTACGACGTCTCGCAGCTGCCGGTGATGGAGCACGGGCAGCTCACCGGCATCGTCGACGAGAGCGACGTGCTGCTGCATGTGTATGGCGACGAGGCACGTTTCCGCGATCCGGTGCGCACCGCCATGGTCGGCAAGCTCGACCGGCTGGACGTGAAGTCGCCGATCGAGGCGCTGCTGCCGGTGTTCGACCGCGGCCAGGTGGCCATCGTCACCGAGGGCGATACCTTCCTCGGCCTGATCACCCGCATCGACCTGCTCAACTACCTGCGGCGACGGGTGCAGTAGCCCCGTTCGACCGTGTGCCCGCCCCGTGTAGGAGCCCGTCTTGCGGGCGACCTCGCAGCACGTAACGACCTCCGCGCGTCACGCCTCGCAGCACGTAACGACCTCCACCGCGTCACCCCTCGCCGCGGTCGCCGGCAAGGCCGGCTCCTACAGGAGGCGTTCCGGAGCCCATGTCCGTTGCAGGAGCCTCGTCTTGCGGAGGTGTTGTAGGAGCCGTCTTGCGGGCGACCTCGCAGCACGTAACGACCTCCACCGCGTCACCCCTCGCCGCACGTCACGACCTCCACCGCGTCACCCCTCGCCGCGGTCGCCGGCAAGGCCGGCTCCTACAGGAGGACCTGCGGGCATGCCGGTCGCCGGCAAGGCCGGCTCCTACAGGTGCCCGCCCAGCGTGTCAGCGGCCCTTGGCTTCGCTGAGCAGCTTGCACTGCACATTGACGCCGTCGCGGCCGGCGGTGTTCAGGGTGTCCCAGTAAAAGTCGCAGGCCAGCAGGTTGTTCGGGGTGCTCTTGCGCCCGGAGGTGGTGTTCACCATCACCTGCGGCTGGCCGATGATCTGGTCCAGGCGGCTGCGGTCCACCGCTGATTCGGGCAATTCCACCGCGCCGCTGCCATCAAGCTCGAACACCTTCTTGCCCAGTTCGATCATGCCCAGCTCGTTCGGCGCCAGGGTGGCACCCGGCGCAGGGTCACCGCCATAGATCACTTCCACCCGCACGGTCTCGCCGCTGGACTTGAGCGACTGTTCCGCGGTTGGCGACAGGGTCACGTTTACCTTGAGCGCGACGACCTCCTGCGGCGGGGCAGGTGCCTGCTCCTGGGTCGCAGCGGCAGCCGCGAGCTCCTGGGTGTCGTCGTCTTCGGCTTCGCGCCGGGCGCAACCGGTGGCGACCAGGGCAAGCATCAGGCAAAGCGTGGCGGTTCTTGCGTTCATGGCGGGGGCCTGGATGGTCAGGGATTCACGGGGGTAAAGGGCTGCGGCAGCGCCGCCGGCGGATACGGGGCGGGCGCCGCACCCGGTACGGGTTGAGGCCCGAGCGCGCGGTCGAGGTCGAGCAGGTCGAAGCGCTCGATCACCGCCTGGCTCAGCTCGGTCGCGCGCTCGTCGCTCTCCACGATGTAGGGGACGATGATCAGGACCAGCTCGGTGCGGTTCTTCTTGACCGACTTGTTCTTGAACAGGCTGCCCAGCAACGGCACGTCCTTGAGCCCGGGGATGCCCGAATCGGTATCGGTCCTGCGGTCGGAGATCAGGCCCGCCATCACCACCGAGCCACCGTCGCGCAGGCTCAACGACGTGTTGAGGCTGCGATTGAAGATCGACGGCGAATTGGCGGTGGCGCCATCGTCCATGGGCAACGCCTCGCTGACCTCCTGGCTGATGTCCAGGTCGATGCGGTCGTCCGAGTACACCGTCGGCTTGATCTTGAGGATGATGCCGGTCTTGCGGTACTGGATCGACTGCAGCAGGTTGGTGCTGCCCTCGGTCTGCTGGTTCGAGGTGGTGGTCATCGTCACCGTCGGCACTTCGGTGCCCACGTCGATGTTGGCCTCGTTGCCGCTTTTCACCAGCAGTCGGGGCGTGGACAGGATGCTCACCCGGTTGTCGTTGGCGAAGGCGGTCAGCGCGGCCCGGTTCTGTCCGGCCACGTCCAGCAGGTAGGTCAGTCCGCCGCCGGAAGCGCCCGGCGAGGACCCGCCCGAACCGGTGCCCTTGAAGATGCTGCCGTCGAAGCGCCCGAAGCCGCCCTTGGCGAACCAGCTCAGGCCGTATTCGTTGTCGTCGTTGAGGGTGACTTCGGCGATCGTCACCTCGATCATCACCTGCCGCGGTGCCCGGTCCATCTGCTTGATCAGGGTCATCAGGCGTTCCCATTGCGCCGGGTCGCCCTGGTAGATCAGTGCATTGCGCGGCTCGTCCACCATGATCCCGGAGATGATTCCCGACCCGGACGAGGAGCGGTTGGCGGTGGGTGCGGCCGCTGCATCACTCGCCCCGGCCGCTGCCGTGGCCGCGGCACTGGAGCTCTGCTGCTGGCTGCGGATGCTGGAGGTCAGGACATCGGCAATGTCCTTGGCCTTGGTGTTGCGCACCTGGTAATAGAACATCGACTGGGTGCCGGCGCGCTGGCTTGGCCGGTCCAGTTCGCGCGCCCAGGCCACCGCGTAATCCATGGTTTCCTGGCTGGAGGCGAACACGATCACCGAGTTGGCCGTGGCGATCGGCAGCACGATCACGCTTGAAGGCGAGCCGGCCGTGCGGTTGGCACTGTAACCCTGCAGGTTGAGCACTTCGGTCAGCCGCGCGGACAGCTCCTCGGCCGACAGGAACGCCGGCTCCAGGCGGGTGCTGATGCGACCGCGCATCAGCGGGCGGTCGAACACGCGCAGCGCCTCGATGGCCTGGCGCACCTGGCTGGGGCGGCCGTTGATGAGCACCGCGTTGCGCGCGGTTTCCTCGGTCACCTTGAGTTCGGAACCGAACAGGGTGTTGAGCCAGCGCACCGCATCACCGCTGCGGATGACTTCCAGCTCGATCATCTGGAAGATCGGGCGATGGCTCACCGGCACGTTGGGCAGGGCCTTGCCGCTGATGATCAGCGGCGGCACGGCCGAGCCGCCCTTGGGTGCAAGCCGCAGGTTCACCAGCTTGCCTTCCACGCTGACCGCCACGCCGTATTCGGCCAGCACCTGGCGGGTGAGGTCGAACAGCTCGGCCGGGCGCATGCTGTCGGCGGCATTGAGCGTCACCAGCTCCTGCAGCGAGGCGACCTGCGGCTCGATATTGACGCTCAACCCGAGGATGTTGCCGAACACTTCGTTGGCCAGTACCGGCACCGGCAGGTCCTGCACGTTCACGCTTACCGGGGTGGTGCCCAGCGGCGGCGTGGCATCGCCGCTGTCCAGGCTGGCGCTGGCGCTGCCCGGCATGTTCACCCGCGGGGTCACGGTCTGGACCAGCTCGGTGGGCCCGGTCTGGTTGCCTACCGGTGCGGCCTCCAGCGACGCCGCGGGCTTGGCCGGCAACTCCAGTGGCGCGGGCACCGTGACCTTCTGCGCGGTACTGGCGCACCCGGCCAGAAGGGTGATGGCGAAGACGGTCAGGCCGATCGCACTGCGGGACGGGATCATCAGGCTTCCTCTACTCCGTATCGGGCGTGCCGGAGCTGCACTGGCCGGTACTACGGATGGGTTGGGAACGGTGGAGCTGGTAGACGAGGGTGCAGGCACCGCGCTCGACGGTCACGGTATCGCCTTCAATGCCGGCCAGGCGGCTGCCGTCGGGCAGGGTGGCGCCAGGCTCCAGGCGGAAATTCTGCTTGTTCTTTCCTGGCGTCATCACCAGCGCCACCGGTTGCGGCGTCTGCGCAATGCCGGCCAGGCGCCAATCCTGGCGCTGCTGGCCGTCGCCGCCGGCGGTGTCCTGGCCCAGCCAGCGCAGTTGCCCTGCCTGGGTCAGCGCGTCTGCCGGCAGCCGCTCCAGGGCATTGGCGGGCAACGCCCATCCGGCCGCGCTCTCGCGATTTTTGGGGATCGGTGGCGGTGGCCATGCCGCGCCCACCGCAACGCCCGTCAGTGCGCATGCGGCAATCAGCAGCATCACCCGGCGGCGCAGGTTCATGGCGCCGCCCCGTCATCGGTCGCGGGCAGGCGGTAATACGCACTCATGGCAATCGAAGCGTTGGAGTTGCTGTCGCTGCGGATATCCAGTGATTCGATCACCACCAGGTCGCGGCCGCCTTCGATCCTGCGCACGATGGTCAGCGCTTCGCGCGGACCCATGCTGCCGCGCAGGCTGGCGCGCACGCGCACCACTCCCGGCAATGTCTCCACCGGGGCGGTGCCTTCCACGGCGGTGCGCACCTTCTGCGGGTCCGAGGTGCTGTTGGCCAGGCTCTGCAGCCAGCTCTGCAGTGCGGCCTGTGCGGCACCCGGGGTGTTGGCCGGCGGAATCTGCGCCAGCAGCGCCTCGCGCAGCGCGGTCGACTCCCTGGCCCGCTCGAGCCACACGTCCTGGCCTTGCAGTGCCTTGATCCGGCGCAGCTTGGCCTCCTCGTCGATGGCCTGCTTCTGCGCCGCGACCCGCACCTGGTCCAGCCCCTGCAGCAGCATCAGCGTCGCCAGCACCGCGATCGCCAGCAGCGCCCAGCGCAGCCATGGCGCGGCTTCAAGCTGCCGGCGCAACTGCATCGCCACCGGAGACGCGGCAAGGTTCATGGCGAGGCGGCCGTTGCGGTGTCGGCCACGACGTTGGCGCGGATCACGACTTCGCCACTGCGGGTGAGCAGTTCGGTAGTGACGTCGGCGAACATCGGCGAGCCCTCCCAGGAGGCGACAAGTTTCTGCGGGTCGGCATCGGGCATGACCAGCGTCACTTCGATCCGCTCCGGCGTGGGTTGGTTCCACTGGCGGATCTGCCAATCGCGCCCCGGCAGCAGGCGGCGGGCCTCGGCAAGCAGGACCACGGCGCCGCGGCCCGGATGCAGCGCCAGCACCTGGCTGATGGCGGCCAGATCGCGGTCGCTGGTTTCACGCGCGGCCAGGATCCGCTTGAGTGGTTCGTCCAGCGCCTCGGCCGCCTGGCGTGCCTGCCAGATGTCGATCCTGCTGCGCAGGATGCTGCCCAACTGCGCCGAGGCCACCAGCACGGCCAGCAGGCCCAGCCCCAGGCCCAGCCGCGGCAGGTGCCGCTCCAGGCCGGACAACCCGGACAGCGCCATGCGGCTCTTGCCGCGGCGGCTCCAGGGCTGGCGTGCCACCGCGGCGGGCAGGGCCGATGGCACGGCCGCGCTCGCCGCGTCGGCCATTCCGGCCGATCGCAGGAAGGCCTGCCAGTCCGCCGCCGCAGGCAGCGCCGGCCACCAGCGGTCGGCCACCAGGCGGGCCTCGCGCCATACCCGCGCCTCGATGCCCTCGTTCAGTTCCAGCAGCTCGATCCCGTCATCGACAGCGGTGCTGCCGGTGTACAGCGCCTCGGGCACGAACTCGGTCCGGCGCGCCTGCACGCCGCGCTCGGCCAGCAGTTCCAGTACCCGCGAGCGCGACCAGTACCAGGCTGCGCCGTGTCCGTCCGCTTCCCATGCCACGCCGAACTCGGGGTCGGAAAAGGGCGCCGCACGGCGCACCGCAAGGGCCGCCACGTTGCGGCGTTCCTTGTCCGGCGCCTTGCTGGCGTCAACCCGGGTGAACAGGCACAATCCCCGCCCGACCACGCACACGAGCGCGTCGGCACCGCCTCCCTCAAGCGGGCGGTTCGATTCGATCCCCAGCAGCATCCTGCGGGGCGAGAAGCGGTGTTGCAGTCGCTTCAGCCACGGCGTCATCGGATTGGTCGTCACGCGGGAGGATGACCTCGTAGTCGATCTGCCAGGGCGGGCCGCCGACGGCGAGCGGTGTCAGGCGCCAGTGCGCAAGCCTTTTGGCGCCAAAACGGCGATCACGCAGGATAAGGTTGCCGGATATGTTTGGAAAGAGGGTCAGGCTCTCTTCCATGAACGGCGCGATCGGGAAGGCCTCCCGCAGGGTCCAGAACGAGGTGATCGGCATTGTCCGGCGCATGGCCACCAGCCGCTGCGCGTGCTCGCGGTTCATTCCGGGGATCATTTCCAGCACCTCCACCGGCGCGGTGTTGAGGTTGATCGTGGCACCGCGGGTAGTGGTCAGCGTACGCAGCAGCTGGCCGTCGTCCATCTCCTCCAGCAACCCGTCCCAGCCCAGGATGCGGCGGAATTCCAGCGGCGTGGCCACCGCGCGGTTGGTCGGCGGGGTGCGTCCGGCCTTGAGGTAGTCCTCGCGTTCGGCGCCGCCAAGCCGGTGCAGCGAGTCCGGGTCCTGGTAATCCAGGCGCTTGGCATCCAGTTCGTTCCAGCTGGCCGAGGGCGCGCCGCGGGACGCATAGAACGCGTGGATGATGCTCGACGACATCCAGTTCGGATTCAGCAGCCCGCGGTCGTCCTGCAGTGCAAACTGCGCATCGCCCAGCCCCGCGTAGAACGAGCCGTCCAGCCGGATCTCGTTGCCCAGGGGCAGGGCATGGCGGCCCTCGTCGTCGCCATCGAGCATGGCCAGGGTCACCGGCGGGGTGGGTACCGGCACCAGCCCGCCGATGTTGCGGCGCTGGGTTGCCAGCATGTAAAGCACGGTGTCGCCGGTCGAGCGCATGTCCAGATCGCCCTGGAACCGGTCGATCTCGTCCTGCGCCTCGGCCACCGCGCGGCTGCCGGAGGCCGCCACTGCGCCGGCCAGCAGGGTCAGCACCACCAGCAGGGTCAGCACGATCACCAGGACAAAGCCGCCCTGGCGCTGCATCGTGCGGCGCGGCGGCCTAATAGTCATCGTCGGGCTCATACAGCACGCGGATGGGGTTGCGGATGCCGACGATGCGCGCGCTCCACAGGCGCTGTTGGCCGGTGTCGCTGTCCAGGCGCAGCACCACCCCTGACGGCAGGTGGTCATGCAGGCCCAGCGCAGGCGGCCATTGCGGGTGGAACCTGCCCTCCTTGTCCAGGTACGCGAACTCGGCATTGGAGGCCCGGTCCAGCGGCAGCACCAGCGGATGCCCGGCCTCGTCCAGTTCCAGGCGCACCACGCCCGCGGAGGACACGGCCTTCCATGTCACCGGCGTGGCGCCGCCCTGCGAGTCGAGCAGGGGCTGCAAGGTGACACCGGCAAAGCCCGTTGCATCGCCGGAAAACTCTTCGTCCTCCACCGGCACCAGTGCACGCACCGACGATTCCAGCCAGCTGCGCGCCAACGTGGCCTGGCGCGTCTGCGCGTTGAGGCCGTTGATCGCCGCGTCCGCGCGCCGCCATTGCCCCAGCGACTGGAACCCGATCGCCAGCGCCATGCCGGCGATGATCAGCACCACCAGCATCTCCAGCAGGGTCAGGCCTGCCGCGCGCCGGGCCATCAGTCCAGCTCCAGGTTCGGTGGCCGGGCCACTTCCCAGCCGGTTCGTCGCAGGTCGAACTGGCGCACCATGCGCCCGTCGCGCAATACCTCCACGTCCATCTGGTAGAGGATGAAGTCGAACTGGGTGGGCATGCCAATGCGGCTCAGGCCAGGCCTGCGCTCGGTCAGCGCCTGCGAGCGCCAGCGCACGGTGAGTGGGGCGGCGATGCGCTCGCCGTCGGGCTCGGCCATCGGGTTGATGTCCTCCACCAGGGCCAGTGCCGCGCGCGCGTCCTCGATCGCATGCGCCTGCGCCTGCGCCCGGTTCAGCGCCATGGTGGAGGTGGACAGCCAGCTGTACAGCGCCAGCAGGGCGGTGGCCATGATCACCATGGCCACGATCGCCTCCAGCAAGGTGAACCCGTCCTGGGCCGCGCGCCCGTGCCGGCTCATGTGCTGCCCGTGCCCGCCGGCTCCTGCAACACCCGGCAGAACGGCGCCTCGATGCGGAACGGCAGTACCTGCCGGCGCGTGTGCAGGATGCCCTCGGCGTCCGAGCAGGCCCCGTTGGCGCGCACGCTCAGCGGAACCTGCATCTGCAGCCGCCAGCCGCCGGGCAGCGGCACCAGGTCGGCGTCGCCAGCCGTGGTGCCGGCTTCCGCATCGGCCGCGGCCAGGGTGTCGGGCTGGTCTTCGCTGCCGGGCTCGGCTCCGGCCGCCACCAACTGCAGTGCGCGCCCCTCGTTGCGTGCGCGCAGCGACAGCGCGGCGATGGTCTGCATCACCCGTTCCACCTCGTCGGCCTCGCGCCAGCTCGCGATCATGCGGTAGCCCGCCGGCGCCACCATGCTCGTGGCCAGGGCCAACAGTGCCACCACCACCAGCATTTCCAGCAGCGTGTAGCCCCGGGGCGGGATCATTGGGTGGGCAGTTGGCCGATGTCGGCGTCGTGGCCCTCGCCGCCGGCCTGGCCGTCGGAACCAAAGGAATACAAGGTGAAAGCGTGGTTGCCCGACGGACGCGGCGAGTACTGGTAGGGATTGCCCCAGGGGTCCGGCGGCAGGCCGTCCTCCAGGTACGGGCCCTGCCAGCGCTGCGCCGCGGTCTGGTCGCCCGGCGGCGTCACCAGCAACTGCAGCCCCTCTTCCTGCGAAGGAAAGCGGCCCATGTCCAGGCGCATCGTTTCCAGCGCCCCGCGCAGCATCCGCACCTGGGTCTGGGCGGTCTGCACCTTGGCCTTGTCGGCCTGGCGGAACAGGCGCGGGCCGACCAGCCCCATGATCAGGCCGATGATGACCAGCACCACGATCATTTCCAGCAGCGTGAAGCCGCGTGCGGCGCGACGGGAAGGGGGTGCAGGGCGCTTGTACATGCGGCAGGTCCGGTGGATCACTAGAGGCGCGTGATTCTAGCGCTCCGGGAGCCGGCTTGCCGGCGGCTGCGGATACCGGAATCGCGGGGTTCAGCGACCGCCCTGCTACCCTTCGCGCTTTTCCTGAATGCACACAATGTCCATCACCGCTCCCCGGCGCCTGGCCGAGCTGGCCTCCCTGTGGCACACCCTGGTCGCCCAGGACCTGGCCGTGCGTTACCGCGGCACCCTGCTGGGCCGGGTCTGGCCGGTGCTGATGCCGTTGCTGATGCTGGCCCTGTTCGGCTTCATGTTCGGCGTGATCTTCAGGTCGCGCTGGCCCGGGGTGGCCGAGGATGACCACCTGGGCTTCATCCTCAACCTGTTCACCGGGCTGCTGGTGCATGGCGTGCTGGCCGAGGCGCTGGGGCAGGCGCCCACGCTGATGCAGCGCAACAGCAACTTCGTGCGCAAGATGGTGTTCCCGCTGCCGGTGCTGGTGGCGGTGCCGATTGGCGCGGCCCTGGTGCATGCGGCCATCGGCTTCGTGCTGCTGGTGGTGATCAATGCGCTGTTCAGCAGCGGCCTGCACCTGTCCGCGCTGGCGGTGCCGCTGGTGCTGGTGCCCTACCTGGTGATGCTGTACGGGCTGTCGCTGGTGTTCGCCGCGCTGGGCGTGTACATCCGCGACCTGGGCCAGGTGGCGGGCGTGCTGGTCACCGCGATGCTGTTTACCGGTGCGGTGTTCTTCCCTGCCGACCGGGTGCCCGCCGCACTGGCAAGCGTGGTCCACTTCAACCCCATCACCTGGCCCATCGACGCGGTGCGTGGCTGCCTGCTGCGTGGGCAATGGCCCGACCCGCTGGCCTTCGGCCTCTATTCGCTCGTGGCGGTGGCCGTGCTGCTGGCCGGGCTGTGGATCTTCTCGGTCCTGCGTCGCGGCTTTGCCGACCTGCTGTAGCCGCGCCGGTGGCCGCGACACCCCCGCGCCGATGTACCACAATGCCGTTTCCCGACTTCCAGGCCCCTGCATCGCGATGAACGCCATCCCCGCACCGCTGGATTCTCCGCTGCTGCTGGGCCAGCTGCTGCTGCAGCGCGGCGCGATCCGCCCGGCCGACCTGGAGCGCGCGCTGGAGCTGCAACAGGAGGTCGGCGGCCGCATCGGCAGCCTGTTGATCCGCATCGGCGCGCTGTCCGAGGACCAGTTGATCGATGCCCTGTCGCTGCAGCTTGGCCTGCCGGTGGCCGGGCGCGACCTGGCGCTGCCGGCGGGGCTGGCCGACTGGCGCATGCCTGGCGGCGCCGAGCCCGGGCTGGACTGGCTGCAGGATCGCGAAGTGTTGCTGTGGGAAGACGGCGACGGCCATGCCTGGTGCGCATGCCGCGACCCGCAGGATCCGGCGCTGCTCGAAGCGCTTGCCTACCTGTGGCCGCAGCGCGCGGTCCGCATGGCGCTGGCGCCGGGCCAGTTGCTGGAACGCACCCTCGATGCCCTGGTCCAGGAGCAGCGCGGTGGCGGCGCATGGGGCGGCGACGACGTGCGCCACCTGCGCGAGCTGGCCGAGGAGGCGCCAGTGGTGGAACTGGTCAACAGCCTGCTGGCCCAGGCGGTGGAGCAGCGCGCCTCGGACATCCATCTTGAGCCGGAAGAAAACCAGTTCGTGGTGCGCTTCCGCATCGATGGCGTGCTGTACTCGCGCCTGCGCCTGCCGCGCGAGCGCTTCAACGCGGTGGCCTCGCGCCTCAAATTGCTTTCCGGCATGGACATCGCCGAGCGCCGCCTGCCGCAGGATGGCCGCCTCAGCGTGCGTGCCAGCGGCCAGGCGATGGACGTGCGCGCCTCGGCCCTGCCCGGCGTGCACGGCGAGTCCATCGTCCTGCGCCTGCTGCCCAAGGAGCGCAAGGACCTGGGCCTGGAGCGGCTGGGCATGGCGCCGGACCACCTGGCCATCCTGCAGGGCTGGAGCCGCGAGGCGCACGGTATCGTCCTGGTCACCGGCCCTACCGGCTCGGGCAAGTCCACCACCCTGTACGCGACCCTCGCGGCCAGCAACGACGGCATGAAGAAGATCATCACCGTCGAGGATCCGGTGGAGTTCCAGTTGCCGGGCATCACCCAGATCCAGACCCAGGCCGAGATCGGCCTCAACTTCGCCAGCGTGCTGCGCTCGATCCTGCGCCAGGACCCGGACGTGATCATGGTCGGCGAAATCCGCGACCGCGAAACCGCCGAGATCGCCATCCAGTCCGCGCTCACCGGCCACCTGGTGCTGTCCACGGTGCATACCAATGACGCGCTTGCCGCCTTCACCCGCCTGATCGACATGGGCGTGGAGCCCTTCCTGGTCGCCACTCCGCTCAAGGGTGTGCAGGCCCAGCGCCTGGTGCGCCGGCTGTGCCCGCATTGCGCGCGGCCGGCGCAGGTATTGCCCGGCGATGGCCTGGTGGACGAGACCGGGCAGTGGGTGGCGCGCGTGTTCGGTGCCGACGCAGCGCCCGCGCAATGGATGGAAGCGGTGGGTTGCGCGCGTTGCCAGAACACCGGCTACCAGGGCCGCATCGGCATCTACGAGCTGGTGCCGGTGGACGAGGCCATGCAGCAGGCGGTTGTCTCCGGCGCCACCCACCAGCAGTTGCGGGCCATGGCGCGCGAGCGCGGCTTCCGTTTCCTGCGCGAGGATGGCCTGCTCAAGGCGTGGCAGGGCGTGACCACCGTGGATGAAGTGCTGCGGGTCACGGCGGTCTGATGGCGAGCTACCGGTTCAAGGCGGTCAACGCCGAGGGCGCGCGCCTGGACGGCCAGGTCGCCGCCGAGGGCGAGCGCGAGGCCGCACGCCTGCTGGAGCGTCGCGGCCTGTCGGTGCTGGCCCTGGAGCCGGCATCGGCCGCCGCGCCGCGCACCGGTCTGCGCCGCGGCCGCCGGTTGAAGGACCGTGACATCGTGCTGGCCCTGCACGAGCTGGCCACCCTGCTCATGGCGGGCGTGGCCCTGGCCGAGGCGGTGGCCGCGCAATCGCGCTCGGCCCATCATCCGCGGCTGCTGGCCGCGTTCGAGGCGGTGTCCACCGGCCTGCGCCAGGGCCAGCCGTTCTCGCAGTCGCTGCTCGATACCGGCCTGCCATTGCCGCCCTACGTTGGCACCCTGGTGCGCAGCGGCGAGAAGGCCGGGCAGTTGGGCAAGGCCCTGCAGGACGCCGTGCTGCAGTTGGAATACGACCTGCAGGTACGTGGCGAGATCCGCCAAGCACTGACCTATCCGGCCGTGCTGGTGACCGCCGGCATTGCCGCGGTGGTGTTGATGTTCACCTTCGTCGTGCCCAAGTTCGCGGCCCTGCTCAGCCGCGCCGACGACCTGCCCTGGCTGGGCTGGGCCGTGCTCAGCACCGGCATGTTCGCGCGCCAGTACTGGTGGCTGCTGCTGCTTGGCCTGCTGGCGGTTGGCGTGGTGGTGTGGCGCCTGCTGCGTGACCCGGTCGCGCGCGCGCGCGGGTACGAACGCCTTGAACGCCTGCCGGTCATCGGCACCTGGCGGGTCGAATCGGAAACCGCCGCCTGGGCGCGCATCCTGGCCACCCTGCTGGGCAACCGCGTGCCGCTGCTCGATGCTCTCGCACTGGCGCAGGCCGGCGTGCGTGCGCCCGGGCGGCGTGCCCGGCTGGAGGAGGTGTCGCGCAACGTGCGTGCCGGCGCCACCCTGGCCGACTCGCTGGAAGAGCAGGCCACCCTCACCGCCACCGGCTACAACCTGGTGCGCGTGGGCGAGCGCTCGGGTGAGCTGCCGGCCATGCTGCGCTCGCTGGCGCGGTTGTGCGAGGACTCCGGCCGCACCCGCATGAAGCAGTTCCTGGCTTTGCTGGAGCCGGTGGCCATCCTGCTGATCGGCTCGGTGATCGGCGTGATCATGATCGGCATCATCCTGGCCATCACCAGCGCCAATGACATCGTGCTGTAGTGCCCGGCTTCGGCAGCATGAGCAGCTCGTGGCGCGGGGCCTGAACGGGTCATGGGGCCGCCTTAACCGTGAGCAGGGCCTGGTCCGGGAAGTGCTTGATCTGCATGTCCGCCTGCGCCAAGGTAGGCGGTCCGGCGCCTCGGGCAATGGGAGTCAGCGTTTGTCGGCACCGTCGGCGCGTGCCTTCCCACTGCCCGATGTGGTGCAAGGCCGTGCACGGCGGCATGGCATTCCCCTTGACGGTCTGGTAAGGCCCGGTTAACGTTCCGCCGTAGCTTGCGGTCTGAAGGGTCCGGGGAGATGGATTTTTCGTCTTGAAGGGTTCACGGAAGCGACCGGTTGCCAGAGGGCTAGCCCGACGGTACCGGGGATAGCAGGTAACCGGTAAGAGCTACTCGCAGTAACTAAATTTAGTTGCCTAAAACCTCAATGGAGTTGATTCATATGACGAAGTTCAACAAGAGCCTGCTGACCGCGGCCGTGGTGGGTGCTCTGGCACTCCCGGCAGTGGCTTCGGCGGCCGACCTGTCCTACGTGGCGGGCAAGCAGATCTCGTTCGCCAAGGACCTGATCGTCAACGACGGCACCACCATCTACACCGCCAACGGCCTGCGCCTGACGGCGGAAGGTCCCGATGCCGTGCGTCTGGGCACGGTCGCCGGCGACGACGTCACCGTCAAGGTCACCCTGACCAATGGCGCCAGGTTCGACACCACCGCCGATGCCCCGACCCTGGTCGCCGGCTTCCTGGAAGGCGTGCAGACCGGCGGTGCTCCCGTTGCGCTGGGTGCCGGTCCCACCATCGTCGGTACTCCGTACTACTCCACCAGCGGTCAGGAGCTGAACTTCACCTACACCGCCTCTGGTGCCGGTGTCCTCGGCGCTGCCGGTGATTACTTCCTGGAGCTGAACAGCCTGCAGATCACCAACCTGGTGCAGGGCCTGTTCAACGGCTCCAGCGTCGGTGCGGAAATCACCGTGCAGAACTCGCTCGGCCAGCAGATCCTGGCGTCCAGCGCCACCATTGCCACCTCGAAGTGGGGCCTGGCTGTTTCGTCCGACCCGACTCAGGGTGACACCGCCGCCACCATCGACGTGGGTTCCTCGCCGCGCAAGACCCTGTTCTCCAGCACCGGTGGCGTGGGCGTGGCTGATGCCACCCTGTTCAACGCCGGCGAGCTGACCGTCGACATCGCCACGGCCGTGCCGATTGGCGGCGGTGCCGAGACCTACATCAACAACTACAGTGCCGTGGCTGCCACGCCTCAGTACAACATTGTTGCCACCGCCGACATCACCGTGACCGTCACCGGTACCGACCTGTCCGCGTTCGATGGCGGCCACGTGTGGCTGGACCAGGCTGCCGGCTGCGCCAGCGGCGTGGACCTGGCCGGTACCGTCAGTGGCGACACCGCCACGTTCACCAGCAACGCCAGCGATCCGCTGTGGGCCAGCGTGACCGGCGCTCCTCCGGGCCCCTCGTCCGTCTACGTGTGCTTCGAAGCCCATGACGACGTCGAGCTGGTTGCCCAGGAACTGGCGGGCAGCGTCTCGGTGGCCTACAACCTGCCGACCCAGCGCGTCGATCCGCCGGCTGCTGCGTTCGCGCTGCTGCCGCTGCGTCTGAACGGCACCACCCTGTACTTCCAGAACGTGAACCCGGGTGACAACCCGACCGCCCAGTCGTTCCTGCGTCTGACCAACAACAACTCGCAGATCTGCCCGGTCACCATCGACGCCAAGGACGATGCTGGCCTGCTGAGCGACGAGGTCAACCTGGTCCTGCAGCCGCACGCTTCGGCCCAGCTGAACACCACGTTCCTGGATTCCGGTTCGTACCCGGCTGGCCTGGTGGCCAACACTGGCGCCACCGGTGCGCTGGGTGACGGCTCGGGCAAGTGGTTCGTCCGCGTCACCGCCGAGTGCTCCAACTTCTGGGGTTCGGCGCTGAACCGCAACAACGAGACCGGCACGGTCACCAACCTGACCCACGACGAAGGCGTGGGCAACCACTGGCTGACCCCGGGCACCAAGCTGAACCCGTAATCGGGTAAGGCAAAGGGCTCACCTGCAGCAACATCGCAGGCAAGCAACACGGGACGGGTGGCGCAAGCCACCCGTCCTTTTTTGTGCCCCGTCCCGCTCAGTCAGTAAGCTGCGCCTTTGTAGGAGCGTCCCTTGGGCGCGACCTCGCAGATGCCGAAGACATCCCACGGTCGCCGGCAAGGCCGGCTCCTACATATCGCCGCCTCCACCCTCAGCCGCATCCTCAAGGACACGAGCCGTGTCACGCCGGAAATGGCGCTGCGCCTTTCCAAGGCCGTCGGCCGCTCTCCCGAGAGTTGGCTCGCCATGCAGGATGCACATGACCTGTGGCAGGCTCGGCAGACGGTCAACCTGCAACGGGTTGGCAGGCTCAAGCTGGCCGTGGCATGACCGCGCATCCAGGTCGCGGCTGCCGCTGCGTCTGAACGGCACCACCCTGTACTTCCGGAACGTGAAGCTATTGTAGGAGCGTCCCTTGGGCGCGACCTCGCAGATGCCCGAAGACATCCCACGGTCGCCGGCAAGGCCGGCTCCTACATGTCGCCGCCTCCACCCTCAGCCGCATCCTCGGCGGGACGGCAGGCCTTATCGTAGTTGACGCACCGTATCCAGGCGGGCAGGGATGCGGGTTTGATGATTGACGCCCCTGCACCGTAGACCTACCTTGAATCCGGATCCTTTGATGGGTGGCCGACCATGGGACAGCAATCCGGCCTGGAATTGGCTGTGGCGCATCTGAATGCTTCGGTCGGGCCGGTGTTGACCACTGGCCAGTTGGCCGCTGCCCTGCGCGCCGGTTCCACGCGCAATCTGCCGGTGCCGCCAGCCGCCGCCGCACTGATCAGTTCCTTGTTCGCCGAGCTTCCGCCCGACTTGATCCTGCGCTGCACGGTTGATGCTGCCGCGGACGTGCGGCGCGTCAATGGACTCTATCTGGAGGCGTTGGCGGATGCGCTTCCGCCAGTCCGGGCGTGGGAGGCCTCGGTGGAGCACTTCCTGTGAGCGGCACCACGCAGGATCAAGTGCTGGCTCACCGCCAGTCCGGGTCCTGGCGGAACCTCGAACGGACCGCACTGGCGATCATCGCCGACGTTCAGGAGCATATGGGTAGCGCTTTCCAGCCGAAGCTGGGTGGGGGGACGCGCTTGATGCTGGCCCTGGATCATCGCATCAGCCACGACATCGATCTTTTCATACGTGATCCCCAATGGATCGGGTACATCACACCGCGTCTGAATGATCGTGTCGAGGCCCTCGTTGCAGGCTACGAAGAAGCTGCGGATTTCCTCAAGCTCAACCTGCCGGACGGCGAGATCGACTTCATTGTCCGAGGTTCCCTGCTTGGTCTCCCGGACGAAGCCTCGAAGGAAACGAGGCTGCCGTTGGAGCCGGTTGCGGAGGTGCTGGCAAAGAAGCTGTTTTATCGTGGCTCGGCACTGACCCCGCGTGACCTGTTCGACTGGTGGGCAGTGGAAACCTTGAAACCCGGGCTTGTCCAGGCCGCAGACATGGGGCGTCTACTGCAAGGCAAGCGCCGGGGCATTCTCAATGCACTCGATTTGCTGCGCAGGTCGACCGTGGCGGCGAAATTGTGGGACGGAATCCTTGCTCCTGACAAACCGGACATGGCCAATGTGGCTGCCTGGGCGCAGGGGGTGCTGGATCAGTACCAACAAGCTTCAATGAGGATGTCCGGCCAGACACCGGAAGTGAACCGAACACCCTGATCCTCCCCGCTTCCGGGTTCACTCGACCGGAGGCGGTGCGCCAACCTTGTCCTTGGTCTTCGACAGCACGGCCGCATAGCGCTCGGCCTGCTTCAGCCATGCCTCGGCATAGGCGCGCTTGGCTGCGCTCTGCTCTGCCTTCGGGCATCCGTTATCCGCTCCCGTACAGCGGACTGCCAGCAGGGCTTCGGCCTCCTGGCGGACCTTGGGCTTCGCGTTCTGGATGGACACGCCGTACTTGGCTTCCAGGCCCTGGATCGCTTCGACCAGTGCGGCACGATGCGTGTGGACACTGCTCTTGCCCTTGAGCCAGGCCGGCCGGTCGGCGCCGGACAGCAGCGCGTCGCCGCGCAGCGCCCAGGTGGTGCGCATCTGCCAGGAGCCGTATCGGATTGCATGCGCCAGGCCCTTGGCCTCCGGGCTGTTGCAGTCCAGCGCAGCCTTGGCGGCGATCGCCGCCTTCGCCGCCGCCTCGGGGTGGCCGGCCTGCCCGCCATGGCTGTTGAACCAGGCCATGCGTTCCTGGGCCGTTGCGTCCAGTGCCGTGCGCGCCGCCGGCTCCAGCCAGTGGCAGCGTTCGTCCAGCGCAAGCATCTGCTGCAGCTCCGCATACTGGCGCGAGGCCAGCTGCAGATGCTCTTGGGTCTTGTCGGCAGCCGGGGTGGTTGCGGGGGCCGTCTCCGCATGGGCACTGGCCACGGCCAGGCCGAGGCAGGCCGCCAGCAGCCTCAGGGCAGGGAGGACGTGTCGGGAGCTGGAAAGGGAAATCATGGCTTTCCTGTAGCGGTTATGGGGAAGGCAATGATGCCCGAAACCGGCCCCGCCCTGCCTGCTGCGTCACACCTCGCCGCGGTCGCCGGCAAGGCCGGCTCCTACAGGAGGCGTTCCGTCCGGTATGTGCACCGCCATGCCCGCGCCGGTATGCTTGCCAGCTTCATGACTCCTCCCGATCCCGCCCTGGCTCCGCCTGCGCTGCGCGTGCGCGAGGTCGGCAAGACCTACCGCCTGTGGAGCACGCCGGCCAGCCGCTTGTGGGTGCCGCTGCTGTACCGCGCCTCGGCCTGGCTGCGCCCGTTGCCGCCGCTGTCGCGCTGGCTGCAGCGCCATGCGGCCGCGCGGGTGCATTACCACCAGGCGCTGACCGGGGTGGACTTCGAGCTGCGCCGCGGCGAGGCGCTGGGCATCATCGGCCATAACGGCAGTGGCAAGAGCACCTTGTTGCAGATCGTGGCAGGGGTGCTGGAGCCAACCACCGGCACGGTGCAGGCCAATGGCCGCATTGCCGCGCTGCTGGAGCTGGGCTCGGGGTTCAACCCGGAACTGACCGGGCGCGAGAACGTGAAGGTCAATGCCGCCATCCTCGGCCTGACCCCGGCCCAGGTGCGCGAACGCATGGATGACATCGTTGCCTTCGCCGACATCGGTGACTACATCGACGAGCCGGTCAAGACCTACAGCTCGGGCATGGCCCTGCGCCTGGCCTTCGCAGTGCAGGTGCACACCGACCCGGACATCCTGATCGTGGACGAGGCCCTGGCGGTGGGCGATGCGGCGTTCCAGGCCAAGGCCATGGCCCGCATCGACGAGATCCTGCGGCGCGGTACCACCTTGCTGTTCGTCGGCCACGACCTCAACGCGGTCAAGGCGTTCTGCCACCGCGCGATGCTGCTGGAGAAGGGCCGCATCGTGCTGCAGGGGCTGCCGGACGAGGTCATCACCGAGTACCTGCACCGCACCCACAAGCGCGCGCTGCAGGCGCAGCAGGACAAGCGTGCCTCCGCGCTGGAACGCATCGATGGCGGCTACGGCCTGCAGGACGCCTGCGTGGTGCAGGCCAGCGTGAACGGTGCGCGCCATGCAGCCGTGCAGCACGGCCAGCGGCTGGAGTTCGCCCTGGACGTGCGCCGCACCACGGACGTGGCCCACCCCTGCCTGATCTTCGACGTACTGGACGGCCGCGGCCTGCAACTGACCGGGCGGCGCATCGAATTGCCGGCAGGCGAGGGCGCGGCGCGGATAAGCATCGGCCTGGATGCGTCGTTCCAGCAGGGCATCTACCGCATTCGTACCCGGGTGGTGGATTCGCCGACGCTGGAGCGCACCACGGTGCTGTCGCGCCAGGAAGGCTGGCTGTCGTTCGAGGTGGTGGACGACAGCCGCGCGCGCTTCACCGGCCTGTTTCCGGTGCCGATGCAGATCCGGGTGGAGGATGGCGCAGGCGCTGCCGGTGTGCCGGCATGAGCGGCAGGCGGCTGCTGTTCCACCGGGATTTCCGCCAGTACACCGGGGGCCACGGCAAGGTCTGGGATTACTTCAACCATGCGCTTGCACTGGGCTGGGATGCGCGCGTGTACCTGACTGCGGACTCGCGGCGTGATGTGTCCAACCCATGGATGGCGATGCCGCAGCGGATCGAGCCGCAATGGCAACCGACGCAGGCCGACGCCCTGTTCCTTGGCGGGCAGGACTGGGACGCGGTGCCGGCAGGAACGGAAGATCACGTGCCGGTGGTGAACCTGATCCAGGGCGTGCGCCACGCGGACCCGGCGCTGCCGTTGCATGGTTACCTGGCGCGCAAGGCCGTGCGCATCTGCGTGGGCCAGCCGGTCGCCGACGCGATCCTTGCAACCGGGCGCACGTGTGGCCCGGTGCAGGTGATCCCCGCCGCACTGGAATTGCCCCGTGACATCGCGCACGCGGCAGCGAAGACCCGCGATGTGCTCATCGCCGCACACAAGAATCCGCAGCTGGGACGCGCGCTCGCCGAGCGGCTGCGCGCACGGGGAGTGGATGTGGAACTGATGCTGGACTGGATGCCGCGCCCGGACTACCTGCGCGCGCTGGCACAGGCCCGGGTGGCCGTGATGCTGCCGCTGCCGGCCGAGGGATTCTTCCTTCCCGGCCTGGAAGCGATGGCCCTTGGATGCGCGGTGGTCATGCCCGACGCCATCGGCAACCGCCAGTACGCGATCGACCGCGACAACTGCCTGATGCCGGCCGCCGATCCGGACGCCATCGCGCAGGCAGTGGCCGAACTGCTCGATGATGTGGCCCTGCGCACGCGCCTGGTGTCGGCCGCAGCGCAGGTCGTGGCCCGGCACGGACCTGCAGCCGAGCGCGCAGCATTGGCCGCAGTGCTGGCGGAGATCGACGCATGAATGCACGCAACCTGGCCCTGACCGGCGTGCCGCGCTCCGGCACCACCCTGTGCTGCCACCTGCTGGGCATGGCGCATCGCACCGTGGCCCTGTTCGAACCGATGGAAGTGGCAAAGCTGCCACGCGAACCGGCCTCGGCGCTGGACCGGATTGCCGCGTTCTATGCCGAATCCCGCGCCTCGCTGACAGCCGACGGCAGCGCCTGGAGCCAGCAGGTGAACGGCCGCGTGCCCGACAACCCGTTTTCCAGCCAGCGCGGCAACGATGGCCAGCGCCGGAAGGAAGCCGAGCGCGGGAGGATCCGGCTGGATCCGCCGCCGTCGCCCGGCTTCACCCTGGTGGTCAAGCACAACGCGGCCTTCACCGCCCTGTTGCCCGACCTTGCCGCACGCTTCACCACCTGCGCCATCGTGCGCAATCCGCTGGCGGTGCTGGCCTCGTGGCACTCGGTGGATCTGCCGGTGTCGCACGGGCGCCTGCCGGCCGGCGAACACTTCGACCCGGAACTGGCGCGCCGCCTGGACGCCGAACCGGACCGCGTTGCGCGCCAGTTGCTGATCCTGGACTGGCTGTTCGCCCGCTACCACCACAGCCTGCCGCCCGAGCGCGTGCTGGCCTACGAGGACGTGGTGGCCAGTGGTGGCGTGCTGCTGGCCGAGGCCTTCGGCCTGCAGCTGCAGCCGCAGCCGTTGCAGGAGCGCAATGCCAGCCGCCTGTACTCGCCGCGCATCTGCGAGGAACTGGCGCTGCGCCTGCAGGCCGACCGCGGCGCATGGCGCGTGCGCTACGGCGATGCCGACGTGGAGGCATTGCTGCGGCGCATGCGCGGGGATGGTCCGTGAATCCGCGCATCGGGTTCGTGCTCGGCGGCGTGCAGAAGGGCGGCACCACGGCACTGGCCCACTTCCTCGGGCAACACCCGCACCTGCGCCTGCCTGCGGGCAAGGAGGCGCATGTCTTCGATGCACCGGACTTCGACGACACCTGGGATGCGGCGGCGGTGGACGCGCGCTATGCGGCCCACTTCGACGCCGGTGCGGACGGGCAGGGGTGCCTGCATGGCGACGCCACGCCGATCTACTGCTTCCTGCCGCCCGTGGTGGAGCGCATCGCGCGCTACAACCCGGCCATGCGCTGGATCGTGATCCTGCGCCAGCCGGTGGACCGGGCCGTGTCCCAGTACCGGATGGAACGCGGCCGCGGCGACGAGTCCTGGCCGCTGTGGGCCGCGGCGTTGCTTGAACCCTGGCGCCTGGCCGGCCACCGCGATGACCTGGCCCTCGGCTCGCCGCTGCGCCACCACAGTTACCTGGCCCGTGGCGACTACGCACGCCAGCTGGACGTGCTGTACCGGCATTTCCCGCGCGGGCAGGTGCTGCTGCTGCACAACCACGAGCTGGCCCACGCGCCCGATGCGGTGATGGCGCGGATATGGGATTTCCTGGGGCTGGCGCCACCGCCGCAGCCACCGGCCTACGGGCGGGTGTTTGAAGGCGGTTACGCGCCCCTGCGTGGATGGTCGCCGACCCGGGGGCTGCTCGGCCTGCTGCTGCGCGGACGCATGCGCGATGCTGCGCGCCGCCACGATATCCACTGGTAGGGCGCGCGCGCCACATCGTGAGCGCAGCCCAAACGCGGGACCCGGGGGCGGGCAGGGCCTCGGCTATAATCACGCACCGCGCAATGGGCCCGGATTCCCGGTCCGGCCGGCCCCGGCCGCGACTTTCGCGAACACGAGCGACCCCATGGCCTCTGGCGCTGATCCTCTCTCCCGCATGTCGTCGATGATCCATTCGCCTGTGTCGGGGCCTGCGCCTGCCGCAGCGGCCGTGCACGCGCCATCCCGGGCCCTGCTGGTGCTGGGCATGCACCGCAGTGGCACTTCGGCGGTCACCGGCGCGCTGCGCCTGGCCGGTGCCGACCTGGGGACCGACCTGATGGCCGCTGGTCCGGACAACCCCAGGGGATTCTGGGAGCACGCCGGCGTGGTCGCCATCCACGAGCGCCTGCTGCTGGCCCTGGACCGCGCCTGGAACGATCCGCGTCCGCTGCCGGCGGGCTGGCTGGAATCGGCTGCCGCACGGCAGGCGTCGGTGGAACTGGAAGCGCTGTTGCGCGCCGAGTTCTCCGGCACCGCGCTGTGGGCGGTGAAGGACCCGCGCATGTGCCGGCTGCTGCCGCTGTGGTGGCCGATCCTGGCGCGCATGGGGGTGGAGCCGGCGGCGATGTTCGTGCTGCGCCACCCCGACGAAGTGGCCGCCTCGCTGGCCGCGCGCAACCAGTGGCCGGAAGGGCTCTCGCGCCTGCTCTGGATCCAGCACCTGCTGGATGCCGAGCAGGCCACCCGCGCAGTGCCGCGCACCGTGGTGGCGTACCCCGCGCTGCTGGCCGATGCGCCCACGACGCTGCGCGCTGCGTTTGCCGCGGTGTCGGTCGGGTTGCCGCCGCAGCGCGGCTCGCTGGACGACGCGCTGGCCGGCTTCATCTCCGCAGGCGACCGCCACCACACCGCAACGGCCGCCACCGACGCGGATGCCGAACTGGCGCAGCACATGTACGACGCGTTGCAGGCCGCCCGGCCCTGGGACGCCCTGCGCCCGCTGCGCGCCCGTTACGAGGACGCACAGCGCCTGTTCGGCACGGCGCTGGACCAGTGCGTGGCGCTGGAGGCGCGTGCGCATGCCGCGCTCGATGACGCCCGGCAGCAGATCGACCAGGCCATGCCGCTGCTCGAGGAGCGCGAGCGTGTGCTGGTGGAACTGGGCGAACTGAAGCACGACCACCGCAGCCTGCACGACGCGCACCTGCGCCTCCAGCACGAGCACGAGGACCGCACCCGCTGGGCGCTGGAAATGGACGCGGAGATCACCCAGTGGCGCAACGCGGTGGCGCCGCTGGGGCACGTGGAGGATGCGCCGGTGGACACCGCATCGCCGCAGGCCGCGGCGCAAGGCATCGAACGGCTCGCGAACCGCCACGCCGACCTGCGCCGCTCCCATGGTGAACTGGACGAGCGCATGCGGATGGTGCTGGCGTCGCGCTCGTGGAAGCTCACCCGGCCGCTGCGCCTGGCCGCGCGCATCGTGCGCGGCGACTGGGCCGGCGTGGTCGAGGCGTTGCGCGCATCGGGCCTGGCCCGCTCGCGCTGGTTGGCGCCGTTGCGGCCGCTGGTCCGGCGCTGGCTGGCGCCGCGGCTCGATGCGGCCAACGCCGAACCGCTGGCGCGCGGGGCCGGGCCGGCCGCACGCGATATCGACGTGGGCGACCTGGCGTTCCCGGAGTTCGACGCACCGCAGGTGTCGGTGATCATTCCCGCCTACGGCAACCTGCCGTACACCGCGGCCTGCCTGCGCTCGATCATGGCCCACCCGTCCGCGGCCTCCTGCGAGGTGATCGTGGCCGAGGATGCCTCCGGCGACGCGCAGATCGGCGCGCTGGCACGGGTGCCGGGCCTGCGCTACCACGAGAACCCGCAGAACCTGGGCTTCCTGCGCTCCTGCAACCACGCCGCGACCCTGGCCCGCGGGCAGTTCGTGCTGTTCCTCAACAACGACACCGAAGTCACCGACGGCTGGCTGGACGCGCTGCTGGCGGTGTTCGATCGTGCCGACGCCGGCCTGGCCGGCTCCAAGCTGGTCTATCCCGATGGCCGCCTGCAGGAGGCCGGCGGCATCGTCTGGGCCGATGGCAGCGCGTGGAACTACGGCCGCCTGGACGACCCGCGCAAGTCCGCCTACAGCTACCTCAAGGAAGCCGACTACGTGTCCGGCGCCTCGATCATGCTGCGCAGCGAAGTGTTCGCGCGGCTGGGCGGTTTCGACGAGCGCTATGCACCGGCGTACTACGAAGACACCGACATCGCCTTCCGGGTGCGCGAGCTGGGGCTGAAGGTGTACATGCAGCCGGCCTCGGTGGTGGTGCACCACGAGGGCATCTCCAACGGCACCGACGAGTCCGGCGGGATCAAGTCCTACCAGGCGGTCAACCGCGCCAAGTTCCTCGAACGCTGGCTGCCGACGTTGCAGGCCGGCCATTTCGCCAACGGCGAGCAGGTGTTCCTGGCGCGCGACCGCTCGCGCAACCGTCCGCACGTGCTGGTGGTGGACCACTTCGTGCCGCAGCCGGACCGCGACGCCGGCTCGCGTGCGACCTGGCACGTGATCCGCATGCTGGTCGAACGCGGCCACCAGGTCACCTTCTGGCCGGACAACCTGCACCGCGACCCGGTCTATTCGCCGCCGCTGCAGCAGCTCGGGGTGGAGGTGATCCACGGCGGCGAATTCCGCGGCCGCTTCGATGCGTGGATGGCCGAGCATGGCCGCCACCTGCAGGCCGTGGTCCTCAACCGCCCGGACGTGTCGGTGAAGTACATCGATGCGGTGCGCCGCCACAGCCGGGCGCGGGTGGTCTATTACGGCCACGACGTGCACCACCTGCGCCTGCTGGAACAGGTGCGGCTGCAGCCCGACGCGAAGCTGGAGGCCGAGGCCCGGCGCGTGGGCACGCTCGAACACGACCTGTGGCGGCGCTCTGACGTGGTGCTGTACCCGTCCACCGACGAGACCGCGCATGTGCAGCAATGGCTGGAGACGCGCGGCGGCGGGGCGCAGGCGCTGACCGCGCCGCTGTTCGCTTACGAACCGCTGGCGCAGGAGCAGGTGCCCGGGCCCGGCACGCGCAGCGGCCTGCTGTTCGTGGCCGGGTTCGCACACCCGCCGAATGTGGACGCGGTGCGCTGGCTCATGGCCGAGGTGCTGCCGCTGGTCAGGCGCGAGTTTCCGCAGGTGCGGCTGTCGCTGGTCGGTTCCAACCCGCACCCGGAAGTGCAGGCCATGGCCGGCGACGGCGTCGAGGTCACCGGCTATGTCAGCGACGAGCGGCTGGCCGCGTACTACCGCGACGCGCGCGTGGTGGTGGCGCCGCTGCGCTTCGGCGGCGGGGTCAAGGGCAAGGTGCTGGAGAGCCTGCGCTTCGGCGTGCCCTGCGTGACCACGCCCACCGGCATGCAGGGCCTGGGCGCGGCGGCCGGGTTCATGCCGTCCAGTGCCGATGCTGCCGCGTTTGCAGCCATGGTGGTGCGCCTGTTGCGCGATGACGACCACTGGTGCGAGGTCTCGCAGGCATCGCGCACGTTCATTGATGGCCACTACTCGCCGCAGGCATTGTGGAACGTGCTGTCGGCGGCGCTGGTGCCGGCCTGATCCAATGCCCCGCGCGATTGGACCCGCTGCTGCGGCCGTGACCGGTACCCGATGGGTGCCCGGCGCGCTGCTGTGCCTGCTGCTGGCGGGATGCTGTTCGGAGAACAGCCCCATCGTGCAGCAGCTGCGCGCGCAGCAGGCTGCGGTGGCGCAGGCCGGCTATACCTCGACCACGGTGGCCGCCGACGGCATCGAGTTCGCCATCGAGGCACGCGAGGGCGTGGAACTGGTGCCGGAAGTCGTCGCAGGCGGCTGTGGCGGCGGCATGGCCACCGTGCGCATCACCTGGAATGTCGGCCTGGCCGGCGTCAACCGTGTGCGCGCGCAGGTGGGCGAGGGCGCGGACGCTGCAGTGTGGGCCGATGGCGGCGGCCAGGGTGCGGCGCTGACCGGCCCCTGGGTCGGCGATGGCACCGTGTTCGTGTTCTCCGACCTGGCCAGCGGAACCCGTCTTGGCACGGTGCGGGCCATTGCCCGGCCCTGCGCGGGAGGGCAGTGAGCATGTCGGCCCCGGCCACAGCCAGCGGCTGGCGGTTGCCGCAGTTCGGTTTCGGCACCTGCCGCCTGGTGCTGGCATCGCTGGTGGCTGCCTCGCACCTGTGGGCGGACATGGTCCATGGCTATGCCGCCTATGCGGTGTGGGCCTTCTTCGTGCTCAGCGGTTTCCTGATGACCCTGGTGCTGACCACCCGCTACGGGGTGGACCGCCAGGGCCTGGGCGCATATGCGTTCAACCGCTTCATGCGCATCTTCCCGCTGTATTGGCTGGCCGTGCTGATGGGCGTGGCCACCCTGTGGTACTACGGCCGCTGGGGCGTGGACCTGCGGGTGATCAACGGCGAGTTCTACATGCCGTCCAGCGTGCGCGAATGGAGCCACGTGCTCAGCCTGTTCCCCGGCATCCAGCGTGGTGGCCTGCCGGTGCCGGTCTCCAACGCGCTGGCGATCGAGGTGGGCTTCTACATGCTCATGCCGCTGATGGCGCGTGCGCGCAGCACCGCATGGTTCGCCGTGGCCGTGGCGGTGATGCTGAACCTGGACCTGGGCATTTCCGGGCGCTCGTTCGGCGAGCGCTACGCCACCTTCCTGCCGTGCATGCTGCCGTTCGCAGCCGGATCGCTGGCCTGCCATTACCGCCAGGCGCTGTCGCGCTGGAGCATGCCATGGACCAGCTCGCTGGTGTGGCTGGCGCACGGGCTGGTGTGGCTGGTGAAGCCGCAGTGGCCGTGGACCTGGGGGCTGTATGTGTCGATGCTGCTGTCGGTGTGGATGGTGGTGTCGCTGCACAAGCAGCGCTCGGGCAAGGTTGATCGCCTGTTCGGCGACCTCAGTTACCCGGTGTACCTGATCCACACCACCGTGGCCGCATGGTTCCTGTGCCTGTGCGGCGAGATCCGCACGCCGCTGTTCTTCCTCAAGGCGTTCGCGCTGACCCTGCTGTTGTCGTGGCTGATCGTGGTGCTGATCGACCGGCCGCTGTCGCGGATGAAGCGCAAGGCGCCCGGTGACATGCCCGGTGGTGGACGGGTCGGGGGCCTGGCGTGAGGCACTGGCATGCGCGCGCGCTGCAGGTGGCGGCGCGGTACCGGCGTCCTGCCCTGGCCACCGTGATCGCGGCGCTATGGCTGGCGCAGGCGGTGCTGCTGTGGCGGCTGGACCGGCACGCACACGGCCTGGCCGCCGACGCCTATGCCGGCACCTGGACGATCGCGGCCAACGCGCTGCCCGGATGGGTGGCGGCGCTGTGCCTGGTCGCACTGACCCGGCGGCTGCTGTTCCCGCTGCTGCTGGTGGGCGTGGTGCAGGTGGCGGTGTGCATCGCCTCGCTCAAGAAGTACGAGATCCTCGGCAGCCCGTTCGCGCTGCAGGACGTGTACTTCCTGACCACCATCAACCGCGCCAGCCTGGAGCTGTTCGGCTCCTACGTGGATCAACCGGGCTGGTGGCTGGCCGGTGCTGCCGGCGTACTGGCGGTGCTGGTCGCGGCGTTCCGGTTCGAACGCCCCTGGATGCGCAGGTTCGGCACGGCCCAGGTCGCGCTGCTGCTGGGCAGCGGCCTGGCGGTGGGCCTGCTGTACGCCGGGACGCAGCCGTGGACCACGCTCTACGACGCCAAGCGCGTGCGGCCCTCGTCCACCGGCCCGACCCTGGCGGTGGTGCGCTCGGGGCTGTTCAGCAGCCTGGCCTACCGGCACCTGCAGGTGCGCAACATGCGCTTCGAGGTCAACGCCGCGGCGCTGCAGCGCACCCTGGACCATCTCGGGCCGCCGCCGGCGGGCCGCCCTCTTGCCGCCGGGGACCTGCCCGACGTGGTGGTGGTGCTGAGCGAATCGTTCATCGATCCGCGCATCCTCGCCGGCATGCCGGCCACTCCGGATCTGGTGCCGGCCGCGCGCGCGCTGCTGGAGGCCGGCCACGGCGGCACCATGGCCGTGCCCGCGTACGGTGGCGGGACGGTGCGCACCGAGTTCGAGATCCTGACCGGGATGCCGGCCGACGCCTTCCCGTCGGCGGTCTTCCCGTACGTGGACATCGAGCGCGCCGTGTTCCCCTCGGTGCCGCGCCTGCTCAAGCGCAAGGGGTATGCGACCGTCGCGGTGCACGGCAATTCCGGCGCCTTCTGGAACCGCAACGAAACCTACGCCTCGATGGGCTTCGACCGCTTCCTGACATCGCGTGATTTCGCCAGGCGCGGCGTGCGCCGCGAGGGCATGTGGTATTCCGACAGCGGCATGACCGACATCGTCCTGGAGGAGCTGGACGCCAGCCAGGGCCCGACCTTCGTGCTGGCGGTCAGCATGCAGAACCACGGCCCGTACACGACCGCGCCGGAGGACGTGGACCTGGACGCATGGGAGGCCACCACGCTTCCCGCCGGCCTGGACGAAGACGCCGCGCTGGAGCTGCGCAACTTCCTCTATCACCTGCATCGCGCCGATGCCCAGCTGGCGCGCCTGCACCAGGCGCTGCAGGCGCGCGGCCGGCCGTACGTGCTGGCGTTCTTCGGCGACCACCTGCCGGCGCTGCCCGCACCCTATGCGCAACTGGGCTTCATCGATGGCGGCACCCCGGAAAGCCAGTACGTGCCGTGGGTACTTGTGGCCGGCAAGGGCACCACGTTGCGCGCACCGGCCGGCCCGTACCACATGCATGCATGGGAGCTTCCGGCCCGGATCCTGGACGCGACCGGCCCGTCCGACTCCTACTTCCGCTTCATCCAGGCGCTGGGCCCGCGACTGGTGCAGGCCACCGAGCAGGATGAGCGCAACATGTTGTGGGGTGGGCTGGTGGCCGGCGCGAACGCGCGCATGGAGTATCGCTTCGCGGAGCATGCCGATGGCCGCTAGGTGGATGGGCGTGGCGGCACTGGTGCTGCTCGCGGCCGGGTGCTCGCAGCAGGAGCAGGTAGCGCTGGACCTGCAGCCTGCGCAGGTGAGCGAATGCGACCTGCCGGTGTCCGTGCAGGTGACATGGAACGTGCTGCTTCCCGGCGTGGAGGCGGTGGAGCTGCACGTGAACAATCCCGGCCGGCGTCCCATGCTGTGGACGCAGACCGCCGCCTTCGGCAGCCAGCACACCGATGCCTGGGCGGCGGACGGCTTCACCGTCACCTTGCGCACCCTGGAAGGCCGGGAGCTGGCACGCCGCACCCTGACCACAACCGCCTGCGCGGACGCGGCCCTGTAGCTGGCGCCGTCGGCGGGCTCAGCCCAGCGCCGCTTCCAGTTCCGGCAGCACCGTGAACAGGTCGCCGACCAGGCCGATGTCGGCCACCTCGAAGATCGCCGCGTCCGGGTCCTTGTTGATCGCAACGATCGTCCCGGCGTCCTTGATCCCGGTCAGGTGCTGGATGGCGCCGGAGATGCCGATCGCCAGATACAGCTCAGGGGCGATGATCTTGCCCGTCTGCCCGACCTGCATCTCGTTGGGGCAGTAGCCCGCATCGACCGCCGCGCGCGAGGCGCCCACCGCCGCGCCGAGCTTGTCGGCCAGGCTGAAGACGATGCCGAAGTTCTCCTCCGAACCGATGCCGCGGCCGCCGGAAATCACCCGGCGCGCGGACTGCAGGTCGGGGCGGTCCGAGCTGCCTGCCGCCAGGCCCAGGTGGCGGGTATGGGTGGGCAGCGTCGCCTCGACCTGCACCGCCTCCACCGTGGCGCTGCCGCCATCGCCGGCCACCGGCCAGGACGCGGTGCGCACCGTGGCCACCACCACGTGCCCGGCGGGGGCCTGCACGGTGACGATGGCGTTGCCGGCGTAGATCGGGCGCTTGAAGGTGTCCGCGCCCTCCACCGCCATCAGGTCGGATACCTGGTTGACGCCGAGCAGGGCGGCGACCACCGGCATCAGGTCCTTGCCGAAGGTGGTGGACGGCCCGAACACATGGCTGTAGCCGGTGGCCACGGCGGCGACCTGCGGGCCCTGCACCTGGGCGATGGCGTCCGCATTGGCCGGGTTGGCAACGGCGAGCACGCGGCTCACGCCGGCGATGCGGGCGGCCTGTGCGGCGACCGCCGCCGGGTCGGCGGCCAGCACCACCACATCGATCGCCTCGGGGCCAAGTGCCTGTGCCGCGCTGACGGTGCGTGCGGTGGAGGGGTTGAGGGTGCCGCCCAGGTGTTCGGCAACGACGAGGATCTTGGACATCAGCAACTCCGTTATCAAGATTGCGGGGCCGGCCTCGCCGGCGCCCAATGAACCCACCCCTCGTTTGTAGGAGCCGGTCTCGCCGGCGACCGCTTTCCGCGACCCCGATGAGCCCGCAACCGGCAACACCGCCGCCAACTCGGGTTACAGCAGGTTCCTCGCCTTCAGTGCGGCGACCAGCTCGGCTACGTCCTTCACCATCACGCCCTTGCTGCGCGCGGTGGGCGGCGCATGGGCCAGGGTGGTCAGTACCGGCCCGGCATCCACGCCCAGCTCGGCCAGTTGCAGGGTCTCCATCGGCTTGCTCTTGGCCTTCATGATGTCGGGCAGCTTGATGAAGCGCGGCTCGTTCAGGCGCAGGTCGGTGGTCACCACCGCCGGCAGGTCCACCTCCAGGGTTTCCAGCCCGGCGTCCACCTCGCGGGTGACGGTGGCCTTGCCGCCTTCGACCTCCAGTTTCGAGGCGAAGGTCGCCTGCGGGCGGCCCCACAGGGTGGCCAGCATCTGCCCGGTCTGGTTGGCGTCGTCATCGATGGCCTGCTTGCCCAGGATCACCAGGTCCGGCTGCTCCTTCTCCACCAGCTTGAGCAGCGTGCGGGCCGCGGCCAGTGGCTGCAGCGGCTGGTCGGTGACCACGTGGATGGCGCGGTTGGCGCCCATGGCCAGGCCGTTGCGCAGATGCGGCTGGGCATCGGCAGGAGCAATGGTGGCCACCACCACCTCGGTGGCGATGCCCTTGTCGCGCAGGCGCAGGGCCTCTTCCAGCGCGATTTCGTCGAACGGGTTGGGCGAGAGCTTGACGCCCTCGGTGACCACGCCGGAGCCATCCGGCTTGACCTGGATGCGGACGTTGTAGTCCACCACCCGCTTGTAGGCGACCAGGATCTTCATGGGGCGGGGATTCCTTCGGATTTCAGGCGAACGGCCCGGCCGCGGCGGCTGGCACGGGGCGGAGGGGGATTCATGGCCCTGATTCTACCGCCCGCCCCGCAGCGTGTCGGGCCCCGCGGTCGCCGGCAAGACCGGCTCCTGCGGCCCCCGCGTACGGGCGTGTCGCGCTGCAGCACGCTGCGGCTAGAATCAGGAACACGGATCCACACGAGGACAGGCATGGCCGCTTCAAAACTCTATCCGGACGCGAAATCCGCGCTGGCCGACCTGGTCGCCGACGGCCGGACCCTTGCGGTCGGGGGCTTCGGCCTTTGCGGCATTCCCGAAGCGCTGATCGCCGCGCTGCGCGATTCCGGCGCAAAAGGGCTGACCGTGATCTCCAACAATGCCGGCGTGGACGGCTTCGGCCTGGGCCAGTTGCTGGAAACCCGGCAGATTCACAAGATGATTTCGTCCTATGTGGGCGAAAACAAGGAGTTCGAGCGCCAGTTCCTGGCCGGCGAGCTTGAACTGGAATTCAACCCGCAGGGCACGCTTGCCGAGCGCCTGCGCGCAGGTGGCGCGGGCATCCCGGCCTTCTACACCGCCACCGGCTACGGCACGGTGGTGGCGCAAGACAAGGAGACGCGCGAGTTCAACGGCAAGCACTACGTGCTGGAGACCGCGCTGACCGCCGACATCGCCCTGGTCAAGGCGTGGAAGGCCGACGCCGCCGGCAACCTGGTGTTCCGCAAGACCGCGCGCAACTTCAATCCGGCCTGCGCGATGGCCGGCAAGGTGTGCGTGGCCGAGGTGGAGGAGGTGGTGGAGCTGGGCGCGATCGAACCGGACCAGGTGCACCTGCCGGGGATCTACGTCGACCGCATCGTCCACAACCCGACGCCCGAAAAGCGCATCGAACAACGCACGGTGCGCGCCGAAGGAGGCAACTGACATGGCCTGGACCCGCGACGAGATGGCGCAGCGCGCCGCCCGCGAGCTGACCGACGGCGCCTACGTGAACCTGGGCATCGGCCTGCCGACCATGGTCGCCAACCACATCCCCGCCGGCGTGGATGTGTGGCTGCAGTCGGAGAACGGCCTGCTCGGCATCGGCCCGTTCCCGACCGAGGCCGAACTCGATGCCGACCTGATCAATGCCGGCAAGCAGACCGTCACCGCGCGCGCGGGCGCCAGCTATTTCGGCAGCCATGATTCATTCGCGATGATCCGCGGCGGCCACATCGACCTGGCCATCCTCGGCGCCATGCAGGTGACCGCCACCGGCGACCTGGCCAACTGGATGGTGCCCGGCAAGATGGTCAAGGGCATGGGCGGGGCGATGGACCTGGTGGCCGGCGTGCAGCGCGTGGTCGTGCTGATGGAGCACACCGCGAAGAATGGAGAGCACAAGATCGTGCCGGAGTGCACGCTGCCGCTGACCGGCGTGGGCGTGGTGGACCGCATCATCACCGACCTGGGCGTGTTCGACGTCACCGATGGCGGTTTGGCACTGGTGGAGGCCGCGCCCGGCGTGGAGCTGGACGAGCTGCGCGCAAAGACCGGCGTGCCATTCACCGCCCTGTAGGAGCCGGCCTCGCCGGCGACCGCGGCGCAGCCGGACAGCCCTGACTCCATCGGAGCGCATCCGGCCCCCCGCGCCCGTGCGTCGCGCGCGCTGCGGTGGTCCGATGTGCACGACGCCGCCTGCGCCGTGCCTTTGCCATCGGGCTACAGGTTCTGGTAATTCGGCCCGGCGCCGCCTTCCGGCGTGACCCAGGTGATGATCTCGTACGGGTCCTTGATGTCGCAGGTCTTGCAGTGCACGCAGTTGGCGGCGTTGATCTGCAGCCGGCGGCCGCTGCTTCCGTCAGGCAGGGTGTCCTCGACCATCTCGTACACGCCGACCGGGCAGAACCGCGTGCACGGGTTGGCGTACTCGACGGTGCAGCGCTCCACGCAGATGGAGGTGTCGGCCACCTTCAGGTGCACCGGCTGGTCCTCGTCGTGCTCGGTGGCCGCGTAGTACACGCCCTGCAGGCGGTCGCGCGGTGGCAGGCTGCGCTGCACGTAGTCGCGGCGTGGCTGCTCGTGTGCGTCCACCCGGTCCAGCGCGCACCAGTCCGGGGTGACCTTCAACGTCCATGGCGAGGCACCGCGCACCGCGGTTTCCCACGCGGCATTGGCCAGGCCCGGCCACAGCCCCTTCTTGAAGCCCGGCTTGATGTTGCGCACGCGGCGCAGCTCGGCCATCGCGGGAGAGGCGCGCAGCGCAGCGTCGAAGCCGGCCGGTTGCAGGCCGTTGCCGGCCAGGTGCGCGGCGGCAAGCATGCCGCTGCGGATGGCCTGGTGGGTACCCTTGATCCGCGGCACGTTGAGCAGCCCGGCGCTGTCGCCGACCAGCAGCGCGCCGGGCATCTCCACCGTCGGCACCGATTGCCAGCCGCCGCTGGCGATGGCGCGCGCGCCGGCCGAGAGGATGCTGCCGCCGTCCAGCAGCGGCTTGAACAGCGGGTGGTTCTTCCATTGCTGGAAGGCTTCCCATGGCTGGTAGTGCGGGTCGCGGTAATCCAGGCCGCTGACGTAGCCAAGCGCGACCTGGTCGTTGTCCAGGTGGTAGAGGAAGCCGCCGCCATACGTTGCGTTGTCGGCCGGCCAGCCCAGGGTGTGCACGATCCTGCCCGGCAGCGTGCGGCCCGGCGGCAGTTGCCACAGCTCCTTGATCCCGATCGAGTAGGCCTGCGGGTCGTGGCCGGCATCCAGGCCGAAGCGCGCGACCAGGCGCTTGGTCAGGTGGCCGCGCGCGCCTTCGGCCAGCACGGTCACCTTCGCGCGGATGTCGATGCCGGCGGTGTAGCCGGGCTTGTGCGTGCCGTCGCGGGCCACGCCCATGTCGCCGATGCGCACGCCCAGCACGCGGCCATCGTCGCCATGCAGCGTGTGCGCGGCGGCGAAACCGGCATAGACCTCCACGCCCAGCGCTTCGGCCTGCGGCGCCATCCACGCGCACATGGCGCCGAGGCTGACGATGACGTTGCCGTGGTTGCGCATGCCCGGCGGCACGATCGGCGACTTCCTGCCGCCATCCCTGGTCAGGAACCAGAACTCGTCCTCGCCGGCAGGTACGCATACCGGCGGCGGGTTGTCGCGCCAGCCCGGCAGCAGTGCGTCCAGCGGGCCCGGTTCGATCACCGCGCCGGACAGGATGTGCGCGCCCACGGTGCTGGCCTTCTCGATCACGCACACCGAGATGGACGGGTCCAACTGCTTGAGGTGGATCGCAAACGCCAGCCCGGCCGGGCCGGCGCCGACGGTGACGACGTCGTATTCCATGACGTCGCGCGCGATGGCGTCATCGGCATCGGTGAAGGCGCGGGCGTGGTGGGGGTCCGACATCCTTCGGCTCCGGTGGTTGCGGCTGCATCCATTTTCGGTGTTCCGCGCAGGTGGGGCAAATCGGCCGGGAACCGCATGCCGATGCCACTCATGACGCCGGTCTTGCCGGCGACCGCGCGGGGGCGGACGGTTCAACGGCACCCGATCCAACGCACGCGCTTCCACCATGACGGCCTTGCCGGCAAGGCCGGCTCCTACAATCGGGCGTCATGGAATGGACCGACTTTGCGCTGCCCGATGCCCAGGTGCGCCTGGCCCGCGACTGGCTGGCGCCGGAGGCGGCGGCCGACCTGATGGCGGCCTTGCTGCACGAGGTGCCGTGGGAGACCCACCACGTCCGCCTGTTCGGGCGGACGCTGCCGTCGCCGCGCTTGAGTTGCTGGATCGGCGATGCGGAGGCGGTGTACCGCTACTCGGGCAGCCGCTTCCAGCCGCGGCCCTGGACGCCGTCGCTGGCGGCCCTGCGCGCACGCCTGCAGGACGCGCTGGGCCAGCCATTCAACAGCGTGCTGGCCAACCGCTACCGCAGCGGTGCCGATGCGATGGGCTGGCACAGCGACGACGAGCCGGAACTCGGGCCGGAGCCGCTGATCGCATCGCTGAGCCTGGGCGCGACCCGGCGGTTCCTGCTGCGCCATCGGCACGATGCCGGTGTGCGGCTGGCGCTGGAGCTGCCCGCCGGCAGCCTGCTGTTGATGCAGGGCGCCACCCAGCGATGCTGGAAGCATGCCTTGCCGCGCACTGCACGCCCGGTCGGCGAACGCATCAACCTCACCTTCCGCCAGGTGTTACCGGCGTAGGAGCCGGCCTTGCCGGCGACCGCTCATGACGCCGGTCTTGCCGATGTCGCCCATGTAGGAGCCGGTCTTGCCGGCGACCGCGCGGGGGCGGAAGGTTCAACGGCACCCGATCCCACGCGGGCGCTTCCACCATGGTGGTCGCCGGCAAGGCCGGCTCCTACAGGGGAAGGCGACCGCGCGGCGCGCGGCGCGCGAGGTCAGCGCGGGCGCTCGGCGTCGGCCTGGCCCTGCGCCAGGGTCCAGCCGGCGATCTCGGTGGTGAGCGTGCCCAGGGCCTGTTCGAAGGCGGCGGCGACGCTGTCGATGTCGGTGGTGGCTGCCGGGCGCGCCTGCTCGAAGGTGCGTGCGGCAACCACGCGCTGGTCGGTGTTGTGCAGCAGCTTGGCCGCCACCTCGATGGTGGCCGCGGGCCCGCCGCTGGAATAGTCGGCCTCGAACCGGCGCACGTCCATGGCCAGCCGGTAGTCCGCGCGCAGGCCGGTGGCCACGCGCCCGACCGCGGGGATCCTGCCCGAGTCCTCCAGCGCGCGCAGCACCGCACCTTCCAGCAGGTCGGTGGGCGTCTGCGCCCAGACCGCCCCGCGATACACCTGCAGTTCGCCCGGTACCGGCCGCACCGAGATGCGCGGGCTGTCGACCAGGCGCGCGGCGCTGGGCTTGGTGATGGCAAGTTGCCAGTCCACCTGCGGCCAGGACGGATCCGGCTGCACCTGCACCTGCGGCGAATAGATCGTCACCGGATCCCGCTTGCCGCCGCCCAGCAGGGAACAGCCGCTCAACACGGCCAGGGCTGCCAGGACAAGCATGGCGCGCATGCCGCGACCCAGCGTCGCACCGCGCATGCCATTGCCGCGCGCGAGCGCGTCAGTCGCCGTCGTCATCGAAGTGTGCATCGTGGTTTGCATCTGCATGGCACTCATCAGTTTCTCCTGCGCGGCGTCCATTCCCGGTTCCACCCGGCAGTGCTGCATTGCGCGCTGCCCGGCCATTGCCGACACCGGCGCCGCCGTGGCGGCCACCGTGCCGTGGTCAGCCGATCCGCGCGTCACGGCTCGAACTCCTTGGGCCCGTCGCGGCCCAGCAGGAAGCGGCTGGGGTTGCTCTCGAGGCGGTCGCTGATGTGGCGCAGGTCGCGGATCAGGCCGCGCAGCTCGGTCAGGGTCGGGCCCAGCTGGGCCAGGCCGTCGTTGGCGAAGCTGTTGATGGCCGCGCGGTTCTCGCCCAGGATCGCGTCGGCATTGCCGGCCGCCGAATCCAGCCGCACCAGGGTGGAGTCGAGCTTGGCGATGATGTCCGGCAGTTCGCGCACCAGGTTCTGGTCGATGCGCTGCATGGTGCCGTTGGTGGTCTGCAGGGTGGTGTCCAGGCTGCGCGCGGCATCGCGCGCACTGATCAGCAGTGCCTCCATGCCCTGGTCCTTGGAGGCCATCGCGTCGGTGATCCGCTCCACGTTTTCCAGTGCCGCGGTCACCCGGGCAACGTTGCCGTCGCTGAGCATGCGGTCCAGGCGTTCGACGATGCGGCTGGCGGTGTCGGTGATGTTCTGCAGCGCGGAGGGCGAGGTCTGGATCAGCGGGGTATCGCGCTGGTCCACGGTGGTGAGCCTGGGCGCACCGGGGGTACCGCCGGACAGCTGGATGATCGCCGGGCCGGTGAGGCTGGTGATGGCCAGCTTGGCGCGGGTGTCGGTCTTGATCGGGGCGGTGGCGTCGGCGCGGATGATGGCCACCACCCGGCGCGGGTCGCTGGGGTCCAGTGAAAGCCTGTCGATGGAGCCGATGGCAATGCCGTTGTACTGCACCGGGCTGCCAACCGACAGGCCGGTGACGGCTTCGTCGAACACGATCATGTAGCGCTGCCAGCTGCGCTCGGACGAGTACTTGGCGGCCCACAGGCCGAACATCAGCAAGCCGATCGACACCAGCAGGGTGAACGCGCCGATCAGGATGTAATTGGCCTTGGTCTCCATGGGTCAGTCCGTCTCCGCGGGCGTGGATGCCGGGTGGTGTGAATCGTGCGCCACACGCGCAGCGCGCGCGCGCGGACCGTGGAAATACTCCTGCACCCACGGGTGGTCGAAACGTTCGACCTCCGCCAGTGGCGCAGTGATCACCACCTTGCGGTCGGCCAGCACCGCCACCCGGTCGCAGATAGCGTACAGGGTGTCCAGGTCGTGGGTGATGAGGAACACGGTCAGGCCAAGGGCTTCACGCAGGGTCGACAGCAGGCGGTCGAAGGCGGCCGCGCCGATCGGGTCCAGGCCGGCGGTGGGCTCGTCCAGGAACAGCAGTGGCGGGTCCAGGGCCAGGGCCCGGGCCAGGCCGGCGCGCTTGCGCATGCCGCCGGACAGCTGCGAGGGCAACTTGTCCAGCGCGTCGGCCGGCAGGCCGGCCAGCTTCACCTTCAGCAGCGCCAGCTCGTAGCGCCAGCTTTCGGGCAGGTCGGGGTGGTGTTCCTTCAACGGCACCTGCACGTTCTCGCCCACGCTCAGCGAGGAGAACAGGGCGCCGTCCTGGAACAGCACGCCGGTATGGCGCTCGATGTACAGGCGCTGGTCCGGATCGTCGGACAGGGCGTCGGAGCCGAGCACCTCGATGCGGCCCGCGGCCGGCCGCTGCAGGCCCAGGATGCTGCGCATCAGCACCGACTTGCCGCTGCCCGAGCCGCCGACCACGCCCAGGATCTCGCCGCGGCGCACCTGCAGGTCCAGGCCATCGTGCACCACCTGCTCGCCGAAGCGGGTGGCCAGGCCATGCACGGTGATGGCGTCGCGCTTGTTCGGATCATCCGTCACGGGGCACCGTTACCAGTCCATGTGCATGAACCACAGGGCGGCGAACGCATCGATCACGATCACCAGGGAGATCGTCTGCACCACGCTGGAGGTGGTGCGCTCGCCGACCGACTGCGCCGTGCCCTTCACCTGCAGCCCCTCCAGGCAGCCGATCAGGCCGATCACCAGGGCGAACACCGGCGCCTTGAACATGCCGACCAGGAAGTGCCGCACCTCCATCGTGTCGTGCATCCGCGCCAGGTACATCTGCGGCGGGATGTCCAGGTCGAACGCGCCCACCGTCACGCCGCCGGCCAGGCCGGCCATCATCGCCACGAAGGTGAGCAGCGGCAGCATCACCAGCAGCGCCAGCAGCCGCGGAATCACCAGCACGTCCACCGGGTCCAGGCCCAGGGTGAGCATGGCATCGACCTCCTCGCGCGCCTTCATCGCGCCGATCTGTGCGGTGAAGGCCGAGGCCGTGCGCCCGGCCAGCACGATAGCTGTGAGCAGCACCGCGAACTCGCGCAGGAAGGCGATGGACACCAGCTCCACCACGAAGATCTCGGCGCCGAAGTCGCGCAGGATGGTCGAGCCCAGGAACGCGATCACCGCGCCCACCAGGTAGGACAGCAGCGCCACCAGCGGCACCGCGTCCAGCCCCACCTGTTCCATGTGCGCCACCGTGGCGGTGAGGCGGAAGCGGCGCGGCTGCCGGACCATGCGCGCCATCTTGGACAGGTTCTCGCCGGTGAATCCCACCAGCAGCACCACCTCGTGGAGGTTGGCCTGCACCGCGCGGCCCAGGCGTTCCAGGGCGGCGGCCACGCCATAGTCGCGGCGCGCGCGCGGGCGCTCGTCGGCCACGTCCTCGATCGCTTTCACCAGCGCGGTATGGTCGCGGCCGAAGTGCAACGCCGCGTCGTGCAGCGTGCGCCGCCGCGCGAAGCGGATCAGCTGCATCACCCCGGCCGAGTCCAGCCGGTCCACGCCTTCGGCGTCGATGGCCTCGATGCCGTCCGGCACGTCGCGCAGCGCTTCGCCCATCGCCACGGCGTGCGCGAGCGTCCACTCCCCGGCCAGACGGATGCGGCCGTCGGAGGGGTCGCGTTGCCAACGGGGCGGGTTCGGGGTCGAATCGCGCATGGTCCGGGGCGAGCATACAGGCAAGCGGCCGAGAGCCGCATCAGGCCCTGCATACTAGGCCGATGCCCAGTTCACCTCCCCATCCGGCCAGCTACGCGCAGCGCATCGCATTCGTCGCGGAGATGGCTGCGCGCCTGCACCGTTACGGCACCACGGCCCAGCGCCTGGAGGCGGCGATCACGGCGCTGTCACAGCGCCTGGACCTGGAGTGCGAGGCCTGGTCCAACCCCACCGGGCTGATCCTGAGTTTCAGCGATCCGACGCGCTCGCCGGGCAGCGTGGACGTGACCCGCGTGGTGCGCCTGCCGCCCGGTGAAAACGACCTGCACAAGCTTAGTGAAGCCGACCGCATCGCCGATGCGGTGGCGGCCGGCAACCTGACCATCGGCCAGGGCCATACGGCGCTGCGCACCTTGGACCGCGAACCGTCGGGCCGGGCCCAGGTGATGCAGGTGCTGGCCTTCGGCCTGGCCGCCGCCGGCGTGGCCGGGCTGTGGCGGCTGCCGTGGCTGGACATGGCCACGGCTGCCTTCACCGGGTTGTTGATCGGGCTGCTGGCGCAGTTCACCAGCCACCGCCCGGCGCTGAAGGAAGCCGGCGACGCGCTGGCCGGGTTGATCGCCGGCACGGTGGTGACCATGGTGGCGGTGGTGGTGGGGCCGTTGAACCTCAACACGGTGGTGATCGCTTCGCTGGTGGTGCTGCTGCCGGGCATGTCGCTGACCAATGCCATGAACGAGCTGTCCAGCCAGCACTGGGTGTCGGGCACGGTGCGCTTCGCCGGCGCGCTGACCACGGTGCTGAAGCTGACCGTGGGCGCGATGGTGGCGGTGATCCTGCTGGACCGGCTGGGCCTGGAGCCGCGGGTACGGGCCTGGCGGCCGCAGCCGGAGTGGGTGGAATGGTTGTCGATGGGGGTGGCCGCGTTTGCTTTCGCGGTGTTGTTCAAGGCCAGCCGCCGTGATTATCCGTGGGTGATGGGCGCGGCCATTTGCGGGTATCTGATTTCGCGCTACGCGGGCAACGCTTGGGGCAGTCCGGCGGGCATTTTCCTCTCGGCGATGGCGCTGACTGCGGCGGGCAACGGTTTCGGACGCTGGATGCAGCGTCCGGGGGCGGTGGTGCGGTTGCCGGGCATCATCATGCTGGTGCCCGGCAGTGCCAGCCTGCGCGGGCTGCTCACGTTGATCCAGCAGCAGGACGTGGGCGTGGGGCAGAGTGCGATGTTGACGGTGCTGAACATCATCATGGCGCTGGTGGCCGGGCTGCTGTTCGGCAACCTGCTGATTCCGGCGCGCAAGAACCTGTAGGGCGGGCTTCGGCTTCGGCTTCGGCGGCTTCGGATGGGGGCCGCCGTGCCCCGGGGGCATGGCCCACCCCTCGGGACGACATCCTGTCTTTACTCGGGGCCGTGGCACAACCATGTGCCACTTGGTCCATGCCCCCGGGACACGACGTCCTTCGGCGCATCTGGATCGCGGTGTCGATTGGGTGGCCTTTCCGCGTTCTGAAAGGACCTGCAACGAATCGTGGCGGTATGTCGGCTGTCTGCTGCCGGCTTCGGACGGGGCCGCCGTGCCCCGGGGGCATGGCCCACCCCTCGGGACGACATCCTGTCTTTACTCGGGGCCGTGGCACGTCCATGTGCCACTTGGTCCATGCCCCCGGGGCACGACGTCCTTCGGTGCATCTGGATCGCGGTGTCGATTGGGTGGCCTTTCCGTGCCGCGCGTCCCTGCCTCTTGTTGTAGGAGCCGGTCTTGCCGGCGACCCGACGCAGGCTGCGGCATCGCGACACACCACCCCGCACCGCGGTCGCCGGCAAGACCGGCTCCTACATGCGGCGGCCGATGAACGTTGGACGGTGTGGTGCGATGCCTGCTGACGGGAAGTCAAGGAGGAGGCTTCGGCCGCAGGCCGGAGCCGGGGGACATGAGCGGCAGCAGGCATCGCACCGCGCCGCCACGACCATGCTCCCCGCCGCCCCGCCGCCCCGCCGCCCCGCCGCCCCGCCGCCCCGCCGCCCCGCCGCCACGCCGCCACGATCATGCTTCCCGCCGCACTGCTGCACCGCCTCCCGCCGCCCCGAAACCTTCCGCCCCGCCGCTTCCAGCGGAGTGGCCAGATTACATCCCTCACCGGGACGCAGATCAAACAAAAACGCCGGCTTGCGCCGGCGTTTTCTGTGCGATTACTTCTTCGCTTTCTTGACCACCCGCTTCTTCGCACCGGCGGGCTTGGCCTTGGGGGTCGGCTTGGCGACACCGGGAATCAGGAACTCGCCCAGATCGCGGCCCTTGCCCGTATAGGCGGCCAGCCAGCGCGGCTGCTTGCCGCGGCCCGTCCAGGTTTCCTTCGGATTGGCCGGATTGCGGTACTTCGGGGCGACCTTGCCCAGCTTGCGCCCAGTGCGCGGGGACGCAGCACGGCTGGCGCGGGCAGGCGCGGCGGCGCCGAACAGCTCCTCGATGGTATAGCCCTCGGCCTTGGCCAGCCGGGTCAGCTTGTTGCGCACCTGCGACAGCGGGGCACGCTTGGACAGCAGGGCCTGGCGCTTCTTGGCGGTGGTGATCAGCGAACCCAGCTCGCGGGCGGAGAGGGTCTTGATATCAATCGGCATCGGGATGAATCTCCGGTTTTTGTTCCAGGGAAATGCAGGGGAATATGCCCCTCCCTGGACACGACTCGCGGCGCAGGATAATGCATGCGCATTATCCCGGCAAATCCAGGCCGCGTGAAAATCGCGATTATCGGTGGAGAATCGCCCGCGCTGCCGCGGCCGGCGCGGCCGACGCCGATGCTGCGCTCAGGCGCCGCGCAACTGCTCCAGCAACTGGCCGCGGTCGAGCGACTGCGCCTCGGCAGCGGTGCGTGCGCGGTACTCGAAAGTGCCGGCCGCCAGGCCGCGCTCGGACACCACCACCCGGTGCGGAATGCCGATCAGTTCGATGTCGGCAAACATCGCGCCCGGGCGCAGGCCGCGGTCATCGAGCACCGTATCGATCCCGGCCGCCTGCAATTCGTCCAGCAGTGCCCCGGCCGCCGCGTCGACCGCCGCGTCCTTCTTCGGGTTGATCACGCAGATCGCCACCCGCCACGGCGCCATCGGCGCAGGCCAGATGATGCCGGCCTCGTCGTGGTTCTGTTCGATCGCCGCGGCCACGATGCGCGACACGCCGATGCCGTAGCAGCCCATCGCCGGCACTGCCGCCTTGCCGTTCTCGTCGAGCACGGTGAACTTCATCGCCTGCGAATAGGTGCGGCCGAGCTGGAACACATGGCCCACTTCGATTCCGCGCGCCAGGCGCAGTTCGCCGCCGTCGACGGCGCGATCACCGGCGACCACCTCGCGGATGTCGGCCACCACGTCGGCTTCGGCAAGGTCGCGGCCCCAGTTGACGCCGGCCAGGTGGAAGCCCGGGGCGTTGGCGCCGACCACGAAGTCGGCCAGCGCGGCGACTTCGCGGTCGGCGATCACGCGGATCGCCCTGGCCGGCGCCACGGGGCCGAGGAAGCCCGGCTCGCTGCCGAGGTGCTCAAGAATTTCAGCTTCGGTGGCCGCGCGATAATCGGCCATTCCGGCGACCTTGCGCAGCTTGATCTCGTTGACCATGTGGTCGCCGCGCACCAGGGCCAGGGTGAAGCCATCGGCGCCGACCAGCGCCACCGACTTGACCGTGCGCTGCAGGGCGATGCCGAGCAGGGCGGCGACGTCCTCGCAGGTCTTCTGCACCGGCGTTTCCACCTTGCGCATGGTTTCGGCGGCGTCCGGGCGCGGGCCCGGCGCGGCGGCCTGCGCGGTTTCCACGTTGGCCGCGTAGTCCGAGCCGGTGGAAAACGCCAGCGCGTCCTCGCCCGAATCGGCGATCACGTGGAATTCCTGCGAGGCATCGCCGCCGATCGCACCGGAATCGGCCTGCACCGCGCGGAACTCCAGCCCCAGGCGGGTGAAGATGCGGGTGTAGGCGGCCTTCATGTTCTCGTATTCGCGGGCCAGGTCCTCGTCGGAGGCGTGGAACGAATAGGCGTCCTTCATCAGGAACTCGCGCGCGCGCATCACCCCGAAGCGCGGCCGGATCTCGTCGCGGAACTTGGTGTGCACCTGGTAGAAGTTCACCGGCAGCTGCTTGTAGCTGCCCAGTTCCTGGCGGGCGAAGTCGGTGATGGCTTCTTCGGCGGTGGGGCTGAAGCAGTATTCCTGCTCCTTGCGGTCCTTGATCTTGAGCAGCTGGCCGCCGAACTTCTCCCAGCGCCCGGTTTCCTCCCACAGCTCGCGCGGCTGCACGGTGGGCAACTGCAGCTCCACCGCGCCGGCGCGGTCCATTTCCTCGCGCACGATCGCCTCGACCTTGCGCAGCACGCGCAGGCCCAGCGGGGACCAGGTGTACAGGCCGGCGGCGAGTTTGCGGATCATGCCGGCGCGCAGCATCAGCTTGTGGCTGGCCAGCTCGGCGTCGGCCGGGGTTTCCTTGGTGGTGTGCAGGTGGAAGCGGGACAGGCGCATCGCGGAGGCATTCGAAGACGGGAAGCTGGACATTCTGCCAGTCCCGGCCGCCCGCGGGGCCGCGCGCGCCCGTAGGAGCCGGTCTCGCCGGCGACCGCGCGATCCCACCGATCATCCGGCACGCCGCCCCCGTAGGAGCCGGTCTCGCCGGCGACCGCGCGATCCCCTCCGATCATCCGGCACGCCGCCCCGTAGGAGCCGGTCTCGCCGGCGACCACGCGATCCCCCCCCGATCATCCGGCACGCCCCGTCGCCAGCAAGACGGGCTCCTGCGGTATGTGGGTTCCGATTGCGGCGGGCCCGTCAGCGGCCGGCGTCCACCTGGATGCCGGGCGCCGGTTCCCGGGCCAGGCGCTCGTAGGCGGTGCCCTTGGGCGGTGGGTTGTCGGTGATCTGCAACTGGCCGCCGGCATCGCGCCAGCGGTACAGCGGGCGCAGGGCGTCCTCGGCCTGGGCGGCGGCGGCCTGTTCGGCGCGCTCGCGTGCCTCGGGCGATTGCCGGGGCGATGCGTCGCGCCCCAGCCACCACGCCAGGCCGCCGCCCACGACCAGCCCGGCCAGGATCGCCCAGGTGGCGCGCATGCTCAGCCGCCCGGGCAGTACGCCTTGACCGCGGCGTCGGCCAGCCCCTTCTGCGCCTCGCGCTCTTCGGGGCTGAGGGTGTGCTCGGCGGTGCCGTCACCGTCGCGGTCCTGCATCACATCCGCGCTGCCCTCGAGCAGGGTGAGGTTCTTGCGCGCGGTGATGCACTCGGGCGATTCCACCGAGGTGGCCGGCGCCGCGGTCTGCACGGTCTGGCCCCGGTTGTCGATGCTGCGCGTGTCGTAGCGCTGCCCCGGTGGCGGCTTGTCCGAGGAATGGGTGACGCCCTGGGCGTCCTTCCACTGGTACACGGTGCCGGCCAGGGCGGTGGAGCCCAGGCCGGCGGCCAGGAGCACCAGGCAGGTGCAGGACAGGATGCGCATCGGCGGTTCTCCACAAACGGGGGATGGGCCGATTGCAGCACCGGCCAGCCGGGCTGGCAAGTCGGGCGGTTCGCAGGCGGCCGGCGGGCCCGTACACTGGCGCCATGGACCTGGACCGCCCACCACCGCGCTCGCGCGGGATCTACCTGCTGCCGAACCTGTTTACCACCTGCGGGCTGTTCGCCGGTTTCTACGCGATCATCGCAGCGGCCAACAGCCAGTTCACGGCCGCGGCGATCGCCGTGTTCGTGGCCGGGCTGGCTGACGGCATCGACGGCCGCGTGGCCCGCCTGACCGGTACCAGCAGCGCGTTCGGGGTGCAGTACGACTCGCTGGCCGACCTGGTCAGCTTCGGCCTGGCACCGGCGCTGGTGATGTACCACTGGTCGCTGTCGGCGCTGAAGTTCGACGGCAGCGTCATGGGCCGGGTCGGCTGGGCGGTGGCGTTCCTGTACGCGGCCTGCGCGGCGTTGCGCCTGGCCCGCTTCAATACCCAGGTGGGCGTGGTGGACAAGCGCTGGTTCGTGGGCCTGGCCAGCCCGGCGGCGGCGGGGCTGATGATGGCCTTCGTCTGGGCGTTCGCCGATGGTGGCCTGGGCTGGAGTGGCGAGGAACTGCGCTACGTCGCGCTGGGGGTGACCCTGTGCGCGGGCCTGCTGATGGTCAGCCAGATCCGCTACTGGAGCTTCAAGGGCAGTGGCGAGGGTGGCGCGCGCGCGGACCGGGTGCCGTTCGCGGTGCTGCTGGTGGTGCCGGTGGCCATCGCGGTGCTGGTGATCGACCTGCCGCGGGTGCTGTTGGCGGTGGGCCTGCTGTACGCGCTGTCCGGGCCGGTGACCGGGTTGTGGCTGCGCTGGCGCGGGCCATCCACGCCGGCATGAACGCGATGCTGGCCGATGCTTCGCCCTGGAGCCGGCGCCAGCGCGCCTGGCTCCAGGCATTGGGGCACGTGGTGTATCGCCAGGGCACGGCGACCGAGTGCGGGCCGTCGGCCGTGCCTGGCCAGCCTGCTGCCGACGATGCGCATCCGCAAACGACAGTGGCAGTGCACGACCAGCCCCGCGAAGACACACCGCGACGGGCGCCGGCCGCGCCCGCAACGATGCAAGCGGGTACGCCGGCCGGCCAGGTTGCGCCCGCGGCGATGGCAGCCGGCAATCGCGCCCGCGCGCCCGGCCGTGGCGCCCCACGCCTGCCGGACCGCCTGCAGATGGCCCTGCTGCGCGCCTCCGGCCTGGACCCGTCCGATCCGGCCACCCAGGCGCTGATGGCGCAGTGGCCGCTGGAACAGTTGCGCCGTGATGCAGCGGCCAAGCGTGCGCTCTGGCCGCAACTGCGCGCGCTGAGACGACGGCCGTGAGCGTGGCCGCCTACCGGGCGCTGGCACCGTCCAGGTGGCGGCTGCGCGCGATGCGCGAAGGCGACCTGGACGCAGTGCTGGCGATCGAGCATCGGGCCTATCCGTTCCCGTGGACGCGCGGCACCTTCCGCGATTGCCTGCTGGCTGGCTACCCCGCGCTGCTGGCGCTGGAGGACGACCGGCCGGTTGGCTACGGCGTGATGAGCGTGGCCGCCGGCGAGGCGCACCTGTTGAACCTGTGCACCACGCCGGAGCGGCAATCGCGCGGGCTTGGCCGGCATGTGCTGCGCAGCCTGGTGCTCACTGCACGCGAACGTGGCGCGCAGCGCATTTTCCTGGAGGTACGGCCATCCAATCCGCCGGCCATCGCGCTGTACCGCAGCGAGGGCTTCGACGAGATCGGTCGTCGTCCACGCTACTACCCGGCGGTGCAGGGCCGGGAAGATGCGCTGGTCATGGCGATGGAGCTGGTGTCCGGCGAAGTGGACCGGATGCCCCCCCTGTAGGAGCCGGCCTTGCCGGCGACCGCGCGATATCACCGGCGCCGGGGTGCCGCGGCGGCGGCAGGATCACGGGTGTCCGGCTTTCGCGTGCGCGGGCGGCGCGCCGCGGTCGCCGGCAAGGCCGGCTCCTACAGGAGATGTTCTGGGCCGGGCGACGTCACGCCCGTGTTTGTGTAGGAGCCGGTCTCGCCGGCGACCGCGCGATATCACCGGCGCCTGCAGGGGCGTTTCAGAGTTTGGCGCGCTGGGCGCGCAGGCCGTCGAGCTGGACGCTCCAGTCGGCCAGGCGCTGGCGCTCCTGGTCGACCACGCTGGCCGGTACCTTGTCGGTGAACTTGCCCAGTTTGGCCTGGCTCTTGTCCTTCTCCGCCGCCACACGGGCGATTTCCTTGTCCAGGCGCGCGCGTTCGGCGTCCAGGTCGACCAGGCCCTCCAGCGGAACCAGCAACTTCAGCTCGCCGACGATGGCGGCAGCGGCGGGCGGCGACTCGGCATCAGCGGCCAGCCATTGGACCGACTCCAGCCGCAGCAGGAAGCGCAACTGGGAATCGAAGCGGGCCATGCGCGTGCGGTCGCTATCACTGCCTCCCTGCAGTTGCAGGCGCACCTGCCTGGAAGGCGATACACCCAGCTCGCTGCGCACCCGGCGCAGGGCCGAGACCATGGCCTTGAGCCACTCGATATCGGCCGCGGCGGCGGCGTAGTCCTGGCCGGCGAAATCGGCCGGCAACGGATAGGCCTGCAGCGAGATCGAGCCACCTTCGATGCCAAGGCGCGGGGCGACCTGGCGCCACAGCTCCTCGGTCACGAATGGCACCAGCGGGTGCAGCAGGCGCAGCAGCGTTTCGAGCACGTACAGCAGGGTGTGGCGGGTACTGGCGGCGGCTTGCGCGTCGTCGGCCGCTTCCGGCGTCCAGCCTCCAGCGGCACTCGTGCTTTCCTGCACGGCGCCATTGAGCGCCGGCTTGGCCAGCTCGACGAACCAGTCGCAGAACTCGTTCCAGGCGAACTCGTACAGCGCCTGCGCCAGCAGGTCGAAACGGTAACCGGCGAAGTGCTGCTGGGCCTCGGCCACCACCTCCGCCAGGCGCGCCAGGATCCACTTCTCGGCGTCCGTGCGCGGCTGCGGCACGCCGTTGAAGCTGGCGCCCTCGGTGTTCATCAGCACGAAGCGGCTGGCGTTCCACAGCTTGTTGCAGAAGTTCTTGTAGCCCTCGGCGCGGCCGAGGTCGAACTTGATGTCGCGGCCGTGGCCGGCCAGCGCGGCGATGGTGAAGCGCAGCGCGTCGGCGCCGTGGGCGATGATGCCGTCCGGGAACTCCTTGCGCGTGGCCTTTTCGATCTTCTCGGCCAGCCGTGGCTGCATCAGCCCGCTGGTGCGCTTGGCCACCAGGTCTTCCAGGGTGATGCCGTCGATGATGTCCAGCGGGTCCAGCACGTTGCCCTTGGACTTGGACATCTTCTGGCCCTGCGCATCGCGGATCAGGCCGGTGATGTAGACGTCGCGGAACGGCACCTGCCCGGTGAAGTGGTCGGTGGCCATGATCATGCGCGCCACCCAGAAGAAGATGATGTCGAATCCTGTGACCAGCACCGACGACGGCAGGTAACGGTCGAAGCCGCGCTGCGCCATGGCCTGGTCATCCGGCCAGCCCATGGTGGCGAACGGCCAAAGCTGCGAGGAGAACCAGGTTTCCAGGACGTCGTTGTCCTGGTCGAGGACCACGTCGGCACCCAGCCCGTGCTTGCGCCGCACCTCGGCCTCGTCGCGGCCGACGTAGCAGTTGCCCGCCCCGTCGAACCACGCCGGGATGCGATGCCCCCACCACAGCTGGCGGCTGATGCACCAGTCCTGGATGTTCTCCATCCAGTGGCGGTAGGTGTTGATCCAGTTCGGCGGGACGAACTTCACCTGCCCGGGCTTTCCATCAACGCCTTCCACCAGCTCCAGCCCGCGCCTGGCCAGCGCGTCCATCTTCACGAACCATTGGTCGGTCAGATAGGGCTCGATCACCTGGCCGGTGCGGTCGCCGCGCGGCACCTGCAGCTTGTGCGGCCTGGTCTCGACCAGCAGACCCAGCTCTTCCAGGTCGGCAAGCACGGCCTTGCGCGCGTCGTAGCGGTCCAGGCCGCGGTACTTCTCCGGTGCGTTGTCGTTGAGCGCGGCCTCGGGCGTGAGGATGTTGATCAGCGGCAGGCCGTGGCGCTGGCCGACCTGGTAGTCGTTGAAATCATGCGCCGGGGTCACCTTGACCACGCCGGTACCGAACGCGCGGTCCACGTATTCGTCGGCGATCACCGGGATGCGGCGCCCGGTGAGCGGCAGCAGCACCTGCTTGCCGACCAGGCCCGGGTAGCGTGCATCCTCCGGGTGGATCATCGCCGCGGTGTCGCCCAGCATCGTCTCGGGCCGGGTGGTGGCCACGACCAGGTAATCGCGGGTTTCGCGCAGCACCTCGTTGCCGTCGGCGTCGACCTCGACGTGTTCGTAGGTCACGCCGTCGGCCAGCGGGTAGCGGATCGACCAGAGGAAGCCATCCTCCTCCACGTTCTCCACTTCCAGGTCGGAGATGGCGGTCTTGAGCACCGGGTCCCAGTTGACCAGGCGCTGGCCGCGATAGATCAGCGGGTCCGGGTTGCCGTGTGCATCCTTGTTCTCGTGCAGGCGCACGAATGCCTCGGTTACCGCCGCCTTGTAGTCGTCATCCATGGTGAAGGTGCGGCGCGTCCAGTCGCCCGACGCGCCCAGCCGGCGCATCTGCCGCTCGATGGTGTCGCCGGACTGGCCCTTCCACTCCCACACCTTGGCGATGAAGCCATCGCGTCCCAGCGAATCGCGGGTCTCGCCCTTGCCCTCAAGCGCGAGGTTGCGGCTGACCACCATCTCGGTGGCGATGCCGGCATGGTCGGTGCCCATCTGCCACAGCACGTCGCGGCCGCGCATGCGCTGGTAGCGCACCAGCGCGTCCATCAGCGTGTGCTGGAAGGCGTGGCCCATGTGCAAGGTGCCGGTGACGTTGGGCGGCGGCAGCAGGATCGAATACGGCTCGCCCTGGCCGGATGGCTTGAAGCAGCCGCTGGCCTCCCACTCGGCGTACAGGCGCGATTCGAAGGTCTTGGGTTCGTAGCCGGAGGGCAGGGTGTCGGTCATTTTTCTTTCTTCGAGGTCGTCGTGCTGCTGTTCGTAGGAGCCGGTCTTGCCGGCGACCGCCATGCATGGATGGCCTGCCAGCGATCCGTTCGCCATTGTGGTCGCCGGCAAGGCCGGCTCCTGCAAGGTCGTCACATGTCGTGCTTGTTCATGGCATAGCCCAGCGCCTGGTACTGCTTCCAGCGCGCGCGCAGCGGGTCGCGCGCGGCCGGATCGGCGGGCACCACTTCCAGCACCCGCTCGCACGCGGCCGTCCAGGCGGCATCGCGCAGGTTGATCACCAGCGGCCGGGCCGGCGCATCGACCTCCGGCGGCACGATCAGCACCGGGGTGACTTCGTCATCCTCGTCGCGGCCGGCGATCTGGTGCGGCACGTAGGCGTCGGGCTCGAACGACCACAGCAGGTCGTCCAGCTCCTCGGCCTGGGCCGCGTCGCGCGCCAGCACCAGGGTGAACTGGTTGGCATCGCAGGCGCGCTTGGCCAGCTCGCAGACCAGCAGCAGCGGCTGGGCGGCGAAGCGGGGCTTGGCGATCAGGTAGAAGTCCGCGCGGGGCATGGCCGGCCGCTTACGCGGCGCTTCCCGCGCCGGCCCGGTCCAGCAGCCACTGGCTCAGCAGGCCGACCGGGCGGCCGGTGGCCATGCCGCGCTTGCCTTCGTCGCTGGCGCTGCCGGCGATGTCCAGGTGCGCCCAGCGCTGGCCTTCGGCGAAGCGCGCCAGGAAGCAGCCGGCGGTGATCGCGCCGCCCCAGCGGCCGCCGATGTTGTAGACGTCGGCAAAGCTGGACTCCAGCAGGGTCTGGTATTCGTCCCACAGCGGCAGGCGCCAGGCGCGGTCGAACACGTGCTCGCCGGCGGCCAGCAGTTCGCCGGCCAGGTCGTCGTGCTTGCTCATCAGGCCGGAGGCGTACTTGCCCAGGGCAACCATGCACGCGCCGGTCAGGGTGGCCACGTCGATGAGGGCGGCCGGTTCGAAGCGCTGCGCGTAGGTCAGCGCATCGCACAGGATCAGGCGGCCCTCGGCGTCGGTATTGCCCACCTCGATGGTCTTGCCCGACATCGAGGTGATGACGTCGGACGGCCGGTAGCTGTTGCCGTCGATGGCGTTTTCCACCGCCGGGGCGATCACCACCAGGTTCAGCGGCAGCTTCATCTTCACCGCGGCCACGAAGGTGCCCAGCACGCTGCCGGCGCCGAGCATGTCGTACTTCATCTCCTCGATCCCGCCCTGGGTCTTGAGGTTGACCCCGCCGGTGTCGAAGGTGATGCCCTTGCCGACCAGCACGTAGGGCTTGGCCGAGGTGTCGGCGGCGCCGGACCACTTCAGCACCACCAGGTGCGGGCGGTTGACCGAGCCGCGCGCCACGGCCAGCAGCGAGCCCATGCCCAGTGCTTCCATCTGCTGCTCGTCCAGGATCTCCGCCTCGGCGCCTTCGTGGGCATCGGCAAATTCGCGCGCCTGCGCGGCCAGGTAGGCCGGGTTGCAGATGTTCGGCGGCAGGTTGCCCAGCTCGCGGGTGAAGGCCACGCCGGCGGCAATCGCCTGGCCCTGCGCCAGGGCGGTGGCATCTTCGCCGGACATCGCCAGCTCGCGCAGGCCGGCCTCGTCCTTCTTCTTGCCCAGGGTGGCGGTGTAGCGGTACGCGGCATGGTCGGCGGCAATGACCGCCTGGCGGATGTTCCAGGCGGCATCGCGCCCGGCCACCGCAACTTCGGAAACGGTGAACAGCGCCTTGCCGACCGGGCCGGTCTTCAACGCGCGCACCGCGTCGGCCACCGCCTTCAGGTACTGCGGCACGCCGAACTTGGCGGTATCGCCCAGCCCGATCACCAGCACCCGCGGCGCGGCCACGCCGGGAAGGTCATGCAGCAGCAGGCTGCGGCCGGTGCGGCCGCTGAGGTCGCCGCGCTCGAGCAGGGCGCGCAGGCGGCCGCCGCTGGCCTCGTCGATGGCCTGGCCGGCGGGGGTGAGGCTCTTGTCGCCGTAGGCGCCCACCACGACGCAATCGAGGGCGGCCGCGGCGGCGGCTTCGCGGTTCAGGGTGAATTGCAGGGCCATTGATCAGATTCCCGGAAGCGGTTGCGTACAATCGCGGATCGCCCGCGGCGGGCCGGTAGCCGGCGCTCCGCGAAATCCGCAAGCGAATCCCGGATTTTATAGGACTGGCCAGCCAGATGCCGAAGCTCGACCGCTACCTGCTGCGCGACTTCGTCCAGAGCGTGCTGGCAACCCTGATCGTGCTGCTGGCCGTGAGCATGGGCGGGGTGCTGGTGGACGTGCTGGGCGAGATTGCCGATGGCGGCCTGCCGGCGCGGCTGCTGCTGTCGCAGTTGGGCCTGCAATTGCTGGTGTACCTGCCGCTGGTGCTGCCGCTGGCCCTGATGCTGGGGTTGATGCTGGCCGTGGCCCGGCTGTACCGCGACTCGGAAATGGCCGTGCTCAACGCGGTGGGGGTCGGCCCGCGCCGGCTGCTGCGCCCGTTGCTGATGGCGGCGTTGCCGGTGGTGGCCGTGGTGGCGCTGTGCTCGCTGTGGCTGGGGCCATGGGCCAAGCGCACCGGCGAGCGGATGGTGGAGCAGGCCAACCGCAGCCTGATCGTGGCTGGCCTGGAGCCGGGGCGCTTTACCCTGCTGCCGGGCGGCGGCGGAATCGTGTACATCGACGGCATGAGCGAGGACGGGCGCAACCTGCAGCAGTTGTTCCTGCAGCGCGAACGCGACGGCCGGCTGGACGTGGTCACCGCGCGCACCGGCTCGCTGGAGTTCGGCGGCGAGCGCGACCGCTACCTGCGCCTGCTCGACGGGCATCGCGTGGAAGGCCCGCTGGATGCCGGCCTGGACTTTCGCCTGATGCGCTACGCGGTCAACGAAGTGGCATTGCCCGAGCGCGCCGAAAGCCGCCAGGACGATGATCCGGCACTGGCGCCCACCGCGGCACTGCTGGGCGATGCGCGTCCGGCGGCGGCGGCCGAACTGCACGCGCGCCTGGCCCCGCCGCTGCTGGCGCTGGGATTTGCCCTGCTGACCATGCCGCTGGCGCGCAGCTCGCCCCGGCAGCAGCGTTACGGGCGGCTGATGCTGGGCTTCCTGGCCTACCTGGTCGGCCTCAACCTGATGTTCATCGGCGTGCGCCTGATCGCCGACGGCGACGTGCCGCGGCTGCTGGGCCTGTGGTGGCTGACTCTGCCGCTGCTGGCGCTGGCCGCCTGGCTGTACCTGCGTGACGGCCGCCTGCCGCGCCCGCGCCGGGGTGCGACCGCATGAACCTGCGCCTGCGCCAGCATGACCTCTACATCGGCCGGGTGGTACTGGGCACCGTGCTGCTGACCTGGGCGGTCCTGGTCGGCCTGGACGTGGTGATGGCCCTGTCCGGGCAAATGGGCGACCTGGGCAAGGGCAGCTACGACTTCCCCACCGCGCTGGCGGTGGTGGCCTATTCGGTGCCGCGCCGGGCCTATGTGATCTTCCCTTACGCGGCGGTCATCGGCGCATTGCTCGGCCTGGGCCAGCTGGCGGCCACCTCCGAGTTGACCGCGCTGCGCGCGCTGGGGTTGTCGCGCAGCCGGCTGTCGATCTCGGTGGCGGCCGCGCTCACCCTGTTGACCATGCTGATGGTGCTGGCCGGCGAAACCGTGGCGCCCTGGGGGCAGCGCCAGTCCGACCAGCTCAAGCTGGCGGCCAAGACCAACAACGTGGCCATCGCCCGTTATTCCGGGCTGTGGGCACGCGAGGGCGATACCTTCCTCAACGCGATCGACGGGCAGGAGCGCATGGAGGGTGGCCAGCGCGTGCTGGAACTGCGCGACGTGCGCCTGTACCAGGTGGGCGAGGACGGGCGCATGACCTCGTTTGCCCGCGCCGCACTGCTTGTGCATGACCAGGATGGCTGGACCCTGCGCCAGTTGCGGCGCGTGGTCCTGGGCCCGGATTCGGCGCGCGAGGAGCGGGTCGAAGCGCAACGCTGGGAATCGCAACTGGATGTCAACGCCCTGGCCGCCGGCGTGACCCGGCCGCGCAACCTGACCGCGGCCGACCTGCAGGCCAGCATCGAGTACCGCCGGCGCAACGGCCTGGACGCGCGCGACTACGAGGACACCTACTGGAGCCGCTGGTTCTACCCGATCAACGTGCTGGCCCTGTGCCTGGCGGCGATCCCGTTCGCCTTCGGCAGCCTGCGCAGCGGCGGCATGGGCAAGCGGCTGTTCCTGGGCATCGTGTTCGCACTGGGTTTCATGCTGCTGCAGATGCAGTTCGGGCGGCTGGCCGGTGCGTTCCGGTTCGATTACCGCATCGCCTACGCGCTGCCGCCAATCCTGATGCTGGCGACGTCGTGGCTGCTGTTCCGGCGCAAGTCCGGTTGACCGGCCGCAGGAGCGCCATCGCAGGCGCGTCCCGCGCAGGAGCCGGCCTTGCCGGCGACCCGCGCGTCGCTCGAAAGGCCTCGACCCGTCCGCCCCCGCGATCACCCGCAAGACGGGCGCCTGTCCGCGCCCCCGCAGCGATCCTCCCGCCCGTGCAGGAGCCGGTCTTGCCGGCGACCCGCGCGTCTGCAGGGGCCTAGGCTTTCGGTACCCGCACCAGTTGCGTACCGCTGGCGCGGTCGTGCCAGGTCAGCCGGTCGCGGTCCAGCCAGGCCCACCAGAAGCCCAGGCCGCCGGCCAGCAGCGACAGTGTGCCCACCGCATAGCGCAGCCACAGCCTGTTGCGGGTGGGCGTGCTGCCGTCGCGCGTGCGCAGGCGCAGCCGCCACGGGCGCATGCCCAGGGTCTGGCCGCCCAGGCGCCAGCTGAGCGTGGCGTACATGCCCGTCACCACCCAGCAGCCCAGCCACAGCAGCCATTGCAGCGCGCTGAACGGGGCGATGTTCTCGCGCACGGGGTGGTTGCCCAGGAACGTGTAGCCGAGGGTGAAGCCGGCGGCGAGCAGCATCCACAGCGCCAGCACCGGCCACAGGTCGTAGAACAGCGCCAGCAGCCGCCATGGCACCAGCGCCCGCGGCCGCGCGGCGGCGTCGGTAGCGTGGCGGGGCGTTGTGGTTGGCGGGATGGCGTCGTTCATTGCCGCACAGGATAGCGGCAGGCGGCGGCTATCCTGTGCCCATGCCTGCCGCGCAGCCTCCTGCCAGTGCCGCCGATCGCCGCCGCCTCGCCCGGCGCCTGCCGCCTTTGCGCGAGGCCGACGCGCGCGCGATCCAGCGCTTCATCGATGCGGCATGGGCCGAACACGGGCTGGCGCGGCTGAGCCAGGACGCCTACCGCCGTGATCTCGAACAACTTGCTCGTTGGCGCGATGGCGCCGGTGGCGGGCTGGAGGGGGCCGACCGGGCGAGCCTGTTCGACTACCTGGCCTGGCGCCACGCCCAGGGCTACCAGCCGCGCAGCAATGCACGGCTGCGCGCCAGCCTGCGCGGGTTCTATGCCCACCTGGTGCGGCTGGGCGTGCGCACGGACGATCCGGCGGTGCTGCTGGACCCGCCGCGGTTGCCGCGTCCGCTGCCCAAGGCACTCACCGAGTCCCAGGTCGACATGCTGCTGGCCGCGCCGGATGTCGAAACGCCCGAGGGCCTGCGCGACCGCGCGATGCTGGAGTTGATGTACGCCGCGGGCCTGCGCGTGAGCGAACTGGTGAACCTGCCGGCCAACGCGGTCAACCTGCGCCAGGGCGTGGTCCGGGTGACGGGCAAGGGCGCGCGCGAGCGCCTGGTGCCGCTGGGCGAGGAGTCGCAGGACTGGCTGGAGCGCTACCTGGAGCAGGCCCGGCCGCGACTGGCCGGCACGCGGCCGGTTGCGGCCGACGCCGCCGGCAACGTGCCGCTGTTCCTCACCCCCGCGCGCAGCGCGCCGACGCGCCAGGCGTTCTGGCAGACGATCAAGCGCCAGGCCGCCGCCGCCGGCATCGACCCGGGCACGATCAGCCCGCACGGCCTGCGCCACAGTTTCGCCACCCACCTGCTCAACCGCGGTGCGGACCTGCGCGCGCTGCAACTGCTGCTGGGCCACGCCAGCCTGTCGACCACCCAGATCTACACCCTGGTGGCGCGCGAACACCTGCAGCGCCTGCATGCCCGCCACCATCCACGGGGGTGAGGCAGGCGGCCCGCGCCGCGCCGGGCGATCGCAAAACCCGGCGCCGTGATCGGCAACGCCACCTGACGCGCGCCGATACCGCGCATGGTGGTACTGGCGCCGTATGCGAGAATCGGCCATTCCCGACCTCCCCGACGTCCGCCATGCATCGATTTTTCGCCATCGCGCTGTTGAGCGCGTTCAGCCTGGGTGCCTGCGCGCAACCGGCGCCCCCGGCCGCCACCGCCGCCGCCCCCGGGACCAGTACGGCAGCGGCGGCCAAGGCTGCCCCCGCCGCCGGCAATGCCGAGCAGAAGGTCCGCCAGGCACTGGCCGATCTGGCCCCCGGGACCCAGCCGGACTACGTTGGCGCAGCACCGTTTGCGGGTTTTCGCGAAGTACTCCTGGATGGCCAGGTGTTCTACGTGTCCGATGACGGGCGCTACCTCATGCAGGCGCAGCCGCTGGATATCCAGGCCCGCCGGCCTGCCGCCAGCCCGGGCCTGATGGCCTACCGCAGCAAGGCGCTGGCAGGGGTGCCTGAAACGGAGCGGATCGTGTTCTCGCCGCCCAATCCCAAGCACACCATCAGCGTGTTCACCGACGTGGAATGCGGATACTGCCGGCGCATGCACCAGGAGATCGCCGAGTACAACCGGCTCGGCATCGCGGTGGAGTACCTGGCGTTCCCGCGCATGGGCCCGGCCAGCGACGACTTCCGCGAGATGATTTCGGTCTGGTGCGCGAGTGACCGCAAGCAGGCCCTGACCGGGGCCAAGGCCGGCAACCGCGTGCCCAACCGGCAGTGCACCAGCCCGGTGGCGGCGCATTACGACCTGGGCCAGCGCATCGGCGTGACCGGGACGCCAGCGGTGTTTGCCGCCGATGGCAGCCAGCTGGGCGGCTACCTGCCTCCGGCGCAGATGATCCAGGCCCTGGACCGGCTGGGGTCAGAGGCGGCAGGCGGCGGGCGCTGAGCCGCCCGCCGCGGAGTTTCCGCATGTCCCTTGCCGGCGGGCCTTGCCGGCGGTGAACCGCGAGCCTGCCGGCCCCCGGGCCTGCCGCCAGGGGGTAGGTTGCTCCGGTACAATGGCGGGCCTTTCGCTGCCATCTGGCCGGACATGATCGTCCTCGAGGGCGCCGCCGCCCTTTCGCCGTTCCGCAGGCAACGGCTCCAAGACCGCCTGCAGACCCTGGTTCCCGGCCTGCGCATCGAAGGCGCCTGGTACGTCTACTTCGTCCAGCCGGGCGCCGGAGCGCCGGACACGGCGGCCCTGCACCGCATTCTCCAGGCCGGCCAGGCCGAAGCGCCGCGTGCCGCCGGCGCGCTGTCGCGCTACGTGGTGCCGCGCCTGGGCACCCGTTCGCCGTGGTCGAGCAAGGCCACCGAACTGCTGCACGGGGCCGGGCTGGACGTGGCCCGGGTGGAGCGTGGCCTGCGCCTGGACCTGACCGGCTGGCCGCGCGACCCGGCCGCGCAGGCCGCCGCCGCGCGCCTGCTGCACGATCCGATGACCCAGTCGCTGCTGGATGCGCGCGAGCAGGCGCAGGCGCTGTTCGCCGCGCCGCCACGCCGGCCGCTGGAGCGTGTTGCCCTGGCCCGGCTGGAAGATGCCAACGCACGCCTGGGCCTGGCCCTGGCGCAGGACGAGATCGACTACCTGCGCCAGCGCTACACCGAACTGGGCCGCGATCCTTCGGACGTGGAACTGATGATGTTCGCGCAGGCCAATTCCGAGCACTGCCGGCACAAGATCTTCAACGCCAGCTGGACCATCGACGGGCAGGAGCAGGAGCGCTCCCTGTTCCGGATGATCAAGCACACCCACCAGAAGACCCCGCAGCACACGCTCAGCGCCTACAGCGACAACGCCGCGGTGATCGCCGGCCACGTCGCCGCGCGCTACCGGCCGGACCCGGCCAGCGGGCAGTACCGCACCGAGCCGGCGGTGCCGTCGGCGTTCCAGATCAAGGTCGAGACCCACAACCATCCCACCGCGATCTCGCCGTTCCCCGGCGCGGCCACCGGTGCCGGCGGCGAGATCCGCGACGAGGGCGCCACCGGCCGCGGCGGCAAGCCCAAGGCCGGGCTGACCGGCTTCAGCGTGTCGCACCTGCGCATTCCCACCTTGCCGCAGCCATGGGAAGGCGCGCGCGCGCTCAACCCGCGCATGGCGCCGGCGCTGGAGATCATGCTCGACGGCCCGCTGGGCGGAGCGGCGTTCAACAACGAGTTCGGCCGGCCCAACCTGCTGGGCTACTTCCGCAGCTTCGAACTGCCCGAAGGCATCGCCGACGACGGCAGCCGCCTGACCCGCGCCTACGACAAGCCGATCATGCTGGCCGGCGGCCTGGGTGCGATCGACCGCATCCAGGTGGACAAGATCAGGTTGCAGCCGGGCGATGCGGTGATCGTGCTCGGCGGCCCGGCGATGCTGATCGGCCTGGGCGGCGGCGCGGCCTCGTCGGTGGCCTCCGGCGAAAGCGCCGAGGAACTGGACTTTGCCAGCGTGCAACGCGAGAACCCGGAGATGGAGCGCCGGGTGCAGGAGGTCATCGACCGCTGCGTGGCGCTGGGTGCGGACAACCCGATCCACTTCTTCCACGATGTCGGCGCCGGCGGCCTGTCCAACGCCATCCCCGAGCTGCTGCACGACTCGGGCGTGGGCGGCGTCATCGACCTGGGCAAGGTGCCCAGCGACGATCCATCGCTGTCGCCGCTGGAGCTGTGGTGCAACGAGTCGCAGGAGCGCTACGTGCTGGGCGTCCCGCGCGACCGGCTGCAGGAATTTGCCGACATCTGCGCGCGCGAGCGCTGCCCGTTCGCGGCGGTGGGCGTGGTCACGGCCGAGCAGCGGCTGGTGGTCGGTTACGGCGCCACTGTCGAAAGCGTCTACGGCGGCGCGCAAGCCGCTGAACCGCACCCGATCGACCTGCCGATGGACGTGCTGTTCGGCAAGGCGCCGAAGATGCATCGTGACGCGGTGCGCAAGGCGGCGGCGCCGTGGCCGGTGCTCGATACCACCGCGCTGCATCCGGACGTGGCCCCGGGCCAGGTCCTGCACCGGGCCGGCCTGCGCGTGCTGGCCCATCCCACGGTGGCGTCCAAGAACTTCCTGGTGACCATCGGCGACCGCAGCGTCGGCGGCCTGACCGCGCGCGAGCAGATGATCGGCCCCTGGCAACTGCCGCTGGCCGACTGCGCGATCACCCTGGCCGATTACGACGGCGTGGCCGGCGAGGCGATGTCCATTGGCGAGCGCACCCCGCTGGCCCTGCTGGACTCGGCGGCCGCCGCGCGCATGGCGGTGGGCGAGGCGATCACCAACCTGTGCGCCGCGCCGGTGGAGGCGCTGGAGCAGGTCAAGCTGTCGGCCAACTGGATGGCCGCCTGCGGTCATCCGGGCGAGGACGCCGCGCTGTACGAGGCGGTGCATGCGGTGGGCATGGAACTGTGCCCGGCGCTGGACGTGAGCATCCCGGTCGGCAAGGACTCGTTGTCGATGCAGGCACAGTGGGTGGAGCCCGGGCCGGATGGCGGCGCGGCCGGGTCCACCAGCCACAAGTCGGTGTCGCCGGTGTCGCTGGTCGTTTCCGCATTCGCGCCGGTGGCCGATGTGCGCGGCCAGCTCACCCCGCTGCTGGCGGCCGACGAGGACAGCGAGCTGTGGCTGATCGGCCTGGGCGGCGGCAAGCAGCGCCTGGGCGGTTCGGTGCTGGCCCAGGTGCATGCCCGGGGCGACGGTCTGCCCGCCTTCGGCGGCGAAGTCCCTGACCTTGACGACCCGGAGCGCCTGCGCAACTTCTTCGAGCTGATCTGCGATGCGCGCGAGGCCGGGCTGTTGCTGGCCTATCACGACCGCAGCGATGGCGGTGCCTTCGCCGCGTTGTGCGAGATGGCCTTCGCATCGCGCCGTGGCCTGGACATCACCCTGGATGCCTGGGGCGAGGACCCATTCCGCACCCTGTTCAACGAGGAACTGGGGGCGATCGTGCAGGTGGCCGACGAGGACCGCGCCGCATTCGCCGACCTGATCGAGCGCCACGCGTTGACCGAATGCGCGCAGCGCATCGCGCGCCCGACTTCGGGGCCGCGCGTGCGCGTGCGCCTGGACGGCATGCTGCTGGCCGAATGGCGCTGGGAAGAGCTGTTCGATGCCTGGTGGTCGGTGAGCCATGCGATGCAGCGCCTGCGCGACAACCCGGACAGTGCCGACGAGGAGCGGGCGGTTGCACGCGATTTCGAAGCGCCGGGCCTGAAGCCGCTGTTGTCGTTCGACCCGGCCCAGGACGTGGCCGCACCCTATATCCAGTCGGTGCCAGGCGCGCCGGCAGTGGTCACCGGTGCGCGCCCGCGGGTGGCGATCCTGCGCGAGCAGGGCGTCAACAGCCAGATCGAGATGGCGCGCGCGTTCGATCGCGCCGGTTTCGTCGCCGTGGACGTGCACATGAGCGACCTGATCGCCGGTCGCATTGCACTGGACGGTTTCGCCGGCCTGGCCGCCTGCGGCGGCTTCAGCTATGGCGACGTGCTTGGCGCCGGCCGCGGCTGGGCCACCTCGATCCTCGAGCGCCCGCAGCTGCGCGAGGCCTTCGCCGCGTTCTTCGCGCGCGCCGACACCTTCTCGCTGGGCGTGTGCAACGGCTGCCAGATGATGAGCGAGCTCAAGGACATCATCCCCGGTGCGCAGCACTGGCCCAGGTTCCTGCGCAATCGCAGCGAGCAGTTCGAGGCCCGCACCAGCCTGCTGGAAGTGGTGGAGTCGCCTTCGATCCTGCTGCGCGGGATGGCCGGCTCGCGGATCCCGGTGGCGGTGGCGCACGGGGAGGGTCGGGTCGAGTTCGCCAATGCCGGCGACCAGGCCGCCGCGCAGGTGGCACTGCGTTACGTGGATGGGGCAGGGGCGGTGGCAACGACCTATCCGTTGAACCCGAACGGTTCGCCGGACGGCATCACCGGCCTGTGCAGCGACGATGGCCGGGCCACGATCCTGATGCCGCATCCGGAGCGGGTGGCGCGCAGCGTCAACCTGAGCTGGCATCCGGCCGACTGGGGCGAGGACTCGCCGTGGATGCGGATATTCCGCAACGCGCGGGTGTGGGTGGGCTGACCGCGCGCGAGGTCGCGCATCGCATCGCACCGGGTTGCATCGCGCCACGCCATCCCGCACCGCGGTCGCCGGCAACGCCGGCTCCTACACGTGGATGGGTCGGTGATTGGGGGCGCACGGTTCGCGTGCGCCCTTCCTTTGCGTCGCAAATGTAGTGGTGTGATCGGTTGCTCCGGAAGGAGTCGCGGACGTGCGGGTGTGGCGTGGCCGCTCGGGCGCACATCCGTGTGCGCACTCGCTACCGCGGCCATCCATGGCCGCTGCCACGCCACACCCGCACGCCCACGTCTTCGGCGTGTCGATGTCCCGCCTCTTGTAGGAGCCGGTCTTGCCGGCGACCCGACACGGGGCCGGGTCGAGTCATCACCACACACCGCATCGCACCGGGTTGCATCGCGCCACGCCATCCCGCACCGCGGTCGCCGGCAAGACCGGCTCCTACAAAAAACGAAGCCGCAGCATCGATATGCCGATGGACGGCGTCCGGCCGGGGGGATGGGGCAAGTGGCACATGGATGTGCCGCGGCCGCGAGTGCGCACAGGGATGTGCGCCCGAGCGGTGCACCATCCCCCGGTCGGGCGGCGGCCCCGTCCGGAGCCTCACACATCAGGCGCACTTGCTCATGCGCCCGAGTGGTGCACCATCTCCCCGGTCGGGCGGCGGCTCCCTCCGAAGCCGACAACGCCGACGCTGTTGTCGCCAGCCATCACAGGCCTTGCTGTTGGGCTCGTGCGCGGCCGCGATGCCGATGGGCCTGGCGCCCGCACATCGCGGCCCTGCTAGAGTTCCCTCATCTTCCGAGGAACCCGCGTCTGCCGTGAGCGACCTGCCCATCGTGCTGCTGCCGCTCGCTGCCGACGAGGATGCGCTGGACGCCTGCCTGGCGGCGCTGGATGCGGCAACGCCTGCCGGTACATCGGTCTGGCTGGCCGATGACGCCCAGGCCGGGCCACGCGGCATCGCCCTCGTCGAACGCTGGCTGCAACGCACCCGCCTGCAGGCCGAATACACCCGCCGCGCCCATCCGATCGGGCAGGCCGCCCACCTCCAGGAAATGCTGCAGGCCTGCGCCGGCACCGACGTGGTGGTGCTGGCCGCCGACGCCTGTCCCCTGCCCGGATGGCTGCAGCAACTGGCCGCCTGCCTGGCGCGTGATCCAGCCATCGCCACCGCCACGCCCTGGTGCAACGCCGGCGAAGCGGCAGGCTGGCCGCGGCTGGGCGAGGTCTGCGCGCCACCATCCGATCCGGCAACCACTGCGCAGGCCTGTGCGTCCCTGGCGCCGCAACATCCCGAACTGCCGGCCGCCATCACCCACGCCGTCGCCCTGCGCGGCAGCGCGCTGCTGCGCGCAGGCGGCCTGGATACGGCCAGCTTCGGCTCCTGGTATGCGGCCCTGATCGACCTGTCCCTGCGCCTGTCCGGCCTGGGCTGGCGCAATGTCCTGTGCGAAACCGCCTTCGTCGCGCGCGGCGGCGAAGGCGCGGCGCTGCCGGGCGAGCTGGATGTCCTGGCCGCGCGCTGGCCCGCCTGGCATGCGCGGCTGGCCGGATTCCTTATGCACGACCCGTTGCGCCAGCCCCGCGAACGGCTGGCCGACCTGCACGCGCAGTTGCACGCCCGCCACCAGCACGAGCTGTTTTCCGCGCCCGCGCCGGCCGGGGATGCGGCATGAGCGAGGCGACGCCGGCGGACATCGCCGCGGTGGTGGTCAGCTATCGCAGCGCGTCCACCCTGGATGAATGCCTGCTGCGGTTGCGCGGCGCGCGCGGCGTGGCCCAGATCCGCGTGGTCGACAACGGCTCGGACGATGGCACCCTGGACATCCTGCAGGGCCATGCACTGGCCGATCCGCGCCTGCGCTTCATCGCCAACCCGGACAATCCCGGCTTCTCGGTGGCCTGCAACCAGGGTGCGGCCGACTGCGATGCGCCGTGGCTGGCCTTCGTCAATCCCGACCTGCAGGTCGAAGCCGACACCCTGCAGCGGCTGCGCGCCCATGCCGTGGCGATGGGAGAACGCATGCTGCTGGGCGCGGACCTGCACGGGGAAGATGGCGTCCGCGATGGTGCCGCGCGCCGGCGCGACCCGGACTTCGCGGCGATGCTGCGCAATCCCTCAACCGGAGCACGGCTGGACGTGGCGATGGATGCCGCACGCGCACTGCAGCCGGTGGATGCGGTGTCCGGCGCGCTGGTGCTGATGCCGCGCGCACTGTTCCAGCAGATCGGCGGCTTCGATGAGGGCTACCGCCTGCACGCCGAGGACTTGGACCTGTGCCGGCGCGCGCGCCAGGCCGGTGCCACCGTCGCCGTGGCCAACGACGTGCCGGTGTTGCACCTGCGCGGCATCTCCAGCCGCTCGCGCCCGCTGTTCGTGGAATGGCACAAGCATCGCGGGCTGTGGCGCTACTTCCGCAAGTTCGAAGCACCCGCACGCAGCCTGCCGGTCCGCGCGGCGGTGTTCGCGGCGATCTGGGCGCACTTCCTGGCCGGACTGCCGCGGCGCCTGCGGCGTGGCTGACGGCGCGGTCGCGCCTCATATACATGTGGGCCGGTACGCGTCGCGGCGCGCGCGGCTCGCCAGCTTCGCCACGCATGGTCTAAGGTATCGCCCGGGCGTGCGCAGCCGGCACGCCTTGCGGGCCGCACTGCGGCGTCCGGAAATGCGGCTCCAGGGCCATTGCGTGGGAGTGAAGTTTGCGCACCATCACGGTTGTGGCCGTTGATCGACATGCATCCGCTGGCGTATGCCGGGTGGCCGTGCGCCGGTCCCGCATGGTCCGTCGGTGGGTGCGCTCCGCGATCCGGCGTGGCGTGCATACGCACGGGAATGGGCCCGGCATGCGCGTGCGCGGCACGGCAATTTCCTTGATGGACTTGGCCTTGTCGCGTGCGGTGCAACGCAGCGCGGGAAGGATTTCATCACTCGCGCATCCATTCGCCGGCGCATTGGCTTCCGGTGTCATTGGGGGCGGCCTGCGATTGCAAAACGTTGCCGCGGCAACTGTAAAAATTCTGTTGCGCTGCAGGGTGACAGCCGCGTTAGTAACGTGTTATTCCTGATTAGGCATCATTTGATAGCGCTATCGGATATCGGGATGCACGCGGCACCATTCGCCGGCCTCGCGGCGCGGAACAAGGCTCCAGCGGGGCGTCGCCGGCAGGCGGCAATCCGGGTTCCGTCAGGGGGGTGGTGCCGTCCGAGCCCGGATTGCTGTTGTCCGGGCAAATAAGAAGCAGGCTCGTTTCCTACGAGGCCCTCGCAAGGGGCAGTTACGTCAACCAAAGTTCCAAGGGGAGGGAAAGCACATGAATCTTTGCAGCTGTCGATGTCCAGCGCTGTCGAAGGGTGCGCGCACGGCTGGTGCCGTGATGCGTGCAAGCAATGCGCCGACCCAAGTCCAAATCCAGTGCTGAGGACAATTGCATGAATCACAAGCTCAAGCGTTTCAAGTCCGCCGCGATGTTCACCATCGTCGGTGGCATCGTCGTCATCAATCCGGCTTTTGCCCAGGAGCAGGACGCCACCACCCTCGACACCGTCGTGGTCTCCGGCCTGCGTTCCAGCCTTGACCACGCCATGAACATCAAGCGCGACACGCCCGGCGTTGTCGACGCGATCAGTGCCGAGGACCTCGGCAAGTTCCCGGACACCAACCTGGCCGAGTCCCTGCAGCGCATCACCGGTATCTCGATCGAGCGTCGTGACGGTGAAGGCGCCCAGGTGACCGCGCGTGGCTTCGGCCCCGGCTTCAACCTGGTCACCCTCAACGGTCGCCAGGTTCCGGGTGCCGACGGCTTCGGCGGCGGCGGCCTGGAAGTCGGCGGCGTCGGCTCCGGTACCCGTGGCTTCAACTTCGCCCAGCTGGCCTCCGAGGCTGTCAACGGCGTGACCGTGTACAAGACCGGCCGCGCGGCGCAGCCCAGCGGCGGCATCGGCGCCACGGTCGACATCCTGACCTCGCGTCCGTTCAACAACCGTGGTGGCGAAGTCGTTGCCAGCGCCGGCGTCAAGGCGCTGTCGGACGATTCGCAGACCATCGGCAGCGACATCACCCCGGAAGTGTCCGGCATCTTCAGCTACGCCAACCCGGACAAGACCTGGGGCGTGAGCGTGAATGCCAGCTACCAGAAGCGTCGCGGCGGCTCGGCCCAGGCCACCCAGAACGGCTGGAACGTGGCTCGCTGGAACGGCACCGACAACCGCCTGCGTTCCGATGCGGTGGTGCAGAACGCGCCGGCCATCGGCCAGCTGTACTCCATGCCGAACGACGTGCGCTACGCGTACTCGAACTTCGAGCGTGAGCGCATCAACGCGCAGGGCGTGCTGCAGTTCGCCCCGAGCGATGCACTGACCTTCACCCTGGACTACACCCACTCGACCAACGAGATCGCCCAGGATCGTGGCGAGCAGACGATGTGGCTGCAGAACAACCTGACCCACGTGACCTTCGACGGCAATCCGTCCGTGGCCACCCCGGTCTACATCCGCGACCTGGCCGGCGGCGGCAAGGACTTCGGCTTCGAGCAGCAGCGCGACGAGCAGAAGTACAAGCTCGACTCGCTGGGCCTGAACGTGAAGTGGGACGTCACCGACCGCTTCGCCCTGACCTTCGACGCGCACCACACCAAGGTCAACAGCCGTCCGAACGACCCGATCACCGGCGGCAGCTCCACCGCGTTCAGCTTCGGCGGCTTCGCCCCGGATCCCTCGGTCAACAACTGGACCCAGGAATACGAGTTCAACAAGGGCCTGCCGCTGATGTGGCGCACCCTGTACCCGACCACCGCTGACGCGCTGGCCGATACCAATGGCGTGGTGAACCCGGACTTCGCCCCGGAGCAGTTCGGCAGCCAGATCATGCGCATCTGGTCGACCCGCCAGGACAGCGAGGTCAAGGAAGGCCGCATCGACGGTGAGTACGCGTTCGACAACGGCCGCTTCCTGTTCGGCATCAACTCCACCGAGAGCAAGATGCGCCGCCTGAACGTCGACGGCCACGCGCACCTGATGACCCTGGGTGACTGGGGCTCGACCGACCGCGGCCAGATCGCCAACATCGCCTCGGTGCTGCGTCCGTTCAGCATCACCAACCTGTTCAGCGACTTCCACACCGGTATCGCCGACTCGAACGTGTGGATCGGCAACGGCAGTGAGCTGGCCCAGTGGGCCGTGGACCAGTGCGCCGCTGGCACCGCGCCGGCAGCGTGGGCTGCACAGAACCGCTGCGACGGCATCTCGTCGCGTGCGCGTACCGTGTATGACGCCGACAACCTGGTGGAAGAGAAGACCCGCTCGGTGTACGTGCAGTGGGAGCAGAGCGGCATGCTCGGCGACTTCCCGACCTACCTGGTCGCCGGCCTGCGCTACGAGCGGACCGACGTGACCTCGACCTCGGTCATCCAGGTCCCGGGTGCCATCGCGTGGCTGTCGAACAACGACTTCCAGGTGCAGACCTCGCCTGAGTCCATGCCGTTCAGCGAGAAGGCCAGCTACAGCTACCTGCTGCCGAACCTGGACTTCAGCGTCGACCTGACCGCCGACCTGAAGGCCCGCGCCTCGTTCAGCCAGACCATCGCCCGTGCGCCGTACGGCAACCTGTACGCCGGTCCGGGTGCGGGTGGTCCGAGCGGTTCGACCCTGTACGGCGAGCAGTACCGTGCCACCGGCAGCGCCCAGAACCCGTCCCTGCTGCCGCTTGAGTCGGACAACGTCGACCTGGGCCTGGAGTGGTACTTCGCTCCGTCCAGCTTCGTGGGCGTGACCTACTGGAACAAGCGCGTCAAGAACTTCATCGGCAACACCGTGGTGCGCGAGAACCTGTACGGCCTGACCGACCCGACCACCGGTGCTGACGCGCAGGCGGCCAATGCGTTCCTGGCCAGCCCGGCGTGTGCGGCGCAGGTGACTGCGGCCGGTGGCGATCCGGCCGAGGGCTGTAAGCAGGACTACACCACCCTGTTCGCCGCCACCGCGCTGCTGCGCAATGCGGCGCAGACCGGCGGCCTGGCCGCGTACGACGGTTCCAACGCGCAGTCCATCGCCCTGGAGCTCCAGTACGACATCATCGGTTCGGCCGCCGCTGGCGACCCGCTGTACCAGTTCGACGTCAACCGTCCGGTCAACCAGCGTGCTGCCACGCTGCACGGCTGGGAAATCGGTGGCCAGTACTTCTTCGGTGACTCCGGCTTCGGCGTCCTGGCGAACTACACCATCGTGAACGGCGACGTGGAGGCCAAGCGTGACTCCGACCCGACCACCGACGTGTTCGCCCTGACCGGCCTGAGCGATACGGCCAACGTCGTGCTGATGTACGAAAAGCACGGTTGGTCGGCGCGTCTGGCCTGGAACTGGCGTGACGAGTACCTGCTGGCTGCCAACCAGAACGGCAACAACCGCAACCCGTACTTCGTCGAGGAGTACGACCAGTTCGACCTGAGCGTGAGCTACAAGATCAACGACAACCTGTCGGTGTCGGCCGAGGCGATCAACGTCACCGGCGAAGACACCCGCTGGAGTGCTCGTAGCCACAATCAGTTCGTGCGTGTGGTCGACCAGTCCCCGCGCTACATGCTGGGCCTGCGTTACACGTTCTGATGTAAAGCGACGGCACGCGAGTGCCTGAGCGTTTGAAGTACGGGGGACCGCTGTTTCGGCAGCGGTCCCTCTTTCCTAGGGGACTGCCGCCGCGCGCTTGCCGTTGCGACGGGCTTGCAGCCAGGCTCGGTGCCATGGCGGGTGCGATGCACCCCGGGATGGTGGGCGCAGGCTGCAGGAAGTGAAGAGAGCCCAGATGGCCCGATACGAATTGCTCAACAACACCGCGCACAAGGATCTGCGCATTTCCACCCGCTTCGGTGAGGAGTTCGGCGACAACACCGGCGTGGTCCAGGTGTTCCCGACCGAGTTCGCCGAGTTGCAACGCGAATACCCGATCTTCTTCCGCCAGGTCGAGGACGGTGGATTCGAAGCCGTGGCCCTGCTGGGCTTCGAGCAGCACGAAAACCTGTTCGTGCGCGACGGCGGCTGGCATGCCGCCTATCTTCCGGGGCTGATCGCCCGCGGACCTTTTCTGATCGGGTTCCAGGAGCAGATGGTCGATGGCCAGCTGCGCAACGAACCGGTCATCTATGTCGACCTGGACCATCCGCGCGTGACGCGGGGGCAGGACGGACACCCGGTGTTCCTCGCCCAGGGCGGCCACAGTCCGTACCTGGAGCGGATCAACACCGTATTGCGCGGCATCAACCACGGCGTGGAGGCCAGCAAGGCCATGATCGCCGCGTTCCAGCAACTGGACCTGATCCAGCCGATGCAGATGGAAGTGCGCTTCGACGAGTCGAACGCCGTCAACCTGAGCGGGCTGTACGGCATCGACCGCGAGCGCCTCGAAGCGCTGGACGCGCAATCGCTGCACGGCCTGCAGCAGTCCGGCTGGCTGGAAGGTGCCTACCTGGTCGGCGCCTCGCTGTACAACATGCGCCGGCTGATTGCCGAGAAGCAGCAACGCCTGCGCGAGGAGACCGCCGCGCCGGAGGGAACCGCCTGACGCCATGTCCCGGGAGGTTGCAAGTGTCCGCGTCCTGGAGGGTTCCAGCCCCGGCGTGCCGCCGCTGCAGACGCTGCTCCGGGACGCCGTGCCGACCGTCGTGCGCGGGCTGGTACGCGATTGGCCGCTGGTCCAGTGCGGCCTGCAGTCGCCGCACGCGGCGATGGAGCACCTGCGCGGCCACTACAACGGGCGGCCGGTGCAGTACTCCTGGGGCGATCCGTCCACCCGCGGACGCCCGTTCTACGATGCAGGCTTCACCCGGCTGAACTGCGAGGTCCGGCGCGGCAGCCTGGACAAGGTGCTGGAGGAACTGGCCTCGCACCTGGACGATCCGCATCCACCCACCTACTACGTGGCCTCGCTGCTGGTGGACCAGTGCCTGCCGGGCCTGCGCACCGCCGGCAACGACCTGGACCTGTCCGCGCAAGGCGTGCAGGCGCCGCCCAGCATCTGGATCGGCAACCGGGTCACCGCCTCGTGCCATTACGATGCCCCCAACAACATCGCCTGCTGTGCGGTGGGGCGTCGTCGCTTCACCCTGTTCCCACCCGAGCAGATCGCCAACCTGTACCCCGGTCCGCTGGAGCCCACGCCTGGCGGCCAGGCGATCAGCGTGGTCGATTTCGCCGCGCCCGACCTGGAGCGCTATCCGCGCTTTGCCCAGGCCATGCAGGCGGCCCAGTCGGTGGTGCTGGAGCCGGGCGACATGATCTTCATTCCCAGCATGTGGTGGCACCACGTCGAGGGGCTGGATCCGTTCACCGTGCTGGTGAACTATTGGTGGAGTAGCATGCCTGGGTGGATTCCCACGCCGATGCACGCGCTGTACCACGCGTTGTGGACCATCCGCGACCGGCCAGACAGCGAGAAGCAGGCCTGGCGCGAGGTGTTCGACCACTACGTGTTCGGCCCGGCCGAGCGTGCCGGCGAACACCTGCCTGCACCGGCGCGCGGCGCCCTGGGCGAGATCGACGAACAGTACGCCCGCCAGTTGCGGGCGATGCTGATCGACCGGCTCAACCGCTGAGCGGCCGGGCATGCAAGGGGCGGCGATCGGGTACGCCGCCCTGGCCGCACCGCAAGGTGGCGGCGCGGTACCCGAAGGCCGCGGCCATGGCCGCGATACGTTGCGCAAGAACGTTGGGAGAATGAAGTTGGCTACTGGAAATGGAAGGATTCGCAAGGTCGTGATCGCTGGTGGCGGCACTGCCGGCTGGGTGGCCGCGTGCGCGCTGACCCATCAGTTCCGCGACATGCTGGACATCACCCTGGTCGAGTCGGAGCAAGTCGGCACCGTCGGCGTGGGCGAGTCGACGATCCCGACCATCCGCACCTTCCACAAGCTGTTGCAGATCGACGAGCGCGAGTTCCTCAGCTCGGTCGCCGGCAGCTTCAAGCTGGCCATCTCGTTCGAGAACTGGACCCGCCCGGGCGCGCGCTACATCCATCCGTTCGGCACCACCGGCGTGAACACCTGGTCGGTCGACTTCCATCAGTTCTGGCTGGAGAGCCGCCGCCGCGGCATCAAGAGCGAGCTGGGCGACTACTGCCTGGAAACCGCCGCCGCGCTCAAGGACCGCTTCGCCCTGTTCAACACCGGTCAGAATACCCAGCAGTGGTCGATGCGCTGGACCAAGGCGGCTTCGATGGAACGCCGCGACGTGAGCTACGCCTACCACTTCGACGCCGGGCTCTATGCCGCGTTCATGCGGGTCAAGTGCGAGGGCCGCGGGCTCAAGCGCATCGAGGGCAAGATTGCCCAGGTTCGCCAGGATCCGGAGAACGGCTTCGTGCAGGCGCTGGTGCTGGAGGACGGGCAGGTCATCGAAGGCGACCTGTTCCTCGACTGCACCGGCGCGCGCGCGCTGCTGAGCGAGCAGGCACTGAAGACCGGCTTCGAGGACTGGAACCACTGGCTGCCAAGCAACCGCGCGGTGGCGCTGCAGACCGAAGCCGATGGCCCGCCGGTGCCGTACACGCGCGCGATCGCGCACGAGGCCGGCTGGCACTGGAAGATTTCGCTTCAGCACCGGATCGGGTGCGGCATCGTGTTTTCCGATGCGCACATGTCCGACGACGAGGCGACCGCCAAGCTGCTGGCCGAGAACCCGGCCAAGCGGCTGCGCGAGCCGTGGATCATCCCGTTCCGCACCGGGCGCCGGCGCAAGGCCTGGAACAAGAACGTGATTGCGCTGGGCCTGGCGAGCAGCTTCATCGAGCCGCTGGAGTCCACCAGCATCCACCTGACCCTGAGCGCAGTCACCCGCCTGGTGCAGTTCTTCCCCTTCGAAGGCATCAGCGAGGCGGCGGCGGAACGCTACAACGAGGTCAGCCGCATGGAGCTGGAGCACGTCCGCAACTTCGTCGTGCTGCATTACCACCTCAACCAGCGCGACGAGCCGCTGTGGAAGCAGTGCCGCGAAATGGAACTGCCGCCGGGCCTGGGCGAGCGCATCCAGGTGTTCCGCGAGACGGGCTACGCGTGGCAGGGGGAGGACGAACTGTTCCGGCTCGATTCCTGGACCCACTGCATGCTCGGCCAGGGCGTCGTGCCCCAGAACCACCACCCGCTGACCCGCGCACTGTCGGACGCCGATCTCAAGACCCTGCTCGACGGCGTGCGCAAGCCGATCGATGCTGCAGTGGCGGCCATGCCCAGCCAACAGGACTTCATTGACAGCTACTGCAGGGCGCCGGACTCGGCTTGGGAGAAGATGTACGCGCGCGCCCGGCAGCATGAGCAGGTGACCGGCAAGGTCGCCGGCGTCGGTGGAGACCTGAAGCAGTGATGCGCGGATGCCGCTGCAAGGTACCCGGCCGGGTATGGGACTTCCGCGGCAACCTGCTGGCGGGTTGAGCACGTACCGATGATCCTCGACCTGAACCCGCAGATGCGCATCGAGCGGCGCTCCCTCGGCAACGAGGGCGCGCCACTGCTGGTGATCGACAACCTGCTGAGCGATCCGGAGCGGCTGGTGCGCAAGGCCGCGCGCAGCCAGTTCGTGCCCGAGGGTTCGATGTTCCCTGGCATCCGCACCCGCGCGCCGGCGACCTACCCGGTCATGCTCGAGCAGGTGGTGCGGCCGTTGCTGGAGGAGCACTTCGGGCTGCCGCGCGACGCCGGCTTCCGGTTCCCGATGTGCCACTACTCGCTGGTCACCACGCCGCCGGGGCAACTGGCGTTCCTGCAGCGGGTGCCGCACATCGATTCGCACGACTCCAACGGCCTGGCCACGGTGCATTACCTGTTCCGCGGCAATTGGGGTGGCACCGCGTTCTACCGCCACCGCAGCACCGGTTTCGAGTCCGTGGACCACGCGCGCCGGGTGCCGTACTTCAGCCGCCTGGAAGAGGAAAGCCGTACACCGGACGCGCCGGTGGATGGTTATATCGGCATCGACACGCCGCTATACGAGCGCATCGACCAGGTGGAGGGCGTGTTCAACCGGCTGGTGGTGTACCGCCGCAACTCGCTGCACTCCGGTGCAATCGACAACGGCAACGTGCCGCCGCCGGACCCGACCACGGGCCGGTTGTCGATCAACAGCTTCATCGACGTGCTGGCCTGACCACCCACCGGCTCCGGCGCCTGCCGGACCCTCGCAGCCAATCGACGCCCCGGTGCCATGCACCGGGGCGTTGTCGTTTCAGCGGCTTGAACCGCAGCCGCTTCGGGCCGGTTTCGATTTGATCAAGGTCAAGAACGGTGCAGATCGCCGTGTCGCGTACTTGTCTGCCCTGGTGCCCTCTGTCAGCTTCGCTTGGGGAATTTGGGGGCGCGCTGCGCGGTACCCGAAGGCCGCGGCCATGGCCGCGATACGTTGCGCACAAACATTGGGAGAATCACGTTGGCTACTGAAAATGGAAGGATTCGCAAGGTCGTCATCGCCGGTGGTGGCACCGCAGGCTGGGTTGCTGCGTATGCGCTGGCCCACCAGTTCCGCGACCTGCTGGACATCACCCTGATCGAGTCGAAGGACATCGGGACGGTGGGCGTGGGCGAGTCCACGATCCCCACCATCCGCACGTTCCACCGGCTACTGCAGATCGATGAACAGGAGTTCATGAGCGCCACGGCGGCCACGTTCAAGCTCTCGATCTCGTTCGAGAACTGGAAGTGCAAGGGTGACCGTTATTTCCATCCGTTCGGTACCACCGGGCTGAACACCTGGGCCACGCACTTCCACCACTTCTGGCTGGACGGGCTGCGCCGCGACATGCAGCACGAGCTGGGCGACTTCTGCCTGGAAACCCGCGCCTCGCGCGAGGACAAGTTCGCGCTGTTCGACCGCGACACCACCACCCAGAGCTGGTCCACCCGCTGGGTCGGCATGCCCGGCGCCGCGCAGCGGCCGGAGGTGAGCTATGCCTACCACTTCGATGCGGCGTTGTACGCCACCTACATGCGCGGCAAGTGCGAGAAGCTGGGACTGACCCGGATCGAGGGCACGATCAAGGAAGTGCGGCAGAATCCGGAGAGCGGTTACCTCACCTCGCTGGTGCTGGAAGACGGCCAGGTGATCGAGGGTGACCTGTTCCTGGACTGCACCGGCGTGCGCGCGGTGCTTGGCGAGCAGACCCTGCAGACCGGGTTCGAGGATTGGGGCCAATGGCTGCGCTGTGACCGCGCCGTGGCCCTGCAGGCCGAATCGGTGGCCCCGCCGGTGCCGTACACCCGCGCCATCGCCCACGAGGCAGGCTGGCGCTGGCAGATCCCGTTGCAGCATCGCATCGGCTCGGGCCTGGTGTACTGCAGCCGCTTCATGTCCGACGACGAAGCCATGGCCAAGCTGCTCGAGCAGGTCAACGCGCCCAGCATCAAGGCACCGTGGCAGGTGCCGTTCAGCACCGGCCGGCGCAGGAAGGCGTGGAACAAGAACGTGGTCTGCATCGGCCTGTCGGCCGGCTTCATCGAGCCGCTGGAATCGACCAGCATCCACCTGACCCTGAGCTCGGTGGCGCGCCTGCTGCAGCTGTTCCCGGTGGACGGCATCAGCCCGGCGCTGGTCGACCATTACAACGAGATCAGCCGCCAGGAAATGGAGACGGTGCGCGACTTCATCATCCTGCACTACCACCTCAACCAGCGCGACGAGCCGCTGTGGCGCGAGATGCAGGAGATGGAACTGCCGGAGAAGCTGGCCCGGCGCATCGCCCAGTTCCGCCAGCGCGGCCATGCCTGGCAGGGCGAGGACGAACTGTTCCGGCTCGATTCGTGGACCCACTGCATGGTGGGCCAGGGCGTGATGCCCGAGCAGCACCACCCGTTGACGCGTGCGATGTCCGATCAGGAGCTCAAGGATACGTTCGACCACATCCGCAAGCCGCTGGTCCAGGCGGTGGCGCAGATGCCTTCGCACGTGGACTTCCTCAACAGCTACTGCAAGGCACCGCAGTCGGTGTGGAACTTCCGCGGCCCGTCGATGGTGGGCTGAGCGGGCGTGCGTGCATGATCCTGGGTTCGATCCCGGACCTGCGCATCCAGCGGCGCTCCCTCGGCAACGAGGGAGCACCGGGCCCGGGGCCGGCCTGCGTGCCCGGGTGCGCTGCACCCGGGCGTGGCCTTACTTCAGCGCCTTGAACCGCAGCCGCTTCGGACCGGCGTCGTCGCCCAGACGGCGCTTCTTGTCTTCCTCGTACTCGCGGTAGTTGCCCTGGAAGAACTCCACGTGGCTGTCGCCCTCGAAGGCGAGGATGTGGGTGGCGATGCGGTCCAGGAACCAGCGGTCATGGCTGATGACGAAGGTGTTGCCCGGGAATTCGAGCAGTGCGTCTTCCAGCGCACGCAGGGTCTCGATGTCCAGGTCGTTGGACGGTTCGTCCAGCAGCAGCACGTTGCCGCCCTGCAGCAGGGTCTTGGCCATGTGCAGGCGGCCGCGTTCGCCACCGGACAGTGAGCCCACGCGCTTCTGCTGGTCCTGGCCCTTGAAGTTGAAGCGGCCGATGTAGGCGCGCGACTGGATCTCGATGCCGTTGATGTTGAGGATGTCCAGGCCGCCGGACACTTCCTCGAACACGGTCTTGTCGCCTTCCAGCGCATCGCGGTTCTGGTCGACGTAGGCCAGCTGCACCGTCGGGCCCATGTCGATGGTGCCCGAGTCCGGCTTCTCCTGGCCGGTGATCATCTTGAACAGGGTCGACTTGCCGGCGCCGTTGGGGCCGATGATGCCGACGATGGCGCCGGCCGGCACCAGGAAGCTCAGGTTGTCGATCAGCAGCCGGTCGCCGAAGCGCTTGCTGACGTTCTTGAACTCGATGACCTTGGCGCCCAGGCGCTCGCCCGGCGGGATGAAGATCTCGTTGGTCTCGTTGCGCTTCTGGTAGTCGACCGACTGCAGCTCCTCGATGCGGGCCAGGCGCGCCTTGCCCTTGGAGCGGCCGCCCTTGGCGTTCTGCCGCGCCCACTCCAGCTCCTTCTGGATGGCCTTCTGCCGCGACTTTTCCTGGTTGTCTTCCTGCTTGAGGCGTTCTTCCTTCTGCTGCAGCCACTCGGTGTAGTTGCCCTTCCACGGAATGCCGCGGCCGCGGTCCAGTTCCAGGATCCACTCGGCGGCGTTGTCGAGGAAGTAGCGGTCATGGGTGACGGCCACCACGGTGCCGGTGTAGCGGGCCAGGAACTGCTCCAGCCACTCCACCGACTCGGCGTCCAGGTGGTTGGTCGGCTCGTCCAGCAGCAGCATGTCCGGCTTCTGCAGCAGCAGCCGGCACAGGGCGACGCGGCGCTTCTCGCCGCCGGAGAGCTTGCCGATCACCGCGTCCCACGGCGGCAGGCGCAGCGCGTCGGCGGCGACTTCAAGCTGGTTCTCCAGGGTGTGCGCGTCGCCGGCGGCGAGGATCGCCTCCAGTCGCTCCTGTTCCTTGGCCAGGGCGTCGAAATCGGCGCCTTCCTCGGCGTAGGCCGCATAGACCTCGTCCAGCCGCGCCTGCGCCTGCAGCACCTCGCCCACGCCTTCCTCGACCGCTTCGCGCACGGTCTGTTCGGGGTTCAGGCGCGGCTCCTGCTCCAGGTAGCCGACCTTGATGCCCGGCTGCGGCCGCGCCTCGCCCTCGAAGTCCTGGTCCACGCCGGCCATGATCCGCAGCACGGTGGACTTGCCGGCGCCGTTCAGGCCCAGCAGGCCGATCTTGGCGCCGGGATAGAAGCTCAGCGAGATGTCCTTGATGATCTGCCGCCTGGGCGGGACCGTCTTGGACACCCGGTTCATGGTGTAGATGTACTGCGAGGACATGCCGGCTCCTGGTGCGCGTCCAGCCCGGTCCGCAGGGCGGACAGGGCCGGGGGGAGGGAAAACGGGGATTATAGCGGGGATCGCCCCGCGGCCCGGCCCGGCTGCGGGCCGCGCCGGCGGCGCCCCGGGCGGCGGCGGCTTACAATTGCCGGCTTCCCGCCCTTTCCCTCGCCTCCCTGGAGCTGCCCATGTACTCCCGCGACGTCCGCCTTGAAACCTACGACCCCGAACTGGCCAAGGCCATGGCCGACGAGTGCCGCCGCCAGGAGGACCACGTCGAGCTGATCGCCAGCGAGAACTACGCCAGCCCGGCGGTGATGGAGGCCCAGGGCAGCCAGCTGACGAACAAGTACGCCGAAGGCTATCCGCGCAAGCGCTACTACGGCGGCTGTGAATACGTCGACATCGCCGAGCAGCTGGCGATCGACCGGCTCAAGCAGCTGTTCGGCGCCACCTACGCCAACGTGCAGCCGCACAGCGGCTCGCAGGCCAACCAGGCCGTGTACTTCGCGCTGCTGCAGCCGGGCGACACCATCCTGGGCATGTCGCTGGCCCACGGCGGCCACCTGACCCACGGCGCCAAGGTCAACGCCTCCGGCAAGATCTTCAACGCCATCCAGTACGGCGTGGACGACCAGGGCCTGCTGGACTACGACGAGATCGAGCGGCTGGCGCTGGAGCACAAGCCGAAGATGATCGTGGCCGGCTTCTCGGCCTATTCGCGGGTGATGGACTGGGGCCGCTTCCGCGCCATCGCCGACAAGGTCGGCGCATACCTTTTCGTGGACATGGCGCACGTGGCCGGCCTGGTGGCCGCCGGCGTGTACCCCAACCCCCTGCCGCATGCGCACGTGGTCACCTCCACCACCCACAAGACCCTGCGCGGCCCGCGTGGCGGCATCATCCTGGCGCTGGATGCGGGCGAGGAGCTGGAGAAGAAGCTGCAGTCGGTGGTCTTCCCCGGCATCCAGGGCGGCCCGCTGATGCACGTGATCGCGGCCAAGGCGGTGGCCTTCAAGGAAGCGCTGGAGCCGGGATTCAAGGCCTACCAGGAGCAGGTCGTGAAGAACGCCCGGGCGATGGCCAGGACCCTGGTCGCCCGCGGCTACAAGATCGTCTCCGGCGGCACCGACAACCACCTCATGCTGGTGGACATGATCGGCAAGGACGTCTCCGGCAAGGATGCGGAAGCGGCGCTGGGCAAGGCCCACATCACGGTCAACAAGAACTCGGTGCCCAATGACCCGCGTTCGCCGTTCGTCACTTCGGGCCTGCGCCTGGGCACGCCGGCGGTGACCACCCGCGGCTATGGCGAACAGGACTGCGTGGACCTGGCCAACTGGATCGCCGACGTGCTGGATGCGCCCAACGATGCGGGCGTGATCGCCACGGTGCGGGACAAGGTCACCGCGCAGTGCCGGAAGTATCCGGTCTACGGGTGAACCATCCAGGCGCGGCGGTACCCGCCGCCGCGACCGGCCCGGCTGCGCGCCGCGGCCGCGCGTGGCAGGCTTGGGCGGCCGCCGTCGCCCGCTGACTCCGGAACGCCGTCATGCATTGTCCTTACTGCCAGCACACCGACACCCGGGTGATCGACTCCCGGGTGTCCGAGGATGGCGCCACCATCCGCCGCCGTCGCGCCTGCGAGGCCTGCGGCGAGCGCTTCAGCACCCTGGAGACGGTGGAGCTGAAGTTGCCGGCCATCGTCAAGAGCGACGGGCGCCGCGAGCAGTTCGACGCCAAGAAGCTGCGGCTGGGCTTCGACCGCGCGCTGCAGAAGCGGCCGGTGTCGGAGGAGCGGATCGAGGCGGCGGTGCGCGCGGTGGTGCACGCGGTGCGCATGAGCGGCGAGCGCGAACTGCCCTCGCGTCGGATCGGCGAGTTCGTGATGGACGAGTTGCGCCAGCTCGACCACGTTGCCTATGTGCGCTTCGCCTCGGTCTACCGCAGTTTCGAGGACGTGGCCGATTTCCGCGAGGAGATCGAAAAGCTCGAGCGCGACCTGCCTGCCGGCAGCGCCCAGCTCCCGTTGCTCGAGGACGGCAGCCCGGCGCCGGTGCGGGCGAAGAAGCGCTGAGCACACCGCGCCGCATCGCTGGCCGCTGGCCACGGTCTTTGTCAGACTCCGCCGATGATGCCGTTTGACGCCACCGACCACGCCCTGATGGCGCGGGCCCTGCGCCTGGCCGAGCGCGGCCTGTACAGCGCCCGCCCCAACCCGATGGTGGGCTGCGTGATCGCCCATGGCGGCGAGGTGGTGGGCGAGGGATGGCACCCGCGCACCGGCGAGCCGCATGCCGAGGCCTTCGCCCTGCGCCAGGCGGGCGAGCGCGCACGCGGTGCCACCGCATACGTCACCCTGGAGCCGTGTGCCCATCACGGCCGCACCCCGCCATGTGCCGATGCACTGGCCGAAGCCGGCGTGGCCCGCGTGGTGGCGGCCATGCGCGATCCGTTCCCGCCGGTGGACGGGGCCGGGTTCGCACGGCTGCAGGCGGCGGGCATCGCGGTGGCGGCCGGACTGATGGAGGCGCAGGCGCGCGAACTCAACCGCGGCTATCTTGCGCGCGTCACCCGCGGCCGGCCGTGGGTGCGGATCAAGCTGGCCGCAAGCCTTGATGGCCGCACCGCAATGGCCAGCGGCGAATCCAAGTGGATCACCGGCGAGCCGGCCCGCGCCGACGTGCAGCGCTGGCGCGCGCGCAGCGGGGCGATCCTCACCGGTGCCGATACGGTGCTGGCCGATGATCCGGCGCTTACCGTGCGCCTTGGCGATGCCACGCCGTTCCAGCCGCCGTTGCGGGTGGTGGTGGACAGTGGCCTGCGCAGCCTGGCTGCCGCACGCGTCCGCGATGGCGTTGCGCCGACCCTGTACCTGCACGGTCCCGACGCGGTCGTGCCGTCGGGGTTGCAGGCCGAGTTCGTGGCATTGCCGCTGCGTGATGGGCGCACTGCCCTGGATGCTGCGTTGCAGTTGCTCGGTGCGCGCGGCATCAACGAGGTCCAGGTCGAAGCCGGCCCTGCGTTGTGTGGCGCATTGCTGCACGCCGGGCTGGTCGATGAACTTCTGCTCTACCAGGCGCCGGTGCTGCTGGGCGATCGCGCCCGCCCGCTGCTGGCCGGCCTGGGCATCGACAACATGGCCGCGCGCCTGCCGCTGCGGCTGATCGACGATGCGGTGGTGGGCACGGACCGGCGCCTGCTGCTGCGGCCATAAGGCGCCGGAGAAAATCGGGTTTGCCTGACTGCCTGGAGCGGGGCGAGCCGGATGCAATGCTGCCCAGGGAAGCTGCAGGGCGGGAGGGTCTGTCGCGGCGGTGCGGTGCGATGCCTGCTGCCGCTCATGTCCCCCGGCTGCGGCCTGCGGCCGAAGCCTCCTCCTTGACTTCCCGTCAGCAGGCATCGCACCACACCGTCCAACGTTCATCGGCCGCCGCATGCAGGAGCCGGCCTCGCCGGCGACCGGGCTGCATACCGCGGTCGCCGGCAAGACCGGCTCCTACAACAAGAGGCGACGATGCGCTTCGGCCGCCGCACAAGGCAGGCATTGCATCACTCCGTATCACGTTCATCGGCCGCCACATGTAGGAGCCGGCCTTGCCGGCGACCGCGGTATGCAGCCCGGTCGCCGGCAAAGCCGGCTCCCACAAGGTGCATCCATGCTCCGCGCGAATGGCCGGGGCACCCTCGCCGGTAATAACGTCCGGCTTCGGCTTTTCCATGGGACAGCCAGGGTTTGTCGCGGCATCGCACCACACCGTGTCACGAGCATTGGCCTCCACATGTAGGAGCCGGTCTTGCCGGCGACCGGGCTGCGGGTCGCGGTCGCCGGCAAGACCGGCTCCTACAACAAGAGGCGACGATGCGCTTCGGCCGCCGCACAAGGCAGGTATTGCATCACTCCGTATCACGTTCATCGTCCGCCACATGTAGGAGCCGGCCTTGCCGGCGACCGCGGTATGCAGCCCGGTCGCCGGCAAAGCCGGCTCCCACAAGGTGCATCCATGCTCCGCGCGAATGGCCGGGGCACCCTCGCCGGTAATAACGTCCGGCTTCGGCTTTTCCATGGGACAGCCAGGGTTTGTCGCGGCATCGCACCACACCGTGTCACGATCATCGGCCGCCGCATGCAGGAGCCGGCCTTGCCGGCGACCGGGCTGCGGGTCGCGGTCGCCGGCAAGACCGGCTCCTACAAGGGCGCCACGCCCATCGTTGCCGCGCGAAAGGCCGGGGCACCCTCGCCGGTCGTAGCGCCCGGCTTCGGCTTTTCCATAGGCCGCCAGCCAGATCCAAAGCGATTTGGCGTGTGGTGTGCTGACGGGAAGTAAAGGAGGAGGTCCTGGCCCGCAGGGCCGGGGCCGGGGGACATGAGCGGCAGCACACCACATGCCGAAGCGCCGCAGCCCTGCATCCGCACCCATCGACGCCTCGACGCCTCGACGCCTCGACACCCATCGACACCCATCGACACCCATCGACACCCATCGACACCCATCGACACCCATCGACACCCATCGACACCCATCGGCACCGACACCGACACCGACACCGACACCGACACCGACACCGACACCGACACCGACACCGACACCGACACCGGCACCGGCATCGGCATCGGCATCGACATCGACATCGACATCGGCATCGGCATCCAAGCCGTTCCCGGGCGGGAGCCCAAAAGCAGACGGGCCCTTGCGGGCCCGTCGTGGTCTTGCAGTGTTGCCCGGATCAGAAGCTGGCGCGCACGCCCACACGGTAGAAGTTGCTGTCCTCGATCACTTCGACCTCGCCAACCAGGCCCCAGTTGCGGGTGAAGCTGACCTGGCCGCCGAGGACGCCGACGAAGCTGCCGTCCACGTCGCTGCCGTCGATGTAGCCGGCCTTGGTCCACAGCTCGGTGCGCGGCGAGGGCTTGCCACGCAGGCCAACCGTCGCGCGGCCGGCATTGATGTCATCGGAGGCCGAACCACTGCCACCGGCGCCAGTCACGCGGGCCTTGGCTTCCAGGCGCAACCAGGCCAGGTCGGCGGTGAAGTCCAGGCGGTCCGAGAACTCCTGGTGGTAGCCGATGCCGAACTCCGGCTGCGACTGCTCGTACTTCACCCGGGTGGTGCCCAGGCCGAAGCTTTCCGAGACGCGCGAATAGCCGGCAAACAGGTTGACCTGCTGGCCGATCAGGAACGAACCGCGCAGGTAGCCGCCATCGGGGTCGGCGATGCCGTCGACCTCGACCTGGGTCCAGCCGGCTTCGACGTAGTTGTAGCTCAGGCCTTCGGCGGCATTTGCCGAAAGCGGAAGGGCGGCCAGCAGGGCCGCCGCAATCAGGGTACGCATTGGGGGTCAATCTCCGTATTGAGTCTGTATCACCGTCCCGTGGCGGGACGGTCGCGGCCAAACCGTGACCGGGCGCGGATTTTAACATCTTCTTCATGTTTCGGGGCCAGTACAGGCCCGGTGCTAGAATGCGCGCGGCCGGTTCGCCGGCCATGCAAACCCACAGAAACGTCTTCAGGGCGGGGTGGAATTCCCCACCGGCGGTAGGCGTCGCATCCGGCACGGCCGGCGCGATGCGAGCCCGCGAGCGCTTCCGATGGCGGCACCGGTCCTGCACCGGCGCCGCACCCGGAAGGTCAGCAGATCCGGTCCGATGCCGGAGCCGACGGTTGTGGCGCAGCGTTCGCCCTGGCGGATGCGGTGCCCCAGAGTCCGGATGAAAGAAGACGCCGTCGCCCGGCCCGATGCCGGGCGTCCGCGCGTGTCCCGGGACGTTTTTCGCCACCTTGCGGGAAACGTGATGCTTCCAGCCCCAAGCCCGTCTGCATTCCCTCCATCCACGCCCGTGCGCGGCACCGGCGCGCGCCACGCCTGCATCGGCCGTGCGCGGCCGCGGAGGGCGCGCTGATGTTCACCGGCATCATCGAAGGCGTCGGCCGCCTGGCCGCGCGCGAGCATCGCGGCGGCGATGTCCGCTTCACCTTCGCCACCGGCACGCTGCCCTGGCTGCACGCGGGCGATGCCGACGTGCGCCTGGGCGAGAGCATCGCGGTCAACGGGGTGTGCCTGACCGTGGTCGGGTTCGACGCCGACGGCTTCCAGGCCGATGCCTCCACCGAGACCCTGGCCCTGACCACGCTCGGGGACCTGCCGGTCGACGCCGCGCTCAACCTGGAGCGCGCGATGCGGCCCAGTGACCGCCTTGGCGGCCACCTGGTCAGCGGCCACGTCGATGGCATCGGCCGGGTCCTGTCGGTGCATGCGGATGCGCGCGCGCAACGCTGGCGCTTCGCCGCGCCGGCCACACTGCTGAAATACATCGCGAAGAAAGGCTCGATCTGCGTGGACGGGGTCAGCCTTACCGTCAACGACGTCGATGCCGACGGCTTCGAGGTCGCGTTGATCCCGCACACCGTGGCCAATACGCGCTTTGCGCAAACCGTGGCGGGTGACGCGGTGAACCTGGAGATCGACCTGGTGGCGCGCTACGTGGAGCGGCTGCTGGGTGCACGCGAGGCGGAGGCCGGCACATGAATTTCGCTCCCGTCCCGGAACTGCTGGAGGAGATCGGCGAAGGCCGCATGGTCGTGATCGTGGACGACGAGGACCGCGAGAACGAAGGCGACCTGATCATGGCCGCCGAGCTGGTGCGCCCGGCCGACATCAACTTCATGGTCACCCACGCGCGCGGCCTGGTATGCCTGTCGCTGACCCGCGAGCGCTGCGCCCAGCTCGGCCTGGCGCCGATGGTCCGGCACAACACCGCCCAGTTCCGCACCAATTTCACCGTCAGCATCGAAGCGGCCGAAGGCGTGACCACCGGCATCTCGGCCTACGACCGTGCCCACACCATCCGCACCGCCGTGCGGCCTGACGCGCGGCCGGCCGACCTGAGCCAGCCCGGCCACGTGTTCCCGCTGATCGCCAGCCCCGGTGGCGTGCTCACCCGGGCCGGCCACACCGAAGCGGCGGTGGACCTGCCGCTGCTGGCCGGGCTGGAGCCGGCCGGCGTATTGGTGGAGGTGATGAACGCGGACGGCAGCATGGCCCGGCGCCCGGAGCTGGAGCTGTTCGCGCGCGAGCACGGGTTGAAGGTCGGTTCGATCGCCGACCTGATCGCCTGGCGCCTGGCCAACGAACACACCATCGAGCGGGTGGACGAACGGGTGATCGACACCGAGTTCGGCCCGTTCCAGCTGGTCGTCTACCGCGACCGCATCGCCCACGAACTGCACTTCGCCCTGGTCCGCGGCACCCCGCAGTGCGACATCCCGACCCTGGTGCGGGTGCAGGTGGAAAATCCGCTCAGCGACCTGCTGCACTGGCGCCGCGACGACTTCGGCGTGGCCGCCACCGATGCCCTGCGCGCGATCGCCGCCGAAGGCCAGGGGGTGATGGTGGTGCTGTCGGCCCCGCGCGATCCCGAAGCGCTGCTTGCACGGCTGCGTGCCGAACCCGAGGTGCGGCGCGATCCCAAGGACGTTGGCCAGTGGCGGCGCAACGGCGCCGGCGCGCAGATCCTGGCCGACCTGGGCCTGGGCAAGCTGCGGGTGCTGGGTACGCCGCGTCGCCAGGTCGGCCTGGCCGGCTACGGGCTGGAGGTCGTGGAGTTCCTGTCGCCCTGAGCCGGTGGCGGCCACTCCGGCCCGTCGGGCGCGCCTCCGGTAAACTGTGCGCCTTCCGAGGACCCCCTGACCCATGACCCTGTACGAAGGCGACCTCCGCCTCCCGGCCGGCGCCCGCATCGCGATCCTGGCCAGCCGCTGGAACGCACGCATCACCGATGCCCTGGTCGCCGGCGCACGCCGCTGCCTGGCCGACAACGGTGTGCCCGACGAGGCCGTGGACGTGGTCCGCCTGCCCGGTGCCTGGGAGCTGCCGATGGCGACGCGCAAGCTTGCCCTTGCCGGCGGCCACGGCGCCCTGATCGTGCTGGGCTGCGTAGTGCGCGGCGACACCCGCCATTACGAACACGTCGCCGACCTGTGCGCCGAAGGCCTGATGCGGGTCGCGCTCGACACCGGCGTGCCGGTGCTCAACGGCGTGCTGGCGGTGGAGCGGTTCGAGGATGCCGAGGCCCGTGCCGGTGGCAGCCACGGCAACAAGGGCGAGGAAACGGCGCTGGCCGCGCTGGAGATGGCCAACCTGCTGGAGCGCCTGCCATGAACCGTCCGCACCGTCCGCGCAGCGGGGTCGATCCGGTCCTGCGCGCACGCGCGCGCAGGCGTGCACTGCAGGCGCTCTATGCCTGGCAGATCTCCGGCGGCAACGCGCAGCAGGTGATCGCCCAGTTCGCCCACGAGCAGGCCCACGAGATCGCCGACCTGGAGTACTTCGAGAGCCTGGTCCGCGGCGTGCTGGGCGAACGCGCCGGGCTGGACGCGGCCCTGGCTCCGCACCTGGACCGCGAGGTGGAGGAGGTGGACGCGATCGAACGCGCGGTGCTGCGCCTGTCCGCCTACGAGCTGTTGCACCGCCCCGACGTGCCGTACCGGGTGGTGCTCAACGAGGCCATCGAGATCGCCAAGCGCTTCGGCTCCGAGCACGGGCATACCTTCGTCAACGGCGTGCTCGACCGTGCCAGTGCGCAGTGGCGCGCCACCGAGGTCCAGGCGGCGCGCGCTGGCCGCTAGCCCGGCCTAGCCGAAGTGGACGTAGCCGCGGTGCGGTGCCTGCCAGGGCGCGGCATCGGCGGTCAGTGCATGCACCCCGGGTGTGGCGACGATGCGGCCGATGCGGGTCGCATCCACGCCAATGCCGCCCAGTGCGGCCGCCACCGCGTCGCGCCGCGACGGCGATGCGGTGAAGCACAGCTCGTAGTCGTCGCCACCCGTGGCCTGGAATGCACGCATGCATTCGCGGCGCGCGGCCGCGAGCGGCGGCGATGCGCAGCTTGCGCGTGGTTCCAGCAGCGTGCGCAGCGCAACCGATGCCGGCAATGCATCCACGTCCACCTGCGCGCCGGTGCCGCTGCATGCGCAGACGTGGCCCAGGTCGGCGAGCAGCCCGTCGGAAATGTCCACGCAGGCGTGGGCCAGGCCCGGCAACTGCCGGCCGGCCGCCACGCCCGGCCGTGGCCGCGCCAGCCGTTCGGCCAGGAATGCGCTGCCGGCCGGGTCGGCGGTGTTGCCGGCATCTGCTCCGGGCACGCCACCGCCTGCAGCCTCCGGCCATGGCAGGTGGCCGCCCAGCGCAAGGGCGGCAGCGGCATCGCCCAGGGTGCCGGTGACCCAGATATCGTCGCCGACGCGCGCGTGGTCGCGGCGCAATGCGCGCCCGGCTTCGACCACGCCCAACGCGGTGACTGCAATCGAGCGCGGGCCGCGGGTGGTATCACCGCCGACCAGGGCGATGCGGTGGATGCTCGCCAGTTCCAGGAACCCGTCGAGGAAGGCGTCCAGCCACGCCGGGTCGTCGCCGGGCAGCGACAGCGACAGCGTGCACCAGGCCGGGCGCGCGCCCATCGCGGCCAGGTCGGACAGATTGACTGCCAGCGCTTTCCAGCCCACATCGGCCGGCGCCGTGGCGTGCGGGAAGTGGACGCCGTCGTTGAGCGTGTCGGCGGTCACCACCAGTTCGTGTCCGGCCGGCACCTGCAGCAGCGCGGCATCGTCGCCGATGCCCAGCACCACGCCGTCATCGATGCCGGCGTGGCGGCTGCGCTCGCGGATCCGCGCGATGAGGTCGAATTCGGCCATGCCCGCCTAGAGCGCGTCCACCGCGTCGGCCATGCGTTCGACCGCCTCCACCAGCAATGGCCGGGGCAGGGCGAAGTTGAAGCGCACGTGGCCTTCGCCGCCGCGTCCGCAGTCGCCGCCGTCGGTCAGCGCCACCTTCGCGTTGCGCCGGAAGAACAGCTGCGGCGTGGTGTCCAGCGGCAGTGCGCGGCAATCCAGCCACGCCAGGTAGGTGCCCTGCGGCGGCAGGTGTTCGACCTGCGGCAGGCGTTCGCGCAGCAGCCGGGCCAGCAGGTCGCGGTTGCCCTGCAGGTAGTCGAGCACCTGCAGGCGCCAGGGCTCGCCCTCGGCCCAGGCCGCCGCATGCGCGAACACGCCCACCGTGGCGGTGCCATCGCTGGCGAAGTGGCCGACCTTGCGCCAGTGCGCCAGGTCATCGGGGTCGGTGAATACCAACTGCGCGCACTTGAGCCCCGGCAGGTTCCAGGCCTTGGAGGCGGACACCGCGGTGATCGCCTGGCGCGCGGCCTGCGCGGAAATGGAGGCGTAGACCACGTGCTGCTGCCCGGCGTAGACCAGCGGCGCATGGATCTCGTCGGAGAACACCCGCGCGCCGTGGCGTTCGACGATGGCGCTGATGCGCAGCAGTTCCTCGCGGGTGTAGACCTTGCCGATGGGATTGTGCGGATTGCACAGCAGCAGCATGCGCGCGCCGCCGGCGAAGGCGGCGTCCAGGGCGTCCTCGTCCAGGCTCCAGCCGGCACCGTCGCGCACCATAGGTACTTGCACCACCGGGTTGCCAAGCCATTCGAGCATCGGCAGGAACGGCATGTAGCACGGCACCGGCAGCGCCACCGGTGCGCCGGCCGGGATGTAATGGCGCAGGACCGCCGCCAGCGCACCCAGCACATCGGGCATGGGCCGGATCGCGGCCGGGTCCAGGTCCCAGCCGTGGTGCTCGCGCTGCCACCGCGCGCAGGCTTCGGCCATGGTCCGCAACGGGCCGGCGGTGAGATAGCCAAGCTGTCCGCGCGCGACCACCTGCTCCAGTGCCTGCCGTACCGGCGGGGCCAGGCCGAAGTCCATTTCGGCCACGAAGGCGCCGATGCAGTCCGGGAAGGCGCTCCATTTCAGCCCGCCGATGGCGCGCAACTGGTCCTGGGTGATGGCGTCGAAATCCAGCGTGTCCAATTCGAATCTCCGTGGGAATGCCCCATTGTAGGAGCGGGCCTGGCGTTGCGATGCGCGCCGGATATTCCACGCCGCTGCCCGCGGGCAGGCGGCCTGGCGGGCGCACCGTGCCGCTACGGCGGCAGCACCTTGCCGGGATTGAGGATGCCATCCGGGTCCAGCGCCGCCTTGACCGCGCGCATGGCCGCCAGGGTCGGCGGATCGAAGGCCCGCGCCATCCAGTCGCGCTTGGCCACGCCGATGCCGTGTTCGCCTGACAGCGTGCCGCCCAGCGCAAGCACCAGTTCGAACAGGCGCGGCAGGGTGGCCTGCGCGCGTGCGGTCTCGGCGGCGTCGTCGGGGTGGTACATGATGTTGACGTGCAGGTTGCCGTTGCCGGCGTGGCCGAAGCTGACGATCGGCAGCGCCGATGCGGCCGACAGTGCTTCCACCCCGGCCACCAGGTCGGGGATGCGCGACACCGGCACCACCACGTCCTCGTTGATCTTGCCCGGGGCGATGCTGCGCAGCGCCGGCGACAACGCCCGCCGTGCAGCCCACAGGCGATCGCGCGCGGCGCCGTCGGCGGCCACGTCCAGCGCGAGCAGGCCTTCGCCTTCGGCGGCGTCGGCCAATGCCTGCAGCACGTAGGGCAGGGACTCGTGGTCGCCGTCGGCTTCCACCAGCAGCATTGCGCCGGCCTCGGGCACGTCGCTGCCGTTGCGGCGGAGCAGGGCGATGGCGCGGGCGTCCATGAACTCCAGCATCGCCGGCACCTGCGGCTGGCGCATCAGCCGCGACACCGCCGCGGCCGCGGCCGCCGCGTCGCGGTAGAGCGCGCGCAGCCCGGCCTGGGCCTGCGGCCGTGGAGCCAGGCGCACGGTGGCCTCGACGATCAGTGCCAGGGTGCCCTCGCTGCCGACGATCAGGTGGGTGAGGTCGTAGCCGGTGGCGTCCTTGGTCCAGGGGCCGCCGCAGCGGATGATCTGGCCGCTGCCGGTCACCGCGACCAGGCCCAGCACGTTGTCGCGGCTGGCGCCGTACTTCACCGCGCGCGGGCCGCCTGCATTGCAGGCCAGGTTGCCGCCGATGGTGCAGCGTTCGGCACTGGAAGGATCGGGTGGCCAGAACAGGCCGTGCGGCTGCAGCGCCTGCTGCAGGTCGCCGTTGAGCACGCCCGGCTCCACCACCGCGCAGCGGTCGCCGGGGCGGATGTCGACGATCCGGTCCATGCGTGCGAACGAGACGACCACGCCACCCGCGAACGGCACCGCCGCCGCCGCAGTGCCGGTGCCGGCACCGCGTGCCACGATCGGTACGCGATGGGCGCGGCAGGCGCGCACGATGGCCGCGACCTGCTCGCGGTCGCGCGGAATGGCCACCGCGTCGGGCATGGCCCATTGGCGCGAGTCGTCCTCGCCATGCGCGCGGCGCGCGGCGTCATCGGTACGCCAGCCCTCGGGGCCGAGCAGGGTGGACAGTTCGGCGTCGAGCGCGGCGGGCAGGGCGTGGGTCATGGTTGCAATTGTAGGGCGTGGGTCGCACCGCAGCCGGTGCTTCGGCGGCAGGCACCGGCTCAGGCATCGTCCAGCCGGAACGCATCCTTCACCCAGCCGATCCGCGGCGCCTCCGGGTCACCGCTGGCCTCGGCCACGTCGAAGCGGCAAGGCGATTGCGCCAGCCGCGGGTTGCAGAGCAGGTAGAGCTGGGCGGCACGTACCAGCTTGCGGCGCTTGCCTGCATCCACCGAGGCCAGGCCGCCGCCGAACGTGGTGCTGGCGCGGTAGCGCACCTCCACGAACACCACGGTGCCGCCGCTGGCGGGGTCGAACATGACCAGGTCCAGTTCGCCGCCGCGGTAGCGCACGTTGCTGGCCAGGGTGCGCAGGCCGGCGTGTTCAAGGTGGGCGCGCGCGGCCGCTTCGACCCGGGCGCCGCGTGCGCGCCGGTCCGGTCCGTTGCCCGTCCGTGGGCGTCGGGGAAGCATGTCAGCGCGTCAGCGGAACCGGCGTGCCGCCACTGAAGGTGGCCCAGGCCGGTTGCCGGACGATATTGCCGAAGCCGTCCAGACGCAGGTCGCCGGTGGCGCCCTGCACCTGGCCATCGGTGCGGGTGGCCAGGCGTTCCAGGTAGGCGGTGATGCGCCAGGCGTCGTAGCCGAACGCGAACAGGCGCGCCGCCGCGCCGCGCGCGCTGGGGATGATGGCCGCCGCCACGCTGGCCTGCGGCAGGCCGCTCGCTCCGCGCGATGGCCAGGCTTCGGTGGGATAGACGATGCCGTCCAGCGCCGCGTCTTCGGTGGGGTTGCCGGTGCCCGAAGTCAGCTGCGAGGTGCCCACGCGGCTGCGCGTGGCCAGGCCGGCCGTCGCCAGCTGCGGCGCCAGCGCACGCGCCTGCGGACCACGCACGGCCAGGAACACCGCATCGGCGCCTGCGGCCGCTGCCTGCGCCAGTTGCCTGGCCAGGTTGCCGGGCTGCTCGCCCACCGACACGCTGGCAACCACCTCGCCGCCGCGCTCGCCCAGCCGGGTGGCGAACGCCTCGGCGGCGCGTTGCCCGTTCTCGTCGGTGCCGGCGATCACCAGCACGCGCCGGCGCTCGCGCGCGAGCAGGTAGTCGGCGGCGGCCACGCCGTCGTCCTCCGGCGCCAGCGAGAACATGGCGTGCCCGGGCGGGGCGGCGATGCTGGCGCGGTTGAGGGCCAGGCTGGGCACGCTGATGGCCGGCTCCTGGAACAACCGGGTGACCTCGTCGCGGCCCAGCGGGCCGATCACGAAATCGGCGCCTTCGCCCACCGCAGTGGCATAGGCGGCAACCGCGCCGGCAGAAGTACCGGTGGTGTCGTAGAAGGCGATCTCGGGGCGTGCGCGCTGCTCGCCGAAGTAGCCGGCGAGCAGGCCGTCGCGCACCGGCACTGCGGCGGTGGCCAGTTGCCCGGACAGCGGCAGCAGCACCGCAAGCTTGCGCGGCGGGCGGTAACCATCGGCGGCCGCCGGCGCACGCTGGTCGAATTTCCAGGCATCACCCAGGTCGAACGGCCGCGGCGGCGCCAGGCCGCGGCGCACCAGCGCGCGCGCGGCGAAGTTGTACAGCGGGTCGCCGGCGGGCAGGGCCGCGGCGCGGGCGCTCAGCGCCTGGTCGTCCAGCGAGGACAGCAGGCGTTCGATGGCGCGATGGTTCTGCACCCGCGGCTCGGCATCCAGGCCGGCATCGGCGCGGGCGTGTGCGGCGGCGGCGGCCAGCGCATCGCCCTGCGCCTGGTGCGCGGCGGCCATTGCCAGGTGCCAGCGCGCCTGCAACGGCATGGGCAGGGTGGCAGGGCTGCCGGCCAGGAGCGCGGCCACCGTGCCGGGCTGCTGCGCGGCCAGTGCCTGCTCGGCCTGCATCAGCGCCAGCCGGGCGCGGCTGGCGCCCGACACGCGGCGTGGATCCAGCTGCGCGGACACGCGCCGGGCCTGGGCTGCTTCACCGGCCTCATGCCAGGCGAAGGCCGCATCGGCCAGCAGCGCATTGCGCTGGGCGCCGCGCGCGCTGGCCGCCAGTGCTTCCAGGCGCTGTGCCGCGTCCTGGGCCTGGCCCTGGTCCAGTTGGGCCAGGGCGGCCGAATGCTCCGGCGCGGCACTGGGTGCGGTGGCCACGCTGGCGCAGCCGGCGGCCAGCAGCAGGCCCAGGCATGGCACCAGCCAGCGCAGGCGGGAAACGGGCTGCGCCGGTCGCGCGTATCGATACATGTCCATCCGTGGGCCGGGCCTGTCGGTGAAAGGGCTTAGGATTCTACCTTCCCGACCGCACTCCCGGATTCGCATGGCCGCTCCCACCCTGCATGTCGTCGCCACGCCCATCGGCAACCTTGGCGATCTCTCGCCACGGGCCCAGCAGGTGTTGCGCGAGGTGGATGCGGTGTGTGCCGAGGACACCCGCCGCAGCGGCCAGCTGCTGGCCCATTTCGGCATTTCCACGCCGTTGCTGGCGCTGCACGAGCACAACGAGCAGCAGGTGGCGCAGGGCGTGGTGGCACGCTTGCTGGATGGCCAATCGCTGGCGCTGGTCAGCGATGCCGGCACGCCGCTGGTCAGCGACCCGGGTTTCCGCCTGGTGCGTGCCGCGCGCGCCGCCGGGGTGCGGGTCAGCCCGGTGCCGGGGCCCTCGGCACTGATCGCCGCGCTCAGCGTGGCCGGGTTGCCGAGCGACCGCTTCGCCTTCGAGGGCTTCCTGCCGGCCCGTGCCGCGGCGCGGCGTGAACGCCTGGCCGCGCTGGCCGGCGAATCGCGCACCCTGGTGTTCTACGAATCGGCGCACCGCATCGATGCGTCATTGGCGGACCTGTGCACGGCCTTCGGCGGCAGCCGCCCGGCGGTGCTGGCGCGCGAACTGACCAAGCTGTTCGAAACGGTGCTGGATGGTCCGCTGGCCGACCTGCACGCGCGGGTCGTTGCAGATGCCGACCAGCGCAAGGGCGAGTTCGTGCTGGTGGTGCAGGGCATGGGCGAGGATGCGGATGCAACCCTGGCCGAAGGACGCAGGGTGCACGCGATCCTGGCCGGGCACCTGCCGCCGTCGGCCGCGGCCAGGCTGGCTGCCGAGATCACCGGCGCGCCGCGCAAGGCGCTGTACGGCGCCACCGATCCCGGCCAGTGACCCGGTCCGCCTCCATGGCCCCCTTGGCAAGGGGGCACCGCGACAGCGGCGGGGGATCGGGAGGGCAATGAGCGGGGCCCAGGCTTTGCGGAGCAAGATTTGGAGGCATTTTCCGCCGGAAGCCGTAAAATGCCCGCGCGGAGTCGGCCAGGCAGTCGCGTCATGCGCAAGCATGCCGAGGAAAGTCCGGGCTCCACAGGGCACGGTGCCAGGTAACGCCTGGGCGGCGCGAGCCGACGGAAAGTGCAACAGAAAGATACCGCCAGCGGCCCTGCCATCTTCGGGTGGCCGGGTGCGGGCAAGGGTGAAATGGTGCGGTAAGAGCGCACCGCGAGCCTGGTAACAGGCCGGCACGGCAAACCCCACCGGGAGCAAGGCCAAATAGGGACCTCATGACGTTGCCCGCGTCGGGTCCGGGTAGGCTGCTTGAGCGTAACGGTGACGTTGCGCCCAGAGGAATGACTGTCCACGACAGAACCCGGCTTATCGGCCGGCTCCGCACCTTCTTCCTGTTTCCTGTCACCCGGTCCGGGCCGCGTGCGGCCCCGGGCCGTGCGTGCGCAAGCCGCGCATTCTCACGCCGCCTTCACAAACCCGGATCGGACCACAATCTCAAAATTTGAGACGAAACATGAGGTTGTGGACTATCCTTGAACTTGACTGTGAAGATCGCTGCAACTCATTGACGCGATTGGTGATTTTGGGCCCGACAGCCTGTTGACAACCCTGTGAGTGGTCCCTAAGGTGGGCATTCGAGGGGAAACCGGGATTTCTGTGGTTTCCTGTGGTTGAATGACTTCCCATCAGCCGGGTCCGGGTAGCAGCGAACGTGTTCCAGGGCGAGACCGCCATCACCGTTGACGACAAGGGGCGCGTAGCCGTCCCCACGGCCTACCGCGAGGTGGTCGCGGGCGTCAGTGGCAATCGCCTGGTGCTGACCTACAACCCGTTCGAGGCCGGCTGCCTGTGGCTGTACGCGGAAGCGGAGTGGCAGCGGGTCCGCGACGAGGTCATGGCCCGGCCCAACACCCAGCGCGTGGTCCGGGTCCTGCAGCAGAAGCTGGTCGGTTCCTCGGCCGTTCTGGAGCTGGATGCCCATGGCCGCATCAGCGTGCCTTCCAGCCACCGCAATGCGGTGGGCATCGAGAAGAAGGCGGTGCTGCTGGGCATGGGCGACAAGTTCGAACTGTGGAGCGAGCAGGCCCACCGCGCATTGATCCAGCAGACGCTGTCTGACGGGGATCTGGGCGATGGATTGCTCGACTTGCGGTTGTGAGCCGGGGTGCCCGGATGCGCGACGCGGCGCAGTCCGGCCACCCGGAGCCGCAGACGCCGGCGGAGCACCTGCCGGTGCTGTACGCGCAGGTCATGGACGGGCTGCGGGTGATCGAGGACGGACGCTACCTGGACGGCACCTTCGGGCGCGGCGGGCATGCGCGCGGAGTGCTGCAACGACTCGGGCCGGGAGGCCGGTTGCTGCTGATGGACAAGGACCCGGAAGCGATCGCGGAGGCGCAGCGCAGCTTCGGCGGCGACGCGCGCGTGTCGCTCCGGCGCGGCAGCTTCGCCACGCTCGGTGACTGGGGCCAGGCCCGTGGCCTGGATGGGGTGCTGTTCGACCTGGGCGTGTCCTCGCCGCAACTGGACGTGGCGCAGCGCGGGTTCTCCTTCGCCAAGGATGGTCCGCTGGACATGCGCATGGACCCGGAGTCGGGCCAGAGCGCGGCGCAGTGGCTGGCCAGTGCCGGCGAAACGGAAATCGCCGACGTGCTGTGGCACTACGGCGAGGAGCGCCACAGCCGGCGCATCGCCCGCGCGATCGTGGCCCGGCGCGTCGAGCAGCCGCTGCAGCGTACCGGGCAACTGGCCGAGCTGATCGCGTCGGTCATGCCGCGTGGCAAGCCGGGTTCCGACAAGAGCCGGATCCACCCGGCCACGCGCAGCTTCCAGGCCATCCGCATCCACATCAACCGCGAGCTGGCCGACCTCGAGGCCGGGCTGGACGCGGCGCTGGAGGCGCTGAAGGCCGGCGGCCGGCTGGCGGTGATCAGCTTCCATTCGCTCGAGGACCGCATCGTCAAGCAGTTCATGGCCCGCCACGCCAAGGCGCCGCCGACCAACCGGCGGTTGCCGCCGACCGAAGCATTCGTGCCGGTGCTGGCCACCCTTGGCGGCGCGATCCGTGCGGACGCCGACGAGCTGGCGGCCAACCCGCGCGCGCGCAGCGCGGTGCTGCGGGTCGCCGAGAAGCTGGCCGCAGCGGAGCCGCGCGCATGAGCCGGTTCGGGCTGGCGATTCTGCTGCTGGCCGTGGTCGCCACGGCCATCGGCGTGGTCTACGAGCGCTATCGCCACCGGCAACTGTTCGTCGAGCTGACCGGGCTCGAGCGCGAGCGCGACGAACTCAACATCGAGTTCGGCCGGCTGCAGCTGGAACAGGCCACCTGGGCCCAGGCCAACCGCATCGACCAGCTCGCCCAGTCGCGCCTGGGAATGCGCTTCCCCGACGCCGACGACATCGTGGTGGTGCGTCCATGAGCGCGCGACCGGGCAACCGCCGCCGCGGCAGCTTCAGCCTGCGCAACCGGCTGCTGCTGGTTGCCGCCGCCATGGGCCTGGCTTCGGTGGCGCTGGTCGGGCGCGCGGCCTACGTGCAACTGGTGGACGCGGATTTCTACCAGCGCCAGGGCGAGGCCCGCTTCGTGCGCGAAATCCCGATCCCGACCTCGCGCGGCATGATCACCGACCGCAACGGCGAGCCGGTGGCCGTGTCCACGCCGGTCGAATCGGTGTGGGGCAACCCGCAGGAACTGCTGCGCGACCCCGACCGGCTGCCCGAGCTGGCGCAGGCGCTGGGCGTGCCGCTGGACGCGCTCAGCAGCCGCCTGTCGCAACGCGCCGACAAGGAGTTCGTCTACCTCAAGCGCCGGATCAATCCCGACCAGGCCAAGGCGATCCTTGCCCACGAGATCCCCGGGGTCTTCTCCCAGCGCGAGTTCCGCCGCTTCTACCCGCAGGGCGAAGCGATGGCGCACGTGCTGGGCTTCACCAACATCGACGACCGCGGCCAGGAAGGGCTGGAGCTGGCGTTCGACGAATGGCTGCGTGGCAAGCCCGGCAGCAAGCGGGTGATCCGCGACCGCCATGGCCGCATCGTCGAGAACATCGACCTGGTCCGCGCCGCCGAGCCGGGCAAGGACCTGACCCTGAGCATCGACCGCCGGATCCAGTTCCTGGCGTACCGCGAACTGCGCAACGCGCTGGCCACGCACAAGGCCAGCAGCGGCTCGGTGGTGGTGCTGGACGTGGCCAGCGGCGAGGTGCTGGCGATGGTCAACCTGCCCGGCTACAACCCCAATGCGGTTGCCGGTGGTGCCCAGGACGCGCATCGCAACCGCGCGGTGACCGACCTGGTCGAGCCCGGCTCGACCATGAAGCCGATCACCGTGGCCGCCGCGCTCAATGCCGGCATGGTGACGCCGTCCACCCGCATCGATACCAATCCCGGCTACATGGCGCTGGGGCGCTTCACCATCCGCGACCACCGCAACTACGGCGTGCTGGACGTCACCGGCATCATCACCAAGAGCTCCAACCTGGGCTCGGTGAAGCTGTCCGAACCGCTGCAGGACCGGTACTTCTACGACTTCATCCGCGGCTTCGGCTATGGCGCCGCGCCGCACAGTGGCTTCCCCGGCGAAGCGGCCGGCGTGCTGCCGCCGCCGCAGCGCTGGAGCGGCTCGACCAAGGCCACCATCTCCTACGGTTATGGCCTGTCGGCCACGCCGCTGCAGATCGCCCAGGCCTACGCGGCCCTGGGCAACCACGGCCGGCTGATCGCCCCGACCTTCGTCAAGGGCCAGATCAACGAGCCGCGGCAGGTGCTGCGCCCGGAGATCGCCGACCAGGTGGTGCGGATGATGCAGACCGTGACCGAGCCGGGCGGCACCGCCACCCAGGCCGCGATCCTCGGTTACCACGTGGCCGGCAAGACCGGCACCTCGCGGCAGGCATCGGCGGGCGGCTATTCGCGCCGCTACACCACCACCTTTGCCGGGCTGGTGCCGGCCTCCAACCCGCGCTTTGCCACCGTGGTGGTGATCAACGATCCGCAAAGCGGTTCGTACTTCGCGGGCCTGGTCTCGGCACCGGTGTTCCGCAGCGTGATGGAGGATGCGCTGCGACTGATGGACGTGCAGCCGGACGATATCGAGACCTGGCTGGCGGCCCAGGCCCGGGGCGAGGCCAAACGCCAGGCGGCGGTGGCGCCGCTGCCACAGGCGATCGAAGAAGGCTTCGACGACACCGTGATCCCGCCGGCCATGGCCGACCTGGGCGCTGACGGCGGAGGCCGGCCATGACCGGCGCGATGCGGCTCTCGCAACTGCTGCCCGACGTCGCGCTGCCGCGCGACATCGTCGTTTCCGGACTGGTGATGGACAGCCGCCTGGTCCAGCCCGGTGATGCCTTCGTGGCCGTGCCGGGCGTGGACGAGGAGGCCGGCGACCACGGCCTGGCCCATGCCGCGCAGGCCGTGGCCGCCGGCGCGGTGGTGGTCCTGTTCGAGCCGCCGGCGCCGCCCGCGCATCCGGCTCCGGCCGGCGCGATTGCCGTGCCCGGGCTGCGCACGCGGCTGGGCGCGATGGCCGACCAGCTGCACGGCCATGCATCGCGTGCGATGACCGTGGTCGGCGTCACCGGCACCAACGGCAAGACATCGACCGTGCAGTTGCTGGCCCAGGCCTGGCACCTGCGCGGGCTGCAGGCCGGCAGCATCGGCACCCTTGGCGCAGGCGTGTACGGCCAGCTGCGGCCGACCGGATTCACCACTCCGCTGGTGCTGCAGATGCACGCGCTGCTCGGCGAGCTGCGCGACCAGGGCGTGCGCGCCGTGGCAATGGAGGCCAGCTCGCACGCGCTGGACCAGGGCCGGGTGGACGCGGTGCATTTCGAGGTGGCGGTCTTCACCAACCTCACCCGCGACCACCTGGACTACCACGGCGACATGGACGCCTACGGCGCGGCCAAGGCCAGGCTGTTCGCGTGGCCCGGGCTGAAGGCGGCGGTGCTGAACCTGGACGATGCATTCGGCCGCCGCCTGCATGCGGAAGCGGCGCCGTCACTGCGGACCCTCGGCGTCAGTTCGCGCGGCCAGGCCGGCGCGGACCTGCGCGCCGATGCGGTGGTGCTGGACAACGGCGGCATCGCCTTCGACCTGGTCGTCGATGGCCACGCGCACCCGGTGCGCTCGCCGCTGCTGGGGCGCTTCAATGTCGACAACCTGCTGGCGGTGGCCGGCGTGCTGCATGTCCTGGGCGAGGCGCCGGCCGACATCGCCGCGACCCTGGCCCGTTTGCAGCCGGTCCCCGGGCGCATGAACCGGCTCGGCGGCGACGCTGCCGCGCCGCTGGTGGTGGTGGACTACGCGCACACCCCCGATGCGCTGGAGCAGGCCCTGTCCAGCCTGCGTGCGCATGCGGCCGCGCGCCTGCTGTGCGTGTTCGGCTGCGGCGGCGAGCGCGACCGCGGCAAGCGCCCGCAGATGGCGCAGATCGCCGAGCGCATGGCCGATGTGGTGTTCGTCACCGACGACAATCCGCGTCGCGAGCCGGGCCAGGCCATCGTCGATGAAATCCTGGCCGGTTTCGACGTACCGGCCGCGGCGCAGGTGGAACGTGACCGCGCGCGCGCGATCGAGCGCGCCGTCGGCATGGCATCGGCGCAGGACATCGTGCTGGTCGCCGGCAAGGGCCACGAGCCTTACCAGGACGTGGCCGGCGTGCGCCATCCCTTCGACGATACCGAGGTTGCGCGCGCGGCCCTGGCCCGGCGCATGGCGGAGGTGCGGGCATGAACCGCACGCCCCTGTCACTGATCGCGCACTGGGCCGGCGGCGAGATGCACGGCGATGACGTGCTGGTGGACGCCATCGCCCACGACACCCGCACGCTGGCGCCCGGCAGCCTGTACCTGGCACTGCGCGGCGAGCGCTTCGACGGCCATGATTTCGCCGCCCAGGCGGTGGAGCGGGGCGCAGTGGCATTGCTGGTGGAGCGTGCGCTGGCGCTGGACGTGCCGCAGGTGGTGGTGGCCGACAGCGAGCAGGCGCTGGCGCGCATCGCCGCCGGCATGCATGGCGGCCGCCGCGCGAAGGTGGTGGCCATCACCGGCAGCAACGGCAAGACCACGGTCAAGACCCTGGTGCTGGCGATCCTGCAGCGCGCCGGCCATGCCTATGCCAACCCGGGCAACTACAACAACGAGATCGGCCTGCCGCTGGCGGTGATCGATGCGCCCGAGGATGCGGATTTCGTCATCTACGAGATGGGCGCAGGCAAGCCGGGCGACATCGCCTACCTGGCTGCGGTGGCGCCGCCGGACGTGGCCGTGGTCAACAACATCGCCGCTGCGCACCTGGAGCGGATGGGCAGCCTGCTCGGCGTGGCCCGGACCAAGGGCGCGATCTATGCCGCGCTGGGCCAGGGCGGCACCGCCGTGGTCAACGCCGACGATGCGTTCGGCACCTGGTTCGAACAGGACGTGATCCGTGCCGCCGACAGCGGCCGCAAGGTGCTGCGCTTCGGCGTGGATGCCAGTGCGGAGATCGGCGTATGCGACATCCACGCCGATGGCGCCGGCAGCCGCTTCACCCTGGTAACGCCCGCAGGCCAGGCCGAGGTCGCACTGGCCCTGCCGGGGCGGCACAACGTGCGCAATGCGCTGGCGGCCGCAGCGGTGGCGCTGGCCTGCGGGGTCGCCCCGGCCGACATCGCCGCCGGCCTGGGCCAGGCCCGGCCGGTCGCCGGGCGCCAGGTGGCGCACGCGCTGCGCCCCGGCGTGCGCCTGGTGGACGACAGCTACAACGCCAACCCCGGTTCGGTGGCTGCGGCCATCGATACCCTGGCCGCCACCGGTGCCCAGGCCTGGCTGGTGCTGGGCGACATGCGCGAGCTGGGCGCCGAAGCGCAGGCACTGCATGCCGACGCCGGCCGCCGCGCGCGCCAGGCGGGGCTGGCGCGGCTGTACGCGCTGGGTCCGCTCAGTGCGGCGGCCGTGGAAGCCTTCGGCGAAGGTGCGCGCCATTTCGACAGCCACCAGGCGGTGGCCGCTGCACTGCGGGACGACCTGGCAGCCGCCGCTGTCGCCTCCGCGGCTGCATCCACCACCCAACACCACTCACCACTCACGATCCTGGTCAAGGGCTCGCGCGGAAGCGCGATGGACCGGGTCGTGGACGCACTGCTTGCGCAAGGGGACGCGACGGATGCTGCTTGAACTGGCTCGCTGGCTGCAAGGCCTGGAAAACTTCTTCGGCCTGTTCGGCTACCTGACGTTTCGCGGCATCCTCGCCGCGCTGACCGCGTTGTTCCTGTCGCTGTGGCTGGGCCCGGCGGTGATCCGCCGCCTTGGCCAGCTCAAGGGCGGCCAGCCGATCCGCACCGACGGCCCGCAGTCGCACTTCTCCAAGGCCGGCACCCCGACCATGGGCGGGGCGATGATCCTGCTCACCGTGCTGCTGTCGGTGCTGCTGTGGGGCGACCTGCGCAACAAGTACGTGTGGACGGTGCTGCTGGTGATGCTGGCCTTCGGCGCGATCGGCTGGTACGACGACTGGATCAAGATCGTGCGGCGCGATCCCAACGGGCTCAAGTCGCGCTGGAAATACCTGCTGCAAACGGTGTTCGGCCTGGCCGCCGGCCTGTACCTGTACCTCTACGCCGACGTGCCGGCGGCCACCACCTTCTACGTGCCGCTGTTCAAGTCCGTCGCCCTGCCGCTGGCCGGGGTCGGCTTCGTGGCCATCGCCTACTTCTGGATCGTCGGTTTTTCCAACGCGGTCAACCTGACCGACGGCCTGGACGGGTTGGCGATCATGCCCACCGTGCTGGTGGCCTGCGGCCTGGGCGTGTTCGCCTACGCCTCGGGCCACGCCGAATTCTCGCGCCACCTGCAGATCCCGGCGGTACCCGGCGCGGGCGAGCTGGCGATCATCTGCGCCGCCATCGCCGGCGCCGGCCTGGGCTTCCTGTGGTTCAACACCTACCCGGCCATGGTGTTCATGGGTGACATCGGCGCGCTGGCGCTGGGCGCGGTGCTGGGCACCGTCGCGGTGATCGTGCGCCAGGAGCTGGTGCTGGTGGTGATGGGCGGGATCTTCGTGATCGAAACCCTGTCGGTGATGATCCAGGTGGCCTCGTTCAAGCTCACCGGAAAACGCGTGTTCCGGATGGCGCCCATCCACCACCACTTCGAACTGAAGGGCTGGCCGGAGCCGCGGGTGATCGTCCGCTTCTGGATCATCTCGGTGATCCTGGTGCTGGTCGGCCTGGCCACGTTGAAGGTGCGTTGATGAACGACCTTTCGCACCAGGCAACCCGGCTGGAGGCCATCGGCGGCCGCTACGACCCGTGGCTGGGCGGCGCGGTGCTGGGCCTGGCGTGCCTGGGCGTGGTGATGGTCGCATCGGCCTCGATCGCGGTGGGCGAGAGCCTGGGTGCCGGCCCCTTCCATTACCTGGTGCGGCACGTGTTCTTCCTGGCGGTGGGCATCGGCCTGGCGCTGCTGGCCATGCGCAGCGAATTGAAGACGGTGGAGAAGTACAACCGGGTGTTGCTGCTGGGCAGCATGGTGCTGCTGGTGCTGCCCTGGCTGCCGGGGCTGGGGGTGAGCGTCAACGGCGCGCGCCGCTGGATCAACCTGGGCGTGTCGCGCTTCCAGGTGGTGGAAGCGGTGAAGGTGCTCTACATCGTCTGGCTGGCCAGCTACCTGGTGCGCTTCAGCGACGAGGTCAACGCCACCTGGATGGCCATGCTCAAGCCGCTGGGCGTGGCCGTGGTGCTGGTGGTGATGCTGCTGCTGCAGCCGGATTTCGGATCGGCCACGCTGCTGCTGGCCATTACCGCCGGCATGCTGGTGCTGGGCGGGGTGAACCTGCCGCGGATGTCGTTGCCGGTTGTGCTTGGCCTGCCGCTGCTGACGGCGGTGGCGATCTTCGAGCCGTACCGGCTGCGTCGCATCACCTCGTTCCTGGATCCCTGGGCCGACCAGCTCGGCTCGGGTTACCAGTTGAGCAACGCGCTGATGGCGGTGGGCCGCGGCGAATGGTTCGGCGTGGGCCTGGGCGCGTCGGTGCAGAAGCTCAACTACCTGCCCGAGGCGCATACCGACTTCATCTTTTCGGTGCTCGCCGAAGAGCTGGGATTCATCGGCGTGTGCGCCGTGGTCGGCCTGTACGTGCTGCTGGTCGGGCGCGCGCTGTACCTGGGGCTGAAGTGCGTGGAGATGCGCCGCCACTTCCCCGGGTATGTCGCCTTCGGCGTGGGCCTGTGGATCGGCATGCAGAGCTTCGTGTCGATCGGGGTCAACCTGGGCGTGCTGCCAACCAAGGGCCTGACCCTGCCGCTGGTGTCGTCCGGTGGCTCCAGCGTGATGATGACCTGCGTGGCCCTTGGCCTGCTGCTGCGCGTGTCCTACGAGCTGGACCGCGCCGAGCGCCAGGTCGCGCGCTTGCGCCGGGATGCGGGCGCCGATGCCGATGCCGATGCTCCGGCCGTGGACAAGCCGGCGGCCGTGGCACCGATCTCGGCCGGCGGGTATCGCCAGGCACCCGCGCCGGCTCCGACCCGGCGCACGGCGTTGGCCGCTGCCGCGCACGGTCGCGGCACCTCGCGGGTCGAGCCGACCTTCGGAGGCTTCGCATGAACGGCGCCACGCTCGCCATGCCCGCCGATGCGCAGGCGCGCCCGGTCATGCTGATGGCCGGCGGCACCGGCGGCCACATCTTTCCGGCGCTGGCCGTGGCCCTGGAGCTGCGTGCGCGTGGCGTGCCCGTGGTCTGGCTCGGCGCAGCCGGCGCCATGGAAACGCGGCTGGTACCGCAGCACGACATCGAGATCGACACGCTGCCGGTGGCCGGGATTCGCGGCAAGGGTGGCGCGACCCTGCTGGCCGCGCCGTGGCGGTTGCTGCGCGCGGTGCGCGCCGCGCGCGCGGTGCTGCGCCGGCGGCGTCCGCGTGCAGTGATCGGCTTTGGCGGCTTCGCCTCCGGGCCCGGCGGGCTTGCCGCGCGCATGGCCGGGGTGCCGCTGCTGGTGCACGAACAGAACCGCGCCCCGGGCCTGACCAACCGGGTCCTGGCGCGCCTGGCCTGCCGCACCTTGTCCGGTTTTCCCGGCGCGTTCGCGCGCGAGGAGGTGGTCGGCAACCCGGTCCGCGAGGCGATCGCCGCGCTGCCGGCGCCGGATGTGCGCCTGCACGGGCGGTCCGGCCCGCTGCGCCTGCTGGTGCTGGGTGGCAGCCAGGGTGCGCGCGCGCTCAACCAGGCGGTACCCGCTGCGCTTGCAGGCCTGTCCGGCGTGCAGGTCGAGGTGCGCCACCAGTGCGGCGAAAAGCTGCGCACCGAAGCCGGGCGCGCCTACACCGAGGCCGGCGTCGAAGCCCGTGTCGAAGCCTTCATCGACGACATGGCCGCCGCCTACGCCTGGGCCGACCTGCTGGTGTGCCGTGCCGGCGCCTCGACCCTGGCCGAGCTGTGCGCGGCGGGCGTGGGCAGCGTGCTGGTGCCATTCGCTGCCGCCGTCGACGACCACCAGACCCGCAACGCCGAGTACCTGGTCGAGCACGGTGCGGCGGTGCTGCTGAAGCAGGACGCGCAACTGGCGGTGAACCTGCAGGGCGCGCTGCGCGCGCTTGCGTCCGACCCGGCGCGGCGCCTGCAGATGGCGACCGCGGCGCGTGGCCTGGCCCGTCCCGACGCCGCCCGGCACATCGCCGCGATCGTGCTCGAACACGCCCTTCCTTGCACCCGACCCCTTTCCACTGGAGCTTCCGCATGATCCGCCGTCTCAATGACACCGACGACCTGGTGCGCGCGTTCCCGCGGGTGCACTTCGTCGGCATCGGCGGCACCGGCATGAGCGGGATCGCCGAGGTGATGCTGACCCTGGGCTACGAGGTGTCCGGTTCGGACACCGCCGACAACGCCGCCACCCGGCGCCTGGTGCGGCTGGGTGCGCGCGTGGTCCGCGGGCATTCGGCGGCCAACGTGCTGGGCACCGATTGCGTGGTCGTCTCCAGTGCCATCCGCGACGACAACCCGGAGCTGATGGAGGCGCGCAGCCAGCGCATCCCGGTGGTGCCGCGCGCGGCCATGCTGGCCGAACTGATGCGCTTCCGCCGCGGCATCGCGGTGGCCGGCACCCACGGCAAGACCACCACCACCAGCCTGACCGCTGCAGTGCTCAGCGAGGGCGGGATGGACCCGACCTTCGTCATCGGCGGCCAACTGCTGGCCGCCGGCGCCAATGCCAAGCTCGGTGGCGGCCAATGGCTGGTGGCCGAGGCCGACGAGAGCGACGGCAGCTTCCTGCGCCTGAGCCCGCTGGTGGCGGTGATCACCAACATCGATGCCGACCACCTGGAAAACTACGGCGGCGACTTCGCCCGCCTGCAATCGGCGTTCGACGAGTTCCTCAAGCGCCTGCCGTTCTACGGCTTGGCGGTGCTGTGCATCGACGACGAGGAAGTGGCCGCGCTGGCCGCGCGCACGCCGCGCCACGTGATGACCTATGGCACCGCCGCCGGCGCTGATGTGCGTGCCGACGACATCGTCCAGGAAGGCGGGCGCATGCGCTTCACCCTGCGCCTGCCCGAGGGCGCCACCGTGCCGGTGACCCTGGCCCTGCCCGGCCACCACAACGTGCTCAACGCGCTGGCCGCCGCCGCGGTGGCCTGGCAGCTCGGGGTGCCGCCGCAGAGCATTGCCTCGGCGCTGGAGAAGTTCGCCGGCATCGGCCGGCGCTTCAACGACCTGGGCGAGGTGGCCACGGCATCGGGCGCGCGCGTGCGCATCGTCGACGATTACGGGCACCATCCCAGGGAGCTGTCCGCGGTGCTCGCCGCCGCGCGTGGCGGCTGGCCGGACAAGCGCCTGGTGGTGGCCTTCCAGCCGCACCGCTACAGCCGCACCCGCGACCAGTTCGATGCCTTCGCCGCGGTGCTGTCCGAGGCCGACGCGCTGGTGCTCAGCGAGGTCTATCCGGCCGGCGAGGCGCCGATTCCCGGTGCCGACGCGCGTGCCCTGGCCCGCGCCATCCGTGCCCGCGGCCGCAGCGAGCCGGTGGTGGTGGGACAGGTGGCCGACCTGTGCCAGGTGCTTCCCGATGTGCTGCGCGATGGCGACCTGCTGCTGATGATGGGCGCCGGCGACATCGGCTACGTCGCCCAGCAGATCGCCACCGAGGGCTTCGCCGCCGCGGCAGGAGTGCAGGAATGAGCAAGGCCCTGCCAGCGCCGCGCCATGCAGACCCGGCCGTGTTCGGGCGCGTGGCCGTGCTCCTGGGCGGCACCAGTTCCGAGCGCGAGGTGTCGCTGGATTCGGGCCGCAACGTGCTTGAGGCACTGCGCGCGCGCGGCGTGGATGCGCATCCGGTGGATGGCATCCCGGCGCTGGTGCAGGCGCTGGTCGAGCGCAGGTTCGACCGCGTGTTCAACATCCTCCACGGCCAGCGTGGCGGCGGCGAGGATGGCGTGGTCCAGGGTTTGATGGACGCACTGGGCGTGCCTTACACCGGTTCGGGCGTGCTCGGCTCGGCACTGGCCATGGACAAGATCCGGACCAAGCAGGTGTGGCTGTCGCTGGGCCTGCCCACGCCGCGCTACGTGCACCTGGCGCGTGGGGTCGATGCGGCGACGGTGCACGAGGCCGCGCGCGGCCTGGGCCTGCCGGTGATCGTCAAGCCATCCTGCGAAGGTTCAAGCGTGGGCGTGTCGCGGGTGCTGGACGATGCCGGCCTGGACACGGCGGTGGAACTGGCCGCGCGCTATCCCGGCGAACTGCTGATGGAACAGATGGTGGTAGGCGACGAGCTGACCGTGGGCATCCTCGGCGACACCGCGCTGCCCTCGATCCGGATCGTGCCCAAGGGCTGGTACGACTACCACGCCAAGTACCAGGCCGAGGACACCCAGTACCTGTGCCCGGGCCTGGAGCCGGCCGCCGAGGCCGAGCTCGGCGCGCTGGCGCTGGCCGCGTTCCGCGCCGCCGGCTGCAGCGGCTGGGGCCGGGTCGATGCGATGCGCGACGCCAGCAGCGGGCGCTTCCTGCTGCTTGAGGTCAATACCGCGCCGGGCATGACCAGCCACTCGCTGGTGCCCAAGGCTGCCGGCAAGCTCGGCATCGGCTTCGGGGAGCTGTGCTGGCGGATCCTGGAGCAGACCCTGGACGTGGCGGACGCGGCGGACGCGGAAGGGGCCACGGCATGAGCGCCGTCCTGCGCATCATCGGCTGGCTGCTGGCGGTGGCGTTGATCGCAACGCCGGTGGTGGCCGTGCTCAACGGCTGGGTCGGCGCCGAGCGCTGGCCGCTGTCGACGCTGCGGGTCACCGGCCAGTTCGAGCGGGTGCCGGCCGAACAGTTGCGCCAGGTGCTGGCGCCGCATGCGAGCGCCGGCTACTTCGCGGTGCGCCTGGCGCATGCGCGGCGCGCGGTCGAGGGCCTGCCCTGGGTGGAAAGCGCGGTGGTGCGCAAGCAGTGGCCGGACGTGCTGGAGGTGCAGGTGGTCGAGCACCGGCCATTCGCGCGCTGGGGCGAGGACCGGCTGCTGTCCGAGCGCGGCCGCCTGTTCCCGTTGCCGCCGGACCTGGCCGATGCGCGCCTGCCGTGGCTGGATGGCCCCGACGCGCGCACCGGCGAAGTAGTGGAACTCTACAACCATACCCGCGAGCTGTTCGCGCCACTGGGCTATGGCGTGGCGCGCCTGGGCATGGATGCGCGCGGGGGCTGGTCGCTGGTGCTGGACAACGGCACCGAGGTGGTGATCGGCCGCCAGGATGCGCGCCTGCGCCTGGCCCGCTTCGTGCGCGTGCTGCCGCAACTGCTGGCCCGCCATGCGCGCCCGCTGCAGCGCGCGGACCTGCGCTACACCAACGGCTTTGCCCTGGAGTGGGCGACGCCGGGGCTGGCCCTGCGCGACTCCGCGCAGGAGATCGCAGCTTCGCCGGCACACACGCGCGCCGGCCACCGCGCCGCGGCGTCGTGGCGCAGCCGGGTGCCCGGCCAACCTGTACCCCGTATCACTCTTTCCGGCGTTACGACATGAACCGCAAAGGCGACAAATCCCTCATCGTCGGCCTCGACATCGGCACCTCCAAGGTGGTGGCGCTGGTGGGCGAGTACTCGCCGGGCAACCCGATCGAGGTGATCGGCATCGGTTCCCACGAATCGCGCGGACTCAAGCGCGGCGTGGTGGTGGACATCGAGTCCACCGTGCAGTCGATCCAGCGCGCGGTCGAGGAGGCCGAGCTGATGGCCGGCTGCGAGATCCGCTCGGTGTACGCGTCCATCTCCGGCAACCACGTGCAGTGCAAGAACTCGCCGGGCATCGTCCCGATCCGCGACGGCGAGGTCACCTGGCAGGACCTGGACCGGGTGCTGGACGCGGCCAAGGCGGTGGCAATCCCGGCCGACCAGCGCATCCTCCACGCGATCCCGCGCGAGTACGTGCTGGACGATTCGCAGGAGGGCATCCGCAACCCGGTGGGCATGACCGGCGTGCGCCTGGAAGTGCACGCGCACCTGGTCACCTGCGCCCAGTCGGCGGCGCAGAACATCACCAAGTGCGTGCAGCGCTGCGGCCTGCAGGTGGACGACCTGATCCTGTCCTCGCTGGCCTCCAGCGTGGCCGTGCTGACCGCCGACGAGCGCGAACTTGGCGTGGTGCTGGTGGACCTGGGCGCGGGCACCACCGACATCGCGGTGTTCGTGCAGGGCGCCATCTGCCACACCGCATCGCTGCCCATCGCCGGCGACCACGTCACCAACGACATCGCCCACATGCTGCGCACGCCCACGCCCGAGGCCGAGCAGATCAAGGTGCGCTACGCCTGCGCGCTGGCCCAGCTGGCCACCGCCGAGGAGTCGATCCAGGTGCCCAGCGTCGGCGACCGGCCGCCGCGGCGGATGCCTCGCGCCTCGCTGGCGCAGGCGGTGCAGGGCCGCTACGAGGAAATCTTCGAGATGGTCCAGGCCGAGCTGCGCCGTTCCGGCTTCGAGGAGCTGGTGCGCGCGGGCATGGTCCTGACCGGCGGCGCTTCGAAGATGGAAGGCGTGATCGAGCTGGCCGAGGAAATGCTGCAGATGCCGGTGCGCATCGGCATCCCGCAGCACGTCAGCGGGCTGGGCGAAGTGGTGGGCAATCCGGTCCACGCCAGCGGCGTGGGCCTGCTGCTGATGGGCAGCCAGATCGAGCATCCACGCCGGCCGTCGCTGCCCAGCGGCCGCGCGGGGAACTTCTTCAAGAAGTTGCGCAACTGGTATCGCGGGGAGTTCTGAGGGGCGGGGAAGCGGGGCGGGGAGCAGGCAGGACAGGACGGAAGACAACAGCGGTGGCGGTCGGCAAGCCGGACAACCAGAGCAAAGAACCAGGCAGCACTACAACCAGAAAGCCGGATGGAAACACGGAACGGGGTGGCTGACGCATCCCGATCCCGGGTCACCAACCCGGCACCATAACGAGGACAACGGACATGGCACATTTCGAACTGATCGAGAAGATGGCACCCAACGCGGTCATCAAGGTGGTGGGCGTGGGCGGCGGCGGCGGCAACGCCGTGGCGCACATGGTCAACAGCAGCGTGGAGGGGGTGGAGTTCATCACCGCCAACACCGATTCGCAGGCGATCAAGAACTGCGGCGCCAAGTTGCAGCTGCAGCTCGGCGACCACGTGACCAAGGGCCTGGGCGCAGGCGCCAACCCGGAGGTCGGCCGCCAGGCCGCACTGGAGGACCGCGAGCAGATCATCGCCGCGCTGGAAGGCGCCGACATGGTGTTCATCACCGCCGGCATGGGCGGCGGCACCGGCACCGGCGCGGCGCCGGTGGTGGCGCAGCTGGCCAAGGAGATGGGCATCCTGACCGTGGCCGTGGTCACCAAGCCGTTCCCGTTCGAGGGCCGCCGGCGCATGCAGGTGGCGCTGAAGGGCATCGAGGAACTGAGCCAGCACTGCGACTCGCTGATCACCATTCCCAACGAGAAGCTGATCACCGTGCTGGGCCGCAACGCGACCATGATCCAGGCCTTCCGTGCCGCCAATGACGTGCTCCAGGGCGCGGTGCAGGGCATCGCCGACCTGATCGTGCGGCCGGGCCTGATCAACGTCGACTTCGCCGACGTGCGCACGGTCATGTCCGAGATGGGCCTGGCCATGATGGGCACCGGCACCGCCCGCGGCGACGACCGCGCCTCGGCCGCCGCCGAGTCGGCGATCCAGAACCCGCTGCTGGATGACGTGAACCTGGCCGGCGCCAACGGCATCCTGGTCAACATCACTGCCGGCCCGGACTTCACCATGGCCGAGTTCGACGAGATCGGCCGCACCGTGGAGGGCTTTGCCTCGGAGGACGCGACCGTGGTGGTCGGCACCGTGCTCGATCCGGAAATGCAGGACGAGGTGCGGGTGACGGTGGTGGCCACCGGCCTGAACCGGGCCACCGTGCGCCAGCCGGTGCGCGGCGACCTGGCCGGCAACGGCCGCAGCGAGTTCGGGCTGCGCGAGCCGGCACGCGCGCCGGTGCGCCTGGTGCGCGACGGCACCACCGGCCTGCCGATCGACGAAGGCTTCAACAACGATCCGGTGTCCGGCGCGGTCAATGGCATGGGCCTGCGTCGCAGCGGCGCAGCCGGTGCAGCGGCGGCCACGGCATCCAGTCCGGCAACCACCCAGGTGGCGGCCGAACTGCCCAACGACTATCTGGATATCCCGGCGTTCCTGCGCCGGCAGGCGGACTGACGGGCTGGCCCGTGACGGTGCCGTGCCGCGCAGGCGGTGCAGCGCGTCCGGGCCGTCCGGAGCACCACGCCGCGGCTTGGCCGATGCCGGTCGCCGCGGCCGCACTACCCGGGGATGCGCCCGCCATGGCGCGTCGTGGTCCCGGTGTCCGCTGTCCATTTGCTGCCGGGCCGCAAGGCCCGGCAGGTTTTCCGCCCGGCGCGGGACAGTCCGCGCGATACCGCCGCCAGCGCTGCACGTGGACCATCGCCGGCAAGCACGGCTCCTGCAACGCGTGCATGGCGACCGCCCGAAAGCCGCACAGGCAAAGCGTTTGCGCGATATCGCTGGGGCATGATTCAGGCACCCCCGTGGTATTCTTGAATCCTTCACGCGACCGCACCGCGTCGCGTCGCACGGTAACCCCATGACCCGGCAGCGCACCCTCAAGAACACCATCCGTGCCACCGGCGTGGGCCTGCACAGCGGCAACAAGGTCTACATGGTGTTGCGTCCGGCACCGGCCGACCATGGCATCGCGTTCCGCCGCACCGACCTGGAGCCGGTGGTGGAAGTGCCCGCCGCAGCCGACCTGGTGACCGAAACCACCTTGTGCACCGGCCTGAGCAATGGCCCGGCCAAGATCCAGACCATCGAACACCTGATGTCGGCCGCCGCCGGCCTGGGCATCGACAACATGATCGTCGAGCTGTCCGCCGCCGAACTGCCGATCATGGACGGCTCGGCCGGTCCGTTCGTGTTCCTGCTGCAGTCGGCCGGCATCGTCGAGCAGGAGGCGCCCAAGCGCTTCATCCGCATCCTCAAGGAGGTGGAGGTGCGCGACGGCGACAAGGTCGCGCGCTTCACCCCGTACGACGGCTACCGGCTGGACTTCACCATCCAGTTCCAGCACCCGATGATCCCGGCCCGGCAGTCGCATCACACCCTGGAGTTCTCCACCGCCGCCTACATCAAGGAGATCTCCCGCGCCCGCACCTTCGGCTTCATGCGCGACCTTGAATACATGCGCGACCTGAACCTGGGCCTGGGCGGCTCGATGGACAACGCCATCGTCCTGGACGAGTTCCGTGTCCTCAACGACGACGGCCTGCGCTACGCCGACGAATTCGTGCGCCACAAGATCCTCGACGCCATCGGCGACCTGTACCTGGTCGGCGGCCCCATCCTCGGCGCCTACGAGGGCTACAAGTCCGGCCACGCGCTCAACAACAAGCTCGCCCGGGCGCTGCTGGCCGATGCCGCCGCCTGGGAAAAGGTGAGCTTTGCCGATGCCGCCGCGCCCGCGCCGCTGGCCTACGGCACCACCGCGCTGGCCTGAGGCATCGCCGGCCCCGGCCCGGCCCGCGCTCCGGCGGTCCCGTATTGCCCGCCCCGTGTCCAACCCGGGAGGGCCACGACCGGCCCCGTGCCCGGCCCCGCGTTCGGCGGGATCCGATGTCCCGGGACAAAATCCGGATCTGTGAGCGGCGACGTCCGCACGGTCGGATTATAACGAATAATTAACTTCCAGCTAACGACGTGATGGCGTTGTGAGGCTAGGATTCACCGCGGGCGACCTGAGGGGGGCGCCCGGGACCGGACGGGTTGTCCGGGTCGGAATCGCCGGGAGCACCCGGCTCCGGCGTCGGCCGATCCCCGGGACGGGGTTCGCGCAAGGAAGCCAGTGCGTCGGCCACGGCTTGCCGGGCAGTCGCAGAGACAGTGGACGTTGTCGTGGTTGTCGCCTGGTGCGGGCGCAACGGCGAAGTGGTGGTCTTGACCACCACTGCAGTGGGTTCCAGCCCGATGGAGCGGGCCGCACCGAGCAGTTCGGCTTCTGCCAGGCGCAACCGCGCCCGCCAGACCGGGGAATCGGTGAGGAAGACGAGTTGTCCGCCATTGACGTTGGCCAACCTGCAGTGGGGGGCCAGTCCGGGCGGCAACAGGGGGCGCAGTTGCTGATCCAGTGCATCGAGCCAGAGGGCTCGGCGCAAGGGGGCGCCGGCGTCGTCCGCAAGCGCGGCTTCGACCGCGGGACGCGGCGTGGCGGGGCGGCGGGCGTTGGGCTTCGAATCGGACATACCTAAAGCATGAGCTACAAATTCATCATAAGAAACCCGCGGGGCGCGCAGGCTGCCGGATGGCAGGGCGGCCTGCAGCAGTGGGCGGCGCAGCGGCCGTGGACGGCACTGGTTGCGGTCCTGACGGTCGGCGTGGGCCTGGGCATCGGCGCCGGCACCGGAATCGGCGCGGCGGCCGCCCAGCGCATGGAATCGCAACTGGCGCAGCAGCAGCGTGAGCTGCAGCAGGTGCGCCAGCAGTCGCAGCAGGAGATCAACGCCCTGGCTGCGCGCCTGGGCGAGCTGCAGGCCCAGGCCAACCGGCTCAATGCCCTGGGCGAGCGCCTGACCCAGGCCGGACAACTGGAGGACGGCGAGTTCGACTTCCAGGGCGCCCCCGGCCAGGGTGGTGGCGAGCTCGCCGGCGACATGCCGCTGGGCGAGCTGGTCGAAGGGCTGGACGAGATCGAACTCAAGTTCGCCCAATCCGGGCAGCAGCTGTCGGTGATGGAGGCGCTGCTGTTCGATCGCCAGCTGGAGATCAACGCGATGCCGTCGCGTGCGCCGGTGCGGCGCAGCTACATCACGTCCAGCTTCGGCGGCCGCGCAGACCCGTTCGGTCGCGGCCGGCAGTTCCACAAGGGTATCGATTTCCACGCCCGGGTCGGCGATCCGGTGATGTCGGTGGCCGACGGCGTGGTCAGCTTCGCCGGCAATCGCAGCGGTTATGGCCACACCATCGAGGTCGACCACGGCAACGGCTATGTCACCCGATATGCGCACAACTCGCGGCTGACCGTGCGCTCCGGCGACCTGGTCCGCGCCGGGCAGCAGGTGGCCAGGGCCGGTTCCAGCGGCCGCTCGACCGGTGCACACGTGCATTTCGAGGTCTGGGAGAACGGGCGCGTGGTCAACCCGCGCAAGTTCCTGGGCAACGGCCAGGCTCCGGTGGCACGCAGCGGCCGCGGCTGAAGCCCGCCCGCGTACCGCGCGCAAGCCCGCCCCCGCAAGGAGGCGGGCTTTCTGCTTTCCGGGCCAGGCATCGGGGTGGCGTGATCGGCCATGGCATGGCTGCGCGTGGCCTTGAGAACGCGTTGGAATGTCCCAAGCTACAATGGCAGATTGCCGCGGACCGGGAGCATTGCGCCCTGTTCCGCTTCCGGAGGCGCGCTGTGGCGGCCCCGGCGTTCATTCCCAACCGGCCCCATCGATGATCAACAAACTGCTTACCCGTGTCTTCGGCAGCCGCAACGAACGGCTCCTGCGCCAACTGGAGCGCATCGTCGCCAGGGTCAATGCCCTGGAACCGGAAATGCAGCAGCTTTCCGATGAGGCGCTCAAGGCCAAGACCGGTGAGTTCCAGCAGCGCATCGCCGCTGGCGAGCCGCTGGACAAGGTGCTGCCGGAAGCCTTCGCCGTGTGCCGCGAGGCCAGCCAGCGGGTGCTGGGCATGCGTCATTACGACGTGCAGCTGATCGGCGGCATGGTCCTGCACCTGGGCAAGATCGCCGAGATGCGCACCGGCGAGGGCAAGACCCTGGTCGGGACCCTGCCGGTCTACCTCAATGCGCTGCAAGGCAAGGGCGTGCACGTGGTCACCGTCAACGACTACCTGGCGCGCCGCGACTCGGCGTGGATGGGCAAGGTGTACACCTGGCTGGGCCTGAGCGTGGGCGTGGTCTACCCGGGCATGGCGCATGCGGACAAGAAGGCCGCCTATGCCGCCGACATCACCTACGGCACCAACAACGAATTCGGCTTCGACTACCTGCGCGACAACATGGCGCTGAGCAAGGCCGACCGTTACCAGCGCGGCCTGCACTACGCCATCGTCGACGAAGTCGACTCGATCCTGATCGACGAGGCTCGCACCCCGCTGATCATCTCCGGCCCCGCAGATGACTCGCCGGAGCTGTACATGCGGGTCAACCGCATCGTGCCGCAGCTGCGCCGCCAGGCCGAGGAAGAGGGCGAGGGCGACTACTGGGTCGACGAGAAGGGCAAGCAGGTGCACCTGTCCGAGGCCGGCATGGAGCACGCCGAGGAGCTGTTGCACGGCGCCGGCATCCTGGGCCGCGACGAGAGCCTGTACGGCGCCAACAACCTGGCCGTCGTGCACCACCTCAACGCCGCGCTGCGCGCGCACGCGCTGTTCCAGCGCGACGTGGACTACATCGTGCGCGATGGCGAGGTGGTGATCGTGGACGAGTTCACCGGCCGCACCCTGGCCGGGCGGCGCTGGTCCGACGGCCTGCACCAGGCGGTGGAGGCCAAGGAGGGCGTGCAGATCCAGCGCGAGAACCAGACCCTGGCTTCGATCACCTTCCAGAACCTGTTCCGCATGTACGGCAAGCTGGCCGGCATGACCGGCACGGCCGACACCGAGGCCTACGAGTTCCAGAGCATCTACGGCCTGGAAGTGGCAGTCATCCCCACCCACAAGCCGGTCCAGCGCCTGGACCATCCCGACCAGGTGTTCCTCAACCGCGAGGCCAAGTTCCGCGCGGTGCAGGCCGACATCCAGGACTGCCACGCGCGTGGCCAGCCGGTGCTGGTGGGCACCACCTCGATCGAGACCTCGGAGATGCTGTCCGACTTCCTCAACAACGCCGGGGTGGCGCACGAGGTGCTCAACGCCAAGCAGCACGAGCGCGAGGCCCAGATCGTGGCCAACGCCGGGCGCCCCGGCGCGGTGACGATCGCCACCAACATGGCCGGCCGCGGCACCGACATCGTCCTGGGCGGCTCGCTGGATACCGAACTGGCCGCGCTGGGCGAGGACGCAAGCGAGGCCGACAAGGCCAGGGCCAAGGCCGAATGGCAGGTGCGCCACGACCAGGTCAAGGCCGCCGGCGGCCTGCACATCATCGGCACCGAGCGCCACGAGAGCCGCCGCATCGACAACCAGCTGCGCGGCCGCTCCGGCCGCCAGGGCGACCCGGGCTCGTCGCGCTTCTACCTGTCGCTGGAAGACAACCTGATGCGCATCTTCGCCTCCGACTGGGTGCAGAAGGCGATGCGCATGATGGGCATGAAGGACGACGACGTCATCGAGGACAAGCTGGTCAGCCGCCAGATCGAGAAGGCGCAGCGCAAGGTCGAGGCGCACAACTTCGACATCCGCAAGAACCTGCTGGAGTTCGACGACGTCAACAACGACCAGCGCAAGGTGATCTACGCCCAGCGCGACGAACTGCTGGAGGCCGATTCGATCCACGACAACATCGAAGGCATCCGCGGCGACGTGGTCAACGAGATGGTGACCCGCTTCGTGCCGCCGGAATCGGTGGACGAGCAGTGGGACCTGGCGGGGCTGGAAGCCACGCTCGAGGGCGAGTACGGCGTGCGCGTGGACCTGCAGCGGCTGGCCAGCGAGAGCGAGGAGCTGGATGCCGAGCAGATCGAACGCCACGTGCAGGACGCGGTGGCCGAGCTGTTCCAGAACAAGGAACAGCAGCTCGGGTCCGAGACCGCGCGCGCGCTGGAGAAGCACATCATGCTCAACGTGCTCGACCAGGGCTGGAAGGAGCATCTGGCGAACATGGACTACCTGCGCCAGGGCATCCACCTGCGCGGCTACGCGCAGAAGCAGCCCAAGCAGGAGTACAAGAAGGAGGCGTTCGAGCTGTTCGCCGCGCTGCTTGAGAACGTCAAGCGCCAGGTGGTGACCCTGCTGGCCCGCGTGCGCATCCGCACCGAGGAGGAGATCGCGGCGCTGGAGGCGCAGGAGCGCGCCCAGGCCGAGGCGCGGCTGCGCCAGGCCCAGTTCCAGCATGCGTCCACCGGCGGCTACGGCACCGAGGACGAGGTGGAACAGATGCAGGGCCGGGTGGGTGCGGCGATGACCGCCGGCCAGGTGGTGCGCGATGCGCCCAAGGTCGGTCGCAACGACGCGTGTCCGTGCGGCAGTGGCAAGAAGTACAAGCACTGCCACGGCCAGCTGGGCTGATGCCGTCGCGTCCCCCGGGCCGGATCGCATGACCTCCGCGCGGCGCTCGATCCACGTGGTGGCGGGGGTCATCGTCGACCTGCGCGGCCGGGTGTTGCTGGCCCGGCGCGGCGAGGGCAGCGACCTGCCCGGGCTGTGGGAATTCCCGGGCGGCAAGCGCGAGCCGGGCGAAACCCCGGAAGACGCGCTGGTGCGCGAGCTGCGGGAAGAACTGGGCATCGAGGCCGAGGTCGGCCCGGTGCTGATCGAAGTCCCGCAGGAGTACCCGGGCAAGCGCCTGCGCCTGGAGGTGCGCCGGGTCCCGCGCTGGAAGGGCACGCCACGCGGGCGCGAGGGCCAGGCCCTGACCTGGGTCGCGCCGGAGCAGTTGTCGCGCTATTCCATGCCCTCGGCCGACCTGCCGGTGATCGGCGCGTTGCGCCAGCCCGACCGCTACCTGGTCACGCCCGAGCCGGGACCGGACCTGGAGGCCTGGTGGTCCGGCCTGGACGCCGCCCTGGCCGACGGGATCAGCCGGGTGCAGGTGCGCGCGCCGGGCCTGGCGCAGGCTGCCCACGACGGCTGGCGTGCACTGGCGAGCGAGGCGGTCAGCCGCTGCCGCGCGGCCGGCGCCCAGGTCCTGCTCAACCGCGACATCGCCCTGGCCAGTGAACTGGGCGTGGGCGTGCACCTGGGCAGCGAGCAACTGGCCGCACAGGTCGAGCGGCCGCTGCCGGCCGCACTGCCGGTGGGTGCCTCGTGCCACACCCTGGCCGAGCTGGAGGCCGCACAGGCGCTGGGTTGCGACTTCGCCGTGCTCGGGCCGCTGCACCCCACCGCCAGCCATCCCGGCGCGCCCGCGCTGGGATGGGAGGGATTCGCGCGCCTGCGCGAGCGTGTCGGGCTGCCGATCTACGCGATCGGCGGGCTCGGCCCGGAGGATGTGGAACAGGCCCGCCGCCAGGGCGCGCAGGGGATCGCCGCGATCCGCGCGCTGTGGCCGACGGTGGGCGCCGATACCGGCACCCCGGCCTAGAAGATGGTCCGCCGCCGCGCGCGGCGTGGTCCGGGGCGCGCCTACGCGGCGGCAGCGAGATCCAGGTAACGCCGGTGCAGGGCGGCCACGGCCGCGTCCAGCAGATCGGCGGGGCCGTCGTTGCGCAGCACGTCGTCGGCGATGGCCAGGCGCGCCTGGCGGGTGGCCTGGGCAGCAAGCATGCGCGTGGCCAGCGCCGCGTCCACGCCGTCGCGCCGCATCAGCCGCGCGTGTTGCAGGTCTTCCGGTGCATCCACCACCAGGATCCGGTCCACCCACGGATAGCCGGCGCGTCCGCCGGCTTCGGCCAGCAGCGGGATGGCGGCGATCGCGTATGGCCCGGGCGCGGCCCGGCACCGGGCTTCCAGGACGGCGCGGATCGCCGGGTGGGTGATCGCCTCCAGCGCGCGCCGGGCATCCGGGTCGGCGAAGACCTGCTCGCGCAGCTGGCGCCGGTCCAGGCTGCCGTCGGGCTGCAGCACCCCGGGACCGAACTGCCGGGCGATGGCGGCCAGGGCCGGCTGGCCGGGGGCCACCACCTCGCGTGCGGCGATGTCGGCATCGGCCACCACGATGCCCAGCGCCTCGAAGCGCCGGGTCACCTCGCTCTTGCCCGAGGCCACGCCGCCAGTGAGGCCGATGATGAAGCCGCTCATGTGCGCCTGCCGCCGGGAGATGCCACCAGTCTAGCGGCGCGGCGGGCGGGCGCCGCCACCGCGCGGCCGCCGTCGTCCACGCAGCGTGATCGATACCGCCCTGCGCGCCGGTATCATCGCCTGCATGCCTACGACCCGGTGTTCGCCATGAAGGACTCCCTGCGCATCGCCCTGGCCCAGTTCGACTTCCCGGTCGGCGCGGTGGAGGACAACGCCGCGCGCATCATCGAGATGATCGGCGAGGCCAGCGACGAATATGGCGCCGACATCGTGGTGTTCCCCGAGCTGGCCATCAGTGGCTACCCGCCGGAGGACCTGCTGCTGCGGCCGGCGTTCCTGGCCCGCTGCGAGGCGGCGCTGCAGCGCATCGCCGCCAGCGTGCCCGCCGACATCGTGGCCATCGTCGGCTGGCCCGAGGCCACCGGCGGCGCGCTGTACAACGCGGCCAGCGTGCTGCGCGATGGCGCCATCGTCTGCACCCGGCGCAAGCACGAGTTGCCCAACTACGCGGTGTTCGACGAGCGCCGCTATTTCGACGTCGATCCGCACGCGGAGCCGTGCGTGTTCGATGTCCACGGCGTCCCGGTCGGGCTGCTGGTGTGCGAGGACCTGTGGTTCACCGAGCCGCTGGCCGACGCGGTGGGCGCCGGCGCGCAACTGGTGCTGGTGCCCAATGCCTCGCCGTTCGAGCGCGGCAAGCACGGCCAGCGCGACGCGCTGCTGGCGCGAGCCTCGCGCGAGTCGGGCGCCGCGCTGGTCTACCTGAACATGGTCGGCGGCCAGGACGCGCTGGTGTTCGATGGCGCCTCGGTGGTGGCCGATGCCAACGGCACCGTGCACCCGACCGCGGCCGCGTTCACCGACCAGTGGCTGGTGCTGGAGTACGACACCGCCGCGCGCAGCTTCATGCCGCTGCAGTGGATGGATGATGGCGACGAAAGCGTGGACGCCCTGGCGTGGCGCGCGGTCACCCGCGGCATCGCCGACTACTGCGCCAAGAACGGCTTCAGCAAGGTCTGGCTGGGCCTGTCGGGCGGCATGGACTCGGCGCTGGCGCTGGCGCTGGCGGTCGACGCCCTGGGCGCGGACAACGTCACCGCCGTGCGGCTGCCTTCGCGCTACACCAGCGGCCTGTCCAACGACCTGGCCGCCGAGCAGTGCGCGGCGCTGGGCGTGCGCCTGGAGACGATATCGATCGAGCCGGCATTCGAGGGCCTGCTGCAGGCGCTGGCGCCGATGTTCGAGGGCCATCCGGCGGATGCGACCGAGGAGAACCTGCAGTCGCGCGCGCGCGGGGCGATCATGATGGCGCTGTCCAACAAGTTTGGCGGGTTGCTGCTGACCACCGGCAACAAGAGCGAGTACGCGGTCGGCTACGCCACCATCTATGGCGACATGTGCGGCGGCTACGCGCCGCTGAAGGACCTCTACAAGACCGAGGTGTACGGCCTGGCCAAGTGGCGCAACACGGTGGGTGGCGCGCCGGTGATCCCGCCGGCGGTGATCGCGCGCCCACCCTCGGCCGAGCTGCGCGAAGACCAGACCGACCAGGATTCGCTGCCGGCCTACGATGTGCTCGACGGCATCCTCTACCGCTACGTGGACCAGGAACAATCGCGCGACGAGATCGTCGCTGCCGGTTACGCGGCCGAGGTGGTGGACCGGGTGCTGCGCCTGGTGCGCACCAGCGAGTGGAAACGGCACCAGGCCGCCCCGGGCCCGAAGGTTTCGCGGCGTGCGTTCGGCCGCGAGCGGCGCTACCCGATCAGCAACCGCTTCGAGGGCTAGTGCCCCCGGCTCAGCGGTTCATCACCGCATTGCGCTGGCCGGTGGGTGATTTCTCGCCGGCAAACGGGTTCAGGCGCCGGATCGCCCACGGATACTTGGGCCAGTCGCCGGTCAGGTACGGATGCTGCGGATCATTGAGCTTGAGCACGCGCACCGCGTCGTCGGACAGGGTCTGCTCGCCCAGTTCCTCGTAGGACGCGGCAAGCGCGGCCACGGCGTCGTTCTGGTAGTCGCTCTGCGGATAGGTTTCCAGGATGTAGGTGGCGCGGCTCACCGCCGACAGCCAGGCACCGCGACGCATGTAGTAGAGCGCGGTGTCCATTTCATGGCGCGAGAACACATTGCGCAGGCGGACCATGCGCGTGCGCGAATCGGCGGCGTAGCGGCTGTTGGGGTAGCGCTGCAGCACGATGTTGAAATCCTCGTAGGCCTGGTGCGGCGAGGACAGGTCGCGCCGGCTCGGGTCCAGCGACCACATCCGGCGCATGAAGATGGCATCGCGGTTGGAGTTGCACAGCCCGCGCAGGTAGTAGAAGTAGGCGATGTTGCGATGGGTCGGGTAGGTGCGGATGAAGCGGTCGATGGTGGAGACCGCCTCGTCGTGCCGGCCGGCCTTGTACTGGGCGTAGGCCGTTTCCATCAGCGCCTGTTCGGTGTACGGGCCGTAGGGGTACTGGGCCACGAGGCGGCGCAGGCTGATCTCGGCCCCGTTCCAGTCGCCGCGCTCCATCTTGTGGTGCGCCTTCTCGTACAGCTCGGCCACCGGCACGCCCTCGTCGGCGTCCTTCTTCTTGGCGTTGCGACCGCAGCCGGTAGCCAGGAATGCAACCGCCAGCAGCAGCAGGGCCAGGCGCAGCGGGGCAGGGACGGTGAAGCGGGTGCGGTGGGCCATCGGCAGACGTGCGGCGTGGAAATGGAAGGGCCGATGATAGCCTAGTGGCCTGTCCGGCGACTGACCCGTAGTGCCGGCGTGTTCCCCGCAGCGACGTTCCCATGCCCCAGCCGTCCCCCGAACCCCGCCTGGCCACCGTTCCCGACGAGGCCGCCGGCCGCCGTCTCGACGTGGTCCTGGCCGATCTGTTTCCCGAGCATTCGCGCTCGCGCCTGGCGGCGTGGGTGAAATCCGGCGATGTCCTGCTGGAGGGCGCCCGGGCGCGCCCGCGCGACCCGGTCCGCGGCGGCGAGACCGTGACCCTGGCGGCGGTGGACGAGGTCCGCATCGAGGCCGAGCCCGAGGACATCCCGCTCGAGGTCCTGTACGAGGACCCGGACCTGCTGGTGCTGGACAAGCCGGTCGGCCTGGTCGTGCACCCCGGCGCGGGCAACCCCGCCGGGACCCTGGTCAATGCGCTGCTGCACCGTGACCCGGCCCTGGCCGGGTTGCCCCGCGCGGGCATCGTCCACCGCCTGGACAAGGACACCAGCGGGGTCATGGTGGTGGCCCGCACCCTGCCCGCGCATACCGCGCTGGTGGCGCAACTGGCCGCGCGCCAGGTCCATCGCCAGTACCTGGCGGTGGTGGTCGGCGCGCTGGTGGCCGGCGGCACCGCCGATGCGCCGATCGACCGCCACCCGCGCGACCGCCTGCGCCAGGCCGTGCGCGAGGACGGGCGCCAGGCCGTCACCCACTTCCGCCTGCGTGAGCGCTTCCGCGCCCATACCGCACTGGAATGCCGCCTGGAAACCGGCCGCACCCATCAGATCCGGGTGCACATGCAGCACCTGCGGCACCCCATCGTCGGGGACCCGCTGTATGGCGGCCCGTTGAAGCTGCCGCGCGGCGCCAGCGAGGCGCTCACCGCCGAGCTGCGTGGCTTCCGCCGCCAGGCGCTGCATGCCGAGGTGCTTGAATTTGCCCATCCACTCAGCGGCGAGCCGATCCGGGTGTCGGCGCCGTTGCCGGCGGACATGCGCGTGCTGCTGCAGGCGCTGCGCGAGGACAGCGCCGCCTGGGAGGAGAGCCAGCGGCGGTGAACGGCAACTGCCACACCGCCGCCATGTCGTGCATCCGCGCAGGCCACACGCCGTGAGTGCCGCCCTGCTGCCCGCGGCCTGGCCCGCATCGCCCCGGGTGCAGGCGTTCACCACCTTGCGCCACGGCGCCGGCGTGTCGGCCGCACCGTTCGACCGGTTCAACCTGGGCATGCGCAATGGTGACGATCCGGCCGCGGCCGCGGCCAACCGGGCCGCACTGGTCGGCCTGGCGGGCTTGCCGGCGCCGCCGCACTGGCTGTGCCAGGTGCATGGCACCGCGGTGCTGCGCTTGGACGCGGCGGCCACCGTCGCCAGTGCGCCGGAACGCGAGCCGGAGGCCGACGCCGCGGTGACCGGCGTGCCCGGCGTGGTCCTGGCAGTGCTCAGCGCCGATTGCCTGCCGGTGGTGCTGGCCGCCGCCGATGGCAGCGAGGCGGGCGTGGCCCATGCCGGCTGGCGCGGCCTGGCTGCCGGCGTGCTGGAGGCGACGGTCGCGGCCATGCGCACTGCGCCGGACCGCTTGCTGGCCTGGCTTGGCCCGGCTGCCGGGCCGCAGGCCTACGAGATCGGCGCCGAGGTGCGCGATGCCTTCGTCGCGCAGGATCCGTCCGCCGCCGCTGCATTCGCCCGCACCCGCCCGGGCCACTGGCACGTGGACCTGTACGCGCTGGCCCGGCGCCGGCTGCATGCGGCCGGGCTTGCGGCCGATGCCATCCACGGCGGCGGGCTGTGCACCATCAGCGATGCGGGGCGCTACTACTCGCATCGGCGCGACCACGTTACCGGGCGCATGGCCACGGTGGCGTGGCTGTCGCCACCGCGCTGAAACCGGTACCGGCGCCGCTTCCGTGGCATCCGCGCACGCGCGTCCGGGCCGGTATGGGCAGCGGTGTTGGTACAGTTGCGCCCGGGTTGCCGAAGGAGCGGGAACGTGACTGCTGCCGTTGCAAGCAAATCGCCGGGTACCGAGCAGGCCGAAGCACGCGTGGTCGCCGAGCTCGTGGCGTCCGGCAAGGTCAAGCCGGCCGACGTGGAGCGCGCCGAAGGCCTGCGTGACGGATCCGGGCTGGGCGTGCTGGGGCTGCTGTCGCGGCTGGGGCTGTTGTCCGAACGCGACCATGCCGAGGCCTGCGCGCAGGCCCTGCAGCTGCCGTTGCTGGCGGCCATCGAGTTCCCCGACGCCTTGCCGCTGGAACGGGCACCGCAGCTGGCCGACCTGCCGCTGCGCTTCCTCCAGCAGTTCCACGCCTGCCCGCTGGACGTGCGCGAGGGCGTGCTGGACGTCCTGCTGGCCGATCCGCATGACCCCTATCCGCTGCAGGCCATCGGCCTGGCCTGCGGCTTGCAGACCCGCGCGGCGGTGGCGTTGCGCTCGGACATCGACACCCTGATCGAGCGCTGGTTCGGCCAGGGGCGCAGCTCCATGGACAGCCTGGTCGAAGCCGCGGCCGACCCGGGCGGGGCGCACGAGGACGACGTCGAACACCTGCGCGACCTGGCCTCCGAAGCACCGGTCATCCGCCTGGTCAACGCGCTGATCCACGAAGCGGTGGAACTGCACGCCTCGGACATCCACCTGGAGCCGTTCGAGAAGTGGCTGAAGGTGCGCTACCGGGTGGACGGCGTGCTGGTGGAAGGCGAAAGCCCGCCGGCGCAGCTGTCGGCGGCGGTGGTCAGCCGGATCAAGATCATGGCGCGCATGAACATCGCCGAGCGCCGCCTGCCGCAGGACGGGCGGATCATGGTGCGGGTGCAGGGCCAGGAGCTGGACCTGCGCGTGAGTACGGTGCCCACCGCGCACGGCGAAAGCGTGGCGCTGCGCTTGCTGGACCGGCGCGCGGCCACCCTGGGCTTCCGCGAGCTGGGCTTCAGCGAAGACCTGCTGCCGGCGCTGGAGAAGATCCTCGCCCAGCCGCATGGCATCGTCCTGGTGACCGGGCCGACCGGCTCGGGCAAGACCACCACGCTGTACGCGGCGCTGGCCCGGCTCAACACCGACGAGGTCAAGATCATCACCGTCGAGGATCCGGTCGAGTACCAGATCGAGGGCATCAACCAGATCCACGCCCGCCCGCAGATCGGGCTGGATTTTGCCAATGCGCTGCGCAGCATCGTGCGCCAGGATCCGGACATCATCATGATCGGCGAGATGCGTGACGTGGAAACCGCGCGCATCGCGATCCAGTCGGCGCTCACCGGCCACCTGGTGCTGTCCACCCTGCATACCAACAACGCCGCCGGCGGCATCGCGCGCCTGCTGGACATGGGCGTGGAGGATTACCTGCTGACCTCCACGGTCAACGCGATCATGGCCCAGCGCCTGGTGCGCCGGATCGAGCCCACCCACGCCCGGCGCAGGCGCGCCACCGCCGAGGAGATCGAGGCGTTCGACCTGCGCCGCCTGCAGCCGACCGGCGACATCGTGCTTACCCAGCCGTGCCCGTCCGCGCTCACCCCCACCGGCTACCTGGGGCGCACCACCATCGCCGAGCTGCTGGTCATGGACGACGGCCTGCGCGGCGCGATCATGCGCCGCGCAGGTGCCGGCGAGATCAACGCGCTGGCGCAGGCCAGCGGCATGCGCACCATGTTCGACGATGGCCTGCGCAAGGCATTGCAGGGCGTGACCACGATCGAGGAAGTCATGCGGGTCACCGAAGGATGATCCGGCAGTCCACGGACCACGCGCGACGGGGGCGGGGCTGATGCCGGTCTTCGATTACAGGGCGATCGATGCCGGCGGCCAGATGCGCCACGGCCGGATGCAGGCGGGCAGCCGGGCCGAACTGGTCACCCGGCTGCAGGAGCAGGGCCAGCTGCCGGTGGACGCGCGCCTGGCGGTGGAGGGCGCGGAACGCAGCAGCCGTTGGCGCCTGCGGCTGCCGGTGCGCGCTTCCGAACGCGGCCTGGCCGGCGATACGCTGGTGCAGTTCACCGTGCAGTTGTCGACCCTGCTTGGCGCAGGCCAGCCGCTGGACCGCGCGCTGTCGGTGCTGATGGAGTTGCCCGGCGATGCCCAGGCACGCGGCGTCATCGCGCAACTGGGCGAGGCGGTCCGCGGCGGCCTGCCGCTGTCGGCCGCCATGGCCGCGCAGGGCGGCACCTTCTCCCGCCTGTACGTGAACATGGTGCGTGCCGGCGAGGCCGGCGGCAGCCTGCCGCAGACACTGGCGCAACTGGCCGCGCACCTGGAACGCAGCAGCGAGCTGCGGGCCCAGGTGGTCAACGCCATGGTGTATCCGCTGATCCTGGTCACGGTGGTGGGGCTGGCATTGCTGTTCCTGCTGGCGGTGGTGCTGCCGCAGTTCTCGGCCATGTACGACAGCCTGGACGTGGAGCTGCCGTGGTTCAGCCGCGCCGTGCTCGCCACCGGGCTGGCGGTGCAGGCACATGGCTGGATCCTGCTGTGCCTGCTCGTCGTGGCGGGCCTGGCCCTGTGGCGGCTGTGGCGGCAACCGGCCATGCGCCACGCGCTGGATGGCTGGCTGCTGCGCCAGCCCCTGTCCGGGCCGCTGGTCGCGCGGGTGGATACCGCGCGCCTGGCCCGCACCCTGGGCACCCTGCTGGGCAACGGCGTGCCCTTGCTGGAGGCGCTGGACATCGCGCGCAACGTGCTCGGCAACCGGGTGCTGGCGCGTGACCTGGACCTGGTCTGCGAGGCGGTGCGCGGCGGCCGCAGCCTGGCCGTGGCGGTGGCCGATGGCGGGCACCTGCCGGTGCTGGCGGTGCACATGATCCGGATCGGCGAGGAATCGGGCGAACTGGCCGCCATGCTCCTGCGCGTGGCCGACACTTTCGAGCGCGAAGCGGCGCGTGCGGTGCAGCGCATGCTGGCCGCGATGGTGCCGATGGTGACCCTGGCCCTGGCACTGGTGGTGGGGCTGGTGATCGTGGCGGTGCTGGTGCCGTTGTACGACATGGCCGGGGCGATCGGATGACTGTCCGGGGCATTCCCCGGTCGTGGAACAACTGAGGGTGACGATGGACAAGCGGATAGCGGGTGGTGCTGGCAGGCGCAATGGCGCACGTCGCAACCAGGCGGGCATGAGCCTGCTGGAGATCATCATCGTGATCGTGCTGATCGGCGGGGTGCTGACCCTGGTCGGCAGCCGCGTGCTGGGCGGCGCGGACCGGGGCAAGGCCAACCTGGCCAGGTCCCAGGTCCAGACCCTGGCAGCCAAGATCGAGAACTACCAGCTGGATACCGGCCGCCTGCCGGCCCGGCTCGAAGACCTGGCAACCGCACCGCCGGGCGTCGGCGGATGGCTGGGGCCGTACGCCAAGGAAAGCGAGTTCGCCGACCCATGGGGGCATCCGGTGATCTACCGCATCCCCGGCGAGGATGGCCGCGGCTTCGACCTGGTCAGCCATGGCAAGGATGGCCAGCCCGGCGGCGCCAGTTACGACGCGGACATCATCTACGAGTGATGTGCCAGCGGCTTGCGCGCAGCATGTGGCCGATCACCAGCGTGCGCAGCGGCGGCTTCTCGTTGCTGGAGATGCTGCTGGTGGTGCTGTTGATCGCATCGGTCAGCGCGCTTGCGGTCGCCTCGCTCGGTGGCGGCATGGATGGCTGGCGCCTGCGCGCGGCGGTGCGTGACGTAGGCAGCGAGCTGCGCCACGCGCGGGCCCGGGCACTGGCCAGCGGCCAGCAGCAGCGCTTCACGATCACCCCGGCCGCGCGTGCCTGGCATGGCATCAACGGGCGCAAGGGCACCGTGCACGAGCGCATCGGCGTCACCTTCACCGGCGCGCGCGCGTTGCAGCCGGACGAAGGCGAGGGCGCCATCGTGTTCTTTGCCGACGGCGCCTCCAGCGGCGGCCGCATCGACCTGGCCATCCGTGATTCGGTGTGGCGCATCGACGTGGCCTGGCTGACCGGCGAGGTGCGCAGCTTCCGGGTGCCGGCCGAGCAGGTGCCGGCCGAGGTTGCGCCATGATCCGCGCACGCGGCTACAGCCTGCTGGAAGTGCTGATCGCCGCAGCGCTGCTGGCGATGGCGATGACCCTGCTGCTGGGCACGCTGGCCCGTTCCAGCGAGCAGGTGCGCCTGGCCGGCGACCGCAGCCGCGCCGGCATCCTGGCGCAATCGCTGCTGTCGGCGCCCGCGCTGGAAGGGCGGCTGCAGCCGGGGCGGCGTGCCGGCACCAGCCCCGACGGCCTGTACCACTGGCAAATGGACATCGAGCCCTACCACGACCGGCACGGAAACGGCGCCGATGCACGTTCCATGCTGCTCAGCATCAACCTGACCGTGTCGTGGGGCGAGGCGCGCGGCCAGCAACTGCGCTGGCGCACATTGCGCTTGGCCGCCGTGGAGCCGCCGGCATGACGGCGCCACGTCGGGTTGCCGGCATGACCCTGCTGGAGTTGCTGCTGGCAATGATCCTGCTGGGCATCGGTGCGACCATCGTGTACGCGGCGATGCGGACCTCGCTCGGGGTCGCCGCGCGTGGCGACCTGGTCAGCCAGCAGCAGGACTGGATGCGCACCACTGCCACGCTGCTGCACCGGCAATTGGTCGCAGCCGAGCCCCTGCCGCTGGTCCAGCCGGGGCCGGGCGACGCGCCGGTGGTGTTCGTCGGCGAGCCGGACCACATGCGCTTCGCCTCGGCCACGCCGGCCTACCTGGGCGCGGGCAGCATCCGCGTGCATGAACTGCGGGTGGTGATGCAACCCACCGGACAGGAATTGCACCTGTGGATGCGGCCGCGGCCGGGCGCGCGCGGCGTGGCACCGGTCGGCCCGGAGCGGCTGGCCGCGATGCTCGGGCCGGTCCGGTTCCGCTACCGCGGCATGGACCCGGAGACCGGGCGCGCCGGTCCCTGGCTGGAACGCTGGACCTCGCCCGAGCAGTTGCCGGTGCAGGTGGCGGTTGAAGTGGCCACCGTCGATGGCCGGCAGTGGCCGCCGCTGCTGGTGGCGCCGGTCCGGGGCGGGCACGGCGTGCAGGGCGGGCGATGATGCGCATCCGTGGCGCGGCCCTGGTGCTGGTGTTGTGGCTGATCGTGCTGCTGGCCGGGCTGGTCGGCGGGTTCGCGTTCGCCGCGCGCGTGGAAGCATTGCAGGGCCGCACCGCCGAACGCGGCGTTCAAGCGCGCGAGCATGCACGGGCCGGCGTGGAGTACGCGGTCTGGCGGCTGCAGGCACGGCCCGATGCGGGGCGCTGGATCGCCGACGGGCGCCGCTATCGCTGGCAGTTCGATGACAGCCGGATCGAACTGCGGATCACCGACGAGCGCGGCAAGGTGGACCTCAACCTCGCCGACCGCGCATTGATCGAAGCCCTGCTGCGGGTGCTGGAGGTGGCGCCGGAACGCGCGGCCCTGCTGGCGCATGCCATCGAGCTGCGTCGCCAGGCTGCCGGCGCCAACGGCGCAGCGGCATCGGCGCCGGGCGCGTACGTGTCCACGGTGGAGTTGCGCGACCTGCCCGGCATGGACCTGCCGCTGTACCGGCGGCTGCGGCCACTGGTGACGGTCCATGGCGTGGCCGGCCGGCCACTGGCGCAGGTTGCCACCGAGCCGGTGCTGCTGGCGATGGGCCTGGATCCGGCGGTGGTGGCGGGCCTGCGCCAGGCCCAGGCAGCGGTACCCGGGCACGCTGCCGGAGGCTCCTATAGAATCGAGAGTCATGTCGTGCCTGCGCAGGGGGCGGAAGCACAGCTGGATGTCGTCGTACGGCTGCTGCCGTCGCCGATTCCGGGCAGCACGTATTCGATTGCGGGTTGGGAAGAGGGAACTGCCAGCCGATGATGGGCACAAGCAGCCATACCATGGCATCGGCACCGGCCAGCCTGCTGTCGGCATGGGGTGCCGCACTGCGTGATTGCATCCCGCCCGGGTGGCGGCAACGCATGGGCGCGGCGCGTGCGCGACTGCTGCTGAGCGTGGATGGCGCCGAGCTGCATGTGGTGGCCGACGTCGATGGCCAGCGACGCACGCTGGGGCGATGGCCGTGGCCGATGGAACCCTCCGCGCTGGTGGCGCGGCTGCAGGGGCGCGCTGCGCGGCTGCCGCGGGTCTGGGTGCTTGCGCCGGAGCAGGTCCTGCGGCGGCCGCTGCAGTTGCCGGTGGCCGCAGGCGCGCGCCTGCGGGCGGTGATGGAATTCGAGATCGAGCGGCAAACCCCCTTCACCGCCGCACAGGCCCTGCATGACGTGCGGCGCCTCGGCGCAAGCGGCAGCCAGCTGGACGTGGAGCTGGTCGCGGTGCCACGCGCGCTGTGGGACTCGGGTGCGCTGGCGCCCTGGCATGGTCATCTGCATGGCATCGACGTGGCCGACGGCAACGGCACCCTGGGCGTCAACCTGCTGCCTGCGGCACTGCGCCGGCGCCCGCGCGATCCGCTGCGGCCGTGGCCATGGCTGTTGCTGCTGCTGGGCATGGCCTGCCTGGCCCTGGCCGGCGCGCAATGGCTGGAGAACCGGCGCGAGGCGCTGGCCGAGCTGCGCGCGCGGGTCGACGCCAGCGCACCGCTTGCGCGCCAGGCAGCGCAGCAGCTGGAGCACGCGCGGTCGCGGATCGCCGGGCTGGCCTTCCTCGAACACAAGCGCCGGCAGCGGGCCGCCACCATCGATGTATGGCGCGAACTGACCCGGCGCCTTCCGGACGCAACCCACCTGGACAGCTGGTCCATCCAGGGCGAGCAGTTGCAGGTGACCGGCAGCAGCAGCGACGCCGCCGCGCTGGTCGGCTTGTTGCAGGATGCGCCGTGGTGGCAGGACCCCGCCCTGACCAGCGTGGTCCGTGACGAGCGCCAGCCGGGGATGGACCGGTTCACCCTCACCGCGACCCTGGGGCCGGTCGGCGCCACTGCGCCAGCCGGCGCCGGTGCGGAGCATGCCGATGTCCGGTAACGCGACCCGGTGGCTGGCGGCCGCTGCGCTGGTGACGGTGCTGGCGCTGGTCCATGTGCTGCTCCTGCACCCGGCCTTCGTCGAGCCGCTGCGCGGCATCGAAGGCGAGATCTCGCAATTGCGCGAGCGCGAAGCACGGATCCAGGCGCAGTTGCAGCACGCGCCGGGCGTGGCGCGCCAATTGAAGGACCTGCAGGCCGGCCTGGCCGCACGTCCCGGACTGATGGCCGAGGCATCGCCGGAACTGGCCACCGCCGCGCTGGTGCACGGGCTCGAGCGCGCGGTGCGGTCGGCCAGCCCCGGCGGGCGCAGTTGCGCGCTGCGCGAGCGCTCACCGCTGCCGGCGACCAGCGTGGACGGCTTCGTCGAGGTCGCGGTGCAGGCACGGCTGCGCTGTGGCGTGGATGAACTGGCCGCGATCCTGCACGTGCTGGAGGGCAGTTCGCCGCGGCTGTTCATCGATGGCCTGTCGGTCCAGGCGTCGCGCCAGCGCGGCGGCTCGGCCGAGAGCGGACTCGGCCTGGATACTTCGTTCCGGCTGGTCGGCTACCTGGCGCCGGCGGCGCCGACGGGAGACGCCGATGAGCGCTGATCCGGTGGTGGTACGCCTGCGCTGGGCTGCAGCCCTCGCGCTGCTGGGCCTGGTGGCCTGGCTGGTGGTGCTGGCCGGGGTCGGCAGCCGGGCGCCCGGATTGCCCGCGGCCGGGCAGGCCGCAGTTCCGGCGTTGCCGGCACTGGATGCCGGCGAAGGCTGGCGCCTGGAGCCTCCGGAAGCCTACGCCGGGATCGCCGCCCGTCCGGTGTTCACGACGGACCGGCAGCCCTCGGCCTTCGTGATGACGATGCCGGCAGGGGGCGGTACCGCCGCAGGCCTGCGCCTGACCGGGGTGGTGATCGGCGATGCGTTCGCGATGGCCACCCTCACCCGAAGCGATGGCAACACCCTCCACCTGCGCGAGGGCGGCGATGCCGTCTCCGGATGGAGGCTGCTGGAGCTGGCATCCGGCATGGCCACGCTGGAGGGGCCGGCCGGGATCCAGACCCTGGTGCTGCAGCCGGTGGACGTACCCGCCGCGGCGGCCCATGCAAGCGCGGGGGATCGCCCGCCAGGTGCCGACGACGGGCCGCGGGCTGGCGCCACCGCCAGCACCGGGCCGGCGCGTTCCAGCGGCGATCCGGGCATGCAATGGAACGCCGGTACCGCCCCGGCCGCCGGGGGTCCCGGTGACAGCGGCGCCGCCGGACCTGGCAGCGTGGCCGCGGCAGGTGCGGTTGGATCCGCTGGCGGGCGCCTGCCGCAGGTGCCGGCCCAGGGCCCGGGGGGCGTACCCGCCATGCCCGGATTGCCGGGCGGGGCGACCATGCCGGATCCATCCATGGCTCCATCGTTCGGCTGGGACGTTCCGGTCAGCATGCCGGGGGTGGTGCAGGAAGAGCTGGCGCGCTCCACCCGCGACCGGATCCAGAGTGAAAGGAACCGCCTGCGGCAACTGCGCGACAGGCGCGATGACGATTAGGGAGCGTGTGGCTTGGATCGGATGAAACAGCGATTGCAGATGTCCCTGCTGGCCCTGTGGCTGGTCGCCGCGGGCGCCCTGGCCACCACCCCCGTGCTGCTGCGCGATGGCGTGCCACGCGATCCGGCCGCGGCGCGGCCGGTTGCCGGCGCGCCGCAGCTGCAGCGGATCGACTTCGAACGCGGCGCCGCCGGGCAGGGGCGCATGGTGTTGCGCTTTGATGCCGCGGACGTGGCCCCCGACCTGCGCAACCAGATCGGCAGCGTGGTGGTGGATGTCCCCGGCGCTCGGGTTCCTTCCTGGCTGACCAAGGTGCGCGAGGTCGAACACCTGGGGACCCCCGTGCACAGGATCCAGGCCCGCGCGATCGCCGGCGGGATCCGCATCGTCCTGCACACCAGCGGTGAAACCGACACCCACGCCTACCAGTCCGGCAGCGACTACGTGCTCGACCTGGTGCCGGCGTCGCCGGTGGCGGCCGACCCCGGCCAGGACGCGCCGGCCGAGGCGGTCATGCGCCATGGCAGTGGCGAGGTCATCAACCGCGCTGCGGCCGCGCGCAGCCGCCGTGCACCTTCGCTCGATGCCGCCGCCAACGGCACGGCATCGTTCAACTTCGAGGGCGAATCGCTGCACGCGGTGGTGAGGGTCATCCTGGGCGAAATGCTGGGGCAGAACTACGTCATCGCACCGGACGTGTCCGGCCGGGTGACCCTGTCCACGCCCCAGCCGCTGGCGCCCGCGCAGGCCATGGGCCTGCTGGAGATGGTGCTGGGCTGGAACAACGCGCGCATGGTCTACAGCGACGGCCGCTACAACATCGTGGCCGCCAACCAGGCCCTGGCCGGCAGCGTGGCGCCCAGCACCGCCCCGCCCGGGTCCGCGCGCGGGTTCGAGGTGCGCATGGTGCCTTTGCGCTTCATCTCGGCCAGCGAGATGAAGAAGGCGCTGCAACCGTACGCACGCCCCGATGCCATCGTCGACGCCGACAACGCCCGCAACATCATCACCGTGGCCGGCACCCGCGCCGAGCTGGAGAACTACCAGCAGACCATCGCGATCTTCGACGTGGACTGGATGGCCAGCATGTCGGTGGGCGTGTTCCCGCTGAGCGGAAGCCGCAGCAGCCGGGTGGTGGCCGACCTGGAGCGGGTGTTCGGCGACCAGGGCGGCTCGCCGCTGGCGGGCATGTTCCGCTTCATGCCGCTGGATGGTGCCAATGCGGTCATGGCCATCACCCCGCAGCCGCAGTACCTGCGCCAGATCGGCGACTGGATCGAGCGCATCGACGGTGCCGGCGAAGGCGTGCGGCTGTACTCGCAGGAACTGCGCTACATCACCGCCCGTGACCTGGCGCGGCGCCTGGCCGAGGTGTTCGGCAGCGGCGCGGACCCCTCCGGGATGGAGGATGCGGGTGCGCCCTTGATGCCGGGGCTGGAGCCGACCACCATCCACGAGCCGGGCGTGGACGGTGCCGGCGGCAGTTTCGCCAGCATCGGCGGCAGCGGCGCGTCCCTGGATCCATCGGGGGCCGGCGGCGTCAGCATGACCCTGCGGGTGGACGGCGATGCAGTGGGCATTTCCGCGGTGGAGGAAAACAATACCTTGCTGGTGCGCGCCAACGCGGCCGCCTGGCGTTCGATCCGCGATGTCATCCACCGCCTGGACGTGATGCCGCTGCAGGTCCACATCGAAGCCCAGGTGGCCGAGGTCACGCTCAGCGGCGAGCTCGACTACGGCGTCAGCTGGTACCTGCGCAACGCCGATGGCGGTACCCCCACGGCCCCCAGCAATGCCGGGCTGCGCAACCTCAGTGCCAGCGGCCTGCTCTACACCTTCGGCGTGGACAACGGCATCGGCATCATCAACGCACTGGACCAGGTGTCCGAGGTGCGCATGCTGCAATCGCCCTCGGTCACGGTGCGCAACAACCACGAGGCCACGTTCACGGTGGGCAGCAAGATCCCGGTGGCGTCGGTGTCGGTCAACACCATCGGTGCGGGCGACACGGTCAGCCAGGTGCAATACCTGGATACCGGCACCATCCTGAAGGTGCGGCCACGCGTGACCCGCGACGGCACGGTGTTCCTGGACATCGTGCAGGAGGTCAGCTCGCCCGGGGCCGAGTCCAACATCAACGGCAACGTGACCATCAACAACCGGCGCCTGAAGACCAACGCCATCATCAACAGCGGCGATACCGTGCTGCTGGCCGGCCTGATCCAGGACAGCCACACCCGCGGCAGTTCCGGCATGCCCGGCCTGAGCCGGCTGCCGGTGGTGGGCGGGCTGTTCGGCAGGCGCACGCGCAGCAGTTCGCGCAGCGAGGTGATCGTGCTGCTCACGCCCACCCTGGTGACCGACCCGGTGCACGCGCGCCAGGTCACCGATGACTACGGGCGCCGGTTCCGTTCGCTGCGGCCATTGCTGGCGCCGGGGGCGAGATAGCGCGGCGCGCATGTGTGAGTGTGGTCACATGCGGAGGCCTTATATGGGTTGAGGGGTTTGCATATATCCGGATTATCGGGATAATCCGGCCCACGATGCACCGAGGGGGCGGTGAAATGGAATATTCACACGCGGCTACGCCGCCGAGGGGATCGCATGGACATAAAGCGGTTGTGTTGGGCCTTGATGGCCGTTTCCGCGCTCACGCTGGGCGCTTGTTCCAAGGGGGGCGGCGACGGTAACAGCCCGCCGCCGCCACCGCCGCAGACCGGGGGAGGCGGCGACAACACCGTCCCGGACCCGCAGCCGGAGCCACCGGCCACACCGGCCTATTCCGATATCCCGCAGACCGATGAAGAGGCGGCCAGGTTCCTGACCCAGGCCAGCTTCGGCGTCACCCGTGCCGATATCCAGCGCCTGCGCCAGGTCGGCTACGCCAAGTGGATCGACGACCAGCTTGACCCGGCGGTGACCCCGGTCACGACCACGCTGGATTATTTCGTGCGTCACGAAGCCAGCGGCATCCACCGGCACCAGTTCGGCTCGCGCGAGCGGGCCATGAACTGGCTGTGGAGCGCGATCAAGGCGCCCGACCAGCTGCGCATGCGCATCGGCCTGGCCCTGAGCGAGATCCTGGTGGTCTCCGAGGTCGATGGAAAGGGCAACCTGGAAACCTTCCGCAACGCCCGCTACCAGGATCTCCTGGCCGAGTCGGCGCACGGGTCGTATCGCGACCTGCTGGAGCAGGTCACCACGTTCCCGGCCATGGGCTACTACCTCAGCCATGCAGGCAACCGCAAGGCGGATCCGGCCGCCAACGTGGCCCCGGACGAGAACTACGCGCGCGAGATCATGCAGCTGTTCTCGATCGGCCTGGTCCAGCTCAACCAGGACGGCACGCCGAAGCTGGATGCAGCAAGCCAGCCGATCCCGACCTACGACCAGGACGTGATCACCGGCATGGCCCGGGTGTTCACCGGCTGGACCTACGCGGGCGTGCGCCGGTTCAACAACCAGGACCACGAGTCCTACGTGCCGATGGAGTGCCACCCGGAGTTCCATGACGACAAGCCGAAGACCATCTTCAACGGCATCGTCATCGACGAGGGCAACGACTGCCGCAAGAGCCTGGCCAGGACGATCGACGCCCTGGCGGCCCACCCGAACACCGCTCCGTTCGTCAGCCGCCAGCTGATCCAGCGGTTCGTCACCAGCAACCCCTCGCCCGCCTACGTCAAGCGCGTGGCCGACGTGTGGAATGCGACGGAAGGCAACATCGGCAAGGTGGTCAAGGCGATCCTGCTGGACAACGAGGCGCGCATCCCCCCGGCAGCCGGTGACGCGGTGTTCGGCAAGGCGCGCGAGCCCCTTGTCAACGTCGCCACCATCTACCGTGCCTTCAACGCGCAGTACGAATTTCCCAATGGCGGCACCGGACGGATCGACTGGGGCTTCTGGGGCGCGGGCACCATGAACGACCACATCGGCCAGGAATCGTTGCGTGCGCCGACGGTGTTCAACTTCTTCGAGCCGGGCCACCGCTTGCCGGGCAACAACGGGGCCGAGGGCATCCAGGCGCCCGAGTTCCAGATCATCAACGAAGCCACCTACATGTCCGGCGTCAACTACTACAGCCGGGTGGCCGATTACGCGAATACGGGCGAGGGCTACGTGGTTCAGGCGCGGCCGGGCCCGACCCTGAACCTGGCGCCGCTGATCCGTCCGGTGGAGGCCGGCGACTACGCCGCGGCCATCGAGGAGTTGAACCTCCTGCTGATGTACGGGCGGATGTCACCGCAGACCAAGGACACCATGAGCGCGATGGCGACCGGCCTGGCCGCCCAGCGCGCTTCGGCGCCATCCATTGCGCACTCGCTGCTGGTGTTGGCAGTCGCTTCCCCTGAATTCGCGATCCAGCGCTGAGGACCGAACCATGAGCAAATCCAATCGTGAAGACCGGCGCACCTTCCTGCGTGCGCTGGCGGGGGTCTGCGCCGGTGGCGCGGCCTATGCCCTGTTGCCGCAGCTCGAAATGGCCGGCCGCGCACTTGCCGCCGAGCCGGGGCTCAACGACTACCGCGCGCTGGTGTGCATCTACCTGCGTGGCGGCAACGACTCGTTCAACATGCTCGTGCCGTACGAGGCGGCCGAGTACGCGATCTACCAGCAGAGCCGTGGCGGCACGTATTCCTCCGCCAACCCCGGTGGCCTGGCGATCGGCCGCGACCAGTTGCTTCCGGTGAGGGAAACCACCGGCAAGCAGTGGGGCCTGCATCCTTCGTGTGCCGGGATGAAGGCGATGTTCGACCGCGGCGAGCTGTCGTTCCTGGCCAACGTCGGTACCCTGGCGGTGCCGCTCAGCAAGGACGAGTTCAACCGCAAGGCCAAGGCCTACCCGGTCGAGCTGTTCTCGCACAACAGCCAGACCACGCAGTGGATGCGTGGCACCTCCAGCCAGATGATCGCCACCGGCTGGGGCGGGCGCGTTGCGGACCAGTTGCGGAGCCTCAACGCCCAGACGCCGTTGCTGCCTCCGGGCATCAGCGTCACCGGCGGCGGCAGCACCTTCCAGACCGGCGCCAGCACCTTGCCCTATGCAATGTTCTCGTCCGGCCCGAGCAGCCTGCACCGTTTCAGCGGCAATGGCCGTCAGGAAACCATTCGCGCCAATGCGCTCAACGAACTGCTGGGCCGCCAGTACGACTCGCTGATGGAGAACCGCCTGGCCCTGATCGGCGAAACCTCGTTGGAGCTGGCCAAGCGCACCTCCCAGTGGCTGCGTCCCGAGAATGGTGGCGATATCCAGACCGTGTTCCCCACCGGCAACCGCCTGGCCGACCAGCTGCGCATGGTCGCGCGCCTGATCAAGGTCGGGCGCAGTTCCGCCGTCGGGCACAAGCGCCAGATCTTCTACGCCGAGCTGGGGGGTTTCGACACCCACCGTGCGCAGATGGACCCGGGCGTCCAGCCGACCCTGTTGCGCCAGTTGTCCGAAGGCCTGCAGGCGTTCCGCGAGGCGCTGGTGGAGCTCAATGCGCTCAACGACGTCACCACGTTCACCATCAGCGACTTCGCGCGCACGCTCAACTCCAATGGCAGTGGTTCGGACCACGGCTGGGGTGGCGTGCAGATGGTGATGGGCGGTTCGCCCGCCCAGGGCGGCAGCCATGCCGGTGGCCGGGTGTGGGGGCAGTACCCCCTGCTCGAACTCAATGGCGAGCAGTCGCTGCAGCGCGGACAGATGGTGCCCACCACGTCGGTCGCGCAGTACGGCGCCACCATGGCCAACTGGCTGGGTGTGTCGCGCAACGACCTCAACACCATCTTCCCCGGACTTTCCGGGTTCTCGCCCACGCTGTTGCCGATCATGGGCTGAGCGACCGGCCGCCGTCCGCGAGGACGGCGGCCATCGCCGATCAGGGGGCCGAAGGTTCCCAGTGGTAGGCGCGGACCACGTTGTCGAGCAACTGCGGCACCACCAGCAGCTTCCGGTCGATCCGGTAGTGGTGGTCGGCCGCGCCCTTGGGCAGGGTGAACAGCAGGGTCGGCTGGCCGTCGGCAGTGAGGTGGAACACGTGGCCGCGGGTCCAGTCGGTGACGGTATAACCGCCGTGGCCGTCGGGCTCGATGCCGTCGATGTGGCCCAGCGGTGCGTCGCCGATCCGGCCGATCGCCTGGTCCGCATAGGCCAGGGTGGAAATGTGGCCTTCCTGTTCGCCCTCGGGCGCAGGGACGCTCCAACTGCCCAGCAGCAGCCGATCGGCCTCGGCGCGCAGGCCGTTGGGGCGGCCGGTGCGGGCCACGTCCAGCGGCGCCCACGGCTCGAACTTCCCGCCTGACAGGCGGAACACGGTGTCCAGGCGGCTGCTGAAGACATAGACGTTGCCATCGGGATCGGCGGTGCAGTCGTTGAACTGGCCGGGGCCGTCGGCGGGCGCATGCCGGGCCAGCACCGTGCCGGCCCCGACATCGATTTCCACCAGCGCATCATCGTCGCCCACGTACAGGCGTCCGTTGGCCAGGGCCAGCCCCTTGGGGTTGTGCAGGCCGGTGGCCCAGTGCAGCTGCGCCACGCGCCCGTGGCCATCGAGCACGCTGATGAAGCCGTCACCCGGCACCGCATCCTCGCCCCAGCTGGCCATGTTGGACACGTAGTAGCGGTCGCGTGCGGCGTCGTAGACCACCGACTCGGGCATGTGCAGGCCGGTGGCCTCCCATACCGGTTCGGGCGGCGTGGCCGCGGCGGTCGCGCCGGCCGGCGCGGCCACGCAGGCCAGCGCCAGGATCGCGGCGCCGACGGTGCGGCGGGTGACGGTGGATACGCTCATGCCGGTCTCCAGGTGGATGCGCGCAGCCGCTGCCGCGCTCAGCGGAAGTTATAGACCAGATTGACCGTGGTCAGGGTGTCGGTCCTGCGGATGCCCGCGGCGGCGTCCACATCGGTGTTGTGGCGTGCCTGCAGGCCGGCCTTGAGCGCGAAGCGTTCGTTCATCGACACCGATATGCCCAGGTCGTTCTGGGCGAAGGTGTTGTCCTTGCCCGACTCCACCAGCAGGGTGTTGGACAGCGTGGTGTTGGCGGTGAGCTGGTGGCGGAAGTCGACCATGCCGCGGACGATCAGGCTGCTCTGCACCTGGCCGGTGTCGGCCTCGCGTGCGCGCCGGTAGCCGGGGCCGGCCTCGGCCAGCAGGCGGGTCCGCTCGGAGCGGATGAAGTGATGGCCATAGCCCAGAGCGACCGTGGCCTGGTAGTCGTAGGAGGAAAAATCATCGCGCTCGTAGCGTGCCGAACCGGACAGGTGGTTGCGCGGGTTGAAGCGCCAGGCGCTGGATCCGGCCAGCTCGTAGCGGTTGGCGCTCAGCGAATAGCGCTCCTCGGAGGTGCCGTCGCCATCGAAATCGCCGCTCACCTCGCCCTTGGCCCGCAGCGCGCTGGCGCTGAGGGAGTGCTTGCGCCGGTCGTCCTCGCGCGCGAAGGCCAGCCGCAGGTTGAGGTTCTCCGAGCGCGAGTTGCCGCGCGCCAGGGCCAGGCCGACTTCGCCGGTGCCGGACCAGCCATCGGGCGCAGTGTCCTGGGCGGTGGCGTCGGGCGCAGGCAGGGCTGCCAGCAGGATGGCGAGGGTGGGCAGGGGGAAGATATTTGCAGGGCGAGGCATGGGGCTTTCCGTATGGCGTGGCGTTGAAAGGCAAGCCGCCGCAGCGGTGCGGCGGCGGCGGATGATCGGTGTTGCGGTGCGGCCGGGCGTGGCCGGCGGCGGGCGTCAGGCCGCTTCCAGTGCGGCCAGGTAATCGCGGCGCCAGGCATGGATGTCGCGCTCGCGCAGGTGCTCCATCATCGCGTGCCAGCGCTCCTTGCGTTCGGCCAGCGGCATGGTGGCGGCGGCGGCGATCGCATCGGCCACGCCGTCCAGGTCGTGCGGGTTGACCATCAGCGCCTGCGGCAGTTCCTGGGCCGCGCCGGCCAGCAGCGACAGCACCAGCACGCCCGGGTCCTCCGGGTCCTGCGAGGCCACGTACTCCTTGGCCACCAGGTTCATGCCGTCGCGCAGCGGGGTCACCAGGCCCACCCGCGCGCTGCGGTAGAAGCCGGTGAGGGTGGCATGCGGGATGTTGCGGTTGACGTAGCGCAGGGGGGTCCAGTCCGGTGCGGCATGGGCGCCATTGATGTGGCCGGCGATCTGCTCCAGCTGGTTGCGCAGTTGCTGGTACTCGCCCACGTCGCCGCGCGACACCGGCGCGATCTGCAGGTAGGTCAGGCTGCCCTTCTGTTCCGGATGGCGCTGCAGGTAGCGCTCGAACCCGTGGAATCGCTCGGGCAGGCCCTTGGAGTAGTCCAGCCGGTCCACGCCGATGGCCAGCATCCGCCGTTCCAGGCTGGCACGCATGTCGCGCAGCGCCGGCTTGGACATGGCCGCAGCGGCCTGGCGCTCGATCAGTGGGGTGTCGATGCTGATGGGGAAGGTGCCGGTGCGGAAGCGGTGCCCGTCCGGTGCCTCCAGCAGCCCCGGCTCGACGATGCGCCCGCCGCCATACAGGCGCACGTAGGACTGGAAGCGGTCGTTGTCGCGCCGGGTCTGGAACCCGAGCAGGTCGTAGGCGTAGAGCGTGGAGAACAGGCGCCGGTGGTCGGGCATGGCCATCAGCAGGTCGGCCGAGGGCACCGGAACGTGCAGGAAGAAACCGATCTTGCAGCCGACGCCGCGCTCGCGCAGCATCGAGGCCAGCGGGATCAGGTGGTAATCGTGGACCCAGACGATGTCGTCGTCGCGCAGCATCGGCGCCAGCTTGTCGGCGAACATCTCGTTGACCCGGTTGTAGCCCAGCCGGGTGGCGCGGTCGTAGTCGACCAGGTCCAGGCGGAAGTGCAGCAGCGGCCACAAGGTGCGGTTGGAGAAGCCGTTGTAGTAGGCATCCAGGTCGGCACGGTCCAGGTCCACGGTGACGTAGCGGATGTCGCCGTCGACGTGTTCGCGGATCTCGCCGCTGGCCCCGCGCACGGTCTTGCCGCTCCAGCCGAACCATACGCCGCCGCGCTCGCCCAGCGCTGCCTGCAGGGCCACGGCCAGGCCGCCGGCGCGGCTTTCGCCCGGGACCGCGACACGATTGGATACAACGACCAGACGACTCATGAGGCCTCCTGCCAGGAACGGGACAGCCGCGTGGCGGCGATGATCAGACCCACGTGCGAGTACGTCTGCGGAAAGTTGCCCCAGCCCTGGCCATCCTCGAACGACATGTCCTCCGAGAGCAGGCCCAGGTGATTGCGGTGCGCCAGCACGCGTTCGAACAGGTCGCGCGCCTGGTCCATGCGCCCGATCGCGGCCAGCGCATCGATGTACCAGAACGTGCAGATGGTGAAGCTGGTCTCCGGGGTGCCGAAGTCGTCCGGGGCCACGTAGCGGAACATGCCGTCGCGGTGGCGCAGCTCACGGCCGATGGCCTCCACCGTGGACACGAAGCGCGGGTCGTTGGCCGCCACGAAGCCCAGGTCGGACAGCAGCAGCAGCGATGCATCCAGGTAGTGGCTTTCGAACGATGCACTGAAATGCCCCACCTCCGGGCGCCAGGCCCGGGTCAGGGTGGCCTGGCGGATGGTGTCGGCGCGCGTGCGCCAGTGGCCGGCGCGTTCGTCCAGGCCCAGGCGCACCGCGATCTTGGCCAGGCGGTCGCACGCGGCCCAGCACATCGCCGCGGTGTAGGTATGTACTTCGGCGCGGCCGCGGAATTCCCACAGGCCCGCGTCGGGCACGTCGTACAGGGCGAAGGCACGCTCGCCCAGCGGCTCCAGCCGGGCGAAGGTGTGCGCATCGCCCGGGTCGACCAGGCGCTGGTCGAAGAACAGCTGGGTCGAGGCCAGGACCACGCTGCCGTACACGTCGTGCTGCTTCTGCACCCAGGCCAGGTTGCCGCGCCGCACCGGGCCCATGCCGCGGTAGCCGGCCAGTGATTCGACCTCGTGCTCGTCCAGCCGGTCCTCGAAGCCGATGCCATACAGCGGCTGCAGGCTGCCGTCGGTGGTGGCGATGTTGAAGATGTAGCGCAGGAACTCCTCCATGCTGCGGGTCGCGCCCAGGCGGTTGAGCGCGCGCACCACGAAGGCGGCGTCGCGCAGCCAGCAGTAGCGGTAATCCCAGTTGCGCGAGGTGCCCGGCGCCTCCGGGATGGAGGTGGTCATGGCCGCGATGATCGCGCCGCTGTCCTCGTACTGGCACAGCTTCAGGGTGATGGCGCTGCGGATCACCGCCTCCTGCCATTCCAGCGGGATGGACAGGTAGCGCACCCACTCGCGCCAGTATTCCTGGGTGCGCCCGGCCGCTTCTTCCACGTAACCGGCGATGGAGCGGTTGAGCGGCTCGTCCGGGCCCAGCACCAGGTGCAGGCGGTGGGTGAGGGTGAACGGCAGGCTGTCGCGGACGAAGCGCACCGGCGCGTCGGTGGTCAGGCGCAGGGTGAAGCCAGGCAGCAGCCAGCGCATGTGGTTGCTGCCCCAGGTGTGCTCGGGCGCGCGCGCGCCCCAGTCGGCCAGCGGCCGCACGAGCAGGCGGATGCGCGGGCTGCCCGACAGCGGCACGATCCGGCGCACGATCGACACCGGGCGGTAGACCCGGCTGTTCTGCTTCCAGCGCGGGGCGAAGTCGAGGATTTCCAGCGAGCCGCCGCGGCTGTCGTGCAGGACCGTGCGCAGCATCGCGGTGTTGGGCAGGTAAGCCTGTTCAGCGTGGCTGAAATCCTCCAGCTCCACGCCGAAATCGCCGCCTTCGTGCACCCGCGGCGACAGCAGCGCACAGAAGGCAGGGTCACCGTCGAAGGCCGGCAGGCAACCCCAGACCACGCGCCCGCGTGCGTCGACCAGGGCGCCGAAGCTGCCATTGCCGATCACGCCCAGTTGCAGGTTTGCCTCGTTTACGTCCATTCCATTCCCGGGTCCGGGGCGGGCGCGCGATGCGCTACCGCTGTTGGTGCGTTGCGTTGGCCATCAGCCAGGCGTGCACCGCGCGGGTACCGGGCAGTGCGTGGGTGGCCGCGCTGGTGGTGCGGCTGCCCACCAGTACGCTCCAGCCGCCGGCGTGGTTGGCCGCGGCAAAGCCGAATTCGTCGGTGAGGTCGTCGCCCACGAATACCGGGGTGCGCCCGGTGAACGGCGCACGCGCCATCATCCGCTCCACCGCGCGGCCCTTGTCGCTGCCCTCGGGCACGAACTCGACCACATGGTCGCCCGGTTGCAGCCGGTAGCCGGGCATGCCCTCCAGGTGCTGGCGGGCGAAGCCGGTCACCGCCTCGGCCGCCTGCGGCACCGCGCGCCAGTGCAGGGCCATGCTCACGCCCTTGTCTTCCACCTGCACGCCCGGATGGTCCAGGGCCAGTTGCGCGGCCTTGCGGTGCAGCGCCTGCAACCGTGCCAGGCTGTCTCCGGCGGCGGCCACCGGCGCATGCGCATCGCCACGCATCTGGTGCCCGTGCAGGCCGGCGGCGGGCAACTGCAACGGCGCAAACAGGGTGTCCAGTTGCTCCAGCGGGCGGCCGCTGACCAGGGCAACCGCGCCGCCGAGGCGGTCGGCGACCTGGCCGACCGCCTCGCGCACCGCCGGCAGCAGGCGCACGGCGGAGGGATCGGTGCTGAAGTCGACCAGGGTGCCGTCCACGTCGAGGAACAACGCGCAGTCGTCATCGAGCAGCGGCGGCGACGGGCGGTGGGGAATCACGTCGGCCATGGGGCCATTCTGCACGAACCTGGCGTGATGGTCAGGTCTGGGCGTCCTGCGGGCACCCGCGCACAGCTGTGCGGTGGCTGCGGGCGCTATGCTTGGCGCCGGTTCCAGGGGGGAATGTCGCGCATGGATCCAACCGTGTTCCAGCAGGTGCTGCGTGCGCCGTTCTTCAACCTGCCCGCCACCGTGCGTGCGCTGCACTCGGTGCGCGGCCACGCCTGTTATGCCGGCAGGGTGCGGGTCGCGCGCGGGCGCAATCTGCTGGCGCGGCTGTGTGCGGCGGTCGCCGGGCTGCCACCGGCAATGGACGATGCACCGCTGCAGGTGGAGTTCAGCGCCGATGCCCGCAGCGAAACCTGGCGGCGAGATTTCGGCGGCCATCCGATGGCCACGCGCCTGCGTTGCCGCAACGGGCTGCTGCAGGAGCGGCTGGGGCCGCTGCAGTTCCGCTTCGCCCTGCACACCGCCGATGGCGCGATCTACTGGAACGCGGTCGGGGTGCGCCTGCTGGGCATCGTGCCGTTGCCTGCGCGGTTGTTAGCCCGGGTGCGCTGCCGCGAACGCGAGCACGAGGGCCGTTATGAGTTCCGGGTCGAGGCCGCGTTGCCGCTGCTGGGTCCGCTGATCCACTACGAGGGTTGGCTGGAGCCAGTGGCGGCCTGAGGCCGGGTCCGCTGCCGTTGCAGGAGCATTCCTCTGCCTACGCGGGCGTGTCTGCCGGGTCGCACAGGAAAGCCAGCTTGCGTTCGCGCGGCAATTGCTTGATCGCCCACTCGGCGCGGGCGGCGGCGGCGCGGTCCGGGAAGGCACGGCTGCCGAGCAGGCGGACCGGCGGGTTGGCGCGGGTGTAGCGCGCGCCCTTGCCGGCGGCATGCGCCAGGTAGCGGGCGTCCACGTCGGTGCTGATGCCGGCGTACCAGGCGCCGTTGCGGCACTGGAGCAGGTACAGGTACCAGGGGCGGGCATCGGGCATGCACGCATTATCCATCCACGCGGGCGCGCCGGCCGTGGCCGTGGCCGCCGCCGCCGCCGTCTCTCCCACGGGCCCCGTGTCCCTTGAAACGTCCCGCCGCAACCTCATCTCGGTAGCATCGCCGGGACCGCCGGCCACTTGCCTTCGAGGATCCTCCAATGCGGATGGACAAGCTCACCTCGCGTTTCCAGCAGGCGCTGGCCGACGCGCAGTCGCTGGCCGTGGGCCGCGACCACAACCTGCTCGAGCCGGTGCACGTGCTCGTGGCCCTGATCGACCAGTCCGGCGGCAGCACCCGCCCGCTGCTGTCCCAGGCCGGGGTCAACGTGCCGCTGCTGCGCGAGCGCCTGGGCGAGGCGCTGGAGAAGCTGCCCAGGGTGTCCGGCCAGGCCGGCAACCTGTCGGTGGGCAACGACCTCACCCGCCTGCTCAACCTCACCGACAAGCTGTCCCAGCAGCACGGCGACCAGTACATCGCCAGCGAATGGTTCGTGCTGGCGGCGCTGGAGGACACCGGTGCCGTCGGCCAGGCGCTCAAGGCCGCCGGCGCGAACAAGGCCGGGGTGCAGGCCGCGATCGACAAGGTCCGCGGCGGGGAGACGGTGCAATCGGAGAGCGCCGAAGACCAGCGCCAGGCGCTGGAGAAGTACACGATCGACCTCACCGCGCGCGCCGAGTCCGGCAAGCTGGACCCGGTGATCGGCCGCGACGAGGAGATCCGCCGCACCATCCAGGTGCTGCAGCGCCGGACCAAGAACAACCCGGTGCTGATCGGCGAGCCGGGCGTGGGCAAGACCGCCATCGTGGAAGGCCTGGCCCAGCGCATCGTCAACAACGAGGTGCCCGAGGGCCTGCGCGGCAAGCGCGTGCTGTCGCTGGACATGGGTGCGCTGATTGCCGGCGCCAAGTTCCGCGGCGAGTTCGAGGAGCGCCTGAAGGGCGTGCTCAACGACCTGTCCCGGAACGAAGGCCAGATCATCCTGTTCATCGACGAACTGCACACCATGGTCGGCGCGGGCAAGGCCGAGGGTTCGATGGACGCGGGCAACATGCTCAAGCCGGCGCTGGCGCGTGGCGAGCTGCACTGCATCGGCGCCACCACCCTGGACGAATACCGCCAGTACATCGAGAAGGATGCCGCGCTGGAGCGGCGCTTCCAGAAGGTGTTCGTGGGCGAGCCCACGGTCGAGGACACCATCGCCATCCTGCGTGGCCTGAAGGAGCGCTACGCCATGCACCATGGCGTGGAGATCACCGACCCGGCGGTGGTGGCCGCGGCCACCCTTTCGCACCGCTACATTGCCGACCGCAAGCTGCCGGACAAGGCCATCGACCTGATGGACGAGGCGGCCTCGCGCATCCGCATGGAGATCGACTCCAAGCCCGAGGAGCTGGACCGCCTGGAGCGGCGCCTGGTGCAGCTGAAGATCCAGCGCGAGATGCTGAAGAAGGAGAAAGACGAGGCCTCGCGCAAGCGCCTGGCCGACCTGGAGGCCGACATCGAGGGGCTGGAGCGTGAGTTCTCCGACCTCAACGAAGTGTGGAAGTCGGAAAAGGCGGTGCTGCAGGGTGCGACCCGGATCAAGGAACAGATCGAACAGGCCCGGCTCGAGCTGGAGGCCGCGCAGCGGCGCCAGGACTACACCCGCATGGGCGAGATCCAGTACGCGACCTTGCCGGCGCTGGAGAAGCAGCTGGCCGCCGCCCAGCAGGTCGAGCAGAAGGAGTTCCGCCTGGTCCAGGACCGGGTGACCGACGAGGAGATCGCGCAGGTGGTCTCGCGCTGGACCGGCATCCCGGTCAACCGCATGCTCGAGGGCGAGCGCGACAAGCTGCTGCGCATGGAGCAGGAGCTGGGCACGCGGGTGATCGGCCAGGCCGAGGCCATCGAGGTGGTGTCCGACGCGGTGCGCCGTTCGCGCGCCGGGCTGTCCGATCCGAACCGGCCGATCGGCTCGTTCCTGTTCCTCGGTCCCACCGGCGTGGGCAAGACCGAACTGTGCAAGGCGCTGGCCGGGTTCCTGTTCGACAGCGACGAGGCCATGGTCCGGATCGACATGAGCGAGTTCATGGAGAAGCATTCGGTGGCGCGGCTGATCGGTGCGCCGCCGGGCTACGTGGGCTACGAGGAGGGCGGCTACCTCACCGAGGCGGTGCGCCGCCGGCCGTACTCGCTGATCCTGCTGGACGAGGTGGAGAAGGCGCATCCGGACGTGTTCAACATCCTGCTGCAGGTGCTGGACGACGGGCGCCTGACCGATGGCCAGGGCCGCACCGTGGACTTCCGCAACACCGTCATCGTGATGACCTCCAACCTGGGCTCCAACCAGATCCAGGAGCTGTCCGGCGACGGCACGCCCGAGGCCTACGTGCAGATGAAGGCAGCAGTGATGGGCGTGGTGCAGGCGCATTTCCGCCCGGAGTTCATCAACCGGCTGGACGACATCGTCGTGTTCCACCCGCTGGACAAGGCGCAGATCAAGGCCATCGCCCGGATCCAGTTGCGCGGCCTGGAGAAGCGCCTGGCCGAGCGCGGCCTGGCGCTGGAGCTGTCCGAGCCGGCGCTGGAGCTGCTGGGCAACGTCGGCTTCGACCCGGTGTACGGTGCGCGCCCGCTCAAGCGCGCGATCCAGGCGCAGGTGGAGAACCCGCTGGCACAGAAGATCCTGTCGGGCGACTTCGGCCACGGCGACACCGTGCGGGTGGACGCCGAGGGCGGCAAGCTGGTGTTCGGCGCCGGCTGACGCGGCCGCATCGGCGCGGGCTGCGGGTGCGCCCGGCGGCGCCCGCACTGCGCGCCGGGCCCGGCTCCGCTGCTGCGCGCCCTGCATCCGCCTGCCGCCGGAGCCGGCGGGCCGGGCGTGCCCCCGGGCTGGCGCTGGGCTATGGTTGGCGGACGCCTTTGCACCGGAGCCCGACGCCATGACCGAACAGAACTGGAAGCCCGAAACCATCGCCGTCCACGGCGGCTACAGCCCCGACCCGACCACCCGCGCGGTGGCCGTGCCGATCTACCAGACCGTGGCCTACGCCTTCGACAACACCCAGCACGGCGCGGACCTGTTCGACCTGAAAGTGCCGGGCAATATCTATACCCGGATCATGAACCCCACCACCGACGTGCTGGAGAAGCGCGTGGCCGCGCTGGAGGGCGGAATCGCGGCGCTGGCGCTGGCGTCCGGGCAGGCCGCGGTCACCTACGCCATCCAGACCATCGCCGAGGCCGGTGACAACATCGTGTCCTCCGGCGCGCTGTATGGCGGCACCTACAACCTGTTTGCGCACACCCTGCCGCAGTTCGGCATCGAGACCCGCTTTGCCGACCATGCCGACCCGCAGTCGTTCGCCAAGCTGATCGACGCGCGCACCAAGGCGGTGTTCGTCGAATCCATCGGCAACCCGCTGGGCAACATCACCGACATCGAGGCGGTGGCCAAGGTCGCCCACGCCCACGGCGTGCCGCTGATCGTGGACAACACCGTGGCCTCGCCGTACCTGCTGCGCCCGATCGACTACGGCGCCGACATCGTGGTCCATTCGCTGACCAAATACCTGGGCGGCCACGGCAACAGCATCGGCGGTGCGATCGTCGATTCGGGCAAGTTCCCGTGGGCCGAGCACAAGGCGCGCTTCGCGCGGCTCAACGAGCCGGACGTGAGCTATCACGGCGTGGTCTACACCGAGGCGCTGGGCCCGGCGGCCTACATCGGCCGTGCGCGGGTGGTGCCGCTGCGCAACACCGGCGCGGCGCTGTCGCCGTTCAATGCGTTCCTGATCCTGCAGGGCATCGAGACCCTGGGCCTGCGCATGGAGCGGATCAACCAGAACACCCTGGCCATCGCCCGCCACCTGCGCAAGCACCCGAAGGTGGCCTGGGTGAACTACGCCGGGCTGGAAGACCACCCCGAGCACGCGCTGGCGCGCAAGTACCTGCCCAAGGGCGCGTCGGGCCTGTTCACCTTCGGCCTGCCCGGCGGGCGCGAGGCCGGCGCGCGCTTCCTCGATGCGCTGCAGCTGTTCACCCGCCTGGTCAACATCGGCGATGCCAAGTCGCTGGCCACCCACCCGGCGTCCACCACCCACCGCCAGCTGTCGCCCGAAGAGCTGAAGAAGGCCGGCGTGAGCGAGGACACCGTGCGCCTGTGCATCGGCATCGAGCACGTGGACGACCTGCTGGCCGACCTGGACCAGGCGCTGGCCGGGGCCTGAGCAGCGCGGAGTTGCCGTGGCCGGCGGGCGCGTCCGCGCGCCGCCGCGCCCGGCCCGTGGTCAGACCGGCGGCAGTTCCATCTCGCGGCCGATGTAGCGGAACGGCGGGGTCGCCATGATCATCTCCGCCAGCGAATGGGCCAGCTCGCGCTCGGCCATCACCGCGCCGTCGGCGCCGTGGGCCAGCAGGTGGCGCACCTCGGCATCGCTGTGCGCGCGCGCCAGCAGGGTCAGCCCCGGGTTGATCGCACGCAGCTTGGCCAGCGCCTCGCCGGCTTCCAGCGGTTGCGGGATCGCCAGCACCGCGATCTTGGCGCGCTCCGGATGCGCTTCGGCCAGCACCCGGTCGGCGGCGGCGCTGCCGCGGATGGCGGGCAGCCCTTCGCGATGCGCACGCTCCACGTGGTCCTTGTTGTCGTCGATCACCAGCACCGGCACGCCGCGATCGCGCAGGATCGCGGCCAGGGTGCTGCCGACCCGGCCGTAGCCGATGACGATGGCGTGGTCATGCAGGTCCAGCGACGGACCCGGTGCCGGTTCCGGCGTGGCCGCAGCCGGCAGCGCCTGCGGGTGGTCCAGCAGCCAGCGGTCGAGCAGGCTGAACACGAACGGATTGAGCAGGATCGAGATCAGCGCGCCGGCCAGTACCAGTGATTGCGCCGTCAAGGGCAGGATCTTCAGGGCCACGCCCAGCCCGGCGATGATGAAGGCGAACTCGCCGATCTGCGCCAGCGAGGCGGAGATGGTCAGGGCGGTGCTCTTGGAATGGCCGAACGCGCGCACGATGAAGAACGCGGCGGCCGACTTGCCGAACATGATGATCAGCACCGTGGCCAGGACCTGCCACGGGTGCTCGACCAGGATCGCCGGGTCGAACAGCATGCCCACCGAGACGAAGAACAGCACGGCGAAGGCGTCGCGCAGCGGCAGCGAATCGTGCGCGGCCTTCTGGCTGAGCTCGGACTCGTTGAGCATCATCCCGGCGAAGAACGCGCCCAGCGCGAACGACACCCCGAACAGCGAGGCCGCGCCGAACGCCACGCCCAGGGCGATGGCCAGCACCGACAGGGTGAACAGCTCGCGCGAGCCGGTGGCGGCGATCTTCTCCAGCACCCACGGGATCACCCGGCGCCCGACCACCAGCATCACCACCACGAACAGGCCCAGCTGCACGAAGGTCCAGCCGATCGAGGCCAGTACGCTGACCAGGGTCGGCTGGCGGCCGGCCTCGGGGCCGAACACGTCGGCGATCACCGGCATCATCACCAGTGCCACCACGCAGGCCAGGTCCTCCACGATCAGCCAGCCGACCGCGATCTTGCCGCGCACGGTTTCCAGCAGGCGGCGCTCCTCCATCGCGCGCAGCAGCACCACGGTGGACGCGGTGGCCAGTGCGAAGCCGAAGATCACGCCGTGCAGCGCAGGCCAGCCCATCAGCGAGGCCACGCCCCAGCCCAGCACGGTCGCCACCAGGATCTGGCCGATGGCGCCGGGGATGGCGATGGTCTTGACCGCCAGCAGGTCCTTGATCGAGAAATGCAGGCCCACCCCGAACATCAGCAGCATCACCCCGATCTCGGCCAGCTGGTGGGCGATCTCCTGGTCGGCGACGAAGCCGGGGGTGAACGGGCCCACGCAGATGCCCGCCAGCAGGTAGCCCACCAGTGGCGACAGGCGCAGGCGGTTGGCAATGGCGCCCAGCACGAAGGCCAGGGCCAGTCCGACCGCGACGATGTCGATCAGGCTGGTGTCGTGCGGCATCAGGAAGAAGGGGCTGGCGCGCGTCGCGCTCGGGAAGGAAGTTTCACCGAAGTGCCCGGATCACGGCAAACAGCCCCGTGTCAGCACTCACCAGCGGTAGGCGATGCGGCCGTACACGTAGGCGCCGTTGAAGCCGGCCGGCGAGTAGTTGCTGTACGGGAACACGCCGTAGGTGCTGTTGAGCTCGTTGACCTGGCGGTCGGGGTAGCTGTCGGTCACGTTGTCGGCGCCCAGGGTCAGGGTCCAGCGTGCATCGGGGCGGAAGCTGGCCGATACGTCCACCACCCACTGGTCGCCATAGGCCTGGTCGCGCGCCGCGCCGGAGGCGTTGCGCACGGTGAAGCCGCCATAGCGGGTGGCATTGACGCCCAGGCTCCAGCGCTCGCCGGTCCAGCTGGCACCGAGGATGCCCTTGTCCTCGGGGAAGCTCTCCTCGATCCGGCCCAGCTCGTCGCGCCCGATCAGCGCGGTGGTGATGCCCAGGTCGGCGAACACCGCCGGGCTGTCGCTGCGCCGGGTGATCTCGGTCTGGTTGTAGCTGTAGCCGGCGGTCAAGGCCAGCGCGCTGGCGGCCAGCGGCACGCTGTAGGTGGCGACCAGGTCCACGCCCTCGGTGGTGGTATCCAGGGCATTGGTGAAGTAGGCGAAGCGGTCCACCGGCGACAGCCCCAGGCCGGTCAGCAGCGCGCGCGCGGCCGCGGTGGAGGCGATGTTGGAGGAATAGACGATGCGGTCGTCGATGTCGATGCGGTAGGCATCGATGGTCAGGTACAGGCGGTCGCCCGGCTGGATCACCAGGCCCAGGCTGTAGGACTGCGAGGTCTCGGCCTGCAGCGGCTGCGCGCCCAGGGCCTGGGCCGCGGCACTGCTGGCCGGGAAGGTGCCGCGCTCGGTGAACACGCCGGCGTCGATGATGCTCGATACCGCCTGGTAGCCCTGCTGGGCCAGCGACGGGGCGCGGAAGCCGGTGGACACGGTGCCGCGCAGCGCCACCGCATCATTGAATGCATAGCGCGCCGACAGCTTGCCGGAGGTTTCACTGCCGAAATCGGAGTAGTCCTCGTAGCGCGCGGCGATGCCGGCCGACAGGCGCTCGGTGAAGTCGCCTTCCAGGCCGGCGTAGGCGGCCCAGTTGTCGCGCTTGGCGTGCACTGCGTTGACGGGGGTGAAACCCGGGAAGCCCTGGGCGCCGCCGTTCTCGTAGGAGCCCGGCTCGCCCGGCGACTGGTTCCACTTCTCCTCGCGGTACTCGCCGCCGAAGGACAGGGTCACCGGATAGGCCAGGCCCCAGTCCAGGGTCTGGGTGAAATCGGCATTGAGGATGTTGTGGGTGTACTCCAGCGCGCCATCGTAGAAGCTGGAGGGGCTGTCCACGCCCAGCGAGTAGTTGACCGTGTTGCGGGTGTGGAAGTCGATGCGGTTGTAGCCGTGGTTGTAGCTCACGTCCCAGCCGAAGCCGCCATCGGTGCTGCCGCGCACCCCGGCCACCAGCGAGCGGTCCTTGAGGTACTGGTTGATCTGCGGCACGTAGCCTTCCGGGTAGAGCTGCGCCAGCAGCGCGCCCTGGCCACTGTGGTTGCGCGAACGGTAGAACGCGAACGAGGTGACGTCGCGGTTGCTGGCCGCCGCGGTGGCATAGCCGCTGACCGCATCGCTGAACTGGAAGCCGGCGTTGGCCGACACCGCCGTGGTCTGCGCCTTGGGGTCGCCGATGATGAAGGCCGCCTCGCCCACGCCCGGGAAGTTGCCGGTGTGCGGTGCGCTGCCCTGGTAGGGGCCGCTGCGGTTGGTCGGGTCCTGCTGGCTGATCTGGCCGGCCAGGTGCAGGCGGCCGCGGCCGTCGCCGAAGCCCACGCCGGCGTCGCCGGACAGCTGGTAACGGGCACCATCACCCTCGGCATGGCGGCCGTGGTCCACGGCCAGGCTGCCGCCTTCGGACGCGCCCTTGAGCACGATGTTGACCACCCCGGCGATGGCATCGGAGCCGTACTGGGCCGAAGCGCCGTCGCGCAGCACTTCCACCCGCTCCACCGCCGACACCGGGATCGCATTGAGGTCCACCGCCGAGGAGCCGCGGCCCATGCTGCCGTTGATGTTGAGCAGGCCCGACAGGTGCCGGCGCTTGCCGTTGACCAGGATCAGCACCTGGTCCGGGGCCAGGCCGCGCAACTGCGCCGGGCGCACGCCGCTGGTGCCGTCGGTCAGCGCCGGGCGCGGGAAGTTGAGCGAGGGCAGGGCACGGGCCAGCGCGGTGGCCAGCTCGCCGGTGCCGGTGGCCTGCAGCGACTCGGCGGTGATGATGTCGATCGGCGACTGCGACTCGGCCACGGTGCGATCGGTGATGCGGGTGCCGGTGACGATCAGGGTGTCGAGCACGGTCGGCGCGCGCTCGGAGGCCTGCGGTGCCTGCGCGTGCGCGGCAGGGGCGAGCAGGGCGGCAATGGCGGCGGCCAGCAGGGAAGGCTTCACGGACATGGGGGGACTCCGTTGTGGAAAGGGGACGCGTAACGTCAAGTATTCGTTAAAATGCCCGAAATGTCGCAGGACGCCTCGACATCTGCTGATTCCCGATTCCTCATAAGCCGGTTTTCCCCCTCATGATCTCTCTGCGCAACTTCGCCCTGCGCCGCGGCGAACGCCTGCTGCTGTCCAATGTCGACCTGGCCCTGCACGCCGGCTACAGGGTGGGCGTGGTCGGGCGCAACGGCACCGGCAAGTCCAGCCTGTTTGCCGCCGTGCGCGGCGAGCTGGAAGCCGATACCGGCGACATCGACCTGCCCGGCAGGCTGCGCATCGCCTCGGTTGCGCAGGAGACGCCCTCGCTGCCGGACCCAGCGCTGGACTTCGTGCTCGGCGGCGACGCGGTGATCGCCGCGGTGCTGCGCGAGGAAGCGCAGGCCAACGCGCGCGAGGACTGGGAGGCGGTGGCCGCCGCCCACCAGAAGCTGGCCGAACTCAACGGCTACGACGCCGAGGCGCGCGCCGGACGCCTGTTGCACGGCCTGGGCTTCGGCGCCGACACCCATCGCCGCCCGGTGTCCTCGTTCTCCGGCGGCTGGCGGGTGCGCCTGAACCTGGCGCGCGCGCTGATGATGCCCTCGGACCTGCTGCTGCTGGACGAGCCCACCAACCACCTGGACCTGGACGCGGTGTACTGGCTGGAGCAGTGGCTGCTGAAGTACCCGGGCACCTTGCTGCTGATCTCGCACGACCGCGAGTTCCTGGACAACGTCGCCACCCATACCCTGCACCTGCACGGCGGCAACGCGAAGCTGTACGTGGGCGGCTATACCGATTTCGAGCGCCAGCGCGCCGAGCAGCTGCGCCAGCAGCAGATCACGCACGAGAAGGAGCAGGCCGAGCGCGCCCACCTGCAGAGCTTCATCGACCGCTTCAAGGCCAAGGCCAGCAAGGCGCGCCAGGCGCAATCGCGGATGAAGCGCCTGGCCAAGCTGGCCGGCACCGAGGCGGTGCGGATGGAGCGCGAGTTCCGGATCGAGTTCGCCCCGCCACAGCGGCTGCCGCATTCGCTGATCCGGCTCGACGAGGCCGATTGCGGCTATGCCGGGGCAGCCACCGACCCGGAATCCGGCGCAGAGGGGCGCAAGGCCGCGTCCGCCGGCCCGGCCGTGATCCTGCACCGGATCGGCTTCGGCCTGGAGGCGGGCGACCGCATCGGCCTGCTTGGCCCCAACGGTGCCGGCAAGACGACGCTGGTGCGCACGCTCGTGGGCGAGTTGGCGCCGCTGGCCGGCACCCGCAGCGCGCACCCGGACCTGCGCATCGGCTATTTCGCCCAGCACACGGTCGAGTCGCTGCACGAGGGCCAGTCGCCGATCGACCACTTCCGCGAGCTCTCGCCCGATTCCCCCACCCAGGTATTCCGCGATTTCCTGGGCAAGTGGAACTTCCCGGGCGACCGCGCCTTCGAGGTCGTGGATGGCTTCTCCGGCGGCGAACGCGCGCGCCTGGCCCTGGCCCTGCTTGCCTGGCAGCAGCCCAACGTGCTGCTGCTGGACGAACCGACCAACCACCTTGACCTGGAAATGCGCGAGGCGCTGGCCGAGGCGCTGGCCGACTTCGACGGCGCGATCGTGATGGTCAGCCACGACCGCCATCTCATCGGCCTGGTCTGCGACACCTTCTGGCGCGTGGCCGACGGGGTGGTGGAGCCGTTCTCCGGCGATCTGGACGACTATGCCGCCTGGCTGCGCACCCGCCCGGCCGCGCAGGGCACCCGCCAGCGCCTGGCCGAGTCGGCCCCGCCGGCGGCGGCCCCCGCCGCGCCATCGAAAGCCGGCCCCAGGAAGCCGCCCAACCCGGTCAAGCTGGCGGCGGCGGAGAAGGCCGTCGGCGAACTGGAAGCCGAAGTGGCCGAGCTGGACCGGCAACTGGCGGCCCCGGCGCTGCTGGCCAACCCGGCCGGCCTGGCCGAGCTGGGTCGCGCCCGTGAAGCGGCGGCGCAGCGCCTGGAGCAGGCCGAGCAGGCCTGGCTGGAACTGCTCGACGACGCCTGAGCCCACGCGCACGGGCCGCTGCAACCGCCGCCCGATGCGTCCGCCGCGAGGCGTCCGCCCGATGGGCCCGGCATCGCGGCCACGCCACGGGCGTCCTCGTGGCCCGGTCGCGCCCCTTGCCGCCCCGCGCATGGACGGCGACCATGCCCCCGCCTTTGCCGATGCATGCCATGAGCCAGGAACTGATCCATCTCGCCCTGATCTTCGCCCTGCTGGTGGTGCCGCGCGCGCTGCAGCGTTTCAGCCTGCCTGCACCGCTGACCTGCCTGGTGTTCGGAATCGGCGCCATGCTGTGGCTGAGCGACGGCGCGCATGATCCGGTGGTGGCACTGCTGTCCACCCTGGGCATCTCCTCGCTGTTCCTGTTCGCCGGCCTGGAAGTGGACGTGCAGGCGCTGCGGCGCGGGCTGCGTCCGCTGCTGGCGCACCTGTTCATCCGTGGCCTGGCCTTGGGCGCGGCAGCCTGGCTGGGGTGGCGTTATGCGGACCTGGGCTGGCAGGCGGCCGCGCTGCTGGCGCTGGCCTTGCTGACCCCTTCCACCGGTTTCATCGTCGATACCCTCGGCCGGCTGGGGCTGGACGAGGAAGAGCGCTTCTGGGTCACCAACAAGGCCATCGCCGGCGAACTGCTGGCGCTGGCGGCCTTGTTCGTGGTGCTGCAGGCCGGCGACATGGTCGGCCTGGCCATCTCATCGGCGGCCCTGGTCGGGCTGATGGTGGGCCTGCCGCTGCTGTTCATCGCGCTGGGCCGATGGGTGGTGCCGCACGCGCCGGGTTCGGAGTTCTCGCTGCTGGTGATGGTCGGGCTGATCGCCGCGTTCGCCACCTTCAACCTGGGCGTGTACTACCTGGTCGGCGCGTTCATCGCCGGCCTCGTGGCGCGGCTGCTGCAACGCAAGATGCCGGCGCTGGCGTCCGGCGAAAACCTGCACGCGCTGCGCCTGTTCGCCAGCTTCTTCGTGCCGTTCTACTTCTTCCACGCCGGCACCGGCGTGCCGGCGGCGGCGCTGAGCTTCGAGGCCATGGTCCTGGGCGCCATCCTCACCGCGGTGGTGGTGCCGCTGCGGATCCTGGAAACCTGGGCGCAGCGCAGGCTGCTGTTCGGCGAGAGCCTGCACAGCAGCCTGCGGGTGTCGCTGGCGTTGACGCCCACGCTGATCTTCACCCTGGTGCTGGCCGCCATCCTGCACGGGCGCTTCGGCATCCCCGACGCGCTGTTCGGCGGCCTGGTGCTGTATGCGGCGTTGACCACGCTGCTGCCGTCGCTGGTGTTCCGCACCCCGTTCGACGTGGACCCAATGCAGGACGCGCCGGCGCCGGCCTGGGCCGTGCCCGCCGCGCCTGCCGCGCCTGCCGCCGCGCCGGTTGCCGATGACGCCGCCCTTGAAGCGCAGGCCCCGCGCCCCCAACTGCATGTACCGCAGGAACCAGTACGCTGAGAACGCCATGCCCATCTATGCTTTCGAGTGCACCAGCTGCGGTCATTCCTTCGACCGGCTGCAGAAGCTCTCCGATCCCGATCCGGACACCTGTCCCGAGTGCCAGGCGCAGGCGATCAAGCGCCAGGTGACCGCGCCGGCGTTCCGGCTTGCCGGCAGCGGCTGGTACGAGACCGACTTCAAGAAGGATGGCGACCGCAAGCGCAACCTGGTCGACGGCGGTGACGGCGCCAAGCCGGCCGACGCAGCCAAGCAGGCCAGTGCTGGCGCCGCGGCGTCCCCCGCTCCGGCCGCCAAGCCCGACAGCACGCCCGCGGCCAAGCCGGCACCGGCCGCGCCCGGCGCCAGCTGAGCGGCGCGCAGGCCAGCCGAGCCCCCGCGATCGCGCCGGTTTGCGCAGGCCGCGCACAGGCGCAGGACAGAACCGCTAAAATCCGGGGCCCGTCGCCCGGTTCCGGGCGTGCGCCCCCTGTCGCGGAGCCTCCATGCGTACCCATTTCTGCGGCCTGATCGACGAATCGTTGATCGGCCAGACCGTCACCCTTTCCGGCTGGACCGACGTGGCCCGCAACCTGGGCGGGGTGTGCTTCATCGACCTGCGCGACCACGAGGGCATCGTCCAGGTCACGGTCGAGCCGGGCAACGAGGCGGTGTTCGCCGTGGCCGCCTCGCTGGGCTACGAGGACGTGCTCCAGGTCGAAGGCGTGGTGCGGGCGCGCGAGGCGGTCAATGCGAAAATCCGCAGCGGCCGGGTGGAGGTGATCGCCACCAGGATCACCGTGCTCAACAAGGCCGCGCCGCTGCCGTTCCACGCGCACGAGAACCCGACCGAAGAAACCCGCCTGCGCTATCGCTACCTGGACCTGCGCCGCCCGCAGATGCAGCGCATGCAGCGCACCCGCACCAGGCTGGTACAGGCGCTGCGCCGGCACCTGGACGCGGACGGCTTCCAGGACATCGAAACTCCGATCCTGACCAAGGCCACGCCCGAGGGCGCGCGCGACTTCCTGGTCCCGGCGCGGATGCACCCCGGCGAGTTCTACGCGCTGCCGCAGAGCCCGCAGCTGTTCAAGCAGATCCTGATGGTGGCCGGCTTCGACCGCTACTACCAGATCGCGCGCTGCTTCCGCGACGAGGCGCTGCGCGCCGATCGCCAGCTGGAGTTCACCCAGCTGGACATGGAGTTCGCCTTCGTCCGCGAGGGCGACGTGCAGGACTACGTCGAAGGGATGATCCGGGCGATCTTCAAGGAGGTCATCGATGTCGAGCTGGATGCGCGGTTCCCGCGCCTGACCTGGGCCGAAGCCATGCGCCGCTATGGCTCGGACAAGCCCGACCTGCGCATCGACCTTGAACTGGTCGACGTGGCCGCGCTGGTGAAGGACAGCCAGTTCGCGGTGTTCACCGGCCCAGCCAATGATCCGGACGGCCGGGTGGCCGCGCTGCGCATCCCCGGTGGCGCGTCATTGAGCCGCAAGCAGATCGACGAGTACGCCGCGCACGCGGCCAAGTACGGCGCCAAGGGCCTGGCCTACATCAAGATCGACGCGGCCGGCGCGGTGTCCTCGCCGATCCTGAAGTTCTTCGAGGAGGATGCGTTCGCCGCGCTGGTCAAGCATGTCGGCGCCGGCAACGGCGACATCGTGTTCTTCGGCGCCGGCGCCTACACCACGGTGTCCGACTTCATGGGCGCGCTGCGGCTGAAGGCCGGCAAGGATTTCAACCTGGTCGCCGACGGCTGGCGCCCGTTGTGGGTGACCGACTTCCCGATGTTCGAGTGGGATGCCGAGGCGCAGCGCTACGTGGCCCTGCACCACCCGTTCACCGCCCCGGCGGTGGACGACATCGCCGACCTGCGCACGCATGCCAGGACCGCGGTGTCGCGCGGTTACGACATGGTGCTCAACGGCAACGAGATCGGCGGTGGTTCGATCCGCATCCATCGCCCGGAGATGCAGAGCGCGGTGTTCGAACTGCTGGGCATCGACGCCGAAGAGGCACGGGCCAAGTTCGGCTTCCTGCTCGATGCGCTCAACTACGGCGCGCCACCGCACGGCGGCATCGCCTTCGGCATCGACCGCATCGCCGCGCTGATGGCCGGCACCGAGTCGATCCGTGACGTCATCGCCTTCCCCAAGACCACCTCCGCGCAGTGCCTGATGACCGGCGCGCCGTCGCCGATCGCCGACGCGCAACTGGCGGAGGTCCACGTGCAGGTCGCTTCACCGCAGGAGCGGTGAAGCTCCCGCGATCGGGCCGGCAGATGGCAATGAGCATCCGGCGCGCTGAACCGGGCGATGCGGCAGTGCTTTCCAGCCTTGCCGCGCGCACCTTCACCGAGACCTTCGGCCACCTGTATCCGCCGCAGGACCTGCAGGATTTCCTGGGCCAGACCTACACGGTGGAACGGCAGGCGCTGATCCTGTCCCATCCCGATTACGCGGTGTGGCTGCTGGAGGAGGACGGGGTCGCGGTCGGCCACGCCGCCGCAGGCCCCTGCGGGCTGCCGCATGCGCAGGTCGCTCCGGGCGACGGCGAGCTCAAGCGCCTGTACCTGCTGGCCAGCCACCAGAACGGTGGCCGCGGCGGCCTGCTGTTCGAGCAGGCCGAGCGCTGGCTGCTGCGCGATGGGCCGCGCACGCTCTGGCTTGGCGTGTGGTCGCAGAACCTGGGCGCGCAGCGCTTCTATGCGCGGCGCGGGTTCGCCAAGGTCGGCACCTACGAGTTCCCGGTCGGCACGGTGCGCGACCTGGAATTCATCCTGCGCCGCCCGGCTGCGGCCCGCTAGCGGCCACCCGGCGCGGGCCGGCCGCGCGCATGGCTGGGACCGTGGCGGCGCCGTCCGGATACGGTCAGGTACGATGGATGCCGGAAAGTTGATCCGGAGTGCGGGCGCGTGGACAGGTTGGCGGTGCTGCTGGAGCGCGGCGAGCTGGCCGCTGGCCTGCTTTCCGGGCTGGCGCATCCGCGGCTGCGCCATGCCATCGTTTCCATGCACCAAGCCCCGGCACGGCCGTGGAGCCTGGCGCACTGGCGGAGGCGGCGGGCATGTCGCGCAGCGCGTTTGCCGGCGCATTCCGCGGCGTGGTCGGGATGACGCTCGGGCAGTACCTGCAGGGCTGGCGAATCGGGCTGGCGCAGCAGGCGCTGCGGCGCGGGCAGCCGCTCAAGGTGGTGGCCACGCACGTCGGCTATGGCAGCGAGTCGGCGCTGTCGCGCGCGTTCAAGGCGCACAGCAGGTTGTCTCCGCGCGCCTGGAAGCGGCAACTGCAAGGGGCGGCCGCTTGAACACCGGTGCCGATCCGGTCGGCCCGACCGAACGGGTGCTGCTCATCCACGGCCTGTGGAACGCGAAATCCTGGCTGGCACCGCTGGGCTGGCGCCTGCGCCGCGCCGGTTTCGAGGTGGAGGGCTTTGGCTACGCCAGCGTGCGCGATGGCGCCGAAGCGGCGATCGAAGCGCTGCTCGCGCGCTTGCGCGGCGCGCCGCCATTGCACCTGGTCGGGCACAGCCTGGGCGGCATGATCGGGCTGGAGGCGCTGCGCCGGGCGCCGGGGCTGCCGGTCAGGCGGATGGTCTGCCTGGGCTCGCCGCTGTGCGGCAGCGGCACTGCGCGCGCACTGGCGCAACGGCCGCGCCTGGGCTGGACCCTGGGGCGCAGCGCACCATTGCTGCGCACCGGCTGCGGCCAATGGGACGGGCGGGTGCCGGTGGGCATGATCGCCGGCGACGTGGCCCGCGGCCTGGGCCACCTGCTGGTGCCGCAGCAGGCGCCCTCCGACGGCAGCGTGGCGGTGGCCGAGACCCGCCTGCCGGGGCTGGCCGGCCATTGCCTGGTGCACGCCAGCCATACCGGGCTGGTGTTTTCGGCCGAGGCCGCGCGGCAGACGGCGGCGTTCCTGCGCCACGGGGCCTTCCTTGCGCCGGGCGCGGAGCCGGCCGGCCCGCGCCCGCTATAATCGCTGCCTGTAGCCAAGCAGTGTGGTGCCCCCATGGGTCGTGGCCCCTCGATCGAAGCACGCAAGAACGCCAGCGACGCCAAGCGCGGCAAGATGTTCACCAAGCTGATCCGCGAGATCGGCGTGTCCGCCCGCGCCGGTGGAGGCGACCCGGCCAACAACCCGCGCCTGCGCGCGGCGATGGACAAGGCGCTGGCCTCGAACATGTCCAAGGACGTGATCGAACGCGCGGTCAAGAAGGCCACCGGCGAACTGGAAGGCGTCGAGTACGAGGAAGTGCGCTACGAGGGCTATGCCCCCGGCGGGGTGGCGGTGATCGTGGACTGCCTCACCGACAACCGCGTGCGCACCGTGGCCGACGTGCGCCACGCCTTCTCCAAGTGTGGCGGCAACATGGGCACCGAGGGCTCGGTGGCGTTCATGTTCAAGCGCCTGGGCGTGCTCGGTTACGAAGGTGGTGACGAGGAGGCGATCACCGAGGCGGCGATCGAGGCCGGTGCCGACGACGTGATCGTGTACCCCGGCGATGCCATCGACGTGGTCACCGCGCCGGAGAACATCGATGCGGTCAAGCAGGCGATGGAGGCCGCCGGCCTGGCGCCCGGCTATGCCGAGGTCACCTACCGCGCCGACAACGACGTGGCGGTGGACGCGGACAACGCGCAGCAGCTGCACAAGCTGCTGGGCATGCTGGAGGACCTGGACGACGTGCAGAACGTCTATTCCAACGCCGACCTCGGCGATGGCGGCTGACATGCGCGCGGCGTCCGGCGCAGTGCTGGCGGGCCTGGCCTGGACGTGTTTGCCGGAGTCCGCGTGAACCTTGCGCGCGTGCCGGCCACGGTCCGCATCCTCGGTATCGACCCGGGGTCGCAACGCACCGGGGTGGGCATCATCGACGTGGACGCTAGCGGACGCGCCCGGCATGTGCATCACCAGCCCCTGGTGCTGCTGGGCGAGGGTGCATTTGCACTGCGCCTGCGCCGGTTGCTGGACGGGCTGGCGCAGTTGATCGACCAGTACGCGCCCGACGAGGTCGCCATCGAGCAGGTGTTCGTGGGCCGCAGTGCCGACTCGGCGCTCAAGCTGGGCCAGGCGCGCGGCGCGGCAATCTGCGCGGTGGTGCTGCGCGACCTTCCGGTGAGCGAGTACGCCGCGCGCGAGGTCAAGCTGGCCGTGGTCGGCACCGGCGGCGCCGACAAGGGCCAGGTCCAGCACATGGTGGCCGCCATGCTCGGCCTGAGCGGCAGGATCCAGGCCGACGCCGCCGACGCCCTGGCCATCGCCCTGACCCACGCCCACGTGCGCGCCACCGCGCAGCGGCTGGGGGTCAGTGCCCGCCAGGCGTGGAGCCGCAAGGCGTGATCATCCGCTATCTGTCATTCCGAAGGAGGCCGTCATGATCGGTCGGCTGCGAGGCACCCTCGCGCACAAGCAGCCACCCTGGCTGGTGGTGGACGTGGGCGGGGTGGGTTATGAGCTGGAGGCGCCGATGAGCACCTTCTACGACCTGCCCGATGTCGGCCGCGAGGTGGCGCTGTTCGTCCACTACGCGCAGAAGGAGGACAGCGTGTCGCTGTACGGCTTCCTGCGCGATGCCGAGCGGCGCCTGTTCCGTGATGTGCAGAAGGTCAGCGGCATTGGCGCGAAGATCGCCCTGGCCATCATGTCCGGTGCCAGCGTGGAAGAGTTCGTGCGCCTGGTGCAGGCCGGCGACATCACCGCGCTCACCCGCATCCCCGGCATCGGCAAGAAGACCGCAGAGCGCATCGTGGTGGAACTGCGCGACCGTACCGCCGATCTGGGGGGCGGAGTTGCGGGCAGCATGCCCGCGGCCGCAGGCGATCCCCAGGCCGACGCGGCCACCGCCCTGCAGCAGCTGGGCTACAAGCCGGCCGAGGCGGTGCGCATGGCGCGCGATGCAACCGCGCCCGGCGACGAGGCGGCCGCCATCATCCGCAAGGCCTTGCAGTCGGCGTTGCGCTGACACCACCACCACGCTCCCCGCCGCACGCTGCGCCCCGCGACGCGCCAGGACCTGCCCCCCATGTCGACCACCCGCCCCCCCGCATCCGAACATGCCGGCCACGGCCACGGCCACGGCCACGGCCCCGCCGGCGCCGGCGGCCTTGCGCTTGTGGTCGGCGCCATCGGCGTGGTGTTCGGCGACATCGGCACCAGCCCGCTGTACACGCTCAAGGAAGCGTTCTCCCCGCACTACGGCCTGACCAGCGACCACGACACGGTGCTGGGCGTGCTGTCGCTGGCGTTCTGGTCGCTGATGATCGTGGTCACGCTCAAGTACGTGACCATCATCATGCGCGCCGACAACGAGGGCGAGGGCGGGATCATGGCGCTGATGGCGCTGGCCCAGCGCACCCTGCGCAACGGCTCGCGGTCGGCCTACGTGGTCGGCATCGCCGGCATCTTCGGTGCCTCGCTGTTCTTCGGCGACGGGGTGATCACCCCGGCCATCTCGGTGCTGGGCGCAATGGAAGGGCTGGAGATCGCCGCGCCCGGGCTGCACAACTTCATCGTGCCGCTCACCGTGGCGGTGCTGCTGCTGGTGTTCATGGCCCAGCGCTTCGGCACCGAGAAGGTGGGCAAGGTGTTCGGGCCGGTGACCACGGTGTGGTTCCTGGCCCTGGCGGCCATCGGCATATGGAACATCGTGCAGTCGCCCGAGGTGCTCAAGGCGTTCAACCCGTGGTGGGCGGCGCTGTTCTTCGCCGAGCACGGCTGGCAGGGGGTGTTCATCCTCGGCGCGGTGGTACTGGCGGTCACCGGCGGCGAGGCGCTGTACGCGGACATGGGCCACTTCGGCGCGCCGCCCATCCGCAATGCCTGGTATTTCTTCGTGCTGCCATGCCTGGTGCTCAACTACCTGGGGCAGGGCGCGCTGGTGCTCGAGCACCCGGAGATGGTGCGCAACCCGTTCTACGAATCGGTGCCCGGCTGGGCGTTGTACCCGATGATCGTGCTGGCCACGATGGCGGCGGTGATCGCCTCGCAGGCGGTGATCACAGGCGCGTTCTCGGTCTCGCGCCAGGCCATGCAGTTGGGCTACATCCCGCGCATGCGCATCCGCCACACCTCGCGCGACACCATCGGCCAGATCTACATCCCCGGCATCAACTGGCTGCTGGCGGTGATGGTGATCGGCCTGGTGCTGGCGTTCCGCAGTTCGTCCAACCTGGCGGTGGCCTACGGCATCTCGGTGTCGGCCACGATGCTGATCGACACCGTGCTGCTGGCCCTGGTGGCGCGCGCGCTGTGGCCGGGCCGGCGTGGCTGGGTGCTGCCGCTGTGCGTGGTGTTCGTGTGCATCGACGTGGCCTTCGTGGTGGCCAATGGCGCCAAGCTGGTGCAGGGCGCATGGTTCCCGGTGGTGCTGGGCATCGTCCTGTTCACCCTGATGCGCACCTGGAGGCGCGGGCGCGAACTGCTGGGCGAGGAGATCCGCAAGGACGGCATCCGCGCCGACACGTTCCTGCCCGGGCTGATGCTCGCCCCGCCGGCGCGCGTGCCCGGCACGGCGGTATTCCTCACCGCCGACCCGACCGTGGTGCCGCACGCGCTGCTGCACAACCTCAAGCACAACAAGGTGCTGCACGAGCGCAACGTGTTCCTGACGGTGGAGACGCTGCCGGTGCCGGTGGCCCCGGCGGAGCAGCGGATGCGCAGCGACCGGATCGGCGAGGATTTCCACCGCATGGTGGTGCGCTTCGGCTTCATGGAGACGCCGGACGTGCCGCTGGCGCTGATGCGCGCCTGCGATGCCGGCGGCATGTCGCTCGACCCGATGGACACCACCTATTTCGCCAGTCGCGAGACCATCGTGGCCAGCGCCAGGCGCGGCATGCCGGTCTGGCGCGACAAGCTGTTCGCGGTGATGCACCGCAACGCCGCGCCGGCCACGGGATTCTTCCGGATCCCGGGCAACCGGCTGGTGGAGCTGGGCTCGCAGGTGGAGATCTGAGGCTGCGCCGGCGACGCCGCGGCCCTGCAGCAGTTACCCTGTCGGGCATCGTCCGCAGCACATGCACCGCACGCCCGTGAACATCGATCCCTCCCGCATCATCGCTGCCGCCGCCACCGGCGAGGACGAGGCCCTGGAAGCCTCGATCCGCCCGCTGCGCCTGGACGAGTACCTCGGCCAGCAACCGGTGCGCGAGCAACTGGGCATCTACATCGAAGCGGCGCGCGGCCGCGGCGAGGCACTGGACCACGTGCTGATCTTCGGCCCGCCGGGGCTGGGCAAGACCACCTTGAGCCATGTCATCGCCAACGAGCTGGGGGTGAACCTGCGGGCGACCTCGGGCCCAGTGATCGAAAAGGCCGGCGACCTGGCCGCGCTGCTGACCAACCTGCAGCCGCACGACGTGCTGTTCATCGACGAGATCCATCGCATGTCGCCGGTGATCGAGGAGGTGCTGTACCCGGCGATGGAGGATTTCCAGATCGACATCATGATCGGCGAGGGCCCGGCCGCGCGTTCGATCAAGCTCGACCTGCCGCCGTTCACCCTGGTCGGCGCCACCACCCGTGCCGGCCTGCTGACCGCGCCGCTGCGCGACCGCTTCGGCATCGTCCAGCGCCTGGAGTTCTACACGCCCGAGGAGTTGACCCGGATCGTGCGCCGTTCGGCGCAGATCCTGGGCATCGACTGCGCGGCCGGTGGCGCCGGCGAGATCGCGCGGCGCGCACGCGGCACCCCGCGCATCGCCAACCGCCTGCTGCGGCGGGTGCGCGACTACGCCCAGGTGCGGGCCGGCGGCAGCATCGACCAGGCCGTGGCCGAGGCGGCCATGGCCATGCTCAAGGTCGACCCGGAAGGTTTCGACGAGCTGGACCGGCGCCTGCTCGACACCATCATCGGCCACTTCGATGGCGGCCCGGTGGGCGTGGAATCGCTGGCCGCCTCGCTGTCGGAAGAGCGCGGCACCCTGGAAGACGTGATCGAGCCCTACCTGATCCAGCAGGGCTACCTGATGCGCACCGCGCGCGGGCGCATGGCCACGCCCAAGGCGTATCGCCACTTCGGCCTCAAAGCCCCCACGCGCGAGCCCGGCGAGTTGTTCTGAGCGCTCCGGCCGCGGCTAGCGCCGGCCGGCTGTGTCGCTGCGTATGCGCACCACCGGAAGCGACGAGTCCGGGTGCGGCGCCACCGCGTGTTCCATGCCGTGCAGCGACGCGCGGACCTGGTCCAGCGCCGGGTCGGCGCCGCGCTGCGGCCGCCAGCTGCCGATCAGGCCCAGATGGGTGGAGAAGTCCAGGGTCTGCGCCGTGCCGATCCACAACGGCACGTCGCCCGGCTGCAGCCGCACCGGGCTTGGCCACAGCCGCAGGGCATGGCGTTGGCCGGGCGTGCGGCCTTCGCGCACCATCAGCAGTGCCTCGGTGCGCGCGTCCAGGGTCGCCGGCAGCACCGGGACCTGCGCAGGCGTTGCATCGGTATCGAACAGGCTCAGCGCCTGTTCCCACCTGGCTTGCGGCTGCACCTGCCAGCCGTCGGCCTGCAGTTGCGCCTGCAGGGTGGCCAGCGGACCGGCGACCTGCACGTCCAGCGGCCAGCGCAACTGGTCGTCGAACTCGTTGCGGCGTGCCGGCAGCGCCTGCCAGTCGCGCTGCCACCACGCGTGCAGGTCCAGGGTCACCGGCGCCGGCGGGGCCGGTTCGAACTTGGCCAGCTTCACCTCGATGTTGCGCGGCGCGTACCACAGCGCGGCCAGCACCAGTGCGCCATAGAACAGCGTCGATACCGGCTTGACCCAGAACGAGCGGTTCACCCGTCGCCGATAGGCGATGCCCAGCACCAGCAGCCACACGATGCCCAGCAGCATCCCGCCGACCACGTCGCTGAGCCAGTGCGCGCCCAGGTACAGGCGGGCAAAACCGATCACCGCCACCGTCAGCCCGGACACCAGGTAGGGCCACACCCGGTCGCGCCCGGGCATCTCGCGTGCGATCAGCACCGCGAAGAACCCCAGCGCGATCGTGGCCATGGTCACCGCGATGGATGGAAAGCCGAAGCCGCTGCTGGCTCCGGGCGGGCGCACCACGTCCACGGTGGCGCCCAGCAGCCAGGTCAGGGTCAGGCCGAAGGCCAGCGCGGCCAGCCAGTGGGCCGCGGCCATCCAGCGCTGGCGCCAGATGAAGTACACCAGCACCAGCGCGCAGGCCGGTGCCAGCACCGGCCAGTCACCCAGCGAGGCAAGTGCCGCCATCGGGTAGTCGGCCAGCGGGTTGCGCAGGGCCTGCATCAGCTCGTGCACGGCCAGGTCCGTGCCCAGCGGCCCGCCATTGCCCAGCACCACCAGCAACAGTGCGAACCAGGCCCAGCCGATGCCCAGCAGCAGGACCGCCAGCAGGGCCAGCGATACCGATTCGCGGTGCTGCGGATCGAACACCGCGATCGAGTACCGGCCCAGCACCGGATGCCGGCGCGACCAGTCCAGCCCTTGCGCCAGCAGCGAGTCGGCGTGGTTGGCGAACCAGCGGTAGGTGTACAGCACCCCCGCCCAGGCCAGGGCCAGCACCGCCAGCAGCAGGCCCAGCACCGTGACCAGGTGGCCGGCCACCGCGGCCACCGCGTCATAGGCCTGGCCCAGGATCCAGCCAGGCATCAGGAACAGCACGCCCCAGGACAGGCAGGCCACGCCACTGGCCAGCATGTAGCGGCGCAGCGGCATGCCGGCCATGCCGGCGATGGCTGGCACGAACGGGCGGATCGCGCCCACGTAGCGGGCCACCAGGATGCTCTTGAAGGCGTTGCGCCGGAACATCAGCTCACCGCGCTCCAGCAGCCGCGGGAAGCGGCGGAACGGCCACACGCCCAGCAACTGCGTGCCCCAGCGCCGCCCGACCCAGAAGCTGGCCGCATCGCCGGCGAACGCGCCCAGCGTGGCGCAGGCCACCGCGTAGGGGCCGGAAATCTCGCCCAGCCCGATCAGCACGCCCACGGCAAACAGCAGTGGCAATGCCGGCACGATGGCCCCGACCACGATCAACGCATCGCAGAAGGCGATGGCGAAGATCACCCCGCCGGCCAGGATCGGGTTTTCGCCGATCCACGCCAGCGTGGTTTCCATCCAGGAGGAGTTCATCGGCCGATTATAGAAGGCGCCACCCTGCAGCCCTGCTTAAGCGCGGTATCGGCGGGGGGGGCATTCGCAGGGCCAGGGGTCAGATCTCGATCATCTCGAAATCGTCCTTGGTCACCCCGCAATCCGGGCAGGTCCAGGTTTCCGGGATGTCTTCCCAGCGCGTGCCCGCGGCGATGCCGTCTTCGGGCATGCCGTCGGCTTCGTGGTAGATGAAGCCGCAGACCACGCACATCCAGCTGCGGTGGGGGGCGGAAACCGGTTCATTCATCGGATAATGCGCGTGACGGTTGGGGGCACGCATTGTCCCACCGCCACGCCGCCCCGGACACCCGCATGATGCTTTCGCGCACGACTTGCCAACGCCGTTCACACTTCGCCGCCACATCCGGCGCGGGTGGTGCCGTCGCCGCAGCATGCGGAGTCTGGCGATGACGGCCAGCATCATCCCCGGATCCGGCGCGCCGTCGCATGTACCGGGTGGTGCGGGTGAATCAGCTTCACACGCAGCGCCACCGCGCGGGTTGTACCTGATCACGCCCGACGAGCCGGATACCGCGCGCCTGCTGGCGCGGGTGGTACCGCTGCTGGACCAGGGCGTGACCTGGCTGCAGTACCGCAACAAGGCCGCCGCTGCGCCGCTGCGCCGCGAACAGGCCGGTGCCCTGCAGGCGGTGTGTGCAAGGGCAGGCGTGCCGCTGCTGATCAACGACGACGTGGCGTTGGCGATGCAGGTCGGTGCTGCCGGCGTGCACCTGGGCGAGGATGACGGCGACATCGCCGCCGCACGCGCGCAGCTCGGGCCGGCGGCGTTGCTGGGGGCCTCCTGCTACGACAGCCTGGCGCTGGCCGAACGGGCGGTGCGCGCCGGTGCCAGTTACGTGGCGTTCGGCGCGTTCTTTGCCAGCACCAGCAAGACCACCACGCGCCGCGCCAGCCCGGCGTTGCTGCGCGCCGCGGCGGGGTTGGACGTGCCGCGGGTGGCCATCGGCGGCATCACCCCGGCCAACGCGGGGCCGCTGGTGGAGGCCGGCGCCGACCTGCTGGCGGTGATCGGCGGCGTGTTCGATGCGCCCGATCCGGTAGCCGCCGTGCACGCGTACCGGCGCTGCTTCCCCCTGTAGGAGCCGGCCTTGCCGGCGACCGCCATGGTGGGAATGCCAGCGTGAAGCCCGGTGTCCGTGATCGGTGCGCCTGCGCGGTCGCCGGCAAGGCCGGCTCCTGCAGGGCGCGGCGCGGATGCCCGGGTGCAAGTGGGCCTCCTACAATGGCTGCTTTCCGCACCGGTACCACGCCATGAACCACGACCGCTCCCATGCCCTGTTCGCCCGCGCACGGCAACTGCTGCCCGGCGGGGTCAATTCGCCGGTGCGCGCGTTCAAGTCGGTCGGTGGCGAGCCGTTCTTCGTGCAGCGCGCCGACGGCGCCTGCCTTTACGACGTCGATGGCAACCGTTACATCGACTACGTCGGTTCCTGGGGGCCGATGATCGTCGGCCACAACCACCCGGCCGTGCGCGAGGCGGTGCAGCAGGCGATCGGCGACGGCCTGTCCTTCGGCGCGCCGTGCGCGGCCGAGGTGGCCATGGCCGAGGCCATCACCGGCCTGGTGCCGTCGTGCGAGATGGTGCGCATGGTCAACTCCGGTACCGAAGCCACCCTGTCGGCGATCCGCCTGGCGCGCGGTGCCACCGGCCGCCAGCGCATCGTCAAGTTCGAGGGCTGCTACCACGGCCATGGCGACTCGTTCCTGGTCAAGGCCGGCAGCGGCATGCTGACCCTGGGCGTGCCGACATCGCCGGGCGTGCCGGCCGGGCTGAGCGAGCTGACCACCACGCTCAGCTACAACGATTTCGAAGGCGCGACCAGGCTGTTCGAGCAGATCGGCGGCGAGATCGCCGCGGTGATTATCGAGCCGGTGGTGGGCAACGCCAACTGCATCCCGCCGCGCGAAGGCTACCTGCAGCACCTGCGGCAACTGTGCACGCAGTACGGCGCCGTGCTGATCTTCGACGAGGTGATGACCGGCTTCCGCGTCGCCCTGGGCGGTGCACAGGCGCTCTACGGGATCACGCCGGACCTGACCACGTTCGGCAAGATTATCGGTGGCGGCATGCCGGTGGGTGCCTATGGCGGCCGCCGCGAACTGATGGAGCAGATCGCGCCTTCCGGGCCGATCTACCAGGCCGGCACGCTGTCCGGCAATCCGGTGGCGATGGCCGCCGGCCTGGCGATGCTGGCGCTGGTCCAGGCACCGGGCTTCCACCAGCGCCTGGCCGATGCCACCGCGCAGTTGTGCGACGGGCTGGAAGCGGCCGCGCGCAAGGCCGGCGTGGCGGTGACCACCAACCGCGTCGGTGCGATGTTCGGCCTGTTCTTCACCGACCAGAAGGTGGAGACCTACGCCCAGGCCACCGCCTGCGACATCCCGGCGTTCAACCGGTTCTTCCACGCCATGCTCGAACGCGGCGTGTTCCTGGCGCCGAGCGCCTACGAGGCCGGCTTCCTGTCCAGCGCGCACGACGCAGCGGTGATTGCCGCCACGCTGGAGGCGGCCGCCGAGGCATTCGAGGTGGTCGCCGCCGGATGAGGCCACGCGTCCGCCGCCTGCTGCTGGATTTCGATGGCGTGCTTGCGCATTACCGGCGCGAGCGGCGGGTGGCGCACCTGGCCGCGCACGCGGGCGCGACGTTCGCGCAGGTGTGGCAGGCGTTGTACGACTCGGGCCTGGAGGCGGGTTACGACGCCGGGCGGATCGACACGGCCGCCTACCTGCAGCAGCTTGGCGATGCCATCGGTGCGCGGGTCGATGCCGAAGCATGGCTGGCTGCACGGGTGGCCGCCAGCACGGCCGAGCCGCGTGCGCTGGCCCGCCTGCTCGCGCTGGACCCGGGCATCGCGATGGCCGTGCTGACCAACAACGGGCTGCTGATGGCGCAGGCGGTGGGGCGGATCGTCGCGCCGTTGTGCGCGCGGCTGGAAGGCCGGGTGCTGTGCAGTGGCCAGTTCGGCGGCCGCAAGCCGGAGCCGCAGGTGTTCGTCCACGCACTGGAGCACCTGGGCTGGAGCGCGGCCGACACGCTGTTCGTCGATGACCTGTTCGTCAACGTGCAGGGCGCGCGCCGCGCCGGGCTGCAAGCCGACAGCGTGCGTGATGCACGCGCGCTGGGGCGGGTCTTGCGCCGCCACGGGCTGGGTTGATCACGGCCGCCACTGCAGCCGGTGCGGCCTGCCCGGGCAGGCGCAGGCCTGGCCTTGCGGCAATGCCCCTGCATCCAGGGGCGCTCCCGGTGCCGATCAGGCGCGGCCGCGGAAATCGGCCACGGCCGCGCGCAGCCGCTTCAGGCCTTCGGCCACATCGGCATCGGTAATGTTCAGTGCCGGGACCAGGCGCAGGACATCGGGGCCGGCCTGCAGTGCCAGCAGGCCATGGGCCGCCGCGTGGTCGAGCAACTCGCCCGCGCGGGCCGCGTGTTCCGGCGCCAGCACCGCACCAAGCATCAGGCCGCGGCCGCGCACCTGGCGGAACACGCCCGATTCGGCGCCGATCATCTCCAGGCCCTGGCGCAACGCATGTGCCTGGCGGCTGACATTGGCGGCCAGTTCCGGCGCCGCCAGCTTGCGCAGGGCCACGCGCGCCACTGCCGCGGCCAGCGGGTTGCCGCCGAACGTGGTGCCGTGCGCGCCGAACTGCATGACCTCGGCCACCTTCGGCCCGGCCAGCATCGCGCCGATCGGGAAGCCGCCGCCCAGCGCCTTGGCCAGGGTGACGATGTCGGGCACCACCTCGTCCTGCCAGTGCGCGAACAGGGTGCCGGTACGGCCCATGCCGCACTGGATCTCGTCCAGCACCAGCAATGCGCCGTAGCGGTCGCAGAGCTGGCGCACGCCACGCAGGAAGCCGGGGGCGGCCGGCATTACCCCGCCTTCGCCCTGCACCGGCTCCAGCATCACCGCGGCCACGTCGCCGGCGGCCATCGCCGTTTCCAGCTGGACCAGGTCGTTGAAATCGATGTAACGGAAGCCGCCGGGCAGGGGCTCGTAGCCCGCCTGGTACTTGGGCTGCGCGGTGGCGGTGACGGCGGCAAGGGTGCGGCCGTGGAAGCTGCCGCGGAAGGTGACGATCACCCGCTCCTGCGGCGGCCGGCCCTGCGCGGTGGCCCACTTGCGCACCAGCTTGATCGTGACCTCGTTGGCTTCGCTGCCGGAGTTGCACAGGAACACGCGCTCGGCGAAGCGGCTGGCCTTGACCAGTTCCTCGGCCAGGCGCAGCGGGGGTTCGCTGTAGAAGATGTTGCTGGTGTGCCACAGCTTGCCCGCCTGCTCGACCAGCGCCGCGTGCAGGTCCGGGTCGTTGTGGCCCAGCCCGCACACCGCGATGCCTGCAGCAAGATCCACGTACTCGCGGCCGGTGCTGTCCCACAGGCGCGAGCCCTGGCCTCGCTCCAGCACCAGCTCGCGCGGGCGGTAGATGGGCAGGTAGTACTGGCGGCCGAGGTCGAGCAGCGCGGCGGTGTCGCCGGCGGGCAACGTGGTGGCGTTCATGGCGTGTGGTGGTATCCGTGGATGGCGCCGGCGAGCGCCGGCCGGCACATTATCGGCACATGCCGGTGCCGCCGCCACGCCGCGGCGGCCATGGCCGGTCGCGCGGCGATGGCCGGTACCGTCGTACGGAGCGAGCGGTCGCGTCGCACGCCGTCGTGCCCGTGCCACGTGCCCGTGCGCAGCGGGTGCGCGGCACGCGGGCGTAAGATCGGAAGCCCGCATCCTGCGCCGCCCGCCAGCAACCACCGGAGGCCACCACCCGCCATGCCCCACATCCACACCCTCGCTGCCCGTGCCGGCAGCACGCCCGATCCGGCCACCGGCGCACTGGCGCCGCCGCTGCAACTGGCCACCACCTTCGAGCACACCGCCGACGTGCAGTTGCCGCACGGCTTCCTGTACCAGCGCTACGGCAATCCCACCCAGCAGGAAACCGAGCGCGTGCTGGCCGCGCTGGATGGCGCGGCGCGCGCGCTGCTGTATCCCACCGGCATGGCCGCCGGCGCCACCGCGCTGCAGGCGCTGCCGGCCGGCAGCCACGTGCTGCTGTGCGATGACAGCTACTTCTCGTTCCGGGTGATCGCACGTGACTGGTTCCCGCGCTGGGGCCTGGAGTGCACCATCGTCGACTTCACCGACCTGGACGCGGTGCGCGCCGCGCTGCGGCCCGACACCCGCCTGCTGTGGGCCGAGACCCCCTCCAACCCGCTGCTCAAGGTCAGCGACATCGCCGCGCTGGCGGACATCGCCCACGCCGGCGGCGCGCGCCTGCTGGTGGACGGCACCTTCGCCCCGCCGACGCTGCAGCAGCCGCTGGCGCTGGGCGCGGACGTGGTGATGCATTCGGCCACCAAGTACCTGGGCGGCCACGGCGACGTGATGGGCGGCGTGCTGTCATTCGCCGAGGATGGCGAGCATGCCGCGGCCTGCCAGGGCCTGCGCGTGCTGGGCGGCGCGACCGCCTCGCCGTTCGCGGCATGGATGATCCTGCGTGGCGTGCGCTCGCTGCCGGCGCGGATGGACTGGCATTGCCGCAATGCGGGCCAGGTTGCGCAGTTCCTGCAGGCGCATGCGCGGGTGGACAAGGTGCATTACCCCGGCCTGGCATCCCATCCCCAGCATGCGGTGGCCGCGCGGCAGATGAGCGGCTTCGGCGGCATGCTCTCGTTCGAGGTGGCGGGCGGACGCGAGGCGGCGCTGGCCGTGGCCGCGCGCCTGCGCCTGTTCACCAATGCCACCTCGCTGGGCTCGACCGAGTCGCTGGTGGAGCACCGCGCCTCGATCGAAGGCCCGTTGTCGACCACGCCGCAGGGCCTGCTGCGCCTGTCGGTCGGGCTGGAATACGGCGACGACCTGGTTGCCGACCTGGAGCAGGCGCTGGCCGGCTGACCAGGAGCGTCGAGCGTGCGGTCGGCGTCTACCAGCTTCCGGTGTTGGGCATGGACACCCACGGTTCGGCTGGCGGCAGCGCACCGCCCTTCTGCAGCAGTTCGATCGAGATCAGGTCCGGGGTGCGCACGAAGGCCATGCGCCCATCGCGCGGTGGGCGGTTGATGGTCACGCCCAGCGACTGCAGGTGCGCACACAGCGCGTAGATATCATCGACCTCGAAGGCCAGGTGGCCGAAGTTGCGCGCGCTGCCGTAATCCTCCGCCGGCGCGCCATCCTGCGGCGGCCAGTTGAAGGTCAGCTCGATCTCGGCCTCGGGATTTTCCGGCGCGCCGAAATACACCAGGGTGAAGCGCCCGGCCTGGTTGTCCATGCGCCGGGTCTGCACCAGGCCCAGGCCCTCGGTGAAGAAACGGCTGGTCGCATCCAGGTCATGGACCCGGACCATCGCGTGCAGGTATTTCATGGCATGCCTCGTCGTGGGATCGCCCCATTGTGTGTCGCCACCGGCGTGGCCTTTCCGGCTGCCCCATTGTAGGAGCCGGCCTTGCCGGCGACCCGACCATCCGGATTGCTTGCCGCGATCCAGCCGCCATCGGGGTCGCCGGCAAGACAGCGCCCGCAGCCAGACGCGTCAATCCAGGAACAGGTCCGGCAGTGGCGCCCTTGCAGGATCCACCGCGTAGGCAGACAGGTCGGTCACGCCGGCTTCGGCCAGCACTTCGTCATCGATCAGGAACCTGCCGCTGAAGCCGGCCGCTGGCCGTACCAGCACCGCGTGCGCGGCGTCGGCCATGATCTCCGGGCGGCGGCCATGGGCCGGTTCGACCCCGGGGATCATGTTCAGCGCATCGGTGGCGATGATGGTGCGCGGCCACAACGCATTGACCGCCACGCCCTGCGGGCCGAACTCGGCGGCCAGGCCCAGGGTGACGAAGCTCATGCCCATCTTGGCCAGGGTGTAGCCGGTATGCGGACCCCACCACTTCGGGTCCAGCGATGGCGGCGGGGCCAAGGTGAGGATGTGCGGGTTGGCCGCCTGCAGCAGGTGCGGCAGGCAGGCCTGTGCGCACAGGAAGCTGCCGCGCGCGTTGACCTGCTGCATCAGGTCGAAACGCTTCATCGGCGTGTCCAGGGTACCGCGCAGCCAGATCGCGCTGGCATTGTTGACCAGGATGTCGATGCCGCCGAATGCGGCCACGGTGGCTTCCACGGCGGCGTGCACCTGCTCCTCCTCGCGGATGTCGCACTTCAGCGCCAAGCCCTGGCCGCCGGCGGCGTTCACCGCCTCGGCCGCGGAGTGGATGGTGCCGGGCAGCTTCGGGTTCGGCACTGCCGACTTGGCGGCGATGGCCACGTTGGCGCCGTCGCGCGCCGCGCGCAGGGCGATGGCCAGGCCGATGCCGCGCGAGGCACCGGTGATGAACAGGGTCTTGCCAGCCAGGGAGGTCATGTCGGGGGTTCCATGCGTGCGGGAAGCGCCGTACGCGACGGCATGGCGCATGGGGATTGTGGACCGGTTGCGCGGCCGGGGCCATCGGCCCGGCCGGATGCAGGCCTCAGTGCAGGACGGTGCGGCTGGCGCTGGCGTGGATCAGCCTTTCGCGGACCTGGTCGACATCACCGGCCTCGGGCGCCAGCTGCAGGTAGTGCGCCAGGTCCTGGCGCGCGCCGGGCAGGTAGCCCAGTTCCAGGTAGGCCATGCCGCGGTCGCGCACGGCATCGGGCTGCTCGGGGGTCAGCGTGAGCACCCGGTCGATGCTGCGTGCGGCGCGATCCCATTCACCCGCCTCGGCGTACAGGCCATGCAGGTTGCGCAGCACGCGCACCAGGATGGCGCGGTTCGGCGCAGGGCTGAGGATCTGCAGCAGGACCTTGTCGTCCGGCGGCTCGCCCAGGTGCGGGCGGGCGCGCTCGCGCAGTTCTTCCACGGCCAGCGGGCGGCCGCCATTGAACGGATCCATCACCAGCAGCCCGCCATCCACCGGCAGGCGCACCAGGAAATGGCCGGGGAAGGACACGCCATCCAGCGGGATGCCCAGCCGTCGCGCCACTTCCATCTGCACCAGCGCCAGCGAGATCGGGTTGCCCAGGCGCCGGTCCAGCACCTGGTTCAGGTAGCTGTTGCGCGGGTCGTAATACTCGTCGTGGTTGCCGCTGTAGCCCAGCTCCACGAACAGGTGGCGATTGATCGCGGCCATCTTCAGCGCGCTGGGCTCGATGGCGGCCACTTCGTCGCGCAGGGCATCGGCATGGGCCTGCACCTGCGCCGCGTACAGCTCGGTGTCCAGGTCGGGGTATTCGTCGCGCGCGATGAGCAGGGCGGCGTCCAGCAGTGGCAGTGCCTCGTCGTCGAGCGAAGCCAGGGCGTTCCAGTTGGTCAGGTACATGCTTCGATCCCCCATGCCAGTACTACTGGGGCCACGCGTCGCCAGGTTCAAGCCCCGCCTGATTCCTGTATCGGCCGCAGCAGGCGGGGGTTGAGCAGGAATTTCAGCCGCCCGGTGCGCGGATTCCCGGGCCGAAGTGCAGTGGCGCGCCGTCCTGCAGCCCCAGCCGGGCGGCCTGGCCGGCATTGAGTTCCAGCACGTAACGGGCCGGGCGCCGGCTGGGGTAGGACGGGCAGTGGCTGCCGGCCGAGCACGGCGGCACGTCGCGCTGCTGCGCCACCAGCCGGCGCTCATCGTCGAAATAGAGGATGTCCAGCGGAATCTTCGTGTTCTTCATCCAGTAGGCCTGCGGCTCCAGGCGGTCGTGGATGAACAGCATGCCGTGGCCTGGCTCGAGCCGGTCGCGGAACATCAGCCCGCGCGCGCGCGCTTCCGGCGTGTCGGCCACTTCGACCTGGAAGCGCTCGCCTCCCAGTTCCACCCATGGCGTGCGCGCGGACGCACAGGCGCAGAGCGCCAGCAGGGACAGCAGGGCCAGGAGTCGTGGCAAGGGAGACATGGCAAGCCGGATCGAAGGTGACGAGCGCACCTTCGGGGATCGGCCGGTGGTGGTCAAGGTGGGGCAGGCATGTGCGCCAGGTTTGCGCGTGGCGGTCGCCGGCAAGGCCGGCTCCTACAGGGGCGCCAACTTGTGGAGGCCCGCGGTGCGGGAAATTACAGCACCACCGGCGGTTCGCTGCCCACGATCACGATGTCGGCCGGGCGGCGGGCGAACAGGCCGACGCTGACCACGCCTGGGATCTGGTTCAGTTCGCTTTCCAGGCGCACCGGGTCGGTGATGGCCAGGTTGTGCACGTCCAGGATCCAGTTGCCGTTGTCGGTGACGGTGCCGTCGCGCCACACCGGCTGGCCGCCGGTGAGCGCCAGGATGCGGCGTGCGGCCAGGCTGCGCGCCATCGGGATCACTTCCACCGGCAACGGGAAGCGGCCCAGTACCGGCACCTGTTTGGCCGGGTCGATGATGCATACGAAGGTTTCGCTGGCCTCGGCGATGATCTTCTCGCGGGTCAGCGCTGCGCCGCCGCCCTTGATCAGGCGTTTGTGCGGGTCGCATTCGTCGGCGCCGTCCACGTACAGCTTGAGCGGGCCGGCGGCGTTGGCGTCCAGCACGTCGATCCCCAGTGCCTTGAGCCGTGCGCTGCTCTGTTCGGAGCTGGACACCGCACCGGCGACGCGGTCACGGATGCGGCCCAGCGCTTCGATGAAGTAGGCCACGGTCGAACCGGTTCCAACGCCGACGATCATGCCGTCCTGGACATACTCGATGGCCTTTTCGCCAGCCAGGCGCTTTGCTTCGGACATGATGGGATTCCGTGGCGGGATCATTCCAGCGACAGCAGCAGCTTCCACTGCGCCGCGGTCACCGGGAACACCGACAGGCGGCTGCCGCGTGCGGTAAGTGGAAAGCCTTCGCCCAGTGCGTCGGCGTGCTGCCTGATCTCCTCCAGCGGGATCGTGCGCGCGAGCTTGCGCTCGAACGCGACGTCCACCAGGTACCAGCGCGGCTGCTCGCGGGTGGCCTTGGGGTCGTGGTAATGGGATCGGGGCTCGAACTGGGTGTCGTCCGGATAGGCGTGGCTGGCCACGCGGGCGATGCCGACGATGCCTGGCACCTTGGTGTTGGAGTGGTAGAACAGCACGCCGTCGCCGACCCTCATCCCGTCGCGCATGAAGTTGCGCGCCTGGTAGTTGCGCACGCCGTTCCAGGGCTCGGTGCCGACCCGTTCCAGGTCATCGATGGAAAACGCATCCGGTTCGGACTTCATCAGCCAGTAGCGTTTGCGGGCGGTCATGCCGGATCGGTCTCGCGGTGTGGCGGGCTGGCGCCGGGGCGCAGCAGGGTCTGGGTTTCGGTGCAGATCGCGTCGGGAATCACGTCCCACTCGGCCCCGGCCAGCGCATCGACCTGCTGCACCGAGAAACCGGCACCCACCAGCCACGGCGGCGCGGCGTGGTCGCGACGGAACGCGAAGCTGCGATCATACCAGCCGCCTCCCATGCCCAGCCGCTGGCCGGCCGCGTCGAAGCCGACCATCGGCATCACCGCCAGCGCCAGTGCCTCGGCCGGCAGGGTGGACGACGGCGCCACGTCCGGCTCGGGGATGCCGAAGCGATTGGTGACCAGCGGGTCGCCGGCGCGCCACGGTGCAAACCGCAGCTGTTGCCCGTCCAGCACCGGCAGGCACCACACCAGCCCGGGAGGCAGCCGCATCTGCAGTACGTGCAGGCCGATCTCCCCGTCCATGGCCCAGTAGCCGGCCAGGTAGCCCTCGCGCGGCAGGAACGTCAGGGCCAGGATGCGCGCGGCCAGCGCCTGCGCCGCGTCGATGCGCGCGGCCGGGGCCAGGGCGCGGCGGCGTTCGCGCAGCGTCCTGCGCAGGGATGGGCGGTCCTGGGTCATGGGCATGGGGCCGGTGCGGGGGCTGCATGATGGCTCCCGCCACCTGCCGCGCCAAGCCTGCCCGCGGCGCGGCGCACAAAAACCGGGGTCTTCTCCCGGTGGCGTGCATCCCCCCTCGCTCGGGAGAAGGCCGAAAAAAACGACGCCTCCCGGAGGAGGCGTCGTCGGAAGAATGTTCTCCACCATGCCGATGCGGCGAAACGACCTTGAACCCGAGGTTCAAGTGGGAACGGTCGGAAACCTTCGGGCTTCCCGCTGCGTGGCGGACTTGCACCCCCGGCGTCGTCGCATCCCCGGTGTCGTTTTAAGGGACAAGGCGAATGTTTTGCCAGCTGTCGAACACGGCAGAGAACACGGGGAGAGTATAGCGCCCGGCGCACCCGTTCCGGGCCTGGTGGCGCCAATGGCGCGGCGGCGGCCATGAGGGATTCAGCCACGGGGTGGCGACGGCGTTTGCCGGCGCCGCATTCAGCCTGGCGCGGAGCCGAGCAGGCCGTCCAGGCGCCGATGCAGCGCGTCGAGCGTGCGTTCCAGTTCGCGCTCGCGCGCGTCGCGTTCATCGCGCGCCTGCTGCAGCTCGTGGGCCAGGTTGAGCGCGGTCAGCACCGCGATGCGGTCCAGCGAGGCGACCCGGTTGCTGCCGCGCAGTTCGCGCATGCGTGCATCCAGCAGGCGGGCGGCGGCCAGCAGGCTGTCGCGTTCGGCGGCGCTGACGCCGACGGTGTAGTCGCGGTCGAGGATCCGCACGTCGACCGGCTGGACATCGCTCACGTGTGCTGCTCCAGCGACTTCAACCGCGCAATCATCGCCTCCACCCGCGAGCGTGCCTGCTCGTTCTTGGTCAGCAACTGCGCCCGGTCGCCCACCAGTTGTTCCTGTTGCTGGCGCAGGCTGCGGTTTTCGTCGGTCAGCCGCTGGCAGCGCTCGGCCAGCGCTTCCACCCGCGCGGCCAGGGCACGGAGCTGGGTGATGGCGTCGGCGTCGGGTTTCATATCCGGCACGATAGGCAGCGTCTGGCGGAGCGGTCAAGCCGCCGCCATGGCCGGTCAGTCCGGCAGCAGGGCCGGCTGGCGCAGGAACGCCAGGCACGCATCCTGTTCCATTGCCGCGGCGATGTAGTGGCCCTGGATCTCGTCGCAGCCGTGTTCGCGCAGGAAGTGCAACTGCGCGGCGGTCTCCACGCCCTCGGCCACCACCAGCAGCGACAGCGAGTGGCCCATGGTGATCACCGTACTGGTGATGGCTTCGTCGTCCGGGTCATGGGCCAGGTCGCCGACGAATTCGTGGTCGATCTTCAACGTGGTCAGCGGCAGGCGCTTGAGGTAGGCCAGCGAGGAATAGCCGGTGCCGAAGTCATCCACCGCAAGGCCCACGCCCAGGGCACGGCAGGCGTGCAGGACCTCGGCGCTGCGGGTGACGTTGTCCATGATCGCGCTCTCGGTCAGTTCCAGCTCGAGCAGGTCGGCGTCCACGCCGGTCTCGGCCAGGATCCGCGCCACGGTGGCGACCAGGTCGCCGCGCAGCAGCTGGATCGCCGACACGTTGACCGACATGCGCAGCCCGTCCATGCCGGCGTCATGCCAGCGGCGCAGGACAGTGCAGGATTCCTTGAGCACCCATTCGCCGATTTCCAGGATCAGGCCGGTGTCCTCGGCCAGCGGGATGAACTGGTCCGGCGGCACCAGCCCGAACTCCGGGTTGCGCCAGCGCAGCAGCGCTTCCACCCCGACCACCCGGCGCTCGTGCAGCGAGTAGCGCGGCTGGTAGACCAGGGCCAACTCGTCGCGCTCGAGCACGCGGCGCAGCAGGCTGGACAGCGTCGCGCGGCGGCGTGCGGATTCATCCATGTGCGCCGAGTACACCTGCCAGGTGCGGCGCCCGGCCGACTTGGCCTGGTACATGGCGGTGTCGGCGTGCTTGATCAGGTCGGTCGGGGTGTTGGCATGCCCGGGGAACAGGCTGATGCCGATCGACGGCGAGATGGTGATCTCGCCGTGCTCGCCAACCACCAGTGGCTCGGCGAATGCCTCCAGTACCCGGCGCGCGCTTTCCTCGGCTTCCTCGGGCGAGGCCAGTGCTTCCAGCACCACGGTGAATTCGTCGCCACCGAGGCGGGCAACGGTGTGCTGGGCGCCTACCGAGCGCTGCACCCGCTCGGCCGCCGCGCGCAGGACCCGGTCGCCCACCGCGTGCCCGAGCGAGTCGTTGACGTGCTTGAACCTGTCCAGGTCCAGGAACAGCACCGCCACGTAGCCGCCCTCGCGGCGCGCACGCACGATCGCCCGGGCAAGGCGGTCGGACAGCAGCGAGCGGTTGGGCAGGCTGGTCAGGGCATCGTAGTTGGCCAGGTAGCGCAGCTCCTGTTCGGCGCGCTTCTGTTCGGTGATGTCGCTGAGCACCACCACGTGGAAGTTGAATTCGCCGGCCAGGTCGCCGATGCCGTTGTGGCGCACCTGGCACAGGATCTCGGCGCCGTCGCGGCGGGTCATCCACACGTTGCCCTGCCACTGCGGGCGGCGCAGCAGTTCCTCGCGCAGGGCGCCGGGGAGGCCGTCGTGGCGGCCGGAGTCGAGCATCGACAACGGCTGTCCCAGCGCCTCCACGTCGCTGTAGCCGGTGATCAGGGTGAAGGCGGGGTTGACCGCGACGAAATACATTTCGTGGTCCAGCACGGCCACCGCTTCGCTCATGCTGCGCAGCACCTCGCTGGCGATGCGGCGCTCGGCATCGGCATGGCGGCTGGCGGTGGTGTCGCGCGCGGTGCCGGCCAGGCGCCGCGGACGCCCGCGCGCGTCGCGCTCGACCGTGCGCCCGCGCACCCGGACCCAGATCCAGTGGGCGTCGCCGTGCAGGTCCACCCGGTGCTCCGAGGTGAACAGCGGCTCACGGCCTTGAAGGTGTGCGCGCAGGCGCCGGAGGACGTGGCGGCGGTCCTGTGGATGGACCGCGGGCAACGCCATCCTGCGGCTGGTCACCGACAGCCCGTCGCCGATGGTCGGGCGTTCGTCCTCGGCGCAATCGAGCACGTGCAGGCCGCGCCTGGCGAGGTCGAAATCCCAGAACCGCTCGCCCGAGCCCCACAGCGCCACCGTCAGGTGCTCTTCGCGTGCACGCAGCACGGCGGCCTGGGCCGCATGGCTGCGGCGCCAGTGCCACAGCAACAGCAGCACGGCCAGCAGCAGGCCGGCCGCCAGCGACATCAGGATCGCCGTCACGCCCGACCCCTCCGGCATGCGGACCCCCACAGTTGGTGAAGCGGGGCGAATCTGGCTTGCATGAATGACCGGCGTGACGGGGCGATCACGCCCAGTGTAGGCACGCGGCGACAAGGCCGACAAGCCGGATCCCCGGGCGATTGCTACACTTTGGCATCGCATCCGCCGCGGCGCACCCGGCCCGGCCATCCGGACCTGGGAGTTCGCCCCGCATGCAGCCACTGCCCACCGCCGACGAAGTTGCCGCCATCAGCCGCGAGTTGGGGCTGGCGGCCACGGCCGCCGAACTGCACGGTTCCCTGTGCGGCTGGCTGGCCGGTGGAGGCGATGACGTGGCCGATTGGCCGGCGCGGGTCATGGCCGACCCGGCACTGCCCACGCCGCTGCGGGGCTCGGCGCTGGACCTGCTGCGCCAGGCCACCGCCGCGCGCCTGGAGGACGGCGAATTCGCCTTCCAGTTGCTGCTGGAGGACGACGACGCGCCGCTGCGGCAACGTGCACAGGCCCTGTTCGACTGGTGCCACGGTTTCCTCGGTGGTTTCGGCCTGGCCGCAGGCGCCAGCCCGCCGCTGTCGGACGAGGGCAACGAGGTCCTGCAGGACCTGGCCAGGCTGGCGGGCGCGCAGGTGCAGGACATCGACGAGGACGACGAGGACGAATCGGCCTTGTCGGAGCTGGAGGAATTCGCGCGGGTGGCCGCCTTGCTGCTGCATGGCGACTGCGTGCTCGGCCCGCGCCACCGGCAACGCCTGAACTGACATGCCGCGCGCCGCGACCGGCATATCGGCTGCCGAATACCTGCGCCGCCGCCGCCAGCTCATGCGCCTTGCCGGCGAGGACGCCATCCTGGTGCTGCCTGCCGCACCGCTGCGCGTGCGCAGCCACGATACCCACTACCCGTACCGGCAGGATTCGGACTTCTGGTACCTGTGCGGATTCCCCGAGCCGGAGGCGGTGCTGGTGCTGGTGCCCGGCCGCCGCCACGGCGAGGCGCTGCTGTTCTGCCGCGAGCGCGACCCGGTGCGCGAAGGTTGGGATGGCCCGCGCGCCGGCCAGGAGGGCGCGGTGCAGGCCTACGCGATGGACGATGCCTATCCCATCGACGACCTCGACGAGATCCTGCCCGGCCTGCTGGAAGGCCGTTCGCGGGTGTACTACCACTTCGGCCGCGACGCCGAGTTCGACCTCAAGCTGATCGGCTGGGTCAACCGCGTGCGCGCGCAGGTGCGGCACGGCGCGCAGCCGCCGCACGAATTCCTGGAGCTGGGCCACCTGCTGCACGAGCAGCGCCTGTTCAAGTCACGCGACGAGCTGCGCCTGATGCGCAAGGCCGCGCAGATCAGCGTGCAGGCGCACCGCGCGGCCATGCACGCCGCGCGTCCGGGCGTGCACGAGTACGAGTTGCAGGCCGAGGTCGAGCGGGTATTCCGCGCCAGTGATGCATGGCCGGCGTATTCGAGCATCGTCGGTGCCGGCGCCAACGCATGCGTGCTGCACTACGTGGCCAACAGCGCCGCGGCCCGCGACGGCGAGCTGGTGCTGGTCGATGCCGGCGCCGAGTACCGCAACTACGCTGCCGACATCACCCGCACGTTTCCGGTCAACGGGCGTTTCTCGCGCGAGCAGCGTGCGCTGCACGACCTGGTCGGCGCTGCGCAGGCGGCGGCGCTGGCGACGGTGCGGCCGGGGGCGCCATGGACGGCGATCCACGACGCCGCCGTGGAAACCCTGACCGAGGGCCTGCTGCGGCTGGGCCTGCTCAAGGGGCGGCTGGAGGAGAACATCGCCGCACAGCGCCACGAGCGCTTCTATCCGCACAAGAGTGGCCACTGGCTGGGCCTGGACGTGCACGACGTGGGCGACTACCGCATCGATGGCGAGCCGCGCGTGCTGGAGCCGGGCATGGTGTTCACCATCGAGCCTGGCCTGTACGTGGGTCCGGGCGAGACTTCGGTGCCGGCGCGCTGGCGCGGCATCGGCATCCGCACCGAGGACAACGTGCTGGTCACCGCCGACGGCTGCCAGGTCCTGACCGACGGGCTGGCGCGCTCGGCCGAGGAGATCGAGGCGTTCATGGCGCAGCGGTAGCCACTGCTGCGGTCGCCGCACGCTGTCGGCGGAAATGCTGTTGGCGGAAACGCAAACGGGCGGCAGTTGTCTGCCGCCCGTGGGGTGCGTCAACGCATGCGCGTTCGCGCGTCGCCGGGCTCAGCCCAGCGAGGCCAGCCACTCGTCGTCGGAGCCTTCGTTCACGCCGTCGAACAGGGCGGTGGACAGGTAGCGCTCGCCGGTGTCGGGCAGCATCGCCAGCAGCACCGAGCCGGGCTTGGCATCGGCCGCGACCTTCAGCGCAACGGCCAGGGTGCCACCGGCGGAAATGCCGGCGAAGATGCCTTCTTCGGTGGCCAGGCGGCGGGAGGTGGTAAACGCCTCCTCATCGGCCACGGTGACGACCTGGTGGGCGACCTTGCGGTTGAGCACGCCCGGCAGGAAGTCGGGGGTCCAGCCCTGCACCTTGTGCGGCTTCCACTCGTTGCCGCCAAGCAGCGAGGCGTTGGCCGGCTCGGCCGCGGTGATCTGCACCTCCGGGCGTGCGGTGCGCAGCACCTCGCCCACGCCGGTGAGGGTGCCGCCGGTGCCCCAGCCGCTGATGAAGTGGTCCAGGCGGCGGCCGCCGAAGTCGCGCAGGATTTCCGCGGCGGTGGTCTGGCGGTGGTAGGCCGGGTTGGCCTGGTTCTCGAACTGGCTGGCCAGGAACCAGCCGTGCTTGCGCGACAGCTCCTCGGCCTTGCGCACCATGCCCACGCCGCGCTCGGCCGCCGTGGTCAGGATCACCTTGCCGCCGTAGGCGCGGATCAGCTTGCGGCGCTCGACCGAGAAGGTCTCGGTCATCACCGCCACGAACTTGTAGCCGCGTGCGGCCGCGACCATGGCCAGCGCCACGCCGGTATTGCCGGAGGTGGCCTCCACGATGGTGTCGCCCGGCTTGAGCACGCCGCGCGCCTCGGCATCGAGCACGATGGCGATGGCCAGGCGGTCCTTGACCGAGCCGCCGGGATTGAAGGACTCGACCTTCGCGTACAGCTCCACGTGGGCGGGAGCGATGCGGTGCAGGCGGACGATCGGGGTGAAGCCGATGGTGTCGAGGATGCTGTTATGGATGGCCATGGTGTCTTCCGTGGGTCGTGTGGATGCGTGGGCGCGGGCCGGCTCAGGCGGCCTGTGCCAGGTCGGATGCGGCCGCCGGCGGCGACAGCGGCGGGGCGCCGAACCAGTGCAGGTGCGCGGCCAGGCCGGCCACCTCCCCCAGGATCAGCAATGCCGGCGAGGCGACCGCATGCGCGCGCGCGGTCTGCGCCAGGTCGTCGAGGGTGCCGGTGATCACCCGTTGCTCGGGGCGCGAGCCGTTCTCGACCAGGGCGAACGGGGTCGATGGCGCGCGCCCGGCGGCGATCAGCCGCTCGCGCAGGCGCTCCAGCCCGGCCACGCCCATGTAGACGGCCAGGGTCTGCTGCTCCTGTGCCAGCGCTTCCCAGTCCAGGGTGTCCACCCCGTCGCGGCAGTGCGCGGTGAGCAGGCGCAGCGACTGGGCATGGTCGCGGTGGGTGAGGGGGATGCCGGCGTAGGCCGCGCAGGCCACGGCCGCGGTGATGCCCGGCACCACCCGGTAGGGAATGCCATGGGCGCGCAGGAACTCGAGCTCCTCGCCGCCGCGGCCGAACACGAACGGGTCACCGCCCTTGAGCCTGACCACGCGCAGGCCGCTGCGCGCATGGCGCAGCATCAGCGCGTGGATGTCTTCCTGCGGCATGCTGTGGTTGCCGGCCGACTTGCCCACTTCCACCATCAGCGCCTGCGGGTTGGCCAGGGCCAGCACGCCGGCACCGACCAGGCGGTCGTGCAGCACCACCTCGGCCGATTCCAGTGCGCGCAGGGCGTGCAGGGTGAGCAGGCCGGGGTCGCCGGGGCCGGCACCGACCAGGGTCACACTGCCGGGCAGCAGGGCGGAGGGCTCGGCAGTGGTCGACGGCTGGGTCACGGATATCAAGGGCGGCACGGGATATCGACCGTAGCGCCGGCCCATATCAAGCGGAAATAACTTGCCGCACAATGCACATGCATCCAGGTTATAAGATGGGGGCCGGAATGGGATTACAGTCGCTCCGCCTCTCGCCGCGTATTCAGGTTCCTGCCCGATGACGCTCACCCAGCTTCGCTATCTCGTGGCCATTGTCGACGCCGGGCTCAACATCACCGTGGCGGCGACCCGCGTGCACGCCACCCAGCCCGGGCTGTCCAAGCAGCTCAAGCAGCTGGAGGACGAGCTGGGGTTCCTGCTGTTCGTGCGCAAGGGCCGCAGCCTGGAGGCGATCACGCCGGGCGGCAACGAGGTCCTGGAGCGCGCCCGGGTGATCCTGGCCGAGACCGCCAACATCCGCGCCTATTCGGCCAACCAGCGCCGCGAGAGCCAGGGCCAGCTGACCATCACCACCACCCACACCCAGGCCCGCTTCGTCCTGCCGCCGACCATCGCCCAGATCAAGCGCAGCTTCCCCCAGGTGACGGTGCACCTGCAGCAGGCCACGGAGGGCGCCGCGCTCGACCTGCTCAGCCAGGGCGACGCCGACATGGCCGTGGTCAGCACCGCAGGCGGCGAGCCGCAGGGCGGGGTGGCCGTACCGCTGTACCGCTGGCGGCGGCTGGCCCTGGTGCCGCGCGGCCATCCGCTGGACCGCGCCGGGCGCGCGCCGGACATCGAAGAACTGGCCCAGCACCCGCTGATCAGCTACGAGTCCTCGGTACGTCCGGAATCCTCCCTGCAGCGCGCCTTCGCCGGCGCCGGCCTGTCGCCGGACCTGACCCTGACCGCGCTGGACGCCGATCTCATCAAGACCTACGTGCGCGCCGGGCTTGGCGTGGGCCTGCTGGCCGAGATGGCGGTCAGCCTGGGCGATACCGACCTGCGCGGCTGGCCGGCACCGAAGGAAATCAGCGAGTGCATCGCATGGGCCGTGCTGCCGCGCGAGCGCGTGCAGCGCGACTACGCCCTGGAACTGGTCCACGTCCTGGCACCGCAGATCGACAAGCGCGACCTGCGCCGGGTCCTGGACGGCAACCAGGAACCCGCCTGGCCCGAGCCGCCGACCTGGGAATCGCTGACCCAGACCATCAGCATGTGAGCCGGCCGGGCAGCGCGGAAAACGCGGGCTGCAGGTGGCACTGCGCAGGATGCGGCGGCGCCTACCGTTGCGGCCGCCGGCGCTGCGCACGCATAGTGCGCACTCCCAAGTTACCGGTCCCAGGAGCTGCAGCATGCAGGGCGAATGCCTCACTTCCGGCGGGGATGCTCCGCGCCACACCGATGTGGCGATCCTCGGTGGCGGGCTTGCCGGGCTGACCCTGGCCCTGCAACTACGGCAGCGCAATCCGCAGCTTTCGGTGACCGTGCTCGAGCGCCGCGCGCACCCGGTACGCGAGGCCGCGCACAAGGTCGGCGAATCGACCGTGGAGATCGGCGCGCACTATTTCGCCGATGTGCTGGGGCTGCGCGAGCACCTGGAAACAGAGCAGGTGCGCAAGTACGGCCTGCGCTACTTCTTCACCGACCGCCAGTACGACGTGCAGCAGTGCAGCGAGATGGGCGTGAGCCGGCTGCTGCCGACCCCGTCATGGCAGCTTGACCGCGGCCGCTTCGAGAACTTCCTCGGCGACCGGGTGCGCGAGGCCGGGGTGGAGTTCCTCGACCAGGCAGTGGTGCGCACGCTGGAATTGTCCGAGACCGACGCCCCGCATGCGGTCCAGTTCGACCATGCCGGCACCCGCCACAGCCTGCAGGCGCGTTTCGTCGTCGATGCCTCCGGGCGCGCCGGGCTGATCAAGCGCAAGCTCGACCTGGCCATGCCCAACGACCACGACGCCAACGCGGTGTGGTGGCGGATCGACGGCCAGACCGACCTGGACCTGTGGTCGGACGACCCGCACTGGCGGCAGCGCTTCGCGCCGGCGCGCCGGGTCGATTCCACCAACCACATGTGCGGTCCGGGCTACTGGTTCTGGCTGATCCCGCTGGCCTCGGGCTCGCATTCGCTGGGCATCGTGTGCGACGCGAAGATGCACCCGCTGGAGACCATGAACACCCACGACAAGGCCATGGAGTGGCTGCGCGTGCACCAGCCGCGCGTGCACGAGGCGCTGTCGCGGCCGGAGTATGCGCTGCAGGATTTCCTGTTCCTGCGCCACTTCTCCTACGGCTGCAAGCAGGTCTATTCCAGCCACCGCTGGGCCCTGACCGGCGAGGCCGGCCTGTTCCTGGATCCGTTCTATTCGCCGGGCAGCGACTTCATCGCCATCAGCAACACCTATGTGTGCGAGCTGGTGGAGAAGGACCAGGCCGGCACCCGCATTGGCCCCTATGCCGAGATCTTCCAGCAGCTGTATTTCTCGTTCTACGAGAGCACGCTGACGCTCTACCAGGACCAGTACCCGATCTTCGGCCACCCGCAGGTGATGCCGGTCAAGGTGTTGTGGGACTACGCCTTCTATTGGGCGCTGCTGGCGCCGCTGTTCTTCAGCAGGCGCCAGGCCGACCTGCCGATGCTGTCCAGGCTCAAGCCCGCCTTCGTCGAGGGTCGCGACCTGAACCTGGCGATGCAGCGGCTGATGCGCGAGTGGGGCACGCGCGACCGGTCCCCGGAGCTGCGCCAGGCGCGGGCCTACGACCAGTTCCAGGTCGACTGGTGCTACGAGATGAACAGGGCGCTGACCGACGAGCTCGATGACGCCGCCTACATCGCGCGCACCCAGCGCGGGGTGGCGGCGATGCGCCAGCTTGCCGCCGAGGTGCTGGCCACGGCGCGCGAGGCGGTGCCCGGCATCGGCGACCAAGGCCTGGATGCGCTGCTGGCTGGACACGACATCCACGCCCATCCGTCGATGCTGCCGGTGCAGTGGTTCGCGCCGGTGGGCGAGCCGGTCGCGGCAGCCTGAGCACCGGCGCGGCCGGCGCACGCGCGCTCAGCGGCGGAACCACCACGGCATGCGGCCGGTCAGCGCCCAGAAGATGCACACGACCCCGAGCACGATCGCGGCGGCGGGCCCGCGCGAGGAGTCGCTGGTCAGGGTTGCGGCGCCGTACAGGCACAGGCCGGCGCCACCAAGCAGTGCGGCCAGCCTGGCCCAGGCGCTCCCGGCCAGGGACGCGGGTGCACTCCTGGCGCTGGCGGGTGATGACGTGGCGGCATCGGCAGGCGGCCCCGCCGCGGCCTTGCGCTGGACCCGGATCACGCCCACGACCAGGCAGATGATCGCCGGCCAGCAGGTGAGGAAGAACAGCAGGCCGGGCCCGATCGGGTTCGGATTGGGGTCAGGCCACAGGCCGAGCGTGGCGAGCACGATGATGGCCAGCAGCGGGCCCCAGCCGAATACCACCAGCACCAGGCCTGCCCTGATCCACCAGTTGGCGAGGTATGCAGCCATGCGGTTCCCGTGCCGTGTGCCAGGGTAACGCCGGTGCGGCGGCAGCCGATCCAGATCCCCGATGCGACGGGCCGCCCGCACTTGCAATATACACCGGGGCTGTGCCGGCACGGCCGGCGCACCACGCGCCGCTGCGGGGACTCAGATGTCCTCGTGGATCCCGCACTCGCGCTTGAGGCCGAAGAAGCGGGTGTCCTCTTCCTTCATGCCCGGTTCCCAGCGGGTGGTGGTATGCACGTCGCCGATGGAGACATAGCCTTCGTGCCACAGCGGGTGGTAGGGCAGATCGTGCTGCTTGAGGTACTGCCACACATCGCGGTCGCTCCAGTCGGCGATCGGATTGACCTTCAGGTACTGGTCGCGGCGCTGCAGGATCGGCGTGTCGGCGCGGCTGGCGGACTGGCTGCGGCGCAGGCCGGTGAACCAGGTACCCACGGCCAGTTCATCCAGGGCGCGGCGCATCGGCTCGACCTTGTGCACCTGGTTGTAGGCGTTCAGGCCTTCCAGGCCCTGTTCCCAGAGCCGGCCGTGGCGGGCCTCGATCCAGGCGCGGCTGAACTGCGGGCGATAGACCTTCAGGTTCAGCCCGAGGCGCTCGGCCAGTTCGTCGGCGAAGCGGTAGGTCTCCGCAAACAGGTAGCCGGTATCGACCAGGATCACCGGGATGTCGGGCCGTTGCCGGGTGACCAGGTGCAGGGCCACCGCCGACTGCGCACCGAAGCTGGACGACAGCGCCGGGTTGCCATGGCCCTGCGCCAGCGCCCAGGCCACGCGGGCTTCGGCATCCATTGCCTCGAGCCTGGCGTTGAGCGCATCCAGGTCCGGCGCGGAGACGGGCTCGGTGCTGGTGGCGGCTTCGACGGTGGCGGTGACGGTCAGGCTCATCGGTGACTCCGGACGCAATGCACGGAAACGGGATTCAGGCGACGACCGTGATGGCCATGGCCTCGGCCGGGTCGACCCGGACGTGGGTGGGGTACGGCGGCAGTTCGACCAGGCCGGCGCGGTGCAGGAAATCGCCGAAGTGCTCGTCCGGCTCGCGCCCGGCGGCGTATTGCCCCAGCAGCGTGTCCAGCGTGGCCAGGATCTCCGGCTCGGTGATGTTTTCGCGGTACAGGGTGTTCATGCGCAGGCCGCGGTGGTCGCCACCCACGAACAGGTTGTAGCGGCCCAGCGCCTTGCCCACCAGGGCGATCTCGGCCAGGTACGGGCGCGAGCAGCCATTGGGGCAGCCGGACACGCGCAGCAGGATCGGCTGCTCGCGCAGGCCGTGCTTGTCCAGCAGCGGTTCCATGTTTGCCAGGAAGGACGGCAGGTAGCGTTCGGCTTCGGCCATGGCCAGGGCGCAGGTCGGCAGCGCCACGCACGAGATGGCGGTGCGGGCCATGGCGGTGGGCGCGTTGTTCTCCGCGTCCAGCCCGTGCGCGGCCACCAGCGCGTCGATGCGCGCGCGCTCGGCGGCCGGCACGCCGGCGATGATCACGTTCTGGTTGCAGGTCATGCGGAACTGGCCGCGGTGGATGCGGGCGATCTCGCGCATGCCGGTCAGCAGCGGGCGGCCGGGCTGGTCGACGATGCGGCCGGAGGGCAGCGACAGCGTGAGGTGCCAGTGGCCGTCCTCGCCCTCGACCCAGCCGAAGCGGTCGCCGTTGTGGTCGAAATGCCACGGGCGTGCCGGCTGCAGCTTGAAGCCGGCGCGCTCCTCCATCATCGCCACGATCTTGTCGCTGCCGTGGTCGTCGATGGTGTACTTGAAGCGCGCGTGCTTGCGGTCCTCGCGGTCGCCCAGGTCGCGCTGCACGGTCACCGCGGCCTCGGCAATGGCAAACACCTGGTCGGGGGTGACGAAGCCGATCACGTTGCCCACCCGCGGATAGTGGGTGGGGATGCCGTGGCTGGAGCCCATGCTGCCGCCAATGGCCACGTTGAACCCGGCCAGGCCGCCGGCTTCGTCGACGATGGCGATCAGGCCCAGGTCGTTGGCAAACACGTCCACGTCGTTGTGCGGCGGCACCGCCACGGCGATCTTGAACTTGCGCGGCAGGTAGGCCTGGCCGTAGATGGGCTCTTCCTCCACGCCGCTCTCGGCCACCTTCTCCTCGTCCAGCCACACCTCGTAGTAGGCGCGGGTGCGCGGCTTGAAGTGCAGCGACAGCCGCTGCGCCCAGTCATGCACCTGCGCGTGCAGGTGCGACTGCAGCGGGTTGCTGGCGCCCAGCACGTTGCGGTTGACGTCGCCGCAGGCGGAGATGGTGTCGAGCAGGCCGGCGTTGATCGCCTGCATGGTCGCCTTGAGGTCGCGCTTGACCACGCCATGGATCTGGAAGGTCTGGCGGGTGGTCACCCGCAGCGAATGATTGGCGTAGGTGGTGGCGATGGCGTCCAGCTTGAGCCACTGCTCGGGGGTGAACACGCCGCCCGGCGCCCGGATGCGGATCATGAACTGGTGCGCCGGCTCCAGCTTCTGCCGGCGGCGCTCGTCGCGCAGGTCGCGGTCGTCCTGCTGGTAGCTGCCGTGGAACTTGACCGTGCGCTGGTCCTCGAAGCTCAGCGAGCCGGTGACGGTGTCGGCCAGGCCATCCTCCATCGTGCCGCGCAGGCGGCGGCTGCTGATCTTGATGTCTTCGACGGAGGGGTGGCTCATGTGGCTTGCATTCCGATGTAGTAGGTCGACTGGGGCCTGTAGGGATGCCCGGGGCCCCGGGTTGCCACCGTCGCCGGGGCGGCGGTGCCTTGCGCTTGCGCTGCCGGACCGGCAGCCGGCGTGTTCAGTACACGTCGCGCCCGTAGCGGCCCTCGACCTGCAGCGCGGTCAGGTACTCGGCGGCGGCTTCGGCGTCGCCGCCGTTGTGCTCGGTCACGATGTCCAGCAGTGCGGCATGCACGTCCTTGCCCATGGCAATGGCGCCGCACACGTACAGGTGCGCACCGCCCTGCAGCCAGTCGTAGACGTCGCGGCCGCGCTCGCGCAGGCGCTGCTGCACGTAGATGCGCTGCTCCTGGTCGCGGGAGAACGCCAGGTCGATGCGGTGCAGCTCGCCGCGCTGCAGCGCGTCCTGCCACTCGGTCTGGTACAGGAAGCCGGTGTTGAAGTGCTGGGCACCGAAGAACAGCCAGTTGCGCCCCGACGCACCGGTCTCGGCGCGCTCCTGGACGAAGGCGCGGAACGGGGCGATGCCGGTGCCCGGGCCGATCATGATGATGTCGCGCGAGGGATCGGCCGGCACCCGGAAGCGCTCGTTGGGTTCGACATACACCGGCACCTGCGCACCTTCTTCCAGCGCGGCAAGGAAGGCGCTGGCGGCACCGAGGTGGTCGTGGCCATGGGCCTGGTAGCGCAGCACGTCCAGGGTCAGGTGCACTTCCTCGCCCACCCGCTTGCGGCTGGAGGCGATGGAATACAGGCGCGCGACCTGCGGGCGCAGCGCGGCCAGCAGGGTGTCCGGGCTCCACGCGGCCGGCCAGCGGCGCAGCACGTCGGCCACCTGGTGGTCGCCCAGCAGTGCGGCCAGGCCGGCGTTGCCCGGCTCGAGCAGCTGCTTCAGGTCGGCGGCACCGGCCAGATCGGCGTGCGCGACCAGGAACGGGCGCGACAGGCGGGTCAGTTCGCGCCCGGTGGCCAGGGCCTCGGCCAGCGGCAGCGCCTGGCCGTCCAGGGTGACGGCCGCATCGGCGTCCAGGCCGGTGGCCTGCAGCACCGCCTCGACCAGCGGCTCGGGATTGCGGTGGCGGATGCCCAGCGCGTCGCCGGGTTCGTAGGCCAGGCCCGAACCTTCCAGCGACAGCTCGATGTGGCGCACGTCCTTGTCGGAGGTGACGTAGGTCTGGAAGCCGGTGGCGCGGAACTCGCGGCCGGTGATGCGCTGGTTGGCCAGCACCTCGGCGGCAAACGGGCGCTCGTGGGTCCAGGCCGCGGCCGGGCGCAACGGGGTGACCGTGGCCACGTGGGCGGCGGCCGGGGCGGCGGCCTTGAGCAGTTCGCTGGCCTTGGCCAGCGCGGCCTCGCGCCAGGGCGTGGCGACGGTATCGATGTCCAGGTCGGCCAGGCCCGGGTCGGCCACGCGCTGGGCACCCAGCTCGGCCAGGCGCGCGTCCAGCTTGCTGGCGATGCCGCAGAAGTCCACATAACTGGAGTCGCCCAGGCCGAGCACGGCGAACTTCAGCTCCGGCAGCTTGGGGGCGCGGCGGCCCAGCAGGAACTCGGTGAAACCGATCGCATCATCCGGCGGGTCGCCCTCGCCCTGGGTGCTGATGACCAGATACAGCAGCCGCTCGCTGGCCAGCTCCCGGGTCTGGTAGGCATCGGTGCGGACCAGGCGCACGGCCAGGCCGGCGGCCTCGGCGGCCTGGGCCACCTTTTCGGCCTCGCGCCGGGCGTTGCCGGTCTGGCTGCCGTACAGCACGGTCAGGCGCTGGCCGGCCTGCGGCGCGGCCGCCGTGGCCGGAGCGCCACCGGGCAGCACGGCCAGGTGTGGCGCGGCGTGGCCCTGGGCCAGGCCGGCGGTATAGCCGGACAGCCACCACAGCGAGGGGCCGTCCAGGCCCTCGACCAGCCGGGCCAGCAGCACCTTGCGGTCCTCGTTGAGCGGGCTGGGGGGCAGGACGGGGGACGCAGCGGTCATTTCGGGCGGGCCTGGCACGGGTCGGCATCGACGGGCCACCGATGTTAGGAAAGTGCGAAGCGCGGCTGAAACGGCTTGTGGTTATTCGCTTATGCCCTGTGCTTATTTCATCGGCAGGGCTGGCGCACGAATACTCGCCATCCCCGATGGCCCGGTCCGGCAGAATGTTTTCCGGACCTGGCGCCTCCGTCCCGGAGGCCGCCGGCCGCCGCCCGCCGACCCGTTCCGAAGCCCCCCATGAGCCTGGACCACCGCCTGTCCCACCTCGACCGCCTGGAAGCGGAGAGCATCCACATCCTGCGCGAGGTCGCCGCCGAGTTCCGCAACCCGGTGATGATGTACTCGGTGGGCAAGGACAGCTCGGTGCTGCTGCATCTGCTGCTCAAGGCCTTTGCCCCGGCCGTGCCGCCGATCCCGCTGCTGCACGTGGATACCCGCTGGAAGTTCGGCGAGATGATCGCCTTCCGCGACCAGCGCGCCGCCGACACCGGCGTGGACCTGCGCGTGCACATCAATCCCGACGGCATCGCCCAGGACATCGGCCCGTTCAGCCACGGCGCCACCGTGCACACCGACGTGATGAAGACCCAGGGCCTGAAGCAGGCGCTGGAGAAGTGGCAGTTCGACGCGGCCATCGGCGGTGCCCGCCGCGACGAGGAGAAGTCGCGGGCCAAGGAGCGCGTGTTCTCGTTCCGCAACGAGCACCACCGCTGGGACCCCAAGCGCCAGCGCCCGGAACTGTGGAACCTGTACAACGCCCGCATCCGCAAGGGCGAGAGCGTGCGCGCGTTCCCGATCTCCAACTGGACCGAGCTGGACGTGTGGCTGTACATCTACCGCGAGAAGATCCCGGTGGTCCCGCTGTATTTCGCTGCGCCGCGGCCGGTGGTCGAGCGCGATGGCGCGCTGATCCTGGTCGATGACGAGCGCCTGCCGCTCAAGCCGGGTGAAACCCCGCAGTTGCGCAAGGTGCGCTTCCGCACCCTGGGCTGCTATCCGCTGACCGGCGCGATCGAATCGGACGCCGACTCGCTGGAAAAGATCATCGCCGAGATGCTGGTGGCCACCAGCTCCGAGCGCCAGGGCCGGGTCATCGACCAGGACCCGACGGCCTCGATGGAGAAGAAGAAGCTGGAAGGATATTTCTGATGGGAAGCCCTGATTCGGGTATCGCCGTGGATCCGGCGCTGGCCAGCCACGATGACATCTCCACCTACCTGCGCCAGCACGAGGACAAGCCGCTGCTGCGCTTCATCACCTGCGGCAGCGTGGACGACGGCAAGAGCACCCTGATCGGGCGCCTGCTGTACGAGAGCAAGCGCCTGTTCGACGACCAGCTTGCCGCGCTGGAGGCCGATTCGCGCCGCCACGGCACCCAGGGCGAGCGCATGGACTATGCGCTGCTGATGGACGGCCTGGCCGCCGAGCGCGAGCAGGGCATCACCATCGACGTGGCCTACCGCTACTTCGATACCGACAAGCGCAAGTTCATCGTCGCCGACTGCCCCGGGCACGAGCAGTACACCCGCAACATGGCCACCGGCGCGTCCACCGCGGACCTGGCGGTGGTGCTGGTGGATGCGCGCAAGGGCCTGCTGCCGCAGACCCGCCGGCATACCTACATCGTTTCGCTGCTGGGCATCTCGCACGTGGTGCTGGCGGTGAACAAGATGGACCTGGTGGGCTACGACCAGGCCACCTTCGACGCCATCGCCTCCGGCTACCGCGAGCTGGCCGCGCAACTGGGCATCGCCGACGTGCAGGTCATCCCGCTGTCGGCGCTGGAAGGCGACAACCTGCTGCAGGGTTCGCCCAACACCCCCTGGTACCAGGGCCCGGCATTGCTGGAGCACCTGGAGACGGTGCAGGTGGAAGGCGGTCAGGACGGCACCGGCCTGCGCCTGCCGGTGCAGTGGGTGAACCGGCCCAATTCCGAGTTCCGCGGGTTCGCCGGCACCATTGCCGCCGGCGCGGTCGCACCCGGCGATGCGGTGGTGGTGCTGCCCTCGGCGCGGCGCTCGACCGTGGCCCAGGTGCTGTCGCCCGACGGCCCGGTGGCGCGCGCCGTCGCCGGGCAGGCGGTGACCCTGACCCTGGCCGACGAGATCGACATCAGCCGGGGCGACGTGATCGCCGCCGCCGACGACCCGCCCGCGGTGGCCGACCAGTTCGCCGCCCACCTGCTGTGGATGAGCGACTCCCCGCTGCTGCCGGGCCGGCCGTACTGGCTGAAGATCGGCCCGCGCACGGTTGCCGCCAGCATCAGCGAGATCAAGCACCGGGTGGACGTGAACACCCAGGAGCACCTGGCCGGCAAGCGGCTGGAGCTCAACGAGGTCGGCTACTGCAACCTCAGCCTGGAAGAGCCGATCGCCTTCACCCCGTATGCGGAAAACCGCGAGCTGGGCGGCTTCATCCTGATCGACCGCCAGAGCAACGACACCGTCGCCGCCGGCACCCTGGACTTCGCCCTGCGCCGCGCCGACAACGTGCACTGGCAGCACATCGACGTGGACAAGGCCGCGCGTGCGCGGATCAAGGGCCAGTCGGCCAAGGTGGTGTGGTTCACCGGCCTGTCGGGTGCGGGCAAGTCCACCGTGGCCAACCTGGTGGACAAGCGCTTGCATGCGCTGGGTTACCACACCTTCGTGCTGGACGGCGACAACGTCCGCCACGGCCTCAACCGCGACCTGGGCTTCACCGACGAGGACCGGGTGGAGAACATCCGCCGGGTCTCGGAGGTGGCACGGCTGATGGCCGATGCCGGCCTGATCGTGCTGGTCAGCTTCATCTCGCCGTTCCGTGCCGAGCGGCGGATGGCGCGCGAGCTGTTCGCGCAGGGCGAGTTCGTGGAAGTGTTCGTCGACGTGCCGCTGGACGTGGCCGAGGAGCGCGACGTCAAGGGCCTGTACCGCAAGGCGCGCGCCGGCCAGATCCCCAACTTCACCGGGATCGATTCGCCCTATGAGGCGCCGGAACGGCCCGAAGTGCACCTGGAAGCCGCGTCCACCCCGCCCGAGGCGCTGGTGGCGCAGGTGCTGGAGGCGCTGGACCTGGACTGGAGCGGCGGTACCTCCGGCCTGTAGCCGTTGCGCCGCATGGGGCGCCCCCGTCCGGGCGCGCGCCCATCGGCGCCGGGTGCGGCCGGCCACGATCAATCGTTACACTCGACGGCTTGTTGAATGATGGCAGGACGGTCGATGGCGTCACGATTCCCGGCGGGCTGCCTGGCCCTGGCCTGCATCCTGGGGGTGGTGGCCTGCCGCCAGCAGGCGGCACCGGCGCCAACGTCGGCGCCGGTCCCGGTCACCACTACCACGGTGCGCGTACTGCCCTGGAGCGACACGGTGCAGGCACTGGCCACCGTGCATGCGCGCGAATCGGTGACCCTGACCGCCAAGGTCAGCGAGATCGTGGAGCAGGTGCATTTCGAAAGCGGCCAGCAGGTTGCCGCCGGGCAGCCGCTGGTGACCTTGCGGGTGGACGCGCAGCAGGCCGCGCTGGCGGAGGCGCAGGCCGCCGCGGCCGAGGCCGGGCAGCAGTTCAGCCGGCTGCAGGGGTTGGCCGCACAGCAACTGGTGTCGCGGGCCACGCTCGATGCCCAGCGCGCCACCCGTGACGCCGCCGCCGCGCGGGTGCGGCAGATGCGTTCGGAGATCTCCGACCGGCAGGTGCGCGCACCGTTCGCCGGGGTGCTCGGCATCCGCCAGGTCAGCCCCGGCGCCCTGCTCACGCCCAACGCGGTGATCGCCACCCTGGACGACATCACCCGGGTGTATGCCGATTTCCAGGTTCCCGAAGCGGCGTTGTCGGCACTGGCGCCGGGGGCGCGGGTCACGGCCCATGGCACCGCCTGGCCCGGGGTGACGTTCGAGGGCGCGGTGGAGACGGTGGCCGCGCGGATCGACCCGGTCACCCGCACGCTCACGGTACGGGCGGCCTTCGACAATCCGAAGCGGCGGCTGCGGCCGGGCATGCTGCTGCAGGCCAGCCTGTTCCTGCCGCAGCGGCAGGCGCTGGTGGTGCCGGAAATCGCGGTGGTGCAGGTGGGCCGCGAGTCGTTCGTGTACCGGGTGGGGGAAGACGGCCGGGTTGCGCGCGCGGCGGTGGACACCGGGGTGCGCCGCGACGGCCTGGCCGAGATCGTGCAGGGCCTGGAGGCCGGCCAGCGCATCGTGGTGGACGGCACCGGCAAGCTGCGCCCGGGCATGGCCGTGGCCGAAGCCGAAGCCGAAGCCGAAGCCGGGACAGTGCCGGCCCGACCAGCACCGCCGGCCGCTGCCGACGCGCAATCCGGCGCTCCCGACCGGGATTGACCGATGAAGCTCTCGGACCTGTCGATCCGGCGCCCGGTGTTCGCCACCGTGGTCAGCCTGCTGCTGGTGGTGCTGGGGGTGATGTCGTTCCTGCGCCTGACCCTGCGCGAGCTGCCCAACATCGACCCGCCGATCGTCTCGGTCGAGGTCCGCTACCCGGGTGCGTCGGCGGCGGTGGTGGAGACCCGCATCACCCAGCTCCTGGAAGATGGCCTGGCCGGCATCGAGGGCATCCGCACCATCCAGTCGTCCAGCCGCAACGGCCGCTCGGACGTGACCATCGAGTTCAACCTCAGCCGCGACATCGAGGCGGCCGCCAACGACGTGCGCGACCGGGTCAGCCGGGTGATGGACCGGATGCCCGACGAAGCCGATCCGCCGGAGATCGCCAAGGTCGAAGCCGACGCGGACGTCATCATCTGGCTCAACATGCGCTCCACCGTCATGGACACCATGGCGTTGACCGATTACGCCGACCGCTACGTGGTCGATCGCCTGTCAGCGCTGGACGGCGTGGCCCAGGTGCGGCTGGGCGGCGGCCAGCGCTATGCGATGCGCATCTGGCTGGACCGCGATGCGATGGCTGCGCGCGGCATCACCGCGGCCGACGTGGAGCGCGCGCTGCGCGCCGAGAACGTGGAACTGCCGGCCGGGCGGATCGAATCGAAGGACCGCGACTTCACCCTGCGGGTGGAGCGCGGCTACCGGCAGCCGGCGCAGTTCGCGCAGTTGCCGCTGGGCAAGGGCGCCGACGGTTACGTGGTGCGCCTGGGCGACGTGGCCACGGTCGAGCTGGGGCCGGAGGAGCGCCGTGCCTACCTGCGCAGCAACGGCGTGCCCAACGTCGGCCTTGGCATCGTGCGTACATCCACCGCCAACGCACTGCAGGTGGCGCGCGCGGCGCGCGCCGAGGCCGAGGTCATCCAGGCCACCCTGCCCGAGGGCACCGACATCTTCGTGGCCTACGACAGCACCACCTTCATCGAGGCTTCGATCGAGCGCGTGTATTGGACCCTGGCCGAGGCGATGCTGCTGGTGTTCGGGGTGATCTGGCTGTTCCTGGGCAGCCTGCGCGCCGCATTGATCCCGGCGGTCACGGTGCCGGTGTGCCTGGTGGCCGCGTTCATCGCGCTGTATGCGTTCGGCTATTCGATCAACCTGCTGACCCTGCTGGCGCTGGTGTTGTGCATCGGGCTGGTGGTGGACGATGCCATCGTGGTGCTGGAGAACGTGCAGCGCCGCGCCGACCTGGGCGAACCGCCGCTGGTGGCCGCACGCCGTGGTACCGCGCAGGTGGCTTTTGCGGTGATCGCCACCACCGCGGTGCTGGTGGCGGTGTTCCTGCCGATCGGCTTCATGGAGGGCAACTCCGGGCGCCTGTTCCGCGAGCTGTCGGTGGCGCTGGCCTCGGCGGTGGCGATCTCGGCCTTCGTCGCGCTCACCCTGACCCCGATGATGTCGTCCAAGCTGGTGCGCCCGCACACCGCCCCGCGCGGCCTCAATGCCTGGACCCAGCGTGGCCTGGACCGCCTGGGGCAGGGGTACGGCCGCCATGTGCAGCGCCTGGTCGCGCTGCCCGGCCGGCGCATCCTGGCCCTGCTGCTGGCGGCGATGGCGCTGTGTGCGCTGCTGGTGCTGCTGCTGGGCATGCGCGTGCCCAGCGAGCTGGCCCCGGCCGAGGATCGTGGCCGCTTCTTCGTGATGGTTGATGGTCCCGAGGGCGCCGGCTTCGACTACACCGTCGGGCAGATGCAGCAGGTCGAAGAGATCGTGCTGGCCCGGGTGGGTGAGGATGGCCCAGTGCAGCGCGCCAACTCGCGCGCGCCGCGTGGCTGGGGCGGTAGCGAGGAAATGCATACCGGCCAGGTGATCGTGTTCCTGCACGACTGGCACCGGCGCGATGAAAGCACCGCCGAGGTGGTGGCGCAGTTGCGCGGCGAGTTTGCCCGCCTGCCGGGTGTGAGCGTGCGCGCCAACGTGCCCGGTGGCCTGGTAGGCAGCCGCGGCCAGCGCTACCAGCTGGTGCTGGGCGGGCCGGACTACGCGGAGCTGGCGCAGTGGCGCGACCGGGTGCTGGAGCGGATGGAATCCAACCCCGGCATCCAGGACCCGGACTCGGACTACAAGGAAACCCGGCCGCAGATGCGGGTGGATATCGACCGCGCCCGTGCCGCCGACCTGGGCGTCTCGGTGCAGGAAGTGGGCGGCACCCTGGAGACGATGATGGGCTCGCGCCGGGTCACCACGTACGTGCAGGACGGCGAGGAGTATTACGTCATGCTCCAGGCCGGGCGCGAGGCGCGCATGGACCCGTCCGACCTGGCGCGCACCCATGTGCGCGGCGGCAGCGGCGAGCTGGTGCCGCTGGCCAACCTGGTGAGCCTGAGCGAAGTCGCCGAGCCCGGCAGCCTCAACCGTTTCAACCGCCTGCGTGCGATCACCATCAGCGCCGGGCTGGCGCCGGGCTATTCGATGGGCGAGGCGCTGGCCTGGACCCGCCAGGTGGTGGCAGAGGAACTGCCCGACTACGCGCAGGTGGACTGGAAGGGCGAGTCGCGCGAGTACCAGGAGGCCGACGGCGCGGTGCTGCTGACCTTCACCCTGGCGCTGCTGATCGTGTACCTGGTGCTGGCGGCCCAGTTCGAGAGCTTCCTGCATCCGTTCACCATCATGCTCACCGTGCCGCTGGCGGTGCTGGGCGCGCTGCTCGGGTTGTGGATCACCGGCGGCACGCTCAACCTGTTCAGCCAGATCGGGGTGGTGATGCTGATCGGCCTGGCGGCCAAGAACGGCATCCTGATCGTGGAGTTCGCCAACCAGTTGCGTGACCAGGGCCGGAGCGTGGCCGAGGCCATCGCCGAGGCCGCCCGGGTGCGGCTGCGCCCGATCCTGATGACCTCGGTGGCCACCGTGGTCGGCGCGGTGCCGCTGGTGGCCGCCGGCGGGCCGGGCTCGGCCAGCCGCGCCACGATCGGCATCGTGATCATCGCCGGGGTGAGTTTCTCCACCCTGCTGTCGCTGTACGTGGTGCCTGCGTTCTATGCGCTGCTGGCGCCGCGCACGCGCTCGCCCGATGCCCTGGCGCGCACCCTGGAGGAACTCGAGGCGCAGACCCCGCCGGCCGGCGGGCACCACTGACGCCGCACCGGACCAGGTGCGATCCGGCGCCGGGCTGGGCATCATTGCGCCTTCGGCAACCGGGGGTCCCATGACGAAGATCGGTTACGTCTCGCGCATGGAAGGGCTGGACGCCCTGCGCGGCTTCGCCCTGTTCGGGCTGTTCATCGTGCACATGCCCGAACTGTTCGAGCTGTACTGGCTCAACCCGGTCACCGACCCGCTGCAGAAGGCCGTGCACGACACGGTATGGCTGCTGCTGGCCGGCAAGGCCTTCGCCCTGATGGCGCTGTGCTTCGGGGTGAGCTTCTTCATCATCATGGATCGCTCCGCCCAGCGCGGGGTGGACTTCACCGGGCGCTTTGTCTGGCGCCTGGCGCTGCTGGCGCTGATGGGCCTGCTGCATGGGCTGTGGTACCGCGGCGACATCCTCGAAGTGCTGGCCTTGATGGGCCTGCTGCTGGTGCCGTTCTACCGGGTGCGCTCGAACCGGGTGCTGCTGTGGCTGGCGGTGGCGTTCATGCTGCAGCCGCTGATGCTGGTGCAGATCGTGGCCGGGCTGCTGGGCGCCGAATGGGCCAACCGCCCGCCCGGCTACTGGAACCTGTCCATGTCCGAGGTCTACCTGCATGGAAGCTTCCTGGACACGGTGCGGATCAACGTGGTCGAGGGGCACGCGCAGAAGTGGAGCTTCATGTACGGCTCCGGGCGCCTGAGCCAGATCATGGGGTTGTCGCTGCTGGGCATGGTCCTGGGCCGGATCGGGTTCTTCGCCCGGCCGGCGCAGTTTGCGCGCGCGCGCCACATCGGCCTGGTGCTCGCGCTGCTGGTGGCGGTGCTGCTCTACTTCGTCCGCGAGCCGCTGGCCCAGCTGGTGCCGGCCAGCGCGACGGTGGTGGTGCCGCGGGCCCTGGCCGGCGCGGTCCTGGCCAGCCTGTTCGACCTGGTGATGATGGCGGTGCTGATGCTGGGCTTCCTGTGGCTCTACCACGGTCCCCTGCACCGCGCGCTGGGGCTGCTGGCCCCGGCCGGGCGCATGACCCTGAGCCTGTACGTGGGCCAGTCGCTGGTATTCGTGCCGGTGTTCTACGGCTACGGGCTGGGCCTGTACGCCAGCATGACCCAGCTGCAGGCCGTGTTGCTGGGCCTGGCCGCGTTCGCGGCGCAGTTGCTGCTGGCCCACCTGTGGTTCCGCCGGTTCTATTACGGTCCGCTGGAGTGGGTGTGGCGCGCAGGCACCTACCTGACCACCGGCGTGCCTTTCGTGCGCCCGCGTGTGCCGGCACCGCCGTTGCGGCCGCTGAGGGAAGGCGAGGGCGGCACCGGCTGAGCGGGCACCGCGCGATGCGTTGCCCGGCGCGGCACGCACCTGCAGCGAGCACCTGCGCTGCGCGCGGCGGCGCTTGCGGTTATCTTTCCATGCCTGCGGGCGGCAACGATGCCGCCCGCGTCCATTCCGCCGCAAGGCCGAGCTCCGGAGACCCGCGCCCGTGGAAGCCCTTCTCAACTGGTTGAACGGCATCATCTGGAGCAATGCGCTGATCGCGCTGTGCCTGGGCGCCGGCCTGTGGTTCTCCTTCCGCACCCGTTTCATGCAGGTGCGCGGTTTTGCCGAGATGTGCCGGCTCACGGTCACCGGGCAGAAGTCCGAGGCGGGCGTGTCCTCGTTCCAGGCGCTGGCCATCTCCATGGCCGGGCGGATGGGTATCGGCAACATCGCCGGGGTGGCCACCGCCGTTGCCTACGGCGGCCCCGGCGCGGTGTTCTGGATGTGGGTGATGGGCTTCCTCGGCGCCTCGACCTCGTACATCGAGTCCTCGCTGGCGCAGATCTACAAGGAGAAGGACGCCGAGGGGCGCTACCGCGGCGGACCGGCGTACTACATCGAGAAGGCGATGGGGCTGAAGTGGTACGCGATGGCGTTCGCCATCACCACCATCGTGGCCACCGGCCTGCTGCTGCCGGGCGTACAGGCCAATGCGATTGCCGACAGCGCAAGCAATGTCCTGTGCGGCGGCGATCCGGGCCTGTGCGCTGCTGCCGGCGGCATGGGCGCGATGAAGCTGTGGATCGGCCTGGGCGTGGCCGCGCTGCTGGCCACCATCATCTTCGGCGGCATCCGCCGCATCGCCACCTTCGCCGAGGTGGTGGTCCCGTTCATGGCCGCCGGCTTCATCCTGATGGCGGTGGTGGTGATGATCCTCAACGCGGACAAGGTGCCGGACATGTTCGCCGACATCTTCAGCAGCGCGTTCGGTGCGCACGCCGCGTTCGGCGCCATCATCGGCCAGGCGGTGGCCTGGGGCGTGAAGCGCGGCATCTATGCCAACGAGGCCGGCCAGGGCACCGGCCCGCACGCGGCTGCGGCGGCCGAGGTCTCGCACCCGGCCAAGCAGGGCTACGTGCAGGCCTTCGCGATCTACTTCGACACCATGCTGGTGTGCACCTCCACCGCCTTCCTGCTGCTGTCCACCGGCATGTACAACACCTTCAAGGTGGCCACCAAAGATGGCGCCGAGGTGCTGGAGGCGGTGTACACCGGCGTGCCGGGCCTGCTGCCGTCGGAGGGCGCGCAGTTCACCCAGGCGGCGGTGGAGTCGGTGCTGCCGGGCTGGGGCGCCGGATTCGTGGCGCTGGCACTGTTCTTCTTCGCCTTCACCACGATCATGGCCTATTACTACATGGCCGAAACCAACCTCACCTACGTTGCCGGCGTGCGCAAGCCGCACCGGCTGGCGATCCTGCTGCTGCGGCTGGGCATCGTCGGCATGGTGGTATTCGGCGCGTACCACAACGCGGCCATCGCCTGGACCCTAGGCGACATCGGCGTGGGCCTGATGGCCTGGTTGAACATCGTCGCCATCCTGATCGTGCAGAAGCCGGCGTTGCTGGCGCTGCGCGACTACGAGCGGCAGAAGAAGCTCGGCGTGGAACCGGTGTTCGACCCTGAAGCACTGGGCATCCGCAACGCCCACTTCTGGAAGCGGCGCTGACGTGGCCGGTCCCTGGGATCGCGGGCCGCGCCCGCCGCGGGATGCAGCACGGCGCCCACCGAGCGGACGGCCGGAGAAAAAATGGCCGGCCGTTGCCTCCCGGCCGCGCGGTGACGACGGCGCCCCTTCCGGCGCCGGGGCAGAGGCCGATCCGGCGCTGCCGCCGGTCGACACCGCACACCATGGCGCCCGCCGCGAGGAGCTGCGGCTGTACGGACTCAACGCGGTCGAGGCGGTGTTCCGGCGCCGGCCGCAGGCGATCCGCAAGCTGTGGCTGGCCGAGGCTCGCCTCGGCGTACTGAAGCCATTGCTTGCGTGGTGCGTGAAGCATCGGGTGGGCTACCGCGTGGTGGACACGGCCGACCTGGACCGCCTGGCCGGCAGCACCCACCACGAAGGCGTGGTGGCCGATGTATTGCGGGTTGCGCCGTTGTCGCTGGATGCGTGGTTGGACGGCCTGCCGACACACGCGCCGACGCTGGCGATCTGGCTGGACGGAGTCGGCAACCCGCACAACTTCGGCGCGATCCTGCGTTCGGCCGCGCACTTCGGCGCCGCCGTGCTGTTGCCGCACCGCTCGCCGCTGGCACTGTCCGGCGCGGCTGCGCGGGTGGCCGAAGGTGCGGCCGAGGCGGTGCCGTTGGTGCGCCTGCCACCGGCAGATGCGGCGATGGCACGCCTGCGCGATACCGGCTTCGCGCTTGCCGCCACCGTGGTGCGCGATGGCGCGGACCTGTTTGCCGCATCCTTGCCGCCGCGGCTGGTGTACGTGATGGGCGCCGAAGGCGAGGGCATGGATGCCGGCCTGGCCGCGGCCTGCGAGCTGCGCCTGTCGATCCCCGGCAGCGGTGCGGTGGAAAGCCTGAACGTGGCCGCGGCCACGGCCGTATTCCTTGCGCAGTGGGTAGCCGCCCGGCGCACGCGCGCATAGCGGGGTGGCACCGCGCGCGCCACAGGCGCGTCGGGCCGGCATGCCCGTGGCGCCCGCGCGGCGGCGCAGGCCTCAGGGCGCGGGCGACGCGGCCTTCGGCGCGCTGCCGAAATCACCCTCGGCATCTGCAGCCAGGTAGGCGAATACCGCATAGGCGGCGACGTTCTGCGCCAGTGCGGCCGGGTCGATCTTGTCCAGGGTGTCGTCGGCGGTGTGGTGCAGGTGGAAGTAGTCGCTGCCATCCTGCGCCAGCCATGCCCAGGTCACGCCCCGCGCCGCCAGCGGGATGATGTCCGGGCCCGGGCCGCCCTTGTCGGGGGCGTAGGCGATGCCCAGTGGCGCCAGCGCTCCCGCGATCTGCGCGGTGGCCGCGCGAGCGTGTGCCGGTGCGCCGGTATTGAACGCATAGATGCGGCCGGCGCCGAAGTCGCTCTCGGCCGCCAGCTGGTGCAGCGCGATGCCGTCGGCGTGCGCCTGCGCATAGGCGCGGCCGCCGAGCAGGCCTTGTTCCTCGTTCGCATAGGCGACCACGCGGATGCTGCGCGCCGGGCGCCGCGGCATCTGCGCGATCAGGCGCGCGGCGGCCATGGTGATGCCGATGCCGGCTGCGTCGTCCACTGCGCCGGTGCCCAGGTCCCAGGAATCCAGGTGCGCGCCGATCAGCACCACCTCCTGCGGGCGGCTGCGCCCGGTGATCTGGCCGATCACGTTGTGCGAGGTGTATTGCCCGTCCCAGCCGCAGTCCAGGGCCAGGCGCACGCTCACCGGGCCGCGCGCGGCCAGGCGCGCGAGCTGGTCGGCGTCGGGGATGCTCAGCGCCGCCGCTGGCACCGGCTCCAGGCCATCGTCGTAGCGGGTGATGCCGGTGTGCGGTACCCGGTGGTTGTCGGTGCCGGCCGAGCGCATCAGGAAGCCGATGGCGCCCTTGCGGATCGCCACCGACGGCCCGCGCGAACGCACCGCGCCACCGGCCCGGTAGCCGCTGCCGTCGCGCGCGGCCTGCATCTGGAAATCGACGAAGGCGATCCTGCCGGCCAGCGAGCCGTCGGCGGCGGCTTCCAGCGCGGCCAGGTCGGGGAAGCGCACCACCTGTGCTTCCACCGTCCCGCCGACACTGCCGCCAAGTGCGGTGATCGCCAGCGGTTGCGCGTGCGCACCCACGACCGCGGCATGTTCGCTGCGGCGCTCCCACTTCGGGAAGGTGACCGGCTCGCTCCAGACCCGGTCGAAACCCAGTGCGTGGAACTTGGCCACGGCCCAGGCTACCGCGCGCGCGTCGGCCTCGCTGCCGGCCAGGCGCGGTCCGATTTCGGTGGTCAGCGATTCGACCACCTTCCAGCCGGTGTCATCGGCCAGCGCACGCGTGCGCAGCTCGCCCATCTGCGCCAGGGCGGCGTCGGGGATGCGGGTTTCGGCGGCGGGCGCGGGCGCGGCGAGGAACGCGGCGGCCAGCGCGGGGGCAAGCAATGCAATGCGCATGCGGCAAGCTCCGGTGCAAACCCCGGAGCCTAGCAAAGCGCCGCCGGCCGGCCCCGTGCACTTGGTCACGGGATGAAGGTGCGGGTGTCGCCGGGGGGCGCTCAGCGCTTGAGCGCGTCGCGGATCTCGCGCAGCAGCAGCACGTCCTCGGCCGGCGGCGGTGCTTCGGCAGGCGCTTCGGCCTGTTTGCGTGCCAGGCGGTTGATCACCCTCACCAGCATGAAGATGGCGAAGGCCACGATCACGAACTGGATGATGGTGTTGAGGAATTCGCCCACGCCGATCGCCACCGCCGGTATCACCTCGCCGGCGGCGTCCACGCCGGCTTCCTTCAGCGTCCATGTCCATTTGGAGAAGTCCACGCCGCCGACCAGCAGGCCGATCGGCGGCATGATGACCTTGTCCACCAGCGCGGTGACGATCTTGCCGAATGCCGCGCCGATGACCACGCCCACGGCCAGGTCGATCACGTTGCCGCGCATCGCGAATTCCTTGAACTCGGCGATCATTCCCATCACTGGCTCTCCTGGTGTTTGTCGGGGTGTCGGTGCGTGTTGCACGGGGGCCAAGCGTAACCCGGTGGCGCCTGCGCGGTCAGGTGCCGGCGTCCGTGCTGCGGACACGCTCCCGGCAACCGGGCCTGGCAGGAGGGAGCGGCGGAGACGGGTGATGGGCGGCGCGCCGTGGCGGCCGGCAGGCCTCAGTGCGAGGGCAGTACCGGCTTGCGCAGGACCCGGTATTCGGCGTCCATGGTCTGCCCGCGCGCCGGCTGGCGGTGGCCGCGCAGCAGCTTCCAGGCCAGGCCCGCGGCAATCATCGCCGCGCCCACGAACACGCTGAAAAACACCAGCAGCGCCAGCAGGCCCAGCCCGACCACGCCCAGCGCCAGCCGCAGCAGCGGCGAGCGCGGCTTGCGCGGCGCAAACAGGGAGCCGAGGACGGCGGTGTCGAAGCGGAAGGGCCTGAATCGCATGGGGGACGCGTGCCAGAATGGCGCTGGACGGGAAGTATCGGCCGGATGTCCGGCGAGGTTGTGATGGGTTCGTTAAACGCAGGGCCGGCGCGCGCCGAGGACGAGGACATGCGTCCCTTGATCGAACTGGCGCAGCTTGACGACGGTGCGCTGGGTGAGGTGCAGGTGCACGTCGAAGGCCATGAGCAGTCGCTGATCCTGCACCGTCGCGGCGATGCGGTGCAGGCCTGGATCAACGTGTGTCCGCATGCGGGCCGGCGCCTTGACTGGGCACCTGGCCAGTTCCTGAAGAGCAGTGAAGGCCACCTGGTGTGCGCCGTGCACGGGGCCGCGTTCGGCTTGGGCGATGGCGTGTGCGTGGCCGGGCCGTGCCGCGGCGATGCGCTGCGCCCGGTTGCCGTGAAGGTCCGCGACGGCAAGGTCTGGCTGGCCGCGGCCGGCTAGGAATTCCAGAACATCAGGTTGACCACGGTCACCGCGATCATGGTGTACAGCAGGCACATCGGTGCGCCCACCCGCCACATCTGGCGCGCGTTGTAGCCGGCCGGGCCGGTGACCATGGAGATGATCGGGTTGGAGGCGGTCATCAGGTTGTTGGACGCCGACAGCGCGGTGATCAACGCGAACGCGGTCGGGTTGCCGCCCACCGCAAGGGCCAGGCTGATGGCGATGGGCACCATCACGATGGTCGCGCCGACGTGGCTGATGACCAGCGAGAACAAGGTGGTCAGCAGCGCCAGCACGATCTGCACCGCCCACGGTGCGGTGCCCTCGGGCAGTACGGCCAGGGTGTTGGCGGCCACCCACGCCGCCGCACCGCTGCTGTCCATGGCCCAGCCCAGCGGAATCAGGCCGGCGGTCAGGAACACCGTCTTCCAGTTGATCGCCGAATAGGCCTCGTCCATCTTCAGCACGCCGGTCAGCAGCATGCCCGCCACCCCGGTCATCAGGGTCAGCGCCACCGGCAGCTTTGCAGTCAGCGCAATGACTATTGTGGCGGCAAAGATCACCATGGCGATCTTGAACTTGTGCGGCCGCTGCTCGCCCTTCGGGTAGTCGGTGACCACGGCGAAATCGCGGCTGCCTGCGGTGCGCGCCAGGTCCTGCCAGAAGCTGTGGAACACCAGCATGTCGCCCGGCCGCAGCGCCACCGAGCGCACGTCCTCGCGGATCACCTTGCGGTCGCGGTTGATCGCCAGCAGGCTGATGCCGGAGGTGTGGCGCAGGCGCAGGTCGCGCGCGCTCTTGCCGATGTAGCTGGAGGTCGGCGGTACCACCGCCTCGGAGATGCCGGCGCGCGACGGGTTGAACAGGTCGCCCAGGTTGCGCAGGCGCGAGGACATGCGCAGGAACTGGTTCTGGGCAAAATCGACCACGCCCTGGCGCCGGCCCATCACGCCCAGCACGCTGCCCACCCAGATGCGCATGTCCGCGGGCGGCGCCAGGCGGGTGTCGTTGCCGGACTTGAGCGCCAGCAGCAGCGGCGCATCGTGCAGCGATTCGGCCTCGCCCACCGACATGCCCACCAGCGGGCTCTCGGCGGTGACGGTGAGTTCGAACACGTCGCCCTCGATGCCGTAGGTGCGGGCGAAGTAGCCCTCGGTGCTGGACGGGGTGACGTTCTCGCCGCTGCCCTTGCCCTGCGCTTCGGCCTCGGCCAGCTTGCGGTTTCCGTAGAAGCGGAAGTACAGCAGCGAGGCCACCAGCAGGGCCAGGCCCACCGGTGCCGGCGCGAACATCGGCAGCGGCTCCAGGGTGGCCATGCCGGAGGGCAGGTGGTTGTTGGCCGACACCAGCAGGTCGTTGAGCAGGATCAACGGCGAGTTGCCCACCATCGTCAGCGCCGCACCCATGACGATGGCCGAGGTGATCGGCAGCACCAGCCGCGACAGCGAGATGCCGGTGCGCGAGGACAAGCGCGCCGCCACCGGCAGGTACAGCGACATCACCGACGGGTTCTGCATGAAGGCCGAGTTCAGGCCGGCCACGGTGCTGGTCATCAGCAGCAGCCGCTGCTCGATGCCGCGACCGCGCCGCAGCAGCCAGCTTGCCAGCCGGTTCAGGGCGCCGGTGCGGTCCAGCCCGGCGCCGAGGATCATCGTGGCCATGATGCTCATGACCGCGTTACTGGAAAAGCCGCTGAAGATTTCCTCGGGTGCCACCAGCCCGGTGATTCCCAGTACCACCAGCACCAGCAGCGCAACCAGGTCGGCGCGGATGCGCTCGAACAGGAACATCGCCATCGTGAACCCGACCAGGCCCAGCACCAGGCGCATTTCGTTGGTCAGGGTGAGGCCGGATTCCATGAGCCGAGTTCGATGATCCGTGGTGGGTGACGGGAAACCCGGGACCGGGTCAGGTGGGTCGGATGAGTGATCCTGCGCGATTGGCCTTCAGGCATCCCCGGTCACCGAGGCGTTCACAGCTTCTCATACACCAGGTCCCACACGCCGTGGCCCAGGCGCACGCCGCGCCGCTCGAAATGGGTCTCCGGGCGCCACGGCGGACGCGGCACATGCCCGCGTGGGCCGGCCTGGTTGCGCAGGCCGGCGGTGGCCTCCAGCACGTCCCACATGTGCTCGGCGTAGGGCGCCCAGTCGGTGGCCAGGTGCAGGCGCCCGCCCGGGCGCAGCTTGCGCACCAGCAGTGCGGCGAATGCCGGCTGCACCAGGCGCCGCTTGTTGTGCTTCTTCTTGTGCCAGGGGTCGGGGAAGTAGATCCGGATCTCGTCCAGCACGCCGTCGCCGATCTCGTTGTCGAGGACCTCGACCGCGTCATGGTGGTAGAGGCGCACGTTGCGTGCGCCATCGCCGGCCAGCGCATTGAGCAGGCGGCCCACGCCGGGGGCGTGGACCTCGATGCCGACATGGTCGCGGTCGGGATCCTGCGCGGCGGCGAAACGCAGCGCCTCGCCGTTGCCGAAGCCGATCTCCAGCACCTTCGGCGCGGACCGGCCGAACACCGCGTCCAGGTCGCGCGCAGTGCCGGTGTAGTCCAGTCCCAGGCGTGGCCAGGCTTCGTCGAACGCGCGCTGCTGGGCCGGGGTGAAGCGGCCCTGGCGCAGGACGAAGCTGCGGATCTCGCGGCGGCCCTCATGGTGGGTGTAGGGCTTGGGCGGGGCCTTGGCGCCCTGGCTGGCAAACGGGTCGGTCATTCAGCCGATCAGTCCGTCCACCGGCGAGGACGCGCTGGCGTAGCGCTTGCGCGGCACCCGCCCGGCGAGGAAGGCCTCGCGTCCTGCCTGCACCGCCTTGCGCATCGCGCTGGCCATCAGCACCGGGTTCTTCGCCCCGGCGATGGCGGTGTTCATCAGCACCCCGTCGCAGCCCAGCTCCATGGCGATGGCGGCATCGGAAGCGGTGCCCACGCCGGCATCCACCAGCACCGGCACCTTCGCGTTCTCCACGATTTCCAGCAGGGTGTAGCGGTTCTGGATGCCCAGGCCCGAGCCAATGGGCGCGGCCAGCGGCATCACCGCGCAGCAGCCGATTTCTTCGAGCTGGCGCGCCAGGATCGGGTCGTCGGAGGTGTACACCATCACGTCGAAACCGTCGGCCACCAGCAGTTCGGCCGCCTTCAGGGTCTGGACCACGTCCGGGTACAGGGTGCGCTGGTCGCCCAGCACTTCCAGCTTGGTCAGGTTGTGGCCGTCCAGCAGCTCGCGCGCCAGGCGGCAGGTGCGCACCGCATCCTCGGCGGTGTAGCAGCCGGCGGTGTTGGGCAGGATGGTGTAGCGATCCGGCGGCAGCACGTCGAGCAGGTTGGGCTCGCCCGGGTTCTGGCCGATGTTGGTGCGACGGATGGCGACGGTGACGATCTGGGCGCCGGCCGCCTCGGTGGCGCGGGCGGTTTCGTCCAGGTCCTTGAACTTGCCGGTGCCGGTGAGCAGGCGCGAGGTGTAGGTCTTGCCGGCGATGACGAGGCCGTCATCAGGGTGCGGGTGCGTGGTCATCGCGCGATTATCGCGCGTAACGGGCCCGGTGGCCTACCCCGCGTGCGGCGGGCGTGCGGGATTCAACCCCTGCGCGGCGTTGTCGTCGGCAGCCGCTTCCAGCCAGGCCAGCAGGCGGTCGCCGTTGATGATGTCGGGGGGCAGCGAGACAGTGGCGTGGCGGAGGCTGCCGTCCTCGTCGCGCCAGCCGATCCGGCGCTGCTGGCCATACTGCGTGGAGAAGACCTGCCTGGGATAGGACGGCCTGGTGATGGTGGCGATCTGCTGCCGCTGCAGCAGCAGGGGGCCGGTCAGGCGATGGATCCGCAGCGCCCCGGGCGTCACCTCCGCGCTGAAGCGCAGTGCATGCAGCGGGGCGCCGAGGTTCTTGATGTTGACGAACAGCATCAGCGTGATCAGCGGCCACATCCAGGCATTGAAGATGCCGGTGGGGTCGGCCCCGAACAGGCCCAGCAGCAGGAACAGCTGCATGGTGCCGAACACGGCGATCAGGATCCAGCACAGGGTGCGGCTGGATGTGCGGTAGGCCACCGTGAATCCGTCCCCGCCCCCGATGGCGGTGGACGGGGTCTTCGATGGTGCCGGCGTGCCGATGGCATAGGCGAAGCTCACGCCCATGGCGAGGCCGAAGAACAGCATGTTCAGCACGAAGACGAGCGCCCGCGCGCCCCATCCCCCGGGCCCGGGCAGGCCCAGCACCTGGGCCAGCAGCATCAGCAGCGCGAATGCGGGGCCGGTCGCCAGCGCGATCTTCAGCAGCATGCCGTGGCGCTCCCGGCGCTGGATGCTGCCGATGTCCGCGGGGCTGCCGAACTCGCGGGTCGCGGCAAGGATGGCGGCGTCGCGGTCCGCGGCATCGGTGCTGGCATCGACGATGAAATCGCGCGCTTCGAGCAGCGTCGCCCTGCGGATGCCGCGGGTGCCGATCAGGTGCGCATCGATCTGCGACAGGTAGCGGTCGATCGCAGGATCGCCGGTGCGGATGTCGGCGGGCAGCGAGGGCGAGGCGGACTTGAGGACGGAATCGTTCATCGCGAGTTCCTCGGTTACGGGGCGGGGGTGAGCAGGGTGCGCTGCAGCAGGGCGCTGACGCGGGCCCATTCGCGGATGCGGCGCTGCAGGAACTCGCGGCCTTCCGGGGTCAGCCGGTAGTACTTGCGAGGGCTGCCGCGCTCGCCGGGCTCGTGGTGCGAGGCCAGCAGGCCGTTGCGCTCCAGCCGATGCAGCAGCGGGTAGAGCGTGGCTTCCTTGAGGATGTCCGCGTCCGGCCCCAGCCGCCGGTGCAATTGCTCGCGGATGCCGAAGCCGTAGTTCGGGCCGGCACGCAGCGCGTCCAGGACCAGGGCATCCAGCAGGCCCTTGAGGATCTGTTCGTCGGCGGGTTGTTTAGCCATATGCCGCATACTTTATTTCATAAACTATGCGATGTAAAGCAAATGGCCAGGCGATATCGGCGCGTTGCATAACCGGCCGGCAGGCCTCCGGCCGATGCGGAATTGCGGTTGGGGGGCGGGGGCCAGTTGCGCGGCGCCCGCGCCTGCGGCGCTGGTTTCAGCCACCGCCCAGCGCGTGCACGATCTCCACCTGGTCGCCCTGGGCCAGCGTGTGCGTGCCGTGGCGGCCGCGGGGGATGATGTGGCCGTTGACCTCCACCGCGACCCGGCGCCCGGTCAGGCCTTCGGCCTCCAGCAGCGCGACCAGCGTGGCATCGGCCGCGATGCTGCGCGGCTCGCCGTTGACGATGATGTCCATGCGCCGGATTGTCGCATTCCCGGGCCGATGCCGCAGCGCAGCGTGAATGCGCGGCAGCATGGGTGAACCATGGACCATTCGCATCCGTACGCGGCGGCGCGGCGCCGCTTCCGCAGCGGACTTGCGGATGCCGGCTTTCCTGCTTACCCCCACAAGGAGTTTTCCATGTCCTCTTCCCGCCCGTTCCGTTCGGCGCTGGCCGCCGCCCTGGCCCTGGCCTGCATGCCGGCACTGGCCGCCGAGTACAGCGGCACCGTGTTCTTCGGCGACAGCCTTACCGACTCGGGTCATTTCCGTGGCGCGTTGCCGCCGGAGCTGCAGCCGCTGGCCGGCAAGTTCACCAGCAATCCCGGCCTGGTCTGGGCCGAGCACCTGGCCGACCGTTACGGCGGCAATGGCCGCACCGACGGCGAGGGCGGTGACAATTACGCCCAGGGTGGCTCAAAGGTGACCGTGCCCAGCGGCCAGGCCGACTCCACCGTGGCGCAGGTCGCCCACTACCTGGGCACCCGCGGCGGCAGTGCCGATCCGGATGCGCTGTACTCGGTGTGGACCGGTGCCAACGACATCTTCGCCGTCGCCCGCGGCGAGGCGCCGGCGCAGGGCCTGGCCGTTTCCGCCGGTGGCGTCGTGCAGATGGTGGGATCGCTGCAGGCGGCGGGTGCGCGCTACATCCTGGTGCCGAACCTGCCCGACATGGGCATCACCCCAGACGCGATCGCCGCCGGGCCGGCGGCGCAGGGTGCGCTGAGCCAGCTGTCGGCCAGCTACAACGACGCCATGTACGGCGCGCTGGCCGCAGCCGGGCACCGGGTCATCCCGCTGGATACCTACAACATGCTGCGCGAAGTGGTCGCCAGCCCGGCCACCTACGGCCTGCGCAACGTCACCGAACCGGGTTGCATGGCACCGGGTGGCAACTCGCTGGCCTGTTACCCGGCGTTGTACGTGACCCCGGACGCGGCCGACAGCTACCTGTTCGCCGATGGCGTGCATCCCTCCGCCGCCGGCCACGCGATCCTGGCCGACTACGCCGTCTCGGTACTGGAAGGCCCGCGCCTGGTGTCGGTGGTGCCGCACTCGGCCACGGTGATCGGCCGCGCGCGCGCCGACCAGGTCGCCTCGCACCTGGCCGCCGGCGCGCCGCCCGAGGGGATGCACTGGTGGGGCGGGCTGCGTGCGGACAACCAGCGCTACGCGCACGCCGACCTGTATGACGGCATCGCCCCGGCCGGCCTGTTCGGCATGGACTGGAGCAATGGCAACGGCCTGGTGTTCGGCACCTTCGCCGGCTACGGCAAGCTGGACGCGGATTTCGGCCAGCGCCGCGGCGGCTTCGAGCAGTCCGACACCACCCTGGGCGGATTCGTGGGCTGGTACGGCCAGCGCGCCTGGGTCAACGCCCAGGCCAGTTGGACCCGGCTGGACATCGAGGTGACCCGCGAGGTGGCCATGGGCCCTGCGGTACGCAGCCATCGCGGTGACAGCGACGGCCGCAACATCGGCGTCGGCGTGAGCGGCGGCTATGCCTTCGGCGAGGGCGCGCTGCGCCACGGCCCGGTGGCCGCGCTGCTGTGGCAGCAGGTGAAGATCGACGGCTGGGACGAGGACAACCTGTCCTCCACCGCGCTGGCCTACCCGGAGCTGGCGCGCGACTCGCTGATCGGCAGCCTGGGCTGGCAGGCCAGCTACGACGCCGGTGCGTTCACCCCGTACCTGCGCGCCACCTGGGACCACGACTTCGAGGATGCGCCAGGCCAGGCCCGTGCCAGCCTGCGCACCGTGGCCGGCATGGAATACGCCGTGCCCGGCGTGGATTTCGACGACGACTACGGCAGCGTGGTGCTGGGTGCACGCTTTGAACTGTTCGGCCTGGCCGCCGACCTGGGTGCGCGGACCACGGTCAACCGCAAGGGCGGCAGCGACAACGGCCTGTTCCTGGGCCTGTCCGGCGGGTTCTGATCCCACCCGGCTGCGGCGCAACCGGTTTTCTCCGTTGCGCCGCAGCCCGGTCGCCGCATAGACTTCAAGCCTGCGCGGGTGTAGTTCAATGGTAGAACTGCAGCTTCCCAAGCTGCTAGCGTGGGTTCGATTCCCATCACCCGCTCCAATTCGACGGCGACACGGGCCTGGCCCTTGTCGCCGTTCTGTTTTCCGGGGGCAGTGATGCTCACGCCGGGGCCACGGCAGGCCCGGTACACCTGCGCGCATGGGCGCGCATGAACCCCTGCAGCGGTTGCACCGCACTCCTGCTCCGGTCGGTCGGCGGGTGCGCGCATGAGCCTGGAGCTGTACCGGCGCAAGCGCAGCTTCGACAAGACCCGCGAGCCCGAGCCAGGCAAGCCGTTGCCGGGCGGCCGGCGCGCGCTGTTCGTGGTCCAGTTGCACCACGCCAGCCGACGCCACTACGACTTCCGCCTGCAGGTGGGTGATGCGCTCAAGAGCTGGGCGGTGCCCAAGGGGCCCAGCTATGACCCGGCGGTCAAGCGCATGGCGGTGGAAGTGGAAGATCACCCGGTGGAGTACGCGGGGTTCGAAGGCCACATCCCCAAGGGCCAGTACGGTGGCGGCCACGTGGCCCGGTTCGATCACGGGGTGTGGTCCACCCATGGCGATCCGGAGGAGCAATTGGCAAAGGGCCACCTGCGCTTCGAGCTGTTCGGCGACAAGCTCAAGGGAGGATGGCACCTGGTGCGCTCGGGCAAGCCGGCGCGGCAGCCGCAATGGCTGCTGTTCAAGGACAAGGATGCCTATGCCGGCACGCTCGAGGCCGACGACCTGCTGGGCGACGTGGCAGCGCCGCCGGCTGCCGATGCCCGCCGCGCAGGCGGCGGCAAGCCTGCACGCAGGAAACTGGCGGCACTGCCGCGGCGCCCCGGCCGCAAGCGCGACTGGGCCAGGCTGGCGGCGGCGTTGCCCGACGCGCGCAAGGCCGCCGCGCCGGACGGCCCGTTCAGGCCGCAACTGGCGCGGCTTGGCCAGGCGCCGCCCGACGGCGGACACTGGCTGCACGAGATCAAGTGGGACGGCTACCGGATCCTGGCGACCGTGCGCGAAGGCCAGGTGCGGCTGTGGTCGCGCAACGCGATCGAATGGACCGGGCGGATCCCCGACATCCGTGCCGCAGTGGAGGCGCTGGGCCTGCGTTCGGCGGCGCTGGATGGCGAGCTGATTGCCGGTGCCGGGACCCGGGATGATTTCAACCTGCTGCAGGCCACCCTGTCCGGCGAGCGCAACGGCACCCTGGCTTACGTGCTGTTCGACCTGCTGCACCTGGATGGCATCGACCTGGCCGGGGCACCGCTGCTGGAGCGCAAGGCGCTGCTGGAACGCCTGCTCGATGCCAACCCGGGCCACCTGGCCTACAGCTCGCACATCCAGGGCGATGGTGATGCGGCGTACCGGATGGCCGGCGAGCAGGATTTCGAGGGCATCATTTCCAAGCGCGCGGACCGGCCGCACGTGGCCGGCCGAAGCGATGACTGGCGCAAGACCAAGCAACTGGCGTCCGACGAGTTCGCGGTGGTGGGTTACACCGCGCCCAAGGGATCGCGCAGCGGCTTCGGCTCGCTGTTGCTGGCCCGTCCCGACCCGGAACACGGCTGGCGCTATGCGGGCCGGGTCGGCAGCGGTTTCAACGATGTGCTCATGGGCGAGGTGACGGCGCGGCTGCAGGGCGGCGTGCGGCAACCCAGCGTCCACGTTGCCGCGACCGACACCGACCTGCGCTCGGCCCGCTGGTTCGCGCCGCGCTTCGTGGTGGAGGTGTTCTACCGCGGCATCGGTGGACAGGGCCTGCTGCGCCAGCCCTCGCTCAAGGCCGTGCGCGGCGACAAGGGCATTCATGCGCTGGCCGATACCGATCAAGCGGAGGCACCCATGCACGCGACACGCGGCGGCAAGAAGGCGACCAAGAAGGTGACCAGATCGGCGGCGCCGGAAAAGACGGCGAAGAAGGCGGTGCGGAAGGCCGCGAAGAAGACTCCGAAGAAGACTCCGAAGAAGACCCCACGTGCGGATGCCACATGCCCGCTGCCAACCCTGAGCAGCCCCTCCAAGGTGCTGTTCCCCGACACCGGCACGACCAAGCAGGACGTGTGGGACTACTACCGCGCCGTAGCCGCGCACCTGCTGCCGGAGATCGCTGGCCGGCCGCTGTCCATCATCCGCTGTCCGTCCGGCACGGCGAAGGCGTGCTTCTTCCAGAAGCACCACACCGCCGGCCTGGAACTGGTTTCGCTGGTGCAGCTGAAGGAAGAAAGCGGCAACAACGCCGACTATCTCGTTGTGGAGGACGAGGCCGGGCTGATGGAACTGGTCCAGTTCAACGCCCTGGAGTTCCATCCCTGGGGCGCGCATGCGCACGCGCCGGACGTGGCCGACCGGGTCGTGTTCGACCTGGACCCCGGGCCCGACGTGCCGTTTGCCGAGGTCAGGAAGGCCGCCGCCGACATCCGCAGGATCCTGGCCGACCTGGAGCTTGAATCGTTCCTGCGCGCGTCCGGTGGCAAGGGCCTGCACGTGGTGGTGCCACTCAATCCCGGATGCGACTGGGGCCTGACCAAACGCTTCGCGCACGGGTTTGCCGATGCACTGGCCGCTTCCGAACCGCACCGGTTCCTGGCCACCGCGTCCAAGCGCCTGCGCAACAAGCGCATCTTCGTGGACTACCTGCGCAACGGACGTGGCGCCACCGCGGTGGCGTCGTACTCGCTGCGCGCCCGTCCCGGTGCACCGGTGGCGATGCCGCTGTCCTGGAGCGAGCTGCCCAGGCTGGCGAAGGCCGGCGCCTTCACCATCGACAGCGCGCTGGCCAGGCTCAAGCGCCGGCGCAAGGATCCGTGGGAGGGGATCGAACGGGTCAGGCAGGACCTCGCCCGCTGGGCGCAGCAGGAGTGAGGCGGCAGGCGCGGCGATCACATCGCGTTGCCGCGGGTTTGCTACACAGGACAGGCCCGGGCAGCGATGGCCGCGCCAGGAAACGGCCCGCGCCGGGGCACCCGGCATCCGCGGCCGGCAACCGGAACCGACATGGCAAACCTTCCATCCTTCTTCGCCCGGCTGTTCCATGCCACCCAGCCCACGCGCGACCTCGACATCGGCCAGCTCAATGGCCTGGAACCAGACGACGAGGCGTTGCTGTGGATCGACCTGTGCGATCCATCCGCCCAACAGGTGGAGCTGGTCTGGGAGCAGTGCCGGCTGCCTGCCGCCGCACGGCGATTCCTGGCCGATGGCAGCACCACGCCGGAGGTCGGCCAGGAAGACCAGTACCTGTGGGTGCGCTGCGTGGTGGTCAATGGCCGCACCCGCCGCGAAGCAATGAGCGGCACCGTGCTGACCTGCGTTGCCGGTCCCAACCGGGTGCTGACGCACCGGCGCGGGGAAGTCCCGTTCATGGAAGAGTTGCGACGGCTCGGCATTGCCCACACCGCCATTGGCGGCCTGAGCGCGGAGAGTTTCGTGGCCACCCTGCTGGACCGGCAACTGGCCACATACTTCGACGCGGTCAGCGACTACGAGGATGCCATCGAGCGGCTGGAGGTGGCGATCCTGGGCAAGAGCGCCGGCGACTCGCTGCCCGAGCTGCAGCGCCTGCGCCGCTGGGCCTCGCGCATGCGGCGCATGCTGGCGCCGCACCGCAACGTGTTCGGCGCGATGTCGCGCCCGGACTTCCGGCCCGACGAAGGCCGCTCGGCCGATCGCCACTTCGTCGCCCTCGATACCCGCTTCGAACGGGCCATGGACATGGTGGAGAACGCCCGCGAGCTGGTAATCGGCAGCTTCGAGCTGTTCAGCAACAAGACCGCGCTGCGCACCAACCACTTCATGCGGGTGTTGACGTTCGTCACCGTCATCACCGGCGTGCTGGCAACCGTGGTCGGTGCGATGGGGATGAATTTCCAGGCCGACCTGTTCGGCAGCGGCGATGCCGGCTTCTGGAGCGTGGTGGCGGTACTTGTGGCGTTTGCCGCCGGCGCGCTGTGGGCCGGGTGGCGCCGCCACTGGTTCTGATACGCCGCCGCGCGCTGCCGCACTTCACGCATGGTTGATCGCCTTGGCGCTGACTGGAGGCCTCGCAAGCAAGCCGAAGGTGCCCGCGCCATGACCAGTCTCTGGATGCCCCACGCCATTCCACCGCCGGCGTCGGTGCCGGTGCGCGGCAGGGCCGGGGCCGACGTTGCGGTGGTCGGTGCCGGCATAACCGGGGTGATGGTCGCGCACCGCCTGCAGCAGGCCGGCCTGAAGGTGGTGCTGCTGGAGGCCGGCAGGGTTGGCGCGCTCAACACCGGTTGCTCCACCGGCAATCTCTACGCGCCGCTGTCGTCGGGCATGTCCGCGTTGCTGCAGCGTTGGGACGCGCAGGTGCTGGGCGACGTGACGCGGATGCGCGCCGCGGCCGTGGATGCGATCGAGGCCTGCGTGCAGCACTACCGGATCGACTGCGGCCTGGTGCGCTGCCCGCTGGTGTGTGCAGTGGAAGCGCCCGACCCCGGGCAGCTGGCGCTGCTGGACGAAGAGATGCAGGCCTTTGCAGTGGCCGGGCTTGAGCCTGTGACCGATGCAGGGGCGCTGCCGTTCGCGACCGCCGGCGCCTTCCGCATCGACGGCCAGGCGCAGTTCAATCCCTACCGGTTCACCCGCGCGATGGCCGATGCGCTGGCGCAGCGCGGGGTTGGCCTGTACGAGCAGTCGCCCGTGCTCGACGTGGACCCATCCCGGGGCGAGGTCATGACCGTGGAAGGCGTGGTGCAGGCCGCCCACATCGTGATGGCCACCCACACGCCACTCGGGTTCAACCTGGTCCAGGCGCAGATGGAGGTGTACCGCGAATACGGCATCGCGCTGCCGGTGGCGCAACCGGCCATGGGCGACGGCATCCACTGGATCCGCGATGCCGGGCGTTCGCTCAGACCGTGGCGCCAGGACGGACAGGAGTGGCTGGTGGTGGTCGGGGAGAAGCACCGCACCGGCGAAAACGAACAGGGCATCGACTACCGCATGCGCCTGGCCGATTACGCACGCGGGCGATTTGCGGCCGGCGAGGTGGCCGCCGAATGGTCAGCCCAGCAGTTCAAGCCGGCCGACGCACTGCCGTACATCGGTCGCAGCGGCCACGACAACGTGTGGCATGCCACCGGCTTCGGTGCAGACGGGCTGACCTGGGGTGCGGTGGCCGCCGGGTTGATCTGCGACGGCATCCAGGGCCGGCAATCCATGGACGCCGGATTGCTTGATCCGCGCCGCTTCACCCCGGCCACGTCGGCCAGGGGCTGGGTCAGCGAAAACGCAACCGTTGCCCGGCTAGGCCGGGCCCTCGATCGCAGCGAAGAGCTGCCACAGGCGGTAGGGTTTGGGCAGGAAGCGGGTGCCGGGGGGCAGGGGCGGCAACTGCGCGCGCTGATAGCCGGAGGCGAGCACCACATTGGCCTGCGGCTGCAGCTGCGCCGCTTCCAGCGCCACCTGCAGCCCGCTCACGCCATCGGGCATGTTCACGTCGGTGACCACGTGCGAGAACTGCACCGGGCCGCGCAGCGCCTCGATCGCATCGCGGCCGTTGCGCGCCAGGGTCACCGCGTAACCGCGCTCGGACAAGGCTTCGAACATGAGCGTGCGCAGGTCCTCCTCGTCCTCCACGAACAGCATGCTGACCGCGTCCATCAGGCCACCTCGCCGGCGGGCAGGTACACGCTGATCGTGGTGCCCTTGCCCGGCGCGCTTTGCAGGCGGACGTGGCCGCCGGACTGTGTGGCGAAGCCGAACACCTGGCTCAGCCCCAGGCCGCTGCCCTTGCCCACGTCCTTGGTGGTGAAGAACGGCTCGAACACGCGGGCCTGGTGTTCCGGTGGAATGCCCTGGCCATCGTCGGCGACCTCCACGCACACCCAGGCCGATTCGCCGGCTTCGTGCAGGGCCGGGTCGCTGGCGTGGCGCAGGCAGGTGCGCACGGCGATGGTGCCGCCATCGGGCATCGCATCGCGGCTGTTGCCCACCAGGTTGAGCAGGGCCGCCTCGAGCTGGGCGCGGTCCACGTCCACCGGCGGCAGGTCCGGCGCCGGTTCCACCCGCAGCGCGACCGACCCACCGACCGAACGGCGCAGCAGCCCGTCAGCCTCCTGCAGCAGGGCATTGACGTCCAGGCGCTCCGGGGCCAGCGGCTGGCCGCGGCCGAAGGTGAGCAACTGGCGGGTCAGCAGCACCCCGCGCTCGGATGCACGCAGGGCGGTATCGACCATCAGGCTCACCTTGCCGTCGCGGACCCGGCTGCCGATCAGGTCCAGGCTGTTGACCACGATCGTCAGCAGGTTGTTGAAGTCGTGCGCCAGGCCGAGGGTGAGCTTGCCGATGGCCTCCATCTTCTGCGCCTGCAGCAGCGCATGCTGGGCCTCGCGCAGGCGCTCTTCGGCGCGGAAGCGCTCGGTGATGTCGCGGGTGACCTTGGCAAATCCCACCAACCGGCCGTCCTCGCGGATCGGGTCGATGACCACGCAGGCGCGGAACCGGGTGCCGTCCTTGCGCACGCGCCAGCCCTCGGCCGAGTAGCGGCCCTCGGTGGCGGCGGTCTTCAGGTTGGTGGCCGGCAGCCCGGCGGCCGCGTCCTCGTCGGTGTAGAAACGCGAGTAGTGGCTGCCGATCACTTCGTTGGCCACATATCCCTTGATCCGCTCGCCGCCCTGGTTCCAGGTGCGGATCCGGCCCTCGGCATCGAGCATGTAGATCGCATAATCCGTGACCGAGTTCAAAAGCAGGGCGAACTGCCGTGAAGCGTCGTCCAGATCGGCCTGTGCGGGCGCTGGTGTCGCAATGTGCATGGATGTCCTCCCCAGCGCTGACGATAGGCAACGAAAAGTTAAGTGGTCGTGGTCGAACCGGGCGTTTGCGTCCATGCGTGCGGGTCCGCTGGGTGCCGCGGCATGCGATCATCGCCGCGCGCCGCGCCAGGCTGCCGGCCGGGCGCGCGCAGTCATCGACCGGAGCGCGGAGAGGCGGATGAGCATGCGTTGCAGGCTGCAGGGGATCGTGGTGGCGGTGGGGCTGGCAGCGGCCGGCGTGGTGCAGGCGCAGGATTTCGCCTGGCCGGGCGGTGCCAGGGCGGCGGTCAGCCTGGGCTACGACGATGCCCTGGATTCGCAGCTCGACAATGCGGTGCCGGCGTTGGACCGGTACGGGTTCAAGGCCACCTTCTACGTCACCCTCGGCCAGGACACGCTGCCGCGGCGCATGGACGAGTGGCGCCAGCTGGCGCGCAACGGCCATGAGCTGGGCAACCACAGCCTGTTCCACCAATGCGACGGCAGCATGCCCGGGCGCAGCTGGGTCGCGCCCCATCGCGACCTGTCCACCACCACCGTGGCCCAGATGCACGACCAGGTGCTGGTCGCCAACGGCTACCTGCAGGCGCTGGACGGGCGCACCGAGCGTACCTTCACCTCTCCCTGCGGCGACCGCCGTGCCAGTGACGGCGAATACGTGGATGGCCTGCGCGAGGTGTTCGTCGGCATGAAGGTCAGCCAGGGGGCCCGCGTGGCGACCAGCATGGCCGACTTCGATCGCCATGCCGTGCCGGTGCTGGCGCCCGAGGGGGTGACAGGCGCACAACTGATCGCCATGGTCGAGCAGGCCGCGCGCACCGGCACGGTGGCCACCTTCACCTTCCACGGCATCGGCGGCGACCACATGAGCGTGGAGCCGCAGGCGCACGAGCAATTGCTGGCCTACCTGGACCGGCATCGCGACGTGTACTGGACCGCGCCGTTCGTGGACATCGCGCGCTGGGTGCGCGACCACCCGCCCGGATCTGCCAGCCCCGCGTCGCCGTAGGCGCGTTCCCCGCATCTGTTGCAGCGGCGGGACTCCGCCCAGAACCCAAACCCAGAACCCAAACCCAGAACCCAAACCCAGAACCCAAACCCAGAACCCAAGGAGCAATCGCAATGGCATCCCCCGAGAAGATCCTCTATACCGCCCAGGCCACGGCCACCGGTGGCCGTGACGGCCGTGCAGTGTCCGCCGACGGCGCGCTGGACGTGGCGTTGTCCGTGCCCGCGGGGCTGGGCGGCGCCGGCGGTCCCGGCACCAATCCCGAGCAGTTGTTTGCCGCCGGCTACGCGGCCTGCTTCCTCGGTGCGCTCAAGCTGGTCGCCGGCAAGGCCAAGGTTGCGCTGCCCGCCGATACGCACGTGACCGCGCAGGTCGGCATCGGTCCGAATGCGACCGGTTTCGGGCTGAAGGTGGAACTGCGGGTGACCGCCCCCGGCGTGGCCCAGGACAAGCTGCGCGAGCTGGTGGAGCAGGCCCACATCGTGTGCCCATACTCCGACGCCACCCGCGGCAACATCGAGGTGGCGCGGGTCGTGGAGTGAGTGCCGGCCCGCGCCGCGGCGCTGCTGCGGCGCGGGCGGGAAAACCCGGGTGCAGCGCCGTGCGCAGCCGTGCCCGGTCAGTGCGCGGCGATGACCCGGTTGCGGCCGGCGTGCTTGGCCTCGTACATCGCCCGGTCCGCGCGGCGCACCAGGTGGTCGCGATCCTCGCCCAGCTGGCGCACCGCCACCCCGGCGCTGAAGGCCACCGTCATCGGCCGGCCTTCGTGCCGTAGCGGCGCCGCAGCCAGCTCGCGCTGCAGCCGGCGCACGGTCGCGGTGGCCTCGTCCAGGCTGGAGCCGGGCAGCAGCAGCACGAATTCCTCGCCACCGTGGCGCGCCACCGCATCACTGCCGCGCAACCCGGCGCGCAGCACTTCCACCAGGTGGCGCAGGGCGGCATCGCCGCCGGCGTGGCCATGCTCGGCGTTGAGCACGCGGAAGGCGTCCAGGTCCAGCACTGCCAGCGACAGCGGGCGGGCTTCGCGCTCGGCGCGCACCACTTCGCGTTCGTACAGTTCGGCAAAACCGCGGCGGTTGAGCGCGCCGGTCAGCGGATCGGTCGTCACCAGGTCGCTGACGTCGCGCAGTTGCGACTCCAGCTCGCGCACCCGCGCCTCGGCCGCTTCCATGTCCTCGCGCGCGGCCTGCATCTGCGCGCGCGCGCGCTGCGCCTGCTCCTGCAGTTGCGCGGTGTCGTCGAGCACTTCCTCCAGGCGCCGGCCCAGTTCGGTGATGCTGCGTGCCTGGCGCACCGCCTGCACGTGGACCTCCATCCGGCTCTGGAACTGGCCGGTATTGGCGGACATGCCGTCCAGCCGCTCGACGAAGGTCGTCATCATCCCGCGCATGGCGTCCTTGGATTCGGTGATCCCGCGCTTGAGCAGGCCCTGCTGGTAGGCCAGCTCGCGCAGGCCCTGGCGGGTGGCTTCCAGGGTCTGCCGGTCGGGGTTGCCGGCCAGCAGCTCGCGCACCACCGCCACCTGGCCCTGCAGCCAGCTGCCGTCCTCCAGCAGTTCGGCCAGGTTCTCCAGCAGCAGGTCGAACAGGCTCAGCATCAGGGCGTGCTGTTCGGACGCATCGCCTGCGTGCACGCCGACCTGATGGCACAGCTCGCGGACGCGCCGGGCCAGAGGTGCCAGCTCCTGGCCCGGCTGCCAGCGCTTGAGTTCGCCGCCCAGCGCGCTGGACTCGTCGGCCAGGGTCGGCAGCGGCTGCAGCAGCGAAGCCAGGGCAACGCCCACGGCCTGGCGCAGCAACTCGCGCAACTGCTCCGATTCGGCCGTGGCCCCGTCCGGCGCGTCCAGGCTGCGTGCAAACCCGCGCAGATACTTGTCCAGGAACTGGCGCAGCACCCGCGCGGCGGTGGCCCAGTCCTGGCCTTGGGAGGCCGACTGCAGGCGCCGGCCCAGGTCGCCCAGTTCGCCGGGCAGGGCGGCCATGTCCTCGGCGAAGGCCGGCAGCAGCGCGCGCGGGTCGTGCGCGGCCGCCTCCAGCGCGGCCGGCACGGAACCGGCGGCGGCAGGGGACGGGGCGGCAGGCGTGCTGCGGATGGCCATGCGGAAGACTCCGGTTCCGCCGGCCGCGCAGCGGCATGCACGGCCGGAAAAAGGACGGGGACACCAGCTTAGCGGCTGGGACAGGCACAGGTGTAGCCGCGACGGTACGCCGCCGGCGCCGTCCGGGGAAGCGGGTCCGGCCACGCATGGGTGGGCACGATGGCCCCGTCCATGCGAGGCTTGCGCCTTCCCGCAAGGTATGGAGGTGGCATGGATATCGGCATGATCGGTCTGGGCAAGATGGGCGCCAACATGGCCCAGCGCCTGCAACGCGGTGGGCATCGGGTGGTCGGGTATGACGCTGGCCCTGCCGCCCGCGAGGGCCTGGCCGGGCGCGGGCTGGAAACGGCCGACTCCCTGCCCGCACTGGTGGCGGCATTGCCCTCGCCGCGCATCCTGTGGCTGATGGTGCCCGCCGGCGAGCCGGTCGATGCCACCCTGGAAGCGCTGCGCCCGTTGCTGCAGGCCGGCGACGTGGTGGTGGACGGCGGCAACTCCAACTACCGCCAGACCCAGCGTCGCGCCGCGACCTGCCGCGAGTGGGGCGTGCACATGCTGGACTGTGGCACCAGCGGCGGCGTGTGGGGCCTGGAGGAGGGCTACAGCCTGATGGTCGGCGGCGATGCGTCGGTCGCCGAGCGCCTGCGCCCGCTGTTCGAGGCACTGGCGCCGGCTCCGGACCTGGGCTGGGGCCGGGTCGGGCCCAGTGGCGCGGGCCACTTCACCAAGATGGTCCACAACGGAATCGAGTACGGAATGATGCAGGCCTTCGCCGAAGGCTTCGCGATCATGCAGCGCAAGGAGTCGCTGGCCCTGGACCTGCCCCAGGTGGCGCAGATCTGGCGCCATGGCAGCGTGGTCCGGTCCTGGCTGCTGGACCTCACCGCCGACGCCCTGTCCGACAACCCCGCGCTGGAAGGCATCGCGCCCTACGTGCCCGACTCGGGCGAGGGCCGCTGGACCGTGGCCGAGGCGATCGACCTGGATGTCTCGGCACCGGTCATCACCATGTCCCTGCTGGAACGCCTGCGCTCGCGCGAGAACGATTCGTTCGCCGACAAGATGCTGGCCGCCTTGCGCGACCGCTTCGGCGGCCACGGCGTGCGCCAGGGCTAGTCGCCACCGGGCAAGCCGACCTCGCGGCGCTGCCCGGCGCTGGCCAGCCCGGCATCGATCACCTGCATCGTCAGCAGTGCGTCGTGTGCGCTGACCGGTGCCGGTGCGCCATCCAGCAACGCATCGCGCAGTTGCGCGTAGTAGGCCGGGTAGTCGCCGTGCGGCGACCCGGCCAGCGCTTCGCGCACGGTGCCTGTGCTGTCCACCTGCACCAGCGTGCCGGGCCACGGGTCTGCGCCCCAATCCGGGCCGCCGGGTACCGCGCCCGCGCGCAGCGCGTCCTCCTGCGGGTCCAGGCCGTACTTGATCCAGCTTCCGCCGGTCCCGTGTGCGGCGAAGCGCAGGCCATGGGCGGGCACCAGCGAGCCGGCGTGCAGCAGTACCCGCAGGCGCCGATAGCGCAGGCATACGTGGAACCAGTCCACCGCGCTGGCGCCCTGGCGCTGCCGGCCCAGGTCGGCATGCACCGCCAGCGGCTGGCCGAACAACTGCAGGGCCTGGTCCACCAGGTGCGGGCCCAGGTCGTACCACAGGCCGCTGCCGGGTCCCTCGCGGTCGCGCCAGCGGTCCGGCACCTGCGGCCGGAACCGGTCGAAGTGCGAATGCAGTTCCACCACCTCGCCCAGCGCGCCTGACTGCACCAGCGCGCGCAGCGCCAGGAAATCCGCATCCCACCGCCGGTTGTGGAACACCGACAGCATCCGCCCGGTGCGCGCCGCCGCCGCGATCATCTCCTGCGCCTGGCCGGCATCCAGCGCGAACGGCTTGTCCACCACCACATGCTTGCCTGCGGCAAGTGCGGCCAGCGCCAGCGGCGCGTGGCTGTGGTTGGGCGTGGCCACCACCACCAGGTCCACCTGCGGATCGGCGAAGGCCGGCTCAGGGTGAGGCAGCACCCGCGCCTGCGGGTGCCGTGCGGACACCGCATCGGGATTGCGCGACACCACCGTGTGCAGGCGCATGCCGGCCGTGGCGCTGACCAGCGGCGCGTGGAAGACCCGCCCCGCCAGGCCATAGCCGAGCAGGGCGACATTGACGGTGGCGGGCATGGTTGTCTCCGGCAAAACCACAGGCCTGGACATTACACGCGCGCCGAGGGGGGCACCGCAATGCCGGCCACGTCGCACGGGCCTGCCGTGTGCGTGAAGCGCGGATCATGCCGCTGAATCGTGCACAACCTTCACGTCGGGGTTCACCGGCGCTGTACGGCGTTGCCGCGACACTGCGCCCACACCACCCGGAATGGAGAACAAGAACATGCGCAAGAATGCACCGATCCTCGCCGCTGCCCTGGCCGCCTTCGTCTTTTCCGGCGCCGCCATGGCCGACGACCACAACAAGCCGGACAAGAAGGCTGCTGCCGAGGCCGATTCGTCCCAGCCGATCAACGACACCTGGATCACCACCAAGGTCAAGTCGAGCCTGCTGGCCGACGAGGACGTGTCCGGCACCAAGCTTGAAGTGGACACCGTCAACGGCGTGGTGTTCCTGACCGGCACCGCCGAGAGCCAGGCCCAGGTGGACGAGGCCAAGCGGATCGCCACGGACATCGACGGCGTTTCGCGGGTCGATACCGCGCGGGTCAAGCTTGCCGCCAGCGGGCGCTGATCCCGCGCACCAGTCATGGCAACCCGGAGTGACGCCGGGTTGCCACGGCGGCGCGGAGCCTGACGGCTCCGCGCCGTTTTCATGCGTGCATGCGGGTCCTTCCGGGTCCGACGCCGGCATCGCCCGGCACGCTTGCCGGTGTGGAGCGGCCGACCTGTCCGGTGCATGAGCGTGATATGGCCACGCCGCAGGCGGACGTCGCGGCTCCGCTAGAATCAGCGGTTGTCTCCCCGACCGCCCCGTGCATGTCCAACGACGCGTTGCCCGTCGATTCGCGAATCCAGTCCCTGCTCGCGCGCATGACCCTGGAAGAGAAGGCCGGCCAGCTCGGCGTGTTCGCCGACATGGTGCGGCCGTTCGCGCCGGACGTGAATCCGGAAACCAACATGCGCAACGCCGCCCAGGTGCTGGACGACGTGCGCGCCGGCCGGGTCGGCACCCTGTTCAACGGCGTGGGTGCCGCCCAGGGCCGCCAGATCCAGCGGGTCGCGGTGGAGGAAAGCCGCCTGGGTATCCCGGTGCTGCTGGCGGCCGACGTGATCCACGGCATGCGCACCGTATTCCCGATCCCGCTGGGCGAGGCCGCCAGCTTCGAGCCGGAGCTGGCCGAGCGCACCGCACGAGCCACCGCGGTGGAAGCCACCGCCGCCGGCCTGCACTGGACCTTCGCGCCGGCGGTGGACGTGGCCCGCGACCAGCGCTGGGGGCGTGGGGCCGAAGGTGCGGGCGAGGACACCCTGCTTGGTTGCGCCTTTGCCGCCGCGCGCGTGCGCGGCTTCCAGGGCGACGACCTGCGCGCAGCGGACGCACTGCTGGCCACGCCCAAGCACTTCGCCGCCTATGGCGCGGTGGCCGGCGGCATGGACTACAACTACGTGGAGATTTCCGACGGCACCTTGCACGACGTGCACCTGCCGCCGTTCAAGGCGGCGCTGGACGCGGGCGCGCTGACGGTGATGACCGCGTTCAACGACATCAACGGGGTGCCGGCCAGCGCCAACCAGGCCCTGCTCACCGGCGTGCTGCGCGGGCAGTGGGGCTTCCCCGGGGTGGTGGTGTCCGACTACACCGCCGACATGGAACTGGTGGCCCACGGTTATGCCGAGGACGACCGCGATGCCACCCTGCGCGCGTTCACCGCCGGCATGGACATGAGCATGCAGAGCGGCTTCTATGCCGCGCACCTGCCGGCGCTGGTCGAGTCAGGCCAGGTGCCGTTGCCGCTGCTGGACGCGGCGGTGGGCCGGGTACTGGCGCTGAAGGCGGCGATCGGCCTGTTCGATGATCCCTACCGCTCGCTGGATCCGGCACGCGAGGCCGATGCTTCGCACCTCGAAGCGCACGAGGCGCTGGCGCGCGAGGCGGCGCGGCGCTCGATCGTGCTGTTGAAGAACGAGGGCGGCGTGCTGCCACTGGCTGGCGGCCAGCGCATCGCCCTGGTCGGCCCGTTCGCCCGCGACCTGGACAACATCGAGGGCTGCTGGACCCTGTTCGGCGACCGCACGCGCTATGTGAGCCTGGAGGCCGGGTTGCGCGCAGGGCTGCCTGCGGAGGCGAGCCTGCAGGTGGTGGATGGCTGCGGCCTGGAAACGGCGCTGGAAGGCGGCATCGAAGCGGCGGTGGCCGCCGCGCGCGCGGCCGACGTGGTGCTGCTGGCCGTCGGCGAGCCGCAGCGTTACAGCGGCGAGGCACAGTCGCGTACCCGGATCGAACTGCCGCCTGCCCAGCAGGCGTTGGCCGAGGCGGTGGCGGCCACCGGCACGCCGGTGGTGGTGCTGCTGCGCAATGGCCGCGCGCTGGCACTGGAGGGCGCGGTGCGCGATGCGCAGGCGATCCTGGTGACCTGGTTCCTGGGCAGCCAGACCGGGCATGCGGTGGCCGACGTGGTGTTCGGCGGGTACAGCCCGTCGGCGCGGTTGCCGGTGAGCTTCCCGCACGCATCCGGGCAGCAGCCGTACTTCTACAACCATCCGCGCACCGGCCGCCCGGAAACGCCGCAGATGTCCGAGTTCAAGGCGCGCTGGCGCGAATATCCGAACACGGCGCTGTATCCGTTCGGCCATGGCCTGGGTTACGGCCGGATCGAGTACGGTCCGGTGCGTGTCGATGCGCCGGTGCTGGAGTGGGACGGTGCCCTGAAGGTGCGCGCCACCGTTCGCAACGTCGGTGCATGCATGGCCGAAGAAGTGGTGCAGCTGTACCTGCACGACCGGGTTGCCAGCCGGGTGCGCCCGGTGCGCGAACTGAAGGGATTCCGCAAGCTCGCGCTGGCGCCCGGGCAGTCCTGCGAGGTGGTGTTCGAACTGGACCGCGGGCAGCTTGCGTTTACCCGCGCCGATGGCAGCTTCGGTGCCGAGCCGGGCAGGTTCGAGGTGTGGATCGCGCCGTCGGCGGCGGCTGGGGAGCCGGCCGGGTTCGAGCTGCTGCAGCCACCTGCGTGAGCTGCGGCGCCAGCGCGCTGCTCACGGGCCGGGCGTGGCGTCGGCGCCGTACATTTCCAGCAATCCGGCGTCCACCAGCCACCACGGGTCGCCCTCGAAGGCCAGCATGCCGCTGGGCGGGCGCGCATCCGGCACAGGCCGGTACGCGAACCAGGTGTTGCGGCCCGATGCCTTGGCCCGGTACAGCGCGCGGTCGGCCAGGCTGACCAGTTGTTCCCAGCCCAGCAGGCGCGGGAATTGCGGGAACACCGGGCATTCGATCAGGCCCGCCGAGGCGGTGAGCCGGTGGACGGTGCCGTGGCCCAGGTCGAAGTCGTGGGCGGCGATCCGGTCGCACACCTGCTGGCCGATCTGCGCCAGCTGGCCGCGCGGGCGCGGGCGGTACACCAGCAGGAATTCCTCGCCGCCCCAGCGCACCACGTAATCGCCCCAGCGCACCAGCCCGTTGAGCAGGTCGGCCAGTTGCTCCAGCACCCGGTCGCCGGCAGCGTGGCCGTGGGTGTCGTTGATCGCCTTGAAGTGGTCCAGGTCCAGCAGGACGAACACCAGCGCATCGGCGCCGTCGCCGTAGTCCGGGTCGCGTTCGTAGAACGAAAGATCGGCCGGCAGCTGGCGCGACAGGTAGCGGCGGTTGTGCAGCCCGGTGAGCGGATCGGTGAAGCTGATCGCTTCCAGGCGCGCATTGGCCGCTTGCAGGTCGCGGGTGCGCTCCTGCACCAGGGTTTCCAGTTCGGCGCGCTGGTGGGCATGGCGCCGCTGCAGCCCCAGGTAGGCCAGGTAGGGGATGCCGCCCAGCATGGCCAGCAGCAACAGGCGGAACGCCAGGGTTTCGTACAGGCGCGGCGGAATGACCAGCTCCAGCCGCGCGACCCCGGCCAGCGGATCGGCGCGGCCGAAGTCGGCCACCTCGAAGGTGTAGCGTCCGGGCGCCAGCTGGGCGTAGCTGGCCGTGCGCAACGCCGGGTTGTCCAGTTCGCGCCAGCTCTTCTCGTGGCCGGCCAGGCGGTAGCGCAACTGCGGGATATGGGTAGGCCGGAACACCGGCACGGTGAACTCGAACCTCAGGTCGCGCGCGTCCACCGGCAATGCCATCGGCACGCCGGCGTCGGGCAGCCGCCACGCGCCCAGCGCCTGCACCCGCTCGATCCGCACTTGCGGGGTCACCGCCGGTCCCGCGGGCGGCGTGGTGTCCACCATCAGCACGCCGGCGCGGGTGGGCAGCCACAGCCGGCCATCGCGCAACAGGCCGCGGCTGTTGCCGGCACCGTTGCAGCACTTGTCCTGCTGGCCGCCGGGGCGGTCGGAGCCGGAGTTGATGACCATGGTCGTGGCCACCCGGTGGCCGGGGTCGGCGATGGCGCGGTCCAGTTCCTCCAGCGGCAGCCGGTAGATGCCGCGCATGCCGGCCACCCACAGCTGGTCCCCGGTCCGGGCCAGGAAGAAGCTGATGTTGCCCGGCAGGTCCTGGGCACGGCCGATGCGATGCCAACGGGTCCCGTCGAACACGCGCAGGTCCTCGCCGGCGGTGCTGCCCACCACCCAGCGCCCATCGTCCAGCTCGACGATGGCGCTGATCATGGTGTCGTCGGTCAGCCCGGTCTGCCTGCCCAGCGGCAGGATGCGGTCGTCGCGCCATTCGTACAGGCCGCGGTAGGTGCCCAGCAGGATGCGGCCGTCCGCGGTCTCGTGGACGACACGCACACGCGTATCGGCCAGGCCGTCGTGGGCCGTGTAGTGCCGGGGCGCGCCGCCGCCGGGAGGCAGCATGAACAGCCCCTGGGTGGTGGCAAACCACAGCCGGCGTGCGCGGTCGCGGACGATGCCGTTGACCTGCGCGCCGCGCAGCGGTGCAAGCGCGGGCGGTACCGTCACCCGGCCGTGGCGCAACACGGCCGCACCGGCGCGGGTGCCGATCCAGGCCTGGTCGCGTTCGACCAGCAGGCTGTATGCGTCCGGGTGCGGCAACTGCGCACCGGTCACGCGGCGCTCGAAGCGTCCGTCGCGCCACGCGGCCACCCCGCCACTGCCGCCTACCCAGACCTCGCCGTCCGGTGCGCTGGCGATCGACCACAGCACCGGATTGGCCAGGCCTTCGGGCGCGCCCAGGCGCCGGGTCCAGCCATCCCACAGGCGGGTGACGCCGCCGATCATGCTGCCCAGCCACAGGTTGCCGTCGCGGTCTTCGAACAGGGCGCGGATGGCGTTGCCGGCGGGCGCATCATCGATGCGTTCGGCGATCCGCCCGTCGCGGATCCGCAGCAGTTGCCCGGCCATCGCCACCCACAGGTTGCCGTCGCCGTCTGCACGAAGCGCGTCGATTGGTGCGACCGCTTCGCGTGCGGCACCGGCTGCGCGTTGCCAGGTGCCATGGCGCAGCTGGAACAGGCCCTGGGCGGTGCCGGCCCAGATGTCGTCGGCCGTTTCCACCAGCGCGGTGACCTGCGTGCTGGCGGCCACGTCCGGCAGCGTCAGCGGGTGCAGGCCATCGGCGGTGGCCTGCACGACGCGGCCGGTGGTGCCGATCCACAATCCGTCCGCGCGCGACAACAGGCTCAGCGCGGGGCCGGGCAGCGGGTGCAGCAGGGTCAGGCGCTCGCCATCGACCTGGTAGACGCCATCGGCGCCGCCCACCAGGACTTGTCCGTCGCCGCCCGGTGCCAGTGCATGCACCGGGAAACTGGCGCCGTTGGCTTGGGCGCCGGTCGGCAGCACGGCGCGGAAGCGCCCCTGTTCCAGCACCAGCAGGCCCTGCGATGTGCCGATCCACAGCCTTCCATCAGCATCGGCATGCAATGCCTGGACGTGGCTGCCCAGTGCGCTGGCATCGATCTGGGTGTAGCGGAAGAAGCGGGTGCCGTCGAAGCGCGCCAGGCCGCCCTGGGTTCCGAACCACAGGTAGCCGGCCGGGTCCTGGGTGATGGACAGCACGCTGATCTGGGGCAGGCCCTGTTCCACGCCCCAGGTGTCGGCGACGTAGTCGCGGAATGGTTTGTCGGCATCCAGTGCGGCGGCGGGGAATGCGGCGAGCATCAGCGACGCGAGCAGCAGCCGGGCCCGGTTGGCTGCAGCCGGGCGCGCGCCGCGCGTTTGCTTCGGCCGGCGTTGCGCGGTGGGCGGTGCGGCGATCGGGATTCCGGTGTTTCCCATGTGGCCAGTCTGGTCCGTTGACGGTAGCGGCGTGCCGGCGGCGGCATTGTATTTGTTTCACGGGCAACGGGCATGGTGCGGTGCGGGGGGCGGCTTCATTTTTGTAGGAGCCGGCCTCGCCGGCGACCGCGGCACGGTGTGATGTGACGCGGTGCGTGGACGTGCTGATGTGACTGGGTTCGACTCCGGACGGGGCCGTCGCCCGACCGGGGGGATGGTGCACCCCTCGGGCGCACATCCATGTGCGCACTCGGGGCCGTGGCACATCCATGTGCCACTTGCCCCATCCCCCCGGCCGGACGACGTCCTTCGGTGTATTGATTACGCAGCTTCGTTTGCGACGGAAACGGCGTACGCGCACCGCGCATCTGTGCGCTGCACTCGTTCGTGTAGGAGCCGGCCTTGCCGGCGACCGCGATGCAGGCTGCGGCATCGCGACACACCACACCGCGCCGCGGTCGCCGGCAAGGCCGGCTCCTACAAGGGAGGGGACATCGACACGCCGAACCCGTGGGTCGCAACACATCACGGCCCACCGACGCCATGTCCCGGACGCACCGAAGACGTGGACGTGCGGGTGTGTCGTGGCAGCGGCCATGGATGGCCGCGGTAGCGAGTGCGCACATGGATGTGCGCCCGAGCGGTCACGCCACACCCGTACGGCCGCGGCTCCCTCCGGAGCCGACCACCACCCCGATCTTGGCCTGTGCGCGGCTGCCCCCGAAGCCGACCACCGTACCGCTCCGGAACAGGGGGCCATCCTTCAACGGTCCACCGTCCACGCGGTGGCGGGTAGCGGGGACGTGGCAGCATAGGCGTGACAGCTTCAGGAACCCTGCATGTCCCGATACGTCCTCTACCAGCGCGACGACTGCCACTTGTGCGACCTGGCGCTGGAGGTGCTGGCGCAGGCACGCGTGCCCGAGCCGGACAGCATGTTCATCGACGACGATGCGGCCCTTGAAGCGCGCTATGGCGTGCGCGTGCCGGTCCTGCACGACCGAATCAGCGGTGCCGAGCTGGACTGGCCGTTCGCCGCCGCCACGGTGCGCCAGTGGCTGCAGGACAGGACGCCGCAGTGAGTCCGCCGCGCCGATCACCGGCGGCCCCGACACGTGGACGGTGCGGCACGCTTACCGCGGTTCGAGGACCACGCGCGTACTGATGTTCACCGCATCCGGGATGGTGTCGGTGTCGGCCCAGTCGCCGCCGCCCACGCCGAAGTCCAGGCGCTTGACCACCGCCCTGCCGGCCAGCACCGGCTGGGCACCGTCGGTCCAGGTGAAGGTCAGCGTCACCGGCTTGCGCACGCCACGCAGCTCCAGGGTGCCGTTTGCCGCGTACTGCCCGTCCTCGAGCCGGCGGAACCCGCTGGCCGTGTAGCGCGCCTCGGCGAAGGTGCCGGTATCGAAGAAATCGGCGGTCTTCAGGGTCGAGTCGCGGTCGGCGTTGCCGGTGCTGGCACTGGTCAGGGCGATGGTCACGTCCAGGCTGCCGGCCTGCGGCTGCGCCGGGTCGAAGCTGACCCTGGTGTCGAAGCGCTCGAAGCGCCCGGTGAACAGCTCGCCGTCGTAGCGGCTGGCGAACGCCAGGGTCGAGCCGCTGGCCTGGACATAGTCGGCGGCCGCGGCCGGCGCGGCGCCGAGCGTTGCCACCAGGGCGGCGGCCACGGCGGCGGGCGTGGTCAGTTTGATCGTCATGGCGAATCCTCGCGGGGGGGAGCGGCGCGCAGGCGCCGCGGAAGCATGCGCGCCAGGGTGGCGTCGCGCTGGATGAAGTGGTGATGGAGCGCGGCGCCTGCATGCGCCAGCACCAGCGCGACCAGCAGCCAGAACAGCCACTCGTGCGCGTCATGGGCGGCGCTGGCAAGAATCTCGTCCGGTGCGGCGAGCCTGGGTACTTCGACCAGGCCGAACCAGCGGAACGGACGCAGGCCGCTGGCCGAGTCGTACAGCCAGCCCGACAGCGGCATGGCCAGGATCAGCAGGTAGAGCGCGCCGTGGGTGGCCGAGGCCAGCCAGGCCTGCCAGCGTGGAATGCCCGGCAACGGCCGCGGCGCGCCGGCGTACAGGCGCCAGCCGATCCGCAGCAGCACCAGCGCCAGCACGGTGATGCCCAGCGACTTGTGCGCGGTGTACACCCAGAAGTACTTCGGCGTGCGCGGCAGTTCGCCCATCACCAGGCCGACCACGCCGATCGTCAGGATCAACAGCGCAATGCTCCAGTGCAGCAACTGGCTGACGCCACCCCAGCGGTCGGCGGGATTCTTCAGGTTCATGGCGCAGCGGGCTCCTCGGATGGGGGCGGGGATGGCGCGGGAGCGTGGGCAGCGGGGCACGGCGCGGAAGGTGTGGCCGCCGTGGTGTCGGGTGCTGCCGGTGCCGGCGCAATGACATCGGGATGTTCCCGCTCGCCGGCTCCGTCGGCATCGGTATCGGCATCGGCGCCGTGCTGTTGGCCGGCGCGCGCACTGCGCACGGCTTCGGCCTCGATGCGCAGTTCGACCGTATCGCCGATCGCCGATGACCATGCATCGATGCCGAAGTCGCTGCGGCTGAGGGTGGCGGTGGCCGAAAACCCGGCCGTGCGCCGGAACGGCGGCAGCGGATGGCGCTTGAGTGCGTTGAAGCGCACCTGCAGCGGCAACTCCCGGGTCACCCCGCGCAGGGTCAGCTGGCCATGGACGATGAAATTCCGTGCGTCCAGCGGTTCGACCCGCGTGGAGACGAAGTGCGCCTGCGGCCAGCGTTGTGCGTCCAGCAGCCTGCCCGCCAGCGTTGCGCGGCGCCACGCGTCATCGCCCAGCTCCAGGCGTTGCAGCGGCACGCTCACCTCCAGGCGTGCGCAGGTCCAGTCGTCCGGGTCGAACTGCAGCGTGCCGGTGCTGCCGGAGATGGTGCCCAGCGCTTGCGAGAACCCCGCGTGCCACACCGCGAACTGCACCCGGGTATGGACCGGGTCCAGGACGTATGTCGCGGGCCTGGCGGCTGCAGGCGGCGGCCAGGCCAGCGCCAGTACCAGTGCCAGCGCGGGGATGGCAGCGAACGGGTGCCAGCGCGCGACGGTGATGGGATGTGGCCTGTGATGGGACATGGACCGCATTCTAGGCACAGTGCCGGCCGGGTCCCGGCTTGCGCCTGCAACGAACCGTTGCGAGGATTCAGGACGACAGGGAAGGGCAGGGGATGTCGATGGGGCGGTGGCTATGCCTGTGGCTCGCGCTGGCGTTGGCCTGGACGGCCCATGCGGCGGTGCCGGAGATGCCCAGGTTCCGCGTGCTCGGCCCCGGCGAGGGCCTGCCGGCGACGACGGTGACCGGGGTCGCGCGTGACCGTGACGGCTACCTGTGGGCGGCCACCTGGGATGGCCTGGCGCGCTATGACGGCATCGGGTTCCGGACCTGGCAGCATGATCCGGACATCCCGTCATCGTCGCCCGCCAATCTGCTGCAGGCACTGTACATCGACCGGCACGACCGGATCTGGGTGGCCGGGGAGGGCGGCGGAGTCAGCGTCATGGACGCCGACCGCACCGGTTTCCGGCATTTCCGCAAGGCCACCCATCCGGTGCTGCGCAGTGACGACGTGTTCGCCATCACCGGCCGTGGCGATGACGTGTGGTTCGGCGCCTATGGCGGCGGCCTCTACCGGGTCGACGCGGACCACCGGCTGGAACAGGTGCGGGCCGGTGAGGCGGCGGTGGATGCGGTGCTGGAAGGGGCGATCATGTCGTTGTCCTTCGACCCCGCCGGCACCCTGCTGGTGGCCACCCTGAGCGGCCTGGTACGGCGCGACACCGAAGGCCGGATGCAGTTGCTGGAATTGCCCGGTACCCACCCGCGTGCACCGGTGGTATCGCTCTGGCGCGATGAAGGGTCCACCTGGGTCGGCTCGGCGCGCGGCCTGCTCCGCCTGCACGACGGCGGGACCTGGGATGCACCGGACTGGGCCGCCGACTTCAAGGGTCCGAAACTGGTCTCGTCCATGACCGACGACGGCCAAGGCGGCTACTGGATCGGCACCCACGAAGGGTTGTGGCACGTTAATGGCAGTGGCCTGTCGATGCCCGTGCTGCACGAATCCAAGTCCACGGGCACGAACGCACAGGTCCAGGCGCTGTTGCGCCAGGACGACGACGGCGGCCTGTGGGTGGGGATACCGTCGCGTGGCCTGGGCTACCTGCGCGGCGACTGGCGACGCACCGCGGTGCTGGGTGGCCCGGAAGGTGGGAACAGCGGCGTTTACCGCGGGATTGCCCCGGCCGCGCAGGGCGGCGTGTGGCTGGCCAACAGCAGTGGCGTGCTGGAGCACCTGGACCCGGCCACGGGCCTCAGGGTGCAGCGCGTGGTCGGGCCGCCGGGCCTGGAGCGCCGCCGCATGCGCGCCGTGCTGGAAGACCGCTACGGGCAGGTCTGGTTGTCCTGGCTTGTTGGCCTGTCGCGGATCGACGTGGACGGCCGGATCCAGGACTGGAGGCCACAGGCACCGTCGGGGGTCCTCCCGGCCGGTAGCGTCAAGTGGCTGCTTGAGTCGCCCGACGGTTCGTTGTGGGCGGGCGCGGCCAGTACCGGCGTGCAGCGCCGCGACCTGCGTACCGGCCAGGTGCTGGAGATGCTGCGTCCTGGCGAGGTGCCGGGCCTGGATACCGCCGATCTCCAGGCCATGGCCATCGGCCCCGATGGCGCGCCCTGGATTTCCGAGGGCCATCGCGTGCTGCGTTGGAATCCGACCACGCGTGCCTTCCTCGCGCTGCCGGGCATGGCGCAGGCCGGAGCACCGGTGCAGGCGTTCGCCCTGGACGGCTCCCGACGCCTGTGGGTGCACAGCCGAGCCGGGCTGGAGCTGTGGGCGCTGGGCGATGACGCCTGGAACCTGGTGGTACGGCTTGGGCCTGACGCCGGGATTCCCGCCACCGAAGCCACCGGGCTGGTGGTCGATGCCCAGCACCGGGCCTGGCTGGCCACCCGTCGCGGCCTGTTCCGGGTAGAGCCGCCTGGCAATGGCCGGGCGGCGGCGGTGCGCACCTTTGGCGTGCGCGAGGGCCTGCCCAACCAGGAGTTCACCGAGCGCGCGCTGGCCCTGGACGCCGATGGGGTGCTGGTGGCCGGCACCGGCGACGGCGCGCTGCTGTTGTTCGATACGCGAGTCCGCGATCCGGACCCGCCGACGCCGCGGCTGGTGGTGGACGCGGTGCGCGTGCGTCGCGGCGAGCACACGCTTGAGTTGCCGATCGCCGGCGGCTTCGACCTGGAGCCGGGCGACCAGGACCTGCACGTGAGTCCGCGCCTGCTGTCCTTTGATGATCCGGAATCACACCGCTACCGGTCGCGGCTGATCGGCTTCGACTCCAACTGGTACGAGGCCGCCGCAGGCGAGCGCGTGTTCTCGCACCTGGCGCCCGGCCAGTACACCTTGCAGATGCAGGCTGCCATTGGCCGGGACGGGCGCTGGTCGCAGGTGCGGGAGCTGAAGTTCCGGGTTGCGCCGCCATGGTGGCTCAGCGGCTGGGGTCTGGTGGCGCTGGCCGCCCTGGTGGCCATGCTGCTGGGCGGCGGCGCCCTGGTCTACCGCGCGCGCCTGCGCCGCCGCAGCCGCTGGCAACTGGCCATGCACAAGCGCGAACTGGCCGAACAGGCCTCGCAGGCCAAGAGCCGGTTCCTGGCCACCCTCGGCCATGAGATCCGCACCCCCATGACCGGCGTGCTGGGCATGAGCGAACTGCTGCTGGACAGCGCGCTGGAGCCGCGCCAGCGCGGCTATGTCCAGTCCATCCGTCGCGCCGGCGAACACCTGCTGCGGCTGGTCAACGACGCCCTGGACATGGCCCGGATCGAAGCCGGCAAGCTGGAGCTGGACGACCAGCCGTTCGAGCTGCGCGCAATGGTGGCCGACGTTGTGGCGATGATGGCGCCCGCCGCCGACCTGCGCGGCCTGGCCTTCGACGTGCGCATCGCCGACGACGCGCCGCAAGGGCTGCGCGGCGACCCGCTGCGGGTGCGCCAGATCCTGCTCAATCTGATCGGCAATGCGATCAAGTTCACAGAGCGCGGCGAGGTCGCGCTGGAGGTGGCCGCGGGCCGCAATGGTGGCGTGGCGTTCGCCGTGCGCGACACCGGGCCGGGCCTGGACGAGGAGCAGAAGGAGCGCCTGTTCCGCCGTTTCGAACAGGCAGACGGTGCGCGCACCACCGCGCGCTATGGCGGCAGTGGCCTGGGCCTGGCGATCTGCCAGGAACTGGCGGTGGCCATGGGCGGCAGCGTGGAAGTGGACAGCGCGCCCGGCCGCGGCACCGTGTTCCGGGTGCAACTGCCGCTGCCGCCGGCCGAGGTCGCCGCGCTCACGGCGCGCGTGGCCAGCCGCGGCGCCCACCAGCTCGACCTGCTGCTGGTGGAGGACGAGCCCGAAGTGGCCGACGTGGTCGCCAGCCTGCTGCGCAACCAGGGCCATCGCGTCGCCCTGGCGGCGCACGGCCTGGATGCACTGGGCAGCGTGGCGGTGGCGCGGTTCGACCTGGCCCTGCTGGACCTGGACCTGCCGGGCATGGATGGCCTGGCCCTGGCCCGGCAACTGCGCGCACAGGGATTCACCCCGCCGTTGCTGGCGGTGACCGCGCGCAGCGATGTCGAAGCCGAGCAACAGGCGCGCGCGGCCGGGTTCGACGGGTTCCTGCGCAAGCCGGTCACCGGGGAGATGCTGGCCGCGGCAATCGACGCGGTGTTGCCGGACACCACAGTGCTGCCGGCAGGCTGAGAGCCGCGCGGCGGCCACGCCCGGCCGATGCAGGCGCGCGCGCCGCCCGGCCCGGCTCAGCGCGCGCTGTGCGTATGCACCGCTTCGACCAGCGCAGCCACGTGCTCGGGGTTCATGTCCGGGGACATGCCGTGGCCGAGGTTGAACACATGGCCCTCGCGCGAACCGCCATTGCCGGCGGCGTAATCGTCCAGCACCCGTGCCGCCTCGCGGGCGATGGCCCCGGGGCTGGCATACAGCGTGGCCGGGTCCAGGTTGCCCTGCAGCGCGACCTTGCCGCCGGTGCGGCGTGCGGCTTCGCCCAGGCTGACCAGCCAGTCCACGCCCAGTGCATCGGCGCCGCTGGCGGCCAGCTCTTCCAGGTAGGGCGCATTGCCCTTGCCGAACAGGATCAGCGGCGCGCGCGCCTCGCCCTGGCCGCGATCCAGCTCACGTGCAATGCGCTGCAGGTAGGGCAGGGAGAACTCGCGGTACAGGCTCGGCGAGAGCACGCTGCCCCAGGTGTCGAACACCTGCAGTGCCTGTGCCCCGGCGGCATGCTGCGCGGCCAGGTAGGCGATCACCGCGTCGGTGATCACCGCCAGCATCCGGTGCAACAGTTCCGGGCGGCTGAAGGCCATTGCCTTGATCGTCGCGTAGTTGGCGCTGCCGCCGCCCTCGACCATGTAGCAGGCCAGGGTCCACGGACTGCCCGAGAAGCCGATCAGCGGCACCGAGCCATCCAATTCGCGACGGATCACGCGCACCGCATCCATCACGTAGCGCAGTTCGGTTTCCATGTCCGGCACGGCCAGGCGCGCGACGTCGGCCTCGTCACGCACCGGGCGCTCGAACCTGGGGCCTTCGCCATCGACGAAATGCAGCCCCAGGCCCATCGCATCGGGCACGGTGAGGATGTCGGAAAACAGGATCGCCGCGTCCAGCGGGAACCGGCGCAGTGGCTGCAGGGTGACCTCGCAGGCGCGCTCGGGATTCTTGGCCATCGCCAGGAAACTGCCGGCCTCGGCGCGGGAGGCGCGGTACTCGGGCAGGTAGCGCCCGGCCTGGCGCATCAGCCACACGGGGGTGCGATCCACGGGCTGCCGGCGCAGGGCGCGCAGCAGGCGATCGTTGTTTGGGGTCTTGGACACGGTATGCCTGTAACGAGGGGGAAAGGGAGCGGTGCTCAGGCCGGCCTGTGCGCGTCGGCGCCGAGCACGAACATCACCTGGAAGCCGCGCTTGAGCTGGGCGTCGCGCGCCTTTTCGAACGCGGCGGTGGCCTCGGCCTGGAGCAGGTACTGCTCGCGGCGCAACTGCGACTTGCCGCCGACCTGGCCGTTTTCGCGCAGCAGTTCCCAGCCGCCGAACAGGTCCGGCTGCAGGGTCAGCTGCAGGTAGCGTGGTGCCTCGCTGGCCGCGGGAGGCTGCTGCAGGAAGATGCGCATGGACCGGGATTGTAGCCGGCGCGCGGTTCAGCCGCGGAAGCTGCGCCGCCAGGCCAGGCCGCAGCCGTCCGGCCCGGGGTCTCAGCCGGCCAGCACCTCGAGCACCCGCGCCTCGTCCACGTCCGGCACCACCTCGGCCTTGCCGATGCCGCGCCACAGCACCAGGCGCAGGCGCCCGGCCAGGTTCTTCTTGTCCAGGCGCATGCGCTCAAGCAAGGCCTGCGGCGCCAGCCCTGCGGGCAGGTCCACCGGAAGTCCGTAGGCCAGCAGCAGCGAGCGCAGGTGCTCGGTGTCGGTGTGCGGGGCCATGCCCAGCATCGCCGACAGCCGTGCGGCCAGGACCATGCCCACCGCCACCGCTTCGCCATGCACCAGCGCGTCGCGGCCGGCGCCCGAATAGCCCTGTTCGGCCTCGATGGCGTGGCCGAAGGTGTGGCCCAGGTTGAGCAGGGCGCGCTCGCCCTTCTCCAGCGGGTCGCGTTCGACGATGGCGGCCTTGTGCTCGCAGCTGCGGGCAATGGCTTCGGCCAGGGCCGCATCGTCGCTCGCCAGCAGCGGCTCGCGCTGCTGCTCCAGCCAGGCGAAGAACTCCGGATCGCCGAGGGCTCCGTACTTGATCACTTCGGCCAGGCCCGCGCGCAGTTCGCGGGCGGGCAGGGTGCGCAGCGTGGCCGTGTCGGCTATTACCGCGCGCGGCGGATGGAACGCGCCGACCAGGTTCTTGCCCTGCGGGATGTCGACCGCGGTCTTGCCGCCGACCGAGGAGTCGACCATCGACAGCAGCGTGGTGGGCAACTGCACGCAGTCCACCCCGCGCATCCAGCAGGCCGCGGCAAAGCCGGCCATGTCGCCGATCACGCCGCCGCCCAGTGCATAGACGGTGGCATCGCGGGTAGCGCCCAGCGTGGCCAGGGCATCGATCACCTCGCCCAGGCTGGCCAGGGTCTTGTGGGCCTCGCCGGCAGCCATGACCAGGGTCGCGACCTGCAGCTCCGGCTGCGCGGCCTGCAGCGCGGCGGCAACCCGCTCGGCATACAGCGGGGCGACGTGGTCGTCGCTGACGAGCAGTGCATGGCGGCCGCGCGCGTGCGCCGCCAGTTGCGCGCTGTCATCCAGCAGCCCGGGGCCGATCCGGATCCGGTACGGCGCCGCGCCGCCCACGTCCACGCTACGAACCTTGGTCATGCCACCTCTCCACTCATGCTCCAGCGCTCGGCCAGCAGGCTGCCCAGGCGCGCGGCCGCCTCGCTGGCGGTCAATTGGTCGGTCTCCATCACCAGGTCGGCCACTTCGCGATACAGCGGTTCGCGCTGCACGGCCATGTCGCGCAACACCTGGTCACGGTCGCCGCGCTGCAGCAGCGGGCGGGTGCGGTCGCGGCCCAGCCGGCGCAGCTGTGCGTCCAGGCCTGCGACCAGGTAGACCACGAAGCCGCGTTCGCACATCAGGCGGCGGTTGCCGGCATCGAGCACCGCGCCGCCGCCGGTGGCGACCAGTTGCCTGTCGCCCGCCAGCACCTCGGCCAGCGCGCCGCGCTCGCGCTCGCGGAAACCGGCTTCGCCCACGTGCTCGAAGATGGCGGCAATGGTCGCACCGGTGCGCTGCTCGACGAACTGGTCGGCATCGACGAACACCAGGCCGAAGCGTTCGGCCAGGCGCCGTCCGATCGAAGTCTTGCCGGCACCCGTCGGGCCGACCAGCACGAGGTTGGGTGCGGGATTCATGGGGGTGGATGCTAGCACCGGGGCCAATGTCACTGCTGCAACGAAGGCCGCCATGCCGCCGCGTTAACAGTGGCAGGTCCAGGCTGCCAGTCCCGGCGCATGTGCGCCACCGGACAGGAGACGGAACATGGCGGTTGCCAAGGTCATCGAAATCAGCAGCTCTTCCAAGACCAGCATCGAGGACGCGGTGAAGAGCGGATTGAAGAAGGTTGCCGGCACGGTGCAGGGCATCCAGGGCGCCTGGATCAACGACACCAAGGTCGAGACCGACGGCGAAGGCAACGTGGTGGAGTGGCGGGTCAACCTGCGGGTGACCTTCCTGGTGCAGTAACGCCGCGCGCTGGCGGCGCCAGGCGTCGCCAGCGCATTCGCCCCCGCACACGGGCGTTGGGCGTGGTCAGCCGCCCCGCGTGCGCGGCTTAGGGATGCTCGCCGGGCACGCCACGTGCCGCATCCAGCGGCACGACCATGTCCGCCAGCGGCGGCAGGGTGCGCAATGCGTGCCTGCTGATGCGCTCGAAATGCTGGATGAAGCGCTCGAACCGTGCCGGAGCCATCCCTTCGCTGCCCGCCCGCGCGTTGCGCAGCGCCTGCTCCTGCTGCCATCGCCAGCGGTGCACGACCTCGAAGCCGGGTGCCTGCAGCAGGCACAGCACGTCCACCGCCGACCACAGGCCGGGATAGTCGCGCCCGAGCGCAGCATTGCAGTAGCGGCGCCAGCGGCCGTCGGCATCCTCGTCGCGCTCCAGCGCGTTGATCGGCGCCTGCAGCGCGGCGTCCGATTCGGGCGGCACACCCAGGCACCACCCTTCCAGCACCAGCAGGTCCAGGGGCCGGGCCGGGCGCGGCCAATGCGCTTCGGGCAGGCGGTCGTCGCCGAGCTTGTCGAAACGCGGCAGCGGCGGCGTGCGACCTGCGCGCAGTGCGTCGATGGTGGCCAGCGCCAGCGCCACGTCGTGGGTGCCCGGCGGGCCGCGCGTGGACAGCAGCGGATGCGCACCCGCGGCCAACGCCCGCCGTTGGGCAGCGGTGAGGTAGACATCGTCCAGCGACAGGCGGGCCGCCGACAATCCGTCCGCCTGCGCCGCAGCGGTCACCTGCGCGGCCAGGGTGCTCTTGCCGCTGCCCTGCAGCCCGGAAATGCCCAGCACCCGCAGGCCACCGCCCGCGCGCGCCGCACCGGCGGCGAGCACGCGCCGCACGAGCGAGGCGGGAAATGCGCTGGGCGGCGATGCGGGCATCGGTCCACAATACGTGCCCCGCTGCCGCACGTGGTGCCGTCCCCATGACCGATCCGCTGTATGCCGAAGCCGTGGACACCTTCGGCCGGCTGTTCGAGCGTGCCCGCACGCTGCCAACCGAGCCCGAACCCAATGCCATGACGGTGGCCACCGCCACCCCGGACGGGCGGCCGTCGGCGCGCACCGTGCTGCTCAAATCCTTCGATGCGCGCGGTTTCGTGTTCTACACCCACTTCGACAGCCAGAAGGGCCGCGAGCTGCAGGCCAACCCGCGTGCCGCACTGCTGCTGCTCTGGCGGAGCATGGACGAAGCGGGAGTGCAGGTGCGGGTGGAGGGCACCGTGGAGCGGGTGGAAGCGAGCGAGGCGGATGCCTATTTCCACAGCCGCCCGCGGATGAGCCAGCTCGGCGCCTGGGCCTCGCGGCAATCGTCGACGCTGGAATCGCGGCAGGCATTCGAGGCCGAACTGGCACGCGTGGACGCGCAGTTCGACGGCCGCCAGATCCCGCGTCCGCCGGGGTGGGGCGGGTTCCGGGTGGTGCCGGAGGCGTTCGAGTTCTGGTACGGCGCCGGGTTCCGCCTGCACGAGCGCTGGCGTTACGAGCGCGCCGCCGCTGGCACCTGGTCAAAGCGCATGCTGCAACCCTGAAGGCCGCCGCGTCAGGCGCCTTCCAGGGCCACGCCGCTGCCAGCCAGCGCTGGGCCCAGCCAGCAATGGGAGCCGGCCGCGGTGAAACCCGCGGCACCCAACCGGCGCCGGTACCAGGCCGCCGCGCGTGGCTGGAAGCCGTCGGTGTCGCCTTCGAAGGCATCTTCGGCGGTGAACGTCTCCAGGAACGCCACCCCGCCACACAGCTCGGCCAGGCCGGGCAGCCCGCGCAGCAGTTCGCGCGAGGGCAGGTAATGCAGCACGTCGGCGCAGACCAGCAGGTCGGCCGGCGCGCACGGCCGCAACCAGGCGAAATCCCCGAAGCGGGCCAGGTGCAGGTTGCGCCGCGCGCCGTGGCGGGCTACCGCGTACTGGCTGGAATCGAAGCCCAGGTAGCGCGCCTTCGGCCGCAGCTTGAGCAGCGGCGCGCGCCACGCGCCCTCGCCGCAGCCGATGTCCAGCACCGTGCGCACCGGGCGCTCCAGGTAGTACTCGGCCACCGCCAGCGCCAGGGCGACCTTGCGCGCCAGGCGCCGGGGATCCTGGATGGTGCGGCCGCGGTACCAGCGCTGGAAGTAGGCGCGGTCGTAGATCTTGGTGTCTGACATGAGGCAAGCGTACCGGAATGGCGGCGCGCTCCGCCGCCGGCACGCGGCGGGGTTCGACAGCCGCGGCACCATCGTCGAGAATCCCCATCCCTATCCTGCCGCGAGCACGCGCATGCCTGCCATCGATCCGGGCCAGACCTATTTCTGGGTGAAGGCGCTGCACCTGTTGTTCGTGATGGCCTGGGTGGCGGCCGGGTTCTACCTGCCGCGGATCCTGGTCAACCTGCGCGAAGCCGGTGCCGAGCCGGCGGTGCAGGCGCGGCTGGTGCTGATGGGGCGCCGGCTGTACCGCTTCGGGCACGTCATGTTCGGCCTGGCGGTGGTGTTGGGCCTGGTGCTGTGGCTGGGCTACCGGGTGGTGGATGGGTTCCCGACGATGGTCGGCTCGCCGGCTGGCTGGCTGCACGCCAAGCTCACCCTGGTGGCCTTGCTGCTGGCGCACTTCATCGTGGCCGGGCGCTGGCTCAAGGGCGCCGCGGCGCGTGGCCTGCCTTCGGTGCGCGCGCTGAAGGTGTTCAACGAAGTGCCGGTGTTGTTGCTGCTGCTGGTGATCTGGCTGGTGCTGGCCAAGCCGTTCTGAGGCGTTGCGCCCGGCCAGCCCGGCGGGGTGCTCAATCGCTGCGCTGGAACCGCACCGGCTCCGGCAATTCCACCGGCACGCCGTTGGCGTCGCAGGTGCCAGCCGCGCACAGGCGTGCGCGCAGCGCCGGGGTGGCCTGCACGATGATGTGGTGGATCACGTTCTGTTCGAGCGTGCCGCGCACCGCGCCGCTGCCCGGGCCGCGCGCCCAGATGCCGACGTCGTCGCCGCCGTGCGATTCGGACGACATCGGTACCAGTGCTTCCTGCAGGTAATCCGGGTGCGTGGTGTCGACATTGCCCAGGTCCGGCCGGCCGTGTGCGGGCTGGATCGACGACGGGGCGTGCGGATGGGTCTTCGGCCCGGCCGGCTGGCGGTTGCTGGCACCGGTGTGGCCGGGGCCGTTGGCATAGCCCAGGGTGGTGTAGGGCAGGCCTGCGGCATCGCGCGCGGAAGGGCCGGGCTGCCCGTCGTCGCCGGCCGCGCCGCGTACCGTGCCCAGGATCGGGTTCCCGCGCGCCGGGTAGCCGGCGAAGGTCAGCGTGTGCGAGTGGTCGGCGGTAACCAGGATCAGGGTGTCCGCGGCCGAGGTCATCTCCACCGCGGTGCGCACCGCATCGGACATGGCCACGGTTTCGTCCAGTGCGCGGTAGGCGTTGCCCTGGTGATGGGCGTGGTCGATGCGTGCGCCCTCCACCATCAACACGTAGCCGCCGGGTTCGCGCGACAGGTGGCGGATCGCCGCAGCGGTCAGCTCGGCAAGTGAGGGCTCGGCGGCCCGGTCGCGCTCGTGCTCGAACTGCATGTGGTCGGGCTCGAACAGGCCCAGCAGCGCCGGTGCGCCGGTGGCCGCCTGCAACTGCGCGCGGTTCCACACATAGGCGCCACCCGGATGGGCATCCTTCCACTCGGCGACAAGATCGCGTCCGTCCTGGCGCAGGCCGCTCCTGTGCGGATACTCCGGGTCGCGCTGGCTGGCCGGCATGAACTGGCCGCGGCCACCGCCGAGCATCACCCGCAGGCCGGGCCCGTAGGGCGTGGCCAGCAGTTGCCTGGCGATATCGATGCAGCCCTGCTTCGCCGCGGCCGCCGGCAGGGTCGTGTCGCTTTCCCAGTTGCGGTCCGGGACATGGGCCCAGGTTGCGGCCGGGGTGGCGTGGGTGAGCCGCGCGGTGCTGACGATGCCGGCGCCCATGCCGGCACTGTCGGCCAGTTGCAGCCAGGTCAGCAGATGCTTGGCGGAGCTGTCGGCGCAGTCGTGGCGGTTGCCGGCCGAGACCCCGATCGCTCCCGCATGGGTCTTCACCCCCGTGGTGATGGCGGTCATGGTGCCGGCCGAGTCGGGGGTCTGCGCATCGGTGTTGTAGGTCTTGCTGAAGCCGGTGTGCGGAAAGTGCTCCCAGCCCAGCAGGTTCTCCTCGCCGCGCCCGCCGGTGCGCTGGCCTTCGAGGATGCGCGCGGCGGCCACGGTGGTCAGGCTCATGCCGTCGCCCAGGAACAGGATCACGTTGCGCGCGTTTCCGGCCATGGCGCCATTGGCCGCAGCGCGCAGGGCGCCGCTGCGGTACCACCCTTGCGGGGTCTCGTCGGCCGGCGCGGTGGTGTGCGCTGCCGCGCCCACGGCCGTTGCGGCGGCTGGCCGGTGGTGGTGGGTGGTGCGGGGAGCGACGCAGGCCGCGAGCAGGACGGTGCACGCCGCGGCGAGCGCAGGTGGGGGCAATCGGGTACGGCAGCGGTGCATTGCAGGCTCCAGCATGGCGCCTGCTGGCTGCTACGCCAGTACGGTGGCGCCACACGCGCAGGCGCGGTCGGGTGGGACGCGGTGATTATGCCGTCACGTGCACGTCGCGCCGATGACACCACGCTGTTGCGGAACCGTCATCGTCAGCGTCGCCGGGGCAAGGTATCGTGCCGGCGTCGCCGTTCCCGGATCGCCCATGCAACTGGTCAAGGCCTGGTTGGCCATCCCTTTCTGGCAGCGTGTGCTGGCCGGGTTCGTGCTTGGCGCGTTGGCGGGCTGGCTGATGGGCCCGGCGGCCAAGACCTGGCTGGAGCCGCTGGGCACCGTCTACGTCACCCTGATCCGGATGATCGCCGTGCCGCTGGTGCTGTTCGCGGTGATCCACGCAGTGGCCTCGCTGCACGGGCAGAAGTCGATGGCCTCGCTGGGCGGGCGCACATTTGCCTGGTTTGCCGCCACCGCCGCGCTGGCAGTGTGCATGGGCCTGGGCGTGGGTCTGGTGCTGCGGCCGGGCGAGGGCCTGGAAGCCCTGGAGATGGCCGCCGGCTACACCGTGCGCGAGGTGCCCACGCCGGTGCAGGTGCTGCTGGACGTGGTGCCCTCCAACCCGTTCATGGCGCTGGCCGAGGGCAGGATCCTGCAGGTGATCTTCTTTGCCGGCCTGCTCGGCTTTGCCCTGGTGAAGCTGGGCGAGCGCACCGCGCGGCTGCGCGCGCTGGCCGGCGAGGCCAGCGAGGCGATGATCCAGGTCACCCGCTTCGTGCTGGAGATGACCCCGCTGGGCACCTTCGGCCTGATCGCCGGGCTGGTCGGCAGCTACGGTTTCCAGAAGCTGCTGCCGCTGGGCAGCTTCGTGTTCGCCCTGTACCTGGCCTGCGCGCTGCACATCGTGCTGACCTACGCCGGGTTGTTGCTGGCGCACGGGCTGAACCCGCTGAAGTTCTTCCGCGGCGCGGCGCCCGGCATGCAGGTGGCCTTCGTCAGCTCGTCGAGCTTTGCCTCGATGCCCGTGGCCCTGCGCAGCGTCACCCACAACCTGGGCGTGGACCGCGACTACGCCGCCTTTGCGGTGCCGCTGGGCGCGAGCATCAAGATGGACGGCTGCGGCGCGATCTACCCGGCGCTGACCAGCGTGTTCGTGGCCCAGTATTTCGGCCTGGACCTGTCGGCCAACCAGTATTTCGTGATCCTGCTGGCCTCGGTGCTGGGCAGCTTCGGCACCGCCGGGGTGCCGGGCACGGCGATCGTGATGGTCACCCTGGTGCTGAGCGCGGCCGGCCTGCCGCTGGAAGGCATCGGCTATCTGGTGGCGATCGACCGGGTGCTGGACATGATGCGCACGATGACCAACGTCACCGGGCAGATGCTGGTGCCGGTGCTGGTGGCCAAGGAAACCGGGCTGCTGGACCAGGAGGTCTACGCCCGCGCCTCCAGCAACGTCGGCCTGGAGGACGTGCCGACCTCGTAGCCGCGGCCTTGCCGGCTACAGCGCGACGCGGCGCGCCTGCATGAAGCGGTTGCCCCAGTAGCCGGTGGCCAGGCTGTCCACGCGCACGTCCTTGCCGCGGCTGGGCGCATGCAGGAACTGGCCGTCACCGACGTAGATGCCGACATGGTTGACCCGGCCGCGCAGGCCGAAGAACACCAGGTCGCCGGGCGTCAGCAGGTCGCGGTCGCGAATCAGCTCGGCGTCGGCCTTGGTGGCCATTTCGCGCGAGACCCGCGGCAGTTCGATTCCCAGCGCGTTGCGGAACACGTAGCCGACCAGGCCGCTGCAGTCGAAGCCGCTGTCCGGCGAGGTGCCGCCCCAGCGGTAGGGCGTGCCCAGCAGCGACATCGCCGCCTTGAGCACCTGTTGCACGCCGCCTTCCGGCGCCGACTGCTGGCTGCGGGCGGGGACGGCCTGGGTCAGGTCATAGGCGGCCAGCAGGCGGCTGATGTCGCCGGCGAACATGGCCGAGCGATCCAGCAGCGGCAGGCTGTCGTTGCCGGCAAGGTGCGGCAGCAGGGCCGCCAGGGTGGCGTTGGCGGCGGCATCGGCCTTCTGTCGCAGGCCACCGGACGCGGCGGCCGGAGCAGCCGGAGCCGCCGGTAATGTGGAGGCTGCGGCAGCGGGCGCGCCTGCATTCGTTGGCACTGCGGCCAGCTGCACGGCCGGGTCCACCAGCAGCGGAGCGGGCATGTGCTGGGTGGCCAGCGGCTCGGGTTCGATCGGGGCCGGCTCCGGCGCAGCCAGCAAGGGCGCGCAGGGCAGGGCCAGCAACAGCGGCAGGGCCACGCGCGCAAACAGGTGCGGGCGGGCGCGGCAGGGAACGGTGGCCGTTGGGTCTCGGAGCGTCACGCGACAGTCACAGGGCGGAAACCGGGCGATCATGCCCACTCGATGGCCGCGGAATGTTCAAACGGTGTTAAATCGCCGCCGATCCGGCGGTCGCACCCAGGTGCCGGTTCAGCGCAGGACCCGGCGGGCGCCGGTGTAGTGGTCGCGCCAGTACGGCCCGTCCAGGCGGTCCAGGCGGACCGTGCCGCCGCTGCTGGGAGCGTGCACGAAGCGGCCCTCGCCGACGTAGATGCCGACGTGGCTGACGTTGCCGCCGCTGCCGAAGAACACCAGGTCGCCGCTGGCCAGCCGTTGCGGCTGCAGGCGCGGCCCCTGCAGGGCCGCCAGTTCGCGCGAGGTGCGCGGCAGCTTCAGGTCGAGCATGTCCCGATAGACGTAATTGACCAGGCCGCTGCAGTCGAAGCCGGATTCGGGGGTATTGCCGCCATAGCGGTAGGGCGTGCCGACCAGGCTCAGCGCGCGCAGGGTCACCGCGTTGGCCGCGGCCGGGTCGCCGGGGGTCACCTGTGGCCAGTGCTGCGTGGCCTCAGGCCCCGGGCGCACCGGCGGGGCGCTCGAACAGCCAGCCAGCAAGCCGCCCGCCAGCAAGGCCGCCAGCGCCAATGCAGCCCACGGCCGCGCCGGAACTGGCACCGCCGGGGAAGGGGCTGGATAATGCGGGACTTTCCTCACGGTGGTCATCATGGCCGCTGTTCCCCGCGGCAGACAAGCCGCCCACCGCCGCCGCCTTGCCGGCAGCCCTTTCCGAGTCACGCATGAAGATCGAGAAAGACCGCGTCGTCCGCTTCCACTACACCGTCTCCGAAGTCGGCCAGGAGCCGCTGGAGTCCTCCCGCGAGAGCGACCCGATCGCAATCCTGATCGGCCACGGCAACATCATCCCCGGGCTGGAGGCGGCATTGCAGGACCGCGCCGCCGGCGACAGCTTCGGCGTGGACGTGCCGGCCGCCGACGCCTACGGCGAGCGCCGCGACGGCCTGGGCCAGCGCATCCCCAAGAAGCATTTCGGCGACACCCGGCTGCAGCCCGGCATGCAGGTGGTGCTGCAGACCAACTTCGGCCCGCGCGCCGTGACCGTGCAGAAGGTCGGGCACAGCGTGGTGGACGTGGACCTCAACCACCCGATGGCCGGCAAGGACCTGCATTTCGACGTGGAGATCGTCGAGGTGCGCGAGGCCAGCGCCGAGGAAATCGAGCACGGCCACGTCCACGGCGACGGCGGCCACCACCACTGAGCCTGCTTTGGCCGGTGCCGCGGTGGTCGGAGGGCGGGCCCGCGATGGCCTGCCCGGTCCCCGGGTGCGGTGTTGCTAGAATCGGTCCGCGACCCCGGTCCGGCCCACGGCCGTGACCCGGACCCCCCATCTCGGAGTCTTCATGGTCTGGAATACCCCCGGCAAGGGCGGCGACAACCCCGGCGGCCCGCGCCGCAACCCCTGGCCACCGCGCCGGCCTTCGGGCGGCGGCCCCGGCGACGTGCTGGCGCGGTTGCGCGACATGTTCGGCGGCGATGGCGGCAGCATCGTCCGCTGGGTGCTGCTCGGCCTTGCCCTGCTGGTGCTGCTGAGCAGTTTCCAGCTGGTCGGCGAGCAGCAGCGCGGCGTGGTCCTGCGCTTCGGCCAGTTCGCCCGGGTGATGCAGCCCGGCCCCAACCTGAAGTGGCCGTGGCCGATCGAGCGCGTGATCAAGGTCAACGCGACCCAGATCAAGACCTTCAGCAATACCGTGCCGGTCCTGACCCGCGACGAGAACATCGTCAACGTGGCCATGAACGTGCAGTACCGGGTGGGCGACCCGCGCCTGTACCTGTTCGGCTCGCGCAATGCCGACCGGGTACTGGAGCAGGTGGCCCAGAGCGTGGTCCGCGAACAGGTGGGCCGCGCCACCCTGGATACCGTGCTGGGTGCACGCGGGCCGCTGTCGGTCAGCGCCTCCGGGCAGTTGCAGGCCTCGCTGGACGCCTACCGCACCGGCCTGGTGGTGACCGAGCTCAACCTGCAGGACGCGCGCCCGCCGGAGGAGGTCAAGCCGGCCTTCGACGAGGTCAACAGCGCCCAGCAGATCAAGGACCAGTTGATCAACGAGGCCCGCGCCTACGCGGCCAAGGTGGTGCCCGAGGCGCGCGGTGAGGCGGCCCGCAGGCGCACCGTGTCCGAGGGTTACAAGGAAGCCAAGATTGCCAAGGCGCAAGGCGACGTGGCCCGGTTCGACCTGCTGCGCGACGAATACCGGCAGGCTCCGGAAGTCACCCGCAAGCGCCTGTGGCTGGAAACCGTGGAGGACGTCCTGGCCCGCAACCGCAAGGTGGTGGGCGGCGATGGCCGCCAGTTGATCTACGTGCCGATGCCCGGCGGTGCCGCGCCTCCGGCCCAGGCCGTGGCCGAGACCCTGCTGCCGGCCATCGAAAGCAGCCCCGAGCCGCTGCGCAGCGGCAACCGTGACCCGCAGCGCGGCGGTCGCGAGGAGGTGAACCGATGAGATACCCACTGTGGATCGCGCTGGCGGTCACCGCCGTGCTGGGCCTGCTCGGCTCGGTGTACGTGGTGCGCGAGGACCAGGTCGGCCTGGTGCTGAACCTGGGCCGCGTGGCCCGCACCGACATCGGCCCCGGCCTGCACATGAAGTGGCCGCTGGTGGAGACGGCGCGGGTGTTCGACCGCCGCTTCAGCCTGGTCGACTTCTCGCCCGAGCGCTACCTGACCTCCGAGCGCAAGGACGTCGCCGTGGATTTCGTGGCGATCGGCTACATCGACGACGTGCGTGCGTTCTATCGCGCCACCGGCGGCGACGAGGGTGCCGCGGCCGACCGCCTGGCCCCGATCATCAAGGATTCGCTGCGCAACGAGATCAACGCCCGCACCCTGACCCAGCTGGTGTCCGGCGACCGCAGCGAGGTGATCGCCAAGCAGCTGGAAGGCATCAATCGCGGCGCGATCACCCTGGGCATGCGGATCGTCGATATCCGCCTCAAGCAGATCGACCTGCCCACCGACAGCGACGTGATCAAGCAGGTCTACGACCGCATGCGCGCCGAGCGCAAGCAGGTGGCCAGCGCGCTGCGCGCCGAGGGCGAGGAACAGGCGCGCACCGTGCGTGCGCAGGCCGACCGCGACCAGGCGGTGATCGTGGCCGAGGCCGAGCGCGACGCACAGCGGCTGCGTGGCGAGGGCGACGCCCAGGCCGCGCGGCTGTACGCGCAGGCGGCCAATGCCGACCCGGCGTTCTACGCGTTCTACCGCAGCCTGGAGGCCTACCGCGCATCCTTTGCCGACGGCCAGGGTGTGGTCGTGCTCGACCAGGATGACCCGTTCCTGCAGTACATGAAGAACGATCGCTGATGCCGCCCGAACTGCTTCCGGCGCTGTGCCTGGTGGTGGTGCTGGAGGGGCTGTTCCTGTTCGTGGCGCCGCAGTTGTGGCGGCGGACCATGGAGCAGCTCCTGGCCCAGCCGCCTTCGATCCTGCGCAAGCTGGGGGCAGGGATGCTGGTGGTCGGGCTGATCGCGCTGTGGTGGTCGCGGGCCGGCTGAGCCAGCGATGCGCCCGTAGTGCAAGTGGTTGATTGACAAGGGCAACCCAGTTGCGGGGCTTGCCTGGTGCCCGCCTGGCCGGGTAAACTCCGCGCCCATTTCCCCCTACATGAGCGGCGACCACAGTCGCCTGGAATCGCTATGGCCCGTATCACCGTCGAAGATTGCCTGGAAGTGGTCGACAACCGCTTCGAACTGGTCATGCTGGCCGCCCGCCGCGCACGCCAGCTCGCCAATGGCGTGCCGGCCACCCTCGAAAACGAGGACAGCGACGACAAGCCGACCGTGCTTGCACTGCGCGAGATCGCCGCGCAGACGGTGGATGCGGCGCTGATCGACGAAGTCGACAAGGCCGAGCGCGAGCGCGCCGAGCGCGAAGCCCTGGAGTGGGCCGCCGCCGAAGTCGTGGCCGACGACGACCTTGCCAAGGGCGACGACTGATCCCACGCCGGCATCCATCGCCCGTGATTGCCGACGGCCCGCTTGCGCGGGCCGTTTGCGTTTGCGCCTGCGGTACCCGATACCCGCACCGGCGTGGGTTGAGCGGCGCCGCAATGGGCCAGGGCGCGCACGCTAAGCTGCGCGCCGTGACCGATTCCAGTCCACTGTTGCCGCATCCACGCCTGCCGGCCGGCACATCGCGGGCGCTGGCATGGTGAGTGCACGGGCACGCGGCGGCCCGGCACATGCGCGCCGCTGGCCGTGGTGGGCGCTGGCCGCACTGCTGTTGCTGGTCGCCGCACTGGTGGCGCTGCGCCAGCCCCTGGCCGAGCGCCTGTTGCCGTCCACCCGCATCGACCGGCTGCTGGCCGAAGGCGGGCAGGCGCTTGCACAGGGCCGCCTGGACCAGGCCGATGGCCAGGGCGCGCGGCAGAAGTTTGAGGCCGCGCTGGCCCTGGACAGCGACCGCGGCGAGGCGCGTGCGGGGTTGGCCAAGGTCGGCCAGGCGGCACTTGTGCAGGCGCGTGGTGCGATCGACGCGGGCGATGCGACCGCGGCGGCGCGCTGGCTGGCACTGGCCGGCGACCTGCAGGTGCCGCGCGCGCAATGGCAGGCCGAGCACGACCGGCTGCAGCGGATGGAGGCCGCCGCGATCGACCTGGAAGGATTGCGTGCCGCTGCGGCAGCACGCCTTGGCGATGGCGACCCGGAGGCGGCGCTGCCGCTGTATGCGCAGGTGCTGGCGCTGCAGCCGGGCGACGTGGCCGCGCTCGAAGGGCGCGAGGACGCGCTGGCGCTGCTGCTGGAACGAGTGCATGGCGCATTGCGCACCCAGGATCTGGCCGCCGCTGCGCGCTGGCTGGGCCAGGTGCGCGGTTACGACCCCGGCCACGTCGACCTGCCCGCCGCGCAGGCGCAGGTGGCTCAGGCGCTGGAGGCACAGCGGCAGCTGGCCCGGCGGCATCTGCGCCAGGGGCGGCTGGAACGCGCGGCCGCAGCGTTTGCGGCCCTCGGCAGCATCGCCGCAGACGACCCCGACGTGGCCGATGGCATCCGGGCGACGGCCGCCGCGCTGGCGTCGCGTGCGCGCCAGTTGTCGGCGGAGTTCCGTTTCGACGCGGCCGAGCGCGACCTGGCGCATGCACGCGAGCTGGCGCCCGACCTGGCCGCCGTGCGCGACGCCACCCGCGCGATAGCCCGTGACCGCGCCATGGCCCGGCGGCGGCTCATGCAACAGGGAGCGCCGGCGCAGGCGCCGCGCGCGGCGTTGCAGGCGTTCGACGCGGCGATGGCCCAGCGCCACTGGATCACGCCGCCCGGCACCAGCGCCTACGACCAGTTGCGCCGCGCCCAGGCCGCCGCGCCGGTCGATCCGGCCGTGCTGGCCGCGGCCGCGCGCCTGCGCGACGCGGTGCAGGGCTGCGTGGAGGTGGCCCTGCGTGGCAACCGCCTGCGCCAGGCCCAGGATTGCCATGATGCCTGGCAGGCGCTGGCCCCTGCCGATCCTGCCCAGGTCGAGGCCCGGCAGCGGCTGGCGCAGCGCTGGCTGGCGGTGGGCGAGGAGCGGCTGCGCGCTGGCGAGCTTGAGGTGGCCGCGCAGGCATTGCGCGCGGTGCGCCGGCTGGAACCCGACGCTCCCGGCGTGGCCGAGTTCAGCGTGCAACTGGAACGCGCCCGCAGTTCCCCGCGTCCGCCATAGGCGCGTCAGTCGAAAAACACCCGTTGCACCACCGCCTGCGCAGCGTCCAGCGAGAAGTGCTCGGCCACGTTCGCCAGCCCCGCCTGGGCCTGGCGCTGCCAGCACCCGCGATCCTGGTACAGCGACACGACCGCGTCGGCGAATGCGCGTGCGTCATCGGCCACCACCACGTCCACGCCGTCGCGCAGGTGCATGCCCTCCACCGCGCAGCCGGTGGCCACCACCGGTTGCCCGTGGGCCATGCTCAGGTTGATCTTGCCCTTCACCCCGGCGCCGAAGCGCAGCGGCGCCACCGCCAGCCGCACCCGGTCCATGTACGGGGCCAGGTCAGGCACGTGGCCATGGACCAGGATTCCCGGCTGCCCTGCCAGCGCCGATACCTGTGGCGGTGGATCGGCACCGATGCAGTGGAAGCGGATCCCGGGCAGGGCGGCGCGCACCTGCGGGAATACCTCGCGTGCAAACCACAGCACCGCATCGACGTTGGGTGGGTGGCGGAAGCCACCGACGAACACCAGGTCGGCGCGCGCGTCGAAATCCGCGCCCGGCCCTGCCACCTCGTGCAGGTTGGACAGCACCTCCACCCTGGCCGCCGGTGCATCCACCGCAAGTTGTGCCTGCTCGTGCGTGCTCACCACCAGGGTCAGGTCCACGGCCGCCATCGCCGCCAGCTCGCGGGTGCGGGTCGCCTCGGCCGCACGCAGGGCCGCGGCGTCGCCAGCCACCTGCGCACCACGGCGCTCGCGCAGGTAGTGCAGGTCGATGGTGTCGAACACCAGGCGCGCTTCCGGCGCATGGCGCCGCAGCAGTGGTGCGTAGGTGCCGGCCAGGTGATGGCGGGTGAGCACGATCACCTCGAAGCGCGCCGCGTTCTCGCGCAGCCAGCGCGCCGCCGAGGATGCGAACGGGGCATGCCAGGTTTCCACTCCCAGCGTCTGCAGTGCGCCGGTGGCCGCGCCGGCATGGGCCAGGCCGGTCGGCAGGAAGGCCACGTGCGCGCCGCGGGCGCACAGCATCCGCAGCAGGTTGAACTGGCGCAGCGAGGCAGAGTCGCGGTCCGGTTGCGGCACCGCTTCGTCCACGACCAGCACGCGGCGCTGGCGGGCGTGCAGCAGTGCCGGCCCGGGCGTGCTGCCCGGGGCCGGGTGGGATCGCAGCACATCGGCCCACTTGGCCGCGAACACTGCGCGGTTGCGTGCTTGCGAGGCCTTGACCCCGCTTCCGGTGTCGGTGCCGGCGGTGGTGCCCTCGGCATGCAGTACGCGGCTGTGCGGCTGCATCCGCACCTGGTGGCCGGCCGCACGCACCGCGAAGGCCAGGTCGGTGTCCTCGTAGTAGGCCGGCGCATAGCGCGGATCGAATCCGCCCAGCGACTGGAACAGCGTGCGCGGGATCGCCAGCGCCGCGCCGGAACAGTAATCGCTCTGGCGAACATGGCTGTAGCGCGGGTCGTCGGCCGACTCGAAGCGGCCATAGCTCCACGCGCTGCCGTCGGCAAACACCACGCCGCCGGCGTCCTGCAGGCGTCCGTCCGGATACAGCAGCTGGCTGCCGGCCAGGCCGGTGTCGGGATGGGTGGCGAAGGTATCCAGCAGCGCATCCAGCCAGCCTGGCTGCGGGATCGTGTCGTTGTTGAGGAACACCAGGTACTGGCCACGCGCCAGCGCCGCACCGTCGTTGCAGGCGGCGATGAAGCCACCGTTGGCTGCTCGCTGGTGGTAGCGCAGGCCCTGCACTTGCGCCATCCACGCGCAGGTCCGGTCGGTGCTGCCGTCGTCCACGACGATCACCTCGCAGGCGCAGGCAGGCGGATGGGCGGCAAGCGCGCGCAGGCAGGCCAGGGTGGCCTCGCACTGGTCGTAGACGGGGATGACGACGCTGGCCAGGGGCGCCGCATCGGCCGCCGTGCACGGCACCGACAAGGGTGCGAACGGAGCCGGGGCAGGACGGTACAGGGCCCGCCGCGGCGGCGCCGGCGGTGGCCGCAGTTGCAGCAGCGCACGTTGCCAGGTCGCGCGCCAGCCACGGCTGCGCAGGCTCGACAGTCCGCGGCGCACCAGGCTGCGCATGCTTGCGAGCCGGAAACGCGCGTGGGCCAGCCAGCTGCGGTCCTGCGGTGGCGATGACATGGCGGTCGACAACTGTGACTGAAGGGCGGCCGGCGCCGATGGGGGCGCTCACGGAAGGCTGCGCTAGACTCGGCCAGAGTCCGTATTCTCGCATTCCAGTGCCCCGACGCCACGTGCCCGAAGACATCGACGACGTCGACCACAACGCCGCGTCCGCCTGGCGCCGCCACCTGTTGACCGCGCTGCTGGCCTGCATCGGCCTGGCCATCGGCTTCCTGGTGCCGTACACGCTGTACCTCAACAGCCAGGTCACCCGGCACTTTGCCGCGCTGCAGTGGCAGATCCCCACCCGGGTGTATGCGCGGCCGCTGCAGTTGCACCGGGGGCTGGCGATGGATGCGCGCACCCTGCGCACCGAGCTGGACGCCGCCGGCTACCAGGAGGACGCCAGCGGCCAGCGCCCGGGCAGCTATCACGTCGATGGCGACCGTTTCGCCATTTCAAGCCGCGGCTATCGGGACATCGATCGCCAGGTGCCGGCGCAGCGGATCGAAGTGGTGCTGGCCGGCGCGCGCGTGGCCCAGGTGCGCGATCCGTCCAGCGAAAAGCTGCTTGAACGCGTGCGCCTGGACCCGGCGCGCGTGGCCACCCTGTATGGCCAGCGCCAGGAAGAGCGCCGCCTGGTGCGCATCGACGAAGTGCCCGAGCTGCTGATCACCGGCCTGCAGGCGGTGGAGGATCGTGACTTCGCCCATCACCACGGCATCGACGTGTCGGGCATGGCGCGCGCGCTGTGGGTCAACCTGCGCTCCGGTGAGAAGAAGCAGGGCGCCTCCACCCTGACCCAGCAGCTGGCGCGCAGCGGCCTGCTGGGCATCGGCAAGGAGCAGACCTGGACGCGCAAGTTCAACGAGATCCTGTACGCAATGATCCTGGAAGCGCGCTACGACAAGCGCACCATCCTGGAGACCTACCTCAACCAGGTTTACCTGGGCCAGCGCGGCGGCCAGGCGATCCACGGCGTGGCGTCGGGCGCGGAGTTCTGGTTCGGCCGCGACCTGGCCGAGCTGACCCCCGAGCAGACCGCGCTGCTGATCGGCCTGGTCAAGGGGCCGTCGTACTACGACCCGCGCCGGCATCCGCAGCGCGCCACCGAGCGCCGCAACCTGGCCTTGTCGATGCTGCACGAGACCGGCCTGATCGACGCCGCCGAATACGCGCGCGCGCGCAATGCGCCGCTGGGCGTCACCAGCCAGCCGGGCGTGGCCGCGGCCAACCGCTTCCCCGCCTACATCGACCTGGTGCGCCGGCAACTGGCCACCGACTATCCCGAGAGTGCACTGCAGGGCGCGGGCCTGACCGTGCACACCGGCATGTCGCCGTCGGCGCAGGCCTATGCCGAGGGGGCGGTGTCGCGTGCGCTGGAGGCGTTGCAGACCGGCAAGCGGCCGCCGCTGGAAGCGGGCGTGGTGGTCACCGACGTGCACGCCGGCGAAGTGCTGGCGGTGGTCGGCGGGCGCCAGTTCGACACCCACGGTTTCAACCGTGCGGTGGAGGCCAAACGTCCGGTCGGGTCGCTGCTCAAGCCCTACGTGTACCTGCTGGCGCTGGCCCAGCCGCAGCGCTGGTCGCTGGCCAGCTTCGTGGAGGACACGCCGGTGACCGTGCAGCTCTCGCGCGGCCGGCGCTGGTCTCCGGACAACTCCGACAACCGCAGCCACGGCACCGTGCGCCTGGTCGATGCACTGGCAAGCTCATACAACCAGGCCACGGTGCGGATCGGCATGCAGGTGGGCCCGGAGCGCCTTGCGCAGCTGCTCAAGGTGCTGGCCGGGATCGAGGCCGAACCCAACCCGGCGCTGATCCTGGGTTCCACCGACCAGAGCCCGTATGCGATGGCTCAGCTTTACCAGTTCCTGGCGTCGGGCGGGCAGATCCAGCCGCTGCGCGCGGTGCGCGGCGTGCTTGATCCGGAAGGCCGCCTGCTCAGCCGCTACGACACCGCCCCGGCACCGGCCCAGGAAGGCGACTCGATCGCCGCCAACCTGGTCACCGTGGCCTTGCAGCAGGCGGTGACCGAAGGCACCGGCCGCCAGTTGCTGCGCGACGGGCTGGGGCGCCTGTCGCCGGCCGGCAAGACCGGCACCAGCAACGATGGCCGCGACAGCTGGTTTGCCGGCTATACCGGCGAGCATCTTGCGGTGGTGTGGATGGGCAACGACCAGAACGAGCAGACCGGCCTGTACGGCGCCACCGGTGCGATGCGGGTGTGGTCGGGGCTGTTTGCACGCCTGCCCAGTTCGCCGCTGCGGGTCGCGGGTACCGGACTGGACTGGCAATGGGTGGAGGCGCAGGGCTCCTACGTGACCGACGCCGACTGTCCCGGCGCGCGCCGCTTCGCGTTCGTGGCCGGTACTGCACCTGCATATGCCTCGTGCGCGCCGGCCTGGCAGGAGGAGCAGGCCATGCCCGGCGTGGAGGGTGGCCAGGCCCAGCAGCAGCGCGGTTTCTGGCAGAGACTGTTCGGGCGTGGCCGCGCCGATGAGCCGCAGGCGCCCCGGGATCCTGCGCCCGCTGGGCCATAATGCCGGCATGAACCGTTTCTCCCCGTGCTTTCCTGCAGGTGCCCTGGCGTGCCTGCTGCTTTCCGCCTGTGGCTCCACCGCACCGGCGCTGCCGGCCCCGCCCGAGGTCACGCCGGCACAGCGGCTGGCCGCGGTGCACCAGGCCGCCGGCGTCGACGACACCGAGCTCAATGTGCAGCCGCTACGCGATCCGCGGGTCGAGGACCTGCGCGCACAGGCCGCGCGCGCACTGGAGACCGGCGCGGCGGCAGCTGCCGGCGACGCCCTGAACCAGGCGCTGCTGATCGTGCCGGACGACCCGGCGGTGCTGCAGGAGCGTGCCGAAGTGGCGCTGCTGCAGGCCCAGTACGACCGTGCCGAGGTGCTGGCGCGGCGGGCCTATGACGTCGGCTCACGGGTGGGGCCACTGTGCCGCCGCCACTGGGCCACGATCGAGCAGTCGCGGCTGGCCCGCCGGCAACCGGTGAACGCCACATCGGCGCAGGCGCAGTTGCGCACCTGCACCGTGCCCGGCGTGATGCGCTACTGACCGCCGGACGCGCACGACGCCTCGTCCACGCCGATCGCATCGCCATGTCCGTGCTTGCCAATGCCAGCCGTGATGCCCTCAGCGACGGGGGCGCACTGGCCAGCCGTGTGCCGGGTTTCGTCGCCCGTCCCGCGCAGCAGCGCCTGACCGCGGCGGTGGCCGAGGCCATCGAACAGCGCCAGGTGCTGCTGGCCGAAGCCGGCACCGGCACCGGCAAGACCTACGCCTACCTGGTGCCGGCACTGCTGTCCGGGCTGAAGACGATCATCTCCACCGGCACCCGCGCGCTGCAGGACCAGCTCTACCACCGCGACCTGCCGCGCGTGCGCGAAGCGCTCGGCGTGGGCGTGCGCAGTGCGTTGCTCAAGGGCCGCGCCAACTACCTGTGCCTGTACCGGATGAACCAGGCCAAGGGCGAGGCGCAGTTCGCCAGCCCTGCGCAGGCCAGCCAGTTCCAGCGCGTCGTCGCCTGGGCCGGGCGCACCCGTGCCGGCGACATGGCCGAACTGGAAGGCCTGCCCGACGATTGGCCGCTGCTGCCGCAGGTGACCTCCACGGTCGACAACTGCCTGGGCAGCGAATGTCCGTTCTGGGACGAGTGCTTCGTGGCCCAGGCGCGGCAACGCGCGCAGACCGCCGACCTGGTGGTGGTCAACCACCACCTGCTGCTGGCCGACCTGGCGCTCAAGCAGGAAGGCTTCGGCGAGATCCTGCCGGGTGCGCAGGCATTCGTGATCGACGAGGCGCACCAGTTGCCGGAGCTGGCCGCCAGCTTCTTCGGCGAGGGCTTCGGCATGCGCCAGGCCCAGGAGCTGGGCCGCGACTGCCTTGCCGAATGCAAGCAGGTCACCGGCGCCACTGCCGTGCTGCAGGAGCCGGTGCGCGCGCTGGAGCACGCGCTGCGCCAGTTGCGCGCAGCCATGGAGGCGCTGCCGCTGCGCGGCACCCGCTACCGCGCGCTGACCCTGCCGGCAGTCGCCGATGGCTTTGACGTGCTGGCCGATGCGCTGTCCGCGCTCGAGCACGCCCTGGAGTCGCTGGCCGAGGCCTCGCCCGGATTCGACGCCTGCATGGTGCGCACCCACGAACTCGGCCAACGCCTGGGCCGCTGGCGTGATGGCGACACCGCATCGGCCGCCTTCGCCGACGGAACAGGCGATGACGATGCATTGGCCGACGCCGTCGCCAGCGGCGGCCAGGGCGATGGCGCCGCGGTACTGGCGGCCGCCGCCGCGCATGGCGGCGAGGTCTACTGGTACGAGCTCACTCCACGCGGTTTCCGCTGCCAGCGCACCCCGCTGGACGTGTCCGCGCCGCTGCGCCAGCACCGCGAGCGTTCGCAGGCGGCGTGGGTGTTCACCTCGGCCACGCTGGCAGTGGGCGGCGGGTTCCATCACATCGGCCACAAGCTGGGGCTGTTCGACCCGGACACGCTGCTGGAGCCCAGCCCGTTCGACTGGCGCCGGCAGGCGTTGTGCTACCTGCCGCCGGAGCTGCCCGAGCCGGGCGTGCGCGGCTACGGCGCGGCGATGCTGGCGGCGGTGCGGCCGGTGCTGGAGGCGTCGGGTGGCCGCGCCTTCCTGCTGTTCGCCTCGCACCGCGCGCTGCGCGAGGCCGCCGCGGCGCTGGAGGGCGGGCCGTGGCCGTTGTTCGTGCAGGGCCAGGCGCCCAAGGCCGAACTGCTGCGCCGCTTCCGTGAATCGGGCAACGGGGTGCTGCTGGGCTCGGCCAGCTTCCGCGAAGGCGTGGACGTGGCCGGCGATGCCTTGAGCGTGGTGGTGATCGACAAGCTGCCGTTCGCCGCGCCGGACGACCCGGTGTTCGAGGCGCGGCTGGAGGCGGTGCGGCGGCGCGGCGGCAATCCGTTCCGCGACGAGCAGTTGCCGCAGGCGGTGATCGCACTCAAGCAGGGCGTGGGGCGGCTGATCCGCAGCGAGTCCGACCGCGGGGTGCTGGTGCTGTGCGATCCGCGCCTGACCGGCAAGCACTACGGGCGGGTGTTCATGCAGTCATTGCCGACCTTCGCCGTGACCCGGCGCATCGAGGACGTACAGGTGTTCTTCGCCTGCTCGTAGGTGGCATCGGCGGCCGTGGTGGCCGCGGCTGCGCGGTGCGTGCTGCGTGCGTGGTGTCTTGTACGGGTGGCAGTGCGCCGCGGCCTCAGGCGGTGGCCGGTGCCCGTTCGCGCATCCGCTCGGCCGCTTCGCGCACCGGGGCGAAACTGCGCCGGTGGTGCGGGCACGGGCCGTGCCGCGCCAGCGCGGCCAGGTGCGCCGGAGTGGAATAGCCCTTGTGCCCGTCGAAGCCGTACAGCGGATGCTGCGCGTGCAGCTCGCCCATCAGGCGGTCGCGCGCGACCTTGGCCAGGATCGACGCGGCCATGATCGCCGGGTCCAGCGCATCGCCGCCGACCAGCGCCTCGGCCATGCATGGCAATGCCCTGGGCACCGTGTTGCCGTCGATCCGCGCAAGCTCCACCTGCGTGCCCAGGGCGAGCACGCAGCGGCGCATGCCCTCCAGGGTGGCGTGCAGGATGTTGAGGCGGTCGATCTCCTCCACCGCCATCATCTCGATGTGCCAGGCCGCCGCGCGCGTGACGATCAGCGGATACAGGGCTTCGCGCCGCGCCGGGGTCAGCTTCTTGGAGTCGTCCAGGCCCTCGATCGGACGCGCCGGGTCCAGGATCACCGCCGCCACCGCAACCGGCCCGGCCAGCGGGCCGCGGCCGGCTTCGTCGATGCCGGCCACGCGCAGGTGCCTGCGGTCCAGCGCGAACATGTCCGCCGCGCCGCTCACGGTGGGCCCGGGCGCCCGCGCGCGGCGGCTCATGCAGCGGACCCCAGGCCGGGCAGGCCGGCGATGGCGTCGGCTGCGGACGCCGAGGCGTCGCGGCGCAGTTGCCGGTGCAGTTCCAGGTACCTGGGCTGCAACGCGGCCACCGCGTCCGCCGAGCCGAACCAGTGCAGCACCGCGGCGGCAAGCCGGTCCGGGGTGCAATCGTCCTGCATCAGTTCCGGGGCCAGGTCCTGGCCGGCCAGCACGTTGGGCAGGGCGTAGCGGTCCACCTTCAGCAGCCCCAGCGCGCGCACGATGCGGTAGGTCAGCGGCGCCACCCTGTAACCGACCACCATCGGCCGCTTGGCCAGCATCGCCTCCAGGGTGGCGGTGCCGGAGGCCAGCAGGACCACATCGGCGGCGGCCATCGCGGTGCTGGCTTGGCCATCGAGCAGGTGCGTGCGTTCCGGCGGCAGCGCCGAGCGCGACATCTGCGCATGCATCAGCGCGCGGCAGGCACCATTGGCGGCCGGGGCGACCACGTGCAGGTCGGGCAGCGCTTCGTTCACCTGCCAGGCCGCCTCGAAGAAGATCTGGCCGAGGCGGTCGATCTCGCCCAGGCGGCTGCCGGGCAGCACCGCTAGCACCGGCACGTTGTCGGGCAGCCCCAGGCGCGCGCGCGCGGCGGCGCGGTCCGATTGCAGTGGCATCGCGTCCGCCATCGGGTGGCCGACGAAGCGCGCGTCCACGCCGTAGCGGGCGTAGATGTCCGGTTCCATCGGGAACAGGCACAGCACCCGGTCGGCGCTGGCGCCGATCTTCTCGGCGCGCTTTTCGCGCCATGCCCACACCGAGGGGCTGACGTAATGCACGGTGGCGATGCCGCGGCGCTTGAACCAGCGCTCCACCGGCAGGTTGAAGTCAGGCGCATCGATGCCGATCACCACGTCCGGCCGCCAGGCCAGCGCGCGTTCGCGGAACTCGCGGCGCAGGCGCAGCAGCCGCGGCAGGTGGCGCAGCACCTCGGCCAGGCCCATCACCGCCAGCTCGCTGGCGTCGTGCCAGGTCTGCATGCCGGCCGCGCGCATCGCATCGCCGCCGATGCCGGCAAAGTGGGCGTCGGGGAAGCGCCGGCGCAGCGCCTGCACCAGATCGGCGCCCAGCGCGTCGCCGGAGGCCTCGCCGGCGACCAGCACGAAGCGCGGCCCCCCGTCGCCGGCCCGCATGCCCTGTTCGTGCTCCCGGATTCGCTCGTTCATCGTTGCGTCCCCGTATCCCTGCGTCAGCGCAAAAGCGGGCGTTCGCCGCTTTCGATGAAGTCCAGCAGCAGGCGCACGTCGTCGCTGCCTTGGGCCTGCGCCGCCAGCTGCTCCCGTGCTTCGGCCAGCGGCAGGCCGGCCACGTACAGGGTGCGGTAGGCGCGCTTGATCGCGGCGATGCGTTCGGCATCGAAGCCGCGGCGCTTGAGGCCTTCGCTGTTGATCCCGCGCGGGCGCCCCAGCGAGTTGCCGCCGACCATGGTGTACGGCGGCACGTCGCCGTTGACCAGTGCGCCCATGCCCAGGAAGGCGTGCGCGCCGATCCGGCAGAACTGGTGGGCGCCGGCGAAGCCGCTGATGATCACCCAGTCGCCCACGGTCACGTGGCCGGCCAGGGTGGTGTTGTTGGAGAACACGCAGTGGTTGCCGACGATGCAGTCGTGGGCGACGTGGGCGTAGGCCAGCATCCAGTTGTCGTCGCCGATGCGGGTGATGCCGCCACCGCCGCCGGTGCCGCGGTTGAGGGTGACGAACTCGCGGAACACGTTGCCCTGGCCGATCACCAGTTCGGTGCGCTCGCCGGCGTACTTCTTGTCCTGCGGCTCGCCGCCGACCGCCACGTGGCCGATGAAGCGGTTGCCGGGGCCGATCCGGGTGGGGCCGGAAAAACTGCAGTGCGGGCCGATCTGGCAGCCGTCGCCGATCTCCACGTCCGCGCCGATCACGGTGAAGGCGCCGATGCTCACGTCCGCGCCCAGGCGCGCGCCCGGGTCGATCGCTGCGGTGGGATGGATGCGGGGGGAATGGCTCATGCTGGGGTTTCCGGAAACGGGCCGGGGTGCGTCAGCCGCGGGTGCCGGCGCACAGGACCTCCGCGCAGGCGGCGATCTCGCCATCCACCTTCGCCTCGCCGTAGTACACGGCCATGTTGCGGATCACCCGCTTGATCTGCACGTGCAGTTCCAGCACGTCGCCGGGCACCACCTGGCGGGTGAAGCGGGCGTTGTCCACCTTGACCATGTAGAACAGCTTGGACTGGGCATCGCGGCCCAGACTCAACTGGGTCAGCACGCCGCCGGCCTGGGCCAGCGCCTCGATGATCAGCACCCCCGGCATGATCGGATGGCTGGGGAAATGGCCCTGGAAGAACGGTTCGTTGACGCTCACCATCTTGCGGCAGACGATGCGCTTGGCCTCGATGTCCAGTTCGTCCACCCGGTCCACCAGCAGGAAGGGATAGCGATGCGGGATCAGCGTCCGGATGGTGGCGACATCGATCGGGAGCTGCACGGGTTCGTTCATTCTGGACTTCCCTGAGTGGCTGCATTGAGGCGACGCGCCAATGCATCCAGTTGCTTGAACCGCGCGGCGTTCTTGCGCCAGGTGCGGTTGTCGGTAAGTGGCGTGCCGGAGGAGTACTCGCCCGGCTCGCGGATGGAATGGGTCACCAGCGACATGGCCGTGACCATCACCTTGTCGGCCACCTCCAGGTGGCCGAGGATGCCTGCGCCACCGCCGACCAGGCAGTAGCGGCCGATCCTGGCGCTGCCGGCCGCGGCCGAGCATCCGGCCATCGCGGTGTGCGCGCCGATGCGCACGTTGTGGCCGATCTGCACCAGGTTGTCCAGGCGCACGTCCTCTTCCAGCACGGTGTCTTCCAGCGCGCCGCGATCGATGCAGGTGTTGGCGCCGATCTCGCAATCGTCGCCCACCACCACGCCGCCCAGTTGCGGCACGTTGACCCAGCGCCCGGCATCCATCGCCAGGCCGAATCCGGCCGCGCCCAGCACCGCGCCGGGCAGCACCCGCACCCGCTTGCCCAATTGCACGCGGGCCACCAGGGTCACCCGCGCCTGCAGTTCGCAGCCGGCATCCAGGCTGCAGTCCTCGCCGATGCTGCAGCCCGGGCCGATGGTGCAGCCGGGCCCCACCTTCGAGCGCGCACCGATGCTGACGAACGGCCCCACTTGCGCATCGGCGGCGACCTCGGCGGTCGGGTCGATGGCTGCACTGGGGTGGATGCCCGGCGCCGGCGCCGGCACCCGTTCGAACAGGGCCGCGATGCGCGCGAAGGCGACGTAGGGGTCGCGCGCCACCAGCGCGGTGCCCGGTGCCGAGGCGACGTCGTCGGCGCGCAGCACCACAACGCCGGCCGTGGTGGTGGCCAGTTGCGCGCGATAGCGGGGGTTGGCAAGGAACGCCAGCCGGTCCGGGCCGGCGTTGGCCAGGGTCGCCACGCCGCGCACCGTCACCGCGCCATCGCCATGCAGTTGCAGGGCGAAACGGTCGGCCAGCGCGGCGGCGGTGAATACGGGGACGCTCATGGCGCGCATTCTAGCCTCCCGCACACCGGACCCGGCCGTACGGACTCAGCGGCGCGCCAGCAGGACCAGCAGTGCCCCGGTCCCGCCCTGGGCCGGCGGCGCCGAGTGGAAGGCCAGCACGTCACCGCGCTGGCGCAGCAGGCGGTCGACCAGGTTCTTCAGCACCGGCACGCCATCGCCGCCACCCTTGCCGTGGATGACCCGCACGCAGCCGTAGCCGGCATCGGCCGAATCGGCCAGGAATCGCGACAGCAGGGTTTCGGCCTGCAGCGCACTGGCGCCATGCAGGTCCAGTTCGTCCTGGGCGGAAAACTGGCCGCGGCGCAGGCGCTGCCAGTCGCGGCCGGTCACCCGCTGGCGGCGGAACGCACTGACGTCGCCACGCAGCAGCACCTCGTCCGGCGTATCGGCCAGGCGCCCGTGCGTGCCTTGCTCCTCGGCGTGGCGGCGCAGCGGAACGCGTGGACGCGGCGGCGCCGGCGGTGCCACCGCCGGCCTGCGCAACGGCGCGACCTTGCCGACCGCGGCGCGGAACAGCTCGGCGTCGTCCTCGTCGTCCTCGTGCATGCGCACAGCCTAGCGCAGCCGTGCGGCGCGGAACCGTGGCGGACGCTTCCGGTATCATTGGGCTGTTTTCGAGGAAGCCCATGCGCGTACTGGTTAGCAACGACGACGGTGTGGACGCCCCCGGCATCCACGTCCTGGCCCAGGGCCTGCGCGAGGCCGGTCACGAGGTCTATGTGGTGGCGCCGGACCGCGACCGTTCCGGTGCCAGCAACTCGCTCACCCTGGACATGCCGATCCGGATCAAGCGCCTGGACCACTACACCTGTTCGGTTGCCGGCACCCCCACCGACTGCGTGCACCTGGCCCTGACCGGCATGTTCGAGTTCGAGCCGGACATCGTGGTGTCGGGAATCAACAACACCGCCAACCTGGGCGACGACGTGATCTATTCGGGCACCGTGTCGGCGGCGATGGAAGGGCGCTTCCTCGGCCTGCCGGCGGTGGCGGTATCGCTGGACACGCGCAACCACGACGCCCGGCACTATCCCACCGCCGCGCGCGCAGCGGTGGAGATCGTCGCGCGCCTGTGCGCCGATCCGCTGCCGGCCGACACCATCCTCAACGTCAACGTGCCCGACCTTGCCTGGCAGGACGTGCGCGGCTTCGAAGTGACCCGGCTGGGCAACCGCCATCGTTCCGAGGCCTGCGTGCCGCAGGCGGACCCGCGCGGCCGCACCGTGTACTGGATCGGGCCGGCCGGGCCGGAGCAGGATGCCGGCCCCGGCACCGACTTCCACGCGGTGCGCAGCAAGCACATTTCGATCACCCCGATCCATGTCGACCTCACCCGCTACCAGGCCCTGGAAAAGGTGGCCGGCTGGGTGGGCGGCTTGACCGCCGCGCTCGCCAGCGACGCGCCCGGAGCCCAGTCATGACGCCGTCGCGGCTGCGCCTGCAATCGGGGGCCATGGGCGTGGGCATGACCTCGCAGCGCGTGCGCGATCGCCTGGTCGAGCGCCTGCGCGACGGCGGCGCCGGTGGCGACGGCATCGCCGACGAGAACGTGCTCAACGCGGTGCGCACCGTGCCGCGCCACCTGTTCGTGGACGAGGCCTTGGCCAGCCGCGCCTACGAGGACACCGCCCTGCCGATCGGCCATGGCCAGACCATCTCCCAGCCATGGGTGGTCGCGCGCATGACCGAGGTCGCGCTGGCCGCGCGGCCGCGGCGGGTACTGGAGATCGGTACCGGTTCCGGCTACCAGGCCGCGATCCTGGCCGCGCTGGGCCTGGAGGTGTACACGGTCGAGCGCATCGGCGAGCTGCTGCGCCAGGCGCGCAAGCGCTTCCGCGCGCTGGGCATGAACGTGCGCAGCCGCCACGACGACGGTCGCATCGGCTGGCCCGAGCATGCCCCCTATGACGCGATCCTGGTCACCGCGGCGGCCCCGGCGCTGGTCGAGGCGCTGATCGAGCAACTGGACGTGGGCGGGGTGCTGGTGGCGCCGGTGGGTGGCGCGTCCTCGCAATCGCTGCTGCGGCTGGTCAAGCGCGCCGATGGTGGCGTGGACGAAGAAGTGCTGGCGCCGGTGGTGTTCGTGCCGCTGCTGGCCGGCACCCTGGACTGAGCGGGACTGCGCCGATGCCGTCTCTTGATCCGGATGCGCCCCTGGGCGAGCAGTTGGCCACGATCATCGAGCAATTGCCCGCGGACCGCCTGACCCTGCGCGAGTTGCTGGCCACCTTCGGCGACGAGGGGCTGCTGCTGCTGGTGATGCTGCTGACCCTGGTCTTCCTGATCCCGGTTTCGGTCCCGGGCGTGAGCACCGTGTTCGGCGGCGCGATCCTGCTGGTGGGCATCAGCCGGCTGTCCCGGCGTCCGCTGTGGCTGCCGCGGCGGCTGCAGGACCGTGTGCTGCCAGCCGAGCGCCTGCGCCCCGGGCTGAGCGCCGGGCTGCGCTGGGTGCGGCGGATGGAGCGGATCAGCCGGCCGCGACGGCTGCGCGCACTGGCCGAAGGACGCGCTGCGCGCATGACCACCGACCTGGCCTTCATCCTGGCCGCGCTGCTGCTGATGGCGCCCTTCAGCTTCGTGCCTTTCAGCAACACCCTCCCGGCGCTGGCGCTGCTGCTGTACGCGATCGGCATGATCCAGCGCGACGGGGGCGCCATACTGCTGGGCCACGCAGCCAATATCGGCACCATGGTCTACTTTGCGGTGCTGGTTGGCGGCGGCGGCGCGGCCGCGCACGGCATCTTCCAGAAGCTGACCGGTTGACCGCATGCCGCGGCACCCAGACGGGCCCATACAGGAGACACGCATCCGCATGAGCAACGCGACCAACCCGGCAAGCATGGTGCTGCGCCTCGCGATCCTGGCCCTGGCCGTGCTGTTGCTGGCCGCCTGCGGCAAGAGCACGGTGGTACGCAGCCCGTCGGCCGCCGGCTCGACGCCGGTGTCCCAGCCGCGGCCGGGCGAGTCGGTGCTGGTCAGGCGTGGCGACACGCTGTATTCGCTGGCCCGCGCGCAGCGCGTGACCGTGGCCGACCTGGCGCGCTGGAACGGCTTGCAGCCGCCGTACACCATCTACCCCGGCCAGCGCCTGCGGCTGGGGCCTGGCAGCGGCACCACGGTGGCCACCGCGCCGCGCCCGAAGCCCGATGCCACCCCGGCCACGCCCGCGCCCCGGCCGCCCGCAACGCCGCCCGCGGCGACGCCGGCACCGGCCAGCAGTGGCTTTGCCTGGCGCTGGCCCGCGCAGGGCGTGCTGCTGGGCACCTACCTGGCGGGCGACAACACCCGCCAGGGCATCGACATCGGTGGCAGCAGCGGTCAGCCGGTGAACGCGGCGGCCGACGGCGTGGTGGTGTACTCCGGCGCCGGCCTGGTCGGCTACGGCGAGCTGATCATCGTCAAGCACAACGAGCAGTGGTTGTCGGCCTACGGGCACAACCGCAAGCGCCTGGTGGCCGAAGGCCAGAACGTGAAGGCCGGCCAGCAGATCGCCGAGATGGGCCGCACCGGCACCGCGCGCGACATGCTGCATTTCGAGATCCGCCACAACGGCAAGCCGGTGGATCCGTTGCGGTACCTGCCCCAGCGCTGACCTGCCCCCGGGATCACCCGCTGCACTCCTCCGCTCCCGGAGTCATCGGCAAGGCCGTTGTAGGAGCCGGTCTTGCCGGCGACCTCACACGCAATCGACCGCCGTGACCGCCCGCCATCGCGCATCGCCCGCAAGACCGGCTCCTGCGGGTCAGCCTGCGTCCAGCAGCAGTGCGGCCACCACGCGCCGGCCTTCGCCGGCCAGCACGTTGTAGGTGCGCGCGGCCGCGGCGTTGTCCATCACCTCCAGGCCCACGCCGCGGGTCAGGCAGGCAGCCATCGCCGCAGCCGGCGGGAACACCTGGCGCTGGCCGGTGCCCAGCACCACCAGTTCCGGTTCAAGCGCCAGCAAGGCCTGCAGGTGGGCCGGCTCCAGCGCGCTGGCTGCGGCCGGCGCGGCCCAATCCTCGAGCAACCGGTCGGGAGCGATCGCGAAACTGCGTTGCAGCACCCGGTCGTTGACCCGCGCGCTGTGGCCGTCGGCCGCGCGCAGGATCCAGGCGTAATCGGGGCGTTCGTGGCTCAGGTGCATGATGGGCTGGCAGGCGCCCGCCGGCTCAGGGCCGGGGCAGGACGATGTTGCGTTTTTCCCTGGCCGGCCGATACAGGGTGGCGGTGTGGCCGACCCGCTGCACGAGGGTCGCGCCACTGCGCGCGGCCAGCTCGCCGATGAGCACGTCGCGCGCTTCGCGATCCTCCGCCGCCACCTTCACCTTGACCAGTTCGTGGTGTTCCAGCACCTGGTCCAGCTCCGCCAGCAGTGGCGGGGTCAACCCTTTGCCGCCAACCTGCATCAGGGCGCGCAGGCCGTGGGCCTGGCCGCGAAGAAAGCGGATCTGGGCGGCGGTCAGGACGAAGGACATCGGTAGGAGGGGTAGCCGGGCGGATCAGGGTATCATGGCCCTCCATACCGCCGCGGGCGCTCGCGCGCCCGGCCCACGACGCATGTCCCGCAGCTCCCGCAGCAAGAGCAGCCATCGTTGGCTCCGCGAGCACTTTTCCGACCCCTACGTGAAAAAGGCCCAGGCGGCCGGCCTGCGTTCGCGCGCCGCGTTCAAGCTGGAAGAGCTGCTCGAACGCGACCGCCTGCTCAAGCCGGGCATGGTGGTGGTGGACCTGGGCGCCGCGCCCGGCGGGTGGTCTCAGTACGTGCGCCAGGCGCTGGGCGACAGTGGCCGGGTGCTGGCACTGGATATCCTGGAGATGCCGCCACTGGCCGGAGTCGAGTTCCTTCATGGGGATTTCAGGGACGATGCCGTCTTATCGGGGCTGGAGCAGTTGCTGGAAGGCCGCCAGGTCGACCTTGTGCTGTCGGACATGGCCCCCAATATGAGTGGCGTGGACGCGGTGGACCAACCGCGGGCCATGCACCTGGCCGAACTGGCGCTGGAGTTTTCCGACCATCACCTGCGCGCGGGCGGCGCCTTCCTGATCAAGCTGTTCCAGGGGGTGGGGTTCGACGACTACGTCCGCCAGCTGCGCCGCCGGTATGACAAGGTTGCCATCCGCAAGCCGGCGGCCTCGCGCAAGCGCTCGCCGGAGGTCTATGCCCTCGGGCAGGGCAAGCTGGCGCGGATGAAGTAAGCTCGAAACCGCTATCAAACCATTGCAGACACGCGCAGGACAGGCACACCGGAGCCGATGAGGATGAACGACTTGACCAAGAATCTGCTGCTTTGGGTGGTCGTCGCCGTCGTGCTGATGGTGGTGTTCCAGAGCTTCTCCCCGCGCGGCGGCACCGCCGTCAGCGGCGGCGAGACGCCCAGCTATACCCGTTTCCTGCAGGACGTGGATGCCGGCCGGATCCGTTCGGTGGTGTTCACCGACGAGAGCACCTTCACCGCCAATGCCATCCGCTACCGTCGCGCCGACGGCACCGAGGGCCAGGTGGTGGGGCCGATGGACGGCAAGCTGATCGACCAGCTGGTCAGCAAGAACGTGGACATCGTGCGCGAGAAGCCGGCCACCGGCCCCAGCTTCTGGAGCATCGTGCTCAACTTCCTGCCGATCCTGCTGCTGATCGGCTTCTGGATCTTCATGATGCGGCAGATGCAGGGCGGCGGTGGCGGTGCCAAGGGCGCGATGTCCTTCGGCAAGTCGCGGGCCAAGCTGCAGGGCGAGGACCAGATCAAGGTCACCTTCGCCGACGTGGCCGGTTGCGACGAGGCCAAGGAAGAAGTCGGCGAGCTGGTCGAGTTCCTGCGCGATCCGTCCAAGTTCCAGAAGCTGGGCGGCAAGATCCCGCGCGGCGTGCTGATGGTGGGCCCGCCGGGCACCGGCAAGACCCTGCTGGCCAAGGCCATCGCCGGCGAGGCCAAGGTGCCGTTCTTCTCGATTTCGGGTTCCGACTTCGTCGAGATGTTCGTCGGCGTCGGCGCCAGCCGCGTGCGCGACATGTTCGAGCAGGCCAAGAAGCACGCCCCGTGCATCATCTTCATCGACGAGATCGATGCGGTCGGCCGCCATCGCGGCGCCGGCCTGGGCGGCGGCCACGACGAGCGCGAGCAGACCCTGAACCAGCTGCTGGTGGAGATGGACGGCTTCGAGGGTGGCGAGGGCGTGATCGTGATCGCCGCCACCAACCGTCCCGACGTGCTCGACCCGGCGCTGCTGCGCCCGGGCCGCTTCGACCGCCAGGTCGTGGTCGGCCTGCCCGACGTCAAGGGCCGCGAGCAGATCCTCAAGGTGCACATGCGCAAGCTGCCGCTGGCCGACGACGTCGAGCCGCTGGTGATCGCGCGCGGGACCCCCGGCTTTTCCGGCGCCGACCTGGCCAACCTGGCCAACGAGGCTGCGCTGTTCGCCGCGCGCAACAACGAGAAGGAAGTGCGCATGGAGCACTTCGACCGCGCGCGCGACAAGATCCTGATGGGTGCCGAGCGCCGCTCGATGGCGATGAGCGAGGAAGAGAAGACGCTCACCGCCTACCACGAGGCCGGCCACGCCATCGTCGGCCGCCTGGTGCCCGAGCATGACCCGGTCTACAAGGTCACCATCATCCCCCGCGGCCGGGCCCTGGGCGTGACCATGTACCTGCCCGAGGGCGACCGCTACTCGATCAACCGGGTGGCGATCCAGTCGCAGCTGTGTTCGCTGTATGGCGGCCGCGTGGCCGAGGAGCTGATCTTCGGTGCCGACAAGGTCACCACCGGCGCATCCAACGACATCGAACGCGCCACCAAGATGGCACGCAACATGGTCACCAAGTGGGGCCTGAGCGACGAGATGGGGCCGATCGCCTACAGCGAGGACGAGGACGAGGTGTTCCTGGGCCGCTCGGTCACCCAGCACAAGAGCGTGTCCGACGACACCGCGCGCCGCATCGACGAGGTCGTGCGCGGCATCCTGGACAAGGCCTACAGCCGCACCACCGAGATCCTGACCGGCAACCTCGACAAGCTGCATGCGATGGCCAAGCTGCTGCTGGAGTACGAGACCATCGACGTGCCGCAGATCGACGCGATCATGGAAGGCCGCGATCCGCCGCCGCCGGCTGGCTGGGGCAAGTCGGGCAAGGGTGGCGACAAGGACGACCCGCGCCCGCTGCCTCCGGTGGGCGGTCCGGCGACCCAGACCTGACGGCATGGGCCGGCACGACGAGGTTGCGCAAGGCCGGGAATCGCCTGCGGTGAGCGGCTCGGAGCCGCCCGCGGGCAGCGAGGCCGCCGGCGCGCCAAGGCCCAGCTATTACATCCGCAATCCGTGGCGCAACTGGGGCGCCGCGGCCTTTGCCGGCGCCTCGTCCATGCTCACCTTCACCACGGTGTTCTACGCGCTGGGCAGGCTGCCACTGATCCTGGTCGGTATCAGCGTGCTGCTGGCGATGGTGGCATTCGGTTTCGGCATGTACGCGCGCCGGCGTGCCGCGCGCTTCGACGCGGACCTGTTCGGCCGCTGACCGCCGAGCAGGTGCTCCTGGCGGAGGATTGTCCCTGGCCGTTGCAAGGGCCAGACTTGTCGACACTTTCCGCCGGGATTCCCGCCGATGTTCGACCTCTCGCCCCGCCTGGATTGCGCCGGCCGGATCCTGGTGCTGGACCGCACCCGGGTCATGGGCATCGTCAACGTGACGCCCGATTCGTTTTCCGACGGCGGCGCGCACGCCACCGTCGATGCGGCGGTGGCGCACGGGTTGAAGCTGGCGGAGGAGGGCGCCGACCTGCTGGACGTGGGTGGCGAGTCCACCCGGCCCGGCGCCGAGGAGGTGCCGCTGGAGGAAGAGTTGCGCCGGGTGCTCCCGGTGGTCGAGCAACTGGCCGCCCGGACCGGATTGCCGATCAGCGTGGATACCTGCAAGCCGGAGGTCATGCGCGCGGCGGCCGCCGCCGGTGCAGGCATGATCAACGATGTCTGCGCATTGCAGCGCGACGGTGCGCTGGAAGCGGCCGCGGCCCTTGGCGTGCCGGTGGTGCTGATGCACATGCAGGGCCAGCCGCGCTCGATGCAGGAAGCGCCGCATTACGACGACGTGGTCGCGCAGGTGCACCGGTTCCTGGCCGAACGCATCTTCGCCGCGGAGCTGGCGGGCATCCCGAAGAAGAACATCGTGATCGATCCGGGCTTCGGTTTCGGCAAGCGCACCGCCCACAACGTGACCTTGCTGGCACAGCTGCAGCGGCTCACGGAGTTGGGCGTGCCGGTGCTGGCCGGGCTGTCGCGCAAGCGCAGCATCGGCGCGCTGACCGGGCGCGACGAACCAACGGCGCGGATGGCAGGATCGGTGTGCGCGCACGTGATCGCGGCCCAGCGCGGCGCGCGCATCGTGCGCGTGCATGACGTGGCCGCCACGGTGGACGCGCTGAAGGTCTGGGAGGCGGTGGCCGCGGTGCCGGAACCGCGCCGGGATGCGGCGCCCTCCGCGATCCAATGGCCGGACGACGTGTAGGCCGGCCCCGCGATGACCGCCAGCACGCCGCTGCTCGTCACCTTCCTGGCCTACCTGCTGCTGATGGTCGGGATCGGCCTGTGGGCCTGGTTCCGCACCCGCAGTTTCGACGACTACATCCTCGGCGGACGCTCGCTCGGCAGCGTGGTCACCGCGCTGTCGGCAGGCGCATCGGACATGAGCGGCTGGCTGCTGATGGGCTTGCCCGGCGCGCTGTACCTGTCCGGGCTGTCCGAGGCGTGGATCGCCGTCGGCCTGACCATCGGCGCGTGGCTCAACTGGCGCTACGTCGCCGGGCCGCTGCGTGTCTACACCGAGACGGCGCGCAACGCGCTGACCCTGCCGGACTACTTCACCCAGCGCTTCGACGACCGCAGCCGGGTGCTGCGGATCCTGTCGGCACTGGTGATCCTGCTGTTCTTCGCCGTCTATTGCGCCTCGGGCATGGTGGCCGGTGCGCGCCTGTTCGAGAGCGTGTTCGGCCTGCCCTATGCGCAGGCGTTGTGGTGGGGCGCGGCGGCGACCATCGGCTACACCTTCATCGGTGGTTTCCTGGCGGTGAGCTGGACCGATACGGTGCAGGCGACGCTGATGATCTTCGCCCTGCTGCTGGTGCCGGTGGTGGTGATCGTCCATGGCGGCGGCATCGCCCCGTCGCTGGCGCTGATCGAGCAGCTCGATCCGGCGCGGCTGCGCTGGGTCGGGGCCGGCGGGCTGCTGGCAGTGGTGTCGGCGATGGCGTGGGGGCTGGGCTACTTCGGCCAGCCGCACATCCTGGCGCGGTTCATGGCTGCCGAAAGCCTGGCAACCATCCCGCGCGCGCGCCGCATCGGCATGGCCTGGATGGTGCTGTGCCTGGGCGGGGCGGTGGCGGTGGGGCTGTTCGGCGTGGCCTATTTCGCCAGGTTCCCGGAGCAGGCCGGCGCGGTGCAGCAGAACCCGGAGCGCGTGTTCGTGGTACTGGCCGGCACGCTGTTCAATCCGTGGGTGGCCGGCGTGCTGCTGTCGGCGATCCTGGCGGCGATCATGAGCACGCTGTCGTGCCAGTTGCTGGTGTGCTCGAGCGCCTTGACCGAGGATTTCTACCGCGGCCTGTTGCGGCCGGCTGCCGGGCAGCGCGAACTGGTCTGGTTCGGGCGCGGCATGGTGCTGGCGGTGGCGGTACTGGCAATCTGGATCGCGCGCGATCCGGACAGTCGCGTGCTGGGGCTGGTCAGCTATGCCTGGGCCGGGTTCGGCGCCGCGTTCGGGCCGGTGGTGCTGCTGTCGTTGACCTGGTCGCGGATGACCCGCAACGGTGCGCTGGCCGGGGTCCTGGCCGGCGCCGCAACGGTGATCGTCTGGAAGCACTCGGGCAGCGACCTGTACGAGATCGTGCCCGGCTTCCTCGCCGCCGGCGTGGCGGTGGTCGTGGTCAGCCTGCTCGGCCGCGCGCCGCCGCAGGCGGTACTGGCCACCCACGCCCGGGTGCGTGCCGCGCTGCACGCGCAGCGCGACTGAGCCGCCACTGCGTGGGCATCGATACCAGGCCACCGGCGATCGCGGTGATGGGGCCCACCGCCTCGGGCAAGACCGCGCTGGCGATCGCGCTGGCGCAGCGTCATGGCGGCGAGATAGTCAGCGTGGATTCGGCCCTGGTCTACCGCGGCCTGGACATCGGCGCGGCCAAGCCGGACATGGCCGAGCGCGCGGGCGTGCCGCACCACCTGATCGACGTGCGCGATCCGTGGCAGGCCTACTCGGCTGCCGAGTTTGCCGTCGATGCGCGCACGGTGATCGACGGGATCGTCGCCCGCGGCAGGCTGCCGGTGCTGGCCGGTGGCACCGGGCTGTACTTCCACGCCTTGCTGCACGGGCTGTCGCCGATGCCGGCGGCCGACCCGGCACTGCGCCAGGCCATCGCTGCCGAGGCCGCCGAACGCGGCTGGCCGGCGCTGCATGCGCAACTGGCCCGGGTGGATCCGGAGGCGGCCACGCGCATCAGCCCCGGCGATGCACAGCGCATCCAGCGCGCGCTGGAAGTACAGCGCCTGAGCGGGCGTCCGATCACTGCCTGGCAGCGCGACCGGCCACCGCCGCGGCTGCCGCTGCGGGTGCTCAAGCTGGTGCTGGCGCCGGCCGCGCGCGCCGAACTGCACGCGCGCATCGCGCAGCGTTTCGAGATGATGCTGGCCGCCGGCCTGCTGGACGAGGTGCGGCGCCTGCGCGCACTGCCGGCGCTGCGTGCGCATCCGCGCCCGCTGGACCTGCCGGCCCTGCGCGCGGTCGGCTACCGCCAGGCGTGGGAGCACCTGGACGAAGCGTGCGATGCATCGCAGTTCCGCGCGCGTGGCATCGCCGCCACCCGGCAGTTGGCCAAGCGCCAGCTCACCTGGCTGCGCGGGCAACTGGACGGGCGCTGGTTCGACCCCGGCCGGCAAGGCGCGGACATGCACGAAGCGGTGCGGCGTTTCCTGCCGGCCGCCGCGCACCGGCTTGTGTAACATGCCCGGTACCGGGCGGGGAGCCCGGGTGGCCCATAAGAACAAGAAGGGGGAAGCCAGATGTCCAAGGCGCAATCGTTGCAGGATCCTTTCCTGAATGCACTGCGGCGCGAGCGCGTGCCGGTGTCGGTCTATCTGGTCAACGGGATCAAGCTGCAGGGCACGATTGAGTCCTTCGACCAGTTCGTGGTACTGCTGCGCAGTACCGTCAGCCAGATGGTCTACAAGCACGCGATCTCCACCGTGGTACCGTCGCGCAACGTCCGGGTCGGTCCCGGCGGTGGCTATGTACAGCAGCCCGGAGAGCCCGCCGAAGGCGAGGACCCCGGCGAGTGACGACGGAGTACTGATTGTTCGAACGTTCCCGCAAGGGTGAACACGCGCTGCTGATCCAGCCCCACGCCGGCGGCGCGGTGGCCGAGGATGTCCTCGAGGAGTTTGCAGACCTGGCCCGTTCGGCCGGTGCCAGCGTGGCTGCCACCCTGACCGCGCGCATCGACCGCCCCAACCCGGCCATCCTGATCGGCAGCGGCAAGCTGGAGGAGGTCAAGGCCGCGGCCGAGGCCACCGGCGCCGACCTGGTGCTGGTCAACCATCCGCTCAGCCCGGTCCAGGAGCGCAACCTGGAAAGGGCGTTGCAGCGCCGCGTGGTCGACCGCACCGGGCTGATCCTGGACATCTTCGCCCAGCGCGCGCGCAGCCACGAAGGCAAGCTGCAGGTCGAGCTGGCGCAGTTGCGGCACATGGCCACCCGGCTGGTCCGCGGCTGGAGCCATCTGGAGCGCCAGCGCGGCGGCTCCATCGGCCTGCGTGGCCCCGGCGAAACCCAGCTGGAAACCGACCGCCGGCTGCTGCAGAAGCGCCTGGAGCAACTGCAGCGACGCCTGGACAAGGTGGAAGTGCAGCACAGCCAGATGCGCCGCGCGCGGGTGCGCAGCGAATTGCCGCGGGTGGCGCTGGTGGGCTACACCAACGCCGGCAAATCCACCCTGTTCAACGCGCTCACCGGCGCCGACGCCTACGCCGCCGACCAGTTGTTCGCCACCCTGGACCCGACCGTGCGCCGCATCGCGCTACCCGGTGGCAACGTGGTCCTGGCCGATACCGTGGGCTTCGTGCGCGACCTTCCGCATGAACTTGTGGCCGCGTTCCGTTCCACCCTGTCCGAAGCGCGCGAAGCGGACCTGCTGCTGCACGTGATCGACGCGGCCGACCCGCAGCGTGACGAGCGCATCGCCCAGGTCGACGTGGTGCTGGCCGAGGTCGGCGTGGGCGACCTGCCGCAGTTGCTGGTGTTCAACAAGATCGACCGGATCGAAGGCGCCGAGCCACGCCACGACAACGCCGGGGCCGCTGCCGACGAGCCGGGCCACCGCGAGCGCGTGTGGCTGTCCGCGCGCGACGGTCGCGGCCTGGAACTGCTGCAGGCCGCACTGGCCCGGCGCCTGGACCTGCAGCGGGTGCAGGGCGAACTGCGCCTGCCGCCACAGGCCGGGCGCCTGCGCGCGCGGCTGCATGCGCTGGATGCCGTGCGCAGCGAGCAGGCCGATGAACACGGCTGGCTGCTGCAGGTGGACCTGGCGCGCGCCGAGGCCGAGCGGCTGGCCGCAGGCGCCGGTGGCATGCCACTGCACGCGCTGCTGCCCGCCCGCGACGACGCGCAGGAATGAGCGCGGCCGGCGCGCCGCGTGCGCCGCCGGCCAGGCGCTAGAATCGGAGCTCGTTCCATCACGGGAAACCCCATGTTCCAGATCGTCCAGACCGGGCACGCGCCGGCGGCCATCGGCCCCTACTCGCAGGCCGTCCGCAGCGGCAACACCGTGTACTTCTCCGGCCAGATCCCGTTGCTGCCGTCCACCGGCGAAGTGGTCGACGGCGACATCACCGCGCAGGCGCGGCAGGTATTCGAGAACCTGCGCGCGGTCGCCGAGGCGGCGGGCGGTTCGCTTGACCGGTGCGTGCGCCTGGGCCTGTACCTGACCGACCTGTCGCAGTTCGCCGCGGTCAACGCGGTGATGCAGGAGTACTTCACCGCACCCTTCCCGGCGCGCTCGACCATCGGCGTGTCGTCCCTGCCCAAGGGCGTGGCGTTCGAGGCCGACGCAGTGATGGTGCTGGACTGACCCGCATCGCCGGCCCCCGCAGGTGCACGCCGACGTGAGCGCCACCCGGCAGGCCGCACCCGCGCTGGCCGGCGGCGATACGCCGCTGGCGTCGCTGCGTGGAGTGGGCGATGCGATGGCGGCCAGGCTGGCCGCGCGCGGCCTGGTGACGGTGCAGGATCTGTGGCTGCACCTGCCGCTGCGCTACGAGGATCGCACCCGCCTTGAGCGGATCGTCGAGCTGCGCCCGGGCGTGCCGGCCCAGGTGGAGGGCGTGGTCGAAGCGGTCGAGCGCGGTTTCCGCTATCGCCCGCTGCTGCGGGTCGCGCTGACCGACGATTCGCACGCCACCCTGGTCCTGCGCTTCTTCCATTTCCGTGCGGCCCAGGCTGCGCAGTTCAGGCCAGGGGCACGACTGCGCTGCTACGGCACGCCGCGTCCGGGCCAGCACGGGCTGGAGATGGTCCACCCCAGCTACCGCCTGCTCGGCGATGAGCCCGCGCCTGCGCTGGGCGACACGCTCGACCCGGTCTATCCGGCAGTGGAGGGCGTGGGGCCGGCAACCCTGCGCCGCCTGATAGGCCAGGCCCTGGACCTGCTGCCCGATGCCGCCACCCTGGAACTGCTGCCTGCCGGGCTGGCCGGGCTGGCCGGATTGCCGGGGCTGCGTAATGCATTGCTTGCATTGCACCGTCCCGCGCCGGATGCGGACCTGGCGGCGCTGGCCGCCGGCACCCACCCGGCACAGCGCCGCCTGGCGCTGGAGGAGTTGCTGGCCCACCACCTGAGCCTGCGCCGGCAGCGGCTGGCGCAGCAGCGCCTGCGCGCGCGCGCGCTGGACGGCCCCGGCGTGCTGGCCCGGCGCCTGCTCGAGTCGCTGCCTTTCTCCCTCACCGGCGCGCAGCAACGGGTGTTCGCGCAGGTGCGGGAGGACCTGGCCCGGCCCTCGCCGATGCAGCGGCTGGTGCAGGGCGATGTCGGCTCGGGCAAGACCGTGGTCGCCGCGCTGGCAGCGGCCCTGGCGGTGGAGCGTGGTGCACAGGTCGCGCTGGCTGCGCCAACCGAGCTGCTGGCCGAGCAGCACCTGGCCAACCTGCGCGCGTGGCTGGAGCCGCTGGGCATCCGGGTGGCGTGGCTGGCCGGCAAGGTGACCGGCAAGGCGCGCACGCTTGCGTTGGCCGACGTGGCATCGGGCGAGGCGCAGGTGGTGGTCGGCACCCACGCGCTGATGCAGGAGGGCGTGGCGTTCCATGACCTGGCCCTGGTCATCGTCGACGAGCAGCACCGCTTCGGCGTGCAGCAACGCCTGGCCCTGCGCGACAAGGGCCCGGCGCACGGCCTGGTGCCGCACCAGCTGGTGATGACCGCCACCCCGATCCCGCGCACCCTGGCGATGACGGCCTACGCCGACCTGGACGTATCGGCGATCGACGAATTGCCGCCCGGCCGCACCCCGGTGACCACGGTGGTGCTCAGTGCCGAGCGCAGGCCCGAACTGGTCGAGCGCATCCGCGCCGCCTGCGCCCAGGGGCGCCAGGCCTACTGGGTGTGCACCCTGATCGAGGAGACCGAGGAGGACGCCAGGCCGGGGCAGGGAGCCCGGCTGCAGGCGCAGGCCGCCGAACGCAGTTTCGAGCACCTGTCCCAGCAACTCCCGGGCGTGCGCGTGGGCCTGGTCCACGGGCGCATGAAGGCTTCGCAGAAGCAGGCGACGATGCGTGCGTTCAAGGACGGCGCGCTGGACCTGCTGGTAGCCACCACCGTGATCGAGGTCGGGGTGGACGTGCCCAATGCATCGTTGATGGTGGTCGAGAACGCCGAGCGCCTGGGCCTGGCCCAGTTGCACCAGTTGCGTGGCCGGGTCGGGCGCGGCGCGGCCGCTTCCAGTTGCGTGCTGCTCTACCAGCCGCCGCTGTCGGCCCTGGCGCGGCAGCGGCTGGAGGTGTTGCGCGGGACCGGCGACGGCTTCGTGATCGCCGAGAAGGACCTGGAACTGCGCGGTCCGGGCGAGTTGCTGGGCACCCGCCAGACCGGCCTGGCCGCCTTCAGGATTGCGGACCTGGCCCGGGATGCGGGCCTGCTGCCGCAGGTCCATGCACTGGCCGACCACCTGCTGGCCCATGCCCCGGACGTGGCCGGGCGGGTGGTCGCGCGCTGGGTGGGCGGCGCCACCCGCTACGCGTCCGCCTGACCGCAGCCGCCGTGGCAGGGGCCGATTGCCCCTCAGCTTGCGCCGGAGGCCATTGGGCCGCTAGAATGCCGGGCTTCGTTCCATTGCCAACGGTATGCGCCATGAAGGCCGACATCCATCCTGATTACCGCGACGTCGTCTTCCATGACGTCACGTCCGATTTCAAGTTCCTGACCCGCTCGACCATGGCCGGCAGCGCCAAGGACACCGTGAAGTGGGAAGACGGCAACGAGTACCCGCTGGTGAAGCTGGAAATCTCCTCGGCCTCGCACCCGTTCTACACGGGCAAGCACAAGGTCATGGACACCAGCGGCCGCATCGACAAGTTCCAGCGCCGCTACGCGCGCTGAGCCCGAGGCCGTCCCTGGCGGGCGGCCCGGCGATCGTATGCTGATCCGGGAACGGCCGCGCTTGCGCGGCCGTTCTGCCGTGCGCAGGACGGCGCAACGCGTGCCATCGGCAGGCCGAAACAGCGTGCGCGGGGCAGGCCGGGGTCCACGGGCTGTGCGATAATTCCGGGGTTTCGCGGCCGCGGCCGCGGACTCCCCTCCCGCGTTGCCCGGGCGTACCCGCGCCGGCGCGGCGCCTACCCCACAGAGGAGCGCACACCGTGTCCAATCCCGACCAGGTCACGTTGAATGCCGGCGACAAGTCGGTGTCCCTGCCGGTACTCAAACCGACCCTGGGCAACGGCTGCATCGACGTTTCGAAACTGACCAGGGAAACCGGTCTTTTCACCTACGACTCCGGCTTCACCGCCACCGCCAGCTGCAAGTCGGCCATCACCTATATCGATGGCGACAACGGCGTGCTGCTGTATCGCGGTTACCCGATCGAGCAGCTGGCCGAGCACTCCAGCTTCCTGGAAGTGGCCTACCTGCTGATGAACGGCGAACTGCCGTCAGCGGGCGAGTTCGAGAAGTTCGAAGACAAGGTGACGCATCACACGATGATGCACGAGTCGCTGAAGAACTTCCTGCAGGGCTTCAACTACGACGCGCACCCGATGGCCATGCTGGCCAGCAGCGTGGCCTCGCTGTCGGCGTTCTACCACGACACCCTGGACCTGGCCGACCCGGAGCAGCGCCGCCTGGCCGCGATCCGCCTGCTGGCCAAGATGCCGACCCTGGCCGCAGCGGCATACCGGTATTCGATCGGCTGGCCGATCCGCTACCCGCGCAACAACCTCAAGTACGTGGACCGCTTCCTGCACATGATGTTCGAAGTGCCCAGCGAGCCGCTGCAGCTCAACCCGGTGGTGGCCAAGGCGCTGGACCTGCTGTTCATCCTGCATGCCGACCACGAGCAGAACGCATCCACCTCCACGGTGCGCCTGGTCGGTTCCACCGGCGCCAATCCCTATGCCTCGGTGGCCGCTGGCATCACCGCGCTGTGGGGCCCCGCACACGGTGGCGCCAACGAGGCGGTGCTGAAGATGCTGGAGGAGATCGGCGACGCGAAGAACGTCGAGTCGGCCGTGGCCAAGGCCAAGGACAAGGAGTCGGGCTTCCGCCTGATGGGCTTCGGCCACCGCGTGTACAAGAACTTCGACCCGCGCGCCCGGATCATCCGCGAGATGACCCACAAGGTGCTGGGCGAGCTGGGCATCGACGACCCGCTGCTGGAAGTGGCGTTGCGGCTGGAAGAGGCCGCGCTGAAGGACGACTACTTCATCCAGCGCCGGCTCTACCCGAACGTGGATTTCTACAGCGGCATCATCTACAAGGCGCTGAAGATCCCGACCGAGATGTTCACCGTCATGTTCGCCATCGGCCGCACCGCCGGCTGGGTGGCGCACTGGCTGGAGCAGCAGGTGGACCCGGACGCCAGGATCGGGCGTCCGCGCCAGATCTACACCGGCTACGACAAGCGCGATTACAAGGCCCAGGGCCAGCGCTGAGCCGGCCGGCCCGGCCTGCGTGACCACGGACGCCCCGCCTTTGCGGGGCGTCCGTTTTTTCCCGGTTGCCGCAAGTGCATTCCGCGCCGCAGGCACCTCCCCTGCAGGAGCCGGCCTGCAGGCGACCAGCTATCCGGATTGGCCGCCGCGATCCATCCGCCTTCGGGTTGCCGGCAAGGCCGGCTCTGCAATGGAGCAACTCCGCCGGTCGCCGGCAAGGCCGGTTCCTACAGGGGGCGGGAGTCCTCGTAGGCGGCGATCTCTTCCTCGGCCAGCAGCTGGCGCAACCGGGCCAGCGAGGCGCGTGGCATCGGCCGCTCGTCGATGGCCGACAACGGCGCCTGGCGCACCGTGTCCAGCGGCAGCACCGCCACGTCGAAAGCCACCTCCTCGGCGACGAACAGCCATACCGGCGCGTCGATCGCACGGTGGCGGTCCAGGCGCATCCGGCGTTCGCGCGCCTGGGCGGGGATGCCGTGCAGGTCCAGGAAGTGGGCCACCGCGTCGGGGTCGTCCGCGTGCAGGTGCAGGTGCACCGGCGAGGCATCGTCGGCAGTGCCTTCGAGCACCGGCCCGACCAGCCGCGGCTGGAAATCGGCGAAGAATTCCAGCGCATGCGTGGCCGCCTCGCGCAGCCGCCGCAGCACGATGTCCTGGGCCTGGCCGAGGAAGATGCGCTGGTACTGGCGCAGCGCGTCCTCGATCTCGCGGTTGCGCGGCAGCGAGGCATCGTCGTGGATGCCCAGCCGGCCGGCGGCCTTGAGCTTGGCCTGGTGGTAGTCGCGGATGCCGCCCTCGGCCATCAGCCGGGCGGCCTCGTGGGCCAGGCGCTGGCGGCGCTCGCTGGTGCGGGTCTGGGCGTGCTGGCGGGCGCGGTGCATGGCGACACTCCCGTGACGAAGCCGCACCGACTGTAACGCACCGGCGTGACGGGTCAATCGACGCGCGCGGGCGATGGCCTGCGCGCGTCGCGGCACTCAGAAGATGTCGAACGCCGCCTCGTCGTCCAGTTGCTCGGGGCCGAGGAAGTCCAGGCTGCTGTGCATGCGATCCAGGTCCTCCACCTTCACGTACTCGGCCAGGCCGCTGCCGTCGGTGGAGATGTGGCCGGTATTGTCGACGTAAACCTTCACCATGCCCGCCGGCGGCTCGTTGGCCGCGATCGGCTTGTCCTCCAGGGCCACGCGCATGAAGTCGATCCAGACCGGCAACGCGGCACGGCCGCCGTATTCGCGATAGCCAAGCGAGCGGAAGTCGTCGCGGCCGATCCACACCGTGGTGGCCAGGGGCCCGCCGAACCCGGAGAACCATGCATCGCGGTGGTCGTTGGTCGAGCCGGTCTTGCCGCCCACGTCGTCGCGGCCAAGCACCCGTGCCGCGGCACCGGTGCCACGCCGGACCACGTCGCGCATCATCGATACCAGCTGGTAGGCGGTGCGTTCGTCGATGGCACGCGGTGCCAGCTTCGCGTCGGCCGCCGGCACCTGTTCGGCCGCCGCATCCTCGCCTGCGTTGCCGCTGTCCGCTGCGCCAGCCGCCGGTCGCGTCGGCCGCGTCGCCGGCAGGGCCCCGAAGTTGAAGCCGTCCACCACCTGCGACGCGCCGGCCACGGCGCGGCCGCCCACGGTGGCGCAGGTGCGGCAGGCGCGCGCGGGGTTTTCCTTGAACAGCACCTGGTTGTCGCGGTCGCGGATCTCGTCGATGAACCACGGGTCCACGCGCGAGCCGCCGTTGGCAAACACCGCATAGCCGCGCGCCACCGACAGCGGGGTCAGCGAGGCGGTGCCCAGCGACATCGACAGGTTCGGCGGCAGTTCGGCCGGCTCGAATCCGAACTGGGTGATGTAGTTGCGGGCGAACTCCACGCCGATGGTGTCGAGCATGCGCACCGAGACCAGGTTGCGCGATTGCACCAGCGCCTCGCGCAGGCGCATCGGCCCGCGGAAGCCGCCGCCGTCGTTCTGCGGCGACCAGGTGTTGCCGCGGCGGTCCCGGAACACCACCGGCGCATCCAGCATGATCGAGGCCGGGTTGAAGCCCTTCTCGAACGCGGCCGCGTACACGAACGGCTTGAAGCTGGAGCCGGGCTGGCGGCGCGCCTGGGTGGCGCGGTTGAACTTGTTGCCGGAGAAGCTGTAGCCGCCGACCAGGGCGCGCATCGCGCCGTCGTTGGCGTCCAGGCTGACCAGCGCGCCCTGGCCGCGTGGCACCTGGTCGAGCAGGTACTGGCCCGGCTCCTCGCCGGCACGCACCCGGACCACGTTGCCGCGCTTGAGCAGGGCGGCCGGTGACTTGCCGGCCCAGCGCGACGCGCCTGCGGCCAGGGTGACCCTGCTGGCGTCGGCCAGCACCACCTGGGCGCTGCCGTCGGCGGCGGTGGAGGCCACCACCGCCGGCAACAGGTCGGCCTGGACCACGCTGCCGGACAGGGCCTTGGCCAGGGCTGCATCGTCGGCACCCGCGGGCAGGTCCAGCTCGCGCTCCACCCCATGCCAGCCGTGGCGATGGTCGTAGGTGTGCAGGCCGTCACGCATGGCCTTGTCGGCGGCTGCCTGCAGCACCGGGTCGATGGTGGTGGTCACCCGGTAGCCGCGGGTCACCGCCTCCGGGCCGAAGCGCGCGATCATCTCCTGGCGCACCATCTCGGCCACATAGGGCGCGGGCACCTCCACCGGCGGCTCGTGCGGGGCCGCGTGCATCGGCACCGCGGCGGCCACGGCGGCCTCGGCGGCGCTGATGTATCCCAGCTCGGCCATCCGCTCCAGGATGTAGTCACGGCGCACCCGCGCACGCTCGGGGTTGCTGATCGGGTTGCCGGACGAGGGGAACTTGGGAATCCCCGCCAGCGAGGCCATCTCGTCCAGGTCCAGCTCGCCCAGCTTCTTGCCGTAGTAGAACTCGGCGGCGGCGGCCACGCCGTAGGCGCGGTTGCCGAAAAAGCTCTTGTTGAGGTACAGGGCCAGGATCTCGTCCTTGCCCAGCTCGCGCTCCATCCGCACCGCCAGCAGCATTTCGGCCAGCTTGCGCCGGTAGCTATACTCGGAGCTGAGGAAGAACTGCCGGGCCACCTGCTGGGTGATGGTCGAGCCGCCCGGCACCCGCTTGCCATCGGTGGTTGCCAGCAGCCAGACCGCGCGCGCCACCCCCTTGTAGTCGACCCCGCCGTGCTCGTAGAAGCGCGCGTCCTCGATCGCCAGGAAGGCCTGGCGCAGGCGTGCCGGCACCTCGTCGATTTCCACGGGATAGCGCCGGCCTTCGCCGAAGACCGCCATCAGGCGGCCGTCGGCGGCGTGGACATAAAGCGGCTCCTGCATTTCCACTTCGCGCAACGTCGAAACGTCCGGAAGCTGGTCGGAAATCACGTAATACAGGGCTCCAAGGGCAGTTGCGCCCAACAGGGCCAGGCCTGCGAAGGCGAACAGCGCCCAGCGCAGCAGGCGACGGAATCGGGGCATCGAGCGGGTTTCCGATTGCAGATTTTGCGGCCGCAGAGTATAGATGAGCGCAGGACCTGGCCGGGGGGCGGGCCCGGGGAGAGCGGCAGGGCATATCCACCTTTGCGTGACGGGCATCGCAGCCTGATTCGCAGGGGGGTGTTGCCAAGTCGGAAAAAGTCGTTATTTAATGTACGGGCACAGGTAGTGCGTCCAAGTGCCCGTCGGCAGGGGAGAAACCGTGGGGCTCATCCCGAAAAGCCAGTCGCCGCTGATCGGCGTCGACATCAGTTCGACTGCGGTCAAGCTGCTGCAGCTGTCGCGCAGCGGCAACCGTTATCGCGTGGAGCACTACGCGGTCGAGCCATTGCCACCCAATGCGGTGGTCGAGAAGAACATCGTCGAGGTCGAGGCGGTGGGTGAGGCCATTCGCCGCGCCGCCACCCGGTCCGGCACCCGGATCAAGCATGCCGCCGCGGCGGTGGCCGGTTCGGCGGTGATCACCAAGATCATCCCGATGCCTTCCGACCTGGACGAGGGCGACATGGAAGCCCAGGTCGAACTCGAGGCGGTCAACTACATCCCGTACCCGATCGAGGAAGTGAACCTCGACTTCGAGGTGCTCGGGCCCATGCCCAACAACCCGGAAATGGTCCAGGTGCTGCTGGCTGCCTCGCGTTCGGAGAACGTCGAGCTGCGCCAGTCGGCACTGGAGCTTGGCGGGCTGACGGCCAAGGTGATGGATGTGGAAGCGTTCGCGGTTGAGAACGCCTTCGCCCTGATCGCCGATGGCCTGTCGGTGGGCCGCGAGGGCGTGGTCGCGCTGGTCGACATCGGCGCCACCATGACCACCCTCAACGTGCTGCGCGACGGCCGCAGCCTCTACAGCCGCGAGCAGGTGTTCGGCGGCAAGCAGCTGACCGACGAGGTCATGCGCCGCTACGGCCTGACCTACGAGGAAGCCGGCCAGGCCAAGCGCCAGGGCGGCCTGCCGGAGGCCTACGAGGTCGAGGTGCTGGAGCCGTTCAAGGAAGCCACCGTCCAGCAGATCAGCCGCCTGCTGCAGTTCTTCTACGCCGGCAGCGAGTTCAACCGGGTCGACCAGATCGTCCTGGCCGGCGGCTGCGCGGCCATCGTCGGCCTGCCCGAGATGGTCGAGGAGCAACTGGGCGTGCCCACCCTGGTGGCCAACCCGCTGGCGCAGATGACCCTCGGTCCGCGCGTGCAGGCCCATGCCCTGGCCCAGGATGCGCCGGCGCTGATGATCGCCACCGGCCTGGCCCTGAGGAGCTTTGACTGATGGCCCGGATCAACCTATTGCCGTGGCGCGCCGAGCGCCGCAAGCAGCGCCAGCGCGAGTTCCAGAGCATGCTGGGATTGGCCGCCCTTGGCGGCCTGCTGCTGTCATTCCTGGTCTGGTTCCACTACGACCGGCAGATCAGCGGCCAGCACGAGCGCAACAGCTTCCTCGAAGACCAGATTGCCCAGGTCCAGAAGCAGAACGAGGAAATCAAGGAGCTGGACGCCAAGAAGGACCGGCTGCTGGCGCGCAAGAAGGTGATCGAGGAACTGCAGGCCAACCGCTCGCAGATGGTCCACCTGTTCGATTCGCTGGTGCGCACCATCCCGGATGGCGTGATCCTGACCTCGCTCAAGCAGGAAGGCGAAGTCCTCACCCTGCAGGGCAGTGCCCAGTCCAACGCCCGGGTCAGCAGCTACATGCGCAACCTCGAGGGTTCGGGCTGGATGACCAAGCCTGACCTGTCGATCATCGAGGCGCGCAAGGACGACAAGACGGCGTCGAGCGGCCGCACCCTGCCGTACGACTTCACCCTCAAGGTGCGCCTGGCCAACCCGACCACCGACGAGGACGGCAACCCGATCACCGATCCGGATGCGCAGGCCGCGGCCCTGGCCGCAGCCCAGGAGGCGGTGGCCGCGGAAGAGGGCCCTGCCGCCGCACCGGCTGGATCCGAGACGGCCCCGGCCACTGAAACAGCGCCCGCCGATGACGCGCCGCAGGAGCCGGCACCGGCTTCCGAGCCGGCCACGACCCAGGGGAGCCCGGCGTCATGAGCCAGAAGAAGAAGTTCAAGGTCAGCGATCTTGATTTCAACAACATCGGCGGCTGGCCGCAGCAGGCCAAGGTGGGGTTCTGCGTCCTGGTGGCCATCTTCATCCTGGTGATGGCCTACCTGCTGGTGATCCGCGGCAAGAGCGAGGAACTGCAGGGCCTGGAGAGCAAGGAGGCCCAGCTGCGCACCACCTTCGAGGTGGAGCAGGGCAAGGCCGCCAACCTCGAGCCGCTGCGCCAGCAACTGGCGCAGATGGAGCAGGTGCTGCAGCAGATGCTGCGCCAGCTGCCCAGCCGCACCGAAATGCCGGACCTGATCATCGACATCTCCCAGACCGCGTTGTCCAGTGGCTTGACCAACGAGCTGTTCCAGCCCGGTCCGGAGACGCCCAAGGAGTTCTACGCCGAGAAGCCGATCGCACTGCGCATGGTGGGCAACTACCACCAGTTCGGCGCCTTCGTCAGCGGCGTGGCCTCGCTGCCGCGCGTGGTCATCCTGACCATGCACGACATCCAGCTGCAGCCCAAGGAAAAAGGCCAGGGCATCAGCCGCGCCGGCTCGCTGGAGCTGTCGGGCACGGTGAAGACCTACCGCTACCTGGATGAGACGGAGATGGAGGAGATGGCAGCAGAGCAGGCCGTGCAGGGGGGAGCGCAATGAACATGCGACCTGACCACGGCTGGCTGCGTGTCGTCGGCGCCGTGGCGATGATGCTCGCCCTGGGCGCGTGCGGACGCGGTGTCACCAGCACGCCCGGTGATGCGCCGAACCTCGAGAAGTGGGTGGCCGACGTCCGCGCCCGTCCCGCACCGCCCCTGGACCCGCTGCCGGTGATGCAGCAGTTCGAGACCTTCGAGTACGCCGCCCAGGATGTCCGCGATCCATTCAGCGATGCCTGGAGCAGTCCCAATGGCGGTGGTACCGGGCTGCGGCCCGATCCCAATCGCCGCAAGGAGCCGCTCGAGCAGTACCCGCTGGACAGCCTGGACATGGTCGGCACGATCGGCGCGGGCGGCGGGCTGGTGGCGCTGGTAATGGCCCCTGACCGGGTGACCCACCGCATCCGCCCTGGCGCCTACCTGGGGCAAAGCGACGGCAGGGTGACCTCGGTGCACGAGGACAGGGTTGAGCTGGTTGAACTGGTGCCGGATGGCGCGGGTGGGTGGCTGGAACGTCCGGCTTCCATCGCGCTCGAAGATCAATGATTAGGGGACACACGATGACCTTTTCCACTGCCCAGAGCCTGCGCACGCCAAGGCGCCCGGCGATCTTCCGGGCCTGCGGCCTGGGGCTCGCGTTCGCCCTGTACTCGGTGGCTGCCAGCAGCATGGCCGCTACCACCACCGCGACGCCCGACGTGCAAGCCACGGCGGCGCCCGCACCCGCCAAGGCCAGCGTCTCGCGCATCGACTTCAAGCGCGGTGACGCCGGCGCCGGCCGCCTGATCCTGCACTTCGAGGGTGACGGCGTGGCTCCGGACCTGCGCAGCCAGGATGGCAGCGTGGTGGTGGACGTGGCCGATGCCACCCTGCCGGCCGAGCTGCAGCGCCCGCTGGACGTGGCCGATTTCGCCACGCCGGTGCAGCGCATCGACGCCCGGCCGTACGCCGGGGGCACCCAGCTGGTGCTGAGCACCCGCGGTGCGGTCGAATCGCTGGCCTACCAGTCCGGCAACGAGTACGTGGTCGAGGTGACCCAGCGTGCCGAAGCAGCGGTGGGCGCGGTCAACGCCGGCACCATCGCCAGCGCCCGGGCCAACCTGGCTGCCCGGCCCTACTCGGGCCGGCCGGTGACCTTCAACTTCCAGGACGTGCCGGTGCGCACCGTGCTGCAGTTGATCGCCGAGGAATCCAACCTCAACATCGTGGCGTCCGACACCGTGCAGGGCAACGTGACCCTGCGCCTGGTGAACGTGCCCTGGGACCAGGCGCTGGACATCGTGCTGCGCGCCAAGGGCCTGGACAAGCGTCGTGACGGCAACGTGGTGTGGGTGGCCCCGCAGCCGGAACTGGCCGCGTTCGAGAAGGCCAAGGAAGATGCGCGCATCGACCTCGAGAACCGCGTCGACCTGATCACCGACTACATCCAGGTGAACTACCACTCGGCCGCCGCCATCTTCAAGGCGCTGACCGAGGCCAAGGGCATCGGCAACAGCAGCGGTGGCGGCGGTGGTGGCGGTGGCAGCGACCAGAACGAGAATGGTTTCCTGTCGCCCCGCGGTCGCATCGTGGCCGACGAGCGCACCAACACCCTGATGATCAGCGACATCCCGAAGAAGGTCGCGCAGATGCGCGAGCTGATCGGCGTGATCGACCGCCCGGTTGACCAGGTGCTGATCGAGGGCCGCATCGTCATCGCCACCGACAACTTCGCCCGCGAACTGGGCGCGCGCTTCGGCATCAGCGGCAACCGCGACAATGCCTACTTCAGCGGCAACCTCAACGCGAACAGCACCAACCGCACCGCCGACGTGACCACCGCCACGGCCAACGCCAACGCGATGCGTGACTGGTCGATCGAGCGCAGCGAGGCCATCGCATCCGGCTCGCCGGTGCCGCCGCCGCCGGTGCTGGCCAATTCGTCCATCCTTCGCGGGCTCAACGTCGACCTGCCCAGCTCGCTGTCCAATGCGGGCAGCCTGGCGCTGTCGATCCTCAATGCCGGCTACCTGCTGGACATCGAGCTGAGCGCCATGCAGGAAGAGCAGCGCGGCGAAGTCATCTCCAACCCGCGCGTGGTCACCTCCAACCAGCGTGAGGCGGTGATCCGCCAGGGTCGCGAGGTGGGCTACGTGACCATGACCGGCGGCGTGGGCGCGGTGGCGACCCCGAACGTGCAGTTCAAGGACGTGCTGCTGGAGCTGAAGGTCACCCCGACCATCACCGACGACAACCGGGTGTTCCTGGACGTCAACGTGAAGAAGGACGAAGTGCTGCGCTACCTGGATACCAGCATCGGCCAGGTGCCCGAGATCGCCAAGCGCGAGGTCAACACCGCGGTCCTGGTCGAGGATGGGCAGACGGTGGTGATCGGTGGCGTGTACGAGTTCACCGACGCCAACAGCGTCTCCAAGGTGCCGTTCCTGGGTGACGTGCCGTTCCTGGGCGCCCTGTTCAAGAAGAAGGGCCGCACCAAGCAGAAGGCCGAGCTGCTGGTGTTCCTGACCCCGAAGGTGATGCGGGTCGAGAAGCGCCACTAAGCCGGCGCGGCAACCGGAATCAAGCGACGGGGCCCAAAGGGCCCCGTCGTTTTTTCAGGGTCGTGAACCGGGCCGATGCCGGATGGGTCAGAATCGGGGCATGGACACCCATTCCGCCGACGCCACCCCTGACCTGCACGCTGCCTTTGTCCGCCTGCGCGACAGCCTGTCCAGCACCATCGTCGGCCAGGCCGAGCTGGTCGAGCGACTGCTGATTGCCCTGCTGGCCGACGGCCACCTGCTGGTGGAAGGGGCCCCGGGCCTGGCCAAGACCACCGCCATCCGCACCCTGGCCGCGCACCTGGAGGCGGATTTCGCCCGGGTCCAGTTCACCCCCGACCTGCTCCCGGCCGACCTGACCGGCACCGAGGTCTGGCGGCCGCAGGAGGGCAGCTTCGAGTTCCAGCCCGGCCCGGTGTTCCACCCCTTGCTGCTGGCCGACGAGATCAACCGCGCCCCGGCCAAGGTGCAGTCGGCGCTGCTGGAGGCCATGGGCGAGCGCCAGGTCACGGTGGGCCGCCACACCTATCCGCTGCCGCGGCTGTTCCTGGTGATGGCGACCCAGAATCCGATCGAGCAGGAAGGCACGTATCCATTGCCCGAGGCGCAGCTGGACCGTTTCCTGATGTACCTGCGCATCGGCTACCCCGATGCGGAGATGGAGACCGAGATCCTGCGCCTGGCGCGCGAGCGTGCCAGGCAGCCCTCGCAAGCGCCGGTGGCTGCGCTGCGCATGTCGCAGGCGCAGGTGTTCGCCGCTCGCGAGCAGGTGCTGGCGCTGCACGTGGCGCCATCGCTGGAGCGCTACCTCATCGAACTGGTACTGGCCTCGCGCGACGCAGGCCGTTACGACCCGGCCCTGGAACGCCGCATCGCCTGGGGCGCCAGTCCGCGCGGCACGATTGCGCTGGAGCGCTGCGCGCGCGCCCGTGCCTGGCTTGCAGGGCGCGACTACGCTACCCCCGAGGACGTGCGCGCAGTGGCGCCCGACGTCCTGCGCCACCGGGTGCTGCCCAGCTACGAGGCGCAGGCCGAGGGCTGGGATGGCGAACGCCTGGTGCAGGCGTTGCTGGAGCGGGTACCGCCGCCGTGAACGACCGCGGTGACGCGCATGGCGATGACGCGGGTACCGCCGGCGTGGTACCCGGCCTGGCCGAACTTGTGGCCCTGCGCAGGCATGCGCCGCGCACGGGGCATCCACGGCGGGGACGCCATGGCCTGCATGGCCCGGCGACGTCCAGCCTGCTTGGCCGCGGCATGGAATATGCCGAATCGCGCGAGTACGTCGCCGGCGATGATGTGCGCCACATGGACTGGCGCCTGACCGCGCGCAGCGGGCGTGCACATACCAAGCTGTTCCAGGCCGAGCGCGAACGCTTGACCCTGCTGGTCGCCGATACCGCGCCGGCGCTGTACTTCGGTACCCGCACGCGATTCAAGTCGGTGCAGGCTGCGCGCGCAGGCGCGGTGGTCGCATGGTCGGCGGTTGCCGCAGGTGACCGGCTGGCCGCGCTGCGCGCTGGCGAGCCTGCGATCGCGCCGGCGGGAGGGACCCGCGGCGCGTTGCGGGTGCTCGATGCGCTGGTGCGCTGGTACTCGCAGCCGCCAGTGGCCGATGCCGGCCTGGGCGTGGCACTGGAACACGCCCAGCACCTGCTGCGCCCCGGCACGCGGCTGGTGGTGCTGGCAGATCCGCATGCGGCCGCACAGGTCCCTGCACAGCGCTGGCGCGCGCTGGCGCGACACCGCGAGGCCGAGCTGGTGTTGCTGCACGATCCACTGGAAATGGCACCGCCGCCGCGCCCCCTGGCCTTTGCCGATGGCCATCGCCGGGTGCTGCTGGAGCTGGACCGCCACGATGTACGCCAGCATTGGGATGCGGTATTCGCGGCCCCGCTGCGGGCCCTGGAGCAGGCGCTGCCGGGCATGGGCTGGCGCGTGCGCGCACTGTCCAGCGACGCGCCGGTGCAGCACGGGCCATGGGCATGGGAAGGGAACCGGCCAGGCAAACCGGCGGCCTTGCCCATGGCGGCACAGGACTGATCGCGCATGGATCCAGCCCGGCTGCCGCTGCGGGATGTGCACCTGCCCGATCCGCCCGGCTGGTGGCCACCGGCACCCGGATGGTGGTGGCTGGCCGCAGCGTTGCTGGCGGTGGTGGCCCTGGTCGCGGCATGGCGGCAGTGGCGGCGCGCGCGTCGCCGCCGCTGGCTGCGCTTGTTCGATGAGTGCACCGCGGCGGCTGATCCGGCGCAGGCAATCGCGCAGATGTCCGCGTTGCTGCGCCGCGCCGCACGCCACCACAGGCCGGGTGCCGAACTGCTGCGGGGCGAGGCATGGCTGCACTTCCTCGATGGCAATGCCGGGACCGACTTCAGCGCCGGTGCCGGGCACCTGCTGCTGGAAGGCGGATTCCGCCCGCAGGTACCGCCCGACGCCGTGGAAGCGGCGCGAGAACTGGCGCGGGCGCGGTTCCTGCAGCTGATGGAGGCCGGGCGATGATGGACGCATTGCCTGCCTGGCTTGGCGCCTGGCAGCAGGGATTTTCCGGCTTCGCCTGGCCGTGGGCCTGGTTGCTGTTGCCGCTGCCGGTACTGGTGCGCTGGATCCTGCCGCCGCGGCGTGGCAGCACCCCGGCGCTGCGCGTTCCCTGGGTGCGGCGCCTGGACCAGGGGCATCGCGCGATGCCGCGTCCGCGGCTGCACGGTGCATGGTGGTTGCCGGCGCTGGCCTGGTTGCTGCTGTGCGCGGCCACGGCACGGCCGCAGCAGTGGGGGCAGGCGCACGCGCCACCGGCGCAGGCCCGGCAGATGCTGCTGGCGGTGGACCTGTCCGGCAGCATGAACGAGACCGACATGCACCTCGGAGGGCAGGTCGTGGATCGCCTCACCGCAGCAAAGGCGGTGATCGCAGATTTCCTGGAGCGCCGTGCAGGCGACCGTGTCGGCTTGCTGGTGTTTGGCCAGCGTGCCTACATGCTCGCGCCGCTCACCCTGGACCGGGCCTCGGTGCGCAGCCAGTTGCGCGACAGCGTGGCCGGACTGGCCGGGCGCGAGACCGCGCTGGGCGATGCCATCGGCCTGGCGGTCAAGCGCCTGCGTGAGCAGCCGCAAGGTCAGCGCGTGCTGGTGCTGCTGACCGACGGGGTCAATACCGCCGGCGTGCTCGATCCGCTCAAGGCCGCTGAACTGGCCCGGGACGAGGGCGTGCGCGTCCATGCCATCGCGTTCGGTGGCGCCGGCGCCAGCATGACCCTGTTCGACATCCCGGTGCCGTTTGCGCAGGGTGGCGAGCAGGTGGACGAACATACGCTGCGCCAGGTGGCGCAGATGACCGGTGGCCGTTTCTTCCACGCGCGCGATACGGCCGAGCTGGCCGGCATCTATGCCGAGCTGGACCGGCTGGAGCCGATCGAGATTTCCGCCGAGCCGGTGCGGCCGCGGCTCGAGCGCTACCACTGGCCGCTGGGCGCAGCGTTGCTGCTGGGACTGGCGGCCTGGCCGCTGGGCAGGCGCGGCGCATGAGTGGCTTGTGGCTGTTGCCGCACCTCCAGCGCCCGGCGTGGCTGTGGGCGCTGCTGGCGTTGCCGCTGCTGTGGCTGCTGTGGCGGCGCGGTCGCCAGCGCAACTGGTGCGACGTGGTCGATCCGCACCTGCTGCCGCACCTGGTCGAACATGCGCGTGGCCATGCCGGCTGGCGCATGGCCGGCGTCGCACTCGCATTCGCGCTGGCGGTGCTTGCGCTGTCCGGCCCCGGCTGGCGCCAGCAGGCGCAGCCGCGCTGGCAGGCCCATGCGCCGCTGGTGATCGCGCTGGAGCTGTCTGAAGCGATGACCACGCCGGACCTGCCGCCCTCGCGCCTGGTGCAGGCGCGGGCCAAGCTGGCCGAACTGCTGCGCGCGCGCAGCGGTGGCGAGGTCGGCCTGGTGGCCTGGGCGGAGGATGCCTACACCGTCGCTCCGTTGACCGCCGATGCGGCCAACCTGGCGCTGTTCCTGGATGCACTGGAACCGGCGGTGATGCCGGTGGACGGGCAACGCTCCGAACGCGCACTGACCCACGCGGCATCGCTGCTGCGCCAGGCCGGATACGAGCGTGGCACCATCCTGCTGATCGCTTCCCAGGCCGATGCCGCCTCGCCGCCGATTGCCGCGGCACTGGCTGCCCAGGGCTATACGGTGTCCGTGCTTGGCCTGGGCACCGCCGCTGGCGCGGTCTACCGCGATCGTGGCGGTGCCATGCGCCGCACCCACCTTGATGCCGCATCGCTGCGTGCGCTGGCCGCCGCCGGTGGTGGGCATTACGCCGCCCTGAGCGTGGACCAGGCGGACCTGCATGCACTGGATGTGCTGCAACCCGGCGCAACCCGGGCGCGGACGGGCGCGACCGGCGAGCGGGTCTGGGTCGACCAGGGCTATTGGCTGCTGCTGCCGTTGCTGTTGCTGGCGGCGCTGGCGTTCCGGCGCGGTGCCGGCGTGCTTGCGGCGGTGCCGCTGGCCGTGCTGCTGGCGTTGCCGGTGCAGGGACATGCCGCCGGACCTGAGGGCCAGTGGTGGCTGCGCGCCGACCAGCGCGCGCAGCGGATGCTGGAGCAGGGCGTGGAGGCATATCGCCAGGGCGACTTTGAAGCGGCCCGGCACGCCTTCGATGCGGCCGGCGCCCGTGGCGCCGAGGCCGCCTACAACCTGGGCAATGCCCTGGCCCGGCAGGGCCACTACGACGCGGCAATCGAAGCCTATGACGATGCCCTGGTGCAGGCGCCCGGGATGGAGGATGCGATTGCGAACCGGCGCGTGGTCGAGGCTGCACGCAAGCGCCGGCAGTCCGCTGGAGAGGGCGATGGACGCGGAGGCGGACAGCCGCCCGCGGACAGCCGGCCGCAGGGCCAGGGTGCTCCCGGCCAGGGGGAGCAGCCGCCCGCGTCAGCGCAGGGTGGTGGCACGCCACCGGACACGTCCGCAGGCGCGCCCTCGCCGCCGCCTGGCCAAGGTGCGCCCGAGGCCGAGGCCGGGGATGCGGATGCGCGTGAGCGCCAGGAACAGGCTGATCGCGCGCAGCGCGAACGCATGCAGGCGGCGCTGGAACGCGCAACGCCGGCGCAGCCGCCTGCAGGGGAGCCAGCCGAGCCCCAGGATGCGCAGCAGCGTGAGCGCGTGCAGGCGCATGAGGCCTGGTTGCGCCGCGTGCCGGATGACCCGGGCGGCCTGCTGCGCGCCAAGTTCCTGCTCGAACACGAACGCCGCCAGCGGGAGGGACGATGAATCCACGCCGCACCACGCACGCGCTGGCACTGCTGTGCCTGCTGCTGCCCATGGCTGCGTTGGCGGCCATGCCGCACATGGCCGCGCAGGTGCCGGCGCGCGGCGACGTGTTCCTGGAAACTTCGGTGGACGATCTGTCGCCCTACGTGCAGCAGAGCGTGGGGGTGAGCGTGCGCCTGCACTACGCTACGCCGCTGCTGTCGGGCGAGCTGTCGCAGGATGCGCCGGAGGGTGCCTCGCTGCAGCGGGTGGGCGAGGACGTGCAGAGCAGCCGCCAGGTGGGCGAGCGCCGCTACCACGTGGTCGAGCGCCGCTACCTGCTGGTGCCCGAGCGCAGCGGCGAGTTGCGCCTGCCTCCGGCCCGCTTCCGCGGACGCAGTTCGGGCAACTTCTTCAATGACCTGTTCGGCACCGAGCGCAGCGTGTCGGCGCACAGCCAGGGCGCCGTGCTGCAGGTGCGCGCGCAGCCACCCGCGGCGCCGCAGCCGTGGCTGCCATTGCACGGGCTGGAGCTGCGCTACCGCAGCGCACCTTCGCGTGCGCGGGTGGGCGAGGCGGTGGAAATCGTGGTCGAGGCGCAGGCGCAGGGCGCGACCGGGGCGCAGTTCCCCGACATCCCGGCACCGTCGGTGCCCGGCGCGCAGGTGTTTGCCGAGCGTGCCCAGGCCAGCGAGCGCTTCGTCGACGGGCGACCCCACGTGTCGGTGGTCCGGCGCTTCTCGGTGGTGCCGCTGCGGCCTGGTGCGCTGGATGTGCCCGGCGTGGCCATGGAATGGTGGGACGTGGTCGCCGGGCGCGCCCGCCAGGCACGCCTGCCCGACCTGGAATTGGAGGCCGAACCAGCGGATGCCGGAGCCAGTGCGGTGATCCACGGCCCTGACGCCGGTCACCCGGCAACGGCTCCCGCCGCCGCGGGCGATGCGATTGGCGCCATCGACTCGCCTGCATCCGTTTCGCGGTGGTGGCGCGCACTGGCGCTGGTGCTGGCGGTGCTGTGGTTTGCCACCCTTGCCTGGGCGGTGTGGCTGCGCTGGCGGCGGTCCGGGCCGGACCCGCGCGCCGCCCGCACCGCTGCCCCCGGGGCGCGCGCGGCCGTGCCCGCACGTCCGGTCGCCACCGACCTGCGGCGCGTGCTGGACACCGGCAGCTTCGACGAGGCGGTGCGGACGCTGGAGCGGATGGCCGTGCCCCCGGCCTCGGGGCTGGACCAGGTGATCGTGCGGCTGTCGGATCCGCGCCAGCGTGCAGCGCTGGAAGACATGCGCCGCGCACTGTGGGCGGGCGCGGGCGACCCCGCCACGGCGCGTGCGGAGCTGCGCACGGCATTCCGGCAAGGTCCCGCGTGGGCGTCGGCGGGCAGCCAGCCGGCGCCACCGCTGGCGCCGCTGTATCCGCCCCGGCGGCCGGGCCACTGAACCGGCTTTGCTAAGCTGCCCGGCCTGCTTTACCCCGGAAGATCCGCATGCACGCAACCGCACGCCGCCCCTGGCCGATGCCGTGGAAGATGGCGCTGGGGTTTGCCCTGGGCCTGTTGCTGGGCCTGGTGGTGCACGTCACCGCCGCCGATGCAGGCTGGGTGCAGGCACTCACCGCTTACGTGACCACGCCGGCCTCGCGCTTGTTCCTCAACCTGATCTTCATGCTGATCGTGCCGCTGCTGTTCTCGGCGCTGGTGATGGGTATCGCCGAGATGGGCGACATCCGCGCGCTGGGCAGGATCGGCTGGCGCACCCTGGCCTACACGGTGGTGCTGTCCGGGCTGGCGGTGCTGCTGGGGCTGGTGCTGGTGAACGTGCTGGAGCCGGGTGCGGGCGTGGACCCGGCGCTTGCGCGCGACCTGCTGGCGCAGAACGTGGAGCGCAGCCGCGAGATCGTGGCCAGCGTGGAGACCCAGCCGCGCGGCATGGACATGCTGCTGTCGATCGTGCCCAGCAACGTTGTCCATGCCGCATCGGAAAACGCCTCGATCCTGGCGCTGATGTTCTTCGCGGTGATGTTCGGCGTGGGCATGGTGCTGACGCCCGATGACAAGGTGGCCACGCTCAAGCACGGGATCGAGGGCCTGTTCGAGATCTCGATGACGCTGATCGGCCTGGTGATCCGGCTGGCGCCATACGCGGTGTTCTGCTTCATGTTCAACCTGGCCGCCATCTTCGGTTTCGACCTGCTGCTGCGGCTGGGTGCCTACGTCGGCGTGGTGGTGTTGGCGCTGGCGCTGCACATGTTCGTGACCTATTCCATCGTGGTGCGCCTGGCCGGGCGTTCGCCGCTGGCGTTCTTCCGCGACATCCAGGAGGCGGCGGTGATGGCTTTTTCCACCGCCTCCAGCAACGCCACCCTGCCCACCGCGCTGCAGGTGGCCGACCGCATGGGCCTGCCGCACAAGGTTTCGCGCTTCGTGCTCACCGTGGGCGCCACCGCCAACCAGAACGGCACGGCCCTGTTCGAGGGCGTCACGGTGATCTTCCTGGCCCAGTTCTTCGGCGTGGAACTGAGCCTGGCCCAGCAGTTCATGGTGATGCTGGTGTGCATCCTCGGCGGCATCGGCACCGCCGGCGTGCCCTCGGGCTCGCTGCCGGTGGTGGCGCTGATCTGCGCGATGGTGGGGGTGGATCCGATCGGCATCGGCCTGATCCTGGGCGTGAACCACTTCCTGGACATGTGCAGGACCACGCTCAACGTCACCGGCGACCTGGCACTGGCCACCATCGTGTCGCGCGGCGAGCCGATGGAGGCGTGACCGGGCGGCCATTCCCGCGGACGTTTCAATCCCAACCTTCACCGCCGGCATCCGTGGAGCGGGCGGGATTTCCCCCCGTCGCCACCCGGATGCAGCTTTTCGACCCCGGTGGCAGGACAGGAGTGGACAAGGAATGGGACAATGGGCGGCCCGCAGCGCCGCGGGTGCCCTGAAGACCACGCCGACCCGATATGACGAAGCCCACCCGACGACAGCTCGCCAACGCCATCCGTTTCCTCGCCGCCGATGCGGTCGAAGCCGCCAAGTCCGGTCATCCGGGCATGCCGATGGGCATGGCCGACATCGCCGAAGTGCTGTGGAACGACTACCTGCGCCACAACCCGTCCAACCCGGACTGGTTCAACCGCGACCGCTTCGTGCTGTCCAACGGCCATGGCTCGATGCTGCATTACGCGCTCCTGCACCTTGCCGGCTACGACCTGCCGATGGATGAGCTCAGGCGCTTCCGCCAGCTGCACAGCAAGACCGCCGGCCACCCGGAGCGCTACGAGACTCCCGGCATCGAGACCACCACCGGCCCGCTGGGGCAGGGCCTGGCCAATGCGGTCGGCTTCGCCCTGGCCGAGAAGCTGCTGGCGCAGCGCTTCAACCGGCCGGAGCTGGAGATCGTGGACCACCGCACCTGGGTGTTCATGGGTGACGGCTGCCTGATGGAGGGCGTCTCCCACGAAGTGGCCTCGCTGGCCGGCACCTGGCGCCTGGGCAAGCTGACCGCGTTCTGGGACGACAACGGCATCTCCATCGACGGCGAGGTGCACGACTGGTTCACCGACGACACCCCCGCGCGCTTCGAGGCCTATGGCTGGCACGTGGTGCGCGACGTGGACGGCCATGATCCGGAGTCGATCAAGGCCGGCATCGAGGCGGCGCTAGCGGTGGATGACCGCCCCAGCCTGATCTGCTGCAAGACCACGATTGGTTTCGGCGCGCCGAACAAGGCCGGCAAGGAAGACTCGCACGGTGCCCCGCTGGGCAAGGACGAGATCGAAGGCGCCCGCAAGGCGCTGGACTGGCCGCATGCCCCGTTCGAGATCCCGCAGGAGATCTACGGCGGCTGGCGCGCCAATGGTGCCGGCACCCTGCGCCAGGCCGAGTGGGAACAGTTGTTCGACAAGTACGCCAAGCAGTACCCGGAGCAGGCTGCCGAGCTGGTCCGCCGCTCGCGCGGCGAGCTGCCGGCCGATTTCGTCGCCAGCGCCGATGCCTACATCGCCCAGGTCCAGGCCGAAGGCCCGACCGTGGCCTCGCGCAAGGCCTCGCAGAACGCCATCACCGCCTTCGCCCCGCTGCTGCCGGAACTGATCGGCGGTTCGGCCGACCTGGCCCCGTCCAACCTGACCCAGTGGAAGGCCAGCAAGTCGGTCACCGAGGTCGGCCCGGACGCCAACTACGTGCACTACGGCGTGCGCGAGTTCGGCATGAGCGCCATCGCCAACGGCATCGCCCTGCATGGCGGCTTCCTGCCGTTCGACGCCACCTTCCTGGTGTTCAGCGACTACGCCCGCAATGCGCTGCGCATGAGTGCGCTGATCCCGGCGCACGTGATCCACGTCTATACCCACGACTCCATCGGCCTGGGCGAGGATGGCCCCACCCACCAGCCGGTCGAGCACCTGTCCGCGCTGCGTTACATCCCCAACAACGACGTGTGGCGTCCGTGCGACGCGGTCGAGTCGGCGGCGGCGTGGAAGGCCGCGATCGTGCGCAAGGACGGGCCCAGCGTGCTGGTGTTCAGCCGCCAGAACCTGCCGCACCAGGCGCGTACCGGCGACCAGGTCGCGCTGATCGAGCGCGGCGGCTACGTGCTGGCCGACGCCGAAGGCGGCACCCCGGACGTGATCCTGATCGGCACCGGTTCGGAAGTCTCGCTGGCGGTGGAAGCCAAGAAGGAACTGGACGCGGCCGGCCTGAAGACGCGCGTGGTGTCGATGCCGTCGACCGACGTGTTCGATCGCCAGGATGCGGACTACCGCGAGTCGGTGCTGCCTCGTTCCGTGCGCAGGCGCGTGGCGGTGGAAGCGGGCGTGACCGGCTTCTGGCACAAGTACGTGGGCCTGGATGGCGCGGTGATCGGCCTGGACCGCTTCGGTGCCTCGGCCCCGGCGGGCGAACTGTACGAGTACTTCGGCATCACCACCGCCAAGGTGGTCGAGGCGGCCAAGGCGCTGTAGGCCCGCCGGATCGTTCGCCGGCGTACATCCACCGGCGGCATGCATGACGCGAAGGGGCCCACGTGGCCCCTTCCGCGTTTGCGCTGCCGGTGGGTGGCCTGCGCCTTACCGGGAGGGGCCGCCGGCCGGATCGTGCTTGCTGCCGCCGCGGCAATGCGGCGAGTCGGGCACCGCGGCACCCGCGTCCCACTCCGCCGGCGTGTAGGTGTGCAGGCCCAGCGCATGGATCTGCTGCATCAGCCCGCCCATCGCCGCGTAGGCGGCCTGGTGGCGCTGCAGCGTGCGTCGGCCCTCGAACGCGGCGCTGACGATGACCGCCTTGTAGTGCGTCTGCTGGCCACGGCTGTGCATGTGGCTCTCGTCGATCACCTCCAGGTGGCTCGGCTGCAGGGCGGACAGGGCGTGGCGGATCTGGTCGGCGCGGGTGTTCATGCGTGCTACGTGGTGGAGTGGGCGGTGTCACGGCCATGTTAGCGCCGGTGCCGCGGGTACGGGCTGCGCATGCAGGGGCCACGTCGGGAGGGGCTTGACACAGGTTTGGATTACGCATGTAATCGGTAGAAATTACAGGCGTAAACGGAACCCATGACTCCGATCAGTGATGCCGAGGCGATGGTGATGGAGGTGCTGTGGGCAGGTAGCCCGCGCAGCGCCGAGGACGTCATCGGTGCGCTGGCCGATGCCACCGGCTGGGCCGAGCCCACCATCAAGACCCTGCTCAACCGCCTGCTCAACAAGGGCGCCATCGACGCGTGCCGGGACGGGCGCCGTTACCTGTATTCGCCGGTGTTGCAGCGCGAGGCCTGGGTGCAGCAACAGAGCGAGGGCCTGCTTGCGCGCCTGTTCGGCGGTCGCGTCGCGCCGCTCGTGGCCCATTTCAGCGAGCGTGGCAGGCTCAGTGCCAGCGATATCGCCGAACTCAAGCGGCTGGTGGCCGAACTCGACGACGGAAGGGAGCCTGGCGATGGACGCTGACCCGCTGGCGATGCTGTGGGAAGCAACCCTGGCCAGCAGCGCGGCGCTGCTGCTGGTGCTGGCCATGCGCCGGCCGGTACGTGCGCTGCTGGGCGCCAGCGCTGCATATGCATTGTGGCTGTGCGTCCCGGTCGTCGTGCTGGCGGTGCTGCTGCCACGCGGCATGGATGCACCATTGGCGCTGCCGGTGGCCTGGCAGGTGGCGCCCGTTGGCGCCGTGGCGGCGCTGCAACCACGCGCGCAATGGCATTGGCATCAATGGCTGCTGCCGTTGTGGGCAGCGGGTGTGCTGGTGGCAATGGCATTGCAGGGCTGGCGGCAGCAGCGTTTCCAGCGTGGGCTGGGTGTCGTGCAGCGCGGTGACGATGGCCTGTACCGCTCGACCAGTGCAACTGCGGGCCTGCCGGCGGTGATCGGGCTGGTGCGCCCGCGGATCCTGCTCCCGGCCGACTTCGACCGGCGCTACACCGCGCAGGAAAAGGTGCTGGTGATCGCGCACGAACGCCTGCACGTGCGTCGCGGCGACCTCCTGGCCAATGCGCTGGCCGCGTTGCTGGGCTGTTTGTTCTGGTTCAACCCGCTGCTGCCTTTCGCGATGCGGCGCTTCCGGCTGGACCAGGAACTGGCCTGCGATGGACGGGTGATCGCGCGCCACCCGCACGCCCGACGTCAATACGGCGAGGCGATGCTCAAGACCCAGGTCGACCCCTCGCTCCTGCCACTGGGTTGCCATTGGCAGGCAAGCCACCCGCTCAAGGAGCGCATCGACATGCTCAAGCGCCCAATTCCCTCGCCGTTGCACTGGCTGGCATCCATGCTGCTCGCGCTCGTGGTCACGGCGGCAACCGGCTACCTGGCATGGGCCACGCAGCCGCCCGCCCCGTCCCCCCTGGCATCGATGGCCGGGGCGGGCCCGCTCTACTCGGTCGATGTGCGGATGGAGGTGGACGGCAATGCGCGTGCCGTGCGGCTGCGCGAGCGTGCGGGCCGGACGTTCGTCCTCCGCAGCGCCGACGGAACCACGCCGGCCTGGAAAGCCGAATTCGTGGTCGGGCAGGCGGATGATCCGGCGCAGGCGTGGGTTGCCGGGACGATCCACATCGACGGCAGCCAGGCATCCACGCCGAGGATGCTGGTCGCCCTGGGCGAGCCGGCGCGCATCACCACCGGTGCCCCGGGTGGTGGCCCGGTCGCCACCCTCGAACTGACCGTGCTGCGCCTGGGCGGAGATCAGGATGCAACGGGCGGCCGGCAGCAACCCACGGACGCGATGCAGGTACCGGCGCGGATCGCCGCTGCGCAAGCCGACCCGGAGCAGGCCGCGGTGATCGACATGACCCGGCCGCCGGCCTATCCGCCCGAGGCGGCCCGGCAGGGCATCGGCGGCCAGGTGCTGCTGCTGGCCACGGTGGCCGCCGACGGCAGCTTGCGCGATGTCCAGGTCGAGCGTGCCGAGCCGGCGGGCGTGTTCGAACAGGTGTCGCTGGAAGCGGCGCGCCAGTGGCGCTTCCGTCCAGCCATGCGCGACGGAAGCGCGGTGGAAGGATGGGTGCGGATACCGGTCACGTTCGCGATCCCTGAGGACGACACCGATACCGTGGAAAACTGAGCATGCACGGTGACGGGAGCCGGCCATCCGCGATGTGCCCGCATGTGCGCAACGCCATCCGGCATCGCGTGGCGATGGCCTGCATCGCCCTGGCCTGCGTGGCCGGCTGTGCCACCCGCAGCACCGGCATCGGCCAGCGCATGATTCTTCCCGAAGGCGTGGCGCAGTACGGGATGGATGCACGCCAGGCCTTCGTGTTCCCGGCGGTGGACGACGGGCCGCTGCCGGAGTTCCCGGAAGCCCTGGCGCAGCGCGAACTGGCGCCAACCACGCTGTGCGTAAGCCTGGTGGTCGATGCCGGGGGCGCGGTGCACCGGGTGTCGCCGCTGGCGCAGGCCGGATGCGAGGCGCCGGCGCGGTTCCCCATGCTGGCCGAGGCCGCGCGTGCGGCGATGGAGCGCTGGCGGTTCCGGCCGGCGATGCTGTGCACCTATCCCGACGCGGCGACCCGCGATCGCGACTGGACCGGGCACGGCTGTGCAGGCGCGGTGGCGGACGCTACGCCGGTCGCGGTCACCCTGGGATGGGCATTCACCTTCGAGGTGCGTGAAGGCCGCGCCCGGGTCGGCACGCTGCGGCTGGATAATCGCTGACCAGCCGGTCAGCGCACTCGTCCCCGCAACCTGGCAGCGCATGCCGCGCGCGAACCTCGCGCCGGCATCAGCGCCGATCCGGCGTCATTCCAGTTCCGGTGTGTTCCAGTCGCGCAGGTCGTCCAGGGTGGCGGTGGCACCGTCTGCCGCGTTGATCGCCAGGTCCGGTGCGGGCTCGTGCAGCAGGTGCCTGCCGATAGCCGCGCGCGTCGGTGCGTCCCATTGCGGTCGCCATTTGCAGTGGGTGCCGTCCTCCACGTCGGAGTGGTAGCCGAGGTTGCCCGCCGCGCCGAGCGCGCGGTAGATTTCGGCGCCGGCCAGCGCACTGGCGTGGCCCTGGCGTGCACCGAGCCAGGCCACGTGCGGGTTGTCCAGGATCAGCAGCCCGCGCGGCGCGACCAGGCCCAGCACCTGGTGCTGGTCGATGGCCAGCCGCTCGACCGCGCCGGTGTATGCGGCGAATGCATCACCCAGCCACGGCTGTTCGCCATATGCGCTGTGCGCCGGCTGCGTGCCCGCACCATCGCTGCCGCCACGCCATGTCGGCACGCCACCGGCACCGGATTCGATCGGAATCGTCAGCGCCACCCGCTGGTCGAATGCGCCGGCGGCCAGTGCACCCTTGCCCAGCCGCGAGCAGCCGGTGACGCCGATCGCGTCGGCGCGCAGCATTCCCTGGCCGGCGCCGGCGATCACGTCGATGATGCGGCTCACGCCCCAGGCCCAGGCCATCAGGGTGCCGCTGGATTGCACCTGCTGCCCGTACAGGTCGAAGAACGCGCCCTGGCGTTCGCGGCCCTGGCCGGTTTCCGCGCCGAGCTGGGTAGGCAGGTAGTCGATGCGCGCCACGCCGTGCTCCACCAGCAGGCGGTCATCCACGCCGGCAACCCCGCCGACCACGATCATCGCCGGGTGCGGCCCCGGCCCGGGCGGCAGGCGCAGGTTCGCGCTGAAGCTCACCTGGCGGCCGCCGTGGGCCACGGTCACGTCGATCCGCTCGCCGGTGATGGTGCCAGTCACTGCATCCGGCTGCGGACCCTTGTCGCCGTAGAGTTGGGCCTGCGCGGTCCGCAGGGTCCGTTGCCGCTGGCAGCGCCAGTCCGCGCGCGTATCCAGCCGCGATCCATCCGCACGGACGAAAGGGTCTGGCAGCAGTGGCCCGCCTGCGTCCACCAGTGCCTGGGCCGGGCAGTCGCGGCCACGGTCCTCGACCAGTCCACCGGATCCGGTGGCATTCGGCGTGGCAGGCAGCACGGCGCCAGCGCTGTTGGCGGCATCCGCTGGAGGTGGCAGTGCGCACAGCAGGGCGAGCACGACGCATCGGGACAGCAGCAGGGTGGGCATTGGAACTCCAGGACGGGCGGTCGTCGTCGGCGGCGCGGCCAGTGCGCGTACCAGTGTGCGTGCGCTCGCAGGCGTCGGCGGGATCTGGACGTTACACCAGGTCAGTGTGGCTCGAACGCGGCATTGAGAACGGCGGCCAGGCGCGCGCCGGCCAGACGCAACTGGTGTTCGACCTGCGGCAGGTGGGCGTCCACGTAGGCCTGGTCGACCGCGTGGCCCGATGGATAGATGCCGGTGCGCGGGATCAGGCGGCAGGATTCGACAGCCCAGGCCGCCGCGCCTGCGGCCGGCAGCGGCGTGACCGCGGGCGGCGGCGTGGCACGCAGGCGTTTGAGCCATGCTGCTTCGCCCATGCGCCGGGTGCCGAGCAGGCCGCTGTCCCACAGGGCATGCAGGTTGGTGCCGCGACCGGCATGCTGCAGCTGGTAGGTGTTGCCGCCGCGGTCATGGCGGTTGCCGGCATGCAGCGGCTGGTGGGCGTCGCCGACCAGGTGGACCACGAACTTCAGTGCCTGCAGGCGTTCGGCATCGCTGCGCGAGGCGTCGGCCAGGATCCGGACCTGGGCGTCGAGCGCGGCCACCAGGCAGTTGCCGCCGGCGCAGTCGCGCGCGGCCACGTAGGTGCAGCCGTGGTCGCCGAGGTTGACGTAGTGCCAGCGCGCGCTGCGGCGTCCGAGGTTCGGATCGCGTGCGCGCAGTTCGTCGACCCAGGAGGCGATGGCGGCCAGGTCCGGCGCCTGTTCACTGCGCAGCAAGCGGGCCACGCCGGCGCGTGCCTGTGGGCCCAGGCCGTCCTCGGCCAGCCGTGCCACAAGGCGGTGGCCCAGCGGTCCCCATGCCTGCGCGGGCAGGACGAAGGTCAGCGCCAGCAATGCGGCCAGCCAGCGCGCGGCGTGGGGAGCGCGGGACGGCATGCAGGGACGGCGGCGGTGGCGCATCCGGGCACTGTAACCGAGGCACGCACCCGCGTTGCCGCGGCATTGCCGGCAACAGGGGCCGGCCCTGCGCGGCTGCCGCCCGGCAGGTGATTTCCGTTGCAACGGCAACGCCCGCGTGCACCGGCCGTTACGGCCGCCGCCGCTGCGGCTGCGCTGGGCTGGAGGGGCGCGGGTGCTAGAATACGGACCCTCTTTCCACCCACATGGGCCACGCCGGACGTGGCCGTCAGGAGTCACGCGCAATGGCGATCAAGGTTGGCATCAACGGGTTCGGCCGCATCGGCCGCAACGTGCTGCGTTCGGCGGTGCAGAACTTCGGGGACGACATCCAGATCGTCGCGATCAACGACCTGCTCGAGCCCGACTACCTGGCCTACATGCTGCAGTACGACTCCGTGCACGGCCGCTTCCAGGGCGAGGTGAAGGTCGAGGGCAATACCCTGATCGTCAACGGCCAGAAGATCCGCCTGACCCAGGAGCGCGACCCGGCCAACCTCAAGTGGGACGAAGTCGGCGCCGAGGTGGTGCTCGAGTCCACCGGCCTGTTCCTGACCAAGGAAACCTGCCAGAAGCACCTGGACGCCGGCGCGAAGAAGGTGATCCAGTCGGCCCCGTCCAAGGACGACACGCCGATGTTCGTGTTCGGCGTGAACCACCACGAGTACGCCGGCCAGGCGATCGTGTCCAACGCCTCGTGCACCACCAATTGCCTGGCCCCGCTGGCCAAGGTCATCCACGACAAGTGGGGGATCAAGCGTGGCCTGATGACCACCGTGCACGCCGCCACCGCCACCCAGAAGACCGTCGACGGCCCGTCCAACAAGGATTGGCGTGGTGGTCGCGGCATCCTCGAGAACATCATTCCGTCCTCCACCGGCGCAGCCAAGGCGGTTGGCGTGGTGATCCCGGCGTTGAACAAGAAGCTGACCGGCATGAGCTTCCGCGTGCCCATCTCCGATGTCTCGGTGGTCGACCTCACCTGCGAGCTGGAGAAGCCGGCGACCTACGAGGAGATCAAGGCCGAGGTCAAGGCGCAGAGCGAGGGCGCGCTGAAGGGCGTGCTGGGCTACACCGAGGACAAGGTGGTGGCCACCGACTTCCGCGGCGACACCCGCACCTCGATCTTCGACGCCGACGCCGGTATCGCCCTGGACAGCACCTTCGTCAAGCTGGTGTCGTGGTACGACAACGAGTGGGGCTATTCCAACAAGTGCCTGGAGATGGTGCGCGTGGTGGCCGGCAAGTAGGCCGGTTCCCGCCAGGCATGACCCAGACGCGAAGGCGCCCCCGGTGGGCGCCTTCGACGTTTGGTGCCGCCGGCAGGGCGGGTGCCGACGCCTGGCGGCCGGCGTCTTGCAATGAGGCGGCGCATCGTTGACTCTGCGCGCGCCGGGTCGGTGGGGTTGCGCCGGCAACCAGCGCAGTGGACCTGACGGGACGGGGGCAGGGGATGGATGGATTCATTGGGTTGTTGGTCGTGCTTGGCCTGGCATTGCTGGTCATGCCGGTCCTGCTGATCGTGGCGCTGGTCTCGTTGGCCGGGTTGAAGGGGCGCGTGACCGCGCTCGAAGACGATCTGGCCGCCCTGCAGCACGCATCGGCACGCGCACCGGCACCGGCATCTGCGCGCACGGCTGCACCGGCACCTGCACCTGCACCAGCCACTGCCGCGTCGGCCAGGGACGATGATGGTGGACCGGTCCTGGCGGACCTGATGCGTGCGCGTGCCACGCCTGCAACGCGGTCGTCGCCATTGCCGCCGGCCGAGCCTGCCGCACCCGCACCCGCACCCGCACCTTCTCCTGCCGCGCCCGCACCATCCGCGCCGCCACCACTGCCTGCCGCAGCCCGGGTCGCACCGGCGCCTGGCCCCGCGCCGGCGTCGGCTGCAGCCAGTGCCCGCCGGCCGGCGCACACCACCACCACCACCGAACCGGGCGATGCGCTGGTGCGCATGGTCAAGCGCTGGTTCACCGTGGGCAACCTGCCGGCCAAGGTGGGCGTGCTGGTGATGCTGGCCGGCGTGGCGGCGCTGCTCAAGTACGCCGCCGACCAGGGCCTGTTCGTGTTGCCGATGGAGCTGCGCCTGGCCGGCGTGGCCGCCGCGGCCCTGGCAGCGCTGGGCTTTGCATGGCGCAAGCGCGAGAGCAACCGCGCCTTCGCCCTCAGCGTGCAGGGCGGTGCCATCGGCGTGCTGCTGCTGACGGTGTTCGCCGCGTTCAAGCTCTATGACCTGATCGACCCGGCGCCTGCGTTCGCCCTGAGCGTGATCCTGGTCGCCGGTGCGATGTTGCTGGCGGTATTGCAGAACAGCCAGGCCCTGGCGGCCTTCGCCCTGCTGGCCGGTTACCTGGCGCCGATCTGGCTGTCCACCGGCAGTGGCAACCACGTGGCGCTGTTCTCCTATTACGCGCTGCTCAATACCGCAGTGGTGGTGGTCGCGTGGTTCAAGGCATGGCGCTCGCTGAACCTGCTCGGCTTCGTGTTCACCTTCGGCATCGGCACCCTGTGGGGCATCGATGCCTATGTGCCGGAGAAGTACGCCAGCACCCAGCCGTTCCTGGCCCTGTTCTTCGCCTTCTACCTGGTGGTGCCGCTGCTGTTCGCGCGGCGCCGGCCGGAGAATCGCCGCGACCTCGTCGATGGCTGCCTGGTGTTCGGCACGCCGCTGATCGCCTTCAGCCTGCAGGCCGCCTTGATGGAAGGGCAGCGCTTGCCGCTGGCATTCTGCGCGCTTGGCCTGGCGGCACTGTACGCACTGCTGGCCTGGTCCCTGCTGCGGCGCAGGGGCTACGAGGTGCTGGCCCAGTCCTACGCGATCCTGGCCGTGGGCTTCGCCACCCTGTCCGTGCCACTGGGCCTGAGTGCGCGCGCCACCGCCAGCGTGCTGGCGCTGGAAGGTGCCGGCCTGGTCTGGCTCGGGCTGCGCCAGCAGCGCTGGATGCCGCAGTTCAGCGGCGTTGCCCTGCAGTTGCTGGCCGCCATCGCACTGCTGATCGGGCTGGAGCGGGTGGACGAGGACCTGCGCGCGGTGCTCAATCCCACCGCCATGGGCATGGTCCTGATCGCGCTGGCGGGCCTGGCCAGTGCCTGGGTGGCGCGGGCATACGGGCGCACGCTCATGGCCTCGGTGTTCTACCTGTGGGGCCTGGCCTGGTGGGCAGGCAACGGCCTGCACGAAGGCTCGCGTTTCGTCGAGTGGGGCTTGCGTGCGGACCTGTGGCTGGTGTTTGCCGCGGTGACCGGGTGGCTGGCAGCCGAGGTCCACCGCCGCCGCCCCGCGCCCTTGCTTGCGCTGACCCTGCTGGGCGCGTTTGTCATCGCCGCCCCGCTGGCTGCATGGCAGGGCCATGCGCATGTGCACCCGGCCGGCGGCAACTTCGGTGCAATGGCCTGGCTGGCGTTCGCGCTGCTTGGCCTGCGCGCATTGGCCTGCCTGGCCCAGGACCCCGGGCGCAGCGCCCGCGCCGCGCAGTTCGCCTGGTGGCTGGTGTGGCCACTGGTGTTGTCGATGGAAGGTCGATGGATCGCGGGCGAGGCGGGGTTGGGCCAAGGTTGGACGCTGGGCCTGATGGGCCTGCCCTGGCTGGCGCTGGCGGCACTGGGACTGTGGCGCTGGTCGTGGCTGGTCGCGCCGCGTCGCCCCGAGGTCGCGGCCCCGGCGCACCTGGCCCTGCTGTGCGTGGTGATGGTGGTGCTGGGTGGCGGCTGGCTGCTGGCACTGCCCAGGCCACTGGGCGCCGCGCCGCTGCCATGGCTGCCGCTGCTCAACCCGGGTGAACTGGCGCAGTTGGCTGTCCTGGGCCTGATGGCCAGCTGGATGGTGGCCGGGCAGCTGTCGTCCGGCATGCGCAACGCGGTGGTGGCCAGCGGCGGTTTCCTGCTGTTGAGCATGAGCACGCTGCGCACGGTGCATCACTGGGCGGGCGTGGAGTGGTCCTCGCAGATGCTGTCCACCAGCCTTGCCCAGACCAGCCTGACCGTGGTCTGGAGCGTGCTCGGCGTGATCGGCTGGATCGTCGGTTCGCGCGGTGGCCGGCGCGGGCTGTGGCTGGCAGGTGCGTTGCTGATGGGCGTGGTGCTGGCCAAACTGGTGCTGGTCGATCGCCAGCACCTGGGCAACCTGATGGGGATCATCTCCTTCATCGCCTACGGCATGCTCTGCTCGATCGTCGGCTACTTCGCGCCTGCGCCGCCGCGCGCGGCGTCCGTCCACGGGGAGGCGCGCGCATGAGCAGGTCCGCCTGGCTGTGCCTGTTGTTCCTTGTGCCCGTGCTTGCCGCGGCCGGTACCCGCGAGGAGTACGCCCGGCAGTGGCTGCTGACCGCCGGCCAGGCCGATGCCGGTGCCTATCGGGTGGTCCTGGACGAAGCGGTGTACCGCAGCGCCACGCAGCCGTCACTGCGCGACCTGGAGGTGTTCAACACCTCGGGCCAGCCGATGCCGGCGGCGCTGCTGTCGCCGGCGCAGCCGCTGGCACAGCCGCCGCGCACGCTGGACCTGCCGTGGTTCGCGCTGCCGGACGCCGGGCGGCGTGCCAGTGGCGATATCCGCCTGATTGCCGAGCGCAGTGCCGATGGCGGCATCCTGAGGGTCGAGGCCGGAACCGTGGCCGGGCCGGATGCCCCCTCCGGCGATCACTGGCTGGTCGATGCCAGCCGCCTGCGCGAGCCGGTGCGTGCGCTGCTGCTGGAGTGGGAGGCACCAGCGCAGCCGTTGCAGGCGGGATACAGGGTTGAAGGCAGCGACGACCTGAGCCGCTGGCGCACGCTCAACGCCGGCACCACCCTGCTGGACCTGCAGCGTGATGGCCAGCGCTTGCGCCAGGGCCGGATCGAGCTGGACGGGCAGGCGCGCTACCTGCGCCTGCTGCCCACCGGCACGGGCACCGCGCCGGGGCTCACCGGCGTGCGCGCCGAGCTGGCGCCGCCAGCCGCGCAGGAGTCCTGGCAATGGCTGGAAATCTCCGGCGAGCGGCGCCGCGAGGGCGGCCGCGACTATTTCGAGTTCGTGCTGCCGGGCCGCTTCCCGGTCGCGCGTGCGGATGTGCGCCTGCCCGGCAACAGCGCGGTTGAATGGACCCTCTACAGCCGCGAGGACGCCGACGCTGGCTGGGCCTGGCGCGCAGGCCCGTGGATGGCCTACGAGGTCGGCACCGGCGCCGATGCGGCCAGCCGCTCGGCGCCCAAGGCACTGTCCGCCCCGGTGCGTGACCGCCACTGGCGGCTGGCCGCCGCGACCCCGACCGGCGAAGCCGAGCCGGTGCTGCGCCTGGGCTATCGGCCCGAGGTGGTGGTGTTCCTGGCCCAGGGCGCGCCGCCGTATGCGTTGGCCGCCGGCAGCGGCAATGCACAGCGTGCCGATGCACCGATCCCGGCGTTGCTCGAAGCACTGCGTCGGCAGCGAGGACCAGGCTGGCAGCCTGCGCCCGCCTACCTGGCGGATGCGCCACAGGAACTGGCGGGCGAGCGTGCACTGCGCAGCCAGCGCACTTACGACTGGAAGGCATGGTTGTTGTGGTCGCTGCTGATTGTCGGCGCGGTCGCGGTGGCCGGGTTGGGGATGAGCCTGCTGCGCAAGCGCCCGTCGCCAGAGTGATCCACGCCGCCGCAGCGGCGCCGGTCCGCGCAGCGCGACCGGCGCCGATTTGCCGCCACCGGGCCGCGGCGGGACAATGCCGGGCTTCGTGGACGCGCCGCTGCATCGCCGCGCCGCCGCCACGGTTGCCCTTTCCCCCCGATGACGAGTAGCAGCCCATGACGATCCTGCGGATGACCGACCTCGACCTTGCCGGCAAGCGCGTGCTGATCCGGCAGGACCTCAACGTTCCACTCGAGGACGGCCGCATCACCTCCGAGCAGCGCATCACCGCCTCGGTGCCGACCCTGAAGCTGGCGCTGGAACAGGGCGCAGCAGTGATGGTGACCTCGCACCTGGGGCGGCCGAAGGAAGGTGCCTGGAGCCAGGCCGACTCGCTGGCACCGGTGGCCGCGCGCCTGTCGCAATTGCTCGGCGTGGACGTGCCGCTGGTCAAGGACTGGGTGGATGGCGTGGACGTGGCGCCCGGCCAGGTCGTGCTGCTGGAGAACTGCCGCATGAACGTGGGCGAAGGCAAGGACGACGAGGCGCTGGCGAGGAAGTACGCGGCCTTGTGCGACGTGTTCGTGATGGATGCGTTCGGCACCGCGCACCGCGCCCAGGCCTCCACCCATGGCGTGATCCGCTTCGCCCCGGTCGCCGCCGGCGGTCCGCTGCTGATGGCCGAGCTGGACGCGCTGGACAAGGCACTGGCCAACCCGGCCCGTCCGCTGCTGGCCATCGTGGCCGGCAGCAAGGTCTCCACCAAGCTGGAACTGCTCACCAGCCTGGTGGGCAAGGTGGACCAGCTCATCGTCGGTGGCGGCATCGCCAACACCTTCATCGCCGCAGCCGGGCACGGCGTGGGCAAGTCGCTGCACGAGGCCGACCTGCTCGACACCGCGCGCAAGATCGATGCCGATGCCAAGGCACGCAACGCGCAGATCCCGCTGCCGGTGGACGTGGTGGTGGCGCCGGCGTTCGCCGCCGACGCGCCGGCCACGGTCAGGCCGGTCGATGCGGTGGCGGCCGACGACATGATCCTGGACATCGGTCCGCAGACCGCCGCGCAGTACGCCGAGCTGATCAAGGCCGCCGGCACGGTGGTGTGGAACGGGCCGGTGGGCGTGTTCGAGTTCGACGCCTTCGGCAAGGGCACCGAGACCCTGGCACGGGCGATTGCCGCGTCCGATGCGTTCTCCATCGCCGGTGGCGGCGACACCCTGGCGGCGGTGGACAAGTACGGGATCGCCGGCCAGGTCAGCTACATCTCCACCGGCGGCGGCGCGTTCCTGGAATTCCTGGAAGGCAAGACCTTGCCGGCCGTGGCGGCGCTACAGGCGCGCGGCGGCTGAGTGGGCCGCGGGGGTGGCGCCTGCCATCCCCGCGACCGCCGCAGGATCAACGATGCAGGATCAGCGATGCAGGTCGCCGGCGGCCTCCGGCTGGTAGCGCACCGCCTTGACCTGGAGCTTGAGCGGACGGCCGCCCGGCGCCTGCCAATCGATGGTCTGGCCCACCGACAGGCCCAGCAGCGCGCTGCCCACCGGGGCCAGCACCGACACCCGGCCCTTTTCCACGTCGGCCTCGTTCGGGTAGACCAGGGTCAGCACGTGCTGCTCGCCGGTGGACGCGTCCTCGCACTCGACCTGGGAGTGCATGGTGACCACGTTGGCGGGCATCTGCTCCGGCGGCAGCACTTCGGCACGGTTGAGCTCATCCATCAGCGCGAGCGCGGCCGGATGGCGGCTCAGCACCGGGGAGTCGAGCAGGGCCTCCAGGCGCGCCATGTCGCGACTGGAAATGATCAAGGTGGGGGGCAGGCCGCTGGCGGACTGGGTGGACATGGGGGTTCCTCGGGGTTGGCGGTGCGCGGCGGGCGCGCATGAAGAAAAAGGCGGCGCGTCTCCGCATCCGCCTAGGGTCACTGACTATGACAGGAAACGTAGCCCGGAATGCGATCGGGTTCAACCGGGGGATTCAACCCGGAGGGCTCAAGCGGGGCGCTTCGGGCCGCGGCCGGGCCCGGGGTGCGGCCGCGGGGCGGCCGGATCGGGCTCCAGCAACCCCGCCGGCAGGCTGCGCAGCACCTGGGCCAGGCGCGACAGGAACCCGGCCATCGCCGAGCTGTGCCGCCAGCAGATGGCGATGCTGCGGGTCGGTGCGCTGCCGGTGAACGGCAGCAGGCGGATGTTCTCCGAACGCGCCACCGGCGGCTTGACCGCCAGGATCGGCAGCAGGGTGGCGCCGACATTGGCCGCGACCATCTGCCGCAGCGTCTCCAGGCTGGTGGCGCGGAACCCGGTCTTTTCCTGCGCACCGGACAGCTGGCACACGTCCAGCGCCTGGTCGCGCATGCAGTGGCCATCCTCCAGCAGCAACAGCGGCTGTTCGGCCAGCGCGTCCAGGCTCAGCGCCTGGCGGCTGGCCAGCGGGTGGTCCTCGGGTACCGCCAGCACGAACGGTTCCTCGAACAGCAGCTCGGTGTGCAATTGATCGTCGTGCACCGGCAGTGCCAGCAGGGCGGCGTCGAGCCGGCCATCGCGCAGGCGGGCCAGCAGTTCGTCGCTCTTTTCCTCCACCAGCAGCAGTTCCAGTTGCGGGAAGCGCGCGCGCATGTGCGGGATCACGTGCGGCAGCAGGTAGGGCGCCAGGGTCGGAAAGATGCCCAGGCGCACGCTGCCGGCCTCCGGATCCTGGCTGCGGCGGGCGGCCTCCTTCATCTGTTCGATCTCGGCCACGATCCTGCGCGCGCGTTCGGTGGCCTCGCGCCCGGCCGGGGTCAGCATGACCTTGCGCGGGGCGCGCTCGACCAGGGCCACGCCCAGTTCCTCCTCCAGCTTGCGGATCTGGGTGGACAGCGTGGGCTGGCTGACGAAGCAGGACGCGGCGGCACGGCCGAAGTGGCGGTGTTCGGCCAGGGCCACCAGGTACTTGAGGTCGCGCAGGTTCATTGCTTGCCTCCCGGCCGGGCGTGCGGGTCCGACTCTACGCCGGTGCGCCCGGCGGTGCTCAGGCCGTCTCGGCGACCGGCTCGGGCGTCGGCGCCGACACCCTGATCAGGTGGTCGAAGGCGGCCAGCGCGGCCTTCGAGCCTTCGCCCATGGCGATCACGATCTGCTTGTACGGCACGGTGGTGCAATCGCCAGCCGCGAACACGCCGCGCACGCTGGTCTGGCCACGCTCGTCGACCAGGATCTCGCCGCGCGGGCTCAACGCGACCGTGCCCTCCAGCCACTCGGTGTTGGGCAGCAGGCCGATCTGCACGAACACGCCCTCCAGCTCCACCCGATGGTTGTCGCCGCCCACGCGGTCCCTGTAGGCCAGGCCGGTGACCCGCTCGCCGTCGCCCAATACCTCGGTGGTCTGGGCGCTGGTGAGGATGCGCACGTTGGGCATGCTGCGCAGCTTGCGCTGCAGGACCTCGTCGGCGCGCAGCTTCGCGTCGAATTCCAGCAGGGTGACGTGGCCGACGATGCCGGCCAGGTCGATGGCCGCCTCCACGCCGGAGTTGCCGCCGCCGATCACCGCCACGCGCTTGCCCTTGAACAGCGGGCCATCGCAGTGCGGGCAGTAGGCCACGCCCTTGTTGCGGTACTGGTCCTCGCCGGGCACGCCCATCTGCCGCCAGCGCGCGCCGGTGGACAGGACCACGGTCTTCGACTTCAGCGATGCGCCGTTGGCCAGCCGGATTTCAATCAAGCCAGCCTCCGCCAGGCCGTCATCGGCCGGCACCAGTGCGGTGGCGCGTTGCAGGTTCATCACGTCCACCTCGTACTCGCGGACATGCTGTTCGAGCTGGGCTGCCAGCTTCGGTCCCTCGGTGTGCGGCACCGAGATGAAGTTCTCGATCGACATGGTATCGAGCACCTGGCCGCCGAAGCGCTCGGCCGCCACGCCGGTGCGGATGCCCTTGCGCGCGGCATACACCGCCGCCGCCGCGCCGGCCGGGCCGCCGCCGACCACCAGCACGTCGAACGGTTCCTTGCGCGCGATCTTCGCCGCCTCGCGCTGCTCGGCGCCGGTGTCGAGCTTGGCGACGATTTCCTCCAGGCCCATGCGGCCGTAGGCGAACAGCTCGCCATTGAGGAACACGGCCGGCACCGACATCACCTGGCGCGCCTCGACCTCCTGCTGGAACAGCGCGCCGTCGATGGCCACGTGTTCGATGCCCGGATTGAGGACGGCCATCAGGTTCAGCGCCTGGACCACGTCCGGACAGTTCTGGCAGGACAGCGAGAAGTAGGTTTCGAAACGGAACCTGCCGTCCAGCGCCTTCACCTGTTCGATCACGTCGGCCGCGGCCTTGGACGGGTGCCCGCCGACCTGCAGCAGGGCCAGCACCAGTGAGGTGAACTCGTGGCCCAGCGGCAACCCGGCAAAGCGCAGGCTGATCTGCTGGCCGGGGCTGGTGACGGCGAACGAGGGCTTGCGCTGGTCGTCGTCGCGGCTCACCTGCAGGGTGATCCTGTCGGACAGCGCCTCGATGTCCTGCAGCATGCCGAGCATCTCGCCCGACGCCTCGCTGTCGTCGAGCGAGGCGACCAGGTGCACCGGGCGGGTCAGGCGCTCCAGGTAGGCCTGCAACTGGGTCTTGAGGTTGGCGTCCAACATGGCGGGAGGCTCCGTGAAGGGGTGTCGGGTGTGCGCGTCGTTATCCGCCGGTGCGGGAACGCGGGGCGTGCGGGCGTCCGGCAAGCCGGTGCCGTCGCGGCCTGCGGGGGACGCGTCATGCAGGGGAGTGGATGCAAGCCGACGTGGCCTGGCGCTGGCGGCGCTGGACGAGGGCTTGCATCCACTCCCGTCCGTGGGGACGGGAGCGGAGGTCCTTCCCGCGCTGCGGGAAGGACGCTGCGGCGATCAGATCTTGCCGACCAGGTCCAGCGAAGGAGCGATGGACTTGGCGCCCTCCTTCCACTTGGCCGGGCACACCTGGCCGGGGTTGGCGGCCACGAACTGGGCGGCCTTGAGCTTGCGCAAGGTCTCGCTGACATCGCGCGCGATCGCGTTGTCGTGGACTTCCAGGGTCTTGATCACGCCTTCCGGGTTGATGATGAAGGTGCCGCGCAGGGCCAGGCCTTCCTCGTCGATGTGCACGCCGAAGGCACGGGTGAGCTGATGGGTGGGGTCGCCGACCAGCGGGAACTTCGCCTTGCCGACGGCCGGCGAGGTCTCGTGCCACACCTTGTGCGAGAAGTGGGTGTCGGTGGTGACGATGTAGACCTCGGCACCGGCCTTCTGGAACTCGGCGTAGTTCTCGGCGGCGTCTTCGACTTCGGTCGGGCAGTTGAAGGTGAAGGCGGCCGGCATGAAGATCAGGACCGACCACTTGCCCTTCAGGTCCGCATCGGAAACCTCGATGAACTCGCCGTTGTGGAATGCGCTGGCCTTGAAGGGCTGGACCGTGGTGTTGATCAGGGACATCAATGGATCCTCAGGTGGTTGGTGAAAGGGGCGGGGAGGGAGCGGACGTCATACTAGGAAGTGGCAATAGATAAGGCAAATCGATTAGTGGTATTGGATAGATAGGCATTGACTATCAATATTCAAGGGCCGGCCTTGTGCCGAGGCGCCGCCAGGCAGCCGCGGGCGGATGGGTTGGCGGGCCGGGGCATTGGCAGGCAGCCGCCGGTGGTCCATCGTCTTGCCGATGGACCAGACCTCACTCTACTCCCGGCGTGTGGACGCGCTGTTGCGGCAGGCATGCACCGGGATCGCGCGTGCCGATGCCGAATCCCTGTTCGCGCACGCACTGGGCAAGGACCGCGCCTGGCTGTTCGCCCATGCTACCGACACGCTGACCGATGCCCAGGCCGCTGACGTCCAGGCGCTGGTGGCCCGGCGCGCGGCCGGCGAACCGGTGGCCTACCTGATCGGGCGTCGCGGCTTCTGGACCCTGGACCTGGAGGTCTGTGCAGATACGCTGATCCCGCGGCCGGAAACCGAACTGCTGGTGGAGCTGGCGCTGGAACGGCTGGACCCCGAGGCACCGGCGCGGGTGGCCGACCTGGGCACCGGCAGCGGTGCGGTCGCCCTGGCCATTGCCAGCGAGCGGCCGATGGCGGCGGTGGTGGCCACCGACGCCAGCCCCGCGGCGCTGGCAGTGGCACAGCGCAATGCACAGGCCCACGGCCTGGGCAACGTATGGCTCCGGCGCGGCGACTGGTGCCAGGCGCTGGGTGGCGAACGCTTCGATCTGGTCGCCAGCAATCCCCCGTACATCGCCCAGGACGACCCGCACCTGGTGCAGGGAGACCTGCGTTACGAGCCGGCCACCGCGCTCGCCTCGGGCAGCGACGGCCTGGAGGCGATCCGCGCCATTGCCGCGGCGGCGCCGGCGCACCTGGTGCCCGGGGGCTGGCTGCTGCTGGAGCATGGTCTTGACCAGGGCGTCGCGGTGCGCGCCCTGCTGCAGGAAGCCGGCCTGGCCGATGTGCGCACCGTGCGCGACCTGGAGCAGCGCGACCGCGTCACCCTCGGCCGCCTCGACCGTGCGGCCACCGGTGCACGCTAGAATCGCCCATCCCTTCCGCAGCGAGGCCGGCATGCGCACGCTCTACCCGGACATCGCGCCGTTCGATACCGGCATGCTCCCGGTCGATGGCCGCCACCGCCTGTACTACGAGCAGTGCGGCAACCCGCGCGGCAAGCCGGTGGTCCTGCTGCACGGCGGGCCCGGCGGCGGCTGCAATACCAAAATGCGCTGCTTCCACGACCCGGCGCGCTACCGCATCGTGCTGTTCGACCAGCGTGGCGCCGGCCGCTCCACCCCGCACGCGGACCTGGTCGACAACACCACCTGGCACTTGGTGGACGACATCGAGGCGTTGCGCACGCACCTTGGCATCGAGCGCTGGCAGGTGTTTGGCGGAAGCTGGGGCTCCACCCTGGCACTGGCCTATGCCCAGGCGCACCCGCAGCGGGTGACCGAACTGGTGCTGCGCGGCATCTTCCTGCTGCGTCGCTGGGAACTGGAATGGTTCTACCAGGAAGGCACCAGCCACCTGTTCCCCGACGCGTGGGAACGCTACGTGGCCGCCATTCCCGAGGACGAGCGCCACGACCTGATGGCGGCCTACCACCGCCGCCTGACCAGCGCGGACGAAGCCACCCGGCTGGCAGCAGCGCGTGCCTGGAGCACGTGGGAGGGCGCGACCAGTTTCCTGCGCGGGAACCCGGAGTTCGTCGCCAGCCATGAGGACGCGCACTTCGCCCTGGCCTTTGCCCGGATCGAGAACCACTACTTCGTCAACCGCGGCTTCTTCCAGTCGGAGGACCAGCTGCTGCGCGACGCGCACCGGATTGCCGACATCCCCGGGGTGATCGTGCATGGCCGCTACGACGTGATCTGTCCCTTGCGCAATGCCTGGGAGCTGCACCGCGCCTGGCCCATGGCGCGCCTGGAAATCACCCCGGTGTCGGGCCATTCCGCGTTCGAGCCCGGCAACGCCGATGCGCTGGTGCGCGCGACCGACGCGTTCGCCGCCGGCTGACCGTCCCCGGCCCGCGCGCCGCTATTGCACGGGGGCGAACGGGGGTGCCGGCAGGTCCGTTGCCGCCGGCTGCTCCGGCACCGGCTCGGCTGCAGACGGCTGCGGATACTGCTCGATGGGAAACAGGGTCGGCTGCGCGCGCGGCGCCGGCCGGGCCGCACGCTCGACCTGGTCGGGCAGGAAGCGCTGCAGCACCGCGTAGAAGCGGTGGTAGAAATCCGGATCCTGCAGGGTTTCGCTGGCGACCTTGACCAGCGAGTCCTCGGTCGAGCCGATCGGCAGCGACACCGAGCCCAGTGCACTTACGCCCAGGCTGGCGCTGGTGTTGCTCTTGCGCAGCACGTAGCGGTCCTGGACCGCATTGACGAACACCACGGTCTGGTGCTCGCCGCGGGTCTGCGGCATGCAGACCGTGCGGAACTCCACCTGCTCGTGGCTTTCGTCCTTCTGGAAATACTTGCGTGCCTCGACGATGTCGGGCTCGGCGCGAGCGACCACGAAGCCCTGGCTGAGCAGGGCGCGGCGCGCGGCCTCGCAGGCCTGGGCCGGGGAATGGTCGAAGCTGCGCGAATAGGTGTTGGACGAGTCGAACGCCTCGAACGCGGATCGCTCGGGCATGGAGCGGGTCATCATGCAGCCGCCCAGGGCCAGGGCGAGCAGCGGGAACATCAGGGTCGGGCGGCGGGGGCCGGGCATCGTGCACGAAATCGGCAAAAGGGAGCCGGCCGAGTATGCCGGATCGTGGCCGCGCTGCCGAGCCGGCGGCACCCGGCCCGGTGCTGCCGCCATGCCTGTGTTCAGCCGTGCAGGAAGGCCGGGGCGACCACGTCGAACAGCCGTGCCAGGCGCCGCGCCCAGGCCTGCTGGCCGGCTGCGTCGGCGATCAGGTCCTGGCGGATCTCCAGTTCCACGTGCGCCAGGCCGCGTGCCTCCCCGTGCACGGGGATCGCGTAGTCGCTGGCATCGCTCACCGCGTAGGGCTGGTTGTCGCCCACCACCAGGTCGCCTTCGGCCTGCAACGCATCGCGCAGGGCATGGGCCAGGCGCGGATCGCGGTGATAGAGCACGCCGCAGTGCCAGGGCCGGTCGATGCCGCCCATCGACGGGGTGAAGCTGTGCAGGGTGGCCAGCAGGGTCGGCCGTCGCTGCGCTGCGCGCGCATCGAGTTCCCGCCGGATGCGGTCGTGGTAGGGCGCGAAGATCGCCTGGATGCGCGCCTGGCGCTGCGCACCGTCCAGCGCGGCATTGGCCGGCACGGCGGTACCGTCGCTGGCCGCCGCGATCAGGGTGGGCGCATCCAGCGGCCGGTTGCAGTCGATCACCAGCCGCGAGAAGTTCTGCAGCACGGTCCAGGCATCCAGTTGCGGTGCCAGTTGCCGGGCCACGCCGCCGATGCCGATGTCCCAGCCGATATGGCGATCGATCTCGCCCGGTGGCAGGCCAAGGTCGCCAAGCGCGCGCGGCACCGTGCGCTCGGCATGGTCCACCACCAGCAGCCACGGCGAACCGCCGTGCGGCTGCAGCACTTCGAACGGCGGCGGGTCACCGGGGCCCAACAGCGCGGGCACGGCCGCGTGGGCGGTATCAGGGCTCACGCGGGCTGCCGTCGAGGTTGTGGTCGATCATCCACAGGCCGGCCCACAGTTTGGCGTCCAGCTCGTAGCCCTGGGCCATCCGCTCGGCCAGCCAGGCCGCTGCGCCGGTGCGCGGCACTTCGTGCACGGTGATGTCCTCGCCGGGGTCGCCGCCGCCGGCACCGACCTTGCGCAGTGCGCTGGCGCGCACGAAGGCGATCTTCTCGCTGCTGGCGCCGGAGGACGTGGGTCCGATCATCAGCACCTGCGCATGCGCGGCGGTCCAGCCGGTCTCTTCTTCCAGTTCGCGGATCGCCGATTGCTCGATCGACTCCCCGGCGTCCACGTCGCCGACCAGGCCGGCGGGCATCTCGATCGTGCGCGCCTGCAGCGGAATCCGGAACTGCTCCACGAACAGCACCCGGTCATCCGGCGTGACTGCGATGATGATCGCCGCCAGGCCGCCCGGATGGGTGCGCTCGGAGTATTCCCAGTGGCCGCGCACCACCATGCGCTGGTAGCGGCCTTCGTAAACGACGCGGGGTGGTTCGCTGGCGCGGGAGGGAGGCTTCATGGCGCCATGCTAAGCCGGAAGCGAGGAGGGCTGCGCGTCGTGGTCGGCCTCCAGGCCGGCGGCTGCGCGCAGCCGGCGCCGGGTCAGGGGGCCGAAGCGCAGTGCCTGGGCCAGCGCGTCGAGCATTTCCGCATCGGGCTCGGTGCGCAGGGCCGCCGGACCCTCGTAGGCCAGCGGCGCGTCGCAGGCGATGGTGGTCAATTGCCGCCACAGCAGCGCAAGCTCACGCTGTTCGCGCAACCGCACGGCCACCTGGGCCGCACCGCGCAGGCGCAGGAACGCGACCTCGTCCACCCGCTGCAGCAGCGCGTCCAGGGTGCCGAAATGGGCCAGCAGCACCGCCGCGGTCTTGGCGCCCACCCCGCCCACGCCGGGGATGTTGTCCACCGCATCGCCGGTCAGGGCCAGGTAGTCGGCGATCTGGTGCGCATGCACGCCATGCCGGGCCTTGACCCCGGCCGCGCTCCAGCGCAGGCCGCGGGCGTAGTCCCACTGTTCGTCCTGCCCGACCAGCAGTTGCGACAGGTCCTTGTCGGCCGAAACGATCACCCCGCGGTAGCCGGCCGGGCGCGCGCGCTGCAGGGCGCTGCCGATCAGGTCGTCGGCTTCGTACTCGCGGTCGGCCAGCACGGTCAGGCCCAGCGCCGTGCACAGCGCCTTGCAGTGGGCGAACTGGCGCCGCAACGCTTCCGGCGCCGGCTCGCGGTTGGCCTTGTAGGCCGGGTAGATGCGGTGGCGGAAGCAGCTGTCCAGCGCCTCGTCGAAGGCAATGGCGATGTGTGCAGGGCGCTCGCGCTCAAGCAGGTCGAGCAGGAACCGCGCAAAGCCATGCACGGCATTGGTCGGCCAGCCGTGGGTATCGTGGAACTCGTCGGGCAGCGCGTGCCAGGCGCGGAACACGTACAGGCTGGCGTCCACCAGGTGCAGTGCCGGGCGCGCACCGGCCGCGCCCGCGTCGGTCATGGCGCCCAGTCCTGGAGCAAGGCCTGCGGATCCGGACGCTCGCGTTCCGGCGCAGGGCGCTGGGCGGTGCCGATATGGACGAAGCCGACGATGCGTTCGTGCCCGTCCAGCCCCAGCATGCGCGCCACCTCCTGGTCGTAGGCCATCCACGCGGTCAGCCACTGTGCGCCGAAGCCCAGCGCCTGCGCCGCCTGCAGCAGCGCAAAGCACACGCAGCCGGCGGTGAGCAGTTGCTCCTGCTCGGGCACCTTGTGCCCCGGCTGCAGCCGCGCGATCACCGCGATCGCTACAGGTGCATGGGCAAAGCGCTGGCGTTCCTTGTCCAGCAGCGCCCTGGATGCCTCGGGCTGGAGCTGGGCGGTGCGTGCGGCGAGGAATTCACCCAGGGCGTGGCGCGCAGCGCCCTGGATGCGCAGGAACCGGAACGGCACCAGGCGGCCATGGTCGGGCACGCGCACGGCCGAGGCCAGCATGCGCAGCAAGGTGGCATCATCCGGGCCCGGCTCGGCAAGGAGGACGGAAGGCACCGAGCGGCGCTGGTCCAGAGCCTGCAGTGAAGAAGGGGTGTGCATGATCCGGGAAAGCTCAAGTCAGGGGCGAATGCGCCGATAGGCCGGAGTATAGGCGCCCGTTTCCGGGCAGGCCGCGGGCGCGGGGCATGAACCGGGCCCGACCGCACGACCTCCATTCACTGGAACTGCCCACTGCATCACGGTCCCCCGCCCGGGGAGCACGTACAGTGCAGGTGCGGAAATGGGGGTCCGTGTCACTGTCCGTCACCGTATCGCCCGAGCGGGAGCCAGGCGCGCATGAGCCCAGAACAAGCCGATCCCAGTTCTTCCAGCCGCGACGCCGTGCTGCTGGCCCAGGCGCGTGATGCCTTCCTTCCCGCGCTGTGTGACGCGTTTGCCACGTCCGTTGCGCGCTATGACGATGCCCTGTTCGACCGCGCCGAGCACGCTGGCCATTCGCAGCTGCTGTTCCTGGACGGCATGCGCGAGTTGCGTCGCCATCGCGACGAGATCGCCGCCCGGTTCCGTACCCAGCTCGGCCTGGCCTGGCAATCGCTGGAGCTGGGGGCGCCGGTGTCGGCCGAAGCTGTGTTTTCGGGCCAGGAGGAGACCGGGCTGAGCCTGGTGCCCGAGCATGAACTCGAATCGCGCCTGGCGGCGCGCCACCTGGCCGGCGCGCTGATGCGCGGCTGCAAGCCGGTGCTGGCGCGGCTGGACCGTCGCCTGGGCTGGATCGGCGGCGGCCTGGAACTGGACGAGGACAGCAACCCCATCGGGCCCGAGCACATCGGCGTGGCCGTGCACGAAGCCTTCGCCAACTGCGAGCTGGCCCCGGAAGTGCGCCTGGTGCTGATCAAGTTGTGCGAACGCGACCTGGCGCCGGTAGCCGCCAAGCTGTACGAGATGCTGGACCAGCGCCTGGTCCAGGCCGGCGTGCTGCCGGGTGGCCCGGTGCGAAGCCGGGCACCCTCGCGCCCGACGCCCTCGCGCAGTGCCGAACCGCTGTTCGAGCAGGTGGCCGAAGAGCCGCACGGCGGCTGGGGCGAATCCCAGGCGGACGACCATTCGCCGGCCTGGGCCGCGCGCTTCATGCAGCGCTGGAGCCAGACCCGCGGCGTGATGCAGGGTGGCTTCGACCCGACGCAGGGCCAGGAGGGTGCAGGCGGTGACAGCGCGCCCGGCATGCTGCTGGACGCGCTGCACCAGTTGCTGGAGCACAGCCGCCAGATGCGTGGCGGCGCCGAGCAGGCCGCCGACGACATCCACGCCGCGCAGGCGCATCAGCGCCCGCTCAGCCAGCGCGAGATGCTCTCGGTGCTGTCGTTGTTGCAGGCCACGCCCACCGCGACCCTGCGTGCGGCCATCGGCGACGAGCGCGAGTCGTTGTCGCAGCGGCTCAAGAGCGAGGTGCTGACCAATGCCAGCCAGCTGGGGATGGATCCGTCCAGTGCCCGCCTGGACCCGAAGGACGAGGATGCGATCGACCTGGTCGGCATGCTGTTCGACGTGATGCTGGACGAGCGCGACCTGGCCGGACGCCCGCGCGAGCTGATCGGCCGCCTGGTCGTGCCGTTCGTGAAGGTGGCGCTGCTGGACCGGCGCATGTTCGTGCAGAAGACCCACCCGGCGCGGCGCCTGCTCAACGCGCTGGCCGAGGCCTGCGAGGGCAACCAGGGCGAGAGCGCGGCCGAGCGCACGCTGCTGGCCAAGGTTGAGGAAATCATCGAGCGGCTGGTGGCCGAGTTCAACGAGAACCTCGCCATCTTCATGACCCTGGAGGAGGAGTTTCGCGATTTCCTCAACCAGCATCATCGCCGGGTGGAGATCACCGAGCGCCGCACCGCGGAGATCCAGCGCGGCCAGGAGCGGCTGGAGCTTGCGCGGGCACGCGCGCAGTCCGAGCTGGCCATGCGCACCGAGGACATGCAGTTGCCACAGGCGGTGGGCGATTTCCTGCGCAGCCCCTGGCAGCACCACGTCACCCTGGCGCTGCTGCGCGACGGCGAGGATGGCGAGGTGTTCGTCGAGGCCATGGCACTGGCCGATGGCCTGCTGGACGAAGTGGCCGAGGCCCAGCGCCACATCGTCGGCAAGCCGTGGCTGCAAGCCTGGCAGCCGGGCCTGCGCAAGGTGTTCGCCAGCATCGGCCTGCATGGCGATGCGGCCGACGTGGCCATCAGCGCACTGCACGACACCCTGCAGGCGGTGGCCGATGCGCGCCCGGAACTGGAGAAGCCGCTGCCGGAACTTCCGGAACTGGCCCTGCCGCAGCCGGCCGCGGTCGAGCAGCAGAGTGCGATCGAACTGGTGGCCGGCACCGACACCCTGGATTTCGACCACGCCGACGCCGACCACATCCGCAAGCTTGCGATCGGCACCTGGCTGGACTTCATCGACAAGGACGGCCGGGTGCAGGCGGGCAAGCTGTCGTGGGTGAGCCCGATCTCCTCGCGCCTGCTGTTCGTCAACCGCCGTGGCGTGCGCTTCTGCGTGGCCTCGCCCGAGGAGCTGGCGGTGATGGTGCGGCTGGGCCGCCTGCGCATGCACGTTGCCGACGACGGGGCCTTCGACAGCGCCATGCAGGGCGTGATCGAACGCCTGGACACCTCGGTGTCGCAACAGCAGCAGTCGGTGACCTTGCACTGAACCCTGGCGGCAGTGCGTCCCGCGCCCGCGCCTGACGGTGTGGCGTGTGGCGTGTGGCGGTGCCGGCCTGTGTCGCCAATGGCGCGGGACATTGCGGCGGAACGGATGAAACCATCGGCTGGCGCCGACCTCGCACCTGCATTTTGCTAGCATCGCCGCTCCACCTGGAGCGTGACGAGGGATGCATGGCGGTCGAAGTGCTGGTGCTGAAGGAATCCGCGGCCGGGGAACGGCGCGTGGCGGCCACGCCGGAGACGGTGAAGAAACTGCTGGCCGCCGGTGCGCAGGTCCGGGTGGAACCCGGTGCCGGGCTGGGTGCGGGGATCACCGACCAGGCCTACCAGGACGCCGGCGCGCAGCTGGCCGGGGCCGATGCGCGGGCCCAGGCCGAGTTGGTGCTGTGCGTGCAGTCGCCGCCGGTCGAGACCATTGCCGGGCTCAGGCAGGGCGCCACCCTGGTCGGCCAGTTGCAGCCGCAGGCCGACGAAGCACGCGCCCAGGCGCTGCAGGCGCGCGGGCTGCGCGTTTTTCCGCTGGAGCGGCTGCCGCGCACCACCCGCGCACAGGCGATGGACGTGCTCAGTTCGCAGGCCGGCATGGCCGGCTACAAGGCCGTGCTGATCGCCGCCCAGCTTGCACCGCGCTTCTTCCCGATGCTGACCACCGCCGCCGGTACCATCCGCCCGTCCAAGGTGCTGGTGGTGGGCGCCGGCGTGGCCGGCCTGCAGGCCATCGCCACCGCGCGCCGCCTGGGTGCGCAGGTGGAGGGCTTCGACGTGCGCCCGGAGACCCGCGAGCAGATCGAATCGCTGGGCGGCAAGTTCCTCGACCTCGGCGTGAGCGCCGCCGGCGAGGGCGGTTATGCGCGCCAGCTCACCGACGAGGAGCGCGCCGAACAGCAGCGCCGCCTTGCCGACCACCTGCGCGGCGTGGACGTGATCGTCTGCACTGCCGCCGTACCCGGGCGCCCGGCACCGAAGATCATCGGTGCCTCGATGGTGGCCGGGATGAAGCCGGGCAGCGTGATCGTCGACCTGGCCGCCGAGACCGGCGGCAATTGCGAGCTGACCGTGCCGGGGCAGACGGTGGAACAGCACGGCGTGGCCATCGCCGGTCCGCTCAACCTGGCCAGCATGGGCGCGGTGCATGCGAGCGAGATGTTCGCGCGCAACGTCTACAACTTCGTGGTCCTGTTCCTGAAGGACGGCGCGCTGGCGTTCGACTGGGACGACGAACTGTTGGCCAGGACCGTGTGGCCGGAGGCGCCGGTGGCGGCCACGGACGCGGTGGCCGGGGCGGCCTGAGCAGGGGCGGCCTGAGCAGGGCACTTCACCTGCAATGACCTGTCGACGGGCCCTGAGGGGCCCGTCCTGGTTTCAGGCTTTGGGTCTAGGGGTGATCGGGTGCCGGGTGCGCACGCAGCCACTCGCCGCGTTCGGCCGGGCTCATCTGTTTCCAGCGCTGCATGAACTGGCGACGCTGTTCCGGAGCCATGTCGCGGGTCTGGTGGAAGATCGCGCGCGCGCGCTGGCGCTGTTCCGGACTCATCTGCTCGAAGCGGCGCACGCCACGGCGCGCGCGTTCGCGCTGGTCCGGCGGCAGGTCGCGCCAACGGCGGGCATGTTCGAGCAGGCGCGCACGATCGTCCGGCGAGGCGTTCCAGCGCTCGCGCAACGGCGCCACCAGCAGTTCGCGTTGTTCGGCACTGAGCTGTTCCCAAGCCGGCAGGGCGGCATCGGCCGCCGCCGGCGAGGCCGGGGCGATGGCCGGCAAGGCCAGCGCGAACATGCACACGACAAGGCGCAAGGCGTTCATGTCTTACTCCAAGGCCAGAAGGGGGGCATCGGCCGACGCCAGCCACAGGTAGAAGCCAGGGTCTTCCTGCAACGGGGCGGCCACTTCGGTGGTGGCCAGCGCGGCGGCGGGTGCGGTGCCCGGCGGTGCCGGCTGGGGCCACAGCACGATGGCCAGCACCAGCGCTGCAGCCAGGGCACCGCCGCCGGCCAGCCACGCCGGCAGCCGCGGTGCTGCATGTACCGGGGCGCTTGCCGCCGCATGCCGGGCCTGGCGCAGTCGTGCCAGCACCGGGGCCGAGACGTTGGCCAGCGCGCTGGCGTGCAAGGCCTTGGCGTGCAGGTCGAGGGGATCGGGTGCGGTCGTCATCGGACGTCCTCCATTCGCGTTTGCAGGGCCTGGCGCGCACGCGACAGGTGGGTTTTGACCGAGCCTTCCGAGCAGCCCATGGCGCGGGCGGTGGTAGCCACGTCCAGTTCCTCCAGCACGCGCAGGGTGAACGCTTCGCGCTGGCGCGCCGGCAACCCGCGCAGGGCCTGGACCAGGTGCTCGTATACCTCCCGCTGCGTGTGCGCCTGCGCCGGGCCGGCGGCGGGATCGGCCCAGTCGATGCTGGCGTCCTGGCCGTGCGCGCCGTCACCGGCCGGCAGCAGCCAGCCCAGCCGGAACCTGGAGCGGCGCTGCAGGTCGATGATCCGCCGGCGCAGGATGCTCCAGAACAGCGGCGTCCATTCGCTGGCCGGGCGCTCGCGGTAGGCCAGCATCTTCATCATCGCGTCCTGCACCGCGTCCAGCGCATCCTCGCGCTGGCGCAGGCCGGCTTCAGCGAAGCGGAACGCGCGCGGTCCGACCTGCGCCAGGAATGCATCCAGCGACGCCCAGGCGGGCGTGGGCGGGGCTTCCCATGTGGGGTCGAGCGATGTGGTCACCAGCACAGCTTAGCCTCATCGGTGGCGCCGCCACGGGCGGAACCGGCATGCCTGGGGCATGCCGGGCGCAGCGGTTGCAACGGAAATTTCCGTGGCCGCCTTGAACAGGTAAACGCACGCGCGGCGATGCCGTTGACCGGGCAGGATTCGGTTAATGCTGCGTTATCATCCTGCCGGGCGCCGTGCCCGGGGAGCGATGCGGTAATGAATGACGGTCTGGTAGCGCTGTACATCTTCATGCTCGCGGCGATCGCGGGCCACGTGATCATCTCGCGGGTACCGGTGATCCTGCATACACCGCTGATGTCCGGGTCCAACTTCATCCACGGCATCGTCCTGATCGGCGCAATGGTGGTGCTGGGCCACGCCGACACCACGCTGGAAAAGGCGATCGGCTTCGTCGCGGTGGTGCTGGGGGCGGGTAATGCCGCCGGCGGCTATGTGGTGACCGAGCGCATGCTGGACATGTTCAAGTCGTCCAAGAAGCCGGAGAACAAGGCATGACCGGCATGGACCTGCGCACCTGGCTGGTGGCGGTGAGCTACCTGGTTGCCGCGACCCTGTTCCTGCTCGGGCTGCAGCGCATGGCCTCGCCGGCCACCGCGCGCAGCGGCATCCGCTGGGCGGGCATGGGCATGGTGATCGCCACGGCGGTCACCTTCCTGCTGCCGGACCTGCACAACCTGCCGCTGATCGTCACCGCGCTGGTACTGGGTACGGTGGTGGCGTGGATTTCCGGCAAGAAGGTGGCGATCACCGACATGCCGCAGATGGTGGCGCTGTACAACGGCATGGGCGGCGGTTCGGCCGCCGCGATCGGCGCGGTGGAACTGCTGCGCTATTCGGACCGGGTGGCGCTGGCCGGCCCGGCCGCCGGCCCCGGCCCGGTGGTGCTGACCCTGGCCGTGCTCGGTTCGGCGATCGGCGCGGTGTCGCTGTCCGGCTCGATCATCGCCTGGGCCAAGCTCGATGGCCGCCTGGACAAGCGCATGGCCTTCCCGGGCCAGCAGGTGTTCAACCTGCTGGTGGCGGTGGCCATGGTCGTGCTGGGCGTGTGGGCCGGGGTCACCCTGGATACCACCGCGATCATCGCGTTCTTCGTCGTCGCCCTGCTGCTGGGCGTGCTGATGACCCTGCCCATCGGCGGCGCCGACATGCCGGTGGTGATTTCGCTGTACAACGCCTTCACCGGCCTTGCGGTCGCGTTCGAGGGCTATGTGCTGGGCAACGAGGCGCTGATCATCGCCGGCATGATGGTCGGCGCGGCCGGCATGCTGCTGACCCGGCTGATGGCCAAGGCGATGAACCGGCCGATTTCCGGCGTGCTGTTCGGCAGTTTCGGCGGCGGTGGCCAGGCCCAGGAAATCACCGGCGCGCAGAAGCCGATCGAGGCCGGCGACGTGGCCGCGATGATGGCCTACGCCGAGCGCGTGGTGATCGTGCCGGGCTACGGCCTGGCGGTGGCCCAGGCCCAGCACAAGATCTGGGAGCTGGCGCAACGGCTGATCGACCGCGGGGTCAAGGTGAAGTTCGCCATCCACCCGGTCGCCGGGCGCATGCCCGGGCACATGAACGTGCTGCTGGCCGAGGCCGGCGTGCCCTACGACCTGATCGCCGACATGGACGACATCAACCCCGAGTTCCCGAACACCGACGTGTCGCTTGTGATCGGCGCCAACGACGTGGTCAACCCGGTGGCCAAGACCGACCCGGCCAGCCCGATCTACGGCATGCCGATCCTGGACGTGGTCGAATCCAGGAACGCCATCGTGATCAAGCGCGGCAAGGGCACCGGTTTTGCCGGCATCGAGAACGCGCTGTTCTATGCCGACAACACCCGCATGCTGTACGGCGACGGTGCCGAGATGGCCAGTGCGCTGGTCAGCGAGCTCAAGGCGCTGGACGGCGGGCACTGAAGACCTCGCCGGCCGGAGCCTCGCCGCTCCGGCCGGCCTGCTATCGCGCCATCCGCAGCGCCAGCAGTGGTGCCAGCGCCAGGCACAGCAGGTCCAGGCGGGTATTGGCCAGCAGGCTCAGGGTGCAGACGTAGGACGCACCCATCTTCGGTGCGGCCAGCCACGCCGGCAGGCCCATCTGGCCGCCGATGTGGCCGGCGGCGATCAGCCATTGCGCGGTGCCCGACACGGCCAGCGCCGTGGTTGCGGCCAGCAGGCGCCGTGGCCAGCCGCCGGGCATGCCGCCCACGCGCAGCAGCCAGGCCGCCTGCAGCGCGGCCGCCAGCGCGATCCAGCCGTGCTGGCGACCCGTGCCCAGCGCCAGCGTGGCCCATGCGACCACCGCGGTCGCCGCGCCGATCAGCAGCAGCGGGGGCCAGAGCCAATGCGAGGTGCGGGACGGCGCAGGATGAGCTGGCTTGACGGAGGTCATGGCGGGGCCGATGTGGATCGCCAAGGATACGCGGTGCCGGCATCGGCTAGAATCCACGTATTCCCTGGAGCCGAGCGCTTGCGCCTGCGCCCCTTCGGCCCCATATCCAGACCATGTATTCCCGCAGCAGCGAACCCGTCCGATTCGAGCGCGATTGCGCCGCCGTCATGGTGCCGCAGGGCGAAGCCGTGACCCTGCCTGCAGGCAGCGTCGGCTACATCACCCAGGGCCTGGGTGGCAGCTACACCGTGTTCGTAGAAGGCAACCTGTTCCGCATCGCGGGCAAGGATGCCGATGCCATCGGCAAGGAACCCGAACAGGAACTGGAACTGCCGGTCGGCGCCGGTGACGACGAGGTCGAGGCGATGGTCTGGCGGCAGTTGCGCACCTGCTTCGACCCGGAGATCCCGTTCAACATCGTCGACCTGGGCCTGGTGTACGAAGCCAACCTGAAGTCGCGCGAGGACGGCCAGCGCATGGTCGAAGTGCGGATGACCCTCACCGCGCCCGGCTGCGGCATGGGCGAGATCCTGGTGGACGACGTGCGCAGCAAGCTGGTGCAGATCCCCACCATCGCCGACGCAGATGTCGAGCTGGTGTTCGACCCGCCCTGGGGCCGGCACATGATGTCCGAGGCCGCGCGGCTGGAAACCGGGATGTTCTGACCCGGCGCCGGCCCGCGTGCCGGCTCAGCAGGCTTCGAAGCGGTTGGCATCCACGTTCTTGCGCACCGCGTCCGGGTGCCAGATGCGGCCGTTCATGGCGATGTACACCCCGGGCGCCAGGGTCTGCACCGCGCCGACCGCGCAGCCGATGTTGAATTCCGCGTCCGAGCCCCGGAAGCGTGCCGGGTTCAGCGCGCCGGTCATGACGATGGTGCGGTCCGGGATCGCCTGCAGCACCTGCGCGGTGGCGACCATCGAGTCGGTCCCGTGGGTGACCAGCACGTGGCGTGCGGACCGGGCCGCGATGGTGTCGCGGACCAGTTCGCGGTCCTCCCCGGTGATGTGCAGCGAGTCCTTGCGCAGGATCGGGATCACCTCGAAGCGGAACGCCACCCCGAGTTCCTCCAGGATGCGTCCGATCTGCGGCGCGCCGACCTGGAAGTCGGACTTGTCGTCGAAATAGACCTTGTCGATGGTGCCACCGGTGGTGACGACCAGAAGCTCGTCCATGTGAGGGCTCCTGTACGGCGCGCATGGCGGGTTGGGCGAGGCGCGCGGTACCGGGCCGAGGACGCCGCGCCGCGCGCTCCGGGCATTATCCGTGCATCACATGAACGCTGCGGCGGTCAGCGTGCACGCCCGAAGCGCGCGCGCAGGCCCGCCCAGCTCGAGGCTCCGACCACCATCAGCGAAAGCAGTATTTCGCCCCAGGCAAAACCGGCGCGCTCCGGATGGGCCCAGGCGCTCATCACGCCGTGGCTGAACCAGAACAGGGCCAGCACGCCGGCCCAGAATGCCGCCCGCCGCCCGCCGCGCCAGCACGGCACGGCTAGCAGCAGGGGCGGCACGGCGAATACCAGCAGCGCGGCGGCCGCATGGCGGTCGTCATGGAACCAGGCCAGATACAGCACCGCCAGCAATGCCAGCGCGGTTCCCAGCAGACGTTGCGCGGTGCGCGGCGCCATCAGCGCACCAGCCTTGCAGCAATGTCGGCCAGGCGCCGGCCCAGGGCGCGGGCCAGCGCGGCTTCCTCCTCGCTGGGCTGCGGGTCGTCCTGCCCGCCGGCCACATGGCTGGCACCGTAGGGCGTGCCGCCGGTGCGGGTGCTGCTGAGCAGCGGCTCGGTATACGGGATGCCGACGATGAGGCAGCCGTGGTGCAGCAGCGGTACGTGCATGGTCAGCAGGGTCGATTCCTGGCCGCCGTGCTGGGTGGCGGTGGAGGTGAACACGGCCGCCGGCTTGCCGGCCAGGGTCCCGCTGGCCCACTCGCCGCCGAGACCGTCGAGGAAATGCTTGAGCGGCGCGGCCATGTTGCCGAAGCGGGTGGGGCTGCCCAGCGCCAGGCCGACGCATTCGGCCAGGTCGTGCGGTTCCACGTAGGGAGCCCCGTCCTCGGGCACCGGCGCGGCCGTCTGCAGGGTCACCGCCGCCACCGGCGGCACGGTGCGCAAGCGGGCCTGCATTCCCGGCACTTCCTCCACGCCGCGTGCGATCTGGCGGGCCAGGCGGGCGACCGAGCCGCCACGGCTGTAGTACAGGACCAGGATTTCAGCCATCGGACGGGTTCCGCGCGTCGGGAGGGCGCCAGTATCGGCGATCCGGGCGGCGATGCGGCCAGCGCCGCGCATCGGGTAGGCTTGCGCCGGTGGGCATCATCGACACCGCCATCCGCTGGAGCGAACGTGTGCGCGACCGCGCCCGTGCAACCACGTTCGCCCGTTTCCTGTGGCGCCGCTTCCTCGATGATCGCCTGTTCCAGGCCGCTGCCGCGCTGGCCTATACCACCGCCTTCGCCCTGGTGCCGCTGGCGGTGGTGGTGTTCGGCGTGCTGGCCGCGTTCCCGGTCTTCGACCGCTGGAGCGACCAGCTCAGCCATTACGTGTTTTCCAACTTCGTACCCAGCGCCGCGCGCACGGTGGAGTCGTCGTTGCGCCAGTTCTCGGCCAGCGCCGGGCAGTTGACCGCGGCGGGCATGGCGGCCCTGGTCGCCTCGTTGCTGGTCACCCTCAACAGCGTGGAAAGCACCTTCAACCGGATCTGGCGGGTGGCCTCGGCGCGGCCGCGGCTGAGCCGCTACCTGGTCTACTGGACCGTGCTGACCCTGGGCGCGCTGCTGGCCGCCGCATCGTTGTCCATCTCCGCGCGCTTCTTCGCCCTGCCGCTGTTCGCTACTCCCGAGGGACGTTGGCTGGCGGATGCAAGCCTGCGCCTTGCGCCGGTCATGATCGAGCTGGCGGCGGTGATGCTGATGTACCGGGTGGTGCCGCACCACACGGTGCAGTGGCGCCACGCATTTGCCGGCGCATTGCTGGCCACGGTGTTGCTGGAAGCGGTGAAGGTGGGCCTGAGCCTGTACCTGGGCAGCTTCCAGACCTACCAGAAGCTGTATGGCGCGCTGTCGATCGTGCCGATCCTGATGCTGTGGATCTACCTGGGCTGGGTGGCGATCCTGCTTGGGGCATCGCTGGCATCCTCGCAGGCGGCGTTCCGCTACCAGCCCGCGTCGATGCGCTTGCCGCCCGGGTATGAGGCGTATGCGCTGTTGCGCCTGATCGGCCGCTTCCACCATGCCCGCCAGGAAGGCCGCGGCCTGCACGCCGACGAGTTGCTGGCGCTGGAGCCCCTGCTCACCGACTCGCTGCTGCAGTCGTTCCTGTGCCAGTTGGCCGATATCCGGATCCTGCGCCGGGATGAACTGGGCGAATGGCTGCTGGCCCGTGACCTGGACCGCCTGACCCTGGCCGAGCTGTATGAGGCCTGCCAGCTGCGCATCCCGGTCGGCGAGGCCTGGCTGCCCTGCCATGACGATCCACTCGGTGCCGCGGCAATCGGGGTGATCGATGACTTGCGCCTGCCGCTGCGCGACGTGCTCAAGCGTCGCATGGGCGACCTGTATCCCGATTCCAGCCAACCTCCCGGAGCCTGACCCATGCGCCTGCCCCTCATCGCGCTGCTGTTTCCCTTGCTGCTTGTGGCCGCGTGCGAACGTGCGCCGCAGGCGGCGCCGGCACCTGAGGCCGCCACGCCCGCCGCAGCCGGGCCTGCGCCTGCCGCCGCCGAAACACCCGCTGACGACGGCGCGACTCCCGGTGTGGTCGAGAAGACCGCCGAGATGCCGCAGTTCTCGGGCACCACCGTGGATGGCCGGGCGTACGACCTTGCCGCGCATCGCGGCAAGTGGGTGGTGGTGAACTTCTGGGCCACCTGGTGCGCGCCCTGCCTGAAGGAGATGCCCGAGCTGTCGGCCCTGCACGCCATGCGCGAGGAAGTGGAAGTCGTGGGCCTGGCTTACGAGGACATCGAGCTGGAGGACATGCGCCAGGTGTTGGAAAAGCGGCCGGTGTCCTATCCCATCGTGATCCTGGACCCGTACGATCCGCCGCAGGATTTCGCCACCCCGCGCGGCCTGCCGACCACCTACCTGATCGCGCCGGACGGCCGTGTCGCCCATCACTTCCTCGGCCCGGTGACCGCGGCCGACCTGGAGGCGGCCATTGCCGACGGGGGCGCTTCCTTCAATCCGCAGTCAGCCGCGCCAGTTCGTCGGCCTGGTGTTCCTGCTGCAGGCGCGTGACCAGGGACTCCAGGCCGCCCTCCAGCACCTCCGGCAGGTCGTATACGGTCAGCCCTTCCACCCGGTGGTCGGTGATCCTGCCCTGCGGGAAGTTGTAGGTACGGATGCGCTGGCTGCGGTCCCCGCTGCCCACCTGCAGCCGCCGGCTCTGCGCCTGCGCGGCCTGCTGGCGGCTGCGCTCGGCGTCCAGCAGTTGTGCCTTCAGGCGCTTCATCGCCTTGTCGCGGTTGGCGTGCTGGCTGCGCTCGGTCTGGCTCTCCACCACCGTGCCGGTGGGCAGGTGGGTGATGCGGATGGCCGAGTCGGTCTTGTTGACGTGCTGGCCGCCGGCGCCGGATGAGCGGAACGTGTCGACCTTCAGGTCGGCCGGGTTGATGGCCACGTCCTCGACCTCGTCGGCTTCCGGGATGATCGCCACGGTCGCGGCCGAGGTATGGATGCGGCCCTGCGACTCGGTGGCCGGCACCCGTTGCACGCGGTGGGTTCCGGATTCGAACTTCAGCTTCGAGTAGGCGCCACGGCCGACGATGCGCGCCACGATCTCCTTGTGCCCGCCATGTTCGCCGGGGTTTTCCGATTCCACGTCCACCTTCCAGCCTTGGCGCTCGGCGTAGCGGGCGTACATGCGGAACAGGTCGCCGGCGAAGATCGCCGCCTCGTCGCCGCCGGTGCCGGCACGCACTTCCAGGAACAGGTTGCCTTCGTCGCGCGGGTCACGCGGCACCAGCAGCAGGGCCAGGTCGCGGTCCAGCGCATCCAGGCGTGCACGCGCGGCCGCGATTTCCTCTTCGGCCAGTTCGGCAAGCTCCGGATCCGGGCGCATCGCCTCGGCGGCGGCCAGGTCGGCCTTGGCGCGCGCCTCCTCCGCCAGCGCGACCGCCACCGGCTCCAGTTGCGCGAACTCGCGCGACAGGGTGCGGAAACGTGCGTTGTCCGCCGCCGCGCCAGGGTCGGCGAGCAGGCGTTCCAGTTCCTCGCGGCGCTCGGCCAGCGCTTCAAGCTTGCGGCGCAGGCTCGGGGTCATCGGAAGATTGGGTATCAAGGCAGGAGCGGACGTCGCCGGGCAGGGCCGGGAACAGGCGTTCGGCGGCACGGGCCAGCTCGGCGTCGCCGCTGAGCGCGGCTTCGCGCAGGGCTGCGGTGGGCGGGTGCAGCAGCCGATTGGTCAGGGTGTGGGCAAGGAACCGCAGCACTTCGTCCGGATCGCGGCCACCGGCCAGTTGCTGGCGGGCCCGGGCCAGGATCTCCTCGCGGGTGCTTTCGCCCTGGGCGCGCAGGCGCTTGAGCGTTTCCTGGCGGCCAACGGCCCGCGCCGCTTCCATGTAGCGGGCCACCTGCAGGTCGATGATCGCTTCGGCCGCTTCGGCCGCTTCGTGGCGCCCGCGCCGGTTGTCCTGGACCGCACGCTCCAGGTCGTCGACCGTGTACAGGTAGGCGTCGGCCAGGGCGGCCACGTCCGGCTCGATGTCGCGTGGCACGGCCAGGTCGAACAACAGCACCGGCTTGCGCCGGCGCGCCGAAAGCGCCGCTTCGACCTGGACCCTGCGCAGCACCGGTTCACGGCTGGCGGTGGCGGAGAACACCACGTCGGCCTCGGCCAGGTGGCGGTCCAGCTCGGCCAGCGGCAGGGCGTAACCGCCGTGGCGGCCGGCCAGGTCCTGGGCGTGGGCGAGGGTGCGGTTGGCCACCAGCAGCCGGCCGACGCCGCCCTTGACCAGGTGCCGGGCGGCCAGCTCGATGGTTTCGCCGGCGCCGACCAGGAGCACCGTCGAGCCGGGCAGGTGGGCGAAGGAATCCTGCGCCAGGCGCACCGCGGTGGATGCCACCGAGATCGGGTTCACTCCGATCCGGGTGTCGGTGCGCGCGCGCTTGGCCACCGCGAACGTCTGCTGGAACAGGCGGTCAAGGCGGGTGCCCAGGGCGCCGTGCTGGCGCGCCAGTGCCCATGCCTCCTTCACCTGGCCCAGGATCTGCGGCTCGCCCAGCACCATCGAGTCCAGTCCGGTCGCCACCCGGAACAGGTGGCGCACTGCATCGGCTTCGCTGTGCCGGTACAGGTAGCCGCCGAGGCCGGGCGCATGCGCATCCAGCCATTGCTCCAGGGCCGCGCCGTCGCCGGCCACCGCGTAGATTTCGGTGCGGTTGCAGGTGGACAGCAGCGCCGACTCGGCCACCCCGGGCAGGCCCTGCAGCGAGGCCAGCGCCGTCGCCAGCGCATCGCCGGCAAAGGCGACCCGTTCGCGCAGGTCAACCGGCGCGGTCTGGTGGTTCAGTCCGAGGAGCCACAGCGTCATGTTCAGGTGCTTGCGCTAATCTGCTGGCTTTGGTTTGGGCCGCCATTTTACGGCCCGGTGGGTGCCAATGCCCGTATCGATCCTTTCCGCCCGCATTGCCGGGAGCACGCCGGACCGCCGCGCAGGCTCGCGCAGGCGCCTGCGCAGCCTGCTGTGGCTGGCGCTGGCGCTGGCGCCGGCAGCCGTTGCGGCACCCGGCGATACGCTCTCGCCGTTGATGGCGGGCGAGTTCGCCCTGCAGGCCGGACAGCTCGATGAAGCCGCGCGCTGGTATCTGCAGGCGGCCCGGTCCACCCCAGAAGACGCGGCCGTGGCCGAACGCGCCACCCGGATCGCGCTGCTGGCCAACGACGATGGCAGTGCCGCGCAAGGATTGCGGCTGTGGCGGCAGCGCGCGCCGCAGTCCAACGAGCTGCGCGCGGCCACGGCCACCCTGGCCCTGCGCCAGGGCAGGCTGCGCAAGGCCCGTCGTGAACTGGACGCGCTGCTGCGTTCGCCTGATCCGCGCAACTGGCAACACGCCCGTTTGGCCCTGGCCGGGGGGCGCGATCCGCAGCGGGTGGCGCGGGTCCTGGGCTGGCTGGTCGACGATGGCGCCATTCCGAACGAACTGCGTGCCTGGCAGGAATTCGGGCAACTGGCACTGGGCCTGGACGATGCGGCGCTGACCCGGCGCATCATCGACCAGTTGGCCGCCCGCTTCCCCGAGGAGCCACGGGTGGCGGTGCTGCGCGCCAGCCAGCTGCAGCATGCCGGCCGGGAGCAGGAAGCCCGGGAGATGCTGCGCCAGGCCGAGCCGCGCGCGGCCGACGATCCGGAAGTGCGTGCCCTGCTGGCCATGGCATACGAATCGCTGCGCGACTATGGCGAGGCGGCACGGGTCATGGCCCTGGGCGCGCAGGACACCTTCACTTACGGCACCCGCGCCGGGCTGCTGGCACGCAGTGGCGATACCGCCGTGCTGGCCGCGCTGTACGCGGAGCTGGCCGACGATGCGGCACGGCCTGACCCGGCCCGACGCCTGCTGCTCGGGCGCATGGCCGAATTCCTCGGGCGCCCGGCCGAGGCGGTGGAGTGGTATCGCGGGGTGCCCGGCGGGCCGCAGCGGCACGAGGCGCGCGCGCGTACGGCCGTTGCGCTGCATGAGCTGGGCCGCACCGACGAAGCCTACGCAGAGGCGCGTGCATTGCAGGAGGAGAGTGCGGCGTCAACCGGGGTGCGGCGTGACGCCTACCTGCTGGAAGCCGAATTGCGCCACCGCGCGGGCGAGGGCGATGCCGAGCTGGACGTACTGGACCGCGGCCTGGCCGCCTGGCCGGACGACACCCAGCTGCTGTACGCCCGTGCGCTGGCATTCGAACGCCGGGACCGCATCGATCGCGCCGAGGCGGACCTGCGCCGGCTGCTGGTGTCCGAGCCGGAGAACGTGGCTGCGCTCAACGCCCTCGGATACACCCTGGCCGACCGCACCAGCCGCTACCAGGAAGCCCTGGAACTGATCGACCGCGCCCGCGCCGCCGACCCGGACGACCCGGCCATCATCGACAGCCACGGCTGGGTCCTGTACCGGCTGGGACGCCACGCCGAGGCGCTGGTCGAACTGCGCCGCGCCTGGGGAATGCTGAAGGATCCTGAAGTGGCCACGCACTTGGGCGAGGTGCTGTGGACGCTGGGCCGCCGCGAGGAGGCGCAGAAGTACTTCGACGAAGCCGCCAGGCTCGATCCGGCCAACCGCGCCCTGCGCCGCGCCCTGCTGCGCTTCGGCCTGCCGCTGCCGGAGCCGGAGCCATGAGCCGTCGCGTCCTGCGCGCCAGCACGGTGATGGTGGTCCTGGCCGTGGCCGGTTGCACCACCGCACCGCCACGTCCGGCCCCGCCGCTGGTGGCTCTGGAGCAGGTTTCCGCCGAGGCGCGCCAGGATGAGGCGGCGCGGCGTGCCTGGCTGCAGGCCCGCCCGGACTGGACATTCGAAGGCCGGGTGGCGATTGCGCGTGGCAGTGACGGTGGCAGCGGCCGGGTGGACTGGCGCCAGGACGGGACCGCATACGAGGTCCGGCTCAGCGCCCCGGTCACGCGCCAGGGCTGGCGGCTGCTGGGCGACACCCGCGGCCAGGGTGCCCGCCTGGAAGGGCTGGGCGGCGGCCCGCGCGAAGGCGAGGATGCCGAACGCCTGCTGCGCGAGGCTGCCGGCTGGGAGATTCCAGTCACCCTGCTGGCCGACTGGGCGCGCGGCATCGAAGCGCAGGGCGCGCACCCGGAAGTGGCCCTGTATGCGGCCGACGGCCGCCTGCGCCAGCTGCGCCAACAGGGCTGGACGATTCACTACCGGGACTGGTCCGGGCAAGGTGCCGACGGCCAGCCGCCGCTGCCGCGCCGGATCGAGGCCGACAACGGCACGGCGCGGGTGAAGCTGCTGGTGGACCACTGGGAGTTCGACCCACCATGACCGCACCCCCGTGCGCAGGCTGGTCGGAGTGGCCGGCCCCGGCAAAGCTGAACCTGTTCCTGCGCATCACCGGCCGTCGCGACGACGGATACCACGACCTGCAGACCGTCTTCCGGCTGCTGGACTGGGGCGACCGGATCCGGCTCAGGGTCCGCGGCGACGGCCGGATCGAGCGCCACGGAGGGCTGCTGCCCGGCGTGGCCGCTGACGAGGACCTGGCCGTGCGGGCCGCGCACCTGCTCAGGCAGGAGGCCGATTGTCCCCATGGCGCGGACATCGTCGTCGAAAAGCGCATCCCCCTGGGAGGCGGCTTCGGCGGTGGCTCGTCGGACGCTGCGACCGTGCTGTGCGCCCTGGACCGGCTCTGGGGCCTGGACCTGGGCGAGGACCGGCTGGCCGCGCTGGGGTTGCGCCTGGGTGCGGACGTGCCGGTGTTCGTGCGCGGCCGCAGCGCCTGGGCCGAGGGCCTGGGCGAACGGCTGGTTCCGCTGGACCTGGCGCCGGCCTGGTACGTGCTGGTTGACCCGGGTGTACACGTGGCCACCGCCGAGCTGTTCTGCAGCCCGGATTTGACGCGTCATGCCCGGCCCGCGAAAATAGCCGACTTCGTTGCGGGAACGGTGCTCGACAATGCGTTCGAGCCGGTCCTGCGCCGCCGCGAACCGCCTGTGCAGGCGGCATTCGACGCGCTGGCGCGGATTGGCCTGCCGCGCCTGACCGGCACTGGCAGCGGATGCTTCGTCGAGTTCGTTGATCGCGCCGGTGCGGATGACGCACTGGCGCGGTTGCCGCGCGGGCTGCGCGCCTGGGTCGCGGCCGGCGTGACCGAGTCACCGCTGCGGGCCGCTCTGGCGCGTCCGCATGTGTAATCCAGGGGCGTCGCCAAGAGGTCCAAGGCACCGGGTTTTGATCCCGGCATTCGCAGGTTCGAATCCTGCCGCCCCTGCCAGGCTCGCCCGCGGCCTTTCGCGGGCACCGCGCCAAGGCGCGGCGCTCCACCAGGCCCAGTTTGTGGCCTTCCATCCGCCCACTGACTGTAGCTGCCGCCGAAAATGAAGAAGATGCAAGAAGATCGCAACCTGCTCATCTTCACCGGCAATGCCAACAAGTGCCTGGCTGCGAGCATCTGCCGCGAACTGGGCGTGCGCCCGGGCAAGGCGCTGGTCACCACGTTCTCCGACGGTGAGGTCCAGGTCGAGATCGAGGAGAACGTGCGCCGCCAGGAAGTGTTCGTGATCCAGCCCACCTGTGCGCCGGCGGCCGAGAACCTGATGGAACTGCTGGTGCTGATCGACGCGCTCAAGCGCGCCAGCGCCGCCAGCGTCACCGCCGTGGTGCCGTACTTCGGCTACTCGCGCCAGGACCGCCGCCCGCGCTCCTCGCGGGTGCCGATCACCGCCAAGGTCGCGGCCAAGATGTTCACCTCGGTCGGGGCCGACCGGGTGCTCACCGTCGACCTTCACGCCGACCAGATCCAGGGCTTTTTCGACATCCCGGTCGACAACGTATACGCTTCGCCGCTGCTTCTGGCCGACATCTGGCGGGCGCACGGCACCGAGAACCTGATCGTGGTGTCGCCGGACGTGGGTGGCGTGGTCCGCGCCCGTGCCGTTGCCAAGCGCCTGGACGACGCCGATCTGGCGATCATCGACAAGCGCCGGCCGCGCGCGAACGTGTCCACGGTGATGAACATCATCGGCGACGTGTCCGGCAAGACCTGCGTGCTGGTGGACGACATCGTCGATACCGCCGGCACCCTGTGTTCGGCCGCCGTCGCGCTCAAGGCGCAGGGCGCGACCAAGGTGGTCGCGTACTGCACCCATCCGGTGCTGTCCGGCCCGGCGGTGGACAACCTCACCGGCTCGGAGCTGGACGAGCTGGTGGTGACCGATACGATCCCGCTGTCGCCGGCCGCGCGCGCCTGCGACCGCATCCGCCAGGTCAGCGTGGCCGAGTTGCTGGCCGAGACCATCCGCCGTATCGCCTTCGGCGAGTCGGTCAGCTCGCTGTACGTGGATTGAAGCGTTCCCATTCGGCTCCTCTGGTCGCGGAAGAGCCACCCAAGCCGCTGCAAGGCGGTTCATCAACCTAGGTAGTGAAGAAAATGGCAATTCATGTGATCAACGTCGAACGTCGCGAGGACGAGGGCAAGGGTGCGAGCCGCCGCCTGCGTCGCGACGGCAAGGTGCCGGCCATCGTGTATGGCGGCGAACTCAAGCCGGTCGGCATCCAGCTGGACCACGAAAAGCTGTGGCTGGCCAGCCAGAACGAGTGGTTCTACTCCTCGATCCTGGACCTGAGCCTGGGCGGCGACGTGCAGAAGGTCCTGCTGCGCGATCTGCAGCGCCACCCGTACAAGCAGCAGATCCTGCACGTGGACTTCCAGCGCGTGAACGAGAACGAGATCCTGCGTGCCGCCGTGCAGCTGCACCTGGTCAACGGCGAGAAGTCGCCGGCCGGCAAGATCGCCGGCGTGGTGATCATGCACGAGCTGACCGAAGTGACCGTGTCCTGCCTGCCCAAGGACCTGCCCGAGTCGATCCAGGTCGACCTGTCCGACCTGGCGGTCGGCGCGGTGGTCCATCTGTCCGACCTGAAGCTTCCGGCCGGCGTGGAAATCCCGCAGCTGAAGCTGGGCAAGGAGCACGACGTGGCCGTGGTCGTGGCCAAGCACGCGCGTGTCGAGGAAGAGCCGGCCGCCGACGCGGACGAAGAGCAGAAGTAAGCGTTGCCGCTTCCGCCCGGTCCGCCGGGCGGAAGCCGCGGTGCCTTCCTGGAATGGCTGGACTTCGCCTCATCGTCGGGCTCGGCAACCCCGGGCCGGAGCATGCCAACACCCGGCACAACGCCGGGTTTCGTTTGGCCGATGCCCTGGTCGCGCGCTCGGGCGCGCGCTTCGGGCTGGAGCCGAAGCTGTTCGGCGAGACCGCCAGGGTCGACCTGGGCGATCGCAGCGTGTGGGTGCTCAAGCCGGCCACCTTCATGAACCTGTCCGGCAAGTCGGTGGCCGCCGCGCTGCGGTACTGGAAGTTCGCACCCGACGAAGCGCTGCTGGTACACGATGAACTGGACCTGCCGCCCGGCGCGGCACGGCTGAAGTTCGATGGCGGCCACGGGGGCCAGAACGGCCTGCGCGACACCATCACCCACCTGGGCCATGGCGGGTTCCACAGGTTGCGCATCGGCATCGGCCATCCCGGGCACAAGGATCGCGTCACCAGTTGGGTCCTGGGCCGCGCCGGCAAGGACGACCAGATCCTGATCGACCGCGCCATCGACGATGCCATCGACGTGCTTCCGCTGGCCGTGGCGGGCGACGTCAACGAGGCGATGAAACGGCTGCACACGAGCAGGGATTAGTGATTGGGGATTCGGGATTGGCGCGTACGCCGGCAATCCCGAATCCCGAATCCCCAATTCCGGATCTCATCAAGATGGGCATCAAATGCGGCATCGTCGGCCTGCCGAACGTCGGCAAGTCGACCCTGTTCAACGCGCTGACCAAGGCGGGCATTGCGGCCGCCAACTTCCCGTTCTGCACGATCGAGCCGAACGTGGGCGTGGTTCCGGTGCCGGACCCGCGGTTGAACCAGTTGGCGCAGATCATCAATCCGCAGAAGGTCGTGCCGACCGCCGTGGAGTTCGTGGACATCGCCGGCCTGGTCGCAGGCGCGGCCAGCGGCGAGGGCCTGGGCAACAAGTTCCTGGCCCACATCCGCGAGGTCGATGCGATCACCCACGTGGTGCGCTGCTTCGAGCACGGCGACATCATCCATGTCGCCGGCAAGGTCGATCCGATCTCCGACATCGACACCATCGACACCGAGCTGGCCCTGGCCGACCTGGACAGCGTGGAGAAGGCGCTCAACCGCGCCGAGCGCGCGGCCAAGGGCGGCGACAAGGAGGCGATCGCACGCAAGCCGGTGCTGCTCAAGCTGCAGGCCGCGCTGGCCGAGGGCCGGGCCGGGCGCCAGGCCGGTCTGGACGACGAGGAGAAGGCGCTGGTGCGCGACCTGTTCCTGCTCACCCTCAAGCCGGTGCTGTACATCGCCAACGTGCTCGAGGACGGCTTCGACGACAACCCGCACCTGGAGTCCGTGCGCGCGCGTGCCGCCGCCGAGGGTGCCGAGGTGGTGCCGGTGTCGGCGGCCATCGAGGAGGAGCTGGCGCAACTGGACGACGCCGACCGTGACGCCTTCCTGGCCGACCTCGGCCTGGACGAGCCGGGCCTGAACCGGGTGATCCGTGCCGCCTACAAGCTGCTGGGCCTGCAGACGTACTTCACCGCCGGGGTGAAGGAGGTCCGCGCCTGGACCGTGAAGGCCGGGGCCACCGCGCCGCAGGCCGCCGCGGTGATCCACACCGACTTCGAAAAGGGCTTCATCCGGGCCGAAACCATCGCCTTCGACGACTTCATCCGGTACAAGGGCGAGGCCGGAGCGCGCGAGGCCGGGCGCATGCGCCTGGAGGGCAAGGAATACCGGGTCCAGGAAGGCGATGTGCTGCATTTCCGCTTCAACGTCTGACCTTGCCGCCGGAGCGCGCCGATGCGTTGACATCGGCTTCGGGGGTGGTCAGAATTGAGGGCTGTTTCACCCCGGTTGCATTTGTTGGCCGGCGGGAAATTCCGGAGGGATACCCAAGCGGCCAACGGGGGCAGACTGTAAATCTGCTGGCTTACGCCTTCGGTGGTTCGAATCCACCTCCCTCCACCAGGTTTTTGCAGTGCGGTACCGGAACATCGTGGCAACACCCGGAGCGGTCGGCCGGGTAGCGGTTCCCCTCGCGGGAGTAGTTCAATGGTAGAACCTCAGCCTTCCAAGCTGATGGTGCGGGTTCGATTCCCGTCTCCCGCTCCATTGCGCCGCGCCCGTTGTTCCATGCAGTAGCAGTTTCACGCTCACGTAGCTCAGTCGGTAGAGCACCTCCTTGGTAAGGAGGAGGTCGAAGGTTCGATTCCTTTCGTGAGCACCATCTTCTCCGTCGCCCCTGCGGGTGGCGGACACGCGGGAAGCCCTTCACCCGGGCTACCGGTTCCAAGACAACCCCGATATCGAGAAGAAGCAGCCATGGCCAAGGGTAAGTTCGAGCGCACCAAGCCCCACGTGAACGTGGGCACGATCGGTCACGTTGACCACGGCAAGACGACGCTGACGGCGGCGCTGACGAAGATCGGCGCTGAGCGTTTTGGCGGCGAGTTCAAGGCGTACGACCAGATCGACATGGCGCCGGAAGAGAAGGCGCGTGGCATCACGATCTCGACCTCGCACGTGGAGTACGAGTCCCCGACGCGCCACTACGCGCACGTGGACTGCCCGGGTCACGCCGACTACGTGAAGAACATGATCACCGGTGCTGCGCAGATGGACGGCGCGATCCTGGTGTGTTCGGCCGCTGACGGTCCGATGCCGCAGACGCGCGAGCACATCCTGCTGGCCCGCCAGGTGGGCGTGCCGTACATCGTTGTCTTCCTGAACAAGGCGGACATGGTGGACGACGCCGAGCTGCTGGAGCTGGTGGAGATGGAAGTACGCGAGCTGCTGAGCAAGTACGACTTCCCGGGCGACGACACCCCGATCGTGAAGGGTTCGGCGCTCAAGGCGCTGGAAGGCGACCAGTCCGAGATTGGCGTGCCGGCGATCCTGCAGCTGGTGGAGGCACTGGACACCTACATCCCGACGCCCGAGCGCGACGTGGACAAGGCGTTCCTGATGCCGGTGGAGGACGTGTTCTCCATTTCGGGTCGCGGCACGGTGGTGACCGGGCGCATCGAGCGCGGGATCATCAAGGTGGGCGACGAAGTGGAGATCGTGGGCATCCGTCCGACGGCCAAGAGCACGGTGACGGGCGTTGAGATGTTCCGCAAGCTGCTGGACCAGGGCCAGGCGGGCGACAACGCGGGCCTGCTGCTGCGCGGCACCAAGCGTGACGAGGTGGAGCGCGGCCAGGTGCTGTGCAAGCCGGGTTCGATCAAGCCGCACACCGACTTCGAGGCCGAGGTGTACGTGCTGAGCAAGGACGAGGGTGGCCGTCATACCCCGTTCTTCAAGGGCTACCGTCCGCAGTTCTACTTCCGCACCACCGACATCACCGGCGCCTGCGAGCTGCCGGAGGGTGTGGAGATGGTGATGCCGGGCGACAACGTGAAGATGGCGGTGTCGCTGATCAACCCGGTGGCGATGGACGAAGGCCTGCGCTTCGCGATCCGCGAAGGCGGCCGTACCGTCGGCGCCGGCGTGGTGGCCAAGATCATCAAGTAAGCCCATGCGGACCCCCGGCGACGGGTTCGCCGGAAAGCGCGAAGGGCGGGCCGGAACCACGGTCCGCCTTCGCCGTCTAAGGGAAGGCAAGGTTTCAGCAACGTACGCCAGTAGCTCAATTGGCAGAGCAGCGGTCTCCAAAACCGCAGGTTGGGGGTTCGAGTCCCTCCTGGCGTGCCACTTCCCGACAAGCCTGCGGCCGGCTTCCAGGGCCGCAACGGTAACGAGAGCGACAGCCACTTGAACAGCAAGACCGATTCGGCCCAGTCCACCGCCAGCAGTGGCGAGGTCATCAAGTACGTGCTGGCCGCACTGCTGGTGCTTGCCGGCCTGTTCGTCTGGTTCTGGTTTTCCTCGCCCGAGCGCGGGGCCGGGCTTGGCGACTGGTCCGGTCCGCTGCGCGGACTGGCGGTGGCTGCCGGCGTGGTGGCGGGCGCCCTGGTATTCCTGACCAGCCAGCGCGGGCACGACCTGCGCGAGTTCCTGGCCGAATCGCGCTTCGAGTTGCGCAAGGTCGTCTGGCCGACCCGCCAGGAGGCCACCAGCATGACCTGGGTCGTGATTGCCGTGGTGGTGATCCTGAGCCTGATCCTGGCCGGCTTCGATTTCGTCGTGAAGTGGGCGATCGAACTGTTCCTGAACCTGGGTCGCTGAGGAGAATGTCGCAGTGAAGCGCTGGTACGTGGTCCACGCCTATTCCGGTTTCGAGAAGTCCGTCGCGCAGGCGTTGCGCGATCGCATCGTGCGCGCCGGCATGGAAGACCGTTTCGGCGATGTGCTGGTGCCGACCGAAGAAGTGGTGGAGATGCGTGCCGGCCAGAAGCGCCGTTCCGAGCGCAAGTTCTTCCCGGGCTATGTCCTGGTGCAGATCGAGACCCACGACGAGGCTGGCATCCCCCGCATCGACAGCGAGAGCTGGCACCTGGTCAAGGAGACCTCCAAGGTCATGGGTTTCATCGGCGGTACCGCCGATCGCCCGCTGCCGATCAGCGATGACGAGGCCGATGCAATCCTGCAGCGCGTGCAGGAAGGCGTGGAGAAGCCGCGCCCGAAGGTGCTGTTCGAGCCGGGCCAGATGGTCCGGGTCAACGACGGCCCGTTCAACGACTTCAACGGCGTAGTCGAGGAAGTCAACTACGAGAAGAGCCGCCTGCGCGTGGCGGTGCTGATCTTCGGCCGCTCAACCCCGGTGGAGCTGGAGTTCGGCCAGGTCGAGAAGGCCTGACCGGCGCGGCCTGCGCCGCGGCAAAAAGCTTGCTACAATGCCCGGCTTCCTGCCTGGAATCGCCGGGCATGCGCGTCGGCCGCCGTCCAGGCGGCCTCCTGCGTGATGTTTTCAAGTGTCGACGCGACGCCGGGACGCGTGAGTCCTTCCCGGAACGATGGGGAGCCCGCATGGGCGCTTGCACCCGGAGAGCATTGAAATGGCAAAGAAAGTCGTCGGTTACATCAAGCTGCAGGTGAAGGCCGGGCAGGCCAACCCCTCGCCGCCGGTCGGTCCCGCGCTGGGCCAGCGCGGCCTGAACATCATGGAGTTCTGCAAGGCGTTCAACGCCGCCACGCAGAAGCTCGAGCCGGGCCTGCCGATCCCGGTGGTCATCACTGCGTATTCGGACCGCACCTTCACTTTCATCACCAAGACGCCGCCGGCGACCATCCTGCTGAAGAAGGCCGCGGGGGTCACGTCCGGCTCCAAGCGCCCGAACACCGAGAAGGTCGGCAAGGTCACCCGCAAGCAGCTCGAGGAGATCGCCAAGGCGAAGGAGCCCGATCTGACTGCGGCGGATCTGGATGCAGCTGTACGTACCATCGCGGGCTCGGCCCGTTCGATGGGCCTGTCGGTGGAGGGCTGAGGACATGGCACTGAACAAGCGACAGAAGGCGATCAAGGCGGCGGTCGTGCCCGGCAAGGCCTACCCCATCGATGACGCGCTGAAGATCATCAAGGGCTTCACCAAGGCCAAGTTCGTCGAGGCCGTGGACGTGTCCGTGCGCCTGGGCGTGGACGCCAAGAAGTCCGACCAGCAGGTGCGCGGTTCGACCGTGCTGCCGGCTGGTACCGGCAAGAGCGTGCGCGTGGCCGTGTTCGCCCCGGCCGGCGCCAAGGCCGACGAGGCGCTGGCTGCCGGTGCCGACGCGGTGGGCATGGATGACCTGGCCGAGAAGATGCAGGCCGGCGACCTGAACTACGACGTGGTCATCGCCACGCCGGACGCCATGCGCGTGGTCGGCAAGCTCGGCACCCTGCTGGGCCCGCGCGGCCTGATGCCCAACCCGAAGGTCGGCACCGTGTCGCCGAACCCGGCCGAGGCGGTCAAGAACGCCAAGTCGGGCCAGGTGCGCTACCGCACCGACAAGGCCGGCATCATCCACACCACCATCGGCAAGGCCGATTTCGGTGACGATGCGCTGAAGTCGAACCTGCAGGCGCTGCTGCTGGACCTGATCAAGGCCAAGCCGGCGACCTCCAAGGGCACCTACCTGCAGAAGGTCTCGCTCAGCTCGACCATGGGCCCGGGCGTGACCATCGATCAGGCCTCGCTGAGCCTGAAGTAATCGTTTCATCCGCCTGGCGCGCGAGCGTCGGGCGGCATTTTGAGGGCGGTTGCCGGTTCACCCCGGCGACAGCCGTCAAAGACCGCAGGTGCGGTCGGCGCACATCGACGACGGGCATGGATGCTCGCACTGGCACGGATTCGCCGTCGATGCAGCGGGACTGCTTAATCGAAGGCCCGAAGGGGCCGGAAACCTGCGCAGATGGTGCCGCCTTCTGGAAGTTTTCCCGGTAGACCCGACTCGGGACGCCGGATCAGATGGCCAGCACCGGGATGCCCGAGGCATCCCCGGCGCGCACGGAAGGGCGCCGCCCAGGACCGCAAGCGGCAGGAGCCGCAAGCGGAGTGACTACGGAGGAGTGTTATGGCTCTCAATCTGTCCCAGAAGAAGGAAGTCGTCGCCGAACTGGCCGACGTCGCCGCCAAGGCGCACTCCCTGATCGCCGCCGAATACGCAGGCACCACGGTCGAGCAGATGACCGCGATGCGCAAGAAGGCCCGCGAGAACGGCGTGTACTTGAAGGTTGTCAAGAACACGCTGGCCGCGCGCGCCGTCGAAGGCACGGAGTTCGAGTGCACCAAGGAAGCGCTCGTGGGTCCGCTGCTGTATGCGTTCTCGACCGAGGAGCCCGGCGCTGCCGGTCGCCTGATCAAGGAGTTCGCCAAGGGCAACGACAAGCTGCAGCCGAAGGTGGTCGCCGTGGGTGGCCAGGTGTACCCGGCCAGCCATGTCGAAGTCCTGGCGTCGCTGCCGACGCTCGAGCAGGCGCTGTCCATGCTGGCCCGCGTCCTGGCCGAGCCGGCCACCATGTTTGCCCGCGCGGTCAAGGCCGTTGGCGAGCAGCAGGGTGGTGGCGAAGCTGCGCCGGCCGAACCAGCCGCTGCCGAAGCGGAAGCGTAAGCGCGTCGACGAACCCGCAACCCTTTCCAGAAAACATTTCAGAAGGTAAATCAAAATGTCCCTGTCCAACGAGCAGATCGTCGAAGCCGTCGCCGGCAAGACCCTCATGGAAGTGATGGAGCTGGTCAAGGCCATCGAAGAGAAGTTTGGCGTGTCCGCCGCCGCCCCGGTCGCCGTGGCTGCTGGCCCGGCCGCCGCCGGCCCGGCTGCCGAGGAGCAGACCGAGTTCACCGTGGTGCTGAAGGCCACCGGCGACAAGAAGGTCGAAGTCATCAAGGCCGTGCGTGCCATCACCGGCCTGGGCCTGAAGGAAGCCAAGGACCTGGTCGAAGGCGCACCGAAGGACGTCAAGGAAGGCGTGTCCAAGGACGAGGCCGAGAAGTTCAAGAAGGACCTCGAGGCTGCCGGCGCCACCGTCGAGCTCAAGTAATGCATCGGGCCGTCGGCGCCACATGGCGTCGGCGGCCTTGCCGGTGCGTCATCCCATGTCCCTGCGAGTCCAGCGTTGCTGGTTTTCCGGCATATCGACTTGATCGAAAGAACAGAAGGGATTGAATGATCAGCCATTCGGCTGCTGCAACGCGCTTCCCGCTCCGGCGGGAATGAAGGCAACAGGCCAAGGCTGGGGGCGGATGCTCCCGGCCTTTGGTCGTTACGGATCCAGCAACCCGGCGTGACCAGGTTGCGGACCGGCGGGACCCGGGCTTGACCCGGCGCAACACAGCCAAACCCAGTTTCCCCGCATGCGGAGCTGGTAGTCGGAAGTAGCGAGAGATGGCGTGCTGGTGCCGGCAATACCAGCGACTCCCGACTGACAGCTTCACGTATTCCCCCGAGCCGCGGACGCGCGGCCCGCACTGCCAAAGGTGGTAGACCATGACGTCCTATTCGTTCACCGAAAAGAAGCGCATCCGCAAGGATTTCGGCAAGCAGCGCTCGATCCTGGAAGTGCCGTTCCTGCTGGCCATCCAGGTCGACTCGTATCGTGATTTCCTGCAAGCCGACACCGATTCGGCCAAGCGCCGCGAACAGGGCCTGCACGCCGCCCTGAAGTCGGTGTTCCCGATTTCCAGCTACAGCGGCAATGCCGCGCTGGAGTACGTCGGCTACAAGCTGGGCGAGCCCGTGTTCGACGAGCGCGAGTGCCGCAACCGCGGCCTGTCCTACGGTGCCCCGCTGCGCGTGACCGTGCGCCTGGTGATCTACGACCGCGAGTCGTCCACCAAGGCGATCAAGTACGTCAAGGAGCAGGAGGTCTACCTCGGCGAGATCCCGCTGATGACCGAGCACGGCACCTTCATCGTGAACGGCACCGAGCGCGTCATCGTCTCGCAGCTGCACCGCAGCCCGGGCGTGTTCTTCGACCACGACCGCGGCAAGACCCACAGCTCGGGCAAGCTGCTGTACAGCGCCCGCATCATTCCCTACCGCGGCTCCTGGCTGGACTTCGAGTTCGACCCGAAGGACGCCCTGTACACCCGTATCGACCGCCGTCGCAAGCTGCCGGTGACGATCCTGCTGCGCGCGCTTGGCTACAACAACGAGGAAATGCTGCGCGCATTCTTCGAGATCAACACCTTCCACATCAACCCGGACGAAGGCGTGCAGCTGGAGCTGGTGCCCGAGCGCCTGCGCGGCGAGACCCTGGGCTTCGACCTGGCCGACGGCGAGAAGGTGATCGTCGAGGCCGGCAAGCGCATCACCGCGCGCCACGTGCGCCAGCTGGAGCAGTCGGGCATCACCGCGCTGGCGGTGCTGGACGAGTACCTGCTGGGCCGGATCCTGGCCCATGACGTGGTCGATGCCAGCACCGGCGAGTTGCTGGCCGCCGCCAACGACGAGATCACCGACGAGCACCTGGTGGCATTCCGCAAGGCCGGTGTGGACAGCGTCGGCACCCTGTGGGTGAACGACCTCGATCGTGGCCCGTACCTGTCCAACACCCTGCGCATCGACCCCAGCCGCACCCAGCTGGAGGCGCTGGTCGAGATCTACCGGATGATGCGTCCGGGCGAGCCGCCGACCAAGGAAGCGGCGCAGAACCTGTTCCACAACCTGTTCTTCACCTTCGAGCGCTACGACCTGTCGGCCGTTGGCCGGATGAAGTTCAACCGCCGCGTCGGTCGCAAGGACGTGCTCGGCCCCGCCGTGCTGTTCGATTCCAAGTACTTCGGCGAGCGCAATGACGAGGAGTCCAAGCGGCTGGTCGCCGCCCAGGGCGATACCTCCGACATCCTCGACGTGCTGCGCGTGCTGACCGAGATCCGCAACGGTCGCGGCGTGGTCGACGACATCGACCACCTGGGCAACCGCCGCGTGCGTTCGGTCGGCGAAATGGCCGAGAACGTGTTCCGCGTCGGCCTGGTCCGCGTCGAGCGCGCGGTCAAGGAGCGCCTGTCCATGGCCGAGTCCGAAGGCCTGACCCCGCAGGAGCTGATCAACGCCAAGCCGGTGGCCGCCGCGATCAAGGAGTTCTTCGGCTCCTCGCAGCTGTCGCAGTTCATGGACCAGAACAATCCGCTGTCCGAAGTCACCCACAAGCGCCGTGTCTCGGCCCTGGGCCCGGGCGGCCTGACCCGCGAGCGCGCCGGCTTCGAGGTGCGTGACGTGCACCCGACCCATTACGGCCGCGTCTGCACCATCGAAACCCCGGAAGGCCCGAACATCGGCCTGATCAACTCGCTGGCCGTATTCGCCCGCACCAACCAGTACGGCTTCCTGGAGACGCCGTACCGCAAGGTCGTGGACGGCATGATCACCGACGCGGTCGATTACCTTTCGGCGATCGAGGAGAACGAGTACGTCATTGCCCAGGTCAATGCCGCCCATGACGGCAAGGGCAAGCTGACCGAAGCCTTCGTCCCGTGCCGCCACCAGGGCGAGTCGCTGCTGAAGCCGGCCTCGGAAATCCACTACATGGACGTGTCGCCGATGCAGACCGTGTCGGTCGCCGCGGCGCTGGTTCCGTTCCTGGAGCACGATGACGCCAACCGCGCACTGATGGGCGCCAACATGCAGCGCCAGGCCGTGCCGACGCTGCGCGCCGAAAAGCCGCTGGTGGGCACCGGCATCGAGCGTGCGGTGGCGCGCGACTCGGGCGTGACGGTGAACGCCCGCCGTGGCGGTGTGATCGAGCAGGTCGATGCAGGGCGCATCGTGGTCAAGGTCAACGAGGTCGAGATCTCCGGCGAACACGACGCCGGCGTGGACATCTACACCCTGACCAAGTACACCCGTTCCAACCAGAACACCTGCATCAACCAGCGCCCGCTGGTGCATGTCGGTGACCGGGTGGCGACCGGCGACGTGCTGGCGGATGGTCCCTCGACCGACATCGGCGAGCTGGCCCTGGGCCAGAACATGCTGATCGCGTTCATGCCGTGGAACGGCTACAACTTCGAGGACTCGATCCTCCTGTCCGAGCGCGTGGTCCAGGAGGACCGCTACACCACGATCCACATCGAGGAGCTGACCTGCGCGGCCCGCGATACCAAGCTGGGTCCGGAAGAGATCACCGCCGATATCCCGAACGTGTCCGAGCATGCGCTGGGCCGGCTGGACGAGTCCGGCGTGGTGTACATCGGTGCCGAGGTGCGCGCCGGCGACATCCTGGTGGGCAAGGTCACGCCGAAGGGCGAGAGCCAGCTCACCCCGGAAGAGAAGCTGCTGCGCGCGATCTTCGGCGAGAAGGCTTCCGACGTGAAGGACAGCTCGCTGCGCGTGCCGCCGGGCATGGACGGCACCGTCATCGACGTGCAGGTCTTCACCCGTGACGGCATCGAGAAGGACAAGCGCGCCAAGCAGATCGAAGAATCCGAGATCAAGCGCGTCAAGAAGGACTTCGACGACCAGTTCCGGATCCTGGAAGCGGCGATCTATGCGCGCCTGCGCTCGCAGATCGTGGGCCAGGTCGCCAATGGCGGCCCCGGCCTGAAGAAGGGCGACACCATCTCCGATGCCTACCTGGATGGGCTGAAGAAGGCCGACTGGTTCGCCCTGCGGATGAAGGACGAGGATGCCTCCGACGCCATCGAGCGCGCACAGAAGCAGATCGCCGCGCACGAGAAGGAGTTCGAGCGCCGCTTTGCCGACAAGCGCGGCAAGATCACCCAGGGCGACGATCTGGCCCCGGGCGTGCTGAAGATGGTCAAGGTGTTCCTGGCGGTGAAGCGCCGCATCCAGCCCGGCGACAAGATGGCGGGCCGCCACGGCAACAAGGGCGTGGTCTCCAATGTCGTGCCGGTCGAGGACATGCCGTACATGGCCAGCGGCGAGTCGGTGGACGTCGTGCTCAACCCGCTGGGTGTGCCGTCGCGCATGAACATCGGCCAGATCCTGGAAGTGCACCTGGGGTGGGCGGCCAAGGGCCTGGGTCGCAAGATCCAGCGCATGCTCGAGGCCCAGACCGCGGTGGCCGACCTGCGCAAGTTCCTCGAGGACATCTACAACCACGACCGCACCGCGGTAGGCGAGCGCGTGGACCTGTCGCAGTTCAGTGACGAGGAGCTGCTGGGGATGAGCCGCAACCTCACCGAGGGCGTGCCGATGGCCACCCCGGTGTTCGACGGTGCCACCGAAGCAGAGATCAAGCGGATGCTCGAGCTGGCGGAGCTGCCCAGCAGCGGCCAGACCGTTCTCCACGACGGCCGTACCGGCGAGGCGTTCGAGCGTCCGGTCACGGTGGGCTACATGCACTACCTGAAGCTCAACCACCTGGTCGATGACAAGATGCACGCCCGTTCGACCGGCCCGTACTCGCTAGTCACCCAGCAGCCGCTGGGCGGCAAGGCGCAGTTCGGCGGCCAGCGCTTCGGCGAGATGGAAGTCTGGGCGCTGGAAGCCTACGGCGCGGCCTACACCCTGCAGGAAATGCTGACGGTGAAGTCCGACGACGTGCAGGGCCGCAACCAGATGTACAAGAACATCGTCGACGGCAACCACGAGATGGTCGCCGGCATGCCGGAATCCTTCAACGTCCTGGTGAAGGAAATCCGCTCGCTGGCCATCAACATGGAGTTGGAAGACGAGTGAGGTCCGTAAACCGGAACCCGGGGGTTGGGGATTGGCGGCAGCCGTCCTCGACCACCTGAATTCCGGATCGACGCATACCGAATCTCGAATCCCGATTCCCGGAGAAGAAAATGAAAGACCTGCTCAATCTCTTCAACCAGCAGCGCCAGACGCTGGATTTCGACGCGATCAAGATCGCCCTGGCTTCGCCGGACCTGATCCGCTCGTGGTCCTTCGGCGAGGTGAAGAAGCCCGAGACGATCAACTACCGCACCTTCAAGCCCGAGCGTGACGGCCTGTTCTGCGCCGCCATCTTCGGGCCGACCAAGGACTACGAGTGCCTGTGCGGCAAGTACAAGCGCATGAAGCACCGTGGCGTGGTCTGCGAGAAGTGCGGCACCGAAGTCACCCTGGCCAAGGTGCGCCGCGAGCGCATGGGCCATATCGACCTGGCCAGCCCGGTTGCGCATATCTGGTTCCTCAAGTCGCTGCCCTCGCGCATCGGCCTGATGCTGGACATGACCCTGCGTGACATCGAGCGCATCCTGTATTTCGAAGCCTACGTGGTCACCGAGCCGGGCCTGACCCCGCTCGAGCGTCGCCAGCTGCTCAACGAGGAGCAGTACCTGATCGCGCGCCAGGAGCACGGCGACGACTTCGACGCCGCCATGGGCGCCGAGGCGGTGTACGAGCTGCTGCGCACGATCGACCTGCAGGCCGAGATGGCCCGCCTGCGCGAAGAGATCGCCGCCACCGGTTCGGAGACCAAGCTCAAGCGCCTGACCAAGCGGATCAAGCTGGTCGAGGCCTTCATCGAGTCCGGCAACCGTCCGGAGTGGATGGTCATGACCGTGCTGCCGGTGCTGCCGCCGGACCTGCGTCCGCTGGTGCCGCTGGATGGTGGCCGCTTCGCGACCTCCGACCTCAACGACCTGTACCGCCGCGTCATCAACCGCAACAACCGCCTGCGCCGCCTGCTGGAACTCAATGCGCCCGACATCATCGTGCGCAACGAGAAGCGCATGCTGCAGGAGTCGGTTGACGCGCTGATGGACAACGGCCGCCGTGGCCGCGCCATCACCGGCACCAACAAGCGCCCGCTCAAGTCGCTGGCCGACATGATCAAGGGCAAGCAGGGCCGGTTCCGCCAGAACCTGCTCGGCAAGCGCGTGGACTACTCCGGCCGTTCGGTCATCGTGGTCGGCCCGTACCTGCGCCTGCACCAGTGCGGCCTGCCGAAGAAGATGGCGCTGGAACTGTTCAAGCCGTTCGTGTTCGCCAAGCTGCAGCGTCGCGGCCTGGCCACCACGATCAAGGCCGCCAAGAAGCTGGTCGAGCGTGAAGAGGCCGAGGTGTGGGACATCCTCGAAGAGGTGATCCGCGAGCACCCGGTGCTGCTGAACCGCGCGCCGACCCTGCACCGCCTGGGCATCCAGGCGTTCGAGCCGGTGCTGATCGAGGGCAAGGCCATCCAGCTGCACCCGCTGGTCTGCACCGCGTTCAACGCCGACTTCGACGGTGACCAGATGGCCGTGCACGTCCCGCTGAGCCTGGAGGCCCAGCTGGAAGCGCGCGCACTGATGATGTCGACCAACAACATCCTCTCGCCGGCCAACGGCGAGCCGATCATCGTGCCGTCGCAGGACGTGGTGCTCGGCCTCTACTACATGAGCCGCGCCCTGGAGAACAGGAAGGGCGAGGGCATGGTGTTCTCGGATGTGGCCGAGGTGAAGCGCGCCTATGACAACCGGGTGGTCGAGCTGCACGCCAAGGTCAAGGTCCGGATCACCGAGCTGGTGACCGAGGAGGACGGCACCAAGCAGAGGAAGACCTCGATCGTGGATACCACGGTCGGGCGCGCGCTGCTGGCCGAGATCCTGCCGGAGGGCCTGCCGTTCGAGCTGGCCAACACCGAGTTGACCAAGAAGAACATCAGCCGCCTGATCAACTCCTGCTACCGCAAGCTGGGCCTGAAGGACACCGTGGTGTTCGCCGACCAGCTGATGTACACCGGCTTCGCCTTCGCCACCCGCGCAGGCGTGTCGATCGGCATCGACGACATGCTGATCCCGGACGAGAAGAAGGGCATCCTGAACGAGGCCGAGGCCGAGGTCCTGGAGATCCAGGAGCAGTACCAGTCCGGCCTGGTCACCGCCGGCGAGCGCTACAACAAGGTGGTCGACATCTGGTCGCGCACCAACGAGCGCATCGCCAAGGCGATGATGGACACCATCGGCACCGACAAGGTGGTCAACGCCAAGGGCGAGGAAATCGCGCAGAAGTCGATGAACTCGCTGTACATCATGGCCGACTCCGGCGCGCGTGGTTCGCAGGCGCAGATCCGCCAGCTGGCCGGCATGCGTGGCCTGATGGCCCGCCCGGACGGCTCGATCATCGAGACGCCGATCAAGGCCAACTTCCGCGAAGGCCTGAACGTGCAGGAGTACTTCAACTCCACCCACGGCGCGCGAAAGGGCCTGGCCGATACCGCGCTCAAGACCGCCAACTCCGGTTACCTGACCCGTCGCCTGGTCGACGTGGCCCAGGACGTGGTGATCACCGAGGTCGACTGCGGCACGGTGCATGGCCTGACCATGACCCCGATCGTGGAAGGCGGCGACGTGGTCGAGCCGCTGCGCGACCGCGTGCTCGGCCGCGTTGTGGCCGAGGACGTGTTCCTGCCCGGCAACGACGAGGATCCCATCGTCACCCGCAACACCCTGCTGGACGAGATCTGGGTGGCGCGGCTGGAAGAGGCTGGCGTGCAGGCGATCAAGGTCCGCTCGACCATCACCTGCGAATCGGCGTTCGGCGTGTGCTCGCATTGCTACGGCCGCGACCTGGCCCGTGGCCACCTGGTCAACATCGGCGAGTCCGTGGGCGTGATTGCTGCCCAGTCGATCGGCGAGCCCGGTACCCAGCTGACCATGCGTACCTTCCACATCGGCGGCGCGGCTTCGCGTGCGGCGGCGGTGGACAGCATCACGGTCAAGACCACCGGCTCGGCGAAGTTCACCAACCTCAAGTCGGTCGAGCATGCCGCCGGCCACCTGGTGGCGGTGTCGCGTTCGGGCGAGATCTCCATCCTCGACCCGCACGGCCGCGAGCGCGAGCGCTACAAGCTGCCGTACGGCGCGACCATCACCGTCAAGGATGGTGCCGACGTCAAGGCCGGCCAGTCGGTCGCCAACTGGGACCCGCATAACCACCCGATCGTGTCCGAGGTGGCCGGTTTCATCCGCTTCGTGGACTTCGTCGACGGCATCACCGTCATCGAGAAGACCGACGAGCTGACCGGCCTGGCCTCGCGCGAGATCACCGATCCCAAGCGCCGCGGCTCGCAGGGCAAGGACCTGCGTCCGCTGGTGCGCATCGTCGACAAGGACGGCAAGGACCTGAGCATCCCGGGCACCGACCTGCCGGCGCAGTACCTGCTGCCGCCGCGCTCGCTGGTGAACCTGCAGGACGGCGTGCCGGTGGGCGTGGGCGACGTGGTTGCCAAGATCCCGCAGGAGGCCTCCAAGACCCGCGACATCACCGGCGGCCTGCCGCGCGTGGCCGACCTGTTCGAGGCGCGCAAGCCGAAGGATCCTGCGATCCTCGCCGAGCGTTCGGGCGTGGTCAGCTTCGGCAAGGACACCAAGGGCAAGCAGCGTCTGATCATCCGTGATGGCGAGAGTGGCGAGCACGAGGAGCTGATCCCCAAGTACCGCCAGATCATCGTGTTCGAGGGCGAGCACGTGACCAAGGGCGAAACCGTGGTGGACGGCGAGCCGAGCCCGCAGGACATCCTGCGCCTGCTCGGTATCGAGCCGCTGGCGGCCTACCTGGTCAAGGAGATCCAGGACGTGTACCGGCTGCAGGGCGTGAAGATCAACGACAAGCACATCGAGGTCATCACCCGGCAGATGCTGCGCAAGGTCGAGATTTCCGACCAGGGTGGTTCGAAGTTCCTCAATGGCGAGCAGGCCGAGCGCCAGCGCGTCATCGAGGAGAACGCCCGCCTGGTGGCCCGCAACGAAATCCCGGCCAAGTTCGAGCCGGTGCTGCTGGGCATCACCAAGGCCTCGCTGGCGACCGAGTCGTTCATCTCGGCGGCCTCCTTCCAGGAGACCACCCGCGTGCTGACCGAGGCGGCCGTGCGCGGCACCCGCGACGGCCTGCGCGGGCTCAAGGAGAACGTCATCGTCGGGCGCCTGATCCCGGCCGGTACCGGCCTGGCGTACCACAGCCAGCGCCGCCGCAGTGCCTCCGGCCTCACCGAGTCGGAGATGCAGACGCTGGCCGGGGCACCGGAGCCGGCCGCGACGCCGGAAGCCGCCGGCGAGTAATGCCCCGGGTCCATCCCGCCGGCAGGCTGGATGGACCCGTGAGCCGTGCAGGCAGGGATGCCTTCACCGGCTGCCGGTGCCGCCCCCGCGGGCGGTCCGGCTGCCAGATCCAGGGATGGCAGGTCGGTTGACGCAGTTTTGCGCCGGCCGCTATACTTTCCTGTCTCGGCAGGCCGTCCTTCGGCCTGCCGTCGTTTTCACGTACCGGCCCCGGCACCAACGCGGGCCCCAAGCAGAAGAACCTTAAGAATGGCGACGATCAACCAGCTGGTCCGCAAGTCGCGGCAGGCGGCGACCTACAAGAGTGCCTCGCCGGCGCTCGAGAAGTGCCCGCAGCGCCGCGGTGTGTGCACGCGCGTGTACACCACCACCCCCAAGAAGCCCAACTCGGCCCTGCGCAAGGTTGCCAAGGTGCGGCTGACCAACGGTTACGAGGTGATCTCGTACATCGGCGGCGAAGGCCACAACCTGCAGGAGCACAGCGTGGTGCTGATCCGCGGCGGCCGCGTCAAGGACCTGCCGGGCGTGCGCTACCACACCGTGCGCGGCTCGCTGGATGCCGCCGGCGTGACCAAGCGCCGCCAGGCGCGTTCCAAGTACGGCGCCAAGCGCCCGAAGAGCTAATCGAGGAAGAACGACATGTCCCGTAAAGGTTCCACCCCACAGCGTGCCGTCCTCCCCGATCCCAAGCACGGGAGCGAGACCATCGCCCGCTTCATCAACATGGTGATGAAGAGCGGCAAGAAGTCGATCGCCGAGAACATCGTGTACGACGCGATGGACGTCATCGGCGAAAAGAACCCCAATGCCATCGAGCTGGTGCAGAAGGCGCTGGACAACGTGGCTCCGGCCGTCGAGGTGAAGTCCCGCCGTGTCGGTGGCGCGACCTACCAGGTGCCGGTTGAAGTGCGCACCTCCCGCCGCCTGGCCCTGGCCATGCGCTGGGTGATCGATTCGGCCCGCAAGCGCGGCGAGAGCTCGATGGCCCGCAAGCTGGCCGGCGAGCTGATGGACGCCTCCGAAAGCCGCGGTGCAGCCATCAAGAAGCGCGAAGAAACCCACCGCATGGCCGAGGCCAACCGGGCCTTCGCGCACTACCGCTGGTAACGGGCCGGGCCCCGCCGGGGCCCGCCTGACCGGCACGGGCAGCGCGCCCAGGCGCGCTTGGCCCTACTGCGGAAGCTGGCGCCACGCGCCGCTCCGTCATCCACAAAGTCAAAGCAAACGAGAGGCTCACCGTGGCCCGCACCACTCCCATCGAACGTTATCGCAATTTCGGCATCATGGCCCACATCGATGCCGGCAAGACCACCACGTCCGAGCGCATCCTGTTCTACACCGGCAAGAGCCACAAGCTCGGCGAGGTGCATGACGGTGCCGCCACCATGGACTGGATGGAGCAGGAGCAGGAGCGTGGCATCACGATCCAGTCGGCTGCCACCACCGCGTTCTGGACGGGCATGGACAAGTCCCTTCCCGAACACCGCTTCAACATCATCGACACCCCCGGGCACGTGGACTTCACCATCGAGGTGGAGCGTTCGCTGCGCGTGCTCGACGGCGCGGTGTTCGTGCTGTGCGCGGTTGGCGGCGTGCAGCCGCAGTCGGAGACGGTGTGGCGCCAGGCCAACAAGTACCACGTGCCGCGCATCGCGTTCGTCAACAAGATGGACCGCACCGGCGCCAACTTCTACAAGGTCCGTGACCAGCTGAAGTCCCGCCTTGGTGCGTCGCCGGTGCCGATGCAGGTGCCGATCGGCGCCGAGGACGGCTTCGAGGGCGTGATCGACCTGCTCAAGATGAAGGCGATCCATTGGGATACCGCGTCCCAGGGCTTGACCTTCGAGTACCGCGACATCCCGGCGGAGCTGCAGGCCAAGGCGACGGAAGACCGTGCCTTCATGGTCGAGTCCGCCGCTGAGGCCAGCGAAGAGCTGATGAACAAGTACCTCGAAGAGGGTGACCTCTCGGAGGACGATATCGTCAAGGGCCTGCGCGATCGCACCCTGAAGACCGAAATCGTGCCGATGTTCTGCGGCACTGCATTCAAGAACAAGGGCGTGCAGGCGATGCTCGACGGCGTCGTCAAGCTGCTGCCGTCCCCGGTCGACGTGCCGGCGATCAAGGGCGTCGACGTCGATGACGAGAGCAAGGAGCTGCTGCGCGAGTCGAGCGACAGCGCGCCGTTCTCGGCGTTGGCGTTCAAGATCATGACCGACCCGTTCGTGGGCTCGCTGACCTTCTTCCGGGTGTACTCGGGCAAGCTCAATGCCGGCGACCAGGTGCTGAACTCGATCAAGGGCAAGAAGGAGCGCATCGGCCGCCTGCTGCAGATGCACTCCAACAACCGTGACGAGATCAAGGAAGTGCTGGCCGGCGACATCGCCGCGGCGGTGGGCCTGAAGGATGTCACCACCGGTGACACCCTGTGCTCGCAGGACGCCCCGATCATCCTGGAGCGCATGGCGTTCCCGGAGCCGGTGATCTCGATGGCTGTCGAGCCCAAGACCAAGTCCGACCAGGAAAAGATGGGCAACGCGCTGAGCCGCCTGGCCCAGGAAGATCCCTCGTTCCGTGTCCGTACCGACGAGGAATCCGGCCAGACGATCATCTCCGGCATGGGTGAGCTGCACCTGGACATCATCGTCGACCGCATGCGGCGCGAGTTCAACGTGGAGGCCAATGTCGGCAAGCCGCAGGTGGCCTACCGCGAGACCATCCGCGCCACCGACGTGAAGTCCGACTACAAGCACGCCAAGCAGTCCGGCGGCAAGGGCCAGTACGGCCATGTGGTCATCGAGATGTCGCCGATCACCGCAGAGGACCGCGAGAAGTACGCGACCGACATCAAGGACGACTTCCTGTTCCTCAACGAGATCACCGGTGGCGTGATCCCGAAGGAGTTCATCCCGTCGGTCGAGAAGGGCATGCGCGAGACGATCACCAGCGGCCCGCTTGCCGGCTTCCCGGTGGTGGGCGTGAAGGCCAAGCTGGTGTTCGGTTCGTACCACGACGTCGACTCGTCGGAAATGGCGTTCAAGCTTGCCGCCTCGATGGCGTTCAAGCAGGGCTTCGCCAAGGCGCGCCCGGTGCTGCTCGAGCCGATCATGAAGGTCGAGATCGTCAGCCCCGAGGATTACATCGGTGACGTGATGGGCGACGTGAGCCGCCGCCGCGGCGTGCTCCAGGGCCAGGATGACAGCCCCTCGGGCAAGATCGTCAACGCGATGATCCCGCTGGGCGAAATGTTCGGTTACGCCACGTCGCTGCGCTCGATGAGCCAGGGCCGGGCGACCTTCTCGATGGAGTTCGACCATTACGAAGAAGCGCCGAACAACATCGCCGAGACCGTCATCAAGAAGGCGTGATCCGTCCCCGGGTCCGCATCATTCGCGGATCCGGCTGCACGGTCGCCAACCATCAACCACGCATCACGAATCACTGAGGTAGCAAACCATGGCCAAGGGTAAGTTCGAGCGCACCAAGCCCCACGTGAACGTGGGCACGATCGGTCACGTTGACCACGGCAAGACGACGCTGACGGCGGCGCTGACGAAGATCGGCGCTGAGCGTTTTGGCGGCGAGTTCAAGGCGTACGACCAGATCGACATGGCGCCGGAAGAGAAGGCGCGTGGCATCACGATCTCGACCTCGCACGTGGAGTACGAGTCCCCGACGCGCCACTACGCGCACGTGGACTGCCCGGGTCACGCCGACTACGTGAAGAACATGATCACCGGTGCTGCGCAGATGGACGGCGCGATCCTGGTGTGTTCGGCCGCTGACGGCCCGATGCCGCAGACGCGCGAGCACATCCTGCTGGCCCGCCAGGTGGGCGTGCCGTACATCGTTGTCTTCCTGAACAAGGCGGACATGGTGGACGACGCCGAGCTGCTGGAGCTGGTGGAGATGGAAGTACGCGAGCTGCTGAGCAAGTACGACTTCCCGGGCGACGACACCCCGATCGTGAAGGGTTCGGCGCTCAAGGCGCTGGAAGGCGACCAGTCCGAGATTGGCGTGCCGGCGATCCTGCAGCTGGTGGAGGCGCTGGACACCTACATCCCGACGCCGGAGCGCGACGTGGACAAGGCGTTCCTGATGCCGGTGGAGGACGTGTTCTCCATTTCGGGTCGCGGCACGGTGGTGACCGGGCGCATCGAGCGCGGGATCATCAAGGTGGGCGACGAAGTGGAGATCGTGGGCATCCGTCCGACGGCCAAGAGCACGGTGACGGGCGTTGAGATGTTCCGCAAGCTGCTGGACCAGGGTCAGGCGGGCGACAACGCGGGCCTGCTGCTGCGCGGCACCAAGCGTGACGACGTGGAGCGCGGCCAGGTGCTGTGCAAGCCGGGTTCGATCAAGCCGCACACGGACTTCGAGGCCGAGGTGTACGTGCTGAGCAAGGACGAGGGTGGCCGTCACACGCCGTTCTTCAAGGGCTACCGTCCGCAGTTCTACTTCCGCACCACCGACATCACCGGCGCCTGCGAGCTGCCGGAGGGCGTGGAGATGGTGATGCCGGGCGACAACGTGAAGATGGCGGTGTCGCTGATCAACCCGGTGGCGATGGACGAAGGCCTGCGCTTCGCGATCCGCGAAGGCGGCCGTACCGTCGGCGCCGGCGTGGTGGCCAAGATCATCAAGTAATACCCGATTTACCGGCCCCCGCCGGCCTGGGCGGGCGGGGGCTCAAAGCGAAAAGAGGCACAGGAAGTGCCTCGTGTTCGCCGGACAGGGAAGGTTCGCGTGACAAATGCGCGGAAACAGCCGAATGGCTGTTGACCGCGCCGTTTACGCGTTCTATACTTTTCCGTCTGGGCAGGCCGGCTAGCTGGTCTGCCCGCGCTTTTGGGGCCGCGTCGCCCCGCCTGCCGGCCGGTCACGGCGCCAGGCAGACCAAATGGACCATTCGGGGCAGGCATCCCAGAGGCCGCGCCCGTCGCTCTTTATAACGAAGGAACTCCGTCATGGCGGACCAAAAGATCCGGATTCGGCTCAAGGCGTACGATCATCGTCTGATCGATCGTTCGGCCAGCGAGATCGTCGAGACAGCGAAGAGGACCGGCGCGCAGGTGCGTGGCCCGATTCCGCTGCCGACCAAGATCGAGCGCTACACCATTCTCGTCTCCCCGCATGCCGACAAGGATGCGCGTGACCAGTACGAGACCCGCACGCACAAGCGCGTGCTCGATATCGTCGACCCCAACGACAAGACCGTGGACGCGCTGATGAAGCTCGAGCTCGCGGCTGGCGTCGACGTCCAGATCAAGCTCGCCTGAGGACAGCCGACATGACGAAGAAATATTCGTTGGGTCTGGTCGGCCGCAAGGCCGGCATGAGCCGGGTGTTCACCGAGGACGGTCGTTCCATCCCGGTGACCCTGATCGAAGCCACCCCGAACCGCATCACCCAGGTCAAGACCGTCGAGGTCGATGGCTACAGCGCTGTCCAGGTCGCCGCCGGCACCCGCCGCGCCGCGCTGGTCAACAAGCCGCTGGCCGGGCATTACGCCAAGGCCAAGGTCGAAGCGGGTCGTGGCCTGTGGGAGTTCCGCGTCGCCGACGAGAAGATCGGGGATTTCGCCGTTGGTGGCGAGATCAAGGCCGATATCTTCGAGGTCGGCCAGATCGTGGACGTCCAGGGCGTGACCAAGGGCAAGGGCTTCCAGGGCACGATCAAGCGCCACAACTTCACCATGGGTGATGCCACCCACGGCAACTCGCTGTCGCATCGTTCGCCGGGTTCGATCGGCCAGCGGCAGACACCGGGCCGCGTGTTCCCGGGTAAGAAGATGTCCGGCCACATGGGTGCCGAGGTGCAGAGCACGCAGAACCTCGAAGTGGTTCGCGTCGATGCCGAGCGCGGCCTGATCGCTGTTCGCGGCGCCGTGCCCGGTGCTCCGGGTGGCGACGTGATCGTGCGTCCGGCGAGCAAGGCGTAAGGAGAAGCACGATGGAACTCACCATTACGGGTAGCGCCAACAAACTGTCGGTTTCCGACGAAGTGTTCGGCCGCGATTTCAGCGAAGACCTGGTCCACCAGGTCGTGGTCGCATTCCGCAACGCCGGTCGCGCTGGCACCAAGGCGCAGAAGACCCGGTCCGAAGTCAGCGGCACGACCAAGAAGTCGAAGAAGCAGAAGGGTGGCGGTGCCCGTCACGGCGCCCTGACCGCTCCGATCTTCGTCGGCGGCGGCGTGACCTTCGCGGCCAAGCCGCGCAGCTTCGCGCAGAAGGTCAACCGCAAGCAGTACCGCGCCGCGATCAGCTCGATCCTGTCCGAGCTCAACCGCCAGGGCCGGCTCAAGGTCGTCGATGCGTTCGAGGTCGATTCGGCCAAGACCAAGGGCCTGGTCGAGAAGCTGTCAAGCCTGGAGCTGGGCAACCGTCCGCTGATCGTCACCGAGGAGGCCTCGGAGAACCTGTTCCTGTCGGCGCGCAACCTGCCCTATGTGCAGGTCCGCGACGTCCAGGGGCTGGACCCGGTCACCCTGGTCGGCGCCGATTCCGTGCTGATCACCGCCGATGCGGTCAAGAAGATCGAGGAGTGGCTGGCATGAGCACCAACGAGAAGGTTTTCAGCGTCCTGCTTGCTCCGCGCGTGTCTGAAAAGACCGCGCGCCTGCAGGAGCTCAACAACCAGTACGTGTTCGAAGTTTCGAACGACGCCACCAAGGCCGACGTCAAGGCTGCCGTGGAACAGCTGTTCGACGTAAAGGTCGAGGCGGTCAACGTCGTCAATGTGAAGGGCAAGAGCAAGTCCTTCCGTTCCCGTGCCGGCCGCCGTGGCGACTGGCGTAAGGCGTACGTGCGCCTGGCCGACGGCCAGAGCATCGACGTGTCCGCCAAGGCCTGAGGGTAATCCCATGCCATTGATGAAATTCAAGCCCACTTCCGCCGGCCGCCGTTCTGCGGTCCGCGTGGTCACGCCCGAGCTGCACAAGGGTGCACCGCACGCGCCGCTGGTTGAAAAGCAGAGCAAGTCCGGCGGCCGCAACCACCACGGCCGCATCACCACCCGGCACATGGGTGGTGGCCACAAGCAGCACTACCGTCTGATCGACTTCAAGCGCAACAAGGAAGGGATCGTGGCGCGTGTGGAGCGGATCGAATACGACCCGAACCGCACCGCGCACATCGCCCTGCTGTGCTATGCCGACGGCGAGCGCCGCTACATCATCGCGCCCAAGGGGCTGAAGGCCGGCGACCAGGTGATCGCCAGCTCGGACGCCCCGATCAAGGCCGGCAACACCCTGCCGCTGCGCAACATCCCGGTCGGTACGACGGTGCATTGCATCGAGCTCAAGCCGGGCAAGGGTGCGCAGGTCGCACGCGCCGCTGGCGCTGCGGTGCAGTTGGTTGCCCGCGAGCAGGGTTACGCGACCCTGCGCCTGCGTTCGGGTGAGATGCGCAAGGTTCCTGCCGAGTGCCGGGCCACCATCGGCGAAGTCAGCAATGACGAGCACAGCCTGCAGAAGCTGGGCAAGGCCGGCGCCAACCGTTGGCGCGGCATCAAGCCCACCGTCCGCGGCGCCGCCATGAACCCGGTGGACCACCCGCACGGTGGTGGCGAGGCCAAGGCCGGCCAGGGCAACCCGCACCCGGTCACCCCGTGGGGCGTGCCGACCAAGGGTTACAAGACGCGCAACAACAAGCGCACCCAGCAATTCATCGTTCGTGATCGTAGGGGCTAATCGACCATGCCACGTTCCCTCAAGAAAGGCCCGTTCGTCGATCACCACCTGATCAAGAAGGTGGAGGCCGCCGGCGGCAGCAGGCGCCCGATCAAGACCTGGTCGCGCCGTTCCATGATCCTGCCCGACATGGTGGGTTTCACGATCGCCGTGCACAACGGCAAGAACCACGTTCCTGTGCTCGTCAACGAGAACATGGTCGGCCACAAGCTTGGCGAGTTTGCCGTCACCCGGACCTTCAAGGGTCACGGTGGCGACAAGAAGTCGAAGTAAGGAGAGATGACCATGGAAGCGAAAGCCATCCTGCGCACCGTGCGCATCTCCCCGCAGAAGGCCCGCCTGGTTGCTGACCAGGTGCGCGGCCTGCCGGCCGAGCGTGCGGTCAACCTGCTGAAGTTCTCCGACAAGAAGGCTGCCCACCTGATCAAGAAGGTGGTCGAGTCGGCCATTGCCAATGCCGAGAACAACCAGGGCGCCGACGTCGACGCGCTGAAGGTCAAGACCATCATGGTCGACGAGGGCCCGACCCTGAAGCGCTTCATGGCGCGAGCGAAGGGCCGCGGCACCCGCATCCTCAAGCGGACCAGCCACATCACCGTCGTCGTGGGAGAGGGCAAGTAATATGGGTCACAAAGTTCATCCCACCGGCATCCGTCTGGGCATCGCCAAGGACTGGAACTCCAAGTGGTACGCGGGGAAGCGGCAGTACGCCGAGTACCTTGCGGCCGACCTGAAGGTGCGCGAGATGCTGCGCAAGAAGCTGGCCCAGGCCGGGATCAGCAAGATCATGATCGAGCGTCCGGCCAAGACGGCGCGCGTCACCATCCACACGGCCCGCCCGGGTGTGGTGATCGGCAAGCGCGGTGAGGACATCGAGAAGCTGCGCAAGGAAGTGAGCGCGATGATGGGCGTTCCGGCGCACATCAACGTGACCGAAGTGCGCAAGCCCGAACTGGACGCGCAGTTGGTGGCCGAGTCGATCGCCCAGCAGCTTGAGCGCCGCATCATGTTCCGCCGCGCGATGAAGCGCGCCGTGGGCAACGCGATGCGCCTGGGCGCCCTGGGCATCAAGGTCAACGTGGCCGGTCGCCTCAACGGCGCCGAGATCGCCCGTTCGGAGTGGTACCGAGAGGGCCGTGTGCCGCTGCACACCCTGCGCGCGGACATCGACTACGGCTTTGCCGAGGCGCACACCACCTACGGCGTGATCGGCATCAAGGTATGGGTTTACAAGGGCGAGATCTTCGACTTCGCCCAGGTTGGACAGGAAAAGCAGGAAGAGGCTTCGTCGCGCCCCGAGCGCGGTGACCGCGACCGCCCGTCCCGTCCTGCACGTGAAGCGAGGTAACGGCGATGTTGCAACCCAAGCGAACCAAGTTCCGCAAGCAGTTCAAGGGCCGTAACGAAGGCCTGAGCTGGAGCGCGAATGCCGTGTCGTTCGGCGAGTTCGGCCTGAAGGCCACCGCCCACGGCCGCCTGACCGCGCGCCAGATCGAGGCCGCGCGCCGCACCATCAGCCGCTACGTCAAGCGTGGCGGCAAGATGTGGATCCGCGTGTTCCCGGACAAGCCGATCACCCAGAAGCCCATCGAGGTCCGCATGGGCTCGGGCAAGGGTGGCGTGGAGTACTGGGTCGCCCAGATCCAGCCGGGCCGCATGATCTATGAAATCGAGGGCGTGCCGGAAGATACCGCGCGCGAGGCCTTCCGTCTGGCGGCGGCCAAGCTCTCGGTCACCACCACCTTCGTGACCCGCACGGTGCGCTAATGGCTACGAACAACGAACTCCGTGAGAAGTCGGCCAACGAGCTCAAGGCTCATCTGCTGGACCTGCGCAAGGAGCAGTTCTCCCTGCGCATGCAGCGGGTGACCGGTCAGCTGACGAAGACCCACGAAACCCGCCGGGTGCGCCGCGAAATCGCGCGCGTGAAGACCCTGCTCGGCAGCAACAAGTAAGGGATCGCAGCGATGAGCGAGAACAACAACAAGCAGCTGCGCACGGTCGAAGGCCGGGTCGTCAGCAACAAGATGGACAAGACGGTGACCGTACTGGTCGAGCGTCAGGTCAAGCATGCCCTGTACGGCAAGTACATCAGGCGCTCGACCAAGCTGCACGCCCACGATGCCGACAACAGCTGCAACGAGGGCGACGTGGTGCGCGTGACCGAAATCGCGCCGCTGTCCAAGACCAAGAACTGGCGCGTGGTTGAAGTCGTCACCCGCGCGGCCGACTAAGGGAGATCTGAATCATGATCCAGATGCAGAGCTACCTCGACGCCGCCGACAACTCCGGCGCCAAGGAACTGATGTGCATCAAGGTGCTCGGCGGCTCCAAGCGCCGCTATGCGGGCATTGGCGACATCATCAAGGTGACCGTCAAGGACGCCATTCCGCGCGGCAAGGTCAAGAAGGGCGAAGTCTACGACGCCGTCGTGGTCCGTACCCGCAAGGGCGTGCGTCGCGCTGACGGCTCGCTGATCCGCTTCGACGGCAACGCCGCTGTCCTGCTGAACAACAAGCAGGAGCCGATTGGCACCCGTATCTTCGGACCGGTGACCCGTGAGCTGCGTTCCGAGAAGTTCATGAAGATCGTTTCGCTCGCGCCTGAAGTGCTCTGAGCGGAGGAAAGCAGACATGGCAAACCGTATCAAGAAGGGCGACCAGGTGGTCGTCACCACCGGCAAGGACAAGGGCAAGCAGGGCGAAGTTGTGCGCGTGGATGGCGATCGCGTGATCGTATCCAACGCCAACCTGGTCAAGCGGCACACCAAGCCGAACCCGCAGGCGGGCATCGCCGGCGGCGTGGTCGAGCGTGAAGCCTCGATCCACATTTCCAACGTAATGCCGCTCAACCCTGCCTCCGGCAAGGGCGAGCGCATCGGCTACAAGGTCCTGGAGGATGGACGCAAATTGCGTGTGTTCCGCTCCAGTGGTGAGGCGCTCGACGCCTGAGGAATGAAGCAATGACCACGCGGCTTGAAAATATCTACAAGGAACAGGTTGTGCCGGCTCTCATGGAGAAGTTCGGCTACAGCAACCCGATGCAGGTGCCCCGGTTCGTCAAGATCACGCTCAACATGGGCGTGGGCGAGGCTGCGGCCAACAAGAAGGTGCTGGAGAATGCCGTGGCCGACATGGCGAAGATCTCCGGCCAGAAGCCTGTGACCACCAAGTCCCGGGTTTCGGTGGCTTCGTTCAAGATCCGCGACGGCTGGCCGATCGGCTGCAAGGTGACCCTGCGCCGGGCCCAGATGTTCGAGTTCCTGGATCGCCTGATCAACGTCTCGCTGCCGCGCGTGCGCGACTTCCGTGGCGTGTCTGCGCGCTCGTTCGACGGCCGTGGCAACTTCAACATGGGCGTGAAGGAGCAGATCATCTTCCCGGAGATCGACTTCGACGCGATCGATGCGACCCGCGGCATGGATATCGCCATCACCACCACTGCCAAGACCGACGCCGAAGCCAAGGCGCTGCTCGAGGCGTTCAAGTTCCCGTTCCGGAACTGAGATAACAAGGAATTCAGAATGGCAAAGACCTCCATGGTCAACCGCGACCTGAAGCGGGCGAAGCTGGCCAAGAAGTACGCGGCCAAGCGCGACGCGCTGAAGAAGGTCGTTTCCTCGCCGACCGCTTCGTACGACGAAAAGATCGAAGCGGCGACCAAGCTTGCCAAGCTGCCGCGCGATTCCTCGCCCAGCCGCCTGCGCAACCGCTGCGAGCTGTCCGGCCGTCCGCGTGGCGTCTACCGCAAGTTCGGCCTGGGCCGCAACAAGCTGCGCGAGGCCACCATGCGCGGCGACGTGCCGGGCCTGCGCAAGGCCAGCTGGTAAAAGTACGGCCGGACGGTCCGCCGTCTGGCCCGTGTTGTCGACGAGCCGGCCCCCCAAGGGCCGGGTTGTCTGCTATGATTCCGCGCTTGCCCCGGCCAATCGGGCGGCGCACAGGGCCCCGGCCCCTCCCGGGAACAATCCAGATTTCGCGAAAGCGGATATCGGTGCACTCAAGGAACCACTCATGAGCATGACTGATCCCATCGCCGACATGCTGGTCCGCATCAAGAATGCGGCCGCAGTTGGCAAGCCCACGGTGAAGCTGCCGTCTTCCAAGATCAAGGTTGCGATTGCCAACGTCCTCAAGGACGAGGGCTACATCGCCGACCTGCGCGTCGTCCCGGTCGAGAACAACAAGTCCGAGCTGGAGATCGTGCTGAAGTACTTCGAAGGCCGTCCGGTCATCGACCAGCTCAAGCGCGCCTCGCGCTCCGGCCTGCGCCTGTATCGCGGCAAGAGCGAGCTGCCCAAGGTCCTCGGCGGTCTCGGCGTGGCCATCATTTCCACCTCCCAGGGCATCATGACCGACAAGCAGGCGCGCAGCGCCGGCGTGGGCGGCGAAGTCCTGTGCTACGTGGCCTAATCGAAGGAGTACGACGACCATGTCCCGCGTAGCCAAGCAGCCGATCGCCCTGCCCAAGGGTGTGGAACTGAACATCCAGGACGACAGCGTCAGCGCCAAGGGCCCGAAGGGCGCCTTGACCCTGGCCAAGCCGGCCGGCGTGCAGATCGCCATCGAGGACGGCAGCGCCGTCCTGTCCGCCAACGACCCGTCGCTGGTCCCCCTCACCGGCACCGTCCGCTCGATCCTGGCCAACATGGTCAAGGGTGTGTCGGAGGGCTTCGAGCGCAAGCTGGAGCTGGTCGGCGTGGGTTACCGTGCCGCCATGCAGGGCAAGGACCTGAGCCTGTCCCTGGGCTTCTCGCACCCGGTGGTGTTCGAGGCGCCGGAAGGCATCACCCTGGCGACCCCGACCCAGACCGAAATCCTGGTGCAGGGCGCCGACAAGCAGCGCGTCGGTGAAGTGGCGGCCAAGATCCGCGCCTTCCGCCCGCCGGAGCCGTACAAGGGCAAGGGCGTGAAGTATTCCGACGAAGTCATCATCCGCAAGGAAGCCAAGAAGGCGTAAGCGTACGCGGGTCCTTCCACGGAATCCGGCCACCGCGGCCGCAATCCAGGGCAGGGGCCCGGACCATCCTTCAGCTTCCACGAGGTCAAAACACATGAGCATCAAGAACGACGCCCGTCTGCGCCGCGCCCGCTCCACCCGCGCCCACATCCGCAAGCTCGGCGTGCCGCGCCTGTCCGTGCTGCGCACGGGCCAGCACCTGTACGCCCAGCTGTTCACTGCCGATGGCGACAAGGTCATCGCGGCCGCCAACACCCTCCAGGCCGACGTCAAGGACGGCCTGAAGAGCCGCAACAACGTGGACGCCGCCGCCAAGGTCGGCCGGATCCTCGCCGAGCGGGCCAAGGCGGCAGGCATCGAGAAGGTCGCTTTCGACCGCTCGGGCTACCGCTACCACGGCCGCATCAAGGCGCTGGCCGACGCCGCCCGCGAAGCGGGCCTGCAGTTCTGATTCCCCCGGGCCCGCTGCGGCGGGCCGGGCCTGCCGGCGCAGGTGGCGCCGGGCGCCGTCCTCCTTCTGCGGGGGCGTGACGCTTCACCGCGACAGCCCACAACCATAAGCGGCCCAAGCCGTACATATCCGGACAACCCAAGGAATTCGAAATGGCAGAAGAGCGTCAGCCGCGCGGTCGCGACCGCAACCGCGAAGAAAAGATCGACGATGGCATGATCGAGAAGCTGATCGCGGTCAACCGCGTCAGCAAGACCGTCAAGGGCGGCCGCCAGTTCACCTTCACCGCACTGACCGTGGTGGGCGATGGTGACGGCAAGGTCGGCTTCGGCTACGGCAAGGCCCGTGAGGTCCCGGTGGCCATCCAGAAGTCGATGGAGTATGCGCGCAAGGGCATGCTCAGCGTCGATCTCAACAAGGGCACCCTGTGGCATCCGGTCAAGGCCGGTCACGGCGCCGCGCGCGTGTTCATGCAGCCGGCCTCGGAAGGTACCGGCGTGATCGCCGGCGGCGCCATGCGCGCCGTCCTGGAAGCGGTGGGCGTGAAGGACGTGCTGGCCAAGGCCGTCGGTTCGCGCAACCCGATCAACCTGGTCCGCGCCACCCTCCGGGGTCTGGAGGCCATGCAGTCGCCGGAGCGTATTGCGGCCAAGCGCGGCAAGAAGGCGGAGGAACTCCTCAATGGCTAACGAGTCGAACAAGACCGTCAAGGTGCGCCTGGTGCGTGGCCTGCGCGGCACCCAGGCCCGCCACCGGTTGTCGGTGAAGGCACTGGGCCTGAACAAGCTCAACGACGTGCGCGAGCTCAAGGACAGCCCCCAGGTTCGTGGCCTCATCAACCAGCTGCACTATCTGGTGCGGGTCGAGGACTAAGGAGAACATCATGCGTCTCAACACTCTCAAGCCCGCAGAGGGCGCCCGCCAGGAGCGCACCCGCGTTGGCCGCGGCATCGGTTCGGGCCTGGGCAAGACCGCCGGCCGCGGTCACAAGGGTTCGTTCGCGCGCTCGGGCAAGGGCAAGATCAAGGCTGGCTTCGAAGGCGGCCAGACCCCGATGCAGCGCCGCTTGCCGAAGATCGGCTTCCGTTCGCTGACCGCCAAGGACACCGCCGAGGTGCTGCTGTACAAGCTGGCCCTGGTGGAAGGCGACGTGGTCGATTTCGCTACGCTGCGGGCAGCCAAGCTGGTGCCGAGCACCGCCAAGCGCGCCAAGATCGTCAAGAAGGGCGAGCTGTCGCGCAAGCTGACCATCAAGGGCGTTCTGTTGACCGCCGGTGCCAAGGCCGCGGTCGAGGCTGCCGGCGGCAGCGTCGAGGAGTAAGTCACACATGGCGCAGAGCGGCATCGGCAATCTCGGCGGTAGCCTGGGCAAGTTCACCGAACTGCGCCAGCGCCTGCTGTTCGTGCTTGGCGTGTTGGTCGTCTATCGCATCGGCTGTTTCGTGCCGGTGCCGGGCGTCAATCCCGATGCCATGCTCGCGATGATGCAGGCGCAGGGCGGCGGCATCGTGGACATGTTCAACATGTTCTCGGGCGGCGCCCTGCACCGTTTCAGCATCTTCGCGCTGAACGTGATGCCGTATATCTCCGCATCGATCGTGATGCAGCTGGCCGTGCACATCTTCCCGACGCTCAAGGCGATGCAGAAGGAAGGAGAGTCCGGTCGTCGCAAGGTCACCCAGTACTCGCGCATAGGCGCAGTGGGCCTGGCAGTGGTGCAGGGCGGCAGCATCGCCATGGCGCTGCAGGGCCAGGTCGCGCCGGGCGGGATGCCGGTGGTGTACGCGCCGGGCATGGGCTTCGTCCTGACTGCGATGGTGGCGTTGACTGCCGGTACCATCCTCCTGATGTGGCTGGGTGAACAGGTGACCGAGCGTGGCATCGGCAACGGTGTGTCGCTGATCATTTTCGCCGGCATCGTTGCGGGCCTGCCCAGCGCGGTCATCCAGACCATCGAGGCCTACCGCGCCGGGAGCATGAGCTTCCTTGCCCTGTTGCTGATCGTGGCGCTGGTGCTGGCGTTTACCTGGTTCGTGGTGTTCGTCGAGCGCGGCCAGCGCCGGATCACGGTCAACTACGCGCGCCGCCAGGGCGGTCGCAACGCGTACATGAACCAGACCTCGTTCCTGCCGCTCAAGCTCAACATGTCGGGCGTGATCCCGCCGATCTTCGCATCCAGCATCCTGGCCTTCCCGGCGACGCTGAGCATGTGGTCGGGGCAGGCGACATCGGCCACCTGGCTGCAGCGCATCTCCAATGCGCTGGCCCCGGGCGAGCCGCTGTACATCATCGTGCTGGCCGGGTTGATCATCGGTTTCACGTTCTTCTATACCGCGCTGGTCTTCAACTCGAACGAAACGGCCGACAACCTCAAGAAGTCGGGCGCGCTGATTCCGGGCATCCGTCCGGGCAAGGCCACTGCCGACTACATCGACGGCGTGCTGACCCGCCTGACCGCCGCTGGCGCCGCCTACCTGGTGATCGTGTGCCTGCTGCCGGAATTCATGCGCACCGAGCTGAATACCTCGTTCTATTTCGGTGGCACTTCGCTGCTGATCGTGGTGGTGGTGGTGATGGACTTCATTGCGCAGATCCAGGCGCACCTGATGTCCCACCAGTACGAGAGCCTGCTGAAGAAGGCCAACCTGAAGGGCGGTTCGCGCGGCGGGTTGCCACGCAACTGAGCACCATTCCAAACCCGGCGGACGTGTTCCGCCGGTCTCCGGCCACGGCCGGGGCATAGCAAATGGGCGGCCCGCGCGACGTCTCGCGCGTGGGTGAGACTCTGCGGTGCGGCGCTGGAGTAGCGCGGCCGGCCCCGGGAAACCGGGTTGCCAGCAGGGTCCGACGCCGGAGCATGGGCACACTCCCCATGCCGGGTCGGGGGTCTTCGGGCCACGGACTTCCAAGTAATCCGGGACATTGATAGAATTCGCAGTTCACTTTTGAACCAATCCTGTCGGGCGGGCCTTGTGCGCGTGCCGACCCATCAAGTTTGGAGATCGCGTCATGGCGCGTATTGCAGGCGTCAACCTGCCGACCCACAAGCACGCCTGGGTGGGACTGCAGGCCATTTACGGAATTGGTCGCACCCGCTCGAAGAAGGTGTGCGAGGCCGCGAGCGTGGCCCCCACGACCAAGATCCGTGACCTGTCCGAGCCGGAAATCGAGCGCCTGCGCGCCGAGGTCGGCAAGTACATCATCGAAGGCGACCTGCGTCGCGAAATCGGCATCGCCATCAAGCGGCTGATGGACCTGGGCTGCTACCGCGGCCTGCGCCATCGTCGCGGCCTGCCCCTGCGCGGTCAGCGCACCCGCACCAATGCACGCACCCGCAAGGGTCCGCGCAAGGCGATCAGGAAGTAAGGGATACCGATCATGGCAAAGCCGGCAGCAGGCAAGACCAAGAAGAAGATCAAGCGCGTCATCACCGACGGCATCGCCCACGTGCACGCTTCCTTCAACAACACCATCGTGACCATCACCGACCGCCAGGGCAATGCACTGTCGTGGGCGACCTCGGGCGGCGCGGGTTTCCGCGGCTCGCGCAAGTCGACCCCGTTTGCAGCGCAGGTGGCCGCCGAGAAGGCCGGCCGTGCCGCGCTGGACTACGGCGTCAAGTCGCTGGAAGTGCGCATCAAGGGCCCGGGTCCGGGTCGCGAGTCCGCCGTGCGTTCACTCAACGCCGTCGGTTACAAAATCACCAACATCATCGACGTGACGCCAATCCCGCACAACGGGTGCCGTCCGCCGAAGAAGCGTCGCGTCTAAAGGGGGCGATAAGAAATGGCTCGTTATATCGGTCCTACCTGTAAGCTCGCGCGCCGCGAAGGCGCCGACCTTTCGCTCAAGAGCCCGGCCCGCGCGCTGGATTCCAAGTGCAAGCTCGAGCAGAAGCCCGGCCAGCATGGCGCCACCATGCGCAGGGGCAAGCTGTCCGACTACGCCACCCAGCTTCGCGAGAAGCAGAAGGTCAAGCGTATCTATGGCCTGCTGGAGCGCCAGTTCCGCAACTACTACAAGAAGGCGACCACCAAGAAGGGCAACACCGGTGAGAACCTGCTGCAGTTGCTGGAAACCCGCCTGGACAATGTCGTCTACCGCATGGGCTTCGCGGTGACCCGGCCGGCCGCGCGCCAGCTGGTCAGCCATCGCGGCGTGCTGGTCAACGGCAAGCCGGTGAACCTGCCGTCCTACCAGGTCAAGGCTGGCGACGCGATCGCGCTGTCGGAGAAGGCCCAGAAGCAGCTTCGCGTCCAGGAAGCGCTGACCGTGGCCGAGCAGCACGACATGAACCCTTCGTGGGTCGAGGTCGATGCCAAGAAGTTTGCCGGTGTGTTCAAGGCGGTGCCTGACCGCGCCGACCTGCCGGCCGACATCAACGAAGCACTGATCGTCGAGCTGTACTCGAAGTAACAGTGGCTGGCTGCCGCGCCCTGGCGGGCGCGGCGCCGCATCCCACCCCCGGCCGGATCGCGTCGCCCCGCCTTCCGGCTGTCCCCGGATGAAGGGGCCACACATCAGGGCCGGCGCTTTCCCCGGATCGTCGGCTCATTGCAGGAGAATCCGCAACATGACGGTTACCGCCAATCAGGTCCTGCGTCCCCGCGGACCGCAGATCGAACGCCTCACCGGCAATCGCGCCAAGATCGTGATCGAGCCGCTCGAGCGTGGCTACGGCCACACGCTCGGCAACGCGCTGCGCCGCGTCCTGCTGTCCTCGATTCCCGGTTTCGCGATCACCGAGGTCGAGATCGACGGCGTGCTGCACGAGTACACCACCGTGGAAGGGCTGCAGGAGGACGTGCTGGAAGTCCTGCTGAACCTCAAGGATGTCGCCATCCGCATGCACACCGGCGAGAGCTCCACCCTGAGCCTGTCCGGGCAGGGCCCGGGCGTGGTCACTGCCGGTGACATCCAGACCGACCACAATGTCGAGATCCTCAATCCCGACCACGTGATCTGCCACCTGACCAAGGACACGGCGCTGAACATGCGCCTGAAGATCGAGCGCGGCTTCGGCTACCAGCCGGCCACCTCGCGTCGCCTGCCCGACGAGGAGACCCGCACGATCGGCCTGCTGGTCCTGGATGCGTCGTTCTCGCCGGTCCGTCGTGTCGCCTACGCCGTGGAAGCCGCGCGCGTGGAGCAGCGTACCGACCTGGACAAGCTGGTCATCGATATCGAGACCAACGGCACCATCGATGCCGAGGAAGCCGTGCGCACCGCCGCCGACATCCTCAGCGACCAGCTGTCGGTGTTCGGCGACTTCACCCACCGCGACCGTGGTGCGGCCAAGCCGACCCCGGCGGGCGTGGACCCGGTGTTGCTGCGGCCGATCGACGACCTGGAGTTGACCGTGCGTTCGGCCAACTGCCTCAAGGCCGAGAGCATCTACTACATCGGTGACCTGATCCAGAAGACCGAGGTCGAGCTGCTCAAGACCCCGAACCTGGGCAAGAAGTCGCTCACCGAGATCAAGGAAGTCCTGGCCCAGCGTGGCCTGTCCCTGGGGATGAAGCTGGAGAACTGGCCGCCGGCCGGGATCGCCGCCCACGGGATGCTTGGCTGAGCCGCCGACGCCAATCCGCAAGACCCCGCGCGACGCCGCGCGGGGGGTCGGCAACACACCGGTCACGGATGGCCGGGCAAGGCTCTCCGGAGCCAGCGTGACGCCACGGCCGGCATCGCACCGTTCCAGTGCCCGCGAACGTACCCGCGGGTTGTCAGCGCCGATGGGCCCATGAAGGCCTGCGGCGACTCTTCGGCAGGGAATGCCGGAGCGGACCAGCGCAGTCCACAGCACCACCGCCAGGATGGCGACAACGACGTCCAACGATCCAGCATTGAGTCCACAAGGAAACCGCCATGCGCCACCAGAAAGCCGGCCGCAAGTTCAGCCGCACCAGTGCCCACCGCGAAGCGATGTTCAAGAACATGGCTGCCTCGCTGTTCAAGCACCAGTTGATCAAGACCACCCTGCCCAAGGCCAAGGAACTGCGCCGCGTTGCCGAGCCGCTGATCACCCTGGCCAAGGTCGATAGCGTGGCCAATCGCCGCCTGGCCTTCGCTCGCCTGCGCGACAAGGAAGCGGTGGGCAACCTGTTCACCACGCTGGGCCCGCGTTACCAGGCCCGCCCGGGCGGGTACCTGCGCATCCTCAAGTGCGGCTTCCGCGCCGGCGACAATGCGCCGATGGCCTACGTCCAGCTGGTCGATCGCCCCCAGGCTGCCGAATAAGCGCAGCCTGACCAAGGCATCCGAGGATCCCGGCCCCGTGCCGGGATTTTCGTTTCAGACGCCACGATTGCCTGCGATTACCGTTGCCCGCACGGATGCGGAATAATCCGCCGGATCCCTTCCCGCTGGACCATCGCCGATGAACCCGTTCCACTGGAGTTTCCGTGCGCAGTTCCTGCTCGGCTTTGCGGGCTGCGCAGCGACGCTCGCCTATGTGGTCTACACCCAGCTTTACCAGGGGTTGGACCCGTGCCCGTTGTGCATCTTCCAGCGCATCGCCTATGCCGCACTGGCGCTGGTGTTCCTGGCTGGTGCGCTGCATGCGCCGCGCGGCGCGGGTGGTCGGCGCGTCTATGGGTTGCTGGTGGCGCTGGCCACGCTGGTGGGCGCCGGGATTGCAGGCCGCCATGTCTGGGTGCAGATGCAGCCGGCAGGGGCGGCACCCTCCTGTGGGCCGCCGCTGTCGTTCCTGCAGGAAACCATGGGTCCGATGGAGCTGGTGCGCAAGGTGCTGACCGGCACCGGCGACTGCGGCACGGTCGACTGGACCCTGTTCGGCCTGAGCATGCCCGCCTGGAGCCTGGCCTGGGTGGTGGTGCTTGGCAGCTGGGGCATCCTGGCTGCGTTGCGCCGTCGCAAGGGCCGCGGCCACCGTCTTTGAAACCCCCACGATCCCCCGAGTGCAACCATGAGCATCACTGAACGCAACCTGCAGCCCGTCCGCCTGGCCGAAGGCTGGTCGCCAGCGAGTTGGCGGGAGCGGCCAGCGCTGCAGATGCCGCAGTATCCCGATGCACAAGCGCTCGAGCGGGCGCTGGCCCAACTCCGGCGCTTGCCGCCGCTGGTCACCTCCTGGGAAATCTTCGCGCTGAAGCGGCAGATCGCCGAGGCGCAGGAGGGGCGCCGTTTCCTGCTGCAGGGCGGTGATTGCGCGGAAAACTTCAGTGATTGCGAATCCGGCACCATCTCCAACCGGCTCAAGGTGCTGTTGCAGATGAGCCTGGTCCTGGTCCACGGCCTGCGCCTGCCGGTGGCGCGGGTCGGGCGTTTTGCCGGCCAGTACGCCAAGCCGCGTTCCGCCGACATGGAGACCCGCGACGGGGTCAGCCTGCCCAGCTACCGGGGCGACGTGGTCAACGGCCCGGAGTTCACCGCCCAGGCCCGTGTGCCCGACCCGCAGCGCATGCTCACCGCGCACGCGCGCTCGGCGATGACGATGAATTTCGTGCGTGCGCTCACCGATGGCGGGTTTGCCGACCTGCACCATCCCGAGTACTGGAGCCTGAACTGGGTCGGCTGCTCGCCGCTGGCCGAGGACTACCAGCGCATGGTGAGCTCGATCGGCGATGCGGTGCGCTTCATGGAAACGCTGGCCGGATCGCAGATCCACAACCTCAACCGGATCGACTTCTACACCTCGCACGAGGCGTTGCTGCTGCCGTACGAGGAGGCGCTGACCCGCCAGGTTCCGCGGCAGTGGGGATGGTTCAACCTGTCCACGCACTACCCGTGGATCGGCATGCGTACCGCCGCGCTGGACGGGGCGCACGTGGAGTACTTCCGGGGGATCCGCAACCCGGTCGCGATCAAGGTGGGTCCGTCGGTGCAGCCCGAGCAGTTGTTGCGCCTGATGGATGTGCTCAATCCGGACGACGAGCCGGGCCGGCTGACCTTCATCCACCGCATGGGTGCCGCACAGGTCGCCTCCAAGCTGCCGCCGCTGCTGGATGCGGTGCGCCGCGACGGGCGCCGGGTGCTGTGGGTGTGTGATGCCATGCACGGCAATACCGAAAGCACCTCCAACGGCTACAAGACCCGGCGCTTTGCCAACATCCTCAGCGAGGTCGAACAGTCCTTCGACCTGCACGCGGCCGCCGGCACGCGCTTGGGCGGCGTGCACCTGGAGCTGACCGGCGAGGATGTCACCGAGTGCACGGGTGGCGCCCGCGAGCTGACCGAGACTGATCTGGAGCGCGCCTATCGCTCCTCCGTCGACCCCCGCCTGAACTACGAGCAGTCGCTGGAAATCGCACTGGCGATCGTGCGCAAGCAGGGCTCCAGGCAGGCGCCCGTCCGCAGTTGAAGCGCAACCCGTGGCTGCGGCCGCGCCTCATCGATGCGCGGCCGCACCGCTCCCGGTTGCAGAACCATCACGCGCCGGCTGGCATCATCAGCAATCCCGAACCGATGCGTCGGCTTGCGTTCCCTTTCGCGTTCCGGCCATCGCCCATGGCAGCGAAGGAGGAACACGATGCCCTATCCGGCCACAGATCCAGACTGGAGCGCGGTCGCCGCCTATGCGGTCCCGATTGGCGGCGCGTTGCTGCTGGGCGTGCTGGTGCACGTGGTATTGCGCCTGCTGGCGCGGCGGATCGCACAGCGTGAATCCACCCGTGCGCGCGTCGTCCGGGCGCTGATCCTGCCGCTGGCGTTCATCCTGCCGCTGCTGTTCTTCAGCGCGGCACTGCGCACCGTGCCCATGCCCGCCGACCATCTGGAAGCGTGGGCGCACGGGCTGCGCCTGGCGCTGATCGGTGCATTCACATGGCTGCTGGTGCGGGTGATCGGAGCGGTGGAAGCCTCGATCCTGCACCACAATCCGATGGAGGCCGCCGACAACCTGCACGCACGCCGGATCCAGACGCAGACCCGGGTGCTCAGCAGGGTCGCGATGGGCGCGATCATCCTGCTTGGCGCCGGGCTGGCCCTGATGACCTTTCCGGCGGTACGCCAGGTCGGCGCCACCCTGCTGGCATCGGCCGGCATCGCCGGACTGGTGGCGGGCATCGCGGCCCGCCCCGTGTTCGGCAACCTGATCGCCGGCCTGCAGATCGCGCTGGCCCAGCCGATCCGGCTGGACGATGTGGTGATCGTGGAAGGGGAGTGGGGCCGGATCGAGGAGATCACCAGCACCTATGTGGTGGTCCGCATCTGGGACGAGCGGCGCCTGGTGGTGCCGCTTTCATGGTTCATCGAGAACCCGTTCCAGAACTGGACCCGCAGCAGTGCGCAAATGCTGGGGACCGCGTTCCTGTGGCTGGACTACCGCACCCCGATGGACGAAGTGCGGGCGGAACTGGAACGGGTCTGCAGCGATGATCCGCGCTGGGACGGCCGGGTCTGCATCGCCCAGGTCACCGAGACCGGCGAACACGTGATGCAGGTGCGGCTGCTGGTGAGCGCGCGCAATTCTGGCGAGGCGTTTGACCTGCGCTGCGCGGTGCGCGAACGGGTGATCGGCTTCCTGGCCTGCAATCACCCGTATGCGTTGCCGCGGCTGCGCGCAAGCCTCGGCCGTGATGCCGAGGACGCCGCGTCGCCCGCGGCCACGCGCCAGGTGCCGGGGTCGCCGCACGCCGAGGACAGCGACACCGGGCCAGAGGCTGCGGAGCCGGATGCGGTGGCCTCGGGCCAGCCCTCAGGGAGTGGCGGCTGATGCGGCCAGCGGTGGAGGTCGACGCGCGCGGGTCAGCTGTTCGTAGGCATAGCCGACCTGCAGCAGGCGGGTTTCGCTCCATGCCGGGCCGATGAAGCTCAGCCCCAGCGGCAGGCCGCCGCTCTGGCCCATGGGTACGGTCAGCGACGGATAACCGGCTACGGCGGCGGCGCCATAGCTGCCGCCGGGAAAGCGGTCGCCGTGTCCCGGGTCGATCGGCCAGGCCACGCCGGTGGTGGGGGCGACCAGCACATCCAGGCGCTGCTCGCGTAGCGCGGCATCGATGCCCTCGGCGCCGGCCAGGCGGCGCGCGCGCATGCGTGCGGCGATGTACACCGGCGAGGCGAGGTCGCCGCGCGCGGCCGCCTGCTCGAACAACTCCTGGCCGAACAGCGGCATCGTCGCGTCCGCATGCGCGCGGTTGTACTGGATCAGTTCGTCCAGGGTTTGCACCGGTGCCTGGCGCTGCTGCAGGTAGCGCTCCACGCCAGCCTTGAATTCGTGCAGCAGCACTTCCAGCTCGTCGGCGTCCCATTGGCCCTCGGTGGGGATGCGGGCGTCGACGACGGTGGCGCCGGCCTCGCGCAGGACCGCGATCGCGCGCTCGGTGGCGGCCGCGACATCGGGAGAGATGGCCATGGCGTCGCGCAGCAGGCCGATGCGCATGCCCTGCAGGCGGCCCTGGCGCAGTTGCCCTGCATAGTCGAACGTGGTCAGGGTGGGGTTGGCCGAGGTCGCCGGATCGGCCGGGTCGCGGCCGATCATTGCGGTCAGCACAAGGGCCGCGTCCTCGACACTGCGCGTCATCGGCCCGGCGGTGTCCTGGCTGTGGGAAATGGGCACGATGCCGTCGCGGCTGACCAGACCGACGGTCGGCTTGAGCCCGACCAGGCCGTTGACCGCGGCCGGGCACAGGATGCTGCCATCGGTCTCGGTGCCGACCCCGGCCACGGCAAGATTGGCGGCCACCGCCACGGCAGTGCCGGAACTGGAGCCGCAGGGCGAGCGGTCCAGTGCATACGGGTTGCGGGTCTGGCCGCCGCGCGAACTCCAGCCCGAGGTGGAGTGGGGCGAGCGGAAGTTGGCCCACTCGCTGAGGTTGGCCTTGCCCAGGATCACCGCACCGGCCTGGCGCAGGCGCTGCACCAGGAAGGCGTCGCTGCCGGGGCGCAGCCCGGCCAGGGCCAGTGAGCCTGCGCTGGTGGCCATGGGCGTGGCGTCGATGTTGTCCTTCAACACCATCGGGATGCCGTGCAGCGGCCCGCGCACGCGGCCGGCGCGGCGCTCGGCATCCATCTGCGCCGCTTCGGCACGGGCGCGCGGGTTGATTTCCAGATAGGCGTTGAGCTGCGGGCCGTTGCGGTCCAGCGCCACGATCCGTTCCAGGTAGGCCTGGACCAGGGCGTGGCTGCTGGTCTCGCCGCGCTCCATGGCCAGCTGCAGCTCGCCAATGCCGGCCTCGGCATAGGCGAAGGATGCCGCTGACGGCGGCCTTGCCTCTCCGTCAGGCTGACAGGCTGCGGTCACCCCGCACAGCACCATCGCGACAAGCAATGCGATCCGGCACATCCGCATTCTCCCCGGGCCAGCCCGTGAGACTACGGGCCGGCGCGGTGCTTGGCAAACCTGCCGATGGCGCCGCTCAGGCCGCGCGCGAGGCGCGCTTGCGGTCGCTCTCGGTCAGCTGCTTCTTGCGCAGGCGGATCTCCTTCGGGGTGATCTCGACCAGCTCGTCGTCATCGATGAAGTCGAGCGCCTGCTCGAGGGAGAACTTGATCGCCGGCGACAGCTGGATCGCGTCGTCCTTGCCGGATGCGCGCATGTTGGTCAGCGGCTTGGGCTTGATCGCGTTGACGGTGAGGTCGTTGTCCTTGGAGTGGATGCCGACCAGCTGGCCCTCGTAGACGTTGTCGCCCTCGGCGGCAAACAGCTTGCCGCGTTCCTGCAGCGGCCCCAGCGAGTACGCAGGCGTGGTGCCCGGCGCATTGGCGATCATCACCCCGTTCTGGCGCTTGGCGATCGCGCCCTGCTCCTTCGGGCCGTAGTGGTCGAACACGTGGAACAGCAGGCCGCTGCCGGAGGTGAGCGTCTTGAACTCGTTCTGGAAGCCGATCAGCCCGCGTGCGGGGATCATGTAGTCCAGGCGCACGCGGCCCTTGCCGTCGGACTCCATGTTCTTGAGCTGCGCCTTGCGCATGCCCAGCTTCTCCATCACGCCGCCCTGGTGGACTTCCTCCACGTCGACCACCAGTTGCTCGATCGGCTCCATCGGCTGGCCGTCGATCTCCTTGATGATGACTTCCGGGCGCGAGACTGCCAGCTCGAAGCCTTCGCGGCGCATGTTCTCGATCAGCACCGACAGGTGCAGCTCGCCGCGGCCGGAGACCAGGAACTTGTCGGCGTCCTCGAGCTGTTCGACCCGCAGGGCGACGTTGTGCACGGCCTCGCGCTCCAGCCGGTCCTTGATCTGGCGGCTGGTGAGGAACTTGCCGCCCGACAGGTCCTTGCTGCCGGCGAACGGCGAATTGTTGACCTGGAAGGTCATCGAAATCGTCGGCTCGTCCACGGTCAGCGCCGGCAGCGCCTCGGGCATGTCGAGCGCGCAGACGGTGTCGGAAATGGTCAGCTCGGAGATGCCGGAGATCGCGACGATGTCGCCGGCCTGGGCGGTGTCCTGCTCGATGCGCTCCAGGCCCATGAAGCCCAGCACCTGCAGCAGCTTGGCCTGGCGCTTCTTGCCGTGGCGGTCGATCACCGCCACCGGCATGTTCTTCCTGGCGGTGCCGCGCTGCACGCGGCCGATACCGATCACGCCGACGAAGTTGCTGTAGTCCAGCTGGCTGATGCGCATCTGGAACGGACCTTCCAGGTCCACCGGCGGCGCCGGCACGTGGGTCATGATCGCCTCGTACAGCGGGGTCATGTCGCCCGAACGCACGTCGTCGGTGAGGCCGGCGTAGCCGTTGAGGCCCGATGCATAGATGATCGGGAAGTCCATCTGCTCGGCGGTCGCTCCCAGGCGGTCGAACAGGTCCCAGACCTGTTCCACCACCCACTCCGGGCGCGCGCCCGGGCGGTCGACCTTGTTGATCACCACGATCGGCTTGAAGCCCATCGCGAAGGCCTTCTGGGTCACGAAGCGGGTCTGCGGCATCGGCCCGTCCATCGCGTCGACCAGCAGCAGCACCGAGTCGACCATCGACAGCACGCGCTCCACCTCGCCGCCGAAGTCGGCGTGCCCGGGCGTGTCGACGATGTTGATGCGGTTGTCGCGCCAGGTGATGGCCGTGTTCTTGGCCAGGATGGTGATGCCGCGTTCCTTCTCCTGATCGTTGCTGTCCATCACCCGCTCGGCGAGGACGGTGCGTTCGTTCAGGGTCCCCGACTGCTTGAGCAGCTGGTCGACGAGGGTGGTCTTGCCGTGGTCGACGTGGGCGACGATGGCGATATTGCGCAGTTTTTCGAGGGACATGGGGATGACGCGCCTTCTGGGGGCACGGGAGCGAGAGGAGGGGAAGCCGGGTAGTATATCCGGCTGGCCGCCGCGCTGATTGCCGCCTGCCTGCCGGTCCCGTTCCCGGCCGGCCGGGAACGGGGGCCACCCGGTCCCGCCATCCCCTCCGTCCATCCCTCCGTGGAGCCTCCCTGATGTCCCTGACCGCCACTTTTGCCACCGCCCGCGGCCCGATCCGGGTCGAACTGCTGCCCGACAAGGCGCCGCTGACGGTCGCCAACTTCGTCAACCTGGCCCGCCGCGGCTTCTACGACGGCCTGAACTTCCACCGCGTGATCCCGGATTTCATGATCCAGGGCGGCTGCCCGGAGGGTTCCGGCCGCGGTGGCCCGGGGTACCGCTTCGAGGACGAGACCGACAACGGCGTGGCCCACGAGCGCGGCGTGCTGTCCATGGCCAATGCCGGCCCGAACACCAATGGCAGCCAGTTCTTCATCACCCATGTGGCCACGCCCTGGCTGGATGGCCGCCACACGGTGTTCGGCAAGGTCCTGGAAGGCCTGGACGTGGTGGATGCCATTGCCCAGGGCGATCTGGTCGAGTCGGTGAAGATCGAAGGCGACGCCGAGGCGGTGCTGGCGGCCCAGGCCGGCCGCGTGGCCGAGTGGAACCGCCACCTCAGCGCCTGACCGCGCCGCGCACCGGCAGCCGCTGCAAGGCCCGCGACGGTGATCCGGGCCTGCCAGGCCGTGGTTGCGTGATAAAATCGCAGGCTCTCCCCGGCGATTCCACATGCGTATCTTCGGTTTCCTGCTGATCCTCGGTATCGCCGGCGGGCTCTACGCCTGGTGGTCATCCGGCCGCCCGGCGCAGTTGCATCCGGACGACCCGCGCATGGCCACCGGCGACAAGGACATCGTCATGCTGGTCGCCGACTGGTGCGGCTATTGCCGCAAGCAGCAGGGCGACTTCGAGCGCGCCGGCGTGCGCTACCGCGCGCTCGACGTCGACACCGACGCCGGCGACCGCGCCATGCGCGCCATCGGCGCCAGCGGCGTGCCGGTCACCGTGGCCGGCCAGGCAGTGGTCATCGGCTACGACACCCGGGCCCTGGACCGGATGCTCACGCCGCTGGGCTACGACGTCTATTGAGCCGCGCCCGCCCACCCTTTCCCGCGATACCCGCAAACCGTAAGGACTCCCACGCATGAAGACCCCCGTTCGAGTTGCCGTCACCGGCGCCGCCGGCCAGATCGGCTACGCCCTGCTGTTCCGGATCGCCTCGGGCGAGATGCTGGGCAAGGATCAGCCGGTGATCCTGCAGCTGCTGGAGCTGCCGATGGAGAAGGCCCAGGCCGCGCTCAAGGGCGTGATCATGGAGCTGGAGGACTGCGCATTCCCGTTGCTGGCCGGCATCGTCGGCACCGACGACCCGGAAGTGGCGTTCAAGGACGTCGATGTGGCCCTGCTGGTCGGCGCCCGGCCGCGCGGCCCGGGCATGGAGCGCAAGGACCTGCTGCTGGAGAACGCCAAGATCTTCACCGCCCAGGGCGCAGCGCTGAACAAGGTCGCCAGCCGTGACGTGAAGGTGCTGGTGGTCGGCAACCCGGCCAACACCAACGCCTACATCGCGATGAAGTCGGCGCCGGACCTCAAGCCCGAGAATTTCACCGCGATGCTGCGCCTGGACCACAACCGCGCCGCCAGCCAGTTGGCCGCCAAGGCCGGCGTGGCCGTGGGCGAGATCGAGAAGCTGGTGGTGTGGGGCAACCACAGCCCGACCATGTACCCGGACTATCGCTTCGCCACGGTCAAGGGCCAGTCGCTGAAGGACAAGATCAACGACGCTGACTGGAACGCCAACGAGTTCATCCCCAAGGTGGGCAAGCGCGGCGCGGCGATCATCGAGGCCCGCGGCCTGTCCTCGGCCGCCTCGGCCGCCAACGCCGCCATCGACCACGTGCGCGACTGGGTGCTGGGCAGCAACGGCAAGTGGGTGACCATGGGCATCCCGTCCGATGGCTCCTACGGCATCCCGCAGGGCGTGATCTTCGGCGTTGCGGTGACCACCGAGAACGGCACCTACACCCGGATCCGCGACCTGCCGATCGACGCCTTCAGCCAGGCCGCCATCGACAAGACCCTGGGCGAGCTGGAAGAAGAGCGCGCCGGCGTGGCCCACCTGCTGGGCTGAGTCGCGGCATCCATTGCCAGGCGGTAAAGAAGGCCGGGGAAACCCGGCCTTTTCTTTGGCTCTTCATCCAACGCAGGGGATACGCGCCGCCTGGTCCGTGCAACGCGGTGAGGCGGGAGGTTGGTTGCACCACACCGTGCCGCGTTCATCGGCCGCCACATGCAGGAGCCGGTCTTGCCGGCGACCGCGGTATGCGGGCCGGTCGCCGGCAAGACCGGCTCCTACAAGAAGGCGTCCACGCCCCGTGCCGAAGCGCCGCGATAACACCTCCCGCCACACGGCGTCCCGACGGCGAAGTCCGGTCAGTGCGCCGTTTCACCGGCCGGTACAGAGACGCCCGCGTCCGTCTGCACCACCGGCTTGAGGGTGCCATCGGGGTTGTACTGCAGGTATTCGACCGTCACCGCGCGCCTGCCCAGCGCGCCTTGCTCGTCACCAATGGTCAGGGCAGCGTTGTGCAGGAAGATGTACCAGTTGCCCTTGAACTCGGCGATGCCCGGATGGATGGTGAAGCTGTTCTTGCCCGAGCCGGTCAGCTCGCCGCGGTACGTCCACGGACCCTGGATCGAGGGCGCGGTGGCGTAGGAGATGCGTTCGTCGGTGTGGGTGGCGCGGTCCAGCGAAGCATAGGTGAGGTAGTAGGTGTCGCCGCGCTTGTGCAGCCACGGCCCTTCCTCGAAATGGGGCGGGGTGATCTCGGTGATCGGCCCGTCGATCTCGATCATGTTGGGCTTGAGCCTGGCGATGTAGCACTGGCGGTTGCCCCAGGCCAGCCAGGTGCTGCCGTCGTCGTCGGTGAACACGGTCGGGTCGATGTCTTCCCAGCTGTGGTCGCCCTTGGGCGTCATCTGGTTGGTGACCAGGGCCGAGCCCTTCGCATCGACGAACGGACCGGTGGGCGAATCGGATACGGCCACGCCGATGGCCTTGCCCGGGTGCGTGTCGTCGTGCTCGACCGAGGTGTAGAACCAGAACCGGCCGTCCTTCTCGATCGCCTGCGATGCCCAGGCATCGGCCTTGGCCCACGTGAAGTCGGCCACGTTCATGATCGGGCCGTGGTCGGTCCAGGTCTTCATGTCGGGGGTGGAATAGACCAGCCACTCGCGCATGTTGAACATCTCCTCGCCCCGGGCCTGGTCGTGGCCGACGTAGAGATAGAGACGGTCATCCACCACCAGCGGGGCCGGGTCGGCGGTGAAGCGGTCGCGGAAAAGTGGATTGGAACCGGGGGCGGTGGTGTCGTCCGCCTGTACCGCAAGCGGCCAGAGCACCAGCGCACACAGGGCCGCGGCGATGGTCGGTGTGGCCCGTCCAGTGTTGTGTCCCATTGTTGCCTCCTCCGGCGTGCGATCGTGAGCGGTGAGTGTAGGCGGTGATGGCGGCTCGGCATCGCGGCGGATGAAAACCGCGCGGAGTGATATGGCTTTGCGTATGGATGCACAGGAGAGATCAGCACGCGGCCTGCCGCTCGCCGCAGGGGCGGGCGAGTCAGGCGCCAGGGTGGTCCCGGCCCGCATCGGCCGCGTGCGCATCCGGCATGACCCCGGTGTAGCGGGCGCGTGGCCGGATCAGCCGCCCCTGTGCCTGCTGCTCCAATGCGTGTGCCAGCCACCCGGCCAGGCGACTGGTGGCGAACATCGCCAGGGCCGGCTCGGCCGGCAGGCGGTGGGCGTGGCAGGTGGCCGCCAGGGCGAAGTCCACGTTCGGCCGGCGACCACTGTGTGCTTCGGCGGCAGCGATGACGGCGTCGACCAGGTGCAGGGCGCCGGCCTCCACCGGGGCGTTGCGCAACATCGCCAGCAGTTCGATGGCGCGCGGATCGCCATCCGGATAGAGCGCGTGGCCGAAGCCGGGCAGGTCCTCGCCACGCTTCCAGCGGCCCGCGACGAGTCGGCCGATGTCGCTGCACTGGCGGGCGTCCTCGAGCAGGGCATAGACCCGCGCGGTGGCACCGCCATGGCGCGGGCCGGACAGCGCCGACAGGCCGGCGCACACGGTGGCGTGCAGATGCGCGCCGGTGGAAGCGACCACGCGCGCGGCGAAGGCCGAGACGTTGAGCTCGTGGTCGGCACACAGCACCAGGGCGGCGCGGACCAGTTCGGCAAACGCAGCATCGCCCGGGCGCCAGGCATCGGCCAGCAGCCGGTGCACGGGACCGGCCGGACGCCGCGCCACCATCAGCGCAGCGTTCTGGCGCAGCAGGGTCGCGGCAAGGGCGCGGCGGGTGGCAGGGTCGGCCTGGAACGAGTGCGGCACCTGCAGGGCCAGCAGCGGAATCACCGCCATCGCCCGCGCCACCGGCGGCAGCTCGGTGTCGATGGCCAGGGCGACCACGCGTGCCGGCCAGTCACCGGGCGGATCGGCGAAGGGGTCCTGGCTGCCGCAGTCCCACAGCAGCCGCGCGGTGTCCTCCAGGGTGGCGCCGGCGCGCACCGCGGCGACGGCCGAGCGGCCACGGTAATACGGGCCGTCCGGGCGGATCAGCGAGATCCGGGTTTCCAGCACCGGCAGGCCACGATCCAGGCTTTGCGCGGCGCCGCGGGCCGGGCCGCGACCCAGCCGCTTGCGCTGCGCCAGGCGCTCCACGTCGCGCCGCAGGTAGCCGCGGCTGCGGTGGTCGTGTCCCGGGCGCGATTCAAGCAGGCCGCGACTCACGTAGGCATACAGCGTGGACCGGCTGATGCCCAGCAAGCGGCAGGCTTCGGCGGCGGGGACCAGATCGTTGTCCATGGATGTGTTGATTTTCCGGATCAAGATTGATCAACCCGTGGCAGAGTGCCACATTGCGGCGGACGCGGCCGTCGCGCCGGCGTCCGCCACTGCCACGGTCGAGGAACCGCATCATGACGCTCGCTTCCGCCGGCACCGCCGCCACACCGGGCGCGAAGTTCCGCGCCGCGCTGGGCGCCGAATCGCCCTTGCAGGTGGTCGGCGCGACCAGCGCCAACCACGCCTTGCTTGCGCAACGTGCCGGCTACCGTGCGCTCTACCTGTCCGGTGGCGGCGTGGCGGCCGGCTCGCTGGGCATGCCGGACCTGGGCATCAACACCCTGGAAGACGTGCTCATCGACACCCGCCGCATCACCGATGTGTGCGCGCTGCCGCTGCTGGTGGATATCGACACCGGCTTCGGGCCGAGCGCGTTCAACATCGCGCGTACGGTCAGGTCGCTGATCAAGGCCGGGGCGGCCGCGTGCCACATCGAGGACCAGGTCGGGGCCAAGCGCTGCGGCCACCGCCCGGGAAAGGAAATCGTGTCGCAGGGCGAGATGGTCGACCGGATCAAGGCGGCCGCGGATGCGAAGACCGACCCGGCGTTCTTCCTGATCGCCCGCACCGACGCCATCGCGGTCGACGGCGTGGATGCGGCGATCGCGCGCGCCGTGGCCTGCGTGGAGGCCGGCGCCGACGGCATCTTTGCCGAGGCGGCGGGCGACCTGGACACCTACCGCCGCTTCGTCGACGCGGTGAAGGTGCCGGTGCTGGCCAACATCACCGAGTTCGGCGCGACCCCGCTGTTCAGCCGCGAGCAACTGGCTCGGGCCGGGGTTGCCATCCAGCTGTTCCCGCTGTCGGCATTCCGGGCTGCCAACAAGGCCGCGGAGGGCGTGTACGCGGCCATCCGCCGCGATGGCCACCAGCAGGCGGTGGTCGATTCGATGCAGACCCGCGAAGAGCTGTACGACCGCATCGGCTATCACGCCTTCGAACAGCGGCTGGATGCATTGTTCATGGCAAAGAAGTGACGTTTCCCGCCGACGGGAAACCGCGGCGACAGGATCGGGAGGGCCGCTGATGAACGACACCACCACCCATTCCAGGCCGAAGAAGTCGGTCGCGCTGTCCGGCACCGTGGCCGGCACCACCGCCCTGTGCACGGTGGGCCGCAGTGGCAACGACCTGCGCTACCGCGGCTACGACATCCTCGACCTGGCGACCGGCTGCGAGTTCGAGGAGGTCGCCTACCTTCTGGTGCACGGCAGCCTGCCTGACCGGGCTGCACTGGACGGTTACAAGACCCGGCTCAAGGCGTTGCGTGGCATCCCCCCGGCGGTGAAGGCGGTGCTCGAGCAGTTGCCGGCCAGCGCCCACCCGATGGACGTGATGCGCACCGGCGTATCGGCGCTGGGCTGCGTGCGGCCGGAGAGCGACGATCACACCCATGCCGGCGCGCGCGACATTGCCGATGCCCTGCTGGCCAGTCTCGGCTCGATGCTGCTGTACTGGTACCACTACAGCCGTGACGGCCGCCGGATCGAGGTGGAAACCGACGACGACTCCATCGGTGGCCACTTCCTGCACCTGCTGCACGGGCGCCAACCCCGCCCATCGTGGGTGCGCGCGATGCACACCTCGCTGATCCTGTACGCGGAACATGAATTCAACGCCTCCACTTTCGCCGCACGGGTGATCGCGGGCACCGGCAGCGACATGCACTCGTGCATTGCCGGCGCGATCGGCGCGTTGCGCGGTTTCCGGCACGGCGGCGCCAACGAGGTCGCCTTCGAGGTGCAGCAGCGCTACGACACTCCCGACGCGGCCGAGGCCGACATCCGGGCTAGGGTGGCGCGCAGGGAAGTGGTGATCGGCTTCGGCCATCCGGTCTACACGGTGGCTGATCCGCGCAACCAGGTGATCAGGCAGGTGGCAGGCGACCTGTCAGCCGAACAGGGCAGCATGGAAATGTTCGACATCGCCAAACGCCTGGAGACGGTGATGTGGGACATCAAGCGGATGTTCCCCAACCTGGACTGGTACAGCGCGGTCAGCTACCACGCGATGGGGGTTCCGGCCGCGATGTTCACGCCGCTGTTCGTGATCGCCCGCACCTGCGGCTGGAGCGCGCACGTGATCGAGCAGCGCACCGACGGCAAGATCATCCGGCCCAGCGCGCATTACACCGGGCCCGAGGACCGGGAGTTCGTCCCGCTCGGCCAGCGCGGGTGATATTGTCCGCGGACGTATTCCCGGGGGGGAGGGACGATGCGCGAAGGAATCTATCGCAAGACCGATGCCGGGCGGGAGGAAATCCGCGACCGGACCCGGCGCCTGCCGCCGCCACTGCGGACCGTGCTGCTGATGGTTGACGGCCAGCGCACGCTGCCGGAACTGCGCGCAGTTGCTGCCGGCGTCCGCGCGGCGGAGGACGTGCTGGACCAGTTGCTGGCCCAGGGGCTGATCGAACCGGTACCGAGCGGCTTCGATGCTGCCGGGCTGCTCCGGGCGCTGGAGCCGGATCCGACCTGAGCCTCCCGGGCTGCGCCGGCGCCGTGCCCGCACGAACGCCGGGCACGTCCGCCACATGGCCCGGACTGGCCGGGCCACGACGGGTTGAAGGGTCAGGCCAGGCCTTCGGCCTTGAGCGCGCGCTGCACGCCGGCGTCGGCATGCATGCGCTGGCGGAAGGCGGCCAGCTGCTCCAGCCCGGCCAGGTTCACGCCCAGGCGTTCGGCCCAACCCAGGGTCACGAACAGGTAAGGGTCGGCGAAGCTGCGGAACCCGGCCAGCCATTGTTCCTGCCCCAGCCGTGCGTCGGCGGCCTGGTACAGGCCGCGCAGCCGTTCCCGGGTGGTGGCGGCCAGCGCCGCGTGCTGGGCCGGGTCGGCAATGAAGGCGCCGGGGACGAACAGCGGCCGGAACGCGGGGTGCAGGTCGGAGTTGACGAACGACAACCAGCGCGTTGCCTCGGCCCGCTGGCGTGCGCTGCCGTCGCCGGCCAGGCCGGCGGCGGGGAAGCGGTCGGCGATGTAGCCGACGATGGCGGCGTTCTGGGTAAGGACGAAATCGCCGTCGACCAGCACCGGCACCGAGCCCGACGGGTTCAGCGCGCGGAAGTCGGGTGCCTTCATCCCCTCGGCGTCCATCACCTCCACCTCGAATGGCTGTGCGGTCCAGCACAGGTCGATGTGCACTGCCGTGGAACAGGCGCCGGGCTTGGTATAGAGCTTCATGCGGGATCCTTTCTGGCGAAAAAGAAGACCCCGCGATTATGCGGGGTCATCCGTGTCGCGCGCGCTGCCGGAGCATCGCACCGGCAGGACACTCAGGTGCGTGGCCGCAGCCGCTGTACCCGGTAGAAAGTGTGGTCGCCGATGATCGCCACCTGGTAGGAGTTGGCCCAGCTCGGGCTGGCGATGGCGTGGGCGGCGAAGTGGCTGGCGCCGGGCACGATCTCCTCGCGCTGGCCCACCGGCAGGGCCCAGTTGCGCTCTGCGCGCAGGGCCACGTTCACCGAGCGGTTCCAGGCATCCATGTTGCGCAGGCGGGTGTTGGGCGAGACGATGGTCGGCGCGAACTGCTTGCGTGCGGTGACGACGTCGCACATCGAGTCGCCCCACAGCCCGCTGTCCAGGCGGCGCAGGGCCACTTCGGCGACCGCCTGCTGGCCGCGAACGCTCTGGTCGCGCGCCTCCAGGTACACGGTCGTGCTCAGGCACAGGGAATCGGCGGCTGGCTGCGGCATGAACTGCGACAGCCAGAGGATCCAGGCCAGTTTCATGGGTTGCTCCTTGCTCCGTCTTCGCCGCCCGGCTTTCCTCCTCCCGATGCGCGGGGGAGTGGCAGGTGCTGGCGGGGCGTCATGGGGAGGCGACCTTCCACGGGTCGCCCGGGGTGCCGGCATCTGAAGGCCGGCGGATCCACCAGTAGATGGGGGGCGGATCGAAGTGGCGCGCACAATAGGGGGGCATTGCCGAACGAAAACTGAACGATTGTCCTTGACAACCGGCCATCATTCAGTCCTTGAAACCGCGCTGCGGGGCTCGGCAAACGCGTGTCAACGCTGGTGCCGAGCCCATGCCCGGCTCCCGCAGATCGCCCTGGAGGCGGCCGCTGCGGCCGGTTACGTCCAGCCGGCCAGGACCAGCTTGCCTACAGTGGTCCCGGATTCCAGCCGCTGGTGCGCCTGGCGCAGGCCGGCCGCGCAGATCGGCCCCAGCACCTCTGACAGCGTGGTCTGCAGTTGCCCGGCCTCGACCAGGGCGCCCACGCGGTTGAGGATCCGGTGCTGCTCGATCATGTCCTGGGTGCGGAACTTCGGGCGGGCGAACATGAATTCCCAATGGATGCCGATGCACTTGGCCTTGTACGGGTCACCGATGCGCAGCGCGCCTGCCGGCTCCACCACCAGCCCGACATGGCCCTGGGGAGCGAGCAACTGGCCCAGCGCGTCCCAGTAGCCGTCGGTATCGGCCAGGTTGATCGCCGCGTCCACCTGGTCCATGCCCAGGCTGTGCAACTGGGGCGCCAGTGGCTGGCGATGGTCGATCACGTGGTGGGCGCCCATCGCCAGGCACCAGTCCCGGCTCTGCGGGCGCGAGGCGGTGGCCACCACGGTGAAGCCGGCCCGGCGCGCCAGCTGGATCGCGATCGAGCCCACGCCGCCGGCGCCGCCGATCACCAGCAGGCGGCGCCCGCGGTTGTCGGCGTCGAATGCGAAGGGCATGCGCTCGAACAGCAGTTCCCAGGCGGTGAGTGTGGTCAGGGGCAGGGCGGCAGCGGCGGCGAAATCCAGGGTGGTCGGCTTGGCGCCTGCCAGGCGCTCGTCCACCAGATGATATTGGGCGTTGCAGCCGGGCCGGGTGATGTCGCCGGCGTAATAGACCTCGTCGCCGGGCTGGAACAGGCTCACGCCGGGGCCGACCGCCTCGACCACACCGGCGGCGTCGAAGCCCAGGACCCGTGGCCGCGACTCCGGCGGGGGGCCGGGAGCCCGCAGCTTGGTGTCGACCGGATTGACCGACACCGCTTCGACCCGCACCAGCAGATCCTGTTGGCCCGGCTCAGGGCGCGGCAGCTCGACGTCCTCCAGTGCGGACGGATGGTCGACGGGCAGGTAGCGGGTCAGCGCGATGGCCTTCATGGGGTGTCTCCGGCCGGGCCGGCCCATCATACGTGCCGTGGCCCAGGCTGGATCGACGGCAGGCTTTGTCCTCGTGCAAACTGGCGCCGTGCGCGCTCTTTCACATGTTAGCGTACCGTTAACGCGGTCTTCACGTTCCCCCGCCTAACCTTCGCCGCGACGACGTGACTGAACGGCCGTCAGGGATATCCGCTGCCAACGGCGGCGATGTCTGTATAGCGAGAGAACCCTGAGGCACTCCTAGGTTTCTTCGATCCCCCTGAATCATCAAGGAGCTTTAGATGAACAAGAAACTTCTGACCGTCGCGCTGCTGGGCGGCCTGGCTGTCGCACAGTCCGCATCCGCACAGGAGTTCGACGATCGCTGGTACCTGACTGGCGCGGTCGGCTTCAACTTCCAGGACAACGACCGTGGTACCGAAGACGTGCCGTTCGGCAGCCTTGGCCTGGGCAAGTTCATCAGCCCGACCTGGTCGGTGGATGGTGAGCTGAACTACCAGAACCCCGGTTTCGACAGCAACACCGACCTGAACTGGAGCCAGTACGGCGTTTCGCTGGACTTCCGTCGCCACTTCATCAATGAAGCCCGCGGCTGGAACCCCTACCTGTTGTTCGGTGTCGGCTATCAGCGCACCGAAGAAGAGTATGTGATCGCCAGCCCGAATTCGCCGGCGCAGCGCGAGGACGGCAACCTGGCCGCCAAGGTCGGTGTCGGCCTGCAGACCTCCCTCAACAACCGCGCAGCCGTGCGCGCCGAACTGGCCTACCGTGCCGACTTCGACGACCAGAGCGTCAACCCGGCCTTGGCCGGCCGCGACGAGGACTGGTTCGGCGACGTGCTGGCCTCGGTCGGTGTGGTGATTCCGCTGGGCCCGGCCCCGATGGCCGCCCCGCCGCCGGCTCCGGCTCCGGTCGCGCCGAGCTGCGCCGACCTGGACGACGACGGTGACGGCGTCAACAACTGCGACGACAAGTGCCCCGGTTCGCAGGCTGGCCAGGCCATCGGTCCGGACGGCTGCCCGGTGCCGGTGTCGATCGACCTGAAGGGCGTGAACTTCGACTTCGACAAGTCGACCCTGCGCCCGGACGCGGTGGCGATCCTGTCCGAGGCCACCGAGATCCTGAAGCGTTACCCGGACCTGCGCGTGGAAGTGGCCGGTCACACCGACTCGAAGGGTACCGATGCCTACAACCAGGGCCTGTCCGAGCGTCGCGCCCGCGCCGTGTACGACTACCTGACCAGCAATGGTGTCGCCGCTTCGCGCCTGGTCGGCCCGACCGGCTACGGCGAGAGCCGTCCGATTGCGCCGAACACCAACGCTGATGGTTCGGACAACCCGGAAGGCCGTGCGAAGAACCGTCGCACCGAGCTGAACGTGCAGAACTGAGTGCGACACGAGCAATCGTAACGCGCTGAAAACGCCGGGCCTGTTCCTGGCACCCCGTGTCTGATGGCCGTTATGGCCAGTACGCGCGGGGCGAGTGAGCGAAGCCCGGGAGGCCTGCCTCCCGGGCTTCGTGCATGTTGGGCCCCGGTGGAGTGCATCGCATGCTGCGGGCAATGTGCGCCGTGTCCTTGTATCGCTGCAGGGCGCTACCTACACTCGGCGCCTGCACCCGGGAAGACTCTTGCCATGCGCGTCATCGCCATCGGATTGCTGGCCTTCGCCTCCACCCTTGCGCCTGCTGCGGCCAACGCTGCCATGAACTGCGCCGGACCCACCATCCCGCAGCCACTGCAACTGCCGTCCACTGTGGCCCCGCCGGTGGCGTCCGAACTGGTCACGCGTCCCTCGCAGTTGGGCATGCCCTCCGGCGTGCTGGCTCCCGCCAATGACGCCTCGCAGGCGCTGGACCGGGTGCTGTTGCGGCTGCGCATCGAGGGGTGTCGCGACGTTGCCAGGGCGCTGCCGGCCACGTCTGCGACGGCCAGCCCGAACGACCCGGCCGCCTACAAGCCGCAGACCGAATTCGACAACACGCCGTGGCGTTTCGACATGAGCCAGGGCGGCAAGCGCATGACCGCCGACGAGTTCGACGCCTGGATGAAGGCGCGTGGCGTGCGCGTGGCCCGTGGCGCCCAGACCGCGGCGCCGGCCGAAGCCGCAGCGGTGCCTGCCGCTGCCGAGTGACCCGGCGGGCACCCGCCAGTAGCCGTTGTCAGGGCGGGCGGAACCCGCAAACCGGGCGGCGCCTTCATGCGGCCTGGGTATAAGAACCCCCCGCGGATTCATTTCCCGCGAGAAACCTGAATACGCAGTATCTCCCCGTCGGCCAGAGGCCTTACTGACGGGGAAACTGCAAGATGCCTTACCTGAATGCGACACCTCGGGCCGCCGCAACCCGGCCCTCCCTCTGGCTCGCGGCCGCCATCGCGGTGGTCCTGGCCGCGCCTGCCAATGCCCAGGGCCAGCCTGCCCTGGAGGATCTGCTGCGGCGCCTTGAGCTGCTGGAACAGCGCCAGGCCGGTGCCGCGGCTGTCGCCAGCACGCCGGATGGCCAGCCGCTGGACGTGGCTGAGCTGGACCAGCGCCTGCGCACGCTGGAGCGCAACCTGGAGCTGAAGCAAGAGGCTCTGGCCGCGAAGGAAAAGGCCACCCCGGTGGTCACCGCCGGTAGCGGCGGCGCGGCGATCAAGTCCGGCGACGGCCAGTACGAGTTCAAGTTCCGCGGCCTGGTGCAGGGCGATGCGCGGTTCTTCGACAACGACATCGGTGCCAACGACACCTTCCTGTTCCGCCGCATCCGCCCGACCATCGAGGGGTCGCTGGGCAAGCTGGTGGGCTTCCGCCTCACCCCGGAGTTTGCGGGCGACAGCGCCAGCATCGTCGATGCCTACGTGGACCTGAAGTTCGACCCGGCCTTCACCGTGCGCGCCGGCAAGGTGAAGGGCCCGGTGGGCCTGGAACGCCTGCAGTCGGGCAATGCCACGGCGCTGATCGAGCGGATCTTCCCGACCGAGCTGGCGCCCAACCGCGAGCTGGGCGTGCAGGTGCAGGGCGAGGTGGCCGGCGGCAAGGTCAACTACACCGTGGGCGTGTACAACGGCGCCCCGGACGGGCGCGACGGCGCCACCGCCAATCCGGACGACAACTTCGAGTTCGCCGGCCGGGTGTTCTTCGAGCCGGTGAAGGGCATCGGCTTCGGCATCGGCGGCAGCGTGGGCGACAAGGAAGGCACCGGCAACAACTTCCTGCCGCGCTTCCGCTCGCAGGCGCAGCAGCAGTTCTTCAACTACCGCTCGGCGGTCGCGGCCGATGGCCGGCATACCCGGTTCTCGCCGCAGGGTTACGTGTACCGCGGGCCGTTCGGGCTGCTGGCCGAGTACATCGAGTCCAAGCAGGAGGTCGTGGTCGGCGGCACCCGTGCCGAGCTGAAGAACACCGCCTGGCAGGGCACGGTGGGCTGGGTGCTTACCGGCGAGGACGCCGGGTTCCGCGGCGTGCGTCCGTCGCGGCCGTTCAAGCCGGGCGAAAGCCTGGGCGCGTTCGAGATCGTTGGCCGCTACGGCGTGCTGGATGTCGACGATGCCGCCTTCCCCCTGTTCGCCGATCCCTCGGTGGCCGCGCGCAAGGCCGAAGGCTGGAGTGCCGGCGTCAACTGGTACCTCACCGGCAACCTCAAGCTGGTCCTGAACTACCTGCATACCGATTTCCAGGGCGGCGCTGCCGCCGGCAACGATCGTCCTACCGAAAAGGCGGTGTTCTCGCGCCTCCAGGTGTCGTTCTGATCCGCCTTCCCGCCATATCCAACGGAGACAACCCATGAAGATTCCCAGCATCCTCCGCCGCCGCGCGGCCCTGGTCGCGGCGGCCACGTTCGGCCTGACCCTGGCGGCCGGCGCCTTCGCCAAGGACCTGCAACTGCTCAACGTGTCCTACGACCCCACCCGCGAGCTCTATCGCGAGTACAACGCGGCCTTTGCCGACCACTGGCAGAAGACCCGCGGCCAGAAGGTGACGGTCGAGGCTTCGCACGGCGGCTCGGGCAAGCAGGCGCGCAGCGTGATCGACGGCCTCGAAGCCGACGTGGTCACCCTGGCGCTGGCCTACGACATCGACTCCATCGCCGAGCGCGCCAAGCTGTTCCCCAGCAGCTGGCAGCAAAGGCTGCCCAACAACAGCGCGCCGTACACCTCGACCATCGTGTTCCTGGTACGCAAGGGCAATCCCAAGAACATCAAGGACTGGCCGGACCTGCTGCGCTCCAACGTCAAGGTCATCACCCCCAATCCGAAGACCTCCGGCGGCGCGCGCTGGAACTACCTGGCGGCCTGGGCGTTTGCCGAGCGCATCTTCAAGGGTGACGAGGCCAAGGTGCGCAACTTCATGACCGCGCTGTTCCGCAACGTCCCGGTGCTCGATACCGGCGCGCGTGGCTCCACCACCACCTTCGTCCAGCGCGGCATCGGCGACGTGTTGCTGGCGTGGGAAAACGAGGCGTTCCTGTCGATCGAGGAACTGGGCCCGGACAAGTTCGACATCATCGTGCCGTCGCTGTCGATCCTGGCCGAGCCGCCGGTGGCGCTGGTGGACCGCAACGTTGACAAGCATGGCACCCGCGAGGTCGCGCAGGCCTACCTGGAGTACCTGTATTCGCCGGTGGGGCAGCGCCTGGCGGCCAAGCACTACTACCGTCCGCGCCATCCCGAGCATGCCGCGCCGGAGGATGTCGCCCGTTTCCCCAAGGTGGAGCTGGTGACCATCGACGGTGCATTCGGTTCGTGGGCGACGGCGCAGAAGCGCCACTTTGCCGACGGCGGTGAGTTCGACCGGATCCAGACCGGGAAGTAAGGCGTTGCCAAAGCCGGGGTGGCCGCGGAGCCCGCAGCCACCCCGGCTGGGCCAGGCGCGTCCGAGACGGCCGTTGCAGAGGAAGCGAAAGACATGTCCAGCACCACACTCCACCCCCGGATTTCGCCGCCGCCGTATACCGGCGCGGTGCGACCCGCGCGCCACCGCCGGGTCATCCCCGGTTTCGGCCTGGGCCTGGGTTACACCCTGGCCTGGCTCGGCCTGATCGTCCTGATCCCGCTGGCCAGCGTGTTCCTGTATTCGACCCAGCTGGGCTGGGCCGGGTTGTGGAACATCTGGACCGAGCCCAGGGTGCTGGCCTCGTTGCGGTTGAGCTTCGGTACCGCACTGGCGGCGGCAGTGTTCAACGCGGTGATGGGAACGCTGGTGGCCTGGGTGTTCGTGCGCTACCGGTTTCCGGGCCGGCGCCTGTTCGACGCGATGATCGACCTGCCGTTCGCATTGCCCACCGCGGTGGCGGGGATCGCGCTGACCGCGCTGTACGGCCCCAACGGCTGGATCGGGCAGTGGCTGGAGTCGGTCGGGGTCAAGGTCGCCTACACCCCGATCGGCATCACCGTGGCCCTGGTGTTCATCGGCCTGCCATTCGTGGTGCGGGTCGTGCAGCCGGTGCTGGTGGAGACCGAGCGCGAGCTGGAGGAGGCGGCCGCCAGCCTGGGCGCCGGGCGCTGGCAGACGGTGACCCGGGTGGTGCTGCCTGCGGTCTGGCCGGCGGTGCTGGCCGGGTTCGCACTGGCGTTTGCACGCGGTGTTGGCGAGTACGGCTCGGTGATCTTCATCGCCGGCAATATCCCGCAGGTGTCGGAGATCGCGCCGCTGCTGATCACGATCAAGCTGGAGGAGTTCGACTACGCCGGCGCCACCGCCATTGCCGTGGCGATGCTGCTGCTGTCCTTCGCCCTGCTGCTGGTCATCAACTCGCTGCAGTCACGGCTGGCGCGCGGCGAACGCCGGGCAGGAGGCTGAGCATGACCATTCCCGTTCCCGCGGCCATCGACGTGCCGGCCTCGAAGATTCCGCTGCCACGTCCGTCCATCGCAGCAACGCGCCGGCCGGCATCGCCCACCACCGAGCCGCGCTGGGCCCAGGTCCTGCTGATCACCGCGGCCCTGGGCTTCCTGCTCTCGTTCCTGCTGCTGCCACTGGTGCTGGTGTTCAGCGAGGCGCTGCGCGGAGGTGTCACGGCCTTCGTGAAGGCGATCAGCGAACCCGACGCTCTGGCGGCGGTCAAGCTCACATTGCTGGTGACCGCCATCGTGGTGCCGCTGAACCTGGTGTTCGGCGTGGCGGCCGCCTGGGTGGTGAGCAAGCACGAGTTCCCCGGCAAGCGCTGGCTGGTGACCTTGATCGATCTTCCCTTTGCGGTGTCGCCGGTGGTCGCCGGCCTGGTGTTCATCCTGATTTTCGGCGCGCACGGCTGGGCGTATCCGCTGATCGACCCCGGAGTGCTGCTGGAGTTGCCGGTGGTCGGGCAGGTGCACCTGCAGTTGCCGCGCATCGTGTTTGCGCTGCCGGGCATCGTGCTGGCCACGGTGTTCGTCACCTTCCCGTTCATCGCCCGCGAGCTGATGCCGCTGATGGAACAGCAGGGCAGCGACGAGGAGCTGGCCGCGCTGAGCCTGGGCGCCAGCGGATGGCAGACCTTCTGGCGGGTGACCCTGCCCAACATCCGCTGGGGCCTGCTGTACGGCGTGCTGTTGTGCGGTGCCCGCGCGATGGGCGAGTTCGGCGCGGTGTCGGTGGTGTCCGGCCACATCCGCGGGCGCACCAACACGCTGCCGCTGCACGTGGAGATCCTCTACAACGAATACGCCTACCGCGCCGCGTTTGCCGCGGCCACGCTGCTGGCGCTGAGCGCACTGGTCACCCTGGTGCTGAAGACCTACCTGGAATGGCGGCATGGCGAGTCGCTCGCCGCCAACCGCCACCGCTGAAGGACATCCAACCATGACCATCGAAATCCAGGACCTGCACAAGCGCTTTGGTGCCTTCGCCGCGCTGGAGTCCGTCAACCTGCACGTTGAAGAAGGCGAGCTGCTGGCCCTGCTGGGGCCTTCCGGCTCCGGCAAGACCACCCTGCTGCGGATCATCGCCGGGCTGGAGCATGCCGACGGCGGCCGGGTGCTGTTCGGCGGCGAAGACGCATCGCGCCTGGCGGTGCAGGACCGCCGGGTCGGCTTCGTGTTCCAGCACTACGCGCTGTTCCGGCACATGAGCGTGGCCGACAACATCGCCTTCGGGCTGAAGGTGCGGCGACGCGCCGAACGCTGGCCGGCGGCAAGGATTGCCGACCGGGTGGAGGAGCTGCTGTCGCTGGTGCAGTTGCAGGGCCTGGGCGGGCGCTACCCGACCCAGTTGTCCGGTGGCCAGCGCCAGCGCGTGGCCCTGGCCCGGGCGCTGGCGATCGAGCCGCGCGTGCTGCTGCTGGACGAGCCCTTTGGCGCGCTGGACGCACAGGTCCGGCGCGACCTGCGGCGCTGGCTGCGCGAGCTGCACGACCGCACCGGCCTGACCACGGTGTTCGTGACCCATGACCAGGAGGAGGCGCTGGAGCTGGCCGACCGGGTGGCGATCCTCAACAGTGGCCGGATCGAGCAGCTGGCCACGCCGGCGGAAGCCTATGATCGGCCCGCCTCGCCGTTCGTGTATTCCTTCGTCGGCGCGGTCAACCGCCTGCGCGGGCGCCGCAATGGCGATCTCATCGAGGTGGCCGGGCTGTCGCTTCCGGCGGTGGACGGGACGCCCGCGGACGCGGCACTGGACCTGTACGTGCGCCCGGAGGATCTGCGCATCGGCAAGGAGGGCTGGCCGGCCCTGGTGCTGGGCAGCCAGCGCAGTGGTCCGCACCTGCGCCTGCGGGCCAGGTTGCTGGAAGGGCAGGATCAGGAAATCGAACTGGAGCTTCCGGTGGACGCTGGCGCGGCCTACCCGCCGGGCAGCCAGGTGCGGGTGGCGGCGGTCCGGTTCGGAGCATTTGCGGCCGCGCATTAAAAAATTGTTGCACTGCAGCGGTCGGTCGGGTTACACCGTCGATGGGGCCGCAGGCGGGGAACACCTGGGGCCCCACCCCCACAACCCCCACTGGAGACTCCGGATGAAGCTGTCCAAGCTCGCTTCGCTCGCTGTTGTGCTGTCCACCGTTATTCCTTTCGCCGCGTCCGCCCAGGACGAAGGCGAAGATTCCCCGTTGACCTGGTCGGTCGCGGCCGTGTCCGACTACGTCTGGCGTGGCGTGTCGCAGTCTGATGAGGAGCCGACCGTGCAGGCTGGCCTGACCTGGACCGCGCCGGTCGGCGTCTACGTCGGCGTATGGGGCTCGGGCGTCGATTTCGGCCCCGGCGACCCGGACATGGAGGTCGATTACTTCGTCGGCTACAACACCGACCTGGGCGAGTCGGTCAACTTCGACATCATGCTCAACCGCTACACCTATCCCGGAGCGGCGAGCCTGAACTTCAACGAGTTGATCGCCACCGCCACCTTTGTCGAGACCTACAGCCTGACCGCCGCCTACAGCGATGACTTCGGTGGTTCGGATACCGATTCGCTGTACGTCGCCGGCGGCGCCAGCTGGGGCCTGCCGAACGATTTCAGCCTGGATGCCAGTGTCGGCCGCAGCATGTTCGACAATGCCTATTCCGACGATTACACCGACTGGAGCCTGGGCGTGAGCCGCAGCTGGGGCCTGTTCAGCGCGGCGCTGTCCTACCACGGCGTGGACGGCACCGGCCGCGACGTGTTTGGTGACCTGGCCGACGATCGGGTTGTGCTGACCCTTTCGCTGGGCAACTGAGCGGGGCCTCCGGGCCGCGGGAAAAGGCGCCTTCGGGCGCCTTTTTCTTTTGCTGCGCGGCGAGCACGGGCACCTGTGATGCCTGGCTCCGGATGGGGCCGCCGCCCGACCGGGGATGGTGCACCCCTCGGGCGCATGAGCAAGTGCGCCTGATGTGTGAGGCCCCGGACGGGGCCGTCGCCCGACCGGGGATGGTGCACCCGTCGGGCGCATGAGCAAGTGCGCCTGATGTGTGAGGCTCCGGACGGGGCCGCCGCCCGGCCGTGGGGATGGTGCACCCCTCGGGCGCACATCCATGTGCGCACTCGGGGCCGTGACACATCCCTGTGCCACTTGCCCCATCCCCCCGGCCGGGCGACGTCCATCGGTATGTCGATGGCACGACCTTCGTTTGTGACGGCAACGGCTTCCGCAAACCGCGCATCCCATCACCGACGTGTGCGCTGCACTCGTTCGTGTAGGAGCCGGCCTTGCCGGCGACCGCGATGCAGGCTGCGGCATCGCGATACACCACACCACGCCGCGGTCGCCGGCAAGGCCGGCTCCTACAAGTGGGGAGGCACAGGCACGCCGAAGACGTGGACGTGCGGGTGTGTCGTGGCAGCGGCCATGGATGGCCGCGGTAGCGAGTGCGCACATGGATGTGCGCCCGAGCGGTCACGCCACACCCGCACGTTTGCGGCTCCCCTCCGAAGCCGACCATCCCACCGATCTCGGCCGTCCACGGCTCCCTCCGAAGCCGATCACTGCGTGGCTTCAGCTTCCTGGTCCCCGCCGCTGCGCACGGCTCCCTCCGAAGCCGACCACTGCCCGGCTTCGGCTTCCTGGTTCCCGCCGTGCACGGCTGCCCTCCAGAGCCGACGCCCGCTGTCGCACCTCAGGTCGTGATCGCGACAGGGCCGGTCAGAGGCCGGGCAATTCCCCTTCCCGGTCCGCTCCCCGAGCGTGCCGTATAGGCCATCCGTCACGGGGCGGCGGACTGGCAGCGGGCTAGAATGGGGAAATCCTTTCACATGGAACTTTCCCATGCGCATGCGCCTGCTCTCCGTTTCCGTCCTGGCCGTGCTGGCCGCCGCCCCCGCCGTCCACGCGGGCGAGGGCATGTGGGTGCCGCAGCAACTGCCGGAGATCGCTGGCCCGCTGGAAGCAGCCGGCCTGAAGCTGTCGCCGCAGCAACTGGCCGACCTGACCGGCGACCCGATGGGCGCGGTGGTCGCGCTGGGCGGCTGTACCGCCAGCTTCGTCTCCCCGCAGGGCCTGGTGGTGACCAACCACCACTGTGCCTACGGCGCCATCCAGCTCAATTCCACCGCGCAGAAGAACCTGATCCAGGACGGCTTCAATGCACCGACCCGTGCCGCCGAGGTCAGCGCCGGCCCGAATGCGCGCGTGTTCGTGCTCGACCAGATCACTGACGTCACCGACCAGGCGCGTGCGGCCATTGCCGCGGCCGGCGACGATGCACTGGCCCGCACCCGCGCCCTGGAGGATTTCGAGAAGGCGCTGGTCGCGGACTGCGAGGCCGAGGCCGGCTTCCGCTGCCGGCTGTACAGCTTCGCCGGCGGCAACACCTATCGCCTGTTCAAGAACCTGGAAATCCGCGACGTGCGCCTGGCGTACGCGCCGCCGGGCAGCGTCGGCAAGTATGGCGGCGACATCGACAACTGGATGTGGCCGCGGCATACCGGTGACTTCGCGTTCTATCGCGCCTACGTCGGCAAGGATGGCAAGCCTGCCGCGTATGCAGCCGACAACGTGCCGTATGCGCCGAAGCGCTGGCTGAAACTGGCCGACCAGCCGCTGGGCGAGGGCGATTTCGTGATGGTGGCCGGCTACCCGGGCTCGACCAACCGCTATGCGCTGGCGGCCGAGTTCGACCACACCGCCCAGGTGGTGTACCCGTCCATCGCCTCCCACTACCGCAACCTCATCGCGCTGGTCGAAACGGCGGGCGAGGCCGACCCCGACATCGCGGTGAAGTACGCCAGCAACATGGCCGGCTGGAACAACACCAGCAAGAATTACACCGGCCAGCTGGAAGGCTTCAAGCGCATCGATGCGGCCGGGCAGAAGCATGCCGAAGAAGCGGCGGTGCTGGCCTGGCTGAAGGGCCAGGGCAAGCACGGCGCCGACGCGATCGCCGCGCACGCGCGCCTGCTTGAACTGCTGGAGCAGAACAAGGCCACGCGCGAGCGTGACCTGGCCCTGGCGATGTTCAACAACACCGCCATGCTCAATGCGGCCACGCGCCTGTACCGGCTGTCGATCGAGCGGGAGCGGCCGGATGCCGAACGCGAGTCCGGCTACCAGGAGCGCGACCTGCCGGCGCTGGAAGGCGCGATGAAGCAGCTGGAGCGACGCTACGTGCCGGCGATGGACCGACAGCTGCAGGCGTATTGGCTCAATGCCTACCTGGAGCTGCCCGCAGGCCAGCGCGTGCCCGCCGTGGATGCGTGGCTGGGCGGCAATGATGCGGCCGCCGTGCAGCGCGCGCTGGATCGCCTGGCCGATACCGGCCTGGGCGACACCGCCGCGCGCCTGAAGTGGATGCAGGCCGACCGCGCCGCGTTCGAGGCCAGCGACGATCCCGCCATCCAGTACGCGGTGGCGGTGATGCCCACGCTGCTGGAGCTGGAGCGCGAGCGCAAGACCCGCGCCGGGCACAACCTTGCCGCGCGTCCTGTCTACCTGCAGGCGCTGGCCGACTACAAGAAGAGCCACGGGCGCTTCGTCTATCCGGATGCCAACCTCTCGCTGCGGATCACCTTCGGCAACGTCACCGGCTACGTGCCCCGTGACGGGGTGGCCTACACCCCCTTCACCACCCTGGAGGGCGTGGTGGCCAAGGACACCGGCGAGGATCCGTTCGATTCGCCCAAGGCGCTGCTGCAGGCCGTGGCGGCCAAGCGCCATGGTGGCCTTGAGGATCCGCGCCTGGGCTCGGTGCCGGTGAACTTCCTGGCGGACCTGGACATCACCGGCGGCAATTCCGGTTCGCCGGTGCTGGATGCGCATGGCCGGCTGGTGGGATTGGCGTTCGACGGCAACTGGGAATCGGTGAGTTCCAACTGGGTGTTCGATCCGGCGATGACCCGCATGATCTCGGTGGACCAGCGCTACATGCGCTGGATCATGCAGGAGGTGTATCCGGCGCCGCAGTTGCTGCGCGAGATGGGCGTGGGTGCCCCTTGAGGCGTTGCCGCGCGCGTCCGGTCCACTGACCGGTCGCGAGCGGGTATGATGCGCACCCCGCCGCGCCCCTTCCGGCGCGGCGGTTTGCCGATACAGGGGTTTCCATGCGTATCCTGCTTGCACGCCACGGCGAGACGCCGTGGAACGCCGAAGGCCGTTACCAGGGCCAGATCGACATTCCGCTCTCGCCGGTGGGCGAGGCGCAGGCCAAGGCGCTGGGCGAGCGCCTGCGCGACGTGGCGGTGACCCGCGCGGTTGCCTCGCCGCTGTCGCGCGCACGCCGCACCGCCGAACTCGCGCTGGGCGAGGAGCGCGCCGGCATCCTGCAGATCGATCCGGACGTGCAGGAAATCGCCCACGGCGAGTGGGAAGGGCTGCTTGCCAGCGAGATCCACGAGAAGGACCCGGCCCGCCTGCGCGCATGGCGCGAGGAGCCGGACACGGTGCTGATGCCGGGCGGCGAATCGTTGCGCCAGGTGCTGGACCGCTCCTGGCGTGGCCTGGCCCGCGCCACCGAGGAGCTGGGTGCGGACGACACCTTGCTGCTGGTCGCCCACGATGCGGTCAACCGCGTCATCCTGTGCCGGATCCTGGGCCTGCCGATCAGCAAGCTGTGGACCTTCCGCCAGGCCCCGACCACGCTCAACCTGCTCGAAGGCCCGGACCTGGACAGCCTGGAAGTGGTGCGCCTGAACGACTGCGCCCACCACACCCCGTTCTTTGGCGAGGCCAAGCACCGCGCGCTGTAACCGCACCCGGCCGCATGCCGGGTGGTGGCCGGCCATGCTCCAGGTGCCTGCCCATGGAGTGACCGTGCCGCATCCCCAGCGCACCCTGGCCGACTGGCTGGCGCATATCGAGCGCCAGCACCCGCACGCCATCCAGATGGGCCTGGAGCGGGTGCACGAAGTTGCCGGGCGGATGGCACTGGGGCGCCCTGCGGCGCGAGTGATCACCGTGGCGGGCACCAACGGCAAGGGTTCCACCGTGGCCTTCATCGAGGCCATCGCCCGCGCCGCCGGCTGGACGGTGGGTGCCTACACCTCGCCGCACCTGCTGCGTTACAACGAACGCGTGCGCATCGACGGGCGCGAGGCGACCGACCAGGCCCTGGCCGATGCCTTCGCGCTGGTGGAGCGTGCGCGCGGCGACACCCCGCTGACCTACTTCGAGTACGGCACCCTGGCCGCGCTGTGGCTGTTCCAGAACGCGCAACTGGACCTGGCGGTGCTGGAGGTCGGGCTGGGCGGCCGCCTGGATGCCGTCAACCTGGTCGATGCGGACGTGGCGGTGATCACCACCGTGGACATCGACCACACCGATTGGCTGGGCGCCGACCGCGAGGCGATCGGGCGGGAGAAGGCCGGTATCGCCCGTGCCTGGAAGCCACTGGTGCTGGGTGAACCGGATCCGCCCTCCAGTGTGCTGGGCCACGCCTATCGCATCGGCGCCAGCGCGATCCGCCTGGGCAGCGATTTCTTCCACGAGCCGGTGGATGCGGCGCACTGGCGCTGGCGCGAGCCGGGTGCCGAGCTGCTGCTGCCGTCGCCGCGGTTGGCGGCACCGGTCCAGTACGCCAATGCCGCCACCGCCATTGCTGCGCTGCGCGGATTGGCGCCGGTCACCGGGCGCGCACTCACCGCGCAGGCCTGTGCCGACGGCGTGGCCGCTGCTGCGCTGCCCGGGCGGCTGCAGCGCCTGCACCGTGATGGCGTGGAGATCGTGGTCGACGTGGCCCACAACCCGCAGGCCGCGCGCGAGCTGGTTGCCTGGCTGCGTGCCCACCCCGCGGCCGGGACCACTGCCGCGGTGCTGGCGATGCTGGGCGACAAGGATGCGGCCGCGGTGGTCCGGACCCTGGCACCGCATGTGTCGCGCTGGCACCTGGCGGGCCTGGAGGACATCGCGCGTGGCCAGGACGTGACCGCGTTTGCCGCGCGCCTGAGCGGTACCGCCGCGGAAAGCGGCAGCCGTGACGCGCACGTTGCCGGCGCCCTGCAACGCGCCGTGGGCACGGCGGTGGCGGGCGACCGGGTGCTGGTGTGCGGCTCGTTCCACACCGCGGCGGCGGCGCTGGTGGCATTGCATTCAGGCCGCTGACGGGCTGGCAACCGGACCCGGGCCTATAATCGCCGCGGCTTTCCCAAAGCGCGAACGCATGGACACCACGCTCAAACAACGCCTGATCGGTGCCGTCGTGCTGGTTGCGCTGGCGGTGATCTTCCTGCCCATGCTGGTCCAGGGGCCGGCACCGGACAGCGGCGTGGCCGACGTGTCCATGCGCGTGCCCGATGCGCCTTCTGGCGAGTACCAGACCCGGGAGCTGCCGCTGCTGGCACCACCATCGGACGCGTCCCGGGGCCCCTTGCCGTCGCCGGCGCAGGAACCGGCCGCAGCCGCGGCTGCCGACGATGCACCCGCTGCGCGGCCCGATCCGGCCAGCGCGGCCGGGCAATGGGCGGTCAGCTTTGGTGCCTACGCCAGCGCGGCCGATGCCGACGCGGTCCTGGCGCGCCTGCGCCAGGCCGGCCTGGCCGGTTTCAGCCAGACGGCCACGCTCAATGGCAGCAAGGCCTGGCGGGTGCGGGTCGGGCCGTATCCGGACCGTGCGCTGGCCGAGGCCGGCAGGCTGCAGGCCATCCGCATCCGCAACGATGTCAATGCACAGGTGATCGCCCTGGATGCCGGTGAAGGCGAGGGCCAAACCGCAGCGGCGCCGGCCACACCTGCGACGACACCCGCGGCTGCAACCACGGCCGCGGCCGCGCCTGCGCCTGCGCCGACTGTTGCTGCGGCGGCGGTCCCCGAGCGGACTGTGACCCGCGCCAGCAGCGATCCGGCGCCGGCCCGGTCGCAGCCGCCCGTTGCCACCTCGCCCGCGCCCAAGCCGGCAACCGCGCCCACGCCGGCACCCGCGCCGCCCGCTGCTCCGGCTGCCAGTGGCGTGGGCTTCGCCGTGCAGATGGGTGCGTTCGCCAGTACCGCCGATGCCAATGCCCTGCGTGATCGCCTGCGCGCGGCCGGTTACAGCGCCATCGTGCAGCCGGTGCGCACCGACAAGGGCCTGCTCAACCGGGTCAGGGTCGGGCCGATGAACGGCCGCGCCGAGGCGGAGCAGGCCAAGGCGCGCCTGGCCGCCGGCGGCTTCGGTGCCGGCATGGTGGTCCCGCACCCGTGACCGATCGCCTGGGCGTGGCTGCGGCATGAATTCCATCGACCTGGTGCTGCTGGCGGTCGTGGCCATCTCGGCGCTGTTCGGGGTGATGCGGGGATTCGTCGGCGCCGTGGCCTCGATCGTGGCCTGGCTGGGTGCCGGGTGGTTCGCGTTCCGCTATGGCGCCGAGCTGGCGTTCTGGCTCAGCGGCGATGGCCAGCCGGGGGCGACCGAGCTGTTGGGCGGCTACGTGGTGGCGTTCGTGGCGGTGATGCTGCTGGTGAGCCTGGTCGGCTGGATCGTGCGCAGGCTGCTGGCGTCGGTGGGGCTGTCGGGCGTGGATCGTGCGCTGGGCCTGGCGCTGGGCCTGGCACGCGGCGGCCTGGTGGGGTGCATGCTGGTGCTGCTGATGGCCTTCAGCCGGCTGCCGCAGGAGCCGGCCTGGACCCAGTCGCGGGCGGTGCCGGTCCTGGTGCCTGGCGCGCAATGGCTGTCGCGCTGGCTGCCGGCATGGGCGGCGGATGAACTGGACTTTGGCAACGGCAGGCCGAGCGGCGATAATTCGCTCCTGGAACGGGACGCCATCGGACGTGCCGCCGCGGCGGCCATGATGGTCACCGGGGCGCTGCCCGCTCCGGCGCCCGGGGACGATGCCCCGGCACACGCGGCACCGCCGCCTTCGTCCAATCCCGGTCAGTGACCGTCGCGGAGACTACGCATCATGTGCGGCATCGTCGGTATCGTTGGCAACCAGGATGTCGCCGCGCAACTCTATGACGGCATGACCGTCCTCCAGCATCGCGGCCAGGATGCCGCCGGCATCGCCACCGCCGATGGCACCCGGCTGCACGTGCACAAGGGCAATGGCCTGGTGCGTGACGTGTTCGACGCCAAGGCCATGAGCGTGCTGGAAGGCCGGGTGGGCATCGCCCACTGCCGCTATCCCACGGCCGGGTCGGAAGGGCTGGACGAGGCGCAGCCGTTCTACGTCAACTCGCCCTATGGCATCGCCCTGGCCCACAACGGCAACCTGACCAATACCGACGCCCTGCGCCAGCAGGTGTTCGCACAGGACCGGCGCAACATCAACACCGACTCGGACAGCGAAGTGCTGCTGAACGTGTTCGCCCATGAGCTGGACATGCAGCGCGAGCTCACCCCCGAGGCGGCGCTGCGTGCCGTGGCCGGCGTGCATCGCCGGGTGGCGGGTGGCTATGCGGTGGTCAGCGTGGTGCTCGGTTTGGGGCTGGTGGCCTTCCGCGATCCGCATGGCATCCGCCCGCTGGTGCTGGGCCGGCGCGGGGACGGCGAGGGCGCCGAGTACATCCTTGCCTCCGAGTCGGTGGCGCTGGACATCCTGGGCTTCGACCGGGTGCGCGACGTGCAGCCGGGCGAGGCCATCGTGATTACCCCGCGCGGGGGGATGTTCGCCGAGGTCTGCGCCGAGCCGGCGCAGCGCGCGCCGTGCATTTTCGAGTACGTGTACTTCGCCCGCCCGGACTCGATGATCGACGAGGTGTCGGTGCACAAGGCACGCATGCGCATGGGCGTGAAGCTGGGCGAGAAGATCCTGCGCCTGCGCCCGGACCATGACATCGACACGGTGATCCCGATCCCGGACACCTCGCGCGATGCGGCGCTGGAGATGTCCAACGTGCTGGGGGTGAAGTACCGCGAGGGCTTCATCAAGAACCGCTATGTCGGCCGCACCTTCATCATGCCGGGGCAGGGCGAGCGGGTGAAATCGGTGCGCCGCAAGCTCAACCCGATCCACCTGGAATTCCGCAACCGGGTGGTGCTGCTGGTCGACGACTCCATCGTGCGCGGCACCACCAGCCAGCAGATCGTGCAGATGGCGCGCGACGCCGGTGCGCGCAAGGTGTACCTGGCCAGTGCCGCACCGCCGGTGCGGCATCCCAACATCTACGGCATCGACATGCCCTCGGCCGACGAGCTGATCGCCCACGGCCGCAGCGTCGAGGAGATCGAGAAGCTGCTGGGTTGCGACTGGCTGATCTACCAGGACCTCGAAGACCTGGAGGCGGCGGTGCGCGAGGGCAACCCGCAATTGCAGCGGTTCGACTCGTCCTGCTTCGACGGCAAGTACGTGACCGGCATCGACGCCGGCTACTTCGACCGCATCGGCCAGATGCGCAGCGACGAAGCCAAGAAGAAGCGGCGCGCGGCGTCCTGATGGCCGGTAACGGCCGTGGCGGCCGGCGTGCTGGCCGCCCCGCATCGCCGGCGCACGGCGGTGGCGCAACGGCACGATGCCGGCAGCCGTCCATGGTCCGCTCCTTCGGCCCGCGGGCACGCCGATGAACTCGCTGTTCGACGCCGCGGCCCAATGCCTGGCCGCCAGCGACCCGGATGACAAGGTCGCGCTGACCCATCGCCATGCCGCGGCTTTCGCCCGGGGCGAACTGCATGTGCCGGCCGATGCACCGCCGCCGCAACCCATCCGCATGCCGGGCCGGCCGCCGCGACCGCGGCTGGTGCATCCGCGCGAACTGCCCAGGCGCGGCCTTGGCAGCGCCGTGGGCCGCGCCGCGTTCGTGCACGCGATCGCCCACATCGAGCTCAACGCAATCGACCTGGGCTGGGATGCGGTGTACCGCTTCCGCGGCCTGCCCGAGGCGTTCTACCGCGACTGGGTACGGGTGGCCGACGACGAGGCGCGCCACTTCATCCTGCTGCGCGACCGCCTGCGCGCGCTGGGCCACGACTACGGCGATTTCGATGCGCACAACGGCCTGTGGGAGATGTGCGAAAAGACCGCGCACGACGGCCTGGCGCGGATGGCGCTGGTGCCGCGCGTGCTGGAAGCGCGCGGGCTGGACGTGACCCCGGGCATGATCGCGCGCCTGCGCGCGCTGGGCGACCTGCACACGGTCGAGATCCTGGAGGTGATCCTGGGCGAGGAAGTGGCGCACGTGGCTGCCGGATCGCGCTGGTACCGCTGGTATTGCGAGCGCGCCGGGGTGGAGCCGCGCGCGCGGTTCGGCGAACTGCTGGCCGAGTACGCCAGCGGCTACCTGCGCGGGCCGTTCAACATCCAGGCGCGCCTGCTGGCCGGCTTCGACGAGGACGAGCTGGCGTCCCTGCGCCAGGCCGAAGCGGTGCAGGCCTGGCCCCGGTAGAAGCCGATCTTGCCGGCGACCTCCGGAAGGCACGTCGCCGCAACGGCCCGGCGCTGCCGTGGCCACACGCAAGGGCTGCCCGGCAAGCAGCCACTGCCGTGGTCAGCGGGCGGTGGCCAGTGCTTCCAGCCGCATTCCGTCCGCGTCCACCTGCAGCACCGAACCCTGCTCGTACCAGTCGCCCAGCACGATGCGCCGGCAACTGCGGCCACCGGCCTGCAGCGCATGCATGGCCGGGCGATGGGTATGGCCGTGGATCAGGGTCGCCACGCCGAAGCGCGCAAGGATCGCCTCCACCGTGGCCGGGGTGACGTCGGTGACAGTCTCGAAGGAAGCCCGGTCGCCGGCGATCATCGCCTCCTGCCGGGCCATGCTGGCCTGGCGTGCCTGTTCGGCGAAGGCCAGCCGTGCCGGCAGCGGCTGGGCCAGGAAGCGCTGCTGCCAGGCCGCATCGCGGGTCTGCGCGCGGAAGGCCTGGTAGGCGGTGTCGTCGCTGCACAGCAGGTCGCCATGCATCAGCAGCACCGGCTCGCCGTACAGCGATACCACGGCCGGATCGGGCAGCAGGCGCATGCCACAACGTCGCCCATACGCGTGTCCGAGCAGGAAATCGCGGTTGCCGTGCATGAAGCACACCTCCACGCCGGCATCGGCCAGTGCACGCAAGCCGGTGGCGACCTCGGCGGCGGCGGCGGAAGGGTCGTCGTCGCCGACCCAGGACTCGAACAGGTCGCCCAGGATGTACAGCGCGTCGGCCTCGGCGGCCTGCCCGCGCAGGAAGCGCAGGAACAGCGATGTGATCTCCGGTCGCGCCGGATCCAGGTGCAGGTCGGAAACAAGCAGGGTGGCCATGGCGCGATTGTAGGCCGTCGATCCGCCCCATCCCGCCCCGCGCTGCCACCGGTGTACCGGCCAGCGGTGGGAATCGGCGCGGAACAACCGGTGCAACCGATGGTTGCGTCTGCTACCTTTCCGTATCAACCGGGTGGTCGTCCAGGCGTCCCCCGTCAACCGTGATGGAAGCCACATGAACGCGGCCGGTGCAGACGTTCCCCCGACTCCGAGGTCCCACTCCGGGCACCGCAAGAGCGCCGCCCTGACCCTGCTGGCGGGCGTGGCGCTGACCCTCGGTGCCATTGCCGGCTACGACCTCATCCCGCCCGTGCGCTTCGACGTGACGCGGGTGCCGAAGGACGGGACCGTCCTGTCCTCTACCCCGGTGCCCGGCCGCGCCGAGGCCGGCGAATGGCTGGACGACCAGCGGCGGCGCCTGCGCTGCCACTACCCGCCGGGTACCGACGACCCCCGCTATTACTGCGCAATCAACTATTTCATCGGGGCCGGCCCCGACCGTGGCGTGGACCTGTCGGGCTACACGCACGTGGAGGTCAATGTCCTCTACAAGGGTGACGTGCCCAAGCTGCGGTTGTTCGCACGCCATTTCGACGCGCGCTACTCCACCGTGGGCGACAACAACAGCACCAAGTACAACTCGGTATTCCTGCCGACCCAGGACCTGCGCGGGCCGCTGTCGCTGAGCGTGGACGAGTTCACCGTCGCCGAGTGGTGGCGCCTGGCCTACAAGCTGCCACGCGAGCTGGCGCAGGCGGAGTTGGGCAACGTCGTCACGGTGGGGCTGGACTTCTCCTACCCCATGACCGAGGGCGTGCACGACCTGGAGGTCAAGCAGATCACCTTCGTGCGTCCGGGGCTGTCGCGCGAGACCTGGTACCTGGGCATCCTGAGCGTGTGGCTGGCCGGCATCGTGCTCTACGCGCTGCTGCAGCTGCGTACCTACCGGGCCGAGCGGCGCGCGCTGCAGAGCGAGGCCGAGCGCTACCGCGCCCATGCCACGACCGATCCATTGACCCTGGCCCTGAACCGCCACGGCCTGGAACAGGTCTGGGCGCGGCTGCCGGCCGGCGCCATCCCCGCCGCCGGGCACGCGCTGGCCCTGCTGGTGCTGGACATCGACCACTTCAAGCACGTCAACGACAGCTGCGGCCATGACGTCGGCGACCGCGTGCTGCGTGAGCTGGCCGAGCTGCTGCGGGGCCAGTTGCGCTCCACTGACTGGCTGGTGCGCTGGGGTGGCGAGGAGTTCGTCGTCCTGCTGCCCAGCGTGCGCACCGGGCACGTGGCCACGCTGGCCGAGAACCTGCGCAAGGCGGTCGAGGCGCATGCGTTCGAGTCCGGCGTGCCGGCGCCGGTGACGGTCAGCGTAGGTGTGGCGTTGCAAGGGCCGGGAGAGGATTTCGAGGCGTTGTTCAAGCGCGCCGACGAGGCGCTCTACGAAGCCAAGCACCAGGGGCGCAACCGCGTGGTGGTGGCCGCCGGCCCGTAATCCACGCTCCGCCCATTGCATGCCTGCGCGCGGCGCCCGTCGCGGGCCCCGATGTTGCCCGGCCCCCTGCCGGGTGGCCGTGCGTCCCGTCGCCGATGCGGGCGCGCCATGGGCTTTTGCCTTGCAGGGTAAAATGCGCCGATTCTTTCCCCGGCTCCATTTTTTCCATGACCTGCCGCACCCGCTTTGCCCCCAGTCCCACCGGCTACCTGCACATCGGCGGTGCCCGCACCGCGCTGTACTGCTGGCTTGAGGCGCGCCACCGTGGCGGCCAGTTCGTGCTGCGGATCGAGGACACCGACCGCGAGCGCAGCACCCAGGCCGCGATCGACGCGATCCTCGAGGCGATGGACTGGCTGGGCCTGGACTACGACGAGGGCCCGATCTACCAGACCGACCGGGTCGAACGCTATCGCGAGGTGGCCGGGCAACTGGTTGCCCAGGGCAAGGCCTACTACGCCTATGAAACCAGGGAAGAACTCGACGCCATGCGCGAGGCGGCGATGGCGAAGCAGGAGAAGCCGCGCTACAACGGCGCGGCGCGCGAGCTGGGCCTGCCACACCGCGACGATCCCAATCGCGTCATCCGCTTCAAGAATCCGCTCGACGGCGTGGTCGCCTTCGACGACCTGATCAAGGGCCGGATCGAGATCGCCAACAACGAGCTGGACGACATGGTGATCCTGCGCCCGGACGGCTACCCGACCTACAACTTCGCCGTGGTGGTGGACGACTGGGACATGGGCATCACCGAGGTGATCCGCGGCGACGACCACATCAACAACACCCCGCGCCAGATCAACCTGTACCAGGCCATCGGCGCGCCGGTGCCGCGCTTTGGCCACATGCCGATGATCCTGGACGAGGCGGGGGCCAAGCTGTCCAAGCGCACCGGCGCGGCCGACGTGATGCAGTACAAGGACATGGGCTATCTGCCCGACGCATTGCTGAGCTACCTGGCGCGCCTGGGCTGGTCGCACGGTGACCAGGAGATCTTCAGCCGCAGCGAGCTGATCGAACTGTTCGACGTGCGCAACTGCAACTCCAAGGCCGCGCGCCTGGACATGGCCAAGCTGGGCTGGGTCAACCAGCATTTCCTCAAGACCGGCGAGCCGGACTTGATCGCGCCGCAACTGGCCTGGCAACTGGAAAAGCTGGGCCTGGACCCGGCCACCGGCCCGTCGCCGGCCGAGGTGGTGGTGGCCCTGCGCGAGCGGGTGCAGACGCTGAAGGAAATGGCCGAAAAGGCGGTGGTCTGGTACACCCCGCTGGAAAGCTATGACGAGGCCGCGGTGGCCAAGCACCTGAAGGCCCGTGCCGACGCGGCGCTGGGCAAGGCGCGCGAGCTGCTCGCCGCGCTGCCGGAGTGGACCGTGGAGGCGGTGGGCCAGGCGCTGCACGACACCGGCGCGGCGCTGGAACTGGGCATGGGCAAGGTCGCCCAGCCGCTGCGCGTGGCCATCACCGGCACCCAGGTCAGCCCGGACATTTCCTGGACCGTGTACCTGGCCGGCCGCGACCAGGCCCTGCAGCGCATCGATGCGGCCATCCTCAAGGTTCCGAAGGCCTGACCACGGAGACGCCATGCCCACGCACGCATGCACCGATCCCCACCACCATGTCCACAGCGCCGATGCGTTCGTGCGGGCGGTCGAGCGGGCCTGCAGCGAGCGTGGCCTGCGCCTGACCCCGATCCGCGCCAACGTGCTGCGGCTGATCGCCGATGCAGGTCGTCCGATGAAGGCCTACGACCTGCTGGAGCGGGTGCGCGAAACCAAGGGCGCCGGTGCCGACGCCCCGCCCACCGTGTATCGCGCGCTGGATTTCCTGATGGCCAACGGCTTCGTGCACAAGCTCGAATCGGTCAACGCCTTCGTTGCCTGCCACCACCCCAACAGCGCCCAGCATTCGGTGCCGTTCCTGATCTGCAACCGCTGCCACAGCGCGGTCGAGCTGGAAGACAGGGAGGTGGTGGCCCAGCTCGACGCGCGTGCCCGCGCGCTGGGTTTCCAGCCGCAGGCGCAGACGCTCGAGGTGCACGGCCTGTGCGCGCGCTGCGCGACGGCCGCCGACGGCGAGGGCGAGGGCGAGGGCGCATAGCACCATCGGGCGGCTGCCCGGCGGCGGGATCAGAACCAGGCGCGGATGCCGAACGCCAGCGCCCGGCCCGGCAGCGGCGCGTACTGGCGCAGCAGCGAGGTGTGCGGCCGTGCCTCGACGTTGCCGAGGTTGCTGCCGTCCAGGAACACTTCCCAGCGCGTGCCGCCGGGCCGGTCCCAGGCATGGGACACATGCGCATCGACCAGGGTGTAGCCGGGGCTCGGTGCCTCGGCGCGCGCCACCCGGTCCTGCGCCTGGTAGCGCACCGCCCCCAGTGCGCCACGCCAGCCGCCACGATCCCACGCAAGGCTGGCGCCGATGCGCGCCGGCGCGATCCGCGGCAGCGGGCCATGGTTGTCCAGTTCGGTGCGATGGGCGTGGCTGTGATCATCGTGTGGCACCACGAATGCGGCCGTGCGCGTGCCGCTGCCATCCAGCCCGGCACGCACGCGGTCGCCGAACAGGCGCAGGTCCCAGCGCCCGGACGCGGCGTCGGCCAGGTGCACCACGGCCTCGACCTCGGCGCCGGTGAAGCTCGCACCCGCCTGGGTCCACAGGCGCACCGGCACGCCGTGCGCGGACACGCCGGTGTCGGCCAGGTAGATGAAGTCGTCGAAGCGGCTGTGGTAGATGGACAGCTCCAGGTCGAAGCGGCCGCGGTGTGCATGCAGGCCCAGTTCGCCGCGCAGCGCGCTTTCGGTATCGAGGTGGACATCGCCGATCTCCAGCGAGCTGGTGGCCACGTGCAGGCCGCCGGCATACAGCTCCTCCTGGGTGGGCGCACGCTCGGAGCGGTCCACGCCCATGCGCAGGTCCAGCGCCGGGTCCAGTTGCCAGATCGCCGCCGCCGACAGGCTGGTGGCACCGAAGCGGCGTGAGGGATGACCGCGTTCCGGGTCCAGCTCGACCCGGTCGTGGCGCGCACCCAGTTCCAGCTTCAGCGCGCCGGCACTTTTTTCCTGCAGCACGAACACGCCGGTGCTGCGGCTCAGCGTTGCCGGCACGAACGCCTCGGCACCTGCGGCACCGAAGTCCACCCGGCCCGACTGCAGCCCGAATGCACCACGCCAGCCGCCCACCTCCTTCTGCACCGCCTGCAGGCGCACGTCGTGGCCCTGGCTGGTGAAGCGGGTGCCGACCAGGCCATCCTCCAGTTCCACGTGTTCGTAGTCGCTCCAGGCGCCATGGAAGTCGATCCGCTCCAGGAACGGTGCGGGTGCCAGGAGGCCACCCTTCAGCTCCAGGCGATCCTGGCGCAGGTCGATGCGCACGTCGCCGTGATCGGCGCCATCGTGTCCGTGCCCATCGTCGTGGAGATCGTGATCGTCGTCGTGGCCGTGGCCTGCGTGCACGTGTGCCCCGGCGGGGATGCCGTACTGGCTGCGGTAGCTGCTGGCGGCCATGCCCAGCTGGCCGCGCTCGCCGAACCAGGCCAGGCCGATGCCGCCGGCGCGGGTCTGCATGTCGCTGTTGCCGAGCCGGCCATGCCGGCCGTGGCCGTCGTCCGGGCCGTGGCCGTCGTGGTCGTGCGCATCACCGTGCAGCGCATGGGCCGCACCGGGAATCCGGTACTGGCCGGTGTCGCGCACCAGGCCATCCACATGCAGCACCAGGTTGTCCCTGCTGACGCCGTCCAGGCGGAACATGCCACTGCGCTCGTCGTTGACCGTGTTGCCGCGCAGTTCGACGCGGCCGGACAGTGGCTGCGCGGGCACTTCGCGCGCAATGCGGCCGTCGACCACGTTGACCGCGCCGCCAATGGCGCCGCTGCCGAACAGCAGGGTGGCCGGGCCCTTCAGCACCTCGATCTGGTCGGCCAGGAACGGCTCGATGCTGGTGGCGTGGTCGGCGCTGACGGTGGAGGCGTCCATGCTGCCCAGGCCGCTCGCCAGCACCTGCACGCGCGGGCCATCCAGGCCGCGCAGGATGGGGCGGCCCACGGCCGGGCCGAAGTAGCTGCTCTGCACCCCCGGCAAGCGGTCCACGGTGTCGCCAAGGGTGGCCGACCTGGCCCGGTCAAGAGCATCGCCCTGCAGGATCGCCACCGGGCGGGCCAGGGACTCGGCATCGCCGGCCAATGGCGAGGCGGTGACGCTGACCGCAGGCAGTTCAGTCGGTTCGTGGGCGGTGGCGGCCATGGGCGTAGCCAGCGCCAGCGCCACGGCGCGTGGGAGGAGGGTGCGGCAGCGGCCGGGTGGGCGGCGGGCAATGGGCATGCGGGGCGCAGGCAAGTGACAGCGGGTTTCGGATGTTATAATGTATCCATTCCATCACGCCATCCCCGCCCCGATGCCTGACGCCCGACATGACCTGCTGGACCGTTTTGGCGCGACCGGCTCGTTGTTGTGTGCGATCCATTGCGCACTCACGCCGCTGTTGCTGGCGGCGCTTCCGGCGCTGGGTCTTTCCCTGTGGTTCGACGGCGGGGTCGAATGGGTGCTGGTGGTATTCGTCACCCTGCTGGGCCTGTTCAGCCTGGGCTGGAGCTATCGCCGGCATCGCGCGCTGCGTGCACTGAGCGTGCTGGTCCCCGGGCTGCTGGCGCTGTGGGCGGGGTTGCTGTATCCGCCGCTGCACGCATCAGCGGTGCCGCATGCGGTGGCGATGACCTTCGGCGGCACCCTGGTCGGAATGGCGCACCTGCTCAACCTGCGCCTGAATCACGGCCACGTCCATGATGCCGGCTGCGTCCATTGACGGCGGCGTGCTACGATTTCCGGTCTGTCGCGCGTGGCGCGCTGGTTGATTTTTCATGCAAATCAGGGAGTTGAAACATGGGCAAGGGTGACCGCAAGACTGCCAAGGGCAAGCGCTACAACTCCAGCTACGGCAATGCACGCCGCCATGCCGGCACGCGTGCCGCTGCCGGCGCCGATGCACCGGCAGCCAGGAAGACCGTCGCCAGGCCAGCGGCGAAGAAGGCCGTGGCCAAGAAGACGGTGGCCAAGGCCGGCTGACCGGGCCGTTCCGAAGCGGGAATGAACGAAAAACGCGGCGCCTGGCGCCGCGTTTTTCGTTTCCGTCCCGGGAGCGTGCCGGGCGGCGCTCAGAACAGCAGCGACGCCATCTTCCTGCGGTACTGGCCCACCAGGTCCTCGTCCTCGATCACCCGGAACGCCTCGATCAGGGCGCGCCGGGGCAGGCCGTCCTCGAAGCCGCGGTCGCGGCGCAGCATCTCCAGCAACTGCTCCAGGCCGGTGGCGGTGTCGCCGTCGACCAGGTGGTGCACCGCCAGCAGGTGCCGGGCACGCAGGTCGCCAGGGTCGGCTGCAAGGGTGCGCTCCAGCTCCTGGACCGGCGGTGCGCCGTCCAGCAGCGCGGCGAACCCCAGGCGCGCGCGTGCGCGCAGCGCACGGTCGTCGGTGGCCAGGTTGGCCGGCAATGCATCGAGCAGGCCTTCGGCCTCGGCGATGGCGCCGGTCTTCAGCAGGGCAAGGGCCAGGTCCAGCCTGAGGTCGGCCTGGTCGGGCGCGTCCTCGATGGCCTGGCGCAGGCGCGCCACCTCGGCGTGCGGATCGGGCGGTGCCGCGTCGAGGGCCTCCACGGCTGCGGCATCGTCGTCGCCAGCCAGCGGTTCGATGCCGTGCTGCTGCAGGAACTGGCGCAGTTGTCCTTCCGGCAGTGCGCCCTGGAAGGCATCCACCGGCTGCCCGCCGACCAGCAGGAACACGCTGGGCACCGAGCGGATCTGGAAGGCGGCGGCGATTTCCTGCTCGCGGTCCACGTCCACCTTGGCCAGGATGAAGGCGCCACCGTAATCGGCGGCCAGCTTCTCCAGCACCGGCGTGAGGGTCTTGCACGGCCCGCACCAGGTTGCCCAGAAGTCCACCAGCACCGGCGTCTGCAACGACCGCTGCAGGACGTCGGTTTCGAAAGTGGCGGTGGTGACGTCGATGACGTGGGGCGATGCGCTCATGATCGGGCCGGTTCCGGATTCGGCAGGGATATGGTGACTTTGCGGCAGGATACAAGACGGCAGGCGCGCACTAACATTGCAGCATCGGCGCAACGCCGCCGCGCACTTCGTGGAGCAGCATGGCACCGGGCATGACATCGCGGGTTGCGGCCACAGTGGCGCCGCTGTCGTTCCTGGCCGCAGCGTTGCTGGGCGGGATCACGATCGAAGGTTATTCGCACCTGCGCCATCCGCTGGCGCTGCTGGGCGCGATGCAGGCGCCGCATCCGCTGGCCTTCGGCATCTTCGCGTTTGTCCTGCCCGGCGCGGCAGGGGCGTGGGTGGCCGGCGGGTTGCGCGCGCGCCTGCCGGCGATGGCGGGCTGGCCGACGCGGATCGGCGCACAACTGCTGCTGCTGGCGGCACTGGCGTTTGCCGCGCAAGGCGTGCTGCCGCTGGACGCCGAGGACCTGGACGCCGGCCGCAGCCGCTATCACGCCACTGCCTGGCTGTTGTGGGCGCTGGCGTTTCCGGCCGGCGCGACCCTGCTGGCAGCGGGCCTGTGGCGCACGCCGTGCTGGCGGCGGCTGGCCTTGGCGAGCCTGGCCGCAGGCGTGGCGGTGGTGCTCTGCGGCTTCCTGGCCAGTGGCTGGATCGGCGCGGCACTGGTGCAACGGGCGGCCTTCCTGGCCTGGCTGGGGTGGGGCGTGCTTGCCGCCGCGGCCGGGCGCGGCCTCAGCCGTGGCGCAGCTTGAGTCCCAGGATCACCACGGCCAGGGCCAGGGTGACGATGTTGGCCAGGATCATGGGCCACGATTGCAGCACGATCCCGTAAGCCAGCCAGAAGCACAGCCCCACCGTGAACACCACGTACATCCCCAGCGAGATCCCGCTGGTGTCGCGGGTGCGCAGGGTCTTGAGTGCCTGCGGGACGAATGCCGCAGTGGTCAGGGTTGCGGCCACGTAGCCCATCCACTCGCCGCTCATGGCGCGGTGACACGCCGTGGGCGTGCCTGAAGGAAAGGGAGCGGGGCGTGCGGGCGGTGCAGGGGGATCGGATTCATGTCGTGTCTTGTACCACTGGCGGCCGTGATGGTGGCGAGGCGGGCCGCGATTGACGGCATGACGACGTGGCGGCCCGCCCTGGCCAAGTGGAGTGCGATGCTGCACTGCGGTACCCTTGGCGACTTTGCCGCAGCCGCCGCGACCTGCAATGTCCGTCGTCCACGAAAACACGTCCTCCTACGATCCCCGGTCGGTTGAATCGGCCGCCCAGACATTCTGGGAGGCCAGCGCCGCCTTCGAGGTGGACGAAGCCGCCGACAAGCCCAAGTACTACTGCCTGTCGATGCTGCCGTATCCGTCCGGTGCGCTGCACATGGGCCACGTGCGCAACTACACCATCGGCGACGTCATCAGCCGCTACAAGCGCATGACCGGGCACAACGTGCTGCAGCCGATGGGCTGGGATGCCTTCGGCCTGCCGGCCGAAAATGCCGCGATCAAGAACCGGACCGCGCCGGCGAAGTGGACCTACGCCAACATCGACCACATGCGCAGCCAGCTCAAGTTGCTGGGCTACGCCATCGACTGGTCGCGCGAGTTCGCCACCTGTTCGCCCGATTACTACGTGCACGAGCAGCGCATGTTCGTGCGCCTGATGCGCAAGGGCCTGGCCTACCGCAAGAACTCGGTGGTGAACTGGGATCCTGTCGACCAGACCGTGCTGGCCAACGAGCAGGTGATCGACGGCCGCGGCTGGCGCTCCGGCGCGCTGGTCGAGAAGCGCGAGATCCCGCAGTGGTTCCTGCGCATCACCGACTATGCCCAGGAACTGCTGGACGGCCTGGACGAATTGCCCGGCTGGCCTGATTCGGTCAAGACCATGCAGCGCAACTGGATCGGCCGCTCGGAAGGGCTGGAAATCCAGTTCGAGGTGCTGGACGCGACCGGCGCGGCACTGGAGCCGATCCGGGTGTTCACCACTCGTCCGGACACGCTGATGGGCGTGACCTTCGTATCCATCGCCGGCGAACATCCGCTGGCGGCGCGCGCCGCCGCGGGCAACCCGGCGCTGGCTGCATTCCTGGACGAGCTCAAGCACGGCAGCGTGTCCGAGGTCGATCTGGAAACCCAGGAAAAGCGCGGCATGGACACCGGCCTGCGGGCCGTGCACCCGGTCACCGGCGAACAGGTGCCGGTGTGGGTGGCCAACTTCGTGTTGATGGGCTACGGCACCGGTGCGGTGATGGCCGTGCCCGGCCACGACCAGCGCGACTTCGAGTTCGCCAACAAGTACGCCCTGCCGCTGGTGCAGGTGATCGGGCTCAAGGACGCCAAGAGCGAGGACGAAAGGACCTGGGACAGCACCACCTGGCGCGACTGGTATGGCGACAAGAGCCGCGACCTGGAACTGGTGAACTCCGGCGAGTTCGACGGCCTGGACCACCGCGGCGCCTTCGAGGCACTGGCCGAGCGCTTCGAGCGCCAGGGCCGCGGCCAGCGCCGGGTGAACTACCGCCTGCGCGACTGGGGCGTGAGCCGCCAGCGCTACTGGGGCTGCCCGATCCCGGTGATCTACTGCCAGGCCTGCGGCGCGGTGCCGGTGCCGGAGGACCAGTTGCCGGTGGTGCTGCCGGAGAACGTGGCCTTCAGCGGCACCGGTTCGCCACTGAAAAACGACCCGGAATGGCGCAAGACCACCTGCCCGGACTGCGGTGGCGCGGCCGATCGCGAGACCGACACCTTCGACACGTTCATGGAGTCGAGCTGGTATTACGCGCGCTACACCTCGCCGGGCGCGCGCGAGATGGTGGACAAGCGCGGCAACTACTGGCTGCCCGTTGACCAGTACATCGGCGGCATCGAGCACGCGATCCTGCACCTGATGTATTTCCGCTTCTACCACAAGCTCCTGCGCGACGCGCGGCTGGTGGACAGCGACGAGCCGGCGACCAACCTGCTCACCCAGGGCATGGTCATCGCCGAAACCTACTACCGCGCCAATGCCGACGGCTCGAAGGACTGGATCAACCCGGCCGACGTGGACGTGGTGCGCGACGACAAGGGCCGCATCACCGGCGCCACCCTGCGCGCGGATGGCCAGCCGGTGAGCATCGGCCCGGTCGAGAAGATGTCCAAGTCCAAGAACAATGGCGTGGACCCGCAGGCGATGGTCGACAAGTACGGCGCCGACACGGTGCGCCTGTTCTCGATGTTCGCCGCCCCGCCCGAGCAGTCGCTGGAGTGGAACGAGGCCGGCGTGGACGGCATGGCCCGCTTCCTGCGCCGGCTGTGGGCCCAGGTGCAGAAGCATGCCGCCGATGGCGCGGTGCCGGCCCCGGCGCTGGACGTGGCGGCGCTGGATGCCGGGCAGAAGGCGCTGCGCCGCAAGATTCACGAGACCATCGGCAAGGTCGGTGACGACTACGACCGCCGCCACGCATTCAACACCGCCATCGCCGCGGTGATGGAGCTGATGAACGCGGTGTCGAAGTTCGACGACGCCAGCGCGCAGGGCCGCGCGGTGCGCCAGGAAGCGCTGGAAGCGGCGGTGCTGCTGCTCAATCCGATCACCCCGCATTCGAGCCATGCGCTGTGGCAGGTGCTCGGCCACGCCCAGGCCCTGGTCGACGACCTGCCGTTCCCGCGGGTCGACCAGGCCGCGCTGGTCCGCGATGCCCTGACCCTGGCGGTGCAGGTCAACGGCAAGCTGCGCGGCACCATCGAGGTCGCCGCCGATACGCCGCGCGACCAGGTCGAGGCGCTGGCCCGGGCCGAGCCCAACGCGGCCAAGTACTTGGAAGGCCTGGCCGTGCGCAAGGTGATCGTGGTGCCGGGCAAGATCGTGAACATTGTGGCGGGTTGATCCACCGCAGGCGGACCAGCCCGCAATGTTCCGCTGCCGGATCCCCTCTCAAGCCGTGTTCACGCCACATCCTGCAGGCTGCAGCCTGTTGCCGCTCCCGGCTGCCTCGTCCAGACTCCCACCCATGATCCGAACCGCGTCGATGTCCCGGCTCCTGCTCGTCCTGACCGCCGCGCTGGTGTTGTCCGGCTGCGGCTTCCACCTGCGCGAGCGCCTGGCGCTGCCGGACGAGACGCCGCCGGTGCGGGTGGTGTCCAACACGCCCTACAGCGAACTGGTCACCATCCTCGAGCGCAACCTGCGCAACGCCGGCGCCACGGTGGCCGGGCCCGAAACCGACCGCGGCCAGATGGCGCGGCTGGAGATCGTGTCCGAACGCTGGGGCGACCTGCCCATCGCCATCGACGAGCGTGGCCGGGCCCAGGATTTCAGCCTGCGCTACGCCACCATCTTCTCCTTCCACCTGGCCGATGGCACGGTGCTGGTGCCGCAGCAGTCGGTGGAGCTTGCGCGCGACTATGTCTCGCCGCCCGAGGATGTCACCGGGACCAGCACCGAGCGCGAGATCCTGGCCGACGAGCTGCGCCGCGAGATGGCCGCATCGATCCTGCGCCGGATCGATGGCGTGGTCCGCGCCGGTGCGGAGGCGGCGGCAGCTCCGCCGGCCACGCCATGACCACCACGCGCCACCGCGTGGCTGCCGACCCGCGCTGATGGAACTGCGGCCCGAGCAACTGGTCGCCCAGGCCGGCACCCAGCCGTTGCGCGCGGCCTACCTGATTGCCGGCCCGGAGACGCTGCACGTGCTGGAAGCAGCCGACGCGGTGCGCGCGCGTGCGCGCGCCGACGGCGCCGAGCGCGAGGTGTTCGAGGCCGAGGGTCGTGACCTGGACTGGGATGCGCTGTCGGCCAGTTTCGCCGCGCCCGGGTTGTTCGCGTCGCGGCGCCTGCTCGAGGTGCGCCTGCCGTCGGGCAAGCCGGGCAAGGCCGGGGCCGAGGTGATCGCCGGGTTCTGCACGGACCCGCCGCCGGACACCCATCTGCTGGTGGTGGCCGGCGAATGGAGCAAGGCCCATCACGGCAAATGGGTGGATGCGTTGTCGCGTTGCGGCGTGGTGTCGATCGCCTGGGCATTGAAGCCGCACGAGCTGCCCGGCTGGATCGACCGTCGCCTGCGCGAGCGCGGCCTGCGTGCCGAGCCGCAGGCGGTGCAGGGGTTGTGCGAACGGGTGGAAGGCAACCTGCTGGCCGCCGCGCAGGAGATCGACAAGCTCGCCCTGCTGGCACCCGAGGGCGTGCTGGACCTGGAAACGATGCAATCGCTGGTGGCCGACGCGGCGCGCTACGACGTTTTCCGCCTGCTCGAATCGAGCCTGTCCGGCCACGCCGTGCAGGTGCGGCGCATGCTTGCCGGCTTGCGTGCCGAGGGCGAGCAGGTGGCCGGGCTGATGCCGATTGTGGTGCGCGAATTGCTGCGCGCGGCCGCCCTGGCGCGGGCCCAGGCGCGCGGCGCCAACCTGGCCGCCGAGATGAAATCGCAAGGCCTGTGGGAGGCGCGCCAGGCCCCGTTCAAGCGCGCGCTGCAGCGGCATGCCGCGCCGATCCGCTGGAACCGCTTCGCCGCCTACGCCTCGCGCGTGGATCGCGCGGCCAAGGGCCGCGGCCCCGGCGACCCGTGGCAACTGCTCGAGCGCCTGCTGCTGGCGATCGCCGAGCCGCCGGCCACCCGGCTGCTGGCCAGCGCCGGCCGCTGACCGGCACCCGCGCCCGCATGCTGGAGATCTGGTACGGCGGCACCTTCGACCCGGTCCACAACGGGCACCTGGCCATCGCCCGCGCAGCCGCCGAGCTGTTCGAGGTCCCGGTCACCCTGGCGCCAGCCGCAGACCCGCCGCATCGTCCGCGGCCGGGCGCCGACGCGCAGCAGCGCGCACGCATGCTCGATCTGGCCGTGGCGGGCGACCCGCGCCTGCGGGTGGACCGGCGCGAGCTGCATCGCGCCGGGCCTTCCTGGACGGTGGACACTTTGCGCGAGCTGCGTGCCGAGCGTGGCGCCCAGGCGCCGCTGGCCCTGCTGCTGGGCGCCGACAGCTTCCGCTCGTTGCCGACCTGGCGGCACTGGCGGCAATTGCCGACGCTGGCCCATTTCATCGTCGCCGGGCGCATCGACCAGGGGGACGTCGCGCAGCTGCCGGAGCCGCCGGAACTGACCGCCGCATTCGCCGGCCGCTGGCAACAGGCGCCGGCGCGGTTGGCCACGATGCCGGCCGGGCTTGCCTACCATCTGCGCCAGCCGTTGCGCGCGGAGTCGGCCACCGCCGTGCGCCAGGCGATCGCCTGCGGCGCCCCGGCCTGGCGCGGCTGGTTGCCCGCCGCCGTGGCCGCGCAGATCCAGGCCGAAGGGCTGTACGGGGCAGGTTCCGGTACCGATGCGGCGTCCGCAGGCGAACCTCGCCCGTGAATACGGCCCGCACGATTGGGCCCGTATAATCGCCTCATCTTTCCCGCACCTGCGACCGAGCCTGCCCTTGAGCAACCAAGCCCACGTCATCAAGCCCCGTCTTCCCGATCCCCCGCCGCCGGTGGATGCGCTGCTGGCCGCAGTGCGCAGTGCGGTCGAGGAGATCAAGGCCAAGGATGTCGTTGAGATCGACGTGCGCGGCAAGACCAGCGTGGCCGACCACCTGGTGATCGCCTCGGGCACCTCCACCCGCCACGTCAAGTCGATTGCCGACGAGGTGGTGAGGTTTGCCAAGAAGCTGGGTGCGATGCCGCTGGGCGTGGAGGGCGAGCGCGAAGCGGAGTGGGTGCTGGTCGACCTGGGCGACGTGATCGTGCACGTGATGTTGCCGCGGGTGCGCGAGTTCTACGCCCTCGAGCGGCTGTGGACCGTGGGCGACGACCAGCCAGAGACGACCGCCGACGCCTGATCCGGCCGGCCATGCCCGGCCCGCGTGGCCGCCGGCCTGCGCCGGCGGGCCTTACTCCCCGATCAGCAGTGCGAACGGGCCCAGTTGCGAATTCATCAGCAGGGCCAGGCTGCGCTCGCGGTCGGCGACCAGGCGTGCGGCCGGCACCGAATTGTCCGGCGGGAACGCGCGGTAGCCCATGTCCTCGGGCAGCATGCTGCGCACCGCATAGCCCATCAGCACGTTGACCACTTCGCCCAGTCCATCCTGGGCCAGTTCGTCGTCGCATTGCTCCGGCTCGATCTTGAGCAGGGCGCAGGCCAGCGCGTGCATCGTGTCGTGCCCGCAGGCCAGGCCGATGAACAGCGGACGCTCGCCTTCCACCCGTACCTGGGCCACGTGCGGATAGGCACCCAGCTCGGCCGGAGCGAGCAGGCCGGCCGCATGGCACTGGCTGTCGAGCATGCGCGGGAACAGGCGCGCGCACAGGGCGATGGCGGTGTTGGCCAGCCCGGCCTTGGCATGGTCGGCCACGCCGGTGGACAGCGCCTGCTGGGCCGCGTCCTGCTCGGCACGGTGTGCGGCCAGCTCGGCGTCCAGGCGCTGGGGGTCGATCACCCCCTGGTCCAGCAGCACCTGCCCGAACAGCTTGCGCCCGGCCTTCTGTGCGACCAGCAGTGCGTCCACCTGGCCGGCATCGAGCAGGCCCATCTCCTGGGCGATGTCGCCGAAGCGGCGGTCTTCGACCCGCTGGCGCTGGTTGATGCGGCGCGCCTGGGCTTCGTCAAGCAGGCCCTGCTGCACGGCCAGCTCGCCCAGCAGCGGATTGGAGGCGCGCTGTGCCTCGATCGCGGCCAGCAGTTGCGACGGGGTGATGACGCCACGCTCCATCAGGAACTGGCCCAGGAATTTCACTGACATCTCGTGCCCTCTGCGGATAGGTCGGAGGTGGTCGCCGCTCAGACGAGCACCTGGTGCAGCACGCGTTCCATCGCTTCGGGATCGATGGGCTTCTGCAGGTAGGAGCGTGCGCCAAGACGCAGGCATTCTTCGATGTCGCTCTGTGCGCCCAGCGAACTGAGGATCACCACCCGCGCGTTCGGGTCGGCCTCCAGGATCCGGGCCAGCGCCTGGCGGCCGTCGCACTCGGGCATCACCAGGTCGAGCAGCACCAGGTCCGGCTTCAGTGCCTGGTACTGGCCCACCGCCTCCAGGCCGTTGCCGGCCTCGCCCACCACCTGGAACCCGGCTTCCTCCAGCTGGCCGGCCGCGAGCATGCGTAATGCGCGCGAGTCGTCGCACAGCAGCACGGTCGGTCGTGCGGTCATCAATGTTCTCCCGGTCGAGATGTGCGGGCCGCAGGAGGCCCAGTCCAGAATAGCGGCTACCCGGCAACAGGCTTGAGAAGATTCGATGCTGCGCCGCCGCATGGTGCAGTCACCGGGTCCGGAAGCGTCGCGCCCAGGCGCCGCTATAGCAGCACGATCACCGCGTGCAGCGCCAGCCCGATCAACCCACCCACCACGGTGCCGTTGTAGCGGATGTATTGCAGGTCGCGGCCCACGCTCAATTCCAGCTCGCGCACCAGGTGGCGTTCGTCCCAGCCCTTCACCGTCTGCGCGATGTAGTCGGTGACCCCGCCGCGCAGGCGTTGGGCCAGTTTCTCCGCGCCGCCCAGCAGGTGCTGGTTGATCGCATCGCGAAGCGCACGGTCGCGGCCCAGTGCCCGGCCCAGGCCGGCGAGCGAGCGCTGCAGGTGGGCGGCCAGCACGCCGTCCTCGCGCTCCAGGTCCTCGCGCAGGGCGGCATGGACCTGGTCCCAGAGCCCGCGCACGTAGTCCTGCACGCCGGGATGGTCGATCAGGCTCTGCTTGATGGTTTCGGCGCGCGCGGCAACTGCCGGGTCGTGGCGCAGCCGGCCGATGTAGTCCTGCAGCCAGTGTTCGTAGTCACGCCGCAGTGGGTGGTCGGGCTGGCGCAGGATCTCGTTGAGTTCTTCCAGCAGCGCATGGGCGATGCGTTCGGCCAGGCTGTCGGCGATGCCTTCCACCGGCTTGACCCAATCCACCGTGCCCACCAGGCGCGGCCACTCGCGGCGCGCGTGCTTGACCAGCAGGTCCGAGGCGCGCTGCTTGATCGCCGGGTCGTCCAGGTGCTGGCCAAGGCGGCGCAGGGCCTCGTCCAGCAACGCCTGGTGGCGGCCGTCGGCGGTGAGCAGGCCGAGGATGTCGCCGGCGCTGGCCGCCGCATCCCACGCCTGCAGGCGTGCCAGCAGGAATTCCTGGATGCCCTTGCGCACCGCCTGCTCGTCCAGCAGGTCCAGCGCCTGCACCGCCCAGCCGCGCGCCATCCGTGCAAGCCGCCGCGACTGCTCGGGTCGCGACAGCCAGTGCCCCAGCTTCGACGCCGGATCGAACACCTCCAGTCGCGCCAGCAGGGTGTGTGGTTCGAGGAAATGGTCGCGCACGAACGCGGCCAGGCTGTCGCCGATGCGCTCCTTGCTGCGGGGGATCACCGCCGTGTGCGGGATCGGCAGGCCCAGCGGGCGGCGGAACAGCGCCACCACCGCGAACCAGTCGGCCAGCGCGCCAACCGTGGCGGCCTCGCAGAACGCCGACACCCAGGCCCACGCGCCGCTGCCGCCCATCACGTGCGCCAGCACGAAGCCGGCGACCATCGCCAGCAGCATCGCCACGGCGATGGCCTTCATGCGGCGCAGCTGCGCCGGTCGCGGATCCTGGATGCTGCTCATGCGTTCCTGGACGGGGCGGTGCATGGCGCCAGCGGCCGCGTTGCAGCCGGCCGCAGGCGTGACACCGGGCAGTGTAGACGCGGCCGCGTGCAGGCCGCATCGCGCGCGCCAGGTGCGGCGCTACTGCGCCAGTGCCTCGCTCGCTGGCGTGTAGGGCAGGCCCAGGGCATCGGCCACGGCGCGATGGGTGAGCCGGCCGGCATGCACGTTCAGGCCGTTGCGCAGGTGGGCATCGTCGGCCAGCGCCTGCACGGCGCCCTTGTCGGCCAGCGCCAGCGCGTGCGGCAGGGTGGCATTGGCCAGGGCGAAGGTCGAGGTGCGGGCGACCCCGCCGGGCATGTTCGACACGCAGTAGTGGATGATGCCGTCGACCTCGTAGGTCGGCGCCCGGGGTGAGGTCGGACGGCTGGTCTCGAAGCATCCGCCCTGGTCGATTGCCACGTCCACCAGCACCGAGCCGGCGCGCATCAGGCCCAACTGCCTGCGCGAGACCAGCTTGGGTGCGGCAGCGCCGGGCACCAGCACCGCGCCGACCACCAGGTCGGTGTGCGGCAGGTGCTCCTCGATCGCGTCGCGGGTCGAGTACACCGTGCTGATCCGGCCAGCGTACAACGCGTCGGCGTAGCGCAGCCGTTCCAGCGAACGGTCCAGCAAGGTCACGTGCGCGCCGGCGCCAAGCGCGGCACGCGCGGCGTTCACCCCGACCGTGCCACCGCCGATGATCAGGACCCGCGCAGGCTCCACTCCGGGCACGCCGCCCAGCAGGATGCCGGCGCCGCCCTGGGTCTTTTCCAGCGCATGCGCGCCGGCCTGGATGGCCATGCGCCCGGCGACCTCGCTCATCGGTGCCAGCAGCGGCAATCCGCCGTGTTCGTCGGTGACGGTTTCATAGGCGATGGCGGTCACACCGGCGGCCAGCAATGCTTTGGCCTGGTCCGGGTCCGGCGCCAGGTGCAGGTAGGCGTACAGCACCTGTCCGGGCCGCAGCATCGCGTATTCCACCGGCTGGGGCTCCTTGACCTTGATCAGGATCGTGGCCCGGGCGTACACCTCCGCTGCGCTGTCCAGCACCTGTGCGCCGGCCATTTCGTAGGCCTCGTCGGCGATGCCGACGCCGGCACCGGCGCCGCGCTCCACCAGCACCTGGTGGCCACGCGAGGACAGCTCGCGGGCCCCGGCGGGGGTGAGGCCGACGCGGTATTCGTGGTCCTTGATTTCCCTGGGTACGCCGACCTGCATGTGAATCTCCGTAAGGGGTGCGCATCGGGCCGGCCCAACCGCAAGGCCGCCGCCGATGTGCGTCAATCGTATCGCCTCGCTCCCGCGGCGGGGCGGAAGATGCACGGCATCGGTGCCGGCATCGGCATCGGCATCGGGTCTGGGGCAAGATCGGTCCATGCCCCTGGCTGGATCGCTCCGGAGGTTCCCGATGCATGCATCACGCACCCGCGCCGAGTGGCAGGCCATGGCCGAAGGCCTGACCCTGCGCACCCGTGCCTTCATCGATGGCCGTCCGGTGGATGCGGCCGATGGCGCCCGCTTCGACTGCATCAGCCCGATCGACGGCCGGGTGCTGGGACAGGTGGCCGCCTGTGGCGCGGTGGACGTGGATCGCGCGGTGCGTGCGGCGCGGCGCAGTTTCGAAGCCGGAACCTGGTCGCGGGCGCGACCGGCGTGGCGCAAGAAGATTCTGCTGGCGCTGGCCACGTTGATCGAGCGTCATGCCGATGAGCTGGCGTTGCTGGAAACCCTGGACATGGGCAAGCCGATCGACGAAGCGCGCAGTGTCGATGTTGCCGCCACCAAGCGCTGCCTGGCCTGGACCGCCGAGGCGGTGGACAAGGTATATGGCGAGGTCGCGCCCACCGGCCCGGCCGAACTGGGTCTGGTCACCCGTGAACCGCTGGGCGTGGTCGGCGCCATCGTGCCGTGGAATTTTCCGCTGCTGATGGCGGCCTGGAAGCTGGCGCCGGCGCTGGCCACCGGCAACTCGGTGGTGCTCAAGCCCTCGGAGAAATCACCGCTGAGCGCGCTGCGCCTGGCCGAACTGGCGGCCGAGGCCGGCCTTCCCGACGGGGTGCTGAACGTGGTCCCGGGCACCGGTGCCGACGCCGGCGAGCCGCTGGCCCTGCACATAGATGTGGACGGGCTGGTATTCACCGGTTCGACGGCGGTGGGCAAGCGCCTGCTGCGCTGCGCCGGCGCATCGAACATGAAGCGCGTGTACCTGGAATGCGGCGGCAAGAGCCCGAACATCGTGTTCGCCGATGCGCCGGACCTGGACGCGGCCGCGCAGGCCGCGGCCACCGCGATCTTCTACAACCAGGGGCAGGTGTGCACCGCCGGCTCGCGCCTGCTGGTGGAGCGCGGCATCCACCGGGATTTCGTCGCACGCGTGGTGGCAGCGGGCCGCGCGATGCAGCCCGGGCATCCGCTTGAGCCGGGCGTGCCCATGGGCGCGCTGGTGGACGAGCACCACACCGCCCGGGTGTTGGCTTACATCGCCAACGGGCTTGGCGAAGGCGCACGCCTGGCCCTGGGTGGCGAGCGCGTGGCGCCGGTGGCCGGCGGCTGCTACGTGCAACCCACCGTATTCGACGATGTGCGCCCGGAGCATGTGATCGCGCGCGAGGAGATCTTCGGACCGGTGCTGGCGGTGATTCCCTTCGACGATGAAGCACAGGCCCTGCATGTCGCCAACGACAGCCCCTATGGCCTGGCCGCAGGCGTGTGGACCTCCAGCCTGTCGCGTGCCCACCGCATGGCCCGCGGGCTGCGCGCCGGCAGCGTGTGGGTGAACCAGTGGGATGGCGGCGACATGACCGCGCCGTTCGGCGGCTACAGGCAATCGGGCAACGGCCGCGACAAGTCGCTGCATGCGTTCGACAAGTACACCGAGCTCAAGGCCACCTGGATCCACCTTGGCGATTGAGCCAGGCACCGCATCGGTGCGGACGGGCGATGCAATGGCAGGCAGGCGCCATGTGCGCGGGCAGGCACGCCAGGGCATGCATCCCGCATGCTGGCTGATGGTTTCCGTGGCAACTGCGGCCCGCGCCCATGCGCATGCCCGCCGCGCACCTGGCACACGCGAACCGCGTCGCCATCCCGATTAGAATTGGCGGTTTCCACCCGTCGGCACTTCCGGTATCCCTATGGCTCCTTCGCACGCGCCGCTCCGTGGCAGCATCGTCGCCCTCGTCACGCCAATGCATGGTGACGGCAGCGTCGACTACGACGCGCTGCGCGGCCTGGTCGACTGGCACGCGGCCGAGGGCAGCGACGGCGTGGTGGTGGTGGGCACCACCGGCGAGTCGCCCACGGTCAGCGTGGAGGAGCACTGCGAGATCATCCGCGTGGCGGTGGAGCAGGCTGCAGGGCGGCTGCCGGTGATGGCCGGCTGCGGCGGCAATTCCACGGCCGAGGCGGTCGCGCTGGCGCACTATGCGCGCGAGGTCGGCGCGAGCAGCCAGTTGCAGGTGGTGCCGTACTACAACAAGCCGGGCCAGGAAGGGCAGTACCGCCACTTCCGCGCCATCGCCGAGGCCACCGGCGACTTGCCGATGGTGCTGTACAACGTGCCCGGCCGCACCGCCGCCGACCTGCAGCACGACACCGTGCTGCGCCTGGCGCAGGTGCCGGGGATCGTGGGCATCAAGGAGGCCACCGGCAACATCGAGCGGGCGCAATGGCTGGTGCGCGAAGTGCCGGAAGGCTTTTGCGTGTACTCCGGCGATGATTCCACCGCCGTGGCGCTGATGCTCTGCGGTGGCCACGGCAACATCAGCGTCACCGCCAATGTCGCGCCGCGGCTGATGCACGCATTGTGCGTGGCGGCACTTGCCGGCGACGTGCGCACGGCAATGGACATCCAGCTGCGGCTGCTGCCGCTGCACCGGCAGATGTTCGTGGAAGCCAATCCCATCCCGGTGAAGTGGGCCCTGCAGCGCCTGGGCCGCTGCGGCGGCACCCTGCGCCTGCCGCTTACGCCGCTGGATCCGGCGCACCACGCCGGCATGGATGCGGCATTGCACGCGGCCGGCCTGCTCGACTGACGCGCAGCGCACGCCTTGCGCCGGCGTGCACAAGCGCATCGGCTGCGGTCGATCATTCCCACGCCCTGCACGCAGGCACACTGCCTTCGTGACGCGGCGGTCATGGTGTCGGGGCTAGCCTCCAGTGACCCATCCCGACCGGAACCCCGCCCATGGCCAGGATCGCGCCACGCGTGCATACCGATGCAGCCTCGATCGATCGACTCAAGGAACTGCAGCAGGCGCTGGATGCCCAGTTGGTGGCTACCCTGCAACTGCGTGATGGGAGCATCGTCAGCGGCACCATCCCGGAGCGCCCCGCGCTGCAGCAGTTCTTCGGCCCGGATGGCGATGAGGGCATGAACGGCCTGTTGCTGCTGGATGTCGACGGCGAAGGCCGGCGCATGCTCTGGCTGGACGATGTGGTGGACTTCAGCCGCATCGGGTCGGCCTGAGCGGCATATCCGCACGACCGCACGACATCGGCCACACTGCGGCGCTGCCTTGGCGCTGCCCGCCCGGCCGGACAGCGGTGCCGCGCGCCTGCCGCCGGCGTGGTGGCGAATGGGAGCCACCGTCCCGCCGGTAGCCCTGTATGCCGGGGCCCATTGCCGCCAGACTGGCATCATGGATCCATCCTCCACACCGCTGCACAACTTCGGCCCGCTGGACCAGTTGCGCGCCGGGCGCCTGCCCGAACGGTTGCTGCGGCTGCTGCTGGGACTCTGGGTGTACGGCCTGGCCGTGGCCCTGCTGATCCAGGGCACCCTCGGTGCCGCGCCGTGGGACGTGTTCCACCTGGGCCTGGCCCTGCACCTGCCGCTGTCCCTGGGCACGGTCATGGTGATCGTCTCGATCGTGGTGCTACTGGCCTGGATTCCGCTGCGGCAGATGCCGGGGCTGGGGACCCTGGCCAATACGCTGCTGGTGGGCCCGTTCGCCGACCTCAACCTGGCCTGGTTGCCGCTGCCCGGGACCATGCCGATGCGGGTGGCCTACGTGCTGACCGGCACCATTGCGTGCGCACTGGCCACGGCCCTGTATGTGGGTGCGCATCTGGGGCCCGGACCGCGGGATGGAGTGATGACTGGCCTGTCGCGGCGCTCCGGGTGGTCGATCCGGCGCGTGCGTACCGGGATCGAACTGGGCGTGCTCGGCGCAGGCATCAGCCTGGGCGGCACGGTAGGCGCGGGCACGCTGGTCTTCGCACTGGGCGTGGGTCCGCTGACCCAGCTGTTCCTGCGCCACCTGGCGGTGCGCCTGCCGGCCGTGGCAAACGACACGGCGCGCCAGGCGTGAGGGTCCAGGAGGGTGCTGCGCGCAGGCCCGGCCCGCGCACCTGCCCTCAGGCCAGCGCAGGTGGAGGCGTGGCGGCCGGGCGGGCGAGGGCGCCGGCCTCCGCGTCGCCCGCCGTGGCAGGCGCATGCAGGGCCGGGGGCGCAGCCAGGTCCAGGCGTGCCACGTGGCTGGGATGGCGGCCGCGCACGGTGATGCCTGCCGCATCCACTACCAGGTGCAGCGGATCGCCGGCCTGGATGCCGGCGCTGGCGGCAGTGCTGGTGAGCTGGCGCAGCCGGGCGTCGGAGACCACGGCGCCCGGAGGCAGCATGGAACCCAGGGCGTGCTGCAGTTCGCCCGAGAGCGACGAGTCCACGCCCGCGCGCGGAGCCGGGTGCGGCGCGACGGCCTGCGGGGCGTTCGCGCGGCAGGCGTCGCCGGCATCCTGGCGTGCGCCAGGTGCGTTGCGGCGTGCGTCGGCTTCCGGCGCGAAATGGTCGACCACGACCAGGCCGTGGGCGCCATTCTGGAGCAGGAGATAGCGCCCCGCTGCTCCCAGATCGGCGCCGCCCAGGCGCAGGCGGTCGGGATCGATGCCCAGGGCCGTGAGGTCGAGGCGGAAGGACCGTGGTGCCGTATCCGGATCCGGGTGGGCCGCTGCACCGATCAGCGGCATCAGGTGGTGGATGTAGGCATTGGCATAGGCCTCGCGCGGCACGTCTGTGCACTTGGCGAAGGTCCGTGACTGGTCCGGGTCGACCATGCCGTTGGCGGCCAGCGGAGGCGCGGCCGCGGGGCGTGCAAGCGGAATCTCCACGTCGGCACCTTCGCGCGCGCAGGCGCTCAGCATCGCCGCGCGCTGGCGCAGCGTTGCGTTGAGGTCCCAGGCCGGGTGCGGGCGCTGCCCGCCGGTCGATGCTTCCGGCTGGGCCACATGCTGCACGATCGCGTCGTACAGATCCGCCGGCACCGCGCGGCCTTCCGCCTTGATGCGGCTTGCCAGCGTGTTCCAGCCGCGCTGTTCGGCTTCCGCCTCGTGCTCCATCATCCGCGCCATGTACATCTGCACGGCCGGGGTGAGGTCCGGACCGGTCGGGGACCCCTCGGCCTTCCCGAACGCGGCGCACGTGCTGGAATTGAAGTGGTCCAGCCACGCATCCAGGCGCGGTGCGCGCAATGCGTGGAAGGATTCGTGGCCCAGGTTGAACACCACGAAGTCGTGGTGGGCCGTGCGGATCCGGTCGGCCGGCAGTTGCGCAAGGTCCGGGCGCAGGTGGGCCTGCTCGAGCAGTGCGCGCGGCAGTTCCAGCTGGCTGGCGGCCAGCGAGATGGTGCGGGACTCCAGCTCGTAGTGGGCCATCGCGTCCGCATCCTCGCCGGCCACGACCCGGATGCGGTCCAGGTTGCCATCGCGGTGTGCTGCGGCCAGTTGCCGGAGCAGCAGCGGCGAACTGCGTGCCGCTTCGCCGACCAGGTGGGCATGGGCGGCGGTGAGGTCGTCGCCCGGGGCGGGGGCCAGCAGCCGGGCGATGAGGGCGTCGTGTTCGGGATGGTTGGACATGGCGTGGTGCAAGCTCGGGTCAGGGGCCGGCGGGCCGGGACGCGGCCGGGTCGTGTTGCGGCGTCACGGCGGCGGGACCGGCCGGGGCGTGCGTGTCGAATGCGGCCAGGCTGTCGGCCGCAGGCGGTGGCGGCAGGCTCAGGTCGACCCGGGCCACATGCGCCGGGTGGCGACCGCACAGGCTGATGCTGCGGGCATCGAACTCCAGCCGCAGCGGATCGTCCGGGGCCATGCCTGCGCGATGCGCTGCCGCGGCCAGTTGCGCGACCCGGTCGGTGGAGACGTGCGTTCCGGCAGGCAACTGGTCCTGGATGGACGCGCCGAGCCGATGCATCCAGCGGTCTGCAGGCGCACCGGCCAAGCGTCCGTCCGCGTGGCCTGCCGAGGCCGCGTCCGCCGCTGCCTGGCGGACCTGCCCGGCAGCCGTGGAGACGGCGGTCATGGCCGCCGTCGCTGCCTTGGCGGTCGCCGCGGCCGTGTGGTGGAAGCTCACCCGGCCGAGCGAAGGGTCGATGACCTCCAACTGCCGCCCGGGCTGCCCGAAGTCCAGTCCGTTGTCCTGCAACCGGCGCGGGTCCAGTTCCAGCGCACCCAGGTCCAGGCGCACGCTGGCCTGCGCCGCGGTCCGCCGTGCCTGCTCGACGATGGCCAGTGCGCCGGCTGCGTGGCGGTGCCGGTCGCCTGCGTCGTACTCGCAGCGGGCCATCGCTTCGATCCGCCCGGCGCCAACCATGCCGCGTTCGTCCACCAGCCCGGACACCGCCGGTTCCGCGGCGCCTTCGACCTTGCGGATGCAACTGCTGGCTGTGGCCATGCGTTCGAGCGTGGCGTTGACGGCTCCGGCGACCTCCGCGCCTGCGCCATGGACCCTGCTGGCCAGGGCGTTCCAGGCCATGCGCGACGCCTCGGTTTCCTGGTGTCGCTTCTGGGTCAGGTATTCCGCCATCGGGGCGGTGAGGTCGGCAACGCCGGTCGCAGCATCGCGCACTGCGCTGGCGGTCCGGTCGGCCAGGGCGCGCGCATCCTGCGCGGTGTCGCGGGCCGACAGCGCCATGGATGTCTGCCGCGCCAGCATCACCACCAGGGCGTCATCAAGCGCCTGGCCATCGGTGCTGCGGGTGAACTGGTCGGCGATCCGCGGATCGATGTGGATCGTCCGGTCCGCGGGGGTGTAGGCGGCGGCCGCGCCGCCATGCCCGCCATCCAGGCGGATCGCGGCCAGCTCGCCGTCGCGCATCGCACGCCCCAGTGCCCCGGTCAGCACCGCCGAGCTTGCCGCGGCGTGGGCCACGCGCTCGGCGAGGGACGAGAGGCTGCCTCCCTGGATCGGTGGCAGGGCGGCGGTAGGCTTGGAGGAGTCTTGCATCATGCGTCCTCAGGAGTGGTGGCCGGGGCCGGACGGCCCTGCGCGGGGCTCGCGGCTGGGCTCACCCGTGCAGGTCGCGGGCGTGCTGGTGGGTGGCGGGAGCCGGCTGGCTGCCCGCCTGATCGGGTTCGGGCACCGATTCCAGGTCCACCCGCGCGACATGGGTGGGATGGCGCCCGCGCACGACCAGGTCCCCCGCGTGGGCCACCAGCTCGATCGGCTCCCCGGGCTGGATCCCGGCGTGGCGAGCGGCGGCGGCCAGCTGGGCCACGCGCGTGTCGCTCACCGATGTGCCCGCCGGCAACTGCGCGTCGAGTGTCTGCTGCATGTGCTGGTGCAGGGGATCGGCGTGCCACCGGGCGTCGCTGGTGGCGGCCGTGCGTTGCCCCGGTTCGGCCTCGGCCGGCGCCTGGCTGGTACGCGGGTCGCGGCCGGCGTCGTGCAGGAACTGCAGTCGGCGGCCGGACCCGTCATCGACCCGCAACACCCGGCCGGGGGCACCGAAGTCCAGGCCCCCATCCTGGACCCGGGCTGGATCCAGCCCGAGGCGCTTGAAGTCGAGCCGCAGCGGCACCTGTTCCATTCCGCCATGCCGCTTCTCGTGTTCGGCGACCCGCAGCACGAAGCCGGCGTAGGCGTTGTGGTAACTCACGTTGCGCTGCTTTCCGAGGTTGGCCGGCGAGTCGTCGAAGAAGCATTGCGCCACCGCCTCGAGCTGGCTGTCCGGGATCATGCCGCGGGCATCCGGCGACAGGCCCGGGGCCAGGCGCGGACCGTCGCGCAGGATGCTGGTGCAGTTGGATGCCAGCACGCCGCGCCGGGCCAGGGTGTTGGCGTCCGGGACCTGGCCGGTGGTGTGGCTGATCCGGCTGGACAGCGCGTTGAGCGCAGCCTGTTCGGCCCGGGCTTCGGAGAGCCGGCGTTCGGACAGGTACCTGTCGGCCGCATCGGTGATGTCGGCCACGCCGCCGTGCGCGGCCTGCTTCAGCGACGACCTGACCTGGCGATGCAGCAGGTCGTTGTTGCGCGTGCTGTCCTTGCGTTCCAGCGCATGCGAGGTTTCATGGGCCAGCGTCGTCACCAGGAAGTCGTGCAGCGCTTCCCCGGTGCCCTTCGACGGGTTGGCCAGGTAGGTCTCGATGCGCCGGGGATTGAGGTGGATGGTGCCGTCCTCGCCCCGGTAGCGCCCCGAAAGCGATTCGTTGGTGAACCGGATCGACGTCAGGTGGCCGTCGCGCCAGGCCTTGCCGAGCAGCGTCCCCAGGTGGGGCGAGCTGTCGATGGCCTTGGCCAGCTCCGCGGCGGCGGCGGGGTGGGACTGCTGCAGGTCGGAGAGCAGCGCCTGGTCGGGCGTGGCGGTCGAGCGGGCCAGCATGCGCTGGAGCACGGGGGGAAGTTCAAGACGCATGGATGACCTCATGGATGACAGGTCGGTACCCGTTGCCGGGGGACCGATGGCGCGGACCAGATGCATCCGCGGGAGCAGCCGTTGCCAGGCCCGCGTTCACGGGCCGGCGTTGTTGCCTGGGCCGGGCATCGGCCCGGCGGATGTTCATTGCAGCAGCCCCGGCGCCGCGCCTGCGGCGTGCGCGGGCTCGGCCGCGGGTTGCCGGCTGGCCTGGCGGGCCGGCGGTGCCTCGCCGCTGGCGGTGGCGTGCAGGTCCACCGATGCCAGATGGGTGGGGTGGCGGCCGCGCAGGGTGATGCCGTCTGCGGCGACGATGACGTCGATGGGATCCCCGGCGCGGATGCCTGCGTCCCAGGCGGCCCCGGTGAACCGGTTGATCCAGGGCTGTGCGACCTTGGCATCGGCCGGCAGCGCGTCGCGCAGGCTGTGTTCCAGTTGCCCCTGCAACGCCGCCCGCGCATCTGCATCGGGCGCATGCGCCGAATGGCCGTCGCGGGCACGGTACGGTGACGGTACGTCCATCCTGGCCCCGCCGCGGGCCTCGCCACCGAACATCAGCGCGCCGTGCTCGCGTTCGTGCACGAGCACGGGCTGGCGCACCCAGCCATCGTGCTGCCGCGCCCGGTCCAGCAGCGCCTGGAGGTCAACGCCAAGCGCGCCGGCATCCAGCTCCAGGCGGCCCTCGAAGCGGGTCGCATCGCGCATGCTGGCGATGGTGGCCAGCGCCGGCAGGAAGCTTTCGTTGTTGTAGAAGCGCTGGTCCAGTGCGCACTCGCCCCAGCGGCGGCTCATGTGGGGGGCGACCATGCCGCGCGCGTCCAGCTCGACGCCGGCCCGCAGTGGCGGCGCAGGGCCATCGACCGGGGCCACGCAATCGGCGTAACTGGCGCCGCGCTCGCGGAACAGGGCCTGGTCATGCGCCGTGCTGCCTCCGGGCAGCTGCGCGTGCGCCTGGAAATCGTTGAGCAGCACGTCCAGGTTGCGCGACACCTGGGCCACCACCGGGCCACCGTGCTCGTGCTCGATCCGGCTCATCAATGCATTCCAGCCGTGCACCTCGGCCGTGGCTTCGTTGAGGAATTCGCGTTCCTGGAAGTGCTGCATCAGCGGGGTGATGTTGATGGTCCCCTGCTGGCCCGCCTGGCGGACCGCCTGCGCGAACTCCAGCCGCAGGCGTTCCCTGTGTTCCTGGAACGTCCCCGGAGTGAGCGAGTGATAGGCCTCGTGCGCCAGGGTCGGGACGAGGCTGTCCTCCTCCTTGCCGGCAAGCTCCTTCTGCATCCGGTAGTCGACCATCATGCTCAGGGTGGGGGGGCGGTACACATCGTGGGCGTGGAAATTCACGCTCATGGTCCCGTCGTTGCGCAGGTACTGCGCTTCCGGTTCCCATGCCCTGGATTCGGTGATCCGGGTCAGGCGTCCCATCCGCATCGCGTCGGACACCATCCCGGCCAGGTATGGCGAACTGCGGATGGCCGATTCGACCCGGTCGGCCAGCCCGCCGGCGCCTGTGTGGCGCAACGTCTCCACCAGGGTGCCCGGGTCCAGCATGGCTTCTGCGGGTTTGGTCATGGCAGCGTCCTTTTTCAAAAGGCCAGCGCGGGCGGGCGTGCGGAGTCGACCTGGTGGGCGGCCGGGCCTTCCTGGCTGGCGCCGGCCTGGCTGCGGTGGCCGGGGGGCGCGGACAGGTCGATCGACGCCACGTGGGTGGGGTGCTGCCCGTGGAGGGTGACCCGGGTTCCATCGAGGGACGCGCTGATGGCTTCGCCGGGCCGGAAGCCGGCGGTCCTGGCTTCATCGGTGAACTGGGCCAGGCGTTGCCGGCTCACCATCGCCCCTTCCGGCAGCACGTTGTGGAAGGCCTGCTCGATCTGCAACTGGAGCGGCTCGCGCGCAGGCGTGGTGGAGGCCGGTGCAGGCCTGGGCGGCTCGGGTGCCTTGGCGTCGCCGTCGGCCGCCGCGGACGGACGGGTGCCGTAGACCGTGACGGTCGTGACCGGCGGCGGGGGCTGTTCACCGAAGGTGATGGCGCCCAGGTTGGGGTCGTGGATCGTCAGCCGGTGGCCGTGCTTCCACAGCTCGGCCATGCGCATCTGCGCCATTCGCGCGTCGATGCCCACCGCGGCCAGGTCCAGCCGCACTTCTCCGTCGAACGACGCGTTCTCGGTGCCGTGCCGGATCGCATCCAGGGCATACGCAAAGTACATGGGCCGGTAGTTCGAGGACACCGCGCATTCGCGCAGGGCGGGCAGCGAGCGCGCGTCCAGGGTTCCGTCGGGGGCCATCCGGATGCCGTCGTGGGGGGTGGGGACGCCGCGCTCGTCGTACTGGACGCACCCGGTCAGGCCGGTCTGCTGGATGCGCTCGAGGATTCGGTGCCGGTGCACGGCCCAGTCCAGCCGGCTGGACCAGGACATCTGCGCCGGGAAACTCCATTCCCATTCGGCCACGCCCGGGCTGAGCAGCGCGCGCGCGGTGCTTCCGTTGGCCAACTGCGCCAACGGGGCTTCATTGCCGACCCGGCTGACCAGTGCATTGATTCCCTGCAACTGCGCATGGGCTTCTTCGTCGAGGCGGCTGTCGATGAACTGGTTGACGCGCGCGGTCATGTCCAGCCGCGGCCGATCCGGGTTCATCGCCGAGGCCGCCATGCTGGCCCTCCAGGTGGCCGAGACCAGGTCGGGGACGCCGTGCGGGTTGTGCAGCGCGCAGTCGGCGTGCCAGACCTCGTGGCCCACGACCCAGGTCAGCGCATCCTGCCAGCGCTCGGCGCGCGACTGGTGCTCGCGCGGATCGACCACCGGGCCGGGCAGGTCCCGCGACACGATGCTTTCCAGCATGGCGGAGTTGACCGCGATGTCCTTGCGGCCCGGGTAATAGGCACCCAGCGCATCCGGGTTGCTGGTGGTGCCGATGGATGCGATGCCGCCCTTCTCGGCGGTCTTGCGGAACTGGCGGGCCAGGAACGGGGACTGGTTCACCGCCTCGCGGATCTCGTGGGCCAGGTGGTCGTGGCCGCTGCCATGCAAGGGTGCCAGGAGGGTGCCGACGTGGTCGGGCGGGCCATCGGCCGGCGCGGTGGGCGGCCGATCCTGGGAGGCATTGGTGGAGGATGCGGACATGTGGATCCTGGGCAATCTTGAAAGTGTGTGCGGGGTCGCGTGCCGGGCCGGCGGTTTCAGTCATGCATCGCGGCGGGGACCGCGCGCGGGGGCAGGTGCGCCGCGCATCGACCAGCGGCGGCACCCACCATGGCCAGGCGGGTCATCGCGGCGGCACCGGGTTGGGATCCCCGGCCGGCGCTTCCTGCGCGCCCATCGCCAGCAGCGCCAGGATCGACGCCGGGATCTCCGCCGGTGCCGGGACGGGCACCGCCTGCGCCGGCTCCAGCGACAGCGGCGCGACCTCCACCCGCGGCAGCAGGCGGCGGGTGAAATGGCGCTCCTTGTAGTAGCGGATCTTGCGGCACAGCACCGGGTGGGGCAGGCCCTCGTACAGCACGATGGCCTTGTCCGGGCCGAGCGCCTTCAACTCCTGGGGCAGCATCAGCGCGCGCCGTTCCAGCATCTCGTTGTCCGACACGCTGCGGCCCTGGCCATGCGAGCGCGTGCGGCTGCGCCTGCGCACGGTGGTGTAGCCGAGCATGTCCGAGTATTCGTTCGCGTCCTGCTGCTCGCGCGGTGCGAAGATGATCTGCAGCGCATGGTTGGTGATCATGGTGCGCGCCAGTTCCTTGCCGTACACCGCGTCCAGCTGCGCCATCGACTGCACGATCGGCAGCAGGCGCAGGTTGTAGCCGGCCATGTAGGCGACCGCGCGGGCGAGGATGTCCACCCGCCCGATGGAGGTGAACTCGTCCATCAGCAGCAGGCACTGGTGCCGCAGCGAGGGATCGTTCTGCGGCAGGACCTTGGTATTGACGTTGATCAGCTGGCTGAAGAACAGGTTCACGATCAGGCGGCTTTCGGCCAGCTTGTTGGGCTGGATGCCCACGTAGATCGACATCCGCCGGCGGCGCAGGTCACGCAGGTCGAAGTCGTCGGCGCTGGTGGCTGCATCCAGCACCGGGTTGAGCCACGGGTTCAGCGGCTCGCGCAACGACCCCATGATCGAAGCGAAGGTGACGTCGGCCTGGGACAACAGCCCGGCGAACGCGGTGCGCGCGTGTTCGCTCAGGAACGGGCGTTCGGACAGCCGCTGCAGGTAGGGCTTGAGCTCGGAGCCGTCCCCGGAGGCCACGCGCAGCACCGTGCCCAGGGTGGGGTGCGGCGCGACCGGGTTGTCCTCGTGCTGCTCGAACACGTACAGGGCAAAGGCCAGGAAGGCGTTGCGCGCATGACTGATCCAGAACGTGTCCTTGTCGCCGGCATCCGGGTAGAGCAGGGCCGCGATGGCCTGCAGGTCCGAGACCCGGAAGGCCGGGTCGGCCGAGACGTAGGACAGCGGGTTCCAGCGATGGGTGCGCCGGTCCTCGGCGAAGGGATTGAACAGGAACACCTCATGGCCGATGGACCTGCGCCAGCCCGAGGTCAGGTCGAAGTTCTCCTGCTTGATGTCCAGCACCACCACCGACTCGCGGTATTCCAGCAGGTTGGGGACCACCACGCCCACGCCCTTGCCCGAGCGGGTGGGCGCGGCCAGGATCGCGAACTGCTGCCCGGACAGGCGCAGCTTCATGCCCATGAGGCTGCCGACGATGATCCCGTCGTCCTTGCGCCTGAGGAAGCCGCGCGGCACCAGGTCCGCCAGGCCGGCGAAGCGGGCGCGGCCATGCAGGTCGTGGTGGCTGCGCAGCTTGAACAGCATCACCACCACCGACAGCCAGGCCAGCATCACCAGCCCGAAGCCTGCGCCACCGCCCAGCCAGATGCGCCACGCATACGGGGCGACCTGGGGGTGGTCCAGGTGACGCAGGTAGCCGTAATAGGTCCCCACGCTCACCAGGCCGCCATCCAGCCCCAGCAGCAGGAGCACCAGGTAGCCGGACAGGTACAGGCCACCCAGCAAGGCCAGGCAGCCGGTGATGATGGCGATGAGCAGGCGCGGAGTGGTCATGTGGCGGGGAGCATCGGAGGCGGGGAGCTTGCGTGGTGGCCGGTTGCTACATGTGCATCGCGTGCGGCTGGGCCTGGGCCGGGCGGTGCGCGGCATGCAGTTCGGCGTCCGCGGTCATGCGCTGCGCCTCGGGCGTTGCGTGGCCGGCTGCCGCAGGCGGTGGCTGGCGCAGGTCCACCGCGGCCACGTGGCTGGGGTGTTCGCCGTGCAGGGTCAGGCGCGTGCCGGCCGCGGCGATGTGGATCCGCTCGCCGGGCTGGATCCCGACCTGTTGCGCGGCATGGGTGAGCTGGGCGATGCGCTCATGGGACACCGTGCTGCCCGCGGGCAGGTGGGCCTGGAGCGATTGCTGCACGTGCTGGTACAGCGGGTCGACGCGCATGTCGGCCATCGTCGTGCGCCCTGCCGTCGGGGGAGCACCGGCCAACTGCGGATCACGGCTGTCCGGCACGGCCTGGTTGTCTGCCAGGCTCCACGGGCTGCGCGCGATTTCCCGGTACGGATCGTCGGGGTGGAATTGGGCCCGCAGTTCCTGCCGCTCCAGGCGCAGGTTCCGGGCGTCATCCAGTTGCTCGATCATGGCCGGGTCGCGGACCGGTCGCCGGAACGGCAGGGGGATGGTCCCGGCTGGGATGACGACATGGTTCCAGGCGCCCGTGGCGTCGTCGCGTTCGTGGTAGACGCGCTGGGCGCCGATGATGTCGGGGTCCGAATGGGGGCGGTCGACCCCCGCCTGGGCCCAGGCGGCGCTGAGCCGTCCGGCATAGCTGGCCGATTCGTTCCTGCCCTCGGCGGAGGACCAGTCGGTGTACTGGCGGATCTGCTCGAGCGTGGATGCCGCGCGCCAGGTACCGGCCGCGGTGTTGTCGAGCATCGTGTTCCAGATCGGCTCGATGGCCCCGGGCCCGTCGCGTTCCTCGGCCATCAGCATCAGCTTGCGCGGGGTCCAGGCCTCGCGGTCGATGCCGGCCAGTTCGAAGGTCTCGTCGTGGACCTTGGCCACGGCGCTCCCGGGGAGGTTGAGGGCCTGGTCCCGGCGGCCGCTTTCGTACAGCTGGCTGCGCGTGGCCAGGTCGTTGCGCATCAGGTCCACGCCCACCGCTTCCCAGTCGCGCTCGGTCATTCCCGGACGGGTTTCCTCGGCGATGCCCCGCGCATAGGTGTTGGCGGTCTTGCCGGGCATGTTGTCGTTGCGCACCACGCCAAGGGCCAGCAGGCCATAGCCGTCGTTGCCGGGCGTGTTGGCCAGGTAGTTCCAGTAGAGCTCCCGGTTGCCCTGCGCCGCGTAGTGATCCAGGACCCGGAGGTCGCGGGCGGTGAGTTCTGCCATGTGGTGTTCCGTCCGTCCGGGTCTAGTCGATCAGGCTTTCGTGCAGGAGGGAGCGCACCCGTTCCTCGATGCGCCCCCAGTGGCCCAGGTAGGCGCGCGGGTAGCTGGCCGAGGCCAGCGCGCTGTACTGGCCGAGGGCGAAGTCGTGGTGGCACCACGCCAGGGGCTGGAACGGTTCGCTGCGGCGCACCGTGTTGCCTTCGACGATGGCGCCGTCCGGGAGCCGGTGGTTGCTGCACTTGATCACGGTGGTCACGCGCCCGTCCGCGTCGCGGTCCACGTACCAGTCCTTGGCGATGCGCAGCAGGTTCTCGCGTGAAGACGGCGACCCGTACGTGTCCTCGTAGTGCGCCGCGGCCGCGTCCAGATCGGCGTAGTGCGGTTCCAGGCCGTGCACCGGGTCACCCGGCAGTCGCAGTGCGATCTGGTACAGCGGATCCCCGGCGAAACCAGAGGACATGATCCGGTTGTCCATCGCCTGGGCCAGCGATACAGGCGCGTCCGGCGGCATGTAGCTCAGACTGATCCAGATGGCGCGCAGCGAAGTGTCGCGGACGTTGGCGTAATCATGGCCCAGGGGCAGCGGCTCCAGGCATGGCCACTGCAGGTTCAGGTTGATGTCCTGGCGGGGAGTGTCACGGGCCGGCGCGCTCTGTGACCAGAAATACTGCAGCGGGATGCGGAACCGGTGCGCACCGAAGGCGAACTCGGCCGGCTCGCCGCGGGCCCTGGCTTCCATCCGTGCGCCGTCTTCGTCGATCACGCCCCCGGCCACCATTGCATCGACCCTCTGGCCGGCGGCGGCATTGCGTGCGGCGAGCTGTTGCTGGCGTTCAACCGACACGGTCGTCGGTGGGCAGTGATGCACGGGCGCCACGTGTGCCTGCTCGGGTTGGACCACGAGCGGGGCGGCCTGCGCTGGGCGTTCGCGCGGCGGGCTGCAGCCGGCCAGCGCCACCAGGCCTGCAAGCGCGGCGCCCAGCACGCAACGGCCAGGACGTGCCGATCGCGCACGCGCGCCATTGGCGGTATGCATTCCACTGTTGCCGCTGGCGGACCGGACATCCCGTGCCCCACGCCAGGCACCCGCCCGCAAGTATCCCGACATCCGTGCCACTCCAGGTCGCCAGGCAGGGGATTGCGTGCGCACGGCAACATGCCCGTGTCGCCGGGTCGATCCCCTGCCTGCATTTCGTGTTGGCCCCTGTGCGGGCGATATTGCCAGACATTGCATGCAATCGCGAAGCAGTACGCAGTGGTATGCCGCGTCTGCAAAATGGTTGCGCGCGAACTCAATATCCCCGGGCTGCGTCGGCAATATCCAGGCGCTGGCGGTTTCCTCGCTGTTTTCCAGCTGTTTTCAGGCAGTTCCGCAAAGTGCACCCGGTGTCAGGGGTGTACCTGATATTCCGTGCGAGGTTGACGCGCCCCATGCGATGCATGGATTATGCGCGCGCTCTCCGGGGGGAAGAGGGCGTCACATGCCGGAATATCGACGACATCGGGAATCCGATGGAGTGCGATGCCGGCAATGGTGACGCCAGCAGCAAATCCGGTTGCCGGGGAGGCGCCGGGACTGCAGTCCACAGTGCGTCGTCGGCTTCGTGCCGCGGCGGTGAATCCTGTCGAACATCATTCCGGTGACACGTGAGAAGTCCTGTTTCCATCCATCCCTGGTCGACCGCCCTGCTGGTCCTGCTTGCGTGCACGCTGGGTGCATGCGCCACCCCGGACGCCCCGGATATCCGCGGAGGCTGGCGTCCGGTGAACCAGTACGGCCAGACCCCGCAGGCCATCCCGCTGCAGCGTGGCTACGTGTACCAGGCCTCGCCGGCGGACGGCACGGTCAAGGCAATGCTGGAGCGCTGGGCGCGCCATTCCGGCAGGACGCTGGCCTACGAGCATCCGAACGATTACACCCTGCACGCGCCGGTGGCCCACATCCGCACCACCCGGCTGGAGGATGCCGCCGCGGCCGTTTCCGCCGCGTATGCCGAGCAGGGGCTGAGCGTCGGCATCGAGGCCGGCAGGATCGTGGTCACCCGCGCGGTGTCGCCGGCCGATCCGGCCGATGGCGATTCCCAGGGCGGGTGACCGGGAATGCGTGCATCCCGCCAGCGGTCCTCGCCCGCCATCGACAACGCTGTCAACCAGGGTGTCAGCTACGAGTTGAGCCTGGCCGACCGCGCACGCCGCAGCGAGCGGCGTGCATGGATGGTGGCCGGCTGCGCCGTGGTGATGTCGCTGATCCTGGCCGGCGGCTATTTCCTGTTCCTTCCGCTGAAGGAAAAGGTGCCCTACCTGGTGATGGCCGATCCCTACACCGGCACGGCCACCGTGGCCCGCCTGGTAGGCAACTTCCATGACCGCGCCATCACCACCGAGGAAGCGGTCAACAAGAGCAACGTCGCCCAGTTCGTGCTGTCGCGCGAGGCCTACGATTCGGGGCTGATCGGCCAGCGCAACTGGCGCACCACGCTGTCGATGGCCGGGCCTGCGGTGGCCCCGGCGTACATGCGCCTGTTTTCCGAGGCCAATCCCGAGCGTCCGCCGCGCCTGTTCGGCGCCACGCGCTCGGTGCGCGTGCGCATCCTCAGCATCGTGTTGACCGGTGGCGGCCAGGCCGGGCGCCCGGGTGGCGCCACCGTGCGCTTCCAGCGCAGCGTGTTCGACAAGAGCAGCGGGCGCTCGACGCCGCTGGACAGCAAGATCGCCACCATGGAGTTCACCTACAACCCGGACCTGCGCCTGAGCGAGGAAGACCGCCTGCTCAACCCGCTGGGTTTCCGCGTGGTGAATTACCGGGTGGATGACGATTTCGCCGCTGCGCCGGTGCCCGAGCGGGAATTCCCGTTCGACCCGGTGGCCGAGGCGATACCGCCGGCGCCGACCCCCGCGGATTCCGCGGCGGCCGAAGACGGAATGAACGAAGCGGAGACGAGCGTCCCGCAGACGGAAACGGAACAGGTAGACGGGGAACTGCCGTGATGAATGGCAACAAGCTTCTGGGGATGCGTGCCTGCGTGGCGCTGCTGCTGGCCGGACTGGCCTTCGTGGCCGGTGCCCAGGTGGTGCAGGAATACGAGTACCGTCCCGACCAGGTCTACACGGTCAAGGCCGGGCTGGGCATCACCACCCAGATCGAACTGAGCCCGCACGAGGAAATCCTGGACTACAGCACCGGCTTCAGCGGTGGCTGGGAGATCAGCCGCAGGGAGAACGTGTTCTACATCAAGCCCCGCGACGTGGACGTGGACACGAACCTGCTGGTCCGGACCGCGGCCCATTCCTACATCTTCGAACTGCGCGTGGTGGCCACCGACTGGCGGATGCTTGACCACGCCAAGGCGGCCGGCGTGCAGTACAAGATCCGCTTCGTGTACCCCGGCGGGACCAGCTTCGCGTCCACCGTCGCCGAGCAGCCCGAGGAGGAGCAGGCCGAGCTCGATACCCGCCTGCACCCGGACCGCGAATACAACTTCAACTACGAGTATTCGTACCGCAAGCGCCTGCCGCGCTGGCTGGTTCCGTCCACGGTCTACGACGACAGGCGCTTCACCTACATCCGGATGGGCGACCGCACCCGGTTCCCGAGCGGAAATTTCCCGGCCGTGTTCGCCCGCGACAGCAGGCTGGGCGAGGAATTCGTGGTGAACTCCACCGTGGAGGGCGACACCATCGTCGTCCACGGCACCTATCCCTACCTGGTCATCCGCCACGGCAAGAACGTGGTCGGCCTGCGCAGGAGCACCGAACAGTGAACCCTTCGTCCTCCAACAGCCCTTCCGACAACCAGGCGGAGGGCGCGCAGCCAGCCGCCAACCCGTACCAGGGCCGCGTCGCGCCGCAACACCCGGACCTCGACGCCGGCGCGCCGTACCTCAATTCGGCCGACGTGCAGCGGATGAACCGCAAGGCGCTGGTGTTCCTGGCCGGCATCGTGCTGCTGGTGGTGGCCATCGCCATCTGGATCTTCAGCGGCGGCCTGTCCGGTCCGTCCGAGCGCCCGGCCCGCACCCCGCCCGCCGAGCAACTGGTGATCCCGGCCGCGCCGCGGGACCTGCCCGAGCTGCCGCCCGAGCGTCCGGCGCCCGTGCCGGAACTCCCGCCGCTGCCGGTGGTGAACGATTACGCTGCCGCGCCGGCCATGCTGCCCGGCGCAGCTCCCGGCCAGCGCATGGGTTACCTCGACGAGGACCCGCGGCAGACGCTGCGCGAACGCCGCATTGCCGACGCCTCGGCCGGTGGGCCGGTCAGCGCCGGGGGCATGGATGCCATGGGCGAGCACTTTCCGGGCATGGGTCAGCAGGTGGCTGCTGCGCCGACGGTCAAGGAAGCGCCGCCCGACGGCGTCACCAGCGCGCGCCCGCTGTACAGCCAGGACACCCTGCTGCTGCGCGGTACCTATATCCGCTGCGTGCTGCAGTCGCGGGTCATCACCGACTTCCCCGGGTACACCTCGTGCATCGTGACCGAGCCGGTGTACTCGGTGAACGGGCGCAGGCTGCTGCTGCCCCGGGGTTCGAAGGTCTCCGGTACCTACAACTCCAACAGCATCATCGGCGACCGCGCGGCCATCGTCTGGGACCGCATCACCACGCCGACCGGGCTGGACGTGAACATGCGCAGCCCGGGCGTGGATGCGCTTGGCTCGGCCGGCAACGCCGGGCACTACACCGCGCACTGGGGGCAGAGGATCAGCTCTGCGCTGCTGATCAGCATGCTCAGCGACGCCTTCAAGTACGCCGGCGCCAAGCATGGCCCCAGCGAGCTGGCGTACGGCCAGGGCGTGGTGGTCCAGAGCCCCTACGAGAGCACCACGGCGCGCACCATGGAGCGCATGGCCAACCTGGCGATGGAGCGCAACATGAGCCGCCCGCCGACCGTGACCATCAACCAGGGCACGGTGGTGAATGTCTACGTGGCCCGCGACGTGGATTTCTCCGCGGTCCTGCGCTGATGGGTCATGCAGATGGACATCCAGCCCGAGGCCACCGCCAACGTTTCCAATGATTTCCTGGATTACCAGTACAGCGTGCTGGGCATCGGGGAATACATGCATTCGTCGGATGTGACCGAGATCTGCGTCAACCGCCCTGGCGAGATCTACCTGGAAACCCGCAATGGCTGGGAACGGCGCGAGGTGCGGTCGCTGACGTTCGAGCGTGCGCGGCAGTTCTGCACATCGGTGGTCAACGAGAGCAACACCGGGCAGCGGGTCACCGACATGGACCCGATGGTGTCGCTGACGTTCCCGACCGGGCAGCGCGCCCAGTTCGTGATTCCCCCCGCCTGCGATGCGGGCAAGGTCTCGATCACGATCCGCCTGCCGGCCAAGTTCAGCAAGAGCCTGGAAGAGTACGAGGCGGACGGCTTCTTCTCCGAGATCCTGGAGCAGGCCCAGGACGTGGGCGACCACGACCGCGAACTGCTGGAGCTGCGCCGCAGCCGGAACTATGCGGAGTTCTTCCGCAAGGCCGTGCAGTACCACAAGAACATCGTCGTGGCCGGCGCCACCGGCAGTGGCAAGACCACGTTCATGAAGTCGCTGGTCAACCACATCCCGGACAGTGAGCGCCTGGTGACCATCGAGGACGCGCGCGAGCTGTTCCTGCGCCAGCCCAACGTGGTCCACCTGCTCTATTCCAAGGGCGGGCAGAGCGCCAGCAATATCACCGCCAAGAGCTGCATGGAGTCGTGCCTGCGCATGAAGCCGGACCGGATCATCCTGGCCGAGCTGCGTGGCGACGAGTCCTTCTACTTCATCCGCAACTGCGCTTCGGGCCATCCGGGTTCGATCACCAGCTGCCACGCCGGTAGCACGGCCCAGGCATGGGACCAGCTGGCGCTGATGGTGAAGGCCTCGTCCGAGGGCTCGGGCCTGGAGTTCGATGTCATCAAGCGGCTGCTGATGCTGACCATCGACATCGTGGTCCACATCAAGGCGCATGCGGGGCGGCGCTACATCACCGGGATCGATTTCGACCCGGCGCGGAAGCTGGCCTCGTGAGCGCGGCCCGGACCCCGGCTGGCTTGCGCGCCGGGCCCGTGGCGGGGAGGCGCTGAGCATGCTTGCTGGCCTGGAAATGCTTGCCTGCCCGGAGCTGGCGGTGCCCAAGGAGATCATGCAGCACGTGGTGCGCGTGGAGTCCTCCTTCAACCCCTATGCCATCGGCGTGGTGGACGCACGCCTGGTGCGCCAGCCGCGGAACCTGGGCGAGGCGGTGTCCACCGCCCGCATGCTGGAGCAGCAGGGCTACAACTTCTCGCTCGGCCTGGCCCAGGTCAACCGCTACAACCTGGCCAAGCAGGGCCTGGACAGTTACGAAAAGGCGTTCGAGGTGTGTCCCAACCTCCAGGCCGGTTCGCGCATCCTGGCCGAGTGCCACGGCCGCGCCGGCGGGGATTGGGGCAAGGCCCTGAGCTGCTATTACTCGGGCAATTTCACCCGCGGGTTCCGCGACGGTTACGTGCAGAAGGTGTTCGCCTCCTGGCAGGGCGGTGCCCAGGTGGCGGTGGCCCAGGCCGGCGCGGACGGGGTGGTCACCCGCGATCCCGTGTGGCCGATGTCGCTGGTGCAGCGCCGGGTGTTCGAGGCCGGCGGCGGAGCACGCCGCGCCGCGGCGCCGGCCGCGCGTCCGTCGCGGGTCGCACCGGTGCTGGCATCGAGGCAACCCGCCGCCCCGGCACCCTGGCCCGACACCATGGCGCACGCACCGCACGCACCGCATGCACCGGCGGTCGCCGCGCCGCCTGCCGCAGCGCGCGGCGGCGTCGATGACGGCCCGGTCACGGTCCAGCTCATGGGCCAGCGGCCGCCAGCCGCGGCTGCGCCTGCAGTGGCGGCACCGACGCCGCTTGCACCGCCTGGGTCCGGTGCAGGCCAGGCCGTCCCGCACGCCGGGGCCAGCCCGCTCGTCCAGGACAGCGCATTCGTTTTCTAGCAGTACCGCAGCACCCGGGCCAGATGGCCGCCATCCACATCCAACATGCAGAGGTCGACCATGAACAATTCCAATGACACCACCGCGATCCGGCACGCCCTGCGTGGCGCGGCAACCGCCGTCGCCGCCGTCGCCATGCTTGCCCTGCCGGAACTGGCCATGGCCCAGGACGGCACCGGGGCTGCCGGGCGCGTCACCACGTTCTTCAACAACATCAACGCGCTGCTGAACGTGGCCTCCATCGCCATCGTCACCATCGCGGTGATCTTTGCCGGCTACCAGATCGCGTTCAACCACAAGCGCGTTGGCGACGTGGCCCCGGTGCTGATCGGCGGCTTCCTGATCGGCGCCGCGGCGCAGATCGCCAAGATGCTGCTGCCCGACGACGTCACCGCCACCGCAATGGTCGTGGGCCAGTTGCTGCAGTATGCGTAAGGATGTGCTCTTCAGGGGTTGCACGCGCCCGGCCATGTTCATGGGGGTGCCCTACGTGCCCTTCGCGATCGCGGCCGGCGCGTGCCTCCTGATGACGTTCTATTTCGACATGTTCTTCCTGCTGCTGCTGCCGGTGGTGATCTTCGTGATGCGGCAGATGGCGCGGCGTGACGAGATGATCTTCCGCCTGCTCGGGCTGCGCTGGCGGTTCCGGCTGCAGGTGAGGAACCTCAAGCGCCACGGCGGGATGTGGGTGTTCTCGCCAAACATCTATCGGGACAAGCTCCCGGACCTGGACCGATAGGAAGATGCCAGCACCCGACATTTCAATCAGCGAACTCGTCCCGCTCTCCTCGCATGTGTCCGCGCACGTGGTGAAGACCACGGGCGGGGATTTCCTGCTGTGCTGGCGGCTGGACGGGCTGCCGTTCGTCGGCCGCGAGGAATGGGAGCTGGAGCACCGGCACACCACCTTCAACCGGCTGCTGCAGACCCTGCGTGCGCCCGACTTCATCAACGTGGCCTTCTGGGTGCACGACGTGCGCCGGCGCGGCGGCATCGACGTGGACTCAAGGTTCGGGCAGGCGTTCAACCAGCAGTTGTCGGACGACTACTACCAGGCATTGTCCTCGCAGAAGATCATGCGCAACGAGCTGTACCTGACCATGATCTACCGCCCGGTCGTGGTCGGTAAGAAGTTCGTGGAAAAGAGCGCGAACGTGCCCCGCCTGCAGGCCGAGCAGGACCAGTCGGTGGCCAAGCTGGAGGAGCTGGCCGGCAACGTGGAAGCCGTGCTCAAGGATTACGCCCCGGTGCGGCTGGGAATGTACGAGGGCGACAACGGGGTGGTGTTCTCCGAGACCCTGGAGTTCTTCGGCTACCTGCTCAACCGGATCGAGGAGCCGGTGCCGGTGCTGCGTGCCCCGGTATGCGACTACCTGGCGGTCAGCAGGCACATGTTCGCCGCCCGCACCGGCGACTTCGTGGTGTCCACCCCGTCGGGCGACAACCACTTCGGCGCGATCCTGAACATCAAGGAGTACACCGACGGGACCTGGCCGGGCATCCTCAACGGGCTCAAGTACCTGGACTTCGAGTACGTGATCACCCATTCCTTCAGCCCGATGGGGCGGCAGGATGCGCTGCGCGTGCTGGAGCGCACCAAGGGCATGATGATCTCCTCCGGCGACAAGGCGGTCAGCCAGGTCGTCGAGATGGACCATGCGATGGACCAGGTCGCCTCGGGCAACTTCGTCCTGGGCGAGTACCACTTCACCATGGCCCTGTATGCCGGGGACCAGCAGCAGCTCTCGCAGAACATCGCCATCGCGCGGGCCGAGCTGTCCAACGCGGGCTTCGTGTCCACCAAGGAGGACCTTGCGGTCTCGTCCGCGTACTACGCGCAGTTGCCGGCCAACTGGATGTACCGCACGCGCCTGGCCAACGTCAGCTCGCTCAACTTCCTGGGGCTGGCGCCGCTGCACAACTTCGCCACGGGCAAGCGCAACCACAACCCGTGGGGCGACTGCGTGACCGTGCTGCAGACCACCAACGGGCAGCCGTATTACTTCAATTTCCACGCCACCCACCCGGCCGAGAACTCGCTGGGCGAGAAGGCCATCGCCAACACGATGGTCATCGGCAAGTCCGGCACCGGCAAGACCGCGCTGATCAACTTCCTGCTCAGCCAGGTGCAGAAGTTCGACCCGGTGCCCACGATCTTCTTCTTCGACAAGGACCGCGGCGCGGAGATCTTCGTGCGCGCCTGCGGCGGCGCCTACCTGGCGCTGGAGAATGGCCAGCCGACCGGGTTCAACCCGTTCCAGTGCGAGGCCACCGACGCCAACGTGCAGTTCCTGGCCGGGCTGGTGAAGGTGCTGGCCGGCAAGAACCACTACACCGCGCGCGAGGACGAGGACATCTTCCGGGCGGTCGAGAGCATGCTCGACATGCCGATGCACCTGCGCTCGATGAGCAACTTCCAGAAGAGCCTGCCCAACATGGGCGACGACGGCGTCTATGCGCGGTTGCGCAAGTGGACCGCGGGCAATGCACTGGGCTGGGTGTTCGACAACCCGGTGGATGCCATCGACCTGGAGCGCTCCAACATCGTCGGGTTCGACTACACCGACGTACTCGAGAATGCCGAGGTGCGCGTGCCGGTGGTCAGCTACCTGCTGCATCGGCTCGAAGAGCTGATCGATGGCCGGCCGCTGATCTACGTGATGGACGAGTTCTGGAAGATCCTCGACGGCGGCGGTGCGCTGAAGGACTTCGCCAAGAACAAGCAGAAGACCATCCGCAAGCAGAACGGCCTGGGCATCTTCGCCACCCAGAGCCCGGAGGACGCGCTTGCCAGCGACATTTCCGCCGCCCTGGTCGAGCAGACCGCCACCCTGATCCTGCTGCCCAACCCCAATGCGGCGCGCGATGACTACGTGGAAGGCCTGAAGCTGACCGAGGCGGAGTTCCAGGTGGTACGCAGCCTGGACGAGCGCTCGCGCTGCTTCCTGGTCAAGCAGGGGCATGCCTCGACGGTATGCCAGCTCAACCTGCGCGGCATGGACGATGCGCTGGCGGTGATTTCCTCCAGCACCGACAACATCGAGATCATGCACAGGATCCTCGCCGAGGAATCCGCACGCCTGGACGTGGAGCGCGCGGACCTGCGCCCCGAGCAGTGGCTGCCGCGGTTCCAGGACGAACGCCGCGGGTCCCGCAGCCGCGGGGCTGGCTCCGCGGACAAGGCAGGTGGGCGTTCGGCGGCCCGCGCCGGCACCCGGGTTCCATATTGATGCAACAGGAGAAACTGACGATGGATACTCAGCATCACGCGTCCCGGCCCGGACTGTCCCGGCGCTGCGCATCGGTCCTGGTCCTGGGCCTGCTGGCCATGGCCCCGGCGGCGCATGCGCAATGGCGGGTGGTGGACAACTCCGCCAACCAGAAACTGAACACGGTCAATGATCGCCTCGGCTCGACCCCGGTGGACGGAGGCAGTGGCGGCACGGTGACCGGCAACCTGCGCGAGATGTACCAGCAGCAGCGCATCAGCTCGTACAACGACGGCGATCCCAACAATGCCGCCGCGGACGAGCCCGAGGAGCAGCTCTCCCGCAACGGGCCCAGCAGCGCGGTGAGCATGGGCGAGGCCGACCGCTGTCCGCGGCCCAGCGCCCAGGGCGTTGCGCAGACCCAGTGGGCGCTGTGCAAGGAGGCCTACAAGACCGAGCTGGCCCAGTACAACTACGCGCTGCAGATGTACGAGGTGACCCGCAAGCGGCAGGAGTACCTGGACCAGCTCAAGCGCGAGCGCGCCGGCCTGGCCGCGCACGAGATCGGCAAGCTGCAGGACAACACCAACCGCCTGCTGATCCTGATGTCGCAGATGGAGATCGACCGGCAGCAGCACGACTCCTACATGGCCGCCTACAACGCGCGCATGGTGTACCTGCAGCAGGCCAGCAAGACCCTTTCGCAGCAGGCGCTGGAGGGCACCCGTTCCGATGGCGGGGGCGGCGGCCTGACCGGCGGCGGCGGTGGCGGCGGCGGTGCCGCCGGTGTGGTCGCTGGCCTGGCCGGTGCGGGAGCCCTGCGCATGGCCCTCGAGGTTTCGCAGTCCAGGCGGCGGCACAGTTTCTGACGCCGGCCCTTCCAACGCATACGGGTGACATCCATGGCCAACCTCTTCCCCTACCTCGACCACGTCCTGGGCACGCTGCTGCGTGGCCCGTCCGTGGCGCTCGGGGCCGTGGAGCGCTGGGCGTTCTTCCGGCTGGTGTTCGACTGGGTGAACGAGGAAATCAACGTCTTCCGCGACAACCTGCTCGGCGAGATGGCCGGTTGGGTCGGGGGCATGGCCTTCACCCTGCTGACCCTGTGGATCCTGCTGCAGGGCTACAGGATCGTGACCGGGCAGTCGCGCGAGTACATGATGGGCCTGGTGGTCAACTCGCTCAAATGGGTGCTGATCATCACCGTGGCCACCACCTTCGCCTTCGGCAGCAGCAACATCCACAGCCTGCTGACCGATGACATGCCGCGGCTGGTCAACACCGTGGTCACCGGCGAGGACGCCGGCCCGGAGGATTCCATCGACGACAACCTCCAGACCATGGAGCTGTCGATGATGGCCATCGATGCACTGTTCACCAACTGGGACGAAACCCTGCAATCGGCCAAGACGCGCGCGCTGTGGTTCACCGGCGTCGGCGTGGCCGGTCCGTCCCTGGTCGGCGGCGCGATCCTGCTGATGTACAAGATGGGGCTTGCCTTGTTCGTGGGGCTGGGGCCGTTCTTCATCCTGTGCCTGGGGTTCGAGCAGACCAAGTCGATGTTCCAGAAATGGCTCTGGTACGGGATCGGCACCATGTTCTCGCTGGGCGTGCTCAGCTTCACCGTGTCGATGATCTCCAAGCTGCTGGGCGCGGTGGCGATCTCGTTCGCCACCCAGTACCTGGTGGCCACCTCGATGGACGCCACGCCCACCGGCGTCAACAGCATGGCGATGCAGCAGGGCGGGCTGGGCCTGCTGATGACGATGTTCCTGATCACCGTGCCGCCGATGGCGTCGATGTTCTTCCAGGGCACGCTCGGCCACTTCATGGCGTTCAGTGCCTTCAACCAGCAGCCCATGCAGCCGGTCAACCCGGGCCAGCCCGGCGCCGGGTACTATCCGCCGGCACAGGCCGGGCAGGGTGCGCCTGGTGCACCAGGCGCACCGGGTGCGCCGGGCGGTGGCGGCCAGGTCCCGCCTGAAGCTTTCACTCAGAGGACGAGGATGACATGAGCAAAATGACCGATCCCGGCAACCAGCCTGTCTCCGCCGCGCCTGCGGCACCGGTCCGCCAGCGGGCGCCGCGCATGCGCCGGCTCGTGGCCGGCGCGCTGGTGGCGGCAATATCCGCGGCCAGCTTCGGGCTCGGCGCGGAAGGCGGCTTCTACAGCCGGCTTTCGTACCGCTCGAACGACCCGTTCGTGTTCTGCACCCAGGGTCAGGATCGCGAGGTGAACCCGACCCCGTGCTGGATCCCGATGCCGCCCTATACCGGCGCCTTCATGGTCATGCCCTATTGCTTGCCGGTGAATCCGTACGGCAAGGAGTGGTCGGCCGACGACACCCAGTCGTTCCAGGAATACCTGCGCACGTGCCCGGCGGCAGGGAGGTCGGGGCGGTGGGAAGGCAGCGGGCAGCCCGAGATGTCGCCGTTCAAGCACTGATCCGCAGGCCCGCTGCCGGCCGTGCTGCGCGCGCGCGGCCGGCCGTAGCGGGCCGCTGCGCGTCCACGCGCGCCTGCGCGATGCGCCGCCATGGCCGCGGCCGCCGCACCGTTGAATCTGCCAGAATCGCGTCCTTCACGCCGCTGCCAGCGACTTGCCGATGAGCGCACCTGCTTCGTCCCGCCGCATCCTGTTCGCCAGCCTCATCGGCACCACGATCGAGTTCTTCGATTTCTACATCTACGCCACCGCGGCGGTGCTGGTGTTCCCCGCGCTGTTCTTCCCGTCCGCCGAGCCGGCGGCGGCCACCCTGCAGTCGCTGGCCACCTTCGCCCTGGCATTCTTCGCGCGGCCGCTGGGCTCGGCCCTGTTCGGCCACTTCGGTGACCGGGTCGGGCGCAAGGCCACCCTGGTGGCGGCGCTGCTGACCATGGGCCTGTCCACCGTGCTGATCGGCCTGCTGCCCACCCATGCGCAGATCGGCGTGGCCGCGCCGGCGCTGCTGGCACTGTGCCGTTTCGGCCAGGGCCTGGGCCTGGGCGGGGAGTGGGGCGGTGCGGTGCTGCTGGCCACCGAGAACGCGCCTGCGGGCAAGCGCGCCTGGTACGGCATGTTTCCGCAATTGGGCGCTCCGCTGGGTTTCCTGTGTTCGACCGGCGTGTTCCTGCTGCTGGCCCATTACCTGAGCGATGCCCAGTTCATGGCCTGGGGCTGGCGCATCCCGTTCGTGGCCAGTGCGGTGCTGGTGCTGATGGGGCTGTGGGTGCGGCTGCGGATCCCGGAGACCCCGGCGTTCCGCAAGACCCTGGAACGCAACGAGCGCGAGCGCCTGCCGATGGCCGCGGTGCTGTTGCGGCATGGCGGCACGCTGCTGGTGGGCACCCTGTCGCTGATGGCCACGTTCGTGCTGTTCTACCTGATGACGGTGTTCGCGCTCAGCTGGGGCACCTCGGCGCTGGGCTACGGGCGCGAGCAGTTCCTGCTGCTGCAGATGGTGGGCGTGCTGTGCTTTGCCGCCACCATCCCGTTGTCGGCGGTGTATGCCGACCGCGTTGGCCGGCGTCGGGCGATGATCCTTGCGACCGTGGGCATCATCGTCTTCGGCCTGCTGTTCGAGCCGCTGTTTGCCGCCGGAAGTGCCTGGCAGGTGCTGCTGTTCCTGTGCGTCGGGCTGGGCCTGATGGGGCTGACCTACGGCCCGTGCGGCACCATCCTGGCCGAGATGTTCCCGACTCCGGTGCGCTACACCGGCGCCTCGCTGGCCTTCAACCTGGCCGGCATCCTGGGGGCCTCGCCGGCGCCGTACGTGGCCACGCTGCTGGCCGACCGCCACGGCATCGGATCGGTGGGCTGGTACCTGGCCGGGATGGCGGCGCTGACCTTGCTGGCCTTGCTGGCGGTGCCGCGCAAGCCGGCGGACTGACCGCTCAGCTGGTCACGACCACCCGGTTGCGGCCGCCGGCCTTGGCCAGGTAGAGGCGGCGGTCGGCCTCGGTGATCAACTGGTGCAGGTCGTCGCCGGGCATGGCGCTGCATACGCCGATGCTCACCGTCATCTGCAGTTCCTCGCCGCGCATCGGCACCCGCAGGTCCTCGATGCGCTGGCGCAGGCGCTCGAAGTACGCCGCCAGCGCGTCGCCTTCCAGCCCGTGCACCAGCAGGCAGAACTCCTCGCCGCCGAAGCGCGCCACCAGGTCCTGCGGGCGTGCGTGGTCCGAGACGGCGTGGGCCGCCGCGCGCAGCGCATGGTCGCCGGCATCATGGCCCCAGCTGTCGTTGATGTGCTTGAAGTGGTCGATGTCCACCATCGCCGCGGCCACCGGCGTGCGCGCCTCCTGCATCTGCGGCACCAGGGCCTCAGCCTGTTCCAGGAAGTGGCGGCGGTTGGGCAGGCCGGTGAGGAAGTCGCGGGTGGCCAGGTCCTGCAGGCTGCCGATCAGCTCCAGCTGGTCCACGTTTTGCGAGACCCGGCAAAAGAACTCCTCGCGGGTATAGGGCTTGCGCAGGAAGTCGTTGGCGCCGTTCTTGAGGAAGCAGGCCACCAGGCCCGGATCGTCGCGGCCGGACACGCCGATCACCGCCACCCGGTCGCGCGCGCGCAAGGCGCGCATGCGCCGGGTCAGTTCGATGCCCTGCATGCCGGGCATTTCCTGGTCGACCACGGCCAGGCGGATGGTGGGGTCCGCTTCCAGCGACCGCAGCGCGCTGGGGCCATCGGGCGCCTCGGTCACCTTGTAGCCGAACATTTCCAGCAGCCCGGCCGCGTGCGCCCGTGCCGACGGCGAGTCGTCCACCACCAGGGCCGAGATGCGGCGGTTGCGCTCCAGCCGCTGCACCAGCCACACGATGTAGTCCAGGTTGCCGGGGGTGCTCTTGAGCACGAAGTCGATGATCTGCCGGCGCAGCATGCGCTCGCGCAGGTCCTCGTCGTACACCCCGCTCACCACCACGGTGGGCAGGCCGCGCTCGAGGAAGCAATCGACCACCATGTCGCGGTCGCCGTCGGCCAGCACCAGGCCGGTGAGCACCATGAACCAGTCGTCGTGCGCCTCCAGCGCCTCGCGCGCCTCGGCCAGGGTCGAGGCCACGGTCACCGGCAGCTCCAGCTGCTGCTCGATGGCTTGCGCCACCGCAAGCATGAAGGCGCGGGAGTTCTCCACCAGCAGCACACGTTGCGGCAGGGGAGTGGGATGTGATTTCAGCGGTAGCGCTTGCATGCCCGGGCGTCGACGGTCTCTCCGGTGGATAGCGGCCGGCGCAATGCGGACTTTAGAACGCCTGCCCTGCCGGTGCGGCCGCCGGCGCGCAACCAAGCCGATTCACCACAGCGCATCGCGCAGCTTGTACCAGGCCATCGCCAGCACCAGCAGCGGCGTGCGCAGCACCCGGCCGCCAGGGAAGGGTGCGTGTGGAATGCGGGCGAACAGGTCCAGGCGCTGCGCCTGCCCACCGATGGCCTCGGCGATCAGGCGCCCGGCCAGGCCGGTGCTGGCAACGCCATGCCCGGAAAAACCCTGGGCGAAATACACGTTCGGCGTGAGCCGGCCCCAGTGCGGGGCGCGGTTGAGCGAGATGTCCACCTCGCCACCCCACAGGTACTGGATCGGAACGTCGGCCAGTTGCGGGAACACCATGCGGATGCGCCGGCGCATCACCGCGTGCAGGTTGCGTGGCGGCAGCCTGGAATAGCTGGCCCGCCCGCCGAACAGCAGGCGCTGGTCGCGGCTGAGGCGGAAGTAGTCCAGCGCCCAGTTCACGTCGGCCACGGCCATGTCGTTGCCGATCAGCGCCTGCGCGCGCGCCTGGCCAAGTGGGGCGGTAGCCGCCACGTAGGTGCCCACCGGCATGATCCGCGACTCGAGTTCCGGGGCAATGCCGCGCAGGTGTGCGTTGCCGGCGATCACCGCAAAATCGGCCACCACTTCGCCATCGGCGGTGCGCATGCGCGGGCGAGTGCCGCGTACCAGCGCCTGCACCGGCGAGTGCTCGTGAATGCGCACGCCGGCGGCCAGTGCCGCGCGTGCCAGGCCGAAGGCGTATGCCAGCGGGTGCAGGTGGCCGGCGGCCGGGTCGTACACCGCGCCCAGGTAGCGGTCGCTGTCCAGCACCGCGCGCAGCTGTTGCCGGTCCCACCACTGCAGCGGGTAGCCGTACTTCTCCGCCATCCACGCCGCGCCGGCGCGCAACTCGCGAACCTGGCGCGGGCGCACCGCCACGTGGGCGTGTCCGTCGTGCCAGTCGCAGGCGATGCCATGGCGGGCGATGCGCGTGCGCAGCAGCTCGACGCCCTCGCGCGACAGGTCGAACAACACCCGCGCCGCATCCTGGCCGAGCAGGTTCTCCAGGGTGGATGGCTCGCAGCCGTATCCGGGCAGGGCCTGGCCGCCGTTGCGGCCCGACGCGCCCCAGCCGACCCGCTGCGCTTCCAGCACGACCACGCGGTAGCCGGCCTGCGCCAGGTCCAGGGCCGCGCTCAGCCCGGTGTAGCCGGCGCCGAGGATGCATACGTCGGCGTCGATGCGGCCGCACAGCGCCGGTTGCAACGGCAGCGGCGTGGTGCTGTCCGCATACCAGCTGGACGGGGAGGGGGGGCGCGTCCCGGCCGGCGCGGTGGACGGTGCGGAATGACGGTTCATCGGGGCGTCGGGGTGCAGGCGCGGCCAGCTTAGCAGGCACGCGCGCGGCGCCCCGGACGCGGCCGCAGTCCTTTGTAAATGCCACGCCTCCGCGGTAAGTTGCGGAGCTGCCGGGTCGCGTCCGGCGTGCGGCCCCGGCCGCCGTCCCCGGGCGGTGGTATCGGGAGTTCCGGTGCCGGGCCCATGCGGCTGGTGGACGCGGCGGCGCATGGCGGCGCGAGGCGCGGTTGCCGGCCCAGTGGTGGAGGACGCATGAGTACACGATCCACACGTCGCAAGCCCAGCCCCGAGCAGCAGGAAAGCTCGCTGCGGCGCTGGCTCAAGGAGCGCCGCATCACCGAGGTCGAGTGCCTGGTGCCGGACATCACCGGCAACGCGCGCGGCAAGATCATCCCTGCCGACAAGTTCAGCCACGACTACGGCACCCGCCTGCCCGAGGGCATCTTCGCCACCACCGTCACCGGCGAATATCCCGACGATTACGACGAGCTGGTCTCGCCCTCGGATTCGGACATGCTGCTGCGCCCGGACCCGGACACGGTGCGGATGGTGCCATGGGCCACCGATCCGACCGCGCAGATCATCCATGACTGCGTCACCAAGGACGGCCAGCCGCACGAGCTGGCGCCACGCAACGTGCTGCGCCGGGTGCTGGACGAATACGCCAGCGAGGGGCTGCAGCCGGTGGTGGCACCGGAGCTTGAGTTCTTCCTGGTGCAGAAGAACACCGACCCGGACTTCCCGCTGCTGCCGCCGGCCGGCCGCAACGGGCGGCCGGAAACGGCGCGGCAGGCGTATTCGATCGACGCGGTCAACGAGTTCGACCCGATCCTGGACCTGATGTACGACTACTGCGATGCGATGCGGCTGGACGTGGATACCCTGATCCACGAGTCCGGCGCCGCGCAGCTGGAGGTCAACTTCACCCACGCCGGGGCGCTGTCGCTGGCCGACCAGGTGTTCCTGTTCAAGCGCACCATGCGCGAGGCGGCGCTGCGCCATGGGGTGTACGCCACGTTCCTGGCCAAGCCGATGGAGACCGAACCGGGCAGCGCCATGCACATCCACCAGAGCGTGGTCGACGGCAAGGGCCGCAACGTGTTCACCGGGCACGGCGGCGCCCGCCACAGCCCGGCGTTCGGCCACTACCTGGGCGGGCTGCAGGCCTACGTGCCGATGGCGATGGCGTTCTTCGCGCCCAACGTCAACTCGTACCGGCGGCTGATGTTCGGCGAGGTCTCGCCGATCAACGTGGAGTGGGGCTACGACAACCGCACCTGCGGCCTGCGGGTGCCGATGGACAGCCCGGAGAACATGCGCGTGGAGAGCCGCTTTGCCGGTTCCGACGCCAACCCCTACCTGGCCCTGGCCGCGACCCTGGCCTGCGGCCTGCTTGGCCTGCGCGGGCAGATCGAGCCGACCGCGCCGCTGTCCGGCAGCGCCCAGGAGCACGGTTTCACCCTGGCCCGTTCGCTGGGCGAGGCACTGGACCAACTGGAGGGCTGCGAGCCGCTGGCGCGCCTGCTGGGGCCGCGCTTCGTGCGCGCCTACGTGGCGGTCAAGCGCAAGGAGTACGAGACATTCTTCCGCGTGATCAGCTCGTGGGAGCGTGAATTCCTGCTGCTCAACGTATAGCGCGCGGCCGCGCCTGCACGCCGCGTCCATGCGCCCTCGGCCAGGCTGCGGACCACGGCTGCGCCGGGGTTGGCGCAGGCGGTGGGCAAACCCGTCCGCGGACGTTAACCTGCGCCCGAATCCGAGCCCCGAAGGAAACCCCCTATGAAGCTGCGCCTGTGGACCCCGTGCATCGCCGCCGTGCTGCTGGCCGCCTGTGGCGGCGATGGCAGCGGTTCGGCCACCGCCGACGGCGCCGAGGAGAAGGTGCTCAACGTCTACAACTACTCGGACTACATCGCCGAGGACACCATCCCCGGGTTCGAGCAGCGCACCGGCATCCGCGTCACCTACGATGTCTACGACAGCGACGAGATCCTGGAAACCAAGCTGCTGGCCGGGTCCAGCGGCTATGACGTGGTGGTGCCGACCCTGAACTTCTTCGGCCGCCAGATCCAGGCGGGGGTGTTCATGAAGCTGGACCCGTCGCGCATCCCCAACCTGGCCAACCTGGACCCCAAGGTCATGCAGCGCATCGCCGGGCAGGATCCGGGCAACGCATACGGCGTGCCGTACATGATGGGCACCACCGGCATCGGCTACAACGTCGACAAGGTGGTCGCGGCCTTCGGCAGCGACGACATCGCCTCCAGCTGGGATCTCGTCTTCAAGCCGGAGAACATCGCCAGGCTGAAGGACTGCGGCGTGACCCTGCTCGACACGCCCTCGGACATGCTTCCCATCGCCCTGCATTACCTGGGCGAGGACCCGCACAGCAGCGACCCGGACACGATCCGCAAGGCCGCCGACCTGCTCAAGTCGATCCGCCCCTACGTGCAGAACTTCCACTCCAGCCAGTATGTCAGCTCGCTGGCCAACGGCAGCACCTGCCTGGTGGTGGGCTGGTCGGGCGACATCATCCAGGCCCGCGACCGTGCGCAGGAGGCCGACAACGGCGTGAACGTGGCCTATTCGATCCCGGTGGAAGGCGCGCCGCAGTGGTTCGACATGCTGGCCATTCCGGCCGACGCACGCCACCCGGACAACGCCCACGCCTTCATCAACTACCTGCTCGATCCCGCGGTGGCGGCGGCCAACACCGATTACATCCAGTACGCCAACCCGGTGGCGGCGGCCACCCCGCTGGTGGACGAGGCGATCCGCAACGACCCCACGATCTATCCTTCCGACGAGGTGGCCGCAAAGATGTTCACCTACGCGACCAACAGCCCGGAGACGGACAAGCTGTACACGCGGCTGTGGACCGAGATCAAGACCGGTCGCTGACCGCCATGGCCGCAGCGCCGACAGACGGCACCCATGCCGGCACGCATGCCGCAGCGCCGGCAGCGGTCGACCCGGAGCGCTACCTGCGCATCGAGGGCGTGCGCAAGGAGTTCGACGGCTTCGTCGCCGTCGATGATGTCAGCCTGGATATCCGCAAGGGCGAGATCTTCGCCCTGCTCGGCGGCTCGGGCAGTGGCAAGTCCACCCTGCTGCGCTGCCTGGGCGGGTTCGAGCGGCCCACCCGTGGCCGCATCGTGCTCGACGGCCAGGTGCTGGACCCGCTGCCGCCCTACGAGCGCCCGGTCAACATGATGTTCCAGTCCTACGCGCTGTTCCCGCACATGACCGTGGAGCAGAACATCGCCTTCGGCCTGAAGCAGGACGGCCTGTCCGGCGACGCCCTCGCCGCGCGCGTGGGCGAGATGCTCTCGCTGGTGCAACTGGCCAAGCTGGCCGGGCGCAAGCCGCACCAGTTGTCCGGTGGCCAGCAGCAGCGCGTGGCCCTGGCCCGCTCGCTGGCCAAGGGGCCCAAGCTGCTGCTGCTGGACGAGCCGATGGGCGCGCTGGACAAGAAGCTGCGCTCGCGCATGCAACTGGAGCTGGTCAACATCATCGAGCAGTCCGGGGTGACCTGCGTGATGGTCACCCACGACCAGGAGGAGGCCATGACCATGGCCACCCGGATCGCGGTGATGGACCAGGGCTGGATCCAGCAGGTCGGCAAGCCGGACGACATCTACGAGCAGCCGGCCAACCGCTTCGTGGCCGGCTTCATCGGCTCGGTGAACCTGATCGAGGGCATCATCGACGAGGACCAGCCGGAGTACGTCACCGTGCGTACCGGCGATTTCCCCGCACCGATCTACGTGGGCCACGGCATCACCGGCTACGAGGGCCAGCCGGTGGCCTTCGCGCTGCGTCCGGAGAAGGTGTACATCGGCAAGCAGGAGCCGGACGGCGAGAACAACAAGGCCCGCGGCACGGTGGAGGACATCGCCTACTTCGGCAGCCATTCGGTGTACCACGTGCGCCTGCCCAGCGGCGCCAAGGTGCTGGCCAACTTCGCCAACATGAAGCGCTGGGACAGCGACGGCATTACCTGGAACGACGAGGTCTGGGTGTCCTGGGACGACAACGACGGCGTGGTGCTGACCGGGTGAGCATGCTGCGGCCATCGCGTTGGCGGCCATCGGTGCGCCTGCTGGTGATCGCAGTGCCGTTCCTGTGGCTGCTGCTGTTCTTCGCGGTGCCGTTCCTGATCGTGCTGAAGATCTCGTTCTCGCGGATGGCCATCGCGATGCCGCCCTACACCCCGGTGGTCGAGTACCTGGACAGCGCCCTGACCCTGCGCCTGAACCTGGGCAACTACGCGGCGCTGTTTGCCGATCCGCAGTACGTGCTGGCCTACCTGACCTCGATCCAGATCGCGGCGGTGTCCACCGTCCTGTGCCTGCTGATCGGCTACCCGATGGCCTACGCCATCGCCCGGATGCGGCCGGCCGCGCGCAACATCGCGCTGATGGCGGTGGTGCTGCCGTCGTGGACCTCGTTCCTGATCCGGGTCTATGCCTGGATCGGGATCCTCGATGCCAACGGCATCCTCAACCGCTTCCTGCTGTGGACCGGCCTGGTCGATGCGCCGCTGCGCATCCTCTACACGCCCACCGCCACCTACATCGGCATCGTCTACTGCTACCTGCCGTTCATGATCCTGCCGCTGTACGCCAACCTGGTGAAGCTGGACCAGCGCCTGCTGGAAGCGGCCTACGACCTCGGCGCGCGGCCGTGGAAGGCGTTCGTGCGCATCACCCTGCCGCTGTCGCGCTCGGGGATCATTGCTGGCTGCATGCTGGTGATGATCCCGGCGGTGGGCGAGTTCGTGATCCCGGAGATGCTGGGCGGCCCGGACACGCTGATGATCGGCCGGGTGCTGTGGGGCGAGTTCTTCAGCAACCGCGACTGGCCGGCGGCCTCGGCGGTGGCGATCGTGATGCTGTTGCTGCTGCTGGTGCCGATCCTGGTATTCAACCGCCACCAGCAGCGGCAGATGGAGGGCCGGCTGGCATGAACCCGGGCCTTGGCCAACGCATGCTGCGCTGGACGGTGCTGGGGCTGGGCTTCGCCTTCCTGTACCTGCCGATCGTGCTGCTGGTGGTGTACTCGTTCAACTCATCGCGCCTGGCCACGGTCTGGGCCGGGTTCTCCACCAAGTGGTACGGCGAGCTGCTGCGCGACCGGCAGATGCTGGAGGCCGCGTGGGTGAGCCTGCGCATCGCGTTCTGGACGGCGACGGCGGCCACGGTGGTCGGCACCCTGGCGGCGATGGTGATGACCCGCTTCCGGCGTTTCCCGGGCAAGACCGTGTTCGGCGCGCTGGTCACCGCGCCGCTGGTGATGCCCGAGGTGATCATCGGCCTGTCGATCCTGCTGATGCTGGTGTCGGTGGGGTCGATGCTCGGCATTCCGTCCAAGGGCATGGTGGCGATCTGGATCGCGCACGTGACCTTGACCGTCTCGTTCGTGACGGTGGTGGTGTCCTCGCGCCTGCAGGAGCTGGACCGGTCGCTGGAGGAGGCGGCGATGGACCTGGGCGCGAACCGGGTCAAGGTGTTCTTCCTGATCACCCTGCCGATCATCGCGCCGGCGCTGATGAGCGGGTGGTTGCTGGCGTTCACCCTGTCGCTGGACGACGTGGTGGTCGCCAGCTTCGTGGCCGGCCCGGATTCGACCACCCTGCCGATCAAGATCTTCGCCTCGGTACGGCGTGGCGTGAGCCCGAAGATCAATGCGCTGGCATCGCTGCTGATCATGGCCGTGTCGCTGGCGGCGGTGGTCGGCTGGTGGCTGATGTACCGCAAGGACCAGCGCCGCCGCCGCGACATGCAACTGGCGCTGCAGGAAAACGCCTGACGCCACCTTGCCCCCTGTACGAACGGGCTCGCCGGCGACAGCAGGCATCTTCCCGGATTTCGAGATGTGCGGGGTGTCAGTCACGACAGCCGCCGACGTGCTGGAGTAGCCGGCTCCGGATGAGCCGCGTCGGATCGACGACCGCAGGTATCGCCCCGCAAATCGAGATGTGCGGGGCGCCAGTCACGGCAACCGCCGACGTGCGGGAGTGGCCGGCTCCGGAAGGAGCCGCGGCAGGCCGGGCATATCGCCGCCGCTCGGGCGCACATCCATGTGCGCACTCGCTACCGCGGCCATCCATGGCCGCTGCCGCGATACACCCGACCCGCCGCGTCTTCGCTGTCGGAGGCATGGCTTCACTCGATGGGCTGCCTCGGGGAGTCCTCAGCGAATGTTGCTGGTGCTTGCGACTCCGGCTGGTCAGCGATTTCCATCGAAGACGCGCGCACGGATCAACGACCGCCGTGGCTGAGGCGTATCGCCCGCTTCGGCTGACGCAGCGCCGCGACCCTCCCTCTGTCAGTCCGCCGGTGTGCCTTTCGCCCATCAGAAGCCACCATCTGCACGCCGCGACGGACGTCATGTCCCGGGTATATGGAGCAAGTGGCACATGGATGTGCCACGGCCGCGAGTGCGCACATGGATGTGCGCCCGAGCGGTGCGCCATATACCCGGGACATGGCGGCCCCATCCGGAGCCGCGCTCCTGGACATGGCGGCCCATCCGGAGCCGCGCTTCCCCGCTCAGGCCCTGGGACATGGCGGCCCCATCCGAAGTAGCGCTTCCCCGCTCAGGTCCGGGACATGACGGCCCCACCCGGAGCCGCGTCGCCGTTCCGCCAGCGCAACGGTCCGGTGAATTCCGGAGTGGTTATGCTCGCAGCCATCGGCACCATCTTCGGGCGAAGCCATCCAGGAGATCCCCATGAACGCCACCGACCCGCGCCACGAGCCCGCCCGCATCATCCGCACCGTGCGCGGCCGCGCCGCATCCGACGGCGCCGGGGTCAAACTGACCCGGGTGATCGGCGGGCCGGAACTGCCCGACCTGGACCCGTTCCTGCTGCTGGACGAGTTCGGCACCGACAGCCCCGAAGACTACATCGCCGGCTTCCCCGACCACCCGCACCGCGGCTTCGAGACCGTGACCTACATGCTCGACGGCCGCATGCGCCACCGCGACAACCACGGCAACGAAGGCCTGCTCACCCCGGGCAGCGTGCAGTGGATGACCGCCGGGCGCGGGCTGGTCCATTCGGAAATGCCCGAGCAGGAATCCGGGCGCATGCGCGGCTTCCAGTTGTGGGTCAACCTGCCGGCGCGCGACAAGATGACCGACCCGCGCTACCAGGAGTTTGCACCGGACCACATTCCCCTGGCGCACCCCGCCGATGGCGTGCAGGTGAAGGTGATCGCCGGGCGCGTGGGCGACACGGTCGGCCCGATCGTGCAGCCGGCCACCGCGCCGCTGTACCTGGATGTCGTCCTGCAGCCCGGAGTGACCTGGGAATACGTGCTGCCGTACGGCCACAACGCGTTCGCCTATGTGTTCGAGGGCGCGCTGCGGATTGGTGTCGATGACAATGCACGCGTGCTGGCGACCCACGAAATGGGCGTGCTCGGAGGCGGTGCGGCACTGGCAATGCAGGCCGAAGATGCCGGCGCGCGCCTGATCCTGGTCGCCGGCGCACCACTGCGCGAGCCGGTGGCGCGCCACGGGCCGTTCGTGATGAACAACCGGCAGGAACTGATGCAGGCCTTCGTCGATTTCCAGGAAGGCCGCTTCTGAGCGGGCAGGGCGCGCAGCCGTCGCCGCGCGCCCCGGGTCAGAGGTGGCGCTCGAAGTCGAACGCCTGCCTGCGGCCGTCGACGTCCACCTGGACGTCGATGCGCAGCACGTCGCGCGGCGACACCGGCAGCACGCCGATGTGGTCCACATAGTCGCCGGTGGAGGCCGCGCGCAGGGCGATCGGCTGGCGGCGTCCGCTGAGGTCGCGTGCCTGCGCCTGCAACTTGCCATCGACCGGGTGCTCGACACCATCGGCGTCCACCCGGCGCAGTGCCACCACCAGCAGTGCGGTGCCCGCGCTGCGCTCGATGCCGTACTGGCGCGCCGTGGGCTCGCCCAGCGACAGCGTGGGCAGCAGGTTGTAGTGCGCGCGCAGCGACCCGTCCAGTTCGGCCACGGCCGGGGCCGGCGCGATGAACTGCGCCGGCTGCGGCGCCTGGCCGCCGCAGCCGGCCGGCAAGGCCAACGCGAGCAGCAGCATGCAGGTGGAGCGCAGGCGGGACATGGCCATCATCCGGCCGCCAGTTCCGCACCGCGCACCCGCGCCGCGTGCACCGCGCGGGCCACCAGCGCTTCGAAGCCGCCGTCGTGGAATGCCTCCAGCGCGGCCTGGGTGGTGCCACCGGGCGAGGTCACCCGGCGCCGCAACTCCGCTGCCGGTGTGTCGCCCTCGGCCAACATGCGGCCGGCCCCGAGCAAGGTCTGCACCACCAGGGTGCGCGCCGCATCGGCGGGCAAGCCTTCTGCTTCGGCCGCTGCCTGCAATGCCTCGGCCAGCAGGAACACATAGGCCGGGCCGCTGCCGGAAACCGCGGTCACCGCGTCCATCAGCGCCTCGCGCTCGATCCAGACGGTCGGGCCGGCGCTGGCCAGGACCGCATCGGCGCGCGCGCGCTGGGCCGCATCCACCTGCGCGTCTGCAAACAGGCCGGTGACGCCGGCGCCGAGCAGGGCGGGGGTATTGGGCATGCAACGCACCACCGGCAGGCCGCCGCCCAGCCATGCCTGCAGCCGCGCCACCGGGATCCCGGCGGCGATGGAGACCACCAGCGGGCGCGTGGCCTGGGCCTGCGGCGCAAGGGATTGGCACAGCTGGCGCATCACCTGCGGCTTCACCGCCAGCACCCACAGCGCGGTGCCCTGCACGGCGCTGCTGGCCTCGGCAAAGACCTGCACGCCGAAATCGGTGGCCAGCGCTTGGCGCAGCGGCTCCACCGGCTCGGCCACGCGGATGGCCGTGGTGTCGGCTCCGCGCGCGGCCAGGCCGCCGATCAGGCTGCGGGCCATGTTGCCGCCGCCGAGGAAGGCGATGGAGGCATCGGGAGTCGGGGATCGGGAATCGGAAGATGCGGGCATGGTCGGCCGATGGGCGGGTACAGGAGTGGATGGTATCGCCGATGCCGCGGCCCTGGCGCTGCGAGGCCCGGCCCCGCGGCGGTCGCGGCACTCCCGGTGCCATGTGTTGGGGGGGGCGGCCGGGCGGACGTCCGCATGGCCCGCGGCGGTCGCGCCAGGCGCCAGGGGACACGCCCGGGCCAGCCGCGCAAGGCCCGTAAGAGGCCGGGATTGGCGGCGGCGGCCGGAGCGCTATACTGCGGCGAAGGGGTTGTACCGCACCAGTGCGCGCACCGCGGCGCGTCCACAAGGGGAACGAATACAGATGGATATCGCCGAACTGCTGGCGTTCTCGGTCAAGAACAAGGCGTCCGACCTGCACCTGTCCGCCGGGCTGCCGCCGATGATCCGCGTCGACGGCGACGTGCGCCGGATCAACATCCCGGCGCTGGACCACAAGCAGGTGCACGCGCTGGTGTACGACATCATGTCGGACAAGCAGCGCCGCGACTACGAGGAATTCCTCGAGGTCGACTTCTCCTTCGAGATCCCCTCGCTGGCGCGTTTCCGCGTCAATGCGTTCAACCAGAACCGCGGCGCCGGCGCCGTGTTCCGCACCATTCCCTCCGAGGTGCTGAGCCTGGAGGACCTGGGCTGCCCGCCGATCTTCCGCGAGCTGATCCAGCAGCCGCAGGGCCTGATCCTGGTCACCGGCCCCACCGGCTCGGGTAAGTCCACCACGCTGGCGGCGATGGTCGATTTCGTCAACAAGAACGAATACGCCCACATCCTCACCGTCGAGGACCCGATCGAGTTCGTGCACACCTCGCAGAAGTGCCTGATCAACCAGCGCGAAGTGCATCGCGATACCCACGGCTTCAACGAAGCCCTGCGCTCGGCGCTGCGCGAGGACCCCGACTACATCCTGGTGGGCGAGTTGCGCGACCTGGAGACCATCCGCCTGGCGCTGACCGCCGCGGAAACCGGCCACCTGGTGTTCGGCACCCTGCATACCAGTTCGGCGGCCAAGACCATCGACCGCATCATCGACGTGTTCCCGGCCGGCGAGAAGCCGATGGTGCGCTCGATGCTGTCCGAGTCGCTGCGCGCGGTGATCAGCCAGGCGTTGCTGAAGAAGGTCGGCGGCGGGCGTACCGCAGCCTGGGAAATCATGGTCGGCACCCCGGCCATCCGCAACCTGATCCGCGAGGACAAGGTCGCGCAGATGTACTCGGCCATCCAGACCGGCCAGCAGTACGGCATGATGACCCTGGACCAGCACCTGCAGGACCTGGTCAAGCGTGGCCTGGTCACCCGCCAGCAGGCCAAGGAATACGCCAAGGACAAGCGCCTTTTCGAGTAAGCGGCGGTTCCGCGACTCCCATCCCCCGTTTCGGTTCCGCAGGAGCCAACATGAGCACCATCGACTTCACCTCGTTCCTCAAGCTGATGGCGCACCAGCGGGCGTCGGACCTGTTCATCACCGCGGGCATGCCGCCGGCGATGAAGGTGCACGGCAAGATCAGCCCGATCACGCAGACGCCGCTGACCCCGCAGCAGAGCCGCGACCTGGTGCTGAACGTGATGACGCCGGCCCAGCGCGAGGAGTTCGAGAAGACCCACGAGTGCAACTTCGCCATCGGCGTGTCGGGCGTGGGCCGCTTCCGCGTGAGCTGCTTCTACCAGCGCAACCAGGTGGGCATGGTGCTGCGCCGGATCGAGACCAAGATCCCGACCGTGGAAGAGCTGAACCTGCCGCCGGTGATCAAGACCCTGGCGATGACCAAGCGCGGCATCATCATCTTCGTCGGCGCCACCGGCACGGGTAAATCCACCTCGCTGGCGGCGATGATCGGCTACCGCAACCAGAACTCCACCGGGCACATCATCACCATCGAGGACCCGATCGAGTTCGTGCACAAGCACGAAGGCTGCATCATCACCCAGCGCGAGGTCGGCATCGACACCGACAGCTGGGACAACGCGCTCAAGAACACCCTGCGCCAGGCGCCGGACGTGATCATGATCGGCGAGGTGCGCACCCGCGAGGGCATGGACCACGCCATCGCCTTCGCCGAAACCGGCCACCTGGTGCTGTGCACCCTGCACGCCAACAACGCCAACCAGGCGATGGACCGCATCATCAACTTCTTCCCCGAGGACCGGCGCGGCCAGTTGTTGATGGACCTGTCGCTCAACCTCAAGGGCGTGGTCGCCCAGCAGCTGGTGCCCACCCCGGACGGCAAGGGCCGCCGGGTGGCGATGGAAATCCTGCTCGGCACGCCGCTGGTGCAGGACTACATCCGCGACGGCGAGGTCCACAAGCTCAAGGAAGTGATGAAGGAATCCACCAACCTGGGCATGAAGACCTTCGACCAGAGCCTGTTCGAGCTGTACCAGGCCGGCGAGATCAGCTACGAGGACGCGCTGCGCTTTGCCGACTCGCAGAACGAGGTGCGCCTGCGGATCAAGCTTTCCCAGGGCGGCGACGCGCGGACCCTGGCCCAGGGCATGGACGGGGTGGAGATCTCCGAGACCCGCTGACCCGGCGCACGCGCGTCGGGTCCGGCCGCGGGCCCACGCCTCAGCGGGAGTCGGCCTGCGGCTCCGGCGGTTCCAGGTGTTGCGGCGTGCGGCCCTGGCCCAGGGACAGCGCAGGCCAGCGCTGGTGGTGCACCTGCAACTGGCCGGTGCGCAGCACGTGGCGCAGGTCCTGCCGCTCCTTGCCGCCGACATTCGCGAACCCGACCTGGCCGGCGTCCTCCCAGCCGTCGTCCCCGTGCGCATGCAGGTGGCACTGGGCGTAGTGCCGGCTGGCGATACTGCACAGCAGCGCTTCGTCGAGGCCATCGCCGTCCAGGTCGCGGCCAAGCACCACGCAGTCCGCATCCGGTTGCAGGCAGCCGCCTGTGTCCAGGTGCCCGTCCACCAGCGCCTGCCACCAGGCGGTGCCGGGGTCCATGCCGCCTTCGGCCAGCACGATCACGTCGCGCGCCTGGCCGGCCTCGCGCAGCCGGAATTGCTCGCGTTCGGCGGCGTCCGGGCCGGAGCCCCAGCGGTTGCTGCTGCGGAGCATGGTGTCCAGCGCGGCCAGCGCATGCGGATGGCCGGCGAACGCCGGATCGGTGCGCAGCGCCTGCACCGCCTGGTAGCCGCGCCGCCCCAGGTCGAAGCGCAGGTACGCCAGGTCTTCGCGCGACACCTCCGGCGCCGCCTCGCGCAGCCGCTGGGCCTGGCTGGCGACGCTGATCCGTTGCCCATCCAGGAGCGGCGAGTTGGCCAGCACCACCAGCGCCATCACCGCCCAGGACAGGATCATGTTGACCTTGCGCAGTGGCCCCAGCCAGACCCCGCGCGAGCGCAGCACAGCCCACGCATGGCCCACGGCGTACAGCGCCGCGACCAGCGCCACCAGCCCGGCCCAGAAGCGGTCGGCGGTCCATCCGTACTGGGCCACGCGCAGGCCCATCGCATACAGGGCCAGGCCCGCGTACAGCGGCAGCACCAGCAGCCCGGCCTCCACCATCCGCCGCAGCCAGGCCGGATAGGGCCGGTCGCCTTCGCCGTCCTGGTAGACGGCGTTGGCGAACACGACCAGCAGCACGACCATGCTGACCAGCAGGCCGGCGGCAGAGCGCGTGCGCCACAGCGGTTCCAGCCCGGTGAACGGCAGGCTGGCGGCAAACAGCACGGCGATGAAGGCCAGCAGCGGCAGCAGGCCCTTGAACACCGCGAACAGGATCTGCCGAGCCACCCGCACCGGGTGCTGCTGGGTGCGGCCGATCAGGATGCCCAGCCCGGCCATCGTGCCGGTGGCCAGGTAGATGAAGGGATCCTCGCCGAACAGGTCGCGGAACACATGCACGTCCACCAGCACGAACAACTGGCCCCACAGGTGCAGCACCGCCCAGCAGATGCCGGTGAACATGGCGGCCAGGGCCAGGGTCAGCGCGTTCTGCCAGGCATGTTCGAACAGTTCCGGGTAGGGCGCCCGCCAGCTCGCGTGCGCCAGCCGGCACTGCAGCCAGGGAAGGGCCACGAACAGGCCAAGCGCCAGGGCCGTGCCGAACGGACCCAGCACCTGTCCGCTGCGCAGCCCCGGCGCGCCGGTCGCATTCCAGCCGGCCCAGGCCGCCAGGGCCAGGAACACAGTGGCCAGCGCGCCGGCGTAGCGCCACAGCCGCCGGTCGCCCAGGCGCTGCACGACCAGGACCAGTGCCGTCGGCACGGTCAGCACCAGGGTGTACCAGCAGACCCGGCCACCGAGCCCGGCCAACGGCCACCAGCCACGCTCGCTGCCTTGCTGCGCCAGGTACATCAGGCCGCCCTGCAGCAACGCGGTCAGGACGATGAAGGCGCGGGTCTGGCGCGGAAGCGCCGGGTCGATATGCATCGGCTGTGTCCCGCTGTGTTCCCCGAAGGCTGCCCGATTATGGCAAAGCCGCGCACCGGCGGCCGGGCTAGAATGCGTCCATGCCTGCCACTTCCGACACTCTCGCCAACCAGTTGCTGGTCGCGTTGCCGGCGCTGGCCGATCCCAACTTTGCCCGCAGCGTGGCCCTGATCTGCCAGCACGATGACCAGGGCGCGATGGGGGTGATGGTCAATCGCGCTTCCGAGTACACCCTGGGGCAGGTGCTGTCGCAGATGGGCATCGACAGCGGCGATGCGCAACTGCGCGCGCGCGTGGTGCTGCACGGCGGGCCGGTGCACCAGGAGCGCGGCTTCGTCCTGCATGACGGCGCGCGCGAGTGGGACTCGAGCATGGAAGTGGCCTCCGGCCTGTTCCTGACCACCTCGCGTGACGTACTGGAGGCGATGGCCGCAGGCGATGGCCCGGCCAATGCGGTGGTGGCGCTGGGTTGCGCGGGCTGGGGTGCCGGGCAGCTGGAGTACGAACTGGGCGAGAACACCTGGCTGACCGCGCCGGCCGACCCCGAGTTGCTGTTCACGCTGCCGCTGGAGCAGCGCTGGCAGACCGCGGCCGGGCGCATCGGCGTGGACCTGTTCCGGATGACCGACTACAGCGGCCATGCCTGAGCCGGCACCGACCGCTGCCACCCTGCCGGCCGATGCCATCGTGCTGGGCTTCGACGTTGGTGCACGCCGCATCGGCGTGGCCGTCGGCACCGGCCTGGGTGGCGCGCGTGCGCTTGCCGTGGTGGCCGTGCATGCCGGCGGGCCGGACTGGGCTGCGATTGACCGCCTGCATGGGCAGTGGCGCCCGCGCGGCCTGGTGGTGGGCGACCCGATGACCCTGGATGGCGGCGACCAGCCGATCCGGCGCCGGGCCCGCGCGTTCGCCGGCGAGCTCAAGGCGCGCTACGCGCTGCCGGTGGTGATGATCGACGAGCGCTCCAGTTCAGTCGAGGCCGCCAGGCGCTTCGCCCAGGAGCGTGCCGCCGGCAACCGTCGCCGCCGCGACGCCCAGGCGCTGGATGCGGCCGCCGCGGCGGTGATCGTCGAGCGCTGGCTGGCCGCGCCGGAGGACGCGATGCCGGTATAGGCGGCCCGATGCGGCCGCGATGCCGACGCTGCCCCCAAGCCCCTTTGCTGTGTCCACCTGATCCAACCGAACCGACCGCCGGCGTGCCGGCTTCCACCGACCGAACCCACCCGCCATGACCCTGCAACTCGATTCCGACGGCCGCCTGCGCCACCTGCTGACGCTGGAAGGCCTGCCACGCACGACCCTGCTGCAGGTGCTCGATCGCGCCGGCCAGATCCGCGACGCGGCGGTGGGGCGGGTCGGCAAGCGTGCCGTGCTCGCCGGTACCGCCGTGTGCACGCTGTTCTTCGAACCGTCCACCCGCACCCGCAGTTCGTTCCAGCTTGCGGCCCAGCGCCTGGGCGCGGACGTGCTGAACTTCGACGCATCCACGTCCTCCACGCGCAAGGGCGAAACCGCGCGCGACACCCTCAAGAACCTCGAGGCGATGGGCGTGCGCGGGTTCATCGTGCGCCACCCCGACGACCACGCCGTGCGCATGCTGGCCGAGAGTGCCGGCGAGGGCACCGCGCTGCTCAACGCCGGTGACGGCCGCAGCGCCCATCCCACCCAGGGCCTGCTGGACATGCTGACCCTGCGCCAGGCCAAGGGCGGCGACTTCTCCAGGCTCAAGGTGCTGATCGTGGGCGACGTGAAGCACTCGCGGGTGGCGCGTTCGGACCTGGATGCGCTGCGCATCCTGGGTGCCGGCGAGATCCGCATCTGTGGCCCGGCCGCGCTGCTGCCGGATGCGGCCACCACCGCCGGCTGCGTGGTCGGCGAGGATTTCGATGCGATGATCGAGGGCGTCGATGCGCTGATGATGCTGCGCCTGCAGCGCGAGCGCATGGAAGAAGGCCTGGTGCCGTCGCTGGAGGATTACCACGCCCGCTACGGCCTCACCGCGCAGCGCCTGCGGCGCGCTGCCAGCGATGCAGCGGTGCTGCACCCGGGTCCGATCAACCGCGGCGTGGAGATCACCGACGAGGTGGCCGACGGCCCGCAGTCGTGGGTGTTGCGCCAGGTCGCCAATGGCGTCGCGGTGCGCATGGCAGTGCTGGAGATGCTGCTGGGCTGAGCCCGGTGCGGCCAGGCCGCACCGGACCCTGGAGCCTCAGTCGGCGCTGATCGCCGCCGGGTCCTGGCCACTGGTGGCGCGGCGGGCCGATTCGACCAGGCCCAGGAATTCCTGGCGCAGGCCCCAGCGGTCCTCACCGACGGCACCGCGGGCGGTGGCCGCCACCTGGTCCCAGTCCCAGCCTTCGACGTTGCTGCCACCACGCAGCAGGTCGGCATAGCCGGCCACCGCCGCGGCCCAGCGCAGGGACTGGCCAGCCTGCGCACGCAGCGAGGAGCGCAGCACGGGAGTCTCGACCAGCCGGCTGTGGGCCTGGCCCGGGAGCTTGTAGCGCAGGCGCAGGTGGGCAAGCTCGTCGCCGCGTGCGGCGGCCGGCGCAGCGGCACCGGCATAGCGCAGCGCGGGCAGGCGCTCGCCGCCGGAGCCGACCAGGGCGATCTCGTACAGCGCGGTGACCTGGTGGCCGGCGCCGATGTCGCCGGCGTCGACCTTGTCGTTGGCGAAATCCTCGCGCGCCAGCATGCGGTTCTCGTAGCCGATCAGGCGGTACTCGGCCACCACCGCGGGGTTGAACTCGATCTGCACCTTCACGTCGTTGGCGATGGTCAGCAAGGTGGCCTGCATCTGCTGCACCAGGACCTTGCGCGCCTCCTCTGGGGTATCGATGTAGACGTGCTGGCCGTCACCGGCATCGGCCAGGCGTTCGGCCATGGCATCGTGGTAGTTGCCCTGGCCAAAACCCAGCGTGGACAAGGCAATGCCCGACTTGCGCTGGTCGGCCACCAGGGTTTCCAGCGCGCCGCGGTCGATGGTGCCGACATTGAAGTCGCCATCGGTGGCCAGCAGGATCCGGTTCACGCCGCCGTCGATGTAGGCCTGGCGAGCCACCGCGTAGGCCAGGCGGATGCCGTCGCCGCCGTTGGTGCTGCCGCCGGCGCGCAGGCGCTCCAGCGCCTCCAGGATCGTCGCATGCTGGTCACCGGGCGTCGGCGCCAGCACCAGCCCGGCCGAGCCGGCGTAGACCACGATGGAGACCCGGTCCTGGGCGCGCAACTGCGGCACCAGCTGGGCGAAGGCGTGCTGGAGCAGGGGCAGCTTGTCGGCGCTGTACATCGAGCCGGAGGTGTCGATGAGCAGGACCAGGTTGGACGCAGGCAGCTCCGACTTGTCCACGTCGTAGCCCTTGACCCCGACCATCAGCAACTGCCGCTTCGGATTCCACGGCGCCGGTGCCAGCTCGGTGGTGACCCGGAAAGGCACCTGGCGCGAGGCCGGCGCCGGGTGGCCGTAGTCGAAGTAATTGAGCATCTCCTCCACCCGCACCGCATCGGCGTGCGGGCGCACGCCATTGCGCAGCATGCGCCGCACGTTGGCGTAGCTGCCGGTATCCACGTCCACCGAGAACGTGGACACCGGCTGCTCGGTGGTGCGCTGCACCGGGTTGTCCTCGCGGCCCTCGTAGCGCTCGGTATTGGCCGCCGGCGGGGCCACGTTGAATCCCGGCCTCGCATCGGCGCGGCGTTCCCGTGCCGCCATGGCCATGCTCGCCGGTGCGGGTGCCATGGCCCGGTACGCAGCCGACGGCGAAGGCGGCGGAGGCGGCGGAGCGTAGGCATCGGTGAGCGGCCCGGCTGCCTGCTCGGCAATGGGCGCGTCGGTGCCGCCGGGGGTGGAGCGGCAGGCCGCCAGGGCCAGCAGCAGTGCGCTGGCAATCAGGAGAGGACGAAGCGAAAGGCCGTTCATGAGCGCGATCCCGTGTTGGTCCTGTGGTCAAACGCATGGCCCGGCCTGATGGGGTTGACGCGCCCATGCCGGGCGCTTGCCGGGCGGATTCAGACGACCATCGGCTCGAACGCGATCCCGAGCCCGGGCATGTTGTCCTTCTCGCCCAGCAGGTCGGCGCGCAGCAGCGGCCGGGCCTCGATCCAGCTGCGCTGCACGACCAGGCGCAGGCCGTCGTCGGTGGCGGCCAGCTCCAGCATCGGGATGGCGTCGTTATCGTGCGCGCGGTGCAGCAGGACCGCCAGGCGCAGCAGCGCGGCCTTGCGCCGGGCCGACAGCAGCAGGCGATCGGGCAGTGCGTCGAAGGCCGAACGCGGCACGCTGCGGCGGTGGGTGCGCACCAGCGCGGCCAGCACCTGCTGCTCCTGGCGCGAAAAGCCGGCGATGTCCGAATGTTCGAGGATGTAGGCGCCGTGCACGTGATAGTGGCTGTGGGCCAGGGTCAGGCCCAGCTCATGCAGGTGCGCGGCCCAGCCGAGCATGCGCGCGTCGTCGTCGTCCAGCGACCATGCCTCCGCGACCTGGGCAAACAGGCGCAGCGCAGTGCCTTCCACGCGCGCGCCCTGGTCCGCATCGATGCCGTAGCGGGCGGTGAGCGCCTGCACGGAGGCATCGCGCGGATCGTTGTCGCCGCCGCGGCCGAGCATGTCGTAGAGGATGCCCTCGCGCATGGCCGCCTTGCTCACCAGCAGCTTCTGCAGGCCCAGCGCATCGAAGGCCGCCTCCAGCACCAGCAGGCCGCCGGCGATGATCGGACGGCGCTCGCCGGACAGGCCGGGCAGGGTGATGCGGTCGATGCTGCTGGCCTGGAGCAGGCGGTCACGCACCAGCGGCAGCGCCTGTGCGGTGATCGCACCCTTGGTCAGCTTCATCGCCGCGCAGATCTCGCCGATGGACTTGTGGGTGCCCGACGAGCCCAGCACCTCCTGCCAGCCCAGCGCGCGGTACACGCCCGCGAACTGCTGGAACTCGGCGCTGATTTCGGTCAGCGCGTCCTTCCATTTCTTCTTCGAGAGCCGTCCATCGGGGAAGAACCGCCTGGTGCTGGCGATACAGCCCGCCTGCAGGCTCTCGCGCTCCACCGGGTCGACCCCGCGCCCGATGATGAACTCGGTGGAGCCGCCGCCGATGTCGATCACCAGGCGCAACTGCCCGGCCTTGGGCGGCTGCGCGTGGGCCACGCCCAGGTAGATCAGGCGTGCCTCCTCGCGGCCGGAGACCACTTCGATCGGATGGCCCAGCGCGGCCTCGCCCGCGGACAGGAAGGCCTGCGGCTGGCGCAGCTGGCGCACGGTGTTGGTGGCCAGCGCGCGCACATGCAGGTGCGACACCCCGCGCATGCGCTGGCCGAAGCGTGCCAGGCAGTCGAGCGCGCGCTGCCGCGCCGATGCGGCCAGGCCACCGTGCCCATCCAGCCCATCGGCCAGCCGCACCGTTTCGCGCAGGCGGTCGACCACCCGCAACTGGCCCATCGTGTACTGGGCCAGGACCATGTGGAAGCTGTTGGATCCAAGGTCGACGGCGGCGAGCGCGTCGCCGTCCTGGACCTGGGGGCGGCTGGGTGTGGAATAGGGCATGGACGCGGATGTTAGCGGATGCGCGGCACGAGGCCGTTGGCGCCCGCCTACAGCCCGTCCAGCAGTGCCTGCTGCGCCGAGTACGGGGTTGCGCCCTCGGCCGGCGTACACGGCCGGTAGGTCCCGTCCGCGCCCAGCTCCCAGGCGTTGAGGTTGTCGGCCAGGTAATTGTGCAATGCCTCGCGCCGGACCCGTTCCACCAGTTCGGGCGCCAGCACCGGGAAGCAGGTTTCCACCCGGCGCAGCAGGTTGCGCTCCAGCCAGTCGGCGCTGGCGCAGTACAGCTCCGGCTTGCCGTCGTTGCCGAACCAGTACACCCGGGTGTGCTCGAGGAAGCGGCCGACGATGGAACGGACCCGGATGTTGTCCGAAATGCCCGGTACGCCCGGGCGCAGGGTGCAGGCGCCGCGCACGATCAGGTCGATCTGCACGCCGGCCTGGGACGCCTGGTACAGCGCGCGGATCACCTGGGGCTCGTTGAGCGCGTTCATCTTGGCCACGATCCGCCCCGGGCGGCCGGACGCGGCCAGCTGCGCCTCGCGCGTGATCCGGCTGAGGATGCCGCTGTGCAGGGTGAATGGCGATTGCAGCAGGCGCTTGAGCCGGATCGACGGCGCCAGCCCCGACAACTGCTGGAACAGCAGGTGCACGTCGTTGCCGATGTCGGCATCGGCGGTGAGCAGGCCCAGGTCGGTGTAGGCACGCGCGGTGCCGGAGTGGTAGTTGCCGGTCCCCATGTGCACGTAGCGGCGCAGGCGCCGGCCCTCGCGGCGTACGATCAGCATCATCTTGGCGTGGGTCTTGAAGCCGACCACCCCGTACACCACCTGCACGCCGGCCTCCTGCAGGCGGTCGGCCAGGCCCAGGTTGGCCTCTTCGTCGAATCGCGCGCGCAACTCCACCACCACGGTCACGTCCTTGCCGTTGCGCGCGGCCAGGACCAGCGCATCGACGATCGCCGACTCCTTGCCGGTGCGATACAGGGTCTGCTTGATCGCCAGGACTTCCGGGTCGGCCGCGGCCTGGTTGAGCAGGTCCAGCACGCTGGCGAACGAGTCGAACGGGTGATGCAGCAGGACGTCGCCCCGGGCCAGCGCCTCGAACACATTCTCCCCTTCCAGGCGGTTGCGCGGGGTGAACGGCGGGTATTTCAGTTCCGGGCGCTGGACCAGCTCGTGGACCTGGATCACCCGGTTGAGGTTGACCGGGCCGTCGATGTAGTAGACCGCGCTCTCGCCCAGCTCGAAGTTCTGCAGCAGCGTGCGCACGATCGGCCGGGGGCAGTCGTGGGCGATTTCCAGGCGCACCGCGGGCCGGTAGCCACGGCCCACCAGCTCGGTGCGCAGGGCCGAGGCGAGGTTGTCCATCTCGTCCTCGTCCACCACCAGCTCGGAGTTGCGGGTGACCCGGAACTGGTAGGCGCCGCGCACGGTCATGCCCGGGAACAGCTCGTCCACGAACACGGCCAGCATCGAGGACAGCAGCACGAACGCCTGCTCGTTCTTGCCGCGCAGGCTGGCAGGCAGCTCGACGATGCGGTTGAGCGAACGCGGCGCACGCACGATGGCCAGGTGGCCGGGGCGGCCGAACGCGTCCATCCCTTCCAGCACCACCACCACGTTCAGCGACTTGTTGAGGATCCGCGGGAACGGATGCGAGCGGTCCAGCCCCAGCGGCGAGAGCACCGGCATCACGTTGTTGCGGAAATAGGCACGCAGCCAGCGGCGCTGGCGCGGGGTCCAGCCCTGGCGGCCGAGGATGCGTACCCCGGATTCGGCCAGCGCCGGCCGCAGGATCTTGTTCCAGCAGTCGTACTGGGACTGCACCAGCGCGGCGGCGCGCTCGTGGATGGCCTCCAGCAGCTGCGCAGGCGCGATTCCGTCGGCCGCCGCCGGCAGGCCGAAGTCCAGCGCGTGGCGTACCGCCGCGGCGCGGATCTCGAAGAATTCGTCCAGGTTGGTGCAGGAGATGCACAGGAAACGCAGCCGCTCCAGCAACGGCACCTGCGGATCCAGCGCCTGGGCCAGGACCCGGAAGTTGAAGTCCAGCTGCGACAGCTCCCGGTTGAGATACAGCGCCGGGTCGCGCAGGTCCTCGCCGGTGTCGTATCCGGGTGCACTGGTCGGGTCGGAAGCGGGCTGTTCGGTGTCCATGGCGGGCGCGGTGGTGGAGCGGGGTGGAAGGGGAGGGGTCATGGCGCGTCCGCTGCGGGCCGGGCACCGGGCGCAGCCTCATCATGCCGCGTCCGGACCCGTTCGGGGCCGAAATGGCAGGCGAACTCGCTGCCCTCGCCGACGCGGCTTTCAATCGACAGCCGCGCCTGGTGCAGCCCCAGCACGTGCTTGACGATGGACAGCCCCAGGCCGGTGCCGCCGCTCTCGCGCGAGCGGCTGCTGGACACGCGGTAGAAGCGTTCGGTCAGCCGCGGCAGGTGCGCGTGCGCAATGCCGTAGCCGGTATCGCGCACGGCCAGCACCGCGCCGCCGTCGGGCGCGCGGGCAAGGGTAATCGTCACCGTCCCGCCTGCAGGGGTGTAGCGCACGGCATTGGTCACCAGGTTGGAGAATGCGCTGTGCAACTCCCGGGTGGAGCCGAGCAGGTCGCAGCCGGCAAGGTCCTGCAGTTCCACGGTGTGCCGTCCCTGGCTGAAGGCCTCGGCCTCGCGCTTGAGGGTCGCCAGCATCGCCGCCATCGCCACAGGCTCCTCCGGCAGGCTGTCGCGCGCCTCCAGGCGCGAGAGGGTCAGCAGGTCTTCCACCAGTTGGGTCATGCGCTGGGACTGGCGCTGCATCTCCTCCAGCATCGGCCGCCACTCGGGGAATTCATCCGGGTCGAGCATCTCCAGGTAACCGTGGACCACGGTCAGCGGGGTGCGCAGTTCGTGCGAGACGTTGGCCACGAAATCGCGGCGCACCTGCTCCAGCTGCAGCAGCTTGCTCACGTCGCGCGCCACCAGCAGCCAGTGGTCTTCCGAATACGGGATCAGGCGCAGGTTCAGGCGCAATCGCGCGTCGGTGGGGGCCTGTGCGTCGAGGATCGGTTCGGCGCGGCGCCCGGCCGCCAGCCAGCGCGCCAGCGCAAGCGGCTGCAGGCATTCGGCCACCGGCGCGCCCATGTCGCGTGGATGGACCAGGCCCAGCAGGCCGGTGGCGGCCTCGTTGAACCACAGGATGCGCTGGGTGTTGCGGTCCACCACCACCACCGCGTCGGGCAGCGCGTCGGCGGCGGCGCGGTAGGCGCGCAGCATCTCCAGCAGGCGGCGCTTGCGCGCGCGCATCTCCGCGCGGCTGCGGTGCAGCAGCCGGTCCAGTTCGTTCCATGCGCCCTGGCCGCGGCCGGGCTCCTGGTGCTGGCGCGCGCCAAGGCCCTGCAGCACCCGGCGCAGGCGCCAGTGCTGCCATGCCAGCATGCCCAGCGCGGCCGCCGCCAGCACCGCACCGACGTGGCCGATGGCGATGCCGGCCACGATGGCGGCCAGCAGCAGCCCGCACTGTGCGAGCAGGGTGCGCCGCCACGCCGAGCGCAGCCGCGGCGGCATGCGCCTGGTCGGCACGGCGGCATCGGCCGGGTGCTCGTCGCTGGCGGACACGGTCGGAAGGGCGGGGAGATCGGTCATCCAGGGGCCGGTGCCGTGTCAGTCCGTGGCCGCGGAGAAGCGGTAGCCGGCACCACGCACGGTCTGGACCATGCGGTCGGCGCCGAACGCTTCCAGGGTCTTGCGCAGGCGGCGGATATGCACGTCGATGGTGCGTTCCTCCACGTACACGCTGCCGCCCCATACATGGTCGAGCAGTTGCGCGCGGCTGTACACGCGGTCGGGATGGGTCATGAAGAAATGCAGCAGGCGGTATTCGGTCGGCCCGATCGGTACCACCGCGTCGTCGGCAAATACCCGGTGCGCGGCGCCGTCGATGCGCAGTACGCCCATGGCCACGCTGCCGTCCTCGTCGTCCTCGCGCGAGCGCCGCAGTACCGCACGGATCCGGGCCAGCAGTTCGCGCGCGGAGAACGGCTTGACCACGTAGTCGTCCACGCCGGCCTCCAGGCCGCCAACCCGGTCGTTCTCCTCGCCGCGGGCGGTGAGCATGATGATCGGCACCTCGCGGGTCAGCGCTTCGCGCCGCCAGCGCCGCGCCAGTTCCAGGCCACTGCTGCCCGGCAACATCCAGTCCAGCAGGATCAGGTCGGGCACCCGGTCGGCGATGGCTGCCTGCGCTTCGCGGGCATCGCCTGCATGGACCGGGGCGTAGTCGCCCTTGCGCAGGGCGAAGGCGACCATGTCGCGGATGGCGGGTTCGTCGTCGACGATGAGGATCTGCTTCTGCACGGTCCTTCCAGCGTTTCGAGCGGTCGCCGGGATTAGACTACCGTTGCATGACACTCGTGTGACACCCGGGCGCCGGCGGCACCGTTGCCGTTCAGCGGCGCTGCATGTCCGGATCGCGGACGCCCAGGCGGCGCAGCTCCAGCACGGTCGGGGTAATGGCCGCGATGCGCGCGTCCACCCGGGCACGGGCCACGTAATCCAGATCGCCGCGCTTTTTCAGGTTTTCCAGCTGCATCAGCGCCTGTTCCGGGCGGCCGTTGAGGAAGGCCGCTTCGGCATAGGCCTCGCCGGCGCGGGCCTCATCCCCGGCCAGCTCGCAGGCGCGGGCGAAGGTCTGCTGGAAGATGGGGTCTTCGCCGGCGCGGGCCAGCAGCGGGCGCAGCACTTCCTGGGCGCGGCGGCCGGACTCGGTGCCACCCTGCTCCACCAGCACCCTGGCGTAGGTCAGCGCCACCGGGCGACTGCCGGGCAGGCGCCGCAGCCACTGGTCGAAGCGGGCGTTGGCCGCGGCGTGGCGGCCGGCGCGTGATTCGGCCTCGCCCAGGGCCATGCCCACCCACGGGTTGTCCGGGTGGCGGCGCTGCAGGGCCTGCAGTTCGGTGGCCGCCACGGCCGGCTCGTGCGCGGTCTGGACCAGGGCCAGGCCATAGCGCTGCGGGTCGCTCAGGCCGTCGGGGCTGGCCCGGCGCAGGGCTTCGTACTCGCGCATCGCGCCATCGCTGGTGGTGGCGCTGAGCGCGCGCAGCCGCTCCTGCACCCAGGCGAACTGGCCGGTGCCACCGGCCAGCGCGGCCGGCAGGGCATCCAGGCGGAAGTCGGCCGGCAGCAGCGGGTTGGGTTTGCCGGTTGCTGCGGCGACGCCGGGATCCTCCACCCGCTCGACCCGCACCACCTGCTCGCCGGGCTCGCCAACGGCGGTGGTGGCGGTGACCGCGCCGCGCTGGCGCAACTGGTCGGCGCGCTGCTTGGCCTCGCCGATGCGGGTGGTGTTGACCGGGTGGGTGCGCAGGTAGTCGGGCGTGCTGTACCCGCCCTGGTTGCCGCGCATGGCAAAGGACATGCGCTCGAAGAAGCCGGCCATCGCGTCGGCGTCGTAGCCGCTGCGCGACAGGGTGCGGATGCCGATGCGGTCGGCTTCGGCCTCGTTGGAGCGCGTGTAGTTGATCTGGTTCTGCTGGATCAGGCTCATCGCGCCGACCAGGGCGGCCTGGCTGGCATCGCCCGAGGAAGTGCCGCCCGCCGCCTGGGCCACCACGATGGCGGCCAGCATCCCCAGCAGGATCGGCACCTGGTCGCGCTGGGCGCGCTCGACACCGCGCAGCACGTGCTGCTGGGTGACGTGGGCGATTTCGTGGGCCAGCACCGCGGCCACCTCGTCCTCGCGCTCGGCAGTGAGTACCAGGCCGGCGTTCATGCCGATGTATCCGCCCAGGGTGGCGAAGGCGTTGATCTGCCGGTCCTTGAGCATGAACAGGACGTAGCGCTGCTCGGGCCGGTCGCTGTTGGCGCCGAGGCGGTTGCCGATGGACTGCAGCCAGTCGTCCACCAGCGGGTCTTCCAGGGTGTAGCGGTAGTTGCGCAGCTCGCGCAGCATCATCGCCCCGTACTGCTCCTGGCGCGCGGGCGTGAGCAGCTCGCCGGCCGAAGAGCCGATGTCGGGCAGGCGCAGGTCGTCCTGGGCCGGCGCAGGGGCGACGGCCAGGCCCAGCAGCACGGACAGGAACACGGCGATGGCCAGCGGGGGATAGCGCAAGTGATGGGACTCCGGATGTGATGGCAGCATGCAGTGCCGGCGGTGGAAAGGCGTGAATCGGCGGTTAATCCACAGCGTTCCGGCCATGACGCTGGGCTCCGGTGGCCCCCGTTACCATATCTTCCCTCGACCCCAGCTGCTTTGCGGAGTTCACCGTGTCCCGATCTTCCCCCCCGATCCGCATCTATTCCTCCGCCGTGTGCCCGTACTGCGTGGCGGCCAAGAACTTCCTCAAGAGCCAGGGCCGCGACTGGACCGAGATCCGCGTCGATCTGGACCCGGCCGAGCGCCAGAAGATGGTCGATCTGGCCCGCCGCACCAGCGTGCCGCAGATCTTCGTCGGCGATATCCACGTCGGTGGCTACGACGACATGATGGCCCTGCACCGGGCCGGCAAACTGTTGCCGCTGCTGGATGGACAGGCGCCCGGCGCATCGGCGTAGGTGGCCCGGGGCGGAGTGGCGCCACGCTGCGGGCTGCGGCAATGGCGGGCGGAGTAGGGTGTTCAGCCCCCATGGGGCATAATTTCACGACAAACTATCCCTCCCCACGCGCGCCTGGCCTGTGCCTGCGCCCATGCGCGCCCGCTTGGAACCCCCACACATGACCCAGAAGATCACGGTCATCCGCGGCGACGGCATCGGCCCGGAGATCATGGATGCGACCCTGCACGTGCTTGACCGGCTCGGCGCCGGCCTGGAGTACGAATTCGCCGACGCCGGCCTGGCTGCGCTGGACAGGCATGGCGAGCTGATGCCGCAAGCCACCCTGGACTCGATCGCGCGCAATGCGGTTGCGCTGAAGAGTCCGTTGACCACCCCGGTGGGCGGTGGCTTCAGTTCGATCAACGTCGCCCTGCGCCGCCATTTCGACCTGTATGCCAATGTGCGCCCGGCCAAGTCGTTCCCGAACACCCGCTCGCGTTTCGGCGACGGCGTGGACCTGGTCACCGTGCGCGAGAACACCGAGGGCGCCTACCTGTCTGAAGGCCAGGAGTTGTCCGAGGACGGCGAGGTTGCCATCTCCGGTGCGCGGATCACCCGCAAGGGGTCCGAGCGCATCGTGCGCTACGCGTTCGAGCTGGCACGCAGCACCGGCCGCAAGAAGGTCACCGCGATACACAAGGCGAACATCATCAAGTCGACTTCCGGCCTGTTCCTGGACGTGGCGCGCGAGGTGGCGGGCCGGTATCCCGACATCGGGTTCCAGGAAATGATCGTCGACAACGCCTGCATGCAGTTGGTGATGCGCCCCGAGCAGTTCGAGGTGCTGGTCACCACCAACCTGTTCGGCGACATCATTTCCGACCTGTGCGCGGGGCTGGTTGGTGGCCTGGGCCTGGCCCCGGGCGCCAACATCGGCGAGAACGCGGCGATTTTCGAGGCCGTGCACGGCACCGCGCCGGACATCGCGGGCAAGGGAATCGCCAACCCCTGTGCGTTGCTGCTGGGCGCGGTGCAGATGCTGGACCACATCGGCCGGCCGCAGGATGCCGACCGCGTGCGCCAGGCCATCGTCGCCACGCTGGCGGCCGGGGATTCGCTGACCGGCGACCTGGGCGGCAGCGGCACCACCATGGGCTTCGCGCAGGCCATCGCCAGCCGCCTGTAGCTTCCGGGGTCGCGCGTGACCCGGCCCGCGAGTGGCGGCAGGGTGAGCTTCAACGTGAGCTGCGGCCGTGCCGGGATCAAGGCCGGAGCCGTGCGGTGATGGTCGGCTCCGGAGGGAGCCGCGGCCGTACGGGTGTGGCATGCTGCTCGGGCGCACATCCGTGTGCGCAGTCGCTACCGCGGCCATCCATGGCCGCTGCCCCGACACACCCGCACGTCCACGTCTTCGGCGTGTCGATGTCGCCTCCCTTGTAGGAGCCGGTCTTGCCGGCGACCGCTGCGTGGTGTGGTGTGTCGCGATGCCGCAACCTGCATCGCGGTCGCCGGCAAGGCCGGCTCCTACACGAGTGCAGCACACGTCGGTGATGGGATGCGCGATTTTCGGGAGCCATTGCCTTCGCAAACGAAGGCCGCAGCATCGATACACCGATGGACGTCGCCCGGCCGGGGGGATGGGGCAAGTGGCACAGGGACGTGCCACGGCCCCGAGTGCGCACATGGATGTGCGCTCGAGGGGTGCACCATCCCCCCGGTCGGGCGGCGGCCCAATCCGAAGCCACACAATCACAGACGCTTTTGCCTTGGCCGCTGGCGCCATCGCCACGCGTCGCCTGAAGGCCGGTGGTCGTCCCCGCGGGGCGCAGCCGGCTCCGGGCGAAAACCCAAAAAAAAGACCGGCGACAATCGTCGCCGGTCTCTGAAAATGGCGCGCCCGGAGAGATTCGAACTCCCGACCGCCTGGTTCGTAGCCAGGTACTCTATCCAGCTGAGCTACGGGCGCGTTTCAAGGCGCGGAATTATGCGTGAGCCCCGTGCGGGCGTCAATCATTCCCTGTAAACCGCGGCCTGGCGCCTGTCCGTGCGGCTCACCGGCCCGGCGTTGCCGCGAAGTGGTCGAGCACCACCACCTCCCCGCGGCCGGGACGATAGCCGCCGCGCAGGGCCGCATGCACGTATTCCACCGCCGCGGCGCAGGCCGCGCGCAAGTGCAGGCCGCGGGCCAGGTTGGCGGCCACCGCCGACGCCAGCGTGCAGCCGGTGCCATGCGCGTCCAGGCGCAGGCGCGGGTGCGCGCTGCGCTGCTCGCCTCCGGCGTCGGCCAGGATGTCCACCACCTCGCCGGTCCCGGGCAGGTGCCCGCCCTTGAGCAGCACCGCCGGCGCGCCCAGCGCGCGCAGCGCGGCAGCGGCGGAGGTCATGCCGTCCAGGTCGGTGATGGGCGTGCCCAGCAGCAGCTCGGCTTCGGGCAGGTTGGGGGTGAGGACGGTGGCCAGTGGCAGCAGGCGCGTGCGCAGCGCATCCAGCGCGTCCTCGGCCAGCAGGCGTGCACCGCTGGTGGCGACCATCACCGGATCCACCACCACCTGTGCGGGGCGATGCCGTTGCAGCGCACGTGCCACCGTTTCGATCACCGGCGCGCTGGCCAGCATGCCCAGCTTGACCGCGCCGATCCGGAAATCCTCGAAGCAGGCATCGATCTGCGCGTCCAGGAACTCCAGCGGCGGCACGTGCACCGCGGTGACCCCGCGGGTGTGCTGCGCCGTGAGTGCAGCCAGCGCCGACAGCCCGTGCACGCCATGGGCGGCGAAAGTCTTGAGGTCGGCCTGGATGCCGGCGCCGCCGCCGGAGTCGGAGCCGGCGATGGTCAGCACACTCACCGGCCTGGCGTCTTGGATCGTGCTCATGCGCTCATTCTGCCGTGTCCGCAAGGCTCGAGGACAGTTCCAGCGCGTCGTCGAAGGTGGCCGCAAAGCGCACGTCAGGGTGGGCGGCGCGGAAACCCATGTCACCCAGCACCCGGCGCGGCTGCGCCTGCACGCCGGACAGCACCAGGGTGATCCCCAGACGCGTGCAGCGCTTGGCGAAGTTGTGCAGTGCGTGGGTGCCGGAGGCGTCGATGATGGGCACCAGGCGCATGCGCAGGATCAGCACCTTCGGCGGTGCGTGGATGAACTGGTCCAGCAGATGATCCAGGCGATTGCTGGCGCCGAAGAACAACGGGCCGTCGATGCGGAAGGCCTCCACGCCGGCGGGCAGCCGCAGGCGCTGGGTACTGTCCTCGGCCAGCGCCGGGTCGTCTTCGCCGCCAGCGCCACCTCCGCCCTGGCTGATCTCCACGCTTTCGGCCATGCGCACCATGAACACCACCATGGCCACGGCGAGCCCGGCCTGGATCGCGACGGTCAGGTCGAACAGCACGGTCAGGCCGAAGGTCAGCAGCAGCACCACCCGGTCGCCCCACGGCGCCGATAGGGTGTGCCGGAACTGCTGGTGCTCGCTCATGTTCCAGGCCACCACCAGCAGCACCGCGGCCAGCGCCGGCAGCGGCACGTAGCGCATCAGCGGGGCCAGCGCCAGCATGAATGCCAGCAGGAACGCGGCATGCAGCACGCCGGCCAGTGGCGAACGCGCTCCGGCGCGCACGTTGGTGGCGGTCCGCGCGATGGCGCCGGTGGCCGGCAGCCCGCCGACCAGAGCCGAGCCGATGTTGGCCAGGCCCTGCGCCACCAGCTCGCCGTTGGAGCGATGCTTGCCGCCACTCATGCCATCGGCGACCACCGCCGACAGCAGTGATTCGACGCCGGCCAGGAAGGCGATGGTGAATGCACTGGGCAGCAGCTCCGGGATCCGGTCCAGCGGAATGTCGGGCATCTGCAGCGGCGGCAGTGCGGTTGGCAGCTCGCCGAAGCGTTGCCCGATGGTTTCCACCGGCAGCGCCAGCCCCAGGCCGGCCAGGGTGCAGGCCACCAGGGCGATCAGGAATCCGGGCCAGGCGGGCTTCCAGTGGCGCAGGCCGAAGATCAGCACCAGTCCACCCACGGTCAGCGCCACCGTGGCCGGCTGGGTCGTGGCCAGGTGCTGTGCGTACGCAGTCCAGCGCGGGATGAACTCCGCCGGCAGCGACTCCATCTGCAGGCCCAGCGCATCCTTGACCTGGCTGGAGAAGATGCTCACCGCGATGCCGGCGGTGAAACCGGTGATCACCGGCTGCGGCATGTAGCGCATCAGCGTGCCCAGGCGCAGCAGGCCGGCGGCGATCAGCATCAGCCCGGCCATCAGCGTGCACAGCACCAGGCCACCAAACCCGAAGCGTTCGATCACCACGAACACCACCGGGATGAACGCGGCGGTCGGCCCGCCGACCTGCACCCGCGAGCCGCCCAGCGCCGAGATCAGGAACCCGGCGACGATGGCGGTATACAGGCCTTTTTCCGGGCCCGTGCCGCTTGCGATCGCCAGGGCCATGGCCAGCGGCAGTGCCACGATGGCCACGGTGAGGCCGGCCACCGCATCGGCGCGCAGGTCGCGCCAGCCATAGCCCTCGCGCAGCACGGTGACGAGCTTGGGCTCGAACTGTTTCAGGTAATGACGCAGATCGCTGCTGCCGCCCTGCATCGGTCGACTCCTCGGCACGTAGGGGTACCGGCTCCAGCCCCGATTATGCGGCCGGCGCCACCGCGGCGGCGCCGGCCACGGTCATAGCACTTCGGATGCGAAGTCCGCCAGCCGCGAGCGCTCGCCGCGGCGCAGGGTGATGTGCGCGCTGTGCGGCCAGTGCTTGAAGCGGTCCACCGCGTAGGTCAGGCCCGAGGTGGTCTCGGTCAGGTACGGGGTGTCGATCTGCTCCACGTTGCCCAGGCACACGATCTTGGTGCCGGGGCCGGCGCGGGTGATCAGGGTCTTCATCTGCTTGGGCGTCAGGTTCTGCGCCTCGTCCAGGATCAGGTAGCGCGACAGGAAGGTGCGCCCGCGCATGAAGTTCATCGAGCGGATCTTGATCCGGCTGGCGAGCAGGTCGTTGGTCGCCGCCCGGCCCCAGGCGCCGCCGTCCTGGTTGTGGGTGAGCACCTCCAGGTTGTCGGTCAGCGCGCCCATCCACGGCGTCATCTTTTCCTCTTCGGTGCCGGGCAGGAAGCCGATGTCCTCGCCGACGCTGACCGTGGCACGGGTCATGATGATCTCGCGGTAGCGCTGCTGGTCCATGGTCTGGGCCAGGCCGGCGGCCAGCGCCAGCAGGGTCTTGCCGGTGCCGGCGGTGCCGAGCAGGGTGACGAAGTCGATGTCCGGGTCCATCAGCGCGTTGAGCGCGAAGTTCTGCTCGCGGTTGCGGGCGTTGATGCCCCACACCGCGTGCTGGCCGCCACGGAAATCGTCGACCAGGGACAGGACGGCCTTGCCGTCCTCCACCCGGGCCACCCGCAACTCCACTTCGTCGTCGCCGGGCAGGTACAGGTACTGGTTGGGATGCCAGTCCTCGCCTTCCAGCGGGGCCACCTCGTAATGGGTGCGGCCCTTGTCCGACCAGGAGCGCAGGTCGCCACGGTGCTGTTCCCAGAAATCGTCGGGCAGTTCGGTGGCGCCGGTGAACAGCAGGCTGAAGTCGTCCAGTGCGCGGTCGTTCTCGTAATCCTCCGACACGATCCCGGCAATGGCCGCCTTGATCCGCAGGTTGATGTCCTTGGATACGAACACCACCGGCGTCTGCTCCGGCGTGACTTCCTTCAGTGCCAGGATCGCGCCGAGGATGGCGTTGTCGGGGATCGCCGCGCCGAAGCTCTTGCCGGCCTCGAAGTGGCTGGTCTGGAAGCGCAGCAGGCCGGCGGCATGGCGCCCGCGCAATTGCACGCTGTTGGGCTGGGTCAGCGGGATGCCCGATGCCAGGCGGTCCAGCCCGGCGCTCTCCACCAGCTCGTTGAGGAACCGGCTGACCTGGCGCGCGTTGCGGCTGGCCTCCGAGGTGCCCTTCTTGGCATTGTCCAGTTCCTCGATGACCTGCATCGGCAGGTAGATGTCGTGCTCCTCGAACTTGAACAGCGCGGTGGGGTCGTGCATCAGCACGTTGGTGTCCAGCACGTACATGCGCTTCTTGCCTGGGGTCATCATGGCTTCCTGGTGGGGCTGCTGGGCAGGGTGGCGTGGGGCGGCGCCGCAGTTGCGGACGCCGGACAGCGGCGAACCGCCGCGGCCTGCAGGGCAGGGCGGCGGGAACGCGGGACACGGGTGGAAGTCACTGCGAGGCTTGGGCCTTCAGTTGCTCGAGCACGGCCTGGGCGTGGCCGGGGACGCGCACCGCGCGCCATTCATGCGCGATGCGCGCGTCGGGCGAGATCAGGAAGGTGCTGCGCACCACGCCCATGACCTTGCGGCCGTACATGTTCTTTTCGTGGATGACGTCGAACGCGCGGCACAGCGCTTCGTCGGCGTCGCTGGCCAGCGGAAAGAGGAAGCCCTGCCTGGCGCGGAAATTGTCGTGCGACTTCAGCGAGTCGCGCGACACGCCCAGCACGTCGGCGCCCAGGGCGTTGAACTGCGGCAGCAGGGCATTGAAGTCCATGCCCTCGGTGGTGCAGCCGGGGGTGTTGTCCTTGGGGTAGAAGTACAGCACCAGCCAGCGCCCGGCGTAGTCGCCCAGGGTGGCGTTGCGGCCGCCGGACAGGGCCAGCGGAAGTTCCAGGGTGGAACGCTCGAGCGCGACCGATGTCATCTTGCCTGCCTCAGAACTTCATCGGGTCCATGATCGCGTCCAGGTTCAGGTGGTCGCAGAACTCGAGGAAATCGTCGCGCAGCGCGGCGATGTGCATGTCCGCCGGCACCCCGATGGTGACCTGTGCCGAGAACATCTCCGCACCGGTCTGCATGGCCCGGTAGCGGGTGCTCTGCAGGTTTTCCACGGTGATGCCCTGGCGGTCGAAGAAATCGGCCAGCTGGAACAGGATGCCGGGCTTGTCGGCGGCCACCACCTCGACGATGTAGGGCAGCAGATTGGACTGGATCTGCTTGGCCGCGGTGCGGTACCAGATCAGCTTGAGATGGTCCTCGCGCTCCATCCGGCCCAGCATCGCCTCCAGCTTGGCCACCGCGTCCCACGAACCCACCGCCAGCGCCGTCATCGACACGTCGCGGCCCACCGTGGCCAGGCGCGCATCCACCAGGTTGCAGCCGCTGTCGGCGATCCGGCGGGTGACCGCCAACAGGGGCGATTCCGGATGCGTCGTATAGGCGTTGATCAGGAGGTGGTTTTCGTTCGGCGAAGGCCGGGGAGGGGTGTCGGTCAAGGAGGCTTCCGGCATTGCGAGAGGCTGAATGGCAGGCAGGACGGCGCCCTGCCGCTACGATCAGCATACTTGCCCGTGGTTTCGCGCCGCAAGTATGATCGGATCCCCAGAAACCGGCCCGCGCGACCTGCGCAAGCCGCAGAATCTAGAGCGAATCCGCTTTGCATCCGTCCGGCCTGATCACCGCGCTTGCGACCCCGTTCGACGAGGCCGGCGCACTGGACCACGACGCCTGGCGCCGGCTGCTTGAATGGCAGTTGGCCGCCGGCGTGCAGGGCGTGGTCGTGGCCGGCTCCACCGGCGAGGCGGCGATGCTCGACGACGGCGAATACGACCTCCTGCTGCGCACGGCAGTGGAAATCGTGGCCGGCCGGGTGCCGGTGCTGGCCGGCACCGGCCTGTCCGGCACCGCCCGCACCATTGCCCAGACCCGGCGCGCGGCCGCGTGCGGCGCCGATGCGGCGCTGGTGGTGGCACCGCCGTACGTGCGCCCCGGCCAGGCCGGCCTGCTGGCCCATTACCGCGCCGTGGCCACGCAGGGTGGGTTGCCGGTGGTGCTTTACAACGTTCCGGTGCGCACCGGCTGCGACCTGCTGCCGGAGACGGTGGCCGAGCTGGCCACGCACGAGCACATCGTCGGCATCAAGGAAGCGGTGTCCGACCCGGCGCGCATGGCCGCGCTGCTGGCCCTGCGTGGTCCGCGGTTCAGCGTGCTGTGCGGCGACGACGGCAGCGGCGCGCGCGCGATGCTGGCCGGTGCCGACGGCCTGGTCTCGGTGGCCTCGAACGCCGCGCCCGGCGCCTGCCGCCGCCTGTGCGACCTTGCGCGTGGCGGCGATGTCGCCGGTACCGGCGAATGGGACGGGCGGCTGGCACCGCTGCATGCGTTCTGCGCGGTGGAGCCCAATCCGATCCCGGTCAAGGCGCTGCTGCAGCGCCAGGGCTACGGCCATGGCCTGCGCCTGCCATTGCTGTCATTGTCTGCCGCGCACCATGCCGAGGCGGCGCGCATCTGCGCGCTGGTGCGCGAGCTTGAATCACACACTGGCTGCGAACCGCTCGCAGCCTGACCCGAACCTTTCCGGAGACCCCTGCCGATGTCCCTGACTTCACGCCTCGCCCGCGCATCCACGATCGCGCTGCTGGCCGTCACCGCAGCCGCGGTGCTGGGCGGCTGTTCCTGGTTCCGCAAGGGCGCAAAGGGTGACTACGCGCTCAGCCAGGAGCAGCGGCCGCTGGAAGTGCCGCCGGATCTCACCCTGCCCGATACCTCCGGCGCGATGGGGCTGCCGTCGGCAGGTGGTGCCGCCGCGCGTCCGGTGGCGGCCGCGCCGGCGCCGTCGGCCAGCGGGTTCACCGTGGCGGGCACCCGTGACCAGGTCTTCGAGCAGGTCGGCACCGCGCTGGGCGGCATCGACGGGCTGACCATCGCCACCCGTGCGCAGTTGCTGGGCAGTTATGACGTGGCTTACCAGGGCAGCGACTTCCTGGTCCGGGTCACCCAGGTCGAGGGTGGCGCATACGTGTCGGCCGTCGATCCGCGTGGCCTGCCGGCCACCGACGCGGCTGCGCTGCAGTTGATCGCGGCGCTGCAGGCGGCGCTGGCGCGCTGAGTCCTGCGGGCGGCGCACGCGCCTGGCAGGGCGCGTGCCGCTTGCCGATGGAGTGTACGGCCCGGCACCGGGCCATCGTGACGGGATGTTCGCCATGCAGCAGACAGCAGGCCGGATGTCGTCGACCCTGTGGTCCGATTGCAGGGCATCCCTGGTCGGATGGGGCGCCTACATCGGTGTGGTGGTCGGCTATTGCGCGCTGTACACGATCTTTGTCGAGGCCGCGCAGGTCGATCTGATGCAGGCGGCGGCCTGGCCGCTGCGCGAATGGGGCGGCTGGCTGGCGCTCACGCCGCTGGTGTGTGCCGGCCTGCGCGCGCTGCATGCGGCATCCCCGGGGCGGCGGGCAATGGCCTGTCGGTATGTACTGCTGGGTGGTGGCGCCCTCGTCGTCACCCTCGGCTGCCGGGTCGGGCTCGACGTCCTGGATGGCGCCCACCCGGTGTCCAGCCTCGTCTATTTCCTCCCCCGGCATGCCGCCGCCCTGGCCCTGGTGGTCCTGGCCTGGCACGTCCTGGGCCGCCGCGGACGTGACGTTCCACCTGTATCGCCGTCCGTGGCGCAGCCACCCGGGCCCGCCCCCGGGATCGCTCCCGATGATGCGCTGCCGATGCCCGGGACCTTGCTGGTGTCGCAAGGCCGGCAGGAACGGCTCATCCAGGTGCGGGACATCGACGTGGTCAGTGCCGCGGGCAATTATGTGGATATCCGCTGCGGCGACACCACGTACCTCTTGCGCGCCTCGCTCACCCAGCTGGAGCAGGCATTGCCGCCCGGGCATTTCGTGCGGGTCCACCGCTCCCACCTGGTCAACGTGGCATCGATCGCGCACATGAGCCGCACCGCGGCGGGCAACGGGCAGGTACGGGTGCGCGGCGGCCATGAGGTGCCCATGAGCAAGAAATACCGCGCGTTGCTGAAGGCGTCCTGCACGATTCCTGCAGCCGACGCCTGATCCGGCCCCGCGTTCCGCCAGCCGGCCCGCACCCAGCCCCGCCGTACACCACCCACCCCGCATCACGCATCACGCGCGGGCGCCACGGCGCGCACGTCCCGGCGTCCCGGCAGGCGGACATCCGTCCCGCCATCCGGACACTCGCGTCAGCGCGATTGAGTCCGTTCTCCATGCCTGCTCGAGTGGTCCGGCCGGCTTCCACCGGCAGCGGGCTGCCACGTCTTGTGCAGGAACATCCAGATGGAGGAAATCGCCGTGGACCACACCCATGCATTCAGTAGGAAAACCGTTTGGCTGCACTGGCTGGTTGCCGTCGTGATGTTGCCCATGCTGGCCATCGGCATCTACATGTCGCTGGCCGAGGCCTATGGCCTGTATGACATCCACAAATCCATCGGCCTGCTGGCACTGCCGCTGTTGGCGGCCCGCGCGGCATGGCGGTTGCGGCAGGGGTGGCCACGGCCGCTGGGGCGGTACCGGGCCAGCGAGCGCTGGCTGGCCAAGGCCATCCACTGGTGCCTGCTGCTCGGTACGCTGGCCCTGCCGCTCAGCGGAATGCTCTACTCTGCGGCCAGCGGCCACGGGTTCGGGATTTTCGGGGTGACCCTGGTGCCGGCCAACCAGGATCCGTCCGATCCTGATGCAGTGATTCCCTACAGCCAGTTGCTGTCCGTGCTGGGCGAGACCGCACACGAATGGGTTGGCTACGGGCTGGTCGTGATCCTGCTGCTGCACGTGGCGGGCGCGCTGAAGCACCACCTGGTCGACAGGGACGGGACCCTGCGCCGCATGCTGGGCCGGCACGTGTGAGCGGCGCCGTGTCGCTCACCCGTTCATGCAGGGGCGCGCGGCAACTGGCGTCCCGTCAGCGTTCCAGGTGCTTGAGCTTGTCCGGCTTGCCGTCCCACTCCTCGGCTTCGGGCAGCGGTTCCTTGCGCGTGGTGATCACCGGCCAGGCCTTGGACAATTCGGCGTTGAGCGCGGCAAAGCCTTCCTGGCCGGCCGGCACGTCGTCCTCGGGATAGATCGCGTTGACCGGGCACTCCGGCTCGCACAGGGTGCAGTCGATGCACTCGTCCGGATCGATCACCAGGAAGTTCGGGCCTTCGTGGAAGCAGTCCACCGGGCACACCTCCACGCAGTCGGTGTACTTGCACTTGATGCAGTTTTCGGTGACGACGAAGGGCATGGATACAAACCACGGAAACGCGGGGACAGAGGCTATATTCTAATCCAGCGCCCGCTCCAGCGCCCTGTTGTGCCTTTGCGCAAGGCGCCAGGGCCTTGCGGCCGCAGTCAGAGCCCGCGTGCGCGTGCCAGCAGGTGCATGCCCGTGGCCGCCAGTTCTTCCGGGTGGCGCTGCACGCCCACGCCCAGCGTCGCAAGTGCACGGGCGTAGCGCTCCAGCAGTGCGTCACTGCCCAGCAGGTGCACGGCCACGCCGGCATGGCTGGCCAGTTCTGCACGCAGTTCGTGGCCGATCAGCAGGCCGGACAGGTAGGACGGCAGGGCGTCGGTGGCGAAGCGTTCGAACAGCGCGGCCGTGCGCACGCCGAACAGGTCCTGGAGCAGGCCGTGACCGGCGCCGCCATCGTCCAAGCCGGCGTCGAACGCGGCAGCATCCAGTGCCGGCTCGTGTTCGGGCATGGTCCGGCCCAGGATGCTGTGCCGGCGCAGCAGGCCGTACAGTTCGCCGGTCATGGCGGTGGAGATGCGCACGATGCTGCCGTCCTGCACCTGCACCCACTTGCTGTGGGTGCCCGGCAGGCACAGGTGGTGGGTGCCCGGGCCCAGGGTGTCCAGCAGGCCGGCGATCTGGGTTTCCTCGCCACGCATCACGTCCACGGCCTCGCGGCCGCGGTCGGCCATGCCGGGCACGCACCACAGCGCGTGTCCGGCCAGCGGCGCATCCGCATCCAGCCGGCGCATCCCGGCGGCCAGCGCACCGATGCCGGCAGGGCAGTCGATGTAGGGCATCTCGATCCAGCCGCCGCGCGCGCCGATCATGCCGCTCAGCACGACCAGGCGCTCGCTCCATCCCTCGATCAGGCCGCCCAGTACCTGGGAAAAGCGGCCGTGGCTGGCCAGTGCGCCGTCATTGCTGCGGCGGTGCTCGATGATCCGGCCGCCTGCATCCAGGCGATAGGCGCGCAGGCTGCTGCCGCCCCAGTCGACTGCAATCACGGAGCGGCCACCCTGCTTTCTTCCAGGCCCAGCGGCTCGCCCAGCGCAAGCGCGTACAGGCTGCCGGAGTGCGGATACTGCGCACGCGCATCGTCGCCCAGCCCCTGCGGCGAGGTGATCACGTAGAGCGTATCCAGGCCGGGGCCGCCGATGGTGCAGCACGAGGGTTGCGGTACCGGCATCGGCACGATCCGGTCGCGGCTGCCATCGGCGCGGTAGCGCACGACCCGTGCGCCGCCCCATTGCGCGTTCCACAGCCCGCCCTGTGCATCCAGCGTCGAACCGTCCGGGCTTGCGCCCGGATGGTCATCCACCTGTGCGAACACGCGGGCGTCGTGCACCTGCGCGGTGTCGGGGTCATAGCCGGCGCACAGGATCTGCTGGCGTACCGAGTCGCAGTAATAGAGGGTGCGGCCATCGGCGGAAAAGCAGATGGAGTTGGGGATGGCCACGCCCGGCAGTGGCAGCCGGCGCAGGCCGTGGCGGAAGGAGAACTGGTAGAAGGCGCCGGTCGGTGCGTGTTCCGGATGCTCGTTCATGGTGCCGAACACGAAATTGCCGTGGCGGTCGGCACGGCCGTCGTTGCTGCGGGTATGCGCAAGCTCCGGTTCGACCGGCGCCAGGTGGCGCAGTGGCAGTTCGTTGCCGTCCAGGCCGGCGTCCAGGTCGGCCAGGTACAGGCCCTTGGCCAGTGCCAGCAGCACGCTGCCATCCTCGACCAGGCCCAGGCATCCGGGTCGATCGGGTAGCGGCCACTGGCGGGTGAGGCCGTCACCAGGGCGATGCAGCCACAGCTGCGCGCCATCGATGTCCACCCACAACAGCAACTGCCGCCGCGCGCACCAGACCACCCCTTCGCCATGCGCACAGCGCGAGTCGACGATGATGCGGGGCACGGACTGGGACATGGGGACTCCTACCATTCGGCGATGCTGCCGTCTGCGTGGCGCCAGACCGGGTTGCGCCAGTCCGGCGGGTTGCGATGGGCCTGGATCAGGCGTTCCTCGTCGATCTCCACGCCCAGGCCGGGGCCGGGCAGGGCGGCGATGTGGCCATTGTGGCAGGCGAAGTCATCCTTGTTGAGCACATAGTCGAGCAGGTCGGCGCCCTGGTTGTAGTGGATGCCGATGCTCTGCTCCTGCAGCATCGCGTTGTGCGAGGCGAAGTCCACCTGCAGGCAGGCGGCCAGCGCCACCGGGCCAAGCGGGCAGTGCGGTGCCAGGGCCACGTCGTGGGCCTCGGCCATCGCCGCGATCTTCATGCACTCGGTGATGCCGCCGGCGTGGGACAGGTCCGGCTGCAGGATCGTCAGGCCACCGGCGGCGAGCACCGGCTTGAAATCAAAGCGCGAGTACATGCGTTCGCCGGCCGCCAGCGGGATCATGCTGGCCGCGGCCAGGCGCGGGTAGTACTCGGCCTGCTCCGGCAGGACCGGCTCTTCCACGAACAGCGGGCGGAACGGCTCCAGTGCTCGCAGCAGCGCCGGCGCCATCGGTGCGCCGACCCGGCCGTGGAAGTCGATGCCGAAATCGACGGTGTCGCCGAACGCCTCGCGCACCGCCGCCACCCGGGCCACTGCCGCATCGATCATGCGCGGGCTGTCCACCAGGCGCATTTCCGCGGTTGCGTTGAACTTGAAGGTGTCGAAGCCCTGTGCGCGGGCGTGGGCGATCTGCTCGACCAGTTCGGCCGGCCGGTCGCCGCCGACCCAGCGGTAGGTCTTCATGCTGTCGCGCACCAGGCCCCCGAGCAGCTGGTACACCGGCACGCCCAGGGCCTTGCCCTTGATGTCCCACAGGGCCTGGTCGATGCCGGCGATGGCGCTCATCAGCACCGGCCCGCCCCGGTAGAAGCCGGCGCGGTAGAGGGTCTGCCACAGGTCGTTGATGCGTGCCGGGTCCTTGCCGACCAGGTAGCCGGCCAGCTCGTGCACCGCGGCCTGGACCGTGCGGGCGCGGCCCTCGATCACCGGCTCGCCCCAGCCGCTGATGCCCTCGTCGGTTTCGATTTTCAGGAACAACCAGCGCGGCGCGGCGTGGTACGTGGTCAGGCGGGTGATCTTCATGCAGGGCGGTCTTCAAGGGCCTGGCGGAACGCGCGTGCGTTCGCGCCGGTGGTGTCGGGGGGCTGGCCGGGCCGGTAGAGTTCGCCACCGATGCCGGCACCGTCGGCGCCGCTGGCCAGCCACTGCGGCAGCGAGGCGGGCGTCACGCCACCGACGACGAACAGCGGCACGTCCTTCGGCAGCACTGCGCGCAGCGCGCGCACATGCCCGGGGCCATAGCTGGCAGCGGGGAACAGCTTGAGCATCTGCGCGCCGGCGTCCAGCGCGGCGAAGGCTTCGCTGGCGGTGGCAAAGCCGGCGACCACCTGCATCCGCGCGGCCACCGCATGCCGGATCAGCACCGGATCGGTATGCGGGGTGACGATGAAGCGCGCGCCCAGCGCATGCAGGGTGTCCACCTGGGCGGCGCGGCGGACGGTGCCGCCGCCGATCCAGGCGCTGCCGCCGTGGGCCTGCACCGCACGCCCGATGCTGTCCTCCCACGCCGGGGAGTTCAGCGGGATCTCGATGGCGTCGTAACCCCCGGCCACCAGCCGGCCGACGTGCTCGACCGCCTCGCCGGGGCCGATGCCGCGCAGGATCGCGATCAACGGAAGGCGGAACGGGGAGCGGGGGAGGGCTTGAGTCATGACGGGCCTGTTGGGAGTGCGAGCGGTGCCCATCGCGGGGCCGGACGATGCCAAGCGTCGCGTGTAGGATGTATATTTGGAAATGAAATTTCTACCCTGATCTATTCTTATGCGGAATACAGGAGCGACAATGGAGCAAACCACCGTCGGTGCGCACTGGTCCAACCCTTCCCGGCTCAAGACCAGGCACCTGATGCTGCTGCTGCATCTGGACGAGCAGGGCTCGGTGCTGCGCGCGGCCGAGGCCGCGCGGATGACCCAGCCGGCCGCCTCCAAGCTGCTGGCGGAGATGGAAGCCCTGCTCGACGTGCAGTTGTTCGATCGCCACGCACGCGGCGTGCAGCCGACCTGGTACGGCCAGGTGCTGATCCGGCGCGCGCGCAGTGCGCTGCTGGAAATCAGCCGCGCGCAGGAGGAGATCGCGGCGCTGCGTGATGGGCACCTGGGCCAGGCGTCCATCGGCACCGTGGTCAACCCGGGCACCAATTTGGTCCCGCAGGCGGTGGCCGAGATCAAGAAGAGCCATCCGGACATCCTTATAAGGGTGGACATGGATTACAGCCGGCCGCTGGTGGCCCGGCTGCTGGATGGTCGCCTTGACCTGGTGGTGGGGCGGGTCATGGACCCGCAGGGTGGCATCGACCTGGAATTCGAGCCCCTGTCCGACGAGCCGCATTGGGCCATCGTCCGCCACGGCCATCCGCTGGCGGCGCAGAAGCGGGTGCGGCATGCCGACCTGGTGGACCACGGCTGGATCATGCCGCCCCCGGACAGCGTGTTGCGCACCCGGCTGGAGACGATGTTCCTGGAGCGCGGCCTGCAGGCACCGCGCAACGTGGTGGAGACCTCGTCGCTGCCGGTGATGATCAACCTGCTGCGGGCCAGCGACCTGGTCACCGCCCTGCCGCTGGAGGCCGTTGCGCCCTACGTGGAGACCCGGCAGCTGGCGGTGCTGAAGCTGGAACTGGGGGTCGGGATGGAGTCGTTCGGCATCATCCGCCGGCGCGGGCACCAGCTCTCCCCGGCGGCCCGCAAGGTGCTGGAGGCGCTGCGTTCGGTGGCCCGTCGGCTGTATGCGCGACAGCGGTAATCAATCCCGTTGTCGTTATCGTTTTCTATATACGTTCCGGGATACCCGCAAGTCCGGAAATTCATTGACAAGGGTCACGCCTCCACCTAACGTCCGGAACGGGTAACAGACCGTCCGGTACGTGCCTGATAACGATATACCGCTCCGGGAGGGGTGGGTGCCCTGGTCCCGGCCGCCATGTGGAACGAGCCGTTTTTTTACTCTTTTGGGAGAGCAGCAGTAATGACGAAGTATCCCGTTCGTGCCGCAGGGGGCGGCACTGCGTCCAGTTTCCACCGATCCACGCTCGCAGTCGGCGTGGCGCTTGCCCTGGCGGCCGGTGGCGTGTACGCGCAGGAAACCTCCGAAACCAGTGCGACATCCTCCAATGAAGCAGTAGAGCTGGAGACCGTCCAGGTCACCGGCCTGCGCGGAAGCCTGATGCGCGCGCAGGACCTCAAGCAGGATGCCGAGCAGATCATCGACTCGGTCACCGCCCAGGACATCGGCGCGATGCCGGACCGCAGCGTCACCGAGACCCTGAAGCGCGTCTCGGGCGTCACCGTCACCGGCTTCGCCGCGCGCGACGATACGGACCACTTCTCGGCAGAAGGCAGCGGCGTGATGATCCGCGGCCTGACCTTCGTGCGCGGCGAGCTCAACGGCCGCGACGTGTTCAGCGCCAACGGCGGCCGCGGCATCAGCTTCGAGGAAGTGTCCGCCGACCTGATGGCCGGCGTGGACGTGTACAAGAATCCGTCGGCCGAAATCATCGAAGGCGGCCTGGGCGGCACGGTCAACCTGCGCACCCGCAAGCCCTTCGACGAGCCGGGCCGCAAGATCGCCGGCAGCCTCGACTACAACTACGGCGACAAGGCCAGGGACGCGCGTCCGTCGGCCTCGTTCCTGTTCAGCGATCGCTGGGACACCGGCGTCGGCGAGATCGGCTTCCTGGCCAACGTTTCGTACTCGGAGCTGGCCACCCAGTCCGATGGCATCCAGATCCAGCCGTACTCCCGCCGCGGCCGCAAGCCGGCCGAGCAGCCCGAGGGCGGCGAGGGTGGTTGGCCTACGACTGGGAGCAGGGCAGCTGGCAGCCGAACGACGGCCAGCGTGATGCACTGCTGGAGGGGACCGACCGCGACCACGTGTTCATCCCCGGCGGCATGAACTGGCGCCGCACCGACTTCGACCGCACCCGCCAGGGTGGTGCCTTCGCATTCCAGTGGCGCCCGAACGAAAACACCGAAATCTATACCCAGGCCATCACCTCCAAGTACGACCTGGAGTGGCGCGAGCACTTCATGGAGTTCGCCGGCGCCGGTGAAGCCAACAACACGGCCAACTGGAACGGCGACGTCAACTGGTTCGACGAAGCCTGGGACGGCGCCAGCGGCCTGGCCGACAAGACCAACAAGCTGGTTCCCATGCCGGGCACCACGTTCGTGTATGACCAGAACGGCCGCTTCCTGAAGGGCACGCCGCGAGTTGGTGGCTGGCGCGGCACGCCGGACGATCCGCCGACCATGAACCAGAGCGGAGGCCTGCAGTTTGCGCTGGGCAACCGCCGCAACGTTCAGACCTCGCGTACCACCGACTGGTCTGCCGGCTTCCGCCATTACCTCACCGACGACCTGATCGTGCGCGGCGACTTCCAGTACGTGAAGTCCGAGAGCGAGCAGGTGGACTTCTCGGTCCACACCTCCTCCCTGGTGGAGGGGCTCACCATGGACCTCACCGGCAAGTACCCGTCGATGACCCTGGCCGATCCGTCCGTCCTGCAGGATCAGAGCCGTTACTTCTGGCGTTCGGCGATGGACCACCTGGCCGACAACGTAGGCCGCGAGCGTGCCGGTCGCCTGGACCTGGAATACAACTTCCCGGACAGCGACTGGTGGCGCCTGGTGCGCTTCGGCGTGCGCGTGGCCGACCGCAGCTATACCAGCTACTCGACCATCTACAACTGGGCAGTGATCAGCGACGAGTGGAACAAGATCGACAATCCGGACCAGAGCCGGCCGCCAGTGGCCTGGCTGGATCAGTATTACAGCAACCAATCCCAGCTCTATACGCTGAAGGACTTCTTCGGCGGCAAGGCCAACGTCCCGACCCAGTTCTGGGCGGCGCAGGATCCCTTCGTGGACATCGCCAAGGTGCGCGACACCCTGGCGACGATTCCGGGCCGGGCCGCCGGTACGCGCGGCGAAAGTGACGAGGGAGTCCCGGGTGCGCAGTGGGAGCCGGTCAGCTACGAGCCTGATGCCATCAACGATCAGCAGGAGCGCACGCAGGCGGGCTACGGCATCCTGTACTTCGAGAACCACGACCGCTTCGGCGTGCCGGTCGACGGCAACATCGGCGTGCGCGTGGTCAAGACCAGCGTCAAGACCCTCGGCGGCGGCCTGATGCCGGACATGACCTCCGGTTACCAGGACGTCCTGGATCCGGCGGTGCGCGAGGCGTTCTACGGCCAGGCGTTCCAGAGCCAGGTCAGCACCACGTATACCGACGTGCTGCCCAGCCTGAACGTGCGGGTGCGCTTCGACCACGGTCTGCAGTGGCGCTTCGCCGCGTCCAAGGCCATCGCCCGTCCCGAGTTCCGCCTGATGCAGAACTGGATCACGCTGGGCGCCAGCGCGGGCGGCTGTGCACAGGCCATGACCGACGGCTTGCGCGACAAGGCCGACCTGTGCAGCTTCGATGACCTGAGCTACAGCGGCGGCGGCGGCAACCCGGCGCTCAAGCCGATGCGTGCGGACCAGTTCGACACCGCGCTGGAGTGGTATTTCGGACCGGCCAACAGCCTGTACCTGACCCTGTTCCGCAAGGACGTGAAGGACTACTTCGCCACCTCGCTGGGCAACGAGGTCATCAATGGTCAGGTGTACCAGATGACCCGTACCCGCAACCTGGATGAAGGCAAGATCCGCGGCTTCGAAGTCGGCTACTCGCAGTTCTTCGACTTCCTGCCCGGCTTCGGCATCCAGGCCAACTACACCTACGTCGACAGCAAGGGCGGCACCAACGTGGACATCAGCCCGCCGGCTGATGGCGTGGATACCATCCCGCGCGTCGTGCCGCTGGACCTGCCGCTGGAAGGCCTGTCCAAGCGCAGCTACAACGTGATGGGCATCTTCGAGCGTGGCCCGGTGTCGGTGCGGCTTGCCTACAACTGGCGTTCGCGTTACCTGCTCACCAGCAGCGACGTGATGCCGGCCATGCAGCAGCCGGTGTGGAACGATGACTACGGTCAGCTGGACGGTTCGATCTTCTACAACATCAACTCGAACATCCAGGTCGGCCTGCAGGCCAACAACCTGACCAACGCCACCACCGAACTGCTGATGGGTCCGCGTGGCTACACCCGTGACGGATTCATGGACAACACGCTGTACAAGCGTGCCTGGTTCGAGAATGACCGCCGTTACGCGCTGGTGCTGCGCGCCAACTGGTAAAAGCTGACAAGCAGTGTGTTCCAGGGCCCGCGCGGGAAACCGCGCGGGCCTTTTCTTTGGTTCTTCCCTCCGGGTGAAGGGCATCGCTTCACGCCGCCCCGGTCATCGGCCGGTCCGAAAACCCGGACACCGGAGTTGTAGGAGCCGGCCTTGCCGGCGACCGCGGTCCGGTGTGATGTGACGTGGTGCGTGGACGTACGGGTGTTGCCGGTGTCTGGCTTCGGACGGGCCTGTCGCCCGGCCAGACGCCGTCCGTCGGCGCATCGATGGCGTGCCTTCGTTTTTGTAGGAGCCGGTCTTGCCGGCGACCGCGGCCCCGGGCGGCCGGTCGCCGGCAAGGCCGGCTCCTGCAGCAAGGAGGCCGTTCCTTCCGCACTTAGCTATTCCCAATAAACATAGATTCTGGCGGATATTTTATTGGAACGACATAGCGTGGATGACTAAGCTGCTGCCAGCACTGGCCCGCGCAGGTAGTGCTGAGGCTGGGATCCGGCAACGACGCCTTCAGCCACGTCGTTGCGATGTATCGATACCAAGACAAGGGGCGGTGCCCGCAACGGCGCATCGCCTGACCAGAAAACCAGGGGGCCGCCGCTCCCGTTGCATGTCCTGGGAGGGAACGCAATGTCCACGCAGCACAACCGTAGTACCGCTCCGGCCTACCGGGTGCCAGTGCCCGGCCACGACCGCCGCTTCAAGCACAGCGCGCTGGCGCTGGGGGTTGCCCTCATGCTCGCCGCGCCGGCCCATGCCCAGGACGCGGCCGCCGCGAAGGCCGTGACCGAACTGGACGAGATTGTCGTCACCGGCATCCGCGGCTCGGTCTACAAGGCCCAGGACATCAAGCGCGATGCCGACACCTTCGTCGATTCGGTCACCGCGCTCGACATCGGCGCGCTGCCGGACCGCAGCGTCACCGAAACCCTGTCGCGCATTCCCGGCGTGACCATCGACCGCTTCCTCTCGGTCGGCGACCCGGAGCATTTTTCGGCCGAGGGCAACGGCGTGGCCGTGCGCGGCCTGACCCAGGTCCGTTCCGAGCTCAATGGCCGCGACAGCTTCTCCGCCTCCGGCGGCCGTGCGCTGAGCTTCCAGGACGTGCCGTCCGAGCTGATGGCCGGCGTGGACGTGTACAAGAACCAGAAGGCCGACATGATCGAGGGCGGCCTGGGTGGTTCGGTCGACCTGCGCACCTTCATGCCGTTCGACTTCCCGGGCCGCAAGCTGGGCGTGTCCTTCAGCGTCAACCAGGGCGACTTTGCCGAGAAGCTGCAGCCTTCGGCGTCGGCCTTATTCAGTGACCGCTGGGAGACCGGTGCCGGCGAGTTCGGCATCCTGGTGGACGTGGCGCGTTCGGACCTGTCCACCCGCACCGACGGCATGTTCGTGCGGCCGTTCTTCAAGACATCCAATACCGACCTGGACGGCGATGGCAGCAACGAGGAACTGTGGCTGCCGCGCGGCGCGGACTGGCGCACCCTGGAGTACGAGCGCGAGCGCGAAGGCGCCTACATCGCCATGCAGTGGCGCCCGAACGACCGCCTGGACCTGTTCGCCACCGCGTTCCAGAGCAAGTACGACGAACTGTGGTTCGAGGACGCGATCTTCGTTTCCAACGACCCCACCCAGGTCGCGCTCGACGCGAGCCAGCCCTACGCGCTCGACGGCAACGTGTTCCGTTCGGGCCGGCTGCGGTCCAGTGGCGACATCCCGATGGGCACGGACATCCGCGCCTCGCATCGCCAGTCCAAGACCAGCGACTACTCGCTCGGCCTGAAGTGGCTGGCCAGCGAGCGCACCGAGGTATCCACCGAGCTGCAGTTCATCAAGGCCGACACCCGGGTCCTGGATTCGACCGTGTCGCTGGGCGTGAACGTGCCCTATATCGACATCGCCCTGGGCAACGGCCTGCCATCCATCGGCATCGACCAGCAGTTCACCACCAACCCCGGCAATTACTACTGGGGCTTCACCATGGACCACCGCGACGACAACCAGGCCGAAGAAGTGGCCTGGCGCGCGGACCTCAAGCACAGCTTCGACAACGGCTTCTTCTCCTCGTTCAAGGCCGGCGTGCGGGTGACCGACCGCGATGCCACCAGCATCGATACCGGGTACGACTGGCAGCCGGTGATCCAGACGTGGATGCAGTGGTGGGCCCTGCCAGGCGACCAGCCGCTGCCCGGGCTGGACCTCAACGGCACGGTCAACTCGGGCCTGGTGAACCTGCAGGCGTTCGACAATTTCTACCGTGGCGATGCCAACACCCCGGGTGCGTTCTACTCGCCGGTGCTGGCCACCGCGCTCGGCTTCCCGGGCAGCTACCAGGACATCCACAGCGCGGCCGACCCGTACTACACCTGCTGCTACGCCGGGGTATACGCGCCGCGCCTGATGAGCGACCCGCAGTGGGGCAACGTGCAGAGCGAGCGCACCTACGCCGCCTACGCGATGTTGAACTTCGCCGCCGAGTCGGCGCCGATCAGCGGCAACTTCGGCGTGCGCGTGGTCCGCACCGAGAACCAGGCCGACGGCTTCCTGGTGTACCCGAACCAGCCCTATGCGCCGTACCTGGGCAACGGCAATTCCGAGGCGATCAGCGCCAGCAACAGCTATACCGACGTGCTGCCCAGCGTGAACGTGAAGTGGGAGCCGGTCAGCAACCTGGTCATGCGCTTCGCCGCGTCCAAGGCCATCGCCCGCCCGAACTTCAGCGACATGCAGGCCTACCAGATGCTGGGTGTGGGCACCAAGCCCGGGATCACGCCTCCCGAGGACGGCAGCAGCCTGCCGCTGGGCGACCTGGACCTGACCGGCGACTCGTACGACAACCCGTACCTGACCCCGATGAAGGCCAACCAGTTCGACCTGTCGCTGGAGTGGTACTTCGACCCCGATCACGGCGGCATGGCCTGGATCAACCTGTTCCACAAGGACGTCAAGGACTACTTCCGCCGGCAGACCCAACTGGAGTCCTACCCGGGACTGGACGGCAATTCGTACAACTACCTGGTCACCCGCCCGGTGAACGTGGGCACGGCCCGGATCCAGGGCGCGGAAATCGGCTGGAACCAGTTCTTCGACTTCCTGCCCGGCCCGCTCAGCGGCCTGGGCATGTCGGCCAACTACACCTGGATCGACAGTTCGACCGACGTGCCGAACGACCCGACCGTGCTGCCGACCGACACCGATGGTTCGAGCTTTGGCCAGTTGCCGGCCGATGGCCTGTCCGAGCACTCCTACAACCTGGCCGTGTTCTACGAGAAGGGCCCGTGGCAGGTCCGGTTCGCCTACAACTGGCGCAGCGAGTACCTGCTGTCGGTCGGGCCGAACGGCTACAACGGCGGCGACGGCGGCATCGCCTGGAAGCTGCCGGTGTACAGCGACGATTACGGCCAGCTGGATGGTTCGATCTTCTACCGGCTCAGCGACAACGTGCAGATCGGCCTGGAGATGAACAACCTCAACAATGCCGAGCAGCGCACGATCATGGACCAGAACGCGGCCGGGCGCCGGGTAACTTCCTGGTACGTGAACGACCGCCGGTACGCGGCGACCATCCGCTTCACGTTCTGAGGTCGATACCACCTCGACCTGTAACGTTCCCGCGGGGAAGCATGGAGGCGCACGGCTGCAGGGCCGTGCGTTTCCATGCGTCCTTCCGGCGCCGGCCCGCCTTTCTCCCCGGGGCGGCCGGTGCCGGGGGACACCATCCGCAGCAACCATGGGGGAGCAGTGCATGATCGGCATTGCAATCACGCGGCACGGCTCCGGCGCAGGCCGCTTCGCATGCGGTGTGTTGCTGGCGCTGGCGCTGGCCGGCAGCGCCTGGGCCGCGCGGGTGCCGGAGCAGGCCTACCGCTGGCACAACGTCGCCATCGGCGGCGGCGGCTTCGTCACCGGCATCGAATTCCACCCGGCCGAACCTGGCCTGGCCTATGCGCGCACCGACGTGGGCGGCGCCTACCGCTGGGATGCGGCGCAGCGGCGCTGGGTCCCGCTGACCGACTGGATCGGCCACGCCGACGCCAACCTGGCCGGGATCGAAAGCGTGGCCCTGGATCCGTCCGATCCACAGCGCGTCTACCTGGCCGCCGGCACCTACACCCACGAGCATGCCGGCAACGGCGCGATCCTGCGCTCGGCCGACCGTGGCGCCACCTTCCAGCGCAGCGACCTGCCGTTCAAGCTCGGCGCCAACGAACTGGCGCGCGGCAACGGCGAACGCCTGGCGGTGGATCCGAACGATGGCCGGGTACTGTTCCTGGGCTCACGTGCGCATGGCCTGTGGCGCAGCGAGGACCACGGCGTGCGCTGGAAGCGGGTGGCCGACTTCCCGGCCCTGGCCACGGCTGAATCGGCCAGTGCCAGCAACTGGAAGAAGCAGGCCATCGGCATCGTCTTCGTCGTGTTCGACCCGGCCAGCGGCCAGGCTGGCGCGCCCACGCCGGTGGTGTACGCGGGCGTGTCCAGCCGCGAGGGCGGGCTGGTGCGTTCGGCCGATGCCGGCCGCACCTGGCAGGCCGTGCCCGGCCAGCCCACGGGGCTGCGGCCCAACCACATGGTTGGCGATGGCCGTGGCGACTTCCTGCTCAGCTACGGCGACGAGCCGGGCCCGGACAGCATGAAGGACGGCGCGGTGTGGCGTTACTCGCCGGCCAGCGGCACCTGGCGCCAGATCACGCCCCGGCCCGGCGACGGGCAGCGCGACGGTTTCGGCTGGGGCGCGGTGGCGGTGGATGCGTCCAACCCCGACGTGCTCGTGGCCACCACCTTCAACCGCTGGGCGCCCGGTGACGAGGTCTACCGCAGCACCGATGGCGGCGCGAACTGGACGCCGGTGCTGGCGCGTTCGCGGTTGGACCATTCCACCGCACCGTGGACCGCGCAGGCGCGGCCGCACTGGCTGGCCGACATCGAGATCGACCCGCACGACCCGGACCGGGTGCTGTTCGTCACCGGCTACGGCATCTGGGCTTCGCGCAACATGGGCGCGCTGGAGCGCGGCGGACAGGTGGAGTGGACCTTCGAGGTGGCCGGCCTGGACGAGACCGTGCCGCTGGACCTGGTCAGCCCGCCGCAGGGCGCGCCGCTGGTCAGCGGCCTGGGCGACCTCGACGGCTTCCGCCACGACGTCCTGGACGCGGCCACGGTGCAGTTCGAGGGCCCGCGCTACAGCAATACCGAAAGCCTGGACTACGCCGGCCAGCAACCGCAGGTACTGGTGCGCAGCGGTCACCTGCATGGCGATGACCATGCGCTGGTGCGGGCGGCGTACTCGCGCGATGGCGGCGCCACCTGGAGTGCCTTCGCCAAGGAGCCGCCGGATGGCAAGGGCGCCGGGCAGATCGCGCTGTCGGCCGACGGCACCCGGGTGATCTGGAAGCCACGTGACGGCAGCCACTGGCTGACCGATGCCTTCGGCGCGCGCTGGCAGAAGGTGCGCGGCCTGCCCGCCTCGGCGGTGGTGGCAGCCGACCGGGTGGAGCCGGCGCTGTGGTACGGATTCGATCCGGTCAGCGGGCAGCTGCATGTCAGCGGCGACGGCGGGGTGGCGTTCGAGGCCACCCAGGGAGGCGTGGGCACGATCGGCGACTGGTTCGCTGCTGAACTGCTGCCCTCTACGCAGGCCAGCGGGGTGGTGTACTTCGCCGCTTCCTGGCGCGGGATGATGCGCTGGAGCGCGGGCCGGCTGGAGCGCCTGGGCACGATCGAGAACGCGTTCGCCGCCGGCCTGGGCGCGCCCGCGCCGGGGCGCACGACGCCGGCGCTGTTCGTGTTCGGCCAGGCCGATGGCCAGGTGGGCCTGTACCGTTCCGACGACGATGGCCGCCGCTGGAAGCGGATCGACGATCCGATGCACCGGTTCGGCAGCGTGCGTATGCTCACCGGCGATGCGCGCGTCCCGGGACGCGTATACCTGGCCACCTCCGGCCGCGGCGTGATCTACGGAGACCCCGAACCATGAAACACCGCTTTGCCGTCCTCGTCCTGGCATGGCTGGCCATGCCCCTGGCCGCGCTGGCCTCGCCCGCGCTGGAACTGCCGCTGCTGTTTTCCGATGGCGCGGTGCTGCAGCGCGACCGCCCGCTGCCTGTGTGGGGTACGGCCACGCCGGGCGCCCGGGTGCAGGTGGAGTTCGATGGCAGCAGCGTGCAGGCCACGGCCGGCGCGGATGGGCACTGGTCGCTGCAACTGCCGGCGCATGGTGCCGGTGGACCCTACGTGCTGACGGTGCGGGCCGGGGGCCAGGAGCGGCGGATCGACGACGTGCTGGTCGGCGAGGTCTGGCTGGCCTCGGGGCAGTCGAACATGGAATGGCCGGTGGCGCAGACCCTGCACGCGCAGGACGACATCGCCTCGGCCGGCGACCCGCAGCTGCGCCATTTCAAGGTGCCCAAGTCCTGGGCCGAGGCGCCGCGCACGCAGTTGGAAGGCGGCCAATGGCAGGCGGCCAGTACAGCCACGGTGGGCGGGTTCTCCGCGGCCGGCTATGCCTTCGCACGCGAGCTGCGACGCACCTTGCATGTGCCGGTGGGCATCATCGACAGCACCTGGGGCGGCAGTTCGATCGAGACGTGGATGGATGCCGGGATGCTGGGACTGGATGCGGCCGCGCTGCAGGCGAAGATGCGCGAGCGCCGTGCGGCAGAGGCCAAGGTCGAGGCGGAAGTGCGCCAGCGGGTTGCGGCGTGGGAGCCGGTGGATCCGGCGTCCGACGCGTTCGCGGCCACCGCGCTGGACACCTCCCACTGGGCGCCGATCGCGGTGCCCGCACCCTGGGAGGCACAGGGGTATGCCGGCATGGATGGCGTGGCCTGGTACCGGACCAGCTTCGAACTGAGCCAGGCCGAGGCTGCCGCCGGCATCACCCTGGGGGTGGGCCAGATCGACGATACCGACACCACCTGGGTCAATGGCCAGCAGGTTGGCAGCACCGTCAACGCCTACAGCAAGCCGCGGGTCTATGCGGTGCCCGCGTCCGCGCTGCGTGCCGGCACCAACGTGCTTGCGGTGCGGGTGCAGGACGATGGCGGTGGTGGCGGCATCATGGGTACCCCGGATGAGATCTTCGTGCAGCCGGCCGCGGGCCAGGCGCGTGCGCTGCAGGGCCCGTGGCAGTTCCGCACCGCCCAGGTGCGCGTGTCGATGCAGGATGGCAAGAACCAGGTCGACACCTTGCTGTACAACGCGATGCTGCATCCGCTGCAGCCCTATGCGCTGGCCGGGGCGATCTGGTACCAGGGCGAAACCAATGCCAGCGAGCATGGTGCATACCGTTACCGCGACCAGTTCCGGTCCATGATCGAAGGCTGGCGCGCGGGGTTCCGCACACCGGAACTGCCGTTCCTGTGGGTGCAGCTGGCCCCGTTCCATTCCGGCAATGACCGCCTGGATGCCAGCGGCCGGGTGCTGGACAGCCCGTGGGCCACCCTGCGCGAGTCGCAGTCGGCCACGCTGGCACTGCCGGGTACCGGCCAGGTCGTGATCACCGATGCGGGCGATACCCACGACATCCATCCGCGCGACAAGCGCACCGTTGGCCAACGCCTGGCGCGGATCGCGCAGCACATGGTGTACGGCCAGCAGGATGTGGCCTGGACCGGGCCGGTGTTCCGCCGCGCGCAGGTGCGCGGGCAGGACGTTGTCCTGCACTTCGACCACGCCGGCGGCGCCCTGGCCGCGCGCGGCGGCGGTGCCCTGGCGGGTTTCGAACTGGCGGGCGCCGACGGCCTGTTCCACCCGGCGCAAGCACGGGTCGAAGGCGACACCGTGGTGGTGCAGTCTGAAGCGGTACATGCGCCGGTGATGGCGCGCTATGGCTGGAGCGATGACCCGCAGGCCGCCAACCTGGTTGGCCGCGATGGGCTTCCGGCGTCGCCGTTCCGCACCGCCGAGTGGTGAACCGATGCATGGAGAGGACGCGATGACGTACCGGGGTTTGCGGCGCAGTGCCTGGAATGGTTTGGCCACGTTGCTGGCATTGCTGCTGGTTGCGTGCGGTGGCGAGGTTGCGTCGCAGGCCGATCATGCAGCCGACGACGCGGCCGTCGCCGCGACGGCGGCACGCACGAACGACGCAGCCCCGGCCGACAGTGCCGCGCCGATCCCGCAGGTGGTCACCCGCGATGGCCGCCATGCACTGCTGGTGGATGGCGCGCCGTTCCTGATGCTTGGTGCCCAGGTCAACAACTCCAGCAACTGGCCGCAGGCGCTGGAGGATGTATGGCCGGCGATTGCGGTGGTGAAGCCGAACACAGTGATGGTGCCGGTGGCCTGGGAGCAGGTGGAGCCGGAAGAGGGAAGCTTCGACTTCTCCTTCGTCGATACCCTTCTGGCGCAGGCGCGCGAGCACGATGTGCGCCTGGTCCTGCTGTGGTTCGCGACCTGGAAGAACAATGCCCCGCACTACGCGCCGGCCTGGGTGAAGCTGGACAACGCCCGCTTCCCGCGCGTGGTCACTGCCGACGGGCGCACGCTCAATTCGCTGTCGCCGCACGGGCAGGAAACCCTGGAAGCGGACCGCAAGGCCTTCGTGCAACTGATGCGGCATTTGAAGGCCAACGACCCCCAGCGCACCGTGATCATGGTCCAGCCGCAGAACGAGCCGGGCACCTACGGCAGCGTGCGCGACTTCTCGCCGCTGGCGCAGGCGGTGTTCGAAGGCCCGGTGCCGCAGGCGCTGGTCGAAAAACTCGGGCGCCAGCCCGGCACCTGGCGGCAGGTGTTCGGCGCCGATGCCGACGAGTACTTCCACGCCTGGCACATCGCCCACTTCATCGACCAGGTGGCACAGGCGGGCAAGGCCGAGTATCCGCTGCCGATGCTGGTCAACGCGGCGCTGCGCGGTCCGTTCAACCCCGGCCAGCCCGGCCAGTACGCCAGCGGCGGGCCGACCGACAACGTGCTGGACATCTACAAGGCCGCAGCGCCGCACATCGACCTGCTGGCGCCGGACATCTACATGCCCGAGTACGGCCACTACACCACGGTGCTGAAGCGCTACGCGCGGCCGGACAACCCGCTGTTCGTGGCCGAGACCGGCAACCGCGCCGAATACGCGCGCTACTTCTTCTCCGCGCTCGGTCACCAGGCCATCGGCTGGTCGCCGTTCGGCATCGATTTTTCCAGCTACAGCAACTGGCCGCTCGGTGCCAGGGTGGTGAGCCCGGAGACGCTGGAGGATTTCGCCCTGAACTACCGGCTGGTTGGCCCGGCCGCGCGGGTGATCGCCCAGGCCAGCTTCGAGGGCAAGGTGCGCGGGACCGCCGAGCAACCCGGGCAGCCTGTGCAGACCCTGAAGATCGACGACCGCTGGAACATGGTGGTCACCTATGGCGTGCCGCAGTTCTGGTTCCAGGGCACCCCGCCGGGCAACCCGGAGCCGGTCGGGCGCGCGCTGGTGGTGCAACTGGGGCCGGACGAGTTCCTGGTCACCGGCGCGCATGCGCGGATCAACATCAATGCGGCCGACCCGGCCATCGCCGAACGCCAGATCTACGAGTACGTGGACGAGGGCACCTACGTGGATGGCCAGTGGCAGTTCCGGCGGCGCTGGAACGGCGACCAGACCGACTACGGCCTCAATTTTTCCGATGCCACCCGGTTGTTGCGGGTGAAGATGGCCCACTACTGATGCATGCCGGCGCGAGCCGGCACCGACAGACACACGGGCGCCGACCTGAGGCGCCGCAACGGAGGAAGGTACCGATGAATCGCAAGAACAAGCCCGTCCATGCCCGGGGGTGCCTGCTGGCCGTCGCCGTGGCGAGCATGTTGCCCCTGGCTGCGCTGGCGCAGACCGTGGAACGCCAGGCCGACGGCGTGATCGTGCGCCCGGCCGATGCATCCGCCGCCGACGTGCGCCTGCAGGTGGTGGGCGAGCGCATCGTGCGGGTCAGCGCCGACCCGGATGGCGATTTCAAGCGCAGCCCGAGCCTGATGCGCAGCACCAGCGCCACGCCGGTGCCGGCGTTCAAGATCGAACAGGATGACGACGCAGTACGGCTGCAGGCCGCAGGCATCTCCGCGCAGGTCGCGCTGGCCGATGGCCAGGTCAGCTTCTTCGACGCCGCCGGCAAGCCACTGCTGGCCGAGACCGCCGGCGCACGCACGTTCGAGGCGGTGGAATTCGAGGGCACGCCCTACTACAGCCTGCGCCAGCGCTTCCAGTCGCAGGGCGACGAGGCGTTCTACGGCACCGGCCTGCACCAGCAGGGCTGGATGAACCTCAAGGGCCGCGACGTCGAACTGCTCCAGCACAACATCGACAACGCCATCCCTTACCTGGTGTCGAGCCGCAACTACGGCATCCTGTGGGACAACAACGCCATCACCCGCTACGGCGATCCGCGCGGCCTGCGCCAGATCGGCGAGGCCGTGGCGCTGTACGACAAGGACGGGGTGGAAGGCGCCCTGACCGCGACCTATTCGATCGACGGCGAGGTCAAGCTGGTCCGCCGCGAAGCGAAGATCGACTACCAGTTCATCTCCGGCCTGGAGGACTTTCCGGAGGAAGGCAAGAACATGGCGCCGGGCGGGCGCAGTGACGTGGTCTGGGAAGGCCAGATCGCGGCCCGCAGCGATGGCCGCCACACCTTCTCGCTCTACAACAGCGAGTACGCCAGGCTGTACGTCGACGGCAAGCTGGTGATCGACCGCTGGCGCCAGAACTGGAACCCGTGGCACCACGAGTTCGCGCTGGACCTCAAGGCCGGGCACAAGCACGACCTGCGTATCGAGTGGGACCGTATCGAGCCGGCCTACCTGGCCCTGCAGGGGCGCGACCCGTTGCCGGCGGCCGAAGCCGCGGACCTTTCGATCTGGTCCGAGGCCGGGCAGATGATCGACTACTACGTGGTGGCCGGCCGCAACGGCGACGAGGTGATCGCCGGCTATCGCGCGCTCACCGGCAAGGCGGTGCTGCTGCCCAAGTGGTCCTACGGCTTCTGGCAGAGCCGCGAGCGCTACAAGACCCAGGACGAACTCACCGGCGCGCTGGACGAGTACCGCCGCCGCGGCCTGCCGATCGACGCGATCGTGCTGGACTGGTCGTACTGGCCCGAGAACGCCTGGGGCTCGCATGATTTCGACCCGGCCAACTTCCCCGACCCCGATGGCATGGTCAAGCACGTGCACGACCAGCACGCCCAGATCATGATTTCGGTGTGGCCGAAGTTCTATCCGACCACCGCCAACTACAAGGAACTGGACGCGGCCGGGCACATGTACCACCGCAACGTCGAGGTCGGCGAGCTGGACTGGATCGGCAAGGGCTACCTGAACTCCTTCTACGACCCGTACTCGAAGGAAGCCCAGGACATCTTCTGGCGGCAGATGCACGAGAAGCTCAACGTCAAGGGCTTCGACGCCTGGTGGCTGGACGCTTCCGAGCCGGACCTGCACAGCAACATCGACATCGGCGAGCGCAAGGCACGCACCACGCCCACCGCGCTGGGCTCGTCGGTGGAGTACTTCAACTCCTACCCGCTGCCGCATTCGGAAGGCGTGTACCGCGGGTCGCGCGAAGTGGAGCCGGACAAGCGCGTGTTCATCCTCTCGCGCGCCTACTTCGCCGGCCAGCAGCGCGCCGGCGCGGCGTTCTGGAGCGGTGACATCGTGCCGCGCTGGGACGACATGCGCGAGCAGATCTCCGGCCTGGTCAACGCCTCGATGGCCGGCGCGCCGAACGTGAGCTTCGACATCGGCGGGTTCTCGCCCGAGCGCCGCTACGAGCAGAAGGACCCGGCGCACCTGCCCGAGTGGCGCGAGCTGAGCCTGCGCTGGTTCCAGTACGGTGCGTTCGTGCCGGTGTTCCGCCTGCACGGCCAGTTCCCGTACCGCGAGATCTGGGAGATCGCGCCGGAAGGCACCCCGCATTACGCCAGCTTCGTCCATTACCTGAAGCTGCGTTACACCCTGCTGCCGTACATCTACACCCTGGCCGGCGACACCTGGCACGACGACGGCACCATCCTGCGCACCCTGGCGATGGACTTCCCGCACGATCCGAAGGTGCGCGACATCGCCGACCAGTACCTGTTCGGCCCGGCTTTCCTGGTTGCCCCGGTGACGCAGTTCAAGGCCACCAGCCGCCCGGTGTACCTGCCGGCCGGCAGCAGCTGGATCGACTTCCACACCGGCCAGCGCCATGCCGGCGGGCAGACCCTGCAGGCGGCCGCGCCGCTGGAGCGCAGCCCGCTGTTCGTGCGTGCCGGTTCGATCGTGCCGCGCACCGTGGTCCAGCAGTACGTGGACGAAAAGCCGGCCGCGCCGCTCACCATCGAGATCTACACCGGGGCCGACGGCAGCTTCTCGCTGTACGAGGACGATGGCCGCAACTACGGCTACGAGCGCGGCGAGTCCAGCCGCATTCCGCTGGCCTGGGACGAAGCCGGTGGCGAGCTGCGCATCGGTGCGCGCCAGGGCAGCTATCCGGGCATGCAGGCCCGGCGCGAGATCCGCGTGCGCTGGGTCGATGGCCCGCGCGACGACGCCGGTGCGCTGGAGCCGGCGGCCGATGCCACCGTCGAGTACACCGGCAAGGCGCTCACCGTACGGCGTCCGCGCGGCTGATCCGCGGCTGCGACGGGCACCGGCCAGGCGCCGGCGCCCGTCGCGGCATCCATTGCAAGGAAACACATCGAAATGAGCCTGACCCGACGCGAACTGCTCAAGGGGACCGCCGCGGCGCTGGCCGTGGCCGGCAGCGGCGCCACCAGGGCAGCCACTCCATCGCCGACGGGCAAGGCGGGTGCCGCTGTCGGCAGCGCATCGATCTCCGCTTCGACCGTTGCCGCAGGGCAGGGCGACACGACCGCGCTGAAGCTGTGGTACCCGCGCCCGGCCACCCAGTGGGTGGAAGCGCTGCCGCTGGGCAACGGCCGCCTCGGTGCCATGGTCTGGGGTGGCGGCCGCTCCGAGCGGCTGCAGCTCAACGAGGACACCCTCTACGCCGGCCAGCCCTACGACCCGACCCCGGACACCGCGCTGGCCGCGCTGCCGCAGGTGCGCGAGTTGCTGTTCGCCGGCCGCCATGCCGAGGCCGAGGCCCTGGCCAATGCGCAGATGATGGCCACTCCGGTCAAGCAGATGCCTTACCAGCCGCTGGGCGACCTGCTGCTGGATTTCCTGGAGATCTCCGATCTCAACGGCTACCGCCGCGAGCTGGACCTGGACCGCGCGCTGGCCACCAGCACCTTCGAGGCCGGCTGGAAGCTGCAGCACACGCGCCAGGCGTTCGTCTCGGCCGCCGATCCGTGCCTGGCCGTGCGCCTGGCCACCAGCCAGCCGGGCCGGGTGCGGGTGCGCATCGGCCTGGGCAGCGACCATGCGCGCAGCGAAGTCGCCTTCGACGGCGAACATGGCCTGCTGCTGCGCGGCCGCAATGGCGAGGCCTTCGGCATTCCGGGCGGGCTGCGCTTTGCCGCGCGCCTGCGGGTGCTGGCCAGCGGCGGAACCCTGCGCCGGCGCGGTGACCGCATCGAGGTGGACGCCGCCGATGAAGTGCTGTTGCTGCTGACCGCGGCCACCAGCTTCCGCCACTACGACGACATCGGCGGCGACCCGGAAGCGATCACCCGCGCGCAACTGGATGCGGTCGCGCACAAGTCCTGGGACGACCTGCTGGCCGCGCACGTGGCCGAGCACCAGCGCCTGTTCCATCGCGTGTCCATCGACCTGGGCGCCAGCCCGGCTGATATCGCCGCCCTGCCCACCGACACGCGCGTGGCCCGCTTCGCCGAAGGCGGCGATCCGCAACTGGCCGCGCTCTACCACCAGTTCGGCCGCTACCTGCTGATCTGCAGTTCACGCCCGGGCACCCAGCCGGCCAACCTGCAGGGAATCTGGAACGACCTGCTCGCGCCGCCGTGGGAGAGCAAGTACACGATCAACATCAACACTCAGATGAACTACTGGCCGGCCGAGGCCAATGCGCTGCCCGAATGTGTGGAGCCGCTGGAGCGGATGGTGGCCGAGCTGGCCGTTGCCGGCGCCGACACCGCCCGGCGCATGTACGGCGCACCCGGCTGGGTGGTCCACCACAACACCGACCTGTGGCGACGGACCGCGCCGATCGACGGCGCCCAGTGGGGCCTGTGGCCGCTGGGCGGTGCGTGGCTGCTGCAGCACCTGTGGGACCGCTGGGACTATGGGCGTGACCCCGCCTACCTGGGCAAGGTCTGGCCGCTGTTCAAGGGCGCGGCCGAGTTCTTCGCTGCCACCCTGGTGGAGGACCCGACCACCGGCGCCATGGTCACCGCGCCGTCGATCTCGCCGGAAAACCAGCATCCCCATGGCGCCGCGCTATGCGCAGGACCATCAATGGACGCGCAGATCCTGCGCGACCTGTTTGGCCAATGCATCGAGATTGCCGGCCTGCTCGGCGTGGACGCAGCGCTGGCGCAGAGACTGGCCGCGCTGCGTGAGCGGTTGCCGCCGCACCGCATCGGCAAGGCCGGGCAGTTGCAGGAATGGCAGCACGACTGGGACATGGAGGCGCCGGAGATGGACCATCGCCATGTCTCGCACCTGTACGCGCTGCACCCGTCCAGCCAGATCAACGTGCGTGACACGCCGGAGCTGGCTGCTGCGGCGAAACGCTCGCTGGAGATCCGCGGCGACGACGCGACCGGCTGGGGCATCGGCTGGCGCCTGAACCTGTGGGCGCGGCTGGGCGATGCCGAGCATGCCTACCAGGTGCTGGCCATGTTGCTCAGTCCGTCGCGCACCTATCCCAACCTGTTCGACGCGCATCCGCCGTTCCAGATCGATGGCAACTTCGGTGGCACCGCCGGCATCACCGAGATGCTGTTGCAGAGCTGGGGCGGCAGCGTGTTCCTGTTGCCGGCGTTGCCGCGTGCCTGGCCACAGGGCCAAGTGACCGGGCTGCAGGCCCGCGGTGCTGCGCAGGTCGATCTGGAGTGGAGTGGCGGCCAACTGGTGCGCGCGCGGTTGCACAGCCGCCGTGGTGGCAGCTATCGGCTCGACTACCGCGGCCAGGTGCTGGAACTGGCGCTGGAGCCGGGTGCCTCGGCGGACGTGGGCCTGCGGGCGGGGCAGTTGCGCCGCGTGTGAGCGGCAGCCGGTGCAACCGGGATATCGGCGGCGGGGCGGTGGGGTGTTATCGCCTCCGGAGGGAGCCGTGGACGTGCGGGTGTGGCGTGGCCGCTCGGGCGCACATCCGTGTGCGCACTCGCTACCGCGGCCATCCATGGCCGCTGCCCCGACACACCTGCACGTCCACGTCCTCGGCGCGCCGATGTCTCCTCCCTTGTAGGAGCCGGTCTTGCCGGCGACCCGTCACAGGCCGCGTCATTCCACGCCGCACAGCATCGCGTCACGTGACGCACGTACGCGAGTCACGCACCCCGCGGTCGCCGGCAAGACCGGCTCCTACACGAGCGAGTGCAGCGCACACGTCGGTGATGGGATGCGCGGTGCGCGACGCAGTTGCCTTCGCACACGAAGCCGCAGCATCGATACACCGATGGCCGTCGTCCGGCCGGGGGGATGGGGCAAGTGGCACAGGGATGTGCCACGGCCCCGAGTGCGCACATGGATGTGCGCCCGAGGGGTGCACCATCCCCCGGTCGGGCGACGGCCCCCTCCGAAGTCACGGATCTGCGGCCCCTCCGAAGTCACGGATCTGCGGCCCCCTCCGAAGCCACGGATCTGCGGCCCCTCCGAAGTCACGGATCTGTGGCCCCCTCCGAAGTCACGGATCTGCGGTCCCCTCCGAAGCCACAGATCTGCGGTCCCCTCCGAAGCCACAGATCTGCGGCCCCCTCCGAAGCCACGGTTCCTCTGCCTTCGATCTGGAGTCGCTTTGGAGTGACGCCCGCCCGCTTTGCATTGGCCGCCAGCCAAGCTTGGGACGATTTGGTGCGTGGGGTGCTGACGGGAAGTAAAGGAGGAGGTCCTGGCCCGCAGGGCCGGGGCCGGGGGACATGAGCGGCAGCACCCCACGCACCAAAGCGCCGCAGCACTGCTTCCGGTCCTCCCAGCTCTTGGGAGAAGGCCCACAAAAAACCCCGCCAAGGCGGGGTTCCTGTTCCATCGCCGCACCTGAAGTGGCGCTCCCTAGGGGACTCGAACCCCTGTTTTAGCCTTGAGAGGGCCACGTCCTAACCACTAGACGAAGGGAGCGTTGCGGGTGTCGCCGGCGAAGGCGCGCTAGTATATTCACGCGCCAGCCGGTCGGCAATCGCCGCGGCCCGTCCCCGTTCACGGAAGTACGCCCATCGACCCGCAAGCCCTCCCGAGCCCTGTCCTGCGCACCATCCCGCGCGACCAGCACACGATTTCCCGCCGGGACATCAGCCCCAACGCCCTGCGCGTGCTCTATCGCCTGCGCGAAGCCGGCTTCGGCGCCTACCTGGTGGGCGGCGCGGTGCGCGACCTGCTGCTGGGCCGGCACCCCAAGGATTTCGACGTGGCCACCGACGCCACGCCCGAGCAGGTGCGGCAACTGTTCCGCAACTGCCGCCTGATCGGTCGCCGCTTCCGCCTGGCCCACGTGGTCTACGGGCGCGAGATCATCGAGGTGGCCACCTTCCGCGCCAACAGCGACGACGGCAGCGGCGACCGCGAGATGGAGGATGGCCGCCTCGTCCGCGACAACGTCTACGGCAGCATCGAGGACGACGCGGTCCGCCGCGATTTCACCTGCAATGCCCTGTATTACGCGATCGAGGATTTCTCGGTGCGCGATTACGTGGGAGGCTTCGACGACGTGCAGGCGCGGACCATGCGCCTGATCGGCGACCCGGAAACCCGTTACCGTGAAGACCCGGTGCGCATGCTGCGCGCGGTGCGGTTGGCGGCCAAGCTGGACCTGTCGATCGAGCCGGCCACCGCCGCGCCGATCCCGGTGCTGGCGCCGCTGCTGGGAGATGCCGCACCGGCACGGCTGTTCGAGGAAATGCTCAAGCTGTTCCTGAGCGGACATGCGGTGGCCAGCTTCGAGGGGCTGGAACGCTACGGCCTGGTGGCCAGCCTGCTGCCCGACACCGCGGCGGCGCTGCGCTCCAACCGCAGCGGTGCGCTGCGGCGGATGCTGCTGCAGGGCCTTGCCAATACCGACGCGCGGGTGGCGGCCGATGAGCCGGTATCGCCGGCGTTCCTGTTTGCCATGCTGCTGTGGCCGGCGTACTGCCGTGCGTTGGCCGGGCTGCTGGCCCAGGGCATGCCGGGCGAAGAGGCGCAGCGCCGTGCCGCCGACCGGGTGACCCTGCGCCAGGTGCAGACCATCGCCCTGCCCAAGCGCTTCTCGCTGCCGATGCAGGAGATCTGGCTGCTGCAGGAGCGCTTTTCATCGCGCCAGCGGCGACGGGTGTTCCGGCTGCTGGCGAACCCGCGCTTCCGCGCTGCCTACGATTTCCTGGTGTTGCGCCTGGCCGCCTCCGACAGCCATGCCGGCGATGTCGAGTTCTGGCAGCAGGCCCAGGCCAGCTCCGGCGACGAACTTTCCGATAGCCTGGAAGCGGCAGCCGCAGCCCGCGAGGGTGACGGCGAGGCCGACGAGGCGCCACGCCGGCGCCGCCGCCGCCGCCGTTCGGCCGGTGCGGTGTCCGGGTGACGGCCCCGGTCCGCGCCTGCATCGGCCTGGGCGCCAACCTGGGGCACCCGCAGGCGGCCCTGCGCGGCGCGGTGGAGGCCCTGGCCGCGCTGCCGGCCAGCACGCTGCTGGCGGTATCCCGGTTCTACCGTACCGTGGCATGGGGACAGGTCGACCAGCCGGACTTCATCAATGCCGCGGTGCTGCTCGAGACCCGGCTGGAGCCCCAGGCACTGCTCGCGCACCTGCTGGACATCGAGCGGGCCGCGGGGCGCGACCGCAGCCACGACACGGCCTCCCAGCGCTGGGGGCCGCGGGTGCTGGACCTGGACCTGCTGCTGTACGGCAACCAGGTGATCGCCGAGCCGGGGCTGCGGGTGCCGCATCCCTACCTGCACCAGCGCGCATTCGCTCTGCAGCCGCTGGCGGAAATCGCCCTGGATGCCCCGTTCCCGGGCCACGGCAGCGTCGCCGCGGCCCTGCGCGGGGTTGACGTGTCGGGCGTCCAGGCGCTTGACCACGCCTGAGCGGCGGCCAGGCCGCGACGGGGCGCAGCGCCCTTTTGCGCGATAATGCCCGGCCCACTCCGCGGATACCGAGATGAGCGTACATGCCGAGCAGAAGCCATGGACCGTTCCGGCCCTGGCCGACGCCAAGCGGGCCGGCCGCCGGATGGCGATGCTGACCGCCTACGACGCCGGTTTCGCCCGGGTCATGGACCGCAACGGGGTCGACCTGGTGCTGGTGGGGGACTCGCTGGGGATGGTGGTGCAGGGCCACGACTCGACCCTGCCGGTCACGGTGGCCGACATCGCCTACCACACCGCGGCGGTGGCCCGGGTGCTGACCCGTGCGCTGCTGCTGGCCGACCTTCCATTCCAGGCCGACGCCACCCCCGAGCGTGCGCTGGACGCCTCGACCGTGCTGCTGCAGGCCGGCGCGCAGATGGTCAAGCTGGAAGGTGCCGGGCCCAAGCTCGAGGTGATCCGGTTCCTGACCGAACGCGAGATCCCGGTGTGCTCGCACCTGGGCCTGACCCCGCAGTCGGTGCTGCGCCTGGGCGGATACAAGGTGCAGGGCCGCGAGCAACAGGCCGCCGAGCGGCTGCTGGCCGATGCCCGGGCGGTGGCCGAGGCCGGTGCGGCGCTGCTGGTGCTCGAATGCGTGCCCACGCCGTTGGCCCGCCGGATCACCGAGGCGGTGGACATCCCCACCATCGGCATCGGCGCCGGTCCCCATTGCGACGGCCAGGTGCTGGTGCTGCACGATTTCCTCGGGCTGGACAGCGGCCACCGCCGGCCGCGTTTCGTCAAGGATTTCCTGGCCGGGGGTGGTTCGGTGGACGGCGCGGTGCGCGCCTACGCGCAGGCCGTGCGCGACGGCAGCTTCCCCGGCGCCGAACATGCCTACGCCTGAGCCTTTGATGATCGAGACCATCACCGCCCTGGAGGCCCTGCGCGAACGCTTGCGCAGCTGGCGGCGCGCGGGCCTGACCGTCGGCTTCGTTCCGACCATGGGCAACCTGCACGCCGGCCACTACTCGCTGGTCGCGCTGGCCCGTCGGCACGCCGACCGGGTCGTATCCAGCGTGTTCGTCAACCCGACCCAGTTCGGGCCCAGCGAGGATTTCACCCGCTACCCGCGCACGCCCGACACCGACACGTCGGGGCTGGAAGCCGCAGGCTGCGACGTGCTGTGGTTGCCGACGGTCGAGTCGATGTATCCGTTCGGGGTGGAACTGGCCGCCAACGTGCACGTGCCCGGTGTGAGCGCGGTGCTGGAAGGCGAGTGCCGCCCGGGCCATTTCGACGGCGTGTGCACCGTGGTCACCCGCCTGTTCAACCAGGTGCAGCCGGACGTGGCCGCGTTCGGCAAGAAGGACTACCAGCAACTGACCGTGATCCAGCAGATGGTGGCCGACCTGCATTTCCCGATCCGGATCCTGGCCGGCGAGATCGTGCGCGAGGACGACGGCCTGGCGATGAGCTCGCGCAACCAGTACCTGGGTTCCGACGTGCGCCCGCGTGCCGGTACCATCTACCAGGTGCTGCAGCAGATGCGCCGCGCCCACCTGGACGGCATGCCGCGCCTGGCACTGGAGGCGCAGGCCGCCGCGCGCCTGGGCGAGAGCGGGTTCGTGGTCGACTACGCCGCGCTGCGGCGCCCGGACCTGGGCATTGCCGGGGACGGCGAGCCCGGCTCGCGGGTTGCGCTGGTTGCCGCGCGCCTGGGCGCCACGCGCCTGATCGACAACCTGGAGTTCTGACCCCGGCGGCGCGATGGCGCCGGCGGCGGGCACCCACCCGGGTGCAGCCATGCCGCGGAGTGGCGCACACGGCCGTGCGCACCGCGATTTCCGGCGCAACGCCGCGTGCGTTGCTACCATTCATGTTGCAAGAGTTGATATCACGATGCACCTGACCCTGTTGAAAGCAAAAATCCACCGCGCCACCGTCACCCACTCGGAGCTGAACTACGAAGGCTCGGTGGCGATCGACGGGCTGCTGCTCGACGCCACCGGCATCCGCGAGTTCGAGCAGGTGCACATCTGGGACGTCAACAACGGCAGCCGCATTTCCACCTATGCGATCCGTGCCGAGGCCGGCAGCGGGATCATCTCGCTCAATGGCGGCGCCGCGCGCCACGTGCAGGTGGGCGACCTGGTGATCATCGCCGCATTCGCCTCGGTGGACGCGGCCGAAGCCGACGGGTTCCAGCCCAACCTGGTCTACGTGGACGCCGCCAACCGCATCACCCACACCAATCATTCCATCCCCACGCAGGCCGCCTGATGACCGCATCCGCTCCTGGTTTCGAACGTCTCCAGTCCCATGCCACGCGCCTGTCCGGCACCGGCATTGCGCAGCTGCTGAACGCCGAGCCGGACCGGATCCAGCGCCATGCGCTGCAGGCCGGGCCGCTGTACGCCACCTTCGCGCGCCAGCGTTACGACGCGCAGGCCTGGGATGCGCTGCTCGCGCTCGGCCGCGGGCGCGACCTGGCTGGCGCGTTCCGGCGTCTGTTCGACGGTGAAAAAATCAATGTCACCGAAGGCCGTGCGGTGCTGCACACCGCGCTGCGCGGCGACCTGTCGCCGGCGCCGGTGGCGCGCGAGGCGTACCGCACCGCCGCCGAGGTGCGCGTGCGCATGCGCGGCCTGATCGACGCGCTGGAAGCGTCCGACGTCACCGACATCGTCAGTGTCGGCATCGGCGGCTCGGACCTGGGCCCGCGGCTGGTGGCCGATGCCCTGCGTGGGCCGCTGCCGGGGCGTTTCCGCGTGCACTTCATCTCCAACGTGGATGGCGCCGCCGCGCAGCGCGTGCTGGCCCCGCTGGATCCGGCGCGTACCGCGGCGATCTTCATCTCCAAGACCTTCGGCACCCAGGAAACCCTGCTCAACGGCGCGATCGTGCGTGACTGGTTGGGCGGCAGCGATCGCCTGTACGCGGTCAGCGCCAACCCGGAACGCGCCGCGGCCGCTTTCGATATCGCCGCCGAGCGCGTGCTGCCGATGTGGGACTGGGTGGGTGGCCGCTACTCGCTGTGGTCGGCGGTCGGCTTTCCGATCGCCCTGGCGATCGGCTTCGAGCGCTTCGAGCAACTGCTGGAAGGTGCCTCGCAGTTCGACCAGCACGCATTGGACGCGCCGCTGGAATCCAACCTGGCGGTGCGCCACGGCCTGACCGCGGTGTGGAACCGCAATGCGCTGGGCCTGGCCTCGCACGCGGTGATGACCTACGACCAGCGCCTGGCGCTGCTGCCCGCCTACCTGCAGCAACTGGTGATGGAATCGCTGGGCAAGCGGGTAACCCTGGATGGCAGCCCGGTGGCCGCCGACACCGTGCCGGTGTGGTGGGGCGGGGCGGGCACCGACGTGCAGCACAGCTTCTTCCAGGCGCTGCACCAGGGCACGGGCATCGTGCCGGCCGACTTCATCGGCACCGTGCACAACGACGACCCCTACGCCGAAAACCACGACGCGCTGCTGTCCAACCTGCTGGCGCAGACCGAAGCCCTGGCCAATGGCCAGCCCAGCGACGATCCGCACCGCGCCTATCCGGGCGGGCGTCCCAGCACCACCATCCTGCTGGATGCGTTGACCCCGCAGTCGCTGGGCGCGCTGCTGGCCATGTACGAGCACAGTGTCTACGTGCAGTCGGTGGTGTGGGGCATCAACGCCTTCGACCAGTTCGGCGTGGAGTTGGGCAAGCAGGTGGCCAATACCCTGCTGCCGGCGCTGCGCGGGCAGGGCCAGGCCGACGACCCGGTCACTGCCGCCCTGATCGCGCGCCTGCGCGGCTGATCCGTCCGCACGGGCGCTGCCGCGCTGCATCGCGGCCGCCCTCGGCTGCCCGGCCGTAGCCGCCGGCGCCAGGTACACGCGCGGCCACGTGGATGCCCGGGGATGGTGGGAGCGTGGTGCCGGTCATCCGCGTTGCGGTCGCCGGCAAGGCCGGCTCCTACAGGGGCTTGTGCTGCCGGTACGCATCGACCAGGGCCAGTTGCTCCAGCGCCTCGGGGTGCCCGGCCGCAGCGGCCGCGCGGACCTGTGCCAGGTCTGGGTGGCGCACCACCAGCATGATGTCCTCGCAGCGCGGGCACAGGTATTCGCTGAGGTCTTCGTGCGGTTCCAGCGTCATCTGCGTGCTGTCGCCGTTCCACTCGCAGGCCTCGCATGTCAGCGGCCGGCTGCGCCAGCCGGGCCGGAAATAGTCCTCGATCAGTTCGGGCATGGGAAATCCGGTTCAGGGCAGGCAGGCGGCGAGCGGTGGACATGGAAGCCGAAGCCGACCATGCCGCTTCGCGCCGGGTCATGCAATACGTCATCGCCTGCGGTCGCGCGCATTTGAATGGCTCTGAATCGCTCCAGTCTGGCTGGCGGCAGGGTCCCTCTAGCAGGCGCTGGCAAGACCGGCTTCTACATGCGGCGGCCGATGATCGCTAAACGGTGTGGTGCGATGCCTGCTGACGGGAGGTCAAGGAGGAGGCTGCGGCCGGGGGACATGAGCGGCAGCAGGCATCGTGCCGCACCGCCGCGACAAACACTCCCGCCACCGCTGGGGCGATGAGCCTATCGGTGTGCGCGCCAGCTTCCGAGGTGTGTGACTCGGGTCAGGGTGAGGCGCGTCAGCGCGCAGAGTCGAGTGGCACGAAGTTGGGTGGCCCGGGGTCGGGTGGCGGCGGTTCATCGCGCAGCCGCATGAAGCGGGCGAAGCGCGGCAGGCCCGTGGACGTGAGGCCGTTGTAGCGGTACGTCACCCAGCTTCCGGGTGGCGGCGGCGAGACACGCTGGGCGTCGCTGAATCCGCTGCCGATGCGGAAGCTGCGCCCCTCCGGGGTGCGCACCAGCACCGCACCGAGCATGCCGTGGTACTTGCCCTTGCCGGGCAGGTGCGCGACCACCTGTGCTTCCGCATCCTGGTAAGGCTTGTACTTGAGCAGGGCATCGCTGCGCCCGGGGCGGTAGCGGGCGTCGCGGCGGTGGAGCATCAGGCCCTCGCCGCCGGCTGCCACCACCCGCGCCAGTTCGGCGTCCAGTGCGTCGGCAGTGTGGAGGCGCTGCTGCGCGATCATCGCCAGCGATGGATTTGCCGTGGCATCCACCAGCACGCGCATGCGCGCGACCCGCTCGCTGAAAGTGCCGGGGTGGGCGGGCAGGTCGAACACCATGAAGCGGATGCCGCGCCAGTCCTGCGGGCTGGCCTGGACCCGGCGGACCGTGGCGCTGACCTCGTCGAACCGGCCGCGGCCAAGCCACAGCTCGCCTTCCATCGGCTCGGCCGGCCAGCCCCGCGTGAATGCCGGTGGCGGGGTGATCGGCGCGCCGCCGCGGGTCCACAGTGCGCGCCCATCCCAGCGGCCGCGCACGCCGTCCAGCTTTTCGCTGACCAGGAACGCCGCTACCGGCACGCCTTGGCGGTAAGGGGTTGCCAGCATGGGATCGGGCAACGGCGTCGCCAGGGCCGCCCACGCCGGCAGGCACAGCAGGAGCAGCAGGAACAAGAGCGGCACGCGCATGGCAGCGATCAGGGTGGGCCCGGCCGCAGGATGGTCTCCTGCGGCCGGGGCCCGCCATCGGCACACATCGCCACGGCGCGTAGGGAAATTCCTGCCGGGGGCGGGGCCACTCAGCGTAGCAGTACCAAGGTGGCCAGCCCGAGAAAACTGAAGAAGCCCATCGAATCGGTGATCGCGGTCAGGAAGATGCCGCTGGCGAGCGCCGGATCGAAACCCAGGCGCCTGAGCGTGATCGGAATCAGCACCCCGGCCGAGGCGGCGAGCACCAAGTTGCAGGTCAGCGCGGCGAAAATCACCACCGACAGGCCGATGTTGTGGAACCAGGCCAGTACGATCAGCCCCAGCACCGCGCCCATCAAAAGGCCATTGAGCAGCGCGACGCGCAGTTCCTTCCACAGCAGCACCATGACGTTGGACGAGCTCACCTGGCCCAGCGCCAGCCCTCGCACCATCAGGGCCAGCACCTGGGTGCCGGCGTTGCCGCCCAGGCCGGCGACCATCGGCATGAGCACAGCCAGCGCCACCAGCTTGTCGATTGTGCCTTCGAACTGGCCGACCACATTGGCCGCGATGAACGCGGTGCACAGATTGACGAACAGCCATACCAGGCGCCGGCGCATCGCCCTCCAGACCGGGCTGAACAGATCCTCGTCCTCGTCCAGACCGGCCGCGCCCAGCGCCTGGTGCTCGGCCTGCTCGCGGATGATGTCGACCACGTCGTCGATGGTGATGCGGCCCAGCAGGATGTTGTTGTCGTCCACCACCGGCGCGCTTACCCAGTCGTGGTCGGAGAAACGCCGCGCCACCTCCTGGTCGGACGCGTCCACGTCGATGGCCGGCTGCTCGTCGTCGATCAACCGGTTGATCGGGGTGGAACCGTCGTGGGTCACCAGCGCGGCCAGCGGCACCCGGCCCAGGTACTGGTGCCGGCGGCTGACCACGTACAGGTGGTCGGTGTGGTCGGGCAGTTCGCCGCGCAGGCGCAGGTAGCGCAGGATGACGTCGACGTTGACGTCGGCGCGCACGGTGACCACGTCCGGGTTCATCAGGCGCCCGGCGGTGTCCTCCGGGTACGACAGCACCTGTTCCAGGCGCTCGCGGTTTTCCCGGTCCATCGACTTGAGGACCTCGTCGATGACCGTGTCCGGCAGGTCCTCGACCAGGTCGGCCAGGTCGTCGATGTCCAGGTCTTCGACCGCAGCGACGATCTCGTCCGGGTCCATCGCCGCCAGCAGGCTTTCGCGCACCTCGTCGCCGACGTGGACCAGCACCTCGCCGTCATCGTCCGGGTCGACCAGGCCCCAGACCACCTCGCGCTTGCCCGGCGGCAGGGATTCGAGCAGGTTGCCGATCTCGGCCGGGGCAAGGGTGTTGACCAACCGCCGCACCGGACCGAGCCGGCCACTGTCCAGCGCATCGGACAGCATGCGCAACTGGCGCGCTGTCTTTTCGTGGCGGACGGCTTCGGCCATGCGCGTCTCCGGTGGGCGGGCAGGATTGCCGCGACGGGACGCGCGGCGGGTCAGGCGTTCATGGCCGCCATTATCCCTGTCGTCGATGCCATTGGATAGGGCGGGTGGCGAGCGTCACCGCGCGCGGCGCGGGCCAGCCGCAGCCCAGGGCGTGGATCAGGCCGACGCGGTGGCATCCAGCCAGCGTTCGATGCCGCGCCGGTCACGCGCACGCAGCAGCGCCGGGCGGCGAGCCAGCAGGCGCGACAGGTCGCACTCGCGGATGGCGCGGCGCAGCTCCAGTAGGTGCGACGGATGCAGGCTGAACTCGCGCAATCCCAGCGCCAGCAGCAGTGGTGCCAGCAACGGGTCGCCGGCCATCTCGCCACACACCGCCACCGGCACCTGCCGCTGCGCGCCGGCATCGAGTACATGCGCAAGCAGGCGCAGCACGCCCGGGTGCAACGGCGAATACAGGTCACCCAGCGCGTCGTTGTTGCGGTCCACCGCCAGCAGGTACTGGACCAGGTCGTTGGTGCCCACCGACAGGAAGTCCACCGCATCGAGCAGGCCGTGCACGCCGATGGCCGCGGCGGGGACCTCGATCATCGCACCCAGTGGCGGCGGCTCCACCGCCACGCCGCGGCGACGCACCGCGGCCACGGCGCGGCGCAGGCGCTTGCGCACGATCAGCAACTCCTCGCGGCAACTGACCATCGGCACCAGCACCCGCAACGGCCCGTAGGCGGCCGCCCGCGCAATCGCGCGCAGCTGGGTGTCGAACACGTGGTCGTAGAGCAGCGACAGGCGCACGCCGCGCACGCCCAGCGCCGGGTTGTCCTCGTTGGCCAGGGCCAGGCCGGCGCGGTCGGCCTTGTCGGCGCCCAGGTCCAGGGTGCGGAAGGTGACCGGGCGCCCGTCCATGGCCAAGACCGCATCGCGATAGGCCAGGAACTGCTCGTCCTCGCCCGGCGTCTGCTCGCTCTGCAGGAACAGGAACTCGGTGCGGTACAGGCCCACGCCGGCAGCGCCGACCGCATGCGCGCGGGCCACGTCCTCGCGCGATTCGGCATTGGCGTACAACGCGATGTCGGTGCCGTCCAGGGTGCGGGTGGGCTTGCTGCGCAGCCGCTCCAGGCCGCGCAGCTCGCGCGCCTCCTGCTGCTGGAGGCTGCGGTAGTCGCGCAGGTCGGCCGGATCCGGATCGACCACGATCCGCCCGTTCTCGCCGTCCACCATGAGCACGTCGCCGTCGCCGATGCCGGCCAGCGCCTCGGGGATGCCGACCACCAGCGGCAGGTACAGGCTGCGCGCCATGATGGCGCTGTGCGACAGCGGGCTGCCGCCGGCCGAGACCACCGCCACCACGCCCTGCGCCTGCAGTTGCGCAAGTTCGGAAGGGGCCAGGTTGTCGCACACCAGGATCTCGCCGGCGGTGCCGCGCGCGGTCGCCGGTTCGCGCCGGTGCAGGTGTGCATGGACCCGGCCGATGATGTGGTCCAGGTCGTCCAGGCGGGCCTTCAGGTACGGGTCGTCCATGCGCTCGAACACCGCGGCCAGGCGGTCGCGCTGCACGCGCAGGGCGTGGCTGGCCGAGTAGCGCTCCTGGCGGATCAGGGTGTCCAGGGCCTGGACCAGTTCCGGGTCGTCCAGCAGCAGTGCATGCAGGTCGACGAACTCCAGCGCATCGTCCGACAGCGCGCCCTGCAGCTTCTCGCGCAGCGCGCGCATCTCGTCGCGCGTGGCGGCCAGTGCGTGCTGCAGGCGTTGCAGCTCGCCCCGCACCCGGGCTGCAGGGACGTGGCGTTCGCCTACTCCCAGGGTGCGCGGCATGCGCACCCGGGCACTGCCAAGGGCCAGCCCGCGGGACGCGCCATGGCCGGTGAGTACCCGCCTCATTGCATGCCTTCCGGACGCGGGCGCCGGCCGCTTGCAGCGACGCGCGCCGGCGTCCGCCGGCTCATGCGCCCTCGTCGAAGCGGCACTCGAACAGGGCGACCACCGCCTCCATCGCGCTGCCCTCGTCCTCGCCATCGGTGCGCACGATCACCGGCGTGCCCTGGCCGGCGGCCAGCAGCATCACGCCCATGATGCTCTTGGCGTTGACCTCGCGTCCCTTCGCCTGCAGGGTGACCGAGCAGCGGAACGGCGCCAGTGCCTGCACCAGCTTGGCGGTGGCCCGGGCATGCAGGCCCAGGCGGTTGCTGACGGTGAGTTCTCGTTCAAGCATCGTCGATGATCGCTCCGTTGCGCGTGCCCGCCGCGGCTGTGGCGGGCAGTTCGTCCAGTCCCTGTTCCGGGTAGTTCATCACCCGCAGCAGCATCGGCAGGCTCAGCGCCGAAACCCGCCGCACGGGTGTTCCAAGCCGGGCCACGCGCTGGGCCAGGTTGCTGGGGCTGGCGCCATACAGGTCGGTGAGGACCAGCACGCCGTCGCCGCCATCGACCCGGCGCAAGGCTGCCGAGGCGAGGGGGAGCAACCGGTCCAGGTCGGCGTCGAGCGGCACGTCGAAGGCTTCCGCGCGCAGCGGCAGGTTGCGCAGCAGGGCGGTCGCCACCGCCAGCAGCGCGCTGCCGACGCCAGGATGGGTAATCAGGAGAATGCCACAGGCCATGCCCGGAAGTTAACAGAGCGCGATGACCGCCGTCAGCGGGACATGCGGCCGGGTTGCCGACGGGCGTCGATCGCTCCCCGGATGTCCCCGGGTCAGTCCTGCTCGCGGTGGTAGGTGGCCACTTCCTCCCAGCCCTGGGCGCGGGCATGGGTGGCCAGGCGTTCGGCCAGGTAGACCGAGCGGTGCTTGCCGCCGGTGCAGCCGAAGGCCACGGTGACGTAGGCGCGGGTATCGGTGCGCAACTTCGGCAGCCAGGTGTCCAGGAAGGCGGCGACCTGGGTGGCATAGGCCTCCACCTCGGGCTGCGCATCCAGGTACTCGCGCACCCGCGCGTCGCGGCCGGTCAACGGGCGCAGGTCCGGGTCCCAGTGCGGGTTGGGCAGCACCCGCGCGTCGAACACGAAGTCCGCCTCCTCCGGCACCCCGCGCCGGTAGGCGAAGGACTCGAACAGCAGCGACAGCCCCGGGCTGTGTTCCAGGGCGAAGCCGGTGATGACCTGGCGGCGCAACTGATGGACGTTGAGCCCGCTGGTGTCGATGACCGCGTCGGCTTCCTCGCGCAACGGCCGGATGATCTCGCGCTCGCGGGCGATGGCCTGCGGCAGCGACAGGCCAAGGCGGCTGAGCGGATGGCGCCGGCGGGTATCGGCGTAGCGGCGCAGCAGGATCTCGTCGTCGGCCTCGAAGAACAGCAGGCGCGCGTCGGCGCCGAGCGAGGCCGCCACCGCGCGCCACTCGGCCAGCCGGCTGAGGTCGCTGTCGCGGCTGCGCACGTCGATGCCCACGGCCATGCGTTCGGGCAGGCCATCGTCGCGCACCAGGGTGCGCACGAACGCCGGCAGCAGTTCGACCGGCAGGTTGTCCACGCAGTAGTAGTCCAGGTCCTCGAAGGTCTTCAACGCCACCGACTTGCCCGAACCGGACAGGCCGCTGACGATCACCAGGGTGGAGCCGTGCGCGTTCATCCGCGCCGCTCCAGCATGTTGCTGTGCCGGGCGATGAAGATTGCCGCCGGGTCGATGCCCTTGGTGCGCAGGATATGCAGGCGGGTGGCGGCCTCGGTGAGCACCGCCAGGTTGCGGCCGGGCATCACCGGCAGGGTGATCAGGGGCACGTCCAGGTCAAGCACGTGGCGGGTGCCCGAATCGCCGGTCAGGCGCTCGTAGCCGTGCGGGTTGGGCTCGGTCATCGGCCGGGTGAGGTGCACGATCAGGCGCAGGTACTTGTTCCGCTTCACCGCGGTGTCGCCGAACATTTCGCGCACGTTGAGCACGCCCAGGCCCCGCACTTCGAGCAGGTCCTGCAGCAGTTCCGGGCAGGTGCCGTCGAGCACGTCCGGCGCGATCTGGGTGAACTCGGGCGCATCGTCGGCCACCAGGCGGTGGCCACGGCTGAGCAGTTCCAGCGCCAGTTCGCTCTTGCCCGAGCCGGCCTCGCCGGTGATCAGCACGCCGATGGAGTAGATCTCCATGAACACCCCGTGCAGGGTCACCCGCGGGGCCAGGGTCAGGGCCAGGTGGTAGGAAAGATGATTGAGCAGTTCGTGGCCGCGCTTGGGTGAAACCCACAGCGGGGTATCCGATTCCTCCGCGGCGGCGCGCAGGTCCTCGGGGCAGGACTGGCTCTTGCTGATGACCAGCGCCAGCGGGCGGAACTGCACGATCTTCTCGATCGTCTCCCAGCGCTGGCGCGAGTCCAGCGAATCCAGCCAGGTCAGCTCCTCGCTGCCCAGGATCTGCACCTTGTTGGGGTACACCGCGTTGAGATAGCCGGCCAGCGAGGGCCGGCGGGCGTTGGTCTGGCCGGATTCGATCTCGCGCTGCTCGCCCTTGTGCCCGGCCAGCCAGCGCAGCGAGAGCTTATCCTGCTGCTGGTCGAACAGCTCGCGCGCGGTGATGCTGGCGTTTCTCATGCGGCCCGGCCTTGGACGGAATGGGTCGGCCGATTGTCGCGCAAACCGGCGGCGCATGTGCGCCGCCGGCCGCGCCACGGACTCACAGGGCGTCCGGCACCGTCCGCGGGGTGTACTGCTGCTGCTTTTCCTTGTGCTTGACCACCTGGCGGTCGAGCTTGTCGGCCAGCACGTCGATGGCCGCGTACATGTTCTCGCCCTCGGCCTCTGCATGCAGGGTCTTGCCGGGAACGATCAGGTCGGCCGCGGCGTGGTGGGAGGGCTTGCGCACGCCCAGTTGCACGCGCACCTCGATGGGCTGGTCGAAATGGCGGTCCAGGCGTTGCAGCTTGCTCTGCACGTATTCGTCCAGGGCCTGGGTGATCTCCAGCTGCTGGCCGTAGATTTCGATGCGCATCATGAACCTCCTTCGGAGTTTGCCGCGTGGACGGCTCCGGCGATCCAGGTGCCGCATCGATTCAGCCGATGCGGACCCGCTCGTGCGAAGCCGGAATGTTCATGGCTTCACGATACTTCGCCACCGTGCGCCGCGCTACCGGTATTCCACCCTGCTTGAGCAGGTCAGCCAGCTTGGCGTCAGAAAGCGGCTTGCGGGGGTTTTCTTCATCGATGAAACCGCGGATCATCGACTGGATGGCGGTGCTGGATGCTTCGCCACCGCCGCCGGTGTCGATGCCCGAGGCGAAGAACGCCTTCAGCGGCAAGGTGCCACGCGGGGTGCGCACGAACTTGCGCGCGATGGCGCGCGAGATGGTGGATTCGTGCAGGCCCACCTGCCCGGCGATCTCGCGCAGGGTCAACGGGCGCAGGGCCTGCTCGCCGAACTCCAGGAACGCAGCCTGCTGGTGCACCAGGCTGCGCATCACCTTGAGCAGGGTGTCGCCGCGCGCTTCCAGGCTCTTGAGCAGCCAGCGCGCCTCTTGCAACTGGGTGCGCAGGTAGCCGGCATCGCCCTCGCCGCAGCGGCGGATCAGTTGTTCATAGCCGCGGTGGATCGATACCCGCGGCAGCGCCTGGCGTGACAGGGCCACCTTCCACACGCCACGCTGGCGCCAGATCACGCAGTCGGGCACCACGTAGTTGTCGTGGTCCAGGTCGGCCAGGGCCTTGCCGGGGCGCGGGTCGAGCGAGCGCACCAGTTGCACTGCTTGTTCCACCTCGGCCGGCGCGCAGCGCAGCTCGTGGGCAATGCCTTCGATGCCGCTGCGCGGCAGCCGCTCCAGCGGGCCGTCGACGATGCGCAGGGCCAGCTCGCGGCCGGGGGTGTCGGCCGGGAGTACGTCCAGCTGCAGGCGCAGGCATTCGCCAAGCCCGCGCGCGGCCACGCCAACCGGATCGAAGCGCTGCAACTGGTGCAGCACGGTCAGGATCTCGTCCTCGCTGGCGCAGATGTCCGGCAGCAGCGCCTGGGCGATGGCGGCCAGCGGCTCGCGCAGGTAGCCGTCCTCGTCCAGTGCATCGATCAGGGTCGCGCCGATCAGCCGGTCGCGCGCCGACAGGGGCGAGAGGTGGAGCTGCCAGAGCAGGTGACTGGACAGGGTTTCCGGCTCGCGCATGCGCTCGGCGGCATCGTCGCCCTGGTCATCGTCGAAGCCGCCGCCACCTTCCCAGGTGGGGCCATCGTTGGACCAGTCGCCCTCGTCGGCCGCTTCGGCCGGGGCGCGTGCGTCGTCGTCGCCGCCGTCACTGGCCGTGGTTTCGGAGCGTTCCCCGGTCGCAGGCTCCGGCTCGGCATCGTCGGTCCATTCCAGCAGCGGATTGGTCTCGATCGCTTCGGCGACCTCGGCCTGCAGTTCCAGCGAGGACATCTGCAACAGGCGGATGGCCTGACGCAACTGCGGCGTCATGACCAGGTGCTGTCCGAGCGATGTCTGCAGCCGTGCCTTCATGTCCCTGCCAGGTGTGGAGCGGCGGGGCTGCCGATCAGGGGCATCCTGGACCAGGTGTCTACAGGCGGAAGGTGTCCCCGAGATAGACCCGGCGCACGTCCGGGTCGGCCAGCAGTGCGTCCGGTGCCCCCTGCGCCAGTACGCTCCCCTCTGCGAGGATATACGCACGGTCGCAGATTCCCAAGGTCTCGCGGACATTGTGGTCGGTGATGAGCACGCCGATGCCGCGGTTCTTGAGGTGGGTGATGATGCGCTGGATCTCGCCGACCGAGATCGGGTCCACGCCGGCGAACGGCTCGTCCAGCAGCATCAGCCGCGGCCGCGCGGCCAGCGCCCGGGCGATCTCGCAGCGCCGGCGTTCACCGCCGGACAGGCTGGCGCCGAGCTGGTCGGCGACGTGGCCGATCTGCAGTTCGTCCAGCAGCGCGGACAGCTCACGTTCGCGTGCATCCTCGTCCTGCAGGTCGTCGCGCAGTTCCAGCACCAGGCGCAGGTTGTCGGCCACGCTGAGCTTGCGGAATACCGATGGCTCCTGCGGCAGGTAGCCCACGCCCAGGCGCGCACGCGCATGCATCGGCTCGCTGGTGATGTCGCGGCCGTCCAGCACGATGCGTCCGGCGTCGGCGGCCACCAGGCCCACGATCATGTAGAAGCAGGTGGTCTTGCCGGCGCCGTTGGGGCCGAGCAGGCCGACCACCTCGCCGGCGTCCAGGCTCAGGCCGAAGTCACGCACCACCTCGCGCTGCCGGTAGCGCTTGCGCAGGCCCTCTGCAACCAGCATCAGTTGCTCCCGTCCGTGGCCGGGGCAGGGTTGCGCGGCTGGATCACGGTGCGCACGCGGCTGCCGTCACCGCCGCTGCGCACCTGGCCGCTGGCCATGTTGTAGACCATGCGCTGGCCGCTGTTGCTGCCGCGCGCGGAGTCGACCTGGTAGTTGCCGGTCAGGGTCAGCAGTTCCTTGGCGGGCTCGTACACGATGCGGTCGGCACGCGCGTTCATGGTGCTGCCGTCGTCCATGTCCTGTTTCATGCTGGCCTGCTTGCCGGTCAGCACGACCTGCTCGATCTCGCCGTTGCGCTGCACGATTTCGGCGCGCTCGGCGCGGATGTCCAGGGTGCCCTGGGTGATGACCACGCTGCCGGTGAATATGCAGCGCGAGTTGGCTTGGCCCTGGTTGCAGTCGGAGCTGTCCGAATCCAGCGTCATTGGCTGGTTGCGGTCGCTGGACTTGGCCTGGGCCGGGGCTGCGGCCAGCAGCGCCAGCGCGGCCAGCGCCAGGGCGGCGCCGGTGCGCAGGCTAACGGGATGCGGAAGGTTCATAGCGGGTCCTGACCTGCGAGAGGAGGCGGTACTGGCGCGTCTTGAGGTTGGCTTCCAGCCCGGTGCCGGTCTGGATGATGCCGGGCTGGGTCAGGGTGACCTGGCCGCGGGTACGCGCCAGGTCCTGGTGGGGCAGCAGTTCCAGGCTGGCGGTGTCGAAGGTCGTGGGCGGGCCTGCATCCGGGTCGCTGCGGCCGGAGACGCCGCCTTCGAGCCGGGCCAGTTCGGCGTCGGGGCTGACCCAGCCATGCTCGGCGCGCACCTGCCAGGTGCCGCCACTGCCCGGGATCATGAACAGCGGGGTGGTGATATCCATGCTCTGGTCCTCGCCGCGCTGCAGGCGCGGCGCCAGCAGGCGCATGGACTCGGTACCGTCGCTGCCCAGCACCACCAGTTCGAAATCGCGCAGCACGTAATCGGAGCGCTGCGCCAGGCCCGCCGTGGGTGCATCGCTGCCGCGCATGCGCCAGGCCGACCAGCCGCTGACGATCGCCGCCGCCAGCAGCGTCAGGCCCAGGGCCGCGCGCCAGTTCATGCACGCCGTCCGTCACGCGAACCGTGGCCGGCGAGGATCGCCGGCAGGTGTCCCTGCGCGGCCAGCAGCACGTCGCAGACCTCGCGCACCGCGCCTTCCCCGGCGCGTGCGCGGGTGCGCCAGTGCACGACTTCGGAGATCCACGGGTGCGCGGTGGCCGGTGCGACCGACAACCCGGCCACGCGCAGGCAGTCCAGGTCGGGCAGGTCGTCGCCGACGAAGCAGGTGCGCTCGCGCGACAACCCGTGCCGGGTGATCAGTGCATCCATGCAGGCCAGCTTGTCGCGCACGCCGATATGGGTGTCCACCCCCAGGTCGGCGCCGCGCACCTGCGCCACCAGGCTGGAGCGCGCGGTGATCATCGCCACCTTGATGCCGAACCGCAGCAGCTGGGCCAGGCCCTGGCCATCGAGCACACTGAACGACTTGAGCTCCTTGCCGGCGGCGTCGAAGTACAGGCGGCCGTCGGTGAGGGTCCCGTCCACGTCCAGGCAGACCAGGCCGATGCGGCTTGCGCGCTCCTGGACGCCGGGGGGAGCGGTGGCGAGGGGGTCGTAGGGCATGAAGGTCTCGGGATCTGACGGGGTTTAAACCACGCGCGCGCGCAACAGGTCGTGAATGTTGAGCGCACCCACCGGACGCCCGGTGGCATCGACCACCACCAGGCCGTTGATCTGGTGGCGTTCCATCAGGTGCGCCGCCTCGGCCGCCATCTGCCCCGCATCGATGGTGCGCGGGTTGCGGGTCATGACGTCGGCGATGGCCGCCTGGCGCACGTCGATGCCGCGGTCCAGGGCACGGCGCAGGTCGCCGTCGGTAAAGATGCCGGCCAGGCGCCCGTCGCTGCCGGCCACCGCGGTCATGCCCAGGCGCTTGCGGCTCATCTCCATCAGCGCCTCGGCCACGCTGGCGTCCAGCCCGACCAGCGGCAGGGCATCGCCGTGGTGCATCACGTCGGTGATCCGCAGCAGCAGGCGCCGGCCCAGGCTGCCGGCCGGGTGCGAGCGGGCGAAGTCATCGGCGGTGAAGCCGCGCGCTTCCAGCAGTGCCACCGCCAGTGCATCGCCCATCGCCAGTGATGCGGTGGTGGAGGAGGTGGGCGCCAGGTGCAGCGGGCAGGCCTCGGCCGGCACGCTCACGTCCAGGTGCAGGTCGGCCTCGCGGCCGAGGGCGGACTGCGGATATCCGGTCATCGCGATCACCGTGTTGCCCTGCCGGCGCAGTGCCGGCAGCAGCATCAGCACCTCCTCCGACGTGCCCGAATAGGACAGCGCCAGGACCACATCGGCATCGGTGATCATGCCCAGGTCGCCGTGGCCTGCCTCGCCGGGATGGACGAAGAAGGCGGGGGTGCCGGTGGAGGCCAGGGTCGCGGCGATCTTGTGCGCGATGTGGCCGGACTTGCCCATGCCGGTGCACACCACCCGCCCCGTGCACGCCAGCAGGCGCTGGCACGCCTCGACGAAGGCGTCGCCGAGGCGCGCGCCGACGGCCTCCAGTGCCTGGGCCTCGACCGCGAACACCCGGCGCCCGCTGGCGACCAGCTGGCCGGCATCGGTGGCGGTGGAGCTGGGTGCGACGGGAGCGACCATGTGCAGGGGGCCCGGCTGCCCGGGATTCGCTAGACTATGGCGCCTCATTCTAGGCCAAGCGCTCAATGGACGCCGATACCATCGCCCGCATGATCGAAGCCGGCCTGCCCGGGGCGCAGGCCCGGGTGCAGGGCGACGACGGCGTGCACTTCGAGGCCACCGTGGTGTGCGCGGCGTTTGCCGGCAAGTTGCCGCTGGCGCGCCACCGCATGGTCTACGCCACCCTGGGTGAGCTGATGGGCGGTGCCATCCATGCCCTGGCGCTCAAGACCGTCACGCCCGACGAAGCGTCCTGATCACCGGGACGCATCCGCGCTGTCCTCGAACACCAATCCGGAACCCCGGCCTCCATGCAGAAGATCGTAGTCAGCGGCGGCGTGCCGCTCCAGGGCGAGGTTGCCATCTCCGGCGCCAAGAACGCCGTATTGCCCATCCTGTGCGCGACCCTGCTGGCCGATGCGCCGGTGGAGATCCGCAACGTCCCGCACCTGCACGACGTGGTCACCACCATCAAGCTGCTGGGCGAGCTGGGCGCAACGGTCGATTTCGACCGCGACGCGCTGGCCCGCGACGGCGGCCTGGTGGTCGACCCGCGCACGGTGAACCAGCACGTGGCGCCGTATGAACTGGTCAAGACCATGCGTGCCTCGATCCTGGTGCTGGGCCCGCTGCTGGCGCGGCATGGCGCGGCCGAAGTCTCGCTGCCGGGCGGCTGCGCGATCGGCTCGCGCCCGGTGGACCAGCACATCAAGGGGCTGCAGGCGCTGGGCGCCGAAGTCAGCGTGGAAGGCGGTTACATCAAGGCCCGCGCCGGTCGCCTGAAGGGCGCCCGCTTCGTGTTCGACATGGTCACCGTGACCGGCACCGAGAACGTGATGGCGGCCGCGACCCTGGCCGATGGCACCACCGTGCTGGAGAACGCGGCGATGGAGCCGGAGGTCACCGACCTGGCCGATTGCCTCAACGGGCTGGGCGCACGGATCGAGGGTGCCGGCACCTCGCGCATCACCATCCACGGGGTCGAGCGACTGAGCGGCGGCCGCCACACGGTGCTGCCGGACCGGATCGAGACCGGCACCTTCTTGGTGGCCGCGGCCATGACCGGCGGCCGCGTCACCGCCCGTGGCGTGCGCCCGGACACCCTGGAGGCGGTGCTGGACAAGCTGCAGGAAGCCGGGGCCGAGGTCGTGGTCGAGGCCGACAGCATCACCTTGGACATGCACGGGCGGCGGCCGCGTGCGGTCAGCCTGACCACCGCGCCATACCCGGCGTTCCCGACCGACATGCAGGCCCAGTTCATGGCGCTCAACTGCGTGGCCGACGGCGTGGGCGTAATCAGTGAAACGATCTTCGAGAACCGTTTCATGCACGTCAACGAACTGCTGCGGCTGGGCGCGGACATCCATATCGACGGCCACACCGCGGTGGTGCGCGGGGTCGAGCGCCTGGGCGGCGCGCCGGTGATGGCCACCGACCTGCGTGCGTCCGCCTCGCTGATCCTGGCTGGCCTGGTGGCCGAAGGCGACACCACGATCGACCGCATCTACCACCTGGACCGCGGCTACGAGAACATCGAGCAGAAGCTCGGTGCGCTGGGCGCGCGCATCCGCCGGATCGACGGCTGATGCTGCTGCGTGGCCGGCTTACGCCGCGGCGCAAGGTCCTGCTGGCAGTGCTGGCGGCGGTCCTGCTGGCGGTGGGTTGGGCCGGGTGGGCCGGCATCGCCGCCACCCGCGGCATCGCCACCGCCGACATGGACTGGAACGGCGACGGCACGGTCGAGCGCAGGGAGGTGCTGCAGGCGTTCTACGCCGTCGCGGCGGAGCGCCACGCCGAGGGCAACCGCGAGTGCACCACCTTCCGCTGGTACCGCAGCGGCGAAACCATCCGGGTCGAATGCAGGACGGTGTTCGCGGAGCAGTAGGCGATCAGTTGAGCGACTGCAGGGTCAGGTCGATGGTGTCCTTGCCGTCCTCGCGCTGCAGGATTCGCGCCGGCACCGGCATCCCGGGCACGATCCAGGCCACCGTCTCGCGCTTGTCGTCGCGCCGCACCACCTTGGTCGCCTGGCGCGGCTTGCCGGAGATGGTGATCTGCTCCTTGCCGGCGACCTCGTAGTGCATCGCCTTGGCGCGGCCGTCATCGACCATGCGGTAATCCAGGGCCCGCCCGGCGGCGACGTCGCGCACCACCGCCAGGTTGATCAGCAGCGCGTCCATGTCGCCCGGCTGCAATGCCACCGGGCCGCGTCGCTCGGGCTTGACGTCGCCGTGCCAGGTGGCCTGGGCCGCGGACCAGTCGTAGTCGGCCTGCACCGACTTGCGCTTGATCAGCATCACCGTGCGGTCGCTGCTGCTGAGCGGGCGCAGCCGCCCCTGGTGTTCGTCGAACACCGTGGTCTGGGTCAGGTCGGCAAGCTGGTTGCGGACCGTGAGCTGGTACTTCCAGTGTTCGCCCTCGCGGGCCAGGGACATGTGGCCGTCGGCCTTCATGCCCATGTAGCTGGCCTGGTAGCGGGCATTGAACGGTGCCAGCGCCGCAGCCTGCACCGTTGCGGCCGCCAGCAGCAGCCCGGAGGCCACGCAGGCCGGCACGATGCTGCGAAGCACGATGCTGCGAAGAAATTGGGCGCGGTTGTTCATCCTCGGACTCCTGCGTATTGCTTCGTCGACCGGCCTGCGTGTGCATGCGGGGTGCAAGCCGGAGCGTCCAGCCTGGCAGGCCCGCGGTGTCAGCCGCGTGAGCCCGGGTCCAGGACGCCCGTGGAATCTAGTAGCAGTGGTTTAAACAGGGTCTGACCATCAAGCTGGACCTGACCGTCACGTTCAGCCAGCCGGCCGCTGGCGGCCAGGGCCATGACCTCGGTCACCAGCCGGTGCTCCTGCGGCAGCAACCTCTCGGCAAGGGTGTCGGCCGTGTCGCCGGGCAGCACCGGGATGCGCACCTGGGCGATCACCGCACCCGAATCCAGCTCCGGCACCACGAAGTGCACGCTGGCGCCATGCTCGGCGTCGCCGGCGCGCAGGGCCCGGGCGTGGGTGTGCAGGCCCTTGTAACGTGGCAGCAGCGACGGGTGGACGTTGAGCACCCGGCCCTCGAAGCGGCGCACGAAGGCTTCGCCGAGGATGCGCATGTAGCCGGCGCAGAAGATCCAGTCCGGCGCGCACGCGGCCAGCGCATCGCCCAGGGCTGCATCGAAGGCGTTGCGGTCGGGGAAGCCCCGGGCATCGGCGCTCCAGCGCTGCGGCTCGGCCACGCGCTGCAGCGCGGCCGCGTCCGGTCGGTCGGAGAACACGCCGACGATTTCCGCATCCAGGCGCCCGCCGGCGATGGCGTCGAGCAGGGCCTGCAGGTTGCTGCCGCGCCCGGAAACCAGCACTGCGATGCGGCTGGTCATCGCGCCGCGGCTCCGTCCGCGTCGAACAGCGCGCGCACGCCCGGGCGTTGCAGGACCACCAGCAGGGCCACGCCCAGCGCGGTTCCCAGCGGCAGGCCCGGGCACAGCAGTGCGGCGGTGACCATGCACAGCCGGTAACGGCGCGCCGCGCGCAAGGCCCGGCCGGTGAGGACCAGCAGGGCCAGCATCACCACCTGCACCACCAGCACGGCCGAATAGAACGCCAGTGCCAGGCGCCCGCCCTGCTGGGCGTTGCCGGCGGTCGTCTCCATCCACAGGCCCACGCCGACGATCATTGCGGTGAAACACACCGCCAGTGCGCACAGCGCGGCGAACACGTACACCAGCACCGACAGCGTATGCAGCTGGCGGCGGGCGATGTCCTGCGACGGCAGCGGGATGGGCGGGGCGACGGCGGCCTGCGGAACGGGGGGCGGGGCCGGCATCGTCAGCCGATCCGGACCCGTTCGCCGCTGCCGGCAGGGGCCACCGCGCCGATCCGCCGGTGCGGCAGCTGCAGCTGTTCCAGCGCCGCCTCGATGCGTGCCAGCCCGTCCTGCGGCACCACCAGCACGAAGCCGACGCCGCAGTTGAAGGTGCGCCACATCTCCGCGTCGGCCACTGCGCCTTCGCGCTGCAGCCAGTCGAACACCGGCGGCAACACAATGGCCGAGGCCTCGATCTGCAGGCCCAGGTGCTCGGGGATCACGCGGATGATGTTCTCGGTCAGGCCGCCGCCGGTGATGTGGGCCATGGCGTGGATCGCCTCGCCGTGCTCGCGCAGCAGCGACAGCACCGGCTTGACGTACAGCCGGGTGGGCGCCATCAGCGCGTCGGCCAGGGCCACGCCGCCGACCTGCACGTCGGCCGGGCGGCCGGCGCGGTCGTAGATGCGGCGGATCAGCGAGTAGCCGTTGGAGTGCGGGCCGGAGGAGGCGATGCCCAGCAGCACGTCGCCTTCGCGCACCCTGGCCCCGTCCAGCAACTGCGACTTCTCGACCGCGCCAACCGCAAAGCCGGCCAGGTCGTACTCGCCCGGTGCGTACATGTCGGGCATCTCGGCGGTTTCGCCGCCGATCAGCGCGCAGCCCGATTCCTCGCAGCCGCGGGCGATGCCGCCGACCACCGCCACGGTGGTTTCCACGTCCAGCTTGCCGGTGGCGAAATAATCCAGGAAGAACAGCGGCTCGGCGCCCTGGACCAGGATGTCGTTGACGCACATGCCCACCAGGTCGATGCCGATGGTGTCGTGGCGGCCCAGCTGCTGGGCCAGCTTGAGCTTGGTGCCCACGCCGTCGGTCCCGGACACCAGCACCGGCTCGCGGTACTTGCCGGACAGGTCGAACAGCGCGCCGAAGCCGCCCAGCCCGCCCATCACTTCGGGCCGGAAACTGCGCCGGACCAGCGGCTTGATCCGCTCGACGACCTCGTTGCCGACGTCGATGTCCACGCCCGCGTCGCGGTAGGTCAGGGGGGTGGGCGAGGGGATCTGGCTCACATGCGGGCCTGCGGAAAAAGCGGATCGGGCCGGCGATTCTAGCAGCCGGACCGGCGTGCGGCCGCGCTCGGGACTCCCGCGCCCCCGGTGTCCATGGCGGCGCATGCGGGGCCGCCAACCCGGAGCCGGCGGCCCCGCGCGATGGCGCTGCAGCTGCATTCGCGCAACAATTCCGGTATCTCCGCCTCGGCGGACCGTCAGAGCAAGGATCCTGCATGCGCAACCGCCGTGCCGCCGCCCCGTCCCGGTTCCACCTGCCATCGCTGTGCGTGCTGCTGGCCCTGGCCCTGCTTGCGGCGGCGCCCGCGTCCGCGCAGGCCGACCTGCGTACCGAGGGCGACGTGGCCAGTGCGCAGAGCATGTACGCCGGCGAAGTGCAGGTGAACAGCCAGACCGACCAGGCGCGCGAGGCCGGCTACGCCCGTGCGCTGGCCCAGGTGCTGGCCAAGCTGTCCGGGGACACGGACGTGGTTGCCCGGCCCGGCGTGGTCGAGGCGTTGCGCAGCGCGGGCAGTTACGTCGATGGCTACGATTACCGCCAGGACCAGGGCACCTCGCCCGGTGGCGCGCCCACCTTCCGCACCATGCTGGTGGTGCGCTTCGTGCGCGAATCGGTGGATGCACTCACCGCCGCGCTGGGCCTGCCGGTGTGGCCGCAGCCACGGCCCAGGCCGGTGCTGTGGCTGGCGATCGACGACGGCAGCGGCCCGCGCCTGCTTGGCACCGCCCAGGCCAACGCCGCCCGGCCGCTGCTGGACCGCGCCGTCGAGCGCGGCTTCCGCCTCGGCCTGCCGGCCGGCAACGCAGCCGAGCAGGCGGTGGTCGCCGCGATCTGGCGCAATGATCCGGCCGCCGTGACGCGCGCCTCGGCCAGCTACAGCTCACCGATGCAGCTGATCGGCAAGATGTACCGTCGCAATGGCGGCTGGGTGACCGAATGGACCTTCGTCGATGCCGGGCGGACGCTGGCAAGCCGCTCGATCAGCCAGGGTGATCCGCGGCGCGCCCTGGCTGGCGGCGCCGACGTGGCGGCCGACGCGCTGGCCAAGCGCTACGCACGCGTGCCGGCGTCCGAGCCGGCGGGCACCTACCGGGTTGCGTTCAAGGGCGTGCGCAGCGCCGATGACTACCTGCGCGTGTCGGCCCTGCTGCAACAGATGCCGGTGGTGCGCCGGGTGGCGCCGGTGCGGGTCGCGTCGGACCGCATCGAGTTCGACCTGGACCTGCTGACCGGGCTGGCCGGCTTCGAGCGCATGCTCGGCGCCGATGCACCGGTGGTGGCCGTGGAAGGGGTGCAGGCGGAGTACCAGGTGCGATGAGTACCGCCGGGGAATCGCCCGAATTCGAGATCGCGCGCTTCCTGCGCCAGCTGAAGTGGACCCTGCTGGGGCTGATGGCACTGTGGCTGGTGTGGATGCTGGCGCCGGTGCTGACCCCGTTCGTGTTCGGTGCGCTGCTGGGCTGGCTGGGCGATCCACTGGTGGACCGGCTGGAGCGGCGCGGTCGTTCGCGCAACGTGGCCGTGGCCCTGGTGTTCGGCCTGATGACCCTGCTGCTGACCCTGGCCCTGCTGATCCTGGTGCCGCTGCTGGAGCGCCAGGTCAAGACCCTGATCTCCACCTTGCCGCAATACCGCGACTGGTTCGTGGAAACCGCGCTGCCATGGGTGGAAGCGCGCACCGGGCTGGACCTGCTGGTGTGGCTGGATCCGGACCGCCTGGTGGACTGGATCCGCGACCATTGGCGCCAGGCCGGTGGATTTGCCGCCACCCTGTTCGGCTACCTGTCGCGCTCGGGCTTCGCGATGGTCGCCTGGGTCGTCAACGTGGTCCTGCTGCCGATCCTCACGTTCTATTTCCTGCGTGACTGGGACGTGCTGGTGGCGCGTGTGGCCGCGCTGGTTCCGCGCGACCACATCGTCACCGTGTCGCGGCTGGCGCGCGAATCCAACGACGTGCTGGCGGCGTTCATGCGCGGGCAGTTCCTGGTCATGCTCGCGCTCGGCGCGATCTACGCCATCGGCCTGCAACTGGTCGGGCTGAAGGTGGGCGTGCTGATCGGCATCGTCGCCGGCCTGATCAGTTTCATCCCCTACCTGGGCGCGACCACCGGCGTGGTCCTGGCCGTGGTGGCGGCGCTGGTCCAGTCCCAGGGCCTGGACCTGAAACTGCTGATCCTGGTGGGCGCGGTGTTCACCATTGGCCAGTTGCTGGAGAGCTACGTGCTCACGCCGCGCATCGTTGGCGACAAGATCGGCCTGCATCCGGTGGCGGTGATTTTCGCGGTGATGGCCGGCGGGCAGTTGTTCGGCTTCCTCGGGATGCTGCTGGCGCTGCCGGTGGCGGCGGTGGCCAACGTGCTGCTGCGCTATGCCAGCGAACGCTATCGCGAGAGTGACCTGTACACCGGCGAGCAGGTGCCCATCGTGCTGGATGCCACCGGCCATGCCGGGATCGAGCCGGCGCCCATCCCGACGGGCGAAGCGCCGGAGCCGGAAGCGCCGTGAGTGCATCGCCCCCGGCGCCGCCCTCCATGGCCGGGGGTACACCGCAGTTGCCACTGGCCCTGCGCTACCCGCCGGAACAGCGGCTGGACAGCTATGTCGATGCTCCGGCCGGTGCGCTGGAGCAGGTACGCGCCCTGGCCGTGACGCTGCACGCAGACTGGCTTTATCTGGAAGGCCCGGCCGGTTCCGGCAAGAGCCACCTGGGCCTGGCGGCCTGTGCCGAGGCCGAGCGGGTTGGCCGCAGCGCCGCCTACCTGCCATTGCGCACCGCCGCCGGCCGCCTGGGCCAGGCGCTGGAGGCGCTGGATGCGGACCTGGTGGCACTGGACGGGCTGGAGGCCATCGCCGGGCATCGCGACGACGAGGTGGCCCTGTTCGACTTCCACAACCGTGCACGCGCCGCCGGCAAAGGCGTGCTGTACCTGGCCGCTGCCGCACCCGCGGTACTGCCGCTGGTGTTGCCGGACCTGCGCTCGCGGCTGGGCCAGTGCACGCGCATCGCGTTGCGCACGCTGGATGACGATGGCCGGCGCCAGGTGTTGCGCGACCGCGCCAACCGTCGCGGACTGGTGCTGGAGGAGGCGGCCATCGACTGGCTGCTCACCCGTACCGGACGCGACCTGGTGCAACTGCTGGCATTGCTGGAGCGGATCGATCGCGAATCGCTGGCGGCGCAGCGCCGGGTGACCGTGCCGTTCCTGCGCACGATGGCCGCGGGCCGGTAATCGGTTGCCTTGCAGCGTCTACACCGGGTCCGCGCCAGGCCGTTGCGCGATCAGCCGTGAATCCAGTTCGTGCAGGCGCTGCGGCGTGCCCACGTCGGTCCAGTCGCCACGATGGTGCTGGCCGTCGACCGCGCCGCGCGCCATGGCCGCACGCAGCAGCGGCGCCAGCTTGAAGCACGGTGGCGTGCCGGGATCGCCGGCGACGGTGTCGCGCCAACCGGCCAGCAGGGCGCCGCGATAGACGCCGATGCCGGCGAAGGTCAGCCGCGACGGGCCTTCGGTGCCGATCCGGCCCTGCGCATCCAGGACGAAATCCCCGTGCGGGTGGTGCGCCGGGTTGTCCACCAGCACCAGGTGCGCATCACCGGCCGGTGCGCGTGGCAGGCACGCGAAATCGAAGTCGGTCCACACATCGCCGTTGACCGCGATGAACGGTTCATCGCCCAGCAGCGGCAACGCATGCAGCATGCCGCCGCCGGTCTCCAGCGGTGCATCGCCCTCATGGCTGAAATGCAGGCGCAGGCCCCAGCGGCTGCCGTCGCCCAGCACTTCGGGAAAGCGCGCGGCCAGCCACGAGGTATTGATCACCACCTCGTCCACGCCCAGCGCGGCCAGCTTCTCCAGGTGCCAGGCGATCAGCGGCTTGTTGCCGGCCGGCAGCAGCGGCTTGGGCGTGTGCGTGGTGAGCGGACGCATGCGCTCGCCACGGCCGGCGGCAAAGACCAAGGCGCGCATCAGGGGTGCCGTGCGCGGGTGATGTCGGCATCGCCGATGGCGCGCTCGAGCAGTTCCACCATCGGCCGCACCACCTCGTGGCGGCGACCGACCTGGCGCACGTAGTTCCAGACCAGCGGCAGGTCGGCCAGGTAGCCGGGCTTGCCGTCGCGGTAGGCCAGCCGGCAGAACAGCCCCAGCACCTTGATGTGGCGCTGCAGGCCGACCATGTCGAACCAGTACGCGAACACGTCGGGGGCCGCATCGGTCAGCCCCAGCGCCACGGCGCGGCGGTGGTAAGCCTGGCGCCAGTACGCCACCTGCGCATCCGGCCAGGTGATGTAGCAGTCGCGCAGCAGCGAGGCCAGGTCATAGGCCAGCGGGCCGCGCATGGCGCCCTGGAAATCGATGACGCCGGGCGTGTTGGCGTCCACCAGCAGCAGGTTGCGCGAGTGGAAGTCGCGGTGCATGAAGCATTGCGGCTGGGCGTGGGCCGCATTGAGGATGGCGCGGAAGGCCGACTCGACCGGATCCCAGTCCTCGCACTCCAGGTCCATGCCCAGGTGCCGGCGCAGGAACCACTGCGGCATCAGTTCCAGTTCCATCACCATCCACGGTTCGTCGAACGCCGGCAGGCCATCGCTCGAGGCCCGCGCCTGCATCGCCAGGATCGCGTCCATCGCCGGTGCATACAGGCCATCGGCGCTGGCCGGGTCCAGCACGGACAGGTACAGGCGCTCGCCCAGGTCCTCCATCAGCACGAAACCCTGCGCCACGTCGGCGGCCCGCACCGCGGGCACATGCAGGCCGGCATCGGCCAGGCGCGCGCCGATCTCCAGCCACGGGGCGATGTCCTCGCGGCCGGGCGGGGCATCCATCACGATCCAGCTGTGGCCGCCGCTGCGGGTGCGCCAGTAGCTGCGGAAGCTGGCATCGGCCGAGGCGACCTCCAGGGTCAGCGCGGGATCGGACAGGGCCTGGCGGGTCCAGGCCAGGCGCTGGTCGGCGCGGTCGGTCTCGGGCATGTGCTCACACGGGAAGGGCGGTACGCACAGGGTAAACTTGCCGCCATCGTCAGGCGAGCCTGCACACCGGTAGCGTTGCCCATGTCCATGTCCCCCACGCAGCCCCCTTCGCAACTCGTCCCCGTCCTGCTGTCCGGTGGCTCCGGCACGCGCCTGTGGCCGCTCTCGCGCGAGGCCTATCCCAAGCAGTTCCTGCCGCTGGTGGGCGAGGAATCGTTGCTGCAGGAAACCTGGCGCCGGGTGGCCGAACTGGCCGATGCCGCGCCACTGGTGGTGGCCAACGAGGAACACCGTTTCATGGTCGCCGAGCAGTTGCGCCAGGTTGGCGCCGCGCCGCAGGCGATCGTGCTGGAGCCGGTCGGCCGCAACACCGCGCCGGCCATTGCCGCCGCCGCGCTGCAGGCCACCGCCGCCGGCGACGACCCGCTGCTGCTGGTGCTGCCCTCCGACCACGTGATCGCCGCCGCTGCCGCGTTCCGCAATGCGGTGCAGGCTGCGCGCAAGGCCGCCGAGGACGGCGCCCTGGTCACCTTCGGCATCGTGCCGACCGGTGCGGAAACGGGCTATGGCTACATCAAGGCGGCGCCGGGCCAGGGCGTGCGCGCGGTGGAGCGTTTCGTCGAAAAGCCGGACGCGGCCACCGCGCAGGACTATGTGGCCTCCGGCGCGTACTTCTGGAACAGCGGCATGTTCCTGTTCCGCGCCTCGCGTTACCTGCAGGAACTGGGGCGTCACCGCCCCGACATCCTGGACGCCTGCCGCAACGCCTTTGCCGGCGCCGGCCGCGACGCCGACTTCGTGCGCCTCGAGCGCCAGGCGTTTGCCGCATGCCCGGCCGATTCGATCGACTACGCGGTGATGGAGCGCACCGACGCTGCAGCCGTGCTGCCGGTGGACGTGGGCTGGAACGACGTGGGCAGCTGGTCGGCGCTGTGGGAGACGGCCGAGCACGACGCCGACGGCAACGCCCGCCACGGCGACGTGGTCGCACTGGAATGCCGTGGCACCTACACCTGGACCGAGCGCCGCCTGGTGGCGCTGATCGGGCTGGAGGACGTGGTGGTGGTGGATACCGACGATGCGGTGCTGGTGGCGCATCGCGACAAGGTGCAACGGGTCAAGGACGTGGTGGCCGGGCTCAAGCGCGAGGGCCGCGGCGAGGCGGTCCTGCACCGCAAGGTGTACCGGCCGTGGGGTGCCTACGATTCCATCGACATGGGCGAGCGATTCCAGGTCAAGCGGATCACGGTGTCCCCGGGCGCCGCACTGAGCCTGCAGATGCACCACCATCGCGCCGAGCACTGGATCGTGGTCAGCGGCACCGCCAAGGTCACCCGCGGTGATGACGTGCTGCTGCTGTCGGAAAACCAGAGCACCTACATCCCGCTGGGGGTGAAGCACCGCCTGGAAAACCCGGGCAAGGTGCCGCTGGAACTGATCGAGGTGCAGTCCGGAAGCTACCTGGGCGAGGACGACATCGTCCGCTTCGAGGATGTCTACGGGCGCTGAACGCTGGGATCGCCGGCATTTGCTGCCGGCCACGTCCCACCCGCGATTGCCCTCAGCAGCAGCCGTGCCCGCCGTGCGCCTGCCCGCCAGCCACCGCGCCCGTGCCGGCAGTCTCGCCGCGGATGCTGGCCTGGTAGTGCGCGGCAATCACCTGGGCCACGCAGTGGGTCACCCGCTTGCCCATCGGGATATGCAGGAACTCGTTGGGGCCATGCGCGTTGGAATGCGGGCCCAGCACGCCGGTGATCATGAACTGCGCGCCCGGGAACTTCTCGCCCAGCATGCCCATGAACGGGATGGTGCCGCCTTCGCCCATGTACATCGCCGGCTTGCCGAACGCCGCCTGCGAGGCCGATTCGATCGCGGCGGTCAGCCACGGTGACTGCGCCGGCGCGTTCCAGCCGGTGGAGGCCTTTTCCAGTTGCAGCTCCACCGTGGCGCCGCTGGGCGGGTCGGCCAGCAGCACGCTCTTGAGCAGTTCGCCCGCGTGCTTGCCGTCCAGCGTGGGTGGCAGGCGCAGCGACAGCTTCACCGACGTATGCGGGCGCAGCACGTTGCCCGCCGATGCCAGCGGCGGAATGCCGTCCACTCCGGTCACCGACAGCGCCGGGCGCCAGGTGCGGTTGAGCACCAGCTCGGTAAGGTCGTCGGACATCGGCGTCATCCCGTCCAGGAACGGGAACTTGCTGAACACCTCGTCGCCCATCACGCCGGCGACCTTGCCCGCCTGGGCCATGCGTTCGGCCGGGATTTCCACGTACAGGCCGTCGACCTTGATCTTCCCGCTGGCCTCGTCCTCGAGCCGCGACAGCAACTGGCGCAGCAGGCGGAAGCTGGAGGGCACGATGCCCGAGGCGTCGCCGGAGTGGACGCCTTCGCCCAGCACCCGCACCGTGAGGTTGCCGCCGGCCAGGCCGCGCAACGAGGTGGTGCACCACAGCTGCTCGTAGTTGCCGCAGCCCGAGTCCAGGCACACCACCAGCGATGGCTTGCCGATGCGCGCGGCAAGGTGGTCGACGTAGGCGGGCAGGTCGTAGCTGCCCGATTCCTCGCAGGCCTCGATCAGCAGCACGCAGCGCGCGTGCGGCACGCCTTGCCGCTGCAGTGCCTGGATCGCGGCCAGCGAGCCGTAGATCGCATAGCCGTCGTCGGCGCCGCCGCGGCCGTAAAGCCGGTCGCCACGCAACACCGGCTTCCACGGCCCCAGGTCGTCATCCCAGCCGGTCATCTCCGGCTGCTTGTCCAGGTGCCCGTACAGCAGCACGGTGTCGTCGCCGGCATCGGCGCCGCTGGCCGGGACCTCGGCGTAGATCAGCGGGGTACGGCCCTCCAGCTGCACCACCTCGACCTGCAGGCCGGGAATGTCCTGGGCCTGCGCCCAGCCCTGCATCAGCCGCACGGCCGCATCCATGTGCCCGTTGGCCTGCCAGTCCTGGTCGAACATGGGCGACTTGTTGGGAATGCGGATGTAGTCGACCAGCTGCGGGACGATGTCCTGGTCCCACTTGGTGTCGATGAATGTACTGGCGGCGGCGGGATCAAGCCGGGTGGTATGCATGGGGGCTCCGGGGGAAGCGCAGGGTTGCGGACGATTCTACGGCGCGGGGTGTGTAGGAATTTCCCTACACGGGAGCGGGGAGTTTTCCGGCTGCCGCGTCGCCGCCCCGGCGATAGGCTTGTTGCCGGTGGCGCGGAAGACTGGGTCTACCGAGGTGCCGGCAGGAAGCCGGGCCCGGGTACCCACCAACCAAGCTACAGGGAGTGTTGCCATGAAGTCGTTTGCCGTTCTGCTCAAGTCACTGGTGTTGTCCACGTTGTTGCTGGCCGGCGCCGCGTTTGCCGCGGACAAGGTCGACATCAACACCGCCAATGCCGCCCAGCTGGAGAGCGTCCTGGTCGGGGTCGGTCCGTCGAAGGCGGAAGCCATCGTCGAGTACCGCAAGGCCAACGGGCCGTTCCGCAGCGCCGACGAACTGGCACTGGTCAAGGGGATCGGCCTGAAGACGGTGGAGCGCAATCGCGACCTGATCGCGGTCGGCAACGCGGCAACTCCTGCGCGCAAGGCTGCAGCGACGTCCGGTGCCGCCCCGGCCAAGCCGGTGGCGCGCCGCTAGCTAAGGAATGGCTGCCGACGGGGACCGTCCCGTCGGCAGTCGCCAGGAATGCCCACCCGGGTTGCCGGGGTTGCAACGTGCAGGCGCACGCCCGCCGACAACCCAGCCCGGAGTGATCGGGTTGGCACATGCAGGTCACACGCAGGGATTGCGTGTCTGGTTCACGAGGCAAGGATGCATCGAGGGAGGCAAGGAGCCGACAGGGATGTGCCCATCGCCCGGTGTTGCACAGGGAGTGCAGCCGGGCGATGTCTTTTTTCGGCAGGCCAGCGCGCACGGCGCGGTAAGCATCAGTAGACGTCGCGCCGATAACGCCCTTCGATACGCAGTGCGTCGCGCTGCTGCCCGCCGAGGGCCCCGGCGATCGCGGCGTCCACGCCCGGCGCCATGCCGCTGGCATTGCCGCAGACCAGCACGCTGGCACCGGCGTCGATCCAGTCGCGCAGGTCCTGGCCGGCATCCTGCAGCAGGTCCTGCACGTAGCGTCGCTCGCCGTCACGGGAAAACGCCAGGTCCAGGCGCTGCAACCAGCCCTGCGCCTGCCAGCGCAGCAGTTCCTCGCCAAAGAACAGGTCGTGGTCGGCGTTGCGCTCGCCAAACAGCAGCCAGTTGCGGCGAGCGCCGGCGGCGACGCGCGCGCGCAGGTGCGCGCGCAGGCCGGCCATGCCGGTGCCGTTGCCGACCAGCACCAGTGGCTGGTCCACCGGAGGCGGATGGAAGCCGGGGTTGGTGCGCACGCGCAGGTCGATGGTCCCGCCGACCGGTGCATGCTGGCACAGCCAGCCACTGCCCAGGCCCGGTGACCCGTCGGCATTGACCATCGCGCGGACCAGCAGGCGCACGCCGCCTTCCTCGGGGATGGAGGCGATCGAATACTCGCGATGCGGCAATGGCTGCAGGCTTGCGACCAGGGCATCCAGCGTCAGCCCTGCCAGCGCCTGCGGGTCATCCGGCAACTGCGAGCGGGCCAGCAGTGCGGCCAGGGTTTCGCCGTCCGTGCCCGGAATTGCGGCGTCGGCCTCCAGGCCCAGCCGCGCCAGCAGCGCCTGCACCTGCGCCGGACGATTGCGCGGGCCGATCTCGGCGATGTCGCCGGCCTGCCATGGCGGCAGCACGCCGCACGCCGGCTCCAGCCACAGGTCGTGCACCGGGCTTCCCTGGCTGCCGGCATTGAGCAGGGTCCGCGAGGCCAGGCGCCATGGTGTGTAGGCGGGCGGACTCCAGTCGGCCAGCGCGGCACTGCCTGCGATCCGGATCAGCTCGTACTGCCAGTGGCGCAGCGCCGCTTCATCGGCGTTGTCCACGTCCACCCGGTCGAACAGCGGCTGTGCACCACGGCTACGCAGCCATTCATCCAGTTGGCGGCCGAACGCGCAGAAGTCCAGGTACTCGCGGTCACCCAGCGCCAGCAGTGCGTAGTGCAGGTCCGGCAATGCCGACGCCTGGGGCATGACCTCGCGCAGGAAGCGCAGGGCGTGGTCGGGCGGGTCGCCCTCGCCGGTGGTGCTGGCGATGAACAGGGCGCGCCGGGTGCTGGCCAGGCGTTGCGCATCAACCTGGTCCAGCGGCAGCACGATGACGTTGTTGCCGCCCGCCTGCAGCGCGGCCGCGCTGCGCTCGGCCAGGGCATTGGCGAATCCGGTCTGGCTGGCCCATGCGACCAGCATGGGCGGTTCTGCGCTCGCGGCCGATGTCGCCTGCGCTGCCGGCCGGGGCCGCAGGAACACCACGCTGGCGCCGGCATAGGCCAGGACCACCACCGCGCACCACCACCAGCGCGCCGGCCGCGGCGACGCAACCCACCAGGGTTCGCCATGCAGCGGCAACAACGCGCCGGCCAGTACGGCCAGCAGCACAAGCACCGCCGCGTTGCCCAGCCAGATGCGCAGGATGGGGCCGATGCCTGGAGCGGCAGCGGTACTCATGCCGCCAACTGTGCGCGGAAGGGCTCGGTCATCGTCTCTTCCAGGCGCTCGCCGGTGCGGATGACGAAGCGTGCGGCCAGCCCGCGTGCCTGGGCCAGGGCCAGTCCCTCGATCGGACCCATCACCGTCAGCGCGGTTGCCCAGGCATCGGCCTCCATCGCCTGTGGCGCGACCACGGTGACCGAGGCGGCCGCGCCGGCAACAGGGCAGCCGCTGCGCGGATCGATGGTGTGTGCATAGCGGTTGCCGTCCTGCTCGAAGCAGTGCCAACGGTCCCCGGAGGTGGCAACGGCGACGTCGTCCAAGGCCAGCACGCGCGGCGGCAGGATGTCCGGATCGGCGTCCTCGTCGGGCGTGGACTCGACCAGTACCCGCCAGTGCCCGCCATCGGGCTTGCGGCCGTAGGCGCGGATCTCGCCGCCCACTTCCACCAGCGCAGCAGGGATGCCGCAGTCGCGCAGGTGGGTGGCGACCACATCGGCGCCGTAGCCCTTGGCAATGCCGGACAGGTCCAGCTGCAGGCCGCCGGGCTGGAACAGTTCGGTTCCGCCGGTGCGGCGTTGCAGCCGCTGCCAGCCGGTGCGCAGGCGTTCGCGTTCGATCGCGCCGGCATCCGGTACCCGCCGCGGCGTGCCGGTGCTGCCGAAACCCCACAGGTCCACCAGCGGGCCGATGGTGGGATCGAATGCGCCGCCGCTGGCCTGGGCCACGGCGAGCGCGCAGTCGAGCACGGCGATGAACCCGTCCGGCAGGCGCTGCCAACTGCCGGCGGGCGCACGCCGGTAGCGGCTGATGTCCGAGTCCGGCTCCCAGGTGCTCATCTGCGCCACCACCTGGTCCAGGCCGCGCTGCACGCCGGCGTGCAGCGCAGGCAGGTCAGCGCCCGGGCGCGCGGCCATGCGCACGCTCCAGCGCGTGCCCATGGTGTGCCCGCCCAGGCTGGCCAGTTGCGTGGACGACGCCGGCTGCATCGACGTTGCGCGCCCGTGCGCCGCCTACTGCGGCAGCACCTCGAGGGTGGCCACGTAGCCCAGGCGGCGCTGGCTGGCCTGCGGCACCGAGGTCCTGTCGTCCTGGCTGGACGTTTCCAGCCAGTACATGCCGGCGCTGGGCCAGGTGACGGAGAACTCGCCCTGCGCGTCGGTGGTGGCCTTGATCTCGTCCTGCGCGTTGCGGTAGCGGGTCTCGCCGCGCACGATCTCGAACTCGAGCCCGGCTGCCGGCTGGCCGTCCAGCAGGACGCGGAATTTTGCCTGCTCGCCCGCGTACAGGTCGTTGGGATGGGTCAGCGCCACCAGCTCGATGCCTTCGCCAACGGGTTCCAGCGCCGTCTTGTTCGGCGCGCCGTTGGTGACGAAGGTCTCGTTGCGGCCCACGCTCTGCGAAACGCGCAGGTTCTTGGCGTCCCTGGGCACTTCGCTGGCAAAGCTGGTGCTGTTGCCGCGCCAGCGCTTGGGCTTGCCGTCCTCCTCCCAGGAGGCGAACAGGCCGCTGTTGACCACGGCGATGCGGTAGGTGCCCTGTTGCTGGAGCGCCACGTCGAACACGCTGCGGTACTTGCCGGTGGCCGGGTTCTGCGGCTGCACGGTGCTGCCGTCGGGCGCGGTGATCACCAGGCCGTCCAGGCGCAGCGGCACGTGGTTGAAGTAGAACAGGTCGTTGGATACGGCGGCGTCGACCGTGATCCACGGATCGGTTCCGGCCAGTACCGTCTGCGAGGGACGCAGCCAGGCCTTGTGCGCGGCGGCGTTGAACGGGATCGCGAGCGAGGCCAGGGCGACGGCCAGGATCAGGTGATGCTTCATGGTGGACCTCCGGGGAGCGTGCATGACGGATGCGATGGATGCGGGAGCGGGGCCGTGCGCAATTGCGCAGCTCAGGGCCGGACCGCCAGGCTGACCGCGCCCAGCTCGCTGCTGCCCTGGGCCTTGCCCGCCTGCGGCGCAGTGGCTGGCCAGGTGAAGGGGATCTTGACCAGCTCGCGGCCGCCGACCTCGCGCGCGGCCTCGACCACCAGGGTGTATTGGCCCGGGGCCAGGTCCTTGAGTTGCGGCTGGGCGTCGGTGAAGGACAGCGCATGCCGGCCCACCGGCCGGGTCGGCCCGGTCACCCCGTCCACCGGCAGGTCCAGGTTGCGCCCGGACTTGCGCCACCACTGGCGCAGGTCCGGCAGCCACTTGGTGCCGTGGCCCTCGGCGGTTTCGCGCATCTGGTACCACACCGCCAGATTGGCCACGACCTGGTGGTCGGCACCCTCCAGCCAGATGGCGACGTACGGGCGGTGGTACTCGGCGACATTGAGCCTGGGGATCTCGACATTGACCTGCAGCTCGGCCGCATAGGCCGGCATGGTGAGCAGGCCGGTGACGGCGATGAACAGCTTGACGCGCATTCGGTGAACCTCGTCGGTGAATGGTGGGGTCAATGGATGAACAGCAGTGCCAGCAGCAACGGCACCACCAGGCCCAGGCCGACCAGCGGCCAGGTCATCCGGCGCTGGCGTGCATGCAGGTGCAACAGGAACAGTCCGGTGATGCAGAACACCAGGCAGGCGATGGCAAACACGTCGATGAACCAGCCCCATGCCGGCCCGGCGTTGCGACCCTTGTGCAGGTCGTTGAAGTAGGAAACCCAGCCACGGTCGGTGCGTTCGTATTCCACCGCACCGGTCTGGCGGTCGATGCTCAGCCAGGCATCGGCACCTGGCGACGGCATGGACACGTAGGCTTCCTCCGGCGACCACTCCGCAACCCGAGCGCCCACCGGCACGTCCAGCGCCTGTTCCAGCCACGCCGCCAGCGCTGGCGGCAATGGCGTGGTGCCTTCCTGCGCGGCGTCGGCCAGCGTGCGCAGCAGCGGCTCGGGCAACTGCAGCGCCCGGTTGTCGACCTGCGGCGCGGCTTCGATCTTCGCGGCGTGGTTGAGGGTCACCCCGGTTGCCGCGAACAGCAGCATCCCGACCAGGCACAGTGCCGCACTGATCCAGTGCCACTGGTGCAGCGTGCGCAGCCAGAAGCCGCGGCGACGCTGGGCGGAGACCGGATCGGGGTGGGGGGAGCTGGGCACGGAAGCCAAACACTGCGGGGAGGGCGAAGTATAGGCGATCAATGAGAACAATTCTCATTGGTCGCCTGCCATGGCATGTGCGGGTCCGGGCGCTTCGACACGCCCGGGCCACGCACGGGGGATCAGAAGCTGACGTTCAGCCCGACCCAGAGGTTCCGCGCCTTGTCCTTGTTGTTGTAATCGTCCTGCGCCGCGACGGTGTAGCTGCTGTCGCCGGCATCGACGAACGTGTACTGGTAGCTGGTGAAGTCGCGGTCCAGCAGATTGTTGATCCGGGCGTTGAGGGTGACCCGCTCGGAGAAGGTGTACGCAGCGCCCAGGTGGAAGACCTGGTAGTCCTTCCAGTACAGCTGCTCGCCGCTGTCCGCATCCAGGCCGCGATAGCGCTTGGAGCGCACTTCCGCGCTCAGGAACAGGTTGAAGCGCTCGCTGGCCTGCCAGTCGATGCTGGCGTTGGCCATGTGCCGGGCGCTGTCGCCCAGCGGCTCGCCCCGGGACGGGCCGCTCTTCTGCTCGCTGTCGGTATAGGTGTAGTTGGCGCGGACGCCGAGGCGCTCGGCGACCTGCCAGCGGCCGGCAAGCTCGGCGCCCTGGACCACCGCCTCGTCGATGTTGACCGGGACGCTGCCGGTCACGTACCCGAGTCCGGCGAATTCGCCGGTGGGGCAGGCCAGGGTCAGGTTGGCGCCGCAGCGTTCGGTGGAAAGCTTGTCGTCGAATGCATTGCGGAACACGGTGGCGTTGAAGTCGTGCCCCTGCGGGTGGTGCCAGTACACGGCCAGTTCGGTGCTGGTGCTGGTCTCCGGGCGCAGCCCGGGGTTGCCGAACAGCGGGATGGTGCCCTGGCCGCCGAAACCGGTGATGCCGTCGTAGAGCTGGGTGGTCTTGGGGGTCTTGAAGCCGGTGCTGACCCCGCCCTTGACGGTCCATTGCGCGTTCATCGTCCATACGCCATATAGGCGCGGGCTGAGCCGGTCGCCGAACACGTCGTGGTCGTCCCAGCGCAGGCCGGCGGTGATGGCCAGCGGCTCGGTGATGGTCCAGGTGTCCTCGGCGAACAGCGAATGCATGTTGTGCTCCTGCACGCCGCCGGGGATGCCGTCCTCCATCCCGAACACGCCGTCCTCCAGCTCGCCGCGGATCACCTGTGCGCCGAGCACGGCCACGTGCTGGCCGGCCAGCTCGAACGGGACATCGAGCTTGGCATCCAGGGTGTACTGGCGGCTCTCCAGCGAACGCGCCGGTCGCGGCAGGAAGGTGGACTCGGCGATGGCGCGGCGCTGGGCCACGTCCAGGCCGGCATAGGCGCCGGTGCCGTTCATCATTTCCAGCAGGTGGGCGCGTTCGGCAACGGTGAATGGCAGGGTGCGGCCGTCGTTGCTGGTGGCCACCCGGGCCAGCGACACCAGGCTGTTGCCGAACGACCACCTGCCCTCATGGGCCAGCGACCAGGTATCGCGGGCGAATTGCTGCGCCGGGCTGTAGCCCACGCGCGGTTCGGCGCGGGTGCAGGTGCCGCGGGGGATGCAGTTGTTGGGCGTGGCCCGCCACACCGAGTTGATGTTGTCGACGGTGCCGACCGGGTATTCCTCGACCCCGCTGTCGTTGATCTTGATCGCGTTGTCGTATTCCTGGCGCGATGTGTCGATGTCGAACACCAGGCTCTGGTTTTCCGAGGGCATCCATTCCAGGCTGATGCCGGCGGACTTGTTGGTGTTGTCCACGGTCTTGCCGCCGCTGCCGAAGCCCAGCGGGCGGGTATGGGTCTGCCCGGCCGGGTCGGTCACCGGCGCGTACACCGGGTTGGATGCATCGCGCTCGTACCAGCTTCCGCGCGCGCTCAGGTTCAGGCTGCCGGGCACCAGCGGGCCGGTGAGGAAGAAGTCCACGGTGGAGTCGTCGCCGAACTGGTCGTCTGCCTGGAAGGTGCGGCCCAGGCTGAGCGAGCCGTTCCAGCTGTCCAGGTTGCGCTTGGTGATGATGTTGATCACCCCGCCCATCGCGTCGGCGCCGTACAGGGTGGAGGCCGGGCCGCGGATCACCTCGATCCGCTCGATCGCGTCCAACGGCGGGATGTGGTTGAACTGGTTGCCGCCGAAGTTGTTCGGGTAGATGTCGCCATGGTTGTTCTGGCGGCGGCCGTTGACCAGCACCAGGGTGTAGTCCGAGCCCATACCGCGCATGGAGATGGTGCCCTGGCCGGTCTTGTCGCGGGTCTCGCCGATGTCCACTCCCTCCAGGTCGCGCACCGTGTCGAGCAGGGTCATGTATGGACGCCTGGCCAGTTCCTCGCGGGTGATGACGCTGATGCTGGCCGGCGCGTCGGTGATCTTCTGCTCGAAGCCGGCGGCGGTGACCACCACCGTGTCCAGGGTGCTCGGGGCGCCGGTGGGGGCCGGGTTGGCGGCGGCCGGCAGGCAGGTGGCCAGGGCCAGGCCGAGGGCGCTGGCGAGGGTGGCGCGACGGAAGGAAGCGCGGTGCAGGCAGTTCATGGGAGGGCTCATGCGGGGAGGTAAGGTGCAGGTGCCTGGACCCGCGGCCAGGGCCGGGGTCCGGGAGTGGATGAGGAAAGGGGAGCCGCGGGGTCGGGCACGCTCCCTGGGCGGGAGCGTGCGGCCGGTGGCGGCGCTCAGGCGCGGGGAGGGGCCTGGCCGGGATGCAGGCGCAGCCAGGAACGCGGGGCGTGCGGCAGCGGTGTGCGCCACGGCGCCGGAATGGCAGGCGGGCGGGACGCTGCACGGATCACCGGCAGCGCAAGTACAGGCGTATGGGTCCGCCAGTCCAGCGGCATGGCGGTCGCCATCGTCGGTGCCGCCCTGCGTGTCTTGGCCACCAGCGGGCGATGGCCGGCATCGGAAGGCTCGCCGTCGTCCGGGCCGGAACCTTGGCTGCAGGCACCGATGCAGGACGGGGGCTGCGAAGCCGTTGCGGTCGCCGGCAGGGCCGCCACGAGCAGTACCACCGCCACCAGCAGCAGCCACGGCCACGGCACGGGCACCGGTCGGGGCTCGAGCGTAGCGCGGTCGTGGTTCAAGGCGGCCCCGTGGTTGGCGCGCAGTCAAGGCGCGCGTCGGGCGAATTCTAAACGGGAATGGTTATCACATGCAAACGAGGATGACTCCCGTTCGTACGGATGTCAGACCTCCGCCCATTGCCTCAGGAGGTTGTGGTACACGCCGGTCAGTTGCAGCACCGCGGCTGCATCGGCCCCCTTGCTGCGCAAGGCCTCGATGGCCGTATCCATCTCCAGCAGCAACCGGCGCCGGCTGTCGTCGCGGACCATGCTCTGTACCCAGAAGAACGAGGCCAGGCGCGCACCGCGGGTGACCGGGGTGACCCGGTGCAGGCTGCTGGACGGGTACAGGATCATGTCCCCGGCCGGCAGCTTTACCTCGTGCTCGCCGTAGGTGTCGCTGATGACCAGCTCGCCGCCGTCGTATTCCTCCGGCGCGCACAGGAACAGGGTGCAGGACAGGTCCGAACGCACCTGGCTGCGCTGCGCGCCGGCACCGCTGATCATCACCGCGCCATCCACGTGGAAGCCGTACTCGCCGCCGCCGCTGTAGCGGTTGAAGCGCGGTGGAAGAATCTGCAGCGGCAGCGCCGCGGCGAAGAACAGCGGGTTGCGCTCCAGTGCCGCCAGTACCGCCTGGCCCAGCTCGGCCTTCAGCGGGGACGCATCGGGCAGCTGCTGGTTGCGCTTGACCTGGGCGCCCTGCACGCCAACCGTCTCGCGGCCGTCGGTCCAGTCCGCGCTGTCCAGCGCCTGCCGTATCAGTGCCAGCTCGTCGCCGGCGAGGACCTGGGGGATGTGCAGCAGCATGGGAGGATTCCTCGTGGTCGCGGCCGGGGCGTGGATGCCCCGGCCGGCGTGGGTCAGAAGCGCAGTTCGGCGCTGAGCAGGACGGTACGCGCGACACCGGGGGTATAGCGGTAGCCGCTCTTGTTGATCGACGCGACGTATTGCTTGTCGAACAGGTTGTAGCCGTTCAGTCGCAGCAGCAGGTGCTGGTTGACCGCGTAGGAGGCCACCGCGTCCCACACGGTATGGGACTTGACCGACTCCGGAGTGCCGGCAGCGCCATCGGTGCCACGCAGCATCCTGCCGGAATAGCGCACGCCGCCGCCCAGGGTCAGGCCGGACGCGAAGCGGTACGTGGTCCAGCCGGTGAACGCTTCTTCCGGGGTGTAGGTGAGGTTGTGGCTGCCATTCCTGGCCACCGGCGCGCCTTCTTCCACCTCGGTGTGCTGATGCGTGTAGCCGGCCGAGACCGACCAGTTCGCGGTGAGGTTGCCCACCAGCGACAGCTCCATGCCCTGGACCCGCTTCTGGCCGGTCTGGGTCGGCAGGCCGGCGTCGTCGGTGACCAGGGTATTGATCTCGTTGCTCACGTCGGTGCGGAACAGTGCCAGGTTCAGCGCCAGGGCATCCTCCAGCAGGCTCCACTTGGTGCCGACCTCCAGGGTCCGGGCCTTCTGCGGATCGGCATTGACGCTGTTGGCGCTGCCGGCCGCGTCGCTGAGCTGGAAGTTGGCGCCGCCCGGCGGCTGCTGCGACAGGGCGTAGCCTGCGTACAGGCTCACCGCCGCCGAAGGCTTGTACACGCCACCGAGCTTCCAAGTCAGCAGGGTGTCGCTGTCTTCGGTGTCCACGGTCTGCACGATGGTGCCGACCGGCTGCCCGCCGCAGGGCACTGCGCGCCGGCCGCTGCCGCCGCAGGTGGCGCTGTTGCGGTAGCTGGTTTCATAGCGGTCCAGCCGCAGGCCCGCGCTCAGCAGGAAGCGCTCGCCGAACTCCAGCGTGTCGAACAGGTACAGTGCCGCGGTATCGGTGCGCCCCTGGCTGCCGGCGCCGCTGCGCGCCCATGCCAGGTCGCCGCGGTCGCTCCAGTCCGGCGCGTACAGGCTGGCCGCCGGTTGCGCGCCGGTGCTGGCGATGGCGTGGCTGTGCTGCTCCTCGCGGGTCAGCTCCAGGCCGGTGCTGAGGTTGTGTTGCACGCCGCCGGTGGCGAAGTCGGCGCGTAGGTTGAGCTGGTTGGTGAGGATGCGGTTGCGCTGGTCCTTGAACGTGGGAAGGCTGCGCGCCACGGTGTAGCTGGACAGGTCCGCCGGATTGGTCCAGCCGATGTTGCCCGCCTGCGGATCGGCGGCATTGCCGCCGGTGGTCATGAACGCGCTCAGCAGGTAGTCCTGCACGGTCTGGCCCCAGCGCAGGGTGTTGCTCAGCTTCAGCGTGTCCGAGAAATCGTGTTCGACCCGGAAGGTGGCCATCTGCGCGGTCACCTCGTCGTGGTCGTCGCCGGTGCCGTAGAAGTTTTCCGGGTCGACCGGATGCCCGACCAGTGCTTCCAGCCCCGGCTGCGGCTCCCAGCCCGGCAGGCCGATGGTGGGCACGAAACCGTCCGGGACATTGTCCTGCTCCACGTACAGCAGGTTGAGGTAGTAGCGGGTATCGCTGCCCAGCCCGAAGGCCAGCGAGGTGGCCAGGCCATGGCGCTGGTTGTCGACATGGTCGCGGCCAGGCACGTCGCTGTCCTGCCACATCGCGTTCACGCGCAGCGCGGTGCCGGGCAGGCCGGCGAAGGCATGGTTCCAGTCGGCGGTGGCGCGCTTCTGGCCCTGGTCGCCGGCGCTGAGGGTGGCGCTGGTGGCGTCATGCAGGTTGGCATGCTTGCTGACCATGTTGATCGCACCGGTCGGCGAGGAGCGGCCGTTGTCGGTGCCGGCCGGGCCCTTGGTCACCTCCACTTGCCCGGTGTTGAACACATCACGCGAGATCGAGCCCAGGTCGCGCACACCATCGACGTAGATGCTGTTGGAACTGTCGAAGCCGCGCATGTAGACCGCATCGCCGGTGGCGGTGTTGCCGTTCTCGCCGGCGTAGAACGTGCCCACGCCGGGGCTGTTGCGCAGCGCCTCGGCCAGGGTGGTGGCGCCCTGCTGGTTGAACAGCTCGGCGGTGATGACCTGGATGGTCTGCGGCGTGTCCTGCAGGGGCTGGGTGAACTTGGGCGAGGCCATGCGCTCGGCCTTGTAGCCGAGCACGCCGTTGACCTGCACGCCGTCCAGGGTAGTGGCCTGGCCGGCGGCGGCGAGGTCGGGCGCGGCGGCGGCCGGCGCCGCCAGGGCCAGGCCGGTCAGCAGGGTCGCGGTGGCCAGGCCGCACTGGGCGGGGGAAGCGTGCTTGCGGTTGGTGATGTGGCTCATGGGGGGTCCATTGCAGGAGGAAAGAGGGATCAGCGCCGCAGGCGGCAGCCGTCATGGCGCCGCACGCGGGCATCGCGTCGGAAGCGGGAGGGATATCTGGGGAGTGATGGCCGCGCGGCGCGTGGAACGCGCCCATGGCGGCGGAGTCAGGCGGCCGGAGGGCCCTGGCTGCGATAGCGCGGATGCGGGCGCCCACCGGCACGCGGCGCGTCGGGCACGGCGACCGGACGGTCGCGGCGCCGGTGTGGCGGGACAGCGGCCGTCCGGGTGCCTGACTCACCGGCTTCGTGAGTCCCGTCCACTGGTGCGGCATCGACATGGGCCGGGGCCGGAGTGGATGCAGTTGCATCACCGGTGCGGGTGTCGGTGTCGGCGGGCAGGCCCGGTGCCGCCGTGGCGACGCAGGCGACCGTGGCGTCCGCCCGGTGAGCGTCCGCCGATGCCGGGCTGCCTGCCAGCGCGCCCGCCAGCAGCACGATGCCCAGCCAGACCGCCGCAAGGCAGGTCAGGCGTCCGGATCGTGATCGTGCGGGAAACAGGAAGCGTGGCAAGGCGCGGGCACCGGAGACTGATCGGGAATGATCAGAAGCCACGCATGTTAATGAGATCGATTCCTGTTTGCAATTGGGGCTGCATGCGGCCTTGCGCGGACAGCGCCCGTGGAGGCATCGTCGGATGCTAGTCCCGGTCGTCGCGGGTCCAGATCCCGCCGTGCTCGACCTTGACCGGGAACTTGGGCACCGGCGAATACGCCGGCGCGCACAGCGCACGGCCGTCGCGCAGGTCGAAGCGGGCACCATGCAGGACGCACTCGACGCTGCCTTCGGCCGGATCGAGCACGCCCGCGGACAGTTCGAAATCCTCATGGCTGCAACGGTCTTCCACGGCGTACAGGTCACCGTCCAGGTTGACCACCAGGATGGCCGTGCCGGTTACCTCGTCGAACACCGGGCGCATCTCGCCGGGCAGCAGTTCGGCGCTGGTGCACACGAAGGTCCAGGTCGGGGCATTCATGCGGTCGGTTCCATGTGCAGGGTCTTTTCCAGCAACTCCAGGCGCAGGTCCGCGCGCAGCGGGATGCCGAAGCGCTCGTCGCCGTAGGGGAACGGCCGGTGGATGCCGGTGCGGGCGTAGCCACGGCGCAGGTAGAAGGCGATCAGGCTTTCGCGCAGGTCGATCACCGCCATGCGCATGCACCCCAGGCCCCATTGCTCGCGCGCGATGCGCTCGGCCTCGGCCAGGATCGCCTTGCCGGCGCCGCCGCCCTGCTGCGCGGGCCGCACCGCGAACATGCCGAAGTAGCAGGCATCGTCCTCCGCGGCGATGTGCGCGCAGGCCAGCAATCCATCGCCATCGCGTTCACCCAGCAGGACCATGCTGCGCGGCCGGCTGATGTCGGCGGCCAGTATGTCCGGATGGATCCGCGGGCCGTCGAGGATATCGGCCTCGGTGGTCCAGCCCTGGCGGCTTTCAGGGCCGCGGTAGGCGGAGGTGACCAGTTTGATCACCGCCGGGATGTCGGCTTCGGTGGCAGCGCGGAATGCAATGGAATCCATGCCCGTATTGTAGGGCGCGGCGTGCGCCGGTCACGAGGCCAGCAGGCGCCGGGTCTTGTCCAGGGCGGCTGCGAAGCGCTCGATTTCCTCGTGGGTGTTGTAGAACGCCAGCGACGCGCGCACGGTGGCGGCCACCCCGAAAAACTGCAGCAGCGGATGCGCGCAGTGCTGGCCCGAGCGTACCGCCACGCCTTCCAGGTCAAGCAGGGTGGCCAGGTCGTGCGCATGCGCGCCCTCGACCAGGAACGAGATCACCGCCGCCTTGTGTGGCGCGGTGCCGAAGATGCGCAGTCCCGGGATCGCCTGCAGCGCTTCGGTGGCATGGGCAAGGAGCTCGGCCTCGCGTGCGGCGATGCGCTCCATGCCCACCGATTCCAGGTAGTCCACCGCCGCGCCCAGGCCGACGAAGCCGGCGATGTTGGGCGTGCCTGCCTCGAACCTGTGCGGCGGGTCGTTGAACACGGTGCCGTCGAAGCTGACTTCCTTGATCATCTCGCCGCCGCCGATGAACGGCGGCATCGCCTGCAGGTGCTCGCGCCGCGCCCACAGCGCGCCGGTGCCGGTGGGGGCGCACATCTTGTGGCCGGTGACGGCGTAGAAGTCGCAGCCGATGGCGGCCACGTCCAGCTTCATGTGCGGCGCGGCCTGGGAGCCGTCGACCACGGTGGTGATGCCGTGCCGGCGTGCCTGGCGGCAGATCTCGCGCACCGGGTTGACCGTGCCCAGCACGTTGGAGACATGCGCCACCGCCAGCAGTTTCACCTGCGGGGTCATCGCCTTGTACAGCGCGTCCAGGTCCAGGCTGCCGTCGGGCAGGATCCCGGCCACCTGCACCGTGGCGCCGGTGCGCTGGGCGACGAGCTGCCACGGCACGATGTTGGCGTGGTGCTCCATCCGCGAGACCAGGATCACGTCGCCGGGCTTGAGCCGCGGCAGCGCCCAGGAATAGGCCACCAGGTTGATCGCGAAGGTGGTGCCGCTGCACAGCACCAGCTCGTCGCTGCGCACGCTCAGGAAACGCGCCAGGGTGCCGCGCGCGCCCTCGTAGGCCTCGGTGGCCTCGGTGCCCAGCGCGTGCACCGCGCGGCTGACATTGGCGTTCTGGCGCCGGTAGAACGCGTCCTGCGAGGCGATCACCGGCAGCGGCTTCTGCCCGGTGTTGGCATTGTCGAAATAGACCAGCGGCTTGCCGTGGACCTCGCGCATCAGCAGCGGGAAATCGGCGCGGATTCGGGCCCAGTCGACCTCGTTGCCCTCGTGTGCGGGCATGGCGGCATCGTGCACGGCGGCTTGCGGCATCACGCTCATGCCGACGCGCCGTCGCTGCCCAGCGAGGCGGCCAGTGCCGCATCCAGGCGCGCCAGCAACATCTGGCGCAGGCCGTCATCCTCCAGCGCCAGCAGCGGCTCGCGGCAGAAGGCCACGGTGAGCAGGCGCTGCGCCTGGGCCTGCGGGATGCCGCGCGAACGCAGGTAGAACTGGGCATCGGCGTCGAGCTGGCCGACGGTGGCGCCATGCGCGGCCTGGACCTCGTCGGCGTCGATCACCAGCACCGGTTGGGTATCGATTTCCGCATCGGCCGACAGCAGCAGGTTCTTGTTGGAGAGCATCGCATCGGTGCCGTCGGCGCCCGGGCGGATGCCGATGCCGCCGTGGAACACCACCTTGCTGCGACCGGACGCGGTGCCGCGCCAGAGCAGTTCGCAGGCCGTGTCGCGGGCGATGTGCTCGATGCCCAGGCGGGTGTCGACGTGGCGGCGGCCGTCGCCCAGCAGTACGCCATTGGCCAGCAGCCGGGCGCCGTCGCCTTCCAGGCGCACGTTGAGTTCGTGCCGGCTCAGGGCCGCGCCCAGTTCCAGGTCGAAGCGGCGGTATTGCGCCTGCCGCGCCAGCACCGCGTCGGTGCGCGCGAACCGGGTGGCGCGGGCGGCGTCGTGCTGCACGCAGGCGTGGCGGACCACCGCCTCCGCGCCCAGGTGCAGGTGCAGGACCTCGTTGCTCAGGTGGGCGTGATCGCCGGCGCCAAACTGGTACTCCACGATGTCCAGGGCGGCGCCCTCGCGCAGCTCGATGAAGTGGCGCAGGTGCCAGGCGCGGTCGCCGGACTGGGGCACGCCGATGAAGACCAGGTGCAGCGGGGCCGGCGCCCGCACCCCGGCTTCCAGGCGCACGACCGCGCCCTCGTCGGCCAGGGCCGCGTTGGCGCGGGCGAAGACCTCGCTGCGCTGGCTGTAGCGGCGGGCCAGGAAATTGGCGTCGCGGGGTTCGCCGCTGGCCAGCACCCGCGACAGCGCTTCGACCACCGCGCCATCGGGCAGCCCGGACAGGTCGCTGTGCGCGGCATCGAAGCGGCCGTTGGCGAACACCATGCGCGGGCAGGGGATGTCGGCCAGCAGCGCCGGATCCAGCGCAGGCGGCGCGGCATCGGCAGCGGCGAAGGTGCGGCGCTCCAGGGTGCGCAGGGGGGTGTACTTCCAGGCCTCGTCGCGCGGACCGGGCAGGCCGTCGGCCAGCAGCGCGTCCAGGGCCTGGCGGCGGCCCTGGCCAAGCTGCTGGGCATCGGGCTCGGGCAGCCCGGAAAAAGTGTCGCGGAAGGAATCAAGCAGCGCGTTCATGGGCAATCCGGAGTCGCAATGGCAGGGAGTGCAGGCGGTGCATCAGGCAACCTTTTCCGGCACCACGCGGTCCTTCAGCCAGGCGTAGCCATGCTTTTCCAGCTCAAGCGCCAGCTCCGGGCCGCCGGTCTGGGCGATCCGGCCATCGGCCAGCACGTGCACCACGTCCGGCTTGATGTAGTCGAGCAGGCGCTGGTAATGAGTGATGACCAGGAACGAGCGGTCAGGCGAGCGCAGTGCGTTGACGCCGTCGGCCACGGTCCGCAGCGCGTCGATGTCCAGGCCCGAGTCGGTCTCGTCCAGGATCGCCAGCTTCGGTTCCAGCACGGCCAGCTGGAAGATCTCGTTGCGCTTCTTCTCGCCGCCGGAAAAGCCTTCGTTGAGGCCGCGGTGCAGCAGTTCGTCCTTCAGGTGCAGGATCGCCAGCTTCTCGCGCACCAGCTTGAGGAACTGCATCGAGTCCAGCTCGGCCTCGCCGCGCGCCTTGCGCTGGGCGTTGAGCGCACTGCGCAGGAAGTAGGTGTTGTTGACCCCGGGGATCTCCACCGGGTATTGGAACGCCAGGAACAGGCCGGCGGCGGCGCGCTCTTCCGGCTCCAGTTCCAGCAGCGCACGGCCGTCGAACTGGACCGAGCCGGCGGTCACCTCGTAGCCCTCGCGCCCGGCCAGCACGTTGCCCAGGGTGGACTTGCCGGCGCCGTTGGGCCCCATGAGTGCGTGTACCTGGCCCGGCTTCACGTCCAGCGAGAGGCCCTTGAGGATGTCGTTGCCGGCGATGCTGGCATGCAGGTTGTCGATCTTGAGCATGTGTTTTCTCGTGTCCCGTCCTTCGGGGTGGACTGCAGGAGCAGCGGAATCGGTGGACCGCCGCGCGGTGGTCGCCTGTGTTCCGATCGCGGTTGCCGCGCCTGCAGGAAAAGTGGTCAGCCGACGCTGCCTTCCAGGCTGACTTCCAGCAGCTTCTTGGCTTCCACCGCAAACTCCATGGGCAGTTCGCGGAACACCTGCTTGCAGAAGCCGTCGACGATCATCGAGACCGCGTCCTCCTCGGAGATCCCGCGGGTGCGGCAGTAGAACATCTGGTCCTCGCTGATCTTGGAGGTGGTGGCCTCGTGCTCGACCGTGGCGCCCGGGTTGCGCACCTCGATGTAGGGGAAGGTGTGGGCGCCGCACTGCTTGCCGATCAGCAGGCTGTCGCACTGGGTGTGGTTGCGCGCACCGTCGGCGTTGCGGTCCACCTTGACCAGGCCGCGGTAGGTGTTCTGGCCGTGCCCGGCACTGATGCCCTTGGACACGATCTTGGACTTGGTGCGCTTGCCGATGTGGATCATCTTGGTGCCGGTGTCGGCCTGCTGGCGGTGGTGGGTCAGCGCCACCGAGTGGAACTCGCCGGAAGAATCGTCACCCAGCAGTACGCACGACGGGTACTTCCAGGTGATCGCCGAGCCGGTTTCCACCTGGGTCCAGATCACCTTGCTGCGCGCGCCGCTGCACAGCGCACGCTTGGTCACGAAGTTGTAGATGCCGCCGACGCCGTTCTCGTCGCCCGGGTACCAGTTCTGTACGGTCGAGTACTTGATCTCGGCATCGTCCAGGGCGACCAGCTCGACCACCGCGGCGTGCAGCTGGTTCTCGTCGCGCATCGGCGCGGTACAGCCTTCCAGGTAGGAAACGTGGCTGGAGGCCTCGGCGATGATCAGGGTGCGCTCGAACTGGCCGGTGTGGCCGGCGTTGATCCGGAAATAGGTGCTCAGCTCCATCGGGCAGCGCACGCCCTTGGGGATGAACACGAAGCTGCCATCGGAGAACACTGCCGAGTTCAGCGCGGCAAAGTAGTTGTCGCCGTGCGGGACCACCGAGCCGATGTACTGCTTCACCAGCTCCGGGTGCTCGCGGATGGCCTCGGACATCGAGCAGAAGATGATGCCCTTGTCGGCCAGCTCCTTGCGGAAGGTGGTGCCCACCGATACCGAGTCGAATACCGCGTCCACCGCCACGCCGGCCAGCTTGGCGCGCTCGTGCAGCGGCACGCCGAGCTTGTCGTAGGTGTCCAGCAGTTCCTGCGGCACCTCGTCCAGCGACTGGTACTTGGGCCCCTTGGGCGCGGAGTAGTAGCTGATCGCCTGGAAGTCGATCGGCGCGACCTTCAGCTTGGCCCAGTGCGGCACCGGCATGGTCAGCCAGCGGCGGTAGGCGTCCAGGCGCCAGTCGGTCATCCACTCCGGCTCGTCCTTCTTGGCCGAGATGGCGCGGATGATGTCCTCGTCCAGGCCTGGAGGCAGCGACTCGGACTCGATCTCGGTGACGAAGCCGGCGTCGTAACGCCGGCCAAGCCGCTCCAGGATCTCTGCGTTCTGGGGGGGAGGGGAGGTGGTGACTTCGGTGGCCATTCGGGCTGCCTGCGGGGTCAATTGGTGATGCGCAAGGCGATCTCGCGCCGTCGCGCCGGTGGGGGCGGGGGGCGCAGCATCTGCGCCAGGGTCACCTTGCGCAAGGCGTCGGCGACCACGTCGTTGATCAGGAGCCAGTTGGCGCGGACGCCGCACTGGTCGGCGATGCCGCACTGGCTGTCGTGCTGGCTGCACTCGGTCATCGCCAGCGGCCCTTCCATCGCTTCCACGATTTCGATGAGACTGATGTCGGAGGCGGCCCGGCTGAGCCTGTAACCGCCGCGCACGCCGCGCAGCCCTTCCACCAGGCCGGCCTGGGCCAGCGGCTTGAGCAGCTTGCTTACCGTGGGCTGTTCCAGGCCGGCGTGCTCGGCCAGTTCGGCCGCGCTCAGCACCTGGCCCTGGCGTGCGGCGAGCACGGTCAGGACCACGGTTGCGTAATCGGTCAGCTTGTTGACGCGGAGCATGGGCGGCCGGTTTCGGCTAAAGCGTACCGAAATTGTACTCTTTCAAGATCGCCGGGCCAAGCGCAGGGTGTGACCGGCACCTGACCAGCTGCGGCCACGCCGGCAATCGTGCGGCAGGCAGCGGTGCGAGCGGCCGCAGCCGATGCCATGCAGGTTGGCGCGGCGCTTCGAATGCCGGTGCATGCCGCGCCGCGCATGCGCAATGGATGGTGCCGGCGCGCGGCATCGGCGAGAATCGGCCGCGTCCTCGTCGTCCGGAACCCGCATGTCCCGCAAGATTGCCGCCCGCAAGTCCCCCATCCATGGCAACGGCGTGTTCGCCGTGGCGCCGATCCGCAAGGGCGAGCGCGTCATCGAGTACAAGGGCCGCCGCCGCAGCCACGAACAGGTGGACGCCGATGTCGGCGGCGACGTGGAGAGCGGCCATACCTTCCTGTTCACGCTCAACGACGACTGGGTGATCGATGCCACCTACCAGGGCAACGACGCGCGCTGGATCAACCACAGCTGCGATCCCAACTGCGAAGCGGTGATCGAGGAGCACGACGGCGAGGACCGGCGCAAGGACCAGGTCTTCGTCGAGGCCGTGCGCGCAATCGCGCCGGGCGAGGAATTGACCTACAACTACGGCATCACCCTGGCCGAGCGGCATACGCCGCGGCTGAAGAAGATCTGGGCCTGCCTGTGTGGCTCGCCCAAGTGCACGGGCACGATGCTGCAGCCCAAGCGCTGAGCCTGGCGTCCCGCCGGCGCCGGCACGGCGGGCGCGAAGAAGGCCGGCTGGGCCGGCTTCAGTCCAGCCGCGGGTGCAGCTCGGCCGAGGTGATCTCCCAGCCGTGGCCATCGATCCGCAGCCGCATGCGGTAGTGGCCCTCCAGCACCTGCGCCCCGGCAGCGTCGTTCAACCGCAGGCGCACCGGGACTTCGACCGCGCGCGGCGGGTGTTCGCGGTCCAGTGCGACGGGCGGGCCGGTGTCGATCCGCATCGCGTCCGGCTGCGACCTGGCGCGCAGGGCGGCATCGCCGGGCGCCCGGCCCGGGTCGCCGCGGGCCCAGAACGTGTCGGCAGCGGCGTGGTCGCCGCCGGGCAGCAGCGACAGGTAGGCGTGCAGGATGGCGGCCGCTTCGCGCGGCCCCGGCGGAGCATCGGCGACGGCATCGGCCGCCGGTGCGTCCGGTGCCGGCGTGGCCGCGGCCGCCGGGGTGCCGTCAGCGGGCCGGACCGGGTCGTCCTGGTCCGGCGCGGGAATGCCGGGCGGGCGGCTGCACGAGCACTGCGCCAGGGGCAGCACCAGCAGTGCCAGTACCAGCAGGTGGACGTTGCGCATGCCAGGGTCCTCGCCAAGGTCGGGCGAGCATAGCGCGGGCGCCGGCTGCCTCAACCCTCCTGCGCGGTGCGTTCCAGGCGCTCGACCAGCCGTGCCAGCGGCGCGCGCAGCTCCTGCAACGGATCGTCCGGCAGTCCGGGCCGGTGGCGAGCCAGCGCATCAAGCAGGCGCGCGCCGATCACCAGCGTGGCGCGTTCGTCGCCGGCAAGCCCGGGCAGGCGCTGGGTGCCTTCGACCATGCGCAGCCAGTCATCGCGCCCACCCGCGGGCTGTTCGAATTCCAGGCTGCAGCGGCCGGGACTGGGAAGGCCGCCGGTGTCGATCGGCGTGACCGTGATGCGGTAGCGGTTGGGTTGGGACGCCATGGTGCGCCTCCGGGAATGGGGGGATGCATCCAACATAGGTGCGCGTGGCGGTTGCGACGAGGCCCGCCGCCACGATGGTCCGTTCCATGCCGCGCCCCGGGTGGGTTCAGGGCGCGGCGCGCAGCCGTGGCAACGGGTCCAGTGCCCCGTCCGCGCCGTAAATGCCGTAGTGCAGGTGCGGCGGCGTGCCGCGCGCGTTGCCGCTGTCGCCCACCGTGCCCAGAGGCGTACCGGGCTGGACCACGTCGCCCACGGCCAGGCCAGGTGACCATGCTTCCAGGTGAGCGTAGTAATGGCGTTCACCGGCCGGCCCCAGTACCCACACCTGGCGCCCGCCCAGGCCGCGGTCGCGCACCGCCACAACCACCCCACGCGTGGTGCTTCGCACGGCGGTGCCACGGGGCGCGAAGATGTCCACCCCCTCGTGGCGGCGGTCGCTGCCCCGCGGAGCGCCGAAAGTGGCGGCGATCTGCGACGCCCGTACCCCGTCCACGGGGACCGGCTGTGCCTGCGGCGCGGGCATCCGCGACAGTTCCCACAGCAGGCGCGGCCGCTCAAGCACGGAGTGGCGCCAGGCCCACAGGGCGACGAAGGCCACCGTGGCCAGCAGCAGCAGGCGCCAGGCGATGCGTGCCAGCCGGCGCGCGCGCGTCGGGCCACGTGGTCCGGCGTGACCATATCCGGCCGATGCAGTCATGGGCCGACTATCGCAGCCGTGGTGCGCAGGCCTGGTGATGGCCCGCGTTCCCCCGCCTGGAAGACCATGAACAGCGGGAACGGCACCGACGTCCTGGGTCGGGCCGAGGGAACATCAGTACAGCGCCGGAGCAAAGAGCTCCGAGATCGGATCTTCGATCTTCCTGAAAGCGGTCTCGAAAACCGCGTTGCGGTGGTACTCGAGATAGGCCGTCTGCTTCGCATCAAAGCCGCCGCAACGCCGCCCGTTGGTCAGGTCCAGGCCGATCCGGCTGGTGACGTCGGACGGAAGGTGGGACGAGCGCACGAGCGCGCCGTTGTCCTCGAAGGTGATCCATCCGCGGTCGAAGAGCAGGTCGGCGTGGGGCGTCAGCAGCAGGCCGTTGGCGCCATCTACCCGCTCGGTGCCGCTGGCGCACTTGGACCAGGGCTTGATATGGCTAGCCCGCAGGAAGCGCAGGTCGGCCACGCCGGTCAGGCGGCAATGCTTTTCCACGTTCAACAGCCTGCGCTTGAACAGTGACTGCTTGACGCGGATCTCCTGCACCTGCCGGGAGACCGTGGTGGACAGGTCGATCTCCGGCAGGACGCCGTCTGCAACCTTGCGCTGGAACGGATCGAAGTCGTCCTCGACGGGCTTGAGCTTGAAGACGATGGCCTTGCGGAGCGCGCCACTCGTATCCGGTACGCCATGTTCCTCGTAGGCGTGGATGAAACGGAACTCGCCCCAGAATCGATAGGGCTGGCCCTTGCCGAGGCTCTGGAAGATGAGCAGCCTGCGGTTGTGCTGCAGGTGTTCGCGGATCGCGCGGTTGCCGCGGCTGTCCTGCATGTCGCCGGACTGGCCTTCGCCGTAGTAGTGGAGGATGTTCTCGCCATCCTCCTCTTCCCAGTGGTCGCGGTAGCCGTGCTGCGACCCGGCTTCCCCGGTGAAAAGGATGACGAAGGGAGAATTGCTGGGCGTGGAGATCCCACCCTGCATTTGCCCGCCGAGGGCGCCATGGATCTGCTGCCGGCGATTGTAGAGCGCGCCGACTTCGAAGGGCAGGTCCGTGGGCAGCTGCAGCCGGGGCATGGGCTCCAGGATACCGCTGCGCCTGGCCAAGGGAATAGCTTCCAGCTGCGTCGTTGGCTCCCGTCACTGCCATCTGCGCGTCAGCAACGTATGGTTGCCGTCGTTCCCGAGTCGGAGGACCCAACATGACCACCACCTACCGCGCCTGGGCCGCCCCCAAAGCGGGCGCCCCGCTGGAACCTTTCGAGTACGACCCCGGCCCGCTGGGCGCCGACGAGGTCGAGATCACCATCGAGCACTGCGGCCTGTGCCACTCCGACCTGTCCATGCTGGACAACGACTGGGGCTTCACCGCCTATCCGTTCGTGCCCGGGCACGAGGCGGTGGGGCGGGTGACGGCGCTGGGGGCGAACGCCAGGGGCGTGGCACCGGGCCAGCGCGTGGGCCTGGGCTGGAACACGCACAGCTGCCTGCATTGCGAGCAGTGCCTGGCAGGGGAGCAGCACCTGTGCCGCGAGGTGCAGGCCACGCTCGCCGGGCGCCACGGCGCCTTCGCCGAGAAGGTGCGGGCGCACTGGGTGTGGGTGGCGCCGCTGCCCGTGGGCCTGGAGGCGTCGGAATCCGGGCCGCTGCTGTGCGGTGGCATCACCGTGTTCGCGCCGCTGCGCGAGCTGGGCATCGCGCCCACGGCGCGGGTCGGGGTGATCGGCATCGGCGGGCTGGGGCACATGGCGCTGAAGTTCTGCCGCGCCTGGGGTTGCGAGGTGACGGCGTTCACCACCAGTGCGTCCAAGGAAGAGGAGGCGCGCGCGTTCGGGGCGCACCGGGTGGTCACCACCGGCGATGCAGCGGCGCTGAAGAAGCTCGCCGGCACCTTCGACCTGATCATCGACACGGTCAACGCGGCGCTCGACTGGCCCGGCCTGATGGGCGCGCTGGCGCCGAAGGGGCGGCTGCACGTGGTGGGCGTGCCGCTGGAGCCGGTGGCGGTGCCGGCGTTCTCGCTGATCTCCGGGCAGAAGTCGCTGTCGGGTTCGCCCACCGGCTCGCGCGGGGCGATCGACAGCATGCTCGGCTTCGCCGCCCGCCACGGCGTGGCGCCGCAGACCGAGCACTTCCCGATGAGCCGAGTGAACGAGGCGCTGGATCATCTGCGCGCCGGCAAGGCCCGCTACCGGATCGTGCTGGACGCCGACTTCTGAGGATCAATGCCCCGGGGGGAGGGGTCGTCCCCGGAGCGGCGACGATCCTGCAAGCGCGGGAGAGGGCAGTAGACGGGTCCGTCACCCTCCTGGGCGGCCGCGGGGCCAGGGGAGAGCCTCCGGCGGGTTCATGTTTCCCGGCTGCCGTGCCTTGAGGGCGCCTTCCTGTGTCATGTCGAACCTCCGGGTGTCCGTTCGTCGTAACGACGACATCCCCGACACCCAGGAGCCAGTCATGAACACAGAGACGAAAGCCCGCGGTCCCGCATCGTATTTCCCCTCCATCGAGAAGACCTACGGCCAGCCCGTCGCGCACTGGCTGGCGATCCTGGAGCAGTCACCGGGACTCCGGCACGGCGAGCTGGTGGCCCTGCTCAAGAACGTGCATGGGCTGGGCCACGGCCACGCCAACGCGCTGGTGGCGCATCACCGCGCCACCAGCGGGAGCGGGGCATGAAGCTGCTCTACAGTCGCAATCCCAATCCGCGCCTGGCCGTGGCGGCAGCGCGGCAGGTGCGCGCGCCGGTGACGTTCGAGTTCGCCGCGCCACTCGCACCCGGGCAGGCGGAACGCTACCGCCGCCTCAACCCGGCGCTGCGCGTGCCGATCCTGGTGCTGGACTACGGCAGCAGCCTGTGGGAAGCCGACGCGATTGCCTGCCTGCTGTCGCGTGAGGCGGGGTCGTCGTTCTGGCGCTGGGGCGCCGCCGAGCCTGGGATGATCCAGTGGATCAGCTGGGGCAAGGAGAACTTCGTTCGCGCCTGCGACACGGTCCAGTTCCAGTACGTGACCACGCAGCGCTATGGCCTGGGTCCGGTCGACCCGGTCGAAGTGGCGAACGGCCTGGCAGAAATGGGGTCAGGTTTATTTTCCGGACCTAGGCTCGCCCTCAGTGAGTGGCCGCGGCTAGTACAGCGCCGGAGAGATCAAGTCCGAGAGCGGATCTTCGATCTTCTTTAAGGTGGTCTCGAACACCGCGTTGCGGTGGAACTCGAGGTAGGCCCTTTGCTTCTCATCAAAACCGCCGCAGTGACGGCCGTTGGTCAGGTCCAGGCCGATCTGGCTGGCGACGGCCGCCGGCAGGTGGGATGAGCGCACAAGCGCGCCGTTGTCCTCGAACGTAATCCAACCCCGATCGAAGAGCATGTAATGACCCAGTGATTTCCTGCTCAGGTGCTACCTTTCGAAGGAGAGCACGATGAGCCAAGTGATGGACGAAGAGATCAAGCGTTGGACGGCCCGGCGCAAGTCGGCGCTGGTGCTGGAGATCATTCAGGGCAAGACGACAGTGGCCGAGGCGAGCCGGCAGTTCGACCTCACGCCCTCGGAGATCGAGAGTTGGGTAGACGATGCCAAGCGCGGCATGGAGAACGCGCTGCGGGCCAAGCCCGAGGATGTCCGGGAGCAGTACGAGCGCCAGCTCAAGGACCTGCAGGAAGCCTACGGCGAGGCCATGCTGGAGCTGCGTGCCCGAAAAAAATTGGCGTCCCTGTTGGGCAAGGACGAGACCTGATGGTCTCGATCCAGCAGGGACTGCGGGCGGACGGGTTCGTGGTGTCGATGGCCAGGCTGTGCCGCTGGTTCGGGCAGCCGCGACGCACGGTCTACTACAAGCCGACCAAGGCGCCGCCGACGGTCCGGGCGGAGCTGGCCGAGCCGATCAAGGCGCTGATCGAGGAAGAGCCGTCATTCGGCTACCGCACGGTGGCGGGGCTGCTGGGAATGAACAAGAACACCGTGCAGCGGATCTTCCAGCTCAAGGGCTGGCAGGTGCGCAAGCGCGCGATCGGCCACCGCCCCCGGATCCAGGCACTGCCATCAGTGGCCACGTCTCCCGACCAGCGCTGGGCAACCGACCTGTGCCGCATCTGGGGCGGTCGTGATGGCTGGCTGACCCTGGCCCTGGTGATCGACTGCCATACCGGACAGTTGTTGGGCTGGCAGCTCTCGCGCAGTGGCAAGGCCAGCACGGCGGCGGCCGCGCTGGAGCAGGCGCTGATCACTCGTTACGGCACGCTGGGACGCGTGCCCGTGCCGTTCCTGCTGCGCTCGGACAATGGTCTGGTGTTCACCAGCCGCCACTACACCCGGCTGGTCCGCAGTTATGGCCTGAGGCAGGAGTTCATCACCCCGCACTGCCCGCAGCAGAACGGGATGGTCGAGCGAGTGATCCGCACGCTGAAGGAGCAGTGCGCGCACCGGCACCGCTTCGAAACCCAGCAACACGCTATGCGGGTGATCGGCGACTGGATCCAGTTCTATAACCACCGGCGCCCCCACCAAGCGCTGGGCATGAAAACCCCCGCCGAGGCATATGCCTTAGCGGCCTGACCTGTGCAGGAAGTCCTGGGTCATTACAAGCAGGTCGGCGTGGGGCATCAGCAGCAAGCCATTCGCACCGTCCACGCGCTCGGTGCCGCTGGTGCACTTGGACCAGGGCTTGATATGGCTGGCTCGCAGGAAGCGCAGGTCAGCGACTCCCGTCAGCCGGCATTGCTTCTCCACGTTCAGCAACCTGCGCTTGAACAGGGATTGTTTGACCCGGATCTCCTGCACCTGCTGGGCGACCGTCGTCGACAGGTCGACCTCCGGAAGGATGCTGTCCGCAATCTTGTGGAACGGATTGAAGTCGTCCTCGACAGGCTTGAGTTTGAAGACGATAGCCTTGCGGAGCGAGCCCTTCGTATCCGGAACGCCATGTTCCTCGTACGCGTGGATGAAGCGGAACTCGCCCAGGAACCGATAAGGTTGGCTCTTGCCTAGGCTCTGGAAGATGAGCAGCCTGCGGTTGTGCTGGAGATGTTCGCGGATGGCGCGATTGCCGCGGCTGTCCTGCATGTCTCCATCCTGGCCCTCACCGTAGTAGTGGAGGATGTTCTCGCCATCTTCCTACTCCCAGTGATCCCGGTAGCCGTGCTGCGAACCAGCTTCCCCGGTGAAGAGGATGACGAACGGCGAACTACTAGGCGTGGAGATGCCGCCCTGCCGCTGTCCACCCAGCGGGCCATGGATCTGCTGGCGGCGGTTGTATAGAGCGCCGACTTCGAAAGGCAGGTCCGTGGGCAGCTGCAACCGTGGCATGCGGTCCAGGATAGCGCGGCCCACAGCCCTCACGGCCAAGTTGGCAGGCAAGCGTTCGGTGCCTGGAGGCCAGACAGGGCCTGGTGCCCGGCGCGACCCCCCACCGCAGCCTGCACCACCCTCAGAAGCGCACGCTTCCCGCCCGACCGTCGTAGGTGACAACACGATCCGGCGGCGATTCTTGCAGCCCGCCCGCTTTGCCGGGTTCGACCAGCACGATCCGCAGTTCACGCCGCTCGACCATGCCCGGGAACCGGCCCTGCCGCTCGCCCAGCGAGAGTGTGCGGGCCGCGTCGTCCCATGCGAGTTCGTAGCGGGCGGATTCGCCGCGCTCGTAGGCGTAGGTTTCGTCGTCGTCTTCGTAGACGGTGAAGCGTGCGTCGCGGCCGGGGTAGATGCGGATCTCCATCGGCGCATCGGGCCGCTCGGTCGCGTACTGCATCACCGGGCCCATCGGCACGATCGAGCCGGCGCGCACGTACAGCGGGATGAGGTCCAGCGGCGCCTCGCGCGCCACCACCTGGCCGCCGCGCAGCAGTTCACCGGTCCAGAAGTCGAACCAGTCACTGCCCGCGGGCAGGTAGGTCTGCACCGTCAGGTCGACCTGCTTCGCCGCCTCGCGCTCGGCCTCGCGCTGGCGTGGCGTCTTCCAGGCCAGGCGCAGGGCGCGGTCGGCGGCGCCCTGGAAGTATTCGATCCGCACCGGCACGCGCTGCCCCTGGCGCAGCGCGACCTGGGTGCCCTTGTAGCGCCTGGGTCCACTGTTCCAGTCGTCCACCCGCCTTTCGCCAGCCACGTACAGCCGGAAGCCATCGTCGCCCTCGAGGCCGATCTCGTACTCGCCGTCCTCCGGCGCGACCAGCTCGCCCTCCCAGCGCGCCGAAAACCCGTCCAGGCTCGACAGCCCCGGCGGGAACTCCGCGAGCGGCGGTTCCGGCCAGGTATGGTTGAGGGTCGCGTCCACCACGCGTCCCTTCGCCACGTCGAAGTCCGTGCCTTCGAAGTACTGGCCAGCCAGTCCCGGCGCGCCATCCGGCGTCCGCAGCGCGCTGGCCGGGATCGTGTCGCCGGGCTGCGCCTGCTTGTGGACCATCGCGTGCACCACCGGCCGCACCAGCAGGGCCGGGCCGAACAGAAACGCATCGCGGATGTCGTGCGTTCGCGTGTCGTCGGGGAAGTCGAACGGCACCGGGCGCATCAGGGTGGCGCCGGCGGAGGTGACCTGCCAGCTGGTGCTGTAGATGTAGGGCAGCAGGCGGTAGCGCAGGTGCACCGCATCCAGCAGCGCCTGGTACATCGGCGGGTCGATGGTCTTGAACAGGTACGGCTCGCGCTCGATGCTGGTGCCGTGGACGCGCATGATCGGGTTGAAGGCGCCGAACTGAAACCACCGGGTGAACAGTTCGCGATAGGCGGGATTGTCCGGGCCGCCGGGAAACTCGGTGACGAAGAATCCGCCGATGTCCTGGGTCCAGTACGGGTTGCCGGTCGCGGTCACGCTCACGCCGCCGCTGACCTGTTCGGCCAGGGTCTTCCAGCTGGCGAAGATGTCGCCCGACCACGACGCGGCCGCGGTGCGTTGCGCGCCCGCCCAGGCCGACCGGCTCAGCGTGAACACGCGCTTGTCTCCGGCGGCGCGCTGCGCCTCGTATGCGCCAAGCGTGGTCACCAGCGAATAGGGGTTGAGGTAGCGCGAGAAGTCGCCCAGCGCGTTGCGGCCCAGCGACTTGATGTCGCGCCCGTTGTCGGCTGCGTCCCACGCCGCGGTGGTCACCTCGACTTCGGTGCCGTCCATCCACAGCGCATCGACCCCGCGATCGAGCAGGCCCCGGCGGGCGTGGTCGAAATAGATCTTCCGGCCGAGCGGGCTGTATGCGTCGTAGATCCGCGCCCGCTTCGAGATCCAGTGCAGCGGTTCGAAGCGCAGGCCGTGGCGATCGAGCTCGCGCGCCAGCGCGGTGTCGTTGCCGACCGAGGGCCAGATCGAGACCATCAGCTTCAGGTCCAGGTCGTGGATCCTGCGGATCATCGCGTCGGGGTCGGGGAAGCGCACCGGGTCCCAGATCATCCCGCTCCAGGTGCCGTCCTTGTCCGAGCCCCAGTACTGCCAGTCCTGCACGATGTAGTCGAGCGGGAAGCGTTCCCTGCGGAAGGTTTCCGCCACTTCCACCAGGCGCGCCTGGGTGGGGTAGCGCTCCTTGCTCATGAACAGGCCGAAGGCCTGTTTCGGATACATCGGCGCGGGCCCGGTGAGGCGGCGATAGGCGGCAACCACGCCGTCCAGGCTGTCGCTGCCCATGAAGTAGTAGTCGACGCCGCCCGGGGCGCTTTCGGCCCACATCGACGCGCCGCGTGCGTCGTCCTTGAAGCGCATCGCCGAGTACGTGTCCCACAGCACGCCGTAGCGCCGGGTGGACACCATCACCGGGATCAGGATGCCGGTGTTGGTCTGCACCAGCTCCACCTGCGTGCCGCGGCGGTTGATGCCGGCATCGGAGGTGTAGCCGAAGCCGTAGAGCGCTTCATCGGGCGCGAGCGAGAACACGTTCTCCACTTCGTAGCTGGGGCCGGCGCCCGCGACGTCGGTGTCCGTGATCGACTGCGGCGCGGTGGCGTGCTCCCGCGTGTACACGCGCCCGTCGCGGTCCAGGAAGGTGAGCGCGCCGTTGGACTTGCTCACGTTGACGACCAGCCTGTCACTGGTGAGCGTGAGCGTGCGCGCGTCTTCGGTGAGGTCGAACGACACCTCGGGCGGCACGTCCACCACCACCAGGCTCGGCGCAGTCCAGTGGTTGCGCCCGTGGTTCGCGTTCACGCGCACGATGTCGGGGCCGTGGAACAGGACGTTCTTGGTGATACCGCCGACCTGGATCTGCACGCCGGCCTGCAGCCGCGTGTAGCCGAACGCGCCATCCGTTCGCGCGCCGACCCGTTGCAGGTGACCGTTCGCGTCCAGGCCGGTCTCGGTCGCTGCGGCCACCCGCGTGGACCGACTTGAAGGCGCGTCGTCGGAGCCTGCCGCTAGCGATGGCACCTGCGAGGCACCGAGCACGGCCAGCAGCATCAGTATGGAAACTCGCATCCGTCGGTGTCCTCGCCGTGTATCCGGTCTTCAGTGACGCCGGTTCTGGCCCGCGTCACGCCGTTTCGTCATGAAAACGCGGTTTCGGCGGGAGGTCAAGCCGGTGTCGGGTGGGCGGCGGACGCGCCACGCGGGAGCGCGACCGCGATTTTCTGGCGCGCGAGCCGGATTGGTCGGGGCGTGCGTGGCATTCGGTCGCGCGCGACGCGGAACGGGTTGCGCGCAAAAGGAATCGCGTTGCGCGCAAACAGAATCGCGTTGCGCCCAACGGCTTCCGGGCCGACGCCCGCCTGGCGTCGCTTGCAGCCGAATGCCCCGACCCTCACGCGCGACCCAAATCTGCTCGCGCGCAAGCAGGATCCGTCTGCGCGCGACCGAACGTGGTTTGCGCGCAAGGCTCCCGGTCTTGCGGTCGGCACGTCGCGCCTTGCGGGCAAGCGGCGCCGGTTAGCGGCCGGCGGAGAATGAGTGGCGCATGGCATTCGGTGCATCGCGCGCAAGGGTTTGGGCTTCGCGCGCGAGCGTCCGCACCTTGCGCGCGAGGCATGCGTGTGTGCGCAGAAGGCTGCGACTGTCGCGCACGCGCTCCGGCGCCCCTGGGTCCGCTGCCGGTGTCGGGGTCCGTGTCCCGGCCATGGGGGGAAAATCAGGAGGTCAGAGTCGATCGTATCCGCGCCCGCTCTCCCCGATCCGCGAAGTCCCGCGACTTCGGCGCCAATCCCGGCGGTGAGACGACGAGACGATCGTGGCCCAGCGAAGCCGCCGGCATACGCCGGCCGTCGCGTCGGCCTCGCCGCGGGGGCGCACAGGCGTCGCTCCGGGCGCGCGCTGACACGCTCGCGATCCCACGCGTGCCCGGCGCCCGCGCGGATCGCGCCGGGAGCCGCGGCGTGATTTCCCGCCTCCCGCCGTGGGTCTGGGGAGGCGCGTGGGTGATGGCGTTCATCGCCGGCATCGTCAACGTGGTCGGCGTCCTGGGCCTGGATCACCAGGCGCTGACCCACCTGACCGGCAACACCACCCTGCTGAGCGCCGCGCTGGCGCATGCGGACCTCTCCGCGTCCGTGCACTTCGCCAGCGTGCTGGCCGCGTTTCTGGGCGGGGCGGTGCTCAGCGGCGTGATCGTGCAGGGGGAGTCGCTGGTGCTCGGCCGCCGCTACGGCGTGGCGCTGGCGCTGGAGTCGGCGCTGCTGTTCGGCGCCGTGATGGTGCTGTCGCGATCGGCCGGGCTCGCCACCCTCATGGCGGCATGCGCGTGCGGGCTGCAGAACGCGATGGCTTCCACCTACAGCGGCGCCATCGTCCGCACCACCCACGTCTCCGGCATGTTCACGGATCTGGGCATCGGCTTGGGCGGTCTGCTGCGTGGCGCGCCGACGGACCGCAAGCGCATCGCGCTGTGCGCCTTGATCATCTTCGGATTCTTCGCGGGCGGGGTGGCGGGCGCGTTCCTGTTCGACGCGATCGCCGAGCGCGCGTTGCTGGTGCCGGCCGTGCTCACGGCTGCGGTGGCCATCGGCTACGTGGCGTACGCGTCGTGGATGCACCGACGGTGAGGTCGACGCCGTTCGCGGCGGCATCGCTTTGCATCGATGCGGGGGCGGTTTTGTCCCGCCCCGCAGCCTTGGCGGCTATGCCGTCGAACGTCGGCTGCCTGCGCTGACGCGTCAGGCGCCGCGCCGCGTCACGGCTGGTAGCACGCTCCGCTCGGGTCGTGTTCGATCTGGACCAGGTCGCCACCGGCGCCGCCCCAGATGTTGCCGTCGGTGAAGATCAGGCAGCCCTCGTCGCGGTAGAGCACCTGCATGCGGCGCGCGTCGTTGCCGTAGTAGAAGGGGATCCAGCGCTTGCTCGACTCGTAGGTGTGCTGGCGGTCCGGCACGCGGTCCATGACCTCCTGCACCTGGCCGCTGCTCATGCCGATCCTGAGTTCGGCGAACTTCGCGCCCGGCGCCGGCTCGCCCACCACCTCGCCACTGAACGATCCATCGATCGACTTGACCTCGCGTCCACGCTTGGCGGACTCGGACGGACTTCCGCCCCCGCTCGCGCAGGCGGCCAGGCCCAGACCGATCGCGACCACGGACAACGTCTTCATTCCCCTCGTTGCACTGCACCTCCCCTTGAGTGGCGCGCAGCATCGCCCGAATGGATGCCCCAGGGAACACGCGCTAGCGGCGCATTGCACTTGGGCACCTGTTCGCGGCGATGCCTGCTTCGTGCAACAAAGCAGGGGTCAGAGTCGACTTCTCTCCCGGGTCTCGGGTCCGGGCCATAGGGGCGCCGGATGCCCGATGGATAGGGTGTCGATCAATGCTGCCCGCCCAGTGTCGCCGGCGGGCTAGAACCGTCCTGCTGTCGGCTCGGGGCGTCGGTCCGGTGCCGCCACGGCTGCCGAGACCTCGTTCGTCGCCCTGCCTGCAACCGCTGAACCCTAGGCCGCATCCCGGTGGGCGACTCCAATGCGGATCCACGCCATGACCCGCTCCCGCCTGCTCCTGCTCGCCGCCTGCCTGTCTGCCGTGGTGAGCGCCCACGCGCCCGCGGCGCCGCCCGCCACCGCCGCCGCGCCCGAACGCGCCGTGCAGGCCGGCCAGCCGCCAGCGACCGTCGATCCCGATTCCCCCGAGGCCGCCACCAGCCCGGCCCGCCAGGCCACCGACGCCTGGCTGGCCGCCTTCAACGCCGGCGATCGCGCGTCGCTCGAGGGCTATGCCAGGCGCTGGAACCCGAAGATGGACATCGACCGCCAGCTCGGCTTCCGCGGCGACACCGGCGGCTTCGTGCTGCTGCGGCGCGAGCCGGCGCCGCCGGGCGAGGCGCACGCGCTGCTGCGCGAGCGCGACGGCGATACCGTCGCGCGCGCCATCGCGACCATCACGCCGGCCGGCCACGCGCGCGTCGCGGTGCAGGCCATCGACCCGCCGGCCGACCTGCGCGTCGCGCGCCTGTCGCAGCGCGATGCGCTCGATGCGCTGGTCGCACGCGCCGATGCGCAGGCGGCGAGCGACGCGTTCTCCGGCGTGCTGCTGGTGGCCAGGGGCGACGAGGTGCTGCTGCAGCGCGCCTGGGGGCTGGCCGATCGCGCCGCGAACACGCCGGTGTCGCTGGACACCAAGTTCCGCCTGGGATCGATGAACAAGATGATCACCGCCGTGGCCGTGCTGCAGCTGGTGCAGCAGGGCAGGCTGTCGCTCGATGACACCGTGGGCGAGGCGCTGCAGGGTTATCCGAACGCGGAGGTCGGCGCGGCCACGATCCGCCAGCTGCTCACCCACAGCGGCGGCACCGGCGACATCTTCGGTCCCGACTTCGACGCGCAGCGCCTGTCGCTCCGCTCGCACGACGACTACCTGCGCCTGTACGGGGCGCGGGGGACAGACCACGCGCCCGGCGCGGAACAGCGCTATTCGAACTACGGCTTCGTACTGCTGGGCGCGATCATCGAGCGCTCGAGCGGGCAGTCGTACTACGACTACGTCGACGCGCACGTGTACGGGCCGGCGGGGATGCGCGACAGCGGTTCGCTGCCCGAGGAGGTGGACGTGCCTGGACGCGCGGTGGCCTACACCCGCCGCGACGGCGCGCTGGTGGACGCCGCCGACACGCTGCCCTGGCGCGGCACGGCCGCCGGCGGCGGCTACAGCACGGCCGCAGACCTGCTGAAGTTCGCGCACGCGCTGCAGGACGGCACGCTGCTGTCGCCGGAACTGCTGGCCGAGGCCACCCGCGGGCAGACCCCATGGTACGGCTACGGCTTCCAGGTGCGAGAACACGACGGCCAGTGCGTGTTCGGCCACGGTGGCGGTGCGCCCGGCATGAACGGCGACCTGCGCATCTATCCCGGGCTGGGCGTGGTACTCATCGGCCTGGCCAACCGCGACCCGCGCGTGGTCGACCGGCTGGTCGACTTCTACGCGCTGCGGATGCCGCTGCAGGGCGCCTCGACCGACTGAGCCGCACGAGCGGCAGTCGGTGAGGAGGGCCTCGACACGCGCGGTGAGAATCCTTGGCGTATCGTGCGGGGCTTCTCCATCGGAGATTTGCGCCATGACCACCTCCTACCGCGCCTGGGCCGCCCCCAAAGCCGGCGCTCCGCTGGAACCTTTCGAGTACGACCCCGGCCCGCTGGGCGCCGAGGAGGTCGAGATCACCGTTGACCACTGCGGCCTGTGCCACTCCGACCTGTCGATGCTGGACAACGACTGGGGCTTCACCGCCTACCCGTTCGTGCCCGGCCACGAGGCGGTGGGGCGGGTGACGGCGCTGGGGGCGAACGCCAAGGGCGTGGCGCTGGGCCAGCGCGTGGGCCTGGGCTGGAACGCGCGCAGCTGCCTGCACTGCGAGCAGTGCCTGGCGGGCGAACAGCACCTGTGCCGGGAGGTGCAGGCCACGCTCGCGCGGCGCCATGGGGCGTTCGCCGAGAAGGTGCGCGCGCACTGGGTGTGGGTGGTGCCGCTGCCCGAGGGCCTGGAGGCGTCGGAGTCGGGGCCGCTGCTGTGCGGCGGCATCACCGTGTTCGCGCCGCTGCGCGAGCTGGGCATCGCGCCCACGGCGCGGGTCGGGGTGATCGGCATCGGCGGGCTGGGGCACATGGCGCTGAAGTTCTGCCGCGCCTGGGGTTGCGAGGTGACGGCGTTCACCACCAGTGCGTCCAAGGAAGAGGAGGCGCGCGCGTTCGGGGCGCACCGGGTGGTCACCACCGGCGATGCAGCGGCGCTGAAGAAGCTCGCCGGCACCTTCGACCCTGATCATCGACACGGTCAACGCGGCGCTCGACTGGCCCGGCCTGATGGGCGCGCTGGCGCCGAAGGGCCGGCTGCACGTGGTGGGCGTGCCGCTGGAGCCGGTGGCGGTGCCGGCGTTCTCGCTGATCGCGGGGCAGAAGTCGCTGTCGGGCTCGCCCACCGGGTCGCGCGGGGCGATCGACAGCATGCTCGGCTTCGCCGCCCGCCACGGCGTGGCGCCGCAGACCGAACACTTCCCGATGAGCCGGGTCAACGAGGCGCTCGACCACCTGCGCGCGGGCAAGGCGCGCTACCGGATCGTGTTGGACGCGGACTTCCGATAGGGCCATCCGTGGGCCGGCATGCCGCCGGCAGTGCGCCGGGCTCTGCGCCAGCCGCCGATCCGGCGGCCCTGGGTGGGCGAGAACAAAAAACGGGGCGGCATTGCTGCCGCCCCGCTCGTTACCGAACGAACGCCAGGATCAGGAAGCGGCGTCCTTGAGCTTCTTCAGCGGGCGCACCTTCACCTTCACCGAAGCCGGCTTGGCAGCAAACCACTGCTCTTCCTTGGTGAACGGGTTGATGCCCTTGCGCTTGGGCTTGGCCGGCACCTTGACGGCGCTGACCTTGAACAGGCCCGGCAGGGTGAAGCTGCCTGCGCCCTTCTTGCTGATCGCACCGGAGATGCTTTCCTCGACCGCAGCCAGCACGGCCTTGACGTCCTTGGCGACCACGCCGCTGGCTTCAGCCAGGTGCTTGATCAGGGCGGACTTGCCCAGCACTTCCTTGAGGACCGGAGCGGCCTTCTTCGGCGCCGCGGCCTTCTTCACTGCGGCTTTCTTCGCCGCTTTCGGCGCGGCCTTCTTGGCTGCCGGCTTCTTGGTGGTCTTCGCCATAACTTTCCTGTTCCGTTCGATTGGATGTTTGGGTGACCGACGGTGTCGGCAACGCGAATGTAGGCCATGCGCGGGCTGCCGCCAAGAGGAATATCGACGAAAACCGCATGAAACGCCGGGCCGGGAGCCAGCGCAGGTGCCGTGCCCCGACCGTGGGCGACCGGGACGCGACCCGGCCTGGCGGGGGGCAATGGCGCCGGTGCATGCGCACGCGTACGTGTCAGGCACCCCCTTGGCGGTGGCCGGGGCGGATCGATGCGATCACTCGCCGGCCACGGTGCGCGCCCGGGCACCGGCGCCCGGTGCGCGTTTCGCCCGGCGCGACCTGCGCTGCGATAGAATCGCCGCATCGCCGCCGGTACCGTGCCGGCGCGCACCGACCGCCAGGGTGGCCCGCGGCAACGCCGGCCGAGCGTGCGACATGAGCACTACCATCGCCCACTGCTGATTGCCTTCCAGGCCCGCTGCACCCGCAGGCGCCTGGTGGCGCTTTTTTGTTGGCCGCCAGCCGGCCGGCTGGATCCGGGGCATGAGATTCGGGCTTGATCGAGACCGGATTTCCCATGGATCCCGCGCTTGCGAATCCCCAAATCCCACTGCGAATCCCGACCATCCCATGATCACCATCACCCTCCCCGACGGCAGCCAGCGCCAGTTCGATACCCCTGTTTCCGTCACCCAGGTCGCCCAGTCGATCGGTGCCGGCCTGGCCAAGGCCACCGTCGCCGGCGAGGTCGATGGCCGCCTGGTGGATGCCAGCGACCTGATCGAGCACGACGCAAGCCTGCGCATCATCACCCCCAGGGATGCCGAGGGCGTGGAGATCATCCGCCACTCCTGCGCGCACCTGGTCGGGCATGCGGTCAAGCAGCTGTACCCGGACGCCAAGATGGTGATCGGCCCGGTGATCGCCGAAGGGTTCTACTACGACATCCACAGCGACACGCCGTTCACCCCCGAGGACCTGGCCGCGATCGAGGCACGCATGCGCGAGCTGGTGGCCCAGGACTATGACGTCATCAAGAAGGTGACCCCGCGCGCCGAGGTGGTGGAGGTGTTCAAGGCCCGCGGCGAGGATTACAAGCTGCGCCTGATCGAGGACATGGGCCCGGAGGTCACCGCCATGGGCCTGTACCACCACCAGGAATACGTGGACATGTGCCGTGGCCCGCACGTGCCCAACACGCGCTTCCTCAAGGCGTTCAAGCTGACCCGCATCTCCGGCGCCTACTGGCGCGGCGACGCCAAGAACGAGCAGCTGCAGCGCATCTACGGCACCGCCTGGGCCGACGACAAGCAGCTCAAGGCGTACATCCAGCGGATCGAGGAAGCCGAGAAGCGCGACCACCGCCGGATCGCCAAGCAGCAGAACCTGTTCCACCTGCAGGAGGAAGCCCCGGGCCTGGTGTTCTGGCACCCCAAGGGCTGGAGTGTGTGGCAGGTGGTGGAGCAGTACATGCGCGGCGTGTATCGCCAGACCGGCTACGGCGAGGTGCGCTGCCCGCAGATCCTGGACGTGTCGCTGTGGCAGAAGTCCGGCCACTGGGACAACTACAAGGACAACATGTTCTTCACCGAGTCGGAGAAGCGCACCTACGCGCTCAAGCCGATGAACTGCCCCGGCCACGTGCAGGTGTTCAACCAGGGCCTGCACAGCTATCGCGACCTGCCGATCCGCTACGGCGAGTTCGGCGCCTGCCACCGCGACGAGCCGTCCGGCGCGCTGCACGGCATCCTGCGCGTGCGCGGCTTCACCCAGGACGACGGCCACGTGTTCTGCACCGAGGAGCAGGTCGAGGCCGAGGTCCGCGCCTTCCACGCCCAGGCCCTGAAGGTGTATGCCGACTTCGGCTTCGACACCACCTCCGGTGGCAGCATCCAGATCAAGATCGCCCTGCGCCCGGAATCGCGGCTGGGTGACGACGCGACCTGGGACAAGGCCGAGGAGGCGTTGCGCGCGGCCCTGCGCGCATCCGGGGTCGAGTGGCAGGAGCTGCCGGGCGAGGGCGCCTTCTACGGCCCCAAGATCGAGTACCACCTCAAGGACGCGATCGGCCGCACCTGGCAGTTGGGCACCATGCAGGTCGATTTCATGATGCCCCAGCGCCTGGGCGCCGAGTACGTGGACGAGCACAGCCAGCGCCGGCACCCGGTGATGCTGCACCGCGCAATCGTCGGCTCGATGGAGCGCTTCATCGGCATCCTGATCGAGCACCACGCCGGGGCCTTCCCGGCCTGGCTGGCCCCGGTCCAGGCGGTGGTCATGAACATCACCGACGCCCAGGCCGAATATGTGAAGGAAGTCCGGAAAAGCCTTGCGGATCAAGGGTTCCGGGTCGAAGCGGATTTGCGCAACGAAAAGATCGGTTTTAAGATCCGCGAGCACACGCTGCAGCGCGTGCCGTACCTGCTGGTGGTCGGAGACCGCGAGCGGGAGGACGGCGCGGTGGCGGTGCGTACGCGTTCGGGGGAAGATTTGGGCACAATGGCGGTGTCCGCGTTCGCCCAGACCCTGCGTTCGCAACAGATGGCGTAAGACCATGGGCGCAACGGCAACGGCCGCTGCGCCGCACAGCCCACCCCTGGAGACTGCAATATCAGTACCCCCGATAAGCAAAACCGGAAGAATCAGGAGATCCGCGTCCCGCGCGTGCGCGTGATCGGGTCCGATGGCGAGATGATCGGCGTCCTGTCGCGCGATGACGCGCTGCGCCTGGCCGAGGACGAAGGCCTCGATCTGGTCGAGATCCAGCCCAATGCGGACCCGCCGGTCTGCAAGGTCATGGATTTCGGCAAGTTCCGCTTCGAGGCCCAGAAGAAGGCCAACGAGGCCAAGAAGAAGTCCAAGCAGGTCGAGATCAAGGAACTGAAGTTCCGTCCGGTGACCGACGAGGGCGACTACCAGATCAAGCTGCGCAACATGCGCCGCTTCCTGGAAGAGGGCGACAAGGTCAAGGTCAACATCCGCTTCCGTGGCCGCGAGATGAGCCACCAGGAACTGGGCCGGCAGATGGCCGCCCGGATCGAGGGCGACCTGGGCGACGAAATCGTGATCGAATCGCGTCCGCGCCTGGAAGGCCGGCAGATGGTCATGATGATCGCGCCGAAGAAGAAATAGGCCGCTGCGGCCGGCCAGGCTGGCAAACCCCCTGAATTGCAAGGCAAACCGCCGCCGGGCATAATGCCCGGCTCCGGTTCGCCGGAAGGGCTGGCAACAGCCGAGGACCCGTCGTCGTATCCTTCATGGATTCAACGACTTATCGACCGGTAAGGGCATGGATGGAAAGCGTGGGCTTTCGTCATGTCGGGCGACGCAGTCGCACGGCAGCACGGCAGGCCGCCGCCCGTACCAGTGACAGATCCCACCAAGGACACAGCAATGCCCAAGATCAAGACCAACCGGGGGGCGGCCAAGCGGTTCCGCAAGACCGCCTCCGGCAAGTACAAGGCCGGCCACGCCAACCGTAGCCACATCCTCACCAAGAAGGCGACCAAGCGGAAGCGCAACCTGCGGCAGACGAACCATGTTCGTGCCGAGGATGCGGGCCGTCTGGACCGCATGCTTCCGTATCTCTGAGGAGGATTAAGACATGGCACGAGTCAAGCGTGGCGTCCAGGCGCGCCGCCGTCACAAGAAGGTCCTCGACCTGGCCAAGGGCTACTACAACGCCCGCCGCAAGGTCTTCCGCGTCGCCAAGCAGGCGGTCATCAAGGCGCAGCAGTACGCCTACATCGGCCGCAAGCAGAAGAAGCGCAATTTCCGTTCGCTGTGGATCACCCGCATCAACGCGGCTGCCCGCAGCAACGGCCTGAGCTACAGCCGTTTCATGAACGGCCTGCTGAAGGCCGGCATCACCCTGGACCGCAAGGTGCTGGCGGACATCGCCGTGCACGACGCGGCCGGGTTTACGGCGCTGGCCGAGAAGGCCAAGGGCGCCCTGGCGGCCTGAAGGCCGCCTCTCCACCGACGATAGCGGTTTCCGGGCGGCCAGCCGCCCGGCACACGTGGGGAAGGGCGCAAGTCCTTCCCCATTTGTTTTTGCGAAAGGCCAAGGATCCATGAGCGAAATCCAATCCCTGTCAGCGCGCGCGCTGGACGATATCGCCGCGGCACAGACGCCCGACGCGCTGGAGGCACTGCGCATCGGCCTGCTCGGCAAGCAGGGCAGCATCACCGCCCAGCTCAAGCAGCTCGGTGCGCTGCCGGCCGAGCAGCGCAAGGCGGCGGGCGAGGCGATCAACCGCGTGCGCGATGCCGTGGCCCAGGCCCTGGCGGCGCGCCGGGAGGTGCTGGAGGACGCCGCGCTGGATGCGCGCCTGGCCGGCGAGGCCATCGACCCGACCCTGCCGGGCCGCAACGCGCAGCGCGGCGGCATCCACCCGGTCTCGCGCACCCTGGAGCGCATCGCCGAGATTTTCGGCCGGCTCGGTTACGAACTGGCCGACGGCCCGGAGATCGAGGACGACTGGCACAACTTCGAGGCGCTGAACTTCCCCCCGCACCACCCGGCGCGGGCCATGCACGACACCTTCTACTTCGGCGACGGCCGCCTGCTGCGCACCCACACATCGGGCGTGCAGGTGCGCTACATGGGCCAGCACCGCCCGCCGCTGCGGATGATCGCCGCCGGCAAGGTGTACCGCAGCGACAGCGACCAGACCCATTCGCCGATGTTCCACCAGGTCGAGGGCCTGCTGGTGGACGAGCATTCCACCTTTGCCGACCTCAAGGGCACGTTGAGCGAGTTCGTGCGCGCGTTCTTCGAGCGCGACTTCCAGATGCGCTTCCGGCCAAGCTATTTCCCGTTCGTGGAACCGGGCGCCGAGGTGGACATCGCCTGGCAGCAGCCCGATGGCAGCGTGCGCTGGCTGGAGGTGCTGGGCTGCGGCATGGTCCACCCCAACGTGCTGCGCAACTGCGGCATCGACCCGGAGCGCTACACCGGTTTCGCGTTCGGCCTGGGGGTGGAGCGCTTTGCGATGCTGCGCTACGGCGTCAACGACCTGCGCGCGTTCTTCGACAACGACGTGCGCTTCCTGAGGCAGTTCGCCTGAGCATCGGCACCGCCGTGCCGAACATGAACCACGCAACACCAATTACGGATTCCCGATGAAATTCTCCGAGAACTGGCTGCGCAGCCACGTGCCCGTCTCCGTCAACCGCGACGCCCTGGCCGCCACGCTGACCGCCATCGGCCTGGAGGTCGAAGAGGTCACGGCGCTGGGCGATGGCCTGGTTGGAGTGGTGGTGGCGCGGATCGTGGAAGTGGCCAGGCACCCGGAGGCGGACCGCCTGCAGGTGTGCCAGGTCGATGCCGGCACCGGCCAACTGCTGCAGATCGTGTGCGGTGCGCCCAACGCGCGCGCCGGGCTGGTGGCGCCGCTGGCCATGGTCGGTTCGAACGTGGGCGGAACGCCGATCAAGACCGCCCGGCTGCGCGGCGTCGAATCCAGCGGCATGCTGTGTTCGGCCAGCGAGCTGGGCCTGGACGCCGACGCCTCCGGCTTGCTGGAACTGCCCGACGATGCCCCGCCCGGCATGCAACTGGCCGATTACCTGGATCTGCCCGACGCGGCCATCGAGATCAAGCTCACCCCCAACCGGGCCGACTGCTTCAGCGTGCGCGGCATCGCCTACGACGTGGCCGCCGCGTGCGCCAGCGAAGTGGTGCCGCTGGACGTGGCTGCGCTGCCGGCAGCGTCCACGCGCCAACTGGAAGTGGAACTGGGCGCCGGTGCCGATGCGCCGCGCTACTGCGGCCGCGTGATCGAGGGCATCGACCCGACCGCGCGCACGCCCGTATGGATGGCCGAGCGCCTGCGCCGCAGTGGCGTGCGCCCGCTCTCGCTGCTGGTGGACATCACCCAGTACGTGATGCTGGAACTGGGCCAGCCGATGCACGCCTTCGACCTGGACACGCTTGCCGGCCCGATCGGCGTGCGCCGTGCCCGCGCCGGCGAGGTGGTGCAACTGCTGGACGGCCGCCAGGTGGAACTGGACGACTACTTCCTGGCCATCACCGATGCCGACCGGCCGGTCGCGCTGGCCGGACTGATGGGTGGCCTGGAGACCCGGGTCACCGAGGCCACCACCGGCGTGTTCCTCGAGGCCGCCCATTTCGCGCCCGCAGCAATCATGGGCCGCGGCCGGCGCCTGGGCCTGCACACCGATGCCGGCCACCGCTTCGAGCGTGGCGTGGACCCGGAGCTGCCGCGCACCGCGATCGAAATGGCAACCCGGCTGGTGCTGGAACTGGCCGGCGGCATCCCCGGGCCGGTGACCGAGGCAGCGCTGGACGAGCACCTGCCGCAACCGGCGACGATCGTCCTGCGGCGCGCACGCATCGCGCGGGTGCTGGGAATCGAGATCGCCGATGCCGAGGTCGAGCGCATCCTGCGCGCGCTTGGCATGCAGGTCGTCGTCGGCACCGATGGCTGGCAGGTGACCCCGCCCAGCCGCCGCTTCGACATCGCCATCGAGGAAGACCTGATCGAGGAGCTGGCGCGGATCCACGGCTACGACCGGCTGCCGACCACCATGCCCGGTGGCTCGACCCGGATCGCCGTGCCAAGCGAGACCCGCCTGGGCGAAGCCGACCTGCGCCGCCAACTGGTCGCGCGCGACTACCTGGAGGCGGTGAGCTTCGCCTTCGTCGATGCCGCGCTGCTGCAGGCGTGGGGCAGCGATGCGGGCAACGTGCCGCTGGCCAACCCGCTCAGTGCCGAACTGGCGGTAATGCGGCCGCGGTTGCTGCCGGGGCTGGTGGATGCATTGGCGCGCAACGTCGCCCGGCAGACCGGTCGGGTGCGCCTGTTCGAGTTGGGTCGCACATTTGCCGCCGTCACCGAGCCCGCTGCCGCGCCGCGCGAAACCCGCCGCATCGCGGCGGTGGCCTGTGGCCCCGCGCACGCCGAGCAGTGGGGCCAGGCTGCGCGCGCGGTGGATTTCCACGACCTCAAGGGCGACCTGGAATCGCTGGCCGGCGCGGCCGGTGCGTCGCTCCAGTTCCGGGCCCACGCAAGCGAGGCATTCGGCCACCCGGGGCGCAGTGCCGAGGTGTGGCGCATCGACCTGGATGACGGCCCGGTGCGCCTGGGCTGGATCGGCCAGTTGCATCCGCGCCTGGTCCGCGCACTGGACCTGGATGTGGATGTGTTCGCCTTCGAACTGGACCTGGAGCCGCTGGAGCAGCGTGCGCTGCCACATGCGCAGGCGCTCTCGCGTTTCCCTGCCGTGCGCCGCGACCTGGCCGTGCTGGTGGCCGATGGCGTGGCCTGGGCTGCACTGGCCGCCACGGTGCGCGAAGCGGCCGGTCCGGCCCTGCGCGAACTGCACCTGTTCGACCAGTACCAGGGGCCTAGCGTCGAACCTGGGTCCAAGAGTCTGGCTATGGGCTTGATTTTGCAGGACAACACGCGCACTCTCACCGATCACGATGCCGACGCCGCGATGGCGCGCGTGGTCGCCGCACTGGGCGATGGCCACGGTGCCCGTATCCGCGGTTGATGCAGGGGAATCGTTAATGGCATTGACCAAGGCGGAGATGGCCGAGCGTCTGTTCGACGAAGTGGGCCTGAACAAGCGCGAGGCGAAGGAATTCGTCGACGCGTTCTTCGAGGCGCTGCGCGAAGCGCTGCAGGGCGGGCGCCAGGTCAAGCTGTCCGGCTTCGGCAACTTCGACCTGCGGCGCAAGAACCAGCGCCCGGGGCGCAACCCCAAGACCGGCGAGGAGATCCCGATCTCCGCCCGTACCGTGGTCACCTTCCGTCCGGGCCAGAAGCTCAAGGAACGCGTGGAAGCCTACGCCGGGGCCGCCCCGGATGCTTGATCCCGGCAGCAACCGCGAGCTTCCGCCGATCCCGGCCAAGCGCTACTTCACCATCGGCGAGGTCAGCGAGCTGTGCGACGTCAAGCCGCACGTGCTGCGCTACTGGGAAACCGAGTTCCCCAGCCTGAGCCCGGTCAAGCGCCGCGGCAACCGCCGCTATTACCAGCGGCACGACGTGCTGATGGTGCGCCAGATCCGCGGGCTGCTGTACGAGCAGGGCTATACCATCGGCGGAGCGCGCCAGCGCCTGGATGGCGAGGGCGCGCGCCAGGAATCGGCGCTGAGCAGCCAGATCGTGCGCCAGGTGCGCATGGAACTGGAGGAAGTGCTGCAACTGCTGCGGCGCTGACCGGCGTCGGGCCAAGGCCGCCTCGCCGCACACCCGGCCGAACCGGTATAATGCGCGGCCCGCCTCGGCGGTGAAGTCTTTTCGGGGTATAGCGCAGCCTGGTAGCGCACTTGTCTGGGGGACAAGTGGTCGTCGGTTCGAATCCGGCTACCCCGACCAACACCACACGAAAAAGCCCGCCTCGCGCGGGCTTTTTCGTGTGCGCCGCAGTGGCTTTGCGTGCCGCCGCCATCCGCGCGATGGGCGTGCCGCCGTTCCGATCTGCATGTGCCACGCGTCACTAAAGTTTCGCGACCGTGATCCGATATAGTCCAGAAGCCAGACTCGGGGAGGAGCCTGACAGATGGATTTGAAGCCGTGGTGCGGACTGGGCAGGGGGGGAGTGCCGCCTGCGCGCAATCGAGCTGAAGAGTTGGCGCGGAATCGTGGGCCCGACGGCACTGACCGCCGGCCTTTTTTTTGTCCAATCGCCATCGCACGGCGGAACGGGGAACATTCTTGATGAACCACACGCGCTTGATCGCCTTCCTAGGGTTGGCGTCGTTGCAGTCGCTCGCAAGCCCGGCCTGGGCGCAGGTCGTCCCTCCCGACGCGGGCCAGTTGCTCAACGAACAGCGACGCACCACGCCCCCGCCCCCGCCGGAGCGCGGGGACAACCTGGTCCAGGCGCCATTGCCGGCGGAGGCGGAAGACGGGGCGTTCAAGGCCCGCATCGAGCGCGTGCGTTTCAGTGGTGACGAGGATCTGGTCGAGGCGGCCGTGCTGCAGGAACTGGTGGCCGATGCCCGCGGACGCGAGCTGACCCACGCGCAGATGCGCGCACTGGCCCAGCGGGTCAGCGCGCAACTGCAGGCCCGCGGCTACCTGCTGGCGCGCGCCTACCTGCCCAGCCAGGACCTCAGTGATGGCGAGCTCGAGATCGCGATCCTGGCCGGACGCCTGCAAAGCGCACCGGGGCGCGTCCAGGTGCTGGCCGATGATCCGGTGCTGGCCGCGCGCCTGGGCGCGATCGCCGATGCAGCCCTGCCGCCCGGCGCGGTGCGCAACGACCAGCTCGAACGCGCGCTGCTGCTGATCAACGACGTTCCCGGCGTGCATGCCCGCGCCACCCTGGACAAGGGCGCCGAACCCGGCACCAGCCGCATGCTGGTCAGTGCCGAAAGCGGCCGCCGCTGGGCCGCCGGCGCAACCCTGGACAACTTCTCCAACCGCTACACCGGCCAGTGGCGGCGCGGCGTGTGGGCCTCGCTGAACCGGCCGTTGCAGCGCGAGGACCTGCTGGGCGTGAGCCTCAACGACAGTGGCGGCAGCCGCGTGCTGGGCGTGAACTACTCGCTGGGCCTGGGCGCGCGCGGCTGGCGCGCCAACCTGGCCGCTTCGTGGATGGATTACGAGGTGGGCGGGGAGTTCAAGCCGCTGGAACTGAGCGGCGATGCGCGCACCTTCAGTGCCGGGGTCAGCTATCCGCTGCTGCGCAGCCGCGAGCGGAACCTGTGGTTCAGCACCGATGTGGAGCAGCGCCGGCTCACCGATGAGGCGCTGGGCCAGACCCTGCGCGAACGCCGGGTGGACAAGGTCACCGCCATGCTCAGCGGCGGCGCCTGGGACGACTGGATGGGCGGTGGCTACAACGGCATGCACGTGGGCGTGGTGAGCGGCGACCTGGACCTGGGCAACGCCATCGACCGCCAGGCCGACGCCGCCAGCGCACGCACCGCCGGCAGCTTCACCAAGCTGTTGTGGCGGGTGGAGCGCAGCCAGAGCCTGCCGCGGCTCCCGGACTGGGGCCTGTACCTGGGTGCCAACGGGCAGGTCGGCAGCAAGAACCTGGATTCGTCCGAGAAGTTCCTGCTCGGTGGGCCGACCGGCGTACGCGGCACTGCGGTGGGAGAGGCCAGCGGCGACAGCGGCTGGCTGGTCAACGCCGAGCTGCGGCGCGACCTGCGCCTGGCCGATGGCGTGCGCGCGCAGGCGCTGCTGTTCGTCGATCACGGCCATGTGCGCCAGCACATCGATCCCTGGCCCGGGTCGGTCCTGCCATGGGCCGGCAACCAGTACGAACTGTCCAGCATCGGCCTGGGGCTGAACGTGCAGGGCGAGCGCTGGGCACTGCGCAGCGCCTGGGCCCATCGCCTGGGCGACAACCCCGGACGCAGCGCCGGCGGCTTCAATGCCGATGGCCGCAAGCGCGACCAGTACCTGTGGCTCCAGCTCAGCCTGCGTCTGTGACGCACCGCCCGAACATTATTGAAGGAACAACAACGTGAACCATACCTATCGTCTGATCTGGGATGAAGCGCGCGGTGCATTCGTGGCGGTGGCGGAGATCTCCTGCCGCCGGGGCAAGCGGGCCGGCGCGGTGGTGCTTGCCGCCGCCGCCTTCCTCGGCACCGTGCCGCTGTGCGCGTTCGCGCAGAGCGCCGGGGCATTGCCAACCGATGGCCATGTGGTGTCCGGCCACGCGCAGGTGGACCAGCACGGTTCGAGGATGACCGTGCGCCAGGACAGCCAGCGCCTGATCATGAACTGGGGCGGCTTCGACATCGGCAGCGGGGCCGGCGTGCATTTCGAGCAGCCCAACCGCGATGCGGTGGCGTTGAACCGCGTGCTTGGCACCTCGCCCAGCATGATCGCCGGTGAGCTCACCGCCAACGGCCAAGTCTGGCTGGTCAACCCCAATGGCGTCTACTTCGGCAAGGGCGCGCAGGTCGACGTTGCCGGCCTGGTGGTCAGCTCGCTGTCGGTGAGCGACGAGGATTTCCTCGCCGGCCGCGCGCGTTTCGCGGCCTCGGGCACCGCCGGCCAGGTGCGCAACGATGGCCGGATCAACGCCGGCGATGGCGTGGTCGCGCTGCTGGCGCCGTCGGTGGCCAATACCGGCCACATCAGCGCCGCGCAGGTCGGCATGGCCGCCGGTGACACGGTTGCGCTGGACTTCGACGCCGATGGGCTGCTCTCGCTGCAGGTCCAGCGTGGTGCGCTGGAGGCCGAACTGCGGCATGGCGGCCTGATCCAGGGCGGCAACGTGGTCATGACCGCGCATGCGGCCAGCGCGTTGCGCTCCAGCGTGATCAACCTCGATGGCGTGGTCGAGGCCACCACCCTGCGCGAACAGGGTGGCCGCATCGTGCTGGACGCGGGCGAACACGGCGTGGTGGAGATGGGCGGGCGGCTCGATGCCAGTTCGCGCGACGGCGCGGGCGGCCGCATCAGCATCACCGGCCGGGACCTGTCGCTGGACGGCAACGCCGCGCTGGATGCCAGCGGCGCCACCGGCGGTGGCACCATCCACGTGGGTGGCGGCTGGCAGGGTGCGGACCCGGCGCTGCTCAACGCCACCACCGTGGAGGTGGCGGCAGGCGCCCGCGTCGACGCCAGCGCCACCGGCGCAGGCGACGGCGGCGAAGTGGTGTTCTGGTCCGACGGCGACATCCGCTTTGCCGGGCAGATCGCCGTGCGTGGTGGCGCGCGGGATGGTGATGGCGGCCGCGCCGAAGTCTCGGGCAAGCAGACGCTGTCCTACAGCGGGCGCACCGATGCACGCGCCGCGCATGGACGCACCGGCGACCTGTTGCTGGATCCGGCCACCATCACGGTGCTGGCCGGCGGTACCGGCACCGACAGCATCGGTGATACCACCGTCTATGTCGCCGACCTGGAAGCCCAGAACGCCAACGTCACCCTGCAGGCCGACAACGGCATCACCTTCACCGACCTGAGCCTCAACGGCGGCGACGGCCGGCTGACGATGGCCAACAACGTCAGCCTGCGGCTGGAGAACGCCAGCCAGCATATCCGCTTCAACAATCCCGACAACACCATCGAGGTGTTCGGCAGCGGCAGCATCTACATGCAGTCCGGGCGCACCAGTACCGGCTACCTCACCGACGTGGCCAACCTCATCGCGCATGGCAGCGGCAGCAATCCCGGCACGCTGCCAGTCCACGATGTCACCGTCGTCGGCAGTGGCACGCCCGGTGCCGGGTCGATCACGCTGTTCGGTGCCGATGGCATCACCATCGGCGGTTCGGTCACGACCAATGGCGGCTACGTGCGCATCTGGGCCGACTCGGACAACGCCAGCGGCGGCGGCATGACCCTGTCCTCGCCGGTCACGACCAACGGCGGCAACCTGCATGTGTCCGCGGGCACCTCGCCGATCGAGCTCAACTCCGACATGATCCTCGGCTCCGGGCGGATCCTGTTCGGTTCCGATGGCAGCTACAGCTCCGGGTCCAAGGTACTCAATGGATTGCTCAGCGCTTCGGGCAACGTGGACATCACCACGGCGTTCACGTTCGGTGGCAACGCCAGCATCCATACCGATGGTGCCATCAACTTCGGCAATGTCCCGGTCAATCTCAATACCGGTGCCGGCGTGCTCACCCTGCGCGCCAGCAGCATCAACTGGGGTACGGCGACACTGACCAACCTGAGTACCGCCTCGATGCGGCTGGAGCCCTACGACCCGTCCGTCAGCATGGTGCTGGGCGCTGCCGGCGGCTTCGCTTCGGCCGCAACGCTGAGCAAGCTGCCGGGCATCCGCAACCTGACCATCGGCCGCGAGGATGGCACCGGCACCATCAGCGTGTCGGGCAACTACAACTTCGATGCCAGCGGCAGCTTCGAGGTGGTCAACCGCACCCTGGACTTCACCGCAGGCGGCCTGTCCAACACCGCCGGCAACGTCATCCTTACCGGCGACAACATCAACATCGGCCAGGCCGTCACCGCCAATGGCGGCACGGGCAAGGTCGTCATCCGCCAGGCCACCGCGGCCAACGAACTGCGCCTGGGCAGCGGCCTGGACAACGCCTCCATCGGCCAGGTCAATGCCGCCACCCTCGAAGTGGGCCGCAGCGACGGTGGCGACCTGGTGTTCGACAGCGACATCAGCACCAGCGCCACCAGCGTGCACCTTAAGAGCGGCGGACGCGTGACCGGCGTGGATGGTGGCGTATCGGCAAACAACCTGGCCATCACCGCCGGCGGCGGCGCCACCATCACCGACGACACGTTCGACTTCACCACCCTGGCCCTGAGCACCGGCGGCGACACTGACATCCGCAGCTCCACCAGCGACTGGGGCCTGGGCACCGTGGACGGCCAGGTCGGCCTGGCCATCCAGCCCGGGCGCACGGCCCAGGTGACGCTCGCTGCGCAGGGCACCCTGGGCCTCAACTCGGCCCTGGCCTTCAACAACAGCGCCAGTGTCGTGCGTGCCCACGCCGGCAACGGCTTCGCCGCCGGCACTGCGGCCGTGGGCGGGCAATCCCAGGCGGCGGTCGAGTTCAGCCTGGACGGTGCCGGCAAGTCCTTCGCGCTGGGCGGCGCCAGCGGCACGCTGAGCGGTGCGCACATGGCCCGGTTCAATGGCTTGAGCACGTTGCGGATCAATGCCGCCGATGACGACATCACGGTCGGCGCGTTCAACGTCAACGTCGGCCGGCTGGAAGTGACGGCCAACACGCTGATCCAGCAGGGCGCCATGACCAAGGGCGGCACCGGCGGACTGTACCTGGACGTGGCACAGGGTGGCCTGCAGCTGGATCACGGCATTTCCGCGGTGTCCGGCCTCGTATCGCTGAACGATCAGGCAGGTGCGGGTATCCAGGGGCCTGGCGTGATCACCGCGGGCACGCTGGCCCTGCGCAGCGCCGGCCAGGTCGCGCTGGGCGGGACCCAGCAGGTGGCGCGTGTGGCAGCCGATGTCGGCAGCCTGGGGCTGACCAACGGAAGGGCTCTGGCAGTGGGTGTGGTGGATGGCCTGACCGGCGTCACCGCCACCGATACCGTCGATCTGCGCACCACCGGTGCGTCCGATTTGACGCTCGATGCCGCGGTTGCTGCGGGCAACAGCAGCGGCGCGACAACGGCAGCGCTGCTGGCCGCCGGACGCAACTTCATCAACACCGCCGGTGCCAGTGCCGTGGTTGCAGGCAGTGGCCGCTGGCTGGTGTATTCCAGCACCCCGCTGGCCGACACCCGCGGTGGCCTTGCGCCGGACTTCAAGCAATACAACGCGGGCCTGGGCGATGCGGTGCTTGGCACTGGAAACGGGTTCGTGCATACCGTTGCGCCGCAACTCACCCTGGGCCTGACCGGTGCGGTCAGCAAGGTCTACGACGGCGACAACACCGCCACCGTGGACCCGGCGACCCAGGTATCGGTCAGCGGCGCGATCAACGGCGACCAGGTCGTGCTGGACATCGCCGGGCCTGCGACCTACGACAACCGCAACGTGGGCACCAGCAAGGCGGTCACCGTCGCCGGCATCACCGTGGACGGCGTGTCCAACGGAACGGAGATCGTCTACGGCTATGGCCTGGCAAGCAACAGCGCCAGTGGCAACGTCGGCACCATCACGCCCAAGCAACTGCAGCTGGCCGCCGGCGTGGTCCAGGACAAGGTGTACGACGGCAACACCGACGCAACCGTGGGTACGCTGGAACTGGACGGCGTGGTCAGCGGTGACGATGTCTCCGCGGGTGGCCCGGTCACCGCCCAGTTCGTGGATCGCAACGCCGGCAACGCGAAGCAGGTCAACCTTGGGGGCCTGACCCTGGGCGGTACCGATGCCGGCAACTACCAGGTCAGCACCACCACCGCGGCCAGCATCGCGCGCAGGCAGCTGCAGGCGGTGGTGCAGGTGGACGACAAGGTCTACGACGGCAACACCCTGGCGCATGTCTCCAGCCAGGCGCTGGATGCGGCGGTGGCCGGCGATGACGTGGCGCTGGACATCACCGCCGGCAACTTTGCCGACAAGAATGCGGGCAGCAACAAGGCCGTGACCTTGACCGGTGCCCTGTCCGGCCTCGATGCCGCCAACTACACGCTGGCGCCGGCCTCGATGAACACGACCGCCAGCATCACCCCGAAGACGGTGACCGAAGGCACGCTGAGCGTGGCGACCAAGGTCTACGACGGCACCCGTGCAGCACAGGTGGGCAGCAGCGGCCTGGTCGGCGTGGTGTGGGGGGACAACCTGGGCCTGATCGCGGATGGCCAGTTCCGCGACAAGAACGCCGGCAGCGGCAAGACCGTGGACGTGGACCTGTCACTGGCCGGTACCGATGCGGGCAACTACGTGCTGGCACGCACCTCGGCGCAGGTAACCGGCGACATCACCCGCAAGGCGCTCGATGCCGGCGCCCTGGACGTGGCGACCAAGGTCTACGACGGCACCCGCAACGTGCAGGTCACCAGCGCCACGCCGTCGGGCGTGGTGGCGGGCGACAACCTGTTCGTCGACGTGGACGGAATGTTCCTGGACAAGAACGCCGGGGTCGGCAAGGCCGTGGACGTGCAACTGGCGTTGCGCGGCTCCGATGCCGGCAACTACAGCTTGACCGCCGATACGGTGCGCACGGTCGGCACGATCACGCCCAGGACCGTCGATGCCGGCCAGTTGAGCGTGGCCACCAAGGTGTACGACGCCACCCGCGATGCGCAGGTCAGCAGCAGCGGCATGCAGGGCGTGGTGTCCGGTGACAGCATCAGCTTGGGGCTGCAGGGCCAGTTCGAGGACAAGAACGCCGGGCTGGGCAAGCGGGTGGACGTGCAACTGGCGCTGGGTGGTGCCGACGCCGGCAATTACCGGCTGGACTCCGCAACCGTGCAGGCCGTGGGCGACATCACGCCCAGGACGGTGCAGGCAGGGGGTGCGCTGAGCGTGGCACCGAAGGTGTACGACGCCACCCGCGACGCCCAGGTCAGCGGCGGCACCCTGCAAGGCGTGCTCGCCGGTGACGATCTGGCGCTGGAACTGGATGGCCGGTTCGTCGACAAGAACGCCGGCACCGGGAAGGTGGTCGACGTGGACCTCACCCTGGCGGGCCCGGATGCCGGCAACTACCAGTTGGAACACGCCACGGCCACGGGTACTGGCGACATCACACCCAGGGACCTGGAGGCAGGCCAGGCCACGGCGGTGGACAAGCCATACGACGGCACCCGCAACGCCGCCGTGGTGCTCCCGTCGCTGGACGGCGTGCTGCCCGGCGACAACGTGGCACTGCAGGGTGGCGGGCAGTTCGATGACATGACCCCGGCGGCCGACAAGCCGGTCCGCATCGAGCTCTCGCTCGGCGGCACGGACGCGGGCAACTACCGCCTGCTCAATGCCCAGCAACAGGGCAGTGCGACCATTTCCAGCCCGCCGACGCTCGGTGCGGTGGACGCACTGCTCCCGTCGCTGACCGGCGCCAACGGAACCCAGCCGGGCAACAACGGCAACATCGGTGGTGGTGGTGGCCCGGGCGCCGTGATCGCGGCCGCCGGTGCGGCGCCGGACCCGTCCGGGTCGGCACGTCCGCAGTTGCCGGACAGCGGGTTCGACCTGGTGGGCGGTGCGGGTGGCAGTGGCCAGGGTGCGAGCGGCAGTGGCCAAGGTGCGGGCGGCAGCGGTCAGGGTGCGGGTGGCAGCGGTCAGGGTGCGGGCGGTAGCGGAAGTGCCGGCGGCCAGGGTGGCGCTGGCTCGACCGGGGTTGCCGCCGGCACCACCGACGGCACTACCGGCACGCAGCCGGCCGGCGGCTCCGGAGTGACCGATGCGGGTGCGGGTGCAACTGGCGCCGATGCCGGTGGCCAGGGTGGCGCGCAAGGCGCCGATGGCCCGCAGGGTGGTCGCGCCGGCTCTGGCACCTCGACCCTGGTGATGGAGCAGCTGTTGCGCAACGGCGATGGCGTGAGCGTATCGCTGGGCGGCGAACCGCTGGCCGAACCGCAGGTCAGCACGCTGCCGGTGTTCCTGGAGGAGCAGGGACAGTTCGTGGGCCAGTACCGGGTGGCCGACTCCGGCGACAGCCTTGCGCTGCATCCGATGCAGGGCGGCCAGATCGAAGCACCGCGGCTGCAGCAGCCGGTGCGTGCCAGCTACCGGGTGCAGGTGCAGGTCGAAGGAGAGGACGACGCGGTGTGGCTGCAGCTGGAGTTGCTGGAGGATGGCACCTTGCGCGTCACTGCGCCGCGTGCGGCTGCACAGCTTGGCCAGGATGTCCTTGGCACCTATGGCCTGACCGCACTCAAGCGGCTGGGCGGGGTGGCACCGCAGCAGGTGCGCATGCTGGTCCTGCGGTTCCAGGACTGATCGTGTGGAACGGGGAGGAAGCGCCCGGCGCTTCCTCCCCGTGGCTCAGGCCCCGGCTGCGCGCGACAGCGCTGGCGTGGCGGCATGCACCAGGTGTGGCCAGCGCCGCAGGATTGCGGCACGGATGCCGGCGGTATCGATGCCGGCTTCGGCAAGCAGGTCCGCGCGGCTGGCATGATGCTGGAAGGCATCGGGCAGGCCCAGGTGCAGCACCGGCAACAGCACGCCTTCGGCGTTGAGCAACTCGGACACCGCCGAGCCGGCGCCGCCGGCCACCACGTTGTCCTCGACGGTGATGAAACCGTCGTGGTCCCGCGCAAGTTCCAGCAGCAGGGCGCGGTCCAGCGGCTTGACGAAGCGCATGTTGACCACGGTCAGGCCAAGCTCGGCGCCGGCTGCTTCGGCCGCGGCCACCGTTGCGCCGAACGCCAGCAGCGCCAGCGGCCCGCCGCGACGGCGCAGTTGCGCCTTGCCAATGGGCAGGGTGTCCAGCCCGGCAGACACGGCCACGCCCGGGCCGGTGCCGCGCGGATAGCGCACCGCGGCCGGGCCGGTGTGGTGCAGGCCGGTACTGAGCATGCGCCGGCATTCGTCCTCGTCGGCCGGCGCCATCACCACCATGTTGGGTACGCAGCGCAGGTAGCTCAGGTCCAGGTTGCCGGCATGGGTGGCACCGTCCGGGCCGACCACGCCGCCGCGGTCGATGGCGAACAGGACGTCCAGGTTCTGGGTGGCCACGTCATGCACCAACTGGTCGTAGCCGCGTTGCAGGAAGGTGGAGTAGATCGCCACCACCGGCTTGGCGCCCTGGGTGGCCATGCCTGCGGCCAGGGTGACCGCGTGCTGTTCGGCAATGGCCACGTCGAAGTAACGGTCCGGATATTCCTTGCTGAAACGCACCAGGCCCGAGCCTTCGCGCATGGCCGGGGTGATGCCCAGCACGCGCGGATCGGCCACGGCCATGTCGCACAACCAGTCACCGAACACCTCGGTGTAGGTCGGCCGCGAGGCGGGCGCCTTCGCCACCAGGCCCTTGGCCGGGTCGAACGGGCCAACCGCGTGATAGCCGATCTGGTCGCCTTCGGCCAGCTCGTAGCCCTTGCCCTTGGTGGTGATCACGTGCAGCAGCTGCGGCCCCTTCAGGGTCTTGAGCGTCTTCAGCGCGCCCAGCAGCGCGGGCACATCGTGGCCGTCGATGGGGCCGGTGTAATGGAAGCCCATCTGCTCGAACAGGGTGGAGGGCACGAACATGCCCTTCCAGTGCTCCTCCCAGCGCCGCACGAAGCGCGCCGGTGGCTTGTTCTTGTCGCCGAGCAGCTTCTTGCCGCCCTCGCGCAGCTTGTTGAGGGTGGCGCTGCCGCTGACCCTGCCCAGCATCTTGGTCAGCCCGCCGACCGCCTCGGAGATCGACATCCGGTTGTCGTTGAGGACCACCAGCAGGTCCGGCTCCGGGTCCATGCCGCCGGCATGGTTGAGCGCCTCGTAGGCCATGCCGGCGGTCATCGCGCCGTCGCCGATCACCGCCACCACCTTCGGGGGCGCGCCGTCGCTGCCGGCCTTGTGGCGGGCGGCGATGGCCATGCCCAGCGCGGCGGAGATCGAGGTGGAGGAATGGCCCACGCCGAAGCAGTCGTACTCGCTTTCCTCGCGCTTGGGGAACGGGGCGATGCCGTCCTTCTGCTTGACCGTATGGATGCAGTCGCGGCGGCCGGTGAGGATCTTGTGCGGATAGGTCTGGTGGCCCACGTCCCAGACCAGTTGGTCGACCGGGGTGTCGTAGAGCCAGTGCAGGGCCACGGTCAGCTCGACCACGCCCAGCCCGGCGCCGAAGTGGCCGCCGCTGCGGCCCACCGACTCGATCAGGTAGGCGCGCAACTCCTCGGCCACGGCCGGCAGCTCGGCCTCTTCGAACAGGCGCAGGTCGGCGGGCGTATCGATGCGCGACAGGCGCGGATAGCGGGCGGAATCGATCATTGCAACGGGCGCCATACGGGCGGCCATTGTCCTCCCCGGGGCCGTGACGGGGCAAGCAAGACGGTTCAGGCACGTAGCCCGTGCGCCGCCATTGCCGCTGCCGCCGCGGAGCGTTGCGCCGTCGGGGCCAGGGCGCCTTTCGCGCCGCCCCGGGCCATGAATGTTACGCCACCAGCTTGGAGCGCTTGGGCAACTGCGCCTTCAGGAAGGCCATCTGGTCGGCCAGGATGCTGCGGTTGGACAGGATCAGGTGCTCGATCCAACTGGGCCGGTACGGCACCGCCAGCAACGGCATGCGCGCCTGCTGCGGGGTGCGGTCGCTCTTGCGCGAGTTGCACTGGACGCAGGCGGTGACCACGTTCTCCCATACGTCACGGCCGCCCCTGGACAACGGCTTGACGTGATCGCGGGTCAGGTGCGGGCGGGCGAACTGGCGCCCGCAGTACAGGCACAGGTGCGCGTCGCGCGCGAACAGGGCGTTGTTGGACAGGGCCGGTGTGGGGTCCAGTGCACGCGGATGGGCCTGGCCGCGGGTGGCGACGATGGGATGCAGGTCGATGAAGCTGCGCGCGCCGCTGGCGCGGGCGATGCCGCCATGCACGCGCAGGCAGGGCACGCCCAGGGTCCAGGCCACCGCATCGCGCGCGTAGAGGCAGGTCGCATCCTGCCAGTGGATCCAGTCCATCGCACGCCCGTAGGCGTCCAGGGAAAGCACGCGCAGCGCCGGTGCCAGGGAGCGCACCGGAGAAGTCGATACGGCCGGTGCGGGCGCCCCGGTGCGGATCAGGCCTGACGTGGCTGTGTCCGTCTCCATCGGGAAAACAGCTTATACCCGATCGATGGCGGTTTGGGTACGCGCACCCGGCTCAGCGCAGCACGCCGTCCAGGCCGGGGGCAGGGTTGATCGAGCTGCGGTAATCGACCTCGAACTCGCGTTGCTTCCTGGCCTCCTCCGGCAGGGCCTGGACCTTGCCTTCGAGCCGGTAGGCGAGGGTGCGGCGTGCGGACAGCGCATCGGCCACCACGATCCGGGCCACGCCCTCGGGCTTGAACGTGGCCTTGACCACGTCGGCCGAAGTCGGGCCGATGGAGATGCCCGGGGTGGCGCGCAGGGTGCCGGCCGCCTGCTCGTCCACGCTCAGCGCAAGTTGCAGCCCCTCGAAGCGCATCGAGACGCTGCTGAAGTTGTGCAGGCGCAGGTCCACCACCCAGTCGCCGTTGGCCTGTACCGCCACCTGCTGGATCGATACCGATGGCGGAGACACCCGGCGGGTGTTCTTGCCGCACCCGGCGAACAGCGCAACAACCATGGCCAACGCGAACAATTGCAGGAAACGCTTCATGCAGCCTCCGGATCGCCGAGTGCGGCAGGATACTACGGCGCAGCCGGCGGCTCGCGCAGCGGGGCGGCGATCACCAGCGGTGCCAGGTCGTAGCCCATCGCCTGCGCGCGCGTGCGCAGGCGCTCGAACAGCCCGCGATCCATCGACGGCTCGCGCGACAGGATCCACAGGTACTTGTGCCCCGGTTCGCCGACCATGGCCCACTGGTAGTCCGGGTCCAGCTCAAGCACCCAGTAGTCGGCCCATACCAGCGGCAGCCAGGACAGCCAGTCGGGCACGAAGCGCACCTGCAGCCGGCCCGGGTGCCCGTCCACCGTGCGTGCCACGCCCAGCGCTTCGTCCATCTTGCCGTCGCGGTTGCGGCAGGCGTTGCGCACCCCGATGCCGCCATCGGCACGGAGGGTGTAGGCCACGGTCAGGTCGCTCGCGCAGCGGCGCTGGAACGACACCGGCAGATGCGCGATCTCGTACCACTGCCCCGCATAGCGCGACAGTTCCAGTTCCGGCACGGCGGTCACCGGAATCCGGGCCAGGGCCGGCGGCGGCAGCATCGCCAGGCACAGCACAAGCAGCAGCGGAATGACACGCATCGTGGCCTCCGGTGGCGGCAAGGGGGCGGATGCTAGCACTGCGGCGGTAAGGAACCGCTGGTGGGTGCGCGCCTTCGATCCTGCACGCACTTGGGAGAAGAACAAAAAAAGGCGCCCATGGGCGCCTTTCTTGCAGGTCCTGATGCAAATGGTGGCCGGGGAGGGAATCGAACCCCCGACACGGGGATTTTCAATCCCCTGCTCTACCAACTGAGCTACCCGGCCACGCGCTGCGGGCTTGGCCGCGGCGAGGGGCGGAATGATAGCGGGGAGCGCCGAATCCGACAAGCCGTGCGGCGGCGGGGGCGGCACCGGGATTCATCGCACGTCTGTGGGGCAGGGTGGATGATCGGTGCATTCCCCCTGGAGGGCGTTCGATGAACAAGATGCGCGTGATCCTCTTGCTGGCCGCCGCTGCCGTCATTGCAGGCTGCGCCGGCACGCCGCGGATGAGCGATGCGGACCGGCTGGCCTTGTACCAGGCGCATGCGGGCGAGCCGGTGCGCGGGTTCTCGCTGTTCGGTGGCCTGTATGGCTGGTCGCCGCTGGGCAACCGGGCGATGGTGGTGTGGACCCGGCCCAACCAGGCCTGGTTGCTGGACCTGGCCGGCCCTTGCTACGACCTCGACTACGCCACCGCGCTGGCGATCTCCAGTTTCGGCGGCCGGGTGCAGGCGCGCTCGGACAGTGTCACGCCGCTGGGTTCGATGGTCGGGCAGGTGGGGCGGGTTCCGTGCCGGATCGACCGGGTCCGCCCGGTGGACGCCAAGGCGGTGAAGCAGGCCGAGCAGGACGTGCGCCAGGCCAGCGTGCAGCCACGCCAGGCCGAGGAAGCCAGCGGCGCCGAGTGATGCCTGCGCGGGTCCAGGCACGGTGGGCGTGTGCGCCTGCGTGCGCCCTGGTGCGCGGCGCGCTGCTCAGTTGCCGGTGGGGGGCACGTAGCCGGCCGGCGCTTCCGCACCACCGCCGAACAGGAACTTCTCCATCTCCCCTTCCAGGAACGCGCGGTGCTTGGGGTCGCGTGGGGACAGGCGGTTCTCGTTGATCAGCATGGTCTGGTGCGCAAGCCACGCGGCCCAGCCGGCCTTGCCGATATTGGCGTGGATGCGCTGGCCCAGCGGGCCGGGCCAGGGGATGAAGTCCAGGCCTTCGGCGTCGCGTTGCTGGTACTGGCAGAAGACGGTGCGGGACATGGCGTGGGCTCAGAGGGAATCGAGCAGCTTGCGGATCGGCGCCGGCAGGCCCAGTGTGGCCAGTTCGTCGCGCGCGATCCAGCGCAGGTCCTCATTGTCGCCCACCCGGTCGCGCGGCGCGACCTTGCGCAGGCGCAGTGCACGCAGGTGCAGCCGGTAGTGGCTGAAGGTGTGGACGATGGGCGGCAGTTCCTCGGCCGCGTCGTAGTCGCCGTGGGCCTGGTGTGCGAACCACTGGCGCATCAGTGCATCGGTGTCGGCTTGCGGCAGGGTCCACAGTGAGGCCCAGATGCCGGTAGGCGGGCGTCGCTGCAGCAGCAACTGGCCGTGGGTGTTCTCCAGCAGCAGGGCTACCGCTTCGCGTTCTGGCAGGGGCTTGCCGGGACGCGGCGTGGGCAGGGTATCCACCCGGCCTTCGCGCAGGGCGATGCAGTCAGCCTGCACCGGGCAGTGCAGGCAGGCGGGATTGGCGCGGGTGCACAGGGTCGCGCCGAAATCCATCTGCGCCTGGGTGTAGTCGGCCATGCGCCCGGCCGGCACGTGTTCCAGGTGTGCCTGCGCCAGCAGCCACAGCCGTTTCTCCACGGCCGGGCTGCCGGGCCAGCCATCCACGCCGTGCAGCCGGGCGAGCACGCGCTTGACGTTGCCGTCGAGGATCGCGCAGCGCTCGCCCCAGGCCTGGGCGAGGATCGCGCCGGCGGTGCTGCGGCCGATACCGGGCAGGGCGTGTAGGGCCTCGAACCCGCACGGCAACGCGCCATCGTGTTGCGTCACGCACAGCTTTGCCGCCGCATGCAGGTTGCGGGCGCGGGCGTAGTAGCCCAGGCCGGCCCAGTGCGCCATCACCTCGTCGGTGGAAGCGGCGGCCAGGTCGGGCAGGGTCGGGAAGCGCTCCACGAAGCGCAGGAAATACGGAACCACCACCGCGACCTGGGTCTGCTGCAGCATGATTTCCGACAACCACACCCGGTATGGCGTGCGCGGATGCTGCCAGGGCAGGTCGTGGCGGCCGTGGCGATCAAACCAGGCCAGCAGGCGCGGCGGGTAGGCGGAAGGCTGGCTCATGCTGGCCGCAGGGGTCCGGGGCCGGGTCGCCGCCGCAGGCAGGCCGTGCTTGCGCGGGCCGGCACCTAGGCGCCCAGCGCCTCGGGCAGCAGTGCGTCGACGAAGGCTTCGGGGTCGAACACGCGCAGGTCTTCGGGCCGCTCGCCGATGCCGGCATAACGGATCGGGATGCCGAACTCGCGCGCCAGCGCGAACAGCACGCCGCCCTTGGCGGTGCCGTCCAGCTTGGTCACCACCAGCCCGGTGACGCCCACGGCCGCATGGAACTGGCGCAGCTGGCTGAGCGCGTTCTGGCCGGTGGTGCCGTCGATCACCATCAGCACTTCGTGCGGTGCGGCCGGGTCGATCTTCTGCAGCACGCGCTTGATCTTGCCCAGCTCGTTCATCAGCCCGACCTGGGTATGCAGGCGGCCGGCGGTATCGGCGATCAGCACGTCGGCGCCGCGCGCACGAGCCGCCTGCAATGCGTCGAACGCGACCGAGGCCGGGTCGGCGTCCTGGCCCTGGGCGATCACGGTGACGCCGTTGCGCGCGCCCCAGGCCTGCAACTGGGCCACGGCGGCGGCGCGGAAGGTGTCGCCGGCGGCCAGCATCAGGCCGTGGCCCTCTTCCTTGTAGCGTCGGGCCAGCTTGCCGATGGTGGTGGTCTTGCCGACGCCGTTGACGCCCACGGTGAGCAGCACGAATGGCTTGGCGCTGCGGTCGATCTGCAGCGGGCGGGCCACCGGCTGCAGCATTGCCACCAGGTCGGCACGCAATGCGGCCAGCAGCGCCGCAGCGTCGGCGAACTCGCGGCCCTTCATCCGCTTGCGCAGGCCCTCGACCAGGGCGGTGGTGGCGGTGACCCCGACGTCGGCAGTGAGCAGGGCCGTCTCGATCTGCTCCAGCAGATCCTCGTCCAATTGCGGGTTGCCGGAGAACAGGCCGCCGAAGCTGCGCGCGAAGGCGCTGTTGCGCAGCCGTTCGCGCCAGCCCGGCTTGCCGGGCGCGGCCGCCGGCTGCACCGCCTGGCCGCCATCGACCACGGTGCCGGGGCTGTCCACGCTGACGGCCTGGCTGGCATCGGCCACGCTTTCCAGAACCACCACCGCCTCCGGTTCCACGCGCACCGCACCGGCGGCCCGGTCGATGCCGCCATCGGCGGGGACCGGCCCGGCGGGGGTGTCCGTAGCCGACGGCGCCTGCGGAAACGCGGCCGCCAGTTCGTCGGCGCTCAGGCGCCCGGAAGCGGGGGGAGTGGAGCCGGATTCGGGCTTCTTGCGGCGGAAGAAACTGACCATTGCACGCGGATGTCGGACAATGCGCACATGCTAGCACCGCACCCTGCGCCCGCCCCTGCACATGGGGTCCAAGCCGCCTTGCCCGCACCCTGGCGTGCACCGGGTGCGCCGTGGGTTGCACGCCGCAGGGGGGCGCACCGATGAAGCGGCGCATCGCCGGCGGCAACGCGGCAGGTGCGCGGGCGGGCGCTGGCGGCAGCGTGCGCATCATCGGCGGACACTGGCGCGGCACGCGGTTGCCCGTGCCTGATCGGCCCGGCCTGCGTCCCACCTCCGACCGGGTCCGCGAAACCCTGTTCAACTGGCTGATGCCGGCCCTCCCCGGCGCGCAGGTACTCGACCTGTTTGCCGGCAGCGGTGCACTGGGGCTGGAGGCGGTTTCGCGTGGCGCCGCGCAGGCCACCCTGGTGGAGCGCGATGCGCAGCTCGCCTCTAACCTGCGCACGCATGTGCAGCGGCTCGGCGCGCAGGACCGGGTGCGGGTGGTGGAGGACGATGCCCTGCGCTGGCTGGCGCAGGCTTCCGGGCCGCCATGCACCATCGCTTTCGTCGACCCGCCATTCGCCGACGGGCTGTGGCAGGCGGTGTTGCCGGCGTTGGCGCCGCACCTGGCACCCGCGGCGTGGGTCTACGTGGAATCCCCGCCTGCGCTTGCGCCGCCGCTCCCGCCCGGCTGGCAGCTGCACCGCGAGCTGCAGACCGCGCAGGCGCGGGCGGCGCTGTACCGTGGCCCGGAGGCGGGACGCTGATACACTCGACAGTACCCGTCCGGCCCCATAGAGCGTCCGAGTGGTCAACCGCCGCACCGCCGTCTATCCCGGCACCTTCGACCCGATCACCAACGGCCACATCGACCTGGTCGAGCGCGCCGCGCCGTTGTTCGACCGCCTGATCGTCGGTGTCGCGGCCAGCCAGTCCAAGGGCCCGACGTTGCCGCTGGAATTGCGCGTGCACCTGGCCCGCGAGGCACTGGCCGCGCATCCGCACGTGGAGGTGCGCGGCTTCGACTCGCTGCTGGCGCATTTCGTCCGCGACGTCGGCGCCGGCGTGCTGCTGCGCGGCCTGCGCGCGGTGTCGGATTTCGAATACGAGTTCCAGATGGCGAGCATGAACCGCCACCTGATCCCGGAGGTCGAGACCTTGTTCCTGACCCCGGCCGAGCAGCACAGCTTCATCTCATCCTCGCTGGTGCGCGAGATCGCCCGATTCGGAGGCGATGTCTCGGGTTTCGTGACACCAGCGGTGGCCGCGGCCCTGCGCGATGCCAGGCGGGGCGATGCAGTTTCCGAATGACACTTGAGAACAACGGGAGGTTCCACATGAACAAGACCACGCGCGCCCTGGCGCTCGCCTGCATGCTGATGCCGCCGCTGCTGCTGACGGCGTGCAAGAACGAGGTGCCGGTGACCAACGCGGCGTCCGAGAAGCAGGCCCTCAGCGCACCTGCCAAGGACGACGATGCGGCATGGAAGGCCTACCTGCCTGCAGTTGTGCAGGAAAACATGGGCACCATCACCAACAACCCGTTCCTGTACTACCTGCCGCCGGAATCGGACCCCGAGTTCGATGCCAAGTACGAGCGCCAGGTCGAGGCGGCCACCACCGCCGTGGGCCGCGGCATCCAGAAGAACAACATGCTGGCGTTCGGCTCGCCGGCATCGGCCAGGATGGCCGACATGATCGAGGTCGCGTTCAAGGACGTGCCCGCCGACACGCTGGAGGGCGTGCGCATCCTGTTCATCGGCGAGGCGGCCGACAACGACCGGGTCCGGGCCGTGCTGGCCCCCACCGGTGCCGAGTACGTGTTCATCGAAGCCAAGTAACCGTCCCAGCGCCCGGCCAATCATGGCCGGGCGCCTGCGGGACGGCCGTGCCCCCGCATGTCCCTGAAGATCAACGAACTCTGCGTCAACTGCGACGTCTGCGAGCCGGCCTGTCCGAACCAGGCCATCTCGATGGGCGAGACCATCTATGTGATCGATCCTGCCCGCTGCACCGAGTGCGTGGGGCATTTCGACGAGCCGCAATGCGTGGTGGTCTGCCCGGTTGAATGCATCGACCCTGATCCGGAACACCCGGAAAGCCAGGAGATGCTGCTGGCCAAACTGCTGCGGCTGCGGCAGGAACATCCCGAACTCCATCTCGACGAGGCGGTTCCATGACCCTGTGCGTGCGGCTGTTGCTGGCCTTGCTGTTGCTGCCTGCCGTGCCGGCATTGGCCGACTCCGCGGGGCAGCGGCCCGCGGGCGCGCCACCGCAAGGCGCGGCCATCGCCAGCGCGCATGCGCTGGCCACCGATGCCGGGTTCGAGGTGCTGGAGCAGGGCGGCAATGCCTTTGATGCAGCCGTCGCGGTGTCGGCCGCGTTGTCGGTGGTGGAGCCGATCAGCTCGGGCCTGGGTGGCGGCGGCTTCTTCCTGCTGCACCGGGCCAGCGACGGCCGCGACGTCTTCCTGGACGCGCGCGAAACCGCGCCAGCGGCCGCCACCGCCGACCGCTACCGCGACGCGGACGGGAAGCTGGATCGCGAGCACTCGCAGAATGGTCCGTGGTCGGCGGCCATTCCCGGCCTGCCGGCCGCGCTGGTGCACCTGGCCGGCGAATACGGGCAGTTGCCGCTGTCGGTGAGCCTGGCACCGGCCATCCGCCTGGCCCGCGACGGCTTCCCGGTGTACGAGCGGCTGGAGCGTGGCTATGCGGCGCGGCGCGAGGTCATGGAGCGTTACCCCGGTACCCGCGCGGTGTTCCTGGCCGGTGGCCAGCCGCCGCGGGTCGGGCAGACCCTGCGGCAGCCGGACCTGGCCCGTACCCTGGAAGCGCTGGCCGCGCGCGGTTTCGACGGCTTCTACCGCGGCCAGGTGGCGAAGGACCTGCTGGCAGGCGTGCGTGCGCAGGGCGGGCAGTGGACCGCGGCCGACCTGGCCGGCTATGCAGTCAAGGAACGCGAACCGCTGCGCTTCGGCTACCGCGGCTGGGAGATCGTCACCGCGCCGCCGCCGTCCTCCGGGGGCGTGGCCCTGGCGCAGATGCTGCAGGTACTGGCCGGCTGGGACCTGTCGCGGCAGGCGCCGGCGCAACGCGCGCACCTGACCGTCGAAGCCATGCGCCGTGCCTTCCGCGACCGCACCTTCTACCTGGGCGATCCGGACTTCGTGCACGTGCCGGTGGACGTGCTGACCAGCCCGTACTACGCCGCCGGGCTGCGCGCGACCATCCACCCGGACAAGGCAACGCCCAGTGACGTTTTCTCCGGCCGGCCCACGCCGCTGGAGGACGAGGAAACCACCCACTTCTCGATCATCGACGCGCAGGGCAACCGGGTCGGCGCCACCCAGACGGTGAACCTGCTGTTCGGTTCGGGCCTGGTGCCGCCGCGGACCGGGGTGCTGCTCAACAACGAGATGGACGATTTCGCGTTGCTGCCCGGGCAAGCCAACGCCTTCGGGGTGATGGGCTTCGAGGCCAATGCGCCGGAGCCGGGCAAGCGCCCGCTCAGCTCGATGACCCCGACCTTCATGCTCTCGCCGGACAAGGTGGCGGTGCTGGGCACGCCGGGCGGCTCGCGCATCATCACCATGGTGCTGCTGGGCGTGCTCGGCTATGCCGACGGGCTCGGCGCACAGCAGGTCGCGGCGCTGCCGCGCTACCACCACCAGTGGTTGCCCGATGTGGTCCTGGCCGAGTCCGGCGCGTTCGATGCGGAGACCGCTGCGCGGCTGCGCGGCATGGGCCATGTGCTGCAACTGCCGGGGGATACCGTGTCCGGGCGTGGCTCCAGCCATTCATGGGGCAACCTGCAGACGGTGGCGCTGGACCGGCGCACGGGCGAGTTGAGCAGCGGATCCGATCCGCGCAACCCGGGCGGGAAGGGCGAAGTGCGCGCGCTGGAAGCTGCGGGCAAGTAACGCGTCGCGTGCGCAGTGCAGGGTTCCGGATTCTTAACCGCGGCGGCGCTAGCATTTGCGCATGAAACTCTGGTCCATCCGCGGCAATTCGCAGAAGCTCGACGGCGGCTCGATGTTTGGCAACGCGCCGCGGGCGATGTGGGAAAAGTGGGCCACGCCCGACGCGCACAACCGCATCGACCTGGCCTGCCGCGCGCTGCTGGCCAGCCCGCTGGCAGGCAGGACGGTGTTGTTCGAGACCGGCATCGGCGCGTTCTTCGAGCCGCGCCTGCGCGAGCGCTACGGCGTGCAGGAAGACCGCCACGTGCTGGTGGAGTCGCTGCGCCAGGCCGGCTTCGAGCACGAGGACATCGACGTGGTGGTGCTCAGCCACCTGCATTTCGACCATGCCGGCGGGCTGCTGGCGCCGTGGGCGGAAGGGCGCGCGCCGGAACTGCTGTTTCCCAACGCCACCTACCTGGTGGGTGCGGCGCACTGGGAGCGGGCCCGGAACCCGCATCCGCGCGACCGCGCCAGCTTCATCCCCGAACTGCCCGGGCTGCTGCAAGCCAGCGGGCGGCTGGAGATCGTCGATGGCCCGCGCTCGCGTGCGCTGGGCGACGCGGTGCGCTTCAGCTTCAGTGATGGCCACACCCCGGGCCTGATGCTGGCCGAGATCGCCGGGCCGCGGATGGTCGGCGGGCATCCGCACGGCGGGGTGGCGTTCTGTGCCGACCTGATCCCGGGGCGCTCGTGGGTGCACCTGCCGATCACCATGGGCTACGACCGCAATGCCGAATTGCTGATCGACGAGAAGCGCGCGTTCCTCGAGGACAAGCTGGCCCGCAACGTGCGGCTGTTCTTCACCCACGACCCGGAATGTGCGCTGGCCGAGGTGGTGCGCGCGGACAACGGCCGCTTCGGCACCGCGCACGAGGTGGCCGAACTGCGCGCGCGCCCGCTGGCGGCCTGAGCGGCAGCGCGCAGCCAGGCGCGGACCGCACGGGTTGCAGCGCGGCGCCGATGCAGCCAGCATCGCCCTGTCATCCACGTACAGGCCGCAGCCGTGCATCGACTCCCGGACATCCTCCTGTTCACCGCGCTGACGACGCTGGCCGTTGCCGCGCCCGTGGCCTGCAGCGCGCGCGCCGTCGCCACGCCGGCGATCCATCTCAACCAGCTCGGCTTCCTGCCCGGCGCCAGCAAGGTGGCGGTGGTCGAAGGCATCGCCGGCGGGCGCTTCGAAGTGGTGCGCGAGCACGACGGTGCGGTGGTGCTGGCCGGCGACCTGGCGCAGGCATCGGTGTGGCCGGCGTCGGGACGCGCCGCGGCGGCGGTGGACCTGGGCGCGCTGGATGCACCGGGCCGCTACCGGGTGCGGGTGGGCGGCCACGTCTCCGATCCGTTCCCGGTCGGCGCCGATGCCTATGCCGCGCTCGGCGACGCCGCGCTCAAGGGCTATTACTTCAACCGCACCGGTACCGCGCTTGCGCCCGAACACGCGGGCCGGCATGCGCGCGCCGGCGGGCACCCGGATACCCAGGTCAGGATCCACGCATCGGCCGCATCTGCGGCCAGGCCGGCCGGCAGCGTGATCTCCGCGCCCGGCGGCTGGTACGACGCCGGCGACTACAACAAGTACGTGGTCAATTCCGGAATCACCACGCATACGCTGCTGGCGGCCTGGGAAGACTTTCCCGAGGTGTTCGGCGGGCGCGACATCGGCATCCCCGAAAGTGGCGACGCGGTGCCCGACCTGCTCGACGAGGCGTGGTGGAACCTGCGCTGGATGCTGGCGATGCAGGACCCGGCCGACGGCGGCGTGTACCACAAGCTGACCAACCTGCGCTTCGACGGCATCGTGATGCCGGATGCGGCGCGCGACAAGCGCTACGTGGTGCAGAAGAGCACCGCCGCCGCGCTCGATTTCGCCGCGGTGATGGCCCAGGCCAGCCGCATCTACGCCGGTTACGAAGCGCATTTCCCGGGCGTGCCGGCGCGCATGCATGCGGCGGCCGAGGCGGCCTGGCGTTGGGCACAGGCCAACCCCGACGTCATCTATCGGCAGCCGAAGGACGTGTCCACCGGCGCCTATGGCGACAGCCACCTGGATGATGAGTTTGCCTGGGCCGCGGCCGAGTTGTTCGTGCTCACCGGTGACGAGGCCTATCTGCGCGCGTTCGATCGCCACGCCGCCGAACCCGGCGTGCCGGCGTGGGCGAACGTGGGCGGCCTGGCATGGGCCACCCTGGCACGCCATCGCGAACGCCTGCCCGATGCGGCGCTGCGCACGCGGGTGACCGATGCGGTGCTCGGCCTGGCGCAGCGGCTTGCAGCGCAAAAGCGCGATTCGGCCTGGCAGATCGCGATGCAGCCGGAGGATTTCGTCTGGGGCAGCAGCGCGCAGGCGCTCAACCAGGGGCTGATACTGGTCCAGGGCTATCGCCTAGGCGCGCACCGCGATTACCTGGACGCTGCGCAGGCGCAACTGGACTACGTGCTCGGCCGCAATCCGCTGGGCGTGTCCTTCGTCACCGGGCATGGCGTGCGCACGCCGATGCAGATCCACCACCGCCCGTCGATGGCCGATGGCATCGACGAGCCGGTGCCCGGGCTGCTGTCGGGCGGGCCGAATCCGCGCCAGCAGGATGCCCGCGACTGCCCGGTGGCGTATGCATCGTCGCAGCCGGCGCTGTCGTGGATCGACCACGACTGCAGCTACGCCAGCAACGAGATCGCGATCAACTGGAATGCGCCGCTGGTGTACATGACGGCGGCGATCCAGGCGTTGACGCCGGCGCCCTAGCCGCGCTGCGGCGCCTCGCGCAGCGCGCGGCCGACCAGGCCCAGCAGCAGGTCCAGCTCCTGCGCATCGATCCCGAAGTGCGGGGTGAAGCGCAGCGAGTTCTCGCCGCCATGGATGACATTGGCGCCGTGGCGGCGCAGCCACTCCTCGATCGAGCCGGCGCCGTAGCACTTGTACCGCGGCGCCAGTGCGCAGGAGAACAGCAGGCCGGTGCCCTGGACCCTGGTGATCGCGTCGCCCAGCTCGTCCTTCAGCTGCTCCAGCCCGCGCAGGGCCTGCGCACCACGCTCGCGGATGTTGTGCCGCAGTTGCGGGGTCAGCAGCTCCAGGGTGGCGCAGGCCACCTCGAGCGCGCGCGGGTTGGTGGTCATGGTGTTGCCGTACACGCCCTTGCGGTACAGGCCGGCCGCATGCGCGGTGGCGGCCAGCACCGACAGCGGAAACTGGGCCGCGTTGAGGGCCTTGGAATAGGTCTCCATGTCCGGCGGCTCCACGCCCTCGAAACCGGGGTAGTCCACCAGCGACAGCACGCCATGGGCACGCATCCCGGCCTGGATCGAATCGACCAGCAGCAGGCTGCCGTGGGCGCGGGTCAGTTCGCGCGCCACGCTGTAGAAGGCCGGGGGCACGGCCCGGCCCGGGTCGCCTTCGCCCATCACCGGCTCCAGGAACACGGCCTCGATGAACCAGCCCCGCTGCTGTGCGTCGGCGAAGGCCTGGCGCAGCGCGGCCTCGTCGTACGGCGGGATCACGATCACCGAGTCCTCGCCGCGGTAGCTGGCCAGGTGTTGCACGTAGGCACGGCGGCTGGAATCGGAATACAGCCCGGGCCGGTCGGTGCGGCCGTGGAAGCTGCCCTTGACCACGACCCGCTTAATCACGGCGCCGGCATGGCGTGCCCCGGCATCGGTCTGCAGCTTGGCATTGATGTCGGCAATGCGCGCAGCCAGGCCCACCGCTTCGGAGCCGGAATTGAGGCACATGAAGCGCGCGAACGGGCAACCGCCGCGGGTATGGCCGATCTCACGGCGCAGCGCCCCGGTGAAGCGGCGCTGGGCAAGGTTGGGCGTCATCACGTTGGCCATCGGCTGCGGCCGGGCCAGTGCGTCGAGCACGCTTGCCGGGGTGTGGCCGAAGCCGAGCATGCCGTAGCCGCCGGCGTCGTACACCACCGCGCCCTTGAGCGTCACCACCCAGGGGCCGCGTGCGGCCAGGGCGACATAGGGGCTGACGCAGTCGTCGGGATAGAAGTTCACCAGGTCCGCCTGCATGGCCTGGACCTGGTCGGCCTCGTCCATGTCGAGCAGGTCGGCATCGGTGTGGCGCGCGCGCGCGTAGGCGTCCGCGGCAGCGGCGATGGCTGCGGCCAGGTCCGGATGCGAGGCCGCCAGGCGGATGATGTGGGCATCGTCCAGGCCGGTGGTCAGGCGCTGGCCGTGGTGGGCACGCAGCGGGGCCAGCGGGGCGAGGATGGACATGGGGTGCTCCTCAGCGCGGGTATGCCTCCATTATGTGCAAGGTATCGTCGTTTTACAGATATGATCCGCGCAATGAACGGGCAAATGTCGTCGAATCGACGAAACCCATGGTGGCCGGCGGCATGAAGATCACCGAGGCCGACGTGCAGCTGCTGTCGCTGCTGCGCGAGGATGCGCGCGCATCCACCGCGCAGATCGCCCGCCGCCTGGGCCTGTCGCGTACCACGGTGCAGAGCCGGATCGACCGGCTGCAGCGCCAGGGCGTGATCCGCGGCTACACCGTGCGGATCGACGACGGCGTGGAGCATGCGCGCATCCGCGCCCACATCATGATCACCGTCTCGCCCAGGAAGATGGCGGCGGTGGTCAAGGCGTTGCATGCGATCCCGGAGGTGCGCACGCTGCAGTCGGTCAGTGGCCCCTACGACCTGGTTGCGCTGGGCGTGGTCGGTGACGTGGGCCAGATGGACGTGCTGACCGATCGCATCGGCGCGGTCGACGGGGTGGAGCGCACGTCCTCGGCGATCGTGCTGTCCACCAAGTTCGAGCGCTGAGCGGGCGCGCCGCCGCCGCTACAATGGCCGGCTCCCGCGCGCGCCGGCCGCTGCCTTGAAGACATCCGATTTCCAATACGACCTGCCCGAGGAACTGATCGCGCAGGCGCCTTTGCCGGAACGCTCGGCCAGCCGGCTGCTGCTGGTGCCGCCGGCCGGTGGCGAGCTCGCCGACCTGCAGGTGCGTGACCTGCCGGGCCTGCTGCAGCCGGGCGACCTGCTGGTGTTCAACGACACCCGGGTGATCCCGGCGCGCCTGTCCGGGCGCAAGGACAGCGGTGGCCAGGTGGAGATCCTGATCGAGCGCTTGCTGGCGGATGCCTGCGCGCGCGCGCAGGTGCGCGCCAGCAAGTCGCCGCGGGCTGGTACGCGGATCCGGCTTGATGGCGGGGGCCATGCCGAGGTGCTCGGGCGCGAGGGCGAGTTCTTCGTGTTGCGCTTCGAGGTGGATGCGCCGCTGGAGCAGTGGCTGGTGCGGGCCGGGCAGTTGCCGTTGCCGCCGTACATCCGGCGCGCGCCGGACCGCGAGGATGCGGCGCGCTACCAGACGGTGTTCGCGCGGCGCGATGGTGCGGTCGCGGCGCCGACCGCGGGCCTGCATTTCGATCCGCCGCTGTTGGAGGCGTTGCGCGTGCGCGGCGTGGAGACGGGGCGGGTGACGCTGCACGTGGGTGCCGGCACGTTCCAGCCGGTGCGGGTGGACGATGTGCGCGCGCACACGATGCACAGCGAGTGGCTTGAGGTGGATGCGGCGCTGGTGGAGCAGGTGCGGCGCACGCGGGCTGCCGGTGGCCGGGTGGTGGCGGTGGGGACGACGGTGGTCCGTGCGCTGGAGAGCGCGTGGCACCGGGGCGAGGATGTGGCCGATGGCGGTGAGTTGCGGCCGTTCACGGGGGAGACGCGGATTTTCATCTATCCGGGCTATCGCATCCGCAGCGTGGATGCGCTGGTCACCAATTTCCATCTGCCGCAGAGCACGTTGCTGATGCTGGTGTCGGCGTTTGCGGGCAAGGAGCGTGTGCTGGAGGCTTACCGCCATGCGGTGCGGCAGCGTTACCGGTTCTTTTCCTACGGCGATGCGATGTTGTTGTGGGGGCAGGCGTCGTCTTGAGCGGGTGCGGCGGTCGTGTCGGGAGTGTGCCACTTCATAAGCGCTCCACTTCGGAGACGGCCACTTCGGACGGAGCCGCGCCGGTGCCGGGGTATCGCTCTCCCCTCGGGCGGGCTTCCTGCCCGCACTCGGGGTCGCGGCACATCCATGTGCCGCTTGCCGCGATACCCCGGCACCGTCGCGTCTTCGCGGCGTTGGGTGGGTGGGGTTCGTTGGGGTGTGCTTGCGGCGATGAGGTGGCACCGACGCGTCTTCGCGGGTGTTGGGTGGGTGGGGTTCGTTGGGGTGCGCTTGCAGCGATGAGGTGACACCGTCGCGTCTTTGCGGGTGTCGGTTTCCTTGGAAACGGAAGGACATGTGGCACTGCAGCACTTGACAGGGAGGCATGCCATCGTGTCCCCTTGCAGGCCATGTCGAAGCCTTGCGCCAGCTACCTGCGATCCGTTCCGCCGCTGCGGCGGCAGGGCGCGTGCGCGCCGGCCATCGGCATCATCACGATTACCGCCACCGGCATTATCTGCCCGGTGCGGTCGGTCGTGGTCGAGTAACCAACGAAACCACGGCCCCGCACCCGAATCCCGGGCGCGGGTACACCCGCTTCCGGATGCGCGTGCAGGGCCTCGAACCCGAGGTCCATCCATGTCGTCGTCCGCCGCCGCAAACGTTCCTTCCGACGCCGCACCGGCGCGTACCGTGGTGCACAAGTTCGGCGGCACTTCCGTTGCCGATGCCGACCGTTACCGCCACGTCGCCACGCTGCTGCGTGCGCGGGGGGAGACGCTGCAGGTCACCGTGGTCTCGGCGATGAAGGGCGTGACCGATGCGTTGATCGAGCTGGCGCAGGCTGCGGGGGCGGATGCGCCGGAGTGGCGCGGGCGCTGGCAGTTGCTGCGCGAGCGGCACCACGAGGCGGCCGGGTCGCTGCTGGGCGAGGGTGCGGGGCCGTTGCTGGAGTGGCTGGACCAGCGTTTCGAGGAGCTGTTGCGGGTGCTGCAGGCGCTGGGTGTGATCGGCAGCCTGCCGGAGGAGGTGCTGCAGCGGGTGCAGGGGCTGGGCGAGGTGTATTCGGCACGCCTGCTTGGCGAGTACCTGTGCGCGCTGGGCGAGGACTGCGCGGTACTGGATGCGCGCGAGGTGCTGGTGGTCAGCCATGGCGAGCTGGGCGTGGACGTGGACTGGGAGCGCAGCGCGCAACGCCTGCAGCAGTGGCGCCAGGCCAATCCGCAGCGGCGGGTGGTGGCCACCGGCTTCGTCGCCCGCGATGGGCAGGACCGCATCACCACCCTGGGCCGCAATGGCAGCGATTATTCGGGTGCGATCTTCGCCGCCCTGTTCGAGGCCGACGAACTGCATATCTGGACCGACGTGGATGGCGTGCTGTCGGCCGATCCGCGGGTGGTGCCCGAGGCGGTGCAGCTGGAGTCGCTCAGCTACGACGAGGCCTGCGAGCTGGCCTATTTCGGGGCCAAGGTGGTGCATCCGCAGACCATGGCGCCGGCGATCGAGCGCGGCTTGCCGATCATCATCCGCAACACGTTCCATCCCGATCATCCGGGCACCCGCATCGCGGCCCGGCACGACGTCAACGGTCCGGTCAAGGGCCTGACCCTGAGCCCGGGCCTGGCCCTGCTCAACCTGGAAGGGACCGGCCTGATCGGGGTGCCGGGCACGGCCGAACGGGTGTTTGCCGCGCTGCGCACCGCCAAGGTGTCGGTGGTGATGATCTCGCAGGGCTCGTCCGAGCATTCGATCTGCTGCGTGGTCAAGCAGGCCGACGCCGAACGTGCGCAGGCTGCGCTGGCAACGGCGTTCACCCACGAGCTGGCCGGCGGCCAGGTGCAGCGGGTGCAGTACCTGCCGGGGATCAGCGTGCTGGCGGCGGTTGGCGATGGCATGGCCGGGCAGCCGGGCGTGGCCGCGCGCCTGTTCCAGTCGCTGGGACGGGCGCAGGTGAACATCCGCGCCATCGCCCAGGGCTCGTCCGAGCGCAACATCTCGGTGGCCATCGACAGCGAGCAGGCCACCCGCGCGCTGCGTGCCGCGCATGCCGGCTTCTATCTTTCGCCGCAGACCTTCGCGGTGGGCGTGATCGGGCCGGGCAACGTGGGTGCCGCGCTGGTGGACCAGTTCCTGGCAGCGCAGGGGCCGTTGCTGACGCGCGCCAACCTTGACCTGCGCCTGCGCGGCATCGCTTCCAGCCGTCGGCAGGTGCTGGACGTGCGCGGCATCGGCACCGACTGGCGCGAGCGCCTGGCCAGCAGCGAGGAGCCCGCCGACCTGGACCGCTTCACCGAGCAACTGCTCGACTCGCACCTGCCGCACATCATGATCGTGGACTGCAGTGCCAGTGCCCAGATCGCCGACCGCTACCCGCAGTGGCTGGCCGCCGGCATCCACGTGGTCACGCCCAACAAGCAGGCCGGCGCAGGCCCGCTGGCGCGCTACAAGGTCATCCGCAAGGCTGCTGCCGCCAGTGGTGCGCGCTTCCGCTACGAGGCCACGGTGGGTGCGGGCCTGCCGGTGATCTCCACCCTGCGCGACCTGCTGGACACCGGCGACGTGGTGACTTCGATCGAGGGCATCTTCTCCGGCACCCTGGCCTGGCTGTTCAACAAGTACGACGGCAGCGTGCCGTTCTCGCAGCTGGTGGCGCAGGCGCGCGCGCAGGGCTATACCGAGCCGGACCCGCGCGAGGACCTGTCCGGCACCGACGTGGCGCGCAAGCTGGTGATCCTGGCGCGCGAGGCCGGCTGCGACCTGAGCCTCGAGGACGTGCAGGTGGAAAGCCTGGTGCCCGAAGCGCTGCGCCAGGCCAGCGTGGAGGATTTCATGGCGCGGCTGCACGAGGTCGACGCCGGCTTCGCCACCCGCCTGGCCGATGCCCGCGCGCAGGGCAGCGCCCTGCGCTACGTGGCACGCCTGGATGGGCAGGGGCGCGCCAGCGTGGGCCTGGTGGAACTGCCGGGCAGCCATGCCTTCGCCAACCTGCGCCTGACCGACAACGTGGTCCAGTTCACCACGCACCGCTACTGCGACAACCCGCTGGTGGTGCAGGGCCCGGGTGCAGGCCCGGAGGTGACCGCGGCGGGCGTGTTCGCCGATGTGTTGCGGGTGGCTGCCGGTCGCGGGGCGCGCCTGTGAGCCCGGCCCAGCGCGATGCCACCGCGTTCTCGCCGGCCTCGGTCGGCAATGCCGCGGTGGGCTTCGACATCCTGGGCTTCGCCCTTGCCGGTGTCGGCGACACGGTCACGGTACGCCGCATCGCCGAGCCGCTGGTGCGCATCTCCGCCATCCGCGGCGCGCCGTTCCCGCTGCCGCTGGAGGCCGAGCGCAACACCGCCGGCAAGGCGCTGATCGCGATGCGCCAGGCGCTGGAGCTGGAATACGGCTTCGAGCTGGAAATCGAAAAGGGCATCGCCCTGGGCTCGGGCATGGGTGGCTCGGCCGCGTCGTGCGTGGCCGCGCTGGTGGCGGCCAACGCACTGCTGGACACGCCGCTGACCCGGCATGCGCTGTATCCGTTCGCGATGGCCGGCGAGGAAGTGGCCAGCGGCGGCCGCCATGGCGACAACCTGGGCCCGATGCTGCTGGGCGGTCTGGTGCTGGCCACCGCCGACCGGCTGGTGCGCATCCCGGTGCCGTCCGCGTGGCACAGCCTGGTGGTGCATCCGGAGGCGGTGCTGGAAACCCGTCGCGCGCGCGACGCGCTGGCTGGCAGCTATGCGTTGAAGGACTTCGTCGCCCAGAGTGCAAACCTGGCGCTGGTGCTGGCCGGCTGCCATGCCGGCGATGAGGTGCTGGTCCGCGAGGGCCTGCGCGATGTGCTGGTGGAGCCGCGGCGGGCACCGCTGATCGGCGGCTTCGACCTGGCCAAGGCGGCGGCGCTGGATGCCGGTGCCATGGGTGCAAGCATTTCCGGTGCCGGGCCCAGCGTGTTTGCCTGGTTCCCCACCCGCGACGATGCGCTGGCGGCGGCGCCATCGGTGCAGGCTGCGTTCGCCAGGGCCGGCTTCGACAGCCAGGCCTGGGTGTCGCCGCTGGACAGCCCCGGCGCCGCGCTGCTGTAACGCCTGTCGCGCACCCACGATCCAAGACAACGACGATACGGAACCGACCATGGAATTCATCTCCACCCGCAATGCCTCCCCGCCGGCGTCACTGAGCCAGGCCATCGCCGCCGGGCTGGCACCCGATGGCGGCCTGTACGTGCCGGCCAAGTTGCCGGCAGGGCGCGCGCTGGAGGCCGGTGCAAGCCTGGCCCAGACCACGGCCTCGCTGCTGGCGCCATTCTTCGAGGGCGATGCACTGGCCCCGGCGCTGCCGGCCATCTGCGCCGAGGCGCTGGATTTCCCGGTGCCGCTGAAGCCGCTGGCAACGCCGGGTGACCATGTGCTGGAGCTGTTCCATGGCCCCACCGCCGCGTTCAAGGACGTGGGCGCGCGCTTCCTCGCGGCCACGCTGGCGCGTATCCGCCACGGGCAGACGCAGCCGCTGACCATTCTGGTGGCCACATCCGGCGATACCGGTGCAGCGGTGGCGGCGGCGTTCCACGGCCAGCCGGGCCTGCGCGTGGTGGTGCTGTATCCGGATGGGCGGGTATCGCCGCGCCAGGCGCACCAGTTGGGCTGTTTCGGCGACAACGTCAGCGCGCTGCGCGTGGCCGGCTCGTTCGACGATTGCCAGGCGCTGGTCAAGCGCGCGCTCAACGACGCGGAACTGCAGGCGCAGGTGCCGTTGAGTTCGGCCAACAGCATCAGCCTGGGCCGGCTGCTGCCGCAGATGAGCTATTACGCGCACGCGGCGCTGAGCCACCACGCGGCCACCGGCAAGCGCCTGAACTTCGTGATCCCCACCGGCAACCTTGGCAATGCGCTGGCCGCGATCCTGGCCCGCGCCCAGGGCGTGCCGCTGAATCGCATCGTGCTGGCCACCAACGCCAATCGGGTGCTGCCGGAGTTCTTCGCCGGCGATGCCTACGTGCCGCGCGCCAGCCTGGCCACCACCGCCAATGCGATGGACGTGGGCGCGCCGAGCAATTTCGAGCGCCTGCGCTGGCTGTACGCCGGCGACGATGCGGCGTTGCGCGCGGCCTACACCGCCATCTCGGTGGACGATGACACCATCCGGGCGACCATCCGTGCCCGCTGGGAGCGGCATCGCGAGGTGTTCTGCCCGCACACTGCCACGGCGGTGCATGTCCTGCAGACCTTGCGCGGGGACGGTGCCGATGGCGATTGGGCAGTGGCGGCCACCGCGCATCCGGCCAAGTTCGAGGCAGTGGTCGAGCCGCTGGTCGGGCACGCGGTGGAGGTGCCGCCGGCGCTGGCCGAGTTGCTGGCCCGTCCGGCCCATGCCACTCCGGTGCAACCTGAGTACGACGCCCTGCGCGCGCACCTGCTGGGCTGATCGCGGAACGATCAGGACGGACGCCGCTGCAGTGCTGCGGCGCTCGGGCGCGTTGCGTGCGGGCACTGGTCAAGGCACTGCGACAGGTTCTGCTGCACGCTGCAGTGTCAGCGGAAGCGGAAGCGGAAGCGGAAGCGGAAGCGGGAAGCGGAAGCGGAAGCGGGAAGCGGGAAGCGGAAGGGCGGGGGGGCTTGGTCGCGACGGCGCGGTGCGATGCCTGCTGCCGCTCATGTCCCCCGGCTGCAGCCTGCGGCCGCAGCCTCCTCCTTGACTTCCCGTCAGCAGGCATCGCACCACGCCGTGTCACGATCATCGGCCGCCGTATGTAGGAGCCGGTCTTGCCGGCGACCTGCCGCATGCAGGAGCCAGTCTTGCCGGCGACCTGCCGCATGTAGGAGCCGGTCTTGCCGGCGACCGCGGTGCAGGGACTTCCCGTCAGCAGGCATCGCACCACACCGTGTCACGATCATTGGCCGCCGCCTGTAGGAGCCGGTCTTGCCGGCGACCGCGGTGCGGGGTGGTGTGTCGCGATGCCGCAGCCTGCGTCGGGTCGCCGGCAAGGCCGGCTCCTGCAAGACGTCCACGCCCATCGGCCGCCGTGCCCGTCCGCTTTATCCGGGAGCCTGCGCCAGGGCCGGAACCAGCGGGCCCAGCCAAAGCGAGGCCCCTGCCAGCAGCGCGCCGATGCCGGTGGCGGCCAGCACGTCGCTGGGATAGTGCAGGCCCAGCACCACCCGCGATACCGCCACTGAAGCGGTGAATGGCACCAGCACCATCGCCAGCCACGGGTAGTGGGCCAGGGCCACGATGGTGAACGCCACCGCGTGCAGGGTGTGTCCGGAGGGAAAACTGAACTCGTCCAGCGGCGCCACCCAGGCGCGGATGCGGCCGTCGGCGGCGAACGGGCGCGGCCGCCGCGTCCAGCGTTTCAGGCCCTTGTACAGCGCCAGCGCCACCAGCCCGGTGAGCGCCAGTTGCAGCGCCGCGGCCAGCCCATCGCGGCCGTCCCCCAGCATCATCAGGCCCATCAGCGCGTACCAGAACGCCCCGTCGCCCAGGCGGCTGACCAGGGAGAAATAGCGCCGTACCGCGCACCGTGCGCCCCAGCGGTTGGCCTGCATGCACCAGCCATGGTCGCGCGCGTGCAGCACCGCGGCGCGACGGCGTGGTGGCGCGCCGGCGGCCACGGCCGGTTCAGGCGGCGAGGGCGGCATCGTCTCCTCCCCGGCGGACCAGGGCCGCCAGCAATGCGTCGAAATCGGCTGCGACCTGTTCCGGCCGCAGCCGCAGGACTGCCTCGCGCGCCGCCCGGCCCATCGCGCGGCGCGCTGGATCGTCGCCGGCCAGGCGCAAGGTGGCCGCGATGAAGCCGCCCTCGTCGTCCACCCGCGCGCCATGGATGCCGTCGCGCAGGTGCTCGCGCGCCGCGCCCGAGTCGAAGGCCACGGTCGGCACGCCGCTGGCCATGGCTTCCAGGGTGACGTTGCCGAAGGTTTCGCTGCGGCTCGGGAACAGGAACAGGTCGGCGCTGGCGAAATGCCGCGCAAGGTCGCCACCGCGGCGGGTCCCGCAGAACACGAAGTCCGGGTTGGCACGCTCCAGTGCCGCGCGTGCGGGACCGTCGCCGACCCACACCATGCGCGCATCCGGGCGCCGCGTCTGCAACGCGCGGAAGGCGCGCACCGCCAGGCCCAGGTTCTTCTCCGGGGCGATCCGGCCGACGTGGATCGCCACCAGGGTCGCCGCGCCCGCGCCCCAGGAACGGCGCAGCCCGGCATCGCGCAGGGCCGGTGACAGCTGCGCGGTGTCCACCGCGCGCGGCAGCCGCTGCACCCGCTGGAATCCGCGCGCCTGCAGCAACAACAGCAGTTCCTCGGTGGGCACCAGGGTGGCGTGGGCGCGGTTGTGGAAGCGGCGCATCCAGGCCAGCGCGGCGCCTTCCAGCCAGGGCATGCCGTAGTCGCGCATGTAGTGGTCGAAGCGGGTGTGGAAGCCGGAGGCCACCGGGATGCCCAGGCGCGTGGCCGCGCGCAGCGCCGACCACCCGAGCGGACCCTCGGTGGCGATGTAGACCGCATCCGGTGGACGGGGCATCCAGTGACGCACCAGCTGGCCGCTGGCCGGCAGGCCCAGGCGCAGGCCGGGATAGCGCGGCAGCGCCGCGCCACGGGTGCGCAGGGTGGCGATGGCCGGTTCCCGGCCGGCCTCGTCGCCGGTCTCGCCGGGCTGGTGCGGGCGCACCACTTCCACCGCGTGGCCGCGCGCGCGCAGCCCCAGGGCCAGGCCCTGCACGGTCAGGGCGACGCCGTTGACTTCGGGCGGGTAGGTCTCGGTGACGAGGGCGTAGCGCATGCGCGGCAGCTCCGGTTTCGGGCCAGCCTGCATCGCCTGCATGCAGCGCCGGTGACGCTGCGATGACGCTTGTGTGACGCGGCCCTAGTCGCTGCCTTGCACGGGCGCCGGCTGCACCGCGTCCACCGACAGCAGCAGCGAACCGTCGCTCAATCGTGCCTGCAGGCGCGCGCCTGGCGTGGCCTGGCTCACCGACTGGACCAGGCTGCCGTCGGCTGCGGTAAGGATGGTGTAGCCGCGGGCGACCGTGGCCAGCGGGCTGCAGGCTTCCAGTGCACGCGCCAGCGCGCGCAGTTTCAAGGCATCGCGCTGGAGTACGCGTGCGATGGCTGCTTGTGGTCGCGGCCGCAGGCGCTGCAGGCGGGCCTGCGCCTGTGCCAGCCGGCGCAGCGGATGGTGCGCGCGCAGCACCGCGGCGGCATGCCGCAGGCGTGCCTGTCGCTGCTGCAGGCGTTGCCGCCACAGCGCGTCGAGCCGTTGCCCCAGCGCCTGCTGGCGCTGCCGCAGCATGCGCAGGCGGGCCTGCGGCGAGTGCGCCTGCAGGCGCAGCCAGGCGCGGTCGGCGCGCTGGATTGCCTGGGCCAGGCGGTGGCGCTGCGCGGCCTGCGCGCGTCCATGCAGGCCACGCAGGCGCGTGCGCAGGTCCTGCGCGTCGGGCACCAGCAGTTCGGCGGCCACCGATGGCGTGGGTGCGCGCAGGTCGGCGGCAAAGTCGGCCAGGCTGAAATCGGTCTCGTGGCCCACGGCCGATACCACCGGCACCGGGCAGGCGGCGATGGTGCGGGCCAGGTGCTCGTCGTTGAACGCCCACAGGTCCTCGAGCGATCCGCCGCCGCGTGCCAGCAGCACCGCGTCGTAGCGGCCGCAGGTGCCGGCGCGCTGCAGCAAGTCGGCGATCTGGGCCGCGGCGGTGTCGCCCTGGACCAGGCTGGGCAGCACGTCCACCTGCAGCAGCGGCAGGCGCCGCGACAGTACGCTGAGCACGTCGCGTACCGCCGCGCCGGTCGGCGAGGTGATCACGGCAAGGCGGCGCACATAGGCGGGCAGGGGGCGCTTGCGCGCCGGGTCGAACAGGCCTTCGGCCTCGAGCCTGGCCTTGAGCGCGTCGAACGCGCGGCGCAGCGCGCCCTCGCCGGCCTCTTCCAGGTGCTCCAGGATCAGCTGGCAATCGCCGCGCGCCTCGTACAGGGTGAGGCGCCCGCGGCCGAGCACCTTCATGCCCTCGCGCGGCACGAACATGAGCCGCTGGCTCTTGGGCTTGAACATGGCGCAGCGCACCTGCGCGCGCGCATCCTTGAGGGTGAAATACAGGTGCCCGGAACCGGGGCGGGTGACGCTGCCCAGTTCGCCTTCGACCCACACCTGCGGGAATGCACTTTCCAGCAGGTCGCGCGCCAGCGTGTTGAGCTGGCTCGGGGTGAGGACGGGATTGTGCTCGGACATCGATGCGCGTGCGGGGCGGCGGGACAGGATAGCGCGGGGTGTGCGCATCGGGCGGACCTTCCGGGGAAGGCGCGCCATCCTGGTCAGGATGAAGCCCGTTGCCCTTCCAACCGCGCCAGCGCCCACTGCACGTGCTCGCGCACCAGGGCGGAGGGATGGTCGCGGCGGGATGCCAGCGCGGCCAGGACCCCGGGAGTGGATGGTGCGTTGCCCAGGGCCACGGCGATGTTGCGCAGCCAGCGTTCATGGCCGCTGCGCCGGATCGGGCTGCCCTCGGTGCGGCGCAGGAATTCCTCCTCGTCCCAGGCGAACAGTTGCGCCAGGCTGGCGGTGTCCAGGTTGTTGCGGGCGCGGAAGTCGGGTTCGTCGGTGCGCTTGGCGAACTTGTTCCACGGGCATACCAGCTGGCAGTCGTCGCAGCCGAAGATGCGGTTGCCGATGGCCGGCCGCAGGTCCTCGGGAATGGCGCCCTCGTGCTCGATGGTGAGGTAGGAAATGCAGCGGCGCGCATCCAGCCGGTACGGCGCGATGATGGCGCCGGTGGGGCACACCTCGATGCAGCGCGTGCAGGTGCCGCAGTGGGCGCTGGCCGGTTCGTCCACCGGCAGCGGCAGGTCCACGTAGATCTCGCCGAGGAAGAACCAGGAGCCGCCGTCGCGATCGATCAGGCAGGTGTGCTTGCCGATCCAGCCAAGCCCCGCGTTGCGCGCCAGCGCGCGCTCCAGTACCGGCGCCGAATCCACGAATACCCGGTGCCCGAACGGGCCGATCTCCTGCTGCACGCGCGTGGCCAGCGCCTGCAGGCGGTTGCGCATCAGCTTGTGGTAGTCGCGCCCCAGCGCATAGCGGGCCACGTAGGCGCGCTCGCCGTCGCGCAGGGTGTCCCAGGCCTCGTCGCCATCGTTGCGGCCGTAGTCCAGGCCCACCGAGATCACCCGCACGGTGCCGGGCACCAGCTCCGGTGGCCGCGAACGCTTGTCGCCGTGGCGCGCCATCCATTCCATGGTTCCGTACAGGCCACGCGCAAGCCAGTCGCGCAGGTGCTCTTCGTCCGGGCCCAGTTCCACCCCGGTGATGCCGCAATGCTGGAAGCCCAGTTCACGTGCCAGCGCGCGGATGCGCCGTGCCACCGCCGCCGGTTCGAAGGCCGCGGTGCGGTGCGCCGGTGCATCGGGCAGGTCGCTGGACATGGAACGGGACTCTCGCGGTCGGGCACGTGGAAATCCACCCGGTTCCTGCTGCGCCAGCGGTGGGCGCGCTTAGAATCCGTGCATGGACCACCCCGACGCATTGTACGCCGCCGCTTCGGCGCGCCAGCTCGACCGCCTGGCCACCGCGGCGCTGGGCGGTGACGGTTACGTGCTGATGCAGCGCGCAGGCCAGGCCGCATGGCGCACGCTGCTGCAGCAGTGGCCGCAGGCGCAGCGCGTGGTCGTGGCCTGCGGCAGCGGCAACAACGGCGGCGACGGCTACGTGCTGGCGCGGCTGGCGCTGCAGTCGGGCCGCCAGGTGCGGGTGGTGCGCGCGGCCGATGGCGATCCGCGCACGCCGCTGGCCCGGCGCGCGTGTGCCGACTACCTGGCTGCCGGCGGCCAGGTGGACCTGTTTCCCGCACCACTGGACCAGGCCGACGTACTGGTCGATGCGCTGTTCGGGATCGGACTGGAGTGCGCGCCGCGCGCGCAGTCCGCAGCCCTGATCGCCGCCCTCGACGCCGCCGCCGCACCGGTACTGGCGCTGGACGTGCCCAGCGGCGTGGATGCCGACCGCGGCAGCGTGCCGGGCGCGGCACTGCGCGCGCAGTGCACCGTGCAGTTCATCGTCGCCCATGCCGGCCTGTACACCGGCGCGGCGCTGGACCACGCCGGGCAGTTGCTGCTGGACCATCTGGACGTGGACGCCGGCCACTGGGCGGATGCGGCGCCTGCGGCGGCCACGTTGCTGCACGCCGGGCACCTGCGCGCCTGGTTGCCACCGCGTCCACGCGACACCCACAAGGGGGCATCCGGCCGCGTGCTGTGCGTGGGCGGCGACCACGGAGGCGGCGGAGCGGTGCTGCTGTGCGCCGATGCGGCACTGCGCTGCGGCGCCGGGCTGGTCACGGTGGCGACGCGCGCGGCGCATGTCGCCGGCTTGCTTGCGCGGCGGCCCGAAGCGATGGCCCGTGCAATCGACGATGCCGATGCGGTGCAGCCGCTGCTCGATGCCGCCGATGTCATCGCCTGCGGGCCCGGGCTGGGTACCGGACCCTGGGGTGCGGCGCTGTACCGGCATGCATTGGCGTGCGGGCGGCCCCTGGTGCTGGACGCCGACGCGCTGAACCTGCTGGCCGCCGATCCGCGCCCGGTTGGCGATGCGGTGCTCACCCCGCATCCGGGCGAGGCCGCGCGCCTGCTCGGAACCGACACCGCCAGCGTGCAGCGTGACCGCTACGCCGCTGCCGCCGCGCTTGCCGCGCGCCATCGCTGCACGGTGGTGTTCAAGGGTGCCGGCACGATAGTCGCTGCGCCCGGGCAGGCCCCATGCGTGCTGGGCGCGGGCAACCCCGGCATGGCAACCGGCGGCATGGGCGACCTGCTCACCGGCGCGATCGCGGCGATGCGCGCGCAGGGCTTGCCCGCCTTCGAAGCGGCATGTGCGGGCGCGCTGCTGCACAGCCTGGCCGGCGACGCCGCGGCCACCGACGGGCAGCGCGGCCTGCTGCCCTCCGACCTGCTGCCCTGGATGCGGCGCCTGGCCAACCCGGAGACCGAATGATGCAGATCATGCTGGCCGACCCGGAGGCGACCGACGCCCTGGGCCATGCATTGGCCGACACCCGGCCGCAGCCGGCGGTGGTGCACCTGCGCGGCGACCTGGGCGCCGGCAAGTCCACCCTGGCACGCGCGCTGCTGCGCCGGCTGGGCGTGCAGGGACCCGTGCGCAGCCCGACCTACACCCTGGTGGAGCGCTATCCGGTTCCCGGTGGCGAGGCGTGGCACCTGGACCTGTACCGGATCGGCGACGCCGGGGAGCTGGATTTCCTCGGCCTGGACGGCGACGAGGCCACGCTGTGGCTGGTGGAGTGGCCCGAACGCGGTGGCCAGGGCTTGCCCCACGCCGATCTGCGGATACAGCTGGCCCAGGAAGGGCAGGGCCGCCTGGCCCGGCTCGAGGCGGCGTCAGCGGCGGGTCGGAGCTGGCTGGCCGCACTGCAGGAAGCGGGCCGCTTGCAGGGACTTGTTGCCACGCCACCCTAGGAAGGTGGCACAGGTTGCGGATTATTAAGGGAAAACCTCTTGCAATCACCGGAAAGCGGTGCTTGAATCCGCTGCATGCGCCTCGAAATGGCCCGGATCGGACGGTGGTGGGCGGGCTTCGTGCTCGCCGCCGGCGCATGCCTGGGCACCGCCTCGGCCGGCGAGATCGACACCATCGTGGTGGAGCAGGGCGCAGCCGGCACCCGCGCCGAAGTGCGCCTGCAGGGGGCAGGCAGCTACCGCACCCTGTCGCTGACCGGGCCTCACCGGCTGGTGCTGGACCTGCCTGATTCGCGGGCTGCGCAGGCGCTGCGCGTGCCCGCGCCCGCCGGCCTGGTGACCGGCGTGCGCACCGGCCATCCGGTCCCGGGAACCTTCCGCATCGTGTTCGAGCTCGCCGCGCCGGTGGCCGCGCTGCCACTGCGCATGGAGCCGGCGCCCGGCGGCGCCCGGTTGCTGATCGAATGGCCCGGCGATGGCCCGGCAACCGCCGCCAGCACCACACCCGCACCGGTCTCGACCGCACCGCCCGCAGCCGCAGCCACTGCGGCTGCGCCGGCGGCTGACCCGCATGGCGATGCGGCGCGCGCCACGGCGCTGCTGACCGCGCAGGCGACCCAGGCCAGCACCACCACGGCCGCCGCTGCAACCGCGACCCCCGGCCCTTCGCCGCAGGCAATCCTCGAAGGGCGGGTGCCACCGTCACCGGCCACGCCGGTCGCAATCACCGCGCCGCCGGCCAGCACCGTTGCGGCGCCGCCAGCGCAGGTCGCGCCGACGCCGCCTGCCGCCATCACCGGCCGTCCGTTGATCGTGGCCATCGATGCCGGGCATGGCGGCCAGGACCCTGGCGCCATCGGCCCCACCGGCAAGCGCGAGAAGGACGTCACCCTGGCCATGGCCCGCGAACTGGCCAGGCAGGTCAACGCCACCCCGGGGCTCAAGGCGTTCCTGGTGCGCGACAGCGACGTGTTCATCCCGCTGCCGATGCGTGCCCAGCGCGCGCGCGCGGCCAAGGCCGACATCTTCATCTCCATCCATGCCGATGCGGCCGAGAACCGCAACGCGCGCGGCTCGTCGGTGTACGTGCTCTCGACCAAGGGCGCCTCGTCGCAGCGCGCGCGCTGGCTGGCCGACAAGGAAAACGCGGCCGACCTGGTGGGCGGCGTGCGCCTGCAGCAGACCGAGGCGGTGCTGGCCAACGTGCTGCTGGACCTGGCCCAGAGCGGCCACATGCGTGCCTCCGAGGACGCCGCCCAGCACGTGCTCGGCGGGCTCAAGCGCGTGGGCAACAACCACAAGCCGAACATCGAGCGCGCCAATTTCGCCGTGCTGCGCACCTCGGACATGCCGTCGATGCTGGTGGAGACCGCGTTCATCTCCAACGCCGACGAGGAGAAGCGCCTGGTCGACCCAGCGTTCCAGCGCAAGGTCGCCGGTGCGGTGCTGGACGGCGTGCGCACCTACTTCACCCGGCAACCGCCGCCGGGCACCCTGTTTGCCGCGCGTGCCGAGGCCGAGCAGGTGGCCATGGCCGGCGGCGTCGGCGGCACGCCCTGAGCCTGCGCGTGCCTGGGCCGTCGCTGCCGGGTGGGAGCGGCATCGGCGCAGGGCTATCATCCATGCACCTTCCCTGTTGCGGCGTGCGCCGCCGCTGCCCGTGCCGATCCGTCCGCTGCCCGACACCCTGATCAACCAGATCGCCGCCGGCGAAGTCGTCGAGCGTCCGGCCTCGGTGGTCAAGGAGCTGGTGGAGAACGCGCTGGACGCCGGCGCCCGCCGGGTCGACATCGATCTGGAGGAGGGCGGCATCCGCCTGATCCGGATCCGCGACGACGGCGGTGGCATCGCACCGGAAGAATTGCCGCTGGCGATCAGCCGCCACGCCACCAGCAAGATCGCCTCGCTCGACGACCTCGAGGCGGTGGCCACGCTGGGCTTCCGCGGCGAGGCACTGCCCTCGATCGCCTCGGTCAGCCGGCTGCAGCTTGCCTCCCGTCGCGCCGGCGATGCGCACGGTGCGGCGTTGCAGGTCGATGGCGGGCGCGTGGGCGAGGTGGTGCCCAGTGCGCACGCGACCGGCACCACCGTGGAGGTGCGTGACCTGTTCTACAACGTGCCGGCGCGGCGCAAGTTCCTGCGCGCCGAGCGCACCGAACTGGGCCACATCGAGGAATGGCTGCGCTCGCTGGCGCTGGCCCGGCCGGACGTGGAACTGCGGGTCAGCCACAACGGCAAGCCGTCGCGCCGCTACCGCCCCGAGGCCGAAGATGGCGCCGACGCACCTGCCGGTGCGCGCCTGGGCCAGACCCTGGGCGATGATTTCGCCGGCAGCGTGTTGCGCGTGGAGCACAGTGGCGCCGGCCTGCGCCTGCATGGCTGGATTGCGCAGCCGCACTATTCGCGCGCCAGCACCGACCAGCAGTACCTGTATGTCAACGGCCGGCCGGTGCGCGACCGCAGCGTGGCCCACGCGGTGAAACTGGCCTACCAGGACGTGCTGTTCCACGGGCGCCAGCCCGCTTACGTGCTGTTCCTGGAACTGGACCCGACCCGGGTGGACGTCAACGTGCATCCGGCCAAGCACGAGGTCCGCTTCCGCGATGCGCGCCTGATCCACGATTTCGTGTTCCGCACGCTGCAGGAGGCGCTGGCGCATACCCGGGCCGGCACCACGGTCGGTGCATCGGCCGCCGGCGACGCGGCTGCGGCGATGCCCGGCGGCCAGGCGGCACCGGCATGGACGCCACGGCCGCAGCCACTGGGGTTGCGCGTGGACGAAGCACTGGGCGCGTACACGTCGCTGTATGCACCGCCGCCGGGCGATGCCTTGGTGTCCGCAGCGGTGCCGGAACATGCGGCCGCCGCGCTGCCGGCAGGCGATGGCCAAGTCCCGCCGCTGGGCTATGCCATCGCCCAGTTGCATGGCATCTACATCCTGGCCGAGAACGCCGAAGGCCTGGTGGTGGTGGACATGCATGCCGCCCACGAGCGCATCGGCTACGAACGCCTGAAGACGGCGCACGATGGCATCGGCCTGCGCGCGCAGCCGCTGCTGGTGCCGATGGTGCTGGCGGTGGGCGAGCGCGATGCCGATGTGGCCGAGCGCGAGGCGCCAACCCTGGCCGCGCTGGGCTTCGACGTCACCCGCAGCGGGCCGCAGGCCCTGGCCGTGCGCAGCGTGCCGGCGCTGCTGGCGCACGCCGACCCGGACGCACTGCTGCGCGACGTGCTGGCCGACCTGCGTGAGCACGGGGCCAGCCGGAGGGTGGCCGCCGCGCGCGACGAATTGCTGTCGACCATGGCCTGCCACGGCGCGGTGCGTGCGAACCGGCGCCTCACCATTCCCGAAATGAACGCCCTGTTGCGCGACATGGAAGCCACCGAGCGCTCCGGGCAATGCAACCATGGCCGCCCGACCTGGGCGCGCTTCAGCCTGGGGGAGATCGATCGATGGTTCCTGCGCGGACGATGAAGGCGGCCTGCGCCGTCACCACGATGCTGCTGCTGGCGGCGATCGCCGGCTGCGGCGACAAGGGCGGTGAGCCGGCACCGGCGGCCGCGCCGCAGGTGGATGCGGCATTCGCATCGGCTCAGCAGGCCTGGCGCGACCAGCGCCGCGAGGACCTGCTGCGTGCCGATGGCTGGACCAGCCTGGTCGGCCTGCACTGGCTGGACCTGAAGGCGCATTACGTCGGCAGCGGCGAGCGCATCGGCAATGGCGTGCGCTTCGCGTTCGGCCCGGAGCGGATGGGCATGCTGTCGCGCGACGCACGCGGCAACTACTGGTTCACGCCCGAAACCGGCCTGGAGCTGACTTTGAATGATGCGCCGCTGAAAGGCCGGGTTGCATTGCACGGCGACCACCAGCCGGAACCCGGCGTGATCGGCTTCGACGAGGGCAAGGGCCAGGTGAGCCTGATCCGGCGTGGCACCCGCCATGCGTTGCGGGTCAAGCATGCCGATGCACCGACCCGGCTGCAGTTCGCCGGCCTGGAGTACTGGCCTGCCGATCCGGCGTGGCGCATCGAGGGGCGGTTCCTGCCGCATCCGGTCGGCCAGACCCTGCCCATCGGCGACATCATCGGGGTGCAGAGCGATTCGCCCAATCCCGGCGTGGTGGAGTTCGAGCACGAGGGCAGGATCCATCGGCTGGAAGCGCTGGGCGAGCCGGGCCGGGACCTGTTCTTCGTCCTTGCCGACCGCACCAGCGGACACGGCAGCTATCCTGCCGGCCGCTTCCTCGACGCGGCGTGGCCGGGCCCGGACGGCAAGGTGGTGCTGGATTTCAACCGCGCCTACAACCCGCCGTGCGCCTTCACCCTGTTTGCCACCTGTCCGTTGCCGCCGCCGCAGAACCGGCTCGACCTGGCCATCACCGCCGGCGAGAAGACCTACGTCTCGCCGGTGCACTGAGCACCGTGGCCGGATCCACCCTGGGAAACCCGATGTTCCGATTGCCGCACCGCCTGTCCGTTGCGTGTGTCCTGCTGCTGGCACTGGCGTGGCCGCTGCGTGCCGAGCCGCCGGTGCCTCTGTTGTGGAAGGTGTCCGACGCCGACAACGCGGTCTACCTGCTCGGCTCGTTCCACCTGCTGCACGCCGATGACTATCCGCTCTCGGCGGACGTGAAGGCCGCCTTTGCCGATGCCGAGGATCTGTTGTTCGAGTTGTCGCCCGAGGAGGCGACCTCGCCCGGCCTGCCGGCGCAGATGGCGCAGGCGGCCATGCGCCGCCGCCCCGGCGACCTGCGCCAGGACCTGGGCGCCGAGTTGTGGACGCAATTGCAGGCCTACACCGCGGCCAACAACCTGCTGCTGGCGGCACTGCAGGGTTTCGACCCCTGGTTCGTGGCCCTGACCGTGGGCCTGCGCGAGATGGCCAGGCAGGGCCTGGACCCGGCGCTGGGCCTGGACCGGCATTTCATGGATGCGGCACGGCGCACGGGCAAGCCGGCGGCCGGGCTGGAAGCGGCCAGCGCGCAGATCGCGGTGCTGTCCGGCATGAGCCTGGCCGAACAGCGGCAGATGCTGGCCGAGGCGCTGCAGCAGGCGCACGAGGGTCCGGCGCAGTCGCGCAAGCTGCACGCGGCCTGGCGTGCCGGCGATGCGCGGCGCCTGTGGGACGAGATGGCCGCGCAGATGAAGCGCGACTACCCGGCGCTGTACGCGCGCATCAACGTGGCCCGCAACGATGCATGGCTGCCGCTGCTGGAGCAGCGCCTGGCGCGCAAGGACCGCGACACCCTGGTGGTGGTCGGTGCCCTGCACCTGCTGGGCGATGACGGCGTGGTGGACAAGCTGCGCGCGCGCGGTTACCGGGTGGAGCGGATCTGCTCGGCATGCAGGCAGCCCTAGCAGCACGGCGCGCATCGCACCATCACGCATCGCGCTATCGTGCCGCCGCCACCGGCTCCATCACGATGCAGTCCACCGGGCACGCCGGCACGCACAGTTCGCAGCCGGTGCACAGCGGGTCGATGACCACGTGCATCAACTTGGCCGCGCCGATGATCGCGTCCACCGGGCAGGCCTGGATGCACTTGGTGCAGCCGATGCAGTCCGCTTCCACCACCACTGCCACCTGGGTGTCCTTGCACTCGCCACGGCTGCGGTCATACGGCTGCGGCGGCACTCCCAGCACCCGTGCCAGCGCGCGCGCACCGGCGTCGCCGCCCGGCGGGCAATGGTCGACGCCGGCCTGGCCATGCGCCATCGCTTCGGCATACGGACGGCAGCCGGCATAGCCGCACTGGCCGCATTGGGTTTGCGGCAGCAGGCGGTCAAGGCGTTCGACCAGGTCGATGCTGGGCATCATCGGCGGCAGTGGCCTGCACATGTGGCGGGTGGCGCATTATGGCGCCCGCCTTCAACCCGGGCACCCGCGCTTCAGCGCACCGGCATGCCCGGTTGTGCGCCGGCGTCCACGTCCAGCAGCGCAAGTGCGCCGCCGTCGAAGCCGGCCGACAGGATCATTCCCTCGCTGGTGCCGAAGCGCATCTTGCGCGGCGCCAGGTTGGCCACGAACACCACGTTGCGCCCGACCAGCGTTTCCGGTTCGCCGTAGCTGGCGCGGATGCCGGAGAAGATCTGGCGCTGGCCAAGCTCGCCGGCGTCCAGCAGGAAGCGCAGCAGCTTGTCCGATCCGTCGATGAAGCCGCATTCGAGCACCTTGCCGATGCGCAGGTCGAGCTTGGCGAAATCCTCGATGCCGATGGTGGCGGCCGCGCCACTTGCTGCCGCGGCGGGTGCGTCCTTGTGCTTTTCCGGTTTGGCCGGCTTGGCCTGCACCGCTGCAGCCGGCGCCGCGCCGCCGCCGGCCATGGTCTCCTTCGACCCGTCCACCATGGCCGCGATCTGCTTGGGATCGATCCGGGTGAACAGGGGGTCGTAGGCGTTGATCGCGTGTGCCAGCAGCGGTGCATCCAGGTCGGGCCAGGCCTGGACCGGCGCGGCCAGGAAATCAGCCGCCTGGGTGGATGTGCGCGGCAGCACCGGTGCCAATGCGGCGGCCAGCACCCGGAACAGATTCAGGCCCTGGGTGCAAACGGCCTGCAGCCGCGCCTCGGCGCCGGCTTCCTTGGCGATCACCCACGGCTTGTGCTCGTCGATGTACTTGTTGGCCTCGTCGGCCAGCGCCATCACCTGGCGCAGTGCCGCGGCCGCGTCGTTGCGCTCGTAGGAGTCGCGCACGCCATCCAGCGCGGCCACGAAGCGGTCGTACTGCGCGGCGTCGGGCAATGCGTCGGCCAGCCTGCCGTCGAAGCGCTTGTGGATGAAGCCGGCGCAGCGGCTGGCCAGGTTGACGAACTTGCCGACCAGGTCGGCATTCACCCGTGCGCTGAAGTCGGCCAGGTTGAGGTCCAGGTCGTCCACGCCGCCGGAGGACTTGGCCGCGTAGTAGTAACGCAGCGCCTCAGGGTCCAGGCCTGCATCCAGGTAGGTGCGGGCCATGATGAAGGTGCCGCGCGACTTGGACATCTTGGCGCCGTCCACGGTCAGGTAACCGTTGACGTGCAGCCGGGTGGGCGCGCGCAGGCCGGCGCCGTGCAGCACCGCCGGCCAGAACAGGCCGTGGAAGTTGACGATGTCCTTGCCGATGAAGTGGTGCAGCTCGGCCTGGCTGTCCGGGGCGAGGAAGGCGTCGTAGTCGGCGCCGTTGCGTGTGCACAGGTTGCGGAAGCTGGACAGGTAGCCGATCGGCGCGTCCAGCCACACGTAGAAGTACTTGCCCGGCGCGCCGGGGATCTCGAAGCCGAAGTAGGGCGCATCGCGGGAGATGTCCCAGGCGCGCAGCCCGCCTTCGCCGTCCAGCCATTCGCGCAGCTTGGCCTTGACCCCCGGCACGGCCACGTCGCCATCCAGCCACTGGCGCAGGAAGCCCTCGAAGCGGCCGACCTCGAAGAAGAAGTGCTCCGAATCGCGCAGCTCCGGCGCGGCGCCGGACAGCACCGAGCGCGGGTCCTTCAGGTCGGTCGGGGAATAGGTGGCACCGCAGGATTCGCAGTTGTCGCCGTACTGGTCGGCGGTGCCGCAGTTGGGACAGGTGCCCTTGATGTAGCGGTCGGGCAGGAACATGCCCTTGGCCGGATCGTAGAACTGCGCCACCGAGCGCCGCGCGATGTGGCCGCCGGCCTCCAGGCGCGCGTAGAACTGCTCGGTCAGTTCGCGGTTGGCGGCCGAATGGGTGGAGTCATAATGGTCGAACGCCACGCCGAAGTCGGCGAAGTCGCGCTCGTGGCTGGCCTGCATCCCGGCGATGAAGGCTTCCGGGGTCACGCCTGCCTTCTCGGCCGCCAGCATGATCGGGGTGCCATGGGTGTCGTCGGCGCAGACGTAGTGCACGGTGTCGCCGCGCATCCGCCGTGCCCGCACCCACACGTCGGCCTGGATGTAGCCGACCAGGTGGCCCAGGTGCAGCGGGCCGTTGGCGTAGGGCAGGGCGTTGGTGACGAGTGCGGAGCGGGACATGTCGGGGCCGGACGCGAAAGGACCGGCGATTATCGCATGCGCGCGGGTGCGGCCCCGCCTGCGCTCCCGCTGCCTGCGCCCGATGGCGCGGCCGTGGTGTGCGCCGCCACGCGGGGCCGGCGGCGCCTCGCTCCCTGGCGCCTGGCGCTATTGCCGCTGCCAGGCCTGCGACTTGCAGATGAACGCGATGCAGCCGGACACCTGCAGGGTGCGGCCGCCGTCCACCAGCTCCATCTTCGACTTGTAGACCTTGCCCTCGTCGGGCTTGAGGATGGTGCCGCCGGCGTAGCGGCCGTCGGTTCCGGGCTTCATCCCGCGGATGATCTGCATCCCGGTGATCGGCTTGCCCTTGCGGTCGTCCTTGCACTTGTCGCAGGCCGGGTCGGGCTTGCTTGGATCGATCAGCTCGACGATCCGGCCACTGATGGTGCCGTCGGCGGCCTGGGTGATGTGGACGATGGACTTGGCCTTGCCGGTGTCGTCATCGATGGTCTTCCAGTGGCCGGTTACGGGATCGGAGGCCAGGGCGCTGCCGGCGGCCAGCAGCAGGGTGGCCACCAGCGCGGTGCGCAGCGTGCTTGAACCGGTGCGTTGCATGTCGTTACCTCCGGGTGGGGATGGCCCGGGGCGGGGCCGGATCGGGGTGTGCGCCCGACTCTAGCGCAGAAGCCCGCCCTTGCATACGCATGCGCATGGTCGCTGGCCGGGCACGGCCCTGGAACGGGCGCCGGGGCCCGGCACCCGGCCCGGCGCGTGGATATTTGCCACAATTGGCCGATCCCCCGCTCGAAACGGTATTGCGCCATGGACCCCGCCGCCGCCCTGGTCAACGACCTCCAGCTCCTCGACGACCCGGTCGCCGGACTGCCGCTGGCGCCGCCGCAGGCGCGCTGGGACGTGCGCGTGGACGGCGGGCGCTGCCAGGTGGACCTGCTGCTGGGCTACCCGATGCAGGACCAGGCGATCGAGGCGGCCGGCCGCCGGGTGGGCGAGGCAGCGCAGCGGCACGGACTGGCCCTGGCCGGTTTCCAGGTGCGGCACCGGATCGCGGCCCACGCGGTGCAGGGCGGGCTGTCGCCGCACCCGCGGATCCGCAATGTCATCGCCGTCGGCTCGGGCAAGGGCGGGGTCGGCAAGTCCACCACCGCAGTCAACCTGGCCCTGGCGCTGCAGCGGCTCGGGGCCCGGGTGGGGGTGCTGGATGCGGACGTGTACGGCCCGAGCGTGCCGGCGATGCTGGGCCTGTCCGGGCGCCCAGACAGCCCGGACGACAAGTCGATCGAACCGCTGCGCGCGTTCTCGGTGGAGGCCATGTCCATCGGCCTGCTGGTGGACACCGACACCCCGATGATCTGGCGCGGGCCGATGGCCACCTCGGCGTTGACCCAGTTGTTCACCACCACCTTGTGGGGCGACCTGGATTACCTGCTGATCGACCTGCCGCCGGGCACCGGCGACATCCAGTTGACCCTGGCCCAGAAGATTCCGGTGGCCGGCGCGGTGATCGTCACCACCCCGCAGGAGATCGCCACCCTGGATGCGCGCAAGGCGCTGAAGATGTTCGAGAAGGTGAACGTGCCCACGCTGGGCATCGTCGAGAACATGGCCGTGCACGTGTGCAGCAACTGCGGCCATGTCGAGCACCTGTTCGGCCAGGGCGGTGGCCAGGCCATGGCCGAACATTACGGCGTGCCGCTGCTGGGTGCGCTGCCACTGGACCTGCGCATCCGCGAGCAAGGCGACGCCGGCACGCCGGTGGTGGCCGCCGCGCCGGACTCGGCTCCGGCGCAGGCCTACCTGGCGGCGGCGCAGGCGATGGCCGCGCGGCTGGCACAGCGGCCGCGCGCGTCTATCCCGATCGCCTCGACCCTGGCCTGAGTGCCCGCGGCAGGTGCGCCGCGGCAAGGTGCCCCCTACAATCGCCCCCCTTACAACTGCGCGGTCATTGGCCGACGCGCCAGAGAGAACACTGCATGAGCATCAAGAGTGACCGCTGGATCCGCCGCATGTCCGACCGGCCCGACGGGATGATCGAGCCGTTCGAGCCGGGCCAGGTCAAGCAGGTCAATGGCCAGCGCATCGTCAGCTACGGCACCTCCAGCTACGGCTATGACGTGCGCTGCTCGCCGGAGTTCAAGGTGTTCACCAACATCAATTCGACCATTGTCGACCCCAAGCACTTCGACCCGAAGAGCTTCGTGGACATCGTCGGCGACGAATGCATCATCCCGCCCAACTCGTTCGCCCTGGCGCGCACGGTCGAGTATTTCCGCATCCCGCGCGACACCCTGGTGGTGTGCCTGGGCAAGAGCACCTACGCGCGCTGCGGGATCATCGTCAACGTGACCCCGCTGGAGCCGGAGTGGGAAGGCCACGTGACCCTGGAATTCAGCAACACCACGCCGCTGCCGGCGCGCATCTACGCCAACGAGGGCGTGGCCCAGATGCTGTTCTTCCAGTCCGATGCCGACGACGTGTGCGAAACCTCGTACAAGGACCGCGGCGGCAAGTACCAGGGCCAGACCGGCGTGACCCTGCCGCGCACCTGAGCGCGCGCGTCCTGCAGGAGCCGGTCTTGCCGGCGACCCGACGCAGGCTGCGGCATCGCGACACACCACCCCGCACCGCGGTCGCCGGCAAGACCGGCTCCTACATGCGGCGGCCGATGCGCGTGACACGATGCGGCGGCCGATGAACGTGACACGGTGGCGGCCGATGATCGTGACACGGCGTGGTGCGATGCCTGCTGACGGGAAGTCAAGGAGGAGGCTGTGGCCGCAGGCCGCAGCCGGGGGACATGAGCGGCAGCAGGCATCGCACCGCGCCGCCGCGACCATGCCTCCCGCCGCCGCGACCATGCCTCCCGCCGCCGCGACCATGCCTCCCGCCGCCGCGACCATGCCTCCCGCCGCCGCGACCATGCCTCCCGCCGCCGCGACCATGCCTCCCGCCGCCGCGACCATGCCTCCCGCCGCCGCGACCATGCCTCCCGCCGCCGCGACCATGCCTCCCGCCGCCGCGACCATACCTCCCGCCGCCGCGACCATGCCTCCCGCCGCCGCGACCATGCCTCCCGCCGCCACGACCATGCCTCCCGCGCCCCGCGATCAGGCCTCCCGCGCCGCTGTTTCAGGCGGTGAGGCTGCATCCATCCCCTCACCGGGAGATGCGCCTAGAATCGGGGCGCCTGCCGGAGAACCGCATGTTTCCGACTCCAAGATCGTCCCTGTGCTGGCGCCTGCTGTTGTGCGGGCTGTGCCTGCTGGCACCGATGCCGGTGCCGGCCGCGGGCATCGGCGATGCGGCCACGTCCGCCGATGCCTCCGATGCCACCGCCACGCCGCCGGCATTCGACCCGGCCGCGTTCGACCGCCACGTCGAGCGGGTACGTGCGCAGTTCGAGATACCCGGCATCGCAGTGGCCATCGTCAAGGACGGGCAGGTGGTGCTGGCGCGCGGCTGGGGCGTGCGCGAGCTGGGCAGCCCCGAGCCGGTGGACGCGCACACCCTGTTCGCCATCGCCTCCAACACCAAGGCCTTCACCGCCGCGGCGCTGTCGATGCTGGCCGACGAGGGCAAGCTGACGCTGGACGACCGCGTGGTCGACCACCTGCCGTGGTTCCGCATGGCCGACCCTTATGTCACCGCGCAGATCCGCATCCGTGACCTGCTCACACACCGCAGCGGCCTGGGCCTGGGCGCCGGCGACCTGCTGTTCTGGCCCGGCAGCGACTACACCACCGAGGAGGTCGTGCGCCGGCTTGCGCACGTGCCGCTGAAGACCGGCTTCCGCGAGCGCTACGCCTACGACAACATCCTCTACGCGGCCGCCACCCTGGTGGTGGAGCAGGCCTCGGGGCAGTCGTACGCGCAGTTCCTGCAGCAGCGCATCTTCGATCCGCTGGGCATGCATGCCACCCGCATCAATGCCGACGCGCTGCAGTCCGGCGACATCGCCGCCAGTGGACATGCCAGGGCCGACTTCACCCGCCTGCAGCCGACTTTCCCGCTTACCTGGCACAACGCGTCCGGGGCCGGCGGCATCTATTCCAATGCCCACGACATGGCGCGCTGGGTCGCCGCGCAGCTGGCCGGCGGCGTGCACGTGGACGCGCAGGGGCGCGAGCACCGGCTGTTCTCGACCGCCCGCCAGGAGCAGATGTGGTCGCTGCAATCACCGATGAACATCTCCGCACCATCGGTGCCGGCGCTGGAAGCGGCGCGCCCGGATTTCCTGGGCTACGGCGAAGGCTGGATCGTGTCCTCCTACCGCGGGCGCAAGCTGGTGTGGCATACCGGCGGCTGGCCGGGCATGGTCTCGCGGGTCACCCTGGTTCCGGCGCTCGGCCTGGGCGTGGTAGTGCTGACCAACCAGGAATCGGGCGCGGCGTTCAATGCGGTGACCATGCAGGCGCTGGATGATTACCTGGCGCCGGACCAGCGCACCGACTGGATCGCCGCCTATGCCGCGGCCGCCGACAAGGCCCGGGCCCGTGCCGAGGACGCGTGGGCGTCGCGGCTGCGCGCACGCACGCCGCAAACCCGGCCGTCGCTGCCGCTGTCCGCTTACGCGCGCACTTACCGCGATGCGTGGTACGGCGACGTGGACGTGGTCCAGGCCGGCGACGGGCTGCGGATGCGCTTCACCCGCAGCCCGCTGCTGGCCGGCGAACTGCAGCACTGGCACCACGACACCTTCCTGGTGCGCTGGGACGAACGCACGCTCAATGGCGATGCGCTGGTCACATTCGAACTGGATGCCGACGGCCAGGTACGCCAGGCGCGGATGGAGGCGGCCTCGGAGCTGACCGATTTCAGCTTCGACTTCCAGGACCTGGTGTTGCGGCCGCGCTGAGCTGCGCGGCGGCGGGCTACCGCTGCGCGCGCCCGAGCCTTAGGCTTGGCCCCTGCACAGGCCCCGGGAGCATCCATGAAGTACCAAGGCAGTTGCCATTGCGGCGGCATCGCGTTCACCGCCGAAGGCCAGATCGACCAGGTGATCGACTGCAACTGTTCCATGTGCCGGCGCCGCGGCGGCCTGCTGTGGTTCGTGCCGGCGTCCGCGTTTGCCCTGCACACCCCGCGCCAGGCCCTGGCGACCTACCAGTTCAACAAGCGCCACATCCAGCACCATTTCTGTCCCACCTGCGGCATCGCCCCGTTCGGCGAAGGCACCGCGCCCGATGGCAGCACCATGGTCGCGGTCAACGTGCGCTGCCTGCCGGAGATGGACCTGGCGTCCGTGCAGGTGGTGCCGTTCGACGGTGCACGGCTGTGAGGGGTGCAGGCTGGCTGGCGGCCCTGGCCTGCCTGTGGCTGGCCGGCTGCAGCGCACGGCATGGCGCCGAGGGCGGCGTGGCGAGCGCGGCCGACGCGCACGCGCCGACAGGCCAGGCACTGGCCTACGAGCACGAGGTGGAGGTGGTGCTGGATGGCGACAGCCTGCAGTCACGGCTTGCCCAATCGCAGGCCGCCTGCCAGGACGCAACCTTCGGTGCGTGCGAGGTGCTGGCGGTGTCCCGCCACGGCGGCAACTGGCCCAGTGCGCGGCTGGCGGTGCGGATCGTGCCGGCCGGGGTGGAGCCGTTGATCGCGCGGGCCAGCGAAGGCGGGGAGGTCGGCAGCCGGGTCACCCGTGCCGAAGACCTGGCCCAGGCCGTTGCCGATACTGCGCGCACGCGCGAGCGCCTGCAGCGCGAGCAGTCGCGCCTGCTCGAATTCCAGCAGCGGCCCGACCTGGCCGTGGCCGACATGATCGCGCTGTCGCGGCAGATGTCCGAGGTGGACACGGCGCTGGAGGCCGCCGCGCAGGATTCGGCCCAGCAGCAGCGTCGCATCCAGACCCATCTGGTGACCCTTGATTTCCGCGTCTCCGGACAGGATGGTGGCAGCGGCCAGATCCGCCAGGCGCTGGGTGATTTCGGCCAGATCCTGGGCACGGGCACTGCATGGACCATCCGTTCGGTGGCCTTCCTGATTCCGGTCGGCGCCGTGGTCGCGGTGCTGGTGCTGGCCTGGCGCCGGCTGCGCCGCCGCCGCCGCGCCGGCTGACCGAATCCATCCTGGCGCCGCGCGACCGGCCGGCGCCAGGATCGTTGCATCAGGCGTAGCGCCTGAGCGGCGCGTCGGCGTTGGCCGGCTCCTCGCCAAGCTGGAACATGGCCGTGGTCCGGGCCAGCTCGGCCGCTTCCTCCTGCAGTGCGTGCGCGGCGGCGGTGGCCTCTTCCACCAGCGCGGCGTTCTGCTGGGTCGCGTGGTCCATCTGCACCACCGAGCGGCTGACCTGTTCGATGCCCAGTGCCTGCTCCTTCGATGCGGCGGTGATCTGGCCCATGATCGCCGCCACCTGCTGCACCGATCCCAGGATGCCGGTCATGGTCTGTCCGGCCTCGCGCACCAGGGTCGAACCGGCGCCCACCTTGTCCACCGAATCCTGGATCAGCGCCTTGATTTCCTGCGCCGCGCCGGCCGAGCGCTGGGCCAGTGCGCGCACTTCGCCGGCCACCACGGCAAAGCCGCGGCCCTGCTCGCCGGCACGCGCCGCTTCCACGGCCGCGTTCAGCGCCAGGATGTTGGTCTGGAAGCTGATCCCGTCGATGATGCCGATGATCTCCGCGATCCGGCGCGAGGCCGCTTCCACCTCGTCCATCGTGGACACCGCCTGGCGCGCCACCTGTTCGCCGCGCCCGGCCACCTCGGCGGTTCCCTGCACCAGGGTGTTGGCCTGGCTGGCGTTGTCGGCATTCTGGTGCACGGTGGAGGTCATCTGCTCCATGGTCGCCGCGGTTTCCTGCAGGCTGGCGGCCTGCTGCTCGCTGCGCCCGGACAGGTCCTGGTTGCCGGCTGCGATCTCGCCGGCGGCGGTGTCGATGCGTGCCGAGGCGCTTTGCAACTGACCCACGATCCAGGCCAGGCGGTCGGCGGTGGCATTGGCATCGGTCTTCATCTGGCCGAAGTCGCCACCGAACTCGCGCTCGATGCGCTGGCCCAGCCGGCCTTCCGACAGCGCCGACAGCAGGTTGCGCACTTCGCGCACGCTGTCCTGGGTGGTTTCCAGGAAGCGGTTGATGCCCTCGGCCAGGGTGACGAAGAACGCAGAGCTGCCCGCGACCTGCAGCCGCTGGCCCAGGTCGCCGGCGCCGGCGGCGTCGACGATGCGGAAGATCTCGCCTTCAAGCTTCAGCTCGTCGGTGCGGTCGTGCCATTCGACCACGAAGCCAAGCGACTCGCCGGCCGCGCCGCGCACCGGCGTGATCATCTGCGCGAAATGGGCATCGCCGACCCGGATGCGCCCGTCGTGGCGGCCCTGCAGGGTGTCTAGCAGGTGGCGGATGCGGTCCGGGTCCACATGGAACTGGTGGATGCTGGTGCCGATCAGCGCATCCGCATCGAAATCCGGGAACTGGCGGCGCAGTTGTTCCTGCTGGTTGCGCAGCATGTCCAGCACCGCGTGGTTGGCATAGCGGATGACGTGGTGCTCGTCGGTGATCATCAGGCCGGTGCGCGATACGTCCAGCGCAACGCGGGTGCGTGCGTTGTGTTCGTTGATGGCGCGTTCCTTGTCGCCGTCCTCGACGATGCGCGTGCGCATCTGCACCAGCGCGCTGGCCAGCGAGCCAGGCGGCAGGGCCAGCGCTTCGAGCTCGGCCGGCACCGGCTTGCCGTCGGCCACGCCGCGCGCCAGTTCGGCCAGCCTCCGCGGCCCGTGCCCGAGTGCGACCAGTTGCTGGCGCAGGTAGACGGCCATCACGCAGACGAAGCCCGTTTCCACGACCACGTAGAGCATGTGGATGGCCACGGTGCCGAAGCCGGCATCGGGCGGGAAGGCGTGGACCGGCAACCCGGCAGCCTGCATCCAGAACAACACGAGGTGGTGCACGGCAATTGCAGCTGCGGCCACCACCACCGGCAGCCAGTCGCGGTAGTACAGCAGCAGCGCGATCACCACGAACACCCCGAAGTGCGCCTCGGCGCGGCCACCGGCCTGCTCCATGGTCGCGGCCACCATCGCCATCAGGCCCAGTGCCGCGGTGATGCTGGCGCCGCGGGTACCGGGGTGGCGCAGCACGTGGAAGGCGATCGCCGCCAGCGCGGGCAGGATCAGGACCAGGAACGGCAGCCATCGGCCCAGCGACAGCGCCATCACCAGCGAGGCGATCGCCAGCACGCCGGCAAGCCACAGGAACATCCGGTCGGCCGCGGATGCCAGCCGGCGGGCATAGGCGAAATGGTTCAGTCCCTGGGGCGGGGCGGGGGAGATGCGGGCTTCGGACACGTCGGCTTCTCGATCGGAAAGTGGAGCAGCCAGCGTGGCTGGCGGCGGGGATGGCACGAGGAGGGGAGGGGTGGAGTGAACCGGCCCGGGCTGCGGTGCACGGCCGCGGCATGCCGGCCGGCACGGGTGGCCAGCGGCGTCGCGGCGGGGATGCCGGTGCCTGCGGCGCATGCGCGGCTGCGCCAGTGCATGGGCGGACATGGAGAGCTGCGAACGCCGGACAAGACCACACCTGCTGCGGGGAGAGGAGGGCATCGCCGCCACGGCGGACAGTGCCTGCGTCAGGTGTATCGGCCGCGGTGCGGCGTTCTGGAGGCGTGCGCCTGCTGGAGGCGTGCGCGCATGCCCAGGCGCCGGCCGGCGCATGCGTGGCCAGCCGGCGCCAGGTGTGTTCGCGCAAACGCCGGTGGCGGTTATTCGCGCTCGGGCTCGAACTCGGCGGCCACGCCCAGGCGGATCGCCAGTTCCTCCACCGCTGCGCGCACGCGGTTGGCGGTGTAGGTATTGGGTGCGTCCACTTCCAGCTCGTGCACGCCGGGCCCCAGGTCGTCGGACAGGCCGGCGGAGCTGGAGTCCTCGTCATCCATGCGCGGCATCAGGTCGGCCACGTCTTCCACGTGTTCGATGCCCTCGATGCTTTGCAACAGGTCGGCGAAGGCGCGCAGGTCGTCATCGCTGCCGATGATGCGGATGCGGAGCAGGGGCATACGGAGTCTCCGGAAAGGAACGACGCCGCCAGCCTGCCGCCGCCGCGATCAACGCCGGGTGATGCCGGGGCAGCGCGGGACCGTGCATCGCCGGAAAACCCCGTCCCCGGGCATGCCGCGATGCGCTGCCAGGCTCAGGGTGCCGGCGTGCGCCGCACCGGCAACGGCACGTTGCACAGGTCGATGTGCCCGGCCGGCCGCTTGTAGAAGCCATCGCGCCGGTTGCGGCGCGACTCCACCAGTTCGGCGAAGGTGGGCGTATCGGTGCGCAGCACCTGCAACGCCACGTGCTGCGCTTGCGGGACCGTGCTGGCCAGGCGCAGCGCACGGATCGGGGTGCGCTGGGCCGCTTCGGCGTAGAACCCCATGGGCGCCGGGCCGCGCGGCAGTGCACTGAGCCACTCGATGCCATCGACCACCCGGCCCACCACGGTGATGTTGCGATCCAGCTGGCGTGGCGACTGGCCGATCACCACGTACAGCTCGGCGCCCAGGCTGCTGTCGTCGGCCATGCTGCGCGCCGCGCCCACCGCGCCGTAGCAATGCGCCAGCCAGGCCATGCCGGTGGCCGGATCGCGCGCGGCGGGGAAGCCGGCCACGAAGCCGGCCTGCGGTGCCCAACCATCCGCATCCGGCAATGGATCGAAGGCCAACCCGGCCGCTGCGCGTTCGAACTCGGCCGGCAGTTTGCGTGCGGCGCTGCCCAGGTCACGCGCCAACGCCGGGTCATCGCCCTCGGCATCTCCAAACTGGGCCACGAAGTTGTCCTGGACCCGGTAGACCGAGGTGCCGTCCCAGAAGCCTTCGCGCGCCAGGGTGCGGATGTTGTCCACGTGCGCGGGGGCGAATTCCGGTGCCAGCTCGATCACCACCCGGCCGGCGTCCAGCTCCAGGTACAGCGTGCGCTCGGGATCCAGGCTGCGCCAGGCCTCCGCAGGTGCGCCGTCGATGATCTCCTGCATGCCGCGGGTGGGGGCCTGGGCGAAGACGGTGGCGGTGGCGGCGCACAGGGCGCAGGCGAGCAGGGCGGGGAGCAGGCGCATGGGCAGGTCCGGGGCATGGGAGCGCCCGATTCTCGCCCGTGCGACGTGGTGCGGCCAGCCAGCACGCAATGCCGGGGTGACTATCGGCACATCCACTATAGCGAACTTGAGAATAGATTGGCCCAACGGCACCTATGCCGGAGGAGCCGCCCATGGTGGATGTCGATGCCCAGCTGAAGAAATTCCAGAAGGAACTCAGTGCCGGTGTCGTGTCACTGACCCTGCTGGCGGTGCTGGCCCGGGCCAGCGAGCCGCTGTACGGCTACCTGATTGCCAAGCGCCTGGAGCAGGTGGGTGCGGGCGTGCTGTCCGGCAAGCAGAGCGCGCTGTACCCGGTGCTGCGCAACATGGAGGCGGCCGGGTTGCTGGAAAGCCATGTCGAGCCGTCCGATGCCGGGCCGCCGCGCCGCTGCTACCGCATCACCGCCGTGGGCCATCAGGTCCTGGCGCAATGGGCCGGCGCCTGGCGCGCCACCCGCGATTCCGTCGATTCCATCCTGGAGGGGATTCCCGCATGAACGCCACCCTGGGCCGGCCCCTGCCGACCACCATCCCGCAGTACCTGGAGCAATTGCGCGATGCGCTGCGCGACGCCGACCCGGCCATGGTCCAGGACGCGCTGTACGACGCGGAGGAGTACCTGCGTTCCGAACTTGCCGAGCAGGCCGGGCGCGACGAGGCCGAAGTGATCGCCGCGGTCGCCGGCAGCTACGGCGCCCCGGAGGAAGTGGCCGACATCTACCGCCAGACCGAGGTCACGGTGAACCGTGCGCTGCAGGCGCCACGCCCGCCGCGCCGGCCCTCGCTGGCCGGACGCTTCTTCGGCGTGGTGGCTGACCCGCATACATACGGCTCGCTGTTCTACATGCTGCTGTCGCTGGCCACCGGCGTGTTCTATTTCACCTGGGTCGTGACCGGCGCCAGCCTGTCGGCCGGCCTGCTGGTGCTGATCGTCGGCGTGCCGTTGCTGCTGCTGTTCCTGATGTCGGTGCGGCTGCTGGCACTGGTGGAGGGCCGCATCGTGGAGGTGCTGCTGGGCCAGCGCATGCCGCGGCGGCCGCTCTACACCCAGCGCGACAAATCCTGGCTCAAGCGCATCGGCGAACTGTTCACCGACGGCCGCACCTGGACCGCCACCGCCTACCTGTTGCTGATGCTGCCGCTGGGCACGGCGTACTTCACCGCGGTGGTGACCCTGCTGTCGCTGTCGCTGTCGCTGTTGCTGGTTCCGGTGGCGGCCCTGCTCGGGTTCGGCGGGGCGAGCATCCACCTGCAGGGTCTCTACGTGGACCTGGCCGGCTCCTGGTGGCTGGCGTCGCTGTCCTTCCTGGTGGGCGTGGTGCTGCTGTTCGTCAGCCTGCACGTGGCGCGCCTGGTGGGCCGCTTCCACGGCTGGCTGGCCAAGCACCTGCTGGTACGCAGCCCGGTGCTGTAGCGCCACGCCAGGTCGGCGCGCGCTGCGCACGCCGCCCCCCGCGAACGCGAACGCCCCGCACATGGCGGGGCGTTCTTGCGTGTCCGTGCGCGGCGTGGCTCAGTCGCGCGCGTAGCGGGCAATGAAGTCCCGCACCTGCGGATACACCTTCTCGCGCCAGCGCCTGCCGCTGAAGATGCCGTAGTGGCCGGCGCCCTCCACGGTCAGGTGCTGGTGCTTTGCCTTGGGGATGCCGGTGCACAGGTCGTGGGCGGCACGGGTCTGGCCCAGGCCGGAGATGTCGTCCAGCTCGCCTTCGATGGTCATCAGCGCGCTGTGCCTGATCGCCGCCGGCTGCACCAGCTCGCGGCCGACGTTCCACTTGCCGCGCGGCAGCAGGAATTCCTGGAACACGGTACGGATGGTGTCCAGGTAGTACTCGGCGGGCATGTCCAGCACCGCGTTGTACTCGTCGTAGAACTTGCGGTGGGCCTGCGCATCCTGCAGGTCGCCCTTGACCAGGTCCGAGTAGAAATCCCAGTGCGACATAAAGTGGCGGCTCTGGTTCATCGCCAGGAAGCCGGCGTGCTGCAGGAAGCCCGGGTACACCGCGCGGCCCTGGCCCGGGTACGGCGGCGGCACGGTATGGATGACGTTGTTCTCGAACCACGACAGCAGGTTGCGCGTGGCCAGGTTGTTGACCGCAGTCGGGCTCAGGCGTGCGTCCACCGGGCCGCCCATCAGCACCAGCGAGCGCGGCGCCGGCTCACCGCGGCTGGCCATCAGCGATACCGCCGCCAGCACCGGCACCACCGGCTGGCACACCGCGATCACATTCAGCGTTGCGGCGCCGATGTGGCGGATGAAATCCTCCACGTAGGCGATGTAGTCGTCCAGGCCGAATGCGCCGTCTTCCACCGGCACCATGCGCGCGTCGATCCAGTCGACCACGAACACCTTGTGGTCGCGCAGCAGGGTGCTCACGGTATCGCGCAGCAGGGTGGCGTGGTGCCCGGACAGCGGCGCCACCACCAGCACCACCGGATCGTCCTTGAGTGCGGCGATGGTGGCGGCGTCATCGGTATAACGCTTGAACCGCACCAGCCGGCAGAACGGCTTGCGCAGCACCTCCTGCTCCAGCACCGGCACCTTGTGGCCGTCCACCTCGACCTCGTGGATGCCCCAGGCCGGCTTTTCGTAATCCTTGCCCAGCCGGTGCATCAGCTCGTTGCCGGCGGCGATGCGCTCGGCGCCAGGCAGCGAGGATGCCCAGCTCGCCTGGTCGGAAAAGATGCGGGAGTTGGCCTGGGCCAGATGGATCCAGGGCGCCATCATCGCCCTGTTCAGTTCGTGCAGTTGATAGAGCATCGTCAGGCCACGCTGTCGTGGGATTGTTGCATTGCGTCATCCTAACGGATTCGGACGGGCTGTCGATGGATGCGTCGCAGGGCGGCTGAGACGGCAATCGTGGTCTAGCCCCCGGGCGGGCGCGCCGGGCGCCGATGGTCGCGGCGCGAGGCCAGCCGGTCAGCCAGGCGGGTGGGCTCGGGCAGGCGATAGCCGGCCAGCCAGCCCGGCACCAGGGCCGCCGCGCTGTCCAGGCACACGCGATGGCCGGGCGAGACGATCAGCGGCCTGCAGCGCGGCTTGCTGCGCAGGACCCAGCCGATCTGCCGGCCCTGGTGCAGCAGCGGGCAGCGGTCGCCGCGTTCGGGCCCGGGCTCCAGGTGCTGGCCGACCAGCACGCTCTTGCCTACGCCCAGGCTTGGCAGCCCGGTGGCCACGCCGAAATGGGCGGCAATGCCGAGCCCGCGTGGATGGGCGATGCCATGGCCGTCGATCACTGCCAGGTCGGGCGGGTGCTGCAGCATGGCCAGCGCTTCCAGCAGTGCCGGCAACTCGCGGAAGCTGAGCAGGCCGGGCACGTACGGCATGCGGGTGGGGATGCGCGCCACGTGCGATTCCAGCGGTTGCAGCGTGCGTGCATCCAGCATCACCACCGCCGCCCGGGTCACGGCGCCATGCTCTTCGAAGCCGACGTCGAACCCGGCCACGGTCCGCAGCGGCGCATGGAAGCCATCCTCCAGGCTGACCCGTGCGGCCAGTCCGGCCTGCAGCCTGCGCGCACCGGCGAGGGTGCCGTCCCAGCCGGGGAAGGGATCGGTCGTGGTGGATGGGGCCATGGCCGATGATGGGCGCTGCCCGCGTGAAGCAGGGGCGAAGCGCGGCGCATGCTACGGCGCGGGGCACCATGCCGGTACGCCATGCCGCTACGCCATGCCGGTACGCCATGCCGGTACAATCGCGGCCTGTCCCATCGTCCGCACCGGAGAACCCTACAGTGACCCGCAAGCTCGTCCTGCTGCGCCACGGCCAGAGCCAGTGGAACCTCGAAAACCGTTTCACCGGCTGGGTCGATGTGGACCTGACCGAGCAGGGCCGCGCCGAAGCCGCTGCCGGTGGCAAGGTCATGCGCGAGGAGGGCCTGCAGTTCGACGTGGCCTACACCTCCACCCTCAAGCGCGCCATCCGCACCCTCAACCTCGCCCTGGGCGAGCTGGGCCAGGACTGGTTGCCGGTGCACAAGAGCTGGCGCCTCAACGAGCGCCATTACGGTGCCCTGCAGGGCCTGGACAAGGCGGAAACCGCGGCCAAGCATGGCGAGGAGCAGGTCAAGATCTGGCGTCGCTCCTACGACGTGCCGCCGCCGCCGATGGCCCTGGACGATCCCGGCCACCCGGCCAACGACACCCGCTACGCCGGCCTGGATCGCAATGCGCTGCCGGCCACCGAGTCCCTGGCCACCACCCTGGATCGGGTGCTGCCGTACTGGCACGACGCCATCGCGCCGCAGCTCAAGGCCGGTCGCACGGTGCTGGTGGCCGCGCACGGCAACTCGCTGCGTGCCCTGTACAAGTACCTCACCGGCGTGTCCAGGGAAGCGATCCTGGAACTCAACATTCCCACCGGCATCCCGCTGCTGTTCGAGCTGGACGATGAGCTGAAGGTGGTGTCGCACCGCTACCTGGGCGATCCGGAAGCCGCGCGCCGCGCCGCCGAGGCGGTGGCCAACCAGGGCAAGGCAAAGTAGCGCCAGACCCGGCATCGACACGTGGAACACCCGGCTACGGCCGGGTGTTCTCGTTGCGCCATCCGTTATCGCGTGTCGTTGTGGCCGGGGGATGGCCGGGCCGCGGTGGCCTACAATCAACCGCACCGAAGGCACTGCGGGACGACGATGGGGAGCAGGGCGCTCAAGTGGATCGGCATCGCGCTGGCCGTGTTCACCGCGGCCTCGCTGCTGTCGCTGTACGCCTATGGCCGATTCGCCGAGCGCGTGCGCGGGCCGCAATCGCACGCGCTGGAACTGCAGGTCAACGGCACCGTGCTGGACCGGGCGATCGCCCCGATGACCGCGGCCCGCCCCGGCCAGACCGGGATGCTGATCCTGTCCGACAACCTCGACGCCTTCGCCGCGCGCGCGGCCACCGCGCGGATGGCCGGCCGCAGCCTGGACCTGCAGTACTACATCTGGCATGCCGACTTCACCGGCAACCTGATCTACAACGAACTGCTGCGCGCCGCCGACCGTGGCGTGCGGATACGCCTGCTGCTGGATGACCTGAACGTGCACGGCAGCGATTCGGTGCTGGCCTCGCTGGACAGCCATCCGCTGGTCGAGGTGCGCCTGTTCAACCCGACCCGTGCGCGCGAAGGCACCGTGGCCCGCGGCGTCGAACTGCTGCTGCGGTTCCTGAGCCTGAACCGGCGCATGCACAACAAGACCTGGATCGCCGACGGCCGCCTGGCCATCGTCGGCGGGCGCAACATCGGCGACGAATATTTCGACGCGGCACCGGACGTCAACTTCATGGATACCGACGTGGCGGTCGTCGGCCCGGCGGTGGCGCAGTCCGAGGCGATCTTCGACGCCTACTGGAACAGCGCTTCGGCGATCCCGCTGGAGGCGCTGGTCCAGGCCAGGCCCGGCGCGCTGGAGAAGCTGCGTGGCGGCATCGATGCCGGGCTGCAGTCGGTGCGTGCCGCGCCCTACGCGCAGCGCCTGCGCCAGTCGCCACTGGTGCAGGCGTTGAACCAGGGGCGCACGCGGATGCACTGGACCACCGAGGCGGCCGTGGTATCCGACCCGCCGGAAAAGGCCGAAGGCGCCACGCCCGAGCCGGACTGGATGACGCCGATCCTGCTGGAGCACGCCTCGCGTGCGCAGCGCGAGCTAAAGGTCGTGTCCCCGTACTTCGTGCCCGGCGACAACGGGGTCGAATGGATCGCCGGGCTGCGCCAGCGTGGCGTCGAGGTCGGCATCCTCACCAACTCGCTGGCGGCCAACGACGTGATGGCGGTGCACGGCGGCTATGCCAACTACCGGGTGCCGCTGTTGCGCAGCGGGGTGTCGCTGTTCGAACTCAAGCCGCAGGGCCGGGTCGATGGCAGCCTGTTCGGTTCCAGCGGCGCCAGCCTGCACACCAAGGCCTTCATCGTGGATGGCAGTGGCGGCTTCATCGGCTCGTTCAATCTCGACCCGCGCTCGATCAACCTCAATACCGAGATGGGCCTGCTGTTCGATTCGCCCGCCGCCGCCGCCGAACTGGAAGCGCTGTACCAGGCCAAGACCGCAGCCGACACCAGCTACCGGCTGCAACTGATGGATGACGGCAGCCTGCGCTGGCACGACGATGCCGCACAACCGCCCGAGGTCTGGGACAAGGAGCCGGAAGCCAGCATCTGGCGCCGCGCCGGTGCCTGGCTGGTGGGCTGGCTCCCGGTGGAATCGCAACTGTAGGAGCCGGGCTCGCCGGCGACCGCGGCGCGGCGTGGTGTGGCGTGTCGCGATGCCGCAGCCTGCGCCGCGGTCGCCGGCAAGTCCGGCTCCTACAGGAATCGTGCCGCTCGATTCCCTGCGCAAACGCACCCGCGATGCCAGCGCTCAGCCCGGTGTCATCGCCCGCGATGGCAGCGCTCAGCCCGGCGTCAGCGTGGTCATCAATGCGCGCGCGGCGTTGAAGCGGTCCGCCGGTTCCGGCAGCGGCACCCGGATGCGCAGCTTCTCCGGGCCTTCCATCGCGTACAGCTTCGGCTGCTGCTGGATCATCCGGATCACCGACATCGGGTCGACGCGGGGTTTGGCCTCGAACACGATCCGTCCGCCGCTCTCGCCCAGTTCCAGCTTGCGGATGCCCAGCGCCCCGGCCTGGCGCTTCAGCTCGGCGATGGCGAACATGTGCTTGACCGGATCCGGCAGCAGGCCGAAGCGATCGATCATCTCCACCTGCAGTTCGCGCAGGGCCTCGTCGTCGCGCGCGCTGGAGATGCGCTTGTACAACGTGAGCCTGGTGTGCACGTCGGGCAGGTAATCCTCCGGGATCAACGCCGGCACGTGCAGTTCGACCTCGGCGCCGCGCGCTTCCTCGCCCGCGTCCAGGTCGGGCAGGGTGCCCTGGCGGATGCTGCGTACCGCCCGCTCCAGCAGTTCGGTGTACAGGCTGAAACCGACCTCGGCCATCTGCCCGCTCTGGTCCTCGCCGAGCAGTTCGCCGGCGCCGCGGATCTCCAGGTCGTGGGTGGCCAGGGTGAAGCCGGCGCCCAGCTCGTCCATCGAGGCGATCGCCTCCAGCCGCTTCTCCGCATCCGGAGTCATCGCGCGCCGGTCCGGTGGCACCAGCAGGTAGGCGTAGGCGCGATGGTGCGAGCGGCCGACGCGGCCGCGCAGCTGGTGCAGCTGGGCCAGGCCGAAGCGGTCGGCGCGGTTGATGACGATGGTGTTGGCGTTGGGGATGTCGATGCCCGATTCGATGATCGTGGTCGACAGCAGCACGTTGAAGCGCTGCTTCTGGAAGTCCACCATCACCCGTTCCAGCTCGCGCTCCGGCATCTGTCCGTGGGCGATGCCGATGCGCGCCTCCGGCACCAGTTCGGACAGCTGGCGCTGCATGCGGCCGATGCTTTCCACGTCGTTGTGCAGGAAGTACAGCTGGCCGCCGCGCGCCAGCTCGCGCTGGAACGCCTCGCGCAGCTGCGCATCGTCCCAGGGCACGACGAAGGTCTGCACTGCCAGCCGGTTCGGCGGCGCGGTGGCAATGATCGACAGGTCGCGCAGCCCGGCCATGGCCATGTTCAGCGTGCGCGGGATCGGGGTGGCGGTGAGGGTGAGCAGGTGGACATTCGCACGAAGGGCTTTCAGCGCCTCCTTCTGGCGCACGCCGAAGCGCTGCTCCTCGTCGACGATGACCAGGCCCAGGTCCTTGAACTTCACGTCCGCCTGCAGCAGGCGGTGGGTGCCGACGATCACGTCGATCTCGCCACGCGCCACCTTCTCCAGCTCGGCCTTGATCTCCTTGGTGCTCTTGAAGCGCGACAGCACCTCCACCTTCAGCGGCCAGTCGGCGAAACGGTCGCGGAAACTGCGGAAGTGCTGCTCGGCCAGCAGGGTGGTCGGCACCAGCACGGCCACCTGGCGTCCGCCGCTGGCCGCGGCGAAGGCCGCGCGCACGGCGACCTCGGTCTTGCCGAAGCCCACGTCGCCGCACACCACCCGGTCCATCGGCTGGCTGGATTGCAGGTCGCGCAGTACCGCTTCGATCGCCGCGTGCTGGTCCGGGGTTTCCTCGAACGGGAAGCCGGCGGCGAAGCCTTCGTACATGGCCCGGTCGATATCCAGCGCCAGGCCGGCGCGGGCCTGGCGCCGGGCCTGGATCTCCAGCAGCTCGGCGGCCACGTCGCGGACCTTTTCCTGCGCCTTGCGCTTGGCCTTGGCCCACTGTTCGCCGCCGAGCGAATGCAGCGGCGCGGTGTCCGGCGAGGCCCCGGAGTAGCGGCTGACCAGGTGCAACTGGGCCACCGGCACGTACAGGCGGTCGCCCTTGGCGTACTCGATGTCCAGGAACTCGCCGGGCATGCCGCCGATGTCCATCGCGACGAGTCCTCGATACCGACCGACGCCATGGTCCTCGTGGACGATGGGCGCGCCTTCGGTCAGCTCGCCCAGGTCGCGGATGATCGCTTCCGGTTCGCGCCCGGCACGGCGCGCGCGTCGCGGCAGCGCGGCGCGCTCGGGGAACAGCTGGCGCTCGGTGAGGACCACGAACTGCGGCGCGTCGATGGCGAAGCCATCTTCCAGCGGCGCCACGGTGAGGACGAAGTCCGTGTTGTCCGGCGGCTGCGCCGCCGGATCAACTGCCGCCGTTGGAGCAGCGCTGTCGCGTCGCTCAACGCCGGCGGGAGTGGCTGCGAGGAACGAGGGAAAGTCCGGGACAATGCGCGGCCGCAGGCCCGCTGCCTGCAGAACGTCCAGCAATGCCTCGCGGCGACCGGGTGAATCGGCGGCCACCAGCACCCGGCCCGGGTAGCTGGCCAGGAAACTGCGCAACGCCTCGCCGGCGCGCGCATGGTCGGGCCCGGCCACCGGCAGCGACGGTGCAGGCTGGTCGCCCAGTGCGGCGGCCTCGGCGGTGTGGGTGTGCTCGGCACCGCAGACTTCCACGCGGATGCCGCGGTTGAGATGTTCGCGCAGCGCGTCCGGTGGCAGGTACAGCTCGGCCGGCGGCAGCACGGGGTGCTCGACATCGTGCCTGCGCTGCTCGTAACGGTTGCCGGTCTGCTGCCAGAACGCATCGGCCGCGGCGCTGGCGCCGTCGGCCAGTACCGGCAGCGCGCTCACCGGCAGGTAGTCGAACAGGGTGGCGGTCGCGGGCGAGCCATCGCGCGCCGGGGGAAAGAACAGCGGCAGGTAGTACTCGATGCCGGCCGGCGCCAGGCCGGCCTTCAGGTCCTGGTACAGCGCGCTGCGCCGGGTGTCCAGGTCGAAGCGCTCGCGCAGCACGTCCAGCACGCGCGCGATGCTGGCATCGTCCATCGGCAGCTCGCGACCGGGCAGCATGTGCACCGCGTCGATGCGCTCCAGCGAGCGCTGGCTTTCCGGGTCGAAGCAGCGGATCGAGTCGATCTCGTCATCCAGCAGCTCGATCCGCAGCGGCGCATCGGCGCCCATCGGGTAGACGTCGAGCAGGCCGCCGCGCACGGCGAAGTCGCCCGGGTCCAGCACCTGCGGCACGTTGCGGTAGCCGGCCGACTCCAGCCGGCGCTTTTCCGCATCCAGGTCCAGGCGCTGGCCGCTGCCCAGGTCGAAGCTGCCGCCGCTGATGTAGCGCAGTGGCGGCAGGCGCTGGAGCAGGCTCTGCACCGGCACCACCACGATCCCGCGCTGCAGCTGCGGCAGCCGCTGCAGCGCGGCCAGGCGCTGGCTGACGATGTCCGGGTGCGGGCTGAAACGGTCGTAGGGCAGGGTTTCCCAATCCGGGAACGGCACCACCGGCAGGTCGGGGTCGGCACCGAGCAGGGTGTGCAGGTCCGCTTCGAGCTGGTGTGCGGACTGGTTGTCGCGGGCCACGAACAGCAGCGGCCCGGGGTGGGCGCGCGCGGCGTTGGCCAGGTGCCATGCCAGGGCCGACGGCGAGGCGGGCGCACGCCACCAGGCGCGGGCATGGCCGCGGCGCGGCAATGGGGGTGTTGGGGGCACGGAAACGGAAGCTGACGACATGGACCGCGCATTGTAGCCGTGCCGGCCAGGCCGGCCGTGGACGCGGGCGGCCTAGGCCTAGGGCGACAGGTCCAGCACCAGCCGCAGCAGGCCCGGCGGCACGCCCGGCTCCACGCTGGGGCGGAAGCCCATCGAGGCCGCCAGGTCCAGCATCGGCTTGTTGTTCTCCGGGGTATCGCCGTAGAGCCGGTCCAGGTAACGGCCGCGCGACCACTTCACCAGCTTTTGCATCAGGTGCCGGCCCAGGCCCAGGCCGGCCACGTAGCCGGCCAGCAGGATGGCGTACTCGGCCTGGCGGGTGCCGGGCACGATCCGCGCCCGTGCCAGGCCGGCGATCATGGCCTCGCCCGGCGGCAGCGGTTCGGCACCGACCAGGGTCAGCTCGGCGCGTGGATCGGGCCGGGCCAGTTCGGTGGCTGCCGCCTCGTCCAGGGCACCGCCGCCGGCGAAGCGCACGCGGATCTCGTCCGGGCCAAGCAGGTCGAACGCACCCAGCAGCGGAGCGGCGTCCTCTGGGCGGATCGGCCGGATCAGGATCGCCCGTCGGTTGGGCAGCACGAACTCTGCGTGCCAGGGGGGGAGCCGGTTGCGTGGCATGGGTCGATGTTCCCATATTCGCGCGGCCTTGGTGGCGGTGCCGTTAGAATCGGCCGCCACGCAACGAGGGAGGCAGGCCGATGGCAGGCAGCGGCGATTCCACCCGCGCGATCCTGTTCGCGCTTGGCGCCAATTTCGCGATCGCGGTGGCCAAGGGCGTGGCCGCCTTCGTCACCGGCTCCAGCGCGATGCTGGCCGAGACGGTGCACTCGGTGGCCGACTGCGGCAACCAGCTCCTGCTGCTGCTGGGCCTGCGCCAGGCCAGGCGGCCGGTTTCGCCCGAATACCCGCTGGGCTATGGCCGGGCGATCTATTTCTGGTCGTTCCTGGTGGCGGTGATGCTGTTCAGCGTGGGCGGCATGTTCTCGGTGTACGAGGGCGTGCACAAGCTGCGGCATCCCGAGCCGATGCAGCAGTGGTGGTGGGCGGTGGGCGTGCTGGTGTTCGCGATCGTCGCCGAGGCGATATCGATGCGCGCCTGCCTGCAGGAGGTGAACAAGGCCCGTGGCTCGCGCTCGCTGTGGCAGTGGTTCCGCGAGAGCCGCCAGGCCGAGCTGGTGGTGATCTTCGGCGAGGACCTGGCGGCCTTGCTGGGCCTGGTGCTGGCGCTGGTGGCGGTGGCCCTGGCGGTGGTGACCGGCAACCCGCTGTGGGATGCGGTGGGCACCATCGGCATTGGCGTGCTGCTGATCGTGATCGCGGTACTGGTGGCCATCGAGGTCAAGGCCATGCTGATCGGGCAGAGCGTGGATCCGTTCCTGCAGAAGCAGATCGGCGAGTTCCTGGCCGGCCGCCCGGAGATCGCGCAGGTGCTGCACCTGATCACGCTGCAGCAGGGCAGCGAGGTGCTGGTGTCGGTGCATGCAAGCATGCGCCGGGGCCATGACGGTGCGGCGATGCTGCGCGACATCGACCAGGTCGAGCGGGCGATGAAGGCGCAGTTCCCGGTGGTGCGCTGGAGTTTCTTCGAGCCGGAGGGCGCCGAGCCGGAGTGACCGGGCGGCTCAGCCGGCCTCGCGCTTGCGCCACTCCAGGCGGGTGGACGCGCCGGCCGCGCCCAGCGCCTGGCGCAGGAAGGGCAGTGCCGGGGCCAGTGCATCGTCGAGTTTCCACGGCGGGTTGAGCACGGCCATCCCGCTGCCGTTCAGGCGCAGCGGCGAGTCGTCGGGGCGGACCAGCAGTTCGGCCAGCAGCAGCGAACGTGCCGGCAGGTTTTCCAGCGATCGGAAGAACGGCTGCAGGCTGCGCCGCTGCTTGATCGGGTACCAGATGGCGCAGGTTGCCTGTGGCCAGCGTTCCAGTGCCTCGCGCACGGCGCGGGCCACCAGCGGGTACTCGGCTTCCTGGGCCTCGTAGGGTGGATCGACCAGGACCAGGCCACGGGCGTAGCGGGTGCCGTCCACGCGCGGCGGCAGCAGGGCGCGCACCGCCGCGTAGCCGTCGCGGGCATGCACGCCCACGCGCGGATCGGCGCTGAACAGCGCCTTGAGTGCGGCGGCCTCGTCGGGCTGCAGCTCGCAGGCGGCGAGCCGATCCTGCGCGCGCATCGCACCCGCCGCCAGCAGCGGCGAGCCGGGGTAGCTGCCGTCGCCGGTCGCCACCGCGTGCAGGTAGCGGGCCACGGCCGGGGGCGCGTCGTGCTCGCGTCCGGCCAGGGCGAGGATGCCGCCGATGGCCTCGCCGGTGCGGGCCGCCGCCTCGCCCTGCAGCGGGTAGCGGCCCCGGCCGGCGTGCGTGTCCAGGATGAAGAACGGCGATTGCTTGCGCAGCAGCGCGTCGATCAGCGCCAGCAGGACAATGTGCTTGAGTACGTCGGCGTGGTTGCCGGCGTGGAAGGCGTGGCGGTAGTTCATCCCGGCAGTGTAAGCCGGCGCCGCGGCCTCAACCGGTCAGGTCACGTGCGGCGTGGTCGAAGCGCTCCAGCGCCACGGACGACTCGGGCGCGCGGCGCAGCACGTCAACCGCATCGGCCAGGCGACGTGCGCCGACCAGCCCGCAACTGGCCTGCAGCCGGTGCAGGCGCGCGTGCAGGGTGGCGGTATCGCCCTTGAGCACGCTGTCCACCACTGCGGCGCGGGTATCCGGCAGTTCGGCCAGGAACAGCCGGCGCAGGACCTGCACGTTGGCCGCATCGTGGTTGAGGGCGCGTGCGGCGGCTGCGTTGTCCCAGTCCGGCGGCTGGGCCTGGCTGGCGAGGGCGGCGCGCACGGCCGCGGCCAGGTCGGCGGCCGGGATCGGCTTGACCAGCAGCCTGGAAAAACCGGCATCCAGTGCGGCGGCACGCTGGCGCGGGTCGCTGTCGGCGGTATGGGCCAGGGCCGGTGGCGGTTGCGGCCAGCGTAGCAGCAGCTGCGCCAGCAGTTCGGCACCGGTGGCGTCGGGCAGGCTCAGGTCGATCAGCCACAGGTCGTGGCGGATGCCGTCGGCCCGGGCCATGGCGCAGGCGGCGGTGGACACGGCGTCCACCCGCACCGGCAGGGCTTCGAGCACGGCATGCAGGTAGGCCTGGCTGATCGGGTCGTCCTCGACCAGCAGGACAATGGGCAGCGAGGCGGGATCGCACGGGTCCATCGGGGCTGACTCCTTGTCGGCTGGGGGCATCTTAGCGCTGCCGGCGGTGGATGGAAGTCGCGCCGGCCGCTGCGGCCGGCGGCGGCCGGCGATCTGAGACAATGGCCGGCCCCGTCCGCCTTGCAGCCCCAGCCACGTGGCCCGATTCGACCGCACGCCCTTCCAGATCCAGATCCTCGACCTGAGCCACGATGGCCGCGGCGTGGCCCGTCACGACGACGGCAAGGCGGTGTTCGTGTCCGGGGCGCTGCCGGGCGAGACCGTGCTGGCCGAGCCGACCGCGCGCAGCCGCCGCTTCGACGAGGCGCGCACGCTGGAGGTGCTGGATGCGTCGCCGGAGCGGGTGGTGCCGCGCTGCGGGCACTTCGGCACCTGCGCCGGTTGCGTGCTGCAGCACCTTGCCCAGGACCGCCAGATCGCGGCCAAGCAGCGGGTCCTGCTGGAGAACCTGGAGCGGATCGGCAAGGTAGCGCCGGGCGTGGTGCTGGCGCCGTTGACCGACCAGGCGTGGGGCTACCGGCGCAAGGGACGGTTCTCGGTGCGCCGGGTCAACAAGAAGGACCGGACCCTGGTCGGCTTCCGCGAGCAGGATCCGCGCTTCGTGGCCGATCTGGCGCAGTGCTACACGGTGGTGCCGGCGATCGGCATGAAGATCCAGGAATTGTCGGCGCTGGTGGATGGCTTGCAGGCGCGCGAGCACATCCCGCAGATCGAGTTCATCGCCGGCGACGATGCCATCGCGCTGACGGTGCGCCACCTGGTGCCGCTGGCCGAGGCCGACCGTGCCGCGCTGGCGGCATTCGGTCGCGAGCATGGTTTCGCCATCTTCCTCCAGCCCAAGGGCGTGGACAGCGTGCATCCGCTGGAGGAGCCGGCACCGGTGCTGTCGTTCCGGCTGCCGCAGTGGGATGTGGAGCTGGCGTTCGAGCCGCTGGATTTCATCCAGGTCAACGCGGGGCTCAACCAGAAGATGATCGCGCTGGCGCTGGAGTTGCTGGATACGCGTCCGGAGCACCGGGTGCTGGATCTGTTCTGCGGGCTGGGCAACTTCACCTTGCCGTTGGCGCGCCAGGTGCGCGAGGTGGTGGGTGTGGAGGGTGACGCGGGGCTGGTTGCGCGGGCGCGGGCCAATGGACAGCGCAACGGGTTGGGGAATGCGCGGTTCTTCGCTGCGGACCTGGCCACCGATCAGCGGGGTGCGCCGTGGATGCGGCAGGGTTTTGATCGGTTGTTGCTGGATCCGCCGCGGTCGGGTGCGGACGAGGTGCTCAGGCAGATGCCGTTGAAGGGGATCGATCGGATCGTCTATGTGAGTTGCCATCCGGGTTCGCTGGCGCGCGATGCGGGTTTCCTGGTGCACGAGCATGGGTATCGGCTGGTCAGCGCGGGGGCGATGGACATGTTCCCGCACACCGCGCACGTGGAAAGCATCGCGCTGTTCCAGCGCTGAGGACATGCCTGGTTGGCGGGCGCTGCAACCGCGCCTGCAACTGCAACTGCAACTGCGCCGGGTCGGGCTGGCTTTGGCTGGAGCCGCGGAGGACCGGCTGTGCCGGGGCCGCTTGGGCGCACATCCATGTGCGCACTCGCCGGCGCGGCCATCCATGGCCGCTGCCCCGCCACAACCGGCCCTCCACGTCTGCCGCGTGCGTCAGGTCCGTGATTTCTGCCGGGGCTGGTCGGGCCCATGGTTTCTGCCGGGGCTCTCGTGATCTGCCGGCTTGCTGGCGCCCTTGGCCATTGCAACTGCGCCGGGTCGGGCTGGCTTTGGCTGGAGTCGCGGAGGACCGGCTGTGCCGGGGCCGCTCGGGCGCACATCCATGGCCGCTGCCCCGACACAACCGGCCCTCCACGTCTGCCGCGTGCGTCAGGCCCGTGGTTTCTGCCGGGGCTGCACTTGTAGGAGCCGGTCTTGCCGGCGACCGCGGCGGGGGAGACGGTTGCGGGATCGGTCCTGATTGCGCTGGCGCTGGTGTTTTCTGCTTTGGGCGTCGGCGCGCGGGCGCTACAGCGGGCGCTTCCCGGTGTCGCCAGGGACTTCGCGTACCAGTCGTGGCACCAGATAGCCGGACAGGCGCGCGGCCAGGGCGGCGTGCAGGCTGCGGGCCTGCGTATCGGGGACTTCGAAATGGGCTACGCCCTGCACCCGGTCGAGCTGGTGCAGGTAGTAGGGCAGCACGCCGGCGGCGAAGCTGCGTTCGCTCAGTGCGGCCAGTGCGTCGACGCTGTCGTTGACGCCGCGCAGCAGCACCGCTTGGTTGAGCAGGCGTGCGCCGTTACCGCGCAGGCGTGCCAGTGCTGTGTCCACGCTGGCATCGAACTCGTTGGCGTGGTTGGCATGGATGACGAAGGCGACCGGCCAGGGCAGGGCAGACAGCCAGTGCAGCAGGTCGGCGTCCACGCGTTCGGGCAGGACCACCGGCAGGCGGCTGTGGATGCGCAGGCGCCGCAGGTGCGGGATGGCGGCCAGTTGCGTGGTCAGCTCGGCCAGCTTGGGCGTGGCCAGCGACAGCGGATCGCCGCCGGAGAGGATGATTTCCTCCAGTGAGGGGTCGGCGGCGATCGCAGCCACCGCGTCGCGCCAGCCGTCGCGGGCGGCGGTCTCTTCGGCGTAGGGGAAATGGCGGCGGAAGCAGTAGCGGCAGTTCACCGCGCAGCTCCCGGTGGCCACCAGCAGGGCGCGGCCGCGGTATTTCTGCAGCATGCCGTTGGCGGTCTTCGCCGCGCCGTCGCCTACCGCGTCCAGGCCGAAGCCGGGCACGATGCGGTCCTCGTCGTCCAGCGGCAGGACCTGGCGCAGCAGCGGGTCGTGCGGGTCGCCGTGGCGCATGCGGGCGATGAAGCCGCGCGGTACCCGCAGCGGGAACTGTGCGGCGGCCGCGTCCGACACGCGGGCGCTGATCTGCTCCAGGCCCAGCAGTGCCAGCAGCTGGCGCGGGTCACGCACCGCCTGGCGCCAGGCGTGCTGCCAGCGGGCGGCGGCGGGCACCGGCGCGGGCAGGGATGCGTCCGCCGGCATGGCGTCCGGCTGCATGGGCAGGGGGGCTGCAGGTATCATGTGGGGCCTGGGAGACAACGCCCGCCGGCTCCGGCGGGCGTTCCATTCTAGCCAAACCGCCACGGCCGCCGTTGCGCGTGCCGCCGTCATACCCCAAGGAGTTCCCATGGCCTCTTACGGCATGAACGACGTCAAGAACGGGATGAAGATCCTGGTCAACAATGAACCCGCGATCATCACCGACACCGAGTACGTCAAGCCGGGCAAGGGCCAGGCCTTCACCCGGGTGAAGTACCGCCAGATCCGCACCGGCCGGGTGCAGGAAGTCACCATGAAGTCCACCGACTCGGTGGATGCGGCCGACGTGGTCGATACCGACATGCAGTACCTGTATTCCGACGGCGAGTACTGGCACTTCATGCAGCAGGAAACCTTCGAGCAGGTGCAGGCCGACAAGGCCGGCATGGGCGGCGCCGAGAAGTGGCTCAAGGGCGAGGAGGGGTGCGTGGTCACGCTGTTCAACGGCGTGCCGATCCAGGTGACGCCGCCGAACTTCGTCGAGCTGAAGATCGTGGAGACCGATCCGGGCGTGCGCGGCGACACCTCCGGCGGCGGCGGCAAGCCGGCCACCCTGGAAACCGGCGCGGTGGTGCGCGTGCCGCTGTTCGTGGGCCAGGACGAGGTGATCAAGGTCGATACCCGCTCGGGCGAATACGTCAGCCGGGTCAAGTGACGCTCCGGCGCGCTTGCGCGCAGCGCAGGCGCCTTCGCCGACGCGTCATCCCCGCGCATGCTCCACGGCGGCCAAAGGGCTGATTACGCCGGGATCCAGTGACTTGGCTGTCGAGAACCACATGACCGATACCTCCCCCCAGCCCTGCGACCTGTTGATCGAAGCCGGCTGGGTGGTCCCGGTCGAACCGCACGGCGTGGTCCTTGCCGATCACGCCGTCGCTGTTTCCGACGGCCGCATCGTGGCCGTGCTGCCGACCGCCCAGGCGCGCGCACGCTTTGTCCCGGCGCAGACGGTGCAGCGCCCCGATGCGGCGCTGATCCCCGGCCTGGTCAATGCCCACACCCACAACCCGATGTCCCTGCTGCGCGGCATTGCAGACGACCTGCCGCTGATGACCTGGCTGCAGCAGCACATCTGGCCGGTGGAAGCGGCGGTGATCGGGCCGGACTTCGTCGCCGACGGGGTGGCCCTGGCGGTGGCCGAGATGCTGCGCGGCGGCACCACCTGCGCCAACGAGAACTACTTCTTCCCCGACGTGCAGGCCGCGGTCTACAAGAAGCATGGCTTCCGCGCCCTGGTCGGTGCGGTGGTGATCGACTTCCCCACGGCGTGGGCCAGCTCGGACGACGAGTACTTCGCCCGTGCGATCGAGTTGCACGACCAGTGGCGCGATGACCCGCTGATCGACACTGCGTTCGCCCCGCATGCGCCGTACACCGTGAGCGATGCCAACTTCGAGCGCATCCGCATGCTGGCCGACCAGATGGACCTGCCGGTGCACCTGCACCTGCACGAAACCGCGCAGGAGGTGGCCGATTCGTTGCGCGACCACGGCCAGCGGCCGCTGGCGCGGCTGGACCGGCTGGGCCTGGTCAACGACCGCCTGATCGCGGTGCACATGACCCAGCTCACCGATGCCGAGATCCACCTGTGCGCCGCGCGCGGGGTGTCGGTGGTGCACTGCGCCGAGTCCAACCTCAAGCTGGCCTCCGGCTTCTGCCCGGTCTGCGCACTGCAGCGCGCAGGCGTCAACCTGGCCATCGGCACCGATGGCTGCGCCAGCAACAACGACCTGGACATGTTCGGCGAGCTGCGCACTGCCGCGCTGCTGGCCAAGGCCGTGGCCGGCGACGCCACCGCGCTGGATGCGGCCACCACGATGCACGCCGCAACCCTGGGCGGCGCACGCGCGCTGGGGCTGGACCAGCGGATCGGTTCGATCGAACCGGGCAAGGAGGCCGACCTGGTGTGCGTGGACCTGTCGGCACTGGAAGCCCAGCCGCTGCACAACGTGCTCTCGCAACTGGTCTACGCCACCGGGCGCCAGCAGGTCAGCGACGTGTGGATCGCCGGGCGCCGCAAGCTCGACGCACGGGTACTGGTGGACATGGACATCGACGCGGTGGTCGCCAACGCCCGCCAATGGCGCCAGCGCATCGCCAGCCTCGCCCCCCTGTAGGAGCCCGCCTTGCGGGCGACCGCGACGGCCACGCCCTGCAGGCCACCCCATTGTAGGAGCCCGTCTTGCGGGCGACCGCGACCATCCGCACCGCCTGCCCTGACCGCACCGTCCTGTCGTCGCGGCCACGGCGCCTTGCCGTGCATCCGGCCAGACAAAACCCAACCCCATCGACGCCCCTGTCCCCATCAGGCCGGTGTCCTGGCCACTGCCCTACAATGGACGCTTGCCGGAGGCGATAGACGATGACGACCCAGGCCAACGTTGGCGCCAACTACCATCAGGCCGAGCTGGACAAGTTCGCGGCCCTGGCCAACCGCTGGTGGGACCCGGACGGTCCGCAGCGCGCCCTGCACGTGCTCAACCCGGTGCGCCTGGATTACCTGCACCAGCGCCTGGCGCCGGCCGCCGCGCACGGCCTGCAGGGAATCAAGGTGCTCGACGTCGGCTGCGGCGGCGGCCTGCTCAGCGAGGCCATGGCTGCCGCCGGCGCCCAGGTCACCGCCATCGACCTGGCCGACGAATTGATCCGGGTCGCGCGCCTGCACGGGCTCGAATCGGGGGTGAAGGTCGACTACCGGCTCACGCCGGTCGAGGCGCTGGCCGCCGAGCAGCCCGCTGGCTTCGACGCGGTGACCTGCATGGAAATGCTCGAACACGTGCCCGATCCGGGCGCGATCGTGTCCGCCTGCGCCGCGCTGCTGCGTCCGGGCGGGCGCCTGTTCCTGTCCACCCTCAACCGCACCCCGGCCGCATTTGCGCTGGCCATTGTCGGTGCCGAGTACGTAGCCGGGCTGCTGCCCAAGGGCACCCACCGCTATGCCGATTTCATCCGCCCCTCCGAACTGGCCGCCTGGCTGCGCGCGGCCGGGCTGCAACTGGAGGACGTCAGCGGCCTGTTCTACGACCCGCTGCGGCAGCGTGCGCGGCTGAGCCGGCGCACCGAGGTCAACTACCTGGCCTGCGCGGTGAAGCCGTGACCGCCTGCCGGTACCAGCCAGACAGAAGGGCAACGCGGTGATGACGGTCGGATTCCCGCGGGTGGCACTGTTCGACCTGGACGGCACCCTGCTCGACAGCGCGCCGGACATGGCCGCCACCGCCAACCGCATGCTCGCCGCCCGCGGCCGTCCGCCGGTGGATGCGGCGGTGCTGCGCCAGCACGTGTCCAAGGGCGCGCGGGCGATGGTGGCCGCCACCTTCCCCGAGCTCGATGGCCCCGCCCACGACGCGCTGGTGCCGGAGTTCCTGCAGGTCTATCGCGAGGAACTGGGCCGCCACAGCGTGCTGTTCGACGGCATCGACGCCATGCTCGACGCGCTGGAGGATGACGGCGCGCGCTGGGGCATCATCACCAACAAGGCCGAATACCTGGCCCGCGACGTGCTCGCCGGCCTGGGCTGGGAACAGCGTTGCGCGGTGCTGATCGGCGGCGATACGTATCCGCAGAAGAAGCCGCATCCGCTGCCGCTGTTCAAGGCGATGGAGCTGCTTGGTGCGCAGCCGGACGACTGCGTCTACGTGGGTGACGACGAGCGCGACGTGGTTGCCGCACGTGCCGCCGGCATGGCCTCGATCGCGGTGACCTGGGGCTACCGCCTGGATGGCGACGACCCCGAGACCTGGCAGGCCGATGCCATGGCCACGCGCCCGGCCGAGCTGCTGGACCCGGCCGTGTGGCCGCGCCTGCGCCGGGGCTGATCGGCCGCTGGCAGTTGCCGGCCGCTTCTTGCGGATGCGGAGTTGGCGACAGGCCGTCGCCGTTGTGCCAGGAGAATCCCATGCGCCTTTGCCTGCCGGCCCCGCTCGTGGCGGTCGCCCTGCTGCTGGTTGCCGCGTGGCTGGCGCCGGTGCTGCAGGCGTCGGCCACTCCGCCACCCACCGCTTACCGCCTGGAGCCCAAGCCGGTTCCGGACCTTCCGGCGGGGCGCGCATCCATGGTTCGGGGCAAGGCGTCGGCCACCGCGCAGCGCTTCTACGTCGAACACCTGCACATGATGGTGCCGGTCGTGGTGACCCTGCGTCCGCTGGACCGCAACGCCCGGCTGGACCTGGTGGTCGGCAAGTATCCGTGGGAGCCACCGCTGCGCCAGGGCACGGTGAAGGACGGGGAGCCGGTGAGTTTCACGTTCCGCACCCAGGGCGAGTTCCAGGTGGCGGTATCCAGTACGCATGAAGGCACCCCTTACAAGCTGCTGGTATGGGTGGGCGACGAGATCAAGCCCGCGCTCAAGCCGGTGGTGGTACCCGCATCGCAGTACCGCGAGGCCGGCGGGCGCTGGCCGATGGCAGTGATCGCCACCGCCGCGGGCGTGCTGCTGGTGCTGGCGGGCGTGGCGACCTGGCTGGTGCGCAGGAGGAAGCGGGCATGAACAGGATGATGATGCGGATCGGATTCGCGCTGGTGGCGGGCATCTGGCTGGTGGCGGTGCCGGCGTCGGCGCAGAGCCTGTTCTCCGGCACCCTGGAGAACTTCAGCAACGCCGACGTGGGCGGGGTGGCCGACGTGCTGGCCGGCGAAATGGACGGCCAGGCCGGCAAGTACGCCGGCTGGGGGGTTGCCATGATCACCTCGGCTGCCGACCTGGTGAGGGACGTCGGCCCACTCTCCGACGAGGATGGCGCCTACGACCCCATGGGCCTGGACGACGACTTCCAGGCACCATCGGAATGTGCGGAGGACGCAGCGTGCCTGCAGTGCTACGAGGAGGCGGTCGCACGCATCGACTTCAACCGCTACTACCTGCATCGCGCCTGGTCGATCACCGACCAGTACACGAAGTTCGCGGAAGGCGCGATGGCGTTCGGCGACTCCGCATCGGGCATCCACGGCATGGCCGGCATGAGCTGGCAGTTGCAGGGCAAGCCGCCGATCAAGCAGGCACTCGGCGGGCTGAGGAAGACCTACCGGGAAAAGTACAGCGCCTACGTCGAGGGCCTGGAGGGCTCGTTGAAGCAACTGGGCGAATGCGAGGCGCAACATGCCGGCGCGGACCGCTGGTTCGGCCGCTATGCGGGCATGTACGTGAGCATGGTCCGCGACCGCTACCGCATTGCCGACTGAACCGCCTGCGGGCCCTGCGCGGCGGCGCCTACAATGGGCGCATGAGCGGATCGCAGGCGCTGGACAGTTTCATGGACAAGTGGCGGGCACGCTGGCCGGAATGGGCCGTGGCCGAGGTATTCGTGCCGCCGCCGCAACGCTCGCTGGCGGTGGCGTGGTTCGCGCTGCTGCAGGAGATGGATGACATCCTCAACGTCCAGGGCGATCCGTTGCCGGCCGATGCCAAGCTCGGCTGGTGGGCGGTGGAACTGGGCGACTGGCAGGGGCACCGTTCGCGGCACCCGCTCGGGCGCCTGCTCGAGCCGGTGGACGCCCCGTGGCAACGGCTGGCCGAGGCGCTGCCCGGATTGCAGGACGCGCGCAAGCGCCCGCAGGATGGAGACGCAGCGCTGACGGCGCTGGCGGCCTATGCCGAGGCTGCGACCGCGGTTGAGGCGGCGCTGCTGGGCGGCCCGGCGGGTCCATCGCAGGCACTTGCCGCGCAGGTGCTGGCCACGCGCCTGGTCGAGGCCGGCCTGGATGCCGTACCGCAATCCCTGCAGCCACCGGCCGATTCAGGCGATGCGCACGAAGCTGCCCGGCGTGCCTGGGCCCGGCAACTGCTGCAGGCATGGCCGCCGCGGGCAGGGGGGCCGCGGGCGCGGCGGGTGTGGTCGGCGCTGGCCCGCCGGCGCCTGCAACTGCTGGCCCGCGGGCAGGCGCACCGCGCGGCGCAGCAGCCGCTGCGCACGCTCTGGCAGGCCTGGCGCGCCGCCGCCGGCAGCTGAGCGGGCGGCCTGCCCGGGCCATGCGCGTGCCGATGCGACACTTCGTTGCAGCCGGCAGGCCCGGTATCGCCCGCCGCAGCAGCTACAATCGCGTCCGCAACCGCGTCCACAATGGCCCTGATCCAGTGTCCGGGCCCGGACCCAGGCTGGCGCGCCACGCGCAGCCGCCCCCTCCCCACGACTTTCCCAGGCTGTTGTCATGTCTTCTGTTCCTGCCGCCGTAGCCGTCTCCCTGCCCGACGTGGCCCTGCAGCCCGCCGCCCTGGCGCGTGCGCTGGACTGGGTGGGCATGGAAGGCATCGCGCTGCCGCTGCGCGTGGCCGATGGCGCCGGCGGCTACCTGCAGGTCGCCGCCCAGGCCGACCTGGCGGTGGACCTGGACCAGGCCGATGAGCGCGGCATCCACATGTCCCGCCTGTACCTGCGGCTGCAGCAGGAGCTGGCCAGCAACGAGGCCAGCATCGAAGGCCTGCGCCGGATCCTGCAGGGCAGCATCGAATCCCAGGCCGGGTTGTCGACCCGTGCGCGCCTGCGCCTGCGCTACGAGGCGCTGCTGCTGCGCCGCGCGTTGCGCAGCGACAATGCCGGCTGGAAGCGTTACCCGGTGGAGATCGAGGCGCTGCTCGACGGCGCGGGGCTGTCCGTCACCCTGGGCTTCGACCTGGAATATTCCAGCACCTGCCCGTGCTCGGCCGCGCTTTCGCGCCAGGCCAACGCCGCACGCTTTGCCGAGGATTTTGCCGACGCCCGGCCGATTTCCACTGGCGTGGTGCGCGACTGGCTCGCATCCGAGCGCGGCATGGCCGCGGCCCCGCACGCGCAGCGCAGCCGCGCCCGGGTGCGCGTGCAATTGCGCCCTTCGCAGGATGGCGGGCTGCCGCTGGAGAGCCTGGTCGATGCGCTCGAACACGCCCTGGGCACGCCGGTGCAGACCGCGGTCAAGCGCGAGGACGAACAGGCGTTCGCCGAGCTCAACGCAGCCAACCTGATGTTCTGCGAAGACGCCGCGCGGCGGGTGGCGTCTGTGCTCTCTGCCGATCCGCGGATCGAGCACTACCACGCCACGGTGTCCCACTTCGAGAGCCTGCACCCGCACGATGCGGTGGCCAGCGTCAGCGGGCGCGGCCCCGCGGCCTGAGCCTTGGCAATTGCTGCGCGCCGCTCATCGCGGCACGGCGATCACTTGCGCCGCAGCAGCATGCCCACGCCCACCGCGACCAGCACCACCGGCCACCAGGTCGCCAGCAGGCTGCCCAGGCCGCTGTCGATCCAGCCCAGGTTGCGGGCCAGGAAAAACAGGCCCAGGACGATCAGGACAAGCGCGGCGAAGATGTTGGAGCCCATGGCGAGAAGACCGTGACGGTTGGCGACGCCCGCTATCCTAGCCGTGAACGCCAGCGCGCGGCAGCCGCTGCCAGCGCATCGGGCGCGTGCCGCACCGGCGCGCCATTGCCCCAGACCGGGCCAGGCCAGGCGGCATCGCCCGGATGACGGCCGACCAGGTGCACGTGGAGCTGGCGCACGATGTTGCCCAGCGCGCCGATGTTGAGCTTCTCCACCCCCGGCTCGATGCGCAGCAACTGCGCCAGCTGGTTGATCTCGGCCAGCAGCAGGCGCTGCTGGCTGCCATCCAGGTCGATCCATTCCGTTGCGCCTGGCACCCGCGGCACCAGCAGTAGCCAGGCAAAGCGGGTGTCATCCATCAGCCGCACCTGCGAGAGCGGGCCATCGGCCACGAACACGCTGTCGGCGGCCAGGCGTGGATCCAGCTCCAATGGCAGGCTCATCGCAGGTGGTCTGCAAAGAAGCCCAGGCTGCGCCGCAGGGCCAGGGCTGCGCTCTCCGGATGGAAGGCGCTGGGGTCGACGTCGCGGTTGAAGGCGTGGCCGGCAGGGTAGGTGCACACCTGCATCGACGGCAGCGCACGCCGGTGGGCCTGGACCGCGTCGGGCGGAATCGAAGGATCGTGCTCGCCAAAATGGAACATCACCGGCGCCTTCGGTGCCGATACCAGGTGCGGGTCATCCAGCAGTGGCAGGTTGCGCGCGCCGTAGTAGCTGACCGCCGGCAGGCCCAGCTCCAGTGCGGCCAGCAGGGCCACGGTGCCGCCCCAGCAGTAACCGACCACGCCCACCCTGGGCGGGGCGCCGATGCCGGCCAGGTACGCACGCAGCGCGGCGGCGGCGGTGTCGACGATGGCCAGCGCCGATTCCAGGCCCAGCTGGTCCACCAGTGCGCGCCCGCGGGCAAAGCCGGCCGCGTCGTAGTCCAGCTCCACCCCGGGCTGCAGCGGATCGAACAGGGCCGGCGCCAGCACCGCATAGCCCTCCATCGCATAGCGCTCGGCAACCGCGCGGATGTGGGCGTTGGCGCCGAAGATTTCCTGGATGACCACCAGGCCCGCCTCTGCAGGGGTCGACGGCAAGGCCTGCCAGGCAGACACCGCGCCATGCGGGGTTTCGAGGGTGATCCATTGGTCCATCAGGTGCCGCCTCCGGGTCCAGCAACCGCGCGATTATGGCGGCTGCGGCCTTCATGCCGCGTGATGCGCCGCGGTTGCAGGCCCGGTGCGCCGGGCGCGGCCGCCGCGCTGGCGAGCGGGGTGGCGCTGCCGGCGGGCGGGTGGCCGCTATAATCGCGCGCCATGCCGCGCACCACCCTGGCTGCCCGGCAACCCGCCTTCCCGAGTGTCCATGTCCGTGCACAATCCCAAGGTCGGCTTCGTCAGCCTCGGCTGCCCGAAGGCGCTGGTCGATTCCGAGCGCATCCTCACCCAGCTGCGGGTCGAGGGCTACGACATCGTGCCCAGTTACGACGCCGCCGACGTGGTGGTGGTCAACACCTGCGGGTTCATCGACTCGGCGGTGGCCGAATCGCTGGATGCCATCGGCGAGGCGATGAACGAGAACGGCAAGGTCATCGTCACCGGCTGCCTGGGCAAGAAGTCGGAGATGATCCGCCAGCACTACCCGGATGTGCTCTCGGTCTCCGGCCCGCAGGACTACGGCAGCGTGATGTCGGCGGTGCACGCGGCGCTGCCGCCCAAGCACGATCCGTTCCTGGACCTGCTGCCGGACTACGGCCTGAAGCTGACCCCGCACCACTACGCCTACCTGAAGATTTCCGAAGGCTGCAACCACCGCTGCAGCTTCTGCATCATCCCCTCGATGCGCGGCGACCTGGTGTCGCGCCCGGTCGACGAGGTGCTTCGCGAGGCCGAGCGCCTGGTCAAGGGCGGCGTGCGCGAACTGCTGGTGGTCTCCCAGGACACCTCAGCCTATGGCGTGGACCTGAAGTACGCGTCGCGCAGCTGGCGCGGCCGCGAGTATCAGACCCGGATGAAGGCGCTGTGCGAGGGCCTGTCCGAGCTGGACGCATGGAGCCGCCTGCACTACGTGTATCCGTATCCGCACGTGGACGACGTGATCCCGCTGATGGCCCAAGGCAAGGTGCTGCCGTACCTGGACATCCCGTTCCAGCACGCCAGCCCGCGCATCCTCAAGCTGATGAAGCGCCCCGGCGCGGTCGACAAGACCCTGGAGCGGGTGCAGCGCTGGCGCGCGATGTGCCCGGAGCTGACCCTGCGCTCGACCTTCATCGTCGGCTTCCCCGGCGAGACCGAGGCAGAGTTCGAGGAGCTGCTCGACTTCCTCGACGAGGCCCAGCTGGACCGCGTCGGCGCGTTCGCCTACTCGCCGGTGGACGGCGCGGCGGCCAATGCGCTGCCCGACCCGGTGCCGGAGGAGGTCAAGCAGGAGCGCCTGGCCCGTTTCATGGAGCGCCAGGGCGAGATTTCCGCTGCGCGGCTGGAGGCCAAGGTCGGCAGCGTGCAGCGCTGCCTGGTCGATGTGCTGGACGGCGAGCTGGCGATCGCCCGCTCGATGGCCGATGCGCCGGAGATCGACGGCGTGGTCCAGATCCAGGATGGCCGCGACGCCGGCCTGCAGGTCGGCGAGTTCGTCGACGTGCGGATCATGGGCAGCGACGAGCACGACCTGTACGGCGAAGTCGAGTACAACGACGTGGGCGAAGACCTTGGCTTGCGCGTGATCTGACGGCCCCTGCGGCGACTCAATCGCCGCAGTTGAGTTTCCAGGGCACGCCGAACCGATCCGTCACGATCGCATAGCAGCGCGACCAGAAGGTCGCCTGCGGGGCCAGGATGACCTGTCCCCCATCGCTCAGTGCCGCGAACGCCGAGCGCACCTGGTCTTCCGAATCCAGCCCGAGCAGGATGCAAAAGCCCTGCGGTGGCTGGTAGTTTTCGCTGCCCAGGTCCGCACCGGCCAGCTCGACACCGGCAATGCGGATGTTGGCGTGGACCACGCTGTGCGCTGGCAGGGACGGGTCCGGGGCAAACGGAGCGTCACTCACCCGAAGCAAGGTACCCACGCGTCCGCCGAGGTGCCGGGCGTAGTACGCGAATGCTTCTTCGCACTGCCCGTTGAAGTCGATATGAAACGACATTCCCACTCAGGGAGCCTCGCTGTGCGGCGGCCCGGAGAATGCCAGGGTCAGGCCGCCGGGGCCGATATTCATCATCCCGGTCATGCTCATCTGCAGCACGTGCAGGGCCACCTCGGCGTCCTCGCAGGCGGTGCGCAGCTGCGCCATCTCCGCGGTGCCGTACACGTCCGCCAGCGGGCCGGCGTAGGAGACGATCAGGTGCGGTGTGTACAGGCCGTCGGCCACCCGCTGCGCGGCGAACTTGAACAGCCGGCCCCAGGCTTCGGCGCGCCCGCGGTGCTTGCTCACCGGGTGGGTGTCGCCGTGGTAGCCGCGGATGATCGGCTTGATGTTGAGCGCGCCGCCGAGCATCACGCTGAGCAGGTTGATGCTGCGGTCGCCACGCACGCGCGAGCGGGTACGGGCGTAGCCGAGGTTGTCGGGCACGTAGTAGGTGTAGGTCGCGTCGATGATCCGGAACAGTTCGTCGCGGATGTCCTTGGGCTGCACATGGCGGCCGAGCAGGTCGCGCAGGGCCATGGCCGGGATGCCGGACCCGGCGAACATGTTCTTGGTGTCGATCACCCGGAACTGGAACGGGCGGTTGATGCCGGCCGTCTGCCGCATGTCGCGGATGTTGGCCATGGCCATCATGCTGCCCTGGCTGGCCGCATCGTGGATCGGGCTGCGGCTGGCGGTGATGGTCAGGCAGTAGACCGAGTCATAGTCCAGGACGAAGCGCTCGGTGAAGAAGTTGCGCATCTGCTCGGCGTCGAGCGGGATCGACTGGCCGTGCGCGCCCTCGCCGTTGGCGTTCTCCTGCATGTAGCGGGCGGTGGCTTCCGGGTCGTGCTGGTCGACATAGGTGGACTTGCCGATCCGGATCGGGATCGGGATCACCGCCACGTCCGGGTCGGCCAGGAAGGCCGGTGACACGTCGCACGACGCATCGATGACGATGCCGGCGCGGGCCAGCTTGCGCACGGTGGCGCCGTTGCCGGATGCGTGCAGCGTGGTGCCCGGTGCGGATGCCGACATGCCTTCACCCCCCCCCCTGAATACATGGCCCATGGACAAGAGCATGGGTCTGCGTCCGGGTCAACTCCGCGCGCATGCGTTCGCCCGCAGGGGCTGCTACAGGCTTGATTCCACGACGATGGGCGGGTTATTCCGTGCGCATGCGTACGTGGGAATTGCGCGGCCGGCCACGCCGGCGGGAGTGCGCCGCGGTCATGCGTCGTAGCCGATATCGACCACCACGAGGCGTGCCGCACCACCGGGCAGTTGCACCGCGACCTCCTCGTCGATGCGCTTTTTCAGCAGCGCGCGCGCCAGCGGCGAATCGATGCTGATCCAGCCGGCGGCCGCGTCGGTCTCGTCCGGGCCGACGATGCGGTAGCGGGCGATGTCGCCGCTGTCGATGTTTTCCAGTTCGATGGTGGCACCGAAGAACACGGCACCGGGATCGGATGGCGCCTGCTCAACCACCCGCAGCGCCGGCAGGCGCTTGCTCAGGTAGCGCACGCGCCTGTCGATCTCGCCCAACTGCTTCTTGCGGTAGCTGTACTCCGCATTCTCGGAGCGGTCGCCCTCGGCCGCGGCCGCGGCCAGCGCCGCGACCACTTCGGGCCGGCGCACCCGCCACAGTTCGTCCAGCTCGGCCTTCAGCCGTGCGTGGCCCTGGCGGGTGATCAGCGCGGTGCTTTTTTCCGGGGGAGGGCGCCAGCGGGACATGTCGTATCGGGCCTTGCAGGCACCCGGTGTGCAGGCGCCGGCTCAGCGCCGGCCGAAGATCTGGCCGAGGACGCCGCGCACCACCTGGTTGCCGATCTGGCCGCCGTACTTGCCGCCGGTCTTGCCGCCCACCGACTTGCCGATCGAGTTGCCGACGCTGCGGCCGATCGAGCCGCCGACGTTGCGCGCAGTCTGCTTGGCCACTGCTTCGACCGCACCCTGGCGGCGCTTGGTTCCGAACAGGAACTCGTGGACCTTCTGCCCGAAACCGCCTTCGCCATCCTGTCGCGCGGCGGGCGCATCGGCCTGCGTGCTGGCGGCCTGCACCCGCGCGGCCAGCAGTTCGGCCGCCGACTCGCGGTTGACCGGAGTGTCGTAGCGCATGCCCACCGGGCTGGCCGCGCGCACCTGCATCCGTTCCGGTTCGCTGATCGCACCCATGCGGCAGCGCGGCGGGGCGATCATGGTCTGCTGCACGGGCGCGGGCACGCCCTTGTCCTGCAGGGTGCTGACCAGCGCCTCGCCGGTGCCCAGCCGGGAAATGGCCGCGGCCACGTCCAGCTTCGGGTTGGGCACGAAGGTCTGGGCCGCGGTGCGCACCGCCTTCTGGTCGCGCGGGGTGTAGGCACGCAGTGCGTGCTGCACCCGGTTGCCGAGCTGGCCGAGGATGTCGTCGGGCACGTCGTCGGGAAACTGCGAGCAGAAGTACACGCCCACGCCCTTGGAACGGATCAGCCGTACCACCTGCTCGATGCGCTGCTTCAGCGCGGCAGGGGCGTCGTCGAACAGCAGGTGGGCCTCGTCGAACACGAACACCAGCCGCGGCTTGTCCAGGTCGCCGACCTCGGGCAGGGTCTCGAACAGCTCGGCCAGCAGCCACAGCAGGAAGGTCGCGTACAGGCGCGGCTTGAGGATGAGCTGGTCGGCGGCAAGGATGCCGATCACCCCGCGGCCGTCGTGGTTGACCCGCATGAGGTCGGCCAGTTCCAGCGCCGGCTCGCCGAAGAATGCCTCGCCGCCGTCGCGCGACAGGCGCAGCAGCGCGCGCTGGATCGCCGCCACCGACGGCGCGCTGACCAGGCCGTACTCGGCCGATACCGCCTTGCGCTCCTCGGCCACCACGCCGAGCAGGGCACGCAGGTCGTCCAGGTCCAGCAGCAGCAGGCCGCGGTCGTCGGCCAGCTTGAACACGATGTCGAGCACGCCGGACTGGGTGTCGTTCAATTCCAGGATGCGCGCCAGCAGAGTTGGCCCCATCTCGCTGACGGTGGTGCGCACCGGGTGGCCCAGCTTGCCGTACAGGTCCCAGAACACCACCGGGCTGGCAGCGGGCGCGTAGTCGGCCACGCCGATCTCGGCCGCGCGCCGGGCAAGCTTGTCGCCGCCTTCGCCGGCCACCGCAAGCCCGGCCACGTCACCCTTCACGTCGGCCATGAACACCGGCACGCCGATCCGCGAGAAGCCCTCGGCCAGGGTCATCAGGGTCACGGTCTTGCCGGTGCCGGTGGCGCCGGCCACCAGGCCGTGTCGGTTGCCGTACTTCGGCAGCAGGGTCACTGCGACATCGTCGGTCAGGCCCTTGCCCAGCAGGATCGGATCCATTGGCACCTCGTGAACGTGGCGGCGATGGCGGCCGCCATCGTGGTTGCCCGATTCTAAGGCTGAATCGGCCCGTCCTCCGCGTCGCGCTCCCCTTGCCGCCCGGCCGCGGCCGCGGCTAACCTGCCGGTCGCTTCTTCCCTGGTGTCGAAATGCTCTTGCGTTCGTTGTGGTTCCGGTCGCTGATGGCCGCCCTGCTGTTGTGCTGCGTCACCGCGCCCGCGCTGGCGCAGCGGGTTTCGGCCAAGGACCGGGCCGCCGCCGAGGAACGGGTCGCGCAGATGGCCGCCGCCGAGCGGCGTTACGAGGAAGCGCTGGTGCTGGTGGCCAACGGCGACCCCAAGGGCACCACCGAAAGCAACGCCGCCCTGGAGGACATGGAGGACGCGGTGGATGCCTGCGCCCGCCAGCGCGGCTGTCCGTTGTCGGACCTGCTGGCCACCTTCAAGCGCCTGCTCAAGGCCGGCGTGGATGCCCGCACCGCCGACCTGGAAGAAGAGCCGGAAGAACACGACGACATGCTCGACGCCGATCCGGCATTGGCCGCCGACGTGCCCGAAGCCCTGCGCGCCGCGCGCCTGCTCGGCGACGACCGGCGCCATGCCTTCGACCGCATGGTCAGCTTCAACCCGGCCGTCCAGGCCGGTATCCGCCGCTGGCTCACCGACATGCGTCCGCAACTGATGACCAGCTACGAGAACTACCAGGTCATGCGCCACCTGATGTGGCCGGAGTTCGAGCGCCGCGGCCTGCCGGAAGCGATGTTGTTCGGGATCCTGGCCAAGGAGTCCAACGGCCGCGTGCATTCGGTCTCGCGCGCCGGCGCGAGCGGGCCGATGCAGTTCATGCCGGCCACCGGGCGCCGCTTCGGGCTGGGCCCGGACGGCACCGGTTTCGACACCCGCTACGACCCGCGCAGCGCTGCCGAGGCCAGCGCCACGTACCTCAACGAACGCCTGCGCGAACTCAACGACGACGTGGAACTGTCGCTGGCCGGCTACAACGGCGGCGAGGGCAGGGCGCGGCGCGTGCACCGGCAAAGCGGCGGCTCCGGATTCTGGGAGGCATCGGTGTACGAGCAGTTCCCCGCCGAGACCCGCGACTACGTGCCCATGGTGATCGCCGCGGCGTGGATCTTCCTGCATCCGCGCCAGTTCGGGATCACCTTCCCCAAGGTGGACGCGCATCCGGCCACGCTCAAGCTGACGCGCCCGGCCAGCATCTACGAGCTGACCGTGTGCCTGGGCAACACCGGCAACCGCGACGGCTACATGCGCAGCCTGCGCAACCTCAACCCGCGCTACGACGCCGAAACTCCGATTCCGGCCGGGACCGTGCTGGCCGCCACCACCCGGATCGCCGGGCTGTACCACCGCCATTGCGAGAGCGGCACGCGCGCCGAGCTGGCACGTGCACTGGTCACTGCCGACGTCAATGCCGCCATCGTCCGCGATGGCATGGCCGGCAACGTGGCGGTGGGCCAGGTGACACCGCTGCCCGGCGTGGCGACCACCGTGGCCACCGGCACCGCGCAGCCGGCGCGGCCCAAGGCGCAGCAGGTACGCAGCTACCGCGTGGCCAAGGGCGACACCCTGGGCCGCATCGCCGAGCGGCATGGCTGTGCGCTGAAGGCGCTGGCGCGTGCCAACGGCCTCAGGGCGCCGGCCTATGCATTGCGCCAGGGCCAGCAACTGCGCCTGGAAGGCTGCAGGAAGTAGTGTCCAGCCCGCCACCGGCCGCGCATCGCAAAGGGAAGGGGAACGCCATGAAATCGTGGGGGCTGCTGGTGCTTGCATGCCTTGCAGCGACACCTGCAACGGCGCAGACCGTGTCGCGCGTGGACCCGGCCGATGTGGCCGGCTTCGACCGCGTGTTGCCAATGCGCATCGTGGGCAGGGTCGCGCCCGAACAGGGCGATACTCCCGGCCTGGTCCGCCGGCAATGGCCCGGGACCTATTTCGAGACCGCATTCGACGGGACCGAGGCCGCATTCCGGGTGGGGCCGGGCGAAGTGCACCTGCGTGTCGGCGTGGACGGCACGGCGATCCCGCTGCTGCGGCCGGCGCCGGGGCTGTACCGCGTCGCCGGGCTCGCGCCGGGGCCGCACCGGCTGCGGGTCGACGTGGTCAGTGAAAGCCAGGCCGGTGCCACCGTCTTCGGTGGTTTCCATGCGCGTGCCGGGACCACGCCCATCGCGCCCACCCCGCGGCCACGACAGATCGAGTTCATCGGCGATTCGCACACCGTCGGCTACGGCAACACCTCCGCCACGCGCAACTGCACCCGCGAGGAGGTATGGCGCACCACCGACACCTCGCAGGGCATCGCCCCGCGCGTGGCCCGGCACTTCGACGCCGACTACCAGGTCAACGCGATCTCCGGGCGCGGCATCGTCCGCAATTACGACGGCGGCCCCGGCCACACCCTGCCGCAGGCCTATCCGTACACGTTGTTCGAGGATGCGCAGCCGTACCTGGCGCAGGCGTGGTCACCGCAGGTCATCGTGATCGCGCTGGGTACCAACGACTTCACCACGCCGTTGCGGCCGGGCGAGCACTGGCCCACGCGCCAGGCGCTGCACCGCGATTTCCAGGCCGGCTACGCCGGTTTCGTGCGGGAACTGCGCGCGCGCAACCCGGCGGCCGAGGTCGTGCTGTGGGCCACCGACCTGGCCGACGGCGAGATCGCCGCGCAGGTCGAGCAGGTGGTGCAGGCGTTGCACGCCGCCGGTGAGCAGCGGGTCCAGTTCGTGCGGATCGGCGGGCTGCAGATGTCGGCCTGCGACTGGCACCCGGGATTGGCCGATGACCAGGCCATTGCCGCTGCGATCATCGCCGAGCTGGAGCGGCGGCCGGACACCTGGAGCCAGACCCCGCCGGGGTCCGATGCAGCGGCTGCATCGTTGCCGGGCAACTGACGCCGGCGCTGCGGCCCGGGCGTGCATCACGCCTGCAGGTGCGGGCAGCGCGTATGCTGGCCCGCCAGCCAGCGCGACCGGCCTGGCCCGGACGCGCGCCGTGGTCCCTCACTGGAGACGGTCGATGAGCAAGACACCCCGCCGCCCGCAAGCACGGGCGACCACCACCGGCACGCGTGCGGGCAAGCGCGGCGGCACCGCGCCGGCGCGTGCAGCGACCCGCACCGAACACGACAGCATGGGCGCGCTGCAGGTTCCCGCAGACGCCCTGTGGGGTGCGCAGACCCAGCGCGCGGTGCAGAACTTCCCGGTGTCCGGACGGCCGATGCCGCGCGGCTTCATCCGCGCCCTGGGCCTGGTCAAGGCGGCCGCGGCCGAGGTCAACGCCGGCCTTGGGCTGCTGCCCAGGAACCTGGCCGGCGCCGTGCGCGTCGCCGCACTGGAGGTGGCCGATGGCCGCCACGATGCGCACTTCCCGGTGGACATCTACCAGACCGGCTCGGGCACCTCGTCCAACATGAATGCCAACGAGGTCATCGCCGCGCTGGCCAATGCCTCGGGCAAGGCCGGCAAGCGCACGGTGCACCCCAACGACCACGTCAACCTGGGCCAGAGTTCCAACGACGTGGTGCCCACCGCGATCCGGGTGTCGGCGCAGCTTGCCGTGGTCGAGGACCTGCTGCCGGCGCTCAAGCACCTGCGCCGGACCATCGACGCACGGGGCCGCGCGCTGCGCCGCGTGGTCAAGACCGGCCGCACCCACCTGATGGATGCGATGCCGCTGACCTTCGCCCAGGAGTTCGGCGCCTGGGCCGCGCAGTTGAAGTCGGCCGAGGCACGCCTGCAGGATGCGCTGGTGCGGCTGCGCCGTTTGCCACTGGGCGGCACTGCCATCGGCAGCGGCATCAATGCCGATCCGCGCTTCGGCGCGCGTGCGGCCAAGGTGCTCTCGACCCTGGCCGGCACCCGGTTCGAGAGTGCGCAGGACAAGTTCGAGGGCATCGCCGCGCAGGACGACGCGGTGGAGCTGTCAGGCCAGCTCAATGCGCTGGCGGTGGCGTTGATCAAGATCGCCAACGACCTGCGCTGGATGAACGCCGGGCCGCTGGCCGGGCTGGGCGAGATCGAACTTCCTGCGCTGCAGCCGGGCAGCTCGATCATGCCGGGCAAGGTCAACCCGGTGATGCCGGAGGCCGTGGTGATGGTCGCCGCCCAGGTGATCGGCCACCACACCGCAATTACCATTGCCGGCCAGACCGGCAACTTCCAGCTCAACGTGACCCTGCCGCTGATCGCGGCCAACCTGCTGGACTCGATCCAGTTGCTGGCCAACATCTCGCGCCTGCTGGCCGATGCATCCATCGCCGGGCTGCAGGTGCGGCGCGAGCGGGTGCAGGAGGCGCTGGACCGCAACCCGATCCTGGTCACCGCGCTCAACCCGGTGATCGGCTACGAGAAGAGCGCGGCCATCGCCAGGCAGGCCTACCGCCAGGCGCGCCCGGTGCTGGAGGTGGCGATGGAAGTGACCGGCCTGCCGGAAAAAACCCTGCGGCCGTTGCTGGATCCGGCGCTGCTGACCCGCGGCGGCATCCACGGAAAGAGCGGCTGAGCCAGCGCCGCGTGCCGGCCAGCACCGCGCGCCGGGTGCCGTGCCTCAGGAAGCCGCTTCGACCTGGGCGGCAGCGGCTTCGGCTGCCTCGCGTTCCTTGTGGCAATCCTCGATGTCGGATGCATCCATCGTCGCGTAGGGGACGAAGGCCGGCAGCGCGGCAGCCAGCGCCTGCTGCGATTGCAGCAGCGCCGGCAACTGGTGGCAGATCTTCAACGCCTCGGCCTCGATCTTCTTGCCCTCGGCTTCCATCTGCTTCTCGAACGCTTCGGCATTGCCGCTGAACATGCTTTTCAGCGCGCCCGCAGCGGCCTTGGCGCCGAGGTCGGCACCCTGCATGCCCAGGCCGATGCCGGTCTCGGCGATGGCGATGATGTTGCCGCGGTGGGCCAGCAGCAGCTGGCGCTGCGTATCGTCCAGCGCGACGGCCTTGCCATCGATCAGCAGGTCGCCCTGCGGGGTGATCTCCGCGCGCGGCTCGCCGCTGCGGACGCCGCCACCGAACTTGTCGCCGAAGTTGATGCCGGCACCGTGCTGGCCGCCTACCGGGATGTTGCTGGTGGCCAGTTCCTGGCGGGCCTTGTCCAGGCCGCGGCGCACGGCCTGGCCGATCAGCGTGTCGCTGTTGCCGGTGGCGGTCGCGGCCGGGTCGGCCGGTGCCGGCTCGCGGCTGCAGGCGGCCAGCGGCAACAGGCACGCCAGCGCCATGGCCAGGGCCAGGCGCTGGATGGCGCGGCTGGCCGGAATGCGGGATGAAGGTTGCATGCGGGGACTCCCCTCGTGATGGTCAGGGTCAGGGCGCGCCACGCCGGGGCGGGGCGCGCCTGGTCAGGCCTGGTCAGGCTTCGTCGCGCCAGCGGCGCAGGTACACGGCCAGGGCGATGAAGGCCACGCCCACCGCCACGCCGATCCACAGGTCCGCGGTGGCGAAGATCTGCCAGCTGCGGGTCAGGTCGATGGCATCGACCAACTGGCCCGGGCTGGTGGCATGGATCGCCGGATCGACGACGTCGCCGTTCAGCGGCAGGTACCAGGTGCCGGGCAGGATGCTGAGCAGCCCCCGGTACAGGCCGGTGTACCAGACCAGATCGTGGGCGATGCGCACGCCGGGCAGGATCGCCATCATGCTGATCACCACGCAGGCCAGCACCGGCACCAGCACCGCCCACAGGAACGGCTTGGAGCGCGCGGCGGCCGAGCAGAACATCAGCCAGCCCACGGTGGGCAGGGCCCAGGCCACGTAGACCGGCAGCGTGGACAGCACGCCGCCGATGATCCGGAACGGGTGCGACTGGGTGAACACCGCCGCCGCCGCCGGCAGCCCGTTGATGGTGATGGTCAGGGCCGAGATCACCCACAGTGCCACGCCGATCAGCAGGCCCACGCCCAGCGCGTACAGCGGCGCCAGCACCAGCGCCCAGGTGGCCTTGGACAGGACCATGTCCAGGTCCGACACCGGCAGCGACTTCCAGAACAGCACGCTGCGGTCGCGGCGATCGTCGTACAGCGCGCCCAGTGCGTAGAAGAACACCACGAAGGCCAGGACCACGCATGCCAGGACCACGCCCGACAGCAGCATCGCGTCGCCGACCGCGCCCAGCATCCGGTTGAACTCCTCCGGCGGGACGCCATCGAGCTTGAAGCCGCTGTTGCCCATGCTGCGGCGCGCGGCGATGCTGCCGATCACGGCAAGGATCAGGTTCAGCACCACCACGATGATGCCGGCGATGGCCGGGGCCCAGACGAATCCGCCGCGGTTTTCCCAGTACTCGCGCTTGAGCAGCCAGGTGAACCGGGTCATCGCCCCGGTACGGGCCGGGGCGGCAGGCAAAGCGTTCATGCGTAGGTCCCCTTCATGATGGCGACGAACAGGTCGGCCAGGCCGGGCTTGCGTGTATCGCCCAGGTCGGCCAGTTGCGAGGGCGGCACGCCGTCGTACAGCAGCACGGTCTTGCCGAAGGGCAGGGCGCGCTCGTCGATGGGCTGCAGCGCGCGCGCGGCGTCCAGCGAGTGGGCGTCCACCTGCAGTTCGGTATAGCGCTCGGCGACATCGTCCATGTCCGCCGACAGCACGATCCGGCCGTCGCGGATGAACAGCACGTCGGTGAGGATGTGCTCGATCTCCTCCACCTGGTGGGTGGTGATCACGATGGTCTTGTCCTCGTCGAAGTAGTCCTCCAGCAGGCGCTGGTAGAACTGCTTGCGGTACAGGATGTCCAAGCCCAGGGTGGGCTCGTCCAGCACCAGCAGGCGCGCGTCGATCGCCATCACCAGGGCCAGGTGCAGCTGCACGATCATGCCCTTGGACAGCTCGCGCACCCGCAGCTTCGGGTTGAGCTGGGTGTTGGCCAGGAAGCGCTCGCACTTGGCGCGGTCGAAGCGCGGGTGCACGCCGGCGACGAAGTCGATCGCCTCCTTCACCCGGATCCAGCGCGGCAGCACGGCCACGTCGGCGATGAAGCAGACCTGGTTCATCAGCTCCTCGCGGCGGGTGCGCGGGTCCATGCCCAGCACGTCCAGGTTGCCCTCGAACGGGGTCAGGCCGAGGATCGCCTTGAGCGCGGTGGTCTTGCCGGCGCCGTTGGGTCCGATCAGGCCGACGATGCGGCCCGCGCCGATCTCGAAGTCGGCGCCGGCCACCGCCAGCTTGTGCTTGTAGGCCTTGCGCAGGCCGCGTGCGGAAATCACCCGACTGGCAGGTGCGGTTTCGTGTGCCGGGAGGTTCATCGGTCGTTCCCCAGGGAGTTGAGCAGTTCCTCGGGCGAGAGCCCCAGGCGCTGGATGCGTTCGGCCACGGCGGGCCACTCTTCGGCCAGGAAGCGTTCGCGTTCGCTGCTGCGCAGGGTCGCGGCTGCTTCCTCGGTGACGAACATGCCAAGCCCGCGGCGCTTCTCCACCAAGCCCTCGTCGGCCAGTTCCTGGTAGGCACGGGACACGGTGATCGGGTTGAGCCGGTACTCGGCGGCGACCTGGCGCACCGAGGGCAGGGCCTCGCCCGGCTTGAGCAGGCCGTCGAGCATCATCGCCACCACCCGCTCCTTCAGCTGCCGATAGATCGGAGCGCCATCGCTCCACTGGATATCGCTCATGGCTCAGCCTCCGGAGCGCAGGGCGCGGGCGAAGGAGAAATAGGGCATGGTCGAGGAGGCGCGGACGCGGCGCGTGGGGCGCTCGGCGTTCGCCGCTGATTCATGGCCTGCATGCTCCACTCCGGCCGGTCCATACTCGACGGGCGGGGACGGGAGCCAGCGGGCGGCCGCGAGCAGGGCCACTGCCAGGCCCATCGCCACCCAACCAGGACGGACCGCGTAGGAAGTGCGCTTCATGACTCCTCACCTGCATATCTGGTGTTGTATTCAACTATAACACCTAAACACGCTGCGTCAACCACTTCTGCACCCAACCAATGGCCTATGCTGGCCGTGCCCGATCCGGAGCCGCCATGATGTCCTTCAAGAGCTTGATCGTATTGGTCTTTTCCATGCTGCTGGTGGCTCCCGCCAGCGCCGCCGGGCCGGCCCTGCTGGACGTGGACTACCGTCCGTTGGCGGGCAAGACCCCCGTCAACCTGGCCCAACAGCACGCCGGCAAGGTGCTGCTGGTGGTCAACACCGCCAGCAAGTGCGGCTTCACCCCGCAGTACGAGGGCCTGGAAGCGCTGCACCAGCAGTACGGCGCGCAGGGCTTTGCGGTGCTCGGCTTCCCGTCCAACGACTTCCGCAACCAGGAATTGGGCAGCGAGGCCCAGATCCAGGAGTTCTGCACGCTCACCTACGGGGTCAAGTTCCCGATGTACGAGAAGGTGCATGTGCTCGGCGCGCAGGCCACGCCGCTGTACCAGCGCCTGGCCAGTGCCACCGGGACCCAGCCGGGCTGGAACTTCCACAAGTACCTGATTGGGCGCGATGGCCGCGTGGTCGGCAACTGGGCCAGCAAGGTCGAGCCGCAGGACCCGGCGCTGGTGGCGGCAATCGAGCGCGAACTGAAGGCCGGCGCGCCCGCCAACTGACCGCCTGCTGATCCGGTCGCGGCGCGTGCGTGCGACAATGCGCCCGCGCCGGCACGGCCGGTGGATCGATCCAACCTTGACGGAATCCTAGACGAATGAACAACCGCATGCGCGGCGCGCTGGCGTCGCTGGTGATGGGAGCAGGCATGATGACGACAGCAGCAGCGGCACAGGACAAGGCCGGGCTGGCCACCGAGAAGGACAAGGTGAGCTACGCCGTTGGCCTGGATGTGGCCCGCTCGTTCGAGTCCATTGCCAAGGACATCGACATGGTGGCGTTGCGCCGGGCGGTGGACAACGCCTTCGCCGGCGGCGAGCCGCTGCAGCCCGAAGCGCAGGCGCAATCCGTGCACGCGGCGCTGCAGACCATCGTGGCGGCCCGTTCGGGCCAGCGCGTGCCGGGCATGGCGCCAGGCAGCGAGCCGCAGGCGCCGCCCAGGGAGCAGGTGGGCCTGCTGCTGGGCGATCGCATGATCGGCCCGTCGCTGGCGCCGCTGAAGGACGACATCGACCTGGACGTGCTGTTCCAGGCGCTGCGCACGGCCTTTGACGGTGGCACTGCGCTGTTGAGCGAGCAGGACGCCATGGCTGCCCTGCAGGCCTACATGGGCCGCAAGCAGCAGGCCGCGGCCGAGCAGAACCGCGCCGATGGCGCCGCGTTCCTGGCCAGCAACCGCACCCAGAAGGGCGTGATGACCACGCCTTCGGGCCTGCAGTACATGGTCCTGCGCCAGGGCAGCGGCCCGCGTCCGATGCCCCGCGACCGGGTGCGCGTGAACTACGAGGGCAAGCTGCTGGACGGCACCGTGTTCGACAGCTCCTACGAGCGTGGGCAGCCGGCCGAGTTCGGCCTGGACCAGGTGATCGCCGGCTGGACCGAAGGCCTGGCGCTGATGCCGGTGGGGGCCAAGTACCGCTTCTGGATCCCGTCCGACCTGGCCTACGGCGCCAATGGTGCGCCGGGCGGCAAGATCGGCCCGGACGCCACCTTGACCTTCGACGTCGAGCTGCTGGGCATCGCCCAATAAGCCCGCGGCTGGCAACGGGAGCACGCACGCGATGCGCGTCGCCATCTTCGGCACCGGATACGTCGGCCTGGTCACCGGCACCTGCCTGGCCGAGGTTGGCCACGACGTGGTGTGCGTGGACGTGGATGCGGCCAAGATCGAAGGCCTGCGCAACGGCGTGGTCCCGATCTACGAGCCGGGCCTGGAGCAGATGGTCCAGGCCAACCACGCCGCCGGCCGGTTGCACTTCAGCACCGATGCGGCGGTGGCCATCGGCCACGGCGACCTGCTGTTCATCGCCGTCGGCACGCCGGCCGACGAGGACGGCAGCGCCGACCTGCAGCACGTGCTGGCCGTGGCCCGCACCATCGGCCGCCACATCGACGGGCCGGTGGTGGTGGTGAACAAGTCCACCGTGCCGGTGGGAACCGCCGACCAGGTGCGCCAGACCATTGCCGCCGAGCTGGAAGCGCGCGGCGCGGACGTCCCGTTCGACGTGGTCGCCAACCCCGAGTTCCTCAAGGAAGGCGACGCGGTGGCCGACTGCATGCGCCCGGACCGGATCATCGTCGGCGCCGACAGCCATGCCCCGGTCGCGCGCATGCGCCGCCTGTATGCGCCTTTCAACCGCAACCATGACCGCTTCGTGGTCATGGACGTGCGCTCGGCCGAGCTGACCAAGTACGCGGCCAACGCCATGCTCGCCACCAAGATCTCGTTCATGAACGAGATCGCCAACATCGCCGAGCGCGTGGGCGCGGACGTGGAAGCGGTGCGCAAGGGCATCGGTTCGGATCCGCGCATCGGCTGGCATTTCATCTATCCCGGGATCGGCTACGGCGGCTCGTGCTTTCCCAAGGACGTGCGCGCGCTGGCCCACACCGCCCAGCAGCATGGCTACGGCGCGCAGTTGCTTGAAGCGGTGGAGCAGGTCAACGAGCGCCAGAAGGGCCACCTGTTCGAACTGATCCAGCAGCACTACGACCGCGGCGAGGACGAAGGCGTGCGCGGCAAGACGTTCGCGGTGTGGGGCCTGGCGTTCAAGCCCAATACCGACGACATGCGCCAGGCCTCCAGCCGCAGGCTGCTGGCCCAGTTGTGGGATGCAGGCGCGCGCGTGCGCGCCTACGACCCGGAGGCAATGGACGAGGCCAGGCGGGTGTTCGGCGAGCGCCCGGACCTGGAGCTGTGCGACTCGGCCGCCGCCGCGCTGGAAGGCGCCGATGCACTGGCCGTGGTCACCGAATGGAAGGAATTCCGCAGCCCGGACTTTGCCGGCCTGCACGCCAGCGTGGCCGATGCGGTGGTGTTCGATGGCCGCAACCTCTACGAGCCCGAGGAAGTCGAAGCCGCGGGCCTGGCCTATTACGGCATCGGCCGCGGCCGCTCGCTGCGGCCGTCGGCGAGGACCGCACCATGAGCCCGGTGCAGGCAACCATGCAGGGCATGGGCGCAGGCGACGGCCTGGAGCGCCGCCTGATGGAGCTTGAAACCCGGCTGACATTCCAGGAGCAGGCCCTGTCGGAGATGAGCGAGGCGCTTGCCGACGCGCGCCTGGAACGTGCACGCAGCGATGCCCTGCTGCAGGCGGTGCTGGCCGACCTGCGTGGCCTGCGCGGCGCGCTGTATGCCGATCCGGCCAGCGAGCCGCCACCGCCGCATTATTGAGCCGCGGCGGGGCGTGCCGTCCCGCTGCATCCGCCTTCGTTGCCGACGCCCCGCCCGGGCGGCCGCCGTACCCCACTTACGCCCATGATCGACAGCCTTCGCGACCAGTTGCTCAACCTCGGCTTCAAGGCGCCGGAACCCGCACCCAGGCCGGCCTCGGTCAAGGGTGCAAACGCCGCAGGCAAACCCCCGCATCCGCGCGGTCCGGGCGGCAAGGGCGGAAAGGGCGGAAAGGCTGGCAAGGGTGGTGCGCCCGCACGTGCAGGCCAGCAGGCGCGCAGCGGCAAGCGCGAGCGCGGGGGGCGCCAGGGAGCGCCGCAGGCTGCGTCTGGCAAGTCCGGCTCGGAGATGGACCTGGGCAAGGCCTGGGCATTGCGCACGCAGCAGGAAAAGCAGGAGCGCATCGCGGCCGAGCGCGCCCGCCAGGAAGAGGCGCAGCAGCGCCGCCAGGCCCGGGCCAGGCTGGAAGAGTTGTTGCAGGGCAAGGCCTTGAACGACCCGGCTGCCGAGATCGCACGCCACTTCGAATACGGCGGCAAGATCAAGCGGATCTACGTCAATGAAGGCCAGCTCAAGGCGCTCAATGCCGGCGACCTGGGCGTGGTCCAGCTCAATGGCCGCTACCTGCTGGTCGATGCCGCAGTGCTGGCGCAGGCCGAGGCGGTGTTCGCGCAGGCAGTGGCGCTGAAGGGGCCATTCACGGCGCCGCCCACCGACGCCGCGCCGGCCGACGACCCGTATGTCGATCCGCGCTACCAGGTGCCCGACGACCTGGTCTGGTAGCCGGCCGCGATGCGCGTGCGCCATCGCGCACGTCCCGGTGGCGGTCGCGCGCGCTTGCCCGTGCGCCACGCGCCCGCTAGCCTGCGCTGGCCATGAACACCAAGCCCCTGCGAATCCTCATCCACGGCGCCTCCGGACGCATGGGCCAGGCCGTGTTGCGCCTGGCCGCCGATGTACCTGCACATGCACCTGCACCTGCACCTGCACCGTGGCAGGTGGTTGCCGCGGTAACCAGGCGCGCGCCGACCCAGCGCGTGGTGGATGGCGTGCCCCATTTCGCCGCCGCCGAACTTGCCGCGGCGCCGGAGTTCGACGTGGCCATCGACTTCAGCCTGCCCGAGGGCTTCGATCCCGTGCTGGCACTGTGCGCCGAGCGCGGCCGGGCACTGGTGTCGGGCACCACCGGGCTGGATGCTGACCAGCGTGGCGCGCTGGAAGCGGCCGCGCGGGTGATTCCGCTGCTGTGGGCATCCAACTTCAGCGTCGGCGTGGCGGTGCTGAACGAACTGGTCGAGCGCGCCGCCTGTGCCTTGCCCGGGTGGGACTGCGACATCGTCGAATCACACCACGTGCACAAGAAGGACGCCCCGTCCGGCACCGCCCTGACCCTGGGCGAGTCGGCCCGGCAGGGCGGCGCGCAGCCGCGCTACGCCAGCCTGCGCGCCGGCGACATCGTCGGCGAACACCTGGTCCAGTTCGCCGGCCAGGGCGAGCGCGTGGAGCTGGTGCACCGCGCCACCAACCGCGACATCTTCGCCCGTGGCGCGCTGCAGGCCGCCTCGCGCCTGCATGGCCGCGGGCCGGGCCTGTACACGATGCGCGGCCTGCTGTTCGGCGCGGGCTGAACCATCCCTGCCGGGCAGCGTCCCGGCCGCTGGCCGGCGTTTCCTTTTCGGGCCTTCGCCGGTACAATTCTCGCTCGCCTGTTACCCCCAGCCCCGGACCGGAGAGACACCGAGTCCGCGGTTTCTTGCAGCCCGGCTTCCGCCGCGGCCGGCGACAGGGCTCCTTCTACCTCAAGGCGAACCACGTGACTCAATCCGCAATCCTCGTCCTCGAAGACGGCACCGTGTTCGAGGGCGATTCCGTAGGCGCCAGCGGCCTTTCGGTTGGCGAAGTGGTGTTCAACACCTCGATGACCGGCTACCAGGAGATCGTCACCGATCCCTCCTATGCCCGCCAGCTGGTCACCCTGACCTATCCCCACATCGGCAACACCGGCTGCACCGGCCAGGACGACGAGGCCACCCAGGTGTGGTCGGCCGGGCTGATCGTGCGCGACGTGCCGCGTCGTCCCAGCAACTGGCGCAGCGAGGTGTCGCTGCAGGACTGGCTGGTGGCGCGTGGCGTGGTCGCCATCTCGGGCATCGATACCCGCAAGCTCACCCGCATCCTGCGCGAGCGCGGCGCCCAGAACGGCGCGCTGATGGCCGGCAGCGTCGACGTGGAGCAGGCGCTGGAAGCGGCGCGCAAGTTCCCGGGGCTGCGCGGCATGGACCTGGCCAAGGTGGTCAGCACCACCAAGGCCTATCCGTGGAGCGAAGGCCAGCTGGACCTGGACCGCAACACGTTCGAGCGCAGCGAGCCGCGGTTCAAGGTGGTGGCCTACGATTTCGGGGTCAAGCTCAACATCCTGCGCATGCTCGCCGGACGCGGCTGCGAGGTCACCGTGGTGCCGGCGCAGACCCCGGCGGCCGAGGTGCTGGCGCTGCAGCCGGACGGCGTGTTCCTGTCCAACGGCCCGGGTGACCCGGCGCCCTGCGATTACGCGGTTGCCGCCATCGGCGAGTTCGTGTCGCGCCGGATCCCGCTGTTCGGCATCTGCCTGGGCCACCAGTTGCTGGCCATGGCCAGTGGCGCCAGGACGATGAAGATGCCGCACGGCCACCACGGCGCCAACCACCCGGTGATCGACCTGGACAGCGGCAGGGTGATGATCACCTCGCAGAACCATGGCTTCGCGGTGGACGAATCCACCCTGCCGGCCAATGTGCGCGTCACCCATCGTTCCCTGTTCGACGGGACCAACCAGGGCATCGAACTGACCGATGCGCCCGCGTTCTCCTTCCAGGGCCACCCGGAAGCCTCATCCGGCCCGCATGACGTCGCGCCCCTGTTCGACAGGTTCGTCGCGCTGATGTCCGGCCAGCACGCAGCGAAGAACTGAGATGCCAAAGCGCAACGACATCAAGACCATCCTCATCATCGGCGCCGGCCCGATCGTCATCGGCCAGGCCTGCGAGTTCGATTACTCCGGCGCGCAGGCGTGCAAGGCGCTGCGCGAGGAGGGCTACCGGGTGGTGCTGGTCAACAGCAACCCGGCCACGATCATGACCGACCCGGACACCGCCGACGCGGTGTACATCGAGCCGATCAACTGGCAGACGGTCGAGAAGATCATCGCCAAGGAAAAGCCCGACGCGCTGCTGCCCACCATGGGCGGGCAGACCGCGCTCAACTGCGCGCTGGACCTGGCCGACAACGGCGTGCTGGAGAAGTACGGCGTGGAGCTGATCGGCGCCAAGCGCGACGCGATCCGCATGGCCGAGGACCGCGAGCTGTTCCGCGTGGCGATGCAGGAAATCGGGCTGGAGTGCCCCAAGGCCGCCGTCGCCAGGACCTTCGAGGAAGCGGTGGAGATCCAGGCCACCGTCGGCTACCCGACCATCATCCGGCCGTCCTTCACCCTGGGCGGCACCGGTGGCGGCATCGCCTACAACCGCGAGGAGTTCGAGGAGATCATCAAGCGCGGCCTGGAGCTGTCGCCGGTGGGCGAAGTCCTGGTCGAGGAGTCGGTACTGGGCTGGAAGGAGTTCGAGATGGAAGTGGTCCGCGACACCGCGGACAACTGCATCATCGTGTGCTCCATCGAGAACCTGGACCCGATGGGCGTGCACACCGGCGACTCGATCACCGTGGCCCCGGCGCAGACGCTCACCGACAAGGAATACCAGCGCCTGCGCGACGCCTCGATCGCGGTGCTGCGCAAGATCGGCGTGGATACCGGCGGCTCCAACGTGCAGTTCGGCATCAATGCCGCCACCGGCCGCGTGGTCGTGATCGAGATGAATCCGCGCGTGTCGCGCTCTTCGGCGCTGGCCTCCAAGGCCACCGGCTTCCCGATCGCCAAGGTCGCCGCCAAGCTGGCGGTGGGCTACACCCTGGACGAGCTGCAGAACGAGATCACCGGCGGCAAGACCCCGGCCTCGTTCGAGCCGGCCATCGACTACGTGGTCACCAAGATCCCGCGGTTTGCGTTCGAGAAGTTCCCGCAGGCCGACGCGCGCCTGACCACCCAGATGAAGTCGGTGGGCGAGGTGATGGCCATGGGCCGCACCTTCCAGGAATCGGTGCAGAAGGCCCTGCGCGGGCTGGAAACCGGCAAGGTGGGTTTCGACCCGACCGGCCTGGACCTGGCCAGCGAGGACGACCTGGCCGTGCTGCGCCGCGAGCTCAAGGCGCCCGGCCAGGACCGCCTGTTCTACGTGGCCGATGCGTTCCGCGCCGGGATGAGCGTGGAGGATATCCACGCACTGTCCTTCATCGATCCGTGGTTCCTGGACCAGATCGAGGAGATCGTGCAGGAAGAGCAGGCCGTGGCGGCCGAAGGGCTGGACTCGCTGGACGCCGCGCGCCTGCGCCGGCTCAAGCGCGCCGGTTTCTCCGACGCGCGCCTGGCGGAGCTGGCCGGCACCAACGAAGCCGGCATCCGCGCGCTGCGCCGCGCCCACAAGATCAAGCCGGTGTACAAGCGGGTTGATTCGTGCGCCGGCGAGTTCGCCACCAGCACCGCCTACCTGTACTCGACCTACGAGGACGAGTGCGAGGCGCAGCCGAGTGACCGCGACAAGATCATGATCCTCGGCGGCGGCCCCAACCGCATCGGCCAGGGCATCGAGTTCGACTACTGCTGCGTCCACGCCGCCCTTGCCCTGCGCGAGGACGGCTACGAGACCATCATGGTCAACTGCAACCCGGAGACGGTCTCCACCGACTACGACACCTCCGACCGCCTGTACTTCGAGCCGCTCACGCTCGAGGACGTGCTGGAGATCGTCGAGCTGGAGCAGCCCAAGGGCGTGATCGTGCAGTACGGCGGCCAGACCCCGCTGAAGCTGGCGCGCGCGCTGGAGGCCAATGGCGTGCCGGTGATCGGCACCAGCCCGGATTCGATCGACCTGGCCGAGGACCGCGAGCGCTTCCAGCAACTGGTCGACAAGCTGGGCCTGAAGCAGCCGCCGAACCGCATCGCGCGCAATGCCGACGAGGCGTTGCTGCTGGCCCGCGAGATCGGCTATCCGCTGGTGGTGCGGCCCAGCTACGTGCTGGGCGGCCGCGCCATGGAAATCGTCTACGGCGAGTCCGACCTGGCGCGTTACGTGCGTGACGCGGTCAAGGTGTCCAACGATTCGCCGGTGCTGCTGGACCGCTTCCTCGACAACGCGGTGGAAGTGGACGTGGACCTGATCGCCGATGCCGAGGGCAACACCCTGATCGGCGGGGTGATGGAGCACATCGAGGAAGCCGGCGTGCACTCGGGCGACTCGTCGTGCTCGCTGCCGGCGTACTCGCTGTCGGCCGCGACCCAGGACGAGCTGCGCCGGCAGGTCATCGAACTGGCCCGCGCGCTGAACGTGATCGGCCTGATGAATACCCAGTTCGCGATCCAGACCAACGAGGACGGGACCGATACCGTGTTCCTGCTGGAAGTGAACCCGCGTGCCTCGCGCACCGTGCCGTTCGTGTCCAAGGCCACCGGCGTGCAACTGGCCAAGATCGCCGCGCGCTGCATGGCCGGCCGCTCGCTGGCCGAACAGGGCGCCACGAAGGAAGTGGTGCCGGACTACTACTCTGTGAAGGAGGCGATCTTCCCGTTCGCCAAGTTCCAGGGCGTGGACCCGATCCTGGGCCCGGAAATGCGTTCCACCGGCGAAGTCATGGGCGTGGGCCGCAGCTTCTACGCGGCCATGGCCCGCGCGCAGGAAGCCGGCGGGATCAAGGCGCCGGCGCCGGGCAAGGCGTTCGTCTCGGTGCGTGACCCGGACAAGCAGCGCGTGGTGCCGGTGGCGCGTTCGCTGCTGGAGCGCGGCTTCAGCCTGGTGGCCACCCGTGGCACGGCCGCGTGGCTGCAGGAGCATGGCATCGAGTGCGGCGTGGTGAACAAGGTGGCCGAGGGCCGCCCGCACATCGTCGATTCGATCAAGAACGGCGAGATCGCCTACATCGTCAACACCACCGAAGGCCGCGCCGCGATTGCCGACTCGTTCTCGATCAGGCGCGAGGCACTGCAGCAGCGCGTGACCTATTCGACCACCATCGCCGGCGCCAAGGCGCTGGTGCATTCGCTGGAGTTCCGCGGCACCGGCCCGGTGTGGTCGCTGCAGGAGCTGCACAAGGAGCTGCAACCATGAGGGCCCCGATGACGCTCAAGGGCGCCCAGCGCCTGCGCGAGGAGCTGGAGCAGCTGAAGTCGGTGAAGCGGCCGGAGGTGATCGCCGCGATTGCCGAGGCCCGCGCCCACGGCGACCTCAAGGAGAACGCCGAGTACCACGCCGCGCGCGAGCAGCAGGCCTTCATCGAGGGCCGCATCAAGCAGCTGGAAGGCGAGCTCTCGCACGCCGACCTGATCGACGTGGCCAAGCTCAATGCCGGCAGCAAGGTGGTGTTCGGCGCCACCGTGACCCTGGCCGACGTGGAGACGGACGAGGAAGTGCGCTACCAGATCGTGGGCGACCTGGAAGCCGACATCAAGCAGGGCCAGATCGCGATCTCCTCGCCGGTGGCGCGTGCGCTGATCGGCAAGGAGGAGGGCGACGCCATCGTGATCGACGCTCCCGGCGGCAAGCGCGAGTACGAGATCGCCGGCGTCGAGTACCTGGGCTGATCGCGACGGCCGGGCCCGCGTCGTGATCCCGACCACATGACCTCGATCACGCTGCTGCTGCCGGAACGCCGGCGCCTGGGCGGCGCGTTGCCCGCCACTGCGGCGCAGGTCCTCGGCCGCGCCGCGCGCGAACAGTCAGGGCCGGGACGGCTGGCGCAGTTGCGCAGGCATTTCCGGCTGCTGCCGGACCATTGGCCGGCAGCGGCGCTGACCCGGGCGATCGATGCCGGCACCGATCCGGGCGAGGCCGGCACGGTGTGGCTGCGCGCCGACCCGGCGCATGTCGCGCCCGACCTCAACGGCGCGCGCCTGCTCGGCTGGGGCGAGGGCCTGGGCCTGGACACCGACGACGCACACGCGCTGCTGCCCGCGCTGCGGCCGCTGTTCGGCGATGCCGGCTTCCTGCTTGATGCACCGCATCCGGCGCGCTGGTACCTGCGGCTGCCCGCGGGCGTGCGCCTGCCGGACTTCGCCGCGCCGGAGGATGCCGTGGGCGAGGACCTGTTCCTGGCCCTGCCGCAGGGCGACGATCCGGTGGCACGGCGCTGGCGCGCGCTGATCACCGAAGTCCAGGTGGTGCTGCACCAGCATCCGTGGAACCTCGAGCGTGCCGGACGCGGACGGGTGGCGATCAACTCGCTGTGGTTCTGGGGAGCGGGTGTGGCACCCGACGCGGTGCAGTCGCGCTACATGAACGTGCGCAGTCCCGATGCCCTGCTGCAGGCACTGGCCCGCGCCTCGGGCGCGGCCACGGCCACGCCGCAGGCTGCGGGCGTGGCCACCGGCGACAGCCTGGTCGACCTGCGCCACCTGCATTCGCTGGACATGCTGGTGACCCAGGTGCTGCCGCCGCTGCTGGAATCGATGGCACGCGCGGAGTACGACGCCCTGGTCCTGGACTTCGAGGACGGTGCCTGCTTCCACCTGCGGCACGGGCAGCGCTGGCGGTTCTGGCGGCGACCGTTGCCGGCATTGGCGCCGTGAGCGTGCCGGACCGGCGGATCCTGCGGCGGCCGCAGGCGCGCGTGGCCGGTGCCTGGCCCGAGCGGGTGCCGCCGCTGCTGCGCAGGATCTACGCCGCGCGCGGCGCCGATTGCTACGAACAGGCGCAACCGAAGCTGACGATGCTGCTGCCGCCCGATGGCCTGTCCGGCCTGGATGCGGCGATCGACCTGCTGGATGCGGCGATCCGCGATGATCGCCATATCGTGGTGGTCGGCGATTTCGACTGCGATGGCGCCACCGCGTGCGCGGTGGGCGTGCGCGGCCTGCGCATGCTTGGTGCCCGCCGGGTTTCGCACGCGGTGCCCAACCGCATGGTGCATGGCTATGGCCTGTCCCCGGCGCTGGTGGAGGAGCTGGCGGCGCTGCAGCCCGACCTGCTGCTCACCGTGGACCACGGCATCGCCTGCCATGCCGGCGTTGCCGCCGCGCGCGCACGCGGCTGGCAGGTGCTGGTGACCGACCACCACCTGCCCGGCGAGGTGTTGCCGGCGGCCGACGCCATCGTCAATCCCAACCTGGCCGGTGATGTGTTTCCCAGCAAGATGCTGGCCGGCGTGGGGGTGATCTTCTACCTGCTGCTGGCGTTGCGGAGAAGGCTTCATGGCGATCATGCCGATCGCGACGTCAACGCAGCGGCCGTCGATGGCCGCGCGCCGCAACGGCAGCGCCCCGACCTGTCCCGATTGCTGGACCTGGTGGCGGTGGGCACCATCGCCGACCTGGTGCCGCTGGACGCCAACAACCGCGTGCTGGCCGCGGCCGGGCTGCGCCGCCTGCGCGCAGGCCACGGCTGTGCCGGGCTGCGGGCGCTGGTGGAGGTCTGCGGGCGCGACCCGGCCCGCCTGACCGCCACCGACATCGGCTTCGCGATCGGGCCGCGGCTCAACGCCGCCGGACGCCTGGAAGACATGGCCCTGGGCATCGAGTGCCTGCTGACCGACGACCTGGAGCGTGCGCGCGAACTGGCCGCGGTGCTCGACCGGATCAACGCCGAGCGGCGCAACGTGCAACGCAGCATGACCGACGAGGCCGAGGCCGCGCTGTCGGGCGCACGCCTGGAAGACGCGTCGGCGCTGGCGCCGTGCCTGTTCGACCCGGGCTGGCATCCGGGGGTGGTCGGGCTGGTGGCATCCAAGATCAAGGAGCGCCTGCACCGGCCGGTGGTGGCATTTGCGCCGGCCGAGCCCGGCTCGGCGCTGTTGCGCGGCTCGGCGCGTTCGATCCCCGGCTTCCACATCCGCGACGCATTGGCCGCGGTGGCCGCCTTCCATCCCGGCCTGGTGGAGCGCTTCGGCGGCCACGCCATGGCCGCCGGGCTGAGCCTGCAACGCGAAAAGTTGCCGCTGTTCGAACAGGCATGGCAGGCGCATGCGGCCGGTTGCCTGGACCCGGCCCTGCTGCAGGGCGAACTGCTCAGCGATGGCGAGCTGCTGCCGCAGGAGTTCGACCGTTTCCATGCCGAAGCCTTGCGTGATGGCGGCCCATGGGGGCAGGGCTTCCCCGAGCCGCTGTTCGATGGCCACTTCGATGTACTCGACTGGCGCACGGTCGGCGAGCGCCACCTGAAGCTGCAGTTGCGCCACCCTGCGCGGCGCGAACCGCTGGCGGCAATCCAGTTCGGTGCCTGGCAGGGCGTGGCGCCCGCGTCGCAGCTGCACCTGGCCTATCGGCTGACGCCGGATGATTACCGCGGCGGCAGCGCGATCCAGCTGGTGGTGGAGCACGCACTGCCGGGGTGACGGGGCGCGTGGAGTGAGGCGCGGCGTGCGCCCGCCGCCGTCAGTCGTCGACCACGTCCACCACAATGGTAGGCAGGTGCCACGCCCCGCCGACTCCGATCGCGCGGCACTTGCCCGTGGTGGCTTCCAGGGTCTGCACGAACGTGGTCCCGGTCCATGCCCATTCGGCGATGCTCAAACAGTCGCCCAGGCCGCGGCCCCTGTGCTCGGCGTGGATGCGGCCATCGCCATGGCCGCTGGCGTCGGTGGTGACCAGCTGTGCGCGATGGGGCGGCTGGTCGTCCACGATCCAGTAGCCCACGCCCTTGTTGTACGCGCCGCGCCAGCAGGTCGTGGATACCAGCACGCTGTCGGCGGAGAGGCGCTGGACCTCCAGCGGTGCCGGGATTTCCTCCAGGCCTTCGCAGCCGTGATCGGATCCCAGGGTGGCAACCAGCGCCTGGCGCACGGCCGCACCCGCCAGGCGCGCATCATCCGGCCGGCTGGCGGCAAACGGAACCACGCGCACGCTCGCCCGCGGTGGCGCCGCGCGTACCGCGCTCGGCTTGAGCTTGCCGCGCCTGACCAGTGCATCGGCGGTGAGCAGCCGGCCCTGGTATTCGTCCATCTTCAGCAGCACCGCCATCGCGCCGGCGGTGGACAGCGGCCAGCGCTGGCCCGCGTCGTCGATGAAGGCCACGTCCGGATCGTCGCGCACTGCATCCAGCAGCGCCTGCAACTGGGCCGGAGCGAGAGTGCCCAGGGTCGGGTTGGCCAGGGTCGGGGTGTGGACCACGCCCAGGTCGCGTCCATCGATCCGCAACCGCAGCGGCCCGTCGGGCCCTGGCCCGATCCAGTCGGCAAAGCGCACCTGGCCGGTGGGTGCCTGCCACGCGCCCGGCAGGCGCGTGACCAGGACACTGGCCCGGTACTCCTCGGGGCTGTCCAGCGCGCTGTAGCCGGCCGCCCGGCAGGTGCCGGTGGTGTCGCAGGCCAGTTCCCAATCGCGATGGCTGAAGTGCAGGCCGTCGCGCGTCGCCGCGCCAGCCGCACTGGCCAGCGCCAGCCAGGCAAGGCAGGTGATCCATGCCAGCAGGTGCGCACGCGCGCCGCCGGCGCATGCCGCCGATGATTGCATCCGGGCCATCTCAGGCCTGTGCCGCCAGCGCCAGCAGGCTGTGTTCGCGGGCCCTGGAAATGTCGCGCGGGCGGCTGGCCATGATCGAGATGATGCCGGTGGCCGCCTCCGGGAATTCCAGCACGGCTTCGGCGGTGGCGTCATCGGGCAAGCGCGCACCCCAGTAGCCGACCCAGCTGTCACGGTGTTCCTTGGCCGCATACAGCGCGCGGTCGGCCATGCGCAGGGCGTAGTCCCAGCGCCGCGCCGCGTGACCCTCCGGGGCCACGTCGAAGAACGGGATCGGCGCCATGCCCAGCGAGGCGGTGATGGTGCGGTGGCCGTCCACGGTTTCCAGCGTGTGGTGCATCGCCCGGCACAGGCGGTTGGCCATTGCCTGGGCTTGCGCAGGGTCGAGGTTGGCGCAGGCCACCAGGAACTCCTCGCCGCCCCAGCGCGAGACCAGGTCGTCCGGGCCGCAGGTGGCGCGCAGCCGTGCCGAGACGTCCACCAGCACCTGGTCGCCGGCGTGGTGGCCGTGCGTATCGTTGATCAGCTTGAAATGGTCGACGTCGATCAGGAACAGCACGTGGCGGGCATCGTCCTCGCTGCGCTGGGTGGCCAGCGCATTGAGCGCGGCGGTGGCGGCATGGCGGTTGGCCAGCCCGGTCAGGGCATCGCGTTCGCTCAGCTCGCGCAACTGGCGGTGGCGCCGTCGTTGCAGCAGGGCGAAGGTGATCGCCCCCAGCATCATCAGCAGCAGGAAGCCGAGCAGGGTGCTGCGCAGGACATGGGATTTCTCCTGCTCCAGGGACTGGATGCTGGCCTCGTAGCGCATCCGCTCCAGTTCGCGTTGGGCAGCCGCGTCGTGGGTACGTGCCTGCAGGTCGGCCAGCAGGTCCAGGCGCTGCCGGCGCAGTGCGTCCAGTTTCATCTCCTGCATCCGCTGCGCGTTTTCCAGCGCGGCGGCGGTATCGCCGCCCGCGGCGTGGGCATCGATCAGCGCCTGCAGCGCCTGGTAGCTTTCCTGTGGACTGTGTACGTGGGAGGCGCGTTCGACCGCGCGCCGCGCCGTCTGCAGTGCGGCGGCGGTGTCGCCCCTGTCGATGTGCAGGGTGGCGATGCGCGCCAGGGTCGCGGCTTCGCCGGCCGGATCGGGCAGGGTGCGCTGGTTGGCAAGGATCCCGCGCAGGGTGGCCAGGCGGGCCGGCGCGGCATGGCCCGGCCGAAGCGTGGCCAGGGCGCTGTCGATGCGCAGGCCCAACAGCTCGCTGCCACTGGCAGACTTGGCGGCACGCTCCAGCGCCTCAAGCGCCGCGTCCGGATCACCCAGGCGCAGCAGGTTGAGGGCGTGGTTGAAGGTCAACTGGGTGTTGGGGAGGTCGCTGGACTCGGCCAGGGCCAACGCCTCGCGGTAGTAGCGTTCGGCGTCGGCAGGGGAATCCAGGAAATCGGCGTGGATCAGGGCGATGTTGGTGAGCGTGGCGATCTGGGCGCGAACCGCATCGGTGCCGCCGATCTGCGCGCCCACGCGCACGGTTTCGCCATAGATCTTCTCTGCGAAGTAGATCTTTCCTGCGCCATGCAGGATGGCGCCGGCCTGGGACAGGGCGCGCATCCGGAACTCCGGGGGCAGTTCCGGATGCCGGCCCAGTTCGGCCAGGATCCGCTCGGCGATCGCCTCGGCACGGTCCGGGTTGCCAGCCAGGGTCAGCGCTATTCCCTGGCAGCTGAGCACCTTGATCCGCTGCTCCAGGTTCAGGTCCTCATCCAGCAGCCGCGCCGACAACTCCACGGCCATGCCCGGCTGGTTGCGGCGCAGGTCGAAGCAGCGCTTGATCCGCGATTCCACGTCGTCGACCGCCGCGGCCCCTGCAACCGGCGCCGACGGCGCTGCCAGCACCAGCACCAGCACCAGCAACGGTGCAGCCAGCAGTGGGGCCAGGAGGCGCAGGGTCGGGAAGCGCGTGACGGGCATCGGTGGCGGCCTGGTGGGTCGCCCATGCTAATGCAAGCGATGTGCCATTTGCCGCGCGGCGCTGCCGGTCGGGCGTGCCCGGGCCAGGTCAGGGTTCGGCGGGCGTGGTGGCCGGGTTGCCGGTCCGTTGTCCGGCCGGCTGTCGGCGCAGCCCGAACAGTGGCCGCAGGACGGGAATCCGGCGGATCAGTTCATAGCCGCCCAAGCAGCTGGCGAAGGTCAGGACCACCAGCAGCGGACCTTCGAACGCGGGCGCCAGCGCCAGCGGGCGCAACTGCCAGGCGGCCAACACGATGGCCGTCTGGTGGAGGATGTAGACCGGAAACACCGCCGGCACCAGGTAGCGCAGCACGGGTCCATCGCCCGGAGCCCACTGTCGGGCGAAGCCGAGCACGGCCACGATTGCGCTCCACTGGGCCAGGCCCCATGCCATGTGCAGGATCGGGCGCAGCCAGGCCGGTGGTCCGCCGGCCACCACATGCGCCGCCACCAGCACCGCCCAGCACCCCAGCCACAGCACCAGGGCGGTGCGGCGCGCACGCGCCATCGCATCCCACACCGGTGCCTGGTGGGCGATCAGGTAGCCGAACAGGAACACGGTGAAATACTGGGCATGGTTGTACCAGTCGTCCGCCAGTGCATGGGTTGAACCGAACCGCGGCGCCAGGCCCGCACGCACCAGCCCCAGGTACAGCGCCGGCCACGCCAGCACCGCGGCCGGATGGCACAGGCAGCGGCCCAGCATCGCGGCGGCGCGCCGCAGCCACGGCCGGCCCCGGCGCCACAGCGCCCACAGCACGGCGGTGTACACCCACAGGTAGGCGACGAACCACAGGTGGTTCCAGGTCGGCAGGACCAGGCATCCGTCGTCGTCGCAGAAGCTGCCGTCACCGCGCAGGTAGCGCGCCCAGAACGCCAGGAACCCGTCGTGGTAACCGCCCGGATAGCGCGAATCCAGCACCTCGAAATAGGATTGCGGCGGCACCACCACCAGCATGCCGAACAGCAGTGGCAGCAACAGGAACCTGGAACGGGCGGCGAGGAAGCGAGGCCGCGCGTGCGTGGCCCGGGACTCGGCCCCGGCGATGAGGAAGCCGGTGGCGGCACCGGAGACCAGGAACAGCAGCGACAGCCGCCACGGTGCGCTGGCCAGCATCAGTGGCTCCAGTGCCGGACCGGCATGCGGACTGTTCACGTGCCAGTCCCAGCTCACGTAATACATGCCCACGTGGTACAGGACCAGCAGGCCGAAGGCGCAGACCCGGACCCAATCGAGGTCGTGGCGGCGTTGCATCGAGGCGTCTCTCCGGTGGAGTCAGTGATCGAGGTTGCCGGCGTCGCCCGGCGCCGGCCATGGCGGGGGGATGGCCCGCGCGGTGGCGGGGACCAATGGCAGGGTCGCGGGGACGGATGCAGGTCGCCCGTGCAGGCCGTGCGGTGCGGGGTGCTGGCGCGAACCGTCGCTAGAATGGGCCGATGACCACGCCAGCCACGCTTTCCTACCGGAGTTACCTGCGCTGGCGGCGCTGGAGTGAAGCCGGATTCTGGGTGCTGGTGGTCGGGGTCAATGGCACGGTCAACAGCGTGGTCGCGGTGCTGGACCGGCGCCGCCAGGGGGCGCAGGTGCCGGTGTGGGAGCCGGCGGTGTGGGAGGCGAGCAGCGCATTGATGTGGCTGCTGGTGCTGATCCCGGCCATCGCTGCGTTCACCGCCCGCTTCCCGCTGCACTGGGATACCTGGCGCCGGCACCTGCCGCTGTATGCGGCAGCCAGCATGGCGCTGAGCCTGGTCCACGTGGCCGGGATGGTGGCGCTGCGGGTGCTGGCCTACGCCAGCCAGGGGATGGAGTACGACTTCGGTCCCTGGCCACGTGAGCTCGCGTACGAATACATCAAGGATCTGCGCAGCTTTGCCCTGATCGTGCTGACCATGGCCGGCTACCGGTTCCTGTTGCGGCGGTGGCAAGGCGAGGCGCGCTTGCTGGATGTGCCGGACGAAGGCCCGCCGCTGGAGCCGGTCGAGCGGCCGGAGCGGTTCCTGGTGCGCAAGCTGGGGCGTGAGTTCCTGGTGTCGGCCCGGGACATCGAGTGGATGCAGGCGGCTGGCAACTACGTCAACCTGCGCGTGCGCGGGCATGACTACCCGCTGCGCAGCACCATCGCCGGGATCCAGGAACGGGTGGATCCGCGCCGCTTCGTGCGCATCCACCGCAGCTACATCGTGGCCCTGGACCAGGTGGCTTCGATCGAGGCGCTGGACACCGGCGATGCACGCGTGCACCTGAAGGACGGGGGCGTGCTGCCATGCAGTCGACGCCATCGCCAGGGCCTGCGCGAACGGATCGACGGCGGCGCGGGCGGATGAGCGCCCGGCCCGCGCCGGGCCGCCGCGCAGCGGGCGGGTGCACCGGGCCGGCGACGGAACAGCGCGTGCCGCAGCCGGAGCCGGCCGGACGCGTGCTTTGCCCTAAAATGGCCGGGCTATCCGCATGCATGAGCCAGCCGTGACCACCTCCGCGCCGTCCACCCCGTCCAATACCCCCGCGTCCATCCGCCAGGAGGACCTGATCCAGTCCGTGGCCGATGCGCTGCAGTACATCAGCTACTACCACCCGGTCGATTACATCCGCAGCCTCGCCGCCGCCTACGAGCGCGAGGAGTCGCCCGCGGCCAAGGACGCGATTGCGCAGATCCTGATCAACTCGCGCATGTGCGCCGAAGGCCATCGCCCGATCTGCCAGGACACCGGCATCGTCACCGTGTTCCTGGAAGTGGGCATGCACGTGCGCTGGGACGACGCGACCATGGGCGTGGAGGACATGGTCAACGAGGGCGTGCGCCGCGCCTACAACCACCCGGACAACAAGCTGCGCGCCTCGGTGCTGGCCGACCCGGCCGGCAAGCGCCAGAACACCCGCGACAACACCCCGGCCGTGGTCAACATGAAGATCGTGCCGGGCAATACCGTGGACGTGATCGTCGCCGCCAAGGGCGGCGGCTCGGAGGCCAAGAGCAAGTTCGCCATGCTCAACCCGTCCGATTCGGTGGTGGACTGGGTGATGAAGACCGTGCCGACCATGGGCGCCGGCTGGTGCCCGCCGGGCATGCTCGGCATCGGCATCGGCGGTACCGCCGAGAAGGCGATGCTGCTGGCCAAGGAAGCGCTGATGGAGCCGATCGACATCCAGGAGCTGATCGCGCGTGGTCCGTCCAATCGCGCCGAGGAGCTGCGCCTGGAGCTGTACGAGAAGGTCAACGCGCTGGGCATCGGTGCCCAGGGCCTGGGCGGCCTGACCACGGTGCTGGACATCAAGGTCAAGGATTATCCGACCCACGCGGCCAACCTGCCGGTGGCGCTGATCCCCAACTGCGCGGCCACCCGCCACGCCCACTTCACCCTGGACGGCAGCGGCCCGGTCGCGCTGGGCCCGCCCTCGCTGGAGGACTGGCCCAAGCTCACCTACAACCCGCACAACGCGCGCCGCGTGGACCTGGACACGGTCACCCGCGAGGATGTGGCCAGCTTCAAGCCCGGCGAGGTATTGCTGCTCAACGGCAAGCTGCTGACCGGCCGCGACGCCGCGCACAAGCGCATGGTCGACATGCTCAACAAGGGCGAGCAACTGCCGGTCGATTTCACCAACCGCTTCATCTACTACGTCGGCCCGGTCGATCCGGTGGTCGGCGAGGTGGTCGGCCCGGCCGGCCCGACCACGGCCACCCGCATGGACAAGTTCACCCGGCAGATGCTGGAGCAGACCGGTCTGCTGGGCATGGTCGGCAAGGCCGAGCGTGGCGAGGCGGCCATCGATGCGATCCGCGACAACAAGGCGGTGTACCTGATGGCGGTGGGTGGTTCGGCCTATCTGGTGTCCAAGGCGATCCGCGCGTCGAAGGTGGTGGCGTTCGAGGACCTGGGCATGGAGGCGATCTACGAGTTCGAGGTCAAGGACATGCCGGTGACGGTGGCGGTGGATGCGTCCGGCGAGTCGGTGCACAAGACCGGCCCGCGCCATTGGCAGTCCAAGATCGGCAAGATCCCGCTGGTCGTGGCGTAAGCGCGGCGGCCTTTTGTAGGAGCCGGCCTTGCCGGCGACCGCGGCATGCAGGCCGGTCGCCGGCAAGGCCGGCTCCTACATGCGGCGGCCGATGAACGTGACACGGTGTGGTGCGATGCCTGCTGACGGGAAGTCAAGGAGGAGGCTTCGGCCGCAGGCCGGAGCCGGGGGACATGAGCGGCAGCAGGCATCGCACCGCGCCGCCGCGACAGACCCTCCTGCCCACCGATTTCTTGTGGACATGAGCGGCAGCCGCATCGCGGAGACGAGGGAGCCGCCCGGCAGCCACTACAATTCCGGTGTCCATCCCGGAGCCACCCATGTCCGTCATCCTCTACGGTTCGCCCAGCACTGCCTCGCTGGTCGTGCACTGGCTGCTGATCGAGCTGCGCATCGAGCACGAACTGCGCCAGCTCGACTTCGACGCGGGCGAGCAGAAATCGCCGGAATACCTGGCGATCAACCCGCGCGGGCGGGTGCCGGCCCTGCTGATCGACGGCCAGGTGCTGACCGAATCGGCCGCCATCGCCATGCACCTGGCCGACCTGCATCCGCAGGCCGGGCTGGCCCCGGCGCCGGGCACGCCCGCACGCGGCGATTACTACCGCTGGATGTGCTTCTGCGTGTACACGCTGATGCCGGCCTACCGCGGCTGGTTCTACCCGGACGAACCGGCCGGGCCGGACCAGGCCGAGGCGGTGAAGCAGCGCGCCCGCGTGCAGTTGGAGGACGCCTGGCAGCAGGTGGCCGACCATCTCGAAGGCCGGGGCCCCTATCTGCTCGGTGGCGAGCGCTCGGCGGCCGACTTCGTGCTGACCATGCTCATGCGCTGGTCGCGCAACATGCCGCGCCCGACCGACACCTGGCCCTCGCTGCAGGCGCATGCGCGGAAGATGAAGGCGCTGCCCAGCTTCGCCGAGGTCTATGCCCGCGAGGGCATCAGCGACTGGACCTGAGCGGTTGGACCAGGGCAGGCGGCGCGGCGCGCAGTCGCCGCATCCGGGCCGGGGCGGGGCGCGGCGATCAGTCCAGCAGTTCCAGCACCGTCTCCGGCGGCCGGCATAGCCGGGTGCCGCGGGCGGTGATCACGACCGGCCGGTTGATCAGCCGCGGGTGGGCCAGCATCGCGTCCAGCAGGGTTGCCTCGCCGGCATCGGCCAGGCCCAGTGCGGCGAACTCCGGCTCCTTGTCGCGCACCAGGCCGCGCAGGCCCAGGCCGCTGTCGGCAGCCACCCGCAGCAGGGTGGCGCGGTCCGGCGGGTTGGCCTGGTAGTCCACGACCAGTGGTTCGATCCCGCGCTCGCGCAGCAGTTGCAGCGCGCCGCGCGAATTGGAGCAGCGCGGGTTGTGCCAGATGGTGACGCCGGTACCGGCGGCCATCAGAACCACTCCAGCAAGGCAAAACCCACGCCGACGTACGTGGCCTTGTGGTTGTAGTCGATCAGGCTCTCGCCGTAGCCATCGAATACCTGCACGTGGCCGCGCAGCAGGTTGTTGATCGGGAAGCCCCAGTCGAACTGCAGCGATCCGTGCGCACGGTCGCCGCCGCGCAGCGAGTGGCGCGCGGTCAGGCTCAGCTCGTGGCCGTCGCGGCTGTACACCAGCAGCGCGTCACCGCGGCCGATGTAGTCCTCGATGTCCGGGTTGTTGTCCTCGCGCGAACCTTCCTTGATGCGGTACCACGGGCGCAGCACCAGCGCCCAGTTGTCGCGGTCCAGGCCCAGGTTGAGGATCACCCGGTTCCAGCTGCGCGACAGCGGGTCGCCGCGGCCATTGGACTGGTGGTTGATGGCGATGCCGGTCATCCGCCCCTTCCAGCCGAACAGGCTGTAGTTGTTGCGGAACACCAGCATCACTTCCGGCTCGTAGTTGGTTTCGCGGAACGGGCGCGAAAGTTCGGAGTTGTAGGCCTGCCAGCGCGAACTCTGGGTATAGCCGACCCACAGGTCGCCGTTGTCGCCGAACAGGTCCTGCACGACCTTGGTCTTGAAGCTCAACTGGAACTTGGCCTCGATGCGGTCCAGGTGTTCGGGGTCGGTCAGGGTGTTGTTCGGGTTGGGCGAGCTGGGGGTGGCATTGACCTGGCTGGTCCAGTACCCGGGCAGGACGTAGACCGGCTTGTAGGCACGCAACTGGTAGATGCCCAGCTTGGAATCGCGGGCCAGCTCCCAGCGGCTGTCCAGCAGCGAACCGCGCCCGGCGTTGGCAATGGTGGCGCGGGCCTGGTCGCCGGAGTGCAGGTCGCGGCCGAACAGCTCGCCTGCGCGCTGGCGCATCCGCGCAGCCGGACCGGCGTCATCCAGCGCGGCCGCCCGTTCGCGTTGCTGTTCCAGTTGCAGCTCCGCCTCCTGGGCGGCCTGGTCGGCCTGCTGCGGGGACGCGGCCGCGAAGCCCAGCGCGGCGTCGTAGCAGGCCAGGCGCTGGGCGCCGGAGGTGATCGCCAGGCACGCCTGGGCCGAGGCCGGCTGGGCCGTGATTTCCTGCGCTGCGGCGGGCGCGGCCATCGCCGCGGCAAGCGCGCACAGGATCGGGGCCGCGCGGGGTGTTGGGTTCAAGACATGCTCCGGGATGTGGTCGCGCCGCTTCAGAAGAACCATGCCAGCACGAACAGCCCGAGCATGGCGAAGGCCAGCGCCAGCTTCAAGACCGCACCCAGCAGCAGGCCGAGCCAGGTAGCCAGGCCGACATGGGCGGCATGCAGCAAGGCCCGGGTGTGCCACAGCTCGCCGGCCAGGGCACCGACGAACGGGCCCAGCAACAAGCCCAGCGGCCCGAACCACAGGCCGGCCAGGGTTCCCAGCGCCGCGCCCCATACCGCCAGCGGCCCGGCACCGACCCGGCGCGCGCCCAGCGCCGAGGCCAGCAGGTCCACCGCCAGCGACAGCAGGGTCAGCAGCCCCAGCAGCCCCAGGGCAAGCGCGCCGATGCGCTCGAATCCTTCGGCCCAGGCAGCCAGCAACATGCCGCCGAACATCAGCGGCAGCCCGGGCAGGGCCGGCAGCACCACGCCTGCCAGGCCAGCGAGGATCAGCACGGCCGCCAACAGGTACCAGAGGGTGGACAGATCCATGGGCAGGGGTCTTGGTGGATGGGTCGGTGTATGCACGTTCGCGCCCGGATTGCAATCCCCCCGGACGCGGGTTAAGTTCAGGGCCGCTGCGCTTGCCAAGGTCACCGTGGTCCGTGGCCTGATGCGGCAGGACCTCACGGCCTGGCCATCGTTACACCTCGCGTACTCCTTGCAACCTCAGCCGCCGCGGCAACGGCGTAACCACCACCCAGCAAAGTTCAAGGAGTCAGCAGTAATGGCAGAGCGCGAGACCGGCACCGTGAAATGGTTCAACGATGCCAAAGGATTCGGATTCATCAGCCGCGAGAATGGCGAGGACGTATTCGTGCATTTCCGTGCCATCCAGATGCAGGGCTTCAAGAGCCTGAAAGAGGGCCAGAAGGTCAGCTTCGTCGTGGTCCAGGGCCAGAAGGGCCTGCAGGCCGACGAGGTCCAGGAGGCCTGACACCCCGCCTGCATTCCCGTCGTACTGGAACGGCCCGCGCAAGCGGGCCGTTCCTTTTGCATCCCCGTTGTTCCATCCCCATTGGCCGTTGTCGCCGGCGCGGTGCCGGCTGGACGGGCGGTCAGCGCACCACGACCTTGCCGTTGACCACGCGCACGTAGGTGTTCTCGCGCACGCCATCGAGGTCACGCTGGTTGATCACCACCGTGCGGCCGTCGTCCATGCGCACGTGGATGTTGTGGGTGTCCGAGGTCACCCGGTTCTGGATGGCGTTGCCGGCCACCGCGCCGGCCGCTGCACCGGCGGCCGCGGCGATGTTCCTGTTGCCCTTGCTGCCGCCGGTCTTGTCCGAGATCTCGTGCCCGGCGACGGCGCCGACGATGCCGCCCAGCACCGCACCGGTGGCCGAGGGCGCGCTGCGGCCGGAGGCCAGGGTGTCGATCCGGGTGACGATGCCGCAGTCGGCACAGCTCACCTGGGAGGGGTAGGCCGGATAACCGGTGGACGAGCCGTAGCCGGGTGACGTGCTGCAACCGGCCAGGGCCAGGGTGCCGACAGCGGCGAGGCAGAGCAGGCGGGAATTCATGGCGCGTCTCCTTGGTATGCGGATGCAGGCGGCGCGGCGGTTCCTGCCGCGCCATGGCCGCATCCTCACGCCACCGGCGTGAATGCCGCGCAAATCGTGCCGCGACCGCGGCCGTGCCATCAGCGCCGGTTCAGCGGAAATCGCGATGGCAGGCCTTGCAGTCCTCGCTGATGCGCTCGACCACGGTGGTCAGCTGGGCGCAGTCCTGGGGCGGCGCGGCAAGGGCGGTGTCCAGGGTGGCACGCAGCCCGCTGCCGGCGGTGGCGAAGCGCTGGTCGTCGCGCAGGCCGGGGAAGGCGGTTTCCACGTCGTTGGCCATGGCCCGCAGCGATTGCAGCCGCGGCAGGGCGTCGTTGGCGGTGCAGCGGTTGGCCGCGGCGCTGGCGCGCAACTCGTTGCGCTGCTTCTCCATGACCTGCATCAGCGCCTTGGGGAAGGGGTCGGTCCGGGCCTGGAGTGCGCGCAGCAGCATCACCGTGCAGATGGCGCCGATGACCAGCCCGGTGACGAGCACGAACAGGTAGCGGGCGGCGGCGGAAGGGCGGCGGGGTTCCTGGCTTGCCATCAGGGCGGGCTCCGGGCGGGTGGGTCGGCCGCCATCATAGGCGCAGCGGTGGCCGCGGTGACAGGCACGGCTGGCTAGAATGACGGCGATGGACAACCTGTCAGAGCGCTTCGCCGGAATCGACCGGCTGTACGGCCGCGGTGCGGTGGAATGGCTGGCCGCGCGGCGGGTGGCGGTGGTGGGCCTGGGCGGCGTCGGCTCATGGGTGGCCGAGGCGCTGGCACGCTCGGCGGTCGGCGCGCTGGAGCTGATCGACGCCGACGACCTGTGCGTGTCCAACACCAACCGCCAGTTGCCGGCCATCGCCGGGCAGTACGGGCGCAACAAGGCCGAGGTGATGGCCGAGCGCTGTCGCGCCATCAACCCGGCCATCGATGCGCGTGCAGTGCCGGCGTTCCTGACCGCCGCCAATCTGGAATCCCTGCTCGGCGGCGGCTTCGACCTGGTGATCGATGCCTGCGACAGCTTCCGCAGCAAGGTCGAGGCGATCGCCTGGTGCCGGCGGCGCAAGCAGCCGGTACTCACCGTCGGCTCGGCCGGTGGCCGCATCGACCCGACCCTGGTGCGGGTGCGTGACCTCTCGCGCACCGAGCACGACGCGATGCTGGCGCTGGTGCGCAGGAAGCTGCGTGGCGAGTTCAACTTCCCGAAGGGGCCGCGCCGCTACTTCAGCGTTCCGGCCGTGTACTCGCTGGAGAACGTGCGCTACCCGCAGGCCGACGGCAGCGTCTGCGGCCTGCGTCCGGCGGCGGGCGCGGACGCGGCGCTGAAGCTGGATTGCGGCGCCGGCCTGGGTGCGGCCACCCACATCACCGGCGCCTTCGCCTTCGCCGCGGCCGGCAAGGCGCTGGACATGCTGCTCGCCCGCCGCCCGCTCGGGTAGCCGACTCCTGCGGTCGCCGGCAAGGCCGGCTCCTGCAACAGGGATGAGGCACAGACACGCCGAAGACGTGGACGTGCGGGTGTGTCTGGGTCGGCTTCGGATGGGGCCGCCGTCCGTCGGTGTATTGATGGCCCGGCTTCGTTTGCGAAGGCAACGGCGCACGCCAACTGCGCATCCCATCACCGACGTGTGCTGCACTCGTGTAGGAGCCGGCCTTGCCGGCGACCCGATGCAGGCTGTGGCATCGCGACACACCACACCACGCCGCGGTCGCCGGCAAGGCCGGCTCCTACAGCTGCCGCGCGGGGGCGCCGGGGGTAGCCGGGCGTGCATCCGCGGCAGCCGACGCCGGCATGGCGGCGATGGGGCAGGTGGGCACGTGGGCGTTGCCGCCGGCCCTATACTGCGGCCATCACGGATCGGAGCGTGGGCGCATGCGGATGGCGACGGGTGGGCGGATGACGGGACTCTGGCGCGCGATGGCGCTGATGCTTGCGCTGGCGATGGTGCTGTTGCCCGGCTGTCGACGCGACCCGGGCGGGCAATTGCCGCAGGCCGGGGGCGAGAAGCTGCAGGCCGAACGCGAGGAAGTCACCGGCTTCGCCCTGCTGCGCGCATGGCCGGACCAGAGCGAGGGCCGCCTGGCCATCGCGATGGAATTTTCCCGGCCGCTGGTCGGCACCCAGGATTTCGACAGCCTGCTGACGGTGGAGCCGGCCGCCAGCGACGACAGCGGCTGGTCGCTGTCCGATGACGGGCGCATCCTGCGTTACCCCTACGTGGAACCGGCGCGCGACTACACCGTGACCATCGCCGCCGGGCTGGCCGCCGCCGATGGCAGCCGCCTGGAACAGCCGCTCACCAGGACCGTGCACACCGGCGAACTGGACCCGGTCGCCGGCTTCGCGTCGCAGGGCAGCGTGCTGCCGGCGCGCGAGAGCCGTGGCCTGCCGGTGGTCTCGGTCAACGTGGCCGAGGTGGACGTGGAGTTCCTGCGGGTGCGCGAGGAAGAGCTGGGGCGGTTCTTTTCCGAGTACCAGCGCGGCGGCCAGCGCAGCGGCTGGGAGCTGGACCGCGCCTACGGCGACCACGTGCCGCTGCGCGCGATGGCCGACCCGGTCTATCTCAACCGCTTCGTCCTTGGCGGCGAGCGCAACGAGCGGGTGCTCAACTACCTGCCACTGCAGGAGATCGCCGAACTGCAGCAGCCGGGCCTGTACTTCGCGGTGCTGCGCCGGGTCGGCCAGTTCTCGGACCAGTACGACACCGCCTTCTTCACCGTCAGCGACATCGGCCTGCATGCGCGCGCATACCGCGACACCCTGTACGTGCATACGGCCTCGCTGCACGATGGCGCGCCGCTCAAGGGCGTGGAGCTGCGGGTGCTCGACGCCAAGGGCGAGGCGGTGCTGAAGTCTTCCACCGATGGCAACGGCAACGCGCTGCTGGACCAGCGCCTGGATGCCACGCACGTGCTGGTGGCCAGGCGCGGCAAGGACGTCTCGCTGCTGCCGTTCAACCAGCCTGCGCTGGACCTGTCCGAATTCGCGGTGGGTGGGCGCGCGCATGCGGACTTCGACGTGTTCGCCTGGTCCGGCCGTGACCTGTACCGGCCCGGCGAGGTCGTGCGCATTGCCGCGCTGCTGCGCGACAGCGACGGGCGTGCGTTGCCGGCGCCGGCGCAGGGCAAGGCGCAGCCGCTGTTCCTGCGCCTGAAGCGCCCGGACGGGCGGGTGTTCATCGAAACCCGGCTGGAGGCGAGCGCCCAGGGCCATTACGCCTTCGAACGCGAGATCCCCGCCGACGCGCCCACTGGCCGCTGGCAGGTGGAGTTCCGCACCGACCCGGCCGGGCGCGATGCGGTGCAGGGCATGAGCCTGCGGATCGAGGAGTTCCTGCCGGAGCGGATGAAGCTGGACCTGTCCGCGCCCAGGGAGCAGGACACGCTGGCACCGGGCCAGCCGCTGCAACTGCAGGCGCAGGCCGCCTACCTGTATGGCGCGCCGGCCGCAGGCAACCGCTTCAGCGCGACGATGTCGCTGGCCGTGGCCCGGCAGCCACTGCAATCGTTGCCGGGGTATTTCTTCGGCGACCCCACGGTGACCCTGCCGACCGACCCGCGCGATGTGCTCGATACCGAGTTCGACGCCCAGGGCCGGGTCGAGGCCAGGCTGCCGCTGCCCGAGGAAGCGGGCAAGGCCGCCACCCCGGTGCTGGTCACCGTGGCTGGCAGCGTGCATGAGAGCGGCGGGCGTCCGGTCAACCGCAACCTGCAGCGGGTGCTGTGGCCGGCGCCGGCGCTGGTTGGCGTGCGCCCGCTGTTCGATCCGGTGGACGGCGCCGATGCCAACGCCAGCGCGCGCTTCGAGCTGGTGCGGGTGGATGCGCAGGGCACGCCGCAGCCGGCAACGGGGCTGAAGGTCACCCTTGTGCGCGAACTGCGCGACTATCACTGGCGCTATGACGACGGCGGCGGCTGGGATTACGACTTCACCCGCCGCTTCGAGAACGTGGACACCCGCACCATCGACGCCGGTGCCACGGCTGCGCGCTTCGACTTCCCGGTGGAGTGGGGCGAGTACCGGGTGGACGTGCTGGACCCGGCCACCGGCCTGACCATGCGCTATCCGTTCCGCGCCGGCTGGAGCTGGGGCGACGACAACCGCGGGCCGGATGCGCGCCCGGACAAGGTCAAGCTGTCCCTGGACCGCACTGGCTACCGTGCCGGCGACACCCTCAAGGTCACCGTGACTCCCCCGCACGCCGGCCGCGGCGTGCTGCTGGTGGAGAGCGACCGGCTGCTGTACGTGCACGACATCGACGTGCGCGGCGCCGACGGCAAGGCCTCCGGCACCTTCGAGATCCCGGTGACCAGCGACTGGGAGCGGCATGACGTGTACGTCACCGCGCTGGTGTTCCGTGGTGGCTCGGCGACCAGCCAGGTGACCCCGGCGCGCGCGGTCGGCGTGGCCCACGTGCCGATGCGGCGCGAGGACCGGCACGTGGCCGTGGGGCTGAAAGTGCCGGCGCAGTCGCGCCCGCAGCAGGACCTGCCGGTCACCGTGAGCGTGCCGCAACTGGCCGGACAGAAGGCACACGTCACCGTGTCGGCGGTGGACGTGGGCATCCTCAACATCACCCGCTTCCCGGTGCCCGACGCTGCCGCGCATTTCTTTGCCCAGCGCCGCCTGGCCACCGATGCCTACGACGTCTATGGCCGCGTGATCGAAAGTTTTGCCGGCGGCAGTGCGCGCCTGCGCTTCGGTGGCGACATGGCGCTGGAACCGCTGCCGCAGGCGCGCCGCCCGACCGCGCGGGTGCAGACGGTGGACCTGTTCTCCGGCCCGGTGGTGCTGGATGCGCAAGGCAACGCGCGGATCAGCCTGCCGCTGCCGGACTTCAACGGCACCCTGCGGCTGTCGGTGCTGGCGTATTCGGACGAGCGCTATGGCAAGCGCGATACCGAAGTGCTGGTACGCGCACCGGTGGTGGCCGAAGCCGGCATGCCGCGGGTGCTGGCCCCGGGCGACCGGGCCACGGTCAGCCTGGATGTGCAGAACTTCAGCGGCAAGGCCGGGCGCTTCCGGGTCCGGGTCGAAGGCGAGGGCCCGCTGGCGGTGGCCGAGGGCGAACGGTCACTGGAACTGGCCGATGGCGCCAAGGCCACCCTCGGCTTCCCGCTGACCGCCCTGCCCGGGCACACGGTGGCAGCAGTGCGCGTGCGCGTGGATGGCGGCGGCTACGCCGTGGACCGCCGCTACGAACTGCCGGTGCGCGCGGCCTGGCCATCGGTGCTGCGCACCCAGACCCGGGTGCTGGAAGGCGGCGCCCCGCTGGTGCTGGACGGGTCGTTGATGGATGGGCTGATCCCGGGCACGGTCAACACCCACCTGCGGATCAGCGCGACACCGCCGATCCCGTTCGCCAGCGCGCTGCGCGGCCTGCTCGAGTATCCCTATGGCTGTGCCGAGCAGACCACCAGCAAGGGCTATGCAGCGCTGGTGCTGGACCCGGACAACGCGCGGCGCCTGGGCGGGCCGGTGCTGGACCCGACCGTGCGCAGGCAGCGCCTGGAAGGCGCCTTCGGCCGCCTGGCCGCGTTGCAGGCCGGCAGTGGCCATTTCTCGATGTGGAGCGGGGACGACAACGAGCCGGCGCTGACGCCGTACATCGTCGACTTCCTGCTCGACGCGCGCGAGGCCGGCTTCGCCGTGCCCGAGGCGATGCTGCAGAAGGCCTTGGACCGCCTGTCCGAGGACCTGCTTTCCGGCGGCCCGCAGTTCTACGGCCATGACCGCCGCGAGCACCTGCGCTTTGCCAACCGTGCCTATGCCGGTTACGTGCTGGCGCGGGTGAACCGCGCGCCGCTGGGGACGCTGCGCGCGCTCTACGACCAGGAAAAGGCCAACAGCCTCACCGGGCTGCCGCTGGTGCAACTGGGCCTGGCCCTGACCCTGCAAGGTGACGGCAAGCGCGGTGCGGCCGCCATCGCCGACGGCTTCGCCCGCGATCCGGACACCCGCCCGGCGTGGCTGGGCGACTACAGCAGCCGGGTCCGCGACGACGCGCTGATGGTCGCCCTGCTGCACGAGCGTGGCCACGCCGACGCCAAGTACGACGCGCGTGCGGTGGATCTGGCGCGCGCACTGCAGACCCGGCGCGACGGCGACGGCCGGCTGTGGCTGAGCACCCAGGAGCAGATGGCGCTGGCGCGGCTGGGGCGCGCGCTGGAGGCCGGCGATGGGCGCAAGGTCAGCGGCCGCTACCTGGCCGGTGGCGAGCCGGAGCAGGTCGAGCCGGCCGGCGTGTTCGCGCGCAGCCTGGATGCCGATGCGCTGGCCGCCGGCGTGCGCTTCGAGCCGGAAGGCGGCCCGTTCTTCGCCAGCGTGGAGGTGGCGGGCATCCCGCGCCAGGCGCCGGTCGAGGACAAGCGCAAGGTCGGCATCGTGCGCGACTGGTTCATGCCCGATGGCAAGCCGTGGCGCGGCGATACCCTCAAGGAAGGGCAGGTGCTGGTGGTGCGGCTGAGCGTGCAGGCGCAGGAATCCATGCCCGACGCGCTGGTCACCGACCTGCTGCCGGCTGGCCTGGAGGCGGAGAACCTCAACCTGGGCGACAGTTCGCAGTGGGACGGCATCGAGATCGAGGGCGTGACCCTGTCCCGGCGTTCCGGCGCGGCCAACGTGCGCTACGAGGAATACCGCGACGACCGCTACGTGGCGGCGCTGTCGCTGCGCGGCGGCACCGCGCGCCTGTTCTACCTGGTGCGTGCGGTCACTCCGGGCAGCTACACGGTGCCGCCGCCGCAGGCCGAGGACATGTACAGGCCGACCCTGCGCGGGACCGGCGCATCGCGTCCGGCGCGGATCACGGTGACGCCGCCGGGGCGGCAAACAGGAGACCAGCCTTGAACCAGACTTCGCTGCGCTTGTATGTCGATTCGCGTTTCCTCAGCCCGTATGCGATGCAGGCGTTCGTCGCCCTGCACGAGAAGGCGCTGGCCTTCGACCTGTCCACCGTGGACCTTGAAGGCGGCGCCCAGCATGCGCCGGACTATACCGAGCGTTCGCTGACCGGGCGGGTGCCGACCCTGGTCCATGACGGGTTTGCGCTGTCGGAGTCCTCGGCCATCACCGAGTACGTGGACGAGGCGTTCCCGGGCACGGCGCTGTATCCGCGCCTGCCGCGCGAGCGTGCGCGGGCGCGCCAGGTGCAGGCATGGCTGCGCAGCGACCTGATGCCGATCCGGCAGGAGCGTTCCACGGAGGTGGTGTTCTGTGCTCCGGTTCCGGCGGCACTTTCGGCGCAGGCGCGGGCGGCGGCGGACAAGTTGTTCTTCGTGGCCGACCGCTTGCTGGATGAGGGCGCGGCAAGCCTGTTCGGTGCATGGAGCATCGTCGACCTGGACCTGGCGATCATGCTCCAGCGGTTGCTGCGCAATGGCGATCCGGTGCCGCCGAAGCTTGGCGACTACGCCCGCGCGCAATGGCAGCGTCCGTCGGTGCGACGCTGGGTGGAGATGGAGCGCGCGGCATCCTGAGCGGCGTTGGGCGCAAGGGCGTAAGGGTGTGCGGCTTCGGGCGACGTCCATCGGTGTATTGATGGCCCGGCTTCGTTTGCGACGGCAACGGCTCCCGCAAACCGCGCGCCCCCAATCACCGACCCGTCCACGTGTAGGAGCCGGTCTTGCCGGCGACCGCGGCGCGGTGTGACGCGACGCGGTGCGTGGACGTGCGGGTGTACCGGGGTTCGGCTTCGGATGGGGCTGCCGTCCGACCGGGGGGATGGTGCACCCCTCGGGCGCACATCCATGTGCGCACTCGGGGCCGTGGCACATCCCTGTGCCACTTGCCCCATCCCCCCGGCCGGGCGACGTCCATCGGTGTATTGATGGCCCGGCTCCGTTTGTGAAGGCAGCGGCGCACGCAAACCGCGCATCCCTTCACCGACGTGTGCTGCACCCGTGTAGGAGCCGGTCTTGCCGGCGACCGCGATGCAGGCTGCGGCATCGCGACACACCGCACCGTGCCGCGGTCGCCGGCAAGACCGGCTCCTACAACGGGGGGACATCGACACGCCGAAGACGTGGACGTGCGGGTGTGTCGTGGCAGCGGCCATGGATGGCCGCGGTAGCGAGTGCGCACATGGATGTGCGCCCGAGCGGTCACGCCACACCCGCACGTCCACGGCTCCCTCCGAAGCCGACCATCACCCCGATCTCGGCCGTCCACGGCTCCCTCCTCGACCGCGATCCAAAAAAAACCCCGCCGTGCGGCGGGGTTCCCCTGATACGACTGTCTGGCGGGATCAGTCGAGCGGGACGATGTTGGAAGCCTGTGCGCCCTTGGGACCCTGGGTCACTTCATAGCTCACACGCTGGCCTTCCTTCAACGAGCGAAAACCCTTCGCATTGATCGCGGAAAAGTGCGCGAACACGTCCGCGCTGCCATCTTCCGGCGAGATGAAGCCGAATCCTTTGGCGTCGTTGAACCACTTGACGGTACCGTTGGCCATGATGCTGCGTAATCCTTGCGTTTGACGGAAAGTGCGGCGGCGGGCCGCGTGGCGAGTATGCAAAGCCGCGCGGCGGCTGACAATCCGTGCTGCGTCATTGCCACCCCAGGTTAGCGCTAACTCGGCCGCGCTCCGGCTCAGCCGGCGGCCAGGTGGGCGATCAGGCCCGGAAGCCCGGACGAGGCGGCGGCCACGTTTTCCAGCACCTCCGCCAGGGTGATCTCGCCGGCGTCGGTGCAGCCGGCCGCCCAGTTGGCCACGATCGCCAGGCAGGCGTATTCCAGGTCCAGTTCGCGCGCAAGGCCGGCCTCGGGCATGCCGGTCATGCCGACCAGGTCGCAGCCGTCGCGGCGCATCCGCGCGATCTCGGCATTGGTCTCCAGCCGCGGGCCCTGGGTGGCGCCATAGCAGCCGCCATCGACCACCGGCACCTGCGCGGCCCGCGCCGCAGCCAGCACCCGGTCGCGCAACGCGGGCGTGTAGGGATGGCCGAAATCCACGTGCAGCGGCTCGCCCTCGCCATCCCAGAAGGTGGATTCGCGGCCCCAGGTGTAGTCGATCAACTGGTCCGGGCAGGCCAGCACGCGCGGGCCGTAGGCCTGCGTGATGCCGCCCACGGTGTTGAGTGCCAGCACCCGGCGCACGCCGGCCTGCTTGAGCGCGTGCAGGTTGGCGCGGTAGTTGACCCGGTGCGGCGGCAGCGCATGGCCCTCGCCGTGGCGGGCCAGGAAGGCCACGCTCGCCTGGCCCAGGCGGCCGACACGCAGCGGGCCGGAGGGCGCGCCCCAGGGCGTGTCGATGTGGCGGGCCTGGGCCTGGTTGAGCTCGGCCAGGCGGTAGATGCCGGTGCCGCCAATGACGGCCAGGTCGATCGCACTCATGCTGCGGGGCTCCGGAAGCGGGCGCGGGGACGGCGGGCGATGCGCCGGCTCTAGTCCTTGAGCGCGTGGATGGCCGGCAGGTTGCGGCCCTGTTCGTGGTAGTCCATGCCGAAGCCGAACACGTAGCGGTCGGGAACCGTCACGCCCACGTAGTCGGCGCGCACGCCCTCCACGCAGCGGTCGTGGTCCTTCACCGCCAGGGTGGCGATGCGCACGTCGGTGGCGCCCTGTTCCAGGCACCAGCGGCGCACTTCCTCCAGGGTGTGGCCTTCGTCGAGGATGTCATCGGCCAGCAGCACCCGGCGGCCGTACAGCGGGGTGGCAGGGCGGTGCTTCCACACCAGCTCGCCGCCCTGGTTCTGGCCGCGGTAGCGGGTGGCATGCAGGTAATCGAACTGCAGGTCCAGGCCGCGCGTGCCCAGCTCCAGCGCCAGTTGCCCGGCGAACGGCAGGCCGCCGTGCATGACCGTCAGGAACACCGGCACGGCGCTGCCGCCCGGGTGGCCGGCCGGCGCATCGCCGATGTAGTCGCGTGCGATCTGGTCGGCGATGCGGGTGATGGCCGCATCCAGCACCGGGCGGTCGATCAGCAGCTCGGACGCTTCGAGGATCTCGGAGATGGAAAGGTTGGGCATGGGACAAAGGTTACCGGAACCAATGGGCGATCAGCAGTCGGCGGGGCCGGGCATGCGCGACTGCACGGCAGCGTGGCGGGCGTCGGCCAGCAGCCCGTCCCAGCCCAGCGCACCACGCCCGATCAGGCCGATCAGCGCAGCGGTGTTGAGTGCGCGGCCTTCGACTGCGCGCAGGGATTGTTCGACCAGCTCCGGGTGGCACACCAGCACCGCGTCGCAACCGGCGTCCAGGTGCGCTTCCACCCGTGCCCTGGCCCCGCCGGCCGAGGACGCGGCGGCCATGCCGATGTCGTCGGAGAACACCACGCCGCGGAAGCCCATCTGCTCGCGCAGCACGGTCTGGATCCAGAACCGCGACTGCCCGGCCGGCTCCGCCGCCACCTGCGGGTAGACCACGTGCGCCATCATCACCGCGTCGGCCCCGGCGTCGATGCCGGCGGCGAACGGGACAAGGTCGGTGCCACGCAGCACGTCCAGCGTGCGCGGATCGATGGCCGCGTCCACATGGGTGTCCTCCAGCACGGTGCCGTGGCCGGGGAAGTGCTTGAGGGTGGCGGCCATGCCGACGGCGTGCATGCCGCGCACATAGGCGCGGGTGAAGTCCGCGACCACCTGCGGGTCGTCGCTGAAGGCGCGGTCGCCGATCGCGCGGTTGCCGCGGTCCAGGTCCACCACCGGTGCGAAGCTCAGGTCCACGCCGCTGGCGCGCACCTCGCTGGCCATCAGCCAGGCGTGTTCCCCGGCCAGGTCCAGCGCGGCCTGGCGGTCGCGCGCGTACAGCTCGCCAAACTGCCGTAGCGGCGGCAGCGCGCTGTAGCCGTCGCGGAAGCGTTGCACCCGTCCGCCCTCCTGGTCCACGCAGACCAGCTGCGGGCGCGGGGCGGCGGCGCGGATCGCGGCGGCCAGCTCGGCAACCTGGTCGCGCGAGGCGACGTTGCGCTTGAACAGGATCACCCCGGCCACCGCGTCGTGCTGCAGCCAGTCGCGCTCCTGCGCGGTCAGTTCGGTGCCGGCCACGCCGATCACGAGCATGCGTTGCATCTCCGCCATTGCGCGGGACCGCGCGTGCGCCATTGTCGCAGATGCGTGCTGGGCGGCCGCGGCTGCGGGCGGCTGCCCGGCAGCAGGCCCGGTCACGCGCGAGCGGCGCTGCTACCGGCGTGCCGCAGGATCGCGCTCGTCGTGGCTCCATTGCGCATAGGGGCGGGTGGCCAGCGCAAGGTTGTAGTAGCGGGGCAGGTCGGTGACCTCGGCGCCAAGCCAGGGCGGGTGCGCAAAGGCCTCGTCCACCGATTCCAGTTCGATCTCGGCCACCACCAGGCCGGTGTTGTCGCCGCCGAACTCATCCACCTCCCACAGGTGGCCGGCGTGGCGCACGTAGTGGCGATGCTTCTGGATCCGGCCGCCGACACACAGCGCCAGCAGCTGCTGCGCATCCTGCACCGGGACCGGGTACTCGAATTCCTGGCGGCTGCGCCCGGGTTCGGCCGACTTGATGTTGAGGAAGGCGGCCGGGCCCTCGATGCGCACCCGTACCGAGGCACGCTGGCTGCCGCGCTCGATCGCGCCGGCATCGTTGAGATAGCCCTGGGCCATGGTTTGCACCCGTTCGGCGGCCGCCCGCCAGCCCTCGCCGCTGACCAGGAACTTGCGCTCGATCTCGATGCCCACGCCTGCCGCCTCCCTCCGTCCAGGCAGGCAATGCTAGCGGAATGCCCTGGCGCCAGCGCTGCCTGCAAAACGGGCCGATCATGGACGCTCCGGCGGCCTTGGTGTATTAACCCTGTTCCCCTTTCATTCACTGTTCCGGCCAGCCGTATGCAGAAAGACACCGCGATCCGCCTGATCATCGTCGATGACCGTGTGGAGGATGCCGAGGCCATCGTCAGCGCCCTGCGCAACGGTGGCATCGCGGTCCGCCCGCTGCGGCCGCAGGATGCCGACGAGCTGGCGCAGATGGTGGCCAGCCAGCCGGTGGACCTGGTGCTGGCGGCCGATTCGTCGGCCATGCCGCTGGACCAGGTGATCGCGCGGGTGACGGCCAGCGGCAAGGACCTGCCGTTGCTGGCGCTGATGGACGTGATCGACGAGGCCGCCGTGCTCGGTGCGCTGGGCGGCGGGGTGCGGGCACTGGTGCTCAAGCACCGCCCCGAGCACGTGCTGGAAAGCGTGCGCCGCGAATGGGCCGACCTCGATGCGCGCCGCGCCCTGCGCCGGCTGGAAGCGCACCTGCGCGAGACCGAGCGCCGCTGCGATGCGCTGATCGCCTCATCGCGCGACCCGATCGCCTACATCCACGAGGGCATGCACATCCGCGCCAACGAGGCGTACCTGGAAATGTTCGGGTTCGAGGACTTCGAGGACGTGGAGGGGATGTCGCTGCTCGACCTGGTCGGCGCGCAGCACATCGAGGATTTCAAGGCCCTGCTCAAGTCGCTGTCAAAGGGCGAGCCGCCGCCGCCGCAATACCTGATGGAGGCGCGCCACGTGGACGGCAGCACCTTCCCGGCGAAGATGGAATTCGTCACCGCCACCTACGAAGGCGAGCCGTGCGTGCAGGTGGTGTTCCGCCGCCGCGAGGAGGTGGACCCGGAACTGGCGCGCGAGGTCGAGGAACTGCGCCAGCGCGACCAGGTCACCGGCCTGCTCAACCGGCCGACCTTCATGCACATGCTGGAAGGCGCGGTGGCCCAGGTCGGGCGCGACGGCGGCCAGTACGGCTTCCTGCTGGTCGAGCCGGACCACTACGCGCGGTTGCTGCCGGACATCGGCCTGGATTCGGCGGATGCGCTGGTGGCCGCACTGGCCGAGCGCGTGCGCGAAACGGTGGATGCCGACGTCAAGGTCGCGCGGTTCGGCGAGCACAACTTCGCCCTGCTGCTGGAAGGCAACCATGACCGCACCAAGGCCGTGGCCGAAGCATTGCGCGATGCCTTCGCCACCCACCTGTTCAACGTGGGTGCGCGCTCTGCGGCGGTCACCGCCAGCATCGGTGGCGTGCAGGTGGGCGAGAAGATCGCCAGCGTGGCCCAGGTCCTGGCGCGGGCCAACCAGTGCCTGCACGCGGCCATCGAGCTGGGCGGCAACACCATCCAGGTGTTCGATCCCGGCGCCGCCGACCGCGCCGAGGAAGAGCGCGTGCAGCGCTGGGTGGAACGCATCGGCCAGGCGCTGTCGGGCGAGGGCTTCGTCCTGCACTACCGCCCCGTGCAGAGCCTGCAGGGCGAGCCGGGCGAGCTGTACGAGGCGCACCTGCGGGTGGATGCCAATGGCGAGCTGGTCTCGCCCTCGGGCTTCCTGGACATCGCCCAGGAACACGGGCTGCTTGGCGAGATCGACAAGTGGGTGGTGCGCCGGGCCATCGCCGTACTCGGCGAGCGCGAGCGTGCCGGCAAGCTGACCCGCCTGATGGTGCGGATCGGGCCCGACTCGTTCGGCAGCGAGGCGATGATCGAGCTGATCCGCACCGAGCTTGCCGCGCACGGGGTGCCCGGCGAGCGTCTGTGGCTGGAGGCACCGGAGGCCAAGGTCTTCACCCACCTGCGCAGCGTCCAGGAGTTCGTGGCGGCGGTATCCCCGCTGGGCTGCCGGGTGGGCCTGGAGGAGTTCGGCTCGGGCCTGGACTCGTTCCAGTTGCTGGCGCACTTCAAGCCGGCCTTCATCAAGATCGACTCGGACCTGACCGAGGAGATGGGCAAGCCGGGCGAAGCCCTGGACAAGGTGCGCGACATCACCGGACGCGCGCAGGGCGAACAGATCATCACCCTGGCCGGCGACGTGGACGACGCGCAGGTGATGAGCCAGCTGTTCAGTGCCGGCGTGGAGTACGTGTGTGGCGATTTCGTCGCACCCGTCGGTGCCGCGATGAACTTCGACTTCGGCTGAGCCGGAAGGCGGGTGCCGCTTGCGCGCGTCCGCTGCCGGCGGCGTGCCCCTCGGCGCGCCGCCCACCCATGCCTATGCGGCCAACGGTTCGGCCACCCGTGCCTGCGGCCGCGGTGCCACCGCCGGGATCGAAGCGTGCGCCGCGGCCAGCGCCTCGGTGCGGTGTTGTGGCGACAGCGCCACGCCCTCGGCGCGGACGAACTGCACCTGCTTGATCCCGAGGAAGGCGAACACCGCCTGCAGGTAGGGTTCCTGGAAATCGGTTGGCGCCCCGGCATGCAGGCCGCCGCGGCCGCTGGCCACGATCACGGTCTTGCCGCCGGCCAGGCCCTGCGGGCCGTCGGCGGTGTAGCGGAAGGTGCGCCCCGCGACCGCAATGCGGTCGATCCAGGCTTTCAGCGTCGAAGGAATGGCGAAGTTGTACATCGGCGCGCCCACCACCACGACATCGGCGTCGAGAAACTGCTGCAGCACCCGTTCATCCTCCTCGGCGCGGGCCGGATCAGCCTTGGCCAGGCTGGCCCCATCCAGGTGGGGCAGGGGATCACGGTCCAGGTCGCGGTACTCCACCTGCAGGCCGTCCACGGCCTCGGACCACCGGGCGACGACGGCCGCCCCCAGTTCGCGGGTGATGGATGCGGCGCCCAGGGCGCTGGAATCGATGTGCAGCAGTTTCATGGCGTGTGCTCCGGATGCGGTGCGGCGGTGCCGCGTCGGGGAACACTATCTGGCGTTGCGGGCGTGGAATAAAGGTGATTGAATGTGCATGTCTGTTCCAAATATGGAAATACAGCCATGCAGGACCTGAACGACCTCTACTACTTCGCCATGGTCGTGGAGCACTCCGGCTTCGCCGCGGCCGAGCGCGCACTGGGCATCCCCAAGTCGCGCCTGAGCCGACGCATCAGCCAGCTGGAAAACGAGCTTGGGGTGCGGCTGCTGCAGCGCTCCACGCGGCGTTTCGCGGTGACCGACGTGGGCATGAGCGTGTATCGCCATGCGCAGACCATGCTGGCCGAGGCGCAGGCCGCGCGCGAGGTGGTGGACCGGCTCAGCGCCGAGCCACGTGGCCTGGTCCGGGTCAGCGTGCCGGTGGCGCTGGCCCAGCAGCAGTTGCCCAAGCTGCTGCCCAAGTTCCTCGACCAGTACCCACAGGTGCGCCTGCAACTGCACATCGGCAATCGCCGGGTGGACCTGATCAACGAGGGCTTCGACTTGGCCTTGCGGGTGCGCGCAAAGCTGGACGATGACGGCAGCCTGGTGATGCGCAGCTTCGGCCACATTCAGGAGCTGCTGGTGGCCAGCCCCAAGTACCTGGACCGCGCCGGCCGCCCCAAGGATCCGTCCGAACTGCCCTCGCACCTGACCCTGAGCATCCACGAGGACGAAGCCCACCAGCGCTGGGAGCTGCATGGCCCCGGTGGCGAAGTGCGGCGCGTGGACCTGCAGCCGCGCGTGTCCGGTTTCGACTTCCCGCTGCTGCAATCCATGGTCAAGGACGGTTTCGGCATCACCATGCTGCCGGAGACGGTGTGCGCCGAGGCCGTGCGCCGCGGCGAGCTGGAAGTGGTGCTGCCGGAGTGGTCGTTGTCGCAGGGCATCTGCCACGTGGTGTTCGCCTCGCGCCGCGGCCTGCTGCCGGCGGTGCGGGTGTTCATCGACTTCCTGGCCGAACACCTGCCGCGCCAGATCGAAGCGTCGCGGCTGGATTGCGGCAGCTGCGGGCACACCGACGCGGCCGTGCCGGCCACCGCCACCGGCAGCTGATCGCAGAACCCGCGCATGCGACAATCGCGCCCGCGTCGAGTGCAAAACCGGCGCCGATGCTTAGCATCGGCATGAAGTACAACGGAGAGATGGCCGAGCGGTTCAAGGCACCGGTCTTGACCCGCAGGCCGGAGGGCGCGTCGGCGGAGCCGGCGCAAAACCGGCGTCCGATGCGTAGCATCGGCATGAAGTACAACGGAGAGATGGCCGAGCGGTTCAAGGCACCGGTCTTGACCCGCAGGCCGCAGGCCGGAGGGCGCGTCGGCGGAGCCGGCGCAAAACCGGCGTCCGATGCGTAGCATCGGCATGAAGTACAACGGAGAGATGGCCGAGCGGTTTAAGGCACCGGTCTTGACCCGCAGGCCGCAGGCCGGAGGGCGCGTCGGCGGAGCCGGCGCAAAACCGGCGTCCGATGCGTAGCATCGGCATGAAGTACAACGGAGAGATGGCCGAGCGGTTTAAGGCACCGGTCTTGAAAACCGGCGTAGTGGCGACACTACCGTGGGTTCGAATCCCACTCTCTCCGCCAATTGACCCATAAATAATGGGGCATTTCGAGGGTATTTGGTTTTAACCCGCCTTTAATCCCCCCTTACGCGGGAGGCTGGTAATTGCACTGGCCGCGGCCAGCGGCGAGGTAAGAGTACCCGTTCCGGGGAGGTGAAATAGAAGGCCGCCCCGAAGGGCGGCCTTTTGTTACCGGACCATCCGCTTGTCAGGCGGATCAGACTCGCGGCGCTGCCGCCACGTCTGCGAACTCCGACTCCACACCACGTCGTCAGGCGTCAGCTCGCGGAATGCTTCAAGGATGCCCTTGTTGATTCCCCAGTTTCGCTGGCGGTTCTTGTAGACGTGATTCTCGCCGAAGGTCATACGGATACCGCGCGCAGCGGAAGACTGCACCAGGCGGTTGTTCCGCCGGTACTGGTCGAGCATCCACTGGGCTACGGTCTTCTCCTCGTCAGTCGAAGAAGCCATGTTTCCTCCAATTCCCGGGAGGCCCAATGTCCGGAATGACGGGAGGCGCCCCGAAGGGCGCTCCCGGGTGCTGCGCTTAGCCCGGAGGGCTGCGCCAATGCTGGCAAACGTACTCCAGACGGCCCTTCCGGACCCGAGTGTATGCGCAGACATGCACCGTCTTCTTCCCGGCCATAAGGCCTCCACAAGACGGGTTGTGAGGGCGATATCACATTCCGGGGCCGGGACGGGGTTATACTCCCGCTGCTGTACCGGGCCTCGGACTACCGGCAGAGGGCTCCCGCTCACTGCCATGCCGTGATGCCGGTGCGGGCGATCCGGACCACCGTTGAGCCCACCTTTGCAGAGGTGAACCTGACGCCGAACCGCACCGCACCAGCGTTTGCCTACCTAGCGCCTCAACTCAAGCCCGTGTCGCAATGGGGAACTTGGGTTGGGGCGTTGCTTTGTCTGGGCCACCCGCGGCGGTAGTCAGAGGGTGGCCGCGACCTAATGTCATGACGCGCCCTCCCCACCATGCTCCGGCTTGCCGCCGTTGAGGTGATCGGCAAGGGCATAGACGCCCTTTTCCATACTCACGAGGTCGCCCTTATTCGCCATCCTGTAGAGGCGGGAATTGACGGTGGTTCGCTTGCTCACGTCCCCGAACTTGCGGAACAGCCCCACCATGATCTCGTTGATCGACAAGGGGCGTCCGGCGAGGCGCAACAGGTGCACCATGCGCACTTCATCGTTGTCGGACTTCGGAATCGTCAGTTCATTGACGAGTTCTTCCGGCAGATCGCTTACGTCGTAGGGGTCGATCCGGAACAGATCGCCTTGGGCAGGGGAGTGCTCGGGCTGCTGGGAACCGCTCAGAGCGGTGACGGCGTCCTTGAACTTGTTGGCCAAGCGGACGTGCTTGTTCTGCCTCTCCGGCTTGAGGTTCGAGCGGGTGGACTGCTTCTCGTGGAAGTCAGCCTGCTCTTGACAGAATTGCCTTACTTCATCGACACTTTTCATCGAAGTTGACCTGCCCGGTTGCTTCACGTGGGTGGCCCGCCGAAGGGCCTTAATGCAAAACCCGATCCCTGAAACGGCCCTGTTAGCGCAGGGCCGTTTCTCTTTGCGCACGGTCACAGTAACCGATGATCGAGGGCAGTGCAAGCGAAAAGATGAGCGAGTTGTTGAGTAGGGATTGTGTAGCCAAATCCCTGCCTTATTGGGGTCGGGCTCAATCGTCAACCACTACATATAGTGGATTTCCTGTGAATAACTTTGTCTCACGCGCTGAGATACGCTAGACCGACTAGCAAAAAGAGCCGAATCTTTGGCTTAAGCCAGCTAATGAGCAGAGTGTTTAGTGAGTAGAGCTGCGCCGTCTCATTTGTTGACGAGACTATGACGGCTAGGTGTTCAAGGAAATCTCCACCTCGGCGCTTCGCCCAGCGGGGATCGCGGCGCGAGGCGCCAGCCCCCGGAGGTCTGGATACGTCCGGCCACGAGGCCGTCCAGCGATGGAGGCCGAAGGCCGTACTCCTCGCGCATTTCGAGCTTGGTCCGGGTGACAATCCGCCCGGACGAGACGTGCTGCCAGCGATAGGTGCGTTCGTCGCGGTGGAAGCCCCGGGCGCGCTCCCGGTAGCCCGGGTCCGCCCATCGGGCCTTCATCTGCGCGGATATGCGCGCGCGGTGTTCGGGATCAGCCCATAGCCGGGCCATCGTTTCCCGCGTAGCGGTCGCCTGTCGTGAGGCAGCTTCCCCCGGCGCGGTCGCCTACGGCGTCATTCCCGTCCGCGCCGGGGGGCGCTGGTTGGTCAGGGTGCCCCGGCGGCACGAGGCGGGCGCGACACGTCACCGCCGGGACACCCCGATTCGGTCAGCGTCCGCGGCGATTGGTCGCGTGCGCTTCTTCATCTTGCTGGCCGTAGCGTTGCGCCCATAGATGAGCTCGGGTCACGCTAGATGACGCGAGAGTCCGGTAGACTCACCTCTAGGCGGACATTTTCTCCGCCACCCAATCCCCCTCCTACGACAGCGGCCGCAGCCACTGGCAGGTGGCGATGCCGGCCACGGTCATGAGCACAGATCCGCATACGTGGATGCCGATCAGCCCGGCGGCCCAGCCCAGCGCGCCGCGCTGGAGCAGTGCCACCACTTCCATCGAGAAGGTGGAGAAGGTGGACAGCCCGCCGCAGAAGCCGGTGATCACCAGCAGCCGCCATTCCGGGGAAATGCCTGGAGCCATGGCGAACCAGGCGATCGCCAGGCCGACCACGTAGCCGGCCACCAGGTTCGACGCGAGCGTGCCCAGCGGCACGTTGGGCAGCAGCGCATTGAACTGCGTGCTCAGCATCCAGCGCAGCAGCCCGCCGATGGTCGAGCCGACGGCGATGGCCAGGACGGGTTTCCACATGGCGCTGTCCAGGTCAGGCGGAGGGTGGGGGCGTTGTCATCGGGCAGCGGAGGTCAGCGTGGCGCCGGGGCCGTGCCGTCCCAGGTACGCAGTGCGCTTTCCAGTGCGCGCAGTGCCGCCGGCACGTGCTGGGCATCCAAGTGGGTGGCGTCGTCCAGCGGGCTGTGGATCACCTGCATCACCTTGGGCGCCTGCAACGGCGGGCGCCCGGCGAACACGTCCAGGATCCCGGCGATCTCGTCGCCCCCCACCAGCGAGAACGATACCGCCGGCCAGCCGGCCTGGAGGAAGGCGCGGTGATCGGTGGGCGGATATTCCTGGCCCGCCTGCAGGCCGATGCCTTCGGCGGTGCTGGCGCGGCGCAGCGCGTCCACCAGCGGGTGGGCGGCATCGGGCGTCATCATCCACAGGGTGTTGCCCCAGCCGAACACGTCGAAGTTCACGTACAGCGCCGGCTGTTCCTGGCCGGCTGCGGCCACCCACGCGCGCGAGCCGAGCAGGCCGTGCTCCTCCAGGTCCCAGAACGCCAGCTTTACCCGATGCGCGGCCAGCGGGGCGGCCTGCAGCGCCTGCGCCAGTTGCAGCACGGCGGCCACGCCCGATGCGTTGTCGGTGGCACCGTGGCCGACGTCGACGCGGTCGTAGTGGGCGCCGATCAGCAGCAACGGCGCGGCGGCGTCGCCGCCCAGCGTGGCCACCAGGTTGCGTCCGCGCTTTCCGTCCGATTCGAATTCGTGCACCTGCCAGGCAATCCCCAGCGCGTCCAGGCGGTCGGTGATTGCCGCCGCGCGTGCGCGTGCGTCGGCACCGTCGCTGATCCGCACCACTTGCGCCTGCCACGCGTGGCCGGTATCGCTGCGCGGCGCATCGGCGGTGGCCGAAAGCGGAGCCAGCGCGGCGGTTGCCAGCAACAGGCCGAGCAGGGTGCGGATGCGCGCGTTGCGCAACGGTACGGTCGGATTCATGCGGGGCTTCCTCGGGAGACGGCCGAAGTATGCACCCTGGCTGCTTGCCCTGGAGCCGTGGCCGGGACTAGTCTGGCCTGGGACATACCGAGGGAGCGGCATGACCATTCGTGTTTTTCTGGTGGATGACCATGCGCTGGTCAGGACGGGCCTGCGCATGATCCTGTCGGCCGAGACCGACATCGAGGTGGTCGGCGAGGCCGAAAGCGGCGAGGAGGCACTGCCGCTGGTGCGCAAGCTGGAGCCCGACGTGGTGTTGTGCGACCTGCACCTGCCCGGCATCAGCGGGCTGGAGGTGACCGAGCGCATCGTGCGCAGCGGGCTGCAGGCGCGGGTGCTGGTCGTATCGGTGCTGGAGGACGGGCCATTGCCCAAGCGCCTGCTCGACGTGGGCGCCCACGGCTACGTGGGCAAGGGCGGTGATGCACGCGAACTGCTGCGCGCGGTGCGTGACGTGGCCCGCGGCCGGCGTTGCCTGGGCAGGAGCATTGCCGAGAACATCGCACTTGCCAGCGTCGATGGTGAAGGTTCGCCGTTCGACCAGCTTTCCACGCGCGAACTGGAAGTGGCGATGCTGCTGGTGCAGGGCCTGCGCCAGGACACCATCGCCCGGCGCCTGAGCCTCAGTGCCAAGACCATCAACACGCACAAGTCGCGGCTGTTCGAGAAGCTTGGCGTGCAGGACACCATCGCCCTGGCACGCCTGGCCACCCGCTACGGGCTGATGGATCCGGGCAGCTCGCTGTAGCGTTGCCGGTCAAACGGCCCGTGAGAACGGGACGTGTGCCGGCCGGGCGCACCTTCGCGGGTGCGCAATCCGGCCGGCAGTTGCCGGTCAGGCGTCCTGGTGCGGCTTGCCTTCGTTGGCGGCGGCGTTGGCCGCCTGCACCGCATGCGCATGCGGCTGCGTTGCATCGTCCCCGGCATCGTCGGCATCGTCGGCATCGCTGTCGTCGAGGTCGAGGTCGAGGTCGGTGTCGGCGGTCGCCGTGGCGGCAGGCGGATCCTGGGCCGGCATCTGCTCGAACAGGCTGGCGGTGGCGAACCGGGGTGCTGCAGGTGCCGGCTCGGCGGGTGCCTGGGCCACGCTGTTGCTGTCCGTGGCGGGAGCCGATGCCTCGACGCTTGCGGCTGCGACCGGCGGCGCGATGCCGGCATCACTGACGGCAATGGCGGCGGCATCGGCCGGCGCGAGGCTGGCTTCGGGCACAGGGTCGGCCGCGTTTCCAGCCGGAACCGGCTGGGCGGAACCGGGGGTCGCGGCGGCGGTGGATGCCGGCGCTTCTGCAACCGGATCGACAGACGGCACCGGGCCGGCATCCGCGACCTGGCGCGGGGCCTGGGTGGATGGTGCGGCATCGGTTTGCTGCGGCGAGGGTGCCGTTGCCGGCGGCGCGGGCTGGGCGACTGCAGTCATGACCGGTGAGGATGCGACCGGTGCGGACGCCGGCGCATCGGCCGCATTGCCTGCCGGAGCGTGGCCGGTTCCGGAGTGTGCATGGCCGGTGTCGGCCGCCGCAGTTGCGGGTGCGGCCTCGACGTCGGCCTGCCCGGCGCTCACCGCGGCGCGCGCAGGCTGTGCCGGGGCTGCTTCGGCCTTGGTGGCCGCGACCGGCGTCGGCGCGGGCGCTGCCGGCGCGGCGGGCACGATGTCGTCGAAGTCGAACTCCGGCTGGCCGGCGATGGTCGCTGCCTGGGTGGGCGCCTCGTCGGCACCCGATCCCGCATCGCTACCGTCGTGTTCGGCCTGCGTGCCTCCGGTCTCCTGGCCGTTGTCGGCCAGCGCCGCTGCGGACTCGCCACCGCGACGACGGCGACGGCCGCCACGACGACCGCGACGACGGCGGCTGCTGCCGTCGGCCGTGGCGCCTTCGGCACCATCGTCCTGGTCGTCGCGCTCGTCCTGCGCGGTCTGCCCGGTGCTGCTGGTCGCGGCGGTCGCTGCCGGAAGTCCTGCGGCGGCGGGGATGGCTGCGGCGGTGCTCAGGGTGGCGGTGTCATCCGCTGCGCCCTGGATCACGCTCGTTGCTGGCTCCTCGTCGCGCGAGCGCGGCGAAGGCTGCGCCTGCACCGGCCTTGCGGCAGGCGCAGTGGCGGCGACATCGGCCGCTGCGGCCACGGCCGGCTTGGGTGCGCGGCCCTGCTTCTGCGTGGAGGGCTGCGCATTCGCCGCGCCGCCACCCTTGGCCTGCTGCGCGCGCGGCTGCGACTGGCGCTCCTGCTTCTGTGCCTTCTGCGCCTGCTCGCCATTGCCGCCCTTGCGCTGCTTCTGGCCACGGTTGCCCTGGCCCTGCTGGCTGCCGCCGTCGCTGCGTGCATCGCGGCGCGGGCGATCGCTGCGGTTGCCGCGGCCTTCCCGGCTCGGACGCTCGGGCGGGGCGGCCGGGGCGGCCTCGGCCGCGCCGAACAGGCGCTTGAAGAACCCGATCACGCCACCGGCCGCCGCTTCCGGCGCCGCCGGGACGTGCGCGGCCACTGGCGCTGCGGCCGGCGCTTCCTCGCGCTCGTCACGGACCGGTGCCGGGCGCGGCGGGGCCACGCGGGTCACCGCCGGCGGCGGGATGTTGAGCTGGGACTTGGTCAGTGCATGCACCGGCAGCTTGCGCGGAGTGCCGCGCTGGTAACTGGGCCGGCCGCTGTCCTCGCCCAGTTCGTTCTCGCGCAGGCGGGTGACCTCGTAATGCGGGGTCTGCAACTGCTCGTCGGCAACGATGATGATCGGCGCGCTGTGGCGGGCCTCGATCTCGCGCAAGGCGCCGCGCTTCTCGTTGAGCAGGAAGTTGGCGATCTCCACCGGCGCCTGCACCAGCACCTGCCCGGTGCTCTCCTTCATCGCGTGCTCTTCGGCCACGCGGATGATCGACAGCGACAGCGACTCAACGCTGCGCATGCGGCCATGGCCTTCGCAGCGCGGGCACACGATCTGGCTGGATTCACCCAGGCTGGCGCGCAGGCGCTGGCGGCTCATCTCCAACAGGCCGAAGCGGCTGATCCGGCCGAGCTGGACCCGGGCGCGGTCGTACTTGAGCGAACCCTGCAGCCGGTCTTCGACCGCGCGCTGGTGCTTGGACGAGGACATGTCGATGAAATCGATCACCACCAGGCCGCCCAGGTCGCGCAGGCGCAACTGCCGGGCCACTTCCTCGGCCGCTTCCAGGTTGGTGTGGAACGCGGTTTCCTCGATGTCGCCGCCCTTGGTGGCGCGCGCGGAGTTGACGTCGATCGCGGTCAGGGCTTCGGTCTGGTCGATCACCAGCGCGCCGCCGGAGGGCAGGCGGATGGTGCGCTCGTAGGCGTTCTCGATCTGCGACTCGATCTGGAACCGGTTGAACAGCGGGATGTCGTCGGTGTAGGGCTTGAGCTTGCGCAGCGACTGCGGCATCACCTGTTCCATGAACTGGCGTGCGTCCTGGTACATCTCGTCGGTGTCGACCAGGATCTCGCCGATGTCGGCGCGCAGGTAGTCGCGCAGGGCGCGGATGATCAGCCGGCTTTCCTGGTAGATCAGGAACGGGGCCGGCTTGCTCAGCGCCGCCTCGGCGATCGCGCGCCAGGCCGCCAGCAGGTAGTCCAGGTCCCACTGCAGTTCTTCGGCGTCGCGGCCCACGCCGGCGGTGCGGATGATCACGCCCATGTCGTCGGGGATCTGCAGCGCATCCATGGCGCGCTTGAGTTCAGCGCGGTCCTCGCCCTCGATCCGCCGCGAGACGCCGCCGGCGGACGGCGAGTTCGGCATCAGCACCATGTAGCGGCCGGCCAGGGAGATGAACGTGGTCAGCGCCGCGCCCTTGTTGCCGCGCTCGTCCTTGTCGACCTGGACCACCACTTCCTGGCCCTCGCGCAGCAGCTCGCGGATGCCGGCCTTGTTCGGGTCGACACCGGCCTGGAAGTAGTCGCGGGAGATTTCCTTCAGCGGCAGGAAGCCGTGGCGCTCGGCGCCGTATTCGACGAAGGCCGCTTCCAGCGAGGGCTCGAGCCGGGTGATGCGGCCCTTGTAGATATTGGACTTCTTCTGTTCCTTGGACGGCTGTTCGATGTCGATGTCGTACAGGGTCTGGCCATCGACGATGGCCACGCGCAGCTCTTCGGCCTGCGTGGCGTTGATCAGCATTCGCTTCATGGTGCGTTCCTCGCGCTCTACGCGCGGAACGCCGGGTGCTCGCGTCCTGGAATCCCGCCCATTCCCTGGCATGTGTGGCCGGGAAGCGCGGGTCTTGCCGTCCGTCGCGCAGGCGCGTCCGGAAGGATCGTTGTTTCCAGCGCTGCAACACCACGGCGGGCCGCGGGAGCGCTTTTTCCATTGTTTTTGAGTACAGCAGGCCGGCGGCGCGGGCGCCGCACGGGACGTGTTCAGCTACCGGTGCTCTGACCCACCGGGCCATGGCCGGATTTGCCTGCAAGCCGCTAACATGGCCGCCCCGAGGGCGGTGGCCGCGCACTATGCCGGGATCGCGGGAAGCCGGGGCTTCTGGCCTGACAGCTTCTTCCAGCGGAATCAAACCCTTACATTGCCGGCCGAGTCTAGCAGAAAATAAACCGCCAATGACCGATACCGATCCAGCCCGGTCCGTCGCCCGCGCCCACACCGTCAAGGTGCCCGAAGACCGCGAGGGCCAGCGCCTGGACAACTTCCTGCTGGGCCAGCTCAAGGGCGCCCCGCGCAGCCTGGTGTACAAGCTGGTGCGCAGCGGCCAGGTGCGGGTCAACGGCGGCCGGGCCAAGGCCGAACGCAAGCTGGCCGGCGGCGACGAAGTGCGGATCCCCCCGGTGCGGCTGGGCGACGAAGCCGAGCGCGGCACCCCCGCCCCCGGCCTGCTGCAGCGGATCGAGGCCGCCATCGTGTTCGAGGATGCCCGCCTGCTGGTGCTGGACAAGCCCTCCGGCGTGGCCAGCCACGGCGGCAGCGGGATCAGCTTCGGCGCGATCGAGACCCTGCGGGCGCTGCGTCCAGGCCAGACCCTGGAACTGGCCCATCGCCTGGACCGGGACACATCCGGGGTGCTGGTGATGGCCAAGAAGCGCTCGGCCCTGGCCGAATTGCAGGCCCTGATGCGCGATGGCGGAAGCGGCGGCGGCATTCGCAAGCGCTACCTGGCGCTGCTGGCCGGGCGCATGCCCGACGGCACCATGAGCGTGGACGCCCCACTGCACGTGGGCCTGCGCCAGGGCGGCGAGCGCCACGTGCAGGTGGCGACCTCGATCAAGGGCGTGGACGGCAAGCCTTCGCTGAGCCATTTCAAGCTGCTGGAACGGCGCGGCGGCCAGTCCTATTGCGAAGTCCGGATCGAAACCGGCCGCACCCACCAGATCCGCGTGCACGCGCAGCACATCGGCCATCCCGTGGCCGGCGACGACAAGTACGGTGATCCCGAAGCCAACCGCCGCTTGCGCGACAAGGCCGGACTGCGGCGGCTGTTCCTGCACGCCGCCTCGCTGGAGTTCGCACTGGACGACGGACGCACCCCGTACACCATCAGCGCCCCGCTGGCCCCCGAACTGCGCGAAGTGCTCGACCACCTGGACTGATACCGCCCGCGCAACAGGCAACACAGGCGTCCGCACCATGCCAGCGTTCGCCGGCAAGACCGGCTCCTACAAAGGTGGACCTGGCTCGTCACCGAAGTGCACATGGATAGGATGAGCCGCGCCCCGGTAAACGCAGGTGTCGCCGCCGCCAACATGCCGTTGCCGTCAGATCGTTCCGAAGGCACATCCCGTGACGCTCGCGCGTCCGTTGTCCAGCGCGGATTGGGCGCAAGAGGCGCATGGAGGCGTCCCGTCCCAGTCAATCAGGGGGGCGCCGCCATGTTGTTGCCGTCAGGTCGTTCCGAAGGCACATCCCGCGACGCCCGCGCGTCCGTTGTCCAGCGCGGGTGGGGCGCAAGTGGCACATGGATGTGCCACGGCCCTGAGTAAAGACAGGATGTCGTCCCGAAGGGTGCGCCCCATCCGCGCTGGACGACGGACTCCCTCCGGAGCTACGCATCCTGCCGTTGCCGTTGCAGTTGCAGTTGCAGTTGCAGTTGCCGTTGAAGCCGCCGTTGAAGCCGCAGCCCTCAGCCGCAGCTCGTCACCACTTGAACAGCACCAGGCTCAGGGCCAGCACACCCATGCCGCTGACCAGACCATAGACCGTCTCGTGGCCCTTCGCATAGCGCTTGGCCGCCGGCAGCAACTCATCGATCGCCAGGAACACCATCACCCCCGCGATCACCCCGAACACCGCACCGAACACCGCCTCGGACAACATGCTCGACAACAAACCGTAGCCGATCACCGCACCCACCGGCTCGGCCAGGCCCGACAGCAAACTGGCCACGAACGCATAACGCTTGCTGCCCGTGGCGTAGTACACCGGCACCGCGATGGCGATGCCCTCCGGAATATTGTGGATGGCGATTGCGAAGGCCAGCGGCAGACCCACCGCCGGATTTTCCAGCGTCGCGAAGAACGTGGCCAGACCCTCCGGAAAATTGTGCGCCGTGATCGCCACGGCCGTCATCAACCCCACCCGGCGCACATACTCACGGTTCTGCTCGCGCAGCGCCGGATCGTCGGTGGTCAGGCTGTCGTGCGGGTTGGGCACCAGCCGGTCGATCAACATGATCAGCACCATCCCCGCCAGGAACGCGAATGTCGCCAGCGCAAATCCCGTGCGCGCATCGTAGGCCAGCGTGAACGATGCGATCGACTTGTTGAGGATCTCCGACAGCGACACATAGACCATCGCACCACCGGCGAAGGCCAGGCCGAACGCCAGCAGCCGCGGATTGGGCCCGCGGGCGAAGATCACCAGCAGGCTGCCCAGGCCGGTGGCCAGGCCGGTGGCCAGCGTGACCGCCAACGCGGCCAGGACATTGGGCGTGGAAATTTCGACCATGGATCAGGCGTCTTCCTTGAACGGATGCGGGCGGAGCAAGCGTGCCGTCAGGGCGCGCGGCCGGCATCCAGCGCGAAGCAGGCGTCCGGCCGCACCGCCGGCGCGGTGAAGTTCACCGGCACCTGGATCACCTGCGGCACGGCCTGGCCGGCGCGGGTGGCGGCGCGGAACTTCCAGCCCTGCACGGCCTTGCGTGCCAGCCGGTCCAGCTCGTCGTTGCCACTTCCGCGGGTCAGCACGATGCGGGTGGGGCTGCCTTCCGCACCCACCGTCACCTGGAGCACGCTTTGCCCGCCCACGCCGGCACACGCCAGGGCCAGCGGGTACTCCGGTGGCGAGGTTTCCACCGCGGCCACGGGCGTGGAACGCGGAACCGGCGGCGCATTGCCGGTGTCGCCGCTGCAGCCGGCGGCAAGCGCACAGCACAGCAGTGCGGCAATCGTCGCGAAGGTGGGGTGTCCGGCCATCGGGTTCATTCCTCGAGCAATGCCGCGGCCCTGGCCGCACAGATAAAGTCGTTTTCGCTCAGCCCCCCGACATCATGGGTGGAGTAACGCACCACGCAGCGGTCGTAGTGCACGCCCAGGTCGGGATGGTGGTCCTGGCGGTGGGCGACCCATGCCAGGGCATTCACGAAGGCGATGGTGCGGTGGTAGTCCTTGAAACGGAACGTGCGCACCAGTGCACGGCCGTCCTCGGCCAGCTCCCAGCCGGGCACCTGCGGCAGCAACTCGGCGGTGCGGGCCTGGCCGAGGCGGTGCCCGTGGCCTTGCCGGGGCGTGCAGTGGGCCTGTGCCAATGGGATCAGGTCGGACATGGTGTGCCTCCAGGAGCCTGGCTGAACAGGCGGACGGACTGTTGCGCCAAGGCAGCGGACCGTTGCCGGGTCAGGGCTAGAATACCCGCATGATCAACATTTCCGACACCGCGCAGGCCCATTTCCGCAAGCTGATCGAACGCGAGGCGATTCCCGGCCTGGGCGTGCGCCTGAGCGCGGCCGACCCCGGGACCTCGCGCGCCGATGCGCGGCTCGAGTTTGCCGAGCCAGCCGAATTATCCGGTGACGAGTGGGCGGTGGACTGTGAAGGTTTCACCTTGTACGTCGCCGCCGACAGCGTGCAATGGCTGGACGGGGCCGAGATCGACTACGTGCAGCAGGGTGCCGGCGCGCAGCTGACCATCCGCGCGCCGAAGATCAAGGGCGAGGCGCCCGGGGCGGCCGCGTCGCTGGTCGAGCGCGTGCGCTGGGTCATGGAGAACGAGGTCAATCCGCAGCTTGCCTCCCACGGCGGCCGCGCCACGGTGCAGGAGGTTTCGGCCGACGGCGTGGTGATCCTGCGCTTCGGCGGCGGTTGCCACGGCTGCGGCATGGCCGATGTCACCCTCAAGCAGGGCATCGAGAAGACCCTGATCGCGCGGGTGCCCGGCGTGACCGCGGTGCGCGACGCCACCGACCACGACACCGGCTCGGCACCGTACATGCCGCGCGGCACCTCCGCCTGAACCCCACGGTGCGCCGGTGACCGACGCGGCGGGCATCATCCAGGCGCTGATCGCGCGCATGCCGCAGCGCGTGCCGCACGAGCGCAGCACCGGCATGCCGCACGGATGGGCACTGTGGATGAAGGCCGAGTCGCCGCGGCCGGTGTCGACCCGCGCGGCGGAGATGGTCGCGGCGTTGTTGCGGCGGCCATCGGCTGCGCCGCAGCGCGAGCCGGAACTGGACCGCTGGCGCGCACTGCTGGCCCTGTTCCGCCAGGGCTGGTCGCCGGCGCCACACGACGAGCGGCCGATCCGCTGGACCTCGGGCAGCGGCAGCCTGGTGCTGCACCTACTGTTCATCGTGGCGATGGCGTGGATTGCCTGGCTGCAGGCACAGCTGCCGCCGCCCCCGCCGGAAGCCGGTGGCGGCGGGGGCGCACGGGTGGAGGTGGGATTCGTCGGCCGCGGCGACCCGGGCACGCCGCAGCCGGACCAGGGTGAGCAGGGCGCGGCTGCGCCCGCACAGCCCACGCCTCCGACGCAATCGGCGGCCGCAAGCGCAGCGCAGGCAGCGCCCGCGGACGCGGCCGAAGACGGCGCCCTGGTCGAGGTGGCGGTGCCTGATCCGGTGCGGATCAGCAGCCCGGTTCCGGTGCCATTGCCGGCGGCGGATATCCCGCTGGCGGTGCGCGAGGTGCCCGAACCGGCGCAGGTTCCTGCCCCTGCCGAGCAGCCGGCGCAGGTCACCGAGGTGGAGCGCCCCACCATCGACTACGTGTTGCCGCCTGCCACGCCGCGCCAGTTGCAGGCGCGGCCCTTGCCCGAAGCCCAGCTGCGGCCGCGCGAGGTGAGCGTGGTGCAGGCACCGCCGGTGCAGGTGCCGCGGCCGCGCGCCATCGACATCCCGGCACCGGAACTGCTTGAACCGCAACTGCAGCAGCGTCCGGTGGATGCGCCGTTGCCGGAGGTGGCCACGCCGATGGCGCAGGTGCGCGTGCCGCAGGTGGAAGCGCGGGTGCCTGGAGCACCGCAGGCCGCGGTGCGGCAGCGCGAACTGGCCATGCCATCGCCGGCACCTGCGGCTGCGCAAGCCGAAACGGTGGCGCGGCCCGCCACGCCGGCAGCGGCCAGGCCGGCGGCATCGGGACAGGCGCCGGCGCCGGCCACTGCCGCAGCGGGCCCCGGACGCACTGCGGCCACTGCGGCGCCCGGCACGGCTCCGGGCGCGGCGTCGCCGGCTACGACCTCGGCCCGCAGCGGCTGGGAAAGCGCGCTGGCCGGCGACGACTGGGGCCAGTCCAGCCGAGGCCAGGAACGCCCGGGCGGGGCACCGGGGTTGTACGACGGCCAGGGCCGGATCCGCCTGCCTGGCGACCGCGGCGCTGAAGGTCCCGGCCGCGGCCCGGGTGCCGGCCCTGCTGCCGGCGAGGGCACGGCCGAGCGTGGCGCCCCCGGCGGGCAGAACGACACCTGGACCCGCGACCGCATCGCCCAGTCGGGCACCTGGCTCAAGCGGCCGCCATACGACTACGAGCCGACCCGCTTCGACCAGTACTGGCTGCCGAACGAGTCGATACTGGCCGAGTGGGTGCGCAAGGGCATCAAGTCGGTTGCCATCCCGATCCCCGGCACCAATGGCAAGACCATCAACTGCGTGGTTTCGCTGCTGCAGCTGGGCGGCGGTTGCGGCCTGGGCGATCCCAACCTCAACGAGCAGCCAACCGTGGCCCGGCCGCCGCCGGATATCCCGTTCAAGCCGGAGCTGCAGGACGACAACGGCAGCGTCGCGCCGTAGCCGCCGGTGGCCGGCGCGCGCGTCCTGCTAGAATCTGCGGCCGATTTTCCTCTCCGCAGCCCTGCCATGATCGAGCTCAATCCCGTCCGCCAGCGCATCGCCGACCTCACCGGCCGGGTGCTTTCGCTACGGGGGTATCTTTGACTACGACGCCAAGAAGGAGCGTCTGGAAGAGGTCAACCGCGAGCTGGAGCTGCCCACCGTCTGGGACGACCCGGAGCGGGCCCAGGCCCTGGGCCGCGAGCGCGCGCTGCTGGACAAGACCGTCGGCGGCATCGCCACGGTGCTCGATGGCCTGAACGAATCGGCCGAGTTGCTGGAGCTGGCCGAGGGCGAACAGGACGAGGACACCGCCAATGCGGTACTCGCCGACGTGGGCCAGTACGAGAAGCACATCGAGGCGCTGGAATTCCAGCGCATGTTCTCCGGGCAGATGGACCCGGCCAACGCCTTCGTCGATATCCAGGCCGGTGCCGGCGGCACCGAGGCCCAGGACTGGGCCGAGATCCTGCTGCGCATGTACCTGCGCTGGTGCGAATCGCGCGACTGGAAGACCGAGCTGCTGGAAGTCTCCGGCGGCGACGTGGCCGGGATCAAGTCGGCCACCTTCCGGGTCGAGGGCGACTTCGCCTACGGCTGGCTGAAGACCGAAACCGGCGTGCACCGGCTGGTGCGCAAGAGCCCGTTCGACTCGGACAACCGCCGGCACACCAGCTTCACCTCGGTGTTCGTGGCGCCCGAGGTCGACGACAAGATCGACATCGAGATCAACCCGGCCGACCTGAAGACCGACGTGTACCGCTCATCCGGCGCCGGCGGCCAGCACGTCAACAAGACCGAGTCGGCGGTGCGCATCACCCATGTGCCGTCCGGGATCGTGGTGGCCTGCCAGACCGAGCGCAGCCAGCACGCCAACCGCGACCGCGCGATGAAGATGCTGGCGGCCAAGCTGTACGAGCTGGAGATCCAGAAGCGCAACGCGGAGAAGGACGCGGTGGAGGCGACCAAGTCCGACATCGGCTGGGGCAGCCAGATCCGCAACTACGTGCTGGACCAGAGCCGGATCAAGGACCTGCGCACCGGCATCGAGCGCAGCGACACGCAGAAGGTGCTGGACGGCGACCTGGACGAGTTCGTCGAGGCCAGCCTCAAGGCCGGCCTGGCGGTGGGCGCCAAACGCACCGACGCGGCCTGACCGTCGTTCCCGCGCAGGCGGGGACTCCAGCCCGGGCTGGGATGACGTTGGACACACCGGTTCCCGCCCGCGCGGGAACGACGCAGGAACGTCCCGCCTGGCGGGGCGATGCGCAAGACGGGCAAGAGATGAACGAAGCAACCGACACCCAGCACGCCGACGAGAACCACCTGATCGCCGAGCGCCGCGCCAAGCTTGCCGCGGTGCGCGCGCAGGGCGTGGCGTTTCCCAACGATTTCAAGCGCGCCGACTACGCCGGTGACCTGCAGGCGCAGTACGCCGATGCGGAGCAGTGGAGCGGCGAGGCGCTGGAAGCGTTGCCGCGCACGGTGGCGCTGGCCGGGCGGCTGATGGCCAAGCGGGTGATGGGCAAGGCCAGCTTCGCCCAGGTGATGGACGAATCGGGCCGGATCCAGCTGTTCCTGCAGGCAAGCGCGCTGGATGCGGCGTATGACGCGTTCAAGACCTTCGACGTGGGCGACATCGTGGCGGTGGAGGGCGGGCTGACCCGCACCCGCACCGGCGAACTGTCGGTGAAGGCGACCTCGCTGCGGCTTCTGGTCAAGTCGCTGCGTCCGCTGCCGGACAAGTGGCATGGCCTGAGCGACGTGGAGCAGCGTTACCGCCAGCGCTACGTGGATCTCATCGTGACGCCCGAGGCGCGCGAGGTGTTCGTCAAGCGCAGCAGGATCATCCGCGCCATCCGCGCCTGGCTGGACGCGCGCCGCTTCCTGGAAGTGGAAACGCCGATGATGCATTACATCCCCGGTGGCGCCACCGCCAGGCCCTTCGTCACCCACCACAACGCGCTGGACCTGGAGCTGTACCTGCGCGTGGCGCCCGAGCTGTATCTCAAGCGCCTGGTGGTCGGCGGCCTGGAGCGGGTGTACGAGATCAACCGCAACTTCCGCAACGAGGGCGTGTCCACCCGGCACAACCCCGAGTTCACGATGCTGGAGTTGTATGAGGCCTATGCCACCTACCACGAGGTCATGGACCTGACCGAGGACGTGATCCGCGATGCCGCCCGGACCGTGCTGGGGACCACGCAGGTGGAGTGGGAAGGGCAGGCAATCGACCTTGGCCCGCGCTTCCGCCGCTGGCGCATGGACGAGGCCGTGCGCCACCACAACCCGGAAATCAGCGCCGCCGACTGCACCGACCGTGACGCGCTGGCGCGCCACTGCGAGCGGCTGAAGATCCGGATCAAGCCATCCTGGGGCTGGGGCAAGCTGCTGCTGGAAGTGTTCGAGGCCACCGTCGAGCACACCCTGGTGCAGCCGGTCTTCATCACCGACCACCCGGTGGAGGTCAGCCCGCTGGCCCGTGCCTCCGACACCGAGCCCGGTTACACCGACCGCTTCGAGCTGTTCATCAACGGCAAGGAGATCGCCAATGGCTTCTCCGAGTTGAACGATCCGGAGGACCAGACCGCGCGCTTCCAGGCCCAGGTCACGGCCAAGGAGGGCGGCGACGACGAGGCGATGCACTACGACGCCGACTACATCCGTGCGCTCGAGTACGGCATGGCGCCGACCGGCGGGCTGGGCATCGGCATCGACCGCCTGGTCATGCTGCTGACCGGCAGCACCTCGATCCGCGACGTGCTGCTGTTCCCGTACATGCGGCCGGAGCAGGCTGGCTGAGGCAGGCCAGGCGGCCTGCACGAGGGCCTGCGTCCCCGCAGCACGGGGGCTTCTGGCATGTTTCCTGCGTGCCTGCATCCTCGGGGTGCAGCCCGCCGTATGACGCTTGCACGCCGGACCGGGCGCCACGCGGCGGGGGCCGGCAGGATGCGGACGCAGGCTGGCGCGCGCTATTCTCGTGGGCCCGAGCCGGGCGCAGCGGAGCAGGACCTTGGATATCGTCATCGTCGACGACCAGGCATCGGCACGCACGATGCTGCGCCACATCATCGAAGACATCGCCTCGGAACTGGCGGTGCACGATTTCGGCGACGCGCGCCAGGCGCTGGCCTGGTGCGACGACAACCCCACCGACCTGCTGCTGCTGGATTACCGCATGCCGGGCATGGACGGGCTGGAGTTTGCCCGCCGCTTCCGCCGCCAACCCAGGCACCGCGACATCCCGATCATCCTGGTGACCGTGGTCGGCGACGAGCCGGTGCGCCAGGCCGCACTGGAAACCGGGGTGATCGACTTCCTGGTCAAGCCGGTGCGTCCGCGCGAACTGCGCGCCCGCTGCCACAACCTGCTGCAGCTGCGCCAGCAGTCGGAGACGGTGAAGCAGCGCGCGCTGTCGCTGGAGCAGCACCTGCTGTCGAGCATGCACGAGGTGGAAGAGCGCGAGCGCGAGACGCTCTCGCGCCTGGCGCGGGCGATCGAATACCGCGATTCGGGTACCAGTGCATACCTGGAACGCATGTCGCGGGTGGCCGGGCTGATCGCCGAGGCCATGGGCCTGCCCGAGGACCAGGCGCGCACCATCGAGATGGCCGCACCGCTGCACGACATGGGCAAGATCGCCATCCCCGATGCGGTGCTGATGAAGCCCGGCAAGCTGGACGAGGATGAGATGGCGGTGATGCGCCGCCACCCGCGCATCGGCTACGAACTGCTGGCCGGCAGCCGCAACCGGCTGATCCAGGCAGGCGCGCTGATCGCGCTGCGCCACCACGAGCGCTACGACGGCAGTGGCTATCCCGACGGCCTGGCCGGCGAGGCCATTCCGCTGGAGGCACGGGTGGTGGCCGTGGCCGACGTGTTCGATGCGCTGATTTCGCCGCGGCCGTACAAGAAGGCATGGACCGTCGATGCCGCGCTGGCCTTCCTCTACGCCCAGCGCGGACGCCTGTTCGACCCGCAGTGCGTGGATGCCCTGGTGCGCAGCCACGACCGCCTGCAGCAGATCTGCGCGCAGTATTCGACCGCGTTCGCGCGGCCAGGGGGAAGCACGGATGCGTGAGGCGGCCGCCTGGGTGAAGGAGCGGCTGTCCGGCCGCAGCGACAGCGAGCACGCGCAGGCGCTGGTGCGCATCGCGCTGATCGCCCTGATCCTGGGCTACGTGCTGCTGCATGGCCCGCGCGACAACGCGGATCCGACCAGGTACCGCGACGTGCTGGCCATCGTGCTGGGCGGGCTGGTGCTGGGCCTGGGCCTGTTCAGTGCGCTGCTTGCCAACCCGGAGCGATCGGACGTGCGCCGCGTGCTGGGCATGCTGGCCGACTACGGGCTGATGGCCGCCGGCATGATCCGCATGGGCGAGCCGCTGGCCTGGGTCTACGTGGTGGTGATGTGGGTCACCGTGGGCAACGGCCTGCGCTATGGCAATCGCTATCTGCTGCTGGCCGTGGGCATGGCCATCTGCAGTTTCGGTGCGGTCCTGCTGGTGAGCGATTACTGGGCCGGTACCGGCGTGCTGGGCCTGGGCCTGCTTGGTGGCCTGGCCGCGATCCCGCTGTACCTGTCCAGCCTGCTGAAGCGCCTGACCAGTGCCACCGCCGAGGCGCACCGTGCCAGCGAGGCCAAGAGCCGCTTCCTGGCCAACATGAGCCATGAATTCCGCACCCCCCTCAATGGCCTGGCCGGCATGACCGAGTTGCTGGCCACGACCAGCCTGGACGACGAGCAGCGCGAATGCGTGCGCACCATCCAGGCCTCCACCCGCAGCCTGCTGGCGCTGGTGGAGGACGTGCTGGACATCTCCGCCATCGAGGCAGGCAAGCTCAAGCTCTATCCCGAGGATTTCTCGCCGCGCGAGCTGGTGGCCGGCATCGGCCTGGTGCTGCAGCCGCAGGCCCGGGCCAAGAACCTGGACTACCTGGTGGTGATCGACGAGCGCGTGCCCGAGCTGCTGCGCGGCGACGCCGGCCATCTGCGCCAGGTGCTGCTCAACCTGGTGGGCAATGCGGTCAAGTTCACCGAGCGCGGCCGGATCCGGGTGGACGTGGGCCTGGTGCCGGGCGCAGAGGCCGACGCCCGCCTGCGCTTGCGGTTTGCAGTCACCGATACCGGCGTGGGCGTGCCCGATGGCATGCGCGAACGGCTGTTCGATGCGTTCGAACAAGCCGACGCCGGCCTTGCCCGGCGCTACGGCGGCACCGGCCTGGGCACCACCATCGCGCGCGGCCTGACCGAGGCGATGGGCGGGCGGATCGGGGTCGAGAGCCGGGACCAGCAGGGCAGCTGCTTCTGGATCGAGGTTCCGTTCGACCATCCTGCCGCGCCGGCGCGCACCCCGGCCATCGACCTGGCCGCCGCCGACGGCACCACCCAGGCAGGCAGCGGCAACGTCATCGCGTTCACCGATCCGTTCCTGCGCCATCGTGCGCGGATCCGTTCGATGCACGTGCTGGTGGCCGACGACTACGAGGCCAACCGCACGGTGCTGCAGCGGCTCCTGCAGAAGGCCGGGCACCGGGTGACCGTCGCCGATGGCGGCGAGCGCGCGCTGGACCTGCTGGCAGATGCCGACTACGACGCGGTGGTGGTGGACCTGCACATGCCCGGGGTCAGCGGCCTGGACCTGTTGCGGCAACTGCGGGCGATGCAGGCCGGAGCCGGCGCGTCCACGCCGGTGATCATCCTCAGTGCCGATGTCACGCCCGAAGCCATCCAGCGCTGTACCCAGGCCGGCGCCCACGCGTTCCTGTCCAAGCCGGTGTCGGCCGCGCGCCTGCTGGACGTGCTTGCCGGCATCGCCATCCATCCCGGCCGCCGCCTGGAGCCGGCGGCCGTGGATGCCAGGCCCGGACCGACGGCCAATGGTCCGTTCGACCCCTCGGTGCTCGACGAGCTGGCGTCACTGGAGCTGGGCGCGGAGTTCGAGCGCGAGTTCATCGGCAACTGCCTGGCCGACGTCGCCGCATGCCTGGGGGCGATGCGCAGCGCTGGCGAAGCCGGCCATTGGGAGCAGGTGCGCGAGCAGGCGCATGCGCTCAAGGGCGTGGCCGCCAATACCGGCCTGGTCGGGGTGGCCGACCAGGGCGGGCAGATCATGCACCTGGCCGACTGGCAGGTGCGCGCCGAATGGCGCCAGCGCGTGGCCGCGCTGGAGACCGGCCTGGCACAGGGCCGCAAGCTCCTGGCCACGCGCCTGCGTGGCCCGGAGGCCGGGGCGCGCGACGGCGAGAGCTGAGCGCCGCGCTCAGGCGGCAGCGTCGGCCCTGCGGGTCTGTGCGCGCACGATGCGTTCCATGGTCCGCAGCGATTTGGCGTGCAGCGCCAGCGCGGTATCCACCCAGACTTCGGTGATCCGCATCAGCTCTTCGAGCGCCACCGGCTGGCCGAGCTGGCGAACCGCGTTCATCGCCAGGTACGCGTGCGGCGCGCGTTGCTGGCGGCGGACCAGTTCGTGCACCGCGCGCTCGCCCTGGCCGCGCGGCACCAGCACGTCGACGATGCCCAGGCGATACATCTCGGCGCTGTCGTGGATCTCGCCACCGAGGATCATCTTCTCGGCCACGCGCGCCGGCACCCGCCGGCACAGGAACGAATAGGCGCCCATGCCGGGGAACAGGCCGAACAGCACCTCGGGCAGGCCCATGCCCACGCCTTCCTCGGCCACGATGGTGTGGCAGGCCAGGGCCATTTCCAGGCCTCCGCCCAGCGCATCGCCCTGGATCAGGGCCACGGTGTGGATGTCACCGCCGAAGCCGGTATGCAGGTGGTGCACGCCTTCCACGCAGCGGCGTGCGTAGGCCAGCAGGCCCTCGCGGTCACCGTTGCGGATCAGGCGCATGAACAGGTCCAGGTCGCCGCCCAGGTTGTAGGCGTCGGCGGCCGAGGCCAGGACGAAGTGGCGCAGCCTGCCAGGCGCGGGGCCGGACCGCGGCGCAGTGATCGCGCGCATGTACCGCCACATGTCCTCGAGCATCTCGAAACGGCAGCACGGCCGCACGCCAGGACTGGCGTCGGCGTGCATGTACAGCCAGTGCGTGTCGCCGTCAGCGGGGTCGCTGGCGCGGATGGTGGGAAACCGGTCGCTACGCTGCAGCTTTTCGAGTGTGCTCATTGCGTCTTCTCCGAAGGGCAGGAGCCCGCCGGTCGGGGGTGGAGCAGCGGGCTTGGCGTTGCGCCGGCCATGCTACACCTCGGAAACGCGCGCACACGGGGCCGCCGGGCGTGGCCACGGCAGCCGGATGTGAAGACGCCGGACGGCCTTGCCCGGCCGCCGGAGCATACGTGCGGATCAGCCGGGCCGATGGGCCAGTGCCTGGCCCAGGCGCACCGGGGACTCCGCGCCAAGCCCGGCCGCCAACGTCGCCGCGCCGGGCGGCAGCAGCACGATCACGGTCGAGCCGTAGTTGAAGCGCGCCATCTCGGCGAAGCGCTCCAGCTTGATGCCGCGGCCGCGGTAGTCGGTGCGGGTGACCGCATCGCCATAGGCGGGGATCTCCACGCCGCCCCACACCGTTTCCACGCCCGACACCAGCAATGCACCGACCATCACCGAGACCATCGGCCCGAAGTCGGTGTCGAAGTGGCAGACCAGCCGCTCGTTGCGCGCGAACAGCCGCGGCACCCGGGCGACCGCCGCCGGGCCGACGCTGAACAGCCGTCCGGGCACGTGCACCGTCTCGCGCAGGATGCCGGTCCAGGGCATGTGCACGCGGTGGTAGTCGCGCGGCGACAGGTACACCGTCGCGAAGCTGCCACCAGCGAACACCCGCGCCGCTTCCGCATCGCCGAGCAGTTCGGCGGCGGTGAACGCGCGGCCCTTGGCCTGGAAGATGCGGCCGTCGGCCTCGATCGCACCGAGCTGGCTGATCCGGCCGTCGGCCGGCATCAGCAAGGCGCGCGGGTCCGGGTCCGGCACGCGCGCACCCGGCTTCAGGGCGCGGGTGAAGAATGCATTGAAGCTGGGGTAGGCGGCTGGATCCGGCTCTGCCGCCTCGTCCAGGTCCACGCCGAAACGACGCACCACCGTGTCGATGAACCACGCCTTCAGGCGCGGGTCCTGCGAGTACGCGGCGCGGCGCGCCAGGGTCGACAGCAGCCGATGCGGCAGCGCCCAGCTCAGCGTGGTGAGCAGGCTCATGGCGCAGGTTCCGCGGCGGCGTGCAGGCGCAGCAGGTCTGCGGCGATGGCCTGGGGATCGAACGGCGGGCGGATCAGGCCGGCCAGCCGCCCCTGCGGATCGAGCAGGGCGATGTTGGCCGAATGGTCCACGCTGTAGTCATCCGGGTTCTGCCCGATGTTCTTGCCCGGCACCTTCATGAACACGAAGCCCAGCGAGGTGGCGAACTTTTCCAGCGCCGGCACGTCGGCGGTGGCGGCCAGGGTGTCGGGATGGAAGGCGTGCGCATATTCGCCCGCCTTGGCCGGGGAGTCCCGCTCCGGATCGACCGAGACGAACAGTACCCGCGGACGGGTGGCTTCCGGCAGCGCCTCCCACTGCTTCTGCGCCTGGGCCAGCTGGGCCAGGGTCATCGGGCATACGTCCGGGCAAAAGGTGAAGCCGAGGAAGGCCAGGGTCCAGTGGCCGGCCAGCTCGCCCGGCACCAGCGGCGTGCCGTCGGACTGGCGCAGGTTGAAGGGCGGCAGTTCACGCGTCTGCGGCAGCAGGGTGACGGCCTGGAACGCGGGCGCCCCGGTGCCGGCGTCGCGGCCGAAGAAGTGGCTGGCGGCCAGCAGCCCCAGCCCGGCCGCCAGTGCGGCGGCGAGGATGTAGCCGAAGGTGCGGTTGAACATGCGGCGGGCGTCCGGTCTTGCGGGACCGGCCATGATACCGGGCGCGGCCGGGGGCGGGCCGGCCATCGCCTATAATCGCCGGCCTTTCCGAACCGGTGCGCCATCCGGCGCCGCGCCCATGACCACCGCCGACCCGGCCGCCGAGCTGCACACGATCATCGACCTGATCCGCTATGGCGGCAGCCGCTTCAACCAGGCCGGGCTGACCTTTGGCCACAGCTACGACAACGCCATGGACGAGGCCACCCAGTTGGTGCTGCATGCGTTGCACCTGCCGCACGACCTCAGCCCGGTGTACGGCCAGGCGCGGCTGACCGGCGCCGAAAAGGCACGTGTCCTGGCGCTGTTCCAGCGCCGCATCGACGAGCGCGTGCCGGCGGCCTACCTGGCCGGCGAGGCGTGGTTTGCCGGGCTGAGTTTCAAGTCCGACCCGCGCGCGCTGGTGCCGCGCTCGCCGATCGCCGAGCTGATCGAGTCCGGCTTCGAGCCGTGGCTGGGCGGGCGCGAGGTGAGGCGCGCGCTGGACCTGTGCACCGGCTCGGGCTGCATCGCCATCGCCATGGGCCACTACAACCCGGACTGGCAGGTGGACGGGGTCGACATCAGCGACGATGCGCTGGCCCTTGCGGCGGAAAACAAGGCGCGCCTGCACGCCGACAACGTGGAGCTGGTCAGGTCGGACCTGTTCGCCGGGCTGGGCGGGCGCCATTACGAGCTGATCGTCAGCAACCCGCCCTATGTCACCGACGCGGAAACGGACGCACTGCCACGCGAGTACGCGCACGAGCCCGAGCTGGGCCTGCGTGCCGGCCACGATGGCCTGGACCTGGTGCTGAAGATCCTGCGCGATGCGCCGCTGCACCTGTCCGGCGACGGGCTGCTGATCTGCGAAGTGGGCGAGTCGGAGCAGCATCTGGTCAAGCTGCTGCCGGAGCTGGACCTGGCCTGGATCGAGTTCAAGGTGGGCCAGATGGGCGTGTTCGCGGTGGAGTGCCGCGAGCTGATCGCGCACAACGCACGGATCACCGAACTGGCCGCCGCCCGCGCCTGAGCCACGGGCGCGGGTTCTTCCGGCACCGGCCCGCGCCTGAGCCACGGGCGCTGGTCCTTCCGGCACCGGCCACCATGGCATCGGGCGACCGGCCTCGGCCGACCGCTCCGTCCGTCCGGCCGGCCGCTTTTCGTAAGAGCCGGCCTTGCCGGCGACCGCCGCGCATCCGTTGCCGCGGCAACGTTCCGCGGCCTGCCGCACTGCAGCAAGCAGCGCGCCGATATGCGATCCTTGCATCTTCCATGCATCCGGTCCTGCACGAGGTCCGTCTTGAGCAGCAACACCTTCGGCAAGCTTCTGTCGGTCACCACCTTCGGCGAGTCGCACGGCCCGGCCATCGGCTGCGTGGTCGATGGCTGCCCCCCGGGGCTGGAGATCGCGCCCGAGGAGTTCGCCCACGACCTGCAGCGCCGCGCCACCGGCAAGAGCCGGCACACCTCCGCCCGGCGCGAGGCCGACGAGGTCGAGATCCTCTCGGGCGTGTACGAGGGCCGCACCACCGGCACCCCGATCGCGCTGCTGATCCGCAACACCGACGCGCGCAGCAAGGACTACGCCAACATCGCCGCGCAGTTCCGCCCCGGCCATGCCGACTACGCCTACTGGCAGAAGTACGGCATCCGTGACCCGCGCGGTGGCGGCCGCAGTTCGGCGCGCGAGACCACCATGCGCGTGGCCGCGGCGGTGATCGCCAAGAAGTGGCTCAAGCAGCGTCATGGCGTCAGCGTGCGCGGGTTCCTGGCCCAGCTGGGCCAGGTGCAGCCGGCGGGATTCGACTGGCGCGCGGTGGAGGACAACCCGTTCTTCTGGCCGCACGCGCCGCAGGTGCCGGAACTCGAGATCTACATGGATGCGCTGCGCAAGTCCGGCGACTCGGTCGGCGCGCGCGTGACCGTGGTCGCCGACGGCGTGCCGCCGGGTTGGGGCGAGCCGATCTACGGCAAGCTCGATGGCGATCTTGCCGCCGCGCTGATGAGCATCAACGCGGTCAAGGGCGTGGAGATCGGCGACGGTTTCGACGTGGTGGCGCAGAAGGGCACCGCGCACCGCGACCTGATCGCCCCGTCGGGGTTTTCCAGCAACCATGCCGGCGGCATCCTCGGCGGCATCTCCACCGGGCAGCAGGTACTGGCCTCGATCGCGCTCAAGCCGACCTCCAGCCTGCGCCTGCCCGGGCCGACCGTGGACATCCACGGCAACCCGGTGGAGGTGATCACCACCGGCCGCCATGACCCGTGCGTGGGCATCCGCGCCACGCCGATCGCCGAGGCGATGGTGGCGCTGGTGCTGATGGACCAGGCGCTGCGCCATCGGGCCCAATGCGGCGACGTGGGCCAGGTATCCCCGCGCATTCCGGCCGGAGCCGGGCTGGGCGATGGCGGGCCGGGAGTACAGGACTGAGCCATGGCGCAATCGCGTCCGCGCGTGTGGGTGTCGCAGCCGCTGTTCGACGACATCGTCGGGCAGGTGGCGAAGCATTGCCACGTGCACGCCGCCGGCGAGGTCACCGCGTACACCCCGGAACTGATCGCCGATGCGCTGGCCCATGGCCGCCTGGCCGCGGCCGTGCTGGACGAAAAAACCATCGCCAAACGATAGGGAGCCTCCGCCGGCGCTCCATGAGCGGCTGCAGGAGGAGGTTCCCCGAACACGGCCGGTCCGTGCGCAGGGCGCGCGACTTTCCACCCATTCCGATTATCCCTATCAGAGAGAAACATCCATGAGCACTGCAGAACGTCGTTTCACCGTCGCCGTCGTCGGCGCCACCGGTGCGGTCGGCGAAACCATGTTGAACATCCTGGCCGAGCGCCGCTTCCCGGTCGGCGAGCTGGTCGCGCTGGCGTCCTCGCGCTCGGCCGGCGGCGAGGTCGAGTTCGGCGGACGCACCATCAAGGTCCAGGACCTGGCCACGTTCGATCCCAAGGGCGTGGACATCGCCCTGTTCTCGGCCGGCGGCAGCGTGTCCAAGGAGTATGGCCCCAAGTTCGCCGCTGCCGGCGCGGTGGTGATCGACAACTCCTCGGCCTTCCGCTACGACGACGACGTGCCGCTGGTGGTCAGCGAGGTCAACCCGGAAGCGGCGAAGAACCGCCCGCGCGGCATCATCGCCAACCCCAACTGCTCGACCATGCAGATGCTGGTGGCGCTGGCGCCGCTGCACCGCGAGTACGGCATCGAGCGGATCAACGTGGCCACCTACCAGTCGGTGTCCGGCGCAGGTCGTTCGGCGCTGGAGGAGCTGGGCCGCCAGACCGGCGCGCTGCTCAACTTCCAGGATGCCGACCCGCAGCGCTTCCCGGTGCAGATCGCCTTCAACCTGATCCCGCACATCGACGACTTCATGGACAACGGTTTCACCAAGGAAGAGATGAAGCTGGTCTGGGAGACCCGCAAGATCCTCGGCGACGACAGCATCCAGGTGAACCCCACCGCGGTGCGCGTGCCGGTGTTCTACGGCCACTCCGAAGCGGTGGCGATCGAGACCAGGCAGAAGGTGACCGCCGAGGCCGCGCGTGCACTGCTGGAGAAGTCGCCAGGCATCGAGGTGGTGGACGACCGCAAGGCCGGCGGCTACCCGACTCCGGTCACCCATGCCTCCGGCAAGGATGCGGTGTACGTGGGCCGCATCCGCGAGGACATCTCGCATCCGCGCGGGCTGAACCTGTGGATCGTGTCGGACAACATCCGCAAGGGCGCCGCGCTCAATGCGGTGCAGCTGGCCGAGCTGGTGGCCGCCGAAGGCTGAGCATGGCCGCGGCGGGCGCCAGCCGGCGTCCGCCGCCGGACCCGGGCTGTGCACGGGGAGCGGCCGACCCGCTATAGTGCGCCGCATGGAATCAAGGGGACGGGGCGCCAGGCGTCCATGGCACTGGCTGGTGGCGATTGCGCTGTTGCTGCTGAGCAGCAGCGCGATGGCGCTTGGCCTTGGCCAGATCAAGGTGCTCTCTGCGCCCGGCCAGCCGCTGCTGGCCGAGATTCCGATCATTTCCAATGCGCCGGGCGAGCTGGAAAACGCGCGCGCGCGTCTGGCTTCGCCGGAAACCTTCGCCCGGGTCGGCCTGCAGCCGCCGGCCGGGCTGGTGCGCGACCTGCAGTTCGAGATCACCGCCGATGCCCAGGGCAGGGCGGTGGTGCGGGTGACCAGCCGCGCGCCGGTGACCGTGCCGGCCGTCGGCTTCCTCGTCGAGGTCGATTGGGGCCAGGGCCGGCTGGTGCGCGAATACTCCGCGCTGGTGGCTGCCCCGCAGACGGCGGTGGCGATCGAGCCGGCGCAGGTCGACGCTCCGCAGGCGCTGCCATCGGACACCATCATCCACGAGCTGCCGTCCGCGCCGGTGGCCGTTGAGGACGATATGCCCGAGTCGGTGGCCGACGCCCCGGCGCCACCTGCGGACATCGAATCCAGCGAGCCGCCGCCCCCGGCACCGCCGCCGGCACCGATGCCGGCACCAATGCCAGTGCCCGCCGCCCCGGCACCGGCCAGTGCCGCGCACAGTGTCGATGCCGGCGAGGTGCTGGCACGCGTGGAGCGTGGCCAGACCCTGTCGCAGCTGGCGGTGTCCATGGACCGCGGCGGCTACACCCTCAACCAGACCATGCTGGCCCTGCTCCAGGCCAATCCGCAGGCGTTCATCGGTGGCAACATCCACCGCCTGCGCAGCGGCGCGGTGCTGCGCATGCCGGCGGCCGACGATTTCGCGCCGCTGGATGTTGCCGGCGCCAACGCACTGGTGCGCGAGCAGACCGAGCAGTGGCGCCAGGCGATGCGTCCGGTGCCGCAGCCGGCCGACCCATCCGCCGCACCCGGCACGTCCACGGCCACCGCCCCGCCTCCCGCTGCACCGGCCACCGCCGGCAGCACCGGTGCGCGGCTGGAAATCGCACCGGCCGTGGCCGCGGCCGGTACCCAGGCAACTGAATCCGGTCTTGGCGCCGGTGGTGAGGGCGACATGCTGGCAAACCAACACCTGCGCCAGGCCCAGGAAGACCTGGCCGCGCGCGACTCCGAACTGCAGGAACTGCGCAGCCGGGTCGATGAACTGGAACAGCTGCAGCAGCAGCAGATGAAGCTGATCGAGCTCAAGGACAGCGAGCTTGCCGCCGCACAGCAGCGCCTGGCGCAGGTGCAGCAGCCTGGCGCCACGGAGGCGGGGAGCAGCACCGCGGCGGTGGACCCGATGTGGTGGTGGGGCGGGCTGGCGCTGATCGTGGTCACCGCAGTGGTGTGGTGGCTGGCACGGCGGCCCAAGCCGCTGCCCATTCCCAGCGCCGGTGGCCGGCGTGCGGCCGGCTGGGACGCGGCCACCCTTGCCGCGGCGATGCCTGCGCCTGCCGGCACTGCCGCGTCCGATGCCGATGCCGATGACGCGGCGTCCGCGCAACAGGACCACGCGCATTCGCCGCACGCGCCTGACGCAGCTCCCGCCGCGTCGGCACCGGAGCAGGAAATGCTGCGCATCCCCGGTTGGCACGACGCCGATGCGGCGGTCGAACTGGGTCCGCTCAATCCCGCTCCGGCAGGCCGCGAGCGGCTGGAACTGGCTATCGCCTACCTGGACCTGGGCGACACCGAAACCGCACGCACCTTGTTGCACGAAGTGGCTGCCGGCGAAGACGCGGACGCGCGTGACGAAGCAGCGCAACTGTTGCGCGAGATCGGCTAGGGCCCGCACCGGGACCGACGATGCGTTACGCGTTGGGCGTGGAATACGACGGCGGCGGCTTCCAGGGATGGCAGGGCCTGGGGCCATCCGGTCCCCCGACCGTACAGGCAGCGCTTGAACGCGCATTGTCGGCGGTGGCCGACCAGGCCATCACCGTCAGCTGCGCCGGGCGCACCGATGCCGGCGTGCACGCGCAATGCCAGGTGGTGCATTTCGACAGCACCGCCACCCGTGACCCGCGTGCCTGGACCCTGGGCACCACCGGGCGCCTGCCGCCGTCGGTGTGCGTGCGCTGGTGCGTGCCGGTAGCCGACGATTTCCACGCCCGCTTCTGCGCGCGTGCACGCCGCTACCGCTACCTCCTGCTCAACCGCCTGGTGCGGCCGGCGCTGTACCGCCACCACATGGCCTGGGAGCGGCGTGCGCTGGATGCCGATGCGATGCACCGCGCCGCCCAGGCGCTGCTGGGCGAGAATGACTTCAACGCGTTCCGGACCGTGCATTGCCAGGCCCCGCATGCGCGCCGCAACCTGCAGGACATCGTCGTGCGCCGGGATGGCGAAACGGTGGAAGTCGAGATCCAGGCCAACGCCTTCCTTCACCACATGGTGCGCAATATCGTCGGCTCGCTGCTGGAAGTCGGCGCCGGCGCGCAGGACGAGGGCTGGATCGCGCAACTGCTGGCCGGCCGCGACCGCACCCTGGCCGGGCCGACCGCGCCGCCACAGGGGCTGGTGTTCCTGCGTCCGCTGTATCCGCCAGAATGGGGCCTGCCCACGGAGGTGACCCTGTGACCCGCACCCTGTATCGCACCCGCATCAAGTTCTGCGGCATGACCCGCCCCGGCGATGTGCGCCTGGCCGGCGAACTGGGCGTGGACGCGGTGGGCTTCGTCTTCGCCGCCGGCAGCCCGCGTCAGGTCAGCCCGCTGATGGCCCGGCAATTGCGCATGGCACTGGCACCAATGGTGGGCGCGGTGGCGCTGTTCCGCGACAACACCGCCGAGGAGGTGCGCGAGGTGGTGCGCCAGATCAGGCCGGCGGTGTTGCAGTTCCACGGCGACGAGGAAGACGCGTTCTGCCGCGCATTCCGGGTGCCGTACATGAAGGCCGTGCCGATGGGCGGCGGCGAAACCTGGGATGCGCGCACCCTGCAGCAGCGCTGGCCCAACGCGGCCGCGTTCCTGTTCGACAGCCACGGCACCGGCGGCGCCGGCGGCACCGGCCACGCCTTCGACTGGAGCCGCATCCCCACCGGCCTGCATCGCCCCTTCGTGCTGGCCGGCGGCATCACTGCCGACAATGTCCACGACGCGATCCAGGCCACCTTGCCATGGGCGGTGGACGTGGCCAGCGGCATCGAGGCCGCGCCCGGCATCAAGGACGGCGAGAAGATGCGCCGCTTCGTGGCCGAGGTGCGCAGGGCCGATTGCGCGGAGATGGATTGAGGGCGCCGGGCCCAGGTCGGCTCACGGGCGCCCGGTGACGTGGTGCGCCGTTTCGCGCGGGGCAGACTCGGGAAGCCGTCAGGCCCTGCCCTGTCCCCCGGAGGCGCTTTGCGCCTCCACCATGTTCAGCAGCAAGCGCTGCATTTGCCGACCGGCCGCGCGGAACGCGGCCAGCAGGCGCATTTCATCGGGGTCGTATACCAATTCAGCCTCCACGGCCGGGATGTCGTCGGGATCGTTGCGATAGGCGACCGGGCCACGGCCCGTGGCCAGCCATTCGAAGCACACGCCTGCAGCATGCGCGATCACTTCCAAGCGCGAGGTGGCGGGGGAAGCGCCCTGCGGGCATTCCCAATTGGCAACTGCGCCGCGGCTGACGCCTATCCGGGATGCCAATGCCTTTTGCGAGAGTTGCGCCCGCTGGCGGGCGATACGGATCCGTGTCGATAGTTTTATGTAATTCACCCGACATCTCCTTGTCCGATGGCTTAGTGAGGCTAACTTTGCGCGCCATCCCCTGCAAGTATGGGAATGCAAGCGATATTTGCGCGAACTTGTCCAGATTCGTTTGCACGCGGGTACAAAAACCGATGGGTCCCGGAGCAGTCAAGGCGATGCAAGCGACCTTGGCACCGATGGGCATCCCAGCTCTCTTGCGGATCCCGTCCTTCGTATCGAATATCGCCCGTGCCCTGCGCGAAGCCACTGCGCCTTGCATCGAGGACGCAGACACGGATGGGCGGTGTCGGGGGCAACATCCAGCGAAAAGGGTGATATCTGAGATGGGTACGGTGTCGGGCCAGGCATGAAACAGACGTTGTTCCGTCCGGAAGTGCTGGAAGCACGGCGTGCGAGCTGGCTCGGCTCGATCTCCCTGGTTCAGCCGTTGCGACTGTGGGTGCTGGTCCTGTCGGCCGGGTTCGCGGCGGCGTTCGTCGTCGCGTTCCTCGTGTTCGGTACCTATACCCGGCGTTCGACCGTCGTGGGCCGACTGGTGCCAGCTTATGGATTGGCCACCGTGCTGGCGCCCGCCACCGGCGTGGTGGAACGGGTCGAGGTTCCCGAAGGCGAGCGCGTCCGTGCCGGGCAGATCCTGGCCGTGGTGAACGTGCCACGGTTCACGCTGGACAGCGGCGACACCTCGGCGGCCCTGGAGCGGCGTCTGCAGCGCAGGCACGAGAGCCTGCAGGCCGCACAGGCCGCCCAGCGCGGGCAATGGGACGCGCAGGAAGCGGGCCTGCGTAGCCAATTGGCCACGGCCGAGCGCGAACTGGTCCAGGTCCAGGCCGAGATCGCCACCCGGCGCGAACAGATACGTATCGCCCAGGAAACGCTGGACCGCCTACGGCAGTTGCAGGACGAGCGCTACGTCAGTCTGCTGCAGATCAAGCAGCAGGAATCGGCGGCTCTGGCCCAGATGGGCGAGACGCAGGCGTTGCAGCGCCAGGCGAGCGCGACGGGCCGCATGATCGCGCAACTGCGCCAGGCGCTGGCCGAACTGCCGACGCAACGCGATAGCGGCGAGGCCGCCTACGCACGCGACCTGGCTGTGCTCGAACAGGAGAGGGTGGAAACGCGGGCGCGAGGGGAACTGGTGGTGGTCGCTCCGGTCGACGGGGTCGTATCGGTGCAGTTGGCCAAGCCCGGGCAGGCCGTGCAGGCTGGACAGCCGATGCTGAGCATATTGCCGGGGGATGGCGGGCTGGAGGCGGAGTTGCTGGTGCCGAGCCGCGCCATCGGTTTCATCGAGCCAGGCGACAGAGTGATGCTGCGCTACCAGGCGTATCCGTACCAGAAGTTCGGCCATCACACGGGGACGGTGGTGCGGATCAGCCGGAGCGCATTGGAGCCGGGCGGTCCGGGCGCGATGCCCGGAAGCGCGCAGCAGGGTGAGCCCTTCTATCGCGTCACCGTGGCGCTGGCGCGCCAGGCCGTGACCGCCTATGGGAAGGCGGAACCGCTGAGGCCGGGCGCGCTGCTAGATGCGGACGTCATGGGCGAGAAGCGGCGGTTGATCGAATGGATATTCGAGCCGTTGTACTCGATCAAGGGAAGAGTGGGCGATGGCTGAGCGCCCATGGGGATCCTCCGCCGTGTCCCGGTTCCGCCGTGCAGGCCGCCAGGAGACGTGCGGGAGCCAAAGGCGCGCAGGTACCCATGGCTACCAGGGTTTCCGCGGGTTCTGCCCCATCATGGAGTGAACGTGCTGTGGCGGTGAAGCCCATCATCCAGTCCGAAATGTCCGAGTGCGGGCTGGCCTCGCTGGCCATGGTGGCATGCGCGCATGGCATGCGGCTTGGCTTGCAGGAGATGCGTTGCAGGTTTCCGCATTCCCTGAAGGGGGCCAGGCTCGACCGCCTGATCCAGGTCGCGCAGAAACTCGGGTTCTCCACGCGCCCGTTGCGGCTGGACATGGAGCACCTCGGGCAGCTCAAGCTGCCCTGCATCCTGCACTGGGATCTCAACCATTTCGTCGTCCTGGCCAGGGTCGGGAAATCCTCCGCCACCATCCTCGATCCGGCCGCCGGCGAGCGTAGGCTGTCGCTCGACAAGGTGTCCGAGCATTTCACCGGCGTGGCGCTGGAATTGACGCCCGCCGCCGATTTCAGGCCGCGGAAGACTTCGCCCGCGGTATCGGTCCGACAACTGGCCGGTCGCGTGCGCGGGCTGGGGCCCGCGCTCGGGCAGATACTGCTGCTCTCGATCGCGCTGCAGGTGTTCGTGATCCTGGCGCCGTTCTTCATGCAATGGGTGGTGGACCAGGTGCTGGTCTCCGCCGACCGCGACCTGCTCGCCGTGCTGGGGCTGGGCTTCGTGCTGGTGCTGCTGCTGCAGGTCGGCATTGGCCTGCTGCGGGGCTGGTCGGTCGTATACCTGTCTTCCCGCCTGGGCCTGCAGTGGATGGGCAACGTGTTCGCGCATACGCTGAGGTTGCCGCTGGATTTCTTCGAGAAGCGGCACCTGGGCGACATCACTTCGCGCATGTCATCGGTGCAGGCGATCCAGAAGACGCTGACCACCAGCTTCGTGGAAGCGCTCATCGATGGGCTGATGGCGGTGGCCACGCTCGGGCTGATGCTGCTGTACAGCTGGAAGCTGACGTTGGTGACGCTGCTGGCGGTGGCGCTGTACCTGGGCATCAGGGGCCTAGCCTACCGGCCGCTCCGAGAGCGCACCGAGCAGCAGCTTGTGGCCTCGGCCAGGCAGCATACCCACCTGCTGGAGTCGCTGCGCGGCATGCAGAGCCTGAAGGTGGCCGGGGAGGAGCCGCAGCGGCGTTCAGCCTACGAGAACCTGATGACGGACACGGTGAACCGGGAGGTAGGCCTGGCCCACATGGGCCTGGGCTTCAGCGGCGCCAGCCAACTGGTGTTCGGCGTCGAGCGGATCGCGGTGATCTGGATCGGCACGGTCCTGGCCCTGCAGAACGTATTTTCGGTGGGCATGCTGATCGCCTACCTGGCCTACAAGGACCAGTTCGCCGAGCGCGTGTCGGCGCTGATCGATAAGTGGGTGGAGTTCCGCATGCTGCGCCTGCATGGCGAGCGCTTGGCCGACATCGTGCTGACGCCGCCGGAGGAGGATTCGGGACCGGCGGAACTTCCGCCTCCGCCGGATACCCGGATCGAGGTCGACGGGTTGTCGTTCCGCTATGGCGAAGGCGAGCGATGGGTGCTGCAGGATTGCAGCTTCACCATCGAGCCGGGCGAGTCGGTGGCCATCATCGGCGCGTCCGGATGCGGAAAGACCACGTTGGTCAAGCTGTTGCTGGGGCTGCTGAAGCCCTCGCAAGGGCGCCTGTGCATCGGCGGCTACGACCTGCACAAGGTGGGCCCTCGCAACGTGCGCGCCATCGTGGGCGCGGTGATGCAGGACGACCAGCTGTTCGCCGGCAGCATCGCCGACAACATCAGCTTCTTCGACCCGCATGGCGACCAGGCGAGGATCGAGGCGGCCGCGCGCCTGGCGGCGATCCACGATGAGATCGCTGCCATGCCGATGGGCTACCACGGCTTGATCGGCGACATGGGCAGCTCGCTGTCCGGCGGACAAAAGCAACGCATCATCCTGGCGCGCGCCCTGTACCGCCAGCCCAGGCTGCTGTTCCTCGACGAGGCTACCAGCCACCTGGACATGGCCAACGAGCGCCTGGTCAACGACGCGGTCAAGAGCCTGGCGCTGACCAAGGTGATCGTGGCCCACCGTCCCGAGACCATCGCCAGCGCCGACCGGGTGCTGGTGATGGCCGGCGGGCGCATCGTGCAGGAATTCCAGCCGTGCGCCGCGCAAGAGGCGCCAGAAGAGGAATCGGTCGTGGGGACAGGGTGATGGCCAGCCATGCGGAATGGGCCATGAATCTTCCGGACATCGTTTTCTCGGCCATGGGCCGGGCCCGAGGGTGCAGGGGAACTGCGCCGACCATGAAGGAGCGAAGCAATGGAAGAGCTGTCGATGGATGAAGGAGCAATGGAAGAGCTGTCGATGGATGAAGAAGTGATGGTGACGGGCGGCGTGCGGTGCCGGGACGACCAGCTGACCCTGACGGTGACGGGCAACAGTGGCTGGGACGGTTCCAGTTGCGACCCCTGAGTTGATCGGCGGAGGGGCGGCTTGCCCCTCCGCCTTTGTATCGCCATGTCTACGGAGGGGCGGAATGGAATCTACTGGATATCGTCTTGGGAACCAGGTCGTTCTGGTACATGGTGCGCACGCTTCCGCGCTCTACGACCTGTTCGATGGCCGGATCCAGCGAGTATCGAGCGGATTGGGGAAGGTGCTGGAGGGTGTCGACGGGCATGCGGATGTCCCGGGGAAATACGATGCCTCGGTGCTGGAAAGCTTGCTCAGGCGCCTGGCCGAAAGGGGATTCCTGGAGCGCTGCCAGGGAAACGGGGGGCAACGCTATTCGTTCGACAGCAAGGTGCCGAGGTTCCCACCGCTGCGCACGCTGTCGTTCGAGATCGGGAGCGGAACAACCGCCGAAGACTTCGGCCGGATCCTGAATTTCATCGCCGACGCTTCCCGTCGCTTCAGCCTGGGCAGCTTCGCTTTCCTGGTGGGTGGCTCCTGTGATCCCGCAGGCGGACTGGAGGCAGTGGTCGCATCCGGTCTCAGGCATGCGCGATTCAGCATCTGCGAGCTTTGGTGCGCATCCGAAGCGGTCGGGCGATTCAAGGCCCTGCGGTCGAGGTTGCCGCACCCCGGCCGGGTTTTCGTGTCGGAGGCGTGCGATCCGGTACACGGCACCATCGGAGTGGATGAGGGCGGTGTACGGTCCGTATGGGACTGGGACGCGGGGTTGTTGCCATCGGCGATGGTGTGCCGTGCGGATTACTACCATCTGCTGGGGATGTACGCCGAATGCTACGGCTGCCTCCATTTCGACCGCGACTGGAACGTGTTCCCCGACGTGTCCGAGATGGACTTCTTTATCGGCCGGCCTGGAGCGGGCGTGGGGCTGGATGACTTGCTCCGGGACGAGCGGCTCTTGGGCTACTGGAAGGTCGGCAAGGACCGGCGGGACAAGTGCCGGGACTGCGAACTGCGCTATGCCTGTCCGAATCCGTTGTCCCGGCGCTCCAGGCCGGACCGGCTGGGCAGCGCGCCTGCGAACTGCAGCTACGACCTGGAGCGCGGAAGGTGGTGACCCGGCCGGTTGTGGCGCTGGTGTCGGAGGATTCCGACCTCAACCTGTATCTGGTGACCCAGGTCCTTCAGCACCGGCGCGTTCCCTATCTGTGGATCGATCCCGTGGTGGAGGACAGGAACTTCGATTTCAGGTTCGCGGTGAGCGACCATCGCGGGAACTGCGCAGGGGAGATGATCGACGCTCGCGGCGAGGTGCTGCCCCTGGGCAGCATCAGGTCGGTATGGAGCCGTGGCGCATCTTACTTCGGCGGTTTGACCACGCGCCCGGGGACGTCGGCCAATCTGGTCCACTATGAGTCCATATATGCGTACGAGTATCTTTGGTGGATGCTGCGCGATCGCGTATGGGTGAACCCGATTCTGGGCAATCGCGTTTTCTGCAATCGCTTGGTGCAGACGCAGATCGCGGTGCAATGCGGAATGGACGTGCCCCGGCAGATGGTGGCGACGCGGGGCCAGGACGTGCTGGCGTTCGCCCACGACGGCCGACGGATCATCAAGGGGATATCCCAGGGCGGCTATCGCGAGACCGGCCCGCGGCAGATCAAGACCGAGTACTTCCGCGACGACGGCCCCGGGCTGGATGGGCGCCTGGCCGCACCCGTGCTCCTGCAGGAATACATCGAGAAGGACCACGAGCTGCGGGTGGTCGTGGTCGGTGAAAGCGTCTACGCAGCCGCCATCGATTCGGCGAAGAACGAGGCAACCGCCCTGGACAGCCGGTTGTGGAACCAGGTGGGTCTGACTTACTACCGGGTGAAGCTCGCCGATGCCGAGCGGGAGGCGTTGGTGGACATCAATCGGCGCCTGGGCCTGGTCTATTCGTCCGTCGACCTGGTGCGGGGGCTGGACGGCAAGCTCTATTTCCTGGAGGTCAATCCGGCCGGGCAATGGAGCTTCATAGAGATGCTTACTGGATTCCCGATCACCGAGCGCATCGTCGAGGCGCTCCTGGAGGAAGCATGAACGCGCGGAAGCGGAAGAAGGCATTGATAGAAAGCTATGGGGGAGGACGGATCATGCCGGTCAGGCAGGAACTGGAGTGGCGCAGAAGCCGGATCGAAGGCGCCAAGAGAGGTTTCTGCGCGCCCTATCCGTTCCTGGTGCCCGGCCTGCGGAGGCCGGCGAAGTGAGCCGCCGATTCCTGTCGTGCCTCCTGGTGGCGATGGTGCCAGCAACGGTAGGGGCGGCACCGGCCGAACCGGCGGAAACTTGCCTGGACGAATCCTGCCTGCTGCCCGCAATCCGGGACTTGTCGGTTTCCGATGCGCACCGGTACTTCCGGGGCCATCGTGCGATCTCCTACGGCTTCGATGCCGAGCGAGCTTCCGGCATGTTCAGGCAGAACTACGCCACGCTGTCGAGCTTCGTGGGCAACTACGAGGAGGCCGAGCGGCTGTACCCGCTCCGGGAGAACCAGGAGGATCCCGTGTCGCTGGGCTACACCGAGGCCACGTATGCCAATCCGCTGATCGTGGAGATGGCCCGCGGGCGGCAGGCGGTCTTCCTCAACGAGTCCCATGCCCGGCCGCGCACGCGGGCGGCGCTCCATACGTTGCTGCGTCCCTTGCGCGAGGCGGGGTTCGGGTACCTCGCCATCGAGGCCCTGACCACCGATGTGCCCGGCGAGGCTGGCACCTGTTCCGATGCCGCGATGTTCGATGGGGAGCTTCCCGCGCGCGGCTATCCGGTGAGGGCCAGCGGTTTTTACCTGCGTGAGCCGGTGTTCGGGGAAATCGTGCGCGAAGCCCTGCGCCTGGGCTTTCGCCTCGTCGCCTACGAAACCCGCGATACCAGCGGCACGATGGAAGGCCGCGAGCAGGGCCTGGCCGGCAACCTGGCGTGCATCTATCGCCAGGACCCGGACGCGAGGGTCCTGGCGATCGCGGGATTCGGGCACGTGGCCAAGAGCGGCGGGCCCGTCCCCATGATGGCGCAGCGGTTCAGGGAAATGACCGGTATCGATCCGTTGACCGTGGACACCACGCGCCTGCTGGGCATGGGCAAGGAGGGCATCCGCTTTCCCGAGGCGGGCCCGCCCCGGTTTCCCTCGCAGGCCTATGTGCTGTCCGATGCGTCCGGTAGGTTCTATGGCTCAACGGCCTATGATCTGATCGTGTTCGTGCCGGGTACCGGCGGCAGGCACGGGGAGGGGGCCTCCTGGCTGGAACTGGACGGTGCGCGCCGCCGCATGCCGGTGCCTGCGGAAGGATGCGGCGCCGCCCGGCCCTGCCTGGTGCAGGCCACCGTCATCGCCGAGGACGAGGGCATTCCCGCCGACAGTTGCGTGCTCGATGAGGGCGAGGAACGATGCGTGCTGTTCCTTGCGCCGGGCATGTTCCGTGTCGACTACCTGGATGCGCGGATGCGCCCACTGGCGTCGCGGTCGGTCACGGTCGAATGATGTCGGGAGCCATCGGCGACGGTTGCGGATGCGTGTGGGCAGGTGTCGGGCTGGCCGCGTTGCGGTGCTGGTCCGCGATGTCGCTTGAGGGTGCGAGTCCGGCGGGTCGTGCTCAGGCTCCCAGCTCGCCCCGCATCCACCCGGCCAGCGCGGCGATGCGCGGATCGCTGTTGCCGCGCACCGTGCACAGCGCCCATTGGCCGCCGGTATCGGCGAATCCCCACGGTGCGACCAGCCGGCCGGTGTCCAGGTCGGCCTGCACCAGCTCGCGTGGGGCGATGGCCACGCCCAGGCCGGCGGCGGCTGCTTCCAGCAGGTAGGTGAGGTGGTCGAAGCCGGTGCCCTGGCGCAGGCTGTCGGCATCCAGCCCCTGCGCGGCGAACCAGCGCGGCCAGGCCTGTGGGCGCGAGGCGGTGTGCAGCAGCGGTTCTTGCAGCAGTGCGGCCGCTGGGGCATCGCGCAGGGCGTCGAAGCGCGCATGGCGCGGGCTGAGTACCGGGCCGATGCGTTCCGGTGCCAGCGCGTGCACCTGCCAGTCGGCCGGCCACGGTGCCTCGCCCAGCAGCAGCGCCGCGTCCAGGCCGGCGAGGGCGGCGTCGAAGCCGCCTTCCTGTGCGGACAGGTGCAGCTTCAGGTCCGGCAGGTCGATGGCCAGCCGTTCCAGGCGCGGAATCACCCAGCGCGCCAGCAGGCTGCCGGGGCAGCCCAGGACCAGCGCGGTGGAGCGGCCGTCGCGGCGCAGGGCGCTCCAGGTTGCCTGCAGGCCGGCGAAGGCATCGCCGGCGGCGTCGCGCAGGCGCAGGCCGGCAGCGGTCAGGGCCAGGCCGCGGCCCTCGCGTTCGAACAAGGGCGCGCCCAGCGCGTCCTCCAATGCGCGCACCTGGCGGCTGACTGCGCCGTGGGTGACATGCAATTCCCCGGCGGCGCGGCTGATGCTGCCCAGGCGGGCAGCGGCCTCGAAGGCGCGCAAGGCGTTCAGCGGTGGCAGCGACCGGGGCATGTGTGAGTTTTTATCACACGAACGGCAGGTATTGTCGATTAAACACGCAGGCATCTGTGCGCTAGGCTGAGGGCCTGCCACCGTGCCCTGATGGATCCGCCATGAATGCTCCCGCCGATTTCCACGCCTTTCCCGATGCCAATGGCCACTTCGGCCGCCACGGCGGACGCTTCGTCGCCGAGACCCTGATCGGCCCGCTGCAGGAGCTGACCGCCGCCTACGACGCGGCGCGGGTGGACCCGGAATTCATTGCCGCGTTCGAGAAGGACTTCAAGCACTACGTCGGCCGGCCCAGCCCGATCTACCACGCCGAACGCCTCAGCCGCGACGTGGGTGGCGCGCAGATCCTGCTCAAGCGCGAGGACCTCAACCACACCGGCGCGCACAAGATCAACAACACCATCGGCCAGGCGCTGCTGGCGTCGCGCATGGGCAAGAAGCGGATCATCGCCGAGACCGGCGCCGGCCAGCACGGCGTGGCCAGCGCCACCGTGGCCACGCGCCTGGGCCTGGAATGCGTGGTGTACATGGGCGCCACCGACATCGAGCGGCAGAAGATCAACGTCTACCGGATGAAGCTGCTGGGCGCGACCGTGGTGCCGGTGAGCAGCGGTTCGGCCACGCTCAAGGACGCGCTCAACGAAGCCATGCGCGACTGGGTGACCAATGTGCAGGACACCTTCTACATCATCGGCACCGTGGCCGGGCCTGAGCCGTACCCGCGCATGGTGCGCGACTTCAACGCGGTGGTCGGGCGCGAGGCCCGCGCCCAGATGCTGGCCGAATACGGCCGCCTGCCCGATGCGATCACCGCCTGCGTGGGTGGTGGCAGCAATGCCATCGGCCTGTTCCATGCCTTCCTCAACGACGCCGGCGTGCGCATCGTCGGCGCCGAGGCGGCCGGCGAGGGCATCGACACCGGTCGCCACGCCTCCTCGCTGTCGGCCGGCCGGGTGGGCGTGCTGCACGGCAACCGCACCTACGTGATCTGCGACGACGACGGCCAGATCACCGAGACCCACTCGATCTCCGCCGGCCTGGACTACCCGGGCGTCGGCCCCGAGCACGCCTTCCTCAAGGACACCGGCCGCGCGCAGTACGTGGGCGTCACCGACGAGGAGGCGCTGGCCGCCTTCCATCGCCTCACCCGCAGCGAGGGCATCCTGCCGGCGCTGGAGTCCAGCCATGCGGTGGCCCAGGCGATCAAGCTGGCGCGCGAGCTGCCCAAAGACGCGCTGGTGCTGTGCAACCTGTCCGGCCGTGGCGACAAGGACGTGCACACCATCGCCGCGCGCGAAGGGATCGAGCTGTGACCCCCGACCAGGACCGGATGCCCGCCATGAGCCGTATCGAAAACAAGTTTGCGCAGTTGCGCGCGCAGGGCCGCAAGGCGCTGATCCCCTTCATCACCTCCGGTGATCCCTCGCTGGAGGCCACCGTGCCGGTGATGCACGCGCTGGTGGAGGCCGGTGCGGACTGCATCGAGCTGGGCGTGCCGTTCTCCGACCCGATGGCCGACGGCCCGGTGATCCAGCGCAGCTCCGAGCGCGCGCTGGCCCGCGGTGCCGACAGCGCCTACGTGCGCGAATGCGTGCGCCGCTTCCGCGAACGCGATGCCCACACCCCGGTGGTGCTGATGGGCTATCTCAACCCGGTGGAGATCCGTGGCGCCGCGGCGTATGCCGCCGACGCGGTGGCCGCCGGCATCGACGGCGTGTTGCTGGTGGACCTGCCGCCGGAAGAGGCGGCCGATTTCCTGGAGCCGTTCGGCCGCGCCGGGCTGGCCCTGGTGATGCTGGCCTCGCCGACCACGCCGCCGGAGCGCGCGGCGATGCTGTGCGCCAGCGCGCAGGGGTACCTGTACTACGTCAGCTATGCCGGTGTGACCGGCGCCGACCGGCTGGATGCGGGCGAGGCCGGCAAGCACCTGCAGGCGCTGCGCGCGCAGGCCAGGGTGCCGGTGGTGGCCGGGTTCGGGATCAAGGATGCAGCCAGCGCCGCGGCGATGGCGTGCGATGCCGATGGCGTGGTGGTCGGCAGCGCACTGGTCTCGGCGATGGATGGCGCGGCTGATGCCGCCGAGGCCGCGCGCCGCGCCGGCGCGTTCCTGGCACCGCTGCGGCAGGCACTGGACGCGGGCTGACGCTGCAGCATCGCCTCTCGGGCGATGCCTTTGCGGCTCACTCAAACAGGTCCGGCGCGGGCCCCGTGCGCGGCAGCGCCCCTTCCAGTTCCAGCAAAAAGCGCTTGGTCGGCAGGCCGCCGCTGAAGCCGGTGAGTGCGCCATTGGCGCCGATCACCCGATGACAGGGCAGGACGATGGGCAGCGGGTTGCGGCCATTGGCCGCGCCGACCGCGCGGGTTGCGGTGGGCCGGCCCAGTTGCGCGGCCAGTTGCGCGTAGCTGACCGTGCGGCCGAAGGCAATGGTGGCCAGCGCGAACCACACCTGGCGCTGGAACGGCGTGCCCTGCGGAGCCAGCGGCAGGTCGAACACGCGCCGGCGCCCGGCAAAGTAGTCGTCCAGTTGCGCGCGGGCCCGGTCCAGCAGCGGGTGGTCGCCGCGCTGCCAGCCATCGCGAGGCAGGAACCAGCGATCAGCCGGAAACTCGATCGCATGCAGGCCGGCGTCGCCGGTTGCGATGGTCAGGGTGCCGACCGGGCTGTCGATGTCACGGTAGTAGATGGTCATCGGCGTGCTCCCCTGGGTGCGTTCCTGGGTGCGTTCATCGGGATGCTCTGGCGGAGGCGGCGCGCGCGATGGCGTCGCGCCACAGGTGGATGACGGCGTAGCCACGCCAGGGTCGCCATGCCTGGGCACGGTCGCGCAGTGCCCGCGTTCCCAGCCGCTGGCCGTCACCTCCGGCAATCTTCTGCAGCACCAGATCCTCGGCCGGGAACGCATCGGGATGGCCGAGCGCGCGCAAGGCCAGGTAGTGCGCGGTCCACGGGCCGATCCCGGGCAACGCGGTCCAGGCGGCGGTGAAATCCTCCAGGGTGCGGTCGGCGCGGAAGTCGACCCGTTCGTCCAGCAAGGCCGCGGCCACGCCGCGCAGGGTGTCGGCACGCGCACCGGTCAGGCCCAGGCCGTGCAGGTCGCCGTGGGCCAGCGTGGCCGGCGTGGGGAACAGGTGCGACAGGCCGGGCGCACCGGCGATGTCCACCGCCTGCCCATGGCGCTGCACCAGCCTGGTGGCCACGGTGCGTGCGGCGGCCACGCTGACCTGCTGGCCGATCACCGCACGCGCGGCGATTTCGAAACCATCCCAGCCGCTGGGCAGGCGCAGGCCCGGGCGCTGGCGCAGCAGCGGGCGCAGGCGGGGATCGGCCGAAAGCGCGGCCGCGATCGCGTGCGGGTCGGCATCCAGGTCGAACATGCGCCGCACCCGCTGCACCGTTGCAGCCAACTGCGCAGGTGCCACGCCATGCAGCGCCAGCCGCAGCGCATGGGTGGCGCCATCGCGTCCTGCGGGCCATGCGCAGACCTGCAGCCACGCGGGGGCGTCAGCACTGCCGATCGCGCGTGCATAGCTGCGCGCATCCACCACCTCCACCCCGGGCAGGGCGCGGTCACGCAGGAAATCCAGCATCGCCGCCAGGTCGTACGGCGGCCGATACCCGAGTTTCAGGACAAGTGGACGGTCATGGGCGACATCGCCTGCGTGCGCCGGTTCGCGCGCGCGCCGGCGCAGGTCGCGCGGCGGCATGCGGTAGGCATCGAGGAAGGCGGCGTTGAAGCGGCGCAGGCTGGCAAAGCCGGCGGCCTGCGCCACTTCGGTGACGGGCAGTGCGGTCTCGGTCAGCAACTGCTTGGCAAACAGCAGGCGGCGGGTGCCGTGCACCCCCGCCGGGGCCGCACCCAGGCGCTGCACGAACAGGCGGCGCAACTGGCGCTCGCCCAGGTGCAGGCGCGTGGCCAGGTCGGCCAGCCGGTGTTCGGCAAGAAAACCGTGGTCGATCAGCTTCAGGGCGCGGGCCACGGTCTCGTCGCTGCGGCGCCAGGTGCCTTCGGCCGGCGCCAGTTCCGGCCTGCAGCGCAGGCAGGGGCGGAAGCCCGCAGCCTCGGCCGCGGCGGCGCTGGGGTAGTAGTCCACGTTCTCGCGCCGGGGCGGTGGTGCGGGGCAGACGGGCCGGCAGTAGATGCCGGTGCTGCGCACGGCAGTGAAGAACACCCCGTCGAAGCGCGGATCCCGGCTCAGCCTTGCGCGCTCGCAGGCGTGCTGGTCGGGCAGGGTGGGGATGGGTGGGGAGGTCATGGATGCAGGCTAGCACCGCGGCCCGGCCGCGACTGGCCGTTTTCGGACATGTATGCAGGGGCTGACGATCAGCTGAAGCGGCCGGCTGGTGTCACGCCCTGCGCGCTGTGTCCGCGCTATAACCCGGGGCAGGTCATGCACATGGAGCACAAGGTCATGGCAGTCACCACACGGGCCGGCCTGGCGGTGCTGCTGCTGGCGGCCACCATGCTGGCCAGTGCCGCGGCATTGGCGCAGTCGGTGCGGCCCAACCGCTACGGCACCGGGCCGGCGACGACCGGCAGCGACGCGCGCAGCACCTACCAGCGACAACGCGCACTGGCCGATGACGCCGAATCCAACCGGGCCGAGGCGGTTGGCCGCGCAGAGCGCGACCGGATCGCGGTGGCCATCGATTCCAACCGCCAGCGCATGCAAGCAGATCGCGCCCGTACCGACCGCCGCCGCGCGCATGCATCCCCCGCCGAGGCCGAGCGCCTGCGCCTGGACTTCGAACAACGCCGCCTGGCCTACGAGCGCCAGCGCGAGGACCTGGAGCGCCAGCGCGCCGAGGCCGAGTCGACGCGGGCTAACCCACAGCCACCGCCACCACCGCCGCCGCGACGCTGAGCGCTGCGTCGCTGGTCGGCCCGGTGCCGGCGCGCGGTGCGGCAAGCGCGGTGCGCTTGCGCCATCCCGGCATGCCAGCGGGGGCTGCTAGGCTTGCTGCACGTCGGCCAGCGCGCATGGAGAAGCATCGTGGAGATCGAGATCCGGTACCTGGCCTGGGCCATCGTGCTCGGCTTCGCGCAACTGTTGTTGGCCAGCGCCCTGATCACGCGGCAGCGTGGCCTGGCCTGGGATGTCGGTCCGCGTGACGGCGAGGCCGGGCCGTTGCCTCCGCTGGCCGGGCGCGCACAGCGGGCCCAGCACAATTTCCTGGAGACGTTCCCGTTCTTTGCCGCCGCGGTGCTGGCGGTGGCCTGGAGCGAGCGCACCGATGCGTACACCGCACTGGGCGTGCAGCTCTATTTCTGGTCGCGCCTGGCCTACGTGCCGCTGTACCTGTCCGGCGTGCGTTACCTGCGTTCGCTGGCATGGACGCTGGCGATGGCCGGCCTGGCGCTGGTGCTGTGGCCGCTGCTGTCCTGAGCCGCCACCACGTTCATCGCCGGTTGTCCGCGCCGCCGGGGCAGCGCCTAGACTGTGCGTCTTCCGCTCCCCCGTAACCTGTCCGTGCCGCCACCTTCCTTCCTGCATCGTTTCCATGGCGCTCGCGCCGGCTGCCTGATCACCTGCCTGCTGTTGCTGGGCGCGTGTGGCGGGCAACAGCAAGCCCCCGCCCCCGAAGTCGAGACCCAGACGGTGGCCTCGCCGGAGGAGGGTGGTGCGGTGAGCCGCGCGCCGATGCCGGAGGAGTCCGTTCCCGCGCCTGCGCCCGTGCCTGCGCCCAAGGAAAAGGCGGCGGACTGGTCGCCGGTGGAGCTGGTCTCCGGCCAGGCGTGGATCGACTGCGCCCTGGACTACCGCCGCGGCGATGGCGAGCCGCTGCCCGCGCCCACCCGCGAGAATCTGCGGCAGCTGCTGGAGCCGTGCGTGGAAGGCGATGTCCTGCGCCTGCGCTGGCGCGGCAAGATCGCCAGCGACTTCACCACCCTGGTGGAGCGGGTGACCCGGGTAGCCGACGCCCTGGGCATCGGCAATCGGGTACTGGACCTGGATTCCACCGGCGGCCAGGTCGAGGATGCGATCCGCGCCGGAGACTGGATCGGCCGCCACCACTGGACCCTGTGGGTACGCGAGGACTCGCTGTGCCACAGCGCCTGCGTGTTCGTCCTGGCCGGCGGCGACAGCCGCATGCTGGCCGGGCGGGTGGGCATCCACCGGATCATCCGGCTCAGTTCCACCGCGACCAACCGCGAGGAGCTGAACACCGAGCTGCAGGCCGTGTACGCCACCGTGCGCGCCTACCTGGAGCGCAACGGTGCATCGCCGCTGCTGGCCGACGTGATGAAGACCGTGCCCAACCGCAGCCTGCGCCTGCTCACCACCGACGAACTGCGCGTGTATGGCCTGGACGGCAACAACGCCGCGCAGGACGACCTGGACCGGGTGCGCCTGCTGGACAAGTGCGGTGACGACTTCATGCACCGGCGCGATGCTTGGGTGCGTGCATTCCACGAGCGTTGCCGCGACGAGAGCGAACTCCACGCACTCAACAGCTGCGGCCTGGAACTGCGCCGTGGCTTTGGTTTTCCGGACGAGGACTGTCCGGCGGAAAGTCCCCTGGCCGAGTTCAATGCGCTGGCCGAGGTGCCGGCGGACGCGGCCGAAGCGGTGGTCGAGGAGGCCGCCGTCCAGCCCGCTGCCGCAGCCGTTCCGGCGGCCACCGCAGGCGATCCGGCACTGCTGCGTCCGGGCGGCTGATCCCGCGCCGCAGCGGCCTGCCGGCGCACATGCCGCGTCCCCGCCGGCGCCGGCCGGTCCGGTCGGCGCTGAATGCTTGCAGTGGTCCGCACCGCCCCGGACGCGACAAAGCCCCGCCCGGCAGCGCACAATGGCGCCTTTCGCATACCCGCCGCGCCGTCCTGGCGCTGCCGCCGGAGCCCGGATGTCTGCCCCAACCCCCGAATCCCCTGCCGCGCCGACTTTCGGCGAACTCGGCCTGCCAGAGACGTTGCTTGCCGCCCTGTCCGCGGTCGGCTACGAATCGCCATCGCCGATCCAGTCGGCCACCATCCCGGCGCTGCTGTCCGGCCGCGACGTGCTGGGCACCGCCCAGACCGGCACCGGCAAGACCGCTGCCTTCGCGCTGCCGATCCTGACCCGGCTGGAGCCCTCGCAGCAGAAGCCGCAGGCGCTGGTGCTGGCGCCCACCCGCGAGCTGGCCATCCAGGTGGCCGAGGCGTTCCAGACCTACGCTGCGCGCACCCCGGGCTTCCAGGTCCTGCCGATCTACGGCGGCCAGGGCTATGGCCCGCAGTTGCACGCGCTGCGCCGCGGCGTGCACGTGGTGGTGGGGACCCCGGGGCGGGTGATCGACCACCTCGAGCGCGGCACCCTGGACCTGTCGCAGCTCAAGTGCCTGGTCCTGGACGAGGCCGACGAAATGCTGCGCATGGGCTTCATCGACGATGTCGAGACGGTGTTGAAGAAGACCCCGCCCACGCGCCAGGTGGCGCTGTTCTCGGCCACCATGCCCGCGCAGATCCGGCGCATCGCGCAGACCTACCTGCGCGACCCGGTCGAGGTCACGATCGCGGCAAAAACCACCACCGCGGCCAACATCCGCCAGCGGTACTGGTTTGTCAGCGGCCTGCACAAGCTCGACGCGCTGACCCGGATCCTGGAAGCCGAGCCGTTCGACGCGATGATCGTGTTCGCCCGCACCAAGGCCGCCACCGAGGAACTGGCCAGCAAGCTGCAGGCGCGCGGCGTGGCCGCTGCCGCGATCAACGGCGACATGCAGCAGCAACAGCGCGAGCGCACCATCGCCCAGCTCAAGGACGGGCGTCTGGACGTGCTGGTGGCCACCGACGTGGCCGCGCGCGGGTTGGACGTGGAGCGCATCAGCCACGTGCTCAACTACGACATCCCCTACGACACCGAAAGCTACGTGCACCGCATCGGCCGCACCGGCCGCGCCGGGCGCAACGGCGAGGCGATCCTGTTCGTCACCCCGCGCGAGAAGGGCATGCTGCGTGCGATCGAGCGCGCCACCCGGCAGCCGATCGAGGAGATGCGCCTGCCCAGCGTGGCCGCGGTCAACGACCGCCGCGTCGCGCGTTTCTTCGAGAAGATTTCCGGCGCGCTGGAAACCGGCGGGCTGGAGCCCTACCACGAGCTGGTCGCGCGCTATGCCGGCGAGCACGATGTCGGCGCCACCGAGATCGCCGCGGCACTGGCGCGGCTGCTGCAGGGCGATACGCCACTGCTGCTGGACGCGCGTGACGAGCCGGCCCCGCGCGAACGGACCGCACGCCACGAGCGCGAGCTGCGTCCGTTTGCGGCCACCGATGCCCCCGGCCGTGCGCACGCGCCGCGCCCGCCGCGTCACCCCAGCGGCGACGAAGGCCACGCCCCGCGCCCGCCGCGCCAGGCCAAGCCGCCGCGCGCTGCGCCCGATACGGGCATGGAGGCCTACCGGGTCGAAGTCGGCCATGTGCATGGCGTCAAGCCGGGAAATATCGTGGGCGCCATCGCCAACGAGGCCGGGCTGGAAAGCCGCTTCATCGGCCGCATCGACATCCACGAGGACCATTCGATCCTCGACCTGCCCGAGGGCATGCCGCCGGAGATCATGGCCCACCTGCGCAAGTCCTGGGTCGTCGGCCAGCAGCTGCGGATCAGCCGCTGGGACGGCAGCCACGCGCCCGGCGAGGCGGTCGAGCCGCGTCCACGTGCGCGCCCGCACGCAGCGCGCGCCAATTCCGCGCGGCCTGCGGGCAAGCCCGCACGGGCGCCGGCCAAGCCCCATCGCAAGGGCCCGCCGAAGCCGGGCGGCTGACCGTATCGCGCGCGCTGCGGGCATTGCCGCACCGCGCTGCTGGATGAACGTTTCCGCGTTGCCGCCCCTGTCCCGGGGTGTTCCGGCCTGCGCTCATGCAGCGGCCGGCCGATATCATGTACGGGCGGCCGGGGAGGCCGCTGGGGAATGCAGATGGGAATCACGTCGCGCCGCGTCGCCGGTGCACGCCGGTGGTGCATGCACGTGGCGCTGCTGCTGCTGGCAGGGGCGTGGGTGCTGCCGGTCCAGGCAAGCCCTGCCGGCGCGCAGCAGGCCCCGCGCTACCTGATGGCCGGTGCTCCGGCGACCGGACCGGCACCGAGCAGGGCCTGTGAGCCGGAGATGCTTGCGCGGCTGGACCAGCACGCAGAGGTGCCGCCGCCGCCGGGGGGATGGCCCGGCGTGCCGCAGGCGGTGGAAGTGTTCAACGTGTTCGCCGGCGAGGTGATGGTCGGCCATGGCGAACAGGCGATCTGCGGCCGCCTGCATGATGCGCGCACCCTCGATACCCGCTTCCTTGCGGGCGTGGGCATGGTGCTGGTGCCGCCGGCAGGTGACATGCAGCCGATCCGGGTGGCCTGGGCCGCGCCGCTGCAGGCGCACTGGGTGCCGACGGTGCGGGTTGGCGCACCCAGCCAGGTGCACCAGATGGACACCGCGCGCCTGATGGTGCGCATCGCCAGCCTGTCGGTGGCCAACGCACTGGCGTTTGCCGCGTTGATGGGCTTCCTGAGCGCGCGCGACCGCGTGTTCCTGGGCCACGCCGTGCTGTGCGTGCTGGTGATGCTGTGGCAGGCCGTGCTCAGCGGGCTCAGCGGCTATCCGGTGCCGTGGCTGCCGGTGGACGAACACGCCTCGCGCTGGCTGCTGGCATTCACCTGCATGGGGCTGAGCGCGCTGTTGTACGTGCTGTGGCAACTGGCGGGCGTGCGCAGCAGGTCGCATGCGTTGCGGGTGTACCTGCTGCGGGCGCTGGCGGGCTTCTGGCTGCTGGGCGCGGCGGCCGCGGCGTGGCTGCCGCTGCACCTGCTGGGCATGTTTGCCGACGGCGTGGAGATCGCCTTCCGGGTGGCCAGTGTGGTGCTGTTCCTGGTCGGCGTGTACATGGCACGGCAACGGCGCGCCAATGCGCTGGTGGGGCTGCTCGCGATCGCGCCGTTCCTGGTGATGTCGGCCCTGGAAATCGCCGACAGCCGCTACCTGGTCGCATTCCGGGTGGAAATGATCCAGTTGTCGATCACCTGGTTCCTGATCATGAGCGCCTATGCCCTGAACCTGCGCCTGGGGAGCCTGCGCCGGCAACGCGACGAGATGCAGGCGCTGGTCGATACCGACGCATTGACCGGGCTGGCCAACCGCCGTGCCGGGCGCGCGCGCCTGGCGGCCCATGTCGAGCATGCGACCACGCACGGCGGCGCGCTCACGGTGGCGTTCCTGGATATCGACCGGTTCAAGGCCATCAACGATGTCTACGGCCATTCGGTTGGCGACCAGGTGCTGGTGGCGGTGGCACAGACCCTGTCGGCCGGGGTGCGGGATGCCGCCGACGCGGCGCGCATCGGCGGCGAGGAGTTCCTGATGATGCTGCCCGGGGTGGACACCGCCGCGTCGATGGAACGGATGGAGGCGGTGCGCGCCCAGGTGCCGCTGGCGGTGGCCCGGCTCGGCCTGCCCGGGCTGACCGCGACGATCAGCATCGGCGTGGCCACCCTGCACCCGCACGATGCCGGCCCCGACGCGCTGCTGGCCCGCGCCGACGCTGCGATGTACCAGGCCAAGCGCGGCGGCCGCGACCGGGTCGTTGCCGCAGGGCCACCCGGCGCCGAGAATGGTGCATGACCACCCGCCTCAACAAGCACATCGCCGGTACCGGGTTCTGTTCGCGTCGCGAGGCCGATCGCCTGATCGCCGCGCGCCGGGTCAGCGTCAACGGCCAGCCGGCCGGTACCGGCGCGGAAGTGGGCGAGGACGACGTGGTGCTCGTGGACGGGCAGCCGCTGCGTGCACGCACGGCCCGTCCCGGCCGCCGCCGCCACGTGTACATCGCGCTCAACAAGCCGGTGGGCGTGACCTGCACCACCGAGCAGGACGTCAAGGGCAACATCGTCGATTTCGTCGGCCACGAGCAGCGCATCTTCCCGGTGGGGCGGCTGGACAAGGACTCCGAAGGGCTGATCCTGCTGACCAGCAACGGCGACATCGTCAACCGCATCCTGCGCGCCGAAAGCGGCCACCAGAAGGAATACCTGGTCGCGGTGAACAAGCCGGTCACCGACGAATTCCTGCGCGGCATGGCGCGTGGCGTGCCGGTCCATGGGCAGATGACCCTGCCGTGCCGCACCGCGCGCATTGCAAGGTTCGGCTTCCGGATCATCCTGCAGCAGGGCCTGAACCGGCAGATCCGGCTGATGGCCGCGGCCTTCGGCTACCGGGTGACCCAGTTGCGGCGGGTGCGCATCGACAACATCTCGCTCGGTGCACTCAAGCCGGGGCAGTGGCGCAACCTGAGCGATGCCGAACTGCACGGGCTGTTGCCGGAGTTCAGCGACTGGTGAGGCGCTGGCCGGACACGCCCGGATGCCCGTGCGCCGGCGCGCTCAGTCGACCAGGCGCTTGGCTTCGGCCGTGCCCAGGACTTCCGGATGCGGGGCTGCGCCGCCGGGCCGGCGCCGGCCCAGCAGCGGGTCGAAGAACACCGCGCCCAGGATGATGGCCACGCCCAGGTAGAACTGCAGGCTCAGTTCGTGTTGTTCACCCAGCAGCAGCGCGGCCAGCGCGATGGCATACACCGGCTCCAGGTTGGTCACCAGCTGCACGGTGTAGGCGCTGAGCTGGCGCAGTGCCACCAGTGCCAGCGCGAATGGCAGCAAGGTGCAGGCCAGCGCCAGCAGCACCAGCAGGGCGCCGTCGCGCAGCCCGGGCAGGACCAGTAGTTCGCCGGCAAGCGCCGGCACCAGGGTCGGCATCAGCGGTGCCAGCGCAGTCAGCACGATCGCGCCCGCGCCCAGCTCCAGGGCGGTGACCGTCAACGGGTCGGCATGCTCGACCAGGCGCTTGTTGAGCGAGCCGAACACCGCCACCAGCAGTGCCGATACGGCGCCCATCGCCACCCCCAGGCGCATCCCGTCGGGCACGCCGCCCACCACCAGCGCCACGCCCGGCAACACCGCGATCCCGAGTGCCAGCTCCCGCAGCCGGAATGGGCGCCGCGCCACCCACGGCTCGATCACCGCGATGAACACCGGCGCCAGCGCGATGCAGGTGGCCGCCACCGAGGCGTTGGCCAGCTTGATCGCGCCGTAGAAGGTCAGCCAGTGCAGTGCGACGACGGCACCGATGCCGGCATACGCCAGCGCCAGCCGCGGCGCCAGCGCGCGCAGGCCGCGCCAGACCCGCGGCAGCATCGCCAGCGCGGCCACCACCAGCAGCATGCGCCACCACACCAGCGGCAGCGCGGGCAGGGTGATGAGCTTTCCCAGGATCGCGGTGCAGCCCCACAGCAGGACGCAGGCGTGGATCTGCAGGTGGGCGCGTCGGGTGGGGGCTGCCGGCATCGGCGCATTATCGCCGCAGTTGCCGCCGTGTCCGCAGCGCTACAGGCGTCTGGTCAGGGCTGGCGCTCAAGCACCAGCAGGGGATCGATGCGGGTGGTGAACCAATTCATCCCCCAATGCAGATGCGGCCCCGTCGCCCGCCCGGTCGCGCCGACCGCGCCGATCACCTGGCCCTGTGCCACCCGGTCGCCTGCCTTCACATCCAGCCGCGACAGGTGCAGGAAGTTGGAGCTGATGCCGAAGCCATGATCCAGCAGCACCGTGCCGCCGGTCAGGTACAGGTCGGGCGCGGCGAAGGTCACCACGCCGGCGGCCGGTGCCTTGACCGGCGTGCCGGCGGGGGCGGCGATGTCCATGCCCGAATGTGGCGCACCGGGCGTGCCGTTGTACACGCGCTGGTTGCCGAAGCGCCCGCTGATGCGCCCTTCCACCGGGCGGATGAAGCGCTGGGCGAAGTCGGCGCGGTCGTCGTCGCGCATGCGCGCGGCGGTCACCTGCGCCTGCTCGCGGGCGATGCGTTCGGCAATGGCCGGCGGCGGGTTGACCGTCTTCGGGGGCACGCCATCGACGCGCTGCACCGGCCAGTCGCGCGTGGTCACCACGATGACGGCGTCGGCGCGGCTGCCATCGGGGCGGGTCACCACCACGCGCACCGGCTCGCGCACGTCGCGACCGATGCCGAACACCACCGTGCCGTAGCCGGTGGTGCGCAGCACCCGTCCGGCGTATTCCACGCGGCTGCCGGGCGGTACCTTGCCCAACACCATCGACCCCTGCGGCACGCTGTCGGGGAATACGACCCGGTTGTCGGCGGCAGCCTGCGCAGGCGCAAGCTGCGCAGGCCCCAATGCAGGTGGCGCGGCCAGGCAGGCGGCAGCGGCAATGGCGGCGATGCAGACACCGATTGCCGCGCAACGGCGCGGCCGCGTTGCTCGCGCCGTGCTCAACGTGCGAACTCCAGGCGCTGCCCGTCGGCCGCGCCGACCAGCGCGCGGCCGTCCCACACCATGCGGCCGTTGACCCAGGTCGCGCCGATCCGCGAGCGGAACGTGGTGCCCTCGAACGGCGACCAGCCGCAGCGCGACAGCACGTCCTCGCGGCGCACGGTCAGCGGCGCGTCGTCCACCAGCACCAGGTCGGCCCAGTAGCCTTCGCGCAGGAAGCCGCGTTCCTTTACGTCGAACAGCTGCGCCGGTGCGTGTGCGGTCTTCTGCACCACCCGGGCGATGTCCATGCGCCCGTCATGCACCAGCTCGATCGCCGCCAGCAGCGCGTACTGCACCAGCGGCAGGCCGGACGGTGCCTGCAGGTAGGGGCGCTGCTTTTCCTCCAGGGTATGCGGGGCGTGGTCGGTGGCCAGCACGTCCACCACGTCGTCCACCAGCGCGGCGATCAGCGCCTGGCGGTCGGCCGCGTCCTTGATCGCCGGGTTGCACTTGATGAAGTTGCCCAGGCGCGCGTAGTCGGCGCGGTCGAAATGCAGGAAGTGGATGCAGGTTTCGGCGGTGATCTTCTTGCGCACCTTGCCATCGGCATCCACCAGCGGGCCGCGCTCGAACAGCGCCAGCTCGTCGGCGGTGGAGATGTGCAGCACGTGCAGGCGCGTGCCGTGGCGGCGCGCCAGCGACAGCGCCAGCTCGGTCGACTTGATGCAGGCCTCGCGCGAGCGGATGTCCGGGTGCATGTCCGGGGTCAGCCCGTCGGCCCCGAACTTCTCCTTGAACGCGGCCATGGTGCGGTCGATGGTCGGGGTGTCCTCGCAGTGGGTGATGATCGGCGTGGGCGCCTCGCGGAAGATCCCGTCCAGGGTCTGCGGGTTGTCCACCAGCATGTTGCCGGTGGAGGCGCCCATGAACACCTTGATGCCCGGGGCGGTCTTCGGGTCCAGGCGGCGCACGGCCTCCAGGTTGTCGTTGCTGGCGCCCAGGTAGAAGCCGTGGTTGCCCCAGGCCCGCCCGCGCGCGGCGGCGTACTTGGCCTCCAGCGCGGCCGCGTCCAGGGTGGGCGGGTTGGTGTTGGGCATGTCCATGAAGCTGGTCAGCCCGCCGGCCACCGCCGCGGCCGACTCGACCGCGATGTCGCCCTTGTGCGGCATGCCCGGCTCGCGGAAGTGGACCTGGTCGTCGATCATCCCCGGCAGCAGCCAGCGGCCTGCCGCATCCACCACCGCCTCGCCGGCGCGCGCCTGCAGGGCACTGCCGATCTGGGCGATGCGTCCGCCGGCGATGCGCAGGTCGCCCTCGAACTGGCGGCCTTCGTTGACCAGGCGGGCGTTGGTGATCAGGGTGTCGGTCATGGGTGGGGGTCCTTGCAGCAACGGGAGGAGGGGACGGCCGGGACGGGATCATGCCCGCCCGGGTGCAGTGGATGGCAACGCGCCAGCCGGCGTGCGGCCAGCCAGCTTCCGCGCGCGGCGCCATGGGTGGCGATGGCCTGCATGGCGTATTCGGAGCAACTGGGCACGAAGCGGCAGCGTGGGCCCAGCAGCGGACTGACCAAGCGCTTGTAGCCGCGCAATGCCAGGATGAGCGCGCGCGCGATCACCGGGCGGCATGCCGGTGGCAAGCCGGGCCATGGCGCGTCGATGCCGCGCCCATCGCCCGGATGCAGAGGGCGAAAGTCACGTGGCCGACACCGCGTCCGTGCGTCAATGCCAATGCCGGCGCCGGCCCGCGGAGGGTGGCGGAGCCGGACGCGCCGGCGCCTGGTCCACGTTGCGGGCGGCGCATGGTGGACATCACGCTTCCCTTGCAAGAGTGGGCACGCACGGACACGCTCGCATGATACTCCGGGGTGCGTGAGGTTGCCCCCCGGAGTGGGGTGGGCTATAAAGGCGCGCTTTCCCGGCAACGGGGCCAATTTTCCCGGTAACGGGGACACTTCGGAGGAACCTTCGTACGTGGCTGCCAAGAAATCCGTGAAAAAGTCCGCCAAGCCGGCCAAGAAGCCCGCTTCCGCCAACAGCAGGAAGCCTGCATCGGTGGCCGGCAAGGCCGTCGCCAAACCGGCCAAGAAGCCGGCGGCGAAGAAGGTCGCCAAGCCGGTGGCCAAGCCCGCCGTCAAGAAGGCTGCCAAGCCGGTCGCCAAGCCCGCCGCCAAGAAGGCGGTGAAGAAGGCCGTGAAGGCACCAGTCAAGGCAGTGAAGGCGCCCGCCAGGAAGGCGGTGAAGGCGCCTGCCAAGTCGGTGGCCAAGAAGGCTCCGGCAACGAAGAAGGCGGTGAAGAAGGCCGCGCCTGCCAAGTCCGCGGCCAGGAAGACCGCAGCGGCCAAGCCGGCCGCGCCTGCCAGGAAGATCGCCGCACCCAAGGCCGCCAGCCGGCCATTGGCCCCCAAATCCCCTGCCGCCAAGCCGGTCGCCACCAAGGCGCCGCCGGCCAAGGCTGCAAAGTCGCAAGTAAAACCAGTGCCCGCACCGAAATCCCCCAGCAAGCAAGCAGCCAAGCCGGCGCCGTCGTCCACCCCGCGTACTCCGCGTACGCTGGGCAAGGTGGCCGTGGCCGTGGTCCCCAAGCAGCAGGAATCCACCGTGGCGCAGCCGGCCCGCCGTGCCGCCGTCGATTACAAGGTCGATGAAAGCACCGGCCGTCCGCTGTTGCCGGCCGGGTACAAGCCCTCGCCGCGCGAGGAGTACATGAACCCGCTGCAGCAGGAATACTTCCGCCAGCGCCTGATGGACTGGCGCGCCGACCTGGTCGAGGAATCCAAGCAGACCATCGAGAACCTCAAGGACGAAGTGCGCGATATCGGCGACGAGGCCGAGCGCGCCACCCGCGAGACCGAGAATTCGCTGGAGCTGCGCACGCGCGACCGTTACCGCAAGCTGATCGGCAAGATCGACAGCACCCTGCGGCGCCTGGAAGAGGGTGACTACGGTTACTGCGTGGACACCGGCGAGGAGATCGGCCTGGATCGCCTGGACGCACGCCTCACCGCCGAGCGCACCATCGATGCGCAGGAGCGCTGGGAGCACCTGCAGAAGCAGCAGGGCGAGTAAGCCGGCCTGCGCGTTCGTATCGAAGCCCGCCGCAAGGCGGGCTTCTTCTTGGTTGTTCTCCCGGTGACGGGATGGTGCGGCCTTGCTGCCTGAACCGGTGCGGCGGGAGGCTTGGCCGCGGCCGCGGCCGCGGCGGCGCGGTGCGATGCCTGCTGCCGTTCATGTCCCCCGGCCGCAGCCTCCTCCTTGACTTCCCGTCAGCAGGCATCGCACCGCGCCGTGTCACCTGCATCGGCCCCCACCTGTAGGAGCCGGTCTTGCCGGCGACCCGATGCAGGCTGCGGCATCGCGACACGCCACCCCGTACCGCGGTCGCCGGCGAGACCGGTTCCTACAGGCGGCGGCCACGCGCCGCGCTGCGCCCAGGGCTCGCCGGAAGCGCGGGACGGGAGGTGTTGTCGCGGCGGCGCGGCCTGCTACAGCTGGCGAAGGTCCAGGCGGCGCAGCTTGGGCGCCTTCCATGCGGTGGTCGCGGCCACGCCCAGGGTCACGCAGCCGCCCAGCACCACGGCCGGTACCAGGCCCAGCAGGCGTGCCATCGAGCCGGCGTAGAACGCGCCCAGCTCGTTGGACGAGCCGATGAAGATGCCATTGATCGAGGCCACCCGGCCGCGCATGTCGTCGGGGGTGACCAGTTGCATGATCGTGGAACGCAGCACCACCGACACGCCGTCGCACACGCCCGACAGCATCAGGAACATCGCCGACAGCCAGAAGTGCCGCGACAGGCCGAAACCGATGATGCACAGCCCGAAGCCGGCCACCGCCCACAGCAGCAGGCGACCGGCACGCCGCCCGGGTGGTCGGCGCGCCAGCACCAGGCCGACCGCGACTGCGCCCAGCGCAGGCGCACCGCGCAGGATGCCCAGGCCTTCGGGCCCGTAGTGCAGGATCTCCTGGATGAAGGCAGGCGCCAGCGAGATCGCGCCGCCGAACAGCACCGCAAACAGGTCCAGCGCCTGCGCGCCAAGCATGATCTGGTTGTTGAACACGAACCGCAGGCCTTCGCCGATGCTGGAGAACAGCGGCGCGCGCGGGCCTTCGGCGCGCGGCTCGTCCACCCGCAGCACCAGCAGCAGCGCGCCTGCCGCCACCGCCAGGATCGAGGCCAGGCCATAGGCGGTGGCGGTGTCCTTCCAGCCCACCAGCACGCCGCCCAGCGCCGGCCCGATCACCATCGCGCTCTGGGTGAAGATGCTGCCGATGCTGGCGCCGCGGGTGAACTGCTCGCGGCGCAGGACCCGGGCAAACAGCGCGGTGTAGACGGGGGTCAGGAACGAGCGCACCAGGCCGGTGAGCACGATTGCCGCGTAGATCGGCCAGGTCTGGCCCGGGGCGATGTGGCCGGCCGCGATCAGGGCCAGCAGCACCGCAGTGGCGCACAGCCCGGAGCAGGCCAGTGCACCCAGCCGGCGCCGCGGCAGCAGGTCGACCAGGTAGCCGGCGAACAGTGCCATGCCGATGTAGGGCAGCACCTCGGCCAGGCCGATCAGGCCCAACGCGAATGGATTGCGGGTCAGCTCGTAGACATGCCAGCCGACCGTGACCGCGACGATCTGGTAGGACAGGATCGCGCACACGCGGTACGCCAGCAGGACCCGGAAGCCGCTTTCGCGCAGCGGCGAACCGGTGGCCGTCGATGGCGCGGCGGCCATGGACTCAGTCCTGCTGGCGGCGCGCGGTGTCGCGGATGAAGCCCAGCAACGCGGCCAGGCCGTTGTTGCGGGTCGGCGACAGGTGCCGGGCCAGGCCGATGTGGGCGATGTAGTCCGGCTCGGTAGCCAGGATCTCCTCGGCCGGGCGGCCCGAATACACCCGCAGCGCCAGGTAGATCAGCCCGGAGACGATGGCCGAGTCGCTGATGGCGTGGAAGTCCAGCCGCTGGCGGTTGCCCTGCGGCACGATCCATACCAGCGACTGGCAGCCGTGCAGGCGGTGTTCCTCGCTTTTCCAGGCATCGGGCAACGGCGGCAGCTTGCGGCCCAGGTCGATCAGGTACTGGTAGCGCTCGGACCAGTCGCTGAAGAAGGCGAATTCCTCGCGGATCGCGTCCTGCGCGGCGGCGGCGGTGGGTTCCAGGGGGAAGGGGGAGTCGGTCACGTCGGTGGTCTGGTGGTGGCGGCCAATGAAAGCGCAGGTCAGCCGCGCTTCCAGCGCACGCCCTGCGGGGTGTCCTCGAGCACGATGCCCTCGGCGGCCAACTGCTCGCGGATGGCGTCGGCGCGAGCGAAGTCGCGCGCCTGCTTGGCTTGCGCGCGCGCGTCGACCAGGGCCTGGATGCGGGCGTCGTCGTCGTCGCTGGCACCGCGGCTGAACCACGCATCGGGCGTCTGCTGCAGCAGGCCCAACGCGCTGCCGGCGCTGCGAAGCTGGCCGGCCAGCAGGCCCAGTTGCCCGATGTCCGCCGGCGCAGCGGACGGCTCATGCACAAGCTGGTTCCGCAGCTGGCGGACCCTGGCGGCGATGTCGGCCAGCTCGGCCAGGGCCTTGGGGGTATTCAGGTCGTCGTCCAGCGCGCCCTCGATCGCGGCAGGAATGGGCTGCGCCGCGGCGTCCTGCGGTCCCTGGCCCGGCACCACGAGGAGGTCGGCATCGCGCAGGGTGCCGTACAGGCGATCAAGCGTCTTGATGCTCTTGTCGATCAGTGCATCGGACCATTCCAGCGGCTGCCGGTAGTGGGCCGACATCAGCGCGTAGCGCAGCGCCTCGGGCGGGTGCTGGCGCACCAGGTCATGCACCTTCTCGATGTTGCCCACCGACTTGCTCATCTTGGCGCCGCCGAAGTTGAGCATGCCGTTGTGCAGCCAGACCCGGGCGAACACCTTGCCGCCGTGGGCGCACTGGCTCTGCGCGATCTCGTTTTCGTGGTGCGGGAACTGCAGGTCGATGCCGCCGGCATGGATGTCGATGGTCTGGCCAAGGTGCGCGGCGGCCATGGCCGAGCACTCGATATGCCAGCCCGGGCGCCCGCGTCCCCACGGCGACTCCCAGCCGGGCTGGTCGCCGGCCGAGGGCTTCCACAGCACGAAGTCGCCCGGATCGCGCTTGTAGGGCGCCACGTCCACCCGCGCACCGGCCAGCATCTCCTCGCGGTCGCGGCGCGAGAGCCGCCCGTAGTCGGGGAAGCTGGCCACCGCGAACAGCACATGGTCCTGCGCGGCATAGGCATGGCCGGCCTCGACCAGGCGCTCGATCATCGCCACGATCTGCGGGATGTGCGCGGTGGCTTCCGGCTCGATATCCGGCGCGGCAACGCCCAGCGCGGCCATGTCCTGGCGGTAGGCGGCGGCGAACCGATCGGTGATGGCCGAGATCGGTACCCCCTGCTCGGCGGCGGCGGCGTTGATCTTGTCATCCACGTCGGTGATGTTGCGCGCGTACTTCAGCGCGCCATGGCGCCGCTGCAGCAGCGCCGCCAGCACCCCGAACACCACCGGGCCGCGCGCATTGCCGATGTGCACGTAGTTGTAGACGGTCGGGCCACACACGTACATCGTCGGGCAGGCGGGATCCAGCGGCGCGAACGGCTCGATCTGGCGCGTGAGGCTGTTGTACAGGCGCAGGGGCATTCGGCACGGAAGGCTGGGGCAAGGCCGCTGATTCTAGCGCGCCGCGCGCCTGGCCCGCGGCGGCAGAGACCCTTGCCGCGATGGCAATGGATGCGGATGGGGCGTTCAGCGGGCTGCAAGGCGCAGCGCCTACACTTGCGCGCATGCCGTGCTTCCCGGGTCCGATGCTGCGTTCGTCCAAACTCCTGCCGATCATGCTGGCGTGCTGCGCAACGTGGCCGACCCTGGCCCAGGATGCAGCCACCAGCAGCGATGGGCGGATCCGGGTGGTCCCGGCAGAGAACGTCAAGCTCGATTATGCCCAGGTGCTGCGGGTGGAGCCGGTCTACCAGACCCTGCGCGCCACCCGGATCGAGGAGCGCTGCGAGTCCACGCCGGTGATCCAGGTGCAGGCGCCGCCTGAGGAAGAACAGTCCCCCGGCACGCTGTCGCGCATGGTCGATTCGGTCAAGGGCCTGTTTGTGCGCGAGGAGGCCGGCGCCAGCGCCGCCGCCCCGCTGCCACGCGCGCCGGGCGAGGGCTGCCGGCTGGTCCAGGTGGAGCGCGAGTTCGAACGCCCGATCGCCTACGACGTGGACTATGTCTACAAGGGCACCAAGTACCGCTCGCGCCTGGCCGAGGACCCGGGCAACCGCCTGCGCGTGCGCGTGTCGGTGGCGCCGTGGGTGGCGGACCTGCCGCCGCCGGCGCCCTGAAGCCATGGCCCGCGCCGTGCGGCCCTTGCGTGGTACGCGGACGCATGCGACCATCGCCACGATGAACACCGACCTGCAGCCGCACGCCGCAAGTTCCGCCCGGATGGCCTCCGGGATGACCTCGCGCGCGCGCCGACCGGAACCCCACCTTTTCGCTGGGTGACCGGAGCATCGTGCTGTCCGTTCGAAAACCCAGCTTGAAGCTGGGTTTTTTCGTTTCCGGGCCGGCGACGGTTTCAACGGTAAGGGACGCTCCCGGACCAAAGTGTCATGCCATCCCGCTCCGCGGGCAGCCACCACCGCAAGGATCGATCGATGTCGCCCAAGCACTTCCTCAACACCCAGGACTGGACCCGCCCGGACCTGGACGCCCTGCTGGCCCATGCCGCGCAGTTCAAGCGCAACAAGCTGGGCGACGCGCTCAAGGGGCGCTCGATCGCGCTGATGTTCTTCAACCCGTCCATGCGCACCCGCACCAGCTTCGAGCTGGGTGCGTTCCAGCTTGGCGGCCATGCCATCGTGCTGCAGCCGGGCAAGGATGCGTGGCCGATCGAGTTCGACCTGGGCACGGTGATGGACGGCGACACCGAGGAGCACATCGCGGAAGTTGCGCGGGTGCTGGCCCGCTACGTCGACCTGATCGGCGTGCGCGCGTTCCCGAAGTTCAAGGACTGGGGCTATGACCGCGAGGACCGCGTGCTCAAGGCCTTCGCCAGGTACTCGACGGTGCCGGTGATCAACATGGAGACGATCACCCACCCGTGCCAGGAGCTGGCCCATGCGCTGGCCCTGCAGGAGCACTTCGGCACCTCCGACCTGCGCGGCAAGAAGTACGTGCTGACCTGGACCTACCACCCGAAGCCGCTGAACACCGCGGTGGCCAATTCGGCGCTGACCATTGCCACCCGCCTGGGCATGGACGTGACCCTGCTGTGCCCCACGCCCGAGTACGTGCTCGACGAGCGCTACATGGGCTGGGCGCGCGACAACGTCGCCGAGAGCGGCGGCTCGCTTGCCGTCAGCCACGACATCGAAAGCGCCTACGCCGGTGCCGACGTGGTCTATGCCAAGAGCTGGGGCGCGCTGCCGTACTTCGGCAACTGGGAACCGGAAAAGCCCATCCGCGACCGTTTCAAGCACTTCATCGTCGACGAGCAGAAGATGGCGCTGACCAACAACGGCGTGTTCAGCCACTGCCTGCCGCTGCGCCGCAACGTCAAGGCCACCGATGCGGTAATGGACTCACCCAACTGCATCGCCATCGAGGAGGCGGAAAACCGCCTGCACGTGCAGAAGGCCGTGATGGCCGCCCTGGTCGCCTGAGGCGCCGTCCACCGATTTCCCCACGGAACCAACCCATGAGCAATCCCAACCAATCCCGCGACATCGTCCTGGCCTTTTCCGGTGGCCTGGATACCAGCTTCTGCGTGCCCTACCTGAAGGAACAGGGCTGGAACGTGCACACCGTGTTCGCCGACACCGGCGGCGTGGATGCCCAGGAACGCGCCTACATCGAGCAGCGCGCCGCCGAGCTGGGCGTGGCCAGCCACGTCACCATCGACGGTGGCGCGGCGCTGTGGAGCGGGTTCGTCAAGCCGTTCGTGCAGGCCGGCGAAGGCTACCAGGGCCAGTACCCGCTGCTGGTGTCCGACCGCTACCTGATCGTGGACGCCTCGCTGGCGCGCGCGGCCGAGCTGGGCACCAACGCGATCGCCCATGGCTGCACCGGCATGGGCAACGACCAGGTGCGCTTCGACCTGGCGGTGAAGTCGCAGGGCGATTACCGCATCGTTGCCCCGATCCGCGAAATCCAGAAGCAGCACACCCAGACCCGCGCCTACGAGCAGAAGTACCTCGAGGAGCGCGGCTTCGAGGTGCGCGCCAAGCAGAAGAGCTACACCATCAACGAGAACCTGCTGGGCGTGACCATGTCCGGCGGCGAGATCGACGAATGGAAGGCTCCGGGCGAGGGCGCGCGTGGCTGGTGCGTGCCGCGCAGCGCGTGGCCGGACGAGCCGCTGAACGTGACCTTGAAGTTCGTCGCCGGTGAGGCGGTGGAACTGGACGGCAAGGCGCTGGAAGGGGCGAAGATCCTGGCCAGGCTCAACACCATGTTCGCCCAGTACGGGGTGGGCCGCGGCATGTATACCGGCGATACCGTGATCGGCCTGAAGGGACGCATCGTGTACGAAGCGCCGGGCCTGACCGCGCTGCTGGTGGCGCACCGTGCGCTGGAGGAAGCGGTGCTGAGCAAGCAGCAGAACCGCTTCAAGCCGGACGTGGCGCGCAAGTGGGTGGAGCTGGTGTACGAGGGCTTCTACCACGACCCGCTGAAGACCGACCTGGAGGCGTTCCTGGCCTCGTCGCAGGCGCAGGTCAACGGCGAGGTGGTGCTGGAAACCCGCGGTGGCCGGGTCGACGCGGTGGCGATCCGCTCGCCGCACATCCTCAACGCCAAGGGCGCCACTTACGCGCAGTCGGCCGACTGGGGCGTGGAGGAGGCCGAGGGCTTCATCAAGTTGTTCGGCATGAGCAGCACGCTGTGGGCCGAGGTCAACCGCTGAGGTGGGTGCCAACACCGCCACTGTCGAGGTGCGCAGCGCCGGCATGGAAGACCTGCCGGCGCTGGCGGCGCTGTTCGATGCCTACCGGGTGTTCTACGGGCAGCCGTCGGACCTGGCGCGTGCCAGCGCGTTCCTGCGCCAGCGCCTGGAGCAGGGCGACTCGCACCTGCTGCTGGTTCCGGACGGGCAGGGCGGGGCGCTGGGCTTTGTCCAGCTGTATCCCTCGTTCACCTCGGTAGGCACGGCGCGGATCGAGATCCTCAACGACCTGTTCGTGGTTCCGGCCGCACGCGGCGGCGGCGTGGCCCGTGCCCTTCTGCAGCGCGCGGTGGCCGATGCCCGCGGCCGCGGCGCGGTGAAGCTGATGCTGTCCACCGCCGTGGACAACATCCCGGCGCAGGCGCTGTACGAGAGCGAAGGCTGGGTGCGCGACCCCGGCTTCGTCGAATACGCCAGGAGACTGTAGTGGACACCCTTCGCAGCCGGTTCATGCTGGCCACCTCCGATGCGCACGGCCTGTACACGCGGCATGGTTTTGCTGCGCCGGCCAGCCCGCAGACGCTGATGGAAGTGGTGCGTCCCGATATCTACCAGGCCGCCGCAGCGGCGCATTGACCCGATCACGATGACCGACCTGCTCGCACCCACCCTGGCCCACCTTGAGAGGCTGGTGTCCTTCGACACCCGCAACCCGCCGCGTGCGATCGCCGCGCAGGGCGGCATGTTCGACTACCTGCGCGCGCAGCTGCCCGGCTTCCACGTTGAAGTGGTGGACCATGGTGCCGGTGCGGTGAGCCTGTACGCGGTGCGCGGCACGCCGAAGTACCTGTTCAACGTGCATCTGGACACGGTGCCCGATTCGCCGGCGTGGAGCGCCGACCCGCACGTGATGCGGCGCCTGGACGACCGCGTGGTCGGCCTGGGCGTGTGCGACATCAAGGGCGCGGCCGCCGCGCTGCTGGCCGTGGCCAATGCCGGCGATGGCGATGCCGCGTTCCTGTTCTCCACCGACGAGGAAGCCAACGACCCGCGTTGCATCGCCGCGTTCCTGGCGCGCGGGCCGCAGCCCTACGAGGCGGTGCTGGTGGCCGAGCCGACCATGGGCGAGGCGGTGCTGGCCCACCGCGGCATCTCATCGGTGCTGATGCGCTACGCCGGCCGCGCCGGGCACGCTTCGGCGGCGCTGGACCCGTCCGCCAGCGCCCTGCACCAGGCGGTGCAGTGGGGCAGCCGCGCCCTGGAGCACGTGCAGTCGCTGGCCCACGCGCGCTTCGGCGGGCTGACCGGGCTGCGCTTCAACATCGGCCGCATCGAAGGCGGGATCAAGGCCAACGTGATCGCGCCGGCAGCCGAGCTGCGCTTCAATTTCCGGCCATTGCCGTCGATGGACATCGACGTGCTGCTGGGCGAGTTCGCCGCGTTCGCGCAGCCGGCCGCCGCGCACTTCGAGGAAACCTTCCGCGGGCCCAGCCTGCCTTCGGGGGACGTGGCCCGCGCCGAGGAGCGGCGCCTGGCCGCGCGCGACGTGGCCGACGCGCTGGGCCTGCCGGTCGGCAACGCGGTGGACTTCTGGACCGAGGCCTCGCTGTTCTCCGCCGGCGGTTACACCGCGCTGGTGTACGGCCCGGGCGACATCGCCCAGGCCCATACCGCCGATGAGTTCGTCACCCTGGACCAGCTGGCGCGGTACGCCGCCTCGGTGGACCGCATCATCAACGCACCGAAATGAACCTGCCGATCCCGACTCCGCTCCCCGCCAAGCCCCCTCCCACCTACCGCCGCGCCGATCCCATGCACGCCCACCAGCAGACCCGCCAGACCATCGTCCGCCTGCTCTCCAGCATGGCCAGCGCCAAGGAGATCAGCCAATACCTGAAGCGCTTCTCGCAGGTGGACGCCAAGCGCTTCGCCGTGGTCAAGGTCGGCGGCGCGGTGCTGCGCGACGACCTGGACGCGCTGACCTCCTCGCTGGCGTTCCTGCAGGAAGTCGGCCTGACCCCGATCGTGGTCCACGGCGCCGGTCCGCAGCTGGATGACGAACTGTCGGCCGCCGGCATCGAGAAGCAGACCGTCAACGGCCTGCGGGTGACCACGCCGCAGGCGCTGGCAATCGTGCGCCGGGTGTTCCAGGCGTCCAACCTGCGGCTGGTGGATGCACTGCAGCGCGCCGGCGCGCGCGCCACCTCGATCACCGGCGGCGTGTTCGAGGCCGATTACCTTGAGCGCGACACCTACGGCCTGGTCGGCGAGGTCAAGGCGGTGAACCTGGCGCCGATCGAGGCCAGCCTGGATGCCGGCTCGATCCCGGTGATCGCCAGCCTGGGCGAAACCGCCGGCGGCCAGATCCTCAACGTCAATGCCGATTTCTCGGCCAACGAACTGGTCCAGGTGCTGCAGCCGTACAAGATCATCTTCCTCACCGGCACCGGTGGCCTGCTGGACGAGCAGGGCAAGGTGATCGACTCGATCAACCTGTCCACCGAATACGAGCACCTGATGGCGCAGCCGTGGATCAACGGCGGCATGCGGGTGAAGATCGAGCAGATCAAGGCGTTGCTGGACCGGCTGCCGCTGACCTCCTCGGTGTCCATCACCCGGCCGGCGGACCTGGCCAAGGAACTGTTCACCCACCGCGGGTCCGGCACCCTGGTGCGGCGCGGCGAGAAGGTGCTGCGCGCCACTTCGTGGGACGAACTGGACCTGCCCCGGCTCACCTCTCTGATCGAATCCAGCTTCGGCCGCGCGCTGGTCCCGGACTATTTCCAGCGCACCACCCTGCTGCGCGCCTACGTCAGCGAGAACTACCGCGCCGCGGTGATCCTGGTGGACTCGGGCGAGGGCGTGTACCTGGACAAGTTCGCGGTGCTCGACGACGCGCAGGGCGAAGGCCTGGGCCGGGCGGTGTGGAACGTGATGCGCGAGGAGACGCCGGAGCTGTTCTGGCGCTCGCGCCACAACAACCAGGTCAACATCTTCTACTACGCCGAGTCCGACGGCTGCATCAAGCAGGAGAAGTGGAAGGTGTTCTGGTACGGCATCGAAGGCTTCGACCGGATCGGGCGCTGCGTGGCCCACTCCGGCGGCCGCACTCCGACCCTGGTGGGCTGAACGATGGCCGCCGCACTCCCGGGCCAGTGGCAGCAGGTGCCGGTCCTCGCCGGCCACCATGCCATGCTCGAGCCGCTGCAGGCCGCGCATGCCGATGGCCTGCGCGCGGCGGTGGAAGGCAGCGGCCTTGACCGGCTGTGGTACACCAGCGTGCCGGCGCCGGACAGGGTGCAGGCCTACGTCGATGGCGTGCTCCAGGCGCAGGCGCAGGGCCGGGTGCTGGCGTTCACGGTGCGCGACGGGTCCGGCGCCATCGTCGGCAGCACGCGCTTCTACGCGCTGGAGCCGGAGGTGCCGCGCCTGAGCATCGGCTACACCTGGTATGCACCCCGGGTGCAGCGCACCGGGCTCAACACCGAGTGCAAGCTGATGCTGCTGGGCCACGCCTTCGAGGTGCTGGGTTGCGCAAGCGTGGGCTTCGAGACCAGCTGGCACAACCACGCCTCGCGCGCGGCCATCACGCGCCTTGGCGCACGCCAGGATGGCGTGCTGCGCAACCACAAGCGCCACGCCGACGGCACCCTGCGCGATACCGTCGTGTTTTCCATCATCGATGCGGAATGGCCGGCGGTGCGCAGCCACCTGCGGTTCCGCCTGGACGCAAATACATGAGCAAGCAGACTTTCACCCTTGGCATCGTCGGTGCGCGCGGGCATACCGGCGCCGAACTGATCCGGCTGGTGTCGGCCCATCCGGGGCTGGAGCTGGCCTTCGTGTCGTCGCGCGAGCTGGACGGCCAGCGCGTGGCCGACCACAGCCACGCCTACCGCGGGCAGCTGCGCTACGAGAGCCTGGACGCCGCAGCCGTGGCCGCCAAGGGGGCCGACGTGGTGATCCTGGCGCTGCCCAACGGCAAGGCCGGCGGATTCGTCGAGGCAATCGACGCGGTGCGGCCCGACACCCTGATCGTGGACCTGTCGGCCGACTACCGCTTCGACCCGGCCTGGTACTACGGCCTGCCGGAAATCACCCGCGGCGACTATGCCGGCCAGCGCCGCATCGCCAACCCCGGCTGCTACGCCACCGCCATGCAACTGGCGATCTGGCCGATGCTCGAGGAACTGGCCGGGCCGCCGCAGTGCTTCGGCGTGTCCGGCTATTCCGGCGCCGGCACCACGCCCTCGGACCGCAACAACCCCGAGCTGCTGCGCGACAACCTGATGCCGTACTCGCTGGTGGACCACCTGCACGAGCGCGAAGTGTCTGCGCGGCTGGGAGTGCCGGTGGAGTTCATGCCGCACGTGGCCAGCCATTTCCGCGGGATCACGGTGACCATCAACCTGTGGCTGACCGAGCCGCGCACGCTGGACTGGGTGCGGGCGCGCTACACGCAGCGCTACGCCGGTGAGGGGCTGGTGGACGTGGTGGAGCAGGCGCCGTGGGTCAGCCATATCGCCGGCCGCCACGACGTGCAGATCGGCGGCTTCACCGTGGCCCCGGGCGGCAAGCGCCTGGTGGTGGTGGCCACCGAGGACAACCTGCTCAAGGGCGCCGCCACCCAGGCCATCCAGAACGTCAACATCGCCCTGGGCTTCCCCGAACTGACCTCGGTGCCCGCTTCCAAGGAGAATGCCGATGGCTGACCTGTTGTGGCAGAAGCCCGGCGTGGCGGTGGATGCGCAGATCCAGCGCTTCCTGGCCGGCGACGACGTGATCCTGGACCGCGAGTTCTTCCTCCACGACATCGCCGCAAGCACCGCGCACGCGCAGGGCCTGCAGCGCATCGGCATCCTCTCGGCCAGTGAGCTGGACGGACTGGAGCGCGAGCTGGCCGTGCTGGCCGAGGATTTCCGCAGCGGTGCCTTCGTGCTGGACGAGCGCTACGAGGACGGCCACTCGGCGATCGAGGCGCGGCTGACCGAGCGCCTGGGCGATGCCGGCCGCAAGATCCACACCGGTCGCAGCCGCAACGACCAGATCCTGGTCGCCACCCGGCTGTGGCTGAAGGAAAAGCTGGCGCGGCTGGCCGCACTTTCGCGCGAGGTGGCCAAGGTCGCCCTGGACCGCGCCGCCGCCGAGAAGGGCCTGCCGCTGCCGGGCTATACGCACATCCAGCGCGCGGTGGTGTCCTCGGCCGGCATGTGGTGGGCCGGTTGGGCCGAAGCCTTCATCGACGACGCCGTCCGCGCCCATGACACCCTGGCCCTGGTCGATGCAAACCCGCTGGGCACCGCCGCCGGCTATGGCGTCAACCTGAAGCTGGACCGCGCCCATACCACCGCTGCGCTCGGCTTCGCGCGGATGCAGGTCAGCCCGATCTACGCGCAGCTGTCGCGCGGCAAGTTCGAGCTGGCCGCGCTGGAAGCGCTGGGCAGCGCCACCCTGGACCTGCGCCGGATCGCCTGGGACCTGTCGCTGTTCACCAGTGCCGAATTCGGTTTCGTCGCGCTGCCGGCGCAGTACACCACCGGCAGTTCGATCATGCCCAACAAGCGCAACCCGGACGTGGTCGAACTGATGCGCGCCACCCATGCCAGCGTGGCCGCCGCGCGTACCGAGATCGAGCAGTTGCTGTCGCTGCCGTCCGGCTACCACCGCGACCTGCAGGCCTCCAAGGGTGCGATCTTCCACGGCTTCGGCCGAGGGCTGGCCGCGCTGGAACTGCTGCCCGCGCTGCTGGCCAACCTGGAATGGCGCGACGACAAACTGCGCGCGGCGATCGACTCGGGCATGTACGCCACCGACGTGGCGGTCGAAGCCGCGCTGGCCGGCGTGCCATTCCGCGAAGCCTACAAGGCGGCCGCCGCCAGCGCCGACACGGCCGGGCAGGGCAGGACGCCGGAAGGCAGCCTTGCGGCCCGGGTCTCGCCAGGGTCGGCCGCCGACCTGCACCTGGACGCGCTGCAGGCGCGCTGGGCGGCGCTGGGCGGACCAGCGCGCTAGTCCACGCCGCCGCGCCCATGCACCGCACCATCCCGGCATGATCGGCGCTCGCCACCGACACCACATCAACCACAGGCCACACCATGCCCCACTATCTCGTTCTGGCCATCCGCAAGCCCGGCTTCGACGAAGCGGTCGTCGCCCCGCATGTGGCCTGGCTCGAGGACCTGCGCGCCCGCGGCCTGCTGGTGTCCAGCGGCGGTTTCAGCGACCGCAGCGGCGGTGCCTACGTGCTGCACGGGCTGGGCAGCCTGGCCGAGGCACAGGCACTGGTGGCCACCGATCCGCTGGCGGTCACCGGCAATTCGGACTTCACGGTCCATGAGTGGAACGCACGATAGGAACGGTGCAGGCATGAGCGCGGCAGCGGAATCGCAGATGGAGACGGTGGCGCTGCCGGAGTGGCGCCGGGCAGTGCTCAAGGTCGGCAGCAGCCTGCTGGCGGCCGATGGCGGCGGCCTGTCGCCGCGCTTCGCCCTGGGCCTGGCCCAGTTCGTGTCATCCAGCCTGGCGGCCGGGCGCGAAGTAGTGATCGTCTCGTCCGGCGCGGTGGCGGCCGGCCGTGCCATCGTGCCGCGTGCGGCCGAAGCCGGCGCGGCGATGGCTGCGCGCCAGGCGCTTGCGGCGCTGGGCCAGGCCCAGTTGATCGGGCTGTGGCAGCGGTTCTTCGAGCGTCCCGTGGCGCAGGTGTTGCTGACCCATGATGACCTGCGCAACCGCCGCCGCTATCTCAACGCCCGCGCCACGCTGAAGGAACTGCTGGCGCTGGGTGCGCTGCCGGTGATCAACGAAAACGACACCGTGTCGGTGGACGAGCTCAAGCTGGGCGACAACGACAACCTGGCAGCCATCGTCGCCGCGCTGATCGATGCCGACGTGCTATTCATCGCTACCGACATCGACGGCCTGTTCGACGCCAACCCGCGTACCCATGCCGATGCCCGGCTGGTGCCGGAGGTGGCCGAACTGACCCCGGAAGTATTCGCCATGGCCGGCGACAGCGGCAGTGCGGTGGGCACCGGCGGCATGCGCACCAAGCTGGAGGCGGCGGCCAAGGCGGCTGCAGCCGGCATCGACACCGTGCTGTTCAATGGGCGCCGTGCCGAGGTGTTGCGGCAACTGCTGCAGGGCCGGCTGCACGGCACCCGCATCCGTGCCGGGCACAGCCGCATCGCCGCGCGCAAGAACTGGCTGCGGCACGCACCGCTGGAGCCCGGGTCGATCCTGGTCGATGCCGGCGCCGCGGCCGCACTGATGGGCAAGGGCGCTTCGCTGTTGCCCGGCGGCGTGCTCGGTGCCGAGGGCGACTTCCGCCGCGGCGACATGGTCGAGGTGATCGTGCGCGATGGCGAAGGTGAGCGCCGGGTCGCGCGTGGCGTCAGCCAGTACTCGGCGCTGGACGTGCGCCGCATCGCGCGCCGCCACTCGCGCGACATCGAGTCGATCCTGGGCTACAACTACGGCGGCAACGTGATCCACCGCGACGACATGGTGCTGCTGCAGCCCGCCCGCTCTTCCCTGTAGGAGCCGGCCTTGCCGGCGACCGTGGAGGTGGATGACTTGCCGGCACCCGGTTTCACATGGACATACCCGCCATCGCGGTGGCCGGCCTTGCCGGCCCCTGCAGCGGAAACCACACATCCCGGCGCGAGCCGGCAGCACGAGGAATACATCCATGGCCACCAGCGACATCAAGACCCAGGCCCTGCAGGCGCGCGAGGCAGCGCGTGCCATCGCCCAGCTGTCCACCTCGGCCAAGGACGCATTGCTGCGGGCCATGGCCCAGGCCCTGGAAGATGATGCCGAGGTGATCCTGGCCGCCAATGCGCGCGACATCGAAGCCGCGGCAGCCAAGGGCGTGGGCAGCGCCATGCAGGATCGCCTGCGCCTGGATGGCAAGCGCCTGGGTGGCGTGGCCGATGCGCTGCGCGAAGTGGCCGACCTGCCCGATCCGGTTGGCCAGGTCACCCGCACCTACGACCGCCCCAATGGCATCCAGGTCGAGCGCGTGCGGGTGCCGCTGGGCGTGATCGCGATGATCTACGAGGCCCGTCCCAACGTCACCGCCGATGCGGCGGCGCTGTGCATCAAGGCCGGCAACGCGGTGATCCTGCGCGGCGGCTCGGAGGCGATCCATTCCAACACCGCGATCGCCGCCTCGCTCAAGCGCGCCCTGGCCGCCGCCGGCCTGCCGCAGGACGTGGTGACCCTGGTCGAGGACCTGCGCCGGGACACCATCCTGGAGCTGATCCAGCTCAACGATATCGTCGACCTGGTCATTCCGCGTGGCGGCGAGGGCCTGATCCGCTTCGTCGCCGAGCATGCGCGGGTGCCGGTGATCAAGCACTACAAGGGCGTGTGCCACCAGTACGTGGATGCCCCATCCGACCTCGGCCTGGCACTGGACCTGCTGATCGACGGCAAGGTCTCGCGCCCGGCCGCGTGCAATGCGCTGGAGACCTTGCTGGTGCATGCCGACGTGGCCGCCGCGTTCCTTCCGCGTGCCGCCGAAGCCCTGCGCGCGCGCGGCGTGGAGTTGCGCGGCGACGACCGCAGCCGCGCCCTGGTGCCGGACATGGCCGCGGCCAGCGACGACGACTACGCCGCCGAGTACCTGGACCTTGTGCTGGCGGTGCGCGTGGTCGACGACCTCGAGCAGGCCATCGCCCACGTCCAGCGCTACGCCTCGGACCACACCGAGGTGATCGTCACCAGCGATCCCGCCCACGCGGCCCGCTTCGTCCAGGCGCTGCGCTCGGCGGTGGTGATGGTCAACGCCTCCTCGCGGTTCTCCGATGGCGGGGAACTGGGCCTGGGCGCGGAGATCGGCATTTCCACCACCCGCCTGCACTCCTATGGCCCCATGGGCCTGGAAGCATTGACCGTGGAACGCTTCGTGGTCCGCGGCCAGGGCCAGGTGCGGCACCCCGACCTGCTGTGACCCGCCCGCCACGGGGCGGCCTGCGAAAATGAATGGGCGCCATGGCGTTCATGCAGCGGTTCTCGCGGGCCTGTAAAATTTACGTGAAATAGTGAACCGCATCACATTTCATGCACACTCGGAAATGCGGCCCGGAACCGTGCCCGGCGGGGGATGCGCCCACATCTGCGTTCCCGCCTGCCCACGGCAGTCGCCGCCGCTTCTATGTCCCGGTCATCGCCAAGTTCTGCATGGTGCTGGCCGCGTCCCTGGCCTGGCTGGCGCTGAGCATCCTGTTGTCGCTGCCCTGGTTGCGCGGCTTGTCCGAGGTGGTCGGCGTCGGCCTGGCGGTGTTCATCATCACTTTCATCGCCTACGTGCCGGGCTTCATGAATGCGTTCCTGATCGGCTCGATCCTTGCCGACCGCCGCCCGCGGCGCGCCCGGATCGAACACTACCCGGACGTGTGCGTGCTGGTGGCCAGCTACAACGAGCGCGAGAACATCACCGACACGCTGCAGAGCCTGGCGCTGCAGGACTACCCCGGCCAGGTGCGGGTGCTGGTGGTGGACGATGGTTCCACCGACGGCAGCTGCGAGCTCGCCCGGCAGGCCGCCGCGCGGCTGTCCCGGCCGGGCATGGACATGGCGGTGCTGGCGATGCCGCGCAATGGCGGCAAGTCGCGCGCGCTCAATGCCGGCCTGGCGGCCACCACCGAAGCGCTGGTGGTCACCGTGGACGGCGATTCCTACCTGCGCACCAACGCCCTGCGGTTGCTGGTCGAGCGGTTCCTGTCCGATCCGCCGGGCACGGTGGCAGTGGCCGGCTGCGTGCTGGTGCGCAATTCGCGCCTGAACCTGCTCACCCGTGGCCAGGAATGGGACTATTTCCACGGCATCGCCGCGGTCAAGCGCATGCAGAGCATGTACCACGGCACGCTGGTGGCGCAGGGCGCGTTCTCGCTCTATACCCGCCAGGCACTGGAGCAGGTGGGCGGGTGGCCCGAGTGCGTGGGCGAAGACATCGTGGTGTCGTGGGCGCTGCTCAAGACCGGTGCGCGGCTGGGCTACTGCGAGGAGGCCTGCCTGTTCACCCAGGTGCCGACCACCGTGGGCCAGTTCGCGCGCCAGCGCCAGCGCTGGTCGCGCGGGCTGATGGAAGCGTTCGCGCGGCATGGCAGCCTGTTGTTCAAGCGGCGCATGTCGACCCTGTTCATCTGGTGGAACCTGCTGTTCCTGCCGCTGGACCTGGTCTACACCCTGGCCTTCCTGCCGGGCATCGTGCTGGCCTTGTTCGGCTACTACTGGATCGCCGGGGTGATGACCCTGCTGGTGTTGCCGCTGGCCGCGATCTGGAATGCGATCATCTTCCGGGTGCAGGCACGCATGTTCAAGAACCATGACTTGAAGGTGCGGCGCAACGTGCTTGGTTTCCTCTTCTACACGGTGGGTTACACCATGCTCCTGCAACCGGTGTGCGTGATGGGCTATGCGGCCGAACTCCTGCGTCTGCGCAAGACCTGGGGGACCAAGTGACGGGGCCGCGGCTTGCGGCGCCGCTGGTGGTGCTGGTTCTCGCATCCGCAGCCACGATCGGGGTACGGGCCGAGGACGCGACGGGCGCGCTGCAACCACGCCTGCAGCTGTCCTCGGACGCCGAAGGCAATGACGTGCGCAAGCTCTCGCTGGGCTGGGACTGGAAGCGGGTCGATCGCGAGCACTGGCTCGGCGCCGAGGTGCAGCACGCGCGGTTTTCCGGCGATGGCTGGGCCCATGACGAACAACGGGTCTATCTCGGCGCGGCCGGTGTGGCAGGCCAGGGCCCGGTGGATGACGACGCCTGGCGCTGGCAGGCACGGCTGGGCAGCAACGGCCATACCGTGCTGGGCAGTGCCAGCATCCACACCGAAGGGCCGCGCCGGCGCGAGGTCTTCTTCGAGCGCGAACTGCTGGAAACCCGGGCCGGGATCGAGCGCAGGCAGATGTACAACTTCCTCGGCGCGGCCATCGACCATCCCTTCAGCGACCGCTTCAGCGGGACCGTGCTGGCAGGCGTGCAGACCTTCGGCGACAGCAATCGGCGTGACCACCTGCGTGCGAACCTGGTGTACGCCGTGGCACCGGAGCAGGGCATCAGCATCCAGTTGCGCAACCGCTACTACCGCAACAGCGAGCCGTACACCGGCGGGTACTTTTCGCCGCCCTGGTACGCGGAAACGGTTGCGGCAGTGGGCGTGCGCCGGGTCGTGGGCGGACACGCCTGGCGCGTGATCGCAGGCAGCGGACGCCAGCGCACCGCCGACGAGGGCTGGAAGCGCGCCCGGGTGTTCGAGCTGGGCTATGAATCGCCGCGCTGGCGGCAGAGCTGGCTGCGCGTGAGCGCGGGCTACTCCGACACGCCGGTGGCGACCAGCACCCGTTCGGCGACCTACAGCTACCGCTACCTGATGCTGGAGTCGGTGGTCGCGTTCTGAGCCGGCAGCGCGCGGCGCCACATGCCTACCAGCGATCCTCGAGATAGCCGGGCCGGCAGGCGAACCACGCCCCCGTCAGCAACACCCCCACGCACAGCGCCAGGAACGCGAACGGCAGGGCCCAGCCCTGGCTGGATGCGTGCAGCGCGCCGAACAGCAGCGGTCCGGCGCAGCTCAGGCCGTAGCCCATGCCCTGCATGAAGCCCGACAGCGATGCCGAACCTGCCTGGGTGCGGGTACGCAGGTTGATCAGGATCAGCGAGATCGGGAAGGTACTCGGCCCGAGCCCCAACAGTGACACCCACAGCAGCGGCGCGGCCATCGGTGCCCACAGCAGGCCGGCAAACGCCGACAGATGGCAGGCCGCGCACGCCAGCACAATGGGATAGGGATTGCGCATCCGCACCGCCACCGACGGCATCACCAGCGCACTGAACAGGCCCAGGGTCGAGAACAGCGCCACCATCGCGCCGCCGAAGGCGGGGCTTGCACCTGCCTCCACCAGCAGCTTCGGCAACCAGGTGAACATGGCGTAGGTGATCAGCGAGGTCATCCCGAACATCAGCGCCGAGCCCCAGCCCAGCGCGGTGGCCCAGGTGCGTCCGGCGGCCGGCGCTGCCGCCAGCTCCGGGGCCTCGTCGCCGGCCACGACCGCGCGGTTGCGCAGGCGTGCCAGCGCACTGTCGGCACGGCGCTCGATCCGCAGCACCGCCACCCACGGCAGGATCGAGGCGATGGCCAGCAGGCTCCACGCCCCCATCGACACCCGCCAGCCCGCCACCTGTGCCAGCGGCACCGCCAGCAGCGCCGGCAGGATGGTGCCGACCTGCAGCATGGTGATGTACATCGTGCTGACCGGCCCGAGCCAGTCGGCGAAATAGCGCTTGACCAGCGGCGGCAGGATCACGTTGCCGATGCCCATGCCGGCCAGGGCCGCGGCCGAACCAGCCAGCAGGCCGCCGGTACCGCCGGCCAGCGAACGCCACAGCAGGCCGGCGGCGGCCAGGGCCATCGACAGCACCGCGGTGCGTTCCAGGCCCAGGCGGTGGGCCAGGCGCGGAGTGCCGATGCCTGCCACGGCGAATGCGGCGGTGGGGATCATCCCCACGACGCCGGCGACCATCGTGCCGAAGCCGAATTGCCGGCCCAGCACGTCCAGCAGCGGGGTCACCGAGGTGACCGCGGTACGCAGGTTGAAGGCGGCCAGCAGGATGCCGGCCAATACCAGCGTGCGGCCGGCGAGCCGGCCCCCGGGGAGCGCAGGGTGGGGGTGCGCGTTCATCGTCCTGCCAGGGGTGGACTTGCATCCGCAACGGCGCGGCGCGCCGTCCCGGGAAAGCAAAAACCGGCACGGGGCCGGTCTGCGTACCGCATCGATCTGTTGGTCGGGGAGACAGGATTCGAACCTGCGACCTCTACGTCCCGAACGTAGCGCTCTACCAGCCTGAGCTACACCCCGACAAGGCCGCACATGATACTGGATCGCCGCCGACGTGGGCAACAATATCGCGCGGCTTTTGCCGGTGGCGTCAGTCGGCCCCGTCCGGGCCGGTGCCGCCGCGCGCCTGGGCGTCCTCGCGCATCTCGAACCACATGCCGTTGAGGATGGCGAAGCTGGCCGCCAGGCCCACGCCGAGGATCCAGGAGAAGTACCACATGGCCAGGGCCTCCAATGTCAGTAAGCGTTGGGGTTGTCTTCCAGCGAGTCGGCGCTGACCTTGCCGCCGAGCACCCTGTATACCCAGGCGGTATACAGCACCACCAGCGGCAGCAGGGTGGCGGTCACCAGCAACATCACCCACAGGGTGAGGTGGCTCGATGAGGCATCCCACAAGGTCAGGCCCGCGTCGGGCACGGTCGAGGACGGCAACAGGAACGGAAACACGGCCGCGCCGAAGGTCAGCACCGTCGCGGCCACCGCCAGGGTGGTGCATGCGACCGCCGCCGCGCCGCGGCGTGCGCGCAGGAAGTACGCGCCCAGCAATGCCCCGGCCACCGCACCCAGCGGCGCCAGCCACAACACCGGCAGTGCGCGGTAGTTGTGCAGCCACAGCCCGGCCGCGGCGTGCACCGACTTGCGCAGCGGATTGGACGCGCCGTTGCCGTCGATGATCGAGTCGATCCTGTAGCCCGGCAGGCGCGTGGCCACCCATGCGCCGGCTGCCACCAGCAGCACCGCGGCCACCAGCGCCGACAGGCTGCCGTAGCGCGCCGCGCGCCGTGCTACCGGGCCGTCGGTCTTGGTCACCAGTGCGGCCGCGCCGTGGGCGACCAGCAGGCTCAGGCTGACCAGCCCGCACACCAGCGCGAAGGGGCTGAGCAGGGCAAGGAAGCCGCCGGTATACACCGGCCGCAGCGTGGCCGGCTCGAAGTGGAACGGCACTCCAAGTTGCACGTTGCCGACCGCCACCCCGAACAGGAGCGCCGGCACCGCCCCGCCGACGAACAGCATCCAGTCCCAGCTCTGGCGCCAGCGCGGATCGGCCACCTTGCCGCGGAACTTGAAACCCACCGGACGCAGGATCAGCGCGAACAGGATCACGAACATGGCCAGGTAAAGCCCGGAGAAGCTCACCGCGTACAGCGGCGGGAACGCGGCGAAGGCGGAGGCGGCGCCGACGATCAGCCAGACCTGGTTGCCCTCCCAGGTCGGGCCGACGGTGTTGACCACCAGCCGCCGTTCCTGGTCGGTGCGCGCCACGAACGGCAGCAGTGCACCGATGCCCAGATCGAACCCGCCCATCACCGCGAACCCGAGCAGCAGCAGGCCCAGCAGCGCCCACCAGATCAGGCGCAAGGTGGCGTAGTCCAGGGGAATGAAGTCGGCCATGTCGTTCTCCGGGTCAGCCTGCGTCGCCACCGGACTCGGCCGGCACGATCGGTGCCTGCGGCCGTTCGCGCCGCGGCTGGAATGGCTTGAAATCCTTCGGCCCCTTGCGCACGGCCGCCAGGATCAGGCGCACGTCGATTACCGCCAGCACCGTGTAGAGCGCCACGAAGCCGGTGAGGGTGATGAGGATGTCGCGCAGCGCCAGGTGCGAGGCTGCGTAGAAGGTGGGCAGCACGCCTTCCACCGCCCACGGCTGGCGCCCGTACTCGGCCACGAACCAGCCGCACTCGATGGCGATCCATGGCAGCGGCAGGCTCCATACCGCCAGTTTCAGGAACCAGCGCCGGTCCTCGAAGCCGGAGGTGCTGGCCAGCCAGAACGCGAAGGCGAAGAACGCGATGAAGTAGAAGCCCAGTGCCGCCATCACCCGGAACGTCCAGAACAGCGGCGCCACCCGTGGCACCGTGTCCAGCGCCGCGCGTGCGATCTCCTCCTCGGTGGCATTGCCGATGTCCAGCCGGTAGCGCTTGAGCAGCAGGCCGTGGCCCAGGTCGGCCCAGTGCCGTTCGAACAGTGCACGCGCCTGTGCATCCTGCGGGTCGGCCCTGATCCGCTGCAGCGCGGCGTAGGCGACCTGGCCGCTGCGGATGCGCCGTTCGGCCTGCTCCACCAGGTCCAGGATCCCGGGGATTTCGCCGCTCAGCGAGCGGGTGGCGATCAGGCCCATCAGCCAGGGGATCTTCACCTCGAAGCGGTTCTCCTGGTTGTGCTGGTCGGGCAGCCCGAACGCGGTGAAGTCGGCCGGTGCCGGCTCGGTGTGCCACATCGCCTCGATCGCGGCCAGTTTCATCTGCTGGTGCTGGGTGGTGCTGTAACCGCTCTCGTCGCCCAGCACCACCACGCTCAGGGCCGAGGCCAGGCCGAAGCTGGCAGCCACCGCCAGCGAGCGCCGGGCCAGCTCCAGGTGGCGCCCGCGCAGCAGGTACCAGGCGCTGATCGAGGCCACGAACATCGCCCCGGTGACGTAGCCGGCACTGACCGTGTGCACGAACTTGGCCTGCGCCACCGGGTTGAACAGCACCGCGCCGATGTCGGTGATCTCCATGCGCATGGTGTCCGGGTTGAACACCGCGCCGACCGGGTTCTGCATCCAGCCATTGGCAATCAGGATCCACAGTGCCGAGAAGTTCGCGCCCAGGGCCACCAGCCAGGTGACCACCAGGTGCTGGACCCTGGTCAGCCGGTTCCAGCCGAAGAAGAACAGGCCGATGAAGGTCGCTTCCAGGAAGAAGGCCATCAGCCCTTCGATCGCCAGCGGCGCGCCGAAAATGTCGCCCACGTAGTGGCTGTAGTAGGCCCAGTTCATGCCGAACTGGAATTCCATCACGATGCCGGTGGCCACGCCCATGGCGAAGTTGATGCCGAACAGCGTGCCCCAGAACAGGGTCATCCTGCGCCACACGTCGCGGCCGGTCATCACGTACACGCTTTCCATGATCGCCAGCAGCAGCGACAGGCCCAGGGTCAGCGGCACGAACAGGAAGTGGTACATCGCCGTCAGCGCGAACTGCAGGCGCGACAGCTCCACGATGGTTGGATCGATCATGGTGGGCACACCAGGGTGTGATGGCGTCCGCCAGCGTACTCCCGCAGTGCGTGTGGCGCAGGTGGACGGATCGTCCCACCCCTTGCATGGCCGGCGTGCGCGGGCCGGCTATTCGCCCGGCTTGGCCGCCGCGCTGGCGCCTTCGGACGAGGCGCGCCGCACCGCCATGGCCTCGCGGTGGGCGATATAGGCGTTGGCGCCCAGGATCACCAGCGCGCCGGCCACGGTCCAGCGGTCCACCAGTTCGCCAAACAGCAGCCAGCCCAGCACCACCACGATCGGCAACTGCATGAAGCTGATCGGGGTCAGTGCCGATACCTCGCCCAGCTTGAGCGCGCGGGTCCACAGCATGTGTCCACCCGTGCCCAGCATGCCGGCGCCGATCACCCACAGCCAGGTGATGCCGGTGGGCCACATCCACACGCCCAGCGCCGGCACCAGCGACATCGGTACCCACAGCAGGGTGGTGTAGATGACGATGCGGTCGGCCGGTTCGGTGGCCGAGAGCTGCTTGATCTGGATGGCCACGATGCTCGACAGCAACGCGGCCATCAGCGCGATCAGGGTGCCGGTGCTGAAACCGGTCGAGCCCGGACGCACGATCAGCAGCACCCCGGCGAAGCCCAGCACCACCGCAGCCCAGCGCCGTGCGCGGACCTGTTCGCCGAGCATGGCCGCCGCGGCGATGGTCACGAACAGGGGCGTGGCATAGGACAGCGACACCGCCTGCGCCAGCGGCAGGTTGCCGATCGCCCAGAAGCCGGCGAGCATCGAGCACACCCCGACCAGGCAGCGGAACAGGTAGCGCGGGAACTGGGTGGTGCGCAGCAGCCCCGGGCCGTGGTGCAGCAGCAGCGGCAGCGCCGCCAGCAGGCCGAAGAAGTTGCGGAAGAAGGCGATCTGGAAGGTGTGCAGGTCGGCCGATGCCAGGCGGATGGCCACCACCATCAGCGCGAACAGTGCGGTGCTGCCCAGCATCAGCACGGCCGCGCGCAGCGGTGCGGGCAGGGAGCGGCTCATGGCGCGGGCGCGACCATCACCATTGCGCGCCGATGATGCCGGGTTCCGGTTCCAGGGCGACGTCGAAGCGCGCCTGCACCGTCGCCGCCACCTGCCGTGCCAGGGCCAGCAATTGCGCGCCGCTGGCGGTCCCGTGGTTGACCAGGACCAGTGCATGCGCGGCGGAGATGCCGGCATCGCCCTCGCGCATGCCCTTCACCCCGCACGCCTCGATCAGCCACGCGGCCGGGAGCTTGCGGGTATCGGCCGTGGTGCCGGGGAACACCGGCAACTGCGGATGCGCGGCCTGCAGTGCTGCGGCCTGGGGCGCCGGCACCAGCGGGTTCTTGAAGAAGCTGCCGGCGTTGCCGGTGACCAGCGGGTCGGGCAGCTTGCGCTGGCGCACGCGGATGATGGCGGCGGCCACATCGCGCGCGCGCGGCGAGGTCACGCCCATCGCCGCAAGCTCCGCCTCCACGCCGGCGTAGCCCAGCTGCAGCGCCGGCGCGGCACGCTCCTCGCGGGCCAGCTCCAGCTCCAGCGCGGTGATGATCCAGCGGCCGGGGTGCTGCTTGAACACGCTGTCGCGGTAGCCGAAGGCGCAGGCGTCCCGGTCCAGGCGCAGCCATCGGGCCTGCTGCCGGTCCCACGCATCCACCGCCACGATATGCATGCCTGCTTCCACGCCGTAGGCACCGATGTTCTGGATCGGCGCGGCACCCACGCTGCCGGGGATCAGGGCCAGGTTCTCGAGCCCGCACAGGCCCTGGCCCAGCGACCACATCACCAGCTCATGCCAGGCCGCACCGGCCTCGGCGCGCACCCGCACGCTGGCGCCGCGGTCTTCGGCAATGCCGATCCGTGCCGCACCCAGTTCCATCACCACCCCGGGGGCGTCGCCTGCAAACAGCAGGTTGCTGCCGCCTCCAAGGACCAGCAATGGCTGCCCGCGTACCTGCTCCAGCGCCAATGCTTCGGGCAGGGCGGTGGCCTGGTTGACCCGCAGCAACCACGGCGCGCGTGCGGCGACCCGGAAGGTGTTGCGCGCGGACAGGTCCGCATCGCGCTGCAGGTGGAAAAGCGCGCTCACGTGTGGTCGGCCGTGCCCCGGCTGGGAGATTCCTTGCGCCGGCGCATGGCATCGACGCATTCGCCCACCAGTTCCGGGCCGCGGTAGATGAGCCCGGTGTAGCACTGCACCAGGGTGGCCCCGGCGGCCATCTTGGCCACCGCCTCGGCCCCGGAGAGGATGCCGCCGACGCCGATCAGCGGGATCGATTCGGGCAGGCGGGCGCGCAGCCGGCGCAGCACCAGGGTGGCCTGGCCCATCAGCGGTGCGCCCGACAGTCCGCCGGCTTCGCCGGCATGGCGGTGGTCTTCCACCGTGGTCCGGGCCACGGTGGTGTTGGTGGCGATCACTCCGTCCACCTCCAGGTCCGCAAGCACCCGCGCGGCCGCATCGATGTCGTTGTCATCCAGGTCCGGCGCCACCTTGACCAGCACCGGGACGCGCTTGCCGTGCTGCGCGCCCAGCCGTTCCTGGGCCTCGCGCAGGGTGCCGACCAGCCGGCGCAGCGCCTGTTCCTCCTGCAGTTCGCGCAGCCCGGCGGTGTTGGGCGAGGAAATGTTGACGGTGACGTAGTCGGCCACCGGATAGACCCGCTCCAGGCAATGCAGGTAGTCGGACGCGGCGTCCTCGTTGGGCGTGTCCTTGTTCTTGCCGATGTTGATGCCCAGCAGGCCGCCCTTGCGCCGCGCGCGTTCCACGTTGCGCACCAGCGCGTCCACGCCCTCGTTGTTGAAACCCAGGCGGTTGATCAGCGCATGGTGCTGCGGCAGGCGGAACATGCGCGGCTGCGGGTTGCCAGGCTGCGGGCGCGGAGTGACGGTGCCCACTTCGACAAACCCGAAGCCAAGCGCCAGCAGCGCGTCGATGTGGGCGCCATTCTTGTCCAGGCCTGCCGCCAGGCCGACCGGATTGGGGAAGGTCAGGCCAAGCAGGCGGGTGGGCAGCGGCGGGCGCGGACGCGCCAGCAGGCCGGTGGTGCCGGTGGCGAAGGCCAGGTCCAGCGCCTTGAGGCCGATGCGGTGGGCGCGTTCGGCCTCAAGGCCGAAGAGTAAGGGGCGGGTAAGCGGATACATTCGGTGACGTCGCTCAGCCCAGTGAAACCAGCCAGGCCACGCCGCCCAGGAACAGGAACAGCACCAGCACGCCCACCAGCCAGGTCGCCACCGCCAGCCAGCCCAGCACCAGGCCGCCGATTGCCAGGCCGTCGCCATCCAGGTGCCCGGCGCTGTTGCGGATCTCCTTGCGGGCCATGTGGCCGGTGACGATGGCCACCACCGTGCCCAGGAATGGAACCAGGCTCCAGCCCAGGATGCCTGCGACGAGGCTGGTGATGGCGAGGCTGCTGGTCTGGCGGATCGGGTTCATCGCAGGGTTCCGGGACAGGGGGAGGCGCGCGATGGCCGTGCCACCCGGGCAGGCCGGGCGGCTGCGGAGACAGTGCGCACCGTGCGGGGCGTGATTATTCCAGAACCCGGCGGCGGCCGCGTGCGGGTGCGTATGCCGGGCCGGCGTCGCGTGCGTCCGCGGCCTGCCCGGTGCCGGGCAGGCACGGTCGTCGGCTACAGGTCGAAGCGGATGCCCTGGGCCAGCGGCAGCGAGTCGGAGTAGTTGATGGTGTTGGTCTGCCGGCGCATGTACACCTTCCACGCATCCGAGCCGGACTCGCGGCCGCCGCCGGTGTCCTTCTCGCCGCCGAAGGCGCCGCCGATCTCCGCGCCGGAGGTGCCGATATTGACGTTGGCGATGCCGCAGTCGCTGCCGGCCGCCGACAGGAACGCCTCGGCGGCCTTCAGGCTGGTGGTGAAGATCGACGACGACAGGCCCTGCGGCACGCCGTTCTGCATGGCGATGGCCTGGTCCAGGCTGGAATACTTCATCACGTACAGGATCGGGGCGAAGGTCTCGTGCTGGACGATGGCATCGCTGTTCTGCAGCCCGGTGATGATCGTGGGCAGGACGAAATGGCCGGGCCGGTCCAGCTTGCGCCCACCGGTCACGACGGTGCCGCCGGCGGCCGTGGCCTGCTCGATGGTGGCCAGGTACGCCTCCACCGCCTGCGCGCTGTTGAGCGGACCCATCAGGTTGGCGGTGTCCAGCGGATCGCCGATCTTGCCCTCGACCTGCCGGTAGGCCTTGACCAGGGTGTCGAGCACGGTGTCGTGGATCGATTCGTGCACGATCAGGCGGCGGGTGGTGGTGCAGCGCTGGCCGGCGGTGCCCACCGCGCCGAACACGATGCCGGGGATGGCCAGCTCCAGGTCGGCGGTCTGGTCCAGGATGATCGCGTTGTTGCCGCCCAGCTCCAGCAGGCAGCGGCCCAGGCGCGCGGCGACCTTCTGGTTGACGATGCGGCCGACCTGGGTGGACCCGGTGAAGCTGATCAGCGGCACGCGGGTGTCCTCCACCAGCGTCTCCGACAGCGCCGTGCCGGCATCGTTGATGAGGAAGAAGATGTCCGGGAAGCCGGCCTCCTTCAGTGCCTCGTTGCAGATCCTCATCGAGGCGATCGCGGTCAGCGGGGTCTTGTTGGATGGCTTCCAGATGCAGATGTCGCCGCAGATCGCGGCCAGGAACGCATTCCAGCTCCACACCGCCACCGGGAAGTTGAACGCGGAGATGATCCCGACCAGGCCCAGCGGATGGTACTGCTCGTACATGCGGTGGCCGGGACGCTCCGAATGCATGGTGTAGCCATACAGCATGCGGCTCTGGCCCACGGCGAAATCGGCGATGTCGATCATCTCCTGCACTTCGCCGTCGCCCTCGGCCTTGGACTTGCCCATCTCCAGCGCGACCAGCGAACCCAGTGCATCCTTGTGCCGGCGCAGCGCCTCGCCGCACAGGCGGATCGCCTCGCCACGGCGCGGTGCCGGGGTGGTGCGCCACACCTTGAAGGCCTCCTGGGCGCAGGCGATCACCGCCTCGTAGTCGGCCTCCGTGGTGGCCTGGACCTCGGCGATCACCTCGCCGGTGGTGGGGTTGGCCGGGCGCAACACGCCGGCGCCGGTGGCATCGGACCAGCGGCCGTCACCGAGGTAGGTGCCGGAATTGACGGCGCGCAGGCCCAGGGCCTGGAGCAGGGACGTGGACATGGGGTCTCCTCGGTTCGGGGTGTGGACGCACGGCCCCAAGGCATGCCGCCGAAGCGGGCGGGGCGACGTCCTTGCGTTTGCAACCATTCTAGCCCGGCACCCGTGAGGGCCTCCCGGCCGCAACATTGGCCGTGCCGGGGCGCCATGCGACAATCCGCGGCCGTGGCCCCGTAGCTCAGCTGGATAGAGCGTCCCCCTCCTAAGGGGAAGGTCGCACGTTCGAATCGTGTCGGGGCTGCCACTTCCCCCTGGACCCGAGCCGCGCTCGGCACCGGGCGGCTCCAGTGGGGCGCCCGCCGCCCCGGTGGGCCGCCCGCCGCCCCGGTGGGCCTGGCCCGGGCATCGTGCGGGCACACGACGTTGCGCGACCAGGAGCGCCCGGGCCGTTGAAGTGGCGGCATGCGCAGTGCCAATCGGCGACAATGCGCGCCCCGCACACCTCCCGGCTCGATGTCCCGACTCCAGTTCCAACTCCTGGCCAGCGATGGCGCCGCGCGGCGTGGCCGCCTGGCCTTTCCGCGCGGCACCGTGGAGACCCCTGCCTTCATGCCGGTCGGCACCTATGGCTCGGTCAAGGGAATCATGCCGGACCAGGTGCGCGCGCTGGGCGCGCAGATCATCCTGGGCAACACCTTCCACCTGTTCCTGCGCCCGGGCCTGGACGTCATCGGCGACCACGGCGGCCTGCACGGCTTCGCGCGCTGGGATGGGCCGATCCTGACCGATTCCGGCGGCTTCCAGGTGTTCTCGCTGGCGCACCGGCGCAAGATCACCGAGCAGGGCGTGACGTTCGCCGCCCCGACCGACGGCTCGCGGGTGTTCCTGGGGCCGGAGGAAAGCATGCGGATCCAGCACGTGCTGGATTCGGACGTGGTGATGATCTTCGACGAGTGCACGCCATACCCGGCCAGCGAGGACGTGGCCCGGCGCTCGATGGAACTGAGCCTGCGCTGGGCGCGGCGCTCGCGCGATGCGCACGACGGGCTCGGCAACGATGCGGCCCTGTTCGGCATCGTCCAGGGTGGCGTGCATCCCGAATTACGCGCTCGTTCGCTCGAGGGCCTGCAGGCGATCGGCTTCGATGGCTACGCCATCGGCGGCCTGGCCGTGGGCGAGCCGGAGCACGAGCGCAACGCCATGCTCGAGCACCTGCACCCGCGCCTGCCGGTGGACCACCCGCGCTACCTGATGGGAGTGGGTCGGCCGGAAGACCTGGTCGAGGCCGTGGCCCGCGGCGTGGACATGTTCGATTGCGTCATGCCCACCCGCAATGCACGCAATGGCCACTATTTCACCTCGTTCGGCACGGTCCGCATCCGCAACGCGCGCTACGAGCGGGACATGGACCCGATCGAACCCGGCTGCGGCTGCGTGGCCTGCAGTGGCGGCTATACCCGCAGCTACCTGCGCCACCTGGACCGCTGCAACGAAATGCTGGGGCCGATGCTCGGCACCCTGCACAACCTCTGGTACTACCAGAAGCTGATGGCGGACATGCGCGCGGCGATCGCGGAGGGGCGCTTCGAGGCCTTCCGCAGGGAGTTCCACGCGATGCGCGGGGCGGGGCAGGGCGGCTGACGGTCGCGGCGGCGACGGCAACGCGAAAGCGAAAGCGAAAGCGAAAGCATTGAGGGCGTGGGCTCCGGCGGGAGCCGCGATGCACCGGGTGTGCCGTGGCCGCTCGGGCGCACATCCATGTGCGCACTCGCTACCGCGGCCATCCATGGCCGCTGCCCCGACACACCCGGCACATCACGTCTTCTGCGCGCGTCCGGGGCGTGGCTTCTGCGTGGGGTTGGGAAGCCATGGCCTTCACGCTTGCGAAGGACGTCGTACCCCGGGTATCCGGGGCAAGCGGCACATGGATGTGCCGCGGCCGCGAGTGCGTACATGGATGTACGCCCGAGCGGTGACCCGGATACCCGGGGTGCGGCGGCCCCCGCCGGAGCCAGCGCACGCTTCTGCCCTTGCTTCGGCCTTGGCCTTGGCCTTGGCCTGTTCCGGCCCCGGGCCGTTGGCTGTGGGCCCCTCCGGCTCCCCGTGCCGCCCTCCGCGCTCAATTCCGGGCGGAAACATCCCGGCTCGGGCTTGCAATGGGTCGATCCCGCCCCTATGGCATAATCCACGGCTATTTTCCGCACCACACTGGAAGTCCCATGAGCCTGTTTGCCTCGCTGGCCCCGACCGCCGTCCTCGCTGCCGCCTCGCCGCAGGGCGGAGGCTTCGGCATGCTGCTGTTCCCGGTCATCCTGATCGCGATCATGTATTTCCTGATGATCCGCCCGCAGATGAAGCGGCAGAAGGAGCACCAGGCCATGCTCGGCAAGCTCTCGCGCGGCGACGAGGTGCTGACCAATGGCGGCGTGGCCGGCGTGGTCACCGACATCGGCGACAACTTCGTGACCGTCGAGGTGGCCGACAACGTCCGCCTGCGCGTGCAGCGGGCAGCCATCTCCAACGTGCTGCCCAAGGGCACCTTGAAGGCCGCCTGATCCTCCTGTCCCACCTATGAGCGTGGTCCTGCCTGGCAGGGCCGCGCGGGGTTCCGCAATGCTCGAGTTTCCGCGCTGGAAATATTTCGTCATCCTCCTGGTGCTTGCCATCAGCGCGCTGTACGCGCTGCCCAACGTGTACCAGAGCGACAATGCCGTGCAGATCACGGCCAACCGCGGCGCCAGCCTTGACGAGGCACTGCGCGCCCGGGTGCAGGCCGACCTGGAAAAGGCCGGGCTGACGCCCAAGTCCGTGGCCATCGAGGGCGACAGCCTGATGGTGCGCGTGCATGATCCCGAAGCGCAGACCGTGGCTGCCGACGTCCTGCGTGAGGACCTGGGCCAGACCCATACGGTGGCCCTGAACCTGGCCTCCAACGTGCCGGCCTGGCTGGACATGCTGGGTGCCAAGCCGATGGTCCTGGGCCTGGACCTGCAGGGCGGCGTCCACTTCGTGCTGCAGGTCGACCAGAACGCCGCGCTGGAAAAGCGCGTGGAATCCTACGTCGAGGACGTGCGCGTAACCCTGCGCGAGAACCGCATCCGCTACACCGCGGTGGATCGTCGCGCCGACAACAGCATCCACGTGTCGCTGGCCTCCGATGCCGATCCTGCGCGCGCGCGCGAGCTGCTGGTCAAGGCCATGCCCACCCTGGGCATCGACACCCAGGGCGGGCGCCTGACCGTGCGCATCCCGGAGACCGAACTGGCCCAGATCGCCGGGTCGGCGATCGAACAGAACATGACCACGCTGCGCAACCGCATCGACTCGCTGGGCGTGGCCGAGCCGATCATCCAGCGCCAGGGCAACGACCGCATCGTGGTGCAGTTGCCCGGCGTGCAGGACACCGCCGAGGCCAAGCGCATGATCGGCGCCACCGCCACCCTGGAATACCGCGCGGTGATCGACGGCAACGCCTATGACGCCCTGTCCACCGGCCGGGTGCCGCCGGAGGCCAAGGTGTTCCGCCGCCGCGACGGCAGCCCGGTGCTGCTGAGCAAGCGGGTGATCGTCACCGGCGACCAGATGGTGGACGCGACCAGCTCCATCGACCAGAACGGCCAGCCGGCGGTCAGCGTCACCCTCAACAACGTCGGCGGCGACCGCATGTTCGACTTCACCAGCCAGAGCGTGGGCAAGCCGATGGCGGTGGTGTACACCGAGCGCATCCCGCAGGTGACCATGGTCAACGGCGAGGAGGTGCGCAGCTTCCGGGTCAAGGAAGAGGTCATCTCGGTGGCCAACATCAACGGCGTGTTCGGCAAGAACTTCCAGACCACCGGCCTGGAAAAGACCGAGGCCGACGACCTGGCCAAGCTGCTGCGCGCCGGCTCGCTGGCCGCGCCGATGGACTTTGTCGAGGAGCGCATCGTCGGCCCCAGCCTGGGCAAGGAGAACGTGGAGCGCGGCGTGACCGCGGTGCTGTTCGCATTCCTGTTCACCCTGGTGTTCTTCGGGGTGTACTACCGCATGTTCGGCGTACTCACCGGCCTGGCGCTGATGTTCAACCTGCTGATCGTGGTGGCGGTGATGTCGCTGTTCGGAGCGACCATGACCCTGCCGGGCTTTGCCGGCCTGGCCCTGTCCATCGGCCTGTCGGTGGACGCCAACGTGCTGATCAACGAGCGCATCCGCGAGGAACTGCGCGCCGGGGTGCCGGCCAAGGCCGCCATCGTGGGTGGCTACGAGAAGGCGTCGGGCACCATCCTGGACGCCAACCTCACCGCCATCCTGGCCGGCGTGGCCCTGTATGCGTTCGGCACCGGCCCGCTCAAGGGCTTTGCGGTGACCATGGTGGTCGGCATCGTCGCCTCGATGTTCACCGCGATCACCGTGTCGCGTGCGCTTGCCGTGCTGATCTATGCGCGCCGCAAGAAGCTCAAGTCCCTGGCCATCTGAGGGAAGGAACCAGAACATGAATATCTTTCCCCTGACCCTGATCCCCCACGAGCCGCGCGTCGGCTTCATGCGGGTGCGCTGGGTGGCCATGGTGGTGGCGGCGCTGCTGCTGGTGGCCTCGATCACAGGCATCGTGGCCAATGGCTTCAACTACGCGCTGGATTTCACCGGCGGCACCGTGGTGGAAGTCCGGTTCGAGCACCCGGCCAACGTCGACCATGTGCGCGAACAGGTCGCGCGCGCCGGCTACGAGGGCGCCCAGGTGCAGAACTTCGGCAGCGGCAGCGACCTGCTGGTGCGGCTGCAGCCTCGCGACGGCCAGACCACCACCGACGCCAACAACCGCACCGCCCAGGAAGTGATGGAGGCGGTGAGCACGCCGGAGAACAAGGCCACCCTGCTGCGCACCGAGTTCGTCGGCCCGCAGGTGGGCAAGGAACTGGCGATGAACGGCCTGTACGCGGCGATCTTCGTGGTGGTCGGCTTCCTGATCTACATCGGCTTCCGCTTCGAGTTCAAGTTCGCGGTGTCGGCCACCCTGACCACCATGTTCGACGTACTGGTGGTGGCTGGCTACTTCGCCTGGAGTGGGCGCGAGTTCGACCTCACCGTGCTGGCCGGGTTGTTGTCGGTAATGGGCTTCTCGATCAACGACACCATCGTGGTGTTCGACCGTGTGCGCGAGAACTTCCGCAGCCTGCGGGCGGACCCGGACGAGGTGTTCGACCGCTCCATCAACCAGACCCTGTCGCGCACCATCATCACCTCGGTGGTGTTCTTCCTGTCGGTGCTGGCGCTGTACCTGTACGGCGGCGGCTCGCTGGAAGGGCTGGCGCTGAGCCAGATGATCGGCGCGGTGATCGGTACGCTGTCCTCGATCTTCATCGCCTGTCCGCTGCTGACCCTGGGCTTCCTGAGGGTCACCAAGCAGGACCTGCTGCCCAAGGCCAAGGACGAAGCCGAACTGGCCCGCCGGCCGTAACGTCGCGCCACGCCGCGAACGAGAAGCCGCCTCCGGGCGGCTTTTTTCGTTGCATCTCCCAAGGGCGGGATGTGCGCTGCCGCGAGACAAGGGGGCGCACTGGGTCCACCATCTGGATGGTGAGCACAAATTGAGGCGGTGGATGTTGTTGGCTTCGGAGGGAGCCGTGGCCTGTCGAAGCCAGGGCGGAGGGATATCGGCTTCGGAGGGAGCCGTGGACGTGCGGGTGTGGCGTGACCGCTCGGGCGCACATCCATGTGCGCACTCGCTACCGCGGCCATCATGGCCGCTGCCCCGACACACCCGCACGCCCACGTCTTCGGCGTGCCGATGCCACCTCCCCGTCGTAGGAGCCGGTCTTGCCGGCGACCGCGGTGCTGGATGGCGTGTAGCGATGCTGCGGCCCGTCACAGGCCGCGTCATTGCTGGACGCCGCACGGCACCGCGTCACGTCACCTGCGCCACACGCCGCACTACCCCGCGGTCGCCGGCAAGGCCGGCTCCTACAGGAGTGCAGCGGCACCACGTTGGTGAGGGGGGATACACGGTTCGCATCCACCGTGGTCGTTGCCGCCGCAAACGTTGCCGCGCCATCGATACACCGATGGATGTCGTCCGGCTGTGGGGATGGGGCAAGCTGCGTCTGTCGGCTTGGGATCACGACCTCGAGGCGGTGGGTGTTGTCGGCTCCGGAGGGAGCCGTGGGCGTGCGGGTGTGGTGCGACCGCTCGGGCGCACATCCATGTGCGCACTCGCTACCGCGGCCATCCATGGCCGCTGCCCCGACATACCCGCACATCCACGTCTTCGGTGCGCCTGTGCCTCATCCCCGTTGTAGGAGCCGGTCTTGCCGGCGACCGCGGCGCGGTGTGGTGTGTCGCGATGCCGCAGCCTGCATCGCGGTCGCCGGCAAGGCCGGCTCCTACACGGGTGCAGCACACGTCGGTGATGGGATGCACGGTTTGCGTACGCCGTTGCCGCCGCAAACGATGCCGCGGCATCGATACACCGATGGACGTCGTCCGGCCGGGGGGATGGGGCAAGTGGCACATGGATGTGCCACGGCCCCGAGTGCGCACATGGATGTGCGCCCGAGGGGTGCGCCATCCCCCCGGTCGGACGACGGCCCCCTCCGAAGCCATACATCACAGGCGCACTTGCTCATGCGCTCAAAGGCTGCACCCTTCGCCGGGCATGGTGGCCACGTCTTGGGCAGGCGCTGATCCACTCCGGCAGCCCCGTTTCGCGCAGCGGGCTGGTTCGCCTTCGAGGAGCCGGCCCCGTGCGTGTATGCCTCGTATGTGCCTTGAACCGACGGGGTCCAGCGTCACGCCACGCAGGGCAGGTGGTTCAGTCGAACGCCTTGGCGTATCCGGTGTTGACCACCAGCTTCTGCAGTTCGTCGGCAACCTTGACGTTGGCGGCGATCACCTGCCGCGCCTCCGGGCCGCGTTCGTCCAGGCGGGCCAGCGCTGCGCCGCGGTAATCGCAGACCCGACCCCCGGCCTCGCGCACCAGCAGCACCCCGGCGGCGATGTCCCAGACCTTCAGCCCAGCCTCGAAATACGCATCCAGGCGGCCGCAGGCCACGTAGGCCAGGTCCAGCGCGGCCGAGCCGGTGCGGCGCACGTCCTCGGCAGTGGTCAGCAGCGAATCGACGCACTTGAGCTGGGCGCTGGCGCGGGCGCGCTCGCGCGGCGGGAAGCCGGTACCGACCTGTGCGCCAGCCAGGTCCTTGCGGTCGGCCACCCGGATCTTCTTGTCGTTGAGCAGCGCGCCGGCACCGCGGCTGGCAGTGAACAGCTCGTTGCGCAGCGGGTCGAAGATCACCGCGTCGGTCGGTTCGCCGTTCTCCACCAGGGCGATCGACACGCAGTAATGGGGAAACCCGCGCAGGTAATTGCTGGTGCCATCCAGCGGATCGATCACCCACTGGAAGCGGCCCTGGCGACCCGGCTGGTGGCCACCTTCCTCGCCCAGCACCCCGTAATCGGGGTAGGCGCGGCGCAGCTCCTTGACGATTGCCAGTTCGGCATCGGCGTCGACTTCGCTGGCGTAGTCCATGCGCTGCTTCTGGACCACGGTCAGGGCGTCCAGGCGGTTGATGCTGCGCAGCAGGACATTGCCGCCGAGGCGGGCGGCCTTGACCATGACGTTGACGGCGGGCTTGAGCATGGCAAAGGTGTCCCGTGGGCAGGGCCGGGTGAGGCGGGCGAAGGAAAAGAGCAAGCCGGCGCGAGGCCGGCCGCGCAGTTTACCATTTGCGTCATGTCTACTTCCGCACCGCAAGGCCCGGCTGGCCGCATCCGCATCGTCCTGGTCGGCACCCAGCATCCGGGCAACATCGGCGCAGCCGCGCGCGCACTCAAGACGATGGGCCTGTCGCAACTGGTCCTGGTGGCGCCGGAGAAACCGCTGGACGATGCCGCCTACCGGCGCTCGGCCGGGGCCGAGGACGTGCTGGGCAACGCGCCGCAGTACGCCACCCTGGCCGAGGCGGTGGCCGACTGCCGCCTGGTGCTGGGCTGCACCGCACGCAGCCGGCGCGTGCAACTGGAGCAGCTGGAGCCGGACGTGGCCGCCGGACGCCTGCTGGAGCTGGCCACGCAAGGCCCGGTGGCGCTGGTGTTCGGGCGCGAGCGTACCGGGCTGACCAACGAGGAACTGCAGCTGTGCCATGCGTCGGTCCACATCCCGTCCGACCCTGCGTTCAGTTCACTCAACCTGGCTGCCGCGGTGCAGGTCCTGGCCTATGAGGTACGGCGTGCGCTGCTGCGGTCCGTGCCGGTGGCGGTGCCGGCATCGAGCGGTCCGGACGCGCAGCCGGCCACGCACGAACAGGTGGAGGGGTTCTTCGCCCAGCTCGCGCACACCCTCGAGGACATCGACTTCCACAAGGGGCGGGCGCCGGAATCGGCCATGCGCAAGCTCAGGCGCCTGTTCCTGCGTACCGACCTGAGCGTGCATGAAGTGCGCCTGCTGCGCGGCGTGCTGGCCGATGCCCAGCGCATGGCCAGGCTGGCAACCGAGGCCGGCCACGGCCCGTCGCAGGTGTCGCCCTGAACGGCTTTGGGCTAGGCTGCGCGGATATGAAGCGGGTAGGCCTTTGGTCCGGCGTGCACAGGAGTATCCAGGCCGTTTTCTGGACGCTGCTGGCCGCCCTTGTGGCGGCACCGGCACAGGCGGCCGGTCAGGCGGCTCCTGGCGCCGACGTCGACGATGCGCATGTACTGGTGCTGGGCCGCATCAGCGACGATCCGCGCTCGGATTACGACCCGCTCAAGGCGTTGCTCGATTATGTTGTCCCGCGCATGCGCGAGGTCGGCATCACCGAGGGCCGGGTGCTGATGGCCCGCGATGCCCGGCAGATGGCCAGCTACCTGCGCCGCGGCCGGGTGGACTGGGTGACCGAGGCGGCGGGCACCGCGGTGCAGTTGCAGCAGCGTGCCGACGCGCGGCTGCTGCTGCTGACCGAGCGCAACGGCACCAGCCGCTACCGCACGATGTTCTTCGTCCACCGCGACAGCCCGATCCGCAACCTGTCCGGTTTGCGCGGCCACACCCTGGCCTTGCAGGACCCCGGCTCCACCAGTGGCTACCAGGTACCGATGATCACCCTGCTGGACAACGGCCTGGTGCCCGGAATCCTGGCCGGGCCTGGCGACCGCCCCGGCGCCGACCGGGTGGGCTACCTGTTCGCGCGTTCGCAGCTCAATGTCGCGGTGTGGGTGCACAAGCGCATGGTCGATGCCGGCGCGATCAGCGACCTGGACTGGAATGATCCGGCGCGGGTGCCGCCGGCGTTCAAGCCCAGCCTGCGGGTGGTGCACCAGACCGATTCCTACCCGGGGGCACTGGAACTGGTCGGACCGGGCATGCGCCCGGAAGTGGAGGCGCGCCTGCGCCAGGTCCTGCTGCAGGCAGCCGAAGACCCCGCCGCCGCGCAGGCGCTGGAAAAGTTCTTCGACACCTCGCGCTTCCTGCCGCCGGACGAAGACACCCGGCGCTCGCTGGCGAACCTGCGCGAGGGCATCGCGCGGGTGAACGCGGAGGTCGAATGAAGCTCCGGCTCGGCCTGCAGGCCCGCTTCCTGCTGGCCATGGCCGTGGTGCTGGCCGTGGTCGTGGCGTTGCTCGCATTGCTGCTGCACCGGCAGGGCCAGTTGCACGCGGAAACCGAGGCCCTGGGCAACGACACCGTGCACCAGATGGTCGAGGATTACCTGCATTCGCGCGGACATGCAGTGGCCGAGCACCTGGCTGTGATCCTGGCCAATCCGCTCTATTACCAGGATCTGGAGGCGATTGGCCGGATCCTGCGCGACAACCGCCGTGGCGACCTGATCCACTACCTGCTGGTGTTCGACCGGGAGGGGCGCCTGGTCCACGACGGCACCACCGAGATCGATGGCTACGGCTGGCGCATGGACGACCCGTTGGCAGCCGGGGCGGTGGCCGCCGAGCAGACCCTGAGCCAGAGTTCGCCGCAGGTGCTGGAGGTATCGGCACCGATCCGGGTGGGAAGCGAGCGTATCGGCGGGGTCCGCGTGGGCCTGTCGATCCCGGTCGCCTATGACTACGAGCAGCGCAATACCGAGCGCCTGGGCGCCAGCATGGAGGAGCTCGCGCGCCGCTACCGGGAGTGGCTGGCATTGATGCTGCTGATGCTGCTGGCGGTTGCGCTGCTGGCGGCCATGTACGTGCAGCGCACCCTGGTGCACCCGATCCGCAAGCTTGCGGCGGCGGCCCGCCGGATCGAGGCCGGCGACTACAGCGTGCAGGGGCAGGGCAGCACCCGCACGGACGAACTTGGCGAGCTGGTCCGCGCCTTCGACCGGATGAGCGAGAGCGTGGCCCGGCATGACCGCGACGTGCGCCGAATGGCCTATACCGATGCGCTCACCGGCCTGACCAACCGGCTCGCATTCCGCGAAAGCCTGGATCATCGGCTGATGGCCTTGCGTGGCTCCGACCACCAGCTGGCCCTGCTGTTTGCCGACATCGACGATTTCAAGCGGGTCAACGACACCCTCGGGCACGAGGCCGGCGACGAGGCCCTGCTGCAGTTTTCCGGCCGGATCCGCGACGCGGTTGAAAAGTACGGCGGCCCGGATGCGTTGCTGGCCCGCTTTGGCGGCGACGAGTTCGTGATCCTGGTCCAGGAGGGCGACGTGCGTGCCGCCGCGACCCGCCTGGCCGAGGCGCTGGTGGCCGAGCTGCGGCGGCCGCTGGACATCCAGGACCGGCAGGTGTTCCTGGGCGCCTCCATCGGCATCACCCTGTTCCCCGAGGACGCGTCCAGCGCCACCGCGCTGATGAAGAATGGCGACATCGCCATGTACCAGGCCAAGGTTGCGGGCAAGAGCGGTTTCCGTTTCTACAGCCGGGCCATGGACCATGCGGTCGAGCGTCGGGTGCACATGGAACAGGAGCTGCGCGGCGCGTGGGAGCGTGGCGAGCTGAGCGTGGTCTACCAGCCGTTGTGCCGCACCAGCGACGGCCGGGTGGTCGGCGCCGAAGCGCTGCTGCGCTGGCAGCATCCGATGCTGGGGACGATCGCCCCCTCGGTGTTCATCGACGTGGCCGAGCAGAGCGGCCTGATCGAGCAGATCGGCCCGCAGGTGCTGCTCACCGCGTGCAGCGAGGCGGTGCGCTGGCTGCCCCGGGCCGACGGCGAGCGCCCGTTCGTCTCGGTCAACGTATCGCCACGGCAGCTTCGGCGCGGCGACCTGCCGGACATGGTGGCCCGCTGCCTGCGCGAAACCGGCCTGCCGGCGTCGTGCCTGCACCTGGAGCTGACCGAGACGTCGGTGATCAGCGACGAGCTGCAGGCCTCCGCCTTGCTGGCCCGGCTGCACAGCACCGGGGTCAAGGTCTGGCTGGACGATTTCGGCACCGGGTTCTCCGGCCTGAGCCACTTGCGCCGGGTGCCGGTGGACGGGGTGAAGATCGACCGCAGCTTCGTGGCCGACCTGCAGCGCGACCCGGACGACCTTGCCCTGACCACGGCCATCATCGCCATGGCCCACTCGCTGGGGATCACGGTGGTGGCCGAAGGCGTGGAGAAGGAGGTGCAGTACAACCTGCTGGTCGAGCGCGGCTGCGACCTGGTCCAGGGCTACTGGCTCAGCCACCCGATCAGTGCAGGCGAGTTCGCCCACCTGCTGGCCCAGGGCGTGCGCTGACCGCCACCGGGCGGCCGCAGCCGCCCCTCGCTAGCCTCCGCGCCGCAGTTTGTTGGCGCGGGCTTCCGGCGCTCGCGGGCGCGCGATGCCAGCGCCGATCACGCCGGCCACAGCCGCTGCCAGGCCTGCGCCAGCAGCTCGGCAAGCGACTCGGACAGCAGCCCCATCGCCAGCAGGCCGCCAAGGGTGGCCACCCACAGCACCAGCAGCAGGGCGCCGTCGCGTTCGATCAGCGCCAGCGCATAGAACAGCAGCACCCCGGCGAACAGGTAGTTGGTCATCGGCAAGGGCAGGGCCAGCAGGATCCCCAGCACGACCAGCAGCAGCCCGGTGAATGCGTTGGCCAGGCGGTTGCCGACCAGCAGCGGAAGCCGCGGGCGTACCAGATGCTCCAGCCGCGCCAGCCAGGGCGCGATGCGGTCGCCGAACCGGACCAGGGTGCGCCGCCGCGGTCCGCGCCGGCCGATGAAGCGCGGCAGCCATGGGCGCGCCAGGCCCACCAGCAACTGCAGTCCGATCAGGATCACCAGCGGTCCGCCCACTGCGCCACCGACCCCGGGGATGGGCACGAACCCGGGCAGGATGGAGACGAACAGGAACATCCCGAAGGCGCTGCGGCGCAGGCCGGTGAGCAGCGTGTCCAGGCTCAGCAACTGGTCCGGGTCGCCTTCGGTGAAGGCTTGCAGCCGGCGCATGATGCCGCCACCCACCGGGGTCCCGGCGGGCGGCGGGTTCCGCTCAGATGGCGAGTTCATTTTCCGGCGTCGATACGCGGGTGAGCAGCAGCTTGTCCACGCGCGCGCCGTCCAGGTCGACCACCTCGATGCGCCATCCCGCCCAGTCGAAATGCTCGCCCACGTGCGGGATGCGGCCGAAGTGGGCAATGCACATGCCGGCCAGGGTGTGGTAATCGCCATCCTCGGCGTCCGGCAGCGCGGCGCCGTCCATCAGCTCGCGCAGGTCCTCGGTTGGCAGGGTGCCGCCCACCAGCAGCGAGCCATCGTCGCGGGTGATCACCAGTGCGTCCTCGTCGGCGTTCTCCACCGCCTGCAGGCGGCCGACGATGGCGCCCATCAGGTCGCTGATCGTGACCAGGCCCTGGATCTCGCCGTACTCGTCCACCACCAGCGCCAGCGACTGCTGTTCCTCGCGGAAGATCTCCAGCAGCTTCATCGCGTGGGTGGACTCGGACACGAACAGGGCCGGGATCAGCTGCGCAAACAGGCGTTCGGCCAGTGACACGCCCGGCACGTGCAGCAGGGTCTTGACCTCCAGCACGCCGGCCACGTCCTGGTCGCTGCCGCGGTAGACCGGATAGCGCGAGAACCGGCTCTCGCCCATGGTCTCCAGGTTCTCTTCCACCGGCGCGGCGCTGTCCAGCCAGGCAATCCGGTTGCGCGGGGTCATCAGGCTGGCGGCGGTGCGGTCGCCCAGGCGCATGACCCGGTTGACCATGTCGCGCTCGTGGGCGTCGATCACGCCCTGCTCGTGGCTCTCGGCCACCAGCATGCGGATTTCCTCTTCGCTGATCGTGCTGGCCTCGTTGCCGCCCAGGCCGATCAGGCGCAGCACCAGGCGGGTGCTGTGCGACAGCAGCCACACGAACGGGAACGCGGCCCGGGCCAGCCAGCCCATCGGCAGGGCGACGAATCCGGCAATGCGCTCCGGCGCGGTGATCGCCACGCGCTTGGGCACCAGCTCGCCGAACACCAGGGTGAGGAAGGTGATCATGGCAACCGCCACCAGCTTGCCGATGGTGGCCGCGTACGCCGTCAGCGCCGGGATCGCACCGGCGATCCAGTCGCCGATGGCCAGGCCGATGGCCTCGCCGCCGAACAGGCCGGTGAGGATGCCGATCAGGGTGATGCCGATCTGCACCGTGGACAGGAAGTTTTCCGGTCGCTGCGCCAGCGCCAGCGCCTTGGCCGAGCGCTTGCTGGCCTGGGCCAGTTGCTTGAGCCGGCTCTTGCGCGCGGTCATCACCGACATCTCCGACATGGCGAAGAAGCCGTTGACCAGGATCAGCACGAGGACGATCACCAATTCAGCCACGGCGACAGGCCCCGCGGCATGAAGGGAACGGGCGGCGGCCGGCGCAGGTGGCGCGGCGGCACGGCAGTGGGGAAGTCGGGTCGTCCATAGGTTGCGCCCAGCGGGCGCGGCGGCATCTTAGCAAACCGGCGGCGGCCGCCAGCAAGGCGCCGGCACGCACCGGCGGCGCGGCACAGTACCCGCGGCGCGGACTGGCTGTCATAATTGCGCGTTCGCGCCCTCTTGCGCGGCCCAGGACAGCCTTCATGTTCTCACTGCAGACCATCTTCGGTTCCGGAAAACAGTTCTTCGTCCTGCTGGACGAGGCGGCGGAAGCGGCCCATGACAGCACCAAGGCCCTGTACGAGATGATGAAGGCCTCCGACCGCCAGCCGGCGCTGGATGCCTTCAAGCTGGCGCGCCTGCGCGAGCGCGCCGCTTCGGAGAAGATCAGCAAGGCGCTGGTGGACAGCTTCATCACCCCGCTTGAACGCGAGGATATCGAGGCGCTCGGGTCGGCCCTGTACAAGATTCCCAAGCAGGTGGAGAAGTTCGCCGACCGCTATTCGCTGGCCACCCAGCACCTGGCGCACATCGATTTCGCCCCGCGCGCGGCCATGCTCGAACAGGCCGCGTCGGTGGTGGTGGACATGGTCCACCAGCTGCGGCACATGAACCTGGACAAGATGACCGCGCTCAACGAGCGGCTGCGTTCGATCGAGAACGAGGCCGACCGGCTGATGCTGGAGCTGTACCGCGACATCTACTCCGGGCGCCTGGACCACCTGCAGATGTTCCTGCTCAAGGAATTCTTCGAGATCCTGGAAAAGGCCATCGACCGCTGCCGCGAGGCCGGCGTGGTCGCCTACCAGATCGTGCTTGCGAATTCGTGATGAAGCGCGTCCTGGCCTGTTCCGGCGCCAGCTGCGGGGAAGAGGGCGGCATCGTCGCCCCCGCCCCTGCGACGGGAGGCTCGCCATGCTGACCCTGGTGATCGTGGTGATCCTCACCGCGCTGGTGTTCGAGTTCATCAACGGCTTCCATGACACCGCCAATTCGATCGCCACGGTGGTGGCGACCAAGGTGCTTTCACCGGGCGCGGCAGTCTCGCTGGCGGCGGTGATGAACCTGGTCGGCGCGCTGATGGGCACGGCCGTGGCGGCGACCATCGCCACCGGCATCATCAACACCGAGGTGGTGGAGGCCTCCTCCCAGGTCATCCTGTGCGCGCTGCTGGGCGGCATCGCCTGGAACCTGATCACCTGGTGGTTCGGCCTGCCGTCCTCGTCCTCGCATGCACTGATCGGCGGCCTGTGCGGCGCCGCGCTGGCGGCCGCCAGCAACGACTGGTCCGCGCTGATCTGGTCCGAGGCAGTGGGCGACTGGACCAAGAACCGCGGCCTGATGTGGAAAGTGTTCCTGCCGATGGTGACCTCGCCGCTGGCGGGGTTCCTGCTGGGCGTGGTGATGATGCTGCTGCTGTGGGCGCTGATCGCCGGCATGGCCCGCGCCGGCGGGCTGCTGCGCCGGCTGGCGCGGCCGCGCTGGGTGAATGCGTTCTTCGGCAAGGCGCAGATCCTGTCCGCGGCCTACATGGGCTACGCCCACGGCCACAACGATGCGCAGAAGACCATGGGCATCATCGCCCTGACCCTGCTTGGCGCCGAGGCGGCGGGAACCCTGGACGAACTGCCGGCGTGGCTGGAATTCCTGCATCCGGGGGTCGGCGACGGCACCCAGATCGCCACCTGGATCGTGATCACCTGTGCGCTGGTGATGGCCGCCGGCACGGCGTCGGGTGGCTGGCGGATCATCAAGACCCTCGGCCACAAGATGGTCAAGCTGCACCCGATCCACGGTTTCGCCGCAGAAACCAGCTCGGCCACGGTGCTGACCCTGGCCGCGCACTTCGGCATGCCGGTGTCGACCACCCACAGCATCTCCACCGCGATTATGGGCGTGGGCTTTGCCAAGAACCCGCGCGCGCTCAAGATCGGCGTGATCGAGCGGATCGTGTGGGCGTGGATCCTGACCATTCCCGCAGCCGGCGGCCTGGCCTACCTGTCCCTGCGCGGCATGCGGGCGATGGGCTGGGCCTGAGCACGGCGCGCGGCGGCCAGGGCGTGCCTAGAGCAGGTCGCCGCCGGCGGACAGGGCCCGTTCCATGCGGTCGCCCAGCCCGCCGATCTCCAGCACCAGGCGTTCGATCTCGGCCGGCGTGAGGCCCTCGTAGGGCCGGTTCTCGCACAGTTGCAGGTACGGCACGTCGTCCAGGTCGCCCACGGCCAGGTAGCCGACGCTGCTGTGCCAGTTGAATCCGAGTGCGCGCTGCGCATCGACCCCGGTCATCGGCGCGACCGCCGTGCTCACGCGCAACAGCGGCCGGTCGTCGTCGTCGCCGGCCAGTTCGGCCAGGAAGATCGACTGGTGGCGGCTGCCGCCTTCCAGGGAAAGTTCCACGCAGGCCACGTCAGGTTCCTGCATGCTCAGCTGGAAGTCGCAGTTGAGCAGGTGGCCGCAGATCTGTTCGAAGTTGCGCATGACCGTCCTCGCCGGTTCGCTGCCCCTATGCTAACGGCAGATGTCCGCTCCGTGTGCCGACGCTGCCAGCCTCATCCTCGCCGCGGTCCGCGCGATCCCGCGCGGGCAGGTCGCCGGCTATGGCGAAGTGGCGCGCCGCGCCGGGCTGCCGGGGCGGGCGCGGCTGGCGGCACGGGTGCTGGCCGCCAATGCCGATCCGGAGTTGCCCTGGCACCGGGTGCTGCGTGCGGATGGGCGCATCGCCTTCCCCGAGGGGTCGGCCGGCTGGCGCGAGCAGTGCCGGCGGCTGCGCGCCGAGGGCGTGCTGGTGGCGGACGGGCGGGTACGGCGGGCGACCGCGCCCGGCGACCTGGACGCGGCGGTGTGGGGCCCGGCGCCCTGATCCGTCCGCCCCGCGGTCGCCGGCAAGGCAGGCTCCTGCACAGGTAGCGACGACGGCGGCCTGTGCGCGCGGCCGTTATGATGGGCACCCACTTGCCACGGAGCCGTGGATGCTTTCACGCCTGCCCACCGTTACCCGTGCGCTGCTGATCGGCAACGTCGCCGTGTTCCTGCTGCAAATGCTGCTGGGGCAGGACACCTTCGCACCGTTCATGCTGTGGCCGCCCAGCGAGATGGGGTTCGACCCGTTCTCGCCGGGCCAGAACTTCCAGATCTGGCAACTGCTCAGTTATGGCTTCCTGCACGGCAGCATCGGCCACCTGCTGTTCAACATGCTGGCCGTGTTCATGTTCGGTGCGCCGCTGGAACTGACCTGGGGCACGCGCCGGTTCCTGGCCTATTACCTGATCTGCGTGGCCGGCGCCGGGCTGTGCCAGTTGGCGGTGGGCTGGTGGACGATATCGCAGGGCGGCGAAGCCTACCCGACCCTGGGTGCATCCGGCGGCGTGTTCGGCCTGCTGCTGGCCTACGGCATGCTGTTTCCGAACCAGCGGGTGATGCTGCTGTTCCCGCCAATCCCGATGAAGGCGCGCACCTTCGTGATCGTGTTCGGCGCGCTGGAACTGCTGCTGGGCTTTACCGGCTGGCAGCCGGGCGTGGCCCACTTCGCCCACCTGGGCGGGATGCTGTTCGGCTGGCTGGTGATCCGCTACTGGCGTGGCCAGCCGCCGTTCGGCGGCCGGCGACCACCCCGCGGGCCCTCGCACCTGCGCCGGGTGAAATAGCCGCCGCCGCAGGTCAGCGCCAGACCTTGATCTGCTCGGCTTCGGTGCGCTGCATCGGCTGGCCTGCCTTGCAGCCGAAGGCGGCACCGAAGGCCGGCAGGTTGCCAAGCGGCACGTTGCTGCGCAGGACGCCGGGGGCGTGGATGTCGGCGGTCAGCCGCTCGCTGGCGGCATTGGCCGACAACTGCTGCGCCCACAGCCTGGACCAGGCCTGGAAAAAGGCCTGGCGGTCGGCCGGCTTGGCTTGCGGCTGCGCCTTGGCGTACGCCTCCCACGCCAGCTCCAGCCCGGCCAGGTCGCCAAGCCCCTCGTCGCGGACCAGGGTGCCGTTGACCTTGGCACCCTTCACGCCGGGATAGTCGTAGGCCACGTACTGGTTGGCCACCCGCTCGCCCAGGTGCAGCCAGGCACTCTTGTCGGCGGGCGTCCACCAGCTGCGCAGCTCGCCTTGCGCATCCACCAGCGCGCCCTTGGCGTCCACTGCGCGGGTGAGCTGGTTGCCGACCAGCGCCGCATAGGCGCCGTACACCACTGCCGGGTCGGCGGCGTCGAACACCGGCGGCTGCAGCACCGCGGCGGTGACGATCAGCCGGTTCTGGGCGATGTCGTAGGCCAGCGCAGGCTGTTGCGGCAGCACGTCCCAGCGGCGGTCGGCGTTGCCCTTGCCGATGCGCCGCATCTCCTCGCGGTGGCGCCACGCCGAGGCGATCAGCATGTTGCCACCGAAGCTGCCGCGGCCCATCGGCTGCACGGTGTAGTCCAGGTCGCGGCGCGGGGTGCCCACTTCGATCGCCAGCGCCCTGAGCTTGGCCGCGGCTTCGGCCTTGGCCTCGTCGCTCATCCATGATGCGCGCGCCACTGCGGCCACCTGGGCCTGCCGCACCTCGTCGATGACCAGCCCTGCCTGCCGGCGCGCGGCGGGTGTGAGGTGGCGTTCGGCATATTCGCGGCCCAGCATCGGGCCCGCTGCGGTATTGATCGCATCCAGGACCTGGCGCCAGCGCGGTGCCGGTGCACTGCGGCCGGCCAGCACCCGGCCACGGAAGCCGAAGCTGGCGTCGCGGAAACTCCTGGACAGGTAAGGCGCCATGGCATCGCCCACCCGCCAGCGCAGGTAGGCCTTCCATTGCTCGGGGCGGACCTTGGCGACCATGCCGTCGAGTTCGGCAAACAGGGCCGGGTCGGGCAGCGAGACCAGGTCGTCCTTGACCCCCTGTGCCTCGAGGAACTGGGCCAGTTGCAGGTTGCGGTAACGCTTGGCCAGTTCGGCGGTCGGCACCGGTGCGTAGGTGCGGAATGGATTGTTGAGGTCGGCAATCGACTGCGACTTGCGCGCGATCGCGGTCTCGATGGCGAACACCGCGGCCGTCTCCGCTTCCAGCCGCGCCGGGGCGGTGCCGGTGAGGGTGAGGATCTGCCTGACGTAATCCCCGTAGCGCTGCAGCAGGGCGCGGGTGTCGGCGTCGTCGCGGGTATAGAAGGCCGGGTCGGGCAGGCCCATGCCGCCCTGCATGAAGTAGCCGATGTGGCGGTCCAGCGCCTTCAGGTCCACGTCCGGGGCGAAGTTGAACGCCACCGGGATGCCGACCTGGTGCAGGGCCGCGATTGCCGCCGGCACGTCCCTTGACCGCTTGATCGCGTCGATGCGCGCCAGCAGCGGGGCGATCGGCCTGGAGCCGTCGGCCTCGACCGCGGCTTCGTCCAGGCCGCTGGCCCAGAAATCGCCCAGGCGCTTCTGCACCTCGTTCTGCGGCGAGGCCATGGCGGCATCGAGCAGGTCGCGCTGCTGCTGCAGGGCGCGTTCGGCCAGCTGTCCCAGGGCGCTGACCGCCTCCGGATCAGCCGGCGCAGGGTTGGCCTTGAGCCATCCGGCGTTGGCCTGGGCGTAGAAATCGGTGCATTGCGCCGGCACCGCCGGCGTGCCGCTGGCGCGCTTGCGTTGCGCGTGGGCGTCGGTGCTGGCCAGGGCGAACAGGCCCAGGCTCAGGGCCAGGACAAGCGGGCGGATGGGCTGCGTCATCGGGGGAATGGGCGCTGGATGGAGGGCGCGGCGAGTGTAGCAAGGCGTTTCAACCTGCCGTACACGCAGCGGCGGCGCCGCGCCGGGCGTGCAGGGGCGGGAGACGCCCGGCATTGCCGGCCCGGATGGATTGGGCCGGCAACTTGAGCGGTTGCGGGCACAATGGATGGGCAATCGCAACGGACAAGGAGTGGGACATGCAGGTCGAATTCCACGGCGCGGCCGGCCAGGTGACCGGATCCATGCATCTGGTCGAGGCCGCCGGCAAGCGGTTGCTGCTGGACTGCGGGATGCTGCAGGGCAGCCGCGAGCAGGAGGCCGGCAACGCCGAGCCGTTCCCGTTCGATCCTGCCGGCCTGGATGCCGTGGTGCTCAGCCATGCCCACATCGACCACATCGGCCGGGTGCCGTTGCTGGTGGCGCGCGGCTTTTCCGGGCCGATCTGGCTGCAGCGCGCCAGCGCCGACCTGCTGCCGGTCATGCTTGAGGATGCCGCCTCGCTGGCCGCATCCGAGGCCGTGCGCGCCAACCGCCATCGTGCCCCGGGCGAGCCGGAACAGGCGCCGCTGTTCACCGCTGCCGACGTGGCCGCGGTGCTGGCATTGCTGCGCCCGCTCGACTACGACGTGCGCACCACCATCCTCCCCGGAGTGGAGATCGCACTGCGCGATGCCGGACACATCCTCGGTTCGAGCATCGTCGAGCTGTGGGCGGATGACAGGAAGCTGGTGTTTTCCGGTGATCTCGGTCCCAGGGGCACGCCGATCCTGCGTGACCCCACGGCGATCGCCGAAGCCGACCTGGTGCTGATGGAATCCACCTACGGCGACCGCAACCACCGCGAGCGCGCCGCCACCGTGCACGAGCTGGGTGAAGTGTTCGAGCACGCCTGGCGCGAGCGTGGCGTGGTGCTGATCCCGGCTTTTGCCGTGGGCCGCAGCCAGGAGCTGCTGTACTGGTTCGCGCGCCATTGGGACGAATGGAAGCTGGAACGCTGGCGGATCTTCCTGGACAGCCCGATGGCGGCCAAGGTGGTGGGCGTGTACGACCGCCACCAGGAACTGTTCGACGAGCAGGCGCGCGCGGTGTGGGCGCGCAAGCCCTCGCCGTTCCGCCTGCCGAACCTGCACTACACCGCCAGCACCGGGGAATCGATGGGCATTAATGCGATTGCCGGTGGCGCCATCGTCATCGCCGGCTCGGGCATGGCCAACGGCGGCCGCATCCAGCACCACCTTCGCCATCGGCTGGCACGGCGCGACACCCATGTGGTGTTCGTGGGCTACCAGGCCGAGGGCACCCTGGGACGGCGCCTGGTGGAGCGCGCGCCGTGGGTGCGCATCCATGGCCGCGACCACCGGGTGAATGCACAGATCCACACCGTCGGCGGGCTGTCGGCGCACACCGACCAGCAGGGGCTGATCGACTGGTACGCCAACTTCCGCAACGCGCCGCCCGTGGCGCTGGTGCATGGCGAGGACCGCGCGCGCGAGGCCCTGGCCGGCGAGATCGGCGAGCGCTTCGGCGCCCGGGTGGATCTGGCCCGGCCGGGGATGCGCCTGGTGGTCTGAGCCTGCGCCCGCGGCGGTGGTATACCTGCGCCATGTCGATCAACGATGCCAACCGTGACGTCCTGCTGGTCGGTGGCGGCCACAACGGCCTGGTCTGCGCCGCCTACCTGGCCAGGGCCGGGCTGAAGGTCACCGTGCTCGAGCGGCGCGGCGTGGTCGGCGGAGCCGCGGTGACCGAGGAATTCCATCCCGGCTTCCGCAACTCGGTGGCGGCGTACACGGTCTCGCTGCTGCAGCCCAAGGTGATCGCCGACCTGGACCTGCACGGCCATGGCCTGCGCATCGTGCGCCGCCGCCGCGACAACTTCCTGCCGCTGCCGGGCGGCGGCTACCTGCTCACCGGCGGTGGCCGCACCGCGGCGGAAGTGGCCAGGTTCTCCGCGCGTGATGCTGCGGCCCTTCCGGCTTACGAGGCGCGGCTGGGGGCCATCGCCGACGTGCTGCGCGCACTGGCCCTGCAGCCGCCGCCCAACGTCACCGATGGCGGCTGGTGGAACGCACTGCCCGAACTGCTGCGCACCGCACGCCTGGGCCGCCGGCTGCATGCGCTGGACCAGACCCTGCGCCAGGACCTGCTGGACCTGTTCACCCTGTCGGCGGCCGAGTACCTGGACCGCTGGTTCGAGAGCGCGCCGGTCAAGGCGCTGTTCGGCTTCGACGGCATCGTCGGCAACTATGCCAGCCCGTATGCGCCTGGCACCGCCTACGTGCTGCTGCATCACGTGTTCGGCGAAGTGGACGGGGTCAAGGGTGCCTGGGGCCATGCCATCGGCGGCATGGGTGCGATCACCCAGGCGATGGCGCGTGCGGCGCAGTCGGCCGGCGCGCAGATCCTCACCGGCGCAGGCGTGGAGCAGGTGCTGGTGGAGCATGGCCGCGCGGTGGGCGTGGCCACGGCCGATGGCCGCATCCTGCGCGCCCGCGCGGTGGTCGCCAACACCAACCCGAAGCTGCTGTACCAGCGCCTGCTGCCGCAAGCGGCGGTGCCACCGGCCACGCGCGAGCGGATGGCCAACTGGCGCTGCGGCTCGGGCACGTTCCGCATGAACCTGGCGTTGGCGCAGCTGCCGGACTTCAGCGTGCTGCCCGGGCCGGGCGACCATCTGACCGCCGGCATCATCATCGCCCCCGACCTGGACTACATGGACCGCGCCTGGCGCGATGCGCGCACGCACGGCTGGTCACGCGAGCCGATCGTGGAAATGCTGATTCCCTCCACCCTGGACGATTCGCTGGCACCACCGGGCATGCACGTGGCCAGCCTGTTCTGCCAGCACGTGGCGCCCGAGCTGCCGGACGGCCGCAGCTGGGACGACCACCGCGACGAGGTTGCCGACCTGATGATCGCCACCGTCGACCGCCACGCCCCCGGCTTCGCCGACGCGGTGCTGGGGCGGCAGGTGTTGTCGCCGCTGGACCTGGAGCGCGAGTTCGGCCTGCTTGGCGGCGACATCTTCCATGGCGCGCTGAGCCTGAACCAGCTGTTTTCGGCACGGCCGATGCTGGGCCAGGCGGATTATCGCGGGGCCATCCCCGGGCTCTACCTGTGCGGCTCGGGGACCCACCCCGGCGGCGGTGTCACCGGTGCGCCCGGGCACAACGCCGCGCAGGTGGTGATCGGCGACCTGCGCTAGGGTCGGGGACTTTCCGGCGCGGACTCTTGCCGCTCCGCGATCCAAGCGTCCACCTTGGCGTCCAGCACGTCCAGCGGCAGCGCGCCGTCCCGGAGCACTTCGGCATGGAAGGCGCGCAGGTCGAAGCGCTCGCCGAGCGCGGCGTGCGCGCGCTGGCGCAGTTCCGCCAGCTTCATCATGCCGAACCGGTAGGCCAGCGCCTGGCCGGGATTGGCCATGCAGCGCTCGGTCTCGGCGATCGCGTCCTCGGTGCTGATCCCGGCGTTCTGCACCAGGTAGTCGATCGCCTGCTGGCGGGTCCAGCCCTGGCTGTGCAAGCCGGTATCCACCACCACCCGCAGCACCCGCACCAGCTCGTTGTGCAGGCGCCCCAGGCGCGGGTACGGGTCCTGGTAGAGACCCAGTTCCTCGCCCAGCGATTCGGCGTACAGGCCCCATCCCTCGGTGAACGCGGTTTCGCCTCCGTAGCGGCGGAATGCGGGCAGGTCGCGCAGCGCCTGCTGCACGGACAGCTGCAGGTGGTGGCCGGGCAGGCCTTCGTGCAGGAACAGCGCCTCCGCCTCCCAGCTGCGGTGGCGGCGCAGGTCATGGGTGTTCACGTAGAGCACGCCGGGCCCGTTCTCGTCGGGACGGCCCCAGGCGAGCGCAGGCGCGGACAGGGCCCGGTGCGGCTCCACCGCGCGGATCTCCAGGCCAGCCTGCTGCAATGGCGGGAACAGGGCCGGCATCCCGGCTTCCACCTGCGCCTGCAGCATCCGATAGCGCTCCAGCACCGCGGCTTCGTCGGCGAAGCCGAAGCGCGCATCGTGCTGCATGAAGCGGAAGAACTTCGCCATCGAGCCGCGGAACCGTGCCTGCTTCATCACGCCACGGATCTCGCCGTGCAGGCGGCGCACCTCGTCCTGCCCGCTGCGGTGGATGTCATCGGGGGCCAGCGCCGTGGCGGTGCTCTGGCGCACGTAGTAGGCGTACCACTGCGCCCCGCCGGGAAGATCGCCCAGGCCGGCGCTGGCGCGGGTGGCCGCCAGGTATTCGGTGGCAACGAAGCCGCGCAGGCGCCGGTAGGCCGGCATCAGCCGGGTGTCGATCAGGCGCCTGTACTCGGCGGCCAGGCGTTCGCGCTCCGCGGCCGGGATGTCGGCGGGCATGTCGATGATCGGCGCCCAGAACAGGGTCTGCTCGGCCTGCGGCCGGATCAGCGCATCCAGTTGCTGCGGCACGTCCTCCACCAGCGCCCGTGGCGGCACCACGCCGGCGGCCATGCCTTCGCGCATGTTGGCAATGGCCTGGTCGAACAAGGCCGGCGCGCCCAGGGCGCGTCGTGCCCAGGCCTCGTAGTCGGCCACGGTGTGGAACGGTTGCGCGCTTGCGCCGGAGCCAAGCATGGCCACCAGCGTGGCCGGGCTGCTGAACCGGGTGACCGGCAGCATCCAGGTGGGGAAGCGCTCGCCCTCCAGCGCGTCGCGCGCGTTGCGCACGAAGATGCGGTAGCTGACCAGGTCCTGCCCGTGCAGCCCGTCCTCGCCGAGGGCTTCGACCTTGCCCAGCCATTCGGCGGTGAAGTCGCGGTTCTGCTGGCGGAAGGCGGGCGACAGGTAGTTCGGCAGGTGGTCGTTGTAGCGCGACTGGCCCTGCAGGGTGGCCTGCAGTGGATTGCGGCGCAGCAGTGCCTCCCAGTAGTCCGCGTACAGCCGTTGCAGTTGCCCGGCCTTGTCGTGCGCCTGCCGCGCCGCGTCGCCGCGCGCCGGCGCTTGCGCGGCAGCCTGCAGCGGTGCGGCCAGCAGCAGCGCAGCCAGGACCCAGGCCAGGCCGCGTGCGGCACGGAAGGGGAGGGCGGAATGCATGCAGTGCTCCGGACAGCGTCAGCCGTGAAGCTTGTCCGATCGCGCCGTCACAGGCCAGCGCTGCGCCGCAGACCCCGCGCCGGGCAGTTCAGGCGCGTTCGCCGGCGCGGGTGAATGGCATGGTTTCCGGCGCCACCGCTCCGCCGGAAATGATGAAGCTCATGGCCTGGTCCACGGTCCAGTCGGTGGGGGTGAGCAGTTCCACCGGCACCACTTCCAGATAACCCGAGGTCGGGTTGGGCGTGGTGGGCACATACACCGCGGCAAGCTCGCGGCCGCTGCCTTCCTCGCGCAGGACCCGAGTCACCAGGCCGATGGCCTTCATGTCGCGGTGGGGGAAGTCGATCAGCACCACGCGCTGGGTGCTGCCCGGCTTGGTCTGCAGGATATCCAGCAGCTTGCGTGAGCTGGTGTAGATGATGTTGGCCAATGGCACCCGCGCGATCACCGCTTCGAACTGGCGCAGCAGGCGCTGGCCGATCACCCGCCGTGCCAGCAGGCCCACGCCCAGGATCACCAGCAGGGTGGCCAGCATGGCGATGGTGTTCTGCACCCACAGCGCCTGCACCCAGCCCAGCGAGTCCGGGAACGACCCCGCGATCTTCTGCGACAGGGGCACCACCCACGGGCTGCTGATGCCCGACAACAGCACGAAGACGAACTTGACCACCACCCAGGTCAGCCAGATCGGCAGCAGGGTGAGCAGGCCGGTGAGGAACAGGCGTTGCGGCGAGGCGCGCTGCGGCGCATTGGCGTCGGGGGACATGCGGGGATTGTACGCCTGCGCCGGTGCCTGCTTGGGTGCCGGTGTACTGCGCGCATGCCGGGGCAGGGCCGCCGGTCAGCGCCCGGATCGGCCACCGGCGGTGTGCGCGGGCGGGTCCGGCCGCCGGTGTGGCTTGCGTCGCACGTAGACCTGCTTGCGTACCCGCGCCACGACCTCGCCGTCCGCGTCCAGCACCTCGTTGTCGAACCACTGCAGGTGCTTGTCGCCGGCGGCGGTGGCGGCACGGATCCTGGCCACGATGGCATCGTCGACCTCGAAGGTGGTCCAGACCGTGCCGTGCCCGGGTTTGACGAACGTGATCTCCGCTGCCTGGTCCCACACGTAGTAATCGCTGCCCAGCCGGTGCATCAGCAACAACATCCAGAACGGATCGCTCATGGCGAACAGGCTGCCGCCGAAATGCGTGCCCACGTAGTTGCGGTTCCACGGCCGCATGCGCAGTTCCACCCGGGCCTGGCGCCAGTCGTCGCTGAGCCGGGTGACATGGATGCCGCAGACCAGGTAGGGCGGCCACAGGTTCATGCCCAGGCGCAGGGTGGATGCCTTCATGCGGAGCGGTCCGGTGGGGAGGGCCGAGCCTACCATGCGCGATGGTATGGATTGTGCCGGCCGCCACGCCGGCGCCTGCCGGCGCGCATGCACGGGCCGGCGGGCACGGCCATGCACGGCCAGCGTGGGTGCGCCGGTGCCTACAGGAGCGGTGCACGGCTGAGCTAGACTGTCGGCCCTTCCGGCCGGCAACGGCCCCCAACGGAACAGACATCCGCGAATGAGCTGGCTCAGCAAACTGATGCCCTCCGGCATCCGCACCGATTCCGGCGCGAGCCGCAAGCGCAACGTCCCCGAAGGCCTGTGGGAGAAGTGCGACCGTTGCGGCGCGGTGCTGTATCGCCCGGAGCTGGAGGAGAACCTCGAGGTCTGCCCCAAGTGCGCCCACCACCGGCCGATCCGTGCCCGTGCGCGCCTGGCCTCGTTGTTCGACCCGGGCAGCACCACCGAGATCGCGGCCACCCTGGCGCCGACCGACGTACTGAAGTTCAGGGATTCCAAGCGCTACGTGGACCGGATCAAGGCCACCCAGAAGGCGACCGGCGAGTTCGATGCGATGGTGGCGATGGAGGGCCGGCTCAAGGGCCGGCCGCTGGTCGCAAGCGCCTTCGATTTCGCCTACATGGGCGGCTCGATGGGGTCGGTGGTAGGCGAGAAGTTCACCCTCGCCGGCGAGCGTGCGCTGGACATCGGTGCCCCGTTCGTCAATTTCTCCGCCAGCGGCGGTGCGCGGATGCAGGAGAGCCTGCTGTCGCTGATGCAGATGGCCAAGACCTCGGCGGTACTGGCGCGCCTGCGCGACGCCGGCATCCCGTACATCTCGGTGCTGACCCATCCCACCACCGGCGGCGTGTCGGCCAGCCTGGCCATGCTGGGTGACCTGAACATCGCCGAGCCGGAGGCGCAGATCGGCTTTGCCGGCCCGCGGGTGATCGAGCAGACGGTGCGCGAGAAGCTGCCGGAAGGGTTCCAGCGCTCGGAGTTCCTGCTCGAGCATGGCGCCATCGACCAGATCTGCGACCGCCGCGAGCTGCGCGACCGCCTGGCCACGCTGCTGGCCCTGCTGATGCGCCAGCCGCAGCCGGAAGACGGCGACTCCCTGGACGCAGCATGAGCGGCACCCGGCGCTGGTTCGGGACCGACGGCATCCGCGGCCCGGTCGGGAAGGCCCCGATCTCGGCTGACTTCGTCCTGCGCCTGGGCAATGCGTTGGGCCGGGTGCTGTCCGCGTCGCGCGAAGGCCGCCCCACGGTGGTCATCGGCAAGGACACCCGGATCTCCGGCTACATGTTCGAGGCCGCGCTCGAGGCCGGCCTGGTCGCCGCCGGGGCCAACGTGCAGATGCTGGGCCCGATGCCCACTCCGGCGGTCGCCTTCCTCACCCGCACCCTGGGCGCGGATGCAGGCATCGTCATCAGCGCCTCGCACAACCCGCACTACGACAACGGCATCAAGTTCTTTTCCGCCGAGGGCGAGAAGCTGGACGATGCCACCGAGCTGGCGATCGAGGCCGCGCTGGATGCGCCCTTCGCCACGGTGGATTCCGAGCGCCTGGGCAAGGTGGTGCGCGCACGCGACGCGGTCGGCCGCTACATCGAGTTCTGCAAGGCCTCGGTGCCGCGCGATTTCGACCTGCGCGGGCTGAACGTGGTGCTGGACTGCGCGCATGGGGCCACCTACCACATCGCCCCGTTGCTGTTCCGCGAGCTGGGCGCGCAGGTGACCGCCATCGGCGCTGCGCCGGACGGGGTCAACATCAACGCCGGCGTGGGCTCGATGCACATCGACAACCTCGCGGCCAGGGTGCGCGAAGCCGGTGCCGAACTGGGGATCGCCTTCGATGGCGATGGCGACCGGGTGTTGATGGTCGATGACCACGGCCAGCCCGTCGATGGCGATGGCCTGCTGTACGTGCTGGCACGCGACTGGCAGGCCAGTGGCCGCCTGCGCGGGCCGGTGGTCGGTACCCTGATGACCAACTATGGCCTGGAGCAGGCGCTGGGCCAGTCCGGCATCGCCTTCCAGCGCGCCCGGGTAGGCGACCGCTATGTCCACCAGGCGCTGGTGGAGGGCGGCGGCGTGCTCGGCGGCGAGGCCTCCGGCCATCTGCTGTGCCTGGACCGGGCCACCACCGGCGATGCCATCGTCAGTGCCCTGCAGGTACTGGATGTGCTGCACCGGTCCGGCCAGACCCTGCGCCAGGCGCTGGACGGGCTGGCGATGCTGCCGCAGCAGACGGTCAACGTACGCCTGGCCGACGGCGCTCCGGCCAAGGCCGTGGTCGAAGCCGACGGCGTGCGCCACGCACTGGCGCAGGCACAGGCGGCGGTGCAGGGCAGGGGGCGGGCATTCCTGCGTCCGTCCGGCACCGAGCCGGTGGTGCGGGTCACGGTGGAAGCCGACGATCCGGCCCTGGTCCAGGCGACCCTGGCGCAACTGGCCGACGCGGTGCGCCTGGCCGCGGCCTGAGCGGTTTTCCTGCATCCTGCACTCGCGGCTTTGCGCGGCCGCCACTATCCTGTCGCGCAAACAAGCATTGGAGTACTGCATGCGCCGCAGGGTGGTCGCGGGCAACTGGAAGCTGCACGGCACGCGTGCGTTCGCCACCGGGCTGGTCGCCGAGATCGCTGCGGGTGCTGCGCCCGGCGTGGACGTGGTGATCCTGCCGCCGTTGCCGTATCTGGGCGACCTGATCGAGGATTTCGAGGGCTCCGCGCTGACCTTCGGTGCCCAGGACGTGAGCTGCAACAGCCAGGGCGCCTATACCGGCGAGGTGTCGGCCTCGATGTTGGTGGACGTGGGCGCGACCTACGGCCTGGTCGGCCACTCCGAGCGCCGCCGCTACCACGGCGAGGGCAATGCCCTGGTGGCGCAGAAGTTCCGCGCTGCCGTGGAGGCGGGGCTGCGCCCGATCCTGTGCCTGGGCGAGCAGCTCGAGCATCGCGAGGGCGGGCGCACCGAAGAGGTGATCCTGGAGCAGTTGCAGCCGGTGCTGGACCTGGTCGGGGCGGAAGGTTTCGCCAGCGCAATGATTTCCTACGAGCCGGTGTGGGCCATCGGCACCGGCCGGACCGCCAGCCCGGAGCAGGCCCAGGCCGCACATGCCTTTATCCGTCGCCAGATCGCCAGGCTGGATGCTAGAATCGCCGATTCCCTGCCGATCCTGCACGGTGGCAGCGTGAAGCCCGACAACGCCGGCCCGCTATGCGCGCAGCCGGACGTGGACGGCGGGCTGATCGGCGGTGCCTCGCTGGTGGCCGCGGACTTCCTGGCCATTGTCCGGGCGGTCGCACCGCCCCGGTAGTCGAGATCCAAGACGATGCTGATGTTGATCCTCAACGTGTTGTACCTGCTGGTGTCGATCGCCATGATCGTGCTGGTCCTGCTCCAGCGCGGTGCCGGCGCGGCCGCCGGCTCCGGCTTCGGTGCCGGCGCCTCGGGCACCGTGTTCGGTGCGCGCGGCGCGTCCAGTTTCATGACCAAGACCACCAAGTGGCTGGCGGTGGCCTTCTTCGGCATCAGCCTGTTCATGGCCTGGCATGCCATCCGCAGCTCCCATCCGGAGGTCCAGCAGGACCTGGGCGTGATGTCGCAGGCGGAGGCCCCGGCCCCGTCCGCCACCTCGCCGGTGCCCGCGCCGGGCGAGATGCCGGCCCCGCCGCCGGCAGCCCCGGAAGTGCCGGCCGCCGTACCGTCGCCTGCAGAGGCTGCGCCGCCGGCGCAGTAGGCCGTACAATGCGCCGCCGCGGCACACGCCGGCGCGGTCCAGACTTGCCCAGGTGGCGGAATTGGTAGACGCACTACCTTGAGGTGGTAGCGACGAGAGTCGTAGGGGTTCGAGTCCCCTCTTGGGCACCAACACATCCAGGCGGCGCGGGTTTCCCCGCTGCCTGGCGCGATCAGGGCGCCATTGGCGCCCTTTTTCGTGCGCGCACGCACGATCATGGTGTTTTCGTGCCCGGAAAGCCGGGGCGAGCGTTTACTAGTGTGCCGGCCAACCGCTACAATTCCGCTGCTGCGCAACATCGCTTGGGCAGCGTGGCATCCACCGTCGCGTGCGTGGCGTGCAGGAGTCCTCACCGGCTCCGGCCCCGACCATGCGGCGGTCGCTCCGCGGCCATCGCGGAACCCAAGCCCGGCACGCCGGGCAGAGGCAAGAGAGAACGCACGTGCTGGCCCATTACCTGCCGACCCTGTTGTTCCTGATCGTGGCCACCGGCATCGGCATCGCGCTGATCATCGTTGGCCGGGTGCTCGGGCCGCACCGTCCGGATGCGCAGAAGCTGTCGCCCTACGAGTGCGGCTTCGAGGCATTCGAGGACGCGCGCATGAAGTTCGACGTGCGCTACTACCTCATCGCCATCCAGTTCATCGTCTTCGACCTGGAAATCATCTTCATCGTGCCGTGGACCCTCGTGTTCCAGGATCTGGGGCCGCGTGCGCTGGTCACCATGGGCCTGTTCGTCGGGATGCTGTTCCTCGGCTTCATCTACGTGTGGAAGAAGGGAGCGCTCGAATGGGAGTGATCCAGACCATCGACCGGCTGATGACCAACCCGATCCCGGAAGGGCGGGTGGACGACATCCTCCGGCCCGAGGGTGACAACCCGCTGCTGGACAAGGGCTACGTCACCACCAGCGTCGACGCGCTGGTCAACTGGGCGCGGACCGGCTCGATGTGGCCGGTGACCTTCGGCCTGGCCTGCTGCGCGGTGGAAATGATGCACGCCGGCGCCGCGCGCGTGGACCTGGACCGCTACGGCGTGGTGTTCCGCCCGTCGCCGCGCCAGTCGGACGTGATGATCGTGGCCGGCACCCTGGTCAACAAGATGGCCCCGGCGCTGCGCAAGGTCTACGACCAGATGCCGGACCCGAAGTGGGTCATCTCCATGGGCAGTTGCGCCAATGGCGGTGGCTACTACCACTACTCGTACTCGGTGGTGCGCGGCTGCGACCGCATCGTGCCGGTGGACATCTACGTGCCCGGCTGCCCGCCCACGGCCGAGGCCCTGGTCTACGGAATCCTGCAACTGCAGAAGAAGATCTGGCGGACCCAGACGGTGGCCAAAAACACCAACACGATCGCCCGCTGATCCCTCCCCGATCCACCGCGCCACCACGGCGCATCACCGACGGAAACGCCAATCCCCATGGCCGAGCCAGTTGCCACCTTCGCCCAACGCCTGCGCGAGCGCTTTCCCAGCGCCCAGGTCGCCGTGGACGGATCCCGCGGCCAGATCACCCTCGAGGCCGGCTCCATCGATTGGCTGGACACCTGCCGCGCGCTGCGCGACGAGTTCGGCTTCGAGCAGCTCACCGACCTGTGCGGCATCGACTACATGGGGTTCGGAAGCGACGAGTGGGATACCGACGACGTGTCGTCCGGCGGCTTCAGCCGCGGCGTGGAAGGCAAGGGGACCGGGCGCTTCGCCTGGGGTGAGCGCCCGAGCGAGCAGGGCGCCGGCAGCATCGAGCCCACCCTGGTGCCCGAGCGCCGCTTCGCCGCCGTGGTCCACCTGCTGTCCTACGCGCACAACCGGCGCCTGCGCCTGCGCTGCTTCGCGCTGGACGACGTATTGCCGGCGCTGCCGTCGCTGACCGGCATCTGGCCGGGCGTCAACTGGTTCGAGCGCGAGGCCTTCGACCTGTACGGCATCGTGTTCGAAGGCCACCCGGACCTGCGCCGCCTGCTCACCGACTATGGCTTCGTCGGCCACCCGTTCCGCAAGGACTTCCCGCTGATCGGCAACGTCGAGGTGCGCTACGACGAGGAGCGCAAGCGCGTGATCTACGAGCCGGTCACCTCGGTGGAGCCGCGCGTCGGCGTGCCGCGCGTGATCCGCGACGACGCGCGTTACCAGGCCGCAGCCGCCGAAGATGTGCAACGGGAGGCCGCCAAGTGAGCGCCCGGATGAATCCCGATTCCACGATCCGCCCGGCCGGCGAGCCGGCGGCCAATCCCGCCGCGCCCCGGCAGGAGATCCGCAACTACACGATGAACTTCGGCCCGCAGCACCCGGCCGCGCATGGCGTGCTGCGCCTGATCCTGGAGATGGACGGCGAGACCATCGTCCGCGCCGACCCGCACGTGGGCCTGCTCCACCGCGGCACCGAGAAGCTCGCCGAGTCCAAGCCGTTCAACCAGTCGATCGGCTACATGGACCGACTGGACTACGTGTCGATGATGTGCAACGAGCATGCCTACGTGCTCGCCATCGAGAACCTGATGGGCATCCGGGCGCCGGAGCGGGCGCAGTACATCCGCACCTTGTTCGACGAGGTGACCCGGGTCCTGAACCACCTGATGTGGATCGGTTCCAACGGCCTGGACCTGGGCGCGATGGCGGTGTTCCTGTACTCCTTCCGCGAGCGCGAGGAGCTGATGGACGTGTACGAGGCGGTGAGCGGGGCGCGCATGCACGCGACCTACTACCGCCCCGGCGGCGTCTACCGCGACCTGCCGGAGCGGATGCCCAAGTACCGCGAGTCGCCCTGGACCAAGGGCACCCGGCTCAAGCGCTTCAACGAGGCGCGCGAAGGCTCGCTGCTGGACTACCTGGAAAACTTCACCCGCGAGTTCCCCAAGCGGGTGGACGAGTACGAGACCCTGCTGACCGACAACCGCATCTGGAAGCAGCGCACGGTCGGGATCGGCGTGGTCACGCCCGAGCAGGCGCTGTCGCTGGGCATGACCGGCCCGATGCTGCGTGGTTCGGGCATCGAGTGGGACCTGCGCAAGAAGCAGCCGTATGCAAAGTACGACGCGGTGGACTTCGACATCCCCGTGGGCAAGGAAGGCGACTGCTACGACCGCTACCTGGTGCGCGTGGCCGAGATGCGCCAGTCCAACCGGATCATCGCCCAGTGCGTGGAGTGGCTGAAGGCCAACCCGGGTCCGGTGATGGTGCAGAACTTCAAGGTCGCTCCTCCTTCCCGCGAGGAGATGAAGAACGACATGGAAGCGCTGATCCACCACTTCAAGCTGTTCTCCGAAGGCTATTGCGTGCCGGCCGGCGAGACCTATGCCGCGGTCGAGGCGCCCAAGGGCGAGTTCGGCTGCTACCTGGTCTCCGACGGCGCCAACAAGCCTTTCCGCGTGCACCTGCGCGCTCCCGGCTTCGCGCACCTGTCCACGATGGACGAGATCGTGCGCGGGCACATGTTGTCGGACGTGGCGGCGATGATCGGTACCTATGATCTTGTGTTTGGCGAGGTGGATCGATGAAGGCCACCGGTAACTTCGAGAATGCGCGCAACGTCGACCCGCAGGTCGTGCTCAGCGATGCGACCCGCGCGCACATCGACCACTGGCTGGGCAAGTTCCCGCCCGACCGCAAGCGCTCGGCGGTGATCCAGGCGCTGCACGCGGCCCAGGAGCAGAATGGTGGCTGGCTCAGCGACGAACTGATCGCCGCGGTGGCCGGCTACCTGGGCATCCCGCCGGTGTGGGCCTATGAGGTCGCCACGTTCTACTCGATGTTCGAGGTCCAGAAGGTCGGCCGCAACAACGTCGCCTTCTGCACCAACATCAGCTGCTGGCTCAACGGCGCCCAGGACCTGGTCGCGCACGCCGAGAAGAAGCTGGGCTGCCAGCTGGGCGAGTCCACCGCCGACGGCCGCGTCTACCTCAAGCGCGAGGAAGAATGCGTGGCCGCGTGCTGCGGCGCCCCGGTGGTCGTGATCAACGGCCATTACCACGAGAAGCTCACCCCCGAGAAGGTGGACGAGCTGCTCGACGGATTGAAGTGAGGCCGGCGCAGATGGCACACCACACCCCCAAGGTTTCCGAGGGCTACGGCCCGGTCGGCCCGGCCCCGAAGGAGCACCAGGCGGTCTACACGACGCTGCACTTCGACAAGCCGTGGTCGTACGAGAACTACCTCAAGACCGGCGGCTACCAGGCGCTGCGCAGGATCCTCACCGAGAAGATCCCGCCGGCCGACGTGATCGAGATGGTCAAGCAGTCCGGCCTGCGCGGCCGCGGCGGCGCAGGCTTCCCCACCGGCCTGAAGTGGAGCTTCATGCCCAAGGGCGACATGCAGAAGTACATCCTCTGCAACTCCGACGAATCGGAGCCGGGCACCTGCAAGGACCGCGACATCCTGCGCTACAACCCGCACTCGGTGATCGAGGGCATGGCCATCGCCTGCTATGCCACCGGTTCGACCGTGGGCTACAACTACCTGCGCGGCGAGTTCCACCACGAGCCCTTCGAGCACCTGGAAGAAGCCACTGCCGAGGCCTATGCCAACGGCTGGCTGGGCAAGGACATCCTGGGCTCGGGCATCGACATCGACATCTACAACGCGCTGGGTGCGGGCGCCTACATCTGTGGCGAAGAAACCGCGCTGATGGAGTCGCTGGAAGGCAAGAAGGGCCAGCCGCGCTACAAGCCGCCGTTCCCGGCCAATTTCGGCCTGTACGGCAAGCCGACCACGATCAACAACACCGAGACCTATGCCTCGGTGCCGGCGATCGTGCGCAACGGCGCCGAGTGGTTCATGAACCTGGGCAAGCCCAACAACGGCGGCTGCAAGATCTTCTCGGTGTCCGGCCACGTGAACCGGCCGGGCAACTACGAGATCCGCCTGGGCACGCCGTTCTCCGAGTTGCTGGAGATGGCCGGTGGCATCCGCAACGGCAACCGCATCAAGGGCGTGATCCCGGGCGGTTCGTCGATGCCGGTGCTGCCGGGCCAGACCATGATGGGCCTGACCATGGATTACGACGCGATCCAGAAGGCCGGCTCCGGCCTGGGTTCGGGCGCGGTGATCGTCATGGACCACACCGCCTGCATGGTTCGCGCCTGCCAGCGCATCGCCCGGTTCTACTACCAGGAAAGCTGCGGCCAGTGCACGCCATGCCGCGAGGGCACCGGCTGGATGTACCGCATGATCAGCCGCGTGGTCGAGCACAAGGCCACCGTGGAGGACCTGCACACCCTGCGCGCGGCCGCCGGACAGATCGAGGGCCACACCATCTGCGCCTTCGGCGAAGCGGCTGCATGGCCGGTGCAGGGCTTCCTGCGCCATTACTGGCATGAGTTCGAATACGCCATCGTCAACAAGCGCTTCCTGGTCGACGACGAACGCGACGGCAGGGTGGTCCGTTCCGGCGAGGAGGTACCCGCATGAGCGCCGCATCCTTCCAGCTCCCCGGACACGCCGCGCGCGTGCGCGTCCAGCCCTTCGACTCGAGGGGCGTTCCCGCTTTCTGCCAGGGTGTCGCCGCATGAGCGCCCAACCGGTTAATCCGAACCTGCCGCCGGACCAGGTCACCATCTTCATCGATGAGGTGGAGCTGGCCGTGCCCAAGGGCTCGATGATCATCCAGGCCGCGGACAAGGCCGGCATCCCGATCCCGCGCTTCTGCTATCACGAGAAGCTGGCGATCGCCGCCAACTGCCGCATGTGCCTGGTCGACACCGAGGTCGGTGGCCGCGCCGCGCCCAAGCCGTCGCCGGCCTGTGCAACGCCGGTCATGGACGGGCTGAAGGTCTTCACCCGCAACGACAAGGCGCTCAAGGCCCAGCGCAACGTGATGGAGTTCCTGCTGATCAACCATCCGCTCGATTGCCCGGTCTGCGACCAGGGCGGCGAGTGCGAGCTGCAGGACCTGTCGTTGGGCTACGGCCGCTCGGTCAGCCGTTTCGTCGAGCGCAAGCGCGTGGTGCCGGACGAGGACCTCGGTCCGCTGGTCGCCACCGAAATGACCCGGTGCATCCATTGCACCCGCTGCATCCGCGTGACCGGCGAGATCGCCGGCACCTACGAGCTGGGCGGCATGTACCGCGGCGAGCAGTTGCAGATCGGCACCTATGACGGCAAGCCGCTGACCACCGAGCTGTCGGGCAACGTCATCGACGTGTGCCCGGTGGGCGCGCTGACCAACAAGGTGTTCCAGTTCCGCGCCCGGCCGTGGGAGCTGATCGCGAAGGAGTCGCTGGGCTACCACGACCCGATGGGTTCCAACCTGTTCCTGCATACCCGCCGGGGCGAGGTGCTGCGCACCGTGCCGCGCGAGAACGAAGCGGTGAACGAGTGCTGGTTGTCCGACCGCGACCGCTACTCGCACCAGGGCCTGGAAGCGGCCGACCGCGCAGTGGTGCCGCAGCTCAAGGTCGATGGCCAGTGGCGCGAGGCATCCTGGGATGAGGCCCTCGAGGCCGCGGCCGGGATCCTGCGCGCGCACCGTGGCGACGCATTGGGCGTGCTGGCCCACCCGGCCACGTCCAACGAGGAGGGCGGGCTGCTGGCGCTGCTGGCCGATGGCCTGGGCACCGGCAATCTCGACCACCGCATCGGCAACCGTGATTTCTCCGACGCCGCCGTGGCCGAGCCGTTCGCGCTGCCGCTTGCCGAAATCGAGCAGGCCGATGCGGTGGTGGTGCTGGGTAGCAACATCCGCCACGAGTTGCCGCTGCTGCATGCGCGCCTGCGCAAGGCGCAGATCAAGCACGGCACCCGCATCCACGTGGTCAACCCGGTCGATTTCGACTTCACCTTCGAGCTGGCCGGCCGCCAGATCGTGCCGCCGTCGGGCTTTGCCGGGGCACTGGACGACGCGGCATTGCGCGAGGCGGTGAAGGATGCCGGGCGCCTGGTGCTGATTGTCGGCGCCATTGCCGAGAACCATCCGCAGGCCGCCGCGATCCGCGCCGCTGCGCGTGCATTCGCCGCCGCCACCGGTGCGGCCCTGTGCCGCATTCCGCAGGGTGCCAACGCCGTGGGCCTGGTCCATGCCGGCGTACTGCCGGCCGCGCGCGATGCCGCTGCCATGATTGCCGAGCCGCGGGCCGCCTATGTCCTGTACGGGATCGAGCCGGGCCTGGATTTCGCCGACACGGCGACCGCGCTGAAGGCACTTGATGCAGCCAAGGTGGTCGCGTTCAGCCAGTTCGCCTGCGAGTCCACCCGCCAGGTGGCCGACGTGATCCTGCCGGTTGGTGCGCTGCCGGAGCTCGAGGCCACCCTGACCAACCTCGATGGCGTTGCCCAGGCCGCACGCGCTGCCGGCAAGCTGCCGGGCCAGGCGCGCGAGGGCTGGCGCGTGCTGCGTGCGCTGGGCGGCATGCTCGAACTGGCCGGCTTCGGGTTCACCGACCTGGCCGGCGCGCGCGCGCAGCTGCAAGGCGGGCGTAGTGTCACGGTCAAGGCCGGCGCCGCCGGCATGGCCGGCGATGGCGGCCTGGAGCTGGCCCTGGTGCCGGCGATCTACCGCACCGATGCGGTGGTGCGTCGTGCTGCCGCGCTGCAGGCGCATCCGCTCAACATCGCGCCGCGCATCGCCCTCAACCCGGCCGACGCCGCCGCTGCCGGCCTGGCCGATGGTGCGATGGCCAAGGTCCGTGGCGCCGCGGGGACCGCGGCCCTGCCGGTGGAAGTGGATGCACGGGTGGCCGCCGGCGCGGCCTGGATCGAGGGCGGCCATGGCGCCACCGCACCCCTGGGTGCAGGCCGGGTCGAAGTGGTGAAGGCATGAACGAACTGCTGATCAACGCGGTCGGGCCGCTGCGCGAATGGTTCTTCGGCCTGGGTGCACTCGGCCCGTCGCTGTGGATCGTGCTCAAGATCCTCACCGTCGCCATGCCGGTGATCATCGCCGTGGCCTTCTACGTGGTCTGGGAGCGCAAGCTGATCGGCTGGATGCACGCGCGCCACGGGCCGATGTACGTGGGCATGGGCGTGTTCCAGGCATTCGCCGACGTGTTCAAGCTGCTGTTCAAGGAAGTCATCCAGCCGTCCAGCGCGCACAAGGTGATGTACATCCTGGCGCCGCTGATCGTGCTGGCGCCCTCGTTCGCCGCCTGGGCGGTGATCCCGTTCGACTACCAGCTGGTGCTGTCCAACGCCAACGCCGGGTTGCTGTACCTGCTGGCGATGACCTCGCTGGGCATCTACGGGGTGATCATCGCCGGCTGGGCGTCCAACTCGAAGTACGCGTTTCTCGGTGCGATGCGCTCGGCCGCGCAGATGGTCAGCTACGAGATCGCGATGGGCTTTGCCCTGGTCGGCGTGATGATCGCCGCCGGCAGCCTGAACCTGACCGAGATCGTCATGGCCCAGTCCGGCAATGCCGGTTTCTTCGAATGGTTCTGGCTGCCGCTGCTGCCGCTGTTCGTCGTGTACTGGGTATCGGGCGTGGCCGAGACCAACCGCGCCCCGTTCGACGTGGTGGAAGGCGAGTCGGAAATCGTGGCCGGGCACATGGTGGAGTACTCGGGCTCGGCGTTCGCGCTGTTCTTCCTGGCCGAGTACGCCAACATGATCCTGGTCAGCTTCCTGATCGCGATCTTCTTCCTCGGCGGCTGGCTGAGCCCGATCCAGGGCTGGGTGGTGGCCGACGTGTCGCCGTGGGTGGACTGGGTCTGGAAGGGCGGCTGGCCCTGGTTGCTGGTCAAGATGTTCTTCTTTGCCAGCAGCTACATCTGGTTCCGCGCCACTTTCCCGCGCTACCGCTATGACCAGATCATGCGCCTGGGCTGGAAGGTGTTCATTCCGCTGACCATCGCCTGGATCGCGGTGACGGCACTGATGGCGTTCTACGGCGTGTTCGAGAAGGGCGCCTGAGATGAGCAAAGTCGTCCATTACTTCAAGAGCCTGCTGCTGCTGGAGATGATCCAGGGGCTGTGGCTGACCTTGCGGTACCTGTTCCGTCCCAAGTACACGATGATGTACCCGATGGAGAAGGTCCCGCAGTCGCCGCGCTTCCGCGGCCTGCACGCGCTGCGCCGTTACTCCAACGGCGAAGAGCGCTGCATCGCCTGCAAGCTGTGCGAGGCGGTGTGCCCGGCGCTGGCCATCACCATCGACTCGACCCGGCGCGAGGACGGCACCCGCCGCACCACGCGCTACGACATCGACCTGTTCAAGTGCATCTACTGCGGCTTCTGCGAGGAAAGCTGCCCGGTGGATTCGATCGTGGAGACGCACGTGCTGGAGTACCACTTCGAGAAGCGCGGGGAAAACGTCGTCACCAAACCGCAACTGCTCGCGATCGGCGACCGCCTCGAGGCGGAGATTGCCGAACGCCGCGCGGCCGACGCCCCTTACCGCTGAGGCCCCGAGATGGACTGGATCAAGATCCTCTTCTACGCCTTCGCCGCCGTGGCCGTCGCCTCGGCCGGCGCCGTGATCAGCGTGCGCAACCCGGTCAACGCCGTGCTGTGCCTGATCCTGACCTTCTTCTCCATCGCCTGCGTGTGGCTGCTGGTCGGCGCCGAGTTCCTTGGCGTGGCGCTGGTGCTGGTGTACGTGGGTGCGGTGATGGTGCTGTTCCTGTTCGTGGTGATGATGCTGGATATCGACGTGGCCGCATTGCGCGAGGGCTGGGTCAGGTTCCTGCCGGTCGGGGTTGTGGTGGCCGTGGTCATGCTGGTGCAGATGCTGGCGCTGATCGGGGTCAAGGCGCGCGCGGTCACGCCGTTCCCGGACAATGCCGCCGCCGCTGCCGCAGATGTCTCCAACACGCACTGGCTGGCCGAGCACCTGTTCACGGATTTCATCCTGCCCTTCGAGTTCGCCGCGGTGATCCTGACCGTGGCGGTGATCGCGGCCGTGACGATCACCTTGCGCAAGCGCACAGGGGTCAAGACCCAGAACCCGTCCGCGCAGACCCGGGTCCGCGCCGCCGACCGGCTGCGCATGGTTGCGATGCCGGCGGTCAAGCCGGCGCCGCATGCTGAAGGCAACGGGGAGGAGCAGGCATGATCGTGCCAGGCATCACCCTCGGGCACCTGCTGGCGCTGGGCGCAGTGCTGTTCTGCATCAGCCTGGCCGGCATTTTCCTCAACCGCAAGAACGTCATCGTCCTGCTGATGTCGGTCGAACTGATGCTGTTGTCGGTCAACATCAACTTCGTCGCGTTCTCGCGCGAGCTGGGCGATGCGGCCGGCCAGATTTTCGTGTTCTTCATCCTCACCGTGGCCGCCGCGGAGGCGGCCATCGGCCTGGCGATCCTGGTCGCGCTGTTCCGCACCCGCGGCACGATCAACGTCGGCGAGGTCGATTCACTGAAGGGCTGAGCGCCGGCAAGCGGCGCGCCGGCGAGAGCTGGAAAGTTGTGGCATGCGCAGGCGGGGCCCAGGGCCCGCGCCCGCACCGACAGGCACGTACTGGATTAGACGGCACACCATGATCATCTCCAAAACCCACCTGCTGCTGATCGTGCTGGCCCCGCTGCTGGGCAGCATCATCGCGGGCCTGTTCGGCCGCCAGGTCGGCCGCAAGGGCGCGCAGTACGCAACCATCCTCGGCGTGGCGGCCAGTTGCGTGCTGTCGTGCTGGGTGCTGTACCAGCTGGTGGCCGGCGGCGCGTCGCCCTTCAACCAGAACGTCTACACCGTGTTCGAGGTGGGGCAGTACTCGGCCCACGTCGGCTTCATGGTCGACCGCCTGACCGCGATGATGATGGTGGTGGTGACCTTCGTCTCGCTGCTGGTGCACATCTACACCATCGGCTACATGGCCGAGGATCCCGGTTATCAGCGCTTCTTCAGCTATATCTCGCTGTTCACCTTCAGCATGCTGATGCTGGTGATGGCCAACAACTTCCTGCAGCTGTTCTTCGGCTGGGAGGCGGTGGGCCTGGTTTCGTACCTGCTGATCGGATTCTGGTTCAAGCGCCCGAGTGCGGTGTTCGCCAACATGAAGGCGTTCATGGTCAACCGCGTGGGCGACTTCGGCTTCGTGCTCGGCATCGCCGGGGTGATGCTGTGGTTCGGCAGCCTGGATTACGCCACGGTGTTCGCCAACGCGCCGTTGCTGCGCGGGGCCGAAGTACACATCTTCGAGGGGCATGCCTGGGGCGTGGCCACCATTATCTGCATGTGCCTGTTCATCGGCGCGATGGGCAAGTCGGCGCAGGTGCCGCTGCACGTGTGGCTGCCCGATTCGATGGAAGGCCCGACCCCGATCTCGGCCCTGATCCACGCCGCGACCATGGTCACCGCCGGCATCTTCATGGTGGCGCGCATGTCGCCGCTGTTCGAGTTGTCGCAGACCGCGCTCAACTTCGTGCTGTTCATCGGTGCGACCACGGCCTTCTTCACCGGCCTGATCGGCATCGTGCAGAACGACATCAAGCGCGTGGTCGCCTATTCGACCCTGTCGCAGCTGGGCTACATGACCGTGGCCCTGGGCGTGTCCGCGTATTCGGCCGCGGTGTTCCACCTGATGACCCACGCCTTCTTCAAGGCACTGCTGTTCCTGGCGGCCGGCTCGGTGATCATCGGCATGCACCACGAGCAGGACATGCGCAAGATGGGCGGCCTGCGCAAGTACATGCCGGTCACCTACTGGACCAGCGTGGTCGGCACCCTGGCCCTGGTCGGCACCCCGTTCCTGTCAGGCTTCTATTCCAAGGACACGATCATCGAGGCGGCCGCGCTGCATGCGCACGGTGCCGGCCACTGGATCGCGACCTACGGTTACTGGGCGGTGCTGGGCGGCGTGATCGTCACCAGCTTCTACAGCTTCCGCCTGCTGTTCCTGACCTTCCACGGGCCCGAGCGCTTCCGCAATGCGCATGGACATGGCGCCCACGCCCACGCGGACCACGCCGCTGGCGCCGATGCGCACGATGCAGGCGATCACGGCGCGGGCGATGACGCACACCACGGCGCGCACGAGCCGCACGAGTCGCCATGGGTGGTCACCGTGCCGCTGGTCCTGCTGGCGATTCCCTCGGTGCTGGTGGGGTTCTTCACCATCGGCCCGATGCTGTTCGGCACCGATTGGCGTGGCCACCATGTCGAGGCGCTGGTTCCGGGCCAGGCGGTGGCGTTCTTCACCGGCGCCATCGACTTCATCGACCCGGCGCGCGACACCGTGGCCGCGGTCGGCCGCGAGTTCTGGCATGGCCCGGTCGGCTATGCGCTGCACGGCATGACCATGCCGGCGTTCTGGCTGACCCTGGCTGGCCTGCTGCTGGCCGCGCTGATGTACCTGTGGAAGCCGGACCTGGCCGGCCGCGCGCGCCGCGTGTTCGCGCCGGTGGTGCGGGTCCTCGAAGAGAAGTACGGCTTCGACCATCTGTGGATCAACGGCTTCGCCGGGGGCAGCCTGGCCCTGGGCCGCGCATCGCGCTGGATCGACAGCAGGCTGGTCGACGGCGTGTTCGTGAACGGCAGCGCGCGGGTGATCGAGCTGGCGTCGCTGCTGCTGCGCCGGACCCAGTCCGGCTACCTCTACCATTACGCCTTTGCCATGATCGTCGGCCTGATCGCACTGCTGGCCGTGCTCATGCGTTTCTGGCGATGAACTGACTGCACGGAAGAACGAGACGTGGCGAACACGCACCTGTTGAGTGTCCTGATCTGGCTGCCGGTCATCGGCGGCGCGCTGATCCTGTTCCTGGGCAACGCCCGGGCATCGGCAGCACGCTGGTCGTCGCTGGCGGTGGCCGTTGCCACCTTCCTGGCCAGCCTGCGGCTGCTGACCGGGTTCGACTACAGCGAACCCGGCATGCAGTTCGTCGAGCGCCACGCCTGGATCCCGGCCTTCGACATCCACTACAACCTCGGTGCCGACGGCATCGCGGTGGCGCTGATCCTGCTGACCACCCTGGTCGGGGTGCTGGCGCTGATCGGCGCCTGGGGCGTGGTGAACAAGCGGGTGCACCAGTACGTGGCGTCGTTTCTGATCCTGCAGGGCGTGACCGTGGGCATCTTCTCGGCCACCGACGCGATCCTGTTCTACGTGTTCTTCGAGGCCATGCTGATCCCGATGTTCCTGATCATCGGCGTCTGGGGCGGGCCGCGCCGGATCTACGCGGCAATGAAGTTCTTCCTGTACACCTTCCTGGGCTCGGTGCTGATGCTGGTGGCCCTGGTGTACCTGTACCTGAAGGGCGGCAGCTTCCAGCTGGCCGACCTGTACGCGCTGCCGCTCACCCTCAAGGAACAGACCTGGGTGTTCTTCGCCCTGGCCATCGCCTTCGCGGTGAAGGTGCCGATGTTCCCGGTGCACACCTGGCTGCCGGACGCTCACGTGGAGGCGCCCACCGCCGGCTCGGTGATCCTGGCGGCCATTGCGCTGAAGATCGGCGGCTACGGCTTCCTGCGCTTCAACCTGCCGATCGTCCCGGACGCCGGGCACGAATGGGCGTGGCTGATCATCGCCCTGTCGCTGGTGGCGGTGGTGTACGTCGGCCTGGTCGCCCTGGTCCAGGACGACATGAAGAAGCTGGTGGCGTACTCCTCGGTGGCGCACATGGGCTTCGTCACCCTGGGCACCTTCATCGCCTTCACCCTGGTGCGTGATTTCGGCTCGGTCGATGCCGCGCGCCTGGGCCTGCAGGGCGCGATGGTGCAGATGGTCTCGCACGGCTTCGTGTCCGGCGCGATGTTCACCTGCATCGGCGTGCTCTACGACCGCCTGCACAGCCGGCGCATTGCCGATTACGGCGGCGTTGCCAACGTGATGCCGTGGTTTGCCGCGTTCGCGATGCTGTTCTTCATGGCCAACGCCGGCCTGCCCGGGACCAGCGGCTTCATCGGCGAATTCATGATCATCCTGGCCAGCTTCCAGAAGCACCCGGTGATCGCCTTCCTGGCCGCCACCACGCTGGTGATTGGCGCCGGCTACACCTTGTGGCTGTATCGGCGGGTGTTCTTCGGCGAGGTTGGCAATGCCCACGTGGCGCAGATGAAGGACATCGGCGGCCGCGAGACCCTGGTGCTGGGCGTGTTCGCCATCGGCGTGCTGCTGCTGGGCGTGTGGCCCAAGCCGCTGACCGACCTGATGGAACCGACCATCGCACAACTGGCGACCCAGATCGCCAACAGCAAGCTGTAAGGATTGCCCGAAGATGATCACGTCCTACGCGATGCCGACCGCCGCCGAGCTGCTGCCGCTGTTGCCGGAGCTGGTGATGATCGGCGGTGCCTTCGCCCTGCTGATGGCCGACCTGTTCATCAGTGCCCGGCACAAGGTCTGGACCCACTTCCTGTCGATCGTGGTCATGGCGGTGGTGCTGGCGCTGCTGGCCACCGGCACCGGCGGCCAGGGGGAGGTGTTCGGCGGCATGTTCGTGCGCGACACCGCGGCGGACGTGATGAAGATGGCACTGGTGCCGATCAGTGCACTGACCCTGATCTACGGCTGGAGCTACCTGCGCGAGCGCGGGCTGTACCAGGGCGAAGTGGCCGTGCTGGTGCTGTTTGCCACCGCCGGCATGATGATGCTGGTGTCCGCCGGCAGCCTGGTCACCGTGTACCTGGGCCTGGAACTGCTGGCGCTGTGTTCCTACGCGCTGGTGGCGATCGACCGCGACAACGGCCTGGCCACCGAAGCGGCGATGAAGTACATCGTGCTCGGCTCGCTGGCGTCGGGCCTGCTGCTGTACGGCATGTCGCTGATCTACGGCGCCACCGGCACCTTGTTGCTGGATGGCATCCAGCTGGCCGTTGCAGGCTCGGACGAGCGTGCACTGCTGCTCACCGGCACTGTGTTCATGGTTGCCGGCGTGGCCTTCAAGCTCGGTGCCGCGCCGTTCCACATGTGGCTGCCCGACGTGTACCAGGGCGCCACCGCGCCGGTGGCGCTGTTCGTCAGCTCGGCGCCCAAGCTGGCCGCGTTCGGCATGGCCTGGCGCCTGCTGGAGATGGGCGTGGGCCCGCTTGCGCCGGAGTGGAAGTGGTTGCTGGCCGGCCTTGCAGCGGTCTCGCTGGTGGTCGGCAACCTGATGGCCATCGCCCAGACCAACATCAAGCGCATGCTGGCCTATTCGACCGTCTCCCACATCGGCTTCCTGCTGATGGGCCTGGCCGGTGGCGATGCGCGCGGCTACTCGGCGGCGCTGCTCTACGCCATCGTCTACGCGCTGATGTCCACGGCCGCCTTCGGCGCGATCATCGCGCTGTCGCGGCAGGGCTTCGAGGCTGAGAACATCGATGACTTCAAGGGCCTGAACGCACGCAACCCGTGGATGGCGCTGCTGGTGGGCTGCGTCATGTTCTCGCTGGCCGGGATTCCGCCGCTGCTGGGCTTCTGGATCAAGCTGGCGGTGCTCGACGCGGCGGTGCAGGGCGGGTTGCTGTGGCTGGCGCTGCTGGGCGTGCTGAGTGCCGTTGCCGGCTGCTTCTACTACCTGCGGGTGGTCAAGGTCATGTACTTCGACGAGCCCGCCGGCGCGCCGCTGGTGCCGCACAACGACCGCGTGCTCGGGGTCGTGCTGGGCGTCAATGCGCTGGGCCTGGCGCTGCTGCCGGTGGCATTGAACCCGATCATGGCCTGGTGCCAGAGCGCGTTCGGCTGACCGTGCGCGTGCAAGGCCCGGGCATGCGGGCCATTCAGGCTTTTGGCGTCCTCCGGGCTTGCAATACAAACCCCGGGACACCATAATTCCGCCTCTGCTGCGGGGTGGAGCAGTCTGGCAGCTCGTCGGGCTCATAACCCGAAGGTCGCAGGTTCAAATCCTGCCCCCGCTACCAAGTTCGGTGATTGCGTTTTTCCCGGTCCGCCGGGGTTCCGGAATCTCCAGCTCGGGCTTGTGACGACGCATGTTCCCGTCGTCACACCGATCCAGCACCATCGGATGAGGGCCCGGAAGGGCTCTCGATCGACAAGAGGCCCGGACGGGCCTCTTGTCGTTTCCGGGGTCGGGAAATTCCCGGCCATCGGGTTTCACGCGTTGGAGTACAACCGCCTCAATGAGCGAGAAGACCAGCGAAATCGCACAACTCCTTGGCCCGACCGTCGAGTCGCTGGGCCTTGAGTTGCTGGGCGTGGAGTACCTGCCGGCTCCCGGCGGCGCGACCGTGCGCCTGTACATCGATGTTCCGGTCGCGGACGGCGAAGCCTCCCGTACCGTGACCATCGAGGATTGCGAGGCGGTCAGCCGCGAGGTGTCGGCGCAACTGGACGTGGCCGACCCGATTTCCGGCAACTACACCCTGGAGGTGTCGTCGCCGGGGCTGGACCGGCCGCTGTTTGCTCCATCGCACTTCGCACGCTTTGCCGGGCAGCAGGCCAAGGTGGCACTGAAGCTGCCGCAGGACGGCCGGCGCCGCCTGCAGGGCACGATCCTGCGGGTCGACGATGCGGTGGTGACGTTCGACCTGGACGGCACCGAGTTCGTGGTGGCCACCGACAACATCGAGCGCGCGCGCCTGGTTCCCGATTGGGACGCCATGGGCCTGGCGCCCTCCAAGAATTCGCCTTCGCGGGGCAAGCCCGGCAAGGCCAACAAGCATCCCTCCAACAAGCCGGCGGCCGGCGAGCCGCACGCGGAGTAATTTAGATGAGCAAGGAACTTCTGCTGGTAGTGGATGCGGTCGCCAACGAGAAAGGCGTGCCGCGCGAAGTGATCTTCGATGCACTGGAGGCGGCGTTGGCCTCGGCGGCCAAGAAGCGCTACCTGGACCAGGACGTCACTGCCCGGGTGGCGATCGATCGCAAGGACGGCAGTTACGAAACCTTCCGCCGCTGGGAAGTGGTGGCAGACGACGTGGTGATGGAATCGCCCGACCGCCAGATCCGGCTGATGGATGCGGTGGACGAGGCCGATGGCGTGGACGTGGGCGATTTCATCGAAGAGCAGATCGAGAACCCCGAGTTCGGCCGCATCGCCGCCCAGGCCGCCAAGCAGGTGATCGTGCAGCGCGTGCGCGAAGCCGAGCGCCAGCAGGTGGTGGATGCCTGGAGCGACCGGGTGGGCGAGCTGGTCACCGGCATCGTCAAGCGTGCCGAGCGCGGCAACATCTACGTGGACCTGGGCGGCAACGCCGAGGCCTTCATCTCCAAGGACAAGGGCATCCCGCGCGACGTGCTGCGCACCGGCGACCGCGTGCGCGGCTACCTGTACGAAGTGCGCAGCGAGCCGCGTGGCCCGCAGCTGTTCATCAGCCGGGCGGCGCCCGAGTTCATGATCGAGCTGTTCAAGCTCGAGGTGCCGGAAGTCGGCCAGGGCCTGGTCGAGATCAAGGGCTGCGCCCGCGACCCGGGCGACCGCGCCAAGATCGCGGTGATCGCCCACGACACCCGCACCGATCCGATCGGCGCGTGCATCGGCATGCGTGGTTCGCGCGTGCAGGCGGTGAGCAACGAGCTCAACGGCGAGCGCGTGGACATCGTGCTGTGGAACGAAAACCCGGCCAGCTTCGTCATCAACGCGATGGCGCCGGCCGAGGTGCAGTCGATCATCGTCGACGAGGAAAAGCACTCGATGGACCTGGCCGTGGCCGAGGACCGCCTGGCCCAGGCGATCGGCAAGGGCGGCCAGAACGTGCGCCTGGCCAGCCGCCTGACCGGTTGGCAGCTCAACGTGATGACCCAGGACCAGGTTGCGGCCAAGTCCGAGGCCGAGCAGGCCGTCGCCCGCCAGCTGTTCCAGGAAAAGCTGGAAGTGGACGAGGAGATCGCCGGCATCCTGGTGGCCGAGGGCTTCAGCACGGTCGAGGAGATCGCCTACGTGCCGGTCGGCGAATTGCTGGCGGTGGAGGGCTTCGACGAGGACATCGTCGAGGAACTGCGTGCCCGCGCCCGCGACGCGCTGCTCAACGACGCCCTGGCAGTGGAGGAAGAGCAACTGGACAGCAGCCAGCCGGCCGAGGACCTGCTCGCGCTGGACGGGATGGACGAGGACACCGCCCACGCCCTGGCCGCCCATGGCGTGCGCACCAGCGAGGACCTGTCCGAGCTGGCGGCAGACGAGGTGGCGGAATTCGGCATCGAGGGCCTGGACGAGGATCGTGCCGCGGCACTGATCCTGGCCGCCCGGGCCGAGGAAATCGCGCGTCTGGAGCGTGGCGAATGATCCGGCAATGAACGGAACCCTGCACCGAACAGGGCTTAGAATCCGCGTTTCCCTTGCTCTGCGCGAGGGGGCGCCAAACAGAGCATAGGACCCGAATGTCGCAGCAAACCACCATCCGCAAGCTCGCCGATCTGGTCAACACGCCGGTCGAGAAGCTGCTGGAACAGCTTGCCGAGGCAGGCATGAAGTTCAGCGGCCCCGACCAGGTCGTCACCAGCGCCGAGAAGATCAAGCTGCTCGGCTTCCTGCGCCGCACCCATGGCAAGGCCAGCACGCAGGCCGAGGAAGTCAGCGCCCCGAAGAAGATCACCCTGGCCCGGCGCAAGGTCCAGGAGCTGACCGTCGGCGGTGGCCGCAGCAAGACCACGGTGAATGTCGAGGTCCGGCAGAAGCGCACCTACGTCAAGGCGCCGGAAGCCCAGCAGGCGCCCACCGCGATCACCCCGGTGGACGACGAGCACGCCGAGGTCCTGCGCAAGCTGGAGGAATCGCGCCAGCGCAACCTCGCCGAGCAGCAGCGCCTGGCCGAGGCCGACCGCGCGCGCGCCGAGGAAGCGGAGCGCAAGAAGCAGGAAGAGGAGCAGGCGCTGCGCGCCGCCGAGGAGCAACGCCAGGCCGAGGCCGAGGTGGAGACCCAGAAGGCCCCGGCCGCACGTCCGCAGGCCGCCGATGCGGCGCCGCGCACGCCGCGTCCTGCCGCGCCGCCGCACCGCACCGACGACACGCGCGGCCACAAGCACAAGACCCGTGGCTCGCACGCGATGGTGGCAGGCATCGAGGACGACGAGTCGGCCAGCCGCTTTGCCGGCCAGCTGCACCTGTCGGCCGCCGACCGCGCGCGCCGTTCCAGCGCCCGTCCGGGCAGCCGCGCCAAGCCGCGGCGCCAGGAAAGCCGTGCCGGAGCCAGCGGCGGCGTCGGTGGCTTCGAGCGTCCGACTGCGCCGGTGGTGCGCGAAGTCGCGCTCGGCGACTCGATCACCGTGGCCGACCTGGCGCAGAAGCTCGCGCTCAAGGGCAGCGACGTGGTCAAGGCGATGTTCAAGATGGGCGTGATGGCCACCATCACCCAGACCATCGACCACGACACCGCGGTGCTGGTGGTCGAGGAACTGGGGCACAAGGCCGTGCGCGCCGACAGCGACGACGCCGAAGTGGAGCTGCTGGCGCACGTGGAGCAGGCGCAGGGCGAACAGACCGCGCGTCCGCCGGTGGTCACCATCATGGGCCACGTCGACCACGGCAAGACCTCGCTGCTCGATTACATCCGCCGCACCAAGGTGGCCACCGGCGAGGCCGGCGGCATTACCCAGCACATCGGTGCGTACCACGTGGAGACGCCAAAGGGCGTCATCAGCTTCCTGGATACGCCAGGCCATGCGGCCTTCACCTCGATGCGCGCGCGTGGCGCCAAGCTGACCGACATCGTGGTCCTGGTGGTGGCGGCCGACGATGGCGTGATGCCGCAGACCAAGGAGGCGATCCAGCACGCCAAGGCGGCCGGCGTGCCGCTGATCGTGGCGATCAACAAGATCGACAAGTCCTCCGCGGACCCGATGCGGGTCAAGAACGAGCTGCTGGCCGAGCAGGTGGTGGCCGAGGACTTCGGCGGCGACACCCAGATGGTGGAACTGTCGGCCAAGACCGGCGACGGCGTGGACGACCTGCTGGACGCAATCTCGCTGCAGGCCGAAGTGCTGGAACTGAACGCGGTGCCGGACGGCAACGCCAGCGGCGTGGTGATCGAGTCCGCGCTGGACAAGGGCCGCGGCCCGGTGGCCACCGTCCTGGTCCAGCAGGGCCAGCTCAGGAAGGGCGACTACCTGGTGTGCGGCGTGCAGTACGGCCGCGTGCGCGCGCTGTTCGACGAGACCGGCGGCCAGCCCGCCTCGGCAGGCCCGTCCATTCCGGTGCAGGTCCTGGGCCTGTCCGGCGTGCCCGATGCCGGCGACGATTTCGTCGTGGTCAAGGACGAGCGCCTGGCCAAGGACGTGGCCCAGCAGCGCGATGCCAGGCGCCGCGAATCGCGCCTGGTGCAGAGCGCGGGCAGCCGCATGGAAGACATCATGTCGCAGCTGGGCAAGGGCGAGGGCCAGCTGGTCCTCAACCTGCTGGTCAAGGCCGATGTGCAGGGCTCGGTGGAGGCGCTCAAGCAGTCCTTGACCGCACTGTCCAACGACCAGATCCGGATCAACGTGATCAGCTCCGGCGTGGGCGGCATCACCGAGTCGGATGCGAACATCGCCGCAACCACCAAGGCCACGATGATCGGCTTCAACGTCCGTGCCGATGCATCGGCACGCAAGATCATCGAGACCAACGGCGTGGACCTGCGCTACTTCTCGATCATCTACGACGTCATCGACCAGGTGAAGCAGGTCGCGTCTGGCTTGCTGGGCGTGGAGATCCGCGAGGAGATCATCGGCATCGCCGAGGTCCGCGACGTGTTCCGCAGCTCCAAGTTCGGCGCCGTGGCCGGCTGCATGGTCGTGGAGGGCGTGGTCAAGCGCAACAAGCCGATCCGCGTGCTGCGCGACAACACGGTCATCTACGAGGGCGAGCTGGAATCGCTGCGCCGCTTCAAGGAAAACGTGGAGGAAGTGCGCAACGGCACCGAGTGCGGCATTGGCGTGAAGGAGTACAACGACGTCAAGCCGGGCGACCAGATCGAGTGCTTCGAGCGCATCGAAGTGCAGCGCACGCTGTAATCAAGGCCGCCGGCGGATTGCCGGTGGAGTGGGGTGACAGGACGGCCCGCGCGGCCGTCCTGTCGTTTCACGGCCGGCCCGCTGCGTCGTCACGGTGCCCGGGTTAACGTCCAGAGTGCACCGGCCACGGCGCCGGCCGTCAAGGAGTCCGTCATGTCCAGCAAGTCCTTTCATCGTACCGACCGTGTATCGGCGCAGCTGCGCCGCGAGCTGGGTACGCTGGTTCACGAGGCCGTGCGCGAGCACGGGCTTCCATCGGTCAGCGTGTCCGACGTGGAAGTCACCCGCGACCTGGCCCACGCCAAGGTGTTTGTCACCGCGTTGATGCAGGAGCGCTCGCGCGAGGCGATGAAGGCGTTGAAGGAACTGGCCTGGGACATCCGCATGGAGCTGGGCCGCCGGATGAAGTTGCGGCACGTGCCCGAGCTGCACTTCCACTACGACGATTCGGTGGACCACGGCGAGCGCATCGACAGCCTGCTGCGCGACCTCGATGTGGGCGAAGCGGACGACGAAGGCGAAGGCGGCACCAGCGCCACCTGAGCGGCGCCAGCAACGTCAGCGCGTGGCGTCTTCCTTGCCGGCCGGCGCGCGCGCGCGCCAGTAATCATTGGCCTCGGCGATGGTGCGGAACTCGATGGCAACCAGCTCGGCGGCGTGCATCAGCAGCTCCGGGTCCTCGGCATACTTTTCCCGCACCCGCTTCTTGGCGGCATCATCGCGCTGGATGCTACCGATGGTCTTGCGCACCATGGTGATTGCCAGCTGCCGGCCTTGCAGCGGGGTGTCGGTGATCAGGCTGGGCATGTAATCGGCGGCCGGCGCGGCAGGTTCGGCGGCCATGGTTGCCGCGGGCGCGAGCAGGGCGAGGGTGAGCAGGAAGGGACGGATCATGGAATGGCTCCTGGCGTTGGCGAGGACTGCGCCCGCGCGGCGGGCACCCATCAGGGTGGAGGGTGATGGGCCGATGGAGTTTGATGTGGGTCAAGCACCGGCCACAATGTCACGATGACGACACCAGCGCGCATCAAGTTCCGCGATATCGACGGAATCCTCCTCCTGGACAAGCCGGCGGGCATGAGCTCCAACGCCGCGCTGCAGTCCGCACGGCGCCTGTTCCGCGCCGCGAAGGGCGGCCACACCGGCAGCCTGGATCCATTGGCTACCGGCCTGCTGCCGTTGTGCTTCGGCGAAGCCACCAAGCTGGCCGGCCTGCTGCTCGGCGCGGACAAGGCCTACGAGGCCGACATCATGCTGGGCGCCACCACCGACACCGACGACGCCGACGGCCAGGTGCTGCGCCGGCGCCCGGTGCCGGCCCTGGAGCGGGCATCGCTCGAGGCCGCGCTGGGCACGTTCACCGGTGTGCTGCAGCAGCGCGCGCCGGTGTACTCGGCGCTCAAGCAGGGCGGCGAGCCGTTGTATGCGCGTGCGCGGCGCGGTGAGGTGATCGAAGCGCCGGTGCGCGAGGTGAGCGTCCACGCCTTCGAGTTGCTCGACCACGACGCCAGCCGGCTGCGCGTGCGGGTGCGTTGCGGGTCGGGCACCTACATCCGCAGCCTGGCCCGTGACCTGGGCGAGGTGCTGGGGTGCGGGGCGCACATCGGGACACTGCGCCGACTGTGGGTCGAGCCGTTCCGGCAGCCGCGGATGTGGAGCCTGGAGGCCTTGCAGGCACTGGCCGGGTCGGGCGGCGAGGCCGCGCTGGATGCCTGCCTGCTGCCCCTGCACGCTGGCCTGGCGGGGTTTGCCCGGGTCGAACTGGGCGCGGACGAGGCCGCGCGCTTCGTCCTGGGCCAGCGCCTGCGCGGGCCGTGGCCGGTGGCCGACCCTGCCGGGGTGTTCGGCCCGCAGGGCGTTGCGCTGGGGCTGGGCCGGGTGGGCGAGGGCGGGCGCCTGTCTCCGCAGCGGCTTTTCCGCCCGCCCGGATCCGGCCAACCAGGCTGATGCCTTGTCCGCAAAGATGCCGGGAGGTACAATTCGCGCGCCTTTTTCAGGCAATTTTTTCCGCGTCCCGTCCGGGATGGCGGCCATCCGCAAGCGGCGGGTCAGGCGGTGCGCCCAGCGCGTTCCTGCCGGCCTCGCATCCAGAGAACCCACATGTCCATTGATACCCAGAAAATCATCGCCGACAACCAGCGCGGCACCAACGATACCGGCTCGCCTGAAGTCCAGGTCGCCCTGCTCACCGCGCGCATCGTGCAGCTGACCGAGCACTTCAAGACCCACAAGAAGGACCACCACAGCCGCCGTGGCCTGCTGCAGCTGGTCAACCAGCGTCGCAGCCTGCTCGACTATCTCAAGCGCAAGGACAACGAGCGCTACAAGAGCCTGATCGAAAAGCTCGGCCTGCGTCGCTGATGCATCACCCCGCCGCGGCGCAGAAATGCGCCGCGGTTTGCGTTTCGGGCGCCTGAAGGCTGCAGGCCCCGCTGCGACACCGCGCGCAGCGCGATGTACGCCAAGGGCCGGAGTCTCCGGCCACCCGGTGGCGGCAAGGGCCGCGACCGGTCAATCAAGCGAATCACCCCAAGGAACCGACGTGGCAAAAATCAGCAAAACCTTCCAGTACGGCAAGCACCAGGTGACCCTGGAAACCGGCGAGATCGCCCGCCAGGCCGGCGGTGCCGTCATCGTCAAGTTCGATGACACCGTGCTGCTGGTCTCGGCCGTTGCAGCGAAGTCGGCCCGTGAAGGCCAGGACTTCTTCCCGCTGACGGTCGACTACCAGGAGAAGTTCTACGCCGGTGGCCGCATCCCCGGTGGCTTCTTCAAGCGTGAAGGCCGTGCCACCGAGAAGGAGACGCTGATCTCGCGCCTGATCGACCGCCCGTTGCGCCCGCTGTTCCCGGAAGAATTCCGCAACGAAGTGCAGGTCATCGCCACGGTGATGTCGCTGAACCCGGAAATCGACGGCGACATCCCGGCGCTGATCGGTGCCTCGGCCGCCGTCGCCCTGACCGGCGCCCCGTTCAACGGCCCGATCGGTGCGGCCAAGGTCGGCTACATCAACGGCGAGTACGTGCTGAACCCGACCGTCAGCGAGCTGAAGAACTCCAAGCTGGAGCTGGTCGTCGCCGGTACTTCCAACGCCGTGCTGATGGTGGAATCCGAGGCGGCCGAGCTGTCCGAGGACGTGATGCTGGGTGCGGTGATGTTCGGACACCGCGAGATGCAGAAGGTCATCGCGGTCATCAACGAGCTGGTCGCCGAAGCCGGCAGGCCCAAGTGGGACTGGCAGCCGCCGGCCAAGAATGAAGGCCTGGTCGCGGCCCTGCGCAACGCCGTTGGCGAGAGCCTGGCCGGTGCCTTCCAGGTGCGTGACAAGCTCGAGCGCCGCGATGCGATCTCCAGCCTGAAGAAGGCCGTCCTGGCAGCCCTGGCGCCGGAAGCCGAAAGCAAGGCCTGGAACGCCGGCGAGCTGTCCAAGGAGTTCAGCGAGCAGGAATACCAGACCATGCGCAACTCGGTCCTCAAGACCAAGGTGCGCATCGACGGCCGTGCGCTGGACCAGGTGCGCCCGATCAACTCGCAGGTCAGCGTGCTGCCGCGCGTCCATGGTTCCTCGCTGTTCACCCGCGGCGAGACCCAGGCGATCGTCGCCGTCACCCTGGGCACCGCGCGCGATGGCCAGGTCATCGATGCGGTCTCCGGCGAGTACAAGGACCACTTCCTGTTCCACTACAACTTCCCCCCGTACTCGGTGGGCGAAGCCGGCCGCATGATGGGCCCGAAGCGTCGCGAGATCGGCCACGGCCGCCTGGCCAAGCGCGGCGTGCTGGCGGTGATGCCGACCATGGAAGCCTTCCCGTACACGATCCGCGTGGTCTCGGAGATCACCGAGTCCAACGGTTCCTCGTCGATGGCTTCGGTGTGCGGCAGCTCGCTGGCGCTGATGGATGCCGGCGTGCCGATCAAGGCGCCGGTGGCCGGTATCGCCATGGGCCTGGTGAAGGAGGGTGACGATTTCGTCGTCCTGTCCGACATCCTGGGCGACGAGGATCACCTCGGCGACATGGACTTCAAGGTGGCCGGTACCGCCGGTGGCGTGACTGCCCTGCAGATGGACATCAAGATCGAGGGCATCACCGAAGAGATCATGAAGCAGGCGCTGTCCCAGGCCAAGGCTGGCCGCCTGCACATCCTCGGCGAGATGGCCGGTGCGATGTCCACGCCGCGCCAGGAGCTGAGCGAGTTCGCGCCGCGCCTGATCACCATCAAGATCCACCCCGACAAGATCCGCGAAGTGATCGGCAAGGGTGGTTCGGTGATCCAGGCCATCACCAAGGAAACCGGCACCCAGATCGACATCCAGGACGATGGCACCATCACCATCGCCTCGGTCAACGGTGCAGCCGGCCAGGCCGCCAAGGCGCGCATCGAGCAGATCACCTCCGACGTCGAGCCGGGCCGGATCTACGAGGGCAAGGTCGCCAAGATCATGGACTTCGGTGCGTTCGTGACGATCCTGCCGGGCAAGGACGGCCTGGTCCACGTGTCGCAGATCTCCAACGACCGTGTCGAGAAGGTCAGCGACGCGCTCAAGGAAGGCGACGTGGTCAAGGTCAAGGTGCTGGAAGTCGACAAGCAGGGCCGCATCCGCCTGTCGATCAAGGCCGTCGAGGAAGGCGAGGGCGTGACCGAGTGATGCCGGCCGCCGCCGGCCTGTGACCAGGCCGGCGGCAGCGTCATCCCGCTCATCCCGGAGTACATGCGCGCCTGGATGCAGGATGCGGGCCGCCCGCACAGGGCCGCGCCCGGCGCATGAACGGCCGCTTGCGACATCCTGTCGCGCGCCTTGTGGCGGGGGCAGGACGTCCCTACACTGATTTCGTCTGGCGAGATGCTTCGCCCGAAGTTTCCGGGGGTGTCCTGGTTTCGACGGGGGTTGCGAAATCGACTGGCGCATGCCGAGGGGGCAGCTTTCCTCGTTAATCCAGCGGCAAAACTCATAGTTGCCAACGACGACAACTACGCTCTCGCCGCTTAAGGCGTAGCCCCGAACCCACTTGTTCTCGTGCTCGTGGATGTAGGGTCATTATCACGGGATCGCCATCGGTGGCTGCCTGTCAGCCGATGTCCAAAATAAAGCAGGCTGGTTCCGGGGCGCGCTTCGCACGCCGTGCTGCCACGGAACGAGACCCAACGGCGAGCTAAGCATGTAGTGCCGGAGATGGAGTACCTTCGGACGGCGGTTCGACTCCGCCCACCTCCACCAATACGCCGTCTCGCGACGGTACGGCGAAGGCCGGAACCCACGCAGGGTTCCGGCCTTTTCTTTGCCGGGCTGGCGGCTGGACGCCTTTTGTAGGAGCCGGTCTTGCCGGCGACCGGCCACAGGCTTGCGCCATTGCCAGGGATCGCCCAGCACCGCGTCACGTGAGGCAGGCGCGTGCGTCATGCACTGCCGCGGTCGCCGGCAAGGCCGGCTCCTGCATGCGGCGGCCGATGAGCGTGACACGGTGTGGTGCGATGCCTGCTGCCGAGAACAAGCCTCCTGCAGCACCGCTCGCGCAATGGCCGGATGGTCCCTCCCGGAGGCGAGGCCGCGTCCCATCCCGTTACTTGGAAATGAACCTTCTTCGTGCCTGTCCCTCCAGGCCCCGAGGCCAGGGCTCACCGCCCGCCCGGGCCGGACTGCACGAACTCGGCGATCGCGTCGGCGTGCGACTGGATCAGCCAGTCCTCGCCATGCAGGGCGGTCGGATTGGTCGATTCCACCTCGCTGCTGCCAAGCACGTTGCCGGCCGCATCGGTGATCGTCACCTCGCTCACGATCCGGTCGGTGCCGGCCATCACGCCGGCCAGTACCCGGGCGGCGCGCTGGCGCATCTGGTAGCGGGTGACCCGGATCGTGACGGTGGCCCGGGCATGGGGACTCAGGCGGCGCCACATGCGCTGGGTCAGGCGCGAATCCAGGGTGGCGCGTGCCTGCTGGGGCATGCCGTCGCCCACCAGTTCATAGCGGAAAACGTCTGCGTGCCAGAGCTGGTTTGCGGTGCGCACGCTGGCCGCGGTGCCTGCGCAACCAGCCAGCAGGCTGGCCATCAGCAGGCCGAAGGCCGCCTTCATCCATCGTGTCCTGGGTGCCAGCCGTGGCATCGGGGTGCCTCAGGTGAACATGCTGGTGAGCTTGCCGTTCTCGTGGAAGTAGATGTTGAAGCCATAGGTGGAAAACGCGCCGGGCACGATGGCCAGCAGTTCGCTGGCGGCCTTGTGCGCCATCGAGCGCGCGGAGTATTTGCGCTTGCCGCGGCCGCGGTTCTTGCGGTACTGCTCGGCCAGCTTGGAGAAGAAGATCATGTCGATGGCGGTGCCATCCACCCAGTCCACGCCCTTGCGGTAGCCAGCCAGCCAGTCCAGGTTGGTGCGCCGCGACTCCAGGAAGAAGCGCGCCACCTCGATGTTGCCGGTCAGGCAGGTGCCCAGGAACAGCCCCTTGATCTGGCCCTCGCGGTTGGACTTGAAGAAGCAGTTGCGCAGCCCGGTGCGGCTGACCGCGTTGGCGGCATTGGGGCCGACGTGGTTCTCGTCGCCATGGCTGGCCAGGTACACCACCTCGGTGCGCGTGTCGGTGGCGCGCGCCTGCAGGGTCGCCGCCAGCGAGGTCTTCTCCGAGAACATGTCGTAGAAGAATGCGCTGGGGTTGCCGAAGTGGATCGCCGAGACCGCCTCGAAGATCGGGCGCACGCTGTGGTTGCCGCTGTCCCACCAGCGGCTTTCGATCACGGCGAAGGGAGAATCGCTCATGGGCTCCTGGCTCAGGCCATGGTGGGCCGCCGCACGGGCAGCGGAAGGGAAGCCTAGCACCGCTGGTGGTGACGGCCGCGCCGCGCAGGGAATTCCTACATTCGCCCAGCAGCTTGGCCGATAGAGCCGCCGCGCCTGCTGCGTAGCCTGAAGGCATTCCAAGCGCAAGGACGCGCCATGCCGCGACATGCAGGCCAGGCAGCAGCGCCATCCGCCTGTTGCAGTGACGTGGCGCAGGTGGGGTCATGAACGCCACGGCCACGCTCCCGGCGGTGCCACCGCCGGCAAGCCCTCCCGGGCAGGCGTCGCCCCTGCCCGCGCAGGGGCTGGCCTGTGCCGCCGCGCTGTTGGCGGGCGTGGTCGGTTGCCTGTTCCTGCCGGCGTTGGTGCCGCCCCTGCTGCGATGGCTGTGCGTGGTGGCGGGCCTGGTGGCCTGGGCCTGGCCCTGGCGCGGCCGGGTGGCCGGTGCACTGCTGCTGGGGTTCGGCTGGGCCGGGCTGCAGGCCGGCTGGGCGCTGGCCGAGCAGTTGCCGGTGGGATGGGAGGGGCGCGAGGCCCGCATGGCGGGGCGGATCGTCGGGCTGCCCGATCACGACGTGCGCCGGACCCGGTTCCTGTTCCGTGTGGGTGAGCAGGCTCCGGCGCCACTGCGCGGGCGCCTGCTGCAGCTGTCGTGGTACGACGACTATGGCGCCACCGAACCCGGCCCGCGGATGACCTTGCGCCCCGGCGCGCACTGGCAGTTGCAGGCACGGCTGCGTGCGCCGCGCGGGCTAGCCAACCCGGGTGGTTTCGATGCCGGACGCCACGCGCTGGCGCAGGGGATCGCGGCCACCGGCTACGTGCGGGTACCGGAGCAGGCACGCGAACTGGCGCCGGCCGCCGGCATCGATGCCTGGCGCGGGCGCGTGGCAGACCGGATCGAGGCAGCGGTGGGGTCATCCTCGTCGCGTTTCGTGCGGGCGCTGGCGCTGGGCGATACCCGCGCGTTGTCCGATGCCGATTGGCACACCTTGCGCGCGGTGGGGCTGACCCACCTGATCGCGATCTCGGGGTTCCATGTCGGCCTGGTCGCCGGGTTCTGTGCGTGGCTGGCGATGGCGGCGTGGTGGTGCGTGCCGGCACTGGGCCGGCGCTGGCCGCGACCACAGGCCGCTGCAGTGGCGGCGGTGCTCGGGGCGGCCGGCTATGCGGCGGTGGCCGGTTTCGCGTTGCCCACGGTGCGCACCCTGCTGATGATTGCCGTGGTGGCCGCGGCGCGGTTGCTGCGGCGGCCGCTGGGCATGTGGCAGGCACTGGCGCTGGCGTTGCTGGTCATCCTGCTGGTCGATCCGCTGTCCGCACTGCAGGCGGGGTTCTGGCTCAGTTTTGCCGGGGTGGCCTGGCTGGTGTGGTGCTTGCCGACGCAGGGTGGCTCGCGGCGCTGGTTGCGCGAGTTCCTGTCGGCGCAGGGCGTGGCCACGGTGGGCCTGCTGCCGCTGGGTGCGGTGCTGTTCCACCAGGCCTCGCTGGCCGGGCCGCTGGCCAACCTGCTGGCAATCCCGTGGTGGAGCCTGGTGGTGGTGCCGCTGTCGTTGCTGGGCACGGCGCTGGAGGCGGTGCATGCCGGTGCCGGCGAAGGACTGTGGAGGCTGGCGGCGGCGTGCTTTGATCCAAGCTGGGCGCTGTTCGAGCGCATGGGGTCAAGCCGGTTTGCGCTGTGGTGGCTGCCGGAGGCGCGCGCCACTGCCTTGCCGCTGGCGCTGCTGGGTGCGCTCTGGCTGCTGTTGCCGCGCGGGCTCCCGGGCCGGGCCCTGGCCGTGCTGCTGTGGCTGCCGCTGCTGCATCCGCCACGCGAGCTGCCGCCGCCCGGCGGCGTGGAACTGCATGTGCTGGATGTCGGGCAAGGCCTGTCGGTGGTCGTGCGCACGGCGCATCATGCGTTGCTGTACGACGCCGGCCCCGCGGTGCGCGATGGCTACGATGCCGGTGAGCGGGCAGTGCTGCCGGCGCTGCGAGCGCTTGGCATAAGCCACCTGGACCGGGTGGTGATCAGCCACGCCGACCAGGACCACGCCGGTGGCTGGCCGGCGGTGCGCCAGGGCGTGCCGGTCGACCTTGCGCTGGCGCCGGATGGCGCACCGCTGTCGGCGGACGCACTGTGCCTGGCCGGGCAGGCGTGGAACTGGGATGGCGTGGAGTTCGGCTTCCTGCATCCGACCGAGCATTTCCCCTACCTGCGCAATGAGGCCAGCTGCGTCCTGCGGATCGCCTCGGCGCATGGCACGGTGCTGCTGCCGGGTGACATCGGCGAGGTGATCGAGCAGCGCCTGCTGCGTGACCCGGCCGCGTTGCGTGCCGAGGTGGTGGTCGTGCCCCACCACGGCAGCGGAGGCTCGTCCTCGGCCGGGTTCGTCGCCGCCACCGGCGCGCGCCTGGCGCTGGTGGCGGCCGGTGACGGCAACCGCTTCGGCCATCCGCGGGTGGACGTGGTGCGCCGCTGGCAGCGTCACGGTGCCGAAGTGCTGGCCACGCCGCGCTCGGGCGCGATCCGGGTCTGGCTGGACCGGGACGGCCTGGCCGTGCGCGAACGCAGGCCGTGGAAGGCACGGCTCTGGGAGCGGCAGCGGCCGCCGCCTGGCGATCTGCCGTAGGGACCTTGCACGCGTCCTCTTGCCGCGTATTGGCGTGAAAGCCACGCCGGGGCATGTTCTTGCGCCTTGCACAAGCGCGCATATGGCCCCGATCCGGCCACCGGGCTGGCGTCCGGCGGGCGTTTCCCGTCATCCTTACGGTTCGTGGACGCGGCTGCGAGGCCGGAGGTGGTTCAGGTGTGGGAGCTGGTCAAGGCTGGTGGATGGCCGATGTTGCCGCTGATCGTGCTGGCCCTGGTGGCGCTGGCGATCATCCTGGAACGGTTGTGGACCCTGCGCCGGGTGGAGGTGATGCCGCCGCGCCTGGGTGAGGAAGTGCGCAACTGGGCCACGCGTGGCGAGCTGGACCCGGCGCATATCGAGTCGCTGCGCCGCAATTCGCCGCTGGGCACGCTGCTGGCCGCGGCGCTGGATGTGCGCCACCGGCCGCGGCCGCTGATCCGCGAGCGCGTGGAGGACACCGGTCGCCACCTGGTGTTCCGCATGGAACGCTTCCTCAGCGCGCTGGGCACCATTGCCTCGGCCGGGCCGCTGCTGGGCCTGCTGGGCACGGTGGTGGGTATGATCCAGATGTTCCTCGGCATCCTCGACCATGGCCTGGGCGACGTGAACCAGTTGGCCGGCGGCATCGGCAAGGCGCTGGTGTGTACCGCCACCGGCATGATCGTGGCGGTGCCGGCGCTGATCTTCCATCGCTACTTCCGCAGCCGCATCGCCGGCTACGTGATCGAGATGGAAGAGCAGGCCACCGCGTTGCTGGATGCGCTGGAAACCCGCGGCACCGCCGTGCCGGCGCAGCTTGCGGCTGCGCGCGCCGCTGCAGCCGCGTCGCCGGCGCCCGCACCGGCGCCGTCGAGCGACTGAGGCCGGCATGCGCATCCGCGACCATCGTGCCCATGATGAGCCGGCCATCGACCTGGTCCCGCTGATCGACGTGATCCTGGTGCTGATCATCTTCTTCGTGATCACCACCACCTTCGATGTGCGCTCGACCCTGCAACTGCAACTGCCGGTGGCCAGCCCGCAGGAGCCCGCGCCGCCACGCACCCTCAATATCCTGGTCAATGCCGACGGCCGCTATTTCATCGGTGACCGCGAGGTGCTGCACAGCGGGGTGGAGGCGGTGAAGCAGGCCATTGCCGATGCCGCCGGCGAGGATCGCGACCAGCCGGTGATGCTGCGGGCCGACGCGCGCACGCCGTACCAGGCGGTGGTGACCGTGCAGGACGCGTTGGCGCAGCTGGGTTTCCGCCGCATCGCCATCGCCACTGCACCCGAAGCGCCCGGTGCAACGGCGGAGCCGGCACCTTGAGCAAGGCCCACACCCCGGTCTGGCCGATCTACCGTCGCCTGCTGGGATACAGCCGCGCGTACTGGGTGTTCCTGGTTGCCGCGCTGGTGGGGATGACGGTCGAGGCAATCGCCGGCGCCAGCTTCGTGCGCCTGATGAAGCCGCTGACCAACAATTTCGTGCGGCCCACGGCCGAGGACGCGGTGCTGCTGCCGCTGGCCATCGTCGCCCTGTTCGTGTTGCGCAGCCTGGCCACCTTCGTCACCGACTACGGCATGGCCCGCACCGGGCGCAGCGTGGTGCGCGACCTGCGCGAGCAGACCCTGGCCAAGTACCTGCGGCTGCCTTCGGCGCACTTCGACGTCGAATCCACCCCGGTCATGGTCAGCCGCCTCAACTTCGACACCGAGCAGGTCACCCAGGCCAGTTCCGAAGCGCTCAAGACCCTGGTCACCGACAGCCTGACCATCATCGGCCTGCTTGGGCTGATGCTGTGGGCCAGCGTGAAGGTGACCCTGGCGATGCTGCTGATCACTCCGCTGATCGGCGTGATCGTGTGGTACGTGGGCAAGCGCTACCGGCGCATCAGCGGCGGCATCCAGGACGGGATGGGGCGCATGGCCGCCAGCGCCGAGCAATCGCTGGCGGCGCAGCAGGACGTCAAGATACACGGCGCGCAGGCACTGGAAACCGGCCGCTACGCCAGCCTGGCCAACCGCATCCTCGGCCTGAACATGAAGGTCGAGAGCACCCGTGCCGGTGCCTCGGCCATGGTCCAGCTGCTGGCCGCACTGGCGTTGGCCGCCATCGTCTGGGTGGCCGCGCGCGAAGCGCTGCAGGGCCGGCTGGATGCTGGCGACTTCGTGATGCTGATGACGGCGATGATGGCGATCATCCCCTCGCTGCGCCGCTTGACCAGCGTGCAGACGGCGGTGGCGCGCGGGGTGTCGGCGGCCGAACGCCTGTTCCAGATCATCGACAGCGAGGAAGAGCCCGATACCGGTACGCGCAGCATCACCCGCGCCCGCGGTGAGCTGGCGTTCGAGCAGGTGAGCCTGCGCTATCGCGACCAGGCCGGGTTCGCCCTGGAGGACATCAGCTTCAGTGCGCGGCCGGGCACGGTCACTGCCATCGTTGGTCGTTCCGGCAGCGGCAAGACCAGCCTGGTGCGGCTGGTGCCGCGCTTCTACGAACCCAGCAGCGGCCGCGTCACCCTGGACGGGGTGGACCTGGATGAATACCGCATCGCCGACCTGCGCCGGCAGATCGCCCTGGTGGGGCAGAAGGTGATGCTGTTCGACGACACCGTGGAGGCCAACATCGCCTACGGCGCGCCGATGGACCGCGCGGCGATCCGCGCCGCGGCCGAGGCCGCCAACGCCTGGGAATTCATCGAGCGCCTGCCGCAGGGCCTGGATACGCCCATTGGCGAGAATGGCGCGCTGCTGTCCGGCGGCCAGCGCCAGCGCCTGGCCATCGCCCGCGCGATCCTGCGCGACGCGCCGATCCTCATTCTGGACGAGGCCACCGCCGCGCTGGACAACGAATCGGAGCGGCTGGTGCAGGACGCATTGCAACGGCTGATGCCCGATCGCACCACCCTGGTCATCGCCCATCGCCTGTCCACCATCGAGCATGCCGACCAGGTGCTGGTGCTGGACCACGGTCGCCTGGTCGAGCACGGCACCCATGCCCAGTTGCTGGCGGCAGACGGCCTGTACGCACGCCTGCACGGCATGCAGTTCCGCGAGCGTGCGCTTGGATGAGCGCGATGGAGTGGACCGCAAAGCCATGAGCAAGGCTGCCCCGAAGACGCCCGCCTGGTGGTTCGGCGAGGCTTCAGTGCCCTGGCTGATGCGCGCGCTCACCCCTGTCTACAGCGGCGTGGTGGCGTTGCGGCGCCGGCTGTATCGCCGCGGCTGGTTGCGCACCCATCGGGTGGATGCACCCGTGGTGGTGGTTGGCAACCTGGCGGCAGGCGGTGCCGGCAAGACCCCGATGGTGCTGGCGCTTACCGAACAACTGCTGGCGGCCGGCTGGCGTCCGGGAGTCGCCAGCCGTGGCTACGGGCGGCGCGACGCCGGCACCCCGCGCTGGATCACCAGCGACACCCTGCCGGCCGATGGTGGCGATGAGCCGGTGCTGATCGCCCACCGGCTGGCAGTGCCGGTGCGGGTGGACCGCGACCGGGTTGCCGCCGCCCGCGCACTGGTCCAGGCCGGTTGCGACATCGTGGTCTGCGATGACGGGCTGCAGCACTATCGCCTGGGCCGCGACATCGAGATCGAGGTGATCGATGGCGCGCGTCGTTACGGCAACGGCCGCATGCTGCCGGCAGGCCCGCTGCGTGAGCCGGCGGCACGCGGCCGTGGCTGTGATTTCCGGGTGATCAACCTGGGGCATCTGGAGGCCGTGGCGCCGCCGGCCCCGCAAGAGGCCGCCGCCGGCCATGCGGCGGGCGAAGCTGGGGCCACGTCCGGTATCGACTTCCATGGTGGCGCGCTCGCCCAGACTGATGGGGGCCGGCCCCAGGCAGCGGGCAATGGCACGGGGCTGGATCCCGGTGCGCGCAACGGCACGGCCACCGGCTTCGGCGAATGGCCCATGAGCCTGCGCTCGCGCAATGCAGTGCCGCTGGTCGGCGGTCGCCCGCGGCCGTTGTCGACGTTTGCCGGCCAGCGGGTGCACGCGGTGGCGGGCATCGGCAATCCGCAGCGGTTCTTCGACGCACTGCGCGCCATGGGTATGGGCGTGGTGCCACACGCCTTCTCCGACCACCACGCCTATTCCGCCGCCGACCTGGATTTCGGAAGCCATCTGCCGGTGCTCATGACCGAGAAGGATGCAGTCAAGTGCACGGCCTTCGCCGACGAGCGCTGCTATGCGGTACCGGTGGATGCCGAGCTGCCGGCCGCGTTCTGGGTGGCCCTGCTGGACCGGATCGGGCGCCCCGGCTGACCCTCCTTGCAGGAGCCGGCCTTGCCGGCCACCGTGGAGGCGGACGGATCGCTGGCATCCGGTTTCACCCAGGGGTTTTTCGCCATCGCGGTCGCCGGCGAGGCCGGCTCCTACAATGGCCGCCTGTTCCAGGAGCACACCACATGCCCTCGTCACCGGATTTCGTCGTCGCCATCCCCGCGCGCCTGGCGTCCAGCCGCCTGCCGGACAAGCCGTTGCAGCCACTGGGTGGCGAGCCGCTGGTGCTGCACGTGGCCCGGCGTGCGCTGGCCGCCGGCGCCCGCGAGGTATGGCTGGCGACCGATGATGCCCGCGTCGCCGCGGCACTGGCCGGGATCGAAGGCGTGCAGGTGGCGATGACCTCGCCCGGCCACGCCTCCGGCACCGACCGCCTGGCCGAGTGCGCCGGCATTGCCGGCTGGAGCGCCGACACCATCGTGGTGAACCTGCAGGGCGACGAGCCCTTCGCCCCGGCCAGCGGCATCCGCGAGGTTGCACGCCTGCTGGCCGACAGCGGTGCGGACATGGCGACCCTGGCCGAGCCGGTGACCGAGGTGGAAACCCTGTTCGATCCCAATGCGGTCAAGCTGGTGCGGGCCGCCTCCGGCGATGCGCTGTACTTCAGCCGTGCACCGCTGCCGTGGCCTCGCGATGCCTTTGCCGGTGACCGCAGCGTGCTGCCGGCGGGCGGGCACTGGCTGCGGCACATCGGCATCTATGCGTTCCGCGCCGGCTTCCTGCGCCGGTTTGCGCAGATGCCGCCCGGGCGCCTGGAACAGGTGGAATCGCTGGAGCAGCTGCGCGCGCTGGAGGCGGGCTACCGCATCGCCGTGGCTCTGGCCCCGGAGCCGTTCCCGCCCGGGGTCGATACCCCGCAGGACCTGGCCCGGGCGCAGGCCCGACTGGACGGAGCCCGGGCATGAGCACGGTGACGCGCCTGCTGGTGGTGTGCCTGGGCAACATCTGCCGCTCGCCCATGGCCGAAGGCGCATTGCGCGCACGGATCGAGGCCTCGCCGCTGGCGGGCAGGGTGCAGGTGGACTCGGCCGGCACCGGGGGCTGGCACGCCGGGCAGCCGCCGGACCGGCGCGCGATCGCCTGCGCCGGCCGCCACGGGGTGGATATCGGCGGCCTGCGCGCGCGCCAGCTGCGTGGCCAGGATTTCCATGATTTCGACTGGCTGCTGTGCGCCGACGCCGACAACCTGCACAACGTGCGCCGGCTGGCACCCGACGGCCTGGCCGGGCGCGCGGCGCTGCTGCTGGAGTGGACCGGAACCGCCGGCGGCGACGTGACCGAGGTGCCCGATCCGTACTACGGCGGGCAGGAGGATTTCGAGCACGTCTGGGGCCTGGTCGATGCCGCCGCGCAGGCCGCGGTCACCCGGTTGCTGCAGCCGTCCCGCGCTCCGGCATAATCGGACCCATGAGTACCGCCACCCTGCAGGAATTGCCCGCCGGCCTGAACTGGCTGAACGCGTCCCAGGCGCAGCTCCACGAGTTGCGGGGGCGGCCTGTCGCGCTGGCCTTCGTGAACGCCGCTTCGGCCTGGTGCGCGCAGCGCCTGGCCGAGCTGGCGCTGTGGCAGGCACGCAACCCGGGCAGGGTGCAGGTGCTGGTGGTCCAGGTGCCGCGCTTCGACAGCGAGCGCCAGCCGCAGCGCTCGCTCAAGCTGCTGCGCCGGCTGGGGCTTACATTCCCGGTGCTGCTGGACGCGGACTGGGTGGCCTGGCAGCGCTACGGCATCGAATCGTGGCCCACGGTGCTGCTGATCGACGCCGATGGCTGCGAGCGCGAGCGCATCGTCGGCCTGGGTGGCGAACTGGAGCGTGCGCTCACCACCCTGTGCGAAGACCTGCCGCCACCGCAGGATGACGACGGCCCGGTGGCCGAAACCCATCCGGAACCGCGCCTGGCGTTGCGCTTTCCCTCGGCGGTGGTGGCAACGCCCGATCGCCTGTACGTGGCCGACAGCGGCCATCACCGCATTCTCGAGTGCAATCACGCCGGGCGCGTCCTGCACCAGTACGGGCTGGGCACGGCCGATTTCATCGATGGCCCGGACGGCCAGGCCGCGTTCCAGCGCCCGCAGGGCCTAGCCCTGGAGCGCGAGTACCTGTACGTGGCCGACACCGGCAACCACGCGCTGCGCCGGATCCACCTGGGCACCCGCGTGGTCGACACGCTGTGCGGCAACGGCCGCGCCGGCGATCCGGCGGAAGTGCCGGGGGCCACGTCCGACAAGAGCCCGCTGAACCGCCCGCTGGGCCTGGCGGTGGCCGGCAACCAGGTGTACGTGGCCTGCGCCGGCGACAACCGCATCTGGAGCTACGACCTGGGCCGCAGCGAGCTGCACCTGCGCGCCGGCACCGGGCAACTGGACCTGCGCGATGGCAACGCCCGCAGCATGGCCGCCTTCGCCCAGCCCTGTGCCCTGGCCGCCGTGCAGCAGCAGTTGTACGTGTGCGACGCGCTGGGCTCGGCGGTGCGCTCGCTGCAACTGCGCAGCGACCTTGTGCAGACCCTGGTGGGGCAGGGTCTGTGGGACCACGGCGATGCCGACGGCCCGCGCGCCAGTGCCCGCCTGCAGCACCCGCAGGGCATCGCCCTGAGTGCCGACGCACCGCTGCTGTGGATCGCCGACAGCGGCAACGGCAGCCTGCGCACCCTGCGCCTGGGTGGCGGCGACCTGGCAACCGTGAACCTGCCGCGGCGCCTGCACGGGCCCACCGGGCTGTCGGTGGCGGCCGGTGCGGTGTGGATCGCCGAGACCGATGCCCACGGCATCCTGCGCTACGACATCGCCAGCGGCGAACTGAGCGATGTGACCATCGGCGAATGACGGTGGGGGCGGTGCCGCAATTCGATGGCAAGGCATTCGCCGCGCAACTGAGTACCGCGCCGGGCGTCTACCGCATGTACGCGGCCGATGGCGGCCTGCTGTACGTGGGCAAGGCCGGCGCGCTGAAGCGGCGCGTGGCCAGCTACTTCAACAGCGCGCCCAAGACCGCACGCACGCACGCCATGGTGGCGCAGATCGCGCGCATGGAGGTCACGGTCACCCGCACCGAGGCCGAGGCGCTGCTGCTGGAAAACCAGCTGATCAAGTCGCTGGCGCCGCGCTACAACGTCGCCCTGCGCGACGACAAGAGTTATCCCTACGTCCTGCTGACCCAGGAAGCCTGGCCGCGGCTGGCGTTCCACCGTGGCCCGCGCTCGGTGCCGGGGCGCTATTTCGGCCCGTATGCCAGCGCTGGCGCGGTGCGCGAGACGATGGACCTGATGTTCAAGCTGTTCCGCCTGCGCAGCTGCGAGGACAGCGTGTTCCGCAACCGCAGCCGCCCATGCCTGCAATACCAGATCGGGCGCTGCAGCGCGCCGTGCGTGGAGCTGGTGGACGCCGCCGAGTACGCCGCGTCGGTGCGCCGCGCCAGCATGTTCCTGGAAGGGCGCAGCGACGAACTGGGCGAAGAGCTGGCCGCGGCGATGGAAGCGGCCAGTGCCGCGCTGGAGTTCGAGCAGGCCGCGCGCCTGCGCGACCTGCTGGCCACCCTGCGCGGGGTGCAGGCGCGCCAGTACGTGGACGGCCACGCGGCCAACCTCGACGTGCTGGCGTGTGCCATGCAGGGCAGCACCGCCTGCGTGCTGCTGCTGGCGTTCCGCGACGGCCGCAACCTCGGCACCCGTGCGTTCTTCCCGCGCACCAATGGCGAGGAGAGCGCCGAGGAAGTGCTGGGCGCGTTCGTGTCGCAGTACTACGCCGAGCAGCCGGCACCGGCCGAGATCGTGCTGGACCGTGCGATTCCGGATGCGGACCTGATCGAGCTGGCCCTGGCCGAGGCGGCCGGGCGCAAGATCGCGCTGAAATCCAGCGTCCGCGGCGAACGCGCCGGCTACCTGGACCTGGCCCGGCGCAACGCGCAGATCGCGCTGGCCACGGAACTGGGCAGCCGCGGCGCGCAGCAGGCCCGCAGCGAATCGCTGCGTGAACTGCTGGGCCTGGCCGAACCGCCGGCGCGGATCGAGTGCTTCGACATCAGCCACACACTGGGGGAGGCCACGGTCGCGTCCTGCGTGGTGTTCGACCCGGCCGGCCCGGTCCGCAACCAGTACCGCCGCTACAACATCACCGGGGTCGACCCGGGCGACGATTACGCGGCCATGCGCCAGGCCGTGGAGCGGCGTTTCCGTCGCGCGCTGGAAGCCGAGGCTGCAGGGCAGGCGGCCAATGCGGTGCTGCCGGACGTGCTGCTGATCGACGGCGGCGCGGGCCAGCTTGCGCAAGCACGCGAGGCGCTGGCCGACCTGGGCGTGGAAGGCGTGCTGCTGGTTGGCGTATCCAAGGGTGAGGCACGTCGCCCCGGCGAGGAAACCCTGGTCATGGCCGACGGCCGCCAGGTGCGTCCCGGTCCGGCGTCACTGGGGCTGCAGTTCATCCAGCAAGTGCGGGATGAAGCGCACCGGTTTGCCATCACCGGCCACCGCGGGCGCCGGCAGAAGGCGCGCACCACCAGCAGGCTGGAGGACATCCCCGGCATCGGCCCGCGCCGGCGTGGCGCGTTGCTGCGTCATTTCGGCGGCCTGGCCGGGCTCAAGGCCGCCGGCGAGGAGGAGATTGCACGGGTGGAAGGCATCAACGCCGCACTTGCCGCGCGCATCTACGCTACCCTGCACGGACTCGTTCCCCCCGGGCCGACCGATCCGCAGAACCGATGAAGTTGACCATCCCCACATGGCTGACCCTGCTGCGGATCGTGATGATTCCGGTACTGGTGCTGGTGTTCTACCTGCCCTATCGCTGGACGAATTTTGCCGCTGCAGGCGTGTTCATCCTGGCGGCCCTGACCGACTGGCTGGATGGCTGGGTGGCACGCCGCTACCGGCAGCACTCCGCCTTCGGCGCGTTCCTGGACCCGGTGGCCGACAAGCTGATGGTGGCCGTGGCCCTGTTCCTGATCGTGCAGGGGCACCCGACGCCGTGGATGGCGTTCTGGGCGGCGGTGATCGTGGGCCGCGAGATCGCGGTGTCGGCATTGCGCGAATGGATGGCCGAACTGGGCCAGCGTGCCACGGTCAAGGTGGCCGTCATCGGCAAGGTCAAGACCACCGCGCAGATGGTGGCGGTGGCGTGCCTGCTGTACTCGATCAACCCCCGGCGGATCGCCGACGGTGTGTTGCCGTCGCGGCCGGGTGCCGACATCTGGATGGGCGAGGTGCTGTTCCACCTGGGCGACTGGCTGCTGGCAGGGGCCGCGCTGCTGACCCTGTGGTCGGGCATCCAGTACCTGCACGCCGCCTGGCCTGCGCTGAGCGCGCAGGAGCGGGCAGTGACCTCCGCCCGCGGGGGCAGAAAAGTTCGCCGGACTGGTTGACAGTCCTCGCCGAACATCTAAAATGCGCATCTCCACGCGGGAATAGCTCAGTTGGTAGAGCGCAACCTTGCCAAGGTTGAGGTCGCGAGTTCGAGTCTCGTTTCCCGCTCCAGATCCGGAAAAACCCGCAGGCGCAGGCCTGCGGGTTTTTTGTTGCCGCCAGGACCGGGATTTGTAGGAGCCGGTTTTGCCGGCGACCGCGGCCTCCTTCCTGGCTCCCCGCGCCGCCGCCGCCCTCCGGAATGGATGCTGGTATTCCGAACCACAATCAGGGTTTTCTGATGCCGTGCCGCGTTTGATCCGGTAACTTCACCCTTGGCCGGGTCGAGCGGCACGCGGATTCCGGCACCGGGGGATGGGAGGCCAGGTTCCGCACACGCCCCGGCTTGGCGTTGGCGGGGGAGCGCCCGGTCCGCTGGCGATTTGCTGCCGGGCGCTGGTAGCGGATCAGTGGCACGCTCCACGGCTGTGAGTGGTTCCGGTCCGATGGCCGGAACGTCAGGGGCATTCAAGGACAGAACCAATGCAACATGGACGTGCGATGGCGCGGGCGCGCCTGCGGGATGGATGCTGGTTGGCGTTCCTCATGCTGTGCACCGCGGCTGTCCCGGCCCTGGCCCAGGAGCCGGACCTGGCCAGCCAGGAAGCGTTGCGCCAGCAGCAGCGCGAGCGTGCACTGCGCGAACGCGAGGAGGCGCGCGCCGATGTGCGCCTGGGGCGGCAGGCCGAGGCCACGGTGCGCCTGCCTGCAGACGAAGCCCCCTGTTTCCCGATCCAGCGCATCGTCCTGGACGGCGAGGGCGCGGACCGGTTCGCATGGGCGTTGCACGCGGCCGATCCGGCCGACGATCCGGCCACGGGGCGCTGCCTGGGCACCGAAGGGGTCGGCATCGTGATGCGTCGCGTGCAGAACGCGATCATCGCCCGCGGCTTCGTCACCACCCGGGTACTGGCCGCGCCGCAGGATCTCAAGTCCGGAACCCTCACCCTGACCGTGGTCGCCGGGCGCGTCGGCTCGGTGCGCCTGGACGGCGACGGCGCACCACGCGCCGGGGTTCGCAATGCGGTCGCGGCACGCCCGGGCAACCTGCTCAACCTGCGCGACATCGAGCAGTCGCTCGAGAACTTCCAGCGCGTGCCTGGAGTGGCGGCAGACGTGCGCATCGTGCCCGGGGAGGATGCCCAGGCAGGTCCCGGCGTGAGCGACCTGCTGATCGACTGGGCGCCACGGCGGCGTGTGCGTACCCATCTGTCGCTGGACGATGCCGGCAGCCAGGCCACCGGCAGGCTGCAGGCCGGTGCGACCCTGTCGCTGGACAATGGATTGCGGCTCAACGACCTGTTCTACGTCAGCCTGGGGCGTGGCGTGTTCAATGGCCACGGCAAGGAAACCTCGAACTGGACCGCGCACTACGACGTGCCGTACGGCTACTGGCTGTTCGGCATCACCGCCGGCGGTTACGAGTACGGGCAGACGGTGCCCGGTGCTTTCCAGACCTACATGTACCGCGGTGCCAGCCGCAATTCCGAGCTGCGGATCTCGCGCCTGCTGCGCCGGAATGCCAGCAGCAAGACCGGTGCCTACGCGCGGGGCTGGCGGCGCTCGTCCAGCAACTTCATCGACGATGTCGAGGTGGAAGTCCAGCGCCGGCGCATGGCCGGCTGGGAACTGGGCCTGACCCATCGCCAGTTCCTGGGCACGGCCACGCTCGATGCGAGCCTGGCCTGGCGCCAGGGAACCGGAGCGTTCGCCGCACTGGCCGCACCGGAGGAACTGTTCGGCGAGGGCACCTCGCGTGGGCGCGTGGTCCTGGCCGATGCGCAGGTCAGCATTCCGTTCCAGGCTGGCGACCGGCGCCTGCGCTACACCGGCGCCATGCGGACCCAGTGGAACCGCACGCCGCTGGTGCCGCAGGACCGCTTCTCGGTCGGCGGCCGCTACACCGTGCGCGGCTTCGATGGCGAGGTCGCGTTGACGGGCGATCGGGGCTGGCTGTTGCGCAACGAGCTGGGCATGGCCTGCGGCCGCGGCATGGAGATGTACCTGGCCCTCGATGGCGGCTGGGTCGGTGGCAGGTCGGCGCATGGGCTGCCGGGCCGGCACCTGGCCGGTACCGCGCTGGGCCTGCGCGGCGGCTGGCGCGGCATGTACTGGGATGGATTCATCGGCACCGCGCTGGACACGCCGAAGGGCATGTCCGCCGACACCACCCTGGGCTTCAGCCTGGGCTGGTCGCACTGACGTTGGCGTCACCGTGATCGAGAAGGAGCGAGATCAATGAACCGCATCTACCGGCTGGTCTTCAATCGTGCCCTGCGCGTGTGGCAGGTTGCCTCTGAACTGGTGAGTGGCCCGCAGGCCGGCGGCAAGTGCGGTGGCGCATCCTCGACGGCGGTGTTGCGGCCGGTGAGTTTCGCGCTGTGGCTCGCCTTGGGTTGGGTGACGGTGATGCCCGCGCACGCCCAGCAGGGCCGGATCATCGCCGATCCGCGCGCGCCCAGGGACGAGCGCCCCACGGTGCTGGAGACGCCCAACGGCCTGCCCCAGGTCAACATCCGCACCCCCTCGCGCGATGGCGTCTCGCGCAACGTGTACAGCCAGTTCGACGTCGGCCAGTCCGGCGTGATCCTCAACAACTCGCGTACCGACACCCAGACCGAGTTGGCGGGCTGGATCGGCGGCAACCCGTGGCTTGCCACCGGGCCTGCGCGGGTCATCCTCAACGAGGTCAATTCCAGCGATCCCAGCCGGCTGCATGGCTACGTGGAGGTGGCCGGCCAGCGTGCCGAGGTGGTGATCGCCAATCCGGCCGGCATCCAGGTCGATGGCGGCGGGTTCATCAATGCAAGCCGGGTCACCCTGACCACGGGCACGCCGGTGATGAAGGGCGGCGCGCTGGATGGTTACCGGGTGGAGCGCGGTGGGATCGTGGTGGAGGGCGGCGGTCTGGATGCCAGGCAGGCCGACTACACCGACCTGATCGCCCGCTCGCTGCAGGTCAATGCAGGGATCTGGGCCGAGCATCTGCAGGCCAGCCTGGGCAGCAATACGGTGCGTGCCGACCACGGCGAGGTCGCGCCGCTGGCCGGTGGAACGGGAGCCCCGCCGACGTTTGCGCTGGACGTCGGCGCACTCGGCGGCATGTACGCCAACAAGATCTGGCTGGTCGGCAACGAGCACGGCGTTGGCGTGCGCAATGCCGGGCAGATCGGTGCGCAGGCCGGCGACCTGGTGGTCACCTTCGACGGCAGGCTGGAGAACACCGGGTCGATGCAGGCGCGCCACGATGTGCGCGTGGCCGCGGCCGGCGGCATGGCCAACAGCGGCACGCTCAGCGCCGAGCAGGCGCTCGTGCTCGATGCCGGCGGCGCGCTGGACAACAGCGGTGGCACGCTCAGCGCGCAGCACCTCGAGATCGATGCCAGCGCGCTGCGCAATCATGACGGGTCGATCGTCCAGACCGGTGGACACGGGCTGTCGCTGACCGCGGCGACCCTGGCCAACCGGGACGGTGGCCGCATCGGGATTTCCGCCCCCGCCCCGCAGGATGGGGAGCCGGACGCGACTCCGCCGGAAAATCCCGTCGCTGACGCGGGCGACGATGCGCCGGGCAGTGATGAATCAGGCAGCGATGAACCAAACAGCGATGGCACCCCGGTCGCCGAAGGCCCGGGAACCGACGCCGCGCCGGAGGCGGCGCCCGGGTTCCTGAGGATCGCCGGACGCATCGACAACGACGGCGGCGCAATCCATGCAGGCGGCGGGATCGACCTGCGCGTGGACAGCGGCCTGGACAACACCGATGGACACCTGGGCGTTGATCATCTGGCCCTGGCCGGCGGCGCCCTGGACAACGCCGGCGGCCAGTTGCTGGTGGCCGGCGACATCGACCTGGCGCTGGAGCGCGTCGTCAACGACGGCGGACACCTGGAAGCCGGCGGCGTGCTCGATCTGGAGGTGGGCGAGCTGGCCAACCGCGGTGGCACCCTCGTGCAGCGCGGGCAGCAGGCGTCGGCGCTGCGGGTCGAGGGCAGCTTCGACAACACCGATGGCGTGGTGTTCACCGCTGCATCGGCATTCGAACTGCACAGCAGCGAACTGCTCAACGCGCGTGGCCGGATCGAACATGGCGGCGATGCGGGGATGCATCTGCGCACCGGCCAGCTCACCGGGCAGGAGGGCGTGATTGCGACGGCCGGCTCGCTGGTGCTGGAAGCGGGCGAGGTCGACCACCGCGGCGCCACGCTCTCGGCCGCCGGGTTGCGCCTGGACGCGACAGGTTTCGACAACGATGGCGGGCTGGTGGCCAGCCGCGGCGAACTGTCGATCCACACCGGTGCGCTTGGCAATGCGGCAGGCACCATCCAGCAATCCGGCGAAGGCGGCCTGGACATCCATGCCGACACGCTCGACGGCCAGGGCGGCATCCTGGCCAGCGACGGCGCACTGCAACTGCATGCCCGATCGGTGGACCTGCGCGACGGCACCACCCAGGCGCAGGCCATCGTGCTGGACACCGGGGAGCTGGTGACCGCCGGCGGCACGATGATCGCCCTGGGCGACGCTGCCCTCGAGATCACGGCCAGCGAGCGGATGGACAACAGCGGTGGCCATATCCAGGGCAACGGGGTCCTGCAACTGGATGCAGGCATCCTCCACAACCGCGATGGCCTCATCGCCGCGTCCGGGCCAGGCGACAGCCGCATCCACGTGGGCGGCTTGCTGGACAACACGCGCGGCGTCCTGGCCACGGGCGCAACGACGGATCTGCGGGCCGGTGAACTGGTCAACCGGGGCGGCGCCGTCCAGGCAGCGGGCCCGCTCGGCATCGTGGTGGGCGGGCCACTGGACAACAGTGGCTCCGGCTTCCTGGGCGCCAGCGGCGGCCTGCACCTGGAAGCACCTGCCGTCCTCAATACGGGCGGCAGCATCGTCAACGCCAATTCGGGTGAGCTGGTCATCCTCACCGAGGTTCTGGAAGGTGCGTACGGGACGGTGACCAGCGCCGGTGGACTGGTCCTGGATGGCGAAACCGTCAACCTGTACAGCGGCAGCGTGGTGGCCGAGCAGATCAGCATCGACGCCGGCAGCCTGACCACCGCGTACGGCACGCTCAATGCCTTCGGCAGCGAGGCGTTGCGGCTCAACGTGCGTGGCGCCCTGGACAATACCCACGGCAGCATCGCCGGCAACGGGGCGCTGGACGTGGCGGCGCAGTCACTGTTCAACCACGGCGGCAACATCACCGCGGCGGGCGGTGGCGCCAGCCGGGTCACCATCGGCGGCATCTTCGACAACACCGGTGGCACCCTGGCCGTCGCCGGCCAGGGGTACGTATCGGCGGGTGGGCTGGACAACCGCGGCGGCACGCTCAGTGCCTCCGGCTCGCTGGACGTGGATGTCAGCGGGCGCCTGGACAATGGCGATGGCCTGATTGCATCGGGCGGCAGCATGTCGCTCAGTGCCAACGTCCTGGTCAACACGGACGGCACCATCCGTCATGCCGGAACCGGCAGGTTGTCGCTGCGGGCCAATGCACTGGAGTTGGCCTACGGCACGATCCTGAGCAATGGCTCGCTGTGGCTGGACGGGGCGGACATCGACCTGACCGGCGCCACGACCCAAGCATGGAACATCGCCATCCACGCCGCCACCCTGACCACCGCCGGCGGCGCGCTTTCCGCCACCGGCAAGGGTCCCCTGGTACTCAAGGCCAGCGACTGGATCGACAACACCGGCGGGCGGATCGAAAGCAACGGCACGTTGCAGCTGGACACCGCCGAGTTCCACAACGCCGGCGGCACGGTCAGGGCCATCGGCAGCGGCGCGTCCACCATCACCGTGTCGGGCACCCTGGACAGTACCGGTGGCGTGCTGGAGACCGGCGGCGACACCGTGCTGCAGGCCGCTGAGCTGCGCAATGCCGGGGGCGTGGTCCGCACCGGCGGCAGCGGTGCCCTTTACCTGGACGTGGCCGGCGGCATCGACAACTCGGCTGGCGGATACATCGGCGCGGGCGGTGACCTGGACCTGTCCGCGCAGGTGCTGGACAACACCCGTGGCGGCATCGGCCATGCAGGCGATGGCACCCTGACCATCAACGTGGACACCCTGGACGGCGCCGGCGGCACCATTGCCAGCAACGGCACCCTGCTGCTGTCCGCCGATGATGTGAACCTGCGCGACGGCAGCACCTCGGCCAGCCGGGTGGTGATCGATGCGGACACCCTGGTCACGGCCGGGGGCATGCTGAGCGCCAGCGGAAGCGATCCACTGGCGATCACCGCGCGCATCATGCTGGACAACGCCGGTGGCCACATCGCCGGCAACGGCGCGTTCCACATCCAGGCCCCCGTGCTCGACAACCGCGGCGGCACCATCACCGCTGCCGGCACGCAGTCCAGCCAGCTGGACGCGGCCACCGCACTGGACAACACCGGCGGCACCATCATCGCCGCCGGCGACACGGTGGTGCATGCGGGCGAGCTGTCCAATGCAGGCGGGCAACTGCAGGCCGCCGGCCAGGGGCGCCTGCAGGTCACTGCCGACGGCCTGCTCGACAATACCGCCGGCATCATCGCCGCCGGCGGCGACATGGACCTTGCGGCGCAGCGGCTGGACAACACCGGCGGCACCCTGCATCACGCCGGTGACGGCCAGCTGGACATCACCGTGCCGGTGTTCGACGGACAGGGCGGCACGATTGCCAGCAACGGCACGCTGACCCTGGTCGGCGACCAGGTCGATCTCGAAAACGGCACCACCATCGCCCATGCCATCTCGGTGGATGCCACCGGGTTGACCACCGCCGGCGGCCAGATGCAGGCCGCCGGACCCGGTGTGCTGTCGCTGGCGGTGGGTGGCGCGCTGGACAATGCCGGCGGCACCATTGCCGGCAACGGCAGCCTGGCGGTCACCGCCGGCACGCTGGACAACAGCAGCGGCTACCTGGGTGCGGCCGGCACCGGCACCAGCCTGGTGGACGTGGCCGGGCAGCTGGACAACGCCGCCGGCACGATCGAAACCGGCACCGACCTGGCGCTGTCCACCGCCCACCTGGACAACACCGCCGGCACGATCCGCAGTGCCGGTGGCGACCTGCACATCGATGCCGGCGTGCTGGACGGCGCTGGCGGCACCCTCTCCGGCCAGGGCACCCTGCACCTGCAGGGCACCCATACCAACCTGGGCGGCGGCACCACCGTGGCCGACCGCATCATCCTGGACACGGGCACCCTGATCACCGCCGGTGGCACGCTTGCCTCCACCGGGATCCAGGTCATGGACCTGACGGCGCATGCCGGGCTGGACAACAGTGGCGGCCGCATCGCCAGCGGCGGCGGCCTGGACATCACGGCAGGCGCGGTGGACAACGCCGGTGGGCAGATCGATGCGCGTGGCGCGCTCGCGCTGGGTGCCACCTCGCTGGACAATCGCAACGGCCAAGTGCTGGACGACCAGGGTGCCGGGCTGACGGTGTCCGTCAGCGGCGCGCTGGACAACAGTGGCGGCGGCGTGATCGGCGGCAGCGGCAACGCCCGCGTGCAGGCCGGCAGCCTGGACAACAGCGGCGGCACGCTGGCGGCACGTGATGCGCTGGAAGTGACCAGCCAGGGCGCGTTGCACAACCAGGATGGCCTGCTGCAGGGCCAGGCCGGAATCAGCGTGCAGGCCGGTGGCCTGTTCGACAACCGCGCCGGCCTGCTGGACACCGCTGGCGTGACAACCGTGGTCGCCGGAGCCATCGACAACGCAGGCGGGCAGATCCTGGCCGGCAGCCAGGACGCCGCCGACGGCGGCACGCCCACCCTGGTGGTCACCGCCAGCGGACACCTGGCCAACAGCGGGGGCACCATCGGCAGCCGCGCCGGCGACGTGCAGGTTGGCGCCGGGAGCCTGGACAATGGCAGCGACGGCGTGCTGGCGGCCCCGCGAGACCTGCTCCTGGACGTGGGCACGCTGGACAACGATGGCACCGTCTACGCCGCGCGCGACCTGCACTACACCAGTGCAGCGGGCATGCTCGACAATCGCGGCCGCTTCGGCGCCGGCGAGAACCTGTGGATCCAATTGGCCAGCATCCGCAACGCCATGGATGCGCGGATCCAGGCCCGGAACGTGCACCTGGTCGCCGGCGTGCTGGATCTGGCCGGCGGGCAGATCGACGCCGACTACCTGCAGTTGAACCTCGGCCTCCTGTCCGGCAGCGGGCGCCTGTTCGGCGCACAGATGGTGGACGTGGACATCGCCGGGGACTTCACCTACGGCGCCGGCCAGGTCCTGGAAACCGGCGGCGTGCTCGACCTCAACGTCGGCGGGATCCTCACCAACGCGGGCGCCATCCAGAGCACCACCGACCTGCTGCTCACTGCCGTCGGCCTGGTGAACCACGGCACCATCAATGCCAGCAACGCCGGCGGCACCGGCTTGCTGAGCATCCATGCCGGCAGCGTGGACAACCGCAGCGGCGCGCGCCTGGAAGGCGATGCGGTGCTGATCGATGCCGGAGCCGTGGCCAACACCGGCGACATCATCGGCAACGAGATCTCGATCGAGGCCGGCTCGCTCACCAATGGCCGCCACCTGGGCACGGCCGATGCCGCCGTGGCGTACGGCGAGGGCTTCATCGGCGCAGCCGACTTCCTGGGGCTGCGCGTGGGCAGCCTGTCCAACCTGGACGGCGAACTGTTCAGTGCCGGCGACATGGACATCGTGGGCCACGACGGCATTGCTCCGGCCGGCAGCGTGGTCAATCTCTCCGGCCGCATCCTGGCTGGCGGTCAGTTGTACGTGGGTGCCGGGACGGTGGACAACCGGCGCCGGGTCATCGAGTACATCAACCGCGAGCTGAGCCCTGCAGAGCAAGCTGATGGGCGCCTGCAGGTCGACCCTGCCGATCTTGTGTACTACGACGCGGCCTACCAGTCCGAGTACGCCAAGCACTGCAGCGAGGACTTCGACTGCAGGATGTCGTTGTCCAGCTACGTCGAAACCCTCACCCCGCTCAACGAGGTGGCCATCACCCGCACCTCGGCCGCCGCGCAGCTGCTGGCCGGCGCAAGCATGATCCTCGAGGTCAATACCCTGTACAACCGCGCCTCGGTCATTGCCGCTGGCGGCGGCATCCTGATCAATGGCAGCGGCGCCGGCGAGGACGCGCCGGGCGTGTTCAACGAGTCGTTTGCCGCGATGCAGGACTGGGAGGTCAATGCCACCTACGGCGTGGGCTTCCGTTACTGCGCCGGCACCCTCCACGACTGCGCGGCCAACAACAGCTACCAGACCGCCGGCTATGCGGGGTACTACGGACCGAGGCAGGTCCAGTTCCCCTATGCCCCGGAGGAAGGGCGCGCCACCATCACTGCCGGCGGCGGCGTAAACATCAGCACCGGCGGTGATGTCAGCAACACCGTGGTCGTTGCCCCCGGTGAGCAGGGCGCGATGGATACGGCCGGCGTGGACCAGGCACCGGGCCAGGTGATGCTGTCCGGTCCGGGCCAACTGCCTGGCCAAGACGGCGGCGCTCCGGTGTCCGGCGGCCCGGACGCGGTGGAGGCAGGTACGGTTGGTGGCGTGGCACGCCCGCGTGGCGCCAGCACCGCGCGCCTGCGCCGTGACGGGCTCGATCCCCTGCAGGCCGCATGGATCAACGCGGGCGGCGGCCCGCACGCGGTCCAGAATGGCGGCACGCCGGCGGTGGACGGCCCGGCCCGGGCGCAGACCATCGGCACCCCGGAACAGCCGCTGCCCGGGCTGGTGCCGCCGGACAACGCCATGTACGCGCGCGAACCCGGGGCCGGTGCGGCGTTTCTGGTCAGCACCTCGCCGAGGTTCGCCCGGGGCGAGGCGGGCGGCTCGGACTACCTGCTCGGACGCCTGGACGTGCCGGGTGACACGCACAAGCGCCTGGGAGACGGCTACTACGAACGGCGCCTGGTGCAGGACCAGGTCCAGGAACTGACTGGACGCCGCAACCTGGCCGGCACCGCCGACGACCGCGACGGGCTGGCGCAATACACCGCCCTGATGGACGGCGCGGCCGCGGTTGCCGACCGGCTTGGGCTGTCACTGGGTGCCCCGCTGACCAGCACCCAGGTCGCGGCGCTGGACCAGGACATCGTCTGGCTGGTGGAGCAGGACGTGGCCGGCGAGCGGGTGCTGGTGCCGGTGGTGTACCTGTCGCGCAGTACCGGCGAGCGCCTGGCATCCACGGGCGGGCTGATCGCCGGTGGCGAGTCGTTGGACGTCACCGCCGGCGGCGCGGTGCGCAACGACGGCACCTTGCAAGGCGGCCAGAGCACCTGGCTCAGCGCCGACACCCTGATCAACGACGGCGTGGTGCGCGGCGCACGGGTCACGGTCGATGCCATCGGCGACGTGTTCAACCGCCGGCAACTGACCGGGCAGACCGTGGTGGTCACGGCGGGTGGGGATTATGTGCAGGGCGCCAGCGGGCGCCTGCACGCCAGCGACGATGCGCGCATCCAGGCCGAGGGCGACCTTGTCCTGGAGCGGACAGGGGTGAGCGCCGGCCGCAACGTAACGCTGATCGCCGGCCAAGACCTGGGCGTGAGCGCCAGCCGGGTCCAGGCCGGAGGCGATCTGGCCCTGGTGGCCGGCGGCGACCTCGACCTGGCCCAGCGCAGCACGGTGACTGCGGACGGTTCGATGGCATTGCACGCGAACCGTGACCTGAGCGTGCGCCAGTCCACCGTGGCTGCGGGCCAGGACCTGACCGCCTACGCGGGGCGCGATCTGAGCGTGCAGTCGCAGGTGGGCCAAACGACCGGCCAGCTTCGGATCAGCGTTGAAGACAAGACTCGCGTGAGTACGGTGACCAGGACGCAGGCGTTGGACGTGCAGGCGCTGACGGCCGGCGGCAATCTGGCGCTGGGCGCGGGCCACGACGTCAACCTGGTGGCCGCGGAGTTGAACGCCGGTGGCGCACTGACGGTAAGCGCCGGCCACGACCTCAACACCACCACCCTGACCACCGCCGATAGCAGCCACACCCTGGAGACGCGCAAGCGGTTCCGACAGACCACGACGACCCTGGACGAGACGGTGCATGGCGCCACGTTCAACGCCGGTGGCGACATCGGCCTGGTGGCCGGGCGCGACGTGAACCTGGCGGCGGCCACGGCGATCAGCGACCAGGGCGGGATCGCGCTGGCGGCCGGGCGCGACGTGAACCTGACCGCGGCGCAGGAGCAGCACGGCTACACCCAGACCACGGTCAAGAAGAAGAAGAGCCTGCTGTCCAGCAAGACCACCACCACGCGGGAGTCCTACGACGACGGCTACGCCATCGGCACCACGCTCAGCGGCGAGACGGTGGCGATCAAGGCAGACAATGCCGTGACAATCCAGGGTTCGGATGTGGTCAGCTCGCATGGCACGACCATCTCAGGTGCCCAAGGCGTGGAGATCGTCAATGCCTACGACACCAGCACCACGGCATACGCCTCCAGCAAGAAGAAATCGGGTGTGTTCGGCAATGGCGGGCCCAGTTTCACGATCGGCAGCAAGAAGAGCGAGGTCAAATCCCAGTCGAACGGAAGCAGCGTCCGGGGTTCCGTCGTAGGCAGCCTTTACGGCGACACCACCATCGTGTCCAGCGAAGGTGCCGTCCATGTCCAAGGTTCGGCCATCAGCTCGCCGGAGGGCGATGTCACCTTGCTGGGTCGTGCGGTCAACATCGAAGAAGGCCACGACACATCGACTTACAAAGAATTGACCAGGACCAAGCAGAGTGGAGTGACGGTCGGTGCTTCAGCGCCTGTGGTCGACGCAGCTCTGTCCGCATACGATTCGGCCAAGACGGCGGGTAGGAGCAAAGACAATCGAGTCAATGCACTGGCTGCGGCCAACACCGCCTACGATACCTACCAAGCCGCTGGTGCAGTGGCTGGCGCAGCGAGTGGCGGTGGTCAGTCGGTCAACGTCTCGATTACCTACGGCAAGCAGCAGTCCAAGAGCGAACTGACAGCCACCAGCGATGGAGTGGTGGGCAGCACGGTCAACGCCGGAGGCCAACTGAACGTAGTGGCGACGGGAGGTGGAATGGACTCCGACGTGCGCATCTCGGGCTCGGATGTGTACGGCGGCACGGGAACGCTGCTGTATGCAGACGATGCCATTGACATTCAGGCTGCGCAAAGCACGTACAAACAAAAGACCGAAAATAATTCCAGCGGCTGGAACGCGGGCGTTGCGGTCAGCGGTGGCTCCAGCGGTTGGGCGGCAGGTATCACCGCAGGCGGGAATGTTGGCAAGGGCCATAGCGATGGTCAGACCATCGCCAACGTCAATGCGCACGTGGGCAGCGATGGAACTACGACACTTATCAGTGGCGGGACCACGACTATTCGCGGCGGTCAGGTCAGCGGCGATCGGGTCGAGGTGGATGCCGCCAATCTGGTGATCGAGAGCCTGCAGGACACGGAGACCTACGACAGCAAGCAAATGAACGCCAGCGCCCAGGTGACCGCCGGCTACGGCGTGTCGGTGAGCGCCAGTTACAACCAGTCCAATATCCAATCCGACTATGCCAGCGTCTCCGAACAGAGTGGCATCCTGGCCGGCGACGGTGGCTATGCCGTCAAGGTCAGGGGCAGCACCGAGCTGATCGGCGGCATCGTCACCAGTACGAGCGAAGCCGAGGCCACGGGCCGGAACAGCTTCAGCACCGGCACCCTGGCGATTGCCGACATCCAGAACCGCGCCGACTACGAGGGGTCTTCGTTTGGCCTGAGCGGCAGCATGGGCGTCAATGGCAAGGGTGAGCAGGGTCAACACCAGATGGCCCAGGGCGCGCCAGATGGCAAGGCGGGTGGAACTTCTGCCAGTAAATCGATCGGCTTTGGCATCGATGATGCTCACCAAAGCAGTACCACTCATAGTGGTATCAATACGGCGAACATCACGATCACGGATGCGGCGGGTCAGGCGACCACCGGCAGGACCATCGACCAGATCAAGGCCGATGTGGCCACGACCACAAGCACGGATACGGTCGCCAAGGACAGTGGCGCGCTGAGCAACAGGTTCGATGCTGATGCGGTGCAGAGGGAGCTGGACCTGCAGGTGCAGGTGACGCAGGCGTTTGATCGGAACCGACAGGAGGCCAAGGCCGAACTGTACGCGCATGCACAGGCCAAGCTGGACCAGGCTCGTGAAATCCGGATGGCCAATGGCGGTGTGGATACCGAAGAATCACGACGCTTGGACGAGGAGGCGGCCGGCATCAAGAAGAACGCCATGTGGCTGGATGTCGTTGCGATGGGAATCTATGCCGGCCCTGATGCGAGCAATCTTCTGACCGGCGAAGCCATGACCCAGATCGATCTGGTACGCCGTACAGCCACGGCCCAGAGCAAGATCGTGGTGCAGCGGTGCGAGGCCAACGGTCAGAACTGTACGAATTGGGAGGTGGACATTAGCGACGTTGCCGTGGGTGGCGACGGCAGTATCCATGTTTTCAACAATGGAATCTTCAACAAAGAGGAATACGCGCTGGCAACGGGTGCCAAACAGAATTCGAATGAAGCTAGTGCACAAGGCGTGTACTACATTCTTAATCCATATACTGGAAATCCAGTCGCGGAGATATTATATGCCGGCTATGACAAGTTGAATGATTTACTCGGTGGGGTCCTGCCATTGACTAGCGCCGAGAAGGCAAATCAAGTGATTATTGACATGGCTGGTCAGCAGGGCGGAGTAGTCAATAGTGTCAATCACAGTCGAGGCAGCATGACTTGGACGAATGCGATGCACGATCTTGATCGTCAAGACAGGATGGGTCTTCCCCTCAGTGTGATCCTATACAACGGTGCGGCAGCTAACGCGCAAGAGGCAGCCACTCTTGTCGATAAGATCGGCGACGACCGCGGTGAAATTTATCAATCGACCCACCCTACAGACATTGTTGGCAGGTGGATCGGTGGAAATCCAGCTACAAGTCAAAAGAATGACGGGAGCTTTCCTGATTCACATAGCTCCTACACTGCGGAACTTCCGCCGGAAGGGACCTATATTCAAGTGGGTGACGATCCAGGGAGTCGCGTGAATTTACGTGAGATCACGGACAAAAATTGGGGGCAAGGAAAATATAGTGTTCCAGCTTATGTGGCACCAAAGAAGAAGGAAGTGTCTAAGCTCAAGGAGAAGGGTGGTGAATAAGAAATTAATAGCAATTTCTATATCCTTATTATTTACTTTATCTTGTACCTCATACCAACAATATGATGCTAGCAGTCCGGCAGTTTTGGTGAAATCCAAAGTTAAGGTTTGGATCAAGCCGGGCGCCACGGAAGAAGACAAACGAATCGTAGGTCGACAGTGCGGAGAAGATATTAGAAATGATGAGGAGTTAAGAAAGAAAGGGGCTTTAAGCAACGAGTGGTCCGCCGCATTTCGTTCGTGTATGGAACGTAATGGATATCGTCATTACAAGGACAAGTAGTCGCCCCTGAAGAATCTGTGGACCGCTGCCCCGCCTACACTGTCCGCAAGCATTTTCCCAGCCATGAGCCAGGATTTTTCAGTCGAACGGGAGGGTTTTTCAGGTGCTAAGCCGCGTGGCTTATGGTGTCCCGTCCACCCTGTCCGCGAGTGACTTCCAAGCCATGAGCCGAGATTTTTCATCTGGATTTGGAGTCGTTTGGGGTGTTGGACTGCTTCGCCTTCCTGTCTTTTTCCTCTCGTCGGGTGATTGCGGGTGAACTTTTGTCCACTCATGGATGATTTCGCGCACGCCGCGCAGCCCGCCCGTGGACAGTCAGCGTTGCCCTTCGTGCGTCCCGTTGGAATCCCGGCCGCCGGCTACGGCGGGAACCACCAACCAGTGATCGCGCCATCCCAGATGCTTACGAACTTCGGGCCTCGCGTGGATTTGCGCTTGCCGCCCCAGACTTCCGCCGGCGTATGTCCGCCCAGGTGCTGATGCGGCCGCGCATGGTTGTACCAGCAGCGGAACTCGACCAGCTTGTGGCGCAAGTCGTCGCCATCGACGATGGCGATCCTGTCCAGATGCCGTTTGAGCGTGCCGAAGAACCGCTCGATACGCCCGTTCTGCCAGGGGCAATGGGGTTCGGTGGTTTGCAGCGTGATGCCCAGCAGCGCCATCGTTGCCTTCATCAAGTGCGAGTTGAAACAGGCCTCGTTGTCCACCCGGATGCGCGCAGGCAGACCGAACCTCCTGAACGCGCTGCACAGTTCCCGCAGGATCGTGGCGCTGCGCTTGTCGGCCAGGTCGGACAGCCGCAGGCAGGCCCGCGCGCCATGATCGACCACCCCCAGGATCATCCGCTGCCGGCCCGACAGGTCGGCCTTGCCGGTCAGGTCCATGGCCCAGATGCGGTTGCACGGTATCGGGCGGGGCTGACCTGCCCCCGCTGAGCCGTACCACGTGAAGCTGTAAAGTCCGTCAACCCGAGAGGACGGACATGCGCAAGAGTCGCTTCACAACCGAGCAGATCATCGGATTCATCAAGCAGGCCGAGGCCGGCATGGCGGTGTCGGAACTGGGTCGCCAGCACGGCTTCAGTCCCGCCAGCTTCTACGCCTGGCGGGCCAAGTACGGCGGCATGGAGGCCGAGGACGCCAAGCGCCTGAAGGAGCTCGAGGCCGAGAACAGCCGGCTCAAGCGGCTGCTGGCCGACGCCCATCTGGATATCGAGGCGCTGAAGATCGGCTTCGGGGTAAAACGCTAGCCCCGCAACGCAAGCGCGAGGCGGTCCTGCGGATGCTCGACCAGACCGTGTTGAGCGAGCGCCGGGCCTGCCGCCTTGCGGGGCTGTCCCGCGATTCCTTCCGCCACCCGCCCGAGCCAACGCCTGCCACGCAGGCGCTGTCGGCGCGGATCATCGAACTGGCCCGGGTCCGGCGCAGGTTCGGCTATCGCCGCCTGCACGACCTGCTTCGTCCGGAGTTCCCCGACGTGAACCACAAGAAGATCTACCGGCTCTACAGCGAGGCCAGCCTCGCCGTGCGCCGGCGCAAGAAGGTCAAGCGGCCACCGCTTGAACGGCAGCCGCTGGCGATCGCCACGGCACCCAACCAGGTCTGGAGCATGGACTTCGTCAGCGACGCCCTGGCCAACGCCCGGCGGCTCAAGTCTCTGACCGTGGCCGATGACTTCACCCACGAGTGTGTGGACATCACGGTGGACCACGGCATGGGCGGCGCCTACGTGATCCGCGTGCTCGACCAAGCCGCCTGCTTCCGCGGTTACCCACGGGCCGTGCGCACCGACAACGGACCCGAGTTCACCAGCCGGGCCTTCATCGCCTGGACGCAACGACACGGCATCGAGCATCTGCTGATCGAGCCGGGTAAACCCATGCAGAACGGCTACATCGAGAGCTTCAACGGCAAGTTCCGGGACGAGTGTCTCAACGAGCACTGGTTCACCTCGCTGGCCCAAGCCCGCCAGGTCATCGCCGACTGGCGACGCGACTACAACGAAGTCCGCCCACACAGCAGTTGCGGTCGTATCCCACCGGCCCAGTTCGCTGCCAACCACCGAGCACAACAAGCCAACAACGCAGTAACCTTCAACCCTGGGCTTTATCAGTAATCACTGGTACGGCCAGTGGGGGCAGGTCATCTGGAAACAGATGGAAGCATTCAGAATGTATTCCAAGTTCCGGCTGGCTCCAAGAACAACTGGAGTCGGGCTATCAATGGTTCACTAGAACCGAACGCGGCTTATAAGTTGGACAATGGGTATGTTTATGTGACCGATACGGCTGGTCGTGTCAAGGGTGTTGAGGGTGAACTAAGTTTAAGCAAGATGGATCGCAATGCTCATCAGCAGTGCGTCGTCGGGAAATGTGGTAATGCTGGTGATGAAGGTGGTCATCTGATCGCAGCAAGCTTGGGTGGCGCGGGTGATCGAATCAACCTGGTTCCACAGGCGTCGACGTTAAATCGTGGTGATTGGAAGGCAATGGAAAATCATTTGCGTCGTGCTATTGACAATGGGCAATCAGTTAGCGTGAAAATAGATCTAAGTTATCCTTCTAGTGGCGGGTCGAGGCCTAATCGATTCCAAGTTACGCCTATAATTGATGGCAAGCCCCGTCCCCCAATCATATTCAATCAATAATTTATGAATACAGAAGAAGCTTACAAATTAATTGCTGCTTCCATCTTAGACGTTGTGGATGGTAGTGATTGGGAGATAGCTAGCTCTACTACACAAATTCTGGCTAGGTCCACGCGTACTTATTATCGGCGTGTCGAGAAAAGTGGACATGTTGCTGAAAACGATAGATTCCCGTCTTTCGAGATTGCGGGAGAGGCATCGGAGGCGTTCATATTCTTAAGGGATGACTTGCTCCACACAACTGGAGAGCGTATTTGGGGGATGATGTTTACATTATTTCCTACAGGAAAATTCAAAATTGAGTATGATTATAATAAGCCGGAAGGTTATACAGAGACCGATGAGATGATTACTGGGAGCGAGATCAATGCCTCGCTCTCGAAATTAGGAAAAGGCTGAGAGGTTGTCCCGTTGTGTCCCGTCCACACTGTCCGCGAGTGATTTCCAAGCCATGAGCCGAGATTTTTCATCTGGATTTGGAGTCGTTTGGGGCGTTGGACTGCTTCGCCTTCCTGTCTTTTTCCTCTCGTCTGTAATGACCCAGTGATTGTTACTCTTGAAGGCCGACTGGTGATCAGGGCTCCCTAGTGTCCGTCACAAGGATACAATCGCAACCATTCCCGTCGAGGCGCCTGACATGGCCCTGCCTGCCACTGACCTGTTCGATGTACGTTCGCTGCTCAGCGACGAGGAGCGTGCGGTCCAGGAGGCCGTGGCGCGCTTCACCGACGAGCGGGTGCTGCCGATCATCGGCGACTGCTTCGACCAGGGGCGCTTTCCAGCCGAGCTCGTCCCGGAGATCGCCGCGCTGGGCCTGCTTGGCGCGTCGCTGCCCGAGGACTGCGGGGGCGCTGGTCTCAATGCGGTCAGCTACGGGCTGATCTGCCAAGAGCTGGAACGTGGCGACAGCGGCCTGCGCAGTTTCGTCAGCGTGCAGTCCTCGCTGTGCATGTATCCGATCTTCGCCTACGGCAGCCCGGAGCAGCGTAAGCGTTGGCTGCCGGATATGGCCGCGGGCAGGGTGATCGGCTGCTTCGGGTTGACCGAGGCGCACGGTGGATCGGACCCGGCCAACATGAAGACCCACGCGCGGCGCGATGGTGGCGACTGGGTGATCGACGGCGCCAAGATGTGGATCACCAATGGTGGCCTGGCCGACATCGCCATCGTCTGGGCGCAGACCGGCGAGGGCATCCGCGGCTTCATGCTGGAGAAGGGCATGCCCGGCTTCAGCGTGCAGGAAATCAAGCACAAGATGAGCCTGCGCGCCTCGGTGACATCGGCGCTGTTCTTCGATGGCGTGCGCGTGCCCGAGGCCAATCGCCTGCCCGGTGCCGCCGGGCTGAAGGGCCCGCTGGGCTGCCTGACCCAGGCCCGCTACGGCATCTCGTGGGGGCCGGTGGGCGCGGCCATCGCCTGCCTGGAGGAGGCACTGGGCTACAGCCGGGAGCGCATCCTGTTCGGGCGTCCGCTGGCGGCCACCCAGAGTGCGCAGATCAAGCTGGCCGACATGGCCCGGCGGATCACCCTTGCTCAATTGCTTGCGCTGCAGTTGGGTCGGCTCAAGGATGCCGGCACGCTGCAGCCGCAACAGGTCAGCCTGGCCAAGTGGAACAACTGCCGGATGGCCATCGACATTGCCCGCGAGTGCCGCGAGTTGCTGGGCGGCGCCGGCATCACCACCGAACACGCGGCCATCCGCCACGCACTGAACCTGGAGTCGGTGATCACCTACGAGGGCACCGAGACCGTGCACCAGTTGGTGATCGGCCGCGAGCTGACCGGGATCAGCGCGTTCTGAGCACAGTGGCGATGGGGTGCCAGCACAGCAGGCAGGGATCGCGCTTCGCATGAACCAACCGACAAGGCATGCGCCAATGGACCTGTCCGGACTGCAACTGGAAACACCGCGCCTGCTGCTGCGCCTGCCGCAGCACGAGGACCTCGACGCCGTGGCCGCCTTCCTGGCCGACGAGGTCGCCACCCGCTACATCGGCGGCTCCATGCCGCGTGCGCTGGCATGGCGCAGCCTGGCGACGATGCGCGGCTCCTGGGAGCTGCAGGGGTTTGCCATGTTCTCGGTGATCGAGAAGGACAGCGGGCGCTGGGTGGGCCGGGTCGGGCCGTGGAAGCCGGAGGGCTGGCCCGGTACCGAGGTGGGCTGGAGCATCGTGCGTGAACGCTGGGGCCGCGGCTACGCGCCCGAGGCGGCGGCTGCCTGCATCGACTGGGCATTTGCCACGCTTGGCTGGGAACAGGTGATCCACACCATCGACCCGGACAACGCCGGCTCGCGCACGGTGGCAGCCAAGCTGGGCTCGCGCTTCCTGCGCATGGGCGCACTGCCCGAACCGCACCATGAGCGCGCGGTGGAAATCTGGGGCCAGTCGCGTGCGCAATGGGCAGGGCGGGAGGCGGCGGCATGATCGCCGTGCATGGCATGTCGCAGTCCGGCACCTGCTACACGCTGTTCCTGCCGCTGGCGCAGATGGGCATGGCAGCGGCGGACGGCGGCACGTGAGCGCCGCGGCCGGCGGCGGCGAGATTGCCGCCTGGCGCCGGGGCATCGACCGCGCCGCGATCTGCGACCGCAACTTCACCGAGGCGGTACGCGACTGGCGCGGCCCCGCATCGGCTCCTCCGCGCGACGATGCCCCGGTGCTGGCAGGCAGTGCCCTGGACGTGTGCGGCTTTCGCGAGCTGTTCCAGTCGCAGTTGATCAGCCGCCACCTGGACCTGATGGCGCGCGTGCTGCGCCGCCAGGATGCGGTCTTCTACACCATCGGCAGCAGCGGCCACGAAGGCAACGCGATGGTCGCGCGGCTGGCCCGGCCTACCGATCCGGCGTTCCTGCATTACCGCAGCGGCGCGTTCATGGCCGAGCGTGCGCGCCAGTTGCCGGGCGCGTACGGGCAGCCAATCGATCCGGTGATGGACGCGGCCCTGAGCCTTGCTGCCAGCGCCAATGACCCGGCCTCCGGAGGCCGCCACAAGGTGTGGGGCAGCAAGCCGCTGTGGGTGCTGCCGCAGACCTCCACCATCGCCTCGCATCTGCCCAAGGCGCTGGGCACGGCGCTGGCCATCGAGCACGCGCGGCGCATCGGCCACGTGCTGCCGGTGCCGGCCGACAGCATCGCCATCTGTTCCTTCGGCGATGCCAGCGCCAACCACGCCACCGCCCAGGCCGCGTTCAACGCAGCGGCATGGAGTGCCTACCAGGGCCTGCCGGCGCCGGTGCTGTTCGTGTGCGAGGACAACGGCATCGGCATTTCGGTGCGTACCCCGGAGGGCTGGATTGCGCAACGCTTCGGCGCCATGCCGGGCCTGGATTATTTCCATGCCGACGGCCTGGACCTGGCCACCGGCTACGCCCAAGTGCGCGCTGCAGTGGAGCACTGCCGGCGCACCCGCCGGCCGACGTTCCTGCACCTGCGCACGGTGCGGCTGATGGGCCATGCCGGGACCGATTTCGAGGTCGAGTGGCGCGACATCGCCGAGCTGTGCGCGGTGGAAGCCCACGATCCGCTGCTGCGCAGCGCGATGATCGCGCTCGAGTCCGGGCTGATGGACGCCGATGGCGTGCTGGAGGCCTACGAGGCCATGCGCCGCCGTTGCTTCGCCGCGGCGGAGGAGGCCGCCGGCCAACCCAAGCTGGCCACCCTGGCCGAGGTGGTGGCACCGCTGGCGCCGTACACGCCGGCGGCGGTGGCCGCCGAAGCGGCGCGCCGCGTGTCGCACCCGCTGCCGGCCACGCCTGCAGGCGAAGGCGCGATGCCGGCACAGGCAGCACCGCGGCACCTGACCATCCAGATCAACCAGGCCCTGCACGAGTTGATGGCCAAGTACCCGCAGGCGCTGCTGTTCGGCGAGGACGTTGCCCGCAAGGGCGGCGTCTATACCGTGACCCGCGGGCTGCACAAGGCGTTCGGTGGCACGCGCGTGTTCAACACGCTGCTGGACGAGACCACCATCCTCGGCCTGGCCCAGGGCTACGCCAACATGGGCATGCTGCCGCTGCCGGAGATCCAGTACCTGGCGTACTTCCACAATGCCTGCGACCAGATCCGCGGCGAGGCGGCCAGCCTGCAGTTCTTCAGCAACGGCCAGTACCGCAACCCGATGCTGGTGCGCATCGCCGGGCTGGGCTACCAGCGCGGGTTCGGCGGCCATTTCCACAACGACAATTCCATCGCCGCGCTGCGCGACATCCCGGGCATCGTGGTCGGCTGTGCGTCGCGTGGGGACGATGCGGTGGAGATGCTGCGCACCCTGGCGGCGATGGCCATCGTGGACGGGCGGGTGGCCGTGTTCCTGGAACCCATCGCCCTGTACATGACCAAGGACCTGTACGCGCCCGGCGATGGTGGCTGGCTGTTCCCCTACCCGGAGCAGGGCCGCGCGATGGTCCCCGGCCAGGGCCGTGTGTACGCGGTGGACGATGGCAACGGCTGCGACGACCTTGTCATTTTCACCTATGGCAACGGCGTGCCGATGAGCCTGCGCGCCGCGCGCCGGATCGAAGCCGCACACGGCTGGAGCGTGCGCGTGGTCGACCTGCGCTGGCTGGTGCCGCTGGACACGGCGTTCATCGTCGAGCAGGCACGCCGCGGCCGGCGTATCCTGATCGTTGACGAAGGGCGGCGCAGTGCCGGGGTGGGTGAGGGCGTGGTGACGGCAATCATCGAGGGCGGCTTTGGCGGGCGCCCGTTCGGCCGCGTCGTGGGCGCAGACACCTTTACCCCGCTGGCGGGCGCCGCCCTGCTGGTGATCCCGTGCGAGGACGACATCGTCGCCGCCGCCGCGAAGCTGGACGCCTGACCGATGTGCGGGCTGACCGGACTGCTGCTTGCGCAGCCACGGATGCACGGCGATGCGCTGGCCGCACAGGTGCAGGACATGGCCGCCACGATGCCGCATCGTGGCCCCGACGATGCCGGATACTGGATTGACGGCCAGGCCGGGATCGCACTGGGCCATCGCCGCCTGAGCATCCTCGACCTGTCGCCGCTGGGGCAGCAGCCCATGGTGTCGGCCGATGGTCGCTACGTGCTGGCGCTCAACGGCGAGATCTACAACCACCCGGCATTGCGTGCCGCGCTGGCCGCGCTCGGCCACCGCTTCCGCGGCCGCTCCGATACCGAGGTGCTGCTGGCCGCGATTGCCGAATGGGGCGTGGAGGACGTGCTGCCGCGTTGCAACGGCATGTTCGCCATCGCCCTGTGGGACCGGCGCGAACGCAGCCTGTGGCTGGCCCGCGACCGGGTCGGCAAGAAGCCGCTGTACTACGGCTGGGCCGGCGATGCGCTGGTGTTCGGTTCCGAGCTCAAGGCGCTGTGGCGGTACCCGGGGTTCGACAACGGGGTCAACCGCGATGCGCTGACCCTGCTGCTGCGGCTGGGCTACATCCCGGCGCCGCACTGCATCCACGAGGGCGCGTTCAAGATGATGCCCGGCTGCCTGCTGCGGCTGGACGCGGCCGCGGTGGCCGCAGGCGCGCACGCGCACGATCCGCAGCGCGCACAGCACCGCTGGTGGGACGCGGGCGAACGCATGCGCGCCGCGCTGGACACGCCCTTCGCCGCCGGCGTGGCCGAGGCCGAATCCAGGCTTGATGAACTGCTGCGCGATGCGGTCGGGCTGCGCCGGGTGGCCGATGTGCCGGTGGGCGTGTTCCTGTCCGGCGGCACCGATTCGTCGACCGTGGCCGCGTTGATGCAGGCGCAGAGCGAGCGCCCGGTGCGCAGCTTCACCATCGGCTTCAGTGGGTCGCGCCACGACGAGGCCCCGGACGCGGCGCAGGTGGCGCGGCACCTCGGCACCGACCACACCGAACTCTACGTGAGCGGGTCCGATGCCTCGGCGCTGGTCCCGGGGCTGGCGGCGATGTTCGACGAGCCCTTCGCCGACGCTTCCCAGGTGCCCACCGCGCTGGTGTGCCAGCTGGCCCGGCGCGAGGTTGCGGTGGCGCTGTCCGGCGATGGCGGCGATGAACTGTTCTTCGGCTATGGCCGCTACCAGCGCGCGCTGCGCAACTGGGCCATCCTCGGCCGCATCCCGCGGCCGCTGCGCGGCCTGCTGGCACGCCTGCCCGGCGCGCGCGGCGAAGGGTCGCGCACGGGTGGCGCCGCCGCGCTGCTGGCGGAAATGGGCGCACGCGGGATCGGCGACGTGTACCGCAACCGGGTCTCGCGCTGGCGCGAGCCCGCCGCGGTGGTGATCGGCGCGCGCGAGCCGGACACGGTCTATCGTCAGGCCGATCCGCTGGGCATGCCCGGGCGCGAGGCCGAGGCGATGATGCTGGCCGACTTCCTGGCCTATCTGCCCGACGACCTGCTGTGCAAGGTGGACCGCACCAGCATGGCGGTAAGCCTGGAGGCGCGCGCACCGTTGCTGGACTGGCGCGTCGTGGAGTTTGCCTGGTCCCTGCCGCAGGACATGAAGCTGCGCGACGGCACCAGCAAGTACCTGCTCAAGCGCGTGCTGCGCCGCTACCTGCCCGATGCGATGGTCGACCGCGGCAAGCGCGGTTTCGGCGCCCCGGTCGGCGACTGGCTGGGCGGCGACCTGGCCGGGTGGGCGGCGGATTTGCTGGAGCCGCAGCGCCTGCGAAACGAGGGGGTCCTGGTCCCGGAACTGGTTGGGGATGTCTGGCAGCGTTTCCGCGGTGGCGAGCGCAAATGGCACACGCACCTGTGGACGGTGCTGATGTTCCAGGCCTGGCACGCGCACTGGCGCGCCAGTCGCGCCGGCATCGGCGGCCAGGGCGCGGGGTAGCGCGGCGGCCACCGGCCCTTGCTGGGGCCTTCACTCCATGCGCGCAGGTGCAGGCCTAGCATCGATGGCCTGTCCCCCAGCAGGAGAACGGCGATGGACAAGCCCAGGGTGGTGGTGTTCGTCGGCAGTCTGCGCAAGGCCTCGTACAACCGGCAACTGGCCCGTGCACTGGAGCGCCTGGGCGAGGACCGGCTGCAGTTCGAGTACGTGGACCTTCGCGTGCTGCCGCTGTACGACCAGGACTCCGATGACGACTATCCGGCGGCCGGCACCGCGCTGAAGGAGCAGGTACGCGGCGCCGACGCGGTGTTGTTCGTTACCCCGGAGTACAACCGTTCGGTCCCCGGCGTGCTCAAGAACGCGATCGACATCGCCTCGCGCCCGTATGGCGACAGCGCCTTCGCCGGGCTGCCGGCGGCGTTGGCCGGTGCCTCGGTCGGTGCGATCGGCACGGCCATGGCCCAACAGCACCTGCGCAATATCCTGTCCTATCTGGACGTGGCGGTGATGCCGCAGCCGGAGGTCTACATCCACTTCAGCGAGGAGCTGGTCGATGAAGAAGGCAAGATCACCCGGCAGGACACCCGCGAGTTCCTGGAGGATTTCGTCGACCGCTTCGTGGAATGGATCGAACGCTGGCGCGGATGAAGCGTGTGTCTGCCCGGGCCCGGTGGTGATCGCGCGCGTTGGCGCCCAGTGCGGACGTGAACGCCGAGGCCTGTGACCGCGCACCGCCGGCCATATGATGGCTGGCAGCTAGTCGATCCGGCTCAGGGTGTAATGGACCATCGGTGAGCCGTGCCGCAGCAGGGTGAGCTGGCGGCCGTCGCCACTGAGCTTGACGTCCATGACCTCGCTGGCCGGCTGGCCGGCCCAGTCGTAGCGCGTCAGCAGGCGCTGCCCATCCACTGCGTAGGTGCCACGCACGGCGTTGAGGATGCCGCCGATATAGAGATCCTGCTCGTAGCGGCCGTCCGCACCCAGGGTCAGGGTGCCGGTGGCATCGACATTGGTGCTGCCGGTGCTGTCCTGGAAGGCGATGGCCTCGAAACGCCAGCGGTTCACCAGGACAGCCGCGATCTGCGGTGATGGTGCGGGCGCGACAGGTGCAACGGGTGCGGATGGCACCGGTGCAGGCCGCGCTACCGGCGGATTGCCCGGTGCGGCCGGCGTGGTGGGCGTGGCCGGCAGGGTCGGTGCGGTGGGTGCCGGCGGGGGTGCGGTGGGTTGCGGTTGCGTCGCCGCACCCGCGCCCTGCCACTGCACGCCGAGTGGATTGGATGCGCTGCCGCCTGCGGCAGGCACTGGAGCCGATGCGGCCTGGCCCTGCCATTGCACGTCCAGGGGGGCGGAGCCGTTGGCCGGTACCGGCGGCGGCTGGCCCGCAGCCGGGGCAGGAGCCGTGCCGGGCAGGGCGCGCAGCCGCGCGGCATCGACCCATTCGTCCCAGTTGCTGCCGTAGCCGTCGTAGCCAACCCGGTAGCGGCCATCGGCCGCTTCATGGATGCGGCCCGGGAACCAGCGGCCGTTCCAGAGGATCTCGACGCCTGCACCGGCGGCCCAGGCCGGCGCGGAACCGGTCGATGACGCCTTCGCACCGCCGGACAGGCGGGTGCCGGTGGCGGCGTGGCCACCGACCCCGCCGAACAGCACGATCAGCTGGTCGGCGTCGCTGCGGTGGAATTCGTATTCGTCGCCGCTGGCGTGGCGCAGCCGGTAGTAGCGGCGACCGGGCTGGTGGTACCAAGGCCGCACTTCTTCCAGCCGCCCGGATGCGTTGCCCCAGCGGTAACGGCCATCGGCGGCGATGTCCAGCCGGTTCATTGCCGCACCGGGCTGGTAGTTGCGGTACACGGCGCGGCCGTCGCTGCTGTAGGTCACCGATCCTGGAATCCACACGTCCCAGGCGCCGGTCAGCGCCCGGTCCAGGCGGGCGGGATTGGCAACCGCCTCTGCGCGTTGCATGCGCGCCGGGTCGATGATCTCGTTGGCCGCCAGCGGAGCGATGGTCGCGATGGCCGCTGCAGCGGCGGCCAGGGCCAGGGTCAGGAAGCGGTCCATGTCGTCTCGGGTCCTGGAGCAGGGATCGCCGCCAGTCTAGGCAGCGGGCGCACACGGGCGTCCTGATCCTGATCAAGCCAGGCCGCGATGCCTGGGCCACGATCCGAAGCACACAGGCTGCGGCCCCGGGTTGCATGCACGTGCCCCCTGTGGCGGGCCGGCGAGGCCATTGCTGCCGCTATACTGCCCGGTCCGACGCCGTTTCGACGGTGCAGCCGCCATCGTGGGATCAACCACTTGGCGTGCTTTCCGGAGACATGACTTCAACCCGGTGGCGCCTCAGCCGCGCCACCCCCGGGGAACCGACTGCCGCATGCGCCTGTCCACGATCAAGCTGTCCGGATTCAAGTCTTTCGTCGATCCGACCACGTTGCACCTGCCGACCAACATGACCGGCGTGGTCGGCCCCAACGGCTGCGGCAAGTCCAACATCATCGATGCGGTGCGCTGGGTGATGGGCGAGAGCTCGGCCAGCCGCCTGCGCGGCGACTCGCTGACCGACGTGATCTTCTCCGGCTCGGCCGCGCGCAAGCCGGTGTCGCAGGCGACCGTCGAACTGATCTTCGACAACTCCGACCACGCCATCTCCGGTTCCGCTGCCCTGGGCAGCGTGGCCGCGTTCAACGAGATTTCGGTCAAGCGCACCGTCAGCCGCGACGGCCAGAGCAGCTACTACCTCAACGGCACCAAGTGCCGCCGCCGCGACATCACCGACCTGTTCCTGGGCACCGGCCTGGGCCCGCGCAGTTACTCGATCATCGAGCAGGGCATGATCAGCCAGATCATCGAGGCCCGGCCCGAGGACCTGCGCATCTACCTGGAAGAAGCCGCCGGCATCTCCAAGTACAAGGAGCGGCGCAAGGAGACCGAGACCCGCATCCGCCACACCCGCGAGAACCTGGACCGGCTCAACGACCTGCGCGAGGAAGTCGACAAGCAGCTCGACCACCTGCGCCGGCAGGCGCGCCAGGCCGAGCAGTACCAGGCGTTGCAGGCCGAGCGCAAGGTCAAGGATGCCGAGTGGAAGGCGCTCGAGTTCCGTGGCCTGGACGGGCAGTTGCAGGGCCTGCGCGAACGCCTGGCCCAGGAAGAAACCAGGCTGGAGCAGATCATCGCCGGCCAGCGCGAGGCAGAGCGCGAGATCGAGACCGGCCGGGTGCGTCGCGAGGAAGCGGCCGAAGCGCTGAACAAGGCCCAGGCGCAGGTGTACCAGGTGGGCGGCGTGCTGGCCCGGGTCGAGCAGCAGATCCAGCACCAGCGCGAGATGTCGAGCCGCCTGAACCAGGCCCGCGACGAAGCCGCCAGTGCGCTGGACGAACTGGACCGGCACATCGGCGAGGACGGGCAGAAACTGGAAGTGCTGCAGGTTGCGGTGGAAGAGGCCGAGCCGCGCCTGGAGCAGTTGCGCGAGGACGACCTGGCCCGCCAGGACGCCCTGCACGAGGCCGAAGCCGCGCTTGCCGACTGGCAGCAGCGCTGGGAGGCGCACGGCCGCCAGGCGGCCGAGGCCGCCCGCGCCGGCGAGGTCGAGCGCACCCGCGTGGACTACCTGGACCGGCAGTCGCTGGAAGCCGGGCGCCGGCGCGAGGCGCTGGCCGGCGAGCGTGCCGGGCTGGACCTGGACGCGCTGGCCGAAGCGTTTGAACAGGCGCAGCTCCAGCACGAAACGCAGAAGGCGGCGCTGGAAGGGCTCAACACGCAACTGGACGCGCGCAAGCAGGACGTGGCCACGCTGCAGGAACAGCAACGCGGCGCCCAGGGCGAACTGGCCGAAGTACGCAAGCAGGCCCAGGCCGCGCGTGGCCGCCTGTCTTCGCTGGAAACCCTGCAGCAGGCCGCGCTGGGCCAGGAGCAGGGTGCGGCGGTGGCCTGGCTCAAGGCCCGCGGGCTGGACTCGGCGGCGCGGGTGGGCGAGCGGCTGCAGGTCGAGGAAGGTTGGGAGAACGCGGTCGAAGGCGCGCTGGGCCAGTTGATCGAAGGCGTGCTGGTGGATGCACCGGGCGCTCTCATCGACAGCGGGCTGGTCGATGCCCTGGCGGACCTGGGCGAGGGCCGTATTGCCCTGGTCGCCGACGGCGATGGCGACGCCGGTGTCTTCGCGCCGACCTCGCTGGCGGCCAAGGTCCGTGGCCCGCTGGCGATCCGCAAGTTGCTGGCGCGCCTGCATGCGGCCGCTGACCTGGCCGAAGCACGTCGGCTGCTGCCGCAACTGGACTCCGGTGACTCGGTCATCACCCGGGCCGGCGAGCGCCTGGGCGATGGCTGGCTGCGGGTGTCGCGGCAGGGCGCGGCCAAGCAGGGCGCACTGTTGCGCGAGCGCGAGATCCAGTCGCTGCGCACGTTGATCGAGGAGCTGCAGCAGCGCGAGAGCGCGCTGGAAGAGCGCCTGGCGATCCAGCGCGACCAGCTACTGGCCGCCGAGCAGCAGCGCGAGGATGCGCAGCGGCAGCTGTACATGGCCCATCGCAGCCTTTCCGAGCTGGCCGGCCAGTTGCAGAGCCAGCAGGGCCGGATGGACACCGCGCGCCAGCGCATCGAGCGCATCGAGGGCGAGCTGGCGCAACTGGCGCAGACCCTGGACGACAGCAGCGAGCAGGCGCGCCAGGCGCGCGCACGGCTGGAGGATGCGGTGGCCGCCATGGGCGAGCACGAGATCGCGCGCCAGACGCTGGAGGCCGAGCGCCGCCAGCGTACCGAGGCCCGCGACCTGGCCCGCGATACCGCCCGCAGCAGCCGCGAGGCCAGCCATGCCGTGGCCCTGGCACTCGAATCGCAGCGCACCCAGATTGCCGCGCTTACCCAGGCGTTGCAGCGCATGCAGGCGCAACGGGCGCAACTGGACGCGCGCCTGGGCGACCTGGCCGCGCAGCTGAGCACCGGTGATTCGCCGGTGCAGGCGCTGGAAGCCGAGCACCAGGCTGCGCTGGCCGAGCGCGTGCTTGCCGACCGCACCCTGGGCGAAGCGCGCGCGCTGCTGGAAGGCATCGACCATGAGCTGCGCGGATTCGAGCAGGCGCGCCAGCAGCGCGACGAGCAGTCGCTGGCCCAGCGCGAACGAATCGCCCAGCGTCGCCTGGAGCAGCAGGCCCTGGCGTTGAAGGCCGAGCAGCTGGTGGAGGCCATCGTTGCCGACGGCCTGGCGATGGACGACGTGGTCAACACGCTGCCCGAGGTCGCCGACCCGCGCGAGTGGGAGCAGGCGGTCAACCAGATCGATGCACGCATGCGCCGGCTCGAGCCGGTCAACCTGGCCGCGATCCAGGAATGCGGTGAGGCCGAGCAGCGCAAGGAATACCTGGACGCGCAGAACGCGGACCTGGGCACCGCACTGGAAACCCTGGAAGAGGCCATCCGCAAGATCGACCGCGAAACCCGCGGCCGCTTCAAGGACACTTTCGACCGGGTCAATTCCGGCATCCAGCAGCTGTATCCGCGCCTGTTTGGCGGCGGCCACGCCTACCTGGAACTGACCGGCGAGGACCTGCTCGATACCGGCGTGGCGATCATGGCGCGGCCACCCGGCAAGCGCGTGTCCAGCATCTCGCTGCTGTCCGGCGGCGAAAAGGCGATGACCGCCGTGGCGCTGGTGTTTGCGATCTTCCAGCTCAACCCGGCGCCGTTCTGCCTGCTCGACGAAGTCGATGCGCCGCTGGACGAGGCCAACGTCGGCCGCCTGGCGAGCATGGTCAGGGAAATGAGCGAGAAGGTGCAGTTCCTGTTCGTCAGCCACAACAAGGCGACGATGGAGGCGGTGCACCAGCTTGCTGGCGTGACCATGCGCGAGCCGGGCGTGTCGCGCCTGGTCAGCGTGGACCTGGAGGAGGCCGCGCGCCTGGCCGGCGCGGCATAACCGGTTCGCTGTTCCCGGTTCCGGCCTCTATGTCATCCTTGCCTCTTGGCACCACTCCGTGGAGATGTGTTTCATGTCCGACCTCGCCTGGCTGCGCATCGGGATCCTGGCTGCCGGCCTGTTGCTGATCGCGGCGATCTTCTGGTTCGGCCGGCCGCGCAAGGAACAGCAGGGCCGTCGGCGCGAATCGCCGGCAATGACGCCCGAGTACGGCCCGATGCGCCGCGAGCCCTCGCTGGGCGGTGCTGCCCCGGTGGCCGACGGCGACTACAGCGGCGAGGGCGTCAGCCAGCCTGGCCTGGGCCTGGCCGAGGATCCGGCGCCCGCGGCCGGCAGCACCCTGGGCCGGCGTGAAAGCGAGGATTTCGACAAGATCATCGCGCTGTACGTGGCCGCGCGTGCCGGTGCCGCGCTGCGTGGCGAGGACATCGTGGTGGCCGCGGAAAAGACCGGCATGGTGTTCGGCCACATGAGCGTGTTCCACCGCCTGCTCGAAGCGCACCCCGAGCGTGGCCCGGTGTTCAGCATGGCCAGCATCATCAAGCCGGGCAGTTTCGACATGGCCAATATCCGCGAGCTGGAGACGCCGGCGATCGCCTTCTTCCTGACGCTGCCGGCGCCGACCCCGGCGCTGGACGCCTGGGAAAAGATGCTGCCCACCGTGCAGCGCATGGCCGAGCTGCTGGACGGCGTGGTCCTGGACGAGGGCCGCAACGCGCTGGGCCGGCAGCGCATCTCCCACATCCGCGACGAGCTGCGCGTCTACGACCGCCAGCACGAGGCGCCGCCGTTGACCAAGGCCCCGCGCTGGTAAGCGCGGCGGGCGCCGCATCACCCGGCAACACCGCACCCGCCGGTAGAATCGGCGCATGAATCCGGACATCGATCCCAGCGATCCCGCCGCCCGCGCCGCCGCGCTGCGCGCGCGCATCGAAGACGCCAACCACCGCTACCACCAGCTCGACGCGCCGGACATCACCGATGCGCAGTACGACGCGCTGGTGCGTGAGCTGGAGGCGCTGGAGGCGGCCCACCCGCACCTTGCCGTAGCCGATTCGCCCACCCGCAAGGTCGGCGCGGCGCCGGCCGGGCGCTTCGCGCCGGTGGTGCATGCGGTGCCGATGTTGTCGCTGGGCAACGCGTTCAGCGATCCGGAGGCCCCGCCCGGCGAGGACCCGGACAAGGACGTGCGCGATTTCGTGCGCCGCATCCGCGACCGTCTCGATCTGGACGAGCCGGTGTTCTGCGCCGAGCCCAAGCTCGACGGCCTGGCCATCAGCCTGCGTTACGAGGACGGCGTGTTCGTGCAGGGCGCGACCCGCGGCGACGGCGCCACCGGCGAGGACGTCACCGCCAACCTGCGCACGATCGCCGTGATCCCGCACACGCTGCACGGTGGTGGCTGGCCGAAGGTGCTCGAGGTGCGCGGCGAGGTCTACATGGCCCGCGCCGACTTCGAGCGCTGGAACGAACACGCGCGCCTGCACGGCGGCAAGGTACTGGCCAACCCGCGCAACGGCGCAGCCGGCTCCCTGCGCCAGATCGATCCGGCGCTGACCGCGCAGCGGCCATTGAGTTTCTTCGCCTACGGGGTCGGCCTGGTCGAAGGCGGCGCGCTGCCGCCCTCCCACTCGGCCACGCTTGCGCAACTGCGCCTCTGGGGGTTTCCGGTCAGCGACCTGGCCACCGTGGTGCACGGCGTGGACGGACTGCTGGCTTACTACCGGCGCATCGGCCAGGCCCGCGACGGGCTGCCGTTCGACATCGACGGCGTGGTCTACAAGCTCGACGACCATGCCGGCCAGCGCGAGATGGGTTTCGTCTCGCGCGCGCCGCGCTGGGCCATCGCGCACAAGTTCCCGGCGCAGGAACAGACCACCGTGGTCGAGTCGATCGAGGTCAATGTCGGCCGCACCGGCGCGGTCACGCCGTGGGCGCTGATGCAGCCGGTGCAGGTCGGCGGGGTTACCGTCACCCGCGCCACCCTGCACAACGCCGACCACGTCGCGCGCCTGGACGTGCGCGACGGCGACACCGTGATCGTGCGCCGCGCCGGCGACGTGATCCCGGAGGTGGTGCAGGTGGTGCTGGACCAGCGCCGTCCCGGTGCGCAGCCCTGGTCGATGCCACGGGCCTGCCCGGTGTGCGGCGCCGAACTGGTGCGCGAGGAGGGCGCGGCGGTGTGGCGCTGCTCGGGCGAGCTGAGCTGCCCGGCGCAGCGGGTGCAGTCGGTGTTCCACTTCGCCTCGCGCCGGGCGATGGATATCGACGGCCTGGGCGAGCGCTACATCGAATCGCTGTCTGCGTCCGGCTACCTGCGCGACGTGTCGGACCTGTACCGGCTCACCCTCGACGACCTGCTGGAGATGAAGCGCCGCGCCGACGAGGCCGGCGGAGCTGCGCCGGATGTCCTGGTCAAAGGCGGTGCGAAGGCCGGCAAGGTCGCCACCAAATGGGCCGAGAACCTGGTCACGGCCATCGACCGCAGCCGCGATACCACCCTGGCCCGGTTCCTGTTCGCGCTGGGCATCGAGCATGTCGGCGAGAGCACGGCCAAGGCGCTGGCGCATTGGTTCGGCGACCTGGAGCTGATCCGCCGCCTGCCGTGGCCGCTGTTCAAGCGGGTGCCCGACATCGGTGGCGAAGTGGCCCGGGCGATCGGCCATTTCCTCGACCAGCCCGGCAACCAGCAGGTGATCGACCGCCTGCTCGAGCATGGCGTGCGCATCGGCGATGCGCATGCACCCGATCCTGCGCTTGCCGATGGCCTGGACCTGGCCACCCTGCTGGCCGACCTGGAGATCCCCAAGGTCACCGCGATCCGCGCCGCCCAGCTCGGCAGCGCCTTCGCCGATGCGCAGGCGCTGCTGGATGCGCCTGCACACAACCTGGTCACCGCCGGCCTGCCTGCCGAGACCGCCAATGCCCTGGTCGCCTGGCTGGAAGACGCGGCCAACGCCGACCTGTTGCTGCGCAGCGCGCAGGCGCAGTCGCAGCTGCGCGCACGGCTGCCCGCGCGCGTCGAACGGCCGGCCGGGCCGCTGGAAGGCAGGACCGTGGTGCTCACCGGTACCTTGTCGTCGATGGGCCGCGACGAGGCCAGGGAGCGGCTGGAAGCGCTGGGCGCGAAGGCCGCCGGCAGCGTCTCGAAGAAGACCGGCTTCGTGGTCGCCGGTGCCGAAGCAGGTTCCAAGCTGGCCAAGGCCGAAGAACTGGGTATCGAGATATGGGACGAGGCCCGGCTGCTCGCGTTCCTGGAACAGCACCGGTGAGCGCGGCCGACTGGCGACCCAGCGCCGACCTCGATGCCCTGCGCCTGCGCGCGCGCCTGTACGCACTGGTGCGTGGATTCTTTGCCGAGCGCGGCGTGCTTGAAGTGGAGACGCCGGTGCTGTCCGAAGCCGGCAACACCGAGCCGAACATCGACGGGTTCAGCACATCCTTCAGCGGCCACCGCGATGCCGGCGCACCGCAGCGCTGGCTGCGCACTTCGCCCGAATACCCGCTCAAGCGCCTGCTCGCCGCCGGCATCGGCGACTGCTACGAGCTGGGCCGGGTGTTCCGCAACGGCGAAGCCGGCGGCCGCCACAATCCCGAGTTCAGCATGCTGGAGTGGTACCGCGTCGGCTGGGACCACCGGCGCCTGGCCGACGAGACCGTCGAACTGGTGCAGCAGGCCCTGGCGCTGGCCGGCCGCCACGCCGAGGTCGTCTCCACCACCTACCGTGAACTGTTCGTGCACGCGGTCGGGCTTGACCCGTTCGCCGCCGACGACGCGCAACTGCGCGCACCGCTGGCCGGCATCGACATCGACGGCCACGGCCTGGGCCGCGACGACTGGCTGGACCTGCTGATGACCCATCGCATCCAGCCGCAGTTTCCGGACGAGCGCATTACCGTGGTCCACGACTGGCCCGCCAGCCAATGCGCGCTGGCCCGGATCCGTCCCGGCGCCACACCGGTGGCCGAACGCTTCGAGCTGTACATCGGCGGGTTCGAACTGGCCAACGGCTACCACGAGCTGACCGACGCGGCCGAGCAGGCAGCACGTTTCGTGCGCGACCAGCAGGTACGCGCCATGCGTGCAGTGGTCCAGCCTCCCATCGATACGCGCCTGCTGGGCGCATTGCAGGCCGGGCTCCCGGACTGCGCCGGGGTGGCCCTGGGCGTGGAGCGATTGCTGATGGCGCTGGCCGGGACGCAGCGGATCGCCGATGTGCTCGCCTTCGACTTCGCCCGCGCCTGACCGGGGCGTGACGGCGTTCACCACACGCTGGCGCCGGCGCGGCCACAATCCCGGCAACGTGACTGGAAGGGGATGCCGTGGGTATCGCAGACAAACCGTTCTGGTTGTGGTTGTGCGCCGTGTTGCCGGCCCTGGCGGTGGCCTCGCCCGCGTCGGCGGGCGACGATCAAGCCATCCCGCATGCCGGGCAGGTGGTGCGCTGCGCGTCCGAGGACATGCGCCGCAGCTACTGCCCGATGCAGACCGATGGCGGGGTGGACCTGGTGCGCCAGTTGTCCGATACGCCGTGCATCCGCGAATCCGACTGGGGCGTGGAAGGCGACGGCATCTGGGTCACCCGCAACTGCCAGGGGGAGTTCCGCGCGCGCGGGCACTCCTCGGCGGTCCGGCGCCACGTGATCCGTTGCGAATCCCCCAGCGGGCGCACCCGCAACTGCGCGGTGGCGCTGCGCGGCGCGCCGGTCCGGCTGCTGCGGCAATTGTCGTCGATGCCGTGCAAGCGCGATGAAAGCTGGGGCGTGGGGCGCAACCAGGTGTGGGTGGGGCGCGGCTGCAAGGGCGAGTTCGAGATCGGTGCCCGTGATGGCAGCTTCCCGCCGGGCCCGCGCCTGCTGACCTGCGAATCGCGCGGCGGCCATCGGCAGGCCTGCGGCACCACCATCGACGATGGCGTGTTCCTGCTCAAGCAGATGTCCAGCGAGGTGTGCGAGGAAGGCCGCAACTGGGGCTGGAGCGCCGACGGGATCTGGGTCGATGACGGCTGCCGGGCCGAGTTCGCTGTGCAGTAGCCCGGTTAGAATGCACGCATGGAGCCTGCCTTCGATTTCGACCGCTACGACCACATCCGCCCGATCCTCTGGACCGGCGAGGAGCTGCAATTGCTGGACCAGCGCAAGCTGCCGTTCGAGGTCACCCACGTGGCCTGCGCCGACAGCGATGCGGTGGCCCAGGCCATCGGCGACCTGGTGGTGCGGGGCGCGCCTGCCATCGGCATTGCCGCCGCCTGGGGCGTGGTCCTGGCCGCTCGTGCAACCGAGGCGGCCGATGGCGCCGATGCATTGCGCAAGCTGGAACCCGCGCTGCAGCGGCTCAATGCCGCCCGCCCGACCGCAGTCAACCTGGCCTGGGCGCTGGCGCGGATGCGCAGGGCGCTGGACGCGGCCGGCAGCGACTGGCGCGACGTGCTGGAGCGCGAAGCCGCGCATATCGCCGAGGAGGACCTGGCCGCAAACCGGCGCATGGGAGCATTGGGCGCGGCCCTGGTCGCACCCGGCAGCGGCGTGCTGACCCATTGCAACACCGGGTCGCTGGCCACCGCCGGCTTCGGTACTGCGCTGGGCGTGATCCGTGCCGGCGTGGCCCAGGGCCGCATCGCCAAGGTGTTTGCCGGCGAAACCCGGCCGTGGCTGCAGGGCGCGCGGCTGACCGTGTGGGAGCTGCAGCAGGACGCCATCGACGCCACCCTGATTGCCGATTCGGCCGCCGCTCACCTGATGAAGACCGGCGCGGTGCAATGGGTGGTGGTGGGCGCCGACCGCATCTGCGCCAACGGCGACACCGCCAACAAGATCGGCACCTACCAGTTGGCCATCGCCGCGCGCCACCACGGGGTGAAGTTCATGGTGGTGGCCCCGTCCTCGACGGTGGACCTGCAGACCCCTGATGGCGACGCCATCGAGATCGAGCAGCGCGACCCGGGTGAACTGCACGGCATCGGCGGGGTGCGCACCGTGGTCGAGGGCATCGCCGGCTGGAACCCGGTGTTCGACGTCACCCCGGCCAGCCTGATCGATGCGATCGTCACCGAACAGGGCGTAGTCGAGCAGCCGGATGTGGCGAAGATGCGCGCGTTGTTCGGCGGCTGACGCCGGCAAGGCCGGCACCTGCTGTGTACGCGGGGCCTCAGCCCTTGCGTGCCAGACGCCAGATCGCCACCGTGCTGAACAGCGCGGTGAATCCGACCATGCCGCCAACCGCGGTCAGCACCGGCACGAACTGCAGCTTGTCCACCCCGCCGGCGTGCATCGCCAGCTGGCCCACGTGGAACTGCGGCCACAACTGGGTCTGCCAGTACAGCGACTGCGGCAGCGGAAAGAACATGCCCGACAGGTAGCAGCCGGGCAGGTAGACCAGGTTGGCGAAGCCTGGCGCCGAGCCGCCACGGAACAGGGTGCCGATCATCAGCCCCATCGCGCAGAACGGAATGGCCGCGGCCAGGAATGCCGCGCTCATCGCGGCGATGCGCAGCGGCTCCAGCGGCAGGCGGTCGGCGGCCAGGGCAGTGCCCAGCACCGGCAGGTAGGCGATCACGCCGAATGCCAGCCCACAGGCGATCTTGGCCACCAGCCACGAGCCATGCGGCGCCGGCTGCGCGCGCTTGAGCCGCAGCATGCCCATCTCCCGTTCCATGGCCAGCGAGGTGCCGATGCCGAACAGGGCCGGCATGCTGACCGCCATCACCGAAAATGCGGCGAACAGGTACACGGCGGTGGTCGGATCCCTGGCCGTGGCCTCGCCGGCCACCAGCAGCGCGATCAGCGCGTACAACGCCACCGGCATCACCAGGGTGGGGAAGGCCAGGCCCGGATTGCGCAGCAGGCGCAGCGCCTCGCAGCGGATCTCCTCCAGGTAGGCGGCGGCGATGCGGCGCGGCGAGGGAGTCGCCGCCACGGCATTGGCATGCAGGATCGGAGTGTTCATGCGGCCTCGCAGGTCAGGTGGGTGAAGGCGTCGCCGAGCCCGGCCTGGCGCACTTCCAGCCGGGTCAGGCCGGGGTCTTCGGCAAGCAAGCGGCGGACTACGGCCTCGGCGTCGCCGGCGGTGAGGTGCAGGCGGTCGTCCTCCGAGCGCGCGTCGAGCACTTCCGGCCATGCGCCGACCTCGTCGGCGGACAGCCGCGACTGGCAACTGATCCGGCGCCGCGACACCAGCGCGCGCATCTCCTCGACGCTGCCCGACGCGATCACCCGGCCGTTGGCGATCACCGCGACCCGGTCGGCCAGGGCCTCGGCTTCCTCCAGGTAGTGGGTGGTCAGCACCACCGAGCAGCCGCTGGCCAGCAGCGCGCGGATGCTGGCCCACAGTGCCTGGCGCGCCTGTACGTCCAGCCCGACGGTCGGCTCATCGAGGAACAGCAGCCGCGGCTGCCCGCAGATGGCCACCGCGAACTGCGCGATCCGCTTCTGCCCTCCGGAGAGCTTGCCGTAGGCGGTATCGGCAAAGCCGGATGCACCGGCCCGGCGCAGCGCTTCTTCGGTTGGCAGCGGCTGCGCGTAGTAGCTGGCGGCAAGCCGCACCAGCTCGCGCGGACTCAGCTCGCGTGGCAGCTCCACGTCCTGCAGCATCACGCCCAGGCCCTGGCGGCGCGCGATGTCGTGCGGATCGCCGCCCAGCAGTTCCACCTCGCCACCGTCGGCGTCCACCAGGCCCAGCCACAGCGCGATCGCGGTGGACTTGCCGGCGCCATTGGGACCAAGCACGGCCAGCAGCTCGCCGGCATGTGCCTGGATATCGATCCGGTCCAGCGCGGTCACCGCACCGAACCTGCGGCTGGCACCGCGCAACCGTGCCACGGGCTGCGTGCCGCCCGCTGCGGCGGGTACCGGCGGCTCGGCCAGCATGTGTCCGCCCTTTGTCCGCGGATGGCGGCGCCCGTTGAGCCATTGGCCCAGGATGGTCGGCCGCACCAGCCAGTGATAGCTGGCCATGAGCACAGCAAGGCTCACGCCCAGGACCAGTGGATACTTGACCCCCCACGGCAGTGGCCAATGGCCGACCCATACCTGCAGCGCCACCACCACCGGCAAGTGCGCCAGATACACCCAGTACGAAGCGTCGGCCAGGTAGCGGCGCACGCGACAGTGCCCGGACAGGAAGCGCAGCGCGGCGCCGGTGATGCCCAGCGACAGGCCCCAGGCCGCGATCCCGTGCATGAGGGCGAACCCCGCCTTGGTCAGGGTGGCGCCATCGGACAGCACGAACGGGTTGGCCGGAAATCCCGCCGGTGCCATTGGCGTGGCCGGCAGGCTTGCCAGCATCCACGCGCAGGCGATGGCGCCGGCGAGCAGGTGCGCCGGCCAGTACCGGGCCAGCGAGGCCAACCCGGCCTGCGAACGGTGCAGCATCCAGCCCACCGCGAACGCCACGCCGTAGCCGACCGTTGGCGCCAGCTGCGGGATCACGGTCTGGTCCGGGGCGGGGATGCCTGCCCAGTACGGCCACGCCGGCAGGGTCATCAAGGCCAGCGCCGCCGGCACGGCCAGCACCACCGCGGCCAGCGGCAAGCCGAACAGGCCCGACGCCAGTGCATCGGCCGCGCCGCGCAGCCGCCCGGCACGGTCCACGCGCAGCAGCACCGCGCGCGCAAGCAGGGCAATCGCATACAGCTGCAGCAACTGGTACAGGAACCACAGGTGCGCCAGCGGGAAGGCGCCGGCCACCTTGGGCATCTCCGGCATCGGCGGCAGCTGGCCGCCGAAGGTCTTGGTGATGCCGGCCATCCACAGTGCCGAGATCAGCGGGTACAGCACCGCCCAGCCGACCACCAGCGGCATGGCGATGCGCAGCAGCCGGTTGCGGCTGAAGCCTGCGCTGCCCAGGCGCTGGTGCAGCAGGCGCGCGAAGAACCCGGCGATGAAGAAGAACAGGGTCATCCGGAAGGTGTGCGAGACGAACGCCGCATCGGCAAGCAACGCGCTGGGGGCGTTGTCCACGATGGCCCACAGCCCGGGCGGCCAGCCCGGCATGAACGACAGCGCGGCGTGGAAGGCCACGCCCAGCAGCAGGGCAAAGCCGCGCACGGCATCCATGGCGTGCAGGCGTGGCGCGCCGGCGTCGAGCACGGCCGCGGCATCCGGGTGACGGGTATCCATGGGCTGGTTTTCCTCAGAGGAAGTCGCGGCGCCTGGCCGCGGTGAGCAACGGCAGGACCAGGGCGATGGCCAGGACTGCAAGCTCGACGAGCAGGACGCCCAGCACGGTTGCGTTCCACACCGGGGCCGGGCCGTCCATGTGGTCGCGTATGCCGGGCAGGGCACCGACGACGAACAGGAACACGCTCACCGCCATGTTGGTGAGGATGATGAAGGCCGTGACCAGCGCTTCGGAGCGTGCCATCAGCGCGCCGCACAGGACCACTGCGAAATTGGCCAGCAGGAAGCCGCACAGCGCCACCACGTAGGGCAGCAGGCCGTCGTTGATGCCGGGCGACAGCAGCACCAGCGCGACCGCCGAGGCGCTGGCCGCCAGCCATGGCCCGAGATAGCTCAGCAGCATCCCGGCGGTCTTGGCCTGCACGTACTGGCCGATGGAGATCGGCAGGCTCAGCACGAACTGCAACGAGCGCTCCTTGCGCTCGTTCATGACCCCGTAGATGGCCAGCATCACCCCGCAGGCGATCAGCGCGGTCATCCAGGCCAGCGCGCCGATGTTGAACGCGGCACGCCCGAATGCGCAGGTGGCTGCGGACAGCATGGTCGCCACCGAGGTCGTGGCGATCAGCCAGCGGTTGAGGTACAGCTCCTTGACGATGAGCCTGCGGACAATGGCGTTCATTGGTCGCGCGCCTCCCGGTGGCGGAACACGTTGGCGACGAAGATCTCTTCCAGGCTCATGCGCTGCACCTGGCTCACCAGGGGGCCAAGGCGCGCCAGCAATGCATCGTCGAAGCGATCGGTGGTCAGGGTGTGGAAGCGGCCCTCGCCCGTGCGGGCGATGACGCCCGGGAACTCGGGCAGCGTGGCGCCCTCCGGCAACTGCACCTGGATGCGGCGCCAGCGTTCCAGGAACTGCCCGGTCTCGTCGCTGTCCACGATCCGGCCGCGGTCCAGGAAGGTGATGCGGTCGCAGATCCGCTCCACGTCCACGGTGTTGTGCGAGGAGAACAGGATCGAACGCTGCTCGTCGCGCATCACGTCCATGAACTCGGTGAGCAGTTCGTTGCGCGCCACCGGGTCCAGGCCGTTGGTCGGCTCGTCCAGGATCAGCAGCCGCGGCCGCCGGGCCAGCGCCAGCAGCAGGGCGGCCTTGGTCTGCTCGCCGTGGGACAGGCTGCGTGCCACCTGCTCCGGGCGCAGGTTGAAGCGCCGCAGCAGGGTAGCCGCGTAGCCGGCATCCCAGCCCGGATGTGCCGCGGCCACCAGGTCCATGTGCCAGCCCACGGTGGCATTGGGAAGCAGGCGCATGTCGGCCGAGACGTAGCCGATGTCGCGCTTGGCCGCGGCTTGCGCCTGCGGCATCGGGTGGCCCAGCACGCGGACCTGGCCGGCGTCGGCGGTCATCAGGCCCATGGCCAGGCGCAAGGTGGTGCTCTTGCCGGCGCCATTGGGGCCGACGAAGCCCATGACCTGTCCGGCCTGCAACTCGAACGACAGGTCATGCAGGGTGAAGAACGGAAACGTCTTGTGGACGCCGCGCATCTGGATGTGGCTGGTCACGCTCATTTCGACGAGGACTCCCGGTACGCACTGCGCATGCGTTGCTCCAGTTCTTCGGGGGAAAGGCCCAGTTGGGCGGCCAGGTCCGCAGCCGCCTGCAGGTGCCCGTCCAGCTTGCGCTGCTGCAGTTCGGCAGCCAGGTTGCCGGCATCGGCAACGACCGAACCCTTGCCATGGCGGGTGACGATCACGCCTTCGGCCTCCAGTTCCAGGTAGGCACGCTTGATCGTGATCACGCTGACCTTCAGGCCTGCGGCCAGTGCCCGGATCGACGGCAGTTCCTGGCCGGCGGTCCAGTCGCCTGCGGCAATGCGCGCCCGGATCTGCTCCAGGATCTGGGCATACATGGGGCGGGTGTCCGCCTGCGAGATGTGGATTCCACTGTACATACTGTGCATACAGTGTATGCACAGTTATCCGGGCAAGGGAAGTCCCCGGGTTGCAGCCGCCGCTGCGGCCACCACCCGGGCGCCGCAACGGACCGCCGCAGGCCGCCCCGGGCGCACACAAGTGCCTGTTTCTGCATGGAATGGCGGGGTCCTGACAGGCCCGTTGTGCTACAATTCCGCGGTTCCGAAATGCCCGCCGCCGCCATGGCGCTGGCGCCGATCCGCCTTGAATGAAGCGTACTGAATGACCGAATCCGCGAAAGAAATCATCCCGGTCAACCTCGAAGACGAAATGCGCCGCAGCTACCTCGATTACGCCATGAGCGTGATCGTGGGCCGCGCGCTGCCCGACGTGCGCGACGGACTCAAGCCGGTGCACCGACGGGTGCTGTTCGCGATGCACGAACTGGGCGCGCACAGCAACAAGCCGTACTACAAGTCCGCGCGCATCGTCGGCGACGTCATCGGCAAGTACCACCCGCACGGCGACCAGTCGGTGTACGACACCCTGGTGCGCCTGGCCCAGCCGTTCTCGCTGCGCTACATGCTGGCGGACGGGCAGGGCAACTTCGGTTCGGTCGATGGCGATTCGGCCGCGGCGATGCGTTACACCGAAGCGCGGATGGCGCGCCTGACCCACGAGCTGATGGCGGATATCGACAAGGAAACCGTCGATTTCCAGCCCAACTACGACGAGAAGGAACACGAACCGACGGTCATGCCGACCCGGTTCCCGAACCTGCTGGTCAATGGCTCGGCCGGCATTGCCGTGGGCATGGCCACCAACATCCCGCCGCACAACCTCACCGAGGTGGTGAACGGGCTGCTGGCACTGATCGACGATCCGGAGATCGACGTCGAAGGCCTGATGGAGTACATCCCCGGCCCGGATTTCCCCACCGCCGGCATCATCAACGGCGTGGCCGGCATCCAGCTGGCCTACCGCACCGGCCGCGGCCGGGTGCGCATGCGCGCCAAGGCCGAGATCGAGGCGGCCGACAACGGCCGCGAAGCGATCATCGTCACCGAGATCCCCTACCAGGTGAACAAGGCACGGCTGATCGAGAAGATCGCCGAGCTGGTCAAGGACAAGAAGCTCGACGGCATTTCCGAGCTGCGCGACGAGTCCGACAAGGACGGCATGCGCATCTACATCGAGGTCAAGCGCGGCGATTCGGCCGAGGTCGTGCTCAACAACCTCTACCAGCAGACCCAGATGGAGTCGGTGTTCGGCATCAACATGGTGGCCCTGGTCGATGGCCGCCCGCAGCTGGTCAACCTGCGCCAGATCCTGGACGCCTTCCTGCGCCACCGCCGCGAGGTGGTGACCCGCCGCACCATCTTCGAGCTGCGCAAGGCCCGTGCAAGGGCCCACGTGCTCGAAGGCCTGACGGTGGCGCTGGCCAACATCGACGAGATGATCGAGCTGATCAAGAGCTCGGAGAGCCCGCAGGTGGCCAAGGAGCGCATGCTCGGCCGCAGCTGGGATCCGGGCCTGGTCGGCGCATTGCTGGCTGCCGCCGGGGCCGAAGCCTCGCGTCCGGACGACCTTCCGGCCGGCGTGGGCATGGTCGATGGCAACTACCGCCTCACCGAGGTCCAGGCCCAGCAGATCCTGGAGATGCGCCTGCACCGCCTCACCGGCCTGGAGCAGGACAAGCTCACCGACGAATACCGACAGTTGCTGGACACCATCCGCGGCCTGATCGAGATCCTCGAGGATCCGGACGTGCTGCGCCAGGTGATCCGCACCGAGCTGGAGACCCTGAAGGAAGAGTTCGGCGACGAGCGCCGCAGCGAGATCCGCGCCAGCGAGGAAGACCTGGACATCCTCGACCTGATCGCGCCGGAAGACGTGGTGGTGACCCTGTCCCACGCCGGTTACGCCAAGCGCCAGCCGGTGTCGGCCTACCGCGCGCAGAAGCGCGGCGGTCGCGGCCGCAGTGCGGCGGCGACGAAGGAAGAGGATTTCATCGACCAGCTGTGGCTGGTGAACACCCACGACACCCTGCTCACCTTTACCAGCAGCGGCAAGGTGTTCTGGTTGCCGGTGCACCAGTTGCCCGAGGCCGGCTCCAACGCCCGCGGGCGGCCGATCGTCAACTGGATCCCGCTGGAAGAGGATGAGCGCGTGCAGGCGGTGTTGCCGGTGCGCGAGTACGCCGAAGGCCTGTACGTGTTCTTCGCCACCCGTCACGGCACGGTCAAGAAGACCCCGCTCACCGAGTTCGCCTATCGCCTGGCGCGCGGCAAGATCGCCATCCACCTGGACGAGGGCGACGCCCTGGTCGACGTGGCCCTGACCGACGGCGGCCGCGACATCATGCTGTTCGCGTCCAACGGCAAGGCCGTGCGCTTTGACGAGGGCGCGGTCCGGGCGATGGGCCGCACCGCCACCGGTGTGCGCGGCATCCGCCTGGCCACCGGCGAGAGCGTGGTCAGCATGGTGGTGCCGGACGGCGAGGGCGACATCCTCACCGCCAGCCAGCGTGGCTACGGCAAGCGCACGCCGCTGCAGGAGTATCCGAAGAAGGGGCGCGGCACCCAGGGCGTGATCGCAATCCAGACCAGCGAGCGCAACGGCAACCTGGTCGGCGCGATCCAGCTGTCCGAGCAGCATGAAGTGTTGCTGATCTCCGACGGCGGCACGATGGTGCGCACCCGCGCGGCGGAGATCTCGCAGGTCGGCCGCAACACCCAGGGCGTGACCCTGATCCGGCTGGCCGCCGACGAGTCGCTGCAGGCGGTCGAGCGGGTGGATGCATCACTCGATGACGATGAAGGCGCAACCCCGGACGACGGGGAGGTCGGCGCACTGCCCGAAGCGGGGGATGTCGGGGAGGTCGTGCCGCCACCGGCTGGCTGACCGCCAGCCGCGACCGCAACACGCACAGGACGCCGGCCCACCGCCGGCGTCCTGCTTTTCAGGGCCGGGCGATGCTGCCGTCGTCCCGGATGTCGGTGTCGCCGTCGATGTCGATGTCGATGCGGCAGGCGGCGCAGCGCCTGCCGCCGGTCACACGGTGAAGCACTGCCGCCAGCGCACCGTTTCGCCACTGCCCGGACGCGGATTGAGCTGCACGCGCACGGTACGCAGCACCGCCGGATAGTTTTCCAGCTCGCCGCAGACCAGCGGCCAGATGAGCTTGTCGCTGCCGGCACCGGAGCGGTCGATGACCAGGGTGGTGCGGGTCAGCCAGTAGGCGCGGTGGATGCCGGCACGGGTGGACAGGGTGCGGGCGATTTCGGCCTGGTGGCGGGCGATCGTGGCTTCGTCCAGGGCGCCACCGCCGTCACCTGGTGCCGGTGCCGTCGCGGCAGCGGGGTTGGCGGCCGGTGCCGCGTCGGCGCGCGGCGTGGCGGCGGGCGCGGTGGCCGCAGCCGGTGCCACCGCTGCAGCGCTGCTGGCAGCAGGGGCGGCGGAGGAGCGGGCCGGCATCAGGTTGGACAGCACGACGCCGACCAGCAGGCCCAGGACCAGCGCACCCATGACGGCGATCACGCTGTGCCTGCGCGCCTGCGCATCGGCCTGGTCGACGATCCTGCGGGTGGTCGCCACTGCCAGGAATGGCTTGAGCAGTTGCCACAGGCGGCGGCCGTCGATGATTTCCACGCCCGCCCGTTGCGCTGCGGACAGTGCCTCGCGGTCGGCGCGCCCCTGGGTCAGCAGGATCCCGGACGTGGCACCGGCCATGTCCATCTCCGATGCAAGCTCGCGGATGTTGCTCGCCTGGATGCGGTAGGCCATGCCGTGCTTGCACGACAGCAGCCAGCGCTTGCTGCCGTCGGTCATCAGCAGGCGGGCTTCGTTGCCGGCGTTGGCCTGTTCGGGGGCGGCGGACCCGGCATCGCGCAACCCGCGCGTCTGCATGGCCCGCACCACCAGGGTGGAAAACTCGCGCCAGCGCAGCGCGGCCAGGGCGCGCAGGCCTGCGTCGTTCTCGACCTCGACGCGGCGGACGAGCCACAGGTAAAGCAAGGCAACGGTAGCGGCCACGACCGCCACGGCGATCCCCACGATCCACGAAGACATGCCTATCCCCTGCGGTACCCCAAAAGACTGCGCGATGGTACAGCGTGGAAATGCTGTCGTGGGCAACGGTCAGGCGCACCCAGCCGTGCGTCGACCCGGTGCGAAATGCACACGGCAACGTATGGTGGGCGGGCTGCCACCGCCACCAGCACAGGTCGATTGCCGGGCGATGTGTCGCCCGGTGGTTCAGCGCTCAGGCGTCCGTGGACGGGCGCCGTTCCGGCGGCGGTGGCGTGTCCTGGTGGCTGCGCCGCAATTCGAGTGCGAGCGCATCGATGCGGGCCCCCAGCAGGTCCAGGTCCTGGCGGGTGGGGACGTCCATCATCCGCAGGGTCTGCTGGACGCGGCGCTCGAACAGGCGACCCAGGCTGTCCCAGGTTTCCTCGGCACGGGCATAGGTGCGATCCATCGTCGCGTCCATGGATTGGCGCAGGCCTTCCAGCCGTGCGGCCATGCCCTTGCCTTCGGCACCTGTATCGGCCACGCCGCGGCCTTCCTCTGCCAGTTGTTCGAACAAGCGGCTGCCCTCGGCCTGGGCGCGCGACAACGCGCCGATGCCGGCCAGCCATACCTGCTGCGCCGATTCACCCAGGCTGCCGGCGGTGCGGCCGGCGGTGCGGCCGGCGGTGCGGCCGGCGCGGGGCGGCAGGTCCTTGTCGTGTTCGGGAATGTCGGTGGAGTGCGGGTGCTGCATGTCCGTCCCTCGCTTGGTGAAGGCGCGGCCAGTATGCAAACGGCACTGGAAAGGCGGCGTGAGGCCCGCCGGCTCAGCCCAGTTTTTCGTGCAGGACGCGACGGATCTCGTCCTCCACCAGGTCCTTCATCGCCGAGAACAGCAGGCCCAGCTCCGCCGCTACGCGCACGCGGCCGGGCTGCAGTTCGATCCGGCCCTGGATGCCGGGGCCGGACAGCTGCAGCGCGTCGGCACCATCGGCCACCGACGCGATCCCGTAGCGCTGCTGCAGGGTGGCGGCGATGCCGTCGACCAGCCGGCGCGCCTCATCGTCGGCACGTGCATGCGGGTGCAGGATCTCGATGCGGGACACGCGGGACTCCGGGTTGCGGAAGATGGCGAGGCGGTCCGGCAGCCGGATGCACCACGACCGCATGGCGTCGCTGGCGCCCGTGGCGACCGCGCTGATAGTCTGCCACGCATGCCGCAACTGCGCCTCCATTTCAGCCATCGCCAGCACCCGGACCACCCGCTGCCGGCGGGCGTGCACCGCCTGGTTCGCCAGGCTTCGGGCACGCTGGGCGTCGGTGATGCGGTGGCCGGCGCGTTGCTGGCCCAGTTCTGCGTGGATCGTCGCGGCCTGTGGCTGCAGGTGGCCAACGGCGTGCGCGGGATCCATGTCAACGGCCGGCCGGTGCGGCGCATGGCCCTGCTGCGTGCCGGCGACGCGGTCTATGCCGATGGCGTGGAGATGGTGGTGCAGGTGCCGCCGCCGCCGTTCCGCGCGCCGGAGGCGCCGTCCGACCACGCCGATGACATGCGGGTGCTGCTGCGCGGCGTCGGCGGTCCGCACCATGGCCGCAGCTTCACCCTCGGCCCGGCGCGCCTGGTGGGGTCCGCGCGCGAGGCCGATATCCACATCGATGACCCCGCGTTCCCGGCGCGCCATGCCCGCTTCCAGCGCCACGGCGACCGGGTGGTGCTGCACGGGCTCGGCCCGGGCCAGGGCAGTGTGGTCAACGGCGTGACGGTGCGCGATGCGATCCTCGCAGCCGGCGACCAGGTAGTGTTCGGTGGCCAGCACCGGTTCGTCGTGGAGTTTCCCTCGGCACCCGATTCGCCACGCTTCATCCTGGCCGAGCCGCCACTGGCGGAGCCCGGCACGGCACCGGCGCAAACCCTGGTGTCCGGATCACCCGCCCCCGGCGCGCGCCTGCCGTGGCTGCTGCTGGCGGCGCTGTTGCTTGCGGCCGGGCTCAGCGCCCTGCTGTGGTTCGGCGCCCGCTGAGTCGGCGTCCGGCGGGTCCGGCACCCCCGGTGCGGCGGCCATTGCAATGGCCGTTGCGAGGCGTCGGCACGGTGTCGGTTGCGCCCGCAACCGCTGCACTGCGGCATACTACGGACCCTTTTCCGATGGGTGGTTCATGGCCCGCGTCTACAACTTCAGTGCCGGCCCTGCGACGTTGCCGGAAGCGGTCCTGCGCCAGGCGCAGGACGAGATGCTGGACTGGCGCGGAGTGGGCGCCTCGATCGTCGAACTGAGCCACCGCGGCGCCGAATTCATGGAGGTCGCGGCGCAGGCCGAGGCCGACCTGCGCGCGCTGATGGCGGTGCCCGACGATTACGCGGTGCTGTTCCTCGGCGGTGGCGCGACCACCCAGCAGGCCCTGCTGGCGCTGAACTTCGCCGCCCCCGGCCAGGTCGCCGATTACGTGGTCAGTGGCCACTGGGGCAAGACCGCGATCCGCCAGGCCAGGCATTACGTGGATGTGCACGTGGCGGCCGATGGCGAGCCGGGCGGCTTCCGCGACATCCCGGCGCGCGATGCCTGGGTGTTGAGCGAGGACGCAGCCTACGTCCACATCACCGCCAACGAGACCATCCACGGCCTCGAGTACCGCGACACGCCCGACGTGGGCGATGTTCCCCTGTTCGCCGACTTCAGCTCGTCGATCGCCTCCGAGCCGGTGGACGTGTCCCGGTACGGGCTAATCTATGCCGGCGCGCAGAAGAACCTCGGGCCAGTCGGCATTTCGGTGGTGATCGTGCGCCGCGACCTGCTGGAGCGCGCCGGGCAGCCGCGCGCGGACATCTTCACCTACGCCTCGCACGCGGCGCGCGACTCGATGCTCAACACGCCGCCGACCTGGAACTGGTACCTGCTTGGCCTCAACGTGAAGTGGATGCTGGAGCAGGGCGGGGTGGAAGAGTTCGCCCGTCGCAATGCCGCCAAGTCGGCGCTGATGTACACCGCGATCGACGGCTCCGGTGGCTTCTACCGGAATGAAGTGGCCCCGGCGGTGCGTTCACGCATGAATATCCCGTTCTTCGTGCCCGACGAAACCCTGACCGCGCGCTTCGTGGCCGAGTCGCGGGCCGCCGGCATGCTTGCGCTGAAGGGCCACAAGTCGGTGGGCGGGCTGCGCGCCTCGCTCTACAACGCCATGCCGCTGGAAGGCGTGCAGGCGCTGGTCGATTTCATGCGCGATTTCCAGCAGCGCAACGGCTGACAGGCCGCCGGCGCATCCGCGCCCGCCCCAGACACGGACACCCGCACCGATGGCATCAAAAAAGCCCGCCACGCCCGCCACGCGCAAGCCGGCCGCCCGCAAGAAGGCGACGCCGGCCGCACCCCCGGCCCTGGCCGACGCGCGCGCCAAGATCGACAGCATCGACCGCACCATCCAGGAGCTGATCGCCGAGCGCGCGGCGTTCGCCCTGCAGGTCGGCAAGGCCAAGGGCAAGCTTGCCGCCGCGGTGGACTACTACCGGCCCGAGCGCGAGGCGCAGGTGCTGCGGATGGTGGTTGACCGCAACGAGGGGCCGCTTTCGGACGAGGTCCTGGTGCACGTGTTCCGCGAGATCATGTCTGCCTGCCTGGCGCAGCAGGAGCCGTTGAAGATCGGTTACCTGGGCCCGGAAGGCACCTTCAGCCAGCAGGCGGTGCTCAAGCATTTCGGCCGCTCGGCGCACGGGCTGCCGCTGGGCAGCATCGAGGAGGTGTTCCAGGAGGTGGGCGCCGGCAATTCCGATTTCGGCGTGGTGCCGGTGGAAAACTCCGGCCAGGGCACGATCCAGGTGACTCTGGACATGTTCCTGACCTCGCCGCTGAAGATCTGCGGCGAAGTGGAACTGAAGGTGCACCAGTACCTGCTTTCGCGCAGCGGCCGCATCGAGGACATCGAGCGCATCTACGCCCATCCGCAGGCGTTCGCCCAGACCGCCGGCTGGCTGCGCACCAACCTGCCCAAGGCCGAGAAGGTGCCGGTATCGAGCAATGCCGAGGGCGCGCGCCGCGCGCGCGGGGCCGATGATGCGGCGGCCATCGCCGGCGAGAGCGCTGCCCATGTGTATGGCCTGAAGAAGGTCATCATGCAGCCGATCCAGGACGACCGCGACAACACCACGCGCTTCCTGGTGATCGGCCGCCGGATCTTCCCGCCGTCCGGGCACGACCGCACCTCGATCCTGGTGTTCATCCACGACAAGCCGGGCGCGCTGTTCGACGTGCTCAGCCCGTTCGCGCGGCATGGCATCAGCATGAACCGGATCGAGTCGCGGCCTTCGCACCAGGCCAAGTGGGAGTACGCATTCTTCATCGACCTGGCCGGGCACGTGGACGACGAAGCAATGAAGCAGGCCCTGGCCGAGCTGGAGAAGCACGTGGCCCAGGTGAAGGTGCTGGGGTCGTACCCGGTGGCGGTGCCGTAGTAACCCGTATCGCCCGCGCATGCGGGGAGTTTCGAGCGGCCTGGCCGCAATGAATGGATGGAGCAAGGGATGTCGCAGTCGTCGCAGCACTGGATCGCAACCGCCGGGCAACCGTTGCGCGGGAGCGTGGAGATTCCGGGGGACAAGTCGGTTTCGCACCGCTCGGTGATGCTGGCCGCGCTGGCCGATGGCGTGTCCACGGTGGACGGCTTCCTGGAAGGTGAGGACACCCGCGCCACCGCGTCGATCTTCTCCCAACTCGGGGTGCGCATCGAGACGCCGTCGCCCTCGCGCCGGATCGTGCACGGGGTGGGTGTGGACGGGTTGCAGGCACCGTCCGCCGCGCTGGATTGCGGCAATGCCGGCACCGGCATGCGCCTGCTGGCCGGGCTGCTGGCCGCGCAGCCGTTCGACAGCGTGCTGGTTGGCGATGCGTCGCTGTCGGGACGACCGATGCGCCGGGTCACCGGCCCGCTGGAACAGATGGGTGCGCGCATCGGCACCGACGCCGACGGCACGCCGCCGCTGCGCATCCATGGCGGGCAGGCGCTTGCCGGCATCGATTTCGCCTCGCCGGTGGCCAGTGCGCAGGTCAAGTCGGCCGTGCTGCTGGCCGGGCTGTACGCGCAGGGCCACACCTCGGTGACCGAGCCGCACCCCACGCGTGACTACACCGAGCGCATGCTCTCGGCGTTCGGCGTGGACATCGAGTTCTCGCCCGGGTACGCCCGCCTGCGCGGTGGCCAGCGCCTGCGCGCCACCGACATCGCGGTGCCGGCCGATTTCTCCTCCGCGGCCTTCTTCCTGGTCGCCGCCAGCATCGTGCCCGGCTCGGAGCTGCGCCTGCGCGCGGTGGGGCTGAACCCGCGTCGCACCGGCCTGCTGCACGCGTTGCGGCTGATGGGCGCGGACATCTGCGAAGAAAACCCCTCGACCCATGGCGGCGAGCCGGTGGCCGACCTGGTGGTGCGGCATGCGCCGCTGCGCGGGATCCAGGTGCCGGAGGCACTGGTGCCGGACATGATCGACGAATTCCCGGCGCTGTTCGTGGCCGCGGCCTGCGCCGAGGGGCCGACCGTGGTGACCGGTGCTGCCGAACTGCGGGTCAAGGAATCGGACCGGCTGGCAGCAATGGCGACCGGGCTGCGGACCCTGGGCCTGCAGGTGGACGAGACGCCGGACGGCGCCACCATCCATCCTGGGCAGATGCACGGCGGGTCGATCCAGACCCACCACGACCATCGCATTTCCATGGCGTTCGTGGTGGCCGGGCAGCGTGCCAGCGGGCAAGTGCAGGTCAACGATGTGGCCAACGTGGCCACGTCCTTCCCCGGCTTCGACCGGCTGGCGCGCGAGTCCGGATTCGGACTGGAAGACCTGGCCGGCTGACGGTCACCGGCGCGTCCGTGCGCCGGTGTACTGCACCCGCGGCACTCAGCCGCGGCGGAACTCGACCGGCACCCTCACCGTGGCCTGGGCAGGGCGCCCATCGCGGATCGCAGGCTCGAAGCGCCACTGGCGTGCCGCCTGCACCGCCGCGCGATCCAGCGCATGGTCGCGCGCACCCTCGCGCTCGACCACCGCGATCTCGGCGGGGACACCGTTGGCGTCGACCACGATACTCAGCACCACGCTGGCCTCGATCCCGTCGCGCAGCGCGGTGGCCGGGTAGCGCGGCTGGGCGTTGTCGGCCAGCGGTCGCGGTGCGCGATCGGGGTTGGCAGGCCGGGTGCTGTCGCCAGTGCCGGTGGCCGGCCGGTCGGTTGCGGTGACGGACGCCGCGTCGGGCGCCGTTTCGCTGGTCGAGGCCGGCGCGAAGCCCTGGTCGGCGCGATCGGCGGAGGTCTGCGAATACCACCATGCACCCAGTGCGACCAGGGTGATGGCCAGTACGACCAGCAGCGATACCGGAGCGCGCTGGCTGGTGGTGGGAGGACGTGTAGGCTCGGCATCCGCATGTGCGGTCTGCGGATGCGGATGCGGCGAGGGAGTCTGGGTGGTCATGACGTCTCCTGTTGTTGTGACGCGACCGCAGTCTTCAACAGGTCGATGTGTGCGCGAGGTGGTCGGCTGGTGAATGCCACGCGAAACCACCGGCTCGCGTTCATGCATGCGCAGGCCGCGTGCAGGCGATGGCGCGCGCAAACGCGAATGCGGCAAAGCGACGCGGCAAAGCGGCAGTGCGGGCCCTGGCCGGCGTGCGCGGCGGATGCGCGCGTCAGCGGGTGCGGAAGTCGACCGGCACCGAGAGGCTGCCTTGCACCGGCTGGCCGGCCGCATCGCGCGCCGGTTCGAATCGCCAGCGCGCCACCGCCTCCACCGCGGCCCGGTCCAGTTCGCGCGAGCCGCTCGGCGACTGGATCCGCAGCGATGCCGGGCGGCCATCGGTTTCGACGTCCACCTGCACCACCACGGTGCCGCTTTCGCCGCGCCGCAGCGCACCGGCGGGATAGCGGGGCGGGGGTTGGCCGCCCAGCAACTGTGGCGGCTGCACCGCCACCGGCGTACCCACCGGCGCGCCGTCCGCCGGTTCGATGCTGGGCGGCAGCGGCTGCAACGGGACCTCCGGCGGTGCCGGTTCCTCGACCAGGCGGGCGCCACCGTCGGCAGCGGGTGGCGGGGTGCTGGCGCCCGCCGGCAACGGACCGGGCAACGGATCCGCGGCCTGTCGCACCACGGCGGCCGGTTGCACCGGCTGCTCGGCGGGCGCATCGACCTGGCGTGCGCGCAGCCACACCAGCGCGAACAGCAGCAGCCCCAGCAGGAAGGCGCCGGCCACGATGGTCCAGCGGCCGAACACGATGCGCTGGAGCCAGTGGAATCGGGATCGGGCAGCTGCGGCCATCGGGAAATGTCGCCTGGGTCCTCGGGAGCAGGCCGATTCTGGCATAGCCCGGATGAAGCGAAGCGCGCACGGCGTCGATATCGGATAATGCACGGCCGTCTTTCCCGTAATCACTCCCATGCTTGATCCCGCACTGCTCCGCAACCAGACCGCCGCCCTGGGCGAACGCCTCGCCGCCCGTGGCTACGTGCTCGACGTCGCTGCAGTGGAGGCATTGGAGTCCGAGCGCAAGGCGATCCAGGCGCGGACCCAGGAGCTTCAGAACCTGCGCAACACCCGCAGCAAGGAAATCGGTGTGCTGATGGGTGGCATCGCGCGGCTGACCGCGGCGGGGGAGCTCGATCAGGCCGAGCACAACCGGGCCAGGGCCGAACAGGCCAAGGCCGAGGTTGCCGGCTTCGGTGACGAGCTCAAGGCCTCCGAGGTGCGCCTGGAGGAAATCCGCGGCCGCATCGAGGCCATTGCCCTGGGCATTCCCAACCTGCCGGCCGACGACGTGCCGGCCGGTGCCGACGAACACGGCAATGTCGAGCAGCACCGCTGGGGCACGCCGCGCGTGTTCGATTTCGAGGTCAGGGACCACGTCGAGCTGGGCGCGCGCCACGGCTGGCTGGACGGCGATACCGCCGCGCGCCTGTCGGGTGCGCGCTTCACCGTGCTGCGCGGCCAGCTGGCGCGGCTGCACCGGGCGCTGGCCCAGTTCATGCTGGACCTGCATGCCGGCGAGCACGGCTACGAGGAAACCAACGTCCCGGTCATCGTCAACGCCGAGAGCCTGGTGGGCACCGGGCAGTTGCCCAAGTTCGAGGAGGACATGTTCGTCACCAGCCTGGGCGAGCATCGCCGCTACCTGATTTCAACCGCCGAGATCTCGCTGACCAACATCGTGCGCGAGCAGATCATCGAGGCGGCGCGGCTGCCGCTGCGCATGGCCGCCCATTCGCTGTGCTTCCGCTCCGAAGCCGGCAGCGGCGGCCGTGATACCCGCGGCATGATCCGCCAGCACCAGTTCGAGAAGGTGGAGCTGGTGTCCATCGTCCGGCCCGAAGACAGCGATGCCGAGCATGCGCGCATGACCCGCGCCGCCGAGACCGTGCTGGAAAAGCTGGGCCTGCCGTACCGCAAGGTGCTGCTGTGCACTGGCGACATGGGCTTCGCGGCCCGCCGCACCTACGATCTGGAAGTGTGGCTGCCCTCGCAGCAGACCTACCGCGAAATCTCCTCGTGCTCGACCTGCGGTGATTTCCAGGCCCGGCGCATGCAGGCGCGTTGGCGCAATCCCGACACCGGCAAGCCGGAGCTGGTGCATACGCTCAACGGCTCGGGCGTGGCGGTTGGCCGCGCCCTGATCGCGGTGATGGAGAACTACCAGCAGGCCGACGGCGCGATCAGCGTGCCCGAGGTATTGCGTGGATACATGGGCGGCGTCGAACGCATCGCCTGACGGGGCTCAGTCCAGGAACTGCAGCCGCGCCAGTTCCGCGTACAGGCCGTCCTGTTCCAGCAACTGCGCGTGGGTACCCTCGGCCACCACCCGGCCGCGGTCCATCACCACGATGCGGTCGGCCTTGAGGATCGTGGCCAGGCGGTGGGCGACCACCAGCGTGGTGCGCCCGCGCATCAGGTTTTCCAGCGCATGCTGCACCGCGCGCTCGCTCTGCGCGTCCAGCGCACTGGTGGCCTCGTCCAGCAGCAGCACCGGCGCGTCCCTGAGCAGTGCCCGGGCGATGGCCACGCGTTGCTGCTGGCCGCCGGACAGGCGCGCCCCGCGCTCCCCCAGCTCGCTGGCATAGGCGTCCGGCAATTCGCGGATGAACCCGTCGGCCTCGGCGGCGCGCGCGGCTGCATGCACTTGCGCGTCGCTGGCGTCCAGGCGGCCGTAGCGGATGTTGTCCATGGCGCTGGCGGCAAACAGCACCGGCTGCTGCGGGACCAGTGCCAGGCGCTCGCGCAGGGCCAGCGGGTCGGCATGTTGCAGGTCCAGTCCATCGATCCGCACGGTCCCGGCCTGCGGATCATGGAAGCGCAGCAACAGCGACAGCACCGTGCTCTTGCCCGCGCCGGACGGCCCGACCAGGGCCACTGTCTCGCCGGGCCGCACATGCAGGTCGAACCCATCCAGCGCGGGTGCGTCCGGGCGCCCGTCGTAATGGAACACCACCTGCTCGAAGCGGATCTCCCCACGCAGGGGCACCGGCAGCGGCGCAGGCTGTGCCGGTGCCGCCACCCGCGGGCGCTCCTGCAGCAGCTCGGAAATCCGGCCCATCCCGCCGGCCGCGCGCTGCAGTTCGTTCCATACCTCGGCCAGGGCGCCGACCGAGCCGCCGCCGATCAGCGCGTAGAGCACGAACTGGCCCAACGTGCCCGGACTCATCGTGCCGGCCACCACCTGGTGTGCGCCCAGCCACAGCACCAGCACGATGGCGCCGAAGATCAGCACGATGGCCGCCGCCGTCACTGCAGCCTGGGCGCCGATGCGGCGGCGCGCAGTGGCCACCGCCACGGCGAGGGCGGCGCCGAAGCGGCTGCGCTCGTAGGCCTCGCGGGCATAGGCCTGCACGGTACGCACCGCACCGAGGGTTTCGGCCGCCAGCGCATTGGCGTCGGCGACCCGGTCTTGGCTGGCGCGCGAGGCCTTCTGCAGCCGCCGCGCCCCGAGCACGATCGGCAGCACCGACAGCGGGATGCCCAGCAGTGCCCAGGCAGCCAGGCGCGGACTGGTGACGAACAGCATCGCCAGGCTGCCGACCACGGTGACCGAGCTGCGCAGGGCGACCGACATGGTGGTGCCGATCACGCCGCGCAGCAGCTCGCCATCGGCCGACAGGCGCGACACCAGCTCGCCGCTGCGGCTGCGGTCGTGGAACGCGGGGTCCAGCGCCAGCAGGTGCGCGTAGAGCCGGTCACGCAGGTCGGCGACCACCTTCTCGGCCAGCAGCGACACGAAGAAGAAGCGCGCCGCCGTGGCGAACGCCAGCACCACCGCCACCACGAACAACAAGGCAAATGCCTGGTTGATCTGGCTGCCGCCGCCGAAGCCGCGGTCGATCATGTGGCGTACCGCCACCGGCAGGCTCAGGGTTGCACTGGAGGAGGCAGCCAGTGCCACCAGCCATGCACCGAACAGCGCGCCATGGCGGCGCACGAACGGCCACAGGGTGCCCAGGCTGCCGAGTTTGCGCAGGCGGCCATCGCGCGCGGTCGCGTCGGCCATCAATGCAGCCCTCCGGCAACCGCTTCGCCAAAGCGCACGCGATCGCGGGTGCCATCGCGCAGCCGCAGCTGCAGTGCCGGCAGCTCGGCGGCGGGCAGGCGCAGCGACAGCCGCGCACCTTCGGCATGGAAGGACTCGGCAGTCTTCTCGGCGGCGTGTGCCGGCAGCGCGGCATGCACCGCGCCCAGGTCCTCGAACGCGCAGTCCAATGACAACTCGACCATGGCCACCAGCGGCTGGCGGCTGGCCAGGCGCAGGCATTCGGCCGCCGCACCGCCGTAGGCGCGGGCCAGCCCGCCGGCACCGAGCTTGATCCCGCCGAACCAGCGGGTCACCACCACCGCGATCCGGTCATAGCCCTGGGCATCGATGGCGGCAAGGATCGGGCGCCCGGCGGTACCGGCCGGTTCGCCGTCGTCGCTGGAGCGGTAGTCCTGGCCGATGCGCCAGGCCCAGCAGTTGTGGGTGGCAGCCGGGTCACTGGCGCGGGCGACGAAGGACAGCGCGGTGGCCGGCGCATCCACGGGCGCAGCCTGGGCCAGGAAGCGGCTGTGCCGGACCTCGGTCTGCAGCGAGGCCGGGGCGGCGAGGGTGTCGGTCATTGTTGCGATTCTACATCCGACCGGGACTGCGCCCGGATGCGGATGCGGATGCCGCGGCCGGCACGATGTGGCGCAGTCACCTCGCCGCTCGCATCGGCCGGTGCCGTCTTCAGGAACCTTCGCCGGACGGTGCCGGCAGCAGCGCACGCAGGTCCTGCGGCAGCGGGTATCCGGGATGGCTGCGCACGAAACGGGCGAGGCTGGCGCGTGCACCATCCAGGTCGCCGCGCTCGCGCTGTTGGCGGATGCGCTGCAGCCACTGCTCGGCATCGTGATCGGCAGGGGCCTGGGCGCCTGCGTCTTGGAGGCGGCTGCGGCTTGCCTGGTCGGTGTCGGCAACCTGTGCAGGGGGCGAAGTGGCCCACTCCGCTTCGGAGGCCTGCACCGAGGGCGGCGGCGGTGGCATCGCGGCCGCGCCGGGCGCGTCGGCATGGACCTGTGGGTCGGCGGCCGCGGACGGCGGCGCCATTGCCCTGGCCGCGGGTTCCATTGGGGCGGCAGGTGCAGGAGGCGGCGGCGGTGGCGGTGGCGGCGCCAGTGCCGGGAGTGCCGGCAACGGCGGGGGTGCTTTGAAATGGTCCATCCGGGATTCGGATGCAGGCGTGGTGGCCCGGGGCTTGGTTGCCTGGGCAGGCAGCGCAGTGCCGGTGGTGGCGGCACGGTCGTCGCGCGCGTCGGCTGCGACACGGCGCGCGGCGCGCGCGCCCATGTCCGGCGGCATCGCTGCCGAAGCCGGCTGGGTGGCCGTGGTGGGGCCGGCCTGCGGGCTGGCATCTTCGCTGCGCAGCTGCGGTTCCGCTGCTGCTGCCGGCGGGTCGGCCTCGAACACCGGCGACGGTGCCATCACCGCGTCGGTGGTTGCCAGTGGCTGCGGCGGCTCGCGCAGTTGCCAGGCCACGCCGACGGCCAGGGCCACCGAGGCGGCCAGCCCCAGCGATGCCGGCCAGTGGCGGCGGCGTCGATGGCGGGTCGTCGTAGCCGGCGACAGCGCGGCCTGCGGCGGCGTGGCGGCCGGCGCCCGGGGGCCGGCATCGGCACCGGCATCGGCATCGGCATCGGAGGCAGCCGCCAGGCGGGCGGCGGCGAGGATGCGGGCGTCGGTGGCCGGCGAAGGGCCGGCGTGCCCCGGGTGTGCCAGGTGCTGTGCCAGCTCGCGCTCTTCCGGGGTCAGCGGCTCGTGGCGGCTCATGGCGACAGCCTCGTGCGCAACTTGTCCAGGGCATAGCGCAGCCGCGATTTCACCGTTTCCCGGCTCACCCCCGTCAACTCGCCGATCTCTTCCATGCTCAATTCGCCTTGCAGGCGCAGCAGCACCACCTCGCGCTGCTCGGGCGGCAACTCGGCCAGGGCCTGGTGCAGGCGTGTGCTGGCTTCATGGGCGGCGGCGTGGCGCTCGGGCGTGTCCGGGTCGGCCACTTCGGCGGTCCGGCGGTCTGCGTCGGCCGGCGCCGGCGGGCGGTGCTTGAGTGCGCGCCAGTGGTCGTGCATGCGGTTGTGCGCAATCCGGTACAGCCAGGTCCCGAACGGTGCGTCCGGGCGCCAGCCGGCGCGGGCGGCGATCACCCGCTGCCATACATCCTGGAACATCTCCTCGGCCAGGGCGCGGTCGCGCAGATGGCCGAGGAGGAAGCGGAACAGGCGATCGCGATGGCGTGCGTACAGTGCCTCGAAGGCGGACGTGTCGCCCGCGACCCACGCCAGCATCAGGGCTTCATCTCCATCGCTGGCGGCCACGGCCTGGTCCATGGAGGCCAGACTACGTGGATGCGGCGCCCGCGCAAAGCGGGCACGGGCGGGCAGCGGAAGGGCGAGGTCCATGGTGGAGGAACGCACGACAACCGGAAAAGGGGTCGACGACATCGCGTGGATGCGGTAGGAGAGCATTATGCGGAGGCGCGTTGCGCCGCTGCGACCATGATCCCCGAGGAGTCATGAACCCACCCGACACCGACGACGGCACCCGGATCGAGGGCCCAGGCGGTTCACCACTGGCAGCCGTGGCGGCGGTACTGCGCGCAGGCCAGGTGGAGGCGTCGGTACTGGCGGTGGGCTGGGACGACCCCGCGCTAGGCATCCAGGCATGGACCGAACCGGGTGACGCAGACGCCGCAGCGACCCGGCTGCAGGCGATGCTGCAGGGCGGCCCGGTGCCGGCGCACGGGCCGGACACGCTGGCCCAGGCCTGGCAGGACCAGAGCGGCGCGCGGCTGGCACTGCTGGTACGGGTGGCCACGCCGTCGATCGAGGCTGGCGCGGCCTGGGCTGGCGCGGCACGCGAACAACTGGCCGCTGCCCTGCACACGGCGCGGTTGCGGGCGCGCATCGCGCTGCTGGAAGCGGCGCAACGTTCGCGCCAGGCCGTGTACGCGATCGCGGACCTGGCGGCCGGCGATGTCGATGACCCGGCGGTGCTGCGCCGCGTCCACGCGCTCCTCGGTTCGCTGGTGTATGCGCCGCAGTGCGCCATCGTCCAGTACGACGACGCGCGCGGCGCGCTGCGTGTCCTCTACCAGGCGGGCATGGACGCGGCCACCGGCGGATGGCGGCGCGGGGAACCGGCCGACGCGATGATCAACGCCTTGCTGCGCCACGGGCGTGCGGTGTACGGCCCGCCGGCGCAGGTACGCCAGGTGCTCGGGCTGGCCCCGGATGCGGACCCGGCCCCCGGCCTGGACTGGCTGGGCGTACCGGTGCGCTGCGGCGACCGGATCTGCGGCGCGATCATCGTGCGCAGCCCGGACCGCGCCGACTGCTACGGCCAGGAGGATGCCGAACTGCTGGACCACGCCATGCGCCACGTGCTGGTGCCGCTGGATGTGCGCCAGGCCCGGGTGGAACTGGAACAGCGCGTGCTCGAGCGCACCCTGGAACAGGAGCGCGCCAACCGCGAGCTGCAGGAGGAGGTATTCGAGCGCGAGCGCGCCGAGAAGCTGCAGCATGCGCTGTTCCGCATTGCCGAGATGGCGATGAGCTCGGACAGCCTGGAGCAGTACTACGCCAAGGTCCACGCCGCGGTGGACGACCTGATCTACGCGCGCAACTTCTACATCGCGCTGCTGGACGATGCGCAGGAGATGATCGAGTTCGTCTACTCGGTGGACGAAACCGGCGACCACCGGCCCACCCGCCAACTCAGCAATGGCTTGACCGAGTACGTGATCCGCAGCCGCGAGGCGCTGCTGCTGGACCGCGAGGGCATCGACCGGCTGATCGCGCAAGGCAAGGTGCGCGAGTTCGGACAGCCGGCGCAGAGCTGGCTCGGGGTGCCGCTGCAGCGCGATGGCGAGGTGGTCGGGGTGATCACGGCGCAGAGTTACAGCCCCGGGATCCGCTTCAGTGCGGGCGACCAGCGCCTGCTGGCGTTCGTGGCCCACAACATCGGCAATGGCCTGGCACGGCAACGGGCGCAGGAACGGCTCAAGGGCGCGCATGCGGAGCTGGAGCGGCGGGTGGCCGAACGCACCGCCGAACTGGAGGAGGCCAACAACCAGCTGGTCGCGCAGATGGGAGAGCGCCTGCGCGCCGAGCAGCAACTCACCTACCAGGCGCTGCATGATGCGCTCACCGGGCTGCCCAACCGCGCCCACCTGCTCGATTGCCTTGCCGCCGCCATCGAGCGCGTGCGCAATGGCAATGGCGATGGCCGCTCGTTCGCGGTGCTGTTCATGGACCTGGACCGGTTCAAGCTGGTCAACGACAGCATCGGCCATGCGGCCGGCGACGAGCTGCTGGTGGAGGTCGGCAAGCGCATCGTCTCGGTGGTGCGCGGCGAGGACGTGGTCTCGCGCCTGGGGGGCGACGAGTTCGCCATCCTGGCCAGTTGCGAAGCCGACGGCGGCGGCGTGCGCGAGCTGGCCACCCGCCTGCTGCACACGCTGGGCAGCCCGCTGTGGGTGGCCGGGCGTGAGCTGTTTCCCTCGGCCAGCATGGGCATCGCGCTGTGGCACCCGCGCTATCGCGGCGGCGAGGAACTGCTGCGCGATGCGGATGCGGCGATGTACCGGGCCAAGAGCCAGGGCCGCGGCCGTTACGCCATGTTCGACGAGGCCATGCGCGAGCAAGCGGTGCGCAGCCTGGACCTGGAGGCCGACCTGCGCCGCGCGATCAACCGCCGCGAATTCCTGCCCTACTACCAGCCCATCGTGCGCCTGGATGACGGCGCGGTGGTTGGCCACGAGGCACTGCTGCGCTGGCGCCACGAGCGCCGCGGGGTGCTGGCGCCGGCCTCGTTCATCGGCCTGGGTGAGGAGACCGGCCTGATCGAGCAGGTGGACTGGCTGTTGTACGAGCAGGCGATCACCGACCTGGCCCAGGATGACGACGGCTACATCTCGGTCAATGTCTCGCCGCTGCACTTCCGCTCGGCCGATTTCGCCGAGCGCCTGCTGGGCTTGATCGACGCGGCCGGCGCCGAGCCCGGGCGGCTGCGGGTGGAGATCACCGAGGTTGCGCTGATGGACGATGCGCCGCGCACCCAGCGCATCCTCGACACCCTGCGTCGCGACGGAGTGCAGGTGCAGCTGGACGACTTCGGCACCGGCTTCTCGGCGCTGTCGTACCTGCACCGCTTCCCGATTTCAGGGCTCAAGATCGACCGCAGTTTCGTGGCCGGGCTGAGCGAGGAAGAAGGGCGCCAGGAGAGCCTGGCGCTGCTGCGCGCGATCCTGGCCCTGGCCGGCACCCTGGGCATCGAGACGGTGGGCGAGGGCGTGGAACTGGAGGTCCAGCGCCAGTTGCTGCAGGCGCTGGGCTGCCGCTACGGGCAGGGATTCCTGCTCGGGCGCCCGAAGCCCCGGCCGCGCCCGCGGAACTGATCCGGTGCGCGGTGCGGCATGGGGCTGCGGTCAGTGGCGCAGCACCAGCAGCCTGACCTCGCTCATGTCCTCCATCGCGAAGCGCACGCCTTCCCGGCCCAGGCCCGAGCCCTTCACCCCGCCGTACGGCATGTTGTCCATGCGGAAGCTGGGCACGTCGCCGACCACCACGCCACCGACTTCCAACTGGTCCCAGGCGCGCATTGCGTGCGCAAGGCTGTCGGTGAACACCCCCGCCTGCAGCCCGTACTCCGAATCGTTGACCACCGCCAGCGCGGCCTCGAAGTCCTCGAAGCGCTCCAGCAGCGCGACCGGGCCGAAGGCTTCCTGGCGCTGCAGTTCGCAATGGTGCGGCACGTTTTCCAGCAAGGTGGCATCGAGCATGCTGCCGCGGCGTTGCCCGCCGGCGAGCAGGGTGGCCCCGGCCGCGCGCGCCGCCGCGATCCAGTCCTCCAGCCGCCGTGCCGACTGCTCGTCGATCAGCGGCCCGATGAAGGTGGCCTCGTCGCCGGGATCGCCGGATACCAGGCCACGCACCTTCGTTGCCAGCTTCTCGCGCAGCGCGTCGTACACCGCAGCGTGGACCAGGATGCGCTGCACTCCGATGCAACTCTGCCCGGACTGGTAGTAGGCGCCAAAGGCCAGGCGCTCGACCACCTGGTCGAGCTTGCCGCCCTGGTCGGCATCGACGATGCACGCCGCATTGCCGCCCAGTTCCAGGGTGACCTTCTTGCGCCCGGCGCGGGCCTTGAACTCCCACCCGATCGGGCCGCCGGTGAAGGACAGCAGGCGGATCCGCGGGTCTTCGATCAACGGCGCGGCCTGCTCGTTGCCGCAGGCGAACACCGAGAACGCACCCTCGGGCAGGTCGGTGCCGGCCAGCACCTCGGCGATGATCAATGCCCCCACGGGGGTCCTGGCGGCCGGCTTGAGCACGAACGGGCAGCCGGCCGCGATTGCCGGCGCGACCTTGTGCGCGACCAGGTTGAGCGGGAAGTTGAACGGGGTGATGAAGCTGCATGGCCCCACCGGCACCCGCTTCCAGATGCCGCGATAGCCGCGGCCGCGCTCGGAGATCTCCAGCTCGACGGTGCCTCCTTCGATCCGCACGGCCTCCTCGGCGGCGATGCGGAAGGTGTCGATCAGGCGGGTGACCTCGCCGCGCGCGTCGTTGATGGGTTTGCCCGCTTCGATGCACAGCGCGCGGGCCAGCTCCTCGGCGCGCTCGCCGAACCGCGCCACGCAGTGCTCCAGGATGGCCTGGCGCCGGTAGGGGGGCAGGGCGGCCATGGCTGGGGCCGCACGCACCGCGGCGGCGATGGCGCGCTCCACCGTGGCCGGGTCGGCCATGGCCACCCGGGTGGCCACCTGGCCGGAGTACTTGTCCAGCACCTCCAGGTCGGCATTCGGGCTGGCCGCGAGGTTGGCGACGTAGAGGGGATAGCTGGGCTCGAGCATGGGGGCGTCCTTGTACGCGACGGCGTGGCGAGTATGCCGCGGGCGTGTGGAAGGGGGCGTGGGCAACGTTCGGCCCGGGGCGTCTAGAATGCGCGGATGCAACATGATGCCGTCACACGCCCCACGCCTCCTGCCTCGGCCGCGCCATGGCCGCGCCGGCCGACCCGCCAGGTCCTGATCGGCGGCGTGGCTGTCGGCGGCAGTGCACCGGTAGTGGTGCAGTCGATGACCAATACCGATACCGCCGACGTGGCGTCTTCGGTGAAGCAGGTGGCGGAGCTGTGGCGTGCCGGCTCGGAACTGGTACGCCTGACGGTCAATACCCCCGAAGCGGCCGCCGCGATCCCGCGTATCCGCGAGAAGCTGCTGCGCATGGGCGTGGACGTGCCCCTGATCGGCGACTTCCACTACAACGGCCACCAGTTGCTGGCTGGCGAGCCGGCCTGCGCCGAAGCGCTGGCCAAATACCGGATCAACCCCGGCAACGTGGGCTTCGGCAAGAAGAAGGACACCCAGTTCGGCGCGATCATCGACAAGGCGCTGGAGTACGGCAAGCCGGTACGCATCGGCGCCAACTGGGGCTCGCTGGACCAGTCCCTGGCGGCCCGGCTGATGGACGAGAACAGCGCCCGCGCCGAACCCTGGGATGCAGGGCGGGTGCTGCGCGAAGCGCTGATCGTCTCGGCCCTGGACTCGGCGGCGCGTGCGGTTGAGCTGGGCCTGCCGGCCGAGCGCATCGTGCTCAGCTGCAAGGTCAGCGGCGTGCAGGAATTGATCGCGGTGTACCGCGACCTGTCGGCACGCTGCGACTACGCCCTGCACCTGGGCCTGACCGAGGCCGGCATCGGCAGCAAGGGCATTGTGGCATCGGCCGCGGCGTTGTCGGTGCTGCTGCAGGAGGGCATCGGCGACACCATCCGCATCTCGCTTACGCCCGAGCCCGGCCAGCCGCGCACCCAGGAAGTGGTGGTGGCGCAGGAACTGCTGCAGACCACCGGCCAGCGCGCCTTCACGCCGATGGTCACCGCCTGCCCGGGCTGCGGCCGTACCACCAGCATCTTCTTCCAGGAACTTGCCCAGACCGTCCAGGAGCACGTGCGCGCGAAGATGCCGGAGTGGCGCATCTCCCATCCGGGCGCGGAGAACCTCACCCTTGCGGTGATGGGCTGCGTGGTCAACGGGCCAGGCGAGTCGCGCCACGCCGACATCGGCATCTCGTTGCCGGGCACCGGCGAGGCACCGGCGGCGCCGGTGTTCGTGGACGGCGAGAAGAAGCTCACGTTGCGGGGCGAGAACATCGCCAGCGAGTTCGTGGCGCTGATCGACGCCTACGTCGAGCAACGCTATGCGCGCGGGCGGCCCTGACCCAGGGCCGGGTACCGCCCGCCACGTGCGTGCGCGGCGGCGGCTGGTGAGCGCGGGATTGATCGTCACCACCGTGTTGTTCCTGGTGCTGGCCGGTTGCGTGCTGGCGCCGGCTTCGATCCCGCAGGACCACGCGATGCTGCTGTGGCTGCGCGGCCATGCAGGGGCCACCCTGGACGCCGTGTTCGTGGCCATCACCCGGGCCGGCTACGGGCACGGCGTGATTCCGGCGCAGGTGCTGCTGACCCTGGGGCTGCTGGCCTGGAAGCGCCGGCGCCAGGCGCTGTTCGCGTTCGGGTCGTTTGCAGGCTCGGCGCTGCTCAACCAGGCCATCAAGCACCTGGTCCAGCGCGAGCGGCCGTCGCTGTGGGTGTCGATCGCGCCGGAGTCGTCGTACAGCTTTCCCAGCGGGCATGCGATGGCGGTGGCCACCCTGGCCTGCGTGTGCGTGATCCTTGCGTGGCACGTGCGTGGGCGCTGGGCGGTGCTGACGGCGGCCATCGTGGCGGCGGCGGCCGTGGGCGTATCGCGGCTGTACCTGGGCGTGCACTGGCCCAGCGACGTGCTGGCCGGCTGGGCCGCGGGCGTGGCCTGGGTGCTGTGCGTGCACCTGCTGGTCCACACGCGCGCGCCGGCGCGGATCACGTGAGAAAAACAGTTTGATCTCCCGGGAACGCGAGGATGCGGACGCAGTGCTGCGGCGCTTCGGCATGTGGTGTGCTGCCGCTCATGTCCCCGGCTGCGGCCTGCGGCCGCCACATGTAGGAGCCGGTCTTGCCGGCGACCGCGGAGGGGGGTGGACCATGGGGGTCTGTTGCACGCCGGCCTTGCCGGCATGATGGGGTGGCCGGCAAGGCTGGCTCCTGCAGGAGGCTTCCAGCCGCCGGCCACGCGCCGAAGCACAGCAGTACAGCATCCGGTCCCCCAACCTGGGAGATGAGCCATGAAAAAGCCGGCGCAAGGCCGGCTTTTTCATCTCGGTGTAGTGGTGGAGCCAGGGAGGATCGAACTCCCGACCTCGTCATTGCGAACGACGCGCTCTCCCAGCTGAGCTATGGCCCCACGGATGTTGCATGCTCGCGCAGCGGCCGGCGCTGGATCTGTTGTGCTGCGCCGGTTTGCAGCCGGACGCCGCGCGCGCGAGGGGCAAATTCTAGCCTGAGGCGGGCGTGGCTGCCAACAGGGGTGCGAGCACCGGTTCCAGTTCGCGACGGCGCCAACCCTGCAGCGCCTCCGGCCAGGAGCCGTCCTCGAGCAGCGCTTCCAGGTGCCGGCGCGAGGCCAGTACGCCATCGGGCAGGCCGCGTTCGGCGCTGCGCCGGGCCACCGCATCCTGCAGGCGGCGCACCGCGCTGCGGTCCGGCTCGGGTGTGGGTGCCGGCATGGCCGCTTCGTCATCCAGCGGCGTGGACAACGCCTGCCAGATCGCCGAGCAAAGCTTGCGCGGGGAACGTGGCTGGGCCTCCAGTTGCTGCTGCAGGGCCGCCACGTCGCCGGGCGGGTCGCGCGCCAGGGCCGCGGCCAGCTCGTTGTCCAGCACCCAGCTGCGCGGCAGGTCGTGGTCGCGAGCATGGCGCTCACGCCAGCGCAACAGCCGCAGCAGGCGCCGCTGGCCATCGACATCGAGGTAGTGCGCAGCGCGCAGCGAGCGCTGCGGCCAGCGCTCGGCCTCGTCGCGTGCGGCCCCGGCCAGCAGGCGCTCCATGTCTTCCCGCAGCCAGTCCTCGCGGCCCTGCTCGCGCAGCAAGGCGACGGTGGCATCGTGCACGGCGCCGAGGTGGCGCACGTCATCGGCGGCGTATTCGAGCTGGGCGGGGCTGAGCGGGCGGCGCAGCCAGTCCGAGCGCGTCTCGCCCTTGGCCAGGGTCACCCCGGCAATGCGCTCGACCAGCTTCTGGTAGCCCATCCCGGCCCCCAGGCCGGCCAGGGCCGCGGCCGTCTGGGTGTCATACATCGGCGTGGGCAGCGCGTCGCAGGTGCACTTGAAGGCGACCAGGTCCTCGCTGGAGCTGTGCATCACCTTCAGCACGTCGGGCGCCTGCAGCCATGCCGCCAGTGCCTGCGGCATGCCCGGCACCAGCGGATCGACCAGCAGGATCTCGTCCTCCAGCGCCATCTGTACCAGCGCCAACCGTGGCCAGTAGGTGCGCTCGCGGATGAATTCGGTATCAATGCCGATGCGGGGCGGGGCCGATGGCAGGCGCCGCAGCAGGTATTCGGGGTTGTCGATCCAGGCGGGTGCGGGCACGTGGGTTCCGATGGTGGGCGATTGCCGCTTCCGGCTGCGATAGCCTAACGTCCAAACCGGTGGATGCGAACCGGACAGGAGGAGGCATCTTGCGCGCAGGCGGTCGGAGGGTGGTGTGGGCGATGCTGGTACTGGTGCTGGCCAGTGCCTGCGGGCGCACGCCGCCTGCCGAACAGGCTGCCGGCCCCGCGCCCGCGCGCGAGCAACTGCCTGCTTCGGTGGCCGCGGTGGACCTTGCCGCCGGCATCGAGGCAGCCCTGCCCACGCCTGCGCGCTGGGTAGCGCCGCCGGTGGACCTTGCGCTGCAGGCCGACTCCGCACAGTGGCGGCAGCAGGCAGCGCAGGCGCTGGAGGAAGGCCGCCTGTACGAGGATGCCGAAGCGGCCGTGCCGATCTATCTGGCCCTGCTCGCCGCCGATCCGGATGACACCGCCGCCGCCCGCGGGCTGGAGCGTGCGCGGCGTGCGGTGCTGGAAGCCGGGCGCGCGGCCCTGTCCGCCGCACGGGAAGGCGGGGACACCCGGGCGCTGCGGCGCGCAGCGCAACTGGCGGCGGTGGCGATGGTGCTGGACTCCGGCGACGAGGCTGCAGTGCAGTTGCAGCGCCAGGCAGCCCAGGCGCGCGCGGTGGCCGCACTGGCCGAAGCGGGGGAGCGGCTGCTGCAGGCCGGCGAACTGGGCGAGGCCGGCGGTGGCGCGCTGGCGCAGTTCCGCGATGCGCTGGCGGTGATACCCGGGGATCCACGCGCGCTGCAGGGCGTGGCCGCGGTGGAGAGCGCAATGCTGGACCGGGCGGTGCTGGCCGCCGATGCGCTGGATTTCGAGGAGGCCGAACGCTGGCTCGGCCACGCCCAGGCGACCCGCGAGGATGATGCGGGCGCGGTGGCCGATGCGCGCCAGCGGGTGGACATGATCCGCAGCCAGCACGTTGCCGCGCTGCGCGATGCGGCACTGCGCGACCTGCTGCGTCCGGACGGGTTGCGCGATGCGCGCGGGCGCCTGGCCGAGGTGCTGCGCATCGCCCCGCCGGGTGATCCGGTGGCGGTGCAACTGCGCGAGCGCATCGTCCTGTTCACCCACTACGGCGCGTTCCGGCCCGGCCAGGTGTTCACCGACGCACTGGCCGATGGCAGCCGCGGCCCGCAGATGGTGGTGGTGCCGCATGGCGCGTTCCGGATGGGCGCCGAAGCCACCGATCCGCTGGCCTCCGAGGCCGAGCAGCCAGCCCATTACGTGCGCTTCGACCGCGGCTTCGCGATGTCGCTCACCGAGGTCACGGTGGCCGAGTTCGGTCGTTTCGTGGAGCAGGCTGCGGCGCGCCCGCGCGCGACCCGGCGTGGCAACTCCACCGTCTACGATGAGCGCAGCGGCAATTTCGTGCGCCGCACGGGCGTGGACTGGCGCTCGGGCTACGACGGCCAGCCGGCTGCGCCGGGCGACCCGGTGATGCACGTGAGCGTGCGCGACGCCGAGGCGTACGCGGTCTGGCTGTCGGAGCAGACCGGCCGCTACTACCGCCTGCCCAGCGAATCCGAGTTCGAGTACGCGCTGCGCGCAGGCAACCCGGGGCGCTACCCATGGGGGGATGCCGGCATCCCGCCACCGGGCAGTGGCAACTTCACCGGCGGCGATGACGTCTCGCCGAGCGGGCGTACCTGGAACAACGCCTTCGTCGGGTATGGCGACGGTTACTGGGGCGCGGCCCCGGTCGGCCGCTTTCAGGCCAATGCATGGGGCCTTCACGACCTTGCCGGCAACGTCAGCGAGTGGGTGGGCGACTGCTGGCATGCCAGTTACCGGCGCGCGCCCGCCGATGGGGTGGCCTGGTTCAACCCGGGGTGTCGCACCCGGGTGATCCGGGGTGGTTCCTGGGCCGGGTCACCGGCGCAGACACGCTCGGCATGGCGTGCGCGCATGGATTCGGATATCACTAGCGCCCGCATCGGCTTCCGCCTGGTGCGTGGCATCTGAGAGCGGGGAAGAACTCATGCGCAGGCAGTCATCGGGTCGATCCGGCGCCGCACCGCGCCGTGGCGGGCGGTTGGGCAATGTGCGCTGGCTGGTCCTGCTGGCGTTCCTGGTCTATGGCGGCTGTTACTACCTGTCCAACCGCACCGAGGACCCGTACACGGGCGAGACGGTGCTGATCGACAGCGCCATCGGCCCGGACCAGGAGCGTGCGCTGGGCCTGCAGGCCTACCGTGAAATCCTGGCGCAGGAGCCGCCGCTGGATCCGTCCGAGCCGGTCGCCCGGGATATCCGCCAGATCGCCCAGCGCCTGATCGACAAGGTGGACGTGGTCTCGGCGGCGCTGGCGGCCGAGCACGGCATGCAGGCGCAGGATCATTGGCGCCAGTTCGAGTGGGACGTCAACGTGATCCCCTCCAGGCAGGCCAACGCTTTCTGCCTGCCTGGCGGCAAGATGGCGGTCTACAGCGGGCTGGTCCAGGTGGCCCGGACGCCCGATGCGATGGCGGTGGTGATGGGGCATGAGATCGCCCACGCGCTGCTGCGCCACGGCGCCCAGCGGATGAGCCAGCAGAAGCTGGCGCAGATCGGGCAGATGGCCGGCGCGGCCGGCGGGCTGGACCCGCAGCAGCAGGACATGGTGATGGCGGCGATGGGGTACGGCTACCTGCTGCCGTATGCGCGCAGCCACGAGACCCAGGCCGACGAGGTCGGGCTGATGCTGGCCGCGGCGGCCTGCTACGACCCCAACGAGGCGATCGGCCTGTGGGAGCGCATGGGCCAGTCCTCGGGCGGGCAGGCACCGCCGGAGTTTTCTTCCACCCATCCCAACCCGGGCAGCCGCATCCAGAACCTGCAGGCGCTGATGCCCAAGGCGATGGAGTACCGCAACAGGTTCTGCCGCATGTAGGGTGCGGCTGGATCGGGCCTCAGCGCCGCGGCTTGCCGCCAGCGCCGCGCTCGGGCGCGCGGGGAGCGGCCGCGGGACGGCCCGCTTCGGTGCCCAGGCCGCGCTGGAACTCCTGCCAGATTTCCATGTTGCGCTCGGTCAGCTGGTTCATCGCCGTCCATGGGGTCTGCCCCAGCAGGTTGCCCATCTGCTGGCGGAAACCCTGCTGCTGCTCCATGAACAGCTGCATGCTGCGCTCCAGGTAATTGCCCATGAAGCCCTGCAGCGAGTCGCCGTAGAAACGGATGATCTGGCTGAGCAGCTGGGTGGAGAGCATCGGCTCTCCGTCCTGCTCCTGCTCGGCGATGATCTGCAACAGCACCGAGCGGGTCAGGTCGTCACCGCTCTTGGCATCGCGCACCTCGAACGACTCACCATCGAGGATGAGCTGGCGCACGTCCTCGATGGTGATGTAGCTGGAAATCTCGGTGTCGTAGAGCCGGCGGTTCGGGTATTTCTTGATGATGCGTAAGGCGGCCATCTATAGCGCTCACTACGTGGCTTCATGTGCCAGCGAGCATGGCGCACTGCAGCAGCGCATGCAACTGCCGCCAGTACGCTTGACTTCCGTCACCAGCCCATGTGGTGGCCGCCGTTGATGTCCAGGTTGGAGCCGGTGATCCAGGCGGCCTCGTCGGCCACCAGGAAGCCGACTGCATAGGCGATCTCCTCCGGCTTGCCCAGGCGCCCGGTGGGGATGTCGGCCACGATCTTGGCGCGCACTTCCTCCGGCACCGCCATCACCATGTCGGTGGCCACGTAGCCGGGCGAGACGGTGTTGACCGTGATCCCGAGCTTGGCGTTCTCGCGTGCCAGGGAGATGGTGAAACCATGCATGCCGGCCTTGGCCGCGGCGTAGTTGGCCTGGCCGTACTGGCCCTTGAGGCCGTTGATCGAACTGATCTGGATGACCCGGCCCCACTTGCGCTCGCGCATGCCCTCGATGACCGGACGGGTGACGTTGAACACCGAGTTGAGGTTGGTGTTGATGACCTCGTGCCACTGCTCGGGGGTCATCCGGTGGAAGGTGGTGTCACGGGTGATGCCGGCGTTGTTGACCAGGATCTCGACCGGACCCAGCTTCTCCTCCACGCCGCGGACCAGTGCCTGTGCCGCTTCGGGGCTGCCCACGTCGCCGGGGACGATGGCGATGTCGTAGCCGGCCTCCTGCATCTTGCGCTGCCAGGCCAGGGTCTTTTCCTCGTTGCGGTAGTTGGTCGCGACGCGGTGGCCCATGTCCGCCAGGCGCTTGCAGATGGAGGTGCCGATTCCGCCGGTACCGCCGGTAACGAGTGCGACGCGACTGCTCATGTGTGTCCCTCCCTGGGGATGCGCAAAGGTCAGGCAGTTGTAGTGGCGGCCCCATGAAAGTGCAAGCGCGCCGGTATCCGTGCCGGATCGAAATGTGCACCGGCATGGTGCAGCAGTGCGTCCACGCTGGCGGCCTGGCGCAGCGGCGCCGGGTCCTGCCCCAGCAGCGTCCAGCACTGGCGCAGCGGCGGCAGCGGATCGGACGGATCCAGCGGCTGCGCGGCACTGGACTTGGACAGCTTGTCGCCGCTTGCGTCCAGCAGCAGCGGCAGGTGCAGGTAACGCGGGGTCGGCAGCCCGAGCGCGCGCTGCAGCAGGATCTGGCGCGCGGTGGAGTCGAGCAGGTCGGCGCCGCGGACCACGTCGGTGATGCCCTGCTCGGCATCGTCCACCACCACGGCCAACTGGTAGGCCCAGCAGCCATCGGCGCGCAGCAGGACGAAGTCGCCCACCGCGCTCGCCACGTCCTGGCGGACCGGCCCCTGCAGGTGGTCGTCGAAGGTGACCACGGTATCGGCGGCCACGCGCAGGCGGATTGCAGGATGCGGGCGCGGTGCGGCGGCCACGCACCGGCGGTGGATGCCACCCTGTGCGGCCAGTTCGCTGCGGCTGCAGGAGCAGGCGAATGCCTGGCCGGTGGCAAGCAGCCGGTCCAGCGCGGCCCGGTACAGCGCGGAGCGCTCGCTCTGGCGCACGGGCGGCAGGTCCGGCAGCAGGCCGAAGGCGGCCAGCGCCGCCAGTTGCGCGGCGGCCGCGCCGGGGACCTCGCGCGGTGGATCGATGTCCTCGATCCGCACCAGCCACTGGCCGCCTGCATGCCGGGCCAGCAGCCAGCTGCCAAAGGCAGCCAGCAGCGAGCCCAGGTGCAGCGGGCCGGTTGGCGAGGGCGCGAAGCGGCCGCGGTAGCCGGAGGGCGCAGACGGAACGGAAGGGCCGGGCATCAGCGCATGGTCGCGGGCCTTGCGGGGTGATTCAACCGCCAGCGATGCCAGGCTGCGGCCGGGTGCGGCGGAGCAGGGCCGGCGGCAATCGCTGCTGCCGGCGCCCCCGCTGCTGTCGAACGCACCCAGGGGGCCCGGCTAGGGCGTCGCAGCCTGTTCGGGCACAGGATGGATGCGCGTGCATGCCTGTTCCGGCGTGCCCGACAGGGTCAAGGTGGCATCCTCGCCCAAGGTGTGGAACGCGTTGCCGTTGTCGTCGGCATAGCGTGCACCGGCGTCGGAGATGGCCTGCGGCAGCAGCAACTGGCCACGCGCGTGGGTGAGGGTGGCGCTGGCCGCGGCGGTGTCGACGCGTGCCGCGATCGACTGGTCGGCGCATTTCCACTGGCTTTCCTGCAGGGCGCTGGCCGCGGCATCGGCCGGCCCACTGGCCAGCGTGGAGGCGGCCAAGGCATCGGGCGCGACGGACACGGCGTCCGGCGCGTTGCCTGCGCGGCAGGCGCCCAGCACCAGGGCCATCGCCATCACCATCACCATCACCATCGCGGTGCGGCCGCGGCTTGCAGTCATGCCGAGGCCTCCCGGCCGGGTTGGTGGCCCTGGGCGATTGCTTTCACCGGCCTGTCGCAGGAGGCCTGCGGGATACGCCTGTCTTGCAGGTGGCTCATGCTGGACTCCTTTGCCCGGGGGAACGGCCAAGCGTAGGCATGCCACTGCACATGCAGCGCGAACGTGGCGTGTTCAAATCATTAAAACCCTTCGCCCAGCGCGTTGCGGCGGTTCCGGCCCCACGGGTGATCGGGTACCCTCGGTTTCCTTTGAGACCGACCCGAGACGATGGCCACCACCGCCGGGACGGGGCACATGCCCCGCCAGATCGCCTACATCATCGGCAACGAAGCCTGCGAGCGCTTCAGTTTCTACGGGATGCGCAACATCCTGGTGCCGTTCCTGATCAGCTCGATGCTGCTGGCCTACCTGCCGCAGGGGCCCGAGCGCGACGGTGCGGCCAAGGACATCTTCCACAGCTTCGTGATCGGCGTGTATTTCTTCCCGCTGCTCGGTGGCTGGCTGTCGGATCGGTTCTTCGGCAAGTACAACACCATCCTGTGGTTCTCCCTGGTCTATTGCGCCGGCCATGCCTGCCTGGCGATGTTCGAGGACAACGCCGCGGGCTTCTACACCGGCCTGTTCCTGATTGCGCTGGGCTCGGGCGGGATCAAGCCGCTGGTGGTGTCGTTCTGCGGCGACCAGTTCGACCAGAGCAACAAGGACAAGGCGCGGGTGGTGTTCGACGCCTTCTACTGGATCATCAACTTCGGCTCGTTCTTCGCCTCGCTGCTGGCGCCGCTGTTCCTGCGCCACTACGGGCCGGCGGTGGCATTCGGCATTCCCGGTGCGCTGATGTTCATCGCCACGTTCGTGTTCTGGCTCGGACGCCACCGCTACATCAACGTGCCGCCGTCCGGCAACGATCCGCACGGCTTCCTGCCGGTGGTGCGCACCGCGCTGCGTGCCCGGCATCCGGGGCAGGGCAGGCCGGGCCATGCGGTGGCGCTGGCCGGCGTGATCCTGGCCGCGGCCCTGCTCGGGCTGTGGGCGCTTTCCCTTGCCGGGCTGGCGTCATGGTGGCCGGACTTCGGCTTCGTGATCTCCGCCTGCCTGGCGCTGGGTGTGTTGATCGCGCTGGGCGGGTGGGGGGCTTCGCTGCAACTGGAGCGTGCCCGCGGAGCGCATCCCGACGCGGCGGTGGATGGCGTGCGCGCGGTGCTGCGGATCCTGATCGTGTTCGCGCTGGTGACCCCGTTCTGGTCGCTGTTCGACCAGAAGGCATCGACCTGGATCATCCAGGGCCGGGAGATGGTGATCCCGCATGCGCAGGCCTGGTGGCCGAGCTGGCTGGTGCAGGATGCCGCGCAGATGCAGGCCCTCAACCCGCTGCTGGTGATGCTGCTGATCCCGTTCAACAACCTGGTGCTGTACCCGCTGTTGCGGCGCGCAGGCTTCCAGGTCACCGCGTTGCGGCGGATGGGCTGGGGCATCGCCATCTCCGGCGTGTCGTGGATCGTGGCCGGCATGCTGCAACTGTGGCTGGACGGCGGTGCGCAGGTGTCGCTGGCCTGGCAGGCACTGCCGTACCTGCTGCTGACCTTCGGCGAGGTGCTGGTCTCGGCCACCGCGCTGGAGTTCGCTTACAGCCAGGCGCCGCACGCAATGAAGGGCGTGATCATGGCGTTCTGGTACCTGACCAGCACCTTCGGCAGCCTGTGGGTGCTGCTGACCAACTTCGGCGTGCGCAACGAGGCGGTGCTGGGCCGGATCGCCGGCACCGGGCTGAGCGAAAACGCATTCCTGATGTTCTTCTTCGCCGGTTTCGCATTCGTGGCTGCGCTGGCCTTTGCCGCCTACGCCCGCCGCTACCCGGTGCAGGACAACTACCGTCCCGCCTGAGGCCCTGCATGTCGCCGTTCGTTACCATCATCCTGATTGCCGCCACCGCGCTGGTGTCCTGGCTCGCCTTCAACAACCGCCGCCTGGCGGACAGGCTGATCCTGTGGCCGCCGGCGGTGGCCAAGCGCCATGAATACTGGCGGCTGGTGAGCTACGGCTTCCTGCATGCGGACCTGCCGCACCTGCTGTTCAACATGGTCACCCTGTTCTTCTTCGGCCGGCTGATCGAACAGGTGATGCTGCAACTGACCGGCAGCATGCTGACTTATCCCTTGTTCTACCTTGGCGCGCTGCTGGTCTCGATCCTGCCCAGCTACCTGAAGAACCAGGACAACCCCAACTACTTCAGCCTGGGCGCGTCCGGCGCGGTCTCCGCGGTGCTGTTCGCCTTCATTCTGATCTCGCCGTGGTCGCTGATCTTCGTGTTCTTCATCCCGGCCCCGGCGATCATCTACGCCGTGTTCTATGTCGGCTACAGCCTGTGGATGGACCACAAGGGTGGCGACCGGATCAACCACAGCGCACACCTGCCCGGGGCGGCGTTCGGGGTGATCTTCATGCTGGCGATGGAGCCGCGCCTGGGCCAGGTGTTCCTCGCCGAGCTGCTGAATCCGCGCCTGGGCTGACGCGCACGCTCACCGCGCCTGCATGCGACCCATGCCAGCCTCCGGGGTACCCCCAAGACGGAGGCGAGCATGGCAACCCGCAACGCACCACGCACCAGGACGTCCAAAGCCCGCACGAATACCAAGGCGGCGCCCACCAAGGCGCCCGTGAAGGCTCCTGCGAAGAAGGCTCCGACCCGGAAGGCGCCTGCGAAGAAGGCGCCGGCGAAGAAGGCACCAGGCAAGTCCGATACGCCACGCGCCGCGACGGCCCGGGCCGTCAAGACCGCCACCAGGAAGGCCGCCACCAAGCGGGTGGCCACGAAGAAGGCCGCCACGAAGAAGACCGCCACGAAGAAGACCGCCACGAAGAAGACCGCCACGAAGAAGGCCGCCACGAAGAAGGCCGCCACGAAGAAGGCCGCCACGAAGAAGGCCGCCACCAGTGCGCGGACAGGCGTGTCGAAGCGCGCGGCAAGCGCGGCCAAGGTGGTCTCGAAAAAGCCTGTCGCCAGGAAGGTGGCGGCAAAAAAGGCGGTATCGAAGAAGGCCGCACCGAAGAAGGCCGCACCGAAGAAAACCGTAGCCAAGAAGGCTGCACCCCGGAAGGCGGTGGCCAGCAACGCCGCGCCGAAGAAGGCTGCCACCAGCAAGGCGCCCGCCAGGAAGGCTGCAAGCAAGCGCGCGGCGGTGCGCAAGCAGGCGCTGAAGACCACCCAGGCCCTGCTGCAGGCACACCAGGAGCAGGCGCGCCAGACGCCGGCGTGGCGGCTGCTGGACGAGCACGCCCATCAGCCCGCGATCGACGGCCATGTTTCGCCGGAAGCCGAGGCCAAGGCGCTGGAGCTGCATGCGGGAGAAAGCCGGATGCGCGCCATCCAGGGCAGTGCCAGTACCCATGACCGTCGCAACCAGCGCAAGCGCGACCGACGCTGATGGACGAGTGCCTGTGATGATTGGTGCCGCGTAGCCAGCCGGGCGGCCGGGTCGCTGGCCACTCACCAGCAGGCGAGGCGGGTGGAGCGGGGCGCAGGTCCGCGCCCCGTCAGGTCAGGTCAGGCAGCGACCGCGTAGGTTTCCATCAGGCGGTCATAGACCTCGCGGGTCAGCTGCTGGAATTCCCAGCTGTCGGTGCGGCCGTTCATGACCAGCTGGTAAAGGCCTTCAAGCAGGGTGGCGTCGTTGATGGAATCGCTGGGCTGGGAAGCATTCATGCCTGGCTCCGTCGTTGTCGCTGGTTGCGTTACCGGCGAATGACGCAGAACCCGTGCCAACCCCGCCAACGGCCCGCCAACCCGTCGCCTGCGTATGGGGATTCCTCACTGTCCACGCACGGCTGGCCGGCATAATGTGACGCAAATTGTCGCCAATCGCCGCGTTTCCCGGAGGCATTAATGAACCCGTCCCCCCCGCCGCCGATCTCCCATGACGCCGCGCACCACCGTTTCCATCTCGAGCTGGATGGCCATCAGGCTGAGCTGCTGTATCGGCTGCAGGGCGGCGCCATGGTCATCGACCACACCGGAGTGCCGCCGGCCATCGGCGGCCGCGGGCTGGCGGGCCGGCTGGTACGTGAGGCCTTCGACCACGCCCGCGCGCAGGGCTGGGCAGTGGTGCCGGCGTGTGCGTATGCAGCCACCTGGGTGGCCCGGCATCCCGACTACGCCGGGCTGGTGGCCGGGTGAGTCGCATGCTCGGCACCAGGCTTGCGCTGCTGGCGGGGGGCACCATGGCGCTGCTGGCGGCTGGATGCGGACGGCAGCCACCGCCGACCGCGGCCACCCCGGCAGTGGAACCCGCGCCGCCGGCAATCACAGTGGAAGCGCCACCGCCGCCACCGCCGTCGCTGGACGAGGTGATCGAGCACGATCCGCGCTACGTGGTCGGCATCAGCTACCCCCAGGAAGCCGCGCAATGGCCTGGCCTGGCCAGGGTGTTGCACGACTACGCCGAGGCGGCCCGCGCCGAACTGGCCCAGGCGGTTGCCGGAGTGCAGGAGCCGCCGGCAGCGCCTTACGGGTTGTCGCTGGGCTTCCGCATCCTGGTGCAGACGCCGGAGGTGGTGGCGGTGGCCGCCGACGGCAGCCTGTACACCGGGGGAGCCCACGGCCAGCCGCTGCTGGAGCGCTTCGTCTGGCTGCCTGGCCACGACGCATTGCTGACCTCCGAACAACTGCTGGCGTCGCCGGATGGGTGGCAGGCGGTGGCCGACCATGTGGCCGAGCAACTGGCGACCGCCGCCCACACCCGCGCCGCCGACCCGTCGCTGGAGCCGGACGAGCGTCAGCGCCTGCTGCGCACCGCGCTGTCGAACATCGCTGCCGGAACCGAACCGCGGCCGGAGAATTTCGCCCGATTCGAGCCGGTGACGGCGGGCGAGGACGGCCGCATCACCGCGCTGCGGTTCGTGTTCCCGCCGTACCAGGTCGGCCCGTATGCCGCTGGCGTGCATGAGGCCGAGGTCCCGGCCGCGGTGCTGCTGCCCCATGTGGCTCCGGATTACCGGGGGCTGTTCGCGCCCTGATCATGCCCACGCGCGCGAAACGCGGCCGTGCGACTGCGCGGCATGCGCGATCCCGGCAGTGCATCAACACCGCGCCCGCTGCCAGGGCCGGATGCGACATCGGCCCCGTCAATGACTTGCACGCCTCAGCGTGGCGCCTGGTCCAGGCCGCGCTTGGCCAGCAACGGTTCGATGGCCGGATCGTGGCCGGCGAAGTCACGGAACAGTTGCATCGCGTCCTTGCTGCCGCCGCGCGACAGCAGGGTCGCACGCAGGTGGTCGCCGTTCTCCCGGGTGAGGCCGCCGTGGTTGCGCATCCAGTCGCGGGTGTTGGCGTCCAGCACTTCGGACCAGATATAGGCGTAATAGCCGGCCGAATAGCCGCCCATGATGTGGCTGAAGTAGGGCGTGCGGTAGCGCGGCGGCACCGGTGCGTAGGCGATGGCATCGGCGGCCAGGGCATCGGCCTCGAACTGCATCACCGCCTCGGCAGACGGCACCTGGTCGGGGCCGATCTGGTGCCAGCGCTGATCCAGCATCGCCGCGCCCAGGTACTCGGTGGTGGCAAAGCCCTGGTTGAACCTGGCCGCGGCCAGCACCTTGTCCAGCAGCGCCTGCGGCATCGACTCGCCCGTTTCGTGGTGCCTGGCGTAGTTGGCCAGCACCGACGGCCAGTCGGCCCACATCTCGTTGACCTGCGAGGGGAACTCGACGAAGTCGCGCGGCACGCTGGTGCCGCTGAAGTACGGATACTCCACGTCGGAGAACATGCCGTGCAGGGCGTGGCCGAACTCGTGGAACATCGTGGTCACCTCGTCCCAGGTCAGCAGGGTGGGGCCGCTGGCGGGCTTGGTGATGTTCTGGTGGTTGGCCACCACCGGCCTGGTGTCGCGCAACCCGGACTGGGACACGTAGGAATTCATCCACGCACCGCCACGCTTGGAAGCGCGTGCGTACGGGTCGAAGATGAAGATCGCCAGCTGGCTGCCGTCGGCGTCGAACACGTCGTAGGTCCAGGTATCCGGGTGGTACCTGGGCAGGTCGGTGCGTTCCTTGAAGGTGATGCCGTACAGCTGGGTGGCCGCGAACAGCACGCCGTTCTCCAGCACGTTCTTCATTTCCAGGTACGGCATGAGCTGCGATTCGTCGAAATCGTAGGTGGCCTGGCGCACCTTCTCGGCGTAGTAGGCCCAGTCCCACGGCGCGAGCTCGAAGGTGGGCTCGCCCTTGGCGGCCTGTTCGGCGTCGATCATCTTCTGCAGTTCGGCGGCCTCGCGCCTGGCGTTGGCCACCGCCGCCGGCGCCAGCTTGCCGAGCATCTCGTTGACCGCCTGCGGGGTCTTGGCGGTGGCTTCCTCCAGCGAGAACGCGGCGTGGTTCGGGTAGCCCAGCAACGCGGCGCGCTCGGCACGCAGCTTCATCACCTGGGCCACGATGGCGGTGTTGTCGTACTCGTTGCCGCGGGCGCCGCGGCTGACCGATGCCTCGTGGATGCGCCGGCGCGCCTGGCGGTCCTCAAGATAGGCCAGGGGCGGCTGCCCGGTGGTGTTGAGCAGGGTCACCACATACTTGCCGTCCAGGCCACGCTTGCCCGCCTCCTCGGCGGCAGCGGCGATTTGCGCGTCGGTCGAGCCGGCCAGCGCCTCGGCGCTGTCGAACACCACCGCCGAGGCGTTCACCTCGTTGAGCACGTTCTGGTCGAACTGCGTCCCCAGCCTGGCCAGCTCGGCGTTCATGTCCTTCAGCCGCGCCTTGTCCGCATCGGACAGGTTGGCGCCGGCACGGACGAAATCGGTGTAATAGCGTTCGACCAGGCGCACGCCTTCGGCATCCAGGCCCAGCCCGTTGCGCCCTTCATGCAGCGCCTTGATCCGCTCGAACAGCGCGCCGTCGAGCATGATCGCGTCGCGGTGGGCGGCGAACTTCGGCGAGTACTGGGCCTGCAACTGCTTGCGGGTGTCGTTGGTGTCGGTGCCCACCAGGTTGTAGAACACCGCGCGTGCGCGAGCCAGGGTGCGGCCGCTGTTCTCCATCGCGACGATGGTGTTGTCGAAGGTCGGCGCCTCGCTGCTGGAGGTAATCGCCTTGATCTGCTCCAACTGTTCGGCCATCCCGGCGTCAAATGCCGGCGCGAAGTGTTCGTCCGTGATCCGGTCGAACGGCGGGTACTGCAAGGGCAGCGCGCTTTCGGCGAAGAACGGATTGTCCTGGCTGGCCGCCGCAGCCTGGCTGGCGTCGGTGCCGGGCGCGGGCGCCTCGGTGCGGTTGCAGGCGGTCATGGTGATACCCAGGGCGGCGACGAGGGCCAGGGAGAGGGCGGTCTTCTGCATTGAAACGGTTCCTGAAGAAACAAACCGTCACAGCCTACTCCACGGGGCGGTACCGGCGCCCGTGACCAACGGCACAGGCCGGCGTGCGCAGTGTTCTATTTTTCGACGAATGCCCGCTCGAACACGTACTGGCCGGCGCTGCCGATGCGCGGCGAGGCGGTGAAGCCGCGGCTGTCCAGCAGGGCGCGGAAATCGGCCAGCATCTGCGGGCTGCCGCAGACCATGGCGCGGTCGTGTGCGGGATCCAGCGGCGCCAGGCCCAGGGTCTGCATCATCGCGCCGCTGGCCATCAGCTCGGTGAGGCGGCCGCGGTTGGGGAAATCCTCGCGGCTGACCGCCGGGTAGTAGAGCAACTGGCGGCCGATGGTATCGCCCAGGAACTCGTGCTGCGGCAGTTCCTTGCCGATGTAGTCGCGATAGGCCAGGTCGGCTGCGTTGCGCACGCCATGGCACACGATCACGCGCTCGAAGCGCTCGTAGGTTTCCGGATCCTTGATCACCGACAGCCACGGCGCCAGCCCGGTGCCGGTGCCCAGCAGGTACAGGTTGCGGCCCGGATGCAGGTCGCTGATCAGCAGGGTGCCGGTTGGCTTGCGCCCCACCAGCAGGCTGTCGCCGGGGCGGATGTGCTGCAGGCGCGAGGTCAGCGGGCCGTGGGGCACCTTGATGCTGAAGAACTCGAGCTGCTCTTCCCAGTTGGCACTGGCGATGGAGTACGCCCGCAGGATGGGTTTGCCGGCCTCGGTGGGCAGGCCGATCATCACGAACTGGCCGTTGTCGAAGCGGAAACCGTCGTTGCGGGTGGTGGTGAAGCTGAAGTAGTCGTCGGTCCAGTGACGGACGTCGAGCACTGTCTCAGTGCCGTAGGCGGAAGACATCGGAGGAAAGGTCGTGGGGGGATGTTCGCAGGCCATTGTAGCCGACGCCCATCCCCCCGCCTTGCGCCAGGTCAATCCGCGCCGGGATCGGCCACTCAGCCCTGCGGCGGTTGCAGCCGCAGCAGCTTGCCGTCGGCCTCGTCGGTGACCAGGTAGATGATGCCGTCGGCGGCCACCCGCACGTCGCGGATGCGCTCGCCAAAATCCTGCAGCAGCCGCTCCTCGCCGACCACCCGGTCGCCTTCAAGCTGCAGCCGGATCAGCTGGCGCTGCGCCAGTGCGCCCAGGAACAGGCTGTCGTTCCAGGGTGCGCCGGGGCGTCCGGTGTAGAAGGCCATGCCGGACAGCCCGGGCGAGACCTCGAACACGAAATGCGGTGGCTCGATACCCGGCTTCTCCTTGCCGGTGGCCTCCGGGATCGGCTGCCCGGAATAGTCGATGCCGTGGGTGACCAGCGGCCAGCCGTAGTTGGCGCCCGGCTGCGGAAGGTTGATCTCGTCGCCGCCGCGCGGGCCGTGCTCGCTTTCCCACAGCTTGCCGGTACGCGGATCGATGGCCATGCCCTGCATGTTGCGGTGGCCGTAACTCCAGATCTCGGCGCGGGCATCGTCGCGGCCGACGAAGGGGTTGTCGGCCGGGATGCTGCCGTCCAGGTTCAGGCGCACCAGCTTGCCTTGCAGCTTGTCCAGCTCCTGCGCCATCGCACGCAGGGTGCGGTCGCCCTGGCTGATGAACACGTGGCCCTGGTCGTCGAAGGCCAGGCGCGAGCCGTAGTGGTTCTCGGTATTGACCTTGGGTTCCTGCCGGTAGATCACCTGCAGGTCCGCCAGCCCGTCCTCGCCCAGCGTGGCATGGGCCGCGGCGGTGCCGGACAGCCCGTTGTCGCCGGGCTCGGCGTAGGTGAGGTAGATGCGCCGGCTCTGGGCGAAGTCCGGCGCCAGGGCCACGTCGAGCAGCCCGCCCTGGCCGCGCGCCGCCACCGCCGGTACCCCCGCCAATGGGGCAGAGACGGTGCCGTCGGCGGCGACCTTGCGCAGCGCACCGCCGCGCTCGGTGACCAGGAAGCCGCCTTCGGCCAGCGGCAGCACCGCCCACGGATGGGACAGGCCGCGGGCCACCACCTCGAGCGTGGCTTCGCCCTTGACGCTGGCGACCTGGCGCACCTGTTCGACCGGTGCCGGTTCGGGCGCCTGGGTGGTCTGGGCAGGCTGGCACGCCGCAAGGGCGGCTGCGAGGGCGAAGGCGAGGGTGGTGCGTGCGTGGATGGCCGGGCGCATGGGGTTGGTCCTGCAGGGCGAAAGCTCAACGATATCCGGCCGCCTGCAGTTCGAACAACTCGGCGTAACGTCCGCCCTGCGCCATGAGTTCGTCATGCGTGCCGCTGGCTTCAACCCGGCCGCCGGCCAGCACCAGGATGCGGTCGGCCATGCGCACGCTGGAAAAGCGGTGCGAGATCAGCACCGCGGTGCGCTGGCGGGAGAGCTCCTTGAAGCGCTGGAACACTTCGAACTCGCTGCGCGCGTCGAGCGCGGCCGTGGGCTCGTCCAGGATCATCACCTGGGCATCGCGCATGTAGGCGCGGGCGATGGCCAGCTTCTGCCATTGCCCGCCGGACAGGTCCACGCCGCTCTTGAAGCGGCGGCCGATCAGTTGCGCGTAGCCGTCCGGCAGCGTGTCGATCACCTCGTCGGCCAGGGCGCGGTGCGCGGCGCTGAGGATGCGGGCTTGGTCGTCGATGGCCTCCACCCGGCCCACGCCGATGTTCTCGGCGGCACTGAGGTGGTAGCGGACGAAATCCTGGAAGATCACACCCGTGTTGGCGCGCAGGTCGTCCAGGTCATAGTCGCGCAGGTCGCGGCCGTCGAGCAGGATGCGGCCCTCGTCCGGGTCGTACAGCCGCGCCAGCAGCTTGACCAGGGTGGTCTTGCCGGCGCCGTTCTCGCCCACCAGGGCCAGCACCTCGCCGGCGCGCAGTTCGAATTGCAGCCCGCGCAGCACCCAATTCTCCGCACCCGGGTAGCGGAAGCCCACGTTCTCGAACACGAAGCCGCGTTCGATCGGCCGCGGCACCGGCAGCGCGTCCGGCCTGGAGGCGATCTCCGGCCGGATCTCGAAGAAGGAGAACAGGTCGTCCAGGTACAGCGCCTGCCCGGCGACCTGCGAAAACCCGATCAGCAGCCCTTCCAGCAACTGGCGCAGGCGGCGGAAGCTGCCGGCCAGGAAGGTCAGGTCGCCGATGCTGAAATCGCCGCGCACCGTGCGCCAGGCGATGTAGGCATAGGCCACGTAGTAGCCCAGCGTGCCCAGCGCGGCCAGCAGGGTGCCCCACAACGCGCGGCGCCGGGCCAGGGCGCGGTTGGCCAGGTAGAACTTGTCGGCCAGCACCCGGTAGCGGTCGATCAGGAAACGGTGGAGGTTGAAGATCTTCACCTCCTTGGCCGTTTCCACGCTGGCACCGGTCTGGCGCAGGTATTCGAGCTGGCGGCGCTCCGGCGTCCACTGGTGGTTGAGCGAATAACCCAGCGCGTTGAAGTGCGCCTCGCCGATGAAGGCCGGCACCAGCGCCACCGCCAGCAGTGCAATGAGCCAGGGCGCATAGATCATCAGGCCGATGGCAAAGCTGACCACGGTGATCGCATCCTGGAGCTGGCCGAACAGCTGGCTCATCAGGTTCATCCGGCTCATGGTCTGGCGCCGGGCGCGGTCCAGCTTGTCCTGCAGGTCCGGGTCCTCGAAGTCCTCCAGGTCCAGGGTGGCGGCATGCTCCATCAGGCGGATGCTGCTGGCGTTGGTGAACAGCTCCGAGAGCAGGCCGTCGGTATAGCCGACCAGCCGGCCCAGCAGGTCCGACACCACCGCCAGCACCAGCTCCACCCCCAGCAGCCACAACAGCGGATCAAGCTGGCCGCTGCGCAGGGCCGTGCCCAGGGCGTCGAAGCCCAGGTCCAGCCCGACCAGGCGGATGGCCTCGTCGATGATCAGCTTGCCGATGTAGAGCATGACCACCGGCATCAGCGCGCGCAGCAGGCGCAGGCACAGGCTGGCCAGGGTCAGGCCCGGGCTGGTCTTCCAGATCTGGCGCAGGAACGGCGGCAGGTTGCGCATCGCATCGAAGCGCTCGCGCAGGCTGGGGTTGCTGCGTGGGCCGGCCGCGCCGGCGTGGGCATGGGAGGACATCGGTGCATTGTGCCGGCTTGGGCTGCCGGACGCGCAACTACAGCTACGATGTAATGACCCAGTGATGTCCTGCTCAGGTACTACCTTTTCGCGGCGAGCACCGCACGGGGGAGTGCGATGCGCCCCGAAGGCTAAAGACATGCGGGTGGATGCAGGGCCCGGGTCAACGCCGTCGTCCTGTGCGGGGAGGCATTCCGGGGTAATACCCCGAGAAAACAAGAAGGCCCGCAGATGCGGGCCTTCGTTTGTCGCCGGATGCGCGGGCCGCTCAGTACAGGCCGTGCAGGTCGCGCAGTTGCGAGGGGCGCGAGGCGAAGTAGGCGGCCAGGTCGGCGATGTCCTGGTCGCTCAGGTCCGTGGCCTGCGGCGTCATCAGCGCATGCTGGCGGTCGCCACTGCGGTAGTCCTGCAGCGCGTGGCCGAGGTAGTCGGCGTACTGGCCGCCGAGCTTGGGGTAGGTGGCGTCGATCGGGACGTTGCCGTCCGCGCCGTGGCAGTCGATGCAGCTCTGGCCGGTGGCCTTGCCCTTGGCATTGGCCAGTTGCTCGCCGATGGCGATGCGGCCCTCGGGCAGGCCGGCCGAAGAACTGCTGGCAACGCCTTCTTCCGCGGCGTGGGAACCACCCTGTCCGGAACAGGCCGCCAGGGCGAGGATGGCGGTCAGGGCGATGGCGAGGCGCGGGGCGTACACGGCTGTCGACATGGGCTGCTTACTTGAGGGTGGACAGGAAGGCGGTGATGTCGGCGATGTCCTGGGCCGAGAAGCTCTGGGCCTGGGCGCGCATCGTCGGGTGCTTGCGCTGGCCCTGCTGGTACTCGTGCAGGGCCTGCGACAGGTACTCGGCCGACTGGCCGGCGATCTTGGGCACCTTGTAGCTGGGGTAGGCGTTCTTGTACCCGGTGATGCCATGGCAGCCGATGCAGGTGTAGCTCAGCGTGCGGCCGCGCTCGGCGTCGCCGGTGGCCGGCTGGGCAGGTGCTGCGGCGGCGGGCGCTTCGACAGCGGCCGGTGCGTCGGCCGGCACGGCCTCCTGCGCTGCTGGGGTGTCCTGGGCAGCAGCGACGGGCACGGCGGTGATCAGGGCGAGGCAGGCGGCTAACGGCAGCAGGCGCATCATTCTGTGGTCCGGATCGGATTGCGGCGGGATCGCCCGCGGCGGATCAACCCCTTCGCCGCGCAGCCGGAGCAGTATAGCCGCGCGTTGCCGCTGGCGGAAACTCGCGCCGGTGGGCCGCGGTCCCGCATCATCCCCCGGCGGTCACCATGACCTTCGGCGCATGGCGTCGATCCGGGCGGGTGATCTACTTGCATACAACACCTGATCACGCCCGCTCCGGACCCGCCCGCATGCCCATCTCCATGGATCGCCACGTCCTTCTCCACGCCCGGTCCCGGATCGGCATCACCCTGGCGGCGGCAGCGCTGCTGTTGCTGGTCGCCTGCAAGCCCGGCGCGCAGCCGGACAAGGCCGATGCCGACAAGGCGCCCGATGCCGTGCCGGTGGAGGTGGTACCTGCCAGCCGCCGCGCCATCGCCGCCAGCTACACCGGCACTGCCGCGTTGGAGCCGCGCGCCGAATCGCAGGTGGTGGCCAAGACCTCGGGCGTGGCCCTGGCGGTGCTGGTGGAGGTGGGTCAGCAGGTCGAGGCCGGGCAGCCGCTGGTACGCCTGGATGCCGACCGCGCACGCCTGGCCGTGGCCCAGAGCGAGGCGCAGATGCGCAAGCTGGAGAACAACTACCGCCGCGCCCGGCAACTGGCCGAGCAGCAGCTGATCAGCGCCGGCGAAGTGGACCAGATGCGCTACGACCTGGAGAACGCGCGCGCCCAGTACAACATGGCTGCGCTGGAACTTTCCTACACCACGGTGGTGGCGCCGTTGTCGGGCGTGGTGGCCTCGCGCGAGATCAAGCCGGGCAACTTCGTGCAGATCAACTCGCCGATCATCCGCATCGTGGACAGCAGCCGGCTGGAAGCCACGCTCAACGTGCCCGAGCGCGAGATCGCCAAGCTCAAGCCTGGCCAGGCGGTGGAGCTGGTGGCCGATGCGCTGCCGGGACGCAGCTTCACCGGAACGGTGGACCGGGTCGCGCCGGTAGTGGATGCCGGCACCGGCACCTTCCGCGTGGTGGCCGCGTTCCCCGGCGGCGGCGAGCTGCAGCCGGGCATGTTCACCCGCCTGAGCATCGGTTACGACCAGCGCGCCGACGCGCTGGTGGTGCCGCGTACTGCGTTGCTGGAGGACGGCGGCGCACCGGCGGTGTACGTGGTCCGCGACGGCAAGGCCGTGCGCACCGGGCTGGCGCTGGGCTACGACGACGCCGGTTGGATCGAGGTGCGCGACGGCCTGAAGGCCGGCGACGCGGTGGTGGTGGCCGGCAAGTCCGCGCTGCGCGACGGCACCGCGGTGCAGGTGCTGGAACAGGATGATGCCGCCAAGGCGCAAGCCGCCCCGGCCAAGGCGCAGGCCGCCGCGGCCGGCCAGGCGGTGCGCTGATGCCGGCGCACGATCCCCTCCCCACCGGGGGCGGGTTCGACCTGGTCGAATTCTCCACCCGTCGTCGCGTCACCATCGCGATGATGACGCTCACCCTGGTGCTGTTCGGCCTGATCTCGCTGTCGGCGCTGAAGGTGGAGCTGCTGCCGGACCTGAGTTATCCGACCCTGACCGTGCGCACCGATTACGAGGGCGCGGCGCCAGCCGAGGTGGAGACCCTGGTCTCGCGCCCGGCCGAAGAAGCACTAGGCATCGTCAAGGGGCTGCGCAACCTCAAGTCCGTCTCGCGCACCGGCCAGAGCGACGTGATCCTGGAGTTTGCCTGGGGCACGGACATGCAGCAGGCCGGGCTGGACGTGCGCGACAAGATGGAGACGCTGGAGCTGCCGCTGGATGCCAAGCCGCCGGTGCTGTTGCGCTTCAATCCCTCGACCCAGCCGATCATGCGCCTGGCGCTGTCCACCAGGCAGGAGGCAGGCGGCGAGGCCGAGGCGGTACGCCGGCTGATGGAGCTGCGCCGTTACGCCGAGGACGACCTCAAGCGCAAGCTGGAACCGGTCAGCGGGGTGGCCGCGGTGAAGGTCGGCGGCGGCCTGGAAGACGAAGTGCAGGTCGAGATCGACCAGCGCAAGCTGGCCCAGTTCGGGCTGTCGCTGGATACGGTGGTGCAGCGACTGCAGCAGGAGAACGTCAACCTGTCCGGTGGACGCCTGGAGGAAGGCACCCAGCGCTACCTGGTGCGCACGGTCAACCAGTTTTCCAGCGTCGAGCAGATGCGCGAGATGCTGCTGACCACCGCTGCCGGCTCTGGTGCGGGCTCCGCGGCCGGCGCCGAGAACCGGCAACTGATGACCGCCATCCTCGGCAGCCGCGACCCCAACGTGATCGCCGCGCTGCGCGGTGGCGAGGGCGGCGGCAGCGCCGGTGCTCCCGTGCGGCTGAAGGACGTGGCCGAGGTCTACCAGGGCTACCGCGAACGCGAGGCGGTGATCCGCAGCGGCGGCCACGAAGCGGTGGAGCTGGCGGTCTACAAGGAGGGCGATGCCAACACCGTGGCTACCGCCGATGCGCTGGAGGCCAGGCTGGAGTTGATCCGCGGGCAGATGCCGCAGGACATCGAGCTGACCGTGGTGGAGGACCAGTCGGTGTTCATCCGCCACGCCATTGCCGACGTCAAGCTGGACGCGGTGATCGGCGGGCTGCTGTCGATCCTGGTGATCTTCCTGTTCCTGCGCGATGCGTGGAGCACGTTCGTCATCTCGCTGTCGCTGCCGATCTCGATCATCACCACGTTCTTCTTCATGGGCCAGCTGGGGCTGAGCCTGAACGTGATGTCGCTGGGCGGCCTGGCCCTGGCCACCGGCCTGGTGGTGGACGATTCGATCGTGGTGCTGGAATCGATCGCCAAGGCGCGCGAGCGTGGGCTGGGCATGCTTGAGTCGGCCATCGCCGGCACCCGCGAGGTGTTCATGGCGGTGGTGGCTTCCACCCTGACCACCATTGCCGTGTTCCTGCCGCTGGTGTTCGTGGAAGGCATCGCCGGCCAGCTGTTCCGCGACCAGGCCCTGACCGTGTCCATCGCCATTGCGGTATCGCTGGTGGTGTCGATGACCCTGATCCCGATGCTCAGCGCGCTCAAGGGCCGTCCGCCACTGGAGTTTCCGGCCGAAGCGCCGGCCCCGGCATGGCGTCCGCAGAATCGCTGGCAGAAGCCGGTGGCCCTGGCCGGACGCGGCATCGGTGCGCTGCTGCGCGGCGGGTTCTACGCAGTGGTGTGGAGCGTGGTGCGCGTCTTCCGTGGTGCCGGCAAGGTGGCCGGCCCGGTGATGGGCAAGGCCAGCGACCTGGCGATGGCGCCGTACCGGCGTGCAGAGGCGGCGTACATGCGTGCCTTGCCGGCCGCGCTGCGGCGCCCGTGGCCGGTGCTGGGCGGCGCGGCGCTGGCGTTCGTGGCGACCATGGCCGTGGTGCCGCTGCTGGGCATGGACCTGATCCCGCAGCTTGCCCAGGATCGCTTCGAGATGACCGCCAAGCTGCCGCCCGGCACGCCGCTGGCGCAGACCGATGCACTGGTCCGCGAGGTCCAGCAGCGGCATGCCGAAGAACCCGGTGTGCGCCTGCTGTATGGCGTGTCCGGCACCGGCACGCGGCTGGACGCCAGCCCCACCGAGAGCGGCGAGAACATCGGCAAGCTGTCGGTGGTGATGAGCGATACCGCGCGCGAGGCCGAACTGGTGGACCGCCTGCGCCAGACCATGCGCGCCTGGCCGGCGGCGCAGGTGGACTTCGCCCGGCCCGAGCTGTTCGCGTTGTCGCCGCCGCTGGAGATCGAGGTCGAGGGCGACAGCCTGGAGGAGATCCGGGTGGCCGGCACGCGCCTGGCCGGGCTGCTGCGCGGCAATCCGCACTATGCCGACGTCAAGTCCACCGTCGAGCAGGGCTTCCCCGAGATACAGGTGCTGTTCGACCAGGATCGGGCCGCCGCGCTGGGCCTGACCACGCGCCAGATCGCCGACGCGGTGGTCAACAAGGTGCGCGGCAGCGTGGCCACCCGCTACAGCTACCGCGACCGCAAGATCGACGTGCTGGTGCGGGTGCGCGAATCGGAGCGCTCGTCGGTGGACGACATCCGCCGGCTGGTGGTCAACCCGACCGGCAGCGCGCCGGTGGAGCTGGGTTCGGTGGCCGATGTGGTGTCCACCACCGGGCCCAGCGAGATCCACCGCGTGAACCAGCGCCGCGTGGCCATCGTCTCGGCCAACCTGCGCGGCATCGACCTGGGCACGGCGATCACCGAGGTCCAGCAGATGGTGGCCGATGCGCCGCTGGGCACCGGCGTGGACATGCACATCGGCGGCCAGGGCGAGGAGCTGGGCGAGTCGGTGCGTTCGCTGCTGTTCGCGTTCGCCCTGGCGGTGTTCCTGGTCTACCTGGTGATGGCCTCGCAGTTCGAATCGCTGCTGCATCCGTTCGTGATCCTGTTCACCATCCCGCTGGCCCTGGTGGGCGCGGTGGCGGCGCTGCTGCTGGCGCGCTCGCCGGTATCGGTGGTGGTGTTCATCGGCGTGATCCTGCTGGTCGGCCTGGTGGTGAAGAACGCGATCATCCTGATCGACAAGGTCAACCAGTTGCGCGAGGCCGGCGTGGCCAAGCGCGAGGCACTGGTGGAGGGCGCGCGCTCGCGCCTGCGCCCGATCATGATGACCACCCTGTGCGCGGTGTTCGGCTTCCTCCCGCTGGCGCTGGCCTTCGGCGAGGGTGCCGAGGTGCGCTCGCCCATGGCCATCACCGTGATCGGCGGCCTGCTGGTATCGACCCTGCTGACCCTGCTGGTGATCCCGGTGGTGTACGACCTGCTGGACCGCAAGCCGGACGCCTATTACGCCGAACGCGGCCGCCGCGCCCGCCGCGACGCGGCGCACGCCGCGCAGGTGATCGCGCACGAGCACGACGCCCTGGGCGATGGCGCGGGCAGGGGCTGAGGCGATGAGCATCACCGAGCTGTCCATCCGCAGGCCGGTCACCACGATCATGCTGTTCGTGTCGATGGTGGCGATCGGCCTGATCGCCTCGTTCCGGTTGCCGCTGGAGGCCGAGCCGGAAGCCACCATCCCGTTCTTCTTCGTCTGGTTGCCGTATGCCGGCTCGACCCCGGAGGAAGTGGAGCGCAACCTGCTGCGCCCGGTGGAGGAAGCCATCGCCACGATGCCGGGCATCAAGTCGATGAACTCGCGTGCCAACGCCGAGGGCGCGCAGATCCAGGTGGAGTTCAGCGACTGGAGCCGCGACATCGCCGTGGCCGCATCCGAAGCGCGCGAGCGCATCGACGCGGTGCGCGACCAGTTGCCGGACGACTTCCGCCGCTACTACGTGCAGCGCTGGACCACCAGCGACCGCGAGGCGATCAGCCTGCGCCTGAGCAGCGACGATGACCTGACCGCGCGCGCGGACCTGATCGAGCGCAGCATGAAGCAGCGCCTTGAGCGCCTGCCCGGCGTGGCCCGGGTCGAGGTGGAGGGCGTGGCCAACCGTGAAGTGCTGGTGGCGCTGGACAAGGACCGGCTGAGCGCGCACGGGATCGCGCTCAACGACCTGGTGGAGCGGCTGCAGGCGGCCAACTTCTCGGTTTCTGCAGGGCAGATCACCGAAGCCGGACGCCGCCTGCGGGTGCAGCCGCGCGGCGAGCTGCAGCAACTGCAGACCCTGCGCGACCTGCCGGTGAACCGCACCGGTACCCGGCTGTCGGATATCGCCACGGTCGCGCTGCAACCGCAACGCATGAGCTACGTGCGCCAGATGGAAGGCAAGCCCAGCGTCGGCGTGGACATCTACAAGGAGCGCGCGGCCAACCTGGTGGACCTCTCGCGCGCGGTGCGCGCCGAGCTGGCCGAGCTTGAGCGCGACCCGGCCATGCGCGGCATCGAGATCGAGGTGACCGACGACCAGGGCCAGGCGGTGACCGGCTCGCTGCTGGCGCTGGCCGAGGCCGGCGGCATCGGCCTGGTGTTGTCGATCATGGTGCTGTACGCGTTCCTGCGGCACTGGCCCTCGACCCTGATGGTCACCCTGGCCATCCCGATCTGCTTCATCATGACCCTGGGCTTCATGTACTTCGCCGGCATCTCGCTGAACATCATCTCGATGATGGGCCTGCTGCTGGCGGTGGGCATGCTGGTGGACAACGCGGTGGTGGTGGTGGAGAGCATCTACCAAGAGCGCGAGAAGTTCCCGGACCGGCCCTCGCTGGCCTCGATCATCGGCACCCGGCACGTTGCCATCGCGCTGTCGGCGGGCACCCTGTGCCATTGCGTGGTGTTCCTGCCGATGATGTTCGGCGAGAAGAACATCGTGACCGTGTACCTGTCACAGCTGGCGGTGACCATCTCGGTGTCGCTGCTGGCCTCGTGGCTGGTGGCGGTGAGCCTGATCCCGATGCTGTCGGCGCGGATGAAGACCCCGCCGGCGGTGAAGTCGCCCATGATCACCCGCCTGCAGGACCGCTATGCGCGTGCGCTGCGCTGGACCCTGGGCCACCGCGGCTGGAGCGTGGCCGGCATCGTGCTCATTTCCCTGGTCAGCCTGGTGCCGATGGCCCACACCAAGGGCGGCGGCGATGACAGCGACCCCAGCCAGATCAACATCTTCTACCAGTGGCACGGCGCCTATTCCAAGGACGAGATGGGCAAGGAGGTGGCGCGGGTGGAAGCCTTCGTCAATGCCAACCGCGAACGCTTCCATGTCGAGCGCGTCTACAGCCGCTATGCCGAGCAGGGCTGGTCGCAGACCCGGCTGTTCCTGGACATCAAGGACCGCGAACAGAGCCGGCAGATTGCCGAGGAGGTGCGCAAGGGCCTGCCGCAGTCGGCGCGCGCCAAGATCGGCATCGGCTGGCCCGGAAGCATGGGCAACGACGGCGACGGCATCCGCTTCAGCCTGATCGGCGACTCCAGCCATACCCTGCAGGAGCTGGCGGACGACGTGGTGCCGCTGCTGTCGCGCGACCCGGCATTGCGCGACGTGCGGGTGGATACCGGCGATGCCAATACCGAGCTTTCGGTGCGGGTGGATCGCGAACGCGCCGCGGCCTACGGGTTCAATGCCCAGCAGGTGGCGCAGTTCGTCGGCATGGCCCTGCGCGGCGCATCGCTGCGCGATTTCCACCAGGACGGAGTGGAGATCCCGGTCAACGTGCGCTTTGCCGGCTCGGACGACTACGGCATCGAGGACCTGTCCACCTTCATGGTGCGCGCGGGCAACGGGGTGGAGGTGCCGCTGCTGGCGATGGTGGACGTGGACATCGACCCGGTGGCCACCTCGATCCAGCGCCTGAACCGGCAGACCATGCTGCGGGTGGAGGCCGGCGTGGCCCCGGACGTGCCGGTGGACCAGGCACGCAAGGCCATCGAGGCCAACCTGGAGCGGGTGCAGTTTCCGCCCGGTTACGGCTACACCTTCGACGGCGGCAGCTTCAACATCAATTTCGACGGCATGGACCAGATGCTGCGCAGCATCGTCATCGCCCTGGTGCTGATGCTGGTGATCATGGCGGCGGTGTTCGAGTCGATGCTGTTCCCGGCCGCGATCATGTCCTGCGTGCTGTTCTCCATCTTCGGCGTGTACTGGCTGTTCTGGATCACCGGCACCGAGATGAACATCATGGCGGTGATCGGCATCCTGGTGCTGATGGGCGTGGTGGTGAACAACGGCATCGTGATGATCGAGCACATCAACAACCTGCGACGGCGCGGGATGCCGCGCATGGAGGCGCTGGTGGAAGGCAGCCGCGAGCGCCTGCGTCCGATCATGATGACCATGGGCACGGCGATCCTGGCGATGATCCCCATCGGCCTGCACACCGACACGGTGCAGGGCATGCCCACCTACTACCCGATGGCGCGCGCGATCGCTGGTGGGCTGGCCTTCTCCACGGTGGTCAGCCTGCTGTTCCTGCCCACCATCTACGCGATCCTGGACGACCTGCGCCGCGGCACCGCCAACGTGGTGCGCCGTGCCCGTGGCATTCCTGCCGCGCGCGAGCCGGCACCGGCTGCCTGAGTGCAGCTTGCGCGGTCGCGGCGCCGGGCATCAGCTCCCGGCAGCGGGCCGCAGCAGCAACTCGACCTGCCGGTGGCCGCCGGCCGGGTACACCGCCGGCGTCGGCCGGCTGCCGGCCGGTTCGATGGAGGCGGTTGCAGCCAGCAGGGCAGCGATCACGGCCTCCAGTTCCAGCCGTGCCAGCGCGGCACCGGGGCAGGCGTGGATGCCGGCGCCGTACAGCAGGTTGAGGGCAGGGTCACGGTCCAGGCGGCACTCGTCCGGGTCACCGAACACCGCTTCGTCGCGGTTGGCCGCGGCCCAGACCAGGGTCAACCGCTCACCGGCGGCGATGTGCCGGCCGCCCAGGGTGACATCACGCGTGGGCACCCGGCGGTTGCATGTCAGTGGTGCATGGATGCGCAGGATTTCGTCATTGGCCGCACGCAGCAGGGTCGGCTTGCGGCGCAAGCGTGACTGCAACGCCGGGTGCGCGGCCAGGTACCAGGCGATGATGCCGACGCTGGAGGCGATGCTGCCCAGCTCGCCCACGGTCCAGTTGCGCAGGATGCTGACGATCTCCTCCTCGGCCAGCGGGCGCCCATGGATGGTTTCGCGCAGCAGCGCGGTGGTGATGTCGTCCGGCGCCGCATTGCCCGCGTCGCGGCGTTCCTGCAGCAGGTGGCGGATGGTGCTGTCGAAGCCGGTGGCCACGGCTGCCAGTGCGCGCGGATCAGCGGACAGCGTGGCTGCATTGCGCGCCTGCACCCATTGCAGCAGCGGTTGGTGCAGGGCCTGCGGCCAGCCCATGAACGCGCATTGCACCTGCACGGCGAACGGGTGGGCCAGCGCGGACATCAGTTCCACCGGTGCCTGCTGCGGCAATGCACCGACCAGGGCCGCCGCGATTTCCCGGCAGGCCGGCGCGAATGCCGCCACCCGCGCGCCGTCGAAGTAGGGCTCGATCATCCGCCGCCAGGCGGTGTGCTCGGGCGGATCCATGCCGTTGGGCACCGACAGGTGGCGCGAGGCCGCATTGCCGTAGGTGTGATGGTCGAGCACGATGCCCATCACGTCGGCATGGCGGAACACCGAGTGATGCAGGTAGTCGCTGTGCGCCACCGGGCAGGTGCGGCGCATGTGGTCGTAGGCGGCGATCGGGTCGGCCAAGACCTGTGATGCGCGCGGATCCCAGTCGGCAGGGCGGGAAGGGGCAGACATGCAGGCGGACCTCAACGCAGCAGAACGAAAGCGGTGACCAGCGCCAGCATCACCAGCGGATACAGGCTGGCCAGGTCGAACAGGCGCGCGGCGCGACGCCCTTCATGCGACAGGAACAGGCGCACTCCCGGCAGCACCAGCAGCAGCATCCCGGCCGTCACGCTGGCCACCTGCCAGGGCCAGCCCAGCGCCAGCGGCGACACCTGCGGCAACAGTGCGCCCACCGCCACGCACAGCACCAGGCTGGCCAGCACCAGCGCGCCGGCCACGCGCGTGCCGTACACCAGCGGGATGGTGCGGGCACCGACCCGGCGGTCCTCCTCGATGTCGTTCCAGTCGGCCGGGATGTTCTGGCCGCCGATTTCCCACAGCACCAGCCAGGCCACCATCAATGCCAGGTGCGGCAGGTGCGGATCGGGCACCACCACGTACACCGCCGCCACCGGTCCGGCGGACTTCACCAGGCCGCTGACCAGGGTGCGCCAGCACGACACCTTCAGCAGCAGGCAGTACGCGGCCTCCAGTACCGCCGCGGCCAGCACCACGATCACCAGCGGCGGGTTGAGCAGCCACGCGCCGGCCAGCGCCAGTGCATACCAGAACGCGAACCAGGCGATGCCGCTGCGCAGGCTCAGCAGGTTGCGCGCCACCGGGTAGCGCAGTGCCGAGGCCTCGACCGAGTAGCCGGCGTTGGGGCCGGCGGCGGCGAACTTCTCGCGGTCGGCCTTCACGCCCACAAGGTCGTTCAGCGCATAGATGGCGGTGTAGCCGGCCACCGCCGTGGCCAGCGCCAGCACCAGTACTTTCCATTCGGGGAAGCCGCCCAGCCACAGCAGGGCCGCGAAGCCGGGCATGGCCACGTCCAGCAGGCCATGGGTGGAGCGGGACAGGGCAAGGAAGGTTTTCATCGCGCCACCGCCGGCCTGATGAAGTGGGCGATGTAGTTCACATCCTCGCGGTCATGGGCGATGCGCCAGCGGCGATTGAACGGGTTGTACATGAGGCTTGAGCTGCGCACGAACTGCAGGCCGCTGTGCCTGGCCCAGCCGCGCATCTGCAGCGGATGGATCAGCCGGTCGTAGCGGTGGGTGCCGTGCGGCAGGATGCGCAACACGTACTCGGCGCCGACGATGGCAAACAGCCACGCCTTGAAGGTGCGGTTGATGGTGGAAAAGAACACGTGGCCACCGGGCCGTACCAAGCGCGCGCAGGCATCGATCACCGCCGCCGGGTCGGGGACGTGTTCGAGCATCTCCAGGCAGGTCACCGCATCAAAGCGACCCGGCTCGCACGCGGCCAGTTCCTCGGCGGTCTGGATGCGGTAGTCGATGTCCAGGCCCTGCCCGAGCGCATGCCGGCGCGCGACTTCCAGGGACTGGGTGGACTGGTCGATGCCAACGGCCTGCATGCCGGCGCGGGCCAGCGCCTCGGCCAGGATGCCGCCGCCGCAGCCCACGTCCACCACCCTGGGCCGCGCGATCGCCGCCAGCGGTTCCATCACGAACGCGCTGCGCAGCGGGTTGATGGCGTGCAGCATGCCCATCTTCCCGGCCGGGTCCCACCACAGTTGCGAGACCCGGTCGAACCTGGCGACCTCGTCCTCATCCACATTGCAGTGCTGGTTCATGCGCTCCGGTCCGGTCTCGGGTGATGGCGATGGCGGCGTCCAGTTCGCGCCGGGTGATGTCATTGAGGAACACGCAGCCACCCAGCCCGCGCGGCATCGGCACCCGCTGCAGGCCGTTGCGGTGTTCGGTACGGTCCAGCAGCGACTGCCACATCAGCGCGCCGTCCAGCAGCGCGGTGTCCGGCGCCAGGTCCAGTGCCTGGACCAGCGCATGCACGCGGCCGACTTCGCCGTCGTCCAGCAGTCCGCGCGCGGCGGCAATCGCCAGCGAGACCAGGATGTCCAGCAGCACCGCTTCGCCATGCAGCAGCCGTTCGCCATGGCGGGTTTCAAGGCCGTAGCTGAAGGTGTGGCCGAAATCGACCCTGCGCTCCAGGTTGTCCTCGAACAGGTTCGGCTCCAGTTCCTCCAGCATCGCGCCGATGGCACGGTCCAGCAGCACGCTGCCGGCCGGGTCCTGGAACCGCGCCGCGGTGCTGTGCGCGCCGTGCCGTTCAAGCAGGCGCAGCAGTTCCAGATCCTTGATCACCGCCAGCTTGACGATCTCGCACACCCCGTTGCGCAGGTGGCGGCGGGGCAGGGTGGCCAGCAGGGAGCGGTCCAGCAGCACCCGCAACGGCGGCTCGAAGCTACCCAGGCGGTTCTTGCGGCCATGCGCGTTGATCCCGGTCTTGATCCCCACGGCCGCGTCCACGTAGCCCATCAGCGTGGTGGGCACCTTCAGGTGCGGCACGCCGCGGCGGTAGCTGGAGGCGACAAAGCCGACCAGATCGGTCAGTACCCCGCCACCGATGGCGATGATCGGTTCGTCGCGGCGGTGGATGGGGAAGGCGTCCAGCTCGCGCACCAGCTCCAGGAACATGTCCACCGACTTGTGCTGCTCGCCGCCGGCGACCACCACGATCCGTGCATCCACGTCGCGCTGCGCGAAGTAGGTGCCGATGCGCGCGCCGCAGTGGCGTGCCACGTTGGCGTCCACCACCACGAAGCGGCGCCCGCCATGCGTGCGGCCGCCGGCCAGCAGCGCCGGATCGGCCGGGTCGAATACATCGGCCACGGTGAGGATGTCGTAGGCCACCGGGCGCGTGGCGCGCACCTGCCAGCGGCTGGCGCTCATGCCGCCTCCAGCCAGTGCGCACGCGCGGCGAGGATCTCGCGCGCCACCGCCTGCGCCTGTTCCACGCTGTGGTTGCGGTAGTGCCCGCACTGGGCGATGTCGGCATAGGGCACGGCCGTGGCCGCGGCCACGCCGGTCAGCACGGCCTCCAGCGCGGCGCACAGCCGTTGTGCCCGGCCCTCGTCGAGGAAGGTGAGGTAGAAGCCGGTCTGGCAGCCCATCAGGCCGACGCCGACGAAATTTCCCGGCAGCTCGCGCTGCAGCCCTTCCAGCAGGAAGTGCTCCAGCGAGTGCAGCGCGGTATCGCACAGGAAGGCGCCGGCATTGGGACGGCGCACGCGCAGGTCCACGCAGAACAGCGCGCCGTCGCGTCCGGCCTGCCGCGCCGAGCGCAGCTTGAGCGTGGGCGCCTTGAGCGTGCGGTGGTCCAGCTCGCCCACCGTGGCCGGGTCCCAGCCCAGGGCAACGACGTCGATCATGCCCGCGCCCCCGCCAGCACCGCAGCCAGGTGGCGATGGCTGTGATAGAGCGCCTGCCGCCACGAGGCCACATGGTGGTACAGCTCCACCGTGGCGTAGCCGGAGAAGCCGTTGTCGGCCAGGGTGCGGAAGCTGGACGCGAAATCGAGCACGCCCTCGCCGGGGATCTCGTGGAAATGGGCCAGGCCGGTGAGGGTGTTGGCCAGGCGACGCTCCACCAGCGGCAGGCAGGTGGCGCCGCGCAGGTAGGCAAGGATCGGCAGGGCGCGCTCCAGCACGTCGAACGCCAGCCCGGGCACCGAGATCAGGTAGGTGAAGATCTCGTCGTCCAGTGCCGAACTGCCGGCATGCAGGTTGCCGTAGTCCACATGCACCGGCGCCTGGTCCACCCCGGCCCGGGCCAGCAGCGCGTCGATGCGGCGCCTGCGTGCCGCATCCGGTGGCGTGTCGGCCACGTGCAGCGGGTGGCGCCGGTCCACCAGCAGGAAGCCGGCGTCGTCGGGGAAATACACCAGCACGCTGGCGAAATCCAGGTCGAACACCAGATCCGCTGCATCGCTGGCGATCTTCAGGTTGTAGCCGGCCGGGGCGTCGGACACGTGTAGGTAACGGGTGAGGGGAGCGGCCCTTGCCAGCGCACCGGCGATGTCGTGCTCGGAGCACCATGCATGGCACAGGTCCACGTGCAGCCTGAACTTCGGCGAGCCGACCGCCTCCACCAGCGCCAGCCCCTGGTCGATGGTTTCGATGAACATGCCCGGTTCCGGCTCGACCAGCAGGGTGATGTCCTCGCCCTGGCCGATCTCCGCCAGGCACTGCTGGATGCTGTCGGCCAGCACCTCGCCCGGATCGACCCCCGGGTGGCGCACGTGCTCGTCGCGGATGAAGCCGCTGCCGAAGCTGACCAGCGGCACACCCAGCGCCCGGGCGGTACGCACGCCGCGGCGCACCAGGTCGATGCGGCGCTTGCGCCCGGCCAGGTCCAGCGACATCAGCGAGGGTTCGTGCGGACGCTGCGGATCGAAGAAGTGCGATGCGGTGGCCATGCACGCCGGCTTGACCCGCAACCGCTGCAACTGCCGGCGCACCTGCGCCAGCGCGTCGTCATCCAGTTCAAAGGGGTTGAACTGGCGGCGATGGAACGACAGCTCCACTCCGTCGTAGCCGGCCTCGTCCACCGCTGCCAGTGCATCGGCGAAGGACAGGTCGGTCAGGCCGAAGGTGCTGTAACTGAGCTGGATCGGGCCCATGGGCGGTCATCCGGGTCGCACATCCGCGCGCCGGCACGCATGGCCGGTGGGGAGGGAAGGGGGGAGGTCAGGGCGCCCGGCGCGTGCGCCGCGTCCGGACGAAGCAAGGCGTCAGAGCGCCACGCGCGATGGAGGCTTCTCCGCATCCACCCGGGCGCAGCGCCGGCCCGTTGCCGGATGCGTGGCCGTGGCCCGCCTTGCGCATCGCAGTGCCCGCGCCCGCTGCGCAGCGACCAGACCGTGGCAGGACCATGCCGTTTCCATGGCGCGCAGTCTGTTCAACCCGCCGGCAGGTGTAATTGACCTAGGTCAACTCATGGTGGCCTGTCCGGCCTCAGTACGATCGGGCCGGGCCGCGATGCCCGTGGCAACCTCTCCAACAACGGCGGCCTGTACCAGTTCGACCACGCACCGGCTGCGCAAGGCGCCGGGGACTGAGAGCTACCGTTACGATGCCTGTCACTCTCCCTACGAGCCAGGGACCCTTATGGTCAAGCGCAATGCGCCTGCTGTACGTGCGGCTGCAGTGGCCGCCTTCCTTAGCGGAGCTGCGATTGCAGCTGGGCCGCCGCCTGTTGCTCATCCCCAAGCTTGTGCAGCAACCTACTGCATCGAAGTAGTGCCTCAAGACCCGTATCTTCCTTACCAGATCGAAGTGCTGACCGATCTTGAGGATCACACTTCAGACTTGGTCGTAAGGCTGAGGCATGGGGGTGCTGTGGCATTCCGATCGAAGCCGGTCGAACGTCGATAGGCGGGTATGAATCCGACCGCGCCAGTCTGGAGGTATGAAGGAGGTCTGGGCGTTTCCGCCGCATGCCTGACGTGTTCCGAGCCGGGCCGAAACATGGATCAAGTGTTGGGTGTCGCCATCGCAGGGATTCCCCATGTGGGGTCGAAGCATTTGTCTGAAGTCATGGACGTCTGCTATTGGCCTCTTGGCATGGCTTCAGCCGGTCACGGAAAAGGCAACAGCATGTCGCTGGGCCACAAGGTCTGCGTCATGGACGTTGGCGTCGAAGCGAAGCAGGGGCGAGACGCAGTGGCGATCCCGTAGCCGCCCGGTCTGATGGTCTGAAAGTCTGATCGTCTTTACGTTCCTTCTTGTCACCATGGCGCTTGAATAAAACGAACGGTCGTGCTATTCAAGCGGCATGGAACCGTCACCTGCCACCGCCGCGGCTACCCCCAAGGGCGCCAGTACCCGCGGGGTGCTGCTGGACCGCGCTGCCGAGATGGCTTCGCGGCTCGGCCTGGAAGGGGTGACCATCGGTGAGCTGGCGGCCGCCGCGGGGATGTCCAAGAGCGGGGTGTTTGCCCACTTCGGTTCGCGCGAGGACCTGGTGCGGCAGACCCTGGACTGGGTGGCCGGGCAGTTCGTCGACGCGGTGTTCCTGCCCTCGCTGAGGCAGCCGCGCGGGCTGCCACGGTTGCAGGCGATCATGGCGGCGTGGATCGAGTGGATCGGCGCGCATCCGGACGGCTGCGTGTTTCTTGGCGCGTCGGTGGAGTACGACGGCCGCCCCGGGCCCATGCGCGAACACGTTGCATCGCTGGCCGGGCGCTGGCACCAGGCACTGGAGCATGCCACTGCGATGGCAGTCGGGGAGGGGCACCTGGCGGCCGATACCGAACCGCCGCTGGTGGCGTTCCAGTTGCAGGCGCTGATGGATGGCCTGCACCACGCCCGCCTGTACCGCGCGGCCGATGCGACCGCGCTGGCGCGCCGCGCCGTTGCCGAATTGTTCTCGCGCCACGCGGTCACCGCACACGCCTGATTCCTGACCTTGGAGAACCTGCCATGTCCTCGGCTGTCCCTCACGCTTCGCCACAAAAAAGCACGATCGTTCGGTCAGTTGGTGCGCCGCGCCTGCTGCGCTGGGGCTTTTCCATGGGCAGTTGGGTGATGCCGGGCGCGACCGTGCGTCATGCTTCGCGGCTGTTCGGCACGCCGCTGCCCACCTCGCGCAGCCGTGCGCTTGCGGACCGCTGCAGCGATGCGGCGGTCGGCCAGGTGATCAGCGAGGGTGAGGGCATCACCACCTATGCCTGGGGCGAACCTGCGTGCCAGCCCTGCGTGGTGCTGGCGCATGGCTGGTCCAGCTACGGGCTGCGCTTCCGTCCGTGGGTGGAACCGTTGCGTGCGGCAGGCTATGCGGTGGTCGCGTTCGACCAGCCTGCGCACGGGCGCAACACCGGCGGACGGCCGTTGCTGCCGGCCTTTGCCGCGGCGCTGGCGGCGGTGGTGCGGCGCTATGGCCCGCCTGCCGCCGTGGTCGCCCATTCCATGGGCGGTGCATCGACATTACTGGCGCTGGCCTCGGGTGTGCGTACCAGCCGGACGGTGCTGCTGGCTCCGGTGGCTGACCTGCGCGCGGCTGGTGCGCGCTTCGGCCAGGCCGTGGGGCTGGCGCCGACCCTGGTGGGCAGGATGCTGGAAGGCTTCGAGCGCCAGGCCGGCGTGCAGGTGGACAGTTTCGCCGCGCACCTGCACGCCCCGGCGATGGGCATCCCGGCGCTGGTGGTGCACGACATCGGCGACCACGACGTGCCGTGGGAAGAGGGCGAGCGCTATGCGCGGCTGTGGCCTGATGCGCGCCTGCTGACTACCAGCGGACTTGGCCACCATCGCGTCGCCTCCGACCCGGCGGTGATTGATGCGGCACTGCGCTTTCTGCAGGGCGAGGCGGTGGGCGAGCGGGTGGTGTCCTCGCCCAACCTGCGCTTCGGGTTCGAATAGGACGGCGCGGCAGGCCCGGGCTCAGCCGCCCAGCAGCATGGCTCCCGGCGGCACCGGCAGGCCGTCGCTGGCCTCGACTACCCGGTCACGGCCGGTGCGCTTGGCGTGATACATCGCCGCGTCGGCGCGGGCCAGCAGGCGCTCGTAGTCGGGGTGGCCATCCTGCAATGCGACGCCGATCGAGGCGGTCAGCGGCACCTCGTGGCCTTCGCCCAGTTTCAGCGGGGAGGTGGCAATGGCCCGGCGCAGGGCTTCGGCGATGACCAGCGATTCGGAGCGGCCTACCGAGCCGAGCACCACCACGAACTCCTCGCCGCCAAAGCGGAACAGGTAGTCGCTGCCGCGGGTGTTGTCCACCAGCAGGGCCGCCACGTGCTGCAGGGCGCGATCGCCGGCTTCATGGCCGTGGGTGTCGTTGATGTCCTTGAAATGGTCCAGGTCCAGCATCAGCAGCGCGAACTGGCGCCCGGTGTTGGCCTGCAATGCGATCTCGCGGCGCAGGATGGTGGGCAGGAAGCGGCGGTTGAGCAGGCGGGTCAGTGCGTCGCGGCCCGATTCCAGGTCGCCGATGCCATCGAACATCACCAGCACCAGGCTGCGGATCTGGCCGGCAAGTTCGCGCACCTCGTCCAGCAGCAGGCGCCGCGCTGCGATGTCGTTGGCGTGTGGCAGCCGTTCGAGCAGAAGCTGGTCGATGCGCGTGGTCAGCGCGGTCACCTCGCGGGTCTCGGCGCTGTCGCCAAAGCTGGCCAGGCCCTTGTGCAGGAACCACAGGCCGAATTCGGAGCGTGACAGCAGCAGGCCCTGCGGATCGCCTGCCTGCTCGCCGGTCAGCGTGTAGAGCAGGGCGTTCTCCCAGCCCAGCAGCAGGGCGCGCTGGCGTTCGCGCTCGGTGCTGACGTTCTGGATCAGCGAGAACAGCCGGAACGAGCCGTCGATCTGGCCGGCAATCTCGCGCGAGCGTGCATACGCGCTGGTCATGCTTTCCAGGGCGATGTCCAGCAGCGCGCCGGCGGTGACGGTGGCCTCCAGTGCGGTGTCCGCATCCGGCGCCAGTGCGCGCAGGCGCGCGTACAGCTCCTGCTTGACCACGCGCGCGCCGCGACCGACCAGGTCCACCGGGATGCCGATGCGTGCGTGGACGTGGCCGACATGCTCCTGCGTGGCCCACAGCGCGTCGATGTCGCCTACCCGTGCCGACAGCAGGTCGGCCAGCCAGCGTTGCAGCGATGGCTTGAGCCGTTGCTGGACCTGCTCGATGGTGAGGAACCGTGCGGCCCGCGCATCGGCCAGCAGGCGATCGTAGAAGTGGTCGGCCAGGGCTGGGCCGGCTTCGGCCACGGCGGCGTCCAGCAGCGCGCGGATCGCCTCGGGCGTTGCTTCCAGGCGCGCTTTCCAGTCGGCGATGACGATCGGGTCGGGCGCCGGGCTGCCTTCGCGCTGGCCCTGGTGCGCGGCGGTGGCGCCGTTGCCGGGTGGAGAAGAAGAGTGGGGCGTGTGCATGGAAGTCGTCGGGGGTGCGTTGGCCGGCATGCGGTGCGCTCCTTAACGAGAACGCCCCATCCTCGCCATCGCAGTGTTAACCGGGTGGCAACTGCGCCGGTGCAGTGCGGGGAACGTGACGCGGGTCAGCCTGATGCGCGCAGCCCGTCCACGTCCAGGATCAGTGCCAGCCGGCCATCGCCGATGAGGGTGGCGCCGGCATAACCGGGCAGGCCGCGCAGGGCGCGGGGCAACGGCTTGATCACCACTTCCTCGCGGCCGCGCACCTGGTCCACGATCAGGCCGAAGCGCGAGTCGCCCATCTGCAGCACCACCACGGTCAGCAGGTTGTTTTCCACGGGTGCAAGGTCGAGCCAGCGGCGCAGGTCCAGCAGGGGCAGGGTGTGGGACTGGCGGTCCAGCACCGGGCGGCCATCGAACCAGCCCAGCGACGCGGGCGCGGCGTGCAGCACCTCCAGCACGCGCGCCAGCGGCAGCGCGTACACGGCCTCGCCGGCCTGCACCAGCAGGGTGGGCAGGATTGCCAGGGTCAGCGGCACACGGATCAGGAAGCGGGTGCCGCGGCCCAGTTCGGACTGGATCTGGATCTGCCCGCCCAGCTCGCGGATGCGCGACTGCACCACGTCCATGCCCACGCCGCGGCCGGAGATGTCGGTGACCTCCGCCTTGGTGGAAAACCCTGGCAGGAATACCAGGTGCAGGCACTCCTCCACGCCGAGGCGGGCGGCGGCTTCGGGGTCCAGCAGGCCCTTCTCGCGGGCCTTGGCGCGCAGGCGCTCGGCATCGATGCCGGCGCCGTCGTCCTGCACTTCGATGCCGACGTAGTCGCCTTCCTGCTGCGCGGCCAGGCGCAGGCGGCCGGCGCGCGGCTTGCCGGCGGCTTCGCGCACCTCCGGCGGTTCGATGCCGTGGTCGATGCCGTTGCGCACCAGGTGCACCAGCGGGTCGGCCAGGGCTTCGACCAGGTTGCGGTCCAGCTCGGTCTCGGCGCCGACCATCTCCAGCTCCACTTCCTTGTTGAGCGAGCGGGCCACGTCGCGGGCGACCTTGGGGAAGCGCGAGAACACCTTGCCCACCGGCTGCATGCGGGTGCGCATCACCGCCGACTGCAGGCGCGCGGTGGCCACGTCCAGGTTGCTGACGGCGCGGTCCAGTTCCTCGTCCTTGAGCCGCGTGCGCAGGGTCTTGAGCCGGTTGCGGGCCAGCACCATCTCGCCGATCAGGTTGACGATGGCGTCCAGGCGCCGGGTGTCCACGCGCACGGTGTGTTCGGCCTCGCTGCCGCCTGGCCGGGCCGGTGTCGCGGCGCGTGACGGGGTGCGCGGCGGTGCGGCCGCGCGCGGCGGGGCCGCGGCCTTGGCCGGCGCCGCCGGCAATGGCTGGGCACCGGGCGCGGCGGCGCCATGCAACTGGTCGAGCAGGGCCTCGAATTCGTCGTCGTCGATCAGGTCGGGCGCCTTCGCCTTCGCCTTCGCCGGTGCGGGCGCGGCGGCGGCCGGCGCGGCACCGGGCATGGCGCTGCCGTGCAACTGGTCGAGCAGGGCTTCGAACTCGTCCTCGTCGATGGTGTCCGATGCGGATGCGGTGATGGCCGGTGCGCCGGGAATGCATTCGGCGGCCGCGTCCAGGCTGAACTGCGCGATCAGCTCCGGCGGTGCATGTTCGGGTTCGACCCCGCCGGCCACGGCATCGAGCATTGCCTGCAGCCAGTCCAGCGAGCGCTGCGCGGCATCGAAGTGCAGCGGGTCCAGCTGCGCTTCGCCGGCGCGGGCTGCGCCCAGGGTTTCCTCGGCGGCGTGGCACAGCTCCACCATGGCCTGGATGGCCAGGAAGCCGGCGCCGCCCTTGAGGGTGTGGAAGCCGCGGAACACCGCGTTGAGCTGCTCCAGGTCGTCGGGTGCCTGCTCCAGCGTCACCAGCTGCTCGCCGAGGCGGTCCAGGATTTCCTGGGCCTCGATGATGAAGTCGGCAGCGATGTCCGGCGTCACCCCGCTCATGGTGCTACAGCCCCAGGTCCGAGAGCAGGGCGTCGGCGTCGTTCTGCGACACGGCGTGGCGGTCCAGGCCGCCCACTGCCGGGCCGGCCAGGGCAGGGCCTTGTTGTTCGTCCTTGGGCGGCAGGCCCAGTGCGCCGAAGCCTTCGTGCACGCGACGCACGATGCCGGCCACGCGGCGGATGATCTGGCCGGTGAGGTCCTGGTAGCTCTGGGTCAGGCCGATCTCGGTGAGGTTGCTGCGGATCCGGTCCAGGACCTGGTCCTGGCCCTGGGATACGCCCTCGCTGCGCAGGCCTTCGACCAGGGTGCGGCATTCGTCGGCCAGGTCCAGGGTGCGGTGGGTGGCCTGTTCGGTCATCGCCACCACGTGGTCCAGGCGGGCGCAGGCATCGTCCAGGTCAATGCCGCGGCGCGCCTCGTCCGGCAGCTGAGGCAGGTCGCCAAGGGCCTGGCTCAGTTCGCGCGCCAGCCGGCCCAGGCCCTGCACCAGCGGGCGGGTGCGGGCGGCGGCCAGGGCGTCGATCTCGGCGCGCAGGGCGCTTTCGTCGCCGCGCTCCAGCGCGCCCAGCGCATGGTGCAGGCGCCGGATCAGCGCGCTGCGCTCGGGACTGACGGCGGCACTCATGCGGTGGCCGCCAGGCGCTCGAAGATCTTGCCGAGTTTCTCTTCCAGGGTCTGGGCGGTGAACGGCTTGATGATGTAGCCGTTCACGCCGGCCTGGGCGGCCTCGATGATCTGCTCGCGCTTGGCCTCGGCGGTGACCATCAGCACCGGCAGGGTCTTGAGCTTGTCGTCGCTGCGGATGGCGCGCAGCAGTTCGATGCCGGTCATGCCGGGCATGTTCCAGTCCGTGATCACGAAATCGAACGGTGCCGTGCGCAGCGCTGCCAGCCCGGTATGGCCGTCATCGGCCTCGGCGGTGTTGGTGTAGCCCAGATCGTTGAGCAGGTTCTTGACGATGCGGCGCATCGTCGAGAAGTCGTCCACGATCAGGATGCGCATGTTCTTGTTCACTTCGTGCTCCGTTGTTCGGCGTTGGCGCGATGGCTCCAGTATGCCTGCGCTGGCCGGTCAGTCATCTTCCAGCCCGGCGTCGCGCGATTCGTACTGGGACAGGCGCCCGCGCAGGCGCAGCACGGCCTGGCCATGGATCTGGCACACCCGCGACTCGCTCACGCCGAGGACGGCGCCGATCTCCTTGAGGTTCAGTTCCTGCTCGTAGTACAGCGACAGCACCAGTTGTTCGCGCTCGGGCAGCTGGCCAATGGCACCGGCAAGCTCGCGGCCGAAGTCGCTGCGCTCGAGCGCCTGTTGCGGGGTGGGGCCGCCGCCATGGGACTGCACGTCGCCGTGGTCCTCCACATGCGAGTCCAGGCTCAGCACCTGGCCGCGCGAGGCGTCCTCCAGCAGGCGCAGGTAATCAGGCAGGGGGATGTCCAGGCGCGTGGCGACCTCCTGCGGCGTTGCGGCGCGGCCGGTGGCCTGCTCGATCTCGCGCACGGCCGCGGCGGCGTCGCGGGCGCGGCGGTGCACCGAACGCGGCACCCAGTCGCCGCGGCGGATGTCGTCGATCATCGAGCCGCGGATGCGGATGGAGGCGTAGGTCTCGAACGAGGCGCCCTGCTCGGGGTCGTAGCTGCGCGAGGCTTCGATCAGGCCGATCATGCCGGACTGGATCAGGTCGTCGATTTCCACGCTGGCCGGCAGGCGCGCGGCCAGGTGATGGGCGATGCGGCGCACCAGGTCCGAGTGCCGCACGACGGTGTCGTTGGCGCTGGCGCGCTGCACGGCCCGGTATTCGGCGGCGGCCAGGTTCATGCCACTGCCCCCTGCCGGATCATCCGGTCCATGAAGAACTCGATGTTGCCGCGCGCGGCCACCGGCGGCTCCCAGCGGGCGGCGCGGCGGGCGATCTCGGCGATGGCGCGGGCCGAGGCACTGGCCGGATACGCGGTGGCGACCGCCTGCTGGCGCTGCACGGCCATGCGCAGCCAGTCGCAGTGCGGCACCGCGCCCAGGAAATTGAGCGAGACATCGCCGAGGAAGCGTTCGCACACGCGCGCGAGCTTGTCGTACAGGGCGCGGCCCTCGGCCGGGTTGCGGACCATGTTGGCCACCACCTGCATCCGGTCCACGCCGCGTTCGCGCGCCAGCACCTTGATCAGGGCGTAGGCGTCGGTGATCGAGGCCGGCTCGTCGCAGACCACCACGATGGCGTCCTGTGCGGCCTGGCAGAAGGTGAGCACGCTGTCGGTGATGCCGGCGGCGGTGTCCACCACCAGCACGTCCAGTTGCCGTTGCAGGTCGTTGAACACGTTGACCAGGCCCACGTGCTGGGCCGGCTGCAGCTCGGCCATGTGCCGGCGGCCCGAGGCGGCGGGCACCACCAGCATGCCGGCGGGGCCTTCCAGGATGATGTCGTCAAGCTCGCAGCGGCCCGAGACCAGGTCGGCCAGGGTGTTCTGCGGCGACAGGCCCAGCAGCACGTCGACGTTGGCCAGGCCCAGGTCGGCATCCAGCAGCAGGGTGCGCTTGCCCAGCAGCGCCAGAGACGCGGCCAGGTTGACCGACAGGTTGGTCTTGCCCACGCCGCCCTTGCCGCCGGTGACGGCGATGCTGCGGACCGGGGTGAGCGGTGCGGGGCTGGCAAGCGGTGCGTTTGCGGCTGGCATGGTGTTCAGTGGACGCGGCTCAGGCGACGGCATGGTCGTGCTCCGGGGTATTCGGCTTATCGGCAGCGCGGCGCAAATCTTCAAGGTGGAGGACCAGGCTGGCCGCATTGGCGCGGTGCAGGTCCTCGGGCACCCGCTGGCCGTCGGTGACCCAGGTCAGCGGCAACTGGTGGTCCACCACCACCGACAGGGCGCTGCCCAGGCGGCCGGTTTCGTCCAGTTTGCTCAGGATCACGCCCTGCGGGCGGGCCGCGCCGAACCGGCGCACCACCTCGTCCAGGTCGGCGTAGTGGGAGTTGGCCGGCAGCACCAGCAGGGTACTGACGTTGCGCGCGGCGCGCAGCCAGGTGAGCTGGCTGGCCAGGGCGCGGTCGCGCTGGCCCAGGCCGGCGGTGTCCACCAGGACCAGGCGATAGTCGTCCAGCTTCTGCAGCAGTTGGATCAGGGCCGCGTCGCTGTCGGCCTCGTGTACCGCGATGCCGAGCTGGCGGCCGTAGCCGTGCAACTGCTCGCGGCCGCCAATGCGGGCGGTATCGGTGGTGACCAGGGCGATGTCGCGCGGGCCGTGCTGGGCCACGAAGCGGGCGGCCAGCTTGGCGATGGTGGTGGTCTTGCCGGCGCCGGTCGGGCCGACCAGGGCGATCACGCCACCCAGTTCCAGGGGATCGGCCGGGCATACCGGCAGGCGCTTGGAGATCAGCCCCAGCATCAGCCCGCGGCCCTTGGGCTCGGGGGTGTCGGGCGGCAGTTGCAGGACGATGTCGCGGGTGATGCCGGCGTCGAAGCCGTAGTCCTCCATCAGCTGCATGGCCTGCAGCCGTACCGGCGAGCCACGCAGGCGCTCGTCGGTGAGGCGGTGCATCTCGCGCTCGATCATCTGCCGCATCTGCGCCAGTTCCTCGCGCATGGCGATCAGTTGCGCGTCGTTGGCCGGTGCTGGCGCAGGAACCGCGGCCAAGGCCGGGACCGTGCCGGCGGTATCGGCAGGGATCGACGCGGCAGCTTCGGGCGTGGCCGTGGTGGCCGGCATGGGAAGGGCTGCGCCGTTGCCTTCCGCGGCGGCACGCGCGGTGGGGGTGGCCAGCGCTGCGGCCATCGCCGCCGAGAAATCCGGGGTTGCCTGCACCGCGGCATCGGCGGGCGCCGGTGCGGCGGCCCTGGGCTCGGGTGCCGGCGGCAGGTTGTCCAGGAACGGGTTGGGACGGCGCGGGGCAGCCTGGGCTGCGACCTGGGCTGCGGCCGTGCGGGCTTCGGCGGCACGGGCTTCGGCCTCGGCCTCGGCGCTGCGCTGGGCCTCGACCAGGGCGCGCTGCACCGCGTTCTCGTCGTAGTTGCTGGCCGCCACGATCTCCACGCCTTCCTCGGTGCGGCGGTTGGACAGGATCACCGCATCCGGGCCGTGCTCGGCACGGACCATCCGCAGCGCAGTGCGCATGTCGGGGGCGACGAAACGTTTGATCTTCATGATTCACAACCGGGAATGAGGGAAGGGGATTGGGCGCTGCGGGGCTGCGCACGGGCAGGGTGGATTGCTCCGGCCATCGCCCGTTGCTGTTCCGGTGTCTTGTTCATCACAACCTCCTTTCCGCGTGCCGCGATCCGCGTGTCCGGACCATGAATCCCGCTGTTCAACTGATGGTGCCGATCAACTTCAGCCGCTTGTCTTCGGGTACCTCGGTGTAGGCCAGCACCGACAGTGCGGGGACGCTGTGGCGGACCAGCCGGGCCAGCGAGGAGCGGACCGTGGCCGGTACCAGCACCACCGCCGGCTCGCCGCGTGCCTCCTGGCGGCCGGCGCAATCGGCCAGGCTCTGCTGCAGGCGCTCGGCCAGGCCCGGTTCCAGTGCGGCGCCATTGCCTTGGGCAGAGTCTTGCAAGACCCGTTCCAGTGGCGCGGCCAGGGTGAACACCGGCAGTTCGGCCGCGTTGCCGGCGATCTCCTGGACGATGAAGCGGCCCAGCGCGGTGCGCACCGCGGCAGTGAGCACCGCCGGGTCCTGGCTGTGCGCGCCGTGCTCGACCAGGGTCTCGACGATCTTGCGCAGCTGGCGCACCGGGATGCGTTCGATCAGCAGGTTCTGCAGCACCCGCACCACCACCGGCAGTGCCAGGGTCTTGGGGGTGAGGTCCTCGACCAGCCGCGGCGCGCTCTTGGCCAGGTTGGCCAGCAGTTGCTGCGCCTCCTCATGGCCGAGCAGTTCCGGCGAATGCTCGCGGACCAGGTGCGACAGGTGGGTCGCCATGACCGTGGCCGGGTCGACCACGGTGTAGCCCAGCGACTCGGCCTGGGCGCGCTGGTGGGGCTGGATCCAGATGGCATCCAGGCCGAACGCTGGGTCCTTGCCCTTGATGCCTTCGATCGAACCCAGCGCGCCGCCCGGGTCCAGCGCCAGCTCGCGGTCCGGGTGGACCTCGGCGGTCGCCACCGGCACGCCGTGCACCAGCACCCGGTAGTGGGTGGCCGGCAGCTCCAGGTTGTCGCGGATGTGCACGGCCGGCACCAGGAATCCGATCTCGTGGGTCAGCTTGCGGCGCACCGCCTTGATCCGGGCCATCAGTTCGCCGCCCTGGGCCTTGTCCACCAGCGGAATCAGCCGGTAGCCCACTTCCAGGCCCAGCGGGTCGATCGGGCGCAGCTCGTCCCAGTCCAGTTCGGCGCCGGGCTGGCCCGGCTCGGCCAGGCTGGCCACGGTGGCGCTGTCCTCGGGCTGCGGCTGCGGGCCACGCCGCCACAGTTTCCAGGCAGCGAAGCAGAGCAAGACGCCCAGCGTCAAAAAGGCGACGTTGGGCATGCCCGGGACCAGCCCGACCCCGACCAGGATGCCGCCGGCCACGGCCAGCGCCTTGTGCTGGCCGAAGGCCTGGCCAACCATCGCTTCGCCCATGTCCTGGGCGCGCGAGGCCCGGGTGACCAGCATCGCCACGGCGGTGGAGACCAGCAGCGCAGGCAACTGCGCCACCAGGCCATCGCCGATGGACAGCAGGGTGTAGGTGGCGGCCGCGTCGGCCACGGGCATGCCGTGCTGGAGCACGCCCACGGCCAGGCCGCCGACGAGGTTGATGAGCATGATCAGGATGCCGGCGATGGCATCGCCGCGGATGAACTTGCTGGCACCGTCCATCGCGCCGTAGAAGTCGCCCTCGTCGCGAACTTCCTCGCGCCGGGCCTTGGCCTCCTCGCGGGTGAGCAGGCCGGCGTTGAGGTCGGCGTCGATCGCCATCTGCTTGCCGGGCATGGCATCGAGGATGAAGCGCGCGGTCACCTCGGAGATGCGTCCGGCACCCTTGGTGATGACCACGAAGTTGATGATGGTGAGGATGGCGAACACCACGATGCCGACCGCGTAGTTGCCGCCGACCACGAACTCGCCGAACGCGGCAATGACCTTGCCGGCCGCCTCATGGCCATCCTGGCCGTTGAGCAGGATCACCCGGGTGGAGGCCACGTTCAGCGCCAGGCGCAGCATCGTGGTGGTCAGCAGGATGATCGGGAACACGGTGAAGTCCAGCGGCCGCTTGACGTACACCACCGCCAGCAGCACCACCAGCGAGATGGCGATGTTGAAGCTGAACAGCGCATCCAGCACCGGCGGCGCCAGCGGCACCACGATCATTGCCAGCAGCGCCATCACCACCAGCGGCGCGCCAAGGCCGTTGCGCGCCATCTCGACCAGGCGCCGCGACATCGGGGTGGCCGCCACCGCGCTCATCGGGCGTCACCGCGGCCGTCGGCAAACTCGTCCACGTCCACCCGGCCCAGCTGCGGCGCGGCCGGGGCGGTACCGCGACGCCAGGCGCGCAGCTGGTAGACGTAGGACAGGACCTGGGCGACGGCCGCGTACAGTCTCACGGGGATTTCCTTGTCGAGTTCCCCCTCCCGATACAAGGCCCGTGCCAAAGGCGGCGCCGACACCACCGCGATCCGGTGCAGCTCGCCCAATTCCCTGATGCGGAAGGCCATTTCATCCGCGCCCTTGGCCACCAGCCTGGGCGCGCGCATGCTGTCGCCGTCGTATTTCAGTGCCACCGCGTAGTGGGTGGGGTTGACCAGGATCACGTCGGCGGTCGGCACCGCCTCCATCATCCGCCGCTGCGACATCTGCATCTGCAACTGCCGGATCTTGCCCTTGACCTGCGGGTTGCCTTCCGACTCCTTCATCTCATCGCGCAGTTCCTGGCGGGTCATCTTCAACTTCCGCTTCCAGTTCCACTTCTGGTACGGCGCATCGATGGCCGCCAGCAGCATCAGCGCCACGGCGCCGGCCAGCAGCAGGCGGCTGGCGAAGTACAGCCCGGTCTGGGCCGCCTGTTCCAGGCTCTGGTTGGGCATGGCCTGCAGTACGTCCATGCCGTGGACCAGGGTCAGGCCGGTGGCGGTGCCCAGGAAGGCCACGCGCAGCAACGACTTGGTCAGCTCGGCCAGGCCTTCGGGCCCGTAGGTGCGCTTGAGGCCGGAGATCGGGTTGAGCCGCTTGAGGTCGGGCACCAGCGACTTGCTGGCAACGTTCAACCCGCCCATGGCCAGCGGCGCGATGAACGCGGCCAGCACGCAGATGCCCAGCACCGGCACCATCACCAGCATCAGTTTCAGCAACAGCAGGCCCATGTGCCCGAACAGCCGCTCGGGCGCCTGCAGCAGCATCGGCTCGGGACTGAGCGCGCCACGCATCCAGCCCAGGGCGCCACGGCCCAGCAGCGGCCCCAGGGTCATCAGTGCGATCACCCCTGCGCCGAACACCGAGGCGGTGGCCAGTTCCCGCGAACGGGCGATATTGCCGTCCTCACGCGCCTTGTTCAGGCGTTTGGCGGTCGGTTGTTCGGTTTTGTCCTGGCCGTCTTCGTTCTCGGCCATGGCAGGCTCCTGCGCCCGGGGGTGCAGGGGACCAAGCAAGCGCCGTTCCACACCTGGCGGTGGGTGCCGGGGTCGGGAAAGTGCTCACGCCGGCAAGGGCCGGCGGCGGCGTGCGCTACCGGCGGGGATGGACCAGGTCCGGGTCGTCCGGGTCCAGCGCATGGAGCGGACGCGGGCGGCCGAGGTGGTAGCCCTGGACCCAGTCCACCTGCAATTCGTGCAGCGCGGCCAGGATCTGTGCATTTTCCACGTACTCGGCCACGGTTTCGGCCTGGTAGGCGCGGGCGATGGTGACCATGGCCCGGACCAGGTCGCGGTCGCGCGGGTTTGCAGCCACGTTGCGGATGAAGGCCCCGTCGATCTTGACCACATGGATCGGCAGTTGCTGCAGCCGCTCGAAGCTCTGCATGCCGGTGCCGAAGTCGTCCAGCGCGATCAGGCAGCCGCGCTGGCTCAGCCCGTCCAGCAGGGGGCGCACCTGGCCCAGGCCGCCGGCGATGGCGCGCTCGGTGATCTCGAAACACAGCCGCCCGGCGATGCCCGGGAAGTTGTCCAGCTGGTACAGCAGCCAGTTGCGGAACTGCTCGGACACCAGGCTGCGGCCGGTGAGGTTCACCGCCAGGCGCTGGAACGGCAAGCGTTCGCCGTGCTCGCGCAGCCAGGCCAGCAGGGTTTCCACCACCGCCCGGTCAAGCTCGACCACGCCGCGGCTGGCCTCCAGCTCTTCCATGTAGTCGCGCGGCATCAGCAGGCGGCCGTCGTCCATGCGCAGGCGGCACAGGATTTCTCCCATCGGCCGGCCGCTGCCGTCGATCCGGTGGATCGGCTGCACGTGCAGCTCGACCTGGCGCCGGCGCAGCAGCGACAGCGCCAGCGAGTGGGTCTCCAGCACCGCACGCAGCAGGGCCGGATCGGTGCGGCCATGGGCGAAGACCGGGGCGGTTTCACCGCGCTGGCTGGCATCCTTCATCGCCCCGTAGGCCGCATGCAGGGCCAGCTCCATCGCCTCCGGGCCACGGTCGCGCAGTGCGCACACGCCCAGATAGGGCTCGATCCGCACCCGCGCATCGGCATAGCGGAATTCGAACTGTTCGATCCGGTCCAGCAGCGATTGCCATGACAGCTTGTCGGCCTGCGGCACCAGCACGAAGCGGCCCATGCCCAGGGTGTAGGCCTGCACGTCGGGACGCAGGTGCGCGTGCACCGCGGCGGTCAACGCTTCCTGCGCCGGCAGGCCGAAGCCGGCCATGAGGTTGTCCAGGTGCTCGATGCTCAGGCAGGCGATCTCCGCCGGAGGGGCGTCGCGCGCCACCAGGTCGTGCCGCAGCGCGTTGATGTTGGGCACCCCGCTGAGGCTGTCGAGGCGGCTTTCCTCGGCCAGCCGCAGGACCGAGCGGCGGTTGTCGCGGGAGATCACCAGGATCAGCGCCATGAGCTGCTGCAGCATGCTCATTTCCAGGCCGATCTGGATCAGGTGCAGCGCATCGGCGCGTATCCCCGTGCGGGTGCCGACGCCCACCAGGTACACCAGCAGCAGGGTCACCGCCGCGATCAGCGGCGTGGACCAGCGCCACGGCAGGCGCAGTACCGCCCAGATCATCAGCGCGGCGAGCATGAAGCGCTGCTCGATCAGCCCGGCCAGCGGATGCGGCGCCTGGGCCGACATCGCCCACAGCATCGTCACCATCAGCACGAAGTAGGCGCTCAACAGCCAGAACTCCCAGCGCGGCATGCGGCTGGGCAACGGCGCCGGCTCGTGGCGCCCGGTGACGTACAGCATGATCGGCAGGGCCCCGCACAACACGCCGAAGAAGCGCGAGAAGCCCACCCGCATCGCCTGGTCCAGCAGTTCCGGCTTCCATCCGTCCAGGACCAGGCTGACCGTCATTTGCGCCAGCGCCCAGCCCAGCGGATACAGGGCGAAGGCCACGGCGCCGAAGGGCACGATGTCGCGCTGGCGGACGCGCGCCTGCCGTGGTGGTCGCGGCCACCCCAGCCAGCGAGCGCACAGCAGCGTCCAGCCATACATGGCCAGGTACAGCGGGGCCAGGCGCAGGATGTAGATGGCCGCGTCCTGCAGCGGCATCTTGAGCAGCGTCTGCACGCAGATCGCCGCGCACAGCGCCAGGTAGCCGATGCGGAAATGGGCGCGCTGCGGCAACAGCATCGCCACCGCCAGGATCACGCCCCAGTGCAGGTTGGCCAGCGGCGCGGCGCCGCCGCCTTCCTTGAAGGAGGGCCAATAGCTGATCGGCCACAGCGGCAGGGCAAAGCACGCCAACGCGATCAGGACCGCGGTCCGGGTGTCGCTCCGGGTCCATGTGTGCATGACGCCCCCTGTTGCGTCATCTGGACTGTTCGCGTCCGCCACTATGTGTTCCCCGCGGGAAAATGGAAAGCGCCAACCCTGGCGCGCAGGCGATGCGGGCGGGCCGGCCCGGATGGCATGTGCGAGCGATAGCGATGGACACACGCAGCCGTTACAGCATATCGGCCATCGCGCGGGGCGCTTGACCTGGGCCGGGCTGCGCTACGGGGCAAATACCCGTGTGGCGGCGCCGAACGCGACCTGGAACAGGTTCAGGATCGGCGTGGCCACCTCGGTGGCCAGGTTGGCCAGCAGGAACAGGCCCAGCAGCAATGCCACCGGCAGGCCCAACTGGATGGGATTGAGCGCCGGTGCGGCGCGCGCCAGCACGCCAAAGGCCAGGTTGGTGGCCAGCATCGCCACCATCACCGGCAGGGCCAGGGTGACCCCGCCACGCAGGACCATGCTGAACAGTTCCGGGACCACCCCGAGCATGGCCGTCGGGTCCGGCCAGGCCGCCGCGACCGGCAGTGCCTGGTAGCTGTGCACCAGCAGCGAAATCATCGCCAGATGGCCATCGGAGGCGAAGAACAGCAGGCCGAAGGCGATGTAGAACCACTGCGCCACGACGCCCGAACTGGTGCCGCGCAGCGGATCGGTCATCTGTGCGAAGGCCAGGCCCATGCCCAGCGAGACCAGCTCGCCAGCCAGCGCGCCGGCTTCGAAGATCAGGCGCAGGCCGAACCCCATCGCCACGCCCAGAGCCAGTTCACGCGCCACGCCCAGCACGGTGGCCGCGTCGATGCCCGAACCGGCCGGCGGCGGGGGCAGCAGCGGGGCGATCGCCATCGCAAGCGTGCCGGCCATCAGGACCCGGATCCGCATGGGCAGGGCGCGGGTGCCGATCAGCGGCATCGCCATCAGCATCGCGCCGGTGCGCAGCATGGCCCACATGATCGCGCCGATCATGCCGAAGGCCTGCTGGCCGTCGATCACCATGGCGGTGGCCGGATCCACGCCGCTGCCCCGGCTCAGCCGATCAGGTGGGGAATGCGCTGGAACAGCGCAAGGGTGTAATCGACCATGTAGGCCAGCAGCAGGCTGCCGCCCGCGAACAGGGCCAGGGTCAATGCCGCGGCCTTGGCGACGAAGGCGATGGTGGGCTCGTTGAGCTGGGTGGCGGCCTGGACGATGCCGACCACCACGCCGACCACCAGCACGGTCAACAGAAGCGGGCCACCAACCCACAGGGCGACCTGGAGTCCGTTGCGCAGTTCGGTGAGGGCAAGTTCGGGAGACATGGCAGGGCCGCCTGGGTGGGTGCCGCTAGGCAACGTTGAAGCTGGCCGCCAGCGTGCCCACGGTCAGCACCCAGCCGTCCACCAGCACGAACAGCAGGATCTTGAACGGGGCCGACACCAGCATGGGCGAGAGCATCATCATGCCCATCGACATCAGCACCGAGGCCACCACGATGTCGATGATCACGAACGGGATGAAGATCAGGAATCCGATCTCGAACGCGGTCTTCAGCTCGGAGGTGACGAACGAGGCCACCAGCACCGGGAACGGCACCGCGTCCGGGCCGCTGTAGGTGCCATGGCCGGCCAGGCCAGCGAAGGTCATCAGGTCGGTCTCGCGTACCTGGGCCAGCATGAAGCCGCGCAGCGGCGCGGTGCCAAGGTCCCAGGCGCTGCGGAAATCCAGGTCGCCGTTGAGGTAGGGCGCAAAGCCGGCCTCCCAGGCCTTCTGCCATACCGGCAGCATGATCAGCGCGGTCAGGAACAGGGCCAGGCCCACCAGGATCTGGCTGGAGGGGGTCTGGCCGGTGCCCAGCGCCTGGCGCAGCAGGGCCAGCACGATGATGATCCGGGTGAACGCGGTCATCACCAGCAGCAGCGACGGCAACAGGGTGATGGCCGTCATCAGCAGCAGGGTCTGCAGCGGCACGCTCACCGGCGCATCGCCGATGCGGCCGACGGTGACGTCAGGCAATGCCGGCAGCTGCGGTGCGGCGGCCGGCGCGGCCACGGCCAGCATCGGCAGCAGGACCAGCGCCAGCAGGACCAGCAATTGCGGCAGGCGGAAGGGGGCGCGGCACGGCATGGTCAGGAATCCTTGCGCAGCCGCTGCGACAGCAGCTGGGCGAAATTGGGCAGGTTCTTGAGGTTGGGCAGGCGCGGCGGCTCGACCGGCGGCAGCGGCTCGGGCAGGTCGTGCAGCAGGGAGATGCCGGCCGGGGTCACGCCCAGCAGCAACTGGCGCCCGCCGACCTCCACCACCATCACCCGCTCCTTGGCGCCCAGCGCCAGGCTGCCGACCACGCGCAGGCCTTCGGCCGGGCGGAACCCGCCGGGCAGGCGCCGCAACAGCCAGGCCAGGCCCAGGATCAGCCCCAGCACCAGCACCAGCGCCATGAACGCGCCGAACAGGCCGGGCGTGGCGGGCGCATGCGCGCCGGCTTGCGCGCCGGCCTGCGCCACGGGGCGCGCGAGTGCCCCGGCGGCCGGAGCGGCAGTGGCCAGCAACGTGATCAACGCAGTCTCCGGATCCGCTCGCTGGGGCTGACCACGTCGGTCAGGCGCACGCCGAAGCGGTCGTTGATCACCACCACCTCGCCATGCGCGATCAGGGTGCCGTTGACGTAGACGTCCAGCGGCTCGCCGGCCCCGCGCTCCAGCTCGATCACCGACCCCTGGTTGAGCTGCAGCAGGTTGCGGATCGGCATGCGGGTGCGCCCGACCTCCAGCGACAGGGTCACCGGTACGTCGAGGATGACATCCAGGTTCAGGTCGCGCAGTTCGGCGTCCGCATCCGATTGCAGTGCGTCGAACTGCGCCGGGCTGACTTCGGTTTCTGGTGTGGTGTTCATGCGGGCGGTTCCTCGGGAATCGGGGCGCGCGACGTGGCGGTGCCGGGCGGGTGGGTCTGCACGATCTTCACCGCGTTGCGGCCGTTGGTCAGGCCGAACTGCCCGGTGAATACCGGGATGTCCTCCACGCACACCGGGATATGCGGCGGGAGTTCGATGGGCAGGATGTCGCCAACCTTGAGGCTGGTGAGCTGGCGCAGGTCGATGCGCTTTTGCGCAAGCACGCTGGATACGTCCACTTCGGCGAGCATGAGCTGTTCGCGCAGGGTGGTGTTCCAGCCCTCGTCGCGGTCGATGCGGTCGCTCTGGATGCCGGCGTCCAGCAGCTCGCGGATCGGCTCGAGCATGGAGTAGGGCAGGGTGACGTGGATCTCGCCGCCGCCGCCCTCCAGCTCGACATGGAAGCGGCTGACCACCACGTACTCGCGTGGCGTGACGATGTTGGCGAAGTGCGGGTTGATCTCGGAGTTGATGTACTCGAACTCCACGTCCATCACCGGCGCCCAGGCTTCGGTCAGGTCGGCGAAGGTCTGGCGCAGCAGCAGCTGGATCACCCGCATCTCGGTGGCGGTGAACTCGCGGCCCTCGATGCGGGTCGGGTAGCGGCCGTCGCCGCCGAAGAAGTTGTCCACCACGGTGAACACCAGCTTGGGCTCGAACACGATCAGCCCGGTGCCGCGCAGTGGCTTGAACTTGACCAGGTTGAGGTTGGTGGGCACGTACAGCGAATGCATGTACTCGCTGAACTTGATCAGCTCGATGCCGCGCACCGACAGGTCCGCCGAGCGCCGGATCAGGTTGAACAGTCCGATCCGCCACAGGCGCACGAAGCGCTCGTTGACCATCTCCAGGGTCGGCATGCGCCCGCGGATGATCCGGTCCTGGCTGGCGAAGTCGTATGCACGGGCGACGTTGGGGTCGACGGGTTCCGGCTCGGTGCTGACCGTGCCCGAGTCCACGCCATGCAGGAGGGCGTCGATCTCGTCCTGGGACAACAGGTCGTTGATGGTCATGGCGGGTCCGGTCCGGTTACTGGGTCACGAAGCTGGTGAACAGCAGCGCTTCTGCGCCGGGGGCACCGGTTTCGGCACGCATGAGTTTCTGCACCTCGGCCAGGGCCTGGGCCTGCAGCTTCTCCTTGCCGGCGCGGTCGTTGATGCTCTCCGGCGTCTGCTGCGCCAGCAGCATCAACAGGCGGGCGCGGATCGCCGGGCTGTGGCGCTGCAGGTTGGCCAGCGCGGTGGAGTCGCGGGTCATCAGCTGGATCTCGACCTGCAGGTACTGGGGGCCGTCCATGCCGCCATTGAGGTTGACCACGAAGGGCGGTTCCAGCGCCAGGTACTGGGCCTGGGCGGGCAGCCTGGACCTGGTGGCTTCTGCGGCGGCGGCCTGCTCGACCTCGGCGCTGCGGCGCGAGGCCATGTACCAGGTGCCGGCGGCGCCGGCGACGGCCACCACGGCCACCAGGCTCAGGATCAGCGGCAGCTTGCCGCCGCCTTTGCCGGCAGGGGCGCTCTTGGGCGGCGGGGTGCGTGATGTCTTGTCGGCGGCAACGGGCACGCGTGCTTCTCCTTGGGATTGCACCCGGTCCAATGCAAGCAGCGTGCCGATGAGGCGTCAGGGATATGACGCATGCGCCTTCCGGATGGCCGTCGGCTGCGCTGCATCGGGACAGCGCAGCCCCCGAAGGCCTTTTCCTGGGTCCATCTCCCGGGTGAGGGGATGGACGCGGCCTCGCGGCCTGAAATGGTGGGGCGGGGTTTTGGTCGCGGCGGTGCGGCACGATGCCTGCTGCCGCGCACCACACCGTGGCACGAGCGTCGGCGCCGCAGGTGCGGCGCAGGGATCAGGAGATCAGCGATCAGGCGTAGGCGTCGAGCAGGCCGCGGTGGACGACGCCCGGGGTGGCTGCCAGCTCGCTGCCGGCGTCGCCCAGGGCACCGCCTTCCGCATTGCCGCCAGTGCCTTCGCCGGTGGCCTGGCGGCCACCTTCCTGGGACGACTGCGATTGCTGCTGGCCGACGCCGGCGTGGGCCAGCTGGAACCCGTGCTGGCCCAGCATGTCGCGCAGGCGCGGCAGGCTGCTTTCCAGGGCCTGGCGCACTTCGGGCTGGGCGCTGGTGAACTCGGCGCTGATGCGCTCGCCATCCATGCGCAGGCGGATTTCCACCGGTCCCAGTTCCTGCGGCGAGATGCGGATGTGGGCGTGGCCGATCTTCTGGCCCGCCAGCCAGCGCACATGTGTGCCGACATCATCGGCAAAGGTGTCGCCATGCAACTGCGGCGTGGGGGCATGCGGGGCGGACAGCGGCAGGGCGGGGCCCGGCGCGCTGCTGCCTGGGGTCGGTGCCGCGCCCTGGATGGCAAAGGTGGCCGCCGGCCCTTCGTTGGCCGCCACGGTGATGGGGCTGGGGGTGGCCGACGCGGGTGTTGCGGTGGTGGCGGGCAGGGCATCGGGCAGTGCGGGGGCCGGGGCTGACGGCCTGGTGGCCGGCAGCGGGTCGGCTGCGGCGGCTCCTGCCGGCAATGCAGGACCGGCGCGGCCTGGCGTGGCCTGTGGGCCGGCAGCGGTCGATGGATCGGGCTGCAATTCGGGGGCGGTATTGGTGGGTGCGTCCTGCGTCGGCGCGGCGGCGAGGGCCGCTGCCGGCGCCTGCTCCGGCAGTGCGGCAGCCGCAGCCTCGGCGGTCGAGGGGAGTGCCTGCGCGGGCGTCGGCAGCGGCGGCGAGGCCGGTGCCGGCGTGGGGGCCGGAGGTGTTGCTGCGGCCGGGTCGAGCAGGCTGGCCAGCCCGGGCGGCGGCCAGCCGGAGTCGGTGTCGGAGCCGGTCTCGGCGGTGGTTTCGGTGGCGGCGGGCTCGCTGCGCTCTGCCACGGCCTCCGGCCGGGTGTCCTCGGCGGCAGCGGCCTCGTCGGTGCCGGCGGACGGGCGTTGCCCGGCCTCGTCGCCGGCCGGGTCGGTGGTGCGCGGGGTGCGGGCCTGGTCGGTGGCCGATTGCGCAGGGCGCGAAGTGCGTTGCGCCGCCGCATCGCCCTGCAGCATGCGCGAAAAGGTCCCGTTGCCGCTGTCCTCCGGTGCGCTGCTGCCTGCACCGGGAACCGGCTGCGCCGGAGCCGACGTGGCGCCAGCGGCGATGGCGGACATGTTCAAGGCGACTCCCCCTCGGATTCACTGGCCTGCTCATGGGCAGCGCGCACGCGGCGCGCGCCCAGGTCGTCCATCTCGCGCTGGCTGCGGCGCTCGTCCACCTTGCGCTCCTGGGCCCGGTAACTGGCGGCCAGCTGTTCCAGCACCTGCTTGTCGCGGCTGGCCAGCAGCAGGCGGGTACGTTCGGCCTCCAGGTGCTGGCGGCTGTTGTCCACGTTGCGGCTCTGCTGCTCGACCGCGCTTTCCAGGCGGTCCAGGAAGGCGCGCCGGTTGGCCAGCTGCGCCGGGCTGGTGGCCGCCATCTGGCTGCAGCCATATTCGTCCACGTAGCGGCGCAGCTCGTCCAGGCGCGATTCCTGCAGCACGTGCGCACGCTGGCGCTCGGCCAGCTCGCGGGCAACTGCGTCCTCGTGCTCCTGGGCACGGCGCAGCAGCGGGTCGATGCGTCGGGACTGCATCATGCTGCGTTCTCCTCATGCTCGTGCAGCGTGTCTTGCGCCTGCACATGCAACAGTCGGGCCAGAGCTTCGCGGCTATGGTCCAGGTCCGCGGCGCGGGCCACGTCCTGGCCGAGGAACTCGACGATCTCCGGCCAGCGGTCCAGCGCCTCGTCCACCACCGGGTCGCCGCCGCGCTGGTAGGCGCCGATGGCGATCAGGTCGCGGTTGGAGTTGTACGCGGCGACCAGGCGCTTGAGCGCACGGATGCGCTCGCGCCAGGTCTCGTCGGCGATGTCCTGGACCACGCGGCTGACCGAGGATTCCACGTCGATGGCGGGGTACAGGCCGGCGTCGGCAATCCGGCGCGACAGCAGGATGTGGCCGTCAAGGATGGCGCGTGCGGCGTCGGCGATGGGGTCCTGCGGGTCGTCGCCCTCGGTCAGCACGGTGTAGAAGGCAGTGATCGAGCCGCGCCCGGCGGCGCCGTTGCCGGCGCGTTCGACCAGCGCCGGCAGCTTGGCGAACACCGACGGCGGGTAGCCGCGGGTGGTGGGCGGCTCGCCCACCGACAGGCCGATCTCGCGCTGGGCCTGGGCGAAGCGGGTCAGCGAATCCATCAGCAGCAGCACGTTCAGGCCCTGGTCGCGGAACCACTCGGCGATGGCGGTGGCGCGGTAGGCGCCGTGCAGGCGCGCCAGCGGCGGGCGGTCGGCAGGCGCGGCCACGACCACGGCGCGGCGCAGGCCTTCCTCGCCCAGGGTGGTCTCGACGAAGTCACGCACTTCGCGTCCGCGTTCGCCGATCAGGCCGACCACGATCACGTCGGCGGCGGTGTAGCGGGTCATCATGCCCAGCAGGGTCGACTTGCCCACGCCCGAACCGGCGAACAGGCCGATGCGCTGGCCGCGGCCGATGGGCAGCAGGGCATTGATGGCGCGCACACCCACATCCAGCGGCTGGATGATGGGCTCGCGTGCCAGCGGGTTGATCGCCACGCCGGCCATGCCCACGCTGCCTTCGGCGCGGACCGTGCCCTTGCCGTCCAGCGGCACGCCGTCCGAATCGATTACCCGGCCGAGCAGGCCTTCGCCCACTTCCACGCCGCCGCGGCGCCGGACCGGCACCACCCGGGCGTTGGGCAGCAGGCCATGCAGCTCGGCACTGGGCATCAGCGAGGTGCGTTCGCCGGCAAAGCCCACCACCTCGGCTTCGACCCAGCCGCCATCGGCCACTTCGACCCGGCAGGTGGCGCCCATCGGCGCCTCGCAGCCGGTCGCCTCCAGGGTCAGGCCGACCGCACGGCGCAGCACGCCCTCGCGGATCAGGCCGCGGCCGGCGGACGGATCCAGCGATATCGCGTCCAGGCGCGTGGCCAGGCGCAGGTTGCGGGCGGCCAGCCAGTCGGCCGGGACCGCGCCGGGCACGACCGGCGCAGGAGTGGCGGGCGCAGGGGGAGGTGGGGTCATGGGCCGCTCCCGGCCTTGTGGATCACGCTTTCCAGCGCCCCGCGCAGGCGCGCTTCCAGGGTGCCGTCGATGCGCGCGGCCTCGGCGTGCACGCGCAGGTCGCCACGGCCCAGGGCAGGGTCCGGCGCCAGGCGCACGCCTGCGACCAGGGTCAGCAGCGGAGCCAGGGTGGCGATGTCGTCCGGATGCAGGCGAACCTCGACCTCGCGGCTGGCACCGCCCACCGCGTCCACGGCTTCGCCCACCAGGTCCGAAAGCAGTACCGGATCGGCGTCGTAGGCACGCCCGACCAGGCTGCCGGCGATGCGCACGGCCAGTTCACCCAGCGCGGTGGTGACCTCGTCCTCCAGCCGCGCCAGGGGACGCGAGAAGTTGTCCAGGATGCCTTCGATCTGCGCGGTCAGCCGGCGCACCTCGGCCTGGCCCTGGCCGAAGCCCTCCTGGTGGCCGCGCGCCAGGCCTTCTTCATAGCCTTCACGACGCGCAGCCTCCTGGATGGCCTGGATCTCGTCCAGGGTGGGCGGCCGCAGCACCGGCGCCTCGGCGTCCGAGTCGCCCGGCCGTGCGTCCAGTTCCGGTGCCAGCCAGCGCACGGCGCTCATACAAGCTCCTCGCCACCGGCGCTGTTGAGCGCGATCGCGCCCTCATCGGCCAGGCGCCTGACGATGGCCAGGATCTCCTTCTGCGCCGCCTCCACGTCGGACAGGCGCACGGGACCACGCGCATCCATGTCCTCAAGCAGGATTTCGGCGGCACGCTGGGACATGTTGCGGGTGATCTTCTCGCGCACCTTGACGTCGGCCCCGCGCAGGGCGATGCCCAGGCGCTCGCCGGAGACCTCGCGCAGCAGGGTCTGCAGCTCGCGGTCATCGAGTTCGACCAGGTCGTCGAACACGAACATCAGGTCCTGGATGCGCTGGCACAGCTCGGCATCCACCTGCGAGATCGCGCCCAGGATCGACTGGTCCTGCCCGGTTTCCAGGAAGTTGAGGATGTTGGCCGCCACCTTGACCCCGCCGATGCTGGAGGACTTGAGGTTCTGGTTGCCGGCGAACTGGCGCTCCATGATCTCGTTGAGCTCGTTCAGGGCATTGGGCGGGATGCCGTCGAGGGTGGCGATGCGCAACAGCACGTCGGCGCGCACCCGCTCTGGCAGGAACTTGAGCGCATCGGCGGCCTGGTCGCCGTCCAGGTGCGAGAGCACGATGGCGATGATCTGCGGATGCTCGTTGCGCACCAGGTCGGCCACCGCGCGTGGGTCCATCCACTTGAGGGTGTCCAGGCCGGTGGTGTTGCGGCCCAGCAGGATGCGGTCGATCAGGCCACCGGCCTTGTCCGCACCCAGCGCCTGGACCAGCACGTTGCGGATGTAGTCGTCGGCGCCCACGCCCAGCGAGGTCTGCTTTTCCAGTGCGCCCTGGAAGTCGTCCATGACCTTCTCGACCTGTTCGCGGCTGATCCCGCTCATGGTCGCCATGGCCAGGCCGAGCTTCTGCACTTCCTTGGCGCCCATGTGCTTGAGCACCTCGGCCGCGTCGCCCTCGCCCAGCGAGAGCAGCAGCACGGCGGCGCGCTGCACGCCGGTCAATTCTTCGGGATTGCTAGGCTGTCTCATTGCCCAACCAGTCCTTTACTACCTGGGCGACCCGCTTGGAGTCGGTCTTGACCGCATCGCGCGCGTTGCGCAGGCGGTCCTCGTAGGCGCTGGAGGCCAGCGCGATGGGCTGGCGCGGGGCCGCGCCGATGCGCGCGGTGTCCGCGGCCAGTTCCGGATCCTGCTCGCCATCCACCAGTGATACCTCGGCGGTCGACAGATCGCCATCATCACCTCGCCTGGGCATGGGCGCGGCGATCTGGCGCAGGGCCGGGCGCAGCACGCCGAACAGCAGGGCCAGCACCACCGCCGCACCGAGCACCAGGCGCAGGGCATCGTGCAGGCGCGGATCCTCCCACCACTTGTTCGGCTCCATCGCCGGGTCGCCCTGTTCGCGCACGAACGGGGCGTTGACCACCGAGACCACGTCGCCACGCGCCGCGTCGAAGCCCACCGCCTGGCGCACCAGGTCCTGGACCCGGTCGATCTCTTCGGCACTGAGCGGCTGGAGCACGGACTTGCCGTCCTTGCCGGTACGCGGCACGTGATCCACCAGCACCGCGGCGGTAACCCGGCGGATGCGCCCGGCCGGCTGGCGGGTGTGCTGCAGGGTGCGATCCAGCTCGAAGTTGCGGGTGGCCGAGCGCGAGGTCTCGGTGGCGGCGGCCACGGCGGGCGCCGCATCGGCAGCCGGATCGGTGGCCTGTGCAGTGGCGCCGGGTGGCGTATTGCTGGCCGCGCCGGGAATGCCCTGGGGGCCATCGACCGGCGTGTTGTTCTCGCTGACCTGCTCGCTGCGCAGCTTGGGCGGCTCGCCGTTGAACAGCTCGCGCGCTTCCTCGGTGACCGAGAAGTCCATGTCCACGGTGACCTCGGCGTTGATCCGGCCGGGGCCGGTCAGTGGCTCGAGCAGCTCGCGGATGCGCTGGTTGTAGGAGGTCTCCTGGCGACGTACCTGCTCGAACTGCACTGCGCGCAGTTCCGAGTCGCTGTCGGCACCGTTGCGGCTGAGCAGGCGCCCGTTCTGGTCGACCACGGTCACCCGCTCGGGGGTCAGGTCGGGGATGGAAGAAGACACCATATGCACGATGGCATCGACCTGGTTGCGCTCGAGCACGGCGCCGGAGCGCAGTTCCAGCACGACCGAGGCGCTGGCCGCCTCGCGCTGGCGGGTGAACGCGGACGGCTTGGGGATGGCCAGGTGCACGCGCGCGTCGCGCACCGGGCGCAAGGTGGCGATGGTGCGCACCAGTTCGGTTTCCAGTGCGTGCTGGTAGCGGGCGCTCTCGACGAACTGGCTGACGCCGAACCCCGGGTCGCGCTCCATCAGCTCGAAGCCCAGGCGGCCGCTGTCGGTCAGGCCGGAGCCGGCCAGCTTCAGGCGCGCGTCGTGCAGGTGTTTTTCCGGTACCGAGATCGCGCCGGTGGCCTGGTCCAGCTTGAACGGGATCTGCGCGGTGCGCAGCAGGTCGGCCGCTTCGGCCGTGGCCTTGGGATCCATGCCGGTGTAGAGCGGGCTGTAGTCCGGCTTCTGCGACCAGAAGAACACGTACAGGCCGGCGGCGACCGCCAGGGCGATCATCAGCATCGTGCCGAACTTCCGGGCCAGCTGCATTTCCTGCAGCTTGACCACCGCCTGCGCGGCCTTTTCAGTGGCCTGCTCGCGGTTGAGGGATTCCTTGGAAAGCGTGATGGCCATCGGGTCTCAGTCCTGGGTCACAGCGGCATGTTCATGACGTCCTGGTAGGCCTGCACCATCCGGTTGCGGACCTCCACCGTGGCGCGGAACGCCACCTGCGCCTGTTGCGAGGCGACCATCACCCGGGCCAGGTCGGCGCCCGGGTCGCCACGTTCGAACGCGGCCTGGAGTTCACCGGACTTCGCCTGGGCCTCGCTGACGCCATTGATGGCGTTGCGCAGGGTCTCGGTGAAACTCGGTGCCCCCGTGGCGCCGGCCTTGTCGGGTTCCTGGAGGCCGCGCAGCCCCTGGATCGCGTCGCCCCGGGCCACGTCACCCGTCCGCGAAGCCTGGCCCAGTTGGCTCTGGTAGGCGCGGATCTGTGACAGGACGGAGCTGATCGAATCGGTCATGGGTGGCCCCCCGACGGGAACGTGCCGGTCTTGCCTGCCTGATGCAAGCAGTGTGCCGTAACCGCGACGGGATCCCGGCGGGCCATGCGCACCGCGCCGCCAGCACCCCCGGACGGTACGGCAGGAGCCGGCCCTGCCGCAGTCAGTCGGGCAGCCAGGCGCGCAGCCACTCCTGCAGGGCGTCGCCTTGCAGTATCCAATCCCGGCGTACCGCCTCGCGCAGGGCCAACCCGGCCGCGGCGCTGGCATCGCGGTCGGCCAGGTGCTGGCGGATTGCCCCCACCCAGTCGTTGTGCCGGTTGCGGACCCGGGTCACCGGCAGGTCGCCCCGGTACGGCTCCAGGTCCGAGCACACCACCGGGTAGCCGCAGGCGCCGTACTCGAGCAGGCGCAGGTTGCTCTTGCACTGGTTGAAGCGGTTGTCCTCCAGCGGGGCCAGGGCCAGGTCAAGATCAAGCAACGCCAACGCCCGCGAATAAGCATGAAAATCAACGCCTTGATGGAACTCCTTGATGTAGGGCCGAAGCTTCTCCGGGCACAGGCCGAAGAATACCCAGTCCACCTCGCCGGCCAGTTCGCGGACCACCTCGGCAATCATCTCCAGGTCGCCGGCATGGCCGATGCCGCCGGCCCAGCCCACGCGGGGGCGGCCGCCTTCCGGGCGTGACCCGGCAGCAGGCAGGTGGCTCCACGACTTCGGCTCCAGCCGGTTCTGCACCACCCGGATTTGCCCGTGGAAACCGGACATAGCCTCGGCCAATGCGTGAGTGGAGACCACCAGGCGGTCGCAACGGACCAGCACCTGGCGCAGGGACGCAGTGATGTCCTTGGGCATGTCCGCCCGGTGGGCGCTTTTCATTGGCAGGCCGGGCAGCCAGTCGTCCAGTTCGTAGACCCGGAAGGCGGGCGAGAAGCGTTGCATGCGCTCGATGCTGGCCAGCACCACGCCCCCCAGCCTGCGCTGCAGCACCACGACGTCCGGATCCACGCGGGCCAGTTCCAGCGGCTCGAGCAGGCGGGGGGTACAGGCGCCTTCGGCCATGCCTGACGCGCGCAATGCCTCGAAGGGCTGGATCACCCGGTACTGGCCGCTTCCCCACGGATCGGCAGGCTGGGCAAGCACGCGGGGCAGCAGGCCTGCCGGCAATTGCCGCCAGGACAGGTCCGGCTCGGCCAGGTTGAAGCCGCCGGTCGCATCCAGGCGCAGGGACGGATGGTGGAGGCCATCGCCAGCCAGGGCCGGGAGCCAGCGTTCGTACAAGGCATCGTTGACCCGCTGCGTCTGGGCGACGTCCGGGAGCGTCGGCGCGTGCAGCAGCAGGGCGTCCGGCACGCAGACAACACGCCTGCCGGCCTGGCGGATGCGCAGGCACAGGTCCATGTCGGCGCCGCCATCGCTGAAGTGCTCGGCATCGAAGCCGCCCAACTGCGCAAACATCTGCGCATCCACCAGCATGCAGTCGTCGGCCACGGCCGCGCAGCCGTGCGCCACCTGCAGCCGGCCCAGATAGCCCGGGGCATCGATCGATTCGCCGTGGAAGGCGCGGCTGCCCGCCGGCACCAGGCCCGGCACCAGGCCGGCATGGGTCACCTTGCCGTCGGCCGATACCGTGCGCGCACCCGCTGCTCCGATCCCGGGCCGCAGCCCATGTTCCACCAGCAACTCCAGCCATTGCGGTTGGACCACGGCGGCGTCCTGATGCAGGAAAAGCAGGAAGCGGCCGCGCGCCTGGCCGGCGGCCAGGTTGCAGGCCGCGGCGTGGGGCACCGGGGGATCGAGGGCAAAGGCACGGACGCGTTCTCCCGCCAGCCCTGCAACCTGCTCCATCCACTGCCGTCCCTCGGCCGGGGTGCCGTTGTCCACCAGCAGCAATTCGTAAGCGGGATAGGTGGTTTTCTCCAGTACCGAGAGCACGCAGCGCTGCAGCAGGGCGAGCTCGGTGCTGGCGATGACCACCACCGAGACGGGTGGGCGCGCGCTGGTGGTGTAGCGGATCCGGTGCAAGCCCCGGCCCAGGCCCTCCACGCTGGCGCCGTCGTGGCCCACGGCCGCCAGATGGCGACCGATGGCGGCGTGCTGCGCCGACTCGTCCCATTGCGGTGACTCGCAGAACAGCAGTGGTTCGGGCATATGCACGACCGCATCGGCACCGTGGCGCTCCAGCACACGCAACGCCAGGTCCAGCCCGGCCACGCCATCCAGGGCAGCCGAGAAGCCGCCTTCATCCAGCAGCGTGGAGCGGCGGATCACCCAATGCCCGGCGAGCCTGGATGGGTTGGCCAGCAGCAGGTCGGTGTCCAGCGCCGGGCGCAGGATGGGACTGATCGCACCGGTGTGGTCGCGGTGCCACTCGTCCGCAAACACGGCATGCGTGCCAGCGTGGCCGTGCGCCAACTCCACCAGCAGCCGGACCAGGCCAGCCAGCGTGAACTGGGTGCCCGCCTGGACCACCAGCAGCCAACCGACATCCCATTCGCGCAGTTCCGCATCCAGTGACGCTGCGTCCATGCCTGCCCGGCTCACGCCGACGCCCGCCGGCAACGTGCCGGCTGGTGCGTCACAGACGCGGAAGGTGATGCACTCCATCAGCCCGGCCTGCAAGGCCAGCCGCGCTACCGTGCGCTCCACCGCCGAGAGGCGATGCCCCGTGGCCATGACCAGGATGCCCAGCGTTGGCCGGGCAGGCATGTCCCGGAGCCAGGCGTCCAGCCGGTCCGAGATGGACGCCACCGGCGCACGCCGGGCCTGCCATTCATGCAACTGCCAGCGCTCCTCCGCGATCACGGCCACGTCGGCCAGCAGTTGCTGCAGGTCGATGCGTTGGGCCGGGGCCGAGCCGTCCAGCGGGGCAACGCTCACCTGGCCGGCATCGTCGTCGGTATGCCGGTACCAGCCCAGGCGGCGGATCGCGGCGCGAAAGTCGGCGTGCCCCTGCTCGCCGATGCCCACGCGGGTGCGGCCTGCCTGGCTGAACTGCTGCGGCGACTGGCGTGCATTCACCAGCGGTGCGGCCAGCAACGCCAAGTCGCCGTGCTGCAGCAGCTTGGCGTACAGGGCCAGGTCCGACACCCAATGGATGCGGGTGTCGCCCAGCCAGGGCAGGCGGTCCCCGAAGGGCAGTAGATCCTCGCGCCGGCACAGCACGCAGCTGGGCTCACCGATGAAATTGATGGTGTGGTCGGCCAGGAACGACACCAGTTCGGATCCATCCACCAGTACGTCACGGGTGAACGGGAACAGTGTGGCGGCGATATCCGGCAGCCAGCGGCCGACCGGATTGATGCGCCGCCGACGTGACGACGCCAGCATGACGCCCGGCCTGTTTTCCATGGCGGCCACCAGCGCGGCAATGCACTCCGGTTCCATCACGTCGTCGTCGTGCAGGAACTTCACGTAGTGGCCTTGCGCAATCGCGATACCGCGCGCGGTGCTGGCCGTCTCCCAGAGTCGCTTGGGATTGCGGGAGTAGTGGACCGGGAAATCCACCTCCGCGGCGAACTCCTGCACGACTGCTTCCACCGCGCCGTCGCTGGAGTCATCGCACACCACCAGTTCCAGCGGGCGGTACGTCTGCATGGCCACGCCTTGCAGCGTGCGGGCGAGGTAGCGGGCCTTGTAGGCAGGCATCACAACGCTCACCAACGGCGTCGGACCCGTGTCGTGTGCGTGCGTCACCGCCTCCTCCGGGCGTCGACCAGCGCTTGGGTGTGGGCGATCACCCGCTGCGCGCTGTTCGCATCGGCGTGGGCAAAAAATATCCGTTGCACCATCCGATAACGATCATCTGGGAGGGCGCCATCCCCCGACAGCAAACGGTCCAAGGCATTGATCAGCGCATCGAAATCCCGTGCCACCGGGCCAGGGAATGCCAGCCCCATGTGGTAAAGCAGGCCGTTCTGGTGGTCACGATAGTGCTCCAGGTCATAGGCGAAGGACACGACCGGACGTTCCAGGCACAGCGCATCGATGTAGACCGACGAGTAGTCGGTCACGACTGCCCAGGATGCGCGCAGGACCGGGGCAATTTCGGGGAAATGCTCGTGCCCGAGGTCGAGGAAGGGACGCTCGTGGCCGGCTCCGCTGGCCAGAGCAACCGGCCCGTTGGCGAGGTAATGGCCACGCAGCCCCAGTACCGCGCCGTGACGTTGCAATACCTGCGCAAGGCGCTCGATCTCGTCCGGGCTGAAGGGGTAGGACAGGCGTTCGGCGACACTGGCATCACGGTAGGTCGGCGCGTAAAGCACCAGCCGGCGGCCCGCACGCAGCCGGTGCAGCGTCGCCAGGCTCTCTACAAGATCGGCTGGCAACTGTGACTCCGGCATCAGCAGGAAGTCGTTGCGCGGAAGTCCGCAGGCCCATACCCGCGATGGCGGGATTGGGTGGAAGATGGCCGCCATGGCGTGGCTGTCCACGTCGGACGAGGCAACCAGGCCATCGTAATGGCGGCGTTCCAATCGCCGCGACCGGATCCGGTCGCCATGGCGGCGTTGCGCCGGATTGGCCAGTGCAAACAGGCGCTTCAGCGGAATGCCATGCCACATGTTCACCACAACCCGGCGGCGCATGGCCGGACGTGGGGCGCTGAAGCCGCCGTTGCGCCATGCCAGTGACATGTCCATGGCGGTTGAGTTGGTCAGCATCAGGACGCCGCAGCGGGCCAGCGCCCAGAGTCCAGCGATGCTGCCCAGCTCCCACACATGGGCGCGACCGGCGGGGTCCAGTCCCAGTGGTGGCGTTCCGCCGCGGTGGAACACGTGGCAGTGCAGGTCATGTCGTTGCCGGGCCTGCTCGAACACGGCGCGCGCATTCTCCACCAGTTGGTCGGGTTTGAGCGGGTGGCCGAAGAATGCCCAGTGATCCATGCGCTTGGGAACTACCCGGTCCAGCAGCCACCATGCCGCCAGCAGCAGCCGGCCGATGCCGGCCCCGGTGATGCGCCGGTGACCCCAGCGTTGCCAGGAAGGTTCCACCTGGCTCATGCGACCCGGAGCTTGGCCCGTGCGGTAATCAGCTCGCAGATCCGGCCGACTTCGCAATCAGACAGGTCCGGATGGATCGGCAGGCACAGCACCCGTCGCGCCGCAGCGTGCGCGCGGGGCAGGTTGCCCGGGGCGGCAGAGGGCAGCCCGCGGTACATCGGGAACTCGCTGATCAACGGATAGAAGTAACGGCGCACCAGGATGCTTTCATTGCGCAGAAGCTGGTACAGATCATCGCGTGCCAGCGGATACGGCTCATCCACCATCACAGGGAAATAGGCGTGGTTGGCAGTGCCCTGGCCGAACTCGTAGCGGCACTCCAGGCCCGGTACCCCGGACAGGTGCCGGCGGTACAGGGCATCGATCTGCGCGCGGCGGGCCAGGGCCCGGTCGATGTGCTTGAGCTGCAACAGCCCGAAAGCGGCGCTGACCTCGTTCATCTTGCCGTTGATGCCGGGTGCGACCACGGTGGTTTCGTTGACGAAGCCGAAGTTCTTCAGGTGGTCGATGCGCTGTTTGGTCCGTGCATCAGGGCAGATGATGGCGCCGCCTTCGAATGTGTTGAAGACCTTGGTGGCATGGAAGCTGAGGACCGAGAGGTCGCCGTGGCGCAGGACGCTACCGCGTGCATCCCGCACGCCGAATGCGTGGGCGGCGTCGTAGATGACCTTGAGGTTGTAGGTGTCGGCGATACGGCCGATGGCGGCCACGTCGCAGGGGGTGCCATAGCAGTGCACCGGCATGATCGCAGTGGTCTGCGGCGTGATGGCGGCTTCGATCCGGGCCGGGTCCAGGTTGCAGGTGTCCGGGTCGATGTCCACGAATACCGGCTTGATTCCGTTCCACAGCAGGGAATGGGCGGTTGCCACGAACGAATAGGGCGTGGTGATCACCTCGCCGGTGATGCGCAGGGCCTGCAGCGCGGTCACCAGGGCCAGGGTGCCGTTGGCGAACAAGGCGATGTGCTTGACCCCAAGGTAGGCGCACAGGGCCTTCTCCAGCGCCTGGTGCATGCCACCGCCATTGGTCAGGATCCGGCTTTCCCAGATCCGCTCCAGGTAGGGGATGAACTCCTCCAGCGGCGGAAGGAGGGGGCTGGTGACGGGGATGGGCTTGGACGCTTTCATGGGTCGATGCCTCGTGGCGCCGTGCTTTGCAGGGACTTGTCCTGCGGTGGTGCAAGTTGCGTGCCGCCATGGTGCCACTCAACGGGCAAGAAACCCCATTCCGCCGGCCTTGGGCGAATACAGCAACTGCCCGTGCGGGCAGGACAGGGGTAGCCGCGGCGGGAGGTCCGGCGACACCATCGCCTGGCTGATCCGGTACCTCCCGTGGATACCGTCGTGCGTGCGGAAGTGCATGACCAGCCCGTACAGGGCGCCCGGCTCCCACGCCAGGTCGGTCATATCCAGCGCATACCCGTAGTCATCCTCCCCGATCAGGCCTTCACGGACGAGGACCTTGGTGTCTTCGCCATAGATCGAATGCAGCTCGAAATCGACCTCGCCCCCGGCCATGATCGCGGCGCGCAGGTGCAGGGTCAGGGACAGGCGCCGCGCCTCCAGGCGGATGTCGCGCAACTGGAAGAAGCCGATGACGGGAAAGTACAAGCGCATTGCTTCGCGCGGGATCGGGACCTCCGCGTTGTCCAGGAACGGCTGCTTCCAGTAGCAGGCCCCTTCGATCTCCGCGACCCAGCCGCGCTCGTGGGTAATGCCAAGCAGGAAGCAAAGGCCTTCGGTCTCGTCGCGTCGCACCAGTTCCAGGTACAGGCGGCGACGCGGGCCCAGTGGCCGGCAGTCGAGATCGCCATACAGGTCCAGCAGTCCACGCAGGGCAGGCATGAACACCTGCCGGAACGAAGGCGAACCCACGATCCCGGAGGCCGCATGCAGGGCGCGCTGCAGGTTGGCCAACGCGATGCGCTGCCGGTACGCATGCGCCGCTGGCATCTGGGCCAACATTTCCCACTCCAGGCGCGCCGAGCGCATGCGGTCCAGGAAGTTGGCCGACTGGCGCAGGTTGCGGGTGATCGAGCCTCCGTCCGACGCGGGGCGGTCGCGCCACAGGTACACCAGTTGCGGGATGATGGCGGTGCGGCGGCTGAGCCAGTAGGCCCGGTGCACGAACGGCCTGTCGGCATACAGCAGACCCGGCTCCATCCCCAGCCCGTGCTCGCGGAGGAAACCGGTGCGAAAGACCTTGTTCCAGTAGAAGCCATCGTGGTGCAGGTCCGGGAATTCCTCGGCCGAATCGAGCACCCGAGGGCGTGCCCACACGTAGGGTTCATACAGGAAGGACACAGAGGAAATGCCGTCCTCCTGCAGCCGCGCCGCCCGGCCCATGCTGATGTCGGCCCCGGTGCGCAGTGCTTCCTGCATCAGCAGCCGGTAGCCATCCGCGGTGACCATGTCGTCAGAGTCCACCAGGGCGACGTACTCTCCACGCGCCAGCGAAATTCCCAGATTGCCCGACACCGCGCCGCCCTCGTTGGGCTTGGTGATGCAACGGAAGTTCGGATGCGCAGCCTCGTACTGGCGGCAGATGGCCAGGCTGTCGTCGGTACTGGCATCGTCGATGGCGATCACTTCGATGTTGCCGTAGTGCTGGCCGAGCAGGGAATCGAAGCACTCCCGCAGGTAGGGGGCGGTGTTGTAAACCAGCACCACGATCGAAAGGAGTGGCGTGGGGTCGCGTGTGTCCGTTGTCGGCTGGCTCATGCGCGCAGCTCCAGCAGTTGCTCCACCGCGTCGAGGTCGAACACCGGTATGCCACACGCCATATGTACGTCCCTGCGTTCACGGTAGGAATCATCGATGAAGATCGCGTCGCGGTCGCCGCCGATGGCCGCGCTTTTGGGCGACCGGTCCTGCAGGTGGACGATCCGCTCGAACAGGTCTGGACAGATCCGATGGCGCGCAAGGCACTCCAGCGGCTGTCCGGCGTGGCGGGTGAGCAGGACCACGGCGGTGCCGCGTGCGTGCCACTGGTAGAGCAGGGCCATCAGCAGCGGGTTGACCGCGCCATCGATCACCAGCGTGTCGTCCAGGTCCAGGTACACCCGGGCATAGCTCAAGCTGGTGCGGTAGCGATTGCACAGGGCGCGGTCCATGACCACCGCGTGCCCCTGCGCCAGTACCGAGAACGGCTTGCCCAGGTGCGCGTACACGTGCAGCAGCGGATAGTTGATCCCACGCATGCGCGACAGGGCCATCGAGCCGGCGATGCGGGGCGCCACTTCCAGCAGCTTGGGCACACCATGGCGGTCCATTCGCACCTGGAAGAACCACGCCCCCTTCAGGGCCAGCTCGGCGGCGATGGCTTTGGCCATCGCTCCGACCCCTGGCGTGGCGGCCGCTGGAGCGGTACGCACGCTGATGCCGGATTTCACCCGTTCGCGGGTCCGGGGGGCGGCATCGAGCAGGGTCCCGGTGGCATCGGAGATGCAGTCCACTGTGTACTCGGCGCCCGGGAGGTACTCGCTGAACAGGTAGTCCCGGGCGTTCTCCAACAGGTAACGGTGGCGGTCGGAATCATCAACGCGTTCCGCGCCCTGGCTTCCCTGTCCCACCGCGGGCTTGGCGAAGATCGGGTAGCCATCGGCCAGCCCGTCGATGGTGGCCGGGACGATCCCGAGGTGGGCCAGACGGACGTAGGTGAGCCGTTTGTCGCGGCAGGTGGCGGCGATGTCGGGCCCGGGCACGGCAGCTGCGCAGTGCAACCGCGACGCCATGGCCAGCACCGGGATGACGCTGTCGTGCGCGGGCAGGACCAGGTCGATCGCCCATTCGTCGATGAGCGCATTCAGCTCATCGATCAGCGCCGGCGACCGGGCGTCCGCGCCGATGTGCCGATAGCGCGCGTACACGAACTCGCCATGGTCCGGGACGGACGAGACACCATGCAGGCGGATGTCCTTGGCATGGCGCAAGGCGGCATGGATCTCCAGCCCGATCTCGGAGCCGCATGGGAAGACCAGTACGTTCATGCCCACGCCGCGCCCCGTTCCGGGGGCGCGGCAACTGGACTGGCCAGCAATACCGCCTCCCAGCCATCGGGCAGTTGCACCCACTTGAAGGAGAAGTCGTACGGCATTCCGGTGGACGCGAGGAAGCGCGGAATAGTCAGCACGTCGTCCCACTTGTGGTAGAGGCAGAGTGCGAGCATCGGATGGAACCTGCGGATGGTCCGGCGCGCACCTTCCAGCGCCGGGACCTCCGACCCCTCGATGTCCATCTTGATCAGGTCCACGCGCGCCAGGCCCGCCCGCTCCACATAGTCATCGATGGTGATGGTGGGGATCAGTTCCTCGCTGCCGTCGCCACCATCGGCGCCGACCGAGGTCGCGCCCTGGAGCCGGGCCTGGCGGATCGTGACCTGGTCGCCGCTGCGGTCGGACAGGGCGAGGCGGTTGACCACCACCCGGTCCGCGATGCCGTTGAGTGCGTTGTTGTATTCGAACAAGGCGATGTTCTCGTCGAGCAATTCGAAAGCGTGGACCTGGCAGTCGGCTCCGGTTTTGGCGCAGAACAGCGCGGCGGTGTCCCCGACGAACGCCCCGGCATCGATGATGACGTCACCCGGCCTGACCCGGAAAGTGTCGTTCTGATACTGGTCGTAGAGCACGTCGTGGATGCTCAGCACCCACTCGTAGGTGGCCAGGCGGAAGTCGTATCCTTGCGAGCGCAGGTCCTGCAGGCTGTAGGTGCGACCATCAACCACCACCGGTGCACGCGTTTCCGCGCGGATGCGCCGGACCTCGGCGCGGTAGGCGGCCATCTCGTCCGGATCGACCAGGTCGATTCCGCCCCATCGCCTGGCGAACCACACCAGGAAGCGTGCACGCTCGGCATCCGGCAGCTTCTCGTACACAAGCGAGGAAATGGTGGCGGCATGGGGGGCATACCGGCGCATCAGTGCCTGCAGGCGCTCCGTGTCAGCACTATCCAGGCAGGCCCCAAGTGTGGCCAGGTCCGACGCAAACAGGGATGGTGCAGGAGCCGGGCCGAACACGGCCTGGACCACCCGTTGCGCTACCTGGCCGTCGTTCAATGCGCAGAAGCGCTCGCGGAAGGCGGCGTAGCGCTGCGCGTACTGTTCCTGCACTTGCGGCAGCGTGGTCAGCAGCCGGACAAGTTCGGCCGTGGTCCGGGCAACCGGGCCGGGAAGGTCGTGATCGACATCCAGGTACAGCCCGCGCACCTGTGTCTCGTACTGCTCCAGGTCGTAGCAATAGAACAGGATGGGGCGGCCGGTGACCGCATAGTCGAAGAAGACCGACGAGTAGTCGGTGACCAGGATGTCGGCGATGGCGCACAGGAGCGAGATGTCGTCCACGCCCGAGACGTCCCGCACGTTGTGGGGCAGGGCGGCTTGGTCAAGTCTGCTGGCGACCAGGTGGTGGCCGCGCAACAGGAGGATCTGCCCGGGCGCGAGCGCAGCGGAAACCGCCTGCAGGTCCAGCTGCAGGTCGAGGTCAAAACGCCAGTTGCCTAGCGGCTTGTGGTCGCGCCAGGTCGGGGCATAGAGGATGAATCGGGCATCTGCGGGCAAGCCAAGCCGGCCTGCCAGAGCGGTGCGGTCCAGGCCTGGGTCCAGCAACGGGTCGGTCAGCGGATAGCCGGCCTCGAGGGCTTGGCCGTCGTAACGGAAGGCGCGGCGCAGCGTCTGCGTGGAGAACGGATTGGGGCTCAGCAGGGTGGTCCAACCCTGCGATTCGGCATGGAAACTTTCGCGCGCATCCGCCTCTGGTCCGTCGACCTCGATGTCATACCCCAGCCGCTTGAGTGGCGTCCCATGCCAGGTCTGGAAGTAACAGGTCTGCGGTTTTCGTCCAGGCACCGGGAAGCGGATGTTGTTCACCCGGTATTTCGCCGTCGCCAGCAGTCGGTAGTATTCGGCCGACCCCCGGGCTATGCGTTGTGGATTCCCCGGGATCGATTCCCGGCCCGAATAGGCCCACACGCAGCGCAGGTCCGGGCGCATCCGGTGCAGGGCTTCGTAGATGTAGCGCGGGTTGCCGGCATAGCTTTTGCCCAGGAAGCTTTCGAACAGCACGAGGGTGTCGTCCAACGGCAGTTCCTCAAGCCAGCGCGGAAATGCGGCGCGGGCATCCTCTGCCTGGACGACTGCCTGGTGCCGCTCCCACGGCCCGGTCAGCAGAACCAATGATCCCAGGCTGTCGCTCAGGTACGCCGACAGCCCGCAGTTGCCCATGCGGGCGTTGAAGAAGTGCCGGCCCTGCGTCTCCGCCGGCCGGGGACGCAAGGGGGCCTCCACGCCAGCATCGTCAACCAGCAGCACGTCCCAGCGCTGCAATCCCTTGGCATGCAACCCTGCCAGGGGCACATGGGCATTGGCGTTGGTGGAGAAGACGATGTCGACGGTGGCCGCGCGGTCACGGCGGCGCAGACGCAGGCCGGCAGGGCGCACGCCAGTACAGGGCTGGACCCGGAGGTTGAGGGCGTCGTCGTGCAGCCACAGCTCGATGGCAGGGTTCATCGCAGAGTGTGCCCCTGCATCGGTGTTGACGTGCCGGTGCGCCGGATCTCCTCCTTCAGCGCAGTGGTGGAGACGTCCTCTGTCCGCGGAAGGTAGCGCACCTGGCAGTACTGGCCAAAGTGGTCGAAGTGGCCGGTCCAGTCCGAACCCATCACCAGCAGGTCGGCCCCCAGCCGCTGGATGTCGGCGGCCTTCTGCTCCCAGGTGTCCTCCGGGAATACGTCATCGACATAGCGGATAGCGCGCAGCACCGTTTCCCGGTCGGCATAGCACTGGGTGGCCTGCTTCTTCTTGAGCGCGTTGAATGCGTCGCTGGAAAGGCCCACTACCAGGCGGTCACCCAGCGCCCGCGCCCGGCGCAGCAGGTTCACATGCCCGACATGGAGCAAGTCGAAGGTGCCGTAGGTCAAGATGAGCGTCATGGGTTGTCCCTGGGCTGCAATGGCTCATGCACGATGCGTGCCCATCAGCCGATATGCCGGTGCAGTTCAGCGGGATCTATCAGGTCTGTGGAGACCCCCCGGCTGGAGAGTAGGTCCAGCGTGTGTTCCAGGTCATAGGCGAACATGCTGCGGAGCGGGTCGAAAGCGTGGTCGGAAAAATCCGGCTCCGGCTCGTCGAACTCCAGGTCGCTGAGCGTGAAACGGGAATCAAGGGGTGGCCCCGCGCTGGCGCCGCCAGCCAGGCGCACGGCCATTGCCGCGCGGCGGTCCGGGTCGGAAAGGCTGTGGGTGGTCAGGACCACGACATCCTCGGGCTGGTAGCGGTCCAGCAGCATCCGCAGGCCGTGGTAGTAGAAGCTGAAGCGCAGGACGGGCTGGTGGGGAAAGACCTGGCGTGACTGGAAGAAGGCGGTCTCGTAGGCCAGCCGCTGCAGGAAGCTACCTTCAAGCAGGCGGCTGGTCTCTGCGTCGAAATGCGCTTCCACATGATGTGCCGATGCGCGGGGCACGCTGTGCAGTACTGCTTCCTTGCGCTGGCGATGCCACTCGTCCGGGGCGTCCGGGGGCGTAGCGCCCGCAACCTGGTGCAGGCGCTCTATGAACTGACTCGCGCCGTCTGCCCGCCTCGCAAGCAGCTTCTTCATCCGGTAGTCGCTCCACGCCCTTTCGAACGGGTTGCGAAGACACAATGCGACCCTGGTGTGGTGTTCCGGCAGGCGCGACACCACCCGCTGGTTGTCGAAATAGCCGGGCGTCGCGTCCAGCAACGGGGACTGGCCGGGCAGGGGCGGTGCAGGTGGATGGAAGTTGGACGCGGTCCGCAGGTAGGTGCCGGGCTCCTTGACGCCGGGGATCGCATAGGTGGCCAGGCCATTGCTCACCAGCCATCCAGCCAGGGCGGTGGTACCGGCTTTGGCTACGCCGATGATGAAAATGTAGTGGGGCGTCACGGTCGTTCTCCGCAGGCAGCCATTACCGGCATTACCCCGCCAGCTCGCCCTGTTCCTTGTCGATCCCGTACTTGCGCATCTTCTCCACCAGGGTGGTGCGGCGCAGGCCGAGCAACTGGGCCGCATGGGCGACCACGCCCTGGGTGCGCTCAAGTGCTTCGCGGATCAGCTGCAACTCGATGGCGGCCATGTGCTCGCGCAGGTCCAGGCCTTCCTCCGGGAGGCTCGTGGCAGCGAGGGTGGCGGCGGGCTGTTCAGCCGGCGCGGCCGGTGCGGTCTTGCGCTTGGCGGGTGTGGCGGCGGTGGCCGGGGCAGGGGACGGTACCGGCATCTCCGGTTCGGTGCCCGGCGGAATATGGGCGCGGTAGCGCGCCGGCAGGTCCTCCAGCCGCACCAGGCCGCCCGGGTTGAGCACCGCAAGGCGCTCGACCAGGTTGGTCAGCTCGCGCACGTTGCCCGGCCAGGCGTATCCGGCCAGCGCGGCCAGCGCGTTGTCGGCAAAGCGGACCTCGCCGCGGCCGGTGCGGGCAAGCTGGTCGGCGATGGTTGCCACCAGCACCGGCAGGTCCTCGCGGCGCTCGCGCAGCGGTGGCATCTCGATCGGGAACACGTTGAGCCGGTAGAACAGGTCTTCGCGGAAATGCTCCTCGGCGATCCGGTCTTCAAGGTTGCGGTGGGTAGCGGCGATCACCCGCACGTCGCACTTGATGGTCTGGTTGCCGCCGACGCGTTCGAAGCTGCGCTCCTGCAGCACGCGCAGCAGCTTGACCTGCATTGGCAGGCTCATGTCGCCGATCTCGTCCAGCAGCAGGGTGCCGCCGTCGGCCATTTCGAAACGGCCCTTGCGCGCGCTCAGCGCGCCGGTGAAGGCGCCCTTCTCGTGGCCGAACAGTTCGCTCTCCAGCAGGTCCGGCGGGATCGCGCCGCAGTTGATCGCCACGAATGGCCCGTCGTGCCGTGGCGATTGCTGGTGGATGGCACGCGCTGCCACTTCCTTGCCGGTACCCGATTCACCCAGGACCAGCACCGTGGTATCGAACGGCGCCACCTGCGCGATCATCCTGCGCAGGCGCTGCACGGCCGGGCTGTTGCCGGTGGGTCCACTGTCCTGGCCCACGGCCGCGCCGGCCTGTTCCTCGGCATCCAGGCGGGTGAGGCTGGCCCGGCGCAGGCAGGCTTCAAGCTGGACGTGGCGGATGGGCGATTCCAGTGGCCACACGCCGGCCTCGTGCAGCCCGTGCGCAGCGGCGAAGGCGCTGGTCTCGCCCTCCAGCAGCAGGACCGGCGGCGGCAGTGGCGCCGCGCCCACCCAGGAAAAGAAATCGCGCGCGGCTGCCGCATCGTCCAGCTCACCCACCACCAGCGCCATCCAGTCGGTCGGGCGCTGGCGGGTGGTGGCCACGTCGCCGGGCGAGGCAGCCCAGCGCGGGTTGAGGTCCATGAACTCCAGCAGGCCACACAGGCGCTCGGCACGCTCGGCCTGGCTGTCGATCACCAGGATGCGGGATTCGCTCATGCTGCTCCCTGTTGCGCCAACTGCTCCAGGATCGGCATCACTTCCTGCAGGTAGGACAGCTTGCTGACGAAGTTGTCGGCGCCGGCGCGCATGGCGTGCTCGCGGTGCTCGGCATCGTCGAAGTGGCTGGCGATCACGATGTACGGGGGCTCGTCCTGGGTCTTGATCAGGCGGGTGGCCTGCAGGCCGCCCATCTCGGGCATGGCCAGGTCCATCAGTACCACGTCCGGGCGCAACGCCTCGGAGCGTTCGATTGCCTCCAGCCCGTTGCCTGCGGTGCCCGCCACCTCCAGCCAGTCCACCTTGCGGAAGTGGCGCATGGCGGCGTTGATGAAGCCATCGTGGTCGTCAACCAGCAGAACGCGGATGTTGCGCATGGGGGCGTTTCCAGGTCAGCCGGCGCGGACCAGCGCCGGGGCAGGAGAAGCGGCACCCCGGCGGCGCTCGCGGGCCGGGGCGATGGACAGCTGCTCACGATACTTGGCAACGGTCCGGCGCGCGATGTTCACGCCCTGGCGGGCGAGCAGGGCGGCAATGGCCTCGTCGGCCAGCGGCCGGGCCGCCGGCTCGGCCTCGATCAGGCGCCGGACCATGGCCTTGACCGCCGCGCCGGACACGCTGGCCCCTTCCAGGCGCACGGCAAAGAAGTGCTTCAGCTCGAAGGTGCCGCGCGGGGTCTGCACGTACTTGCCGCTGGTGATGCGCGAAACGGTGGATTCGTGCATGCCGATGGCGTCGGCCACTTCCTTCAGGGTCAGCGGGGCCATGGCTTCCTCGCCCTGCTCCAGGAACGCGGCCTGGCGCTCGACGATGACCTTGGTCGTGCGCAGCAGGGTGTCGTAGCGCATCGACAGCCCGCGGGTCAGCCAGCGCGCTTCCTGCAGCAGCTCGCGCAGGCGCCCGGCACCCTCGCTGTCGCCCGCCTGGGACAGGGCGCGCTCGTAGGTGGCGTTGATGTTGAGTTTCGGCGCCGTGACCGGGTTCAGCGCCACCCGCCACTGGCCGCCGCCGTGCCACACCACCACGTCGGGGACGACATAGCCGGCATCGGCCGGGTCGGCCTCGACCTGGGCCGGGTGCGGCTGCAGGGACAGGATCAGGCGCACGGCCTCGGCCACGTCCGGGGCCTCGGCCTGCAGTGTGCGGGCAATGGCGGCATGGTCATGGGCGGCCAGTTCGGCCAGGCACTGGTCGAGGATGCGGGTGGCCAGGGTGCGGCCGGCACAAGGCGAGGGCAGGGCGGCAAGCTGGGCGCGCAGGCACTCACCGGCGTCACGCGCGGCCAGGCCTGCGGGGTCGCCGTGCAGCAGGCGCTGGCGGATGGCCTCGACCCGCTCGGCAACGACATCGAAGCGGGCCACGGCGCGCAGCAGCAGCGCCTGGTGGTCTCCATCCAGGTAGCCGGCGTCGTCGCAATGCTCCAGCCAGAATTGCGCGATCTCCAGCTCGCCGACGTCCAGCTCCAGGGCCAGCTGCTGCAGGGTGCGCACGAACGGGTCGGTGGAACCCGGTTCGGCGATGCGCTGCATGCGGTCTTCGCCTTCGCCGCTCCAGCCGGCACCCGGCACGTCCCACATGGATGGCTCGGGCAGTTCGTCGAAGGCGGCCGTTTCCAGCGCGGTGGCGTCGGCGGCATCGCGCGCGTCGTCGTCCCGGGACGACTCGGCTTCCTCCTCCAGTTCGAGCATGGGGTTCTGCTCGAGCACCCGGGTCACCTCCATCTGCAACTGCTGGGCGTTCAACTGCAGCAGGCGGATCGACTGCAGCAACTGCGGGGTCAGGTGCAGTTGCTGGGACATCTGGACGGACGTGGTGGCCTTCATCGCGACTTCCCCCGCGCCAGGACGCCGGCGCTGTGAAGCCATCGTGAACCCCCGGCGCCGGAAACTGAATCGGGGCTTACCCGAGTCGGGTCATTGTTTCCCCTACACCGTGTAGGGGTTTGCCTTACATGAAAAACGACGCCTGGATGCGTGGTGCTGGAAACCCGGCAGGCTGATGCCCGGCCGGCGTCCTCAGCCCAGTTCCTGTTCGTGCTTGACCGCCAGCAGCACCAGCTCGCTGGCACGGCGGCACCCCAGTGCCTCCATCATCCGCGCACGGTGGGTTTCCACCGTCTTGACGCTGATCCCGAGGTCGGCGGCGATCTCCTTGCTGCTCAAGCCGCGTCCGATATGGGCCAGGATCTCGCGCTGGCGCGGCGGCAGGGCGGCCACGCCTTCGGGCTTGGCTGCGCGGTTGCGGCCGAGCAGCGGGGCAATCATGCGCGCGGAGATGCGCGGGCTCAGGAATACCTCGCCGGCGGCGGCCGAGCGCAGGGCCAGTTCCAGTTCCAGCGGCGCGGCGTCCTTGACCACGAAGCCGGCGGCGCCGCGGTCCAGGGCGTCGCGCACGTGCTGCGGGTCGTCGTACATGGACATCATCACCACCCGGATGCCGGGCGCCTGCTCGAGGATGCCGCTCAGTGCCTCCAGGCCGGTGCGGCCGGGCAGGGACAGGTCCAGCAGGACCAGGTCGGGACGGTGGATGGCGGCCAGGTCGATTGCCTGGTCGGCGGTGCTGGCTTCGGCCACGACGTCGACGTCGGCGAAGGTCTGCAGCAGGCGGCTCAGGCCAGCGCGGACCAGAGTGTGGTCGTCAACGATCAGGACTCGCACGGATGGCCAATTCGCTCCCGTATTCCAGGAATCACCTTAGCCGATCGCGGCGGCGGCGGGAAAGCGCGGCGGGAATACCCGTGCGTATGTGCCCTCGCAGGCGCCGCTGTTGCCGGTGATCCGGCTCCTAGCGCCGGCGCGCGTCGGCGATCTGGCGGCGGTGCATGCGGAACAGGTGGCGGTTCATGGCTTCTTCCAGGCCCGGCGGGAAGGCCGGGAAGCGCAGCCACAGCACCAGGCCGTTGGCATCCTCGGCCGTGGCCGCCACGCTGGCGGGCAGTTCCAGATCGTCCGGCAGCCACTCCGAGGGTTGCAGCCGCAGCAGGCCTTGCGCTTCCTGGGCGGGCACCGTGGTCCCCGGCTCCAGGTGCAGGCGCAAGCCCCGGGCCGACCAGCGCAGGGTGCGCATCGGCAGGGCGTCCATCGATTGCCGGGTCAGGCGGCCCAGCAGCACCAGCATCAGGTCGAGCTTGGCATCCATGCGCTGGACCAGCATGGGCAGTTGTTCGCCGCGCTTTTCCTCGCCGCTATCCTCGCCACGCAGGTCTTCGACCTGGGCCAGCCCCAGCAGCAGCGCCTCGGCCTGCGGCAGCCGTCCGGGGCGGGTGAGGCCGACGCTGAAGTCGGCCGGGAGCACCGCGTCGCAGCTGAGGGTCTCGGCAAACAGGCCGGCCTCGGCAGCCTGCGCCGCCTGGGGCCAGCCCGTGTTCATTGCGCGCTCTCGCGATAGCTGCGGCTGGCCTGGCCAGACTGGCGCAGCCCGCGCAGGGCGGTAGCCGCCGCTTCGCGCGCGTTCGCCATCTCGCCGTACAACTGGTGCTGCAACTGCAGCAGTTCCTGCAGTGCCTGCAGGGGCGCCTGCAGGCCCACGGTGTCGATGTACTCGCGCAGGCGGCGGTCGTGGTGCGCCAGCACGTCGCCGGCGCGGGCGAAGTCCTCGGTATCGAGCGCGGTACGCAGGCTGGCAAGATCCTGGCGCAGCCCTTCGAGGGTGGCGTGCCCGGTGGTCACGGCGCGGTTTCCAGCGTGGCCGGCGCATGCTGGCGCTGGCCGGCGGGGATCGCGTTCCAGGCGGCGTCGATCTCGCCAAGCAGGCTCAACGCCTCGTCCAGCGCTGCATGGTCGTTGTGCAGGTTGGCCTCGGTCAGGCGCTGGACCAGGTAGTCGTACAGCGAGGAAAGATTGCCCGCCAGGTCGCCGCCGGCCTCGTGGTCGAGCGAGCCATTGAGGTGGCCGATGATCGCGCAGGCTTCGCCGATGGCCTTGCCCTTGCGTGCCAGGTCGCCGTTGTCCAGGCAGGCCTTGGCCAGGCGGATCCGCTCGCACGCACCCGACAGCAGCAGCGCGACCAGCTTGTGTGGATCAGCGTCCATGACGTTGCCGGACACTTCGAGTTTGCGGTACTGCTCGGCGTATCGGCGGCTGGACCCAAGCATGGTGTTCTCCTGCGAACGGATGTGCCGGACGGGTGTGGGGGCGCCCGGAAGGCTGTGATCAGGTTATCGGCGCGGCCGGCCTATCCTTTATTTATTCGAGTTGTTGGTCAGGGACTGCAGGGACGACAATTGCTGGGTCAGGTAGGAACTGGTGCTCTGCATCTGCGCCATCAGGGTGTCCATGGCGGTGAACTGGGCCATGTAGCGCGTCTGCACCGCTTCCATCCGCCGGTTCAGTGCATCCATCTGGTCGGACAGGTCGCCCATGCGCCGGTTCAGGCTGCCGGTGCGCTGGGTCAGGGTGCCGGTGCTGGCATCGATCGCGCCATTGATCTGGGTGGCCAGCCTGGACCCGACCGTACCTTCGGCGCCGAACAGCTTGCGCACGCTGTCCGGGTCGGTGGCCAGGGCACTGTCGAGCTTGGATGTCTCCAGGCTCAGGGTGCCGTCGGTGGCCACGGTGAGCCCCATCGCGCGCAGTTCGAAACTGTGTTCGCCCAGGGCGCTGCGCAACTGCTGCTGCAGGCCGCGCACCATCGAATCGCCGGTCAGTGCCGAAGCGCGCCTGGTTTCGGGATCATAGGCGCTGACCCCGCGCAGCACGCTGTTGGCGGCGTTGTACATCGACACCAGCGACTGCAGGTTGGCCTTGAGCGCGCTGTTGTCGGTACCCACGTTGACCGTGAATGCCTCACCCGGCTTGGCCGCGGTGAGGTTCAGGGTCAGGCCCGGCACCAGGTCGGCCACGGTATTGCTGTCGGCGGTGCGCAGGAAACCGTCCACCTTCACCTGTGCATCGGTGGCGGCCACGGTTTCCTGCAGCGTGTTGGCGCCGCCACCGGGTTCGTACACCAGTGCCGCAAGCCCGCCATCGCCACCGCTGGCGGTGACCGTCAGCATGCCTGCGCTACCGGCGGTGGTGGCATTGAGCACCAGGTGCTGGCCGGCGTCGGCATTGACCACGCTGGCGGTCACGCCCTTGCCACCGCTGGCGGTATTGATGGCCTTGGCGATGTCGGCCAGGGTCGCCCCTTCGGCGATGGCCACCTCGTAGCTGCTGCTGCCCGCGCTGATCTGCAGGGTGCCGTGGCCGACTGCCGCGTCCTTGGCGAACGCGGCCGAACCCAGCTTGTGGGTGTTGGCCAGCGACAGCACCTCGACCTGGTAGCGCCCGGCGGCCACGTCGCCGGCGGCGCTGGCGGTAAAGCCGGCCTTGTCCTGGACGGTGGCCTTGAATGCCGGCGTGTCGCTGCTGGTGGCGAGTTTTCCGATCGCCGCGTGCAGGTTGTCCAGCGCACTCTTCACCGTGCCCAGGGCCGAGAGCTGGGAATTGATCTTGGCTGCCGCGTTGTTGATCCGGTTCTCGGCTGGCGCCCGTTCGGCGGCAACAAGCTGGCTGGTCAGCGTGTTGATGTCCAGGCCCGAGCCCAGGCCGCTGAAACTGATCGTCGCCATATGGATCCTCCAGTGGAACTTGCCAGGCAGCGGGTGCCTCGAGGTTGGTAGCGGCTGCTTGCGCCGGGACTTTAGCCTGGCAATCCTTCCTGGGAAGCAAGACCTGTTCCAGCCCGCTGGCCAGCGAGCAATAAAAAACCCCTCCCGTTGCCGGGAGGGGTTGCCTGCGCCACCGGGGGGGCGCGCCCTGGAGAACCGCGTGCGGTGGATCAGCCCAGCAGGCTCAGCACGCTCTGGGTGGAGGCATTGGCCTGGGCCAGCATCGCGGTACCGGCCTGCGCCAGGATCTGCGTGCGGGTCAGCTCGGCGGTCTCCTTGGCGTAGTCGGTGTCGCGGATACGGCTGCGAGAGGCCGACAGGTTCTCGGAGGTGGTGTTCAGGTTGGCGATGGTCGAGGTGAAGCGGTTCTGCACCGCACCCATCTCGGCCCGCGAGCTGCTCACCGCGGTCAGGGCCTTGTCCACCACCTCCAGCGCACGCTGGGCGCCGGTGAAGGAGGAAATATCCAGGTCCGCCAGCTTGGCCGGGCTGGTGAGGTTGGTGGTCGGGGCGGTCATGGCACCACCGGCGTAGGTGACGCCCGTGCCGCCAGCCATGGTGCCGCCGGTGGCCGCGGTGATGTCCTGACCGGCACGCAGCGACTCGAACTTGATGTTCGCGCCGTCGAGCGAGGCATACACGCCGGTCTGGTCCAGCTTGTCGTTGAAGGCGGCAATGATCTTGCGGTTCACCGCGGCGGCATCGTCCCCGTCTTCGATCTTGACGTTGTCGATGTTGACCGTGGTGGCGCTGGTGGCACCGGCGGCCCGCACGCTGACGCTGATGCCGGAGACCGTGCCCGAGGCGGTGGCCGCACCGGTCGCCGCGACGCCGGTCATGTCCGAGGCGAACTCGGCCTTGCCCAGCGTGTCGATATTGGCGTCGACGATGCTGTTGATGCCGATGGTCTGGCCGGAGTTGGCGCCCACCTGGAACAGCGCGCCCTGGAAGCTGCCGTCCAGCAGCTTGGTGCCGTTGAAGTTGGTCTGGTTGGCGACGCGGTCGATTTCCTTCAGCAGCTGGGTGACTTCGGCGTTCAGCGCCTCGCGGTCCGACGCCGAGTTGGTGGCGTTGGCCGACTGCACCGACAGCTCGCGGATACGCTGCAGGTTGTTGCCGATCTCGACCATCGCGCCTTCGGCGGTCTGGGCCAGCGAGATGCCGTCGTTGGCGTTGCGGGCGGCAACGTCCAGGCCGCGGATCTGGGTGGTGAAGCGCTCCGAGATCGCCAGGCCGGCCGCGTCGTCCCTGGCGCTGTTGATGCGCAGGCCCGAAGACAGGCGCTGGATCGTGGTCGCCAGGCTCGCGCTGGTGGTGTTGAGGTTGCGCTGGGCGTTCAGCGACATCACGTTGGTGTTGATGACTTGTGCCATTTTGATTCTCCTCTAAGCGTTCTATCCCGGCGGGAAGGTGTGTTGGCCTTGGCCGGAGCCTCCGCAGGGGGGTCATCAAGCTGACCGGTGCCGCTGCTGGAATGAATAACGGCGCTTTGTCAAGAACCTTTAGAGGCTTGCCGGAACTTTATGCCTTTCCGGTATCCCCGCTTGGCTGCGTGTCGCTGCGCCACGGTAGCGGTTGCCCGCCGATATGGTTAACGGCAAGGGGGCGGGAGAATTTAGGGGGGTTTCTCCCGGATGGGGGAGAAGGGTGCGGATGCGGTGCCTGTAGGAGCCGGTCTTGCCGGCGACAGGGCTCTGCCTGCCCCGGCCGCGGTCGCCGGCAAGACCGGCTCCTACAAACACGTGGCGGCATCTATGCGGGAAGCAGGCGCGGCGCCGGCACGGGAAGCAGGCACGAGGTCGATACGGAGGGGCCGGCGTGGTGCCGGCACCTGGAAAGCCGTATCAGCGCAACAGGTCGAACAGCGACATGCCCTGCATGCGTGCGAACACCGTCTGCGCGGTCTGCAGTGCGGTGGTTTCCATCCGGTAGCGGGTGATGGCCTCGGCGTAGTCCAGGTCACGCAGGTCCGAGAGCGTGGCCTGCATGGTGACGCCGTTGGCCTCGCGCATGCTGGTGGCATCGTCGATCGCCGCAAGCTGCGCGCCGCCGGCGGCGCGCGCATCGATCATGTTCTCCGACGCGCGGGCCACGTCGCGCATCGCCGCCTGCAGGGCGTTCTGCTGCACCGTCTTCTCCGCCGGCGTGACCGGGTTGGATTCGAGGGTGTCGATCAGGTTGCGCAAGGTGGCGAATACGTCCCGGTTGGGTGCCGGGCCGATGGCGAAGCTGTCTCCTGCCACGGGCTCGCCTTCGATGCGCAGGCGCACGCCGCCGTGGCTGATGTCCTCGCCGCTGTTCCATGTGCCGGTGCCGACATTGGCGCCGAGTCCATCGAGCACGTCGTAGGTGTCCGGGCCGGTGAATACGACGGTGTAACTCTCGCCGTTCCAGCCGCCTCCGGTACTGCGGCCGTAATCGATCAGCACGCCGGTGCCGCCGTTGCCGGTGTCGGCCAGGGCCTGCACCGTGCCATCGCCGGTGCGCACGCGCATGAAGATCTCGCTGCCCGGGGTGGCGTCGTTGACGAAGGTTTCCGGTGCGATCTCGACCCGGCGCTGGGTCTGGTCGCCGTTGTAGGCCACGCCGCCGGCGGTCTTGCCGAAGGGAGCCGAATCATCCGCGCTGCCGCCGAACAGGTAGCGGCCGGCGCCATCGGTGCTGTTGGCCAGGCTCAGCAGGCCGTCATGGATGGCGCGCAGTTCCGCGGCGATGGACGCGCGGTCGTCTGCGGTCAGGCTGCCATTGTTGGCCTGGATGGTCAGGTCGTTGACCCGTGCCATGTTGCTGCCGGCCTGGGCCAGCAGGTTCTCCTGCAGCCCCAGCCGGTTGGCCACGGTGACGGCGTTCTTGCCGAAGCGCTCCAGCTCGGCCAGCGCACGATCCAGGCCCACCGCGGTGCCGGCGGCAACCGGGTCGTCCTTGGCGGTCACCAGCTTCTGCCCCGAGGCGAGCTGCTGCTGCAGGGTGGTGAGCTGCTTCTGGCGCAGGGTCATGCTGGCCAGCGACTGGCTGAACATCATGCCGGTGGAAATGCGGTTGTTCATCGGCGCACCGCGCTGAGGATGGTCTGGAACATGGTGTCGGCGGTGGAGATGATCTGCGCGGCCGCCTGGTAGGCCTGTTGCAGGCGCAGCATGTTGGCCGCTTCCTCGTCCAGGTTGACCCCGGCCACCGAATCGCGCGCGGCCTGGGCCTGGTCGTGGATGACCTGTTGCGCATCGGCGGAGTACTGGGCCTGGCGCGCGGACGAACCCACCATGGTGGTCAGCCCGCCCATCGCACCGTTGAGGCTGATGGTGCCGCCGTTGAGCAGGCGCGCGTCGTCCAGGTTGGACATCAGCACCGCGTTGCCGTTGTCGCCGCTGCGGGCACTGGTGCCGGTGACACGGAACTGGTCGCCTGCCTCCGGTGCACCATCCAGGGTGAGCGACCAGCCATTGGCGCTGATCGTCTGCCCGGCCGTGAACGCGAACGGTCCGCTGGCGCCGACCATGTACTGGCCGGCGTCGATGAACTCGATGGTCACGTCATCCAGCAGGGTGGGATCGGTGGCATCGGTGACCTGCAACCCGGAGAGGATGCCGCTGCCCATGTTGTCGAGGTCGGCACTGCCGGACACCGGGCTGGCTGCCGCAATCCGCGACGGGTCGGTGATCGCCACGCTCAAACCGCCGGCACTCGCACCGGTGGGCTGCAGCAGGAAGCGCTCGCCGGCCACGGGCGGCGGGGCGGTGGAGACCACCAGTTCGACGCCGTCCACCCGCAACGGATCCAGCGCGGTGCCGGTACCGGTCAACGTGGCCAGGGCGCCGGTGTCGGTGCGGGTGGCGCTCCAGTTGGTGCCGTCGAAACGCAGCACCAGGTTCTGCCCGGTCAGGGCAGCGGGGTCCACCACCTGTGCCTGCAGGCTGGCGCCGCTGGTGTTGTTGGCGTGGGCGTTGGCCCGTGGCGCGGTCACGCTGAAGAAGTCGCCGCCCATGTCGCCGTACAGGTCCATGCCGGCCCGGTGCCCGGCATTGAACGAGGTCGCCAGCGACACCGCGATGCGGCCCAGCTCGGCCATCGCCGGATCCAGCACGGTGCCACGGAACTGGGCCAGGCCGCCCATGCTGCCGCCGAGGGTGCGCTGGTCCAGGGCCACGATGGTGTTCTGGCTGTGCAGTGCCAGTTGCAGGCGCTCGGGGCGGTACGGGTCGGCGACGGTGGTCACCGCCGAGGCCGTGGCGCCGACCACCAGCGGCTGCCCGCCGGCCGTGAACACGTTGAGCATGCCGCCATCCTGGTCCACCGCGGTGCCGCCGGTGTAACCCACAAGTTCGGAGATCAGCTGGTCGCGCCGGTCCAGCAGGTCGGGCGAGGCGGCCGACGGATTGTTGCCGATGGTGGCATTCATCCGCGCGATCTCGCCGGCCAGGCGGTTGATCTCCTGGGTCCCGGCGACCAGGCCGTTGTTCACTTCCGCATCCAGCGCACGCAGTTGCCCGTCGAGCTGGCGGAAGCGCGTGGCCAGCGAGTTGCCCATGGCCAGCAGGTCCTGGCGCTCTGCGGTGCCGGCGGCGTTGGCGGACAGCGCGGTGACCGAATCGAAGAAGTTGGACCACAGCCCGGCCACGTTGGTGGCGCTGTCGGAGAACAGGCTGTCGACCCGGTTGGACAGGCTGGAAAGCTGCTGCAGGCGCGAAAGTTCGCCGCCGCTGTCCAGCAGCCGCGACGTGGCCAATCCGTCGGCGATGCGCTGGATGTCGTTGATCTTGACCCCGTTGCCGACATAGCCGTAGCCATAGTTGGTCGGGTTGCGGGTGGCCAGTTCCACCCGCTGGCGGCTGTAACCCTCGGTGTTGACGTTGGCCACGTTGTGGCTGACCGTCGCCAGCGCACGCTGGAATGCGACCAGGGCGCCAGTACCTGTGGACAGGACGGACATCGCTTACCTCCGGGTTGCGGCGCCCAGGGCGCCGGCAGCACTGGTGATGGCCGCGCCTGCATCGGCGGCCAGCCCGGCCCCGGTGCGCGCAGTGTCGGCGATCGCCTGGACCGCCCGGCCGATGGTGGGGCCGTGGGCGATGGCGGTGATCTTGGCCGCATAGGAAGGATCGGTCGCATAGCCCGCGTTCTGAAGGGCCTGGGCGAAGCGTTTGACGTCGCCGCCCGATTCCAGGGCCTGGCGGTAACGCGGGTTGTTCTTGAGCATGCGCACGTAGTCGGCGAAGCTTTCCGCCGGCGAGGCGTAGGCGCGGAACTGGGCGGTCTCGTTGCGGCGCGTGCCGTTCACGTATTCATGGGTGCCGGCGGTGGCGCGTTCTCCCTTCCAGCCGGTGGCCTTGATCCCGAACAGGTTGTGGGCGTTGCCGCCGCTGTCGCGCTGGATCTGGCGCCGGCCCCAGCCGGTCTCCAGCGCCGCCTGGGCAACCAGGGCGCGCGCGTCCACTCCCAGTTCGCGGGCGGCGGCCTGGGCGTGCTGCCAGATCCCGGCCACGAAGCTCTCCGGGCTGCGCGGGGCCAGGCCGGTCACGGGAGGGGCGGGCGCCGGCTTCGGGGTGGCGCGGGCCGAGGCCACCGCGCCGTCCACGCCCGCCATCAGGCGTTGCACAAGGCCGTCGAGCGGGGAGGTGCCAGCCGCGCTGCCGCCATCCTCGCGGCCGGCGATCAGGGCCAGGGCGCGATCCAGCCCGCCACCGGCGTCCAGTGCGGCCGCTCCCTGGCGGGTGGAAGCAAGGGCTGCGGCCGCCGAACGGGTGGGGCCGGGCCGGTTGGCCTGCGGCAGGCTGGTGTCGAGCGTCGGGGCGGGGCTGTCGGCGACGCCGGACTGCCGCGCCAGCTGGCGCGCGATCATCGGCGCCAGGCCCAGCCCCTTGCCTTCGGTCATCGCCTTGGCCAGTTGCTGGTCGTAGAGGTCGCGGAAGGTCTGGTTCTCGCCCGGGAACAGGGAGTCGCCAAAGCTCGCATCGCGCATGCTCTTGACCAGCATCTGCGCGAACTGCCCCTCCAGCTGGCGCGCCACCTGGTTGATGCGCGCGGCATCGGCCTGGGCAGGCGTGGACAGCTCCAGCGGCGGCGTCAGACCGATGCGCATCAGATGACTTCCAGCTCCGCGCTCAGCGCGCCGGCCTGGCGCAGCGCTTCCAGGATCGCGATCAGGTCGCCGGGTGCGGCGCCGACCTCGTTCACCGCGCGCACGATCTCGTCCAGGGTGGTGCCGCCCTCGAACTTGAACATCCGGCTGCCTTCCTGCGCGGTGCTCAAGGTGGAGGCGGGCGCCACCACCGTGTTGCCGGCGCCGAAGCTGCCTGGCTGGCTCACCTGCACCGACTCGTTGATGGTGACGGTGAGCGATCCGTGGGCGACGGCAGCCGGCATCACCCGCACCTGCGAGCCGATCACCACGGTGCCGGTGCGCGAGTTGACGATGACCTTGGCCGCGGCCGCGCCGGGGGTCAGCTCCAGGTTTTCCACCCGGGCCAGGAAGCCGATCCGCGCACCCGGGTCGATCGGCGAGGTCACCGCCACGGTGACCCCGTCCACCGCGCGCGCAGCGCCGGGGCCGAAAGCGTTGTTGAGCGCATCGACCATGCGTGCGACCGTGGTGAAGTCGTTGCGGTGCAGGTTGAGGGTGATCTCGCCGCTGCTGTCGAACACGTCGCCCAGCGCACGCTCGATGGTGGCACCGTTGGGAACCCGGCCGACGCTGGGTACGTTCACCGAGACCCGCGATCCGTCGCGGCCCTGGACGCCGAAGCCGCCGACCACCAGGTTGCCCTGGGCGATCGCATAGACCTGGCCGTCGGCGCCCTTGAGCGGCGCCATCAGCAGCGAGCCGCCGCGCAGCGAGACCGCGTTGCCGATCGAGGACACGGTCACGTCGATGGTCTGGCCGGGCTTGGCGAACGGCGGCAGCTCGGCGTGGATCGCCACCGCGGCCACGTTCTTGAGCTGCGGGTTGACGTTGTCCGGGACGTTGACGCCCAGCTCGCCGAGCATGTTCTTCAGGCTCTGCACGGTGAACGGTGCCTGGCTGGTGCGGTCGCCGCTGTTGTCCAGGCCGACCACCAGGCCGTAGCCGACCAGGGCATTGCCGCGCACCCCGCCGACCTGGGCCAGGTCCTTGATCCGCTCGGCGTGGGCCGGCGCCAGGAATGCGCCCATTACCGCGAGCGTGCAGAGCAGGGCGCCGATCGGCCGGCTCAGGCCGCGGATGCGGGATTTCGGGATGGCGTGAAGGGTGCGCATGATCGACCTCAGTACGGCGCCAGCCGCGAATTGAAGAACCGGGCCAGCCAGCCCATCGCGTTGGACTGGGCAAGGGCGCCGCGGCCGCCGTAGACGATGCGTGCCTCGCCGACGCGGTTGGAGGAGACGCTGTTGTCGCGGCCGATGTCGGCGGGGCGCACGATGCCCTGGATCTGCACCAGTTCGTCGCCCTGGTTCAGGCGCAGGCTCTTCTGCCCCTGGATCACCAGGTTGCCGTTGGGCAGGCGCTGGACCACGCTCACCGTGACGCTGCCCTGCAGGCGATTGCTCTGGCTGCTTTTGCCCTGGCCATCGAAATCGCGCTCGGCACTGGCCGAGGCGGACAGGATCTCGCGGCCGTCGTAGGTCACCGGCCCGCCGAACAGCGCCGGCGCGCCCATGCTGATGCCGCCGCTCTTGCCGACCTGGGTGCTGGCGCTGGTCTGGGCGGTGGTGGACTCGACCAGGTTGATGGTCAGCAGGTCGCCCACGTCGCGTGCCACCCGGTCCGAATACAGCGAAAGCCCAGGCCCGGCCTGGTAGATGGCGCCCGGCGTGGCCGCCATCACCGGCGCCACCACCGGCGTGATCGGTGCCATCGGCGGGTAGGGACGCACGTCGCCGGCGGCCACGCAGCCGCCGAGCACGGCAGTGGCGACCAGGGCGATGGTGGTGCGGAACGCGAGGTTCATGGCGCTCTCCTGCTGCGCGGGCTGCGCGCGGGTCAGACGTTGTTGTTCAGGTAGGCAAGCATCGAGTCGGTGGTGGAGATGGCCTTGGCGTTCATCTCGTAGGCGCGCTGGGTTTCGATCATGCTCACCAGCTCCTCCACCACATTGACGTTGCTGCCTTCCAGCGCGCCCTGTTCCAGCATGCCCAGGCCGTTGAGGCCGGGGGTGCCGTTCTGGGCCGGGCCGGAGGCGGTGGTTTCCAGGTACAGGTTCTCGCCGCGCGCCTGCAGGCCGGCGGGGTTGACGAAGTCGGTCAGGGTCAGCGCGCCCACTTCCAGCGCCTGGGCCTGGCCGGCCATCTGCACGCTGACCGTGCCGTCGTTGCCGATGGTCACCGACTGCGCGCCCTCGGGCATCTGGATGCCCGGCTGCACCGGGTAGCCGCTGCTGGTGACCAGCTCGCCCTGGGCGTTGATCTGGAAGCTGCCATCGCGGGTGTAGGCCGAGCTGCCGTCGGGCATCAATACTTCAAAGAAGCCGCGGCCGTTGACCATCACGTCGAGGGCGCGCCCGGTCTGCTGCGGGTTGCCCTGCTGGAAATCCTTGGAGGTGGACACCACCCGCACGCCGGTGCCCAGTTGCAGGCCGGAGGGGAGCTGGGTCTGGGCCGAGGTCGAGCCGCCGGGCTGGCGCAGCTGCTGGTACAGCAGGTCCTCGAAGTTGGCGCGGTCGCGCTTGAACCCGGTGGTGTTGGTGTTGGCCAGATTGTTGGAGACCACCGACATGCGCGTCTGCTGCGCATCCAGCCCGGTCTTGGCGACCCAGAGTGCCTGGTTCATGACGCGATACCTCGTGAGGCGGATTGACGCCAATGCACATGCATGCGGCGTGCCAAAGGTCTGGTCGCGGCGGTGCGATCCTCGGCCGCAGCACGGAAATCCAAGGCCGCGGAACGCTCGCCGGCCTCCGGCTATTACGTTGAGCGCCGGCCGAGCCTGAAGCGACCTGGCATGGGTGTGCTGACGGGAAGTAAAGAAGGAGGGCCTGGCCCGCAGGGCCGGGGCCGGGGGACATGAGCGGCAGCACACCCATGCCGAGGCGCCGCAGCACAGCGTCCGCATCCTCGCTGACTGGGGGAGAAGAACCTGGAGAAGGAGAGTGTGGCGGGATCAGCCGCCGCTCAGGCGCAGCAGCGAGTTGGCCGCGCGCGCGTTCTCGTCGCCGCGCGAAATCACCTTGACCTGCATCTCGAACTGGCGCTGCAACTGGATCATCTGCACCAGCGCACCGGCCGCGTCCACGTTGCTCTGCTCGAGCGCGCCGGTGGTCATTACCGCGCCCGGCGCCTGGGCCAGCGGCAGTTGCGGGTCGACGTTGCGCATCAGCCCGTCCAGGCCGCGGGCAAGCCGTTCCGGAGCGGCGTCCACCACCTTCAGCCGGCCGATCTCGGCCATGGTGTCGGCACCTTCGCCCAGCGGCACGATGGAAATCGTGCCGTCCTGGCCGATGGTCAGTGCCTGGTGCGGGGGCAGGGCGATGGGATTGCCCTGCTGGTCCAGCAGCGGCCGGCCACCGGCGGTGACCAGCTGGCCGTTGGGGGTCAGCGACAGGTTTCCGGCGCGGGTATAGGCCTCGCTCCCATCGGCCGCCTGCACCGCCAGCCAGCGGTTGGCCTCCAGCGACACGTCCAGCGGGTTGCCGGTGACCTGCTGGGCACCGGCCCGCGTATCAAACCCCTGGTCGATGTGCATGGCCGCCGTGCGCGAGGCGTGGCCGGCACCGCGCACCGGAAACGCCTCGGTGTTGGCCAGCGCCGCCTTGAAGCCGGCGGTGTCGGCGTTGGCCAGGTTGTGCGACACCGTGCCCTGCGCCTGCAGGGTGGCGCGCGCACCGGTCATGGCGATGTAGAGGGCCTTGTCCATCAGCGGATGTTGAGCACGGTCTGGGTGGCCTGGTCCTGGGTGGAGATCATCTGCGCGTTGGCCTGGAAGTTGCGCTGCGCCACGATCATGTTCACCAGCTGCTCGGTCAGGTCCACGGTGGAGGACTCCAGCGCGCCGGACTGGATCTGGCCGTAGTCCGAGCTTGCCGGCGCACCGGTGCGCGGGGAGCCGGAGCTGAAGGAGGCCGCCCACATGTTGTTGCCCTGCGGCTGCAGGCCCTGCGGGTTGACGAAGTTGGTCAGCGCCACCTGGCCAAGGGCACGGTCGGCGCCGTTGGAATAGCGGGCGAACACCACGCCGTCCTCGCTCACGCTGATCTCGCTGAGCTTGCCGGCGGCATAGCCATCCTGGTTGACGCCGCGCAGGGCGAAGCTGCTGCCGTACTGGGTGCTGCCAGTCAGGTTCAGGGTCATGTCCAGCACGCCGGCGCCGGTGGCGGGCGTGTAGGGATCCAGTGCCACCTGGCCATCGGGCGGCGAGACCAAAGTGCCGGTATCGGAGAACTGCAGGGTGGTCGGCGCGCCCACCGCGGTCCCGTCCACGAAGTTGTGGACTTGCCATTCGTTGACGTTGGCCGTCTTGACGAAATACGAGGTCTGCACGTGGGCCACGCCCAGCGAGTCGTAGACGGTGACGCCGCCGCTGGAGGCGTTGTAGCTGTTCGGGTCGGCCGGATCGAACGGGATCGGGGTCGGCACGGTGGCCGGCGGCACCGGCGGAGTGGCCGGCTGGTCGGCGTTGCCGGGCAGGGTGAACATCAGGTCGATGCTGCTGGTCTGCTGCGGCGGGCTGTCGGTGGTCTGCAGCTGCAGGTCGGTCAGCCGGCCCACGTCGAAACCGTTGCCGCCGGCGTTGGGGGCGAACACCTGCAGGCGGGCGCCGTCCGGGGTCACCACGTTGCCCTGGTTGTCCGGCTGGAAGTTGCCGGCGCGGGTGTAGAGCATGTTGCCGTTCTTGTTGACGGTGAAGAAGCCTTCGCCGTCGATCGCGAAGTCCAGGCTGCGCCCGGTCGGGTCGATGTTGCCCTGCGAGAACTGCTGGGCGACGTTGCTGATCTTCACGCCGGTGCCGATCGCGTTGCGCGACAGGCCGTAGGTCGTGTACGAGAACAGGTCGGCGAATTCGGCCCGCGACTCCTTGAAGCCGGTGGTGTTGACGTTGGCGATGTTGTTGGCGGTGACGTTGAGGTCGGCGTTTGCCGCGTTGATGCCGGACAGCGAAGTATTGAAGCTCATGGCGGACTCCTGCGGGAGATCGTGCGTTGGTCGGTGTCGGCTCAGCTCACGCGGAGCACGTAGTCGAGCGGTACGGTGCCCAGGCCGGGCAGGTCGAGGTAGAGGCCATCGCTGCCGACGGTGACGCTGTCGACCCGGCCCTTGACGTAGGTATCGAGCTTGCTGGCAGTGCCATCACTGGCCAGGTGGCGGGCGGTGATGCCGTAGCTGCCGGCCGGCAGGCGTTCGCCGCCGGCGCCGGTGCCGTCCCAGGCGAAGGCCACCTCGCCGGCACGGCTGGCGGCCATGCTGAATTCATGCACCTTCTGGCCATTGGCATCGGTGATCTCGAACAGCACGGTGCCGGCCTCCGGGGCGGCCACCGCGCCGCGCACGCCGCCGTCCTCGCCCAGCGACAGCCGCGCCGAGGGCACCATCACTTCGTGCCCGACCAGCGCCGCGCCGCGCAGCACCTGGTCGTTGCCCAGGGCACTGGAAAAGCCCTGCACCTGGGTGTTGAGGTCCTGGATGCCCTGGACCGTCGAGAACTGCGCCAGCTGGCCGAGGAACGCGCTGTTCTCCATCGGCTTGAGGGGATCCTGGTGCTGGAGCTGCTTGGTCATCAGGCGCAGGAAATCGGCCTGGCCCAGTGCGTCGTCCTTCTTGTCGGCCTGGCTTGGCTGCGTGGCCAGGCCAAGGCTGCTGTAGATGTCGGAAGCGATGGTGCTCATGTGCGGGTCCCTCAGCGGCCCATGGACAAGGTGGCCAGGGCGAGTTCCTTGGCCGTGGAGATGACTTCGACGTTGGCCTGGTAACTGCGCGAGGCCGAGATCAGGTTGACCATCTGCGCGACCGGGTCGATGTCGGGCGAGAACACGTAGCCGTCGCCATCGGCCAGCGGGTGGCCGGGCTCGTAGCGGCGCACCGGCGGTGCCTCGCTCTGCGCGATCTCGCGCACGCGCACGCCGGTGAGGTTGGGATCGGCCGCGCTTGCCTGGGCCTGGAACACCGGCTCGAGCGGCTTGTAGACCTGCTCGACCGAACCGGCCACCGAATCGGCATTGGCCAGGTTGGAGGCAATGGTGCTCAGGCGCACCGACTGCGCCTGCATGGCGGAGCCGGCGACGTCGAAGATGGGCAGGTTGCTCATGGCATGTCCCCCTTGGCGCTTACTGGCCGGTGATGGCGGTGAGCATGTTGCGCACCTTGGATTCGAGGAAGCTCAGCGACGCCCGGTACTCCAGCGCGGCACGGCCGTAGGCGGCGCGCTCGGCATCCGGGTCCACGGTGTTGCCGTCCAGGCTCGGCTGGCTGGCCTGGCGGGTGAACTGGAACGGCAGGCCGCCGGTGTCGATGGCGTCGGACAGGTGCCGCTCGTGGGTGGAAACCAGGCCGCCTCCGGCCTGCTGCACGCCTTCGCGTTGCTGGCGGGCGGCATTCAGGGCGGCATTGAAGTCGATGTCCTGGGCCTGGTAGCCGGGCGTATCGGCATTGGCCAGGTTGCTGGCGATCAGCTTCATCCGCTGCTCGCGCAGCGGCAGGGCATCGGCATGGACCCCGAAATAGGATGCGATCGGATTGGACATGGGCGCCTCCTGGCGGACCGTTGCCAGGGGATAGGCAAGCGGCGTGCCAGTGGCGCGGAGGCCGTGGTGTCGGGAAAGTGTCCTGGCCGCGGCAGGCGGCCCTTGTGCAGCGGCCCGCGACGATCAGGCGGCGCTGGCAACCTCGCGCAGGCGCGCCAGGACGTGTTCGGCCAGCTCGTGCGGGCTGTATTTGGCGACGAAGGCATTGGCGCCCACGCGTTCGACCATGGCGTTGTTGAACACGCCCGACAGCGAGGTATGCAACAGCACGTACAGGCCCGACAGCCCCGGATGGCGCCGGATTTCCGTCGTCAGGGTATAGCCGTCCATTGCCGGCATCTCGATGTCGGAGATGACCATGGCGTAGCGCCGGGCCGGGTCTTCGCCGCTGGCGTGCACCTGCAAGAGGTGGTCCAGGGCCTGGCGGCCGTCCGAGAGCAGGGTCACGCCGACCCCCAGCTGGTCCAGCACGCTGCGGATCTGCTGGCGTGCCACCCGCGAATCGTCGGCCACCAGTACCTGCAGCGGCGGCGCGTCGGCCGGCAGCACCATCTCCGGGGCCAGCACCGCATCCATGCGTGCCTGGGTGATGTCCGACAGCACGCTCTCCACGTCCAGCACCTGGATCAGTTCGCCCTGGAAGCGGGTGACCGCGGTCAGGTAGCTGCTCTCGGCGCCAAGGTCCGGCGGCGGATGGATGTCCTCCACCGCGATGTTGACGATGCGTTCCACGTCGCTGACCAGGAACCCCTGCACCGAGCGGTTGAACTCGGTCACCACCAGGTACTGGGTGGCGCCGTCGCCCTCGGGGATGTCGCGTTCGGGATGGCCGATGGCCAGGCCCAGGTCCAGCACCGGCACCGAGCGCCCGCGCACATCGGCCGCGCCCGCGAACTGCGCCGGCAGGCCGGGCAGCTGGAACAGCGGTGGCTGGCGCAGGACCTCCTGCACCTTGAACACGTTCACGCCAAAAAGCTGACGGCCGCCAAGGCGGAACAGCAGCAGCGCCAGGCGGTTGTGTCCGGCCAGCCGGGTGCGCTGGTCGATGCGGTTGAGCAGGTTGTGGGTCATGCGTCCGGTATCGGCGCCGCGCGCGGCCGCTTGAGGGACGCCCGGCCACCGGTGCGGCACGCCGCTTGCATGAAGCCAGGCAGGTTTTTGGGCCGATCCGGCCGAGGTTGCCATGATCCTGTCGCGCTGCGCGCTCATGTTTCTGCTTGCCCTGCCGATGACGATGGCACTGGCCGGCAACGGCTTCCAGCCTGTGGAGTCCATCCGGAACGCGGCGCTGGGCGCGGTGGCCGGTGGCCAGGCCGAGGTCAACCTCGACCCGGCGCTGCGGATGCCGGTGTGCGGCCAGCCGCTGCAGGCCCAGCAGGCCTCGGCGGGTACGGTCGAGGTGAGTTGCCCGGGTGGCTGGCGCCTGTACGTGCCGGTCAAGCTGCGCCGCAGCCAGCCGGTGCTGGTGCTGGCGCGCGGGGTGGCCGCGGGCGAGCCGCTGGTGGCCGAGGCATTGGTGGTGGAAACCCGGGATGCGTCGCGGATTGCGGGTGCGGCACTGGCCGACCCGGCCCAGGCGGTAGGCCAGGTGGCCCGGCGGGTCCTGACCGCCGGCACCGTGCTCACCGCTGCCGACCTGGTCGCGCCGCGGCTGGTCAGGCGCGGCGACCAGGTCGCCCTGGTTTCGCGCCGGGGCGGGGTAGAGGTGCGTGTGGCCGGTCGCGCCTTGGGCGATGCCGGCGAGAATGAGCGGGTCGCGGTGGAGAACCTGTCCTCCCGCCGCGTCCTGCAGGGCCGGGTGGGGCCGGGCGGCGACGTCCTGGTGGCCCATTAGCCGGTTTCCGAGAATATTGTGATCCAGTCCTAAAGTTTCCTCCCGACCCTGCCGATACTCCCGGCGTAACCCGTTCAAGGACTCATCATCATGAGCCAGAAGATCGAAGGAGCTCCGCCCCCTCCGGCGGTGCAAGGCACCGGCCCGCTGGGTCGGGTGGCCCACGCAGGCGGCGACCGTTCCGCCCCGGTAGAGAACGTGCAGGCCGGCGACAGCCTGCGCCTGACCGGCGAGGCCACCGGCCTGCAGACCCTGCAGCGCGAGCTGGCCGCGGCCCCGGCCGTGGACTCGGCCCGCGTGGCGGAAGTCCGCCTGGCGCTGGAGTCGGGCAGCTACCGGGTCGACCCGGCGCGCATTGCCGAGCGCATGCTGGACATGGACCGCCTGCTGGCCTGAGCCATGACGACTCCGGCCACCAGCGATGCCGCGCTCGACCGCCTGGCCTGCGCCCTGGCCGAGGAGCGCCGTGCACTGCTCGATCACGACATCGAGCTGCTGGTACGTTCCACCCAGGAGAAGCTGGCCGCCCTGCGCGAGCTGGAAGCCGAGCTTCCCGATGGTCGCGCCGAGCGTCTGGCCGAACTGGCCGAAAGCAACCGCAGCAACGGCGCACTGCTGGCGCGCCGCCGGCGCGAGGTCAACTGGGCGCTGCGCCACCTGGGCCGTGCCGAGAGCTCGCCCGAATACGACGCACAGGGCCAGGCGCAGCAACTGCAATCGCGCCGGGACCTGGCGGTGGTCTAGGCACGGCGACCGGCGCCCGTTGCGGGCGGCTAGAATCGCTGCTGGCCTCCACCTCCCAGTGTCGTGACCACCATCTCCGGACAAACCCCTGCCCTGACGCCCGCGATCCTCGATGCGTTGCACGCACGCATGCTCGAGGGCGTGCTGCTGTACCACGCCGACGGCATGCTGCTGTACGCCAATCCGGCCGCCCATGCCTTGTGCAGGAACTACCCGCGCGACCTGGACCATGGCCTGACCCTGGACCTGCTGGTGCCCGATGGCGCCTTGCCCCAGGCCCGCGAAGAGGGCCACTGGACCGGGCACCTGTCCTTTGGCCAGGGCTCCATGCTGCTGGTGCACCTGTACTACGCCGAACAAGAGGGCGGCCACTTCCTGGTGCTGATGCAGGACCTGCACCAGATCCGCGCCTATGACCAGGACCTGCTGCGTCGCCACGCCGAACTCAACGTGCGCCTGACCGCCGCGCAGGAGAAGTTGCTGCAGGCCGAGAAGCTGGCCTCGATCGGCCAGCTTGCCGCGGGCGTGGCCCACGAGATCAACAACCCGATCGGCTACGTGCACTCCAACCTGGGCAGCCTGCAGGAGTACCTGCACAGCCTGTTCGCGCTGATCGACGCCTACGAGCGCGCGCTGCGCCTGCCCGACCCCAGGGCGATGCTGCCGGAGATCGACCAGACCCGGCAGCGCCTGGACATCGACTTCATCAGCCGCGACCTGCCGCAGCTGATGACCGAATCACGCGAGGGCATCGAGCGGGTCACCCGGATCGTCAAGGACCTCAAGGATTTCTCGCGCAGCGAGCGCGACGAGTCGTGGAAGCTGGCCGACATCCACGCCGGCCTGGAATCCACCCTCAACATCATCTGGAACGAGCTCAAGTACAACACCACGCTGGAGAAGCACTATGGCGAGCTGCCGCCGGTGGAGTGCCTGCCATCCGAGCTCAACCAGGTGTTCATGAACATGCTGATGAATGCCGGCCAGGCCATCGGCGAGCGCGGCACGGTGCGGGTGAGTACCGGCCACAAGGGCGATGAGGTATGGGTCGAGATCGCCGACAGTGGCCCGGGCATTGCGCCCGAGGTCGTGCAGCGGATCTTCGACCCGTTCTTCACCACCAAGCCGGTGGGCAAGGGCACCGGCCTGGGCCTGTCGATCTCCTATGGCATCGTGGCCAAGCATCACGGCCGGATCGACGTGGACAGCACGCCGGGGCAGGGCTCGTGCTTCCGCATCGTGCTGCCGGTGCGCCAGCCCAAGCCCGCCTGACGTTTTGCCGGCGGACCGTCACGGCGTGGCCGGAACCAGGCTCCAGGGCGGTGTTCAGCCGGCCACGTCGCCGCGCATGGGCTGGCGCTCCTGGTGGGTACGGAACGCCTGGCGGATGTGCTCGCGCAGTTCGTCGTCGTTCCACGGCTTGGTCAGGAAGCGGTAGATCGCGCCGCGGTTGATCGCGTCGGTGACCGTGGCCAGGTCGGTGTAGCCGGACAGCACCATGCGCACGGTGTCGGGGTAGAGCATCTTCACCCGGCCCAGGAACTCGGTGCCGCTCATGTCCTGCATGCGCTGGTCGGACAGGATCACCTGCACGTCGTTGGTGGCCAGCAGGTCGAAGGCGTCGCGCACGTTGCCGGCGGCCAGGATCCGGTACCCGTCGCGGCGGAACAGGCGCACCAGCGAGCGCAGCACGTTCTCCTCGTCGTCCACCAGCAGCAGGGTCATGTCGTGCTTGGCGGTGGCGAACAGCTCCGGGCGCAGGTAGCGCCGGCGCAAGGCCATGCCTGCCGTCTCCGGCAGCATCGGTTCACCGAACAGGTAACCCTGGAACATGTCGCAGTCGCTGCGGCGCAGGTAGCCGAGCTGGGCTTCGCTTTCCACGCCGTTGGCGATCACCTTCATGTTGAGCTGGTGGCCCATGGCGATGATCGCGCGCACGATCGCGGTCTCGCGCTCGCCGGCCGGCGCGCTGCGGATGAAGCTGCGGTCGATCTTGAGCATGTCCACCGGGTAGCGCACCAGCGCGCTGAGGCTGGAGTCGCCGGTGCCGAAGTTGTCCAGGGCCAGGCCCATGCCTTCGCGGCGCAGCATCGCCAGCCCCTCGTGCACGGGGGTGACGTTGGCGGCCAGGGCGCTCTCGTTGATCTCCAGCACCAGGCATTCGGGCGGCACGCCGGCCCGGCGCAGGCGCTCGAGTACCTCGTCGGTGAAGCCCGGGCGCACCAGCTGCAGGGTCGATACGTTGATCGCCACGAACAGGTCGTCGTACCCGGCTTCCCGCCACAGGCGCAGCTGGGCGATGGCGTTCTCCAGCACCCAGTCGCCGATCTGCACGATCACGCCCAGCCGCTCGGCGATCGGCATGAAGCGCTCCGGCACCATCAGCCCCAGGCTCGGCGACTGCCAGCGCAGCAATGCCTCCATGCCGACCACCCGGCCGTCGCGGGCGCTGATCTCAGGCTGGAAGCGCAGGCGCAGTTCGCCATTGGGAATCGCATCGACGATCTGGCGTGCGATCACGCTCTCGTTGTGCACGTTCTGCAGGCTGGGTCCGCCGTAGAACTGGATCCTTTCCTCGCCGTGGCTGGCCTGGCGCGCGGCGGTCTCGGCCATGCGCAGCAGCGCGTCCGCGTCGCGTGCGTGCTGCGGGCACAGGCTGATGCCGGCCTTGGCGGTGAGGAACAAGGTGTAAGGCAGCACGCTGAGCGGCGATTCGGTGTGGCGCAGCAGGTCCTCGCCCAGGGCCTCGGGCGAAGGCATGCCCGGCTCCAGCGCAATCGCTGCCACGAACTCGTCGCTGCCGTGCCGCCACAGCCGCCCGCGTCCGCGCAGCGCCTCTTCCAGGCGGCAGGCCAGCAGGTCCAGCGCCAGGTCGCCCACGTCCACGCTCATGTTCTCGTTGACCGAGGCGAAGTGGTCGATGTCCAGGTGCACCAGCATCAGCGGTGGCCCGCCATCGGCGGCGTGGGCGATCATCGCCGCCAGTTCCGGGTTGGCGGCACCCAGGCGTGGCGGGACGTCGGTGGGCGAGGCCTGGATCATGGCAGCGGGACCTCCGCCACTGCCCGTGGCGCGTAGGGCAGGTGCAGGCGCACGCGGGTGCCGCCACCCGGCGCGGTGTCGATGTGCAGGCGGCCGCCCGCGCTCTGGGCGCGTTCGCGCATGATCACCAGGCCCAGCCCGCGGGCGCGGGCCGGGTCGAAGCCGTGGCCGTCGTCGTCCACGCTCAGGCGCAGGCCGTCGTCGCCGTCGTCCTCCAGGGCCAACTGGATCGTTCCGGCGCCGGCATGGCGCAGGCCGTTGGTCAGGGCTTCCTGGGCAATGCGGAAGCAGGCTTGCTCCACTTCGCGCTGCGGTCGCCGCGGCAGCGGGTGGATATCCATCTCCAGGCGCACCGGCGAGTTCCGGAACAGCCCGCCGGCATGCCAGCGCAGTGCCGCTTCCAGGCCCAGTGCATCCAGTTGCGGCGGGCGCAGCAGCATCGACAGGTTGCGCAGCTTTTCCAGGGTGCTGTCGGCGGTGGCGGCGATGTCGTCCAGGTCCTCGCCGCGGCGCGTCGCATCCTCCTCGCTCCCGGCGGCGTGCGCGGACAGTTTCATCGCGGTGATCGCCTGGCCGATGTCGTCGTGCAGTTCGCGCGAGATCGCGCGGCGCTCGTCCTCCTGGGCCGAGAACAGGCGCGCGGCCATCGCCTGCAGTTCAAGGTTTCCGGCGGCCAGCGCATCGCGCATGCGCTCGGGCTCGCTGAGGTCGCGCACCAGCAGCAGCTTGCAGGCCTGCCCGCCATAGCTGGCATCGGCCAGCGAAAGTGCGGCGCGGAAGGTGCTGCCGTCGGCGCGGCGCATGCGCGGTGGCGTGTCCGGCTCCTGGCCGTGCTCCAGCCAGGCACGCAACGCCGGAAGGTCGTCGGCAGATACCAGCTCGGCAAGCGGCTCGCCCAGCAGGGTTTCGGGACGATGGCCGAACAGGCCGCCGCAGGCCGGGTTGGCGTAGAACACCCGTTCGCCGGCCAGGATCATCACCCCGTCGGGCAGGATCCGCACCAGTTCGCGGAACTGCTGCTCGCGTTCGTCCAGCAGGCGCCGCGTGTGCTGCTCCTCGGTCACGTCCTGCACGGTGCCGCGCAGGGTGCGCTGGCCGTCCTGTTCCACCCGCTGGGCGCGCAGGCGCAGCCGCCGCTCGCCGCCGCCGGCCCCGACAAAGGGCAACAGCACGTCCATCTTCTGGACCTGGCCGCGGGCCAGTTCTTCGAGCAGCTGGTCCAGCCGGCTCTGGCTGGCGGCATCGGCCGCCACCAGCACTTCGCCCAGCTCGCGCGGGCGGTCGTCGACCATGCTGTGGCCCAGCAGGTGCAGCAGGGTGGGGCAGAAGCGGCCGCGGCGGCCCGGCAGGTCGATCTCCCAGGAACCAAGCCGGGCCAGTCGCTGCGCCTCCTGGAGGCGCGCCATGGCCTGCTCGCGCAAGCGTTGCGATTGCATTTCGCTGGTGCGGTCCGACAGCACCACCAGGCGCCGGCGGCCGTCCCCGGCGGCACTGGCCAGCTCGGTACTGCGCAGCTCCACGTCGCGGAAGCTGCCATCGCTGACCCGCAGCCGCTCGATCCGTGCGTGCGGCTGGTCGGGTGCCTGGCGGATGGCGTCCGCACCGGCGTGGAAGGAATCACGCTCCTCGGCGGGCCAGAGCATGGCCATGTCCATGCCCCGCAGTTCGCCACGCGACCAGCCCAGGAAGGCGCCGGCGGCGGGGTTGGCGTCGATGATCCGCATCGAGGCCGGATCGTAGGTCCACATCGGGTTGGGGTTGGCCTCGAACAGCTCGCGATGGCGCGCTTCCGAATCCAGGGCCTCGCGCTGCGAGCGCACGACGCGTCCCATCAGCCAGCGCAGCAGCAGGTAAAGGAGCAGGGCGCTGGTGCCGACATAGAAGGCACCCTTGAGCGTCTGCAGGCGGGTGATCGCACCCGGGTCGGAGGCCAGCAGGCCCAGGGCATGGTCGCTGAACACGATCCACAGCACGCCCACCGCCAGGTAGGCCAGCGGGATCTGCCAGGACAGCGCCATGGCTCGCCCGGCCGGGCCCGACAGCCCGGCCGGGGGCTGCGTCCGGTGCGTGGAACCGGCCTGTTCGGGCATCCCGCTCCCCTGTGCGACGGAGTCGGACAAGCATAGCAGCGGGGCGGACGCGATCGGCCCTCAACCTTTCCCGGTCGCTGCCGTTATCGAATCGAAGGGGGGCGAGGTGCCCGTTCAAGGAGTTCACGGTGTGGATGCGGGCGCAATCGCCAGTCTGATGCAGCATCCGATCAACAGCGCGCTTCTGGTCCTGGACCAGGACGGGCGGGTGTTGGCGGCCAATCCCTGCGCACAGGCCCTGGGCCTGCCGCAGGCGGTGCTGCGTTTCGGCCCGTTGCTGCAGGACCTGCGCCAGCTCCTCGTCGATGGCTCCCAGAACACCGTGCCATGCAGCCTGCCAGGGCCGGAGCGGCGCCTGGATGGCTGGATGCGCGCGGTCCGCGCACCGGAGGGCGGGGTGCTGGCCTTTACCCTGAGTGTCCCCGATCCGGACGGCGGCAGCCGCGGGCAGGTGGCGCTGGACAGCGCCGGCCACGGGCTGTGGGACTGGGACATCGGCGTGGACCGCATCTTCCGCTCCGACAGCTGGCTGGCGATGCTCGGCTATTCCACCGAGGACGCGCCGGACAACGGCCTGGAAACGGCGATGGCGCTGGTCCATCCGGACGACATCGAACGGGTCCGCGCCAGTGTGCAGGAACACCTGACCGGGCGCGCCGACGCCTACGTGTGCGAGCACCGCGTGCGCCGCCGCGACGGCGGCTGGCGCTGGGTCCGCGACAGTGGCCGGGTGGTGGCCTGGTCGGCCGATGGCCGGCCGCTGCGCATGGTCGGCACCCACACCGCCATTGACGACCAGAAGCAACTGGAAGAACGGCTGCGTCGCCAGCAGGCATTGCTGGAGGAGATCCAGCGCCTGTCCGGCATGGCGTCCTGGTCTTGGGACCCGATCAGCGACACCGGCTGGTGGCCGCAGGACCTGTATCGCCTGCTCGGCCAGCCGGTGCGCCCGCATGATTCGGCCCGGGCCTGGCTGCGGCGGTTGCCGCCCTGCGCCTCGGCCGCGTTGCGCCGCGCCTGGCGGCGGATGCGCCGCGATGGCGAACCGGTCAACTTCGACCTGGAGCTGCGTGACGCCGAGGGCCAACCCCTGTACCTGCAGGCCTGGAGCCAGCCGCAGCTGGACGACGACGGGCACATCGTCCGGGTACTGGGCCAGGTACAGGACGTGACCTCGCGCTGGCGCGCAGATGCGCTGCTGCGCTGGCGTACCGAACTGCTCGACCGGGTGTCGGCGCTGGGCCACATCGGCGGCGCGGAGATCGAGCCCGGGACGCGCCGGGTGCAGTGGACCGACGAGTGCTACCGCCTGCACGGCCTGCCGCACGGCCCGCTGACCCTGGACGACGCACTGGCGCTGTACACCCGTGAATCCCGGGAAACCTTCGAGGCGGCGCTGGCGAGGTTGGCCGCCGGCGGCCCTCCGGAACAGCTTGAGCTGTGCTTCTATCGCCAGAACGGGCGCCGCGCGCGGGTCCAGGTGCTGGTCGAACTGGATTGCCGTGAGGGCATGGCGCCGCGCTTCGTGGCCCTGTACCGCGATGTCAGCCGCGAGCTGGAAACCAGCGAGCGGATCGAACTGCTCTCGCATTACGACCTGCTCACCGGGCTGCCCAACCGCTTCCTGCTGCGGGTCCAGGCCGAGGAGGCCATCGTTACCGCCCAGGATGGTCTCGGCCACGGCCTGGCCCTGCTGCTGGTGGACCTGGACGGTTTCAAGAGCATCAACGATTCCTTCGGCCACGCCGCAGGCGATGCCATGCTCAAGGCGGCCGCCGGACGCATGCATCACACCCTGCAGGGCGGCGACCTGTTCGGCCGCCTCGGCGGCGACGAATTCATGGTGGTGCTGCGCCGGCCCGTCGACGGCACCGAGGCCGAGGACGCCGCGCGCAGGCTGATCGCCGCGCTGTCCGAACCGCTGGCCTTCGGCAGCGAGCACCTGAAGGTCGGGGCCAGCGTCGGCATCGCGCTGCTCGGCCGCGATGGCGAGGGCTTCGACGACCTGCTGCGCGCAGCCCATGCGGCCCTGCGCGTGGCACGCGAGCGCGGGCGCAACGGCTGGCAGCAGCACAACGACGAGATCCAGCGCGATACCCGGCGCCGGCTCGAGATCGAACACGCCCTGCGCGGCGCCCTTGAACGCGAGGAACTGGCGCTGGTCTACCAGCCGCAGGTCTGCATCAAGGGTGACCACCTGCCCGGAATCGAAGCACTGCTGCGCTGGCACTGGCCGGGCGGCCCCTGCCATCCGGGCGAGTTCATCCCCATTGCCGAGCAGTGTGGCGAGATCGTGCGCCTGGGCGAGTGGGTGATCGCCGAGGCCTGCCGCCAGGCCGCGGCCTGGCATGCGGCCGGGCTGCAATTCGGACGCATCGCGGTGAACGTCTCCGGCGTGCAGTTGCGTGACCGCGGCTTCGCCGACCGGGTGGTGGCCCTGTGCCAACGCGCCGGATGGCCTCCGGCACGGCTGGAGCTGGAGCTGACCGAGTCGGCCCTGATCCTGGACAGCGACAACCTGCGGCACTGCTTCCAGGTGTTCGAGCGCCACGGCGTGCAACTGGCGGTGGACGACTTCGGCACCGGCTTCTCCAACCTGCATTACCTCAACCGCTTCCCGGTGCAGCGGCTGAAGATCGACCGCAGCTTCGTGGCCGACATGCTCAGCGACACCAACGCCGGCGAAGTCACCCAGGCGATCGTGCACCTGGGCCATGCATTGGGGATGCGGGTCGTGGCCGAGGGCGTGGAAACGGCCGAGGAACAGAGCCAACTGCGTGCCTGGGGCTGCGACGAGATCCAGGGCTACGTGTACACCCGCCCATTGCCGCCGCGCGAACTGGCGCAGTGGCTGGCGCGCCTGGCCAGCGAATCGGCCCCGGCGCCGGCCTGGTTGGCGGCCGAAACGCCACCGGCACGCATGCCGGTGCGCTGAGCAGGTTGCCGCCGCTGCGACGGCCTGGCCCCCACGACAGTGGCCCCGGCGATCGTGCGTAGTGCGACCCTGCTGCATTGCGCAGCCTCCTCCGGTCAGCACGCGCACCGCCCGGCACGCACGTACCGGCTCCATCGTCTTGATCGTGTTGGCGGAGGACGCCGCCGGCATCGCCCGGCGCGCGGTCAGCCCTGGGACTGGCCTTCGGGCGTGCCGTCGGCGCGCCGCATCGGTGCGGCCATATCCCACGCCAGGCAGGTTTCGAGCGGGTCGTCATGCCCCCCGGGCGTTGCCGCAGCGGCCAGGCGGGCAGCCTCTGCCAGTTCGGTAGTGGCCATCTCCTCCATCTGCTTCAGGGCCTGCGGCAGGGGGCGTGCCGCGGCGGTTGCGGCATGCCGCGGCCCCTTGCCGGCCTGCTGCTGCGGCGAGCGGCTCATGGCGGCGGCCTGCGCGTCGCGGCGACGGCGGCAGACAAATGCGTGAACCCCGGCACCTGACCGGGGTTCTGGTGACAGGGCCGCCGCATGGCATGCGCGGCGGCCCGGCCGATGGGTGGAACGCGGCTCAGAACAGCTCCACCGTGCCCACGCCCATGGTCTGCTGGGTCACCGGCTTGTGCGGCGGGACTTCCCATTCGCCGCGCAGCTCGTTCAGGCGCCCGCCCAGCCGCTGCAGGGCGCGGATCATTTCCTCGTCGCATGCGCCATTGCTGCGGTGGAGCAGTTCCTGCAAGGCCAGCGCCTCGCGGTTGATCGCATCCAGCCGGTCCAGGTGCACGTGGGCGCCGCCCAGGGCCTGGGTGGCGATGTCCTCGAACTGCAGCGCCCGCACCGCCTCGGCAACCGAGCCGTCGATCGCGCGGCCGCACTCGGAAATCTCACGCATGCCTTCGCCCAGCGAGCTGTTGATCGCGGCCACGTTCTGCAGCATCTGCGCAGCCTCGGAGCGCGCATCACGGGAGCGGTCCAGGTCACGCGAGGCCATGTGCGAGACCGTGTCGCGGACCTTGGCGATGGCGTCCTTGGAGCTGTGCGCCAGCTTGCGGATCTGCTCGTTGAAGGTGGTCGAGCGCTCGGACAGGTTGCGCACCTCGTCGGCCACCACCGCGAAGCCGCGGCCGGCCTCGCCGGCGCGGGCCGCCTCGATGGCCGCATTCAGCGCCAGCAGGTTGGTCTGGTCGGCAATCGACTTGACGTCCTCCAGCAAGGCGAAGATGCCGTCCAGGTGCTGGGCCATCTGGTCGATGTGCTGCACCGTGGTGGTGCTCTGGCCCGATACCTGCTCCAGCGCCTCCACCAGCTGTTCCATGCGCGAGCTGGCGTGCTGGGCAAAGCGGGCCACGTCCACGCCGCCGGCGCCGTCCTGGTCGGCGATGATCCGTGCCATCGCACCGCTCTGCTGGCGCGATTTGCGGTTCATCTCCTCGAAGCTGCCGCCCAGGCCAGCCACCGCCTGCCGGATCAGGTCGCGGGCCCGTTCCACTTCATTGCGCGAGCCCTCGATCTCCCGGCTCACGAAGGTGCGCAGCTCGCCAAGCAGGAGTTCCTGCTCGCGCACCACCCGCAACTGCTCGGGCGAACGCGATGGCGACGTCGGGCCGCGCAACAGGAGCCAGGCGGCAAAGCCGAACCAGCTCAAGGTCAAGGTGGTCAGGATCGCCCAGCGCATCGGTGCCGGCCAATCGAAGCCCACGGCGATGGGGGTGAGAAGGGTCAGCACCAGTGGTGCGGCCATGCGGATTAGCAAACGGGAGTCCATGGGTGATCTCGGCGGAGCCTCGTTCGCAGTATCGGCCGCATGGCGGGGGCCTTTAATGCGCGCCAGCCCTTCTGCCGGGCTCGCACACGGCAAAAAACGGCAAACGTGATCGTGCCGGGCCTGCGCCCGCGGCCGCAGGCTCAGCCCAGGTGCCGCTCCACCGCGTCGAGCAGCGCCCGTCGCGCCAGCAGGAACTGCCACTGGCTGCCGCCCAGTTGCCTCCACAGCATGGCCGAGCGCACCGCGGCCAACAGCAGGGCGCGGATTTCCGAGACCACGCCGGGCTGGCCCAGGTAGTGCGGGTTGCCCTGGACCATGATCCGCGGCCGCAGGTGGCTGATGGTGTCCGCGTACAGGGTGCCAAGCGCTGCAAGCACGTCCGGATGGGTGCTGCCGCGGGACTCGGCCTGCGGCGCGATCGTGGCGATGCCGGCCGCCACGGCGGACTGGGCTTCGGGCTCGCGCGCGAAGCGCCGTTCCAGTTGCACCGCCGCCAGCGCCAGGCGTGGCAGCAGCGGGTCGTCGCCGCGGCTGGACAGGTGGTTGCCCAGCAGCCGCAGGCCCGGCGCCAGCGCATCGGCGCCGCCATAGACCTGGGCGACGGAGTCGGCGTCGATGCGGAACACGCTTTCCAGCACCGGCCGCGCGGTTGCGGTCTCGCTTTGTCCGGTTTCGGCGATGCGGCGCACCTGCTGCAATGCCTGGGCAAGGCCCGCCAGGGCCAGCGTGCGGTCGTCGTGAGGGGAGCTCATGCGGGCATTCTACCCGCCGCACCGCTGCACGAGCCGGCCCCGGTGGCCCTACCGTGCAGGCGTCGGGCCCTGGCGCGGCTGCGGGGCATCGGTGGCGGCGATCACCGCGCCGCCCAGGCAGGCCGGGCCGTCGTACAGCACCAGCGACTGTCCCGGCGTGGCCGCCCGCTGCGGGCGGGTGAAGCGCACCTGCAGGCTGCCATCGTCGTTCACCTGCACCCGGCAGGGCTCCTCGTGCTGGCGATAACGCACCTGCGCGGCGCAATCGAAGCCGGCAGCCGGTGCGCCGCCGTCGATCCAGTGCGCGGCCTCGGTGTGCACGGTATGCGAGAGCAGCCATGGGCTGTCGCGGTCCTGGTCCACGTACAGCACGTTGCCGGGCACGTCCTTGCCGACCACATACCACGGTGCCGCGGCGCGCCCGCGCACGCCGCCGATGGCCAGGCCCTCGCGCTGGCCCAGGGTGAAATAGAACACGCCCGGATGCTCGCCGACCTTTACCCCGTGCGGGTCGCGGATATCGCCGGGCTGCGCCGGCAGGTACTGGCCCAGGAAACTGCGGAAGTCGCGCTCGCCGATGAAGCAGATCCCGGTGGAATCCTTCTTGGCGTGGGTCGGCAGGCCGGCGTCCCGCGCCAGGCGGCGGACCTGCGCCTTGGGCAGGTGCCCGATCGGGAATGTTGTTGCGGCCAGTTGCGCCTGCCCGAGCTGGTGCAGGAAATAGCTCTGGTCCTTGTCGCGGTCCGCGCCGCGCAGCAGCCGCCAGCGGCCGCCGTCGCGCTGCACCTGCGCGTAGTGGCCGGTGGCGATCCGTTCGGCGCCCAGCTCGCGCGCCGCATCCAGGAAGTGCTTGAACTTGACTTCGCGGTTGCACAGCACGTCCGGGTTCGGCGTGCGCCCGGCGGCGTATTCGGCCAGGAAGTGCTCGAACACCCCGGCCCAGTATTCCTTGGAGAAATCGCGGAAGTGGAACGGGATGCCGAGCCGGCCACACACGGCCACGGCGTCGCGGCGGTCATCCTCGGCGCGACACTGGCCGCTGCCGTCATCGTCCCAGTTCTGCATGAACAGGCCAGCCAGCGGCTCGCCCGACTGCGCCAGCAACCAGGCGGCAACCGAGGAGTCGACCCCGCCGGAGACGCCCACCACCGTGCGCGGCACGGTGCCCACGGCCGTGTTCATTCCACCTGGCCCAGCAACTCGAGGGGGCAGCGGCGCCCGGCCTGCCAGTCGGCCACCGTGCGCCACACCAGCGGGCTGCGATGGCGCGCGGCCTGCGCCTGGAGCGCGTCGGGGGTCAGCCACAGCGCGCGTTCGATGCCGGCGTCCAGCGGCCGCTCCGGGTCGTGGTGCAGGGCTTCGCCGGCAAAGGCGAAGCGCAGGTAGTGGCGGCCTCCCGGCGCGGTCCACTGGTACATGCCGACGAGGGCGTGCAGGCGGATGTGCCAGCCGGTTTCCTCCAGGGTCTCGCGTACCGCCGCCTGGGCCAGGCTTTCGCCGGGTTCCAGGTGTCCGGCGGGCTGGTTCAGGACCAGGCGGCCGTCGATCCGTTCTTCCACCAGCAACAGTTGCCCGTCGCGTGCGACCAGGCTGGCGACAGTCACGTGCGGATGCCAGGTGCGGGATGCGTTCATCGCCGCAGGCCGCCAGGCACCGGCGTGGATGCGGGGTCGCCCGGCACCATCCTCGTGCCCGGCAACGCATCGGCGCAGGTGCGCGGCCGGGGTTGCATCTGGAGGGGGAGGGTGTTGCGAAGCATCGATCCTGATCGTGGCGGCGGCGGCGCATTGTCCGGCAGCCGGCGCTGCGGCGTCCATCCGCGCGGCGGTCCGTATAATCGCCCGATGCCCCGCACCACACGCCCCGAGCACGAACACGAACACGGCATCCTGGTCGATCCGGGCCGGCCGGCCGTCGCCCCGCCGCCGATGTACCAGGTGGTCCTGCTCAACGACGACTACACGCCCATGGACTTCGTGGTCGCCGTGCTCCAGCAGTTCTTCAACCTGGACCTGGAGCGGGCCACCCAGATCATGGTCCACGTGCACACCCGCGGGCGGGGCGTGTGCGGCGTCTTCACGCGGGAAGTGGCTGAATCCAAGGTGGCCCAGGTCAACGAGTTCTCGCGGATGAACCAGCACCCGCTGCTGTGTACGATGGAAAAAGCCTGACCCGGCAGCCCTTGCAGGCGCCAGAGCGCCCCCCGGTCCGGCACCGCCGGACGGGTTGCTGAACGCAACGGACGCGGGGACTGTGGAATTCGGACCGGCAGGCCGCATATTGTTGGCAAACCCCCGGAGTTGCCATGTTCAGCAAAGACCTCGAACAGACCATCGGCCAGTGCTACAAGCGCGCCCGCGAGGCACGTCATGAATTCATGACGGTCGAGCACCTGCTGCTGGCCCTGCTCGACAATCCTTCCGCCCAGGCCGTGCTGCGCGCCTGCGGCGCCGACACGCCGCGCCTGCGCGGCGAGCTTGAACAGGCCATCGAAGCGTCGGTTTCGCGCCTGGCCGAGGACGACGGCCGCGACACCCAGCCCACCCTGGGTTTCCAGCGCGTGCTGCAGCGGGCGGTGTATCACGTGCAATCCTCCGGCAAGAAGGAGGTCACCGGTGCCAACGTGCTGGTGGCGACCTTCGGCGAGAAGGACTCGCACGCGGTCTACTTCCTCACCCAGCAGGACGTGACCCGGCTGGACGTGGTCAATTACCTGTCGCATGGCATCGCCAAGCTCGGCGATGAATCGTCCGAGGGCCTGTCGGCTCCGGGCGAAGGCGAGGGTCGGGCCGAGGGCGGGGAGGCCGAAGGCAAGGCCGACGCGCTGGCCGACTATGCGGTCAACCTCAACGACAGCGCCCGCATCGGCAAGATCGATCCGCTGGTGGGGCGTACCGATGAAGTCGAGCGCACGATCCAGATCCTGTGCCGGCGGCGCAAGAACAACCCGCTGTACGTGGGCGAGGCGGGCGTGGGCAAGACCGCGATCGCCGAAGGCCTGGCCCGGCGCATCGTCGAGGGCGCCGTGCCCGACGTGCTGGCCGACGCGGTGATCTACTCGCTGGACCTGGGCGCCCTGGTGGCCGGGACCAAGTACCGCGGCGACTTCGAAAAGCGCCTGAAGGGCGTGCTGACCGCGATCAGGAAGATCCCCGGCGCGATCCTGTTCATCGACGAGATCCACACCATCATCGGTGCCGGCTCGGCCAGTGGCGGCACCATGGACGCGTCCAACCTGATCAAGCCGGCGCTGGCCTCCGGCGACCTGCGCTGCATCGGCAGCACCACCTTCCAGGAATACCGCGGCATCTTCGAGAAGGACCGGGCGCTGGCCCGCCGCTTCCAGAAGATCGACATCGTCGAGCCGACCGTGGGCGAGACCTACGAGATCCTGCAGGGCCTGAAGGGGCGCTACGAGTCGCACCACGGCGTCACCTACGCCGACGAGGCGATCCAGGCTGCGGTGGACCTGTCGGTCAAGCACATCGGCGACCGCCTGCTGCCGGACAAGGCGATCGACGTGATCGACGAGGCCGGCGCGCGCCAGCGGCTGTTGCCGGAGGACGCACGCAAGGAGCTGATCGACGTCGAGGAAATCGAGACCATCGTCGCCAAGATGGCGCGCATCCCGACCAAGCAGGTCAGCGCCACCGACAAGGACGTGCTGCAGCACCTGGAGCGCAACCTGAAGATGGTGATCTTCGGCCAGGACCCGGCCATCGAGACCCTTGCCTCGGCGATCAAGCTGGCCCGCAGCGGCCTGGCCAACCCGGAAAAGCCGATCGGCAACTTCCTGTTCGCCGGCCCCACCGGCGTGGGCAAGACCGAGGTGACCAAGCAGCTGGCGCTGCAGCTGGGCATCGAACTGGTGCGCTTCGACATGTCCGAGTACATGGAGCCGCACTCGGTGTCGCGCCTGATCGGCGCGCCCCCGGGCTACGTTGGCTTCGACCAGGGCGGCCTGCTGACCGAGAAGATCGTCAAGACCCCGCACTGCGTGCTGCTGCTGGACGAGGTGGAGAAGGCGCACCCGGACATCTTCAACATCCTGCTGCAGGTCATGGACCGCGGCATGCTGACCGACACCAACGGACGCGAGGCCAACTTCAAGAACGTGGTGATCGTGATGACCACCAACGCCGGTGCGGCCCAGGCGGCGCGGCGCTCGATCGGCTTCACCCGCCAGGACCATTCCACCGATGCGCTGGAAGTGATCCGCAAGAGCTTCAGCCCGGAGTTCCGCAACCGCCTGGACGCGGTGGTGCAGTTCCAGCCGCTGGGCTTCGACCACATCCTGCGGGTGGTGGACAAGTTCCTGATCGAGCTGGAGATGCAGCTCAACGAGAAGCACGTGGCGATGTCGGCCACGCCGACCGCGCGCGACTGGCTGGCCCAGCACGGCTTCGACCCGCTGATGGGCGCGCGGCCGATGGCGCGGGTGATCCAGGAGAAGATCAAGCGTCCGCTGGCCGACGAACTGCTGTTCGGCAAGCTGGTCGATGGCGGCCGCGTCAGCATCGACGTGGTCGACGGCGAGCTGGTGGTGGATGCCCAATCCGAACCCGAGCGCCTGCTCCCGGCGACCGTCTGATTGCCATCACCCGTCGCGTCGCCGGACGTTGTTGGCCGGCGCGGCGCCACACACAGGAAAGGCGGCCGGTGGCCGCCTTTTCCCGATCGATCACCGACCCGCGCTTACTTCATGCGGTAGGTGATGCGTCCCTTGGTCAGGTCGTAGGGCGTCATCTCCACCTTCACCTTGTCGCCGGTGAGGATGCGGATGTAGTGCTTGCGCATGCGGCCGGAGATGTGGGCGATGATTTCATGCCCGTTCTCCAGGCGAACCCGGAAGGTGGTGTTGGGCAGGGTCTCGGCGACCGTGCCCTCGAACTCGATGGAATCGTCTTTCGACATGCGGCTGCAATATGCACTTATGAAGGCATGAAAGGCCGGAATTCTACGCGAGTCCGCGCCCCAACGCAAAAGCGCTAACGGTCGGCGGCCCGGGCCAGCTCCGCTGCGGGCAGTTGGCCGAACCGGGCGGTCCAGTTCCGCGGCCGATCCTCTTCGTCCACCAGGCCGGCCACGGCATCGAGGAAGCGGGCGCGTGGCCAGCGCTCACCGCCCAGCGCAAGCAGGTGCGGGTTCTCCACCTGCGCATCCAGCAGCGGCCATCCCCATGCGTGCAAACGCAAGGCCAGGGCCGCCAGGGCCACCTTGGAGCCGCCGGAGTAGGCGCTGAACATGCTCTCGCCGAAGAACATCCTGCCAACCGCCACGCCGTACAGGCCACCGGCCAGCCGGCCCTGCCGGTCCCATACTTCGATGGAGTGGGCGTGGCCCAACTGGTGCAGGCGCAGGTAGGCCGCCCGCATCGACGCGGTGATCCAAGTTCCGGACTGGCCCGGGCGAGGGCTGTCGGCGCAGGCACCGATCACCGCCGCGAAATCGGTATCGGCCCGGACCTGCCAGTCGCAGCGGCGCAGGCTGCGGCGGAACCGCGAGGACAGGCGCACTGCATCGGTGCGGAATACCAGCCGCGGGTCCGGACTCCACCACAGGATCGGCTGGCCGTCCGAGTACCAGGGGAAGATCCCGCCGCGGTAGGCATTGAGCAGGCGCCGGGGAGACAGGTCCCCGCCCACCGCCAGCAATCCATCCGGCTCGCGCAGCGCCAGCGCCGCGGGCGGGAAGGGCGCATCGGGATCGTCCGCCAGCGGGAACGGGACGTGGCTCATGCCGGCGTCCGGAACGGGCCGTGTGCGGCCAGGGTCTGGGCGTAGCGGCGCACCGCCTGCGCCTCCTGTCCGCACCATTCGCGCAAGGCCTCGGCAAATCCCGGGTGGGCGATGAGATGGCGGCTGCGCACGAACGTCGGCAGGAATCCGCGGGCCAGCTTGTGTTCGCCCTGGGCGCCGGGCTCGAACCGGGCAAGCCCGTGCTCCAGGCAGTACTCGATGCCCTGGTAGTAGCAGGTCTCGAAGTGCAGCCCCGGCAAGCGCGCATCGCTGCCCCAGTAGCGGCCGTACAGGGTGTCCCCGCCGACCAGGCAGAGTGCTCCGGCGATGGGTTCATCATCCATGGTGGCGAAGACTATCAATAGGTTGCGAGGCATTTCTCGCGCAATATATTGGATGAAGTCCAGGGTCAGTGCGGGCGCATTGCCGTAGTCGTCGAAGGTCTGCAGGTAGAAGCGGTGGATCGCCTCCAGTTCCGCCGGCGAGGCCTCGTCACCGTGCAGCCGGCGGAAGCTCACCCCCGCCCGCAGCACCTTGGCCCGCTCCTGGCGGATGTTCTTGCGGTGCTTGTGGTCCATCGCCGCCAGGAACGCATCGAAGTCGTTCCAGCCGTCGCGGTTGTGCCAGTGGTATTGCACATCCAGGCGCGGCAGCCACTCCTGGCCGAACAGCGCATCCTCGGCCGGCGTGTGGAAGTTGACGTGTGCCGATGACAGGCGCCGGGCGGCGACCTGCCCGGCAACCGCCGCCAGCAGGGCGCGCCGGGCGTCGTCATCGCGCGCCAGCAGCCGCGGGCCGGTCACCGGCGAGTACGGCACCGCCAGCAGCCACTTCGGGTAGTAGTCCAGCCCCTGCCGTGCATAGGCATTGGCCCAGGCATGGTCGAACACGAACTCGCCATGCGAGTTGCCCTTGAGGTAGCCCGGCGCAGCGGCCACCAGCCGTGCACCATCCCACAGGGTGAGGTGGCGCGGGATCCAGCCCCAGTCCGGGCGCAGGCAGCCGCAATGCTCCAGGCCGTGCAGGAACGCGTGCTGCAGGAACGGATTGCGGCCGTCGTGCAGGGCGTCCCATGCGGCCGGCTCGACATCGGCCAGCGCATCCAGGCAACGGACCTGCAGCGTCATGCCGGCGCCGGCACCACTGCGGCTGGCCGCCGCCGCGTTGCTGGCGGGCGGCGGCGGGCCATCGTCATTCGCCCTTGCTGTCCAGCCAGCGCTCGGCGTCCAGGGCGGCCATGCAGCCGAAGCCGGCCGAGGTGATCGCCTGGCGGTAGTGCTGGTCGGTGACGTCGCCGGCAGCGAACACGCCGTCCACCGAGGTGGCCGTGGCATTGCCGCCCAGGCCGGAGCGGATCGTCAGGTAACCGTTGTCCATCGCCAGCTGGCCCTCGAACAACGCGGTGTTGGGGTGGTGGCCGATGGCCACGAAGAAGCCGTGCGCGGCGATGTCGCGGGTGCCGCCATCCAGCATCGACTTCACCCGCACGCCGGTGACGCCGGCATCGTCGCCCAGCACTTCGTCCACGGTGTGGTGCCAGACCGGCTCGATCTTGCCGGCCTCGACCTTGGCGAACAGCTTGTCCTGCATGATCTTTTCCGCGCGCAGGGTTTCGCGGCGGTGGACCAGGTACACCTTGCGGGCGATGTTGGACAGGTACAGCGCTTCTTCCACCGCGGTGTTGCCGCCACCGACCACGACCACGTCCTGGTCCTTGTAGAAGAATCCGTCGCAGGTGGCGCAGGCAGACACGCCGCGCCCCTTGAACTTCTCCTCCGACGCGATGCCCAGGTACTTGGCGGTGGCGCCGGTGGAGATGATCAGTGCATCGCAGGTGTAGGTGGCGCTGTCGCCGACCAGGCGGAACGGACGCTGCGACAGGTCGGCGGTGTGGATGTGGTCGAACACCACCTGGGTGTCGAAGCGCTCGGCATGGGCCTGCATGCGGGCCATCAGGTCCGGGCCCATCAGCCCATGGGCATCACCTGGCCAGTTGTCGACCTCGGTGGTGGTCATCAACTGGCCGCCCATCTGCATGCCGGTGACCACCACCGGCTTGAGGTTGGCGCGGGCGGCGTAGACGGCGGCGGTCCAGCCGGCGGGGCCGGAACCGAGGATGAGCAGGCGCGAGTGCTGGGTGGTGGTCATGTATAGTCGGTCGAAGAGGGAAGGGACGCGAAGTCGAGTCATAGAGTGGCTGCCGCACCGGGGCGAATCAAGGCGAACGACAGGACTCACTGGCGTGCGCAGTGGACCGGCCGGCGCATCGCGCGCCAGACAGCGGGCATACGCACGGGGATCCGCGCGCGGCGTGGCCACCTCGCTGCGGCCGCGGCACCGGGGCTACGCCCTCCGGGCCAGCGCAGGCAGCGCGTCACATGCCTCAGGACCTGACCCTCGGGACCGCATCGGCGACCGGACGACGCCCGGCACCCAAGTTGGCGCCTCGTCACGCAACTAGGCAATGCCCGATAGAAGCGTTTAATATCAATGCCTAACGCAGTATTCCTGCGAATATTTCAAGATCCCGGAACCACGTGGCCAAGGCACTGACGGAACGCAGCAAGTCTCCCCGCGGCAAGCCCGCGCACGAGGAACGCACGCCCGGCATCCGGCGCCAGCGGTTGTGGCGTGACCTGGCATTGATCGTGATTGCGCCGTTGCTGCTGTATCTGCTGGCGTGCCTGTTCACCTATTCGCCCACTGATCCGGGCTGGTCGCACAGCGGCAGCGTGGTCGCGCCCATCCACAACCTGGGCGGCCGTGCAGGTGCGTGGACCGCCGACGTGCTGCTGCAACTGTTCGGGCATGCCGCCTTCGTGCTGCCGCTGGTGATCGGCGCGGTGGCGTGGATCGCACTGTTCGGCCTGGGCGAGGAGGATGAGCTTGGTCCTGCGCTGCGGCTGGTGGGCATCGTCGGCTTCCTGATTGCAGTTACCGGGCTGCTGCACATGCGCCTGCTCGGCGTCGGCGGGGGCGGCGACGTGGCCCGTGCCGGTGGCGTGATCGGGCAACTGGTGGGCAAGTCGCTCGCGGCCGGCTTCGGTGCGCTGGGCGCCAACCTGTTCCTGCTGGCGCTGCTGCTGGTGTCGGTGACCCTGGCCACCGGCCTGTCCTGGTTCTGGGTGATGGAACGGATCGGTGCCGGCGTGCTGGCGCTGCCGGACCTGCTGCGGCGCAAGTCGCAGCAGGCCGGGGAGTGGCAGCGTGCGCGCAACCTGCGCGGCGAACGCGAGGAAGTCCGGCGCACCGACGCGGTGCGCCAGGCCCGGCGCGAGCCGGTCAAGATCGAGCCGCCCCCGGCAGTGGTGGTGGAGAAGAGCGAGCGGGCCAAGCGCGAAACCCAGATCCCGCTGTTCCAGGGCGCCGGTGGCACCGCGGACGGCCTGCCGCCGCTGGCCCTGCTGGACGACCCCAAGCCACAGACCAAGGGCTATTCCGAAGAGACCCTGGAAACCCTGTCACGGCAGATCGAGTTCAAGCTCAAGGATTTCCGGATCGACGTGCAGGCGGTCGGCGCCTATCCGGGCCCGGTGATCACCCGCTTCGAGCTGGAGCCGGCACCGGGGGTCAAGGTCAGCCAGATCAGTTCGCTGGACAAGGACATCGCCCGCGGCCTGTCGGTCAAGTCGGTGCGCGTGGTCGACGTGATCCCGGGCAAGTCGGTGGTCGGCCTGGAGATCCCCAACACCAGCCGGGAGATGATCTTCCTGTCCGAGCTGCTGCGCTCCAAGGAATACGACAAGTCCGGCAGCCCGCTCACCCTGGCCCTGGGCAAGGACATCGCCGGCCGCCCGACCGTGGCCGACCTGGCGCGCATGCCGCACCTGCTGGTGGCCGGTACCACCGGCTCGGGCAAGTCGGTGGCGGTCAACGCCATGGTCCTGAGCCTGCTGTACAAGGCCAGCCCGAAGGAACTGCGGGTGCTGATGATCGACCCGAAGATGCTCGAGCTGAGCGTCTACCAGGACATCCCGCACCTGCTGGCGCCGGTGGTCACCGACATGAAGGAGGCAGCCAATGGCCTGCGCTGGTGCGTGGCCGAGATGGAGCGGCGCTACAAGCTGATGAGCGCGGTGGGCGTGCGCAACCTGGCCGGCTTCAACAAGAAGGTCAGGGACGCCATCGACGCCGGCCAGCCGCTGATGGACCCGCTGTTCAAGCCCAACCCGGAGCTGGGCGAAGCGCCGCGCCCGCTGGAGCCGCTGCCGTTCATCGTCATCTTCATCGACGAATTCGCCGACATGATGATGATTGTCGGCAAGAAGGTGGAGGAGTTGATCGCACGCCTGGCGCAGAAGGCGCGCGCCGCCGGCATCCACCTGATCCTGGCCACCCAGCGGCCGTCGGTGGATGTGATTACGGGCCTTATCAAAGCGAATATCCCGACCCGCATCGCCTTCCAGGTCTCCAGCAAGATCGACTCGCGCACCATCCTGGACCAGTCCGGTGCCGAGACCCTGCTCGGCCACGGCGACATGCTCTACCTGCCGCCGGGCACGGCCATGCCCGAGCGCATCCATGGCGCCTTCGTCAGCGACGACGAGGTGCACCGCGTCGTCGAGCACCTCAAGGCCAGCGGTACCGCCGATTACGTCGAAGGCGTGCTGGACGAAGTGCAGACCATGGGCGACGGCGTGGTGGTGGGCGCGACCGGCCTGCCCGAATCGGGCGCAGGCGGAGACGAATCGGACCCGCTGTACGACGAGGCCGTGCGCATCGTAACCGAAACCCGGCGCGCGTCCATCTCCGGCGTGCAGCGCCGGCTGAAGATCGGCTACAACCGCGCCGCACGCCTGATCGAAGCCATGGAGGCTGCCGGCGTGGTCACCCCGCCGGAGCACAACGGCGACCGCAGCGTCCTGGCCCCGCCGCCTCCGCGCGATTGAGGCCACCGCCTCTGCGCCTGCGTTCAGGTTGATCGCGGCACACTTCGGCCCGACCTGATACGGACCTTGCACGCATGCCGCACCACCTCCGTCACGCACTTTTCGGATTGACCCTGCTGGTCGGCACGGCCGCCGGCATGTTCGCCGGTGATGCAATGGCCGGCGCACGCGACGACCTGGCCCGCTTCACCAGCGGCCTGAAGGGCCTGGAAGGGCGCTTCACCCAGCAGGTGTCCGACCCGAACGGGCGGGCCAGGGAAACCAGCAGCGGCAGCGTCGCGGTGTCCGCGCCGCGCCTGTTCCGCTGGGAGTACGTCAAGCCGTTCGAGCAACTGATCGTGGCCGATGGCGACAAGCTGTGGATCTACGAGCCCGACCTGCAGCAAGCCACCGTGCGTGCCCAAGGCGAAGAGGAACGCAACAGTCCGCTGGTCGCGCTGTTCGACCCGGCCCGGCTCGAGCGCCAGTTCGACCTCAGTGAAGAAGCGGTGCCCAGCGACGGCCTGCACTGGTTGACCCTCACCCCCAAGGTCGATGCCGAAGCCAGCTTCCAGATGGCGCGGCTTGGCTTTGGATCGCAGGGCCTGGCGCGCATGCAGGTGCTGGACCTGGTCGGGCAGACCACCGACATCCGCTTCGAGGACTGGCGACGCAATCCGTCGTTCGCCGCCGGCACGTTCCAGTTCAAGCCGGGCAAGGATGTCGACATCGTCGGCGAATAAGCCGCACCCCGCGCGTCGCACCCCGGCTCCCGCGCCTGCACCTATCATGGGCGCATGAGCCGTCCCCGCAGTCCCCGACCCACCGCCACCGCCGGCCACCTGCTGGCCGACGACCTCCGCCAGGAGGCCATGCGCCCGCTGGCCGAGCGCGTGCGCCCGCGCAGCCTGGACGAAATGGTCGGGCAGCGGCGCCTGCTGGCGCCGGACTCGGCCCTGCGCCGTGCGGTGGAAGCGGGCAGGGTGCACTCAATGGTGCTGTGGGGGCCGCCGGGCTGCGGCAAGACCACCCTGGCACTGCTGCTGGCGCAGTACGCCGATGCCGATTTCCGTGCCATCTCGGCCGTGCTCTCCGGCCTGCCGGAGGTTCGCCAGGTCCTGGCCGAGGCGGCGCAGCGGTTCGATGAAGGCCGTCGCACCGTCCTGTTCGTGGACGAGGTGCACCGTTTCAACAAGGCCCAGCAGGATGCATTCCTGCCGCACATCGAGCGCGGCAGCATCGTGTTCGTCGGCGCCACCACCGAGAACCCCTCGTTCGAGCTGAACTCGGCGCTGCTGTCGCGTTGCCGCGTGCACGTGATGGAAGCGGTGTCGGTGCAGGACATCATGGCCGCATTGCGGCGCGCACTGGACGATGCCGAGCGCGGCCTGGGCGGGCAGGGGATCGCGATCGAAGAAGGCGCGCTGGGCGAGATTGCCGGCGCGGCCGACGGCGACGTGCGCCGTGCCCTGACCCTGCTGGAAATTGCTGCCGAACTGGCCGCCGACGAGGGCGGCCGGATCACCGAGGCGACCCTGCTGCAGGTGCTGGCCGACCGCACCCGGCGCTTCGACAAGGGCGGCGAGCAGTTCTACGACCAGATCTCGGCGCTGCACAAGTCGGTGCGCAGTTCCAACCCGGACGCGGCTGCGTACTGGCTGGCACGGATGCTGGATGGCGGCTGCGACCCCTCGTACCTGGCCCGTCGGCTGACCAGGATGGCGATCGAAGACATCGGCCTGGCCGACCCGCGGGCATGGCGCATGGCGCTGGATGCCTGGGACACCTACGAGCGGCTGGGCAGCCCGGAAGGCGACCTGGCCCTGGCCCAGGCCGCGATCTACCTGGCCAGCACGGCCAAGTCCAATGCCGCATATGCCGCCTACAAGGCAGCCCAGGCCGACGTGCGCCAGCACGGGACCGCCGAGGTGCCGCTGCACCTGCGAAACGCGCCGACCAAGCTGATGAAGCAACTCGGCTACGCAAAGGGTTACCAGTACGACCACGATGCCGAAGGCGGCATCGCCCTGGACCAGACCGGATTCCCGGACGCGCTCGGCGAGCGCGTGTACTACCGCCCGGTCGAGCGCGGCCTGGAAATCAAGCTGAAGGAAAAGCTCGACCGCCTGCGCGAGGCGCGCGAACGGGCACGCAAACCGGGCTGAGGGGCCAGCCATGGCGAAGCACCGGGCCATGGCCCGATGCTTCGCCACATATCGCTATCGCTGCTGCGCCGTGTGCTGCGCCGCCGCCAGGGCCAGGAACATGAAGTTCTCCGCGCCGCCGCCAATCACGTACTCGCGCTGCTGCCAGAAGTACGGCCAGATCTTCAGCTCGGGCAGGTCCGGGCGGATCAGTGCCGTGCCCGAGATCACCCCGCCCGGGATGTAGCCCCAATCGGCACGGTTGGTGCCATAGGCCACCGTGGCCGAGTGTGCACCCACGCCGGAGGCGAAGGATTCGGTGACGTTGCCCGGGTGCACGCCCAGCACGAAATTGAGCGCATCCATCTGCAGCGCATCGGAGGTGTGCTGCGGCCAGCCCTTGCGGAAGAAGTACTGGTCCACGCCGAAGCGCTGGATGTCCCAGCCGGCACCCCAGATATAGGGCACGTAGGGCACCCGGTACGGGGTCCTGGTCGCCTCGTCGGCGAGCTTGGCCTGGTGCGCCGCAACCGCGGCATCGACCTCGCGCAGGAACGCGGCGTCCTTGACCAGCGGCAGGGCACTGGACAGGGCAGGACCGGTCTTGTCGATCGCCGCCACGATGTCGGGCTTGAGCGCCAGCAGCGCATCCACGTAGGCCTGGTCGCCGGTGCTGCGGGCCAGTTCGCTCAGCGCTGCCACCTTGGCGCCGACATTGGTGGCCCGGCCCAGGGCCTTGGCGGTCAGGTCGATGGCCGCGTCCAGGGCTTCCCTGGCCATGGCCGGATTGGACGTGCGCAGGACGCGTGCCGCCACCGCCAGGCCCGAGGCCGTGGACAGCTCGCGGTTGGGGTTGTCCTCGGTGAACACCCAGCGGTCGTCGTTGATCGATGACGTGGTGCCGGTGCGGTCACCGGCGGGCAGGGCGGGGTCGTAGGCCAGGTTGTCGGTCTGGGTGGTGACGTCGCCCAGCAGCACGTACTGCTCCAGGGTCGGTTCGATCACGCCGCGATAGGTGCGGCCCAGCGCCCGATAGCCGGCCAGCACGTTGAGCAGGCCGTGTTCGATCTGCTGGAGGCCGTCATTGACCCCGTCCGGGCGCAGCAGGTGGGCTTCCTTGCGTGCCTGGTCGATGGTGGTGGTGTCATGGTCCAGGCCGAACTCCTCGACCATCTGCGCCAGCAGCTTGATCGTGCCCATCTGGCTCTCGATGCGCAGGTCGTAGTCGCCGGCGTCATGCCAGCCACCCACGGCCATGCCCGGGATGCGGTCGCCGGGCTTGAAGCGGGTGAGGGTGTCGGCGCCCTGGTCGTAGCCGTCGAAATGCACGCCGGCCGGAGCCATGCGCGCATCGTCCATGTGGTCCAGGCCATGCCAGGTGCGGTAGTTCTCCTTGACCAGCATGTGGCACATCTGCGCCGGCAGGAAATACTCCAGGGTGGGCTGCCACACGCCACGGTCGAACACGTCCTCGCCGATGCGGAAGGCATGGGTGCGCTTGCCACGGTAGGACAGCTCGTACATGCCCGGTTCGCGCACCGCGCTCAGGTCCGCGGTGAGGTAGTGGTAGCGCAGGAACTTGCCCCACGACCTGGGCGTGTAACGCGCCGCCTCCCTGGGGCCATCCTCGGTGATGCGGTACAGGGTGAGCACGTCAGCGCGGGTGTCGCGCTTGTCCTGTTCGATGATGACGGTCTTGGCCTGGTCGGGCCGGTAGCCCACCTGGGAGACCTGGACCACCGGCGCATAGCGCCATTCGGGCACCACGTTGGGCGTCACCACCCAGGTGATCGCGTCACGGGTAGCGCCGGGGCGCGTCAGCTCGCGCACGATGTACCAGCCATTGTTCATGTTGCCGCGACCATCCAGCAGCACCAGCTCGCCGCTGCGGCTTTCGATCTTCAGGCGCTGCAGCGGGCTCTCGGGGGCGACCACCAGGCTGCTGCCGGTCGCCAGCGGTGCGGTGAGCGTGTGGCCTTCCATCGTGACCACCGGGCCGTTTGCCTGGCGCGGGAAACTGCCCGCGGCACCGTCCATGAGATAGGACTTGCCGAACAGGTCGGTCGGGAACAGCTCGAAATTGAAGCCGACCTTGCCTTCCCACTGCGCGGGCAACGGCTTGTCCAGGTGCACCGAGACCTGGAAGGCGTGGCCGTCCAGCGGCGTGACTCCCACCTCGTAGCGGAAATCCAGGTCCGGGTACTCGATCGGATTGAAGCCCTTGCGGTTCTTGCTTTCGTCCGGGTAGCGCAAGGCCTGGGTCACGGTGCCGGTGGCCGCATCATGCGTCGTCTTTCCGTCACCGGCCGGGACCGGCGACCACTGGCCGGGCGAAGGCTCCAGCCGCAGGTCGCCATTGGCCGCCACGCGCTCGCCATGCTGGATCACGGTCACGCCGGTCTGGTGGCCGTCCGGGTAGATGTCGGCGAACACGGTGACGTTGAGGCCAGGCGCCTCGAAGTAGCCCTGTTCGTTGAGTTTGAGCTGCGAGGCGGCGCCCGCGTTGCCCGCCAGGGCAAGCAGGCTGGCTGCCGCCACGAATGTCACACGCTTCATTGGTTCTCCCCGGTTCGAATCGTGCCGCCGGAAACCCGGCGGCGGGTTCAGCAGGATGCCAGCACTGCGACCGTCTCACACGGCGCTGGCGACTGTGCATGCTCAGGTGTGATGGTAGGCGAGGGGGAAAGTTCCCGGCAGATTGCTGGCCCGCAGGGTGCGGACCGGGGGACATGAGCGGCAGCACACCAGCGCCAAAGCGCCGCAGCAATGCAACCGGCCCTTCCGGGTTCCCGAGAGAACAATAAAAAAGAGCGGGAGCTTGCGCTCCCGCCCCGGAGGTACTGCCGGTGCTGGTCAGTACACGTCGTTGACGGTGTTGTGGACGTTGAACTTTCCGGTCGGCGTGATCAGGCGCGGATCGTCAAGCACCGCCTTGAGCTTGCGGGTCTTGTCGTCAACCACCACCAGTGCCGAGCGCTGGTCCTTGCCGTTCCACACCGAGAACCAGACCTCGTCGCCGGCCTTGTTGTACTCCGGTTGCACCACGCGCTTGGGGCCTTCGCCCAGGTTGGCCCATTCGGCGATCGGCAGCACCTCAAAGCCCTTGTCCAGGTTGTCGATGTCGAACACGGCGATCGACTGGCTCATCGCGGCATCCGGGTTGAGGGTGGTGTCGACCCACAGGTTGCGCGACTTGGGATGCGTCTTCACGAACAGCGAGCCGCCACCCTGGCCCTTGAGCACCTCCACCGCCTTCCACGCATACTGCGGGTGCTTTTCGGGATCGGTCGCGATCAGGGTGATGTTCTCGTTGCCCAGTGCCGAAGTTGCCCACACCGGCCCGAATTTCGGATGCGCGAAGTTCGCGCCTCGTCCCGGGTGTGGGATCTTGTCGACGTCGATCAGCGCAGTCATCTTCTGCAGTTTCGAGTCGACCACGGCGATCTTGTCGCTGTTGTTGGCCGCGGTCAGGAAGTAGCGCTTGCTCGAGTCCCAGCCGCCGTCATGCAGGAAGCGCGCGGCCTTTAGAGTGGTGGTCTTGAGATTGTCCAGGTCGGAATAGTCGACCAGCAGGATGTGGCCGGTTTCCTTGACGTTGACGATGAACTCGGGGTGCTCGTGGCTGGCGACGATGGCAGCCACGCGCGGCTCGGGGTGGTACTCCTGCGTATCCACGGTCATGCCGCGGGTGGAGACGACCTTCAACGGCTCCAGCGATGGCCCGTCCATGATCACGTACTGCGGTGGCCAGTAGGCGCCGGCAATCGCCAGCTTGTCCTCGTAGCCCTTGAACTTCGAGGTTTCGACCGAGCGTGCCTCCAGCCCGATCTTGATCTCGGCCACCCGGTCGGGGACCTTCATCCACAGGTCGATCAGGTCGATCTTGCCGTCGCGGCCGATAGTGTAGATGTAGCGGCCGGAGTGCGAGACGCGCGAGATGTGCACCGCGTAACCGGTCTTGAGGATGTTGATGATCTTCTTGCTGGCGCCGTCGATCAGGGCGATCTCGCCCGAATCACGCAGCGTCACCGCAAAGACGTCGTCGAGGTCGTAGTTGTTCATCTTCCGGGTCGGACGTTTGTCCTCGGGGATGAACACCGTCCAGCTGTCGCGCATCTCCTTCAGACCCCACTCCGGCGGGTTGGGGGGAGTGTGCTGGAGGAAGCGCGCCATCAGGTCAACCTGGGCGGCGGTGAGCTCGCCGCCGGTGCCGAAGTTGGGCATGCCGCCGGGCGAGCCGAAATTGATCAGCGCCTTGAGGTATTCGGTACCGCGCGGCTGGGTGAGGTCCGGGGTGAGCGGCTTGCCGGTGGCGCCCTTGCGCAGCACGCCATGGCAGCCGGCGCAGCGCTGGAAGAAAATCTCGCTGGCCTGGGCGAACTCCGGCTCGGTCATGTCCGGAGCGCCGGGCGTGCGCACCTGCCGGATGTCGCTGGCGGTGACCGTCGAAGGAGCGCCCTCGTAGGCGGCCTGGGCCTGACTGGTGCCCGGATGCACCTGGCCCTGGGCCGGATCGGTCGAGACCTGAAGCGCCGTGCGCTGCGCGGTGACTTCGGCCGCTGTGATGCTGCCACCAGGATTGTCCCAGCTATTGAGCAGGTACGTGGTGATGGCGGCGATGTCAGCGTCGCTGAGGTGGCTCTGCGCGGGCATCAGGCTGTCGTAAGTGACGCCGTTGACCACGATCGCGCCCTGCAGGCCTTCGAGTACTGTCGCTGCGACCTGCGCCGCGGTCTTGCCCTGCAACCAGTCAGAGGCGGCCAGTGGCGGGAAGGCACCGGCCAAGCCCTTGCCATCGGGCTGGTGGCATGCGGCGCAGTTGTCCTCGTAGGCCTTCTTGCCGTCTGCGATTGCGGCTGCGGAAGCCGGGGCCGGAACAGCATTGGCCGAGGCCGACTGTCCGACGGCTTGCCAGGCGACGGTGCCGGCGGCGAGCACGACGGGAATGCAGAGTGCGAGCGTCGAGCGTTTCATCAGCGGAGTCCTTGGCTGAGGTGAGAAATCTGCTGAACATCGTCTAGCGGATTGTCCCGCGCAATCTCCCCAATTCGATGACATGGGTCAAGGGCCGGGCGACCAATGGCGGACTGCCGACGGACGGTGGACATCCGCGCAGGGAATGCGCATCGTTCGCGTTGGTCCGAAATGGAGGCGCGCGTGACTGGATCCACCTTTTTCCTGACGCTGCTGGTTGCCTTGGGTGCGGGCGCAGCCATCGCGCAGGAACCTGCGGCGAAGTACACGCCCGAGCCTGCGCACGAAACCCACCCGACCACGCTCGATGCCGTGGTGGTGGTGTCCAGCCGGGCGCCGGAACCGATCAGCCAGGTGGTGGCCAGCGTGGCCCTGGTTGATCGCGACGAACTCGACCGCCGTCTGGTCCGCGACCCGGAGAGTCTCGTGCGCTACGTGCCAGGGGTGGAGGTCATATCCGAGGGCAACCGTTTCGGCACCCGCGGCTTCTCGATCCGTGGGCTTGAGGGCAACCGCGTGCGTATCGTGGTCGATGGCATCCCGCTGGCCGATGCCTACAGCATCGGCCAGTTCGCCTCGGCCGGGCACGACCTGGTCGACCTTGAAGCGGTGGAGCGGGTGGAGATCCAGCGCGGGCCCGCCTCGACCCTCTACGGAAGCGACGCGCTGGCCGGCGTGATCGCTTTCCGCACACTCGATCCCGACGCCCTGCTGCTGCGCGGCGAAGGGGGCGCGCGCAGCGGGCGCCACATCGGCCTGCGCCTGGGCCATGATGGGATCGACAGCAGCCAGCTGCTGGCGGCGACCTGGGCGGCCGGCCATGCCCAGGGCTGGCAGGCGATGCTGATGGCGGCGCAGCGCAGCGGCCACGAGGCCGGCAACCGCGCCTGGCGCGCAGAGGACGCTCCCAACCCGCTCGACTTCCGCCGCCAGAGCGTGCTCGCCAAACTGGTGCGTGATGCAGGCGCGGCCGGTCGTTACGTGTTCACCTTCGATGGCGCGCGCGAGCGCCGGGACACCGCAGTCAACTCGCTGCGCTTCGGCAGCGGGCGCTTCGCCACGACCTATCGCCTGGATGCCGACGACCGCCAGCAGCGCACGCGCGCCAGCCTGGCCGCGGAATGGGAACCGGGGCTTGCCTGGCTGCAATCGCTGCAGGCGCAGGTCTGGGTGCAGGACACCGACATCCACCAGGAAAGCGGCCAGCGCCGGATGCCGGATGCGGCCACGCCGTTCGAGTCGCTGCGCTGGCGCCGCTTCGACTACCAGAGCCGGGCCGCAGGCGTAGGTCTGCTTGGCCAGGCCCGGCATGACGGATGGCGCGGCAGGCACTGGCACGTATTCGGTGTGGACCTGACACGCCAGCGCTACGAAGGGCTGCGCAATGGCCTGGAAACGAACCTTGGCAATGGCGCGGCCAGCAACGTGGTGTTGGGCGAAGTAATGCCGGTGCGCGACTTCCCCGACTCGGTGCAGTCCAGCCTGGCGCTGTTCTGGCAGGACGAGATCGGTTCCGGCAAACAATTCGCCCTGATCCCGGGCCTGCGGGCCGAGTGGAACCGGCTTCGCGCGCAACCCGATGCGATCTTCCGGGAAGACTTCCCGGATACCGTTCCCGTCCACGTCGACTCGGACCAGGTGACCCCGCGGCTGGCGTTGCGCTGGTCGCCAGGCGATGGCCACAGCCTGTTCGTGCAGTACGCACGCGGCTTCCGCTCGCCGCCCTTCGGCGACGTCAACATCGGCCTGGTGTTGCCGGTGTTCAATTACGAGGTGCGCGCCAACCCGGGCCTGCGTCCCGAACGCAGCGAAGGGCTTGAGCTGGGCTGGCGCCATGTCGGGGACACCCTGCGCACCAGCGTGTCGGTCTACGAGAACAGCTATCGCGACCTGATCGAGTCACGCGCCAACCTCGGCATCGATCCGGCTACCCGCGCATTGGTGTTCCAGTCGGTCAATCGCGACCGTGCGCGCATCCGTGGCATCGAGGGCGACCTGCTCTGGCACCTGCCGTGGACCGATCCTGCCCAGCCGGGTGGATGGCAGTTGCGCGGGGCCATGGCATGGGCGCAGGGTGACGACACCCGCCGCGATGTGCCGCTCAACAGCGTCGATCCACCGACTGCCACGCTCGGCCTTGGCTACGAGGCCGGCAGCGGTCGCTGGGGAGGGGAGGGCGCGATGGTCGCGGTGCGCGGCCAAGATCGCGTCGACCACGGCACCGCGCGCCTGTTCCAACCTCCGGGCTACGCGCGCTTCGATCTGTTTGCGTGGTATGCGCCGCGGCCCGGCATCCGCATCAATGCCGGGCTGATGAACCTCGCCGACCGTCGTTACTGGAGCTGGGGCGGGGTGCGCGGTCTTGCCGCCAGCGAGGACAACCTCGGTTTCTACACTCGGCCCGGACGCAGCGCGGCGGTCAACGTGTCGCTGGACTGGTGAGCGCGATGGACAGCGGCTGTTCGCGCGTCAGGCCGAACGCCGTGGCCACATCGATGCGGTGGAGCCAGCCCGGCGCGTGTTCTTCATCTTTCCCTTTACCCATTCCGGGCACATATCCGACCAGGCCCTGTCGCGGGAGCTGAGCGCACGGATGGGGCCTGAACGGGTGGAGCGGGGGTGAGGGGACACCACGACATCGTGCAGCGCTTCGGCCGTTTCCCGCATCGCAACCGGGTGCTGGGCCGCACGGACAGCGCGGACGAGGCGGCGTACCTGGCGCAAGGCGACTTCGCCGGCTGAGCGGGCGGCGCCGCGAGCGGAAACGCCGCTGACAGGAGTCAGAAGCGCCAGGTGGCGCGCACGTAGATGTCGTCGTCGCGGCGTGCGTTGCGGGCGAGGGCAGTCAGGTCGATCTCCTGGCGCCTGCGGACCCGCGCATCGAATTGCCACGCCGGCGTGGCCTGCCAGACCCAGCGCAGTTCGGCCAGCGTGTCGTTGGGCCGGAAGTCGCTGGAAATCAGCCAGCCATCGGCGCCCCGGCCATAGACGATACCCAGGTTGTGCCGGGGCAGGATGTCCATGACGTTGAGCGAAGCCTGCCAGGACAGCGCATCGGCGCGGCCGGTGCCGGAGTTCATCACCGCGCGGCGGGGCGTCTTTGGCGCGTAGCCCAGTTCACCGCCCAGCCGCAGCTTGGTGCCGCTTTCGCCGAGCGGCCACTGCGCGGTGGCCTTTGCGGTCACTGCCAGATAGTCCTCGGTGCGCGGATCTGCAACACCGTAAGGGTGAAGTGCCGATGGCAGCCAGTTGAGTGTGACAGTGCGCTGGATCAATGGGCCTATCGCGGTCTTCGACTCGACGGCGGCGAACACGCCGAGGCGCGAACTGTCGTCTGTAAAATCCAGCGGCCGGCGCAGCGTGCCGGTCGGGCCGCGGCGGTCGTTGTGGCGCACGATGACATGTGTGGTCCAGTCCTCGCTGGCCTTCCATTGCAACCAGGCACCATCGGTCCAGGTGACGTCGAAGTTGGTGCTGTCGTTCTGGTCGAGCGACTTCTTCATCACGTCGTCCAGCCCCCATGCCGCCTGGAAGCGGCCGAGGCGCAGGCTCCAGGGCGCGTCGGCCGGACGGTATTCCAGGTAGACCTCGTCAATCGTTCCCTGGCCGTTGTACAGCCCGGCCGGGCTTGGCGCATATGTGCGTATCCAGAACTCATCATGGTCCTGGTCGCTGTCAAGGCGGGCCGCCAGGCGACCACTGAAATGCCAACCTCCCCCAAGGTCGCCGCGCAGCCGCAAGCGGGCGCGCGCACGCAGGCTGTCGGCATCGGACTCGGCACCGCCGCGGGTGCGGCTGTCCGATGCGACGTAGCCGAAACGGATGTCGCCGCTGGCCTGCCACGCATCGCCGGCGCGCACGCTACCGGTCCCCAGCGCCAGCGCGACGGCCAAGACGAGGCCCGAACGCAACCGGTACGGGCGATGGGGGATGCACGGGCCGGATCGCGGATGCATGGGAGACCTCCTGGCGGCGTCGGAGCAGGCAGGATCCGATTGCCCCGATCGCGTCTGCGACTGTGCGCCCGGAAGCTGGCACCCGTCTTGACCCAGATCAATCCCGGATCACGTCTCGCGGCCATCGCCTGCTGGCAACCAGGCTCCCACGGACGCGGTCGATCGCTCTACGACCGCCGCGGCGGCAATCACCGCGCGGATCAGGAACGGGCCCAGGCCAATCACCGGTAGGCCTTCAGATAGCGTGCCTCGAAGTGCTGCTTGAGCCAGTGAAGAACACGCATGCGCGGCAGCGCCAGGTTGCGCCTGCCGCCGCGGTAGACCAGCATGCCGCTGTCGAGCGCGTCGACAATGCACACCAGTTCGGTCCTGAAGCCGTGGTTCGCGTTTTGGCCGTGCAGTTCTGCGGCAATGTTCTTTGCGACCGCATCTGCCTGCAGGTCGGCCTGGTGGGCCTGCTTGGCCATCCACTCGGGGCCGGGATAACTGCCGGCGTCACCGGCCACGTAGACCCGCGCCATGCCGCGCACGCGGCAGGTGTCGTCGGCCGCCACGAAGCCACCGTCCGACTGCGGCAGGGCACTGCCTTCCAGCCAGGACGGACCGGTCAGGCCGGGCATGAACAGGATCATGTCCGCGCTGAACTCGCCGCCTTCGGTCACGACCTTGCCGGGTTCGAAGCGCAGCGGTTTGTGGCCAAGATGGGTTTCGATGCCCAGTGCCTGCATGCGCGCCAGCATCTTCGCTACCGCCGCGGGTCCAAGCCGCTGCCCGGGCTGCTGCGCTGGATTGAAGAACACCAGTTTGAAACGTTCGCGACGGCCCTGTCGGCGCAGCAGGGTGTCGATGCCGAACAGAAACTCGAACATCGGCCCGCCGCGCACGGCGCCGGGCTCCTTCGGGTTGCTGGAAAACCCGATCGCAATCGTGCCACCGTCCATCGCCGCGAGACGGTCGCGGATCGATTCCGCTGCCGCGATGCCTTCGCAGGGGATGATGGCGCGCTCGATGCCCGGCAGTTTGCGCAGGTAGCGTCCGCCGGTGGCGATCACGAGCACGTCGTTGGTGAGCTGGCCCTCGTCGGTGATGACGCGACGGCCGCCGTCGAGCACCTGCAGCACGCTGCCGCGGTGCCAGCGCACGTCGTGGCGCTCGAAAAAGCGTGCCAGCGGGATACGCAGGTCGCCGCCGCTGCGCTGACCCGAAGGAATCCAGATCAGGCTCGGCAGGTAGACCAGTTCATTGCGCGGCGAGACCACGGTGATCGGGTCGCGCACGCCGAGCGCGCGCAGCCTGCGGGTGGTGGTGAGCGCTGCAAAGCCGCTGCCGAGGATGACGATGTGCTTCATGGGTGCACCTGCGGCACCTCGACCCACAGCGCGCCGCGCAGGTCGCTGATTGCGAAGCCGGTGGCGCCGTCGCCCGGATGACGCGCGGTGATCGCGTCGCACACCGCGGGCGCGACAGTCGCCTGAGGCCTGCTGCTCGCCGCGACCGGCGCGGCTTCGTATGCGCAGGCCGACAGCAGCGTCAGCGTGAGCACGGACAGGGCGGCATGGCGGGCGATGGCTGCGTTCATGGCGTGATGGCCTCGTCGGGTGGGAGTGTGCGCCGGATCAGCGTGTAGTACAGCAGCGGGATGACCAGCAGGGTGAGCACGGTGGAGACCAGGATGCCGAACAGCAGCGAGATGCCCAGGCCGTTGAAGATCGGGTCGTCGATGATGAACACCGCGCCGGCCATTGCCGCCATCGCGGTCAGCGCGATCGGTTGCGCGCGCACCGCGCAGGCGTCGATCACCGCCTGCACCGGCGTGCGGCCCTGCGCCAGCAGGTGGTTGATGAAGTCCACCAGCAGGATCGAATTGCGCACGATAATCCCGGCCAGCGCGATCATGCCGATCATGCTGGTGGCGGTGAACTGCATGCCCAGAAGCGCGTGCCCGGGCATCACCCCGATCACGGTCAGCGGGATTGGCGCCATGATCACCAGCGGCACCAGGTAGTTGCCGAAGTAGGCCACCACCAGCAGGTAGATCAGCACCAGGCCGGCGGCGTAGGCGATGCCCATGTCGCGGAAGGTTTCATACGTGATCTGCCACTCGCCGTCCCACTTGATCGCAAATCCGGCGGTGTCTTCGGGCTGCGCGATGTAGTGCTGCGACAGCCGCTGGCCGTCGATGGCGCTGTCGGCCACTTGGCCGACCAGGTTGAACATGCCGTACAGCGGGCTGTCGATATGGCTGCTTTCATCGCCCATCACGTACACCACCGGCAACAGGTCCTTGTGATGGATGGCGCCGTCCCAGGAGTCTGTGCGTACGTCGACCAGCTCCGACAGCGGCACCAGCTGGCCGTCGCCGCCGCGCACGCGCAGCAACAGCACGCCTTCGAGCGTGGCCTGGTCGGCGGCGGGCAGGCGCAGGCGGATCGGGCGCGGGTACTTCGAGCTGCCGTCGATGACATAGGTCGCGTCGTGGCCCGACAGGCCGGCGGCGATAGTGTCGGCGATCGCGGACTGCGACACGCCCAGGCGGGCGGCGCGCTCGCGGTCGATCACCAGCACTTCGCGCGCAGCGTCGGCCTCGACGCTGGTGTCGATGTCGACGATGTCGACGATGCCGTCGGTGGCGAGGAAGCGCTGCTCCAGCGCGCGGCCGACTTCGCGCATGCGTGCGTAGTCCGGCCCGTAGATCTCGGCCACGATCGGCGACAGCACCGGTGGCCCGGGCGGCACTTCGACCACCTTCACCGAGGCGCCGTGACGGCGGCCGACCTCGGCCAGCTGCGGACGCAGGGCGACCGCGATCTCATGGCTCTTGCGGCTGCGCGCGCGGTGGTCGACCAGGTTGACCTGCAGGTCGCCGACGTTGGCACCGGTGCGCAGGTCGTACTGGCGCACCAGACCATTGAAGTTGATCGGCGCGGCGGTACCGGCGTAGCCCTGGTAGTGCAGCACCTCGGGCACCCGGTCGATGACCGCGACCAGATCGGTGAGCAGCGCGCCGGTGTCCTGGAGCGTTCGGCCCTCGGGCAGGTCGACCACCACCTGCAGCTCGGACTTGTTGTCGAAGGGCAGCATCTTCATCACCACCAGCTTGAACCCGGCCAGGCTCACGGCCAGCAGCACCAGCCCGGCCATGGAGGCGAACAGCAGGTGGCGCCGGCGCGCGCCGCGGGCCGGATCGAGGAAGGGCGTCATCAGCCGCTCGAAGAAACGGTGCAGGCGTGCTGCGATCGACCCGTGCGCATGGTCGGATCGATCAGTTGGGCCAACCCTGCCCGCAGCTGCCGTATCAACGCCGTCGCACATGCCGCGCCCGTCGGCAGCAACAACGTTTGCGGCCGCGTTGTCTTCGCCGTGCCGCTTCAGCAGCTTCAGCGACAGCCACGGCGTGACGATCAGCGCGATTGCCAGCGACAGCAGCATGCCGACCGAGGCGTTGATCGGAATCGGGCGCATGTAAGGTCCCATCAGCCCACTGACGAAGGCCATCGGCAGCAGCGCTGCGATCACGGTGAAGGTGGCGAGGATGGTCGGGCCGCCGACCTCGTCGACCGCCGGCGGGATCGCCTCGCGCAGGCTTTTACCGCCCATCGCCATGTGCCGGTGGATGTTCTCCACCACCACGATCGCGTCATCGACCAGGATGCCGATCGAGAAGATCAGCGCGAACAGCGACACCCGGTTGAGGGTGAAGCCCATCGCCCACGACGCGAACAGGGTCAGCGACAGGGTGAGCACCACCGCGGTGCCGATTACCAGCGCCTCGCGCCGGCCGAGCGCGAACAGCACCAGCAGCACCACCGCGGACGTCGCGAAGAACAGCTTCTTGATCAGTGTCTTCGCCTTTTCACTCGCGGTCAGGCCGTAGTCGCGGGTGACTTCGACCTGCACGCCCTCGGGGATGACCTGGCGGCGCAGCGCGTCGACGCGCTCGAGCACGCGGGTAGTGATGTCCGAAGCGTTGCTGCCGGGCGTCTTCGCGATCGCCAGGGTGACCGCAGGCGCGGTGCCGGACTCGGGGCCCGCGCGCCCGGGCGGCACGCCGTGCCAGACGTAGCTCGACGGCGTGTCGGCGGCGTCACTGATCCGGGCCACGTCGCCCAGCCGCACCGGCTGGCCGCCGTCCACGCCGAGCACCAGCGCGGCCACGTCCTTGCGCCCGGCGAGAAACCGTCCCGAGGTCACCTGCACCACGCCATCGGCGCCCACCCGCTCGCCGGCCTGGCGCGCGAGGTTGGCGGCCTGCAGCGCGCCGGCGAGGTCCTCGACCGCCAGCCCGTGGCTGGCCAGGCGCGTGGCGTCGAGCTCGACCATCAGCGCGCGCTCGGGCGCGCCGATGGTGAACACGTCACGGGTGCCGGGGATGCGCTTGAGTTCGGTTTCAAGCGTGTGCGCGACCTGCGCCAGCTCGCGCGCGCTGCGGTCCGCGTCGTCGGTCCACAGCGTCAGCGCCATCACCGGCACGTCGTCGATGCCCTTGGGCTTGATGATCGGCTGGCCGACGCCGAGGTTCGGCGGCATCCAGTCCTGGTGCGAGAACACCTTGTCGTACAGCCGCACCAGCGCCGGCTGCCGCTTCACGCCGACCTCGAACTCGACCGTGGCCACCACCATGCCGGGACGACTGACCGAATAGGTGTGCTTGACGTCCTCGATCTCCGAGAGCACCTGCTCCAGCGGATACGCCAGCATCTGCTCCACCTGGCGCGCGTCCGCGCCGGGGAAGGGCACGATCACGTTGGCCATGGTCACGTCGATCTGCGGCTCTTCCTCGCGCGGCGTGATCATCACCGCGACCACGCCCAGCAGCAGGCCGAGCAGGGCCAGGATCGGGGTCAGCGGGTTGGCCTGGAAGGTGCGGGCGAGGCGACCGGAGATGCCCAGCCGTGCTGGAGCCGGCGCGGTCACGTCACTTGCCTCCGCGTGCGGCGACCAGCGCCTGGCGCGCCGCCACCGGATCGGTGGCGATCGTTTCGCCCACGCGCAGCCCGGCGATCACCTCGACGTCGTCGGACGTGGCCTCGCCCAGCCGCAGCTGGCGCAGCGACAGTGCACCATTGGCGAGCACGTAGACGGCGACAACCTCGCCGCGACGCACGGTCGCGCTGGTCGGGATGCGCGGATGCGAGGTTCCAGCCGCTGCGGGGAAGCGCACCTTTGCGATTGTGCCGGGCACGGGCGCCGGGTCCAGCGTTGGCAAAAGCACGCGCACGCGGACGGTGTGTGTGGTGGCATCCGCGGCGGGGAAGGGGATAACCTCGTCCGCGTCGATGGTGCGTCCGTCGTGCAACTGCACGATCGCGTGCGGGTCCGCGCGCATGGCGTCGGCTACGGCCTGTGGCAGCGTCACCTCGATCCGCAACGCACCTGGCGAGAACATCATGGCCACGCGCTGGCCTGGCGCGACCGCCTCCCCGGGCTCGACGTCGCGACTGGCTACAATGCCATCGTAGGGCGCGCGCACCACTGTGTAAGCCACGTTCTGTTCTGCGCTGGCGCGCGTGGCGCGCGCGGCGTCGCGGGAGGCGACCGCGGAATCACGTGCAGCCAGCATCCTCTCCAACTGCGACTGCGAAACGTAGTGACCCTGCGACAACTCCAGGTAGCGCCGGTAGTCGGCTTCGGCTTCGCGCGCGGACGCCTCGCCAGCGACCAACTGGGCACGCGCGACGTCCACCGCTGATTGCTGCTCAACCGCGCTCAGGCGCACCAGCACCGTGCCGGCGGTCACCCGGTCGTCGACGTCGTGCGCAACCTCGATCACCCGGCCGCTGGTCTGCGCGGTCAGCCTGGTTTGCTGCACGGCTTCGACCACCCCGTCCCAAGCGCGGCCCTGGCCGCTGGCGGGGTCAGGGACTGTCATCATGTCCAGCCCGTCGATCGGGGCCAGGCCGCGGCTGTCGTCGCCCGCGCCGCCGCAGGCCGCTAACACGGCCGCGAGCAGCACGAAACAGCCAATCCGTACCAGCGTCCGCGTCGATACCGTAATGGAGCTGCTTCGCACGTCACGCTCCCTATTTGAACGCGCAGCCGCTGCGTACGCCCAGCTTCGCGAAAAGTCTGGCAACCGGACAGAAACCGGTAGCGGCCGACTGCAGCAGGTTCACTCCGACGAAGGCGGTCAGCAGCAGCCACCAGGGGGAAACGAAATGGCCCAGCGCCAGGCTGGCCAGGATCATCACGCCGGCGAAGGCGAAGATGGCGCGGTCGAGGTTCATGGCGGTGTCTCCTCAGGAAGCATTTTTCGAAAACGACCCTGGCCAGGTGCACCCAATTGCCAGCTTCGACCAGGCGACTACCCGGCGAGTCTACATTAGCAGTAGCTTATAGTAGGATCAACTGATATAATTCCGGCATGTTGCGGACGCGGGCCGCGACATTTCTGGCGACCGATGGAAGGACGATGGGAAGAGCCACGCACACACCACGCTTCGATCTGGAGCAGATGCAGGCCCATGCCGGCGAAGCGGCCAAGCTGCTCAAGGCGCTGGCGAACGAGCGCCGGCTGCAGGTTCTGTGCCTGCTCGCCGGCGGTGAGCGTTCAGTCGGGGAAATCAACCAGATGCTGGACCTGAGCCAGTCTGCGCTGTCCCAACATTTGGCGGTGCTGCGCGAGGAAGGCCTGGTACAGACCCGTCGTGATGCGCAGCTTGTGTACTACTCATTGGCGCCAGGCCCGGCGGCAGCGGTGATGGGAACGCTGCACGGCATCTATTGTGGTCAGCTGACTGCGACCTAGGGCCGCAGACTCACTGATTGACCGATGTGGCAGGCCCCTTGCCGGAGACAGCAGGGCTGACAGGGAAGTGCTGGCCCAGGCCCAGGTGTATGCGCCGCGCGTGGCCGTGCCGGCAGGCAGCCAGCCCGAATCAGGCTGAGCGGACGCGCCGTCGCTTTACATAATGTGCAATCCCGGGGGATTCTGCGAAATGAGACCGGCCGGCGCGGTCACCTGAGCCGCGCCCAGCACTGCCACGGCTAGGAGGGTGGCGGTAGCAGCTAGTCGCCTCCACACGGCCTTTTCTGCGGCCGAATGTGCGCGGGCTTCGCCAACCATGCCAAGCACCTGAGCTAGTGGCAGCCCGGTCAATCCCGCGAGCCGTTCGCAGGACACGGTGTCCGGCAAGCTGACGCCAGACCGCCAGTTTCCGACGGCCGTTCGGCTAAGGCCCAGGTATTTCGAAAAGGCGCTGTCGCTCTCGACGCCTGCGGCTTTCTTTGCCCGGTCGATTATCTGCGCGATGTTCATGACCAAACCCCTTGACAGTTGGTGTCCAAGCCCTTTATACAGTCCGCCGTGACCAACGGCGTTGGTCACCCCATCCTCCCGGCCCCGCCCGGTGCCGGGCTGGGTGGGTCAACCGGGCACCGGGCAGGGGGTATCGCAATGAGCATCAACCATCGCGCCGAATTTGAGCGGGCAGTTGACGGGGCTGACCGGATTGTTCAGGAGCTAATGCTGGCGCGGGAGCTGGGGGGCGATTTCGCTGATCTCCGTCTCGTGGAGTGGCTGGAACAGTCGCTGAGGGTTTACGAGGGCCGGATCGCGCGTTGGCGCGTCGTGCTGCTCGGCACGGACCCTGCCTATATCGCGAAGTTTGACCGTGAACAGGCTCGGCTTGATGACCTGGCGGGGGATCAGGCCCTGCAGGCTGACATGGCGGAGATGGGCTTGTGACCGCCGCCGATGCCGTGATCGGCCTTCTGCCTGCGCTCGCCTACGCGCTTCTTGCGCTCGGCGGGATGCGGCTGCACCGCGCCATGCGCGCGAACCGGCAGCGTCGCGCGTTCGCTGAGTACCGCGCCGCGTGCCTCGTTGTCACTGAGCGCGCCAAGCTGCGCGCCGGCCAGCATCGCGCCCAGGTGGCGGAGTGGGGCAGGGCATGACCGCGCCCCGTCCCGCTTTTGAGGCAGCTGACGGCAAACAGCCTGCGCGCCGTTCCGTACTGCCGGCCATCCCGCCGTCCCCGAGTGCGCCATGCCAGAGCCGCGCGGCTCACGGGTCGATGGCTGCACCTGCTGGTCACCCTGACACAGCACCCGCGCCAACCGCTCTTCCGCCGTTGCGCTGTTACCAGTGCGATTCCCGGGTGTGGTGGCTGGCACCGGATTCTCGCTGCGTCGAGTGCACCCGTTTCACAGTCGGTGAGTTGACCGGCCTGGACGGTGAGGCGTGAGCCGTCAAGAGCGCCCCGACTTCGCGGAAGTCAAGGCTCGCCGCATGTCGGCCGCGCTGTCGTATACCGATGCGGAAGCGGGCTTCTGGAACGGGCGTGCTGCTGCGGTAGTACACCGGTTTTCCGCGGGCCGTCCGGTGGATACGGCCGCCGGCACGGCGGATGGCCCAGTGAGTAACACGGGCCAAAAGTCTCCGATTGCGGCGACGCATGGTGCAATCGTGGACTTTTTGACCGTTGTCGTCCCGCGCCGGTTGCTGGCTGAGCGGGTCGACCGGCTTTCGCTCGTGCTTCCGCAGTTGTTCGGCCTGGACGCTCGCGACGTGCGCGTCTGTGATGTGCAGACCAAGCGCTGGCAGTTCTACTCCGAATCCGCGTGCATCGTTGACCGGAACGGCGAGGTTGTTGGCCGGTACGGGCAGGGTGGCAACAATGACACGGTGTGCGTGAGCCTGTCCGGCGGTGCGTGCCGGTTCATTCGCAATTGGCCGCTGGTGGCGCAGAAGCTCGAATTAAACGGAGCGCGCATCACGCGCTGCGACGTTGCGTACGACGATTATGACGGGGTGTTTGGGACCGTCCGGGACCATGAGCGCGCCGCGCTTGCTGGTGCCTTCGCCGGCAACGGCCGCCCGCCGATCACGCGATTCCTCGATGACCACGGAAGCGGCACCGGATCAACGCTGTACGTCGGCCAGAAGGGCCATAAGCAGTGCTGCATCTATGAAAAGGGCATGCAGCAGGGCGTCGCACACTCACCGTGGGTGCGCTTCGAAGCGCGCTTGTACGGCAAGCATCAGCAGATACCGCGCGATGTGCTGACCAATCCCATGCACTACCTGCGGGGTGCGTACAGCTATCTCGGCGAATTGCTCGCGGCGGTGGGCGATGGCCTCGCGTGTCGCATTGAACTTGCGCGGCGCACGGTCGAAGCGACCGGCCACGCGGTTGTCACATGGGCACGGCGTCAAGTCGGCCCGACCCTCGGCCTGCTGTGGCAGGCCTTGGGCGAAGAAACCCCGCAATTCCTGCGGGATCACGTGTCGCGCGAAGGGCTGCCCGCGCGATTCAAGCGTGTATGCACGGCGGCGCAATTGCCCGCATTTCTGCGGGAAACACTCTGGCCTAAGGAGGCACAGTCATGTCTTTCGTGAGGATCAAAGATGATCGCATCATTGAGCGCCGCATCAACGGCAAAAACGGTCCCGTCCTGCTGCGCGAGCAGCGCGCATGCATTCTCATGGGCGGCGGGTACGAAACCACGTTCAACGTCGGACTCGGCGATGGCCCGGTCTATTCGGTGGGCGATTATCTGCTCCACCCCGATTCCTACGGGCAGAACACCTTCGGTGAGCCTGCGTTGAAGCGCCCGAAGCTGTGGCCGCTGTCCGTCGCGGTCAAGGAATGCGGTCTGAATCTTACCGTGCCGAAGGCCTGACCCATGTCACACGTCGTCCGTGGCTGTCTTGAATCCGACTTCAATTCGGCCACGGGCACGTGTGCGCAAGAGATTTGGATTCCACAGCAGACCAGTCTCCCGGCGCTGTCTGTTGAGGGAGCGCAGGCCATTGGGCTTGCGTGCGCGGTCCTCTGGGGCCTCGCGTTCGTGTTCCGCCGGATTCGTAAGTTCATCGACCAAGCCTAGGAGGCTCATATGTTCCAGAAGTTCCGTTCCAAGTTCGCTGCCCTGGTCACCGGCCTGACGCTGGCCCTTGCGGCTCCGTTCGCGTTCGCTGGTGGTGGTGGTTCCACCGGTGTGGACGTGTCGGCCGTCGTCTCGGCCATCGAAGGTGCCGCCGCGCCCATCGCGGCAATCGGTGCGGCCGTGCTGATCGTGATGGTCGGCATCAAGGTCTACAAGTGGGTGCGTCGCGCGATGTAACCATTGCCGGCGGGAAGGGTCCGACGCCCTCCCGCCGGTGTCTTGCTGGGGGTAGAAGATGGAAGGCTGGTTGTGGTTGCTCGCGTTTCTCGTTGCCCTAGGCGTCCTGCTGGGGGGCGAATGAATTTCCGTCGAATCTTCATGCACGCACTAGCCCGGCGCATTGCTGCGCTGCTGGTGCTGGCGTTGCTTGGTGCCATCGGCATCGGGACCGCGCGTGCGGCCACGTACCCGGATCAGGGTTCGGCGTATGCGGGCTGCATCGCGGCGACGCATGCGTATCTAGCTGTCCGCAACATGACGCCGGGTTATGACTCCGGGCAAGTCTCGTGCGAAATAAACGATCCGTCGAACAACTTCTATACAGGGTATTTCGAAACGCGAGCATGCAAGGACTCATGTCCTTGGTATTGGGCGCTACATGGGATTCATGAGTGGCCACCGGGCCAGACATGCGAATCGCGCCCGTCAGTGACAAGCACGTTTCTGCCTAAATCCGGTTCGTATCGTTGCGTAGACGGCTGTAAAACCTACTTCTTCCAGAACGGCGACGGTACGTCGTCAAGCATCACGGTCAATGAGGGGTGCGCGAGCAGCGACGACCCCGGAGAATGCGCTGCCTCCGGCAACAACTGGAACGCTTTTCTGCATATCTGCGAGCCTCCCGGGCCTCAATGCGAGGGCGGCGCGCCGGCAAACTCGCTGGGTCAGTGCGGCCCTGAGCCGTGCCCGGAGGGCATGTCCCAACTTGCGGACGGTAGCTGCAAGCGCAAGGAGGGCGAATGCCCTGCCGGCAAGACGAAGGCGCCCGATGGAAGCTGCATTGACGAACCGTGCCCGGCTGGTTACGTGAAGGGTGCGGATGGCACCTGTAAGAAAGACAACGACAATAACGGGGAAGAGGACGAAGGCGAGGGTGAAAGCTTCTCCGGTGGCGATGACTGCAACACGCCGCCTGCATGCAGCGGGTCGGCGATCTTGTGTGGGCAGGCGCGGATTCAATGGCGCATTGATTGCAACACGCGCAAGAATCGCAACATCAGCGGCGGGACGTGTTCAGCCATGCCGGTCTGTACTGGCGAGAAATGTGACGCGATGGAATACGCCAGCCTGCTCCAGCAATGGCGCACGGCCTGCCACCTGGAAACGCTGGTCCGCGATGGTATCGGCGGCGGCGACGGTGGTGATGGTGAGGACATTGCCGCGATTCGTGACGCACTGACCGGTTCGTCTGCCGGCGATGCTGGGCCCGCTGGCGACGCTGATGATGCTTGGGCCGGGGAAGGTGTGGGCGACGATTACACGCCCGACACCGCCGGTTATGGGTACGGGCGCACATGCCCGTCTATTCCGCCCATTGATGTGATGGGTCACTCCGTGAGCATTGACATAGCGCCGCTGTGCGAATGGGTCACGCTGGCCGGTCAGATTGTTATGGCGCTAGCTGCGCTGGCCTCGCTGCGCATCGTCGCGTCTCGGGAGTAATCAATGCCGTTCCTCGCACCAATTCTTAGTGCCCTACTCACCGGCCTAGCGTGGCTATTCCGCAACCGCATCGGCCAGTGGGTCACGGCGGCGCTTGTTTGGATGGGTCTAGCTTGGGCAACCAATGAGTTTGCTGTGCAGCCGTGGATTGACTCGCTTGAAACGTCGATGACGCCCGGCGCAATCGGCGGCGGTGACCTCGCCGCCGTTGCGATCGCGTGGATCGGCGTCCTGAGATTCGATGTGGCCTGCACCATGATTGCCAGTGCAGTGGCCGCGAAGTTCGCCGTAGGCGCGGCGAAAGCCTTCCTTGTGCGGAGGACGTAACGTGCCAATCGAGATTTATTCCGGCCAGCCCGGCAATGGCAAAACTGCGCTCATGATGGAGCGTCTGTTGCAGGAGGCCGAGAAGGGCGAACGGCCGTTGTTCGCTGTCGGTATCGAAGGGCTGCGCGATGGCCTAGCCACGCCGCTGGAAGATGCGCGTAGCTGGAACGCGAAAGACCCAGCTACGGGTGAGTACATCGTGCCGCACGGCTCGCTCATCTTCGTTGACGAGGCGTGGAAGTGGTTCGGTCATCTGCATGACGCCAGCCGGCAAGCGACGCCGAAGCATGTTCTTGACCTGGCTGAGCATCGCCACCGCGGGCTGGATTTCGTGTGGACAACGCAGCAGCCTAACCAACTCTATCCGTTTATCCGTGGCCTGATTGGTTCGCACCATCACGTCGTGCGCCGGTTCGGAACGAAGATGATTGATGTGTTTTCGTGGGGTGAGTTGAATGAGGATGTGAAGTCGTCCGCCAAGCGCGAGCTTGCACAGCGGAAAACCCGGCTTCTACCTGCGCACGCATTCGATGCGTACAAGTCGGCCGAAGTGCACACGATCAAGGCTCGTGTCCCGTTCAAAGTGCTTGCGATTCCGGGGCTAATTCTGGCCGCCGGCATTCTCGGCTGGTGGGCCGTTAGCGTGTTGCGACCGGACGCCTACGCCGCGTCGCTCACGGGTAAAGTGCAGACGAGCGCGGCGCAAGCCGCGCCGGCTGCTGTCCCGGCGGCAACCGGCCAGGGCGACCGTGCCCACCGTACCTATGCCACGCTGACCGACTACGCCCGCGCCCATTTGCCCAGGTTCGCAAGCATGCCGTGGACCGCGCCCGTTTTCGATGAGCGGGGTATCACTGCCGATCCGCAACTGTATTGCATGTCGAGCATGCCGACGCCCTCGGAGCCGGGCGAGCCGTCGTGTACGTGCCTCACGGAGCAGGGCACACGTTACGACATCAGCCAGCCCGAATGCCGCACTGTCGCACGCCACGGCATGCCATATAACCCGTACAGGGAACGGCGCGAGGAACGCATGCAGCAGCCCCAGCCGCAGCACGCTAGCGCGGGACGGCCGGCCGGCGTGATGCATCAAATACCCGGTAGCGTGACGGATGTAGTCGGCGCAGGGCCTGTGCTGTGACTTCCGGCGGTCGCGAGCTGGTGAAATGGTTCGCGCTGTTGCTCATGACGGGCGACCACGTCAACAAGGTGCTGTTGCATGGTTCCGCGCCGTGGCTGAGTGATGCGGCCCGGGTCGTATTCCCGCTGTTCGCTGCGGTGCTTGCATGGAATGTGGTTGCAGCCGGCGAGGGGAGCCGCAATCGGGCTATCGTTCGTTTGCTTGTGGCTGGCGCGGTGGTGCAGCCGCTGCACGCGCTGGCGTTCGGCTACGCTTTGCCGCTGAATATCCTGTTGACACTCGGCCTCGGGTTGCTTGTGTCGTTCGGGCGCGTGTGGTGGGCCATGCCGGCGTGGCTGGTCGGCGGTCTGTTCGTGGATTACCAGTGGGCCGGCGTCGGCGTCGTGCTGGGCGGCGCAGTCTTGGCCAACTCCGGCGGCCGGCCGGCCGGCTGGGCCGTGTTCGCGGCATCGTTGCTGCCGCTGTGCTGGTTCAACGGCAACGCCTGGGCGCTGCTGGCGCTGCCGCTGTTGTGGATGCTGAGCCGGTACCGGGCCGACGTGCCGCGCTGGCGGTGGACGTTCCTCGGCTACTACGTCCTGCATCTAGCCGCACTGGCCGCTATCGCTGCGAGCTGACGCACCATTCACCCGGGACGTTCTCCCAACCGCCGCCGGGCAGTGGGCGGAATGGCGTGTTGCCAACGCATCGCCAGCCGCTGCGATCAATCGGTGCCGCGGGGGCGACCATCATCGGGGCATGCCGTACAGGGGCAGGCGCTGCGGCGCGGGTCTGCTGCGCGGGTGGCGGTGGCGCGTTGTACCGGATATGCCAAGCGGACACGGTGTCCGCGTATATCCGCCAGCCGCCCACCAGGGCGATCAGCAGTGCGCCGGCCAGGACGTACATCGGCCAATTGCCGCGACGGTCGCGCGGTAAGTCGCTGAGGTAGGGTGGTCGTTCGCGTTCCATGTGGCCGGCTCCATGTGGTCCGGCCGCAGTGTAAAGACAAACCGCCGCGAGCTGGGGTGTAGGGGCAGCGCCCCTACGGTGACCGCTCCACCCGCGCCGATATCTTCAATGCTCCTGGGCTGTCCGGTCTGCCGTTACCGGCGCAGCGTCAGAGCCACGATCTGCCCACGCAAACCGCTTTTGCGGGATCTCGCGGCCTCCGCACGCATCCGGCTGGCCTCGGCCCATATCAGGCCTTGCAGCCGTTCGACGGTGATCCTCGGGGCGCTGCGGCTGTTCCCGGGGCCGACAAGCCAGCGGCCAGCCAGTCGCCAGCCTGCCCACGGCCCGGCCAGTTGCACGTGGTTGTGTACGACGTGGTCGTAGTGGGCGCGGGCGCAGGGGTTCGGGCATTGCGCGCCCACCGGCCAGCAATGCGGCCGGCGGTGCAGTTCCCACGGATCTACAGGCATATCCTTGCCTCAATGCTGTTGCTGGGCCTACGGCGTGGCAAGAATTGTGCCAGCCACGCTCGCAGCAGCCCGAACCGCCGCGTTGCGCGGGACATAATGTGCATTATGCGCACTTCTGGTACATCTAAGGGTGTTGCGTAAAGAAGGCCTTCTAACCCTCAAGAACCGCAACAGCTGTTTAGCGCACTCTAGTGGGTACTGACTCTGCACATCTAGGGCACAACGCACGCTCACCAGTAGATACAGCGGGAAAAGTTCTGCACTCCAACGGGTACTACGAGAAATGTTGCGCACTCATTTATGTACATGCGGATGGTCTACGCACCGTTGGTGTTGGACGCGGCGTAGTCTCCCCATTTGATGCGCTAACTCATCCACGTTTGAGGCGGACATTTCTCCCCACCCTCGAACCGCTGCGGTCAATTGTCGCCACCCACAACACTCTTTTGCAGCAAGACGGTCACCTTCGATGTACTTCCTTGGCACGTTGCTCCAGCCAGGGGAACAGGATCTCGTCGTACCAACGCTCCATCTCTTCATGTGTGATGGTCCGGCCAGCGGTAACATCAGCCAGGGCCTCCCGGGTGAGGCGATCCATCTCCCCCTCGGATAGGTAGGGATAGGACGCTGGGGACTCTCGTTCGTCCAGGAGAGGTGACTCTCTAGACTTGGTTGGAAATAGGTACCTGTTTTTTTCCCATGAGCGTTCTCGCCATGTTTGGTCACCTGATCGCACAGGGCGGTGCCTTCAGGATTTCTTGGCCTTCTTACTTGCTTTCTTCGTGGCTTTCCGTGGCGCAGAGGCCCGCTGAACCTTCGTCAAGGCGGACTCTACAGCCGCGGATAGCGCCTCCAACTGGCCAAGTTGAGTCTCAAGTGTACTCGCCCGAGCTTCTTGCGCCGCGGCGTGTTGTCGGGCCGCTGCGACCTCGTTCTTCGCAAGTAGGAGCTCCTCTTGGTATCTCTTTTCGGCGGCTGACTTCTCGCTTTCGAGTCCTGACACGCGATCCTTCAGTTCCCGACTCTCTTGCCTGGCCCGATCAACCTCGGCATGCGCTCGATCTTCGACCGCCCTCACATGCTGCGTCAGCAAGTTACGCTCAGTGGTGGCAGCTTCGTGCAGGGTTTGATTTCGCGCTTCCGCGGCCTGCCGCGCGGCTTCTGCTTCAGTGAACCGAACTAGCGCTTCATCTCGCTGTCGGATTCCTTCCTCGACCTGTTTCTCGAGCTGCTTGACCAAGCGCTGGAGCTCAGTCGTCTGAGCCAACGCCAAGCGCTTCGCTTGAAGAGAGGTGGATAGTTGCTCCTTGAGCGTTTCCGCGTCCGTGGCGAAGGCGACCCGCTCCAACTCGAGTGCTTTCTGGTCCTCCTGAAGAGCTTGGCGCTCCTTCACAAAGTCCTTCTCGACCAGGTTGCGTGCGTGACCTAGCGCGAATCGCCATAGCTCCCCTGCCATCTCAGCGACACGTTCAGGCGCCTCGGGTAGCTCGAGTGTCGCTTGTTCAGCACGCAACCGAGCTCCTAAGTTGTCCCACCAGGTGCTGAGCCAGCGCGTAACGGTGTTAGGCGAACCCGTGCCTAAGTGGGCACGAATCCGCTCGACGGTTGGGCGTTCACCGGCCTGCACAAGCTCATCGGCGGCGCTGTGGACATCTTTTTCTGTGACTCCGCGTGCCATTTCGCTCTCCTACTCGGGCGCCCTACCCCGCACTTGACGTACTTGTGATAAGTGATGATTATCGCTGGTACACGGTCTGCAACGTAGTGCACACTACATACTATGAAGGATAATCACGCACTCCCGGTCCTCGCGCAACCGGCCGCCGGGCTGGTCCTGCCCGACCAGCTCGCCCAACAGGCGGCCGATGCGGTGCGCGAACTGCTCGCGGAAGCCGCGGCTGCCAACACCACCCGCAGCTACGCCACCGCCCTGCGCTACTGGGCTGGCTGGCATGCGGCGCGCTACGGCGTCGAACTGGCGCTGCCGGTCTCGGAAGCCGCCGTGCTGCAGTTCGTGGTCGACCATGTCCAGCGCCGCTCGGCCGACGGCGAGCTGGCCTGGGAACTGCCGCCGGCCGTCGACCAGGCGCTGGTGGCCGCCGGCCTCAAAGCCAAGCCTGGGCCCTGGACCCTGGCCACGGTCCGGCACCGGGTGGCCGTGCTCTCGACCGCCCACCGCCTCAAGCAGGTCGCGAATCCCTGCGAGCAGCCGGCGATCCGCACCGTGCTCAGCCGCGCGGCCCGGGCGGCGGTCAAGCGCGGCGAGCGGCCGCGCAAGAAGACCGCGATCACCTTGGCCGAGCTCGAGGCGATGCTCGCGACCTGCGACGACAGCCTGGAAGGGATTCGCGACCGTGCCCTGCTCTGCTTTGGGTTTGCCAGCGGTGGGCGGCGGCGCAGCGAGATCGCCGCGGCCGACCTGCGCGACCTGCGCCGGATCGGTGAGGCGGCCTACATCTACCGCCTGGAGCACAGCAAGACCCAGCAGGCGGGTGTTACCGCGTCCTCGACCCCAGACAAGCCGGTGCTCGATCGGGCCGCCCTCGCACTAGAGGATTGGTTGGAGGCGTCCGGGATCACCGAGGGGGCGATCTTCCGGCGGCTCTGGAAGCAGCGCATTGGCCCTACCCTCTCCCCTGCCGCTGTCGGCGAGATCGTGCAGCGGCGGGCGCGCATGGCGGGCTTAGAGGGGGATTTTGGCGGGCATAGCCTGCGGTCGGGGTTCGTGACCGAGGCCAGCCGCCAAGGTGTGGCACTGCCGGCGATCATGCAGCTGACCGAGCACCGGTCGGTGTCGAGCGTGGTCGGGTATTTTCAGGCGGGCGGAGCCGCGGCTAATCCTGCTGCTCGCTTGCTGGAGGATTAACTGCCCTGAGCGGACTATGGGCGCGGAGCTTTATGACCGAAGGCGGCCGGCGAGGCGTTGCCCTCCCGCCTTGATGGCGCCCACCGAGCACCGCTCGGTGGCGCAGGCGATCGGCTACTTCCAGGCCGGCGAGATTACTCACAACCCCGCGGCCCGCTTGCTCGACGACGGCCCGGGCCCCGCTCGCTAGACTGCAGTGGTTCGCGTCGAGGAGTGTTTTGCATGGAGGCCAGACACAAATCCGCGGGGGTGACCGACACCGAGCGCATGCTCGCGGACTTCTGCGAGCGCTCCTTCCTGAAGTTGTGGACCTACCCGAACCCGTACAAGGACGACGGCAAGGAGCTGTGCGACGTCCTGGCGGTGTTTGGTGACCACATCTTCGTCTTCTTCGATCGCGAGAAGGCCTATGCGGAGACCCCGGACGCCGATCCCCTGATCGCCTGGGACCGCTGGAAGCGACGCGCGATCGATCGCCAGATCATCACCGCCCACGGTGCTGAACGCTATCTGCGCAGCGGCCGCCCCATCTATCTCGATGCCAAGCAGACCGTGCCGTTCCCGTTGTCGGTCAACCCGGCGGCCACCGTCCACAAGATCGTGGTGGCGCACGGCGCCAAGGACGCGTGCGCGCGCAGCTCCGAGCAGAACATCTACGGCAGCTTGGCCATCACCTACTGCGATCTGGACAAAGGCTGCGCACCCCGCCCCTTCCACGTTGACCTGGACCGGCAGGATCCGGTGCACCTGTTCGACAGCCACAACCTCCCGATCGTCCTGGGCGAGCTCGATACGATCAGCGATTTCTCGCGCTACCTCGACGAGAAGGTGCGTGCAATCCGACGCTTCGACGTTCTGGCGTACTGCGGCGAAGAGGACCTGCTCGGGCACTACCTGCTCAACTTCGACCAGGCGACGAATGTGCACAGGATCGGCTCCGACGAGCCGGTCACCGGGGTGATGATCGGCGAAGGCGAATGGCACGGCTTCGTGAACTCGGCCCTGTACCAGAACACCAAGCGCGAAGACGAGGTCTCCTACTTCTGGGACGAGCTGATCCAGCGCACCTGCCAGAACCTGCTGGACGGCACCCTAGGCGGCAACGCCGACCTGCTTCGCGGCCAGAGCGCCATCGTCGAGATGGTGAAGGAACCGCGGTTCGTGCGGCGCGCCCTGTCGAGCAAGATTCGCGAGAACGTCATCAACTTCCCCGACACCGGCGGGTTGACGCGTCACGTGTCCCTGATGCCGTCGTTCTATCCGGAGGTCGGCTACGTCTTCTTCCAGTTGCGCGCGCCCGAGGCGATCCGCGCGCAGCCCGACTATCTCGACAAGCGACGCACGTTGCTCGAGATCGCGTGCGGCGCGGCGCGCAACAAGTTCCCGCACCTGCAGAAGGTGATCGGGATCGGCATGGACGCGCCGATGTTCGCCGGGGACACCAACTCCGAGGACTTTATTCTCATGCCCGGCGAGCCATGGCCGGACGACGTCCGCGATCACTACCAGGCGCTCAACCGGGACTGGCGGTTCTTTGATACCGAACAACTGCAACGCTACGAGCAGACGGTCACGCAGTTCGTGCCGCCGCCGCGCGGCGTCGAGAACAAGGTCGGTCGCAACGCGCCGTGCCCGTGCGGCTCCGGCAAGAAATACAAGAAATGCCACGGCGCGTAGTCCCGGAACCGCCGGCGCCACGGCCCGGTATCCTTCCGGCATGCATCCGAATTCCCTAGCCCGGTTCAATGCCTTGGCGGCGTGGTGCCGCTTCGGGCCGACAATGTGGATCCTGGACGAGGTGGCCTGGTTCGAATCGTCCGACGGGCACCTGCTCGGGCTGGTTGTGCGCGACCGCACCGACGGCGACTTCCTCGGGATCTACCTGGCCAAGGATCGCGTCGAGCGGTTCCGCCGGATCAGCCAGACCGACGCCTTCTTCGATACCGCCGAGGCCGCTGCCGCCGCGCTCGTGGCCGGAGCCCCGGGGTTATTGGCCCGCCTCGAGGCCGAACGTCGGCAAGGAAATGAGGGGCCTGCACCGGTCGACTTCTTCCGGCTCGAGGTGCCGCGCGAGCGCCTGCATCCGAGTTTTGCCATGCTACTGGACAGCGAAGGGTTCAGCCCGGCGCGAGCGATTGTCGGCGCGATGATGCGGTGGTACAACGATGTCGACGGCAACTTCATCGAACAGTTTCAAACTGGCGGCTTCGATGCGCGTCTGCTCGAGCTCTATGCGTACGCCCTGCTGGTCGAGAACAGCTTTTCGCTGTCACGTGAGCACGCCGCGCCCGACTTCCTGGCGGAGGACATCCTCGGGACGATTGCCGTGGAAGTCACCACGGTCAATCCGACCCAGGATCGCCAGGGCAATCCGCAGCCGCCTCCCGAGATCAACACGTCGGAGGAGCGTCGTGCCTACCTCAAGCACTACATCCCGATCAAATTCGCCGCCGCACTAACCAGGAAACTCGGCAAGGCGTACTGGGCCCTGCCGCATGTCGCCGGCAAGCCACTGGTATTCGCCATCCAGGATTTCCACGCGGCGGGCTCGATGACCTTCGCGCGCAGCGGGCTGATCAATACTTGTACGGCTACGAGCACGACGCGCACCACGACGCGGACGGCAAGCTCGTGGTAGTGGCAACCAGGGTGGCGAAGCATCGCTGGGGCCAGCGGACGGTGACCTCCGGCTTCTTCGATCTGCCCGGCGCCGAGCACGTCAGCGCCGTGATCTTCAACAGCAGCGCCACCCTGCCGAAGTTCAACCGGATCGGCTACGTGGCGGGCTTCGGCTCCCGGCGTGTCCACATGATCCGCCACGGCACCGTCTGGAACCCCGACCCTGACGCCCCCGAGCCGATCGCCTTCGCGGTTAGCGTCGACGATCCGGACTACGCCGAATCGTGGACGGAAGGTCTGGACGTCTTTAACAACCCCCGTGCGGCAATTCCGCTCAACCCGGAGCACTTTCCGGCAGCCGTGCATCACTACCTGCAGCCGGACGGCAATCTCAACTCGATCCAGGCCGGCGACTTCGCGCAGCCGTTGGCCTCCTGGACGTAGATATTCATTGCTGAGGAAGCCGCTGACCCGGCGCCGTAGCCGCGCCGGCGACGCCCGCCCAATCGCCTGCTGGGCGAGCGGCTGCGTCGCTCCCGACGCGCCCCGGTGTGAGTGCTGCCCGGCTCACCGGACGCCGACGCTGCGGCCCCTTGCACTGTTGCACGTTATGGTGCAACACTTTGCAACACTTTGCAACACGTGCAACAGGGGCGATCATGACAGCACCATCTTCCGAGGCCGAGTGGTTGGCACTGGTACGGGAGGGCTGCGCGGGCAACGCCCCGGCCTTCCAGCTGCGCCTGAGCCGATTGATCGCACGCCTGCGCCGAGAGAAGTCCGCCCTGGCCCCGCTGCTGGCCAAGGCGCTGACCGAAGCGAACAGTTCCCGTCTCACGCTCGCCCGCGACGCCGCCGCGCAGCAGGCCCTGGTCAGCCCGGTCGATCTGGACAGCAACCTGGCCCTGTCCACGGTGCAGTTTCCCGCCTTCGTCGAACACGCGCCGGTCTGGCCACCCGCGGTGGAAGAGTCGCTCGACGGCCTCGTGCGCGAATGGCAGAACGCCGATCGCCTGCGCGAGGCGGGATTGTCGCCCTCGCGTACGGTGCTGCTTTCCGGTCCCCCGGGGGTCGGCAAGACCTTGGCCGCAACGTACGTGGCCGAGCAACTGCACTTCCCGCTGATCACGCTCAACCTGGCCGCAGCCGTCAACAGTCTGCTGGGTAAGACCGGCGCCAACCTCACGCGCGTGCTCGCCCATGCCAAGGCACAGCCGTGCGTGCTCTTGCTCGACGAGTTCGATGCCTTGGCCAAGCGGCGCGACGACAGCCAAGACGTGGGCGAGCTCAAGCGCGTGGTCAACGTGCTGCTGCAAGCCATCGATGAATGGCCGGGAACCTCGTTGCTGGTGGCCGCGACCAATCACGAAGAGCTGCTCGATCGCGCCGTATTTCGTCGCTTCGACCTGTGGCTGCGCTTCCCCGACAGCACGGCGCGCCAGGTCGAGACGTTGCTCGCCAAGCTGGGAGCCGGTCACGCGGTCGCGCGGCAGATGGCGCCCGCCCTGGCCGGCAAGCCGCTCTCGGACGCCAGTCGTCTGGTCATGCGGGCGCGGCGCGAGATCGCGCTGGGCGGCGGCGAACTCGACGAGGTGCTGATGCGTCTGGCCCTGCCGAGTGCGACCGATCCGGCCGAGCGCGAGCGTTTGCTGCAGGTCATGCGTTTGCATGCCGACGGCCTGTCGATGCGCGCCATCGCCAAGCAGGTCGGGGTGAGTGCTGCCACCGTCTCGCGCTGGTTGAACAAGTAGGAGCGCACGCATGGCCCCCACCCCGCGCAACACGCTGATCGTCAACGGCCAGGCCCTCATCGGCGACCTGGCGTGGCCAACGGGCGGTGGCCCGAAGTGGCACCCGTACAACATCGGGCAGACGCGCGAAGCCCTGCACCCCCAGCTCACGGCCGTGGCCCGTGCGGCACGCGCGGTCCCGCGCGCGTACGCGCCACGCGGCGAGATCACCGCGCGGCTGACGCTGCATCCGACATTCCTGGCCAAGTCCCACTTCCCCGCCCACATCCTGCGCGACGCGGGCTTGACCGTGTTGGGCTCGCGCGCCACGCAGGTCACGCCCCGCGTCAGCCAGGGCGACAAGCAGGGCCCGCAGGACACCGCCGAGATCCTGGTGGCGGGCACGCCGGAGGGATTCGAAGCGATGGATCGCCAGCTCGGCGATCCGGCCATCGCCAAGAGCCGGCAGGAAGAATTCACCCACATCGAATCTGTCCTGGCCTACGCCGGCGAGAGCAAGTTGCGTCTGGACCCGGAAACCCCCTGGCCGAATTTCGTCCACGTCACCTTGCACGCCGGTGAGCACGACGCCGACATCCTGACCGCATTCCAGACCCTCGCCTTGCAGCTGGGCGGTGAGATCAGTACGCGCGGGTTTCGCTTCGTGCCGGGCTTGGCCTTCGTCGCGGTCCAGCTGCCGGCCGCCCGCGTACCCGAACTGGCACGCTTCGAGCGGATTCGCCTGGTGCGGTCGATGCCGCGCCTGCGCGAAGAACTCGATCTCACCGCGGCCCTGACGCGCAAGTTTCCGACCCTGGTGCTGCCGGCTTCGCGGCTGACGGCTCCGGGCCCGCGCGTGGCCGTGTTCGACGGCGGCACGCAGAACGCCTTCGGCGCCCACGTGGTCGAACTGGCCGCGTCCGGCTTGCCGCCGGCGACCGTCGCGGACCTGGCGCACGGGGTCAACGTCACCTCCGCCCTGTTGTTCGGCCCCGTCGATCCGGCGCACACCGCGCTGTCCGCACCGCCGTGGATGGTCGAGCACCACCGCGTGTTGCCGACCAATGACAGCCCCGAGCAAGCCCTCGATGTACTCGATCGCATCGTCACTGCCTTGCGCATTGCGCGCACGGCCGAGCGCCCGTACCGCTTCGCCAACATCAGCCTGGGGCCGGTGGCGACCTTCTTCGATGACGACATCCATGAGTGGACCTCGCGGCTGGACACCGAACTGGCGGACGGACGCACGCTGTGCACGGCGGCGGTGGGCAACAACGGCGCGCTGGACGGCGAGCTCGGTCGCATCCAGCCGCCCGGCGATGCCGTGAATCTGTTCGCGATCGGCGCGGCGGATACGCGCCTCACCAAGTGGAACCGCGCCCCGTACAGTGCCACCGGGCCGGGCCGCAGCCCCGGGTTCGTGAAGCCGGATGTGCTCGCCTTCGGCGGTTCCTCCGTCGAGCCCATGCCCGTGTACAGCCCGCTGGCGGGCGGCGTAGTTGCGGTGGGTGGCACTAGCTTCGCCAGCCCCTTGGCCTTGCGCACGGCGCTCGGCGTAGATGTGCTGAGCCAATCGCGCTTCGATCCGATCACGTTGCAGGCTCTGCTGATCAATGCCGCCGAATACCGGCGCGGCCACAAGCGCACCGACGTGGGCTGGGGCCGCATTCCGCTGGACCCGGAAGCCATCGTGCACACCCCGCTCGATGTCGTGCGCGTGGTCTACCAGGGCATCACCCACCCCGGCTATCCGCAGAAGGCGGTGATCCCGGTGCCGCGCGGGCTCCCGGCCGGCACCCGGGTGCGCATCGGTGCGACGTTCTGCTATCGCGCGCCGGTCGATTCTGCCCACGCGATCAACTACACCCGGGCGGGGTTGTGGGTGCGCTGCTACAAGGCGCCGGGCCAGAGCCTGCCCCTGTTCGGCAGCGGTATGTACAAGTCCGAAGAGGAACTGCGCCGGGACGCGATGCGGTGGGACACGGTGCTGAACAACGCGTGCACTGTCGACGCGGCCGAGCTCGACGCGCCCTATTTCCATATCAACTACCAGGTGCGCGACGAGAGCGAGGCGGTGCGCTGGGAAGACGCGGTGCCGATGCCCTACGCCCTGATCGTCACGCTGCAGGCGCCGGGCGTGGCCGATCTGATGACGCGCGTCCAGGCGGAATTCCCGGTCCTGCAGACTCTGCCGGTCGAGGTCCAGGTGCCGGTGGACGGCCGACGCTAGGCCCACACACGCCGCGGGCCTCAGGGGCAGCCCGCCGCGACCCTTTCGCCCCGACGGAGAAGCCGCATGGCCAAGAAGCACGAGTCCTCGGGTCCGAAGGTGACGCGCACGGCGTCCTCGGTGTTGCGCGACAGTGGCGCCAGCAAGACCGCCAAGAGCCTGGCGGGCAGCACCCTCGCCCAGGCCGGCACCCGCAAGGTCTCCTCGGCGACCACGGCCCGCATCGCGGCCAAGGCGCTCAATGACGGGCGCACCAACGCCGGGACCAAGGCTTTGGCCGGCAGCGTGCTCACGCAGCGGCCCGGCAAGCGCAAGTAATCGGAGCCCACCGCGGGGTGGGGGCGCGCCTTGCCCCCACCCTGCCCCCGGGCGCCTGCCGGCATCTGGGGCGCCAAAACCGGCGAGCCCGGAGCCATTTCCGATTTCCGCGAGGGGCTGCGACTTGCCTTAGAGGGACGCTCGCCACGGTGGCGGAGAGGGTCCCACGACCATGGAACGAGAGATGGACGCACCCCAACCCGACGATCTAGAAAATTTGGCCGAACCGGACCTCGTCGAACGCCTGCGCTGCGTCGACTGGAACGACCCGCAGTTCGTCAGCGAGGAGCGGCTCGTACAGCTGTTCTTGGCGGCGCGGACCGCAGGCCACACCGCCCGGGTCGGCCTGTGCAGCAGCGAACTGTCCCGGCGCCTACTCAGGCGCGCCCTGGCCTTCGCCAAGAAGAACACGCTGGTTCCGCAACACTTCTCCGACTACGACAAAGCCGCCCACGACCTGGCCGGATACGTGTGGGAACGCCTGCTCAGCGGCACGAATGCCGAGTTTGCCGCGCGTCGGTTCGGTGTGTTCTTCGAGAACAAGTCGATTTCGTTCTTGCGCGCCTTGCTGGCCCAGTGCCGCCAAAGGATGGACAGCCTCGAGGAATGGCACCAGGCCGGGCACGACGATGCGGAGGTCGACGACGAGATGGTGTCGCTGGGCGAAGACGACGACGGCGAGGATGCTGACGCCACCTTGCGCGACGACGCGACGCCGGACCGGGTGCTGGGCCACGCGCTGCAGTTCCACCAGGTACACGCGCGGCTGCAGGTCCTGCTCACCCGTAACGAATATTCGGTCTTCGTGATGCTCTGGCGCGAGGAGATGAAGGTCAAGGACATCGCCGCTGCGCTGGGTGTCACGCCGCGCATGGTCAACAACCACAAGCGCAGCATCGAAGCCAAGATGAAGAAGGAGTTCAATGTATGACTTCGCCCAACCGTAGGCCCTCGCTCGAGGACGTTTTGGATGCGCTGTTCCTGCGAGACGACGCGCCGACGCCCGAGACGATCGTCCAGGCGTGCCAGACGCATGCGGAGTTTCGCGAGGAGATCCTGGAGTTCGCGGCACTGCAGGCGGCGCAAGCCGCCCTGCCCGAGGTGACCGAGTCCGAGCTGGAGGTTTCTGACGCATCCGTGATGCGCCTGCAAAGCCACGTACTCAATTTGCTGTACGGCGCGCCGCGCGCCCGCGAAACGGACGCCGTCCGCAAGGCGCTGCGTTCGTTGGCCGGACAGCGCCTCAAGGCGGCGGCCCAGGCGATCGACCTGGATTCGACGGTGCTTCTGCAAAAGATCCTGACGCAGGCGATCATCGATACGCCGCGGGTCGTGCTTGAGCGTCTGGCGCAGTTCTTGAAGGTCGGTGTGGACGGGCTCGTGGAAGCCTTGGGTCCCCAGTTGGCCTTGCACCGCAGTTACAAGGCCGCGGACAAGCCGACCATGGTCAGGCAAGAATCCTGGGAGCAGGCCGTGGCCGCCCTCGCCGTCGATGATGCCGAGAAAGCGCGGCTACGCGCAATGCAGGACCGGAGCGATCGCGCGTGACGCCATTTCGGCGGGCGCGATTGGCGGCGCAGCAACTGCGCCAGCGGTACTGTCCGGAGGCCGTCGCCGGCGGGCTTCGGTCGATCGAGCTGATTGATCGCATCGCCGCCGCCGACGCCGAAGACTTCGACATCTCGCTGACGCGTCCCGACGACACCGCGTTATGCGGCGCCGATGCCGTGCTCGTGCGGTCCTTTCGGCAGATCCTGGTTCGCGACGATGTGGACCCGCCCGACCGGGCGTTCCTGGTGGCGCACGAGTTCGGGCACTGGATCTTGCACCCGGAGGAGCAGGAGGGTTGCCGGCAGGTCATCGCCAGCACCCTTAATCCTGCCGAGGACGACACCCTCGGTGCCAAACGCGTGGAAGCGTACGGCGCCCGAGAGCGGGCCGAGTTGCAGGCCAACGTGTTCGCGCGCGAGTTGCTGCTGCCGCGCCCGCTGGCCCGTGCGCTGTACTTGGCCGGCCACACCGCATCCCGGATCGCCACCGACCTGGCGTTGCCGCTCGAACTGGTCAGGCAACAGTTGCTCGATGCCCTATTGCTCCCCGAGGACGGGCTCACGGACGATGCGCCGGAGCCGGCCTTGACCCCGACCGACGAACAGCGCGATGCCGCACGATCGTCGGCGCGCACCTCGCTCGTGGTCGCCGGCCCGGGCACCGGCAAGACGGCCACCTTGCTCATGCGCATCGAGCACCTGCTCGCGAACGGCGCCAAGCCCGCCGAGCTGTTGGCGCTGACCTTTTCCAACCGCGCAGCGCGCGAACTGGTCGATCGCCTCGCGGCCACGGGTGTCCCCGACGCGCACGAGATGTGGGTGGGCACTTTCCATGCCTTCGGTCTCGAGTTCTTGCGCAAGAACCACGAGCGCTTCGGCTTGCGGCCGGGGTTCGGCGTGGCCGACAAGATGGCCCAGATCGCGCTGCTCGAGCCGCACATCTACGGACTGCCCCTGCAGGTGTTGAACCCGCTGGGCGATCCGTTGCCGTGGCTGGACAATGCCGTCAAGACGATCCAGCGGGCCAAGGATGAGTTGCTGGATGCGCAGGCGTTCACGCGTGTCGTCGAAGCCGGCGCCGCGCGGGCCGATCCTGAGCGGCTGGCGCTCGACCGCGATCTGGCCTTGCTGTACCGCACCTACGAGGGCTTGCTGCGGGCCAACGGCGGCCTCGTGGATTTCGGCGACCTCATCCTGCTACCCGCGCAGGCCCTGCGCGCCGGCTTGGCCGAGTTCGCGCCCAGCATCGGCCGCTTTCGACATGTACTCGTCGACGAGTATCAGGACGTCAATCGCGCCAGCGCGGAACTGGTGAAAGCCTTGGCCGCACAGGCCGACAGCCTGTGGGTCGTCGGCGATCCGCGACAGGCGATCTATCGGTTTCGTGGCGCGTCCATGCGCAACATCGTCCGGTTCGCGGACGATTTTCCGCAGCATCGCGAGTTCCGGCTCAACGAGAACTGGCGCAGCTTCGAGGAGATCGTGCGTGTCGTGGAGCACACCGGCCGCGATGACAATCCCCTACAGGGCGTGCTCCCGCTCGGCGGCGTCGCGCCGATCCGCGGCCAAGGTGGCGTGCGCCCGACGCTGGTCAGCTGTGAAGACGAAAGCATTGCGTTTGGCGAACTGGTTTCGCGGGTGCTCGGGCTGCAGGCCGAAGGCACCGCCTTCCGCGAGCAGGTGATTCTGGCCAACCGCCACGATACGTGCGATGCGGCCGCTGCCGCCCTGGTCGCCGCCGGTATCCCGGTCCTGCATCTGGGCGATGTGTTCCAGCGCCCGGAGGTCAAGGACCTGCTGGCGTTGTTGCAACTGTTCGTCGATCGCTCGGGCAGCGCCCTGGTTCGGATCGCGCAGTTGCCAGGCATTGCCTTGCCGACCCCCGACGTGGACGTGTTGCTCGCCCATCTGCAGCACACTCGCCCCACGCCCTTGTCCTGGCTCCAAGCGACTCCGGCAGGTCTGTCGCCCGCGGGCGTGTCGACGCTGCCCCGGTGGCTCGCCACCTTCGGCGGCCTGAGCGCGCACGACAGCCCGTGGGAGGTGATCTGCACGCTGCTGTTTGAGCGGACGCGGTGGCTCGCCGATTACGTAAGCGGCACCGACATGCAGGCCGTCACCCGGCGATTGGCCTTGTGGCAAATCATCTACTACCTGCGCGTTCCCGACGGGGGCCGCGCCTACCAGACCGTAGGCACGTTCTTGACGCGGCTACGTCGGCGCTTGCGCTTGGCCGACGACCGCGACTTGCGGATTCCCCCGCCGGAGGCCGAACTCCTGGACGCGGTCGCCGTGATGACCATCCACCAGAGCAAGGGCTTGGAATTCGAAGCCGTTCACTTGATGGATGTCGACGCGCGCCATTTTGAGCGCTCGGACGACGCGCCGTGGCTTCCTGCCGTCTTGACCCAATCCGCCGGTGGGGTCGACGAGGCGCGCTCCGAGGCTGCAAACAGGTTGTATGTGGCCTTGTCCCGCGCGCGCTCGTCGCTGACCTTGTACGAGGAAAAGAGCTACTTCAAGGCGGCCCGTGCGCCGGCGGTGCAGCGTGCCACGCATTTGCTCAATTGCGTTGTCGGGACCATCAGCTGCGCGGCCGGCCGCGATGCCTCCCCACCCGTCGCGCTGGCGCCCAGCCTGCCGGTGGACCTAAAGGAATTTGTCACCTACCGCACCTGCCCCCGACGCTACTACTACGATGTGTTGAAGCGGCTCAGTCCGGCGGCGGGGCTGCACCCGGCCGCGAGGATCGAAGCGGCCGTGATGCGGGAGCTGTTTGTGCCGTCGGGCGGGGAAGTTTCGACGCCGGCCAACGATGTTGCGGTCGAACTGGCGATGTTGCCGGAAGAGTACGAGCCGGCAAGGCCGCACCTGTTGGCATATGCCGAGCAACTGCTCGAGGCCGGGCGTGCGTGGTCCGGCGCCGTCCGCGCGGCGATGGCGACGCCGATCGACGTCGTCTGCGACGGTTTGCCGGTGCGCGTGACCGCCCATCGCGTCACGCGGCAGGACAATGTCGTCACTTTGCATTTCGTGCGTGCACAGCCATCGAGTCTGTATGCCAAGCAGCACAAGATTCTTCGGTGGGCGCTCAAGTGCTTGAACCAGCAGTACCGGCAGTATCGCTTTCAGGGCAGCTTGTACGTATTGAGCACGCGCATGTCAGAGCACGTTCGCCCGTACCGAGACTTGGGGTTCGACCACCTCGTCGAAATGGGACACGAACTGATGGAAGGCCGATTTCCGGCTAAGCCCAACGCATGGGCATGCGCTGGATGTCGACACTTCCTGTATTGCCCGGCGTGAATCTCGCCTCGGTTCGCCTTCCGATTCGTTCTTGTCGCTGCGACTTACTCCTTAAGGGCCACGCAATTTCGTGCGGCCCGCAGCCGAAAAGGAGTAACACCGCATGTCCACCATTCGCGTCTATGTGCAGTCGGAGCACTTCTCCGACATCAAGCTGGTGGAGGTCGACGACCACGCCACCGTCGCTGACCTCAAGCGCGCCGCGCTCACCCTGCTCCCGGCCGGCACCGATCCGACCGGCCTGTCGCTGTCCATCGAGGACGACGAAGTCGATGACGACGAGGCCGCGTCGAAGCGCCGCATCAAGGACCTGAACCCGGACCGCGGAGTGCGCGTGCACCTGCACCGGTGCAAGCAGGTCGCGGTCACGGTCCGCTTCGGTGGTCGCACGGAAGACCATCCGTTCCGTCCGGCGACGACGCTCGGCCGCATCCGCCAGTGGGCGGGCCGCCGGTTCGGCCTGAAGGCGGGCGACATCGCGGAACACGTCCTGCAGATCGCGGGCTCCAACGAGCAGCCGGACATGGATACGCACGTGGGCACGCTCGTGCAGCACCCGCGCTGCGCGATCGTGTTCGACCTCGTGCCCGCGCACCGGATCAACGGCTGATGGTCGCGCAGGTGCCGCCGGATGAGCAGTCCTTGCGCGCCGACCTCGCGTCGGCGCGCTTTCTGTCCGGCCAGGATCGTGGGCGCTGGCGGCTGCGCAGGCTCGACTGGCCGTACGTCTTCATCGGCGTCTTCGCGGGTAACGGACAGGAGTTCGTGCTGCGGCTCGACTGCCAGGGGTTCCCGACGGCGCCGCCCACCGGCACGTTCTGGGACCTGGCCGCCGGCGTGCGTCTGCCGGATGCCCGATGGCCGCGCAGCGGCGAGCGAATGAGTCTGGCTTTTCGGCCCGACTGGAAAGGCGGCATGGCTTTGTACGTGCCCTGCGACCGGGAGAGCCTGGTCGGCCATGACGCCTGGCCGGCGCAGTACCCGCAGCTCATCTGGAACCCCGCGAAGGGGATCTCGCACTACCTCGAGGTGGTGCACGACCTGCTGCAAGGGTTCGAGCATGAACGCGCCGCTGCTTGAGCTCGCGCCGGCGCTGTGGACGGCGATCCTCGCGCACCTTCGCCAGCAGGGCGCGGGGGTGCGCGAGAGCGGCGGCTTCCTGCTTGGGCGGGTACGTAAAGGGGTGCGCGTGGTCACCAGCTTCCTGCCCTACGAGCAGTTGCAGGCGGACGCGCTGCAGGCGGATTTCGTGCATCTGTCCGGCGCCAGCTTCAGTCGGCTGTGGGACTACTGCGCCACGCATGGACTCGAAGTCGTTGCCGACGTGCACACGCATCGTTACGGCGCAGGACAGAGCCGCAGCGACGGCGAGAACCCGATGCTGGCGATCGCGGGGCACATCGCCTTGATCGTTCCCGACTTCGCGCAGGGGCCGGTCGGCCTGGAGCACCTCGGGCTGTACGTCTACCAAGGCGCCCACCGCTGGACGCGCTACCGCGGACCGACCGTGGCGCGCGTCATGACCTTCAAAACGCCGGAGAGCGAACCATGACGCAATTCGATGCCGACGCCATGCACCGTCTGGCGAAGCTGGCGCTGGATGCCGGTGAGGTTGCCACGCCGGAAGCGGCGCTCGCCCTGTTTCAGCAGTACCGGCTGCGCATCCATCTGGGCGAAGGCTGGGCGAACACGCTGGCGGGCCAGGCCTGCGTGCTTACCGCGGTCAGTACCGCCTCCCGAGCGCTGCTCGGCGGGGTGGAAGTGACCGGCGATCTCACCCCGGTGATCCAGGTACCGCTGTTCGCGGGACGGCCGGCGGCAGACGTCGTGGCGGCGCTCGGCGGGACCGTCATGGCCGCACCGACAGCCCGCCTGCCGTCGCTCCTGATCGGCGACGGTGCGCCGCCGGAGGGCGCGACCCTCGCCCTGCGCCCTTCCTGGGACGGCTGGTGGGCGCAGGTGGCCCCCGCCGACAGCGCTGGCCACCTGACCGTCGGCGACGACAACCCGCTGGCAGGGGTATGTGCCGGTGCCCTGGCCGTCAGCGAAGTGTTCTCCCACGTGCGCGGCGACTCGCCCGAGGCGGGCTATCGCCGGATTGGCGTGTCGCTGTGGAACCCGCTGGCGATCGAGGACTGGCATGCGCCTGAGAACCGGGGGCCGGCGCTGGCGTACCTGCCGACCGATCTGTGGTTGATCGGCCTCGGGCACCTTGGGCAGGCCTACGCCTGGGGTCTGGCGATGCTCCCCTACCCCGCGCAACGCCGACCGCGGCTGGTCCTCCAGGATGTAGACCGCGTGACCGAATCGAACTTGAGCACCTGCATGCTGGTGGGCGCCGACGACTTCAAGGGGCGCAAGACGCGCGTCATGACACGACGCCTGGAGGCGATCGGCTTCGAGATCGACTTGGTCGAGCGCCGCTTCGGCGCACAGCACCGGCTGCAGCCAGGAGAGCCGACCGCGGCCCTGTTCGGCGTGGACAACGTGGCCGCGCGGCGCGATCTCGACACTGCGGCATTCGCCTTGGTCGTCGAGGTCGGGCTGGGCAGTGGCTATCGCGATTTTCGCAACCTGCGCCTGCATACCCTGCCCGGGCCGCGCCCGGCCACGGAGCTGTGGCCGGCCCAGGCCGCGAGTCAGTCGTCGACGGAGCTCAACACCGCATACCAGCAGCTCGCACGCGACAGCGGTGACCTGTGCGGCGTGACGATATTGGCTTCCAAGGCGGTGGCTACGCCGTTCGTGGGCGCGTTCGCCGCGGGCCTGGCTCTGGCCGAGCTAGTTCGGCCTCTGCATGGCGGCGGCGTCCACGCCAGCCTCGACTGCCCGCTGCGATCGCTCACGCATCGTCTTGGTGAGCCGACCCCTGCGAATGCGCACTGCGCGTTCATTGCACTGCCCTAGGACCAAGATGAAAAAGTCTCGCCACCCCAATCGACAGGTTTCGGTCGCTGACAACACCTTGGCGCCGACGACCTGGGCTGAACGCAAGCTCATGTTCCTGCGGGCATACGAAGGCGAACGCGGCGTCGCCTATTTGCTCGGGGCCGTGGGCGTGTTCGCGCCTACGACCGTCGCCTTGTTCCTGATCGATCGGCCAGCGTACCTGGAGATGGGCTGGAGCCAGTCCCTGCTCGTGGTCGGCGCCGTGGGCGGCATGGTGACCGCGACGCTCATGTGCGGCCTCGTGATTCTGGCCGTCGCCGAGCGCCGCACGCCCGTGCCTGCCGACGAGCGCCAACGCCTGATGCGCGACGCGTTGGTGTGCGGGCCGGTGCTGGCGATGTTTGCGCAGTTCGGCGGCCTCACGATTGCGCTTACCTCGCGCATGGCCTTCCCGAGCTACGCCTACACCGTCCTGCTGATCGCGGTGGGATTCGCCACTACCCAAGGGGCCTGGGCCGTGCTGACGCGCGCTCGGCAGAACCTCGTAGCGCGCATTCGCCATTGGGTTCGCACGCAGCGCTCCGCTGGCTCGGATACACCTTCACGGTGAGGGCACGAGGGTCCCGGGCGCGATCCACTGACGCACCATCTGCGCACAACGACACCCTTCCCGACGACGCGACGGTGGCATCGGCCCGCCTCGTTACGGTCGAGATCAGTCGCCGTAAATGAACTCCGCCCGGCTGACGGCGGGATCGGGCTCTCCCACGACGAAACGAATGAAAACGCCGTGCGCGTATCCCAGGTGACGCCCGTACGCGCGCAGCTTCTCCAGATCCCGGTCATCGGGCAGACGATTGCTGGACTTCTTGAGTTCGAACACGACGTGGTTTCCGCCGGGGCCTCGGTGGTGGACGATGATGTCCGGCAATACGGCGCTGCCTTCGTCGTCATCATTGCCGCTCCCATCCGGGATCATTTTTCGTGCCGCGCCATCCCGGTCGTACTCGCAGTCGACGTCCCAGCCGGGGAACTGTGCCTCCACGTAGATCGCCAGCCGATGCGAGATGGCCCGCTCACCGACGCGATGAACGAAGAGGTAGCGGTCACGTTCCAGTAGTTGTTCCACGGCCACGATCACGCGCTCGGCGATCTCAGCATCTCGCGAGCTGCGTCGTAGATCGTTTTGCCACGGCATTGCCTCTACTCCGTTGTATAGATTGCCCTACAGAATGCTACCAAGCCGTTCAAGGTGCACCACAGTAGCGTTAGGTCATCACCACACAACCTCTAGCGAAGCCTCGAATGCATGGAAGAACCCAGGCATCTGCACGATTGACCTTCCCTACCCCCGATAAATCCACCTAATCGGTCCCCTTTGCCCAACCGCGGTTGCGGGCACGACGCGTCGGATCGCAGGCATACTCGGCGCGAGTCTGCTGTATGCGACGAAGTCTCTCCAGTACATGCGCTAACCTTGGCCACATGATGCGGTCAATCGTCCCAACCGCCCAGCAGTAGCATTCGATTGCTCCCGCCCTCCAAGCGCGGCGCAGCGCGGAGATGAGCACCTTGACGGCGCAACCCTGCATCACCGAGCTGGCCGATTTTTGGCGGAACGTCGTCGCCGAGGGACTGTGGATGGTGAAGGATCCCGATTTCGACCGCCTCTTCCGCGAGCGCTTCCTGACCGCGCACATGGAGGCTGCCGCGCGCCGCTGCGATGACTGGATCCGGACCCCGCACGGCGCGCTGGCGCTGCTGGTACTGCTTGACCAGTTCCCGCGCAACGCTTTCCGCGGCACCGCGCATATGTTTGCCACCGACGGCCTGGCGCTGATGTTCGGTCGCGAGGCGGAAAAGCTGGGGCACATGCAGCGCGTTGAGGACGGGTTCCGGGTGTTCTTCGTGTATCCCTTCACCCATTCCGAGGATCCCGTCGACCAGACGCTGTCGCTGACGCTGGCAGCCCGGCTCGGTGGCAGGCGCGCCGACGGGATGCGGGGGCACCATGACATCATCCGCCGCTTCGGCCGCTTTCCACACCGCAATTGGCTCCTTGGGCGTGAATCCACGGCCGAAGAGCGGGCCTTTCTGGCCGATGGCGGCTTCGCCGGCTGAACTTCCAGCGCCGCAGCGGGCTTTGCATACCCGCCGCCCCCGCGCCAGACTGGGCTCTGAAGATCTTTCGATTTTCCTTACACGGAGCCTTGTATGAATGTGAAGCAGATTCCCCTCGTCGCGGCACTCGCACTCGCGCTGGGCACGCTGGCCCCCGGCTGCACACAAGACACTTCGTCGGCTGCGTCCGCTGCCTCGGACGCGACGGCAACGGCGCAGGCCGACCAGGCGGCCACCAGTGCCTCTGACGCGGCGGGTGCGCACGACGACGACCACCATGGCCACGACACGGCGCACGCGGCCGGCGTGGATTTCCCGGTGCCCGACCACCACGTCCAGTGGGAGCCGGACGCGCCGCTGATCGAGGGCATGTCGCGGGTGCGCGCCGCCATCGGCAGCCTGGAGCAGGCCTCCGACGAAGCCACGATCCTGGCAGGAGCCGCCGAGGTCGATGCCGCCGTCGAATACATGTTCGAGAACTGCAGCCTGCCGGTCGAACCCGACGTCGCCCTGCACGCCGTGCTTGCCCGCTTGATGGCCGGTACCCAGGCGCTGCAGGCCGATCCGTCCGACGCCGCCCCCGTGCATGACATGCACGGTGCCGTTGCCAATTACGAGGCGCTGTTCGACGATCCCAACGAAGGGGCGGGCTCCTGACCACCCCTTGCGGTTGATCTGGGTCAAAGACGCACATGTTTACGGCGCGCAAAGTCTCCACGACGATCAGGCGCAGTCGATAACCCGCCACCTGCGCCTCCCGACCCGGAGGCCAAACCCATGCGTACCCGGCGAGCCCTGCCTGCCCGACGGCCCTACCCCTTCGCGTGGCTCGCCGTCACGCTGCTCGCACTGGTGACGGCCGACGCGACTGCGGCAGATGCCTGGAAGACCAGCGGCGATATGCGCTTCGGCTACGTCGCCTCGGAGACCCGCAGCCGCAGCGGCACCGAATCGGATGCCGACAGCCTGCGCGCCCGCCTCCGCTTCCGCCTGCAGGGCGAGCTGGGCGGCGGCTGGCACTTCAGCGGCCGGGTCGCCGCCCGGCTCGACGGCGACCAGGACAGCGAGGAGTTCTGGATGCGCACCTGGGCGCCGGGTCCGGCGGGCCTGGAGAACGGCCAGGGCACGATCGACGAGGCCTGGCTGGAATACCGCCCGGCCGAGGCGCCATGGAGCGTTCGCGTCGGCCGCTTCCAGGCCGCATGGGGCCTGGACGACGTGATGAAGAAGTCGCTGGACCAGAACGACAGCACCAACTTCGACGTCACCTGGACCGATGGCGCCTGGCTGCAGTGGCGCCCCGGCGACGACTGGACCACCCACCTGGTCCTGCGCCACAACGACCGCCGCGGCCCGACCGGCACCCTGCGCCGGCCGCTGGAGTTCAGCGACAGCGGCTCGCGCCTGGGCATGCTGGCCGTCCTCGAATCCAAGACGCCGATCGGACCGCTGATCCAGCGTGTGGTCACGGTCAACTGGCTCCCGTCCGCGCTGCATCCCTACGGCGTCGCCGATGCCCGGACGGAGGACTACTTCGCCGTGACCGCCAAGGCCACCGCCCAGTGGCGACTTGGCGACGGCGAAACCAGGCTGCGGCTCGGCGGCGAACTCGGCTATGCCCCCAACACTCCGCGTCGGGAAGCCATGAACTCCGGCAGCGGCAGTTCGGATTCGCTGTCCTGGCAGGCGTCGCTCAGCTTCATGGACATCCTGCCGGGGCACAACTTCGGCATCGTCTACGGCCGCGTCGCCGACGGCTGGCTGCTGTCGAGTGACTTCCGCCCGAACGACGAACTGATCGAGGCGCGCTGGGTGTGGCAGGCGACACAGGCCTGGCAGCTGGACGCGCGCCTGCGGCGGCGCAAGGAAATCGACCTCCCCGCCGCCGCCGCCGGTCCACGCCGGGATGACGATCTGTACGTGCGCGCCACCTGGAGGTTTTGAGTGATCCCTTCACGGCTATTCGCAACGGTGCCTCATGCGTAAGCTGAGGCATGTGTTTGCCGGAGCCGTGGTGCTCCTGGTGGTCCTGTGGACCGGCCAGAGTTCCATAGACACTCAGTCGCCGCTCTGCGCGTAGCGCTTTTCGAACTCTACCGGTGACATGCCGCCAGCGGAACCATGCCGGCGAATCGGGTTGTAGAACATCTCGATGTAGTCGAACACGTCCGAAGCAGCAGTGGCTCGCGTCGGGTAGATCCGCCGCTTGATCCGCTCCTTCTTCAGGACGCTGAAGAAACTCTCGGCCACGGCGTTGTCGTGGCAGTTCCCGCGACGGCTCATGCTCGGCACCATCCGGTGCGCCTTCAGGAACGACTGCCAGTCGTTGCTGGTGAACTGGCAGCCCTGGTCGGAGTGGACCAGCACGCCCGGGCCGGGCTTGCGTCGCCATGCCGCCGCCATCAGCGCCTGCAGCACCAGGTCGCTGGTCATCGTGGACGCCGTTGCCCACCCGACGATCTGGCGCGAGTACAAGTCCATCACTGCAGCCAGGAACAGCCAGCCCTCGTAGGTGCGGATGTAGGTGATGTCCGTGACCCAGACCTTGTTCGGGGCGTGCGGCGTGAAGTCCCGGTTGAGCACGTTCGCCACGGCACCGACCGGGCCGCCGCGGTGGCGCGGCTTGCCGCCATAGCCCACCTGCGCCCGCAGGCCCTCGGCCTTCATCAGCCGCCGGACGCGGTGCCGGCTGCAATGCTCGCCCGCTTCCCGCAGGTCCAAGGTGATCTTGCGATAGCCATACACCGCGCCGCTGGCCAGCCAGTGGTGCCTGATCAGCCCCAGCAGGCGCTGATCGTCCCGCTCGCGGGCACTGGTGCCTTGGCGCAACCAGGCGTAGTAGCCGCTGCGGTGCACGCCCAGCACCCGGCACATCGCGACCAGGCGGAACTCGCGGATGTGCGCGCGCATGAACGCGTACTTCGCCCTTACCCCTTGGCAAAGTACGCGGCGGCTTTCTTTAGGATGTCGCGCTCCTCGGTCACACGCCGCAGCTCGGCCTTGAGCCGGCGGATCTCGGCCGAGTCGCTCGGCGCTGCTGAAGCGCCCGATGCCGGCGCCATTTTCCTCGCCACCTGCACCCAGCCATACAGGGTGTGCTTGGGGATCCCGATCCGGGCGGCGACGTCCACCACCGTGAAGCCGCGCTCGATCACCTGCTTCACCGCCTCGGCCCGGAACTCATCCGTGTACTGCTTGCTGTTGCCCATAAACACCTCGGTCATTGCCATGAATTATGGCGTCCGGATGTCTACGAAAGGCTGGTCGGTCCACCCGCTTGTGGTTCCAGCGGAACCCCTTGACGTTGCGCAGGTGCAGGGGTAATCCCCCCGCGGGTTAGCTGACGCCAGAAGTGGAATTTTCTCGTACCCTTTCCCGAGGAGGTTCCATGAAGAAGTCCCGCTTCACAGACAGCCAGATCATCGCCGTGCTCAAGCAGGCCGAAGCCGGTACACCCGTGCCGGAGCTATGCCGCGAACACGGCATCAGCTCGGCGACGTTCTACAAGTGGCGCAGCAAGTTCGGCGGCATGGAGGTGTCCATGGTGGCTCGGATGAAGGAGCTGGAGGAGGAGAACCGTCGGCTGAAGAAGATGTACGCCGAGGCCCAGCTCAGCACCGACCTGCTCAAGGAGGCGCTCTCAAAAAAATGGTGAGGCCATCTCAGCGCCGGGAGATGGCCAGAACAGCAGTGGAAGGCGGACGCACCAGCATTCGGCATGCCTGTCAGACCTTCGAGGTCAGTGAAACCTGCTACCGGTACCAGGCGAAGGCCTGCGAGGAGAACGCCCGGATTGCGGACTGGCTGGTGCGGCTGACCACGACCTATCGCGACTGGGGTTTTGGCCTTTGCTTCCTGCACCTGCGCAACGTCAAGGGGTTCCGCTGGAACCACAAGCGGGCCTACCGCATCTACCGGGAGCTGGAGTTGAACCTGCGGATCAAGCCCAAGAAGCGTTTGGTGCGGGAGAAGCCGGAGCCGCTCGCGGTGCCTGAGGCGATCAACCAGGTCTGGTCGATGGACTTCATGCACGACCAGCTCAGCGATGGACGAAGCTTCCGGTTGTTCAACGTACTCGACGACTTCAACCGCGAAGGGCTCGGCATCGAGGTCGACCTGTCACTGCCTTCGAGTCGCGTGATCCGCTCACTGGAGCAAATCATCGAGTGGCGTGGCAAGCCGCGCGTGATCCGCTGCGACAACGGGCCCGAGTACATCAGCGGGGCACTGCTGGCCTGGGCGGAGCGGCAGGGCATCCGGATCGAGCATATCCAACCGGGGAAGCCGCAACAGAACGCTTACATCGAGCGCTACAACCGCACGGTGCGCTACGGCTGGCTGGCCCGCACCCTGTTCGACACGATCGAGCAGGTGCAGGACAGAGCCACCCGCTGGCAATGGACTTACAACCATGAGCGCCCGAACATGGCGCTCGGCGGCATCACGCCGATGCAGAAATTGGCCCTTGCCGCTTAGCTCCACTTTTGGCGACTGCTAAAAATGGGGGGATTACCGTGAGCTCCGCGGCTGCATTTACTTTCGACAGGCTATGTCGCGTTCCGATAGCTTTTGAACGCCGACCGCAGCACCCGCCACGCCGAGCGTAGGAACATCAGCAACAGCACCGTCGCAATAACAAGATCCGGCCAGCCGGCGTCGAACATCCACACACTGGCGGCAGCCAAGAGCACTGCGAAGCCTTCATAAATGTCGTTGCGCGAACACTCCCACACCGACGCCATGTTCACGTCGCCGAATCGGTACGGGGTCAGCAACCACAGGCACAGGCCGTTGAACGCAAGGTTGACCGCCGCTGCAAGGCCCATGGCCTCGAAGATCGGGACACCCGGGTGTGCGAGGCGCCAACCGATCTGAGCGGCCACAGCGATTGCTGCTCCCAGGATCAGCAGGCCCTTGACCACTGCAACCGCGGCCTTGGCGCGCAGGCTGGCACCGACCACCGCCAGGCTCAGCAGATAGGTGAGTGCGTCACCGAGGTTGTCGAGGCTGCCAGACAGCAACGAGGACGACCCGCTGTATAGCGCGGCGGTGATCATCATCGCGAAGGTGGCGATATTGATCGCCAAGACGATTATCAGCACCCGTCGCTGTCGCGCCTCCAGCGCGCCGACGTCCATGGCACCACCACAACCACACGAATCAGCCATGAGGATCTTCCGGAAAAGGGAGGACCGATTGCGGTCCACTCGAAGTCAGAGGATGCTAAAGCCTGTAGTCGCTACAGGGTCAAGCCCGTGAAGATCGGAGAGCTCGCAGCCCGCAGCGGATGCCATCCGGAGACAGTCAGGTACTACGAGCGGATCGGTCTGCTGCCTTCCCCGCCCCGCACCTCCGGCGGGTACCGCGATTACGCCCCGGAAGACGTGGCCCGGCTGCGTTTCGTAAGTCGGGGACGCGACTTGGGCTTCTCGCTGGAAGAGATCCGCAGCCTGTTGGGTTTAGCCGACGACGACGGATTGTCTTGCCAGGAGGTCGACCGTCTGGCCCGTGTACATCTGGCCGATATCCACACCCGCCTCGACGATCTGCAACGAATGGCCACTGAGCTTCAGCGGGTGATCGACAGCTGCAGCGGCAGCGAGCGCGGACAATGCACCATCCTCGATACGCTGCGCCGCCCACCGTCGTAGCTCCTGTCCTGACAGGGTCTCGTGTCCCGCGAGAAATCCGGTTCCTGGTTTTCAGGACGCAGCGTGACTACTGCGATCCTTGTAGCCGAGCAACCTGAGGGCGTTGAACACAACCAGCAACGTCGAACCTTCGTGGATCGCGACCGCCGGCCCGATTCCGAGGCCGAATATGGTCGCCGGCACGAGCAGGGCGACGATGCCGAGGCTGACGAACACGTTCTGCCGGATCACGCCGCGGGTATGCCGGCTGAGCCCGACCGCGAACGGCAGGTTGTGCAGATCGTCCGACATCAAGGCAACGTCGGCGGTTTCCAGCGCGACATCGGAGCTGGCTGCGCCCATCGCGATTCCCACGGTCGCGGTGGCCATTGCCGGTGCATCGTTGACGCCGTCTCCGACCATTGCAACCTTGTCCTGCTCCCGCAGCTTGCGGATGGATTCGACCTTGTCCTCCGGCATCAGGTCGCCCCAGGCCTCGTCCAGCCCCACGTCGCGCGCAATTGCATCGGCGACCTTCTGATGATCGCCGGAGATCATGATCATCCGGCCGATGCCTAGATCGCGCAGACGCTGCAGCGCCTCCCGGGCACCGGCGCGTGGTGTGTCGAGCAGGCCGATCGCGCCAAGATCACGCGTGCCACGTCGCACCACCATCGTCGTGCGTCCCGCGTCGCGCAGTTGCGCGATGGACGCAGCAGCCGCGTCACCGAGCGGCGCGATACCCTCAGTCCCGAACAATTCCGCCTTGCCGATCCAGACAGTGTCTTCGCCGAGCGTTGCGGTCACGCCGCGGCCAATGAGGTTCTCCAGGCCGCTGGCAGTTGGAATGGAGGCGCCTCCCAGCCGGTCTCGCCCATCACGCGCGATGGCCGCAGCCAGCGGATGGTCGCTCAGCGACTCCACCGCAACGGCGACCGCCAGCAGCTCTTCTTCCGACACACCATCGACTGGCAAGACGTCAGTGATGCGTGGCCGGCCCTCGGTCAGGGTGCCGGTCTTGTCGAACGCGATGGCATTCAGCGATCCCAGCTCCTCAAGGGGCGCCCCGCCCTTGATCAGCACACCGCCACGCGCTGCACGTGCGATTCCGGAAAGCACTGCACTCGGCGTGGCAATCGCCAGCGCACAGGGGCTGGCGGCCACCAGCACCGCCATCGCGCGATAGAAGCTGTCACGAAACGGCTCGTCCACCACCACCCATGCGAACAGCAGAAGAACGGCCAGCGCCAGCACCGCCGGCACGAAGACGCGCTCGAACTTGTCGGTGAAGCGCTGGGTTGGCGACTGCCGCGTTTCCGCTTCGCTGACCATCTTCACTACTCGCGCGAGCGCCGAGTCAACAGATCGCCGCGTGACCTCCATCTCGATGGCCCCGCTGCCGTTGATGGTGCCCGCGAACAGGCGCGATTCGGAATCGACTCCATCGGGGCGTGCGCGGGACGCAGCCGGATCGTCGACAGGGCGTTTGTCGACCGGAATGCTCTCGCCGGTCACCGGTGCCTGGTCAACGCTCGACGTGCCGAGCACGAGGAACCCATCGGCAGGCACGCGTTCGTTGGGCTTTACGAGCACGACGTCGCCGATGACGAGTTCTTCCACCGGAATCTCCCGTACCTCCCCGGTCCGCCGTACCGTCGCCCTCGCGGGGGCGAGCTCGGCCAGTGCCTCGATCGCGCGCTTGGCGCGCCCCATCGCGTAGTGCTCGAGCGCGTGGCCCAGGCTGAACAGGAACAGCAGCAGCGCGCCCTCAGCCCAGGATCCGAGCGCCGCGGCGCCAGCGGCGGCGACCAGCATGAGCGTGTCGATCGCGAAGCGCTTCATGCGCAGGTTGTCGATCGCCTCGCGCAGCGTGTAGAAGCCGCCGAAAAAATAGGCCACGACGTAGCACGCCAGCGGCAACCATGGCGGCGCACCTGGAGCCAGCCTCTCCATGGCGAAGCCGCCCACCAGGAACGCGCCGCAAAGCAGTGCAAAGATCAGCTCGGAGTTCCGCCCCAGAAGTCCGCCGTGCGCATGCGCGTCCTCGTCCTTGCCATGTACATGTCCGCCACCAGTACGGTGCACATGCTCCACAGTACGGCGATCGTGCTCGACCTCGCCTCCAGTCGGGAAGACGTCCATCCCAGCAAGCACAGCGAGGATGCGCTCCTCGCGAATCTCTGAACGGTCGTACTCGACGTGCACCGTCCCGGCGGCACTGGCTTCAGCTTCCAGGACTCCAGGAAGCGACTTGAGTCGCTCCCCCACAGTTCGCGCGCGTCGCTGGTGCCCAATGCCCTGCACTTCCCACAGAACATGCCCGTAGCGGTCGCTGATGGCTGCGCCGGCACCTTCCACCACTTCGCGGATGCGCGCGACCGACACTGTGTCCGCGTTGTAGTGGATGCAAATCTGAGCGGGCGAACCGCCGTCGCCCGCGCGAACATGCACAGACTCGATGCCGCCACGAGTCGCCAGGTTGTCGATCAATCGTCCGACACAGGCATCCGACTCGTCCGGAACTTGAGGCAGCAGGATCGGCAGGTCGATGCGTAGCTTCTCGGTCATTGTCTTCCAACCTTGAGGTTGTCGCTGCGGGTGTGGCGATTCATGTGCACGTCAGCGGGTCGCCTTTTGCAACCGCACGGCGTCGTTTCGATGCAAAAGGCTGTAGAGCGTGGGCAGCACCACCAGGGTCAGCAAGGTCGATGAAACGATGCCGCCAATGACAACCGTGGCCAGAGGGCGCTGCACCTCTGCACCGGTTCCAACATTGAACGCCATCGGGATAAAGCCAAGCGACGCCACCAACGCGGTCATCAACACGGGCCGCAATCGCCCGAGCGCACCATTGAATACCGCGTCATCCAAGTCATGGCCTTGCTCCTGCAGTTTGCGGATGAAGGCAATCATCACCAGACCGTTGAGCACGGCTACGCCAGACAACGCGATGAAGCCCACCCCCGCGCTGATCGACAGCGGGATGCCGCGCAACGCCAAGGCCACGACCCCACCTGTCAGCGCGAGCGGAACCCCGGTGAACACGATCACGGCATCCTTTGCCGAGCCGAAGGCCATGAACAGCAGGCCGAAGATGAGCACCAGGGTCACCGGGACCACGACCGCGAGGCGGCGACTGGCGGAGATGAGCTGCTCGAACGTACCGCCATAATCGATCCAGTAGCCCGCGGGCACCTCGACCTCCTGCGCGATGCGCTGCTGCAGCTCCGTTACGAAGCCCCCCAGATCCCGATCGCGCACGTTGGCAGTGACCACCACCCGGCGCTTTCCATTCTCGCGGTTGACCTGGTTGGGCCCCAGCAGGTTCTCGACGGTGGCCACCTCGCGCAAGGGAACCGTGCGCGCCGTCCCCCAACCAGGCTCAAGGCTGGAGCGGTCGGCATTGGCACCATCAGACAGCGGGATCGGGAGATCCATGAGTGCTGCCGGGTCGACCCGGATGTGCTCGGGAAGACGCACCACGATGTTGAACCGCCGGTCCCCTTCGAACAGCTGGCTGGCCACCTCGCCGCCGACCGCGGTGGCCACCGTGGCCTGCAGAGTTCCTGGATTCAGGCCAAAACGCGCCAGTGCCGCTTTGTCCGGCACCACGGTCAGCAGCGGCAAACCCGTTGCCTGTTCGGTCTTGACGTCAGCGGCTCCGGTGACCTGCCGGGCGACAGCCTCTACCTTCTCTGCCACGTCGACCAACGTGTCCAGGTCGTCGCCGAACACCTTCACGGCGACGTCGGCGCGGACGCCAGAAATCAACTCGTTGGTCCGCATTTCGATCGGTTGCGTGAACTCGTAGTTGTTGCCTGGAAGCGCCGCCACTGCCTGCTCGATCTCGTCGATGAGCACGTCCTTTGGCTTGCGCGGGTCCGGCCAGTCCTCGCGGAGCTTCATCATCAGGAACGTGTCGGCCACGTTGGGAGGCATCGGATCCGTGGCCACCTCGGCCGTGCCGATCTTGCTGAAGACCCGCTCCACCTCGGGAATCTGCATCAAGCGCTCTTCGACATCGAGTTGCATCTTCACCGACTGCTCCAGGCCGGTTCCCGGAATCCGGATCGCGTGCATGGCGATGTCGCCCTCGTCGAGGTTGGGAATGAACTCGCTGCCAAGACGGGTGGCAAGAAGAACCGACAGCGCCACTAGGGCAAGCGCGCCCCCGAGGACCCATGGACGCCTCCGGAGCGACCAGGCGAGCACGGGTGTATAGCGCCGTCGGGTCCATTGGATCAGGCGGTTCTCCTTTTCTTCGACGCGTCCACCGAGAAAGAGCGCGATCGACGCGGGCACGAAGGTGAGCGACAGGACCATGGCACCGGTCAGAGCCAGCACCACCGTGATTGCCATGGGGTGGAACATCTTCCCTTCGATCCCGGTCAGCGCGAAGATCGGCAGGTAGACGGCAGCGATGATGAACATACCGAACAGGCTTGGGCGGATCACCTCGACAGTGGCGGTCGCGGTGACGTCGTTGCGCTCTTCGCGGGTCATCACGCGACCGAGGCGATGCTGGACTTCGCCGAAGCGGCGCAGGCAGTTTTCGATGATGATCACTGCGCCGTCGACGATGAGGCCGAAATCGATCGCGCCCAGGCTCATCAGGTTTCCGGAGACGCCCCCCCGCACCATTCCGGTAATAGTGAACAGCATGGCCAGTGGGATGACGGCAGCGGTGATGAGCGCAGCGCGAAAGTTCCCAAGCAGTAGGAACAGCACGACGATGACCAGCAAGGCGCCTTCGATGAGGTTCTTGGAGATAGTCTGCATCGTGCGTTCGACCAGCCCGGTGCGGTCGTAGACGGCGGTCGCCGTGACGCCATCGGGGAGGCTTGCGTTGGCATCGCGCAGCTTGGCCGCGGACGCTTGGGCGACAGCGCGGCTGTTGGAGCCCACCAGCATCGAGACCGTACCCAGGACCACCTCTTCGCCATTCTGGGTCGCTGCGCCCGTGCGTAGTTCCGGGCCCTCCCCCACCTCGGCAACGTCCCGCACCCGGATCGGGAGACCATCGCGACGGTCGAGCACGATGTCGCGTATCTCATCGACCGCGCCGACCTGCCCTGGGACCCGGACCAGGTACTGTTGGCCGTTCCGCTCAATGTAGCCGGCGCCAACGTTCTGGTTGTTGGCGGCGACCGCCTCGACGATGTCATGCAGGGTGAATCCGAGGGCGACCAGCCTGGATGGGTCCGGCGTGATGTGGATCTGGCGCTCGAACCCGCCCATCGTATTGACCTCGGTCACGCCCGGCGTGTTTCGCATTTGCGGGCGGACGACCCAGTCCTGGAGCGTCCTCAGATCGGTCGCGGTCCAGGGTGTGCCGTCGGGTTTGCGGGCTTCAGGGGCCGCGTCGACCGTGTACATGAAGATCTCGCCCAGACCGGTCGAGATCGGCCCCATCTGTGGCTCGAGTCCGTCCGGGATCTGCGATCTGATCTGGAGGAGCCGTTCGGCGACCTGCTGGCGGGCGAAGTAAACGTCCGTCCCGTCTTCGAAGACGACCGTGACCTGCGACAGGCCGTAGCGTGACAACGACCGCGTGTAATCAAGCCTTGGCAGGCCAGCCAATGCCGTCTCGATCGGGTAGCTGACCCGCTGTTCGGACTCCAGGGGCGAGTAGCCAGGCGCCTCGGTGTTGATCTGCACCTGGACATTGGTGATGTCGGGCGTGGCGTCGATGGGCAGCCGGGTGAAGCTCCAGATGCCGAGGCCGATCAAGCCCAAGCTCAGCACCAGCATCAGCCAGCGATGCCGGATCGAGAAGCGGACCATGCTTTCCAGCATGCCGGCCTCGTGGACGACGGCGTCAGTGCTCATGCGCCGCGCCCTCCTTGCCGATGTCCGCCTTGAGCAAGTAACTCTGCTCGACTACGACCTCGTCGCCCTGGTTGATGCCCTCACGCACTTCCACCTGTCGGGCATCGCGTACGCCGAGCTGCACCGGTTGCGCCCGATAGCGTTCGCCCTCGCGCACGAAGACCACTTCGGCGCCGTCCATGGTCTGCAGGGCCGCCAATGGCACCAGCAGCGCGACAGGTTGCTGCGCGACCGTGATTCTTGCCTTGACCGCCGAACCCGGACGCCAGAGGCCGTCGGAGTTTTCGATGGTCGCCCTGGCCACAGTGCTCTGGCTGGAGGTGGACATCCCGGGCAGCACGCGTTCAAGCGTTGTCTGCGCCGTTTCGCCATCGCTCATGCGCGTCACCATCACCGGCACGCCTGGCTGGATGTGCTGTGCATCGGCGCCGAAAATGTGAAGGTCGACCCAGAGTTGGGAGAGGTCGGCGACTTCGAACAGGGGCGCGCCGTCTCCGGCCAACGCACCCACTGAGGCAGACCGCGAGGTGACGACGCCGGCAATGGGAGCGGTCACGTTGTAGTTGCTCAAGCTCAGGTTGCTTTCGATGGTGGCCAGAACCTGCCCAGCGCGGACACGGTCACCGACATTGGCCCGGGCCGAGCGGATGGGGCCGGGGAAGCGTGCCGTGACTTGGGCAACGCGCCCCTCCACCGGCGTTAGCAGGCCCTGGACTTCGTGCTCGTCGGCGATGACGCCCGGCCCGGCGGGTTGCGTCTTGATTCCAGTCTTCTCGGCAACCGCAGCCGGAATGACGGTGCTGGGAGATTCCTCGCCCTCGTCGTGGCCATGTCCGCCCTCGCCTTCATCGTGGCCGGCGCCTTCGTCCACATGTGAGACAGCGCCTGAAGCTGGCGCCTCGCCTTGGCAAGCCGCGAGCACGCAAGCAAGGGCGAGAACTGCGAGCAATTGGGGGAACTTCATGGTGTTACTCCTGCTTTGCCTTCAGCGGCTGTGTCGGCGACGAAGGCCTGGCCGGTCAGTCGTTGGATTTCGATCAAGGCACGCTGGGCCTCGAGCGCGGCCCTCAGCTGTTGGATGCGGGCCGCCGTGTGTTCGGCCTGCAAGCTCGCCCATTCCAGATGGCTGGCGGCTCCGGCCCGATATGCCGTAGCAGCCGCCGCTTCCGCCCGGGCAAGACGTGGAAGGACGTCTTCTTCCAGCCGCTGTGTTTCCAGGCGCGCCACTTCGAAGTGCCCATGTGCTTCGGCCAAGGTCGAATAGAGGGACAACCCTGCTGCCTCGCGCTCGATCTCCAGTCCAGCCAGCTCAGCCTGTGCAGCACGAATCCCGGGCTGGGCGCGGCCCCGTGTGCCGAACGGGATGGAAACGCTCCCGACCAGACCGAAATCGTTGTCGTCGGACATGCGACGCACACCGACCTGCCAATTCAGATCTGGGGTTGCCTCGCTGCGAGCAAACTGGAGCCGGGCCTCGCGCACACGCTGCTCGTCGACGAACTGGGCGAGTTCTGGTGTGCGCTGCAGCCAGGCAGCGAGCTCCGCAAAGTCCGCAATTTCGGGCAGCGCCAGGGGGTCTCCTCCTGCGACCTGGAACGTCGGGCTGCGTTCACCCCACAGTGCGGCCAGATGCTGGCGCGCGGCTATTTCGGCTTGCGCAGCGCGAGCCAGTTCGAGCCGCGCACGTGCCGCGGCCGCTTCGGCGGTCAGCACGACGGCCTCAGGCGAGGCTCCGGCCTCGTGACGACGTCGGGCCGCAGTGACGGTGCGGTCCCGCTGGTCAATGTCCATGCGGGCGATGGCGCCTTGGTGCTGCGCCGCCACGACCGCAAGATAGCGTCGGGCGACTTCCGCCAGGAGGTCCAGGCGCCGACCCTCGCGCTCCACCGCCAGGGTGTCGATCCGGCTCTGGGCAAGTACGCGGCGGGCGTCCAGCTTGCCCCCACGCTCCAGCACGGAAGCCAATGTCAGGGTGACCTCTGCGCCTGACACGCCGCTCGCGGCGCCGCTGCCAAGCACGTTCTCGACTTCGACGCCGCCGAACAGCGCGGGACGCAGGGACGCACGATCCAGCTCCGCTTCCAGGGCGTCGCGGCGGGGACCGAACAGCCGAAGTTCGGGATGGGTATCAGCTACGCGCTGGAAAGCGTCGCGTAGGGTCAGGGTGTCGCTCGCGTGCGTGGGAAAGGCCACGGCACAGGCGACGACGAACGCGGCCTTGGCCGCGAATCGAAAACTCATGGGTTGCTCCGAGCTAGGGGGACGACAACGGTCGGCGACTCGCCGACAGAGGGGTCACGCGTAGATCGGAGGCTTGAACGGGCTCGACAAGTGCGCCGACGGCAAAAGGACGGGCTTCGTGGCCATCAACTGACGCGCGGGGGATAGCGGGGGCAGTTGCGCTACCCCGGGCAGCAACGCTGCAGTGAAGCCGCAGCAATGCGCGCAGTGGACGAACATGTGCAGCGTTTCGGACTCCCCTTGACCCTGCTCGCCAGGCACGGCTTGCTCCCCATCGGAGATGCCGGTGCGCAGTTCATGCTGATGGGTCCCGGATGGGTCATGCGCAAGGGCGTGGATCTCGCCCACAGCTGCGATCACGGGCTGCAACAGGAGGCCAAACACTAGCAGCCCCAGGAGCACAGCCTGCGCGGCGATAGACGGCGAACGGAAGCGAAACCGGGACATTGCGCGGAAGCTACCCGATCTACCGCTTGTTACACAATCGCCCAAGGCGTTCCGAGGCTTCCCTGAGATAAGCCAACAGGCGTTGCCGCTGTATTCATCCGGCGTTTACTTCGGGACGTATACTCGGGCGCATGTCTTTCCGCGCGCTCCTGATGCGTCTGTTCCTGATCGTTGCCTTGCTGGCGAACGGTCCGGGCATCGCTGGCGCATCCATGCACATGGAGCACCTGCGCGACTTCGCGGGTCACGTCACCTACGTGACCGCGGCGCCGACAGCAGGCGAGGCCATGGCTGCCTGCCACGGGGCCGCGGCGGCTGCTCCGGTGGCCGATGATCACCATCACCCCCAGGCCGCTGACCAGGCCGGGGCTGTATCGCCGTTGGGCGACTGCTGTGAAGCGGGGAATTGCTGCCCCTGCATGCAGCATTGCTCCGCGGCACTCGTTGGGTCGGCACTCGCCGACTTCACCATCCGGTACCGGCAATCCGCCGAACCGTTCCTGTCGGTGCACGCGTCCGCTGCACTGACCAATCTCTTCCGACCTCCGATCGGCTAAGTGTCGCTATGCGCCTTTCAAGGCGCTGATGGACCCTGTTCGCTGCTCCGCACCGACAGGGTAACGCTCGCCTCGCGAGCCCTCGACCTTTCCCGGAGTTCCCATGTCATCCGATCTTTTCGGCCGCGCCGAGGGGCTGTCCGCCCCGTCGCGCCGCCACTTTGTCCAAGGCCTTGCCGCCGGAGGCGCCGTTGCAGCCCTCGGCCTATGGCCCCGCTCCAGCTGGGCCGTCAAGGCCGAAGGCGTACCCAACGTGCTCTCGGGCACCGACTTCGACCTGACCATCGGCGAGACCCCGATGAACTTCACCGGTGCCACGCGCCCGGCGATCACGGTCAACGGCTCGATTCCGGCGCCGCTGCTGCGCTGGCGCGAAGGCACCACCGTCAACCTGCGGGTCCGCAATGCCCTGCCCCCCGGCTCGATCCATGGCAACCAGACATCGATCCACTGGCACGGCATCCTGCTGCCGGCCAACATGGACGGCGTGCCCGGGCTGAGCTTCGACGGCATCAACCGCGGCGACACCTACCAGTACCGCTTCAACGTCGTGCAGGGCGGAACCTACTGGTACCACAGCCACTCCGGATTCCAGGAGCAGGCCGGCCTGTATGGGCCGCTGGTGATCGAGCCGCTCGAGCCCGAACCCTTCGCCTATGACCGCGACTACGTGGTCATGCTGTCGGACTGGACCGATCTCGATCCGCGCCACCTGTTCGCCAGGCTCAAGAAGCGGTCGGATTTCGACAACTACGCCAAGCAGACGGTCGGCGACTTCTTCGACGACGTGAAGCAGCGCGGCTGGGCCCCCACGGTCGAAGACCGCAAGATGTGGGCGGGCGCGAAGCGGATGACGCCGACCGACCTGTCGGACGTCAATGGCAACACCTACACCTTCCTCATGAACGGCACGACCTCGCTCGGCAACTGGACCGGCCTCTTCCGGTCTGGTGAGAAGGTCCGCCTTCGCTTCATCAACGGATCCGCGATGACGCACTTCGACGTGCGCATCCCGGGTCTGAAGATGACGGTGGTCGCGGCCGACGGCCAGTACGTGCATCCGGTCACGGTCGACGAGTTCCGCATTGCCACCGCCGAGACCTTCGACGTCATCGTCGAACCCACCGGGCAGGATGCGTTCACCATCTTCGCGCAGGACCTGGGGCGCAGCGGCTACATCAGCGGCACCCTCGCCGTCCGGGACGGCTTGCGTGCGCCTGTGCCCGACGTCGGTCCCAAGCCGCTCCTTACCATGGACGACATGGGCCACGGCGGAATGGGCGGCGGCGGTCACGACATGTCCTCGATGTCTAGCTCAATGGCTGGGATGGACCATAGCGGCCACGACATGTCGTCGATGGCCGGAAGCGCAATGGCCGGCGGAAGCATGGCGGGCATGGATCACGGCGCCGGCGGAATGCAGCAGCACCCGGCCACCGAAACCGGCAACCCCCTCGTCGACATGCAGACGATGACACCCGCGCCCAAGCTGGACGATCCGGGCATTGGCCTGCGCGACAACGGCCGACGCGTGCTGACCTACGCCGATCTGCGCAGCACGTTCCGCGACCCGGACGGCCGCGAACCCGGCCGCACGGTCGAGCTGCACCTGACCGGCCACATGGAGCGCTTCGCCTGGTCGTTCGACGGACTGAAGTTCGCCGACGCAGAGCCCCTGCGGCTGAACTATGGGGAGCGCATGCGGATCGTGCTGGTCAATGACACGATGATGTCGCACCCGATCCACCTCCACGGCCTGTGGAGCGACCTCGAGGACGAGTCCGGCAACTTCATGGTGCGCAAGCACACCATCGACATGCCGCCAGGCACCAAGCGCAGCTACCGGGTGCGCGCCGATGCGCTCGGCCGCTGGGCCTACCACTGCCACCTGCTCTACCACATGGAAGCCGGCATGTTCCGCGAAGTGCGGGTGGAGGAATGAACGCCATGACCCTATCCCGCCGCCACCCGCTCACCCTCGGCTTGGCCACCGCACTACTCCTCACTGCTGGTGTCGCGCCGGCGCGGGGCCAGGAGACAGATCACGCCTCGCACCATCCGGCAGCGAAGCCGACTGCCGCACAGTCGCCGGCCAAGCCGATTGACCCACGCCCCAGCGACCATGCGCATCACGCAACCCCGTCACAGCCGCCGGTGGCACCGATGGAACATGGAACGCAGGATCACGGATCCATGGACCACGGAAACATGGACCACGGCGCCATGAAACAGGGGGCGGCGGAGCCTGCCGGCAGCGATCACTCCACGATGGACCATTCCGGAATGGACCACTCCGGAATGGATGGATCGAACATGGACCACTCGGGCATGGACCACGCTTCCATGGGCCACCAGGCAGGTGCCAGCCAGGATCTCCCGGCCACGGCAGAACCACACGAGCCTATTCCTGTCGTCACGCCGGCTGATCGCGCCGCGGCGTTCCAGGACCTCGACGAGCACCTGATGCACGGCGAGTCGATCCACTCCTATTGGGCGCTTGATCGGCTTGAGGTGTGGGACGCGGATGAAGACGGCACCGGTGTGGCTTGGGAAGCGATGGGCTGGGTCGGCTCCGACTTGAACCGGCTCTGGCTGCGCAGCGAGGGCGAGCGCGTTGGTGGATCCACCGAGTCCGCCGACGTGGAGGTCCTGTACGGCCGCGCCATCGCCCGCTGGTGGGATGCGGTCGCCGGTGTCCGCCATGACCTTGGCTTTGGTGGCGGCCCGTCTCGCAGCTATGCGGCGCTCGGCGTGATCGGTCTGGCACCGTACATGTTCGAAGTCTCAGCCACGGCGTACCTGGGCGAGTCCGGTCAGGTCGGGATCGGGGCGGAAGCCGAGTACGAAATGTTGTTCACCAATCGACTGATCGGCCAGTGGCTGGTCGAAGGTGAGGCCTGGAGCAAGGACGATCCCGAGGTCGGAATTGGCAGTGGGCTGAGCACGGTCGAAGCCGGGTTCCGCCTGCGCTACGAGTTCCATCGTCAATTCGCTCCCTATGTCGGGGTGGTGTGGGAGCGTGCCTACGGGGGCACGGCGGACCAACGTCGCGCGCAGTCCGGCGACATTGACGACACCCGGATCGTCGCCGGCGTTCGAATCTGGTTCTGACAGCCACCATGACATTGAAACCCGACACACCCGAAGCGCGCCTGACTGATCGGCGCTTCCGCGGATCAAGCACACCATCACTGATTTCCTGGAATCCATGCATGAAAGCAACAGCAACCTCCTTCACCCTCGCCTTTGCACTGGCCGTCGCGTCGCCCGCGATGGCACAGGCAACACAGTCGCATGCACATCACGCCACCGCGGCATCCGCGGACGTGGACGTCCCAGCCGCCGCAGAGGCCGCGGTCGCCGTAGCGGAGCGCTTCAACACCGCCCTGTCCAGCGGCGACCTGGCCACGGTCGAAGCCCTGCTCGCTGCCGACGTTCTCATCCTCGAGTCCGGAGGTGCAGAACGCAGCCGCGAGGAATACATGGGCCATCACGCAGTCAGCGATGCGGCGTTCCTCAAGGGCGCCCATCGCCAGCTGCTCCGTCAGCGTGCACGAACCGCTGGCGAGTTCGCGTGGGTCGGAACCGAAAGCGAGCTGCACGCCCAGAAGGACGGCAAGCCACTGACCGTCCAGAGCACCGAAACGATGGTGCTGAAGCAGACCGCCGACGGCTGGCGGATCGTCCACATCCACTGGTCCTCGCGGACCAGGCGCTGAGCGGAGAACCGGAAATGAAAGCCTGCAGATTGAACCGACTGGCGTGGGCGGCTTTTGCGGTCGCCGGCCTGGGTGCCTGTACCCAGGCGGCGACACCCGCGCAGTCCACCATCGCGCCCGCTGTACAGGTCGTCCCGGAAACAGCCGACACCACTCCCGCTGCCCTGCCACGCATGACCGTCCACAAGACCCCGACCTGCGGGTGTTGCGGTAGCTGGGTTGACCACGTGCAGAAGGCGGGCTTCACCGTGGATGTGCACGACATGGATGACCTGGGTCCGGTCAAGGAACGGCTGGGTGTCCCCTATGCAAAGGGCTCCTGCCACACGGCCGAGATCGGTGGATACCTCATCGAAGGCCATGTCCCGGCCGCGGACATCAAGCGCCTCCTCGAAGCGAAGCCGGACGCACGCGGCCTGGTCCTGCCGGGAATGCCGCTCGGCTCGCCGGGCATGGAGGTCCCTGCCGGGCGACAACAGCCGTACACGGTCGAGCTGGTCCGTCACGACGGAACCACTGAACCGTTCGCACAGCACTGATCCGGTGCAGGAACAGGGGGCGGTGTTGCGGGCGCGCCGATTCTCGCCCGCAAGGAAGAAGGAGAACCACATGACTCACCATTCCGCCGCACACCGGTCCCAGGCCATGAACGAGTGCATCGACAACTGCACGCAATGCCATGCGATCTGCCTGGAGACCATCAACTACTGCCTGACCAAAGGAGGTGCTCACGCGGCCCCGGAGCACATCGCCCTGTTGGCGACGTGTGCCGATATCTGCGCAACCAGTGCCGACGCGATGCTGCGCGGTGCCAGCGCTCACGACGTGGTTTGCGGTGCCTGCGCGGAGATCTGCCGCCAGTGCGCCGATGCATGCGACGCCATGAACGACCCGGAGATGGCGCGCTGCGCCGAAGTTTGTCGCCGTTGCGCGGAAAGCTGCAGCGCCATGGCGGCTTGACGCGTCGAGGATCCCGCCTGAGCGGCGGGATCCTCATCTCAAATATCAAAAGCCGACCAACCGTGGTTTCGGTGACAGCCCGACACCTAACGCTTGTCGGATCCAACACAGCACGGCGCCGAACGGGGCTTTGCATCACATTCGCAATGAGGATTTATCCCTATGAAATCATCAAACGTCCTTCGGTCCTTCGCGCTCGTCCTCGCGATTGCGGCTGGGCAGTTCTCCCTGCAGATCGCGCACGCCCACGCCGCGCTGCAGCAGTCCACACCGGCGGCAAATGCGGTGGTGGCTTCGCCGGGCCAGATCGATCTCGTGTTCAACGAAACATTGATTCCGCGGGCGTCGCGTCTCAAGTTGCTCATGAAGCACGGCAGTTCCACCATGCCGATCGAGAATTTCACGACCGAGATCGTCAACAACGGCAAGACCCTGCGTGCCAAGTTGCCTGGACCGCTGGCTCCGGGCGTCTATACCGTGGAATACCGCGCCGTCGGCGGTGACAACCACCCCGTGCCGGGCAGCTTCAGCTTCACGGTGCGTTGAGGAGTCGCGAATGTTCGACCTGTCGGCTTATGCACTGAGATTCCTCGAGTACCTGGTTCTCATGGTTCTTTTCGGGGTTCCACTGTTCGGTTGGTACGGGTTGCGACGACCGGCACTCGCCGGCGCTCTGGCCGGGTGGCCATTCATGGGCGTTCTGTTGGTGAGTGCCGCCGTCGGGCTCGTGCTCACCGGGGCCGATGTCGTCTTCAAGACCGCCGACATCATGGGAATGCCGGTGGCGGACGTTGATCGCGGATCGCTTGGCTGGTACCTGCTCGAGACGTCCGCGGGCCGGGCAGCGATGGCGAGAGGCGCGCTGCTCGTCGCCCTGATGTTTGTGCTCGGATGGCATCGTCGCCGCGGGAAGGTGGAACCCGCCTTTCGGCTGGCCGCGACGCTGGCGGGCGGCGCACTTGCTTCGCTGGCATGGAACGGACACGCGGCCGCTGGCGAGGGCGTGGCAGGCGCGGTCCGGCTCGCTGCGGGCCTCGTCCATCTTCTTGCGGCAGGCGGCTGGATCGCAGCGGTCCTGATGTTCCTGGGTATGCTCCTGCGCGGCAAGGAGGCCTCCGACAGCGGGCGTCTGCGATCCACGCATGACTTGCTGCATGGATTTTCGACGCTGGGAACGATTTTCGTTGCTGCGCTCATCGTGTCCGGCATCGCTCACTACGGTGATCTCACGGCGTGGTCATTGTCGACGCTGGTCCAGAGCACCTACGGAAACCTGCTGCTGTTCAAGCTTGCCCTGTTCGGTGGAATGCTGGGCCTGGGAGCGCTGCACCGATGGACGCTGGTGCCGCGCCTGGGACGGGCGCTGGCCAGCGGGGATCCTGCGCAGGAGGTGCACGCCTTGCGACAGAGCGTGGCGGCAGAGGCCGTACTGGCCATCTTGATCCTGATTGTTGTTTCAGTGCTCGGGACGCTCAGTCCTGTGTAGCGGTTGCAATCCATACGGCAGCTCGAGGCTGGCACCGAAGGCAACGGGCATCAGCGCGAGGGCCACCACCACTTGACTCTGGACCATGGTCAAGGGCACACACTCGGAATCTGGTCTAGCGGAGCGCCCACCATGCAGATAGGTCAACTCGCCAAGCGGACACACGTGCCCATCGACACGATCCGCTACTACGAGAGCCACGGCATCCTGCCCGCCCCTGCCCGTCGCAATTCGGGATATCGATCCTACGGCGACGCCGACGTGGCGCGCCTGCATTTCGTGCGTCGCGCCAAGGCGCTCGGCTTCACGCTGCGCGAGATCAGCGAGCTGCTGCAGCTCTCCGGGCGGTCGGGCGAGGACATGGCGGCGGTGCGCGCGTCGGCGGCGGCACGCCTCGCCGACGTCGAGCGCAAGCTGGATGAACTCACACGCATTCGCGATGGGCTACGCCAACTGGTCACTGCCTGCCCGGGTCACGGCGGCATCCAGGACTGCCCGATCCTGGGTGCCTTGTCGAAGGAAGACGCATGAACACGCACACACATCAGCAGGCACACGGACATGGCGGCAGCACTGCCGGGCACGCGCCTGAAGGCGGTCCGCCCTCCGCGCCTCCCGGAACGGTGAAGGATCCGGTCTGCGGCATGAACGTCGATCCGAAGACCTCGCCCCACCACGCCGTAAACGCCGGCACGACGTACCACTTCTGCTCGGCCGGTTGCCGCACGAAGTTCGTTGCCGACCCCGGGAAGTACCTCGCACCTGGGCCGATCGAGCCTGCGGCCGCGGTTCCGGGCGCCATGTACATCTGCCCGATGCATCCCGAAGTCCGCCAGGACCACCCCGGTACCTGCCCGCTCTGCGGCATGGCTCTGGAACCGGAGATGCCCGGGCTTGACGACGAGGAGAACCCGGAGCTCGTCGACTTCAGTCGGCGCTTCTGGTGGACGCTTCCGCTGACGGCGGTGACGCTCGTGCTGGCCATGTTCGGCCAGCACCTCCCACGTGTCGTGCTGGGCGGCGTGCAGATCCTGCCGCTGTCGATCCACGCGCAGACCTGGGTCGAGCTGGTGCTGACCACGCCGGTCGTGCTGTGGGCCGGCTGGCCGTTCTTCGAACGCTGTGTGCAGTCGATCCGCAATCTCCACCCGAACATGTTCACGCTCATCGGGATCGGCGTCGCGGCCGCCTTTGGCTACAGCCTGGTCGCTACCCTGGCACCCGGGCTGTTCCCGGCCTCGTTCAACGAGCACGGCCGCGTCGGCGTGTACTACGAGGCGGCGGCGGTGATCGTTTCGCTGACCCTGCTCGGCCAGATGCTGGAACTGCGGGCGCGCTCGAAAACATCCGCGGCGATCAAGGGCCTGCTCGGCCTGGCGCCGAAGGAAGCCCGGCGGCTCAATCCCGACGGCACCGAGGAGGACATCCCGCTGACCCACGTGCACGTAGGCGACCACCTGCGCGTGCGTCCCGGCGAGAAGGTGCCGGTGGATGGCGAAGTGGTGGAAGGCCGCTCCAGCGTAGACGAGTCGATGCTCACGGGCGAACCGATCCCGGTCGAGAAGACCGCGGGCGACCGGGTTATCGGAGCAACCCAGAACGGTACCGGTGCGCTGGTGATCCGCGCCGCCAGGGTGGGGTCCGATACCGTGCTGTCGCAGATCGTGCAGCTGGTCGCGCAGGCGCAGCGCTCCCGTGCGCCGATGCAGCGGATGGCGGACACCGTCGCGTACTGGTTCGTGCTCGCGGTGCTGGCGATCGCGGTCGCGACCTTTTTCATCTGGGGATTCTTCGGCCCGGACCCGTCCTGGACCTATGCCATCCTGAACGCGGTTTCGGTGCTGATCATCGCCTGCCCCTGCGCGCTGGGCCTGGCGACGCCGATGTCGATCATGGTCGCCACCGGCAAGGCGGCACAGGTGGGCGTGCTGTTCCGCGATGCCGAGGCCATCGAACACATGCGCCGCATCGACACCCTGATCGTCGACAAGACCGGCACGCTCACCGAAGGGCGCCCGGCCTTCAGTGAAGTGGTGGCCTTCGAGGGCTTCGACGCCGACCAGGTGTTGCACCTTGCGGCCAGCCTGGACCAGGGCAGCGAGCACCCGCTGGCCGACGCCATCGTCGCCGAGGCCCGGCGCCGGAACTTCGAGTTCGACCGCGTGGAGGACTTCGACTCGGTGACCGGCATGGGTGTGCGCGGGACCGTGGCGGGCCACGAACTGGCGCTGGGCAATACCGCACTCATGGAGGATCTTCGCGCGAACCCTGGCACGCATGTGGACGTGGCGGAGCGCATGCGCCGCGAGGGTGCGAGCGCCATGTTCCTCGCCGTCGACGGGCGCCTGGCCGGACTGGTCGCGGTCGCCGACCCGATCAAGCCCTCGGCCGCGGCCGCCGTCAACGAGCTGCACGCGGCCGGGCTGCGCATCATCATGGCCACCGGCGACGGGCTCACCACCGCACGCGCCGTGGCCACCGAGCTGGGCCTGGACGAGGTGCATGGCGAGGTCCGCCCGGAGGACAAGGCCGAACTGGTGCAGCGCCTCAAGCGCGAAGGCCGGCGGGTGGCGATGGCGGGCGACGGCATCAACGATGCGCCGGCGCTGGCCGCGGCCGACGTCGGGATCGCCATGGGCACGGGCACCGACGTCGCGATGTCGAGCGCCCAGATCACCCTGGTCAAGGGCGACCTGCGCGGCATCCTGCGCGCACGGAAGATCTCCCAGGCCACCGTGGCCAACATGAAGCAGAACCTCACTTTCGCGTTCATCTATAACGCGCTGGGGGTTCCGGTCGCGGCCGGGGTGCTCTATCCCGCGTTCGGGATCCTGCTGAGCCCGATGGTCGCGGCGCTTGCGATGAGCCTGAGCTCGGTGTCGGTGGTGGCCAATGCGCTTCGCCTGGCCAAGTCGGCCACAGGTCCGGCGACGCCGAAGGCGACCCCACCGGTCCAAGCGCGTGGTCTGGCCCGGGATTGACCTGGGTCAGTTGCATCGGACCGGACAAGGGGTAAGCTCAAGTCATGATCCGCCGTCGCCACCGTAGCTGGTTCCAACGCACCGTCCTCCTGGCGATGGCGGCGCTGCTCTGGTCCCAGTTCGCTTTGGCCGGCCATGGCGAGTGCCTGGATCTCCCAGGTACGCCGGCGGCTTTTGTCGCTGCCGCCAGCGACACCGGTCACGACCATGGCCACGGTTGCGATGCCGAGCTCCCCCCGGCGAGCAAGGCCCTGTGCGACGCGCACTGCACCGAGGGTGACATCTCGGCGGACAGTGGGCGCATCCCTTCGATTCCGCCGCTCCTTGTCGGAGCATGGTTCTCTTGGTTCGCAGTCGCCGAGAGTGGGGATGGTGCGCCGGGTGTCACGTCCACATGGGTGGATTCGCCACCCAGGCCTTCCTGGCACCGCCCAACCGCCCATCCCGCGGCCCTCCTGCTGATCTGATGCCCGAGCGCTGACTGCTCCGCACGCCTGTGCGGTGCTGTGCGTTCGTGCCGTGCGCGTCGCGGCATGTGTTCCTGCCTCGTCCGAACGACCTGCGTCGTGTCGGCCCAAGGACACTGATATGGCATCCCTGTTCGACCGACTGCAGGCCAGGCGCCTGCACCCTCGTCCGCTGTTCCGCCGTCGGCCACCGCTCCGGCACCTGTTTGTATACGTGCTCGCCGGCACCTGGTTAGCACTGGCGCTGCCCGTGGCCGCAACCGAACCCATCCCGGGGCACAGCCTCGAGTCGATCCGCGCCTGGGTTCTCGAACACAACCCCGAGCTGCAGGCCATGGACTTCGAGGCCCAGGCCGCCGAAGCACGGATCCAGCCGGCAGGCGCCCTGCCGGACCCGACCGCCTCCCTTGGATTCCGTGGCCTCGATCCGGACAAGCCCTGGCGCAGCGCCGGTGCCGACCGCGAAGTCGACTACGCGCTGCGCCAGCGCTTCCCGCTCTGGGGCAAGCGTGGCCTGGCGCGGACCGCGGCCAGCCAGGACGCCGTCGCGGCCGGGCTCGCTCGTCTCACCACTTCGCGAGACCTGCTGTCCGATGCCGAGGTGGCCTACGCACGCTACTGGCATGCCGACCAGGCGGTGGCCGTGCTCGATCGCCGCATCGCCCTGCTCCGCCAGGTCGAAGAGATGGCCGGCGTACGCTACGCCCTGGGCCGCGCGGCGCAGCAGGATGCCATCCGCGCCCAGGTCGAGCAGACCAGCCTCCAGCGCGAGCGAATCGAACGCCTCGCGACCAAGCAGGAGGCGGTCGCCACCTTGAACGCGGTGCTGGGGCGCCGGTTCGATGCACCGCTGGCGACTCCCGACGAGGCGCCGCGCCTCGCCGTCCACAGCGCTTCGCTTGCCGAGGCACTGGATGGCGCCGATGCGCATCCCGCGGTGCGCTCGCAGCAGGCCCGTGCCGAGGCGGCGCGCACAAACGTCGAGCTGCAGCGTCGCAACCGCTTTCCCGACATCACCGTGGGCGTCGGTGTGATGCAGCTCGGCAACGGTATCGAGAGCACCGAACTGATGCTGGAGGTGGAGATCCCGTTCCAGCAGCGTGCACGCCGCGAACGCGAGCGCGAATCGCGCCTGCTCGAAGAAGCAGCGCTCGCCCGCAGGGACGCCACGCTGCGGGCCGTGGAGGAACGCGGCGCCTCCGCCTGGTCGCAATGGACCAGCGCACGCGAACGTCGCGAGCTGATCGAGAACACGCTGCTGCCGCAGGCCGACGCCACCTGGCAATCCGCCCTGGCCAGCTACCAGGTCGGCGAAGTCGACTTCGGGACGCTGCTCGAAGCACTCAATGAATGGCAGGGCGCCGACCTCGCACGGGTCGATGCACTGCGTGACGAACTGTTGGGCGCCGCCGCCGTGCGCGCCATCGAAGGAGAGATCCGATGACCCGTGTCCAGACCCTGTCGCTCGCCATCGGCGTCGCACTCGCCGCCCTCGCCGTCGGCTGGATGGCCGGCCGTGCCACGAACCATTCCCCGACCGCGGGCACGTCGGTTGAGGCGCCCGCCGGCGAACGCAAGGTGCTCTATTACCGCAATCCCATGGGCCTGCCCGACACCTCGCCGGTGCCCAAGAAGGACCCGATGGGCATGGACTACGTGCCGGTCTATGCCGACGACGCACCGCCGGCGGAGCCGGGCACGGTGGTGATGCCGCCCGACAAGGTGCAGGCGCTGGGCGTGCGCACCGAAGCGGTCAAGCGCGGCGCCCTGTCCGCCACCGTGCGCACCAGCGGCACGGTCGAAGTCGACGAGACCCGGCAGTACGCGATCGCGCCGCGCTTCGAAGGCTGGGTGGAGCGGCTGTACGCGAACCAGACCGGCATGCGGGTCCGCGCCGGGCAGCCGCTGCTTTCCGTCTACAGCCCGCAGCTGGCCGCGGCGCAGCAGGAATACCGGCTGGCCGACGAGACGGCTCGCAGGCTGGCGGCCTCCGACCCCGCCAGCGCGGCGTCGATGATCCGGCTGCGCGATGCCGCACGCACCCGCCTGCGCAACTGGGAAATCAGCGACGCGCAGCTGGGCAAGACGGGCCTGGTGCTCACCGCACCCGCGGACGCGGTCGTGATCGAGAAGCCGGTGGTCCAGGGCGCGCGATTCGAGCCCGGCGAGACCATCCTGCGCCTGGCCGACCTGTCGACGGTGTGGGTGATCGCCAAGGTGCCGGCAGCGCAGGCCGCGGGCATCCAGCCCGGCCAGCCGGCCCGGTTTGAAACCGTGGCCCTGCCCGGCCAGGTGGCCGAGGGCGAGGTCACCTTCGTGCAGCCCGTCATCGATGCGATGACGCGCACCGTGGACGTGCGCATCGCCCTGCCCAACCCCGCTGGCGACCTGCGGCCGGGACTCTACGGCACCGTGCTGCTCGAGGAGCCGGGGGCCGGGCCGGTCCTGACCGTTCCGCGTTCGGCCGTGCTCGACAGCGGCACGCGCCAGGTGGTGCTGGTCGAGACCGGTCCCGGCCGTTTTGCTCCGCGCGATGTCACCCTGGGTCGGCGCGGCGGTGACCGGATCGAGATCCTCGACGGCTTGGCCGAGGGCGAACAGGTCGTGGTCTCCGCCAACTTCCTGATCGACGCCGAAAGCAACCTGCAGTCGGCACTCGAGGGACTTGAGGGACACGCAGGACACGGGGTGCCCTCGGGCACCGGCGAGGATCCGCAGCCCGGGTCCGGTGATGGCGCCTCCGACCCGCACGCAGGCCATGGTGACGAAGCCGCTGATCCGCACGCGGGTCATTCGATGCCGGCCACCCCGGAGGAGGCTCCGCCCTCCGCCACCGGCCACGAGGGGCACTGACATGCTTGGTCGCCTCATCGAGTGGTCGGTACGCAACGTCTTCCTGGTCCTGGTGATGACGCTGGCAATCGTCGCCGGTGGCATCTATGCGCTGATGAACACGCCGCTGGACGCACAGCCGGACCTGTCGGACGTGCAGGTGATCGTGTTCACCGAGTACCCGGGGCAGGCACCCCAGGTGGTCGAGGACCAGGTCACCTATCCACTGACCAGCGCCTTGCTCGCGACGCCGAAGTCGAAGGACGTCCGCGGGTTCTCGTTCTTCGGCGCCTCCTTCATCTACGTCATCTTCGAGGAAGGCACGGACCTGTACTGGGCGCGCTCGCGCGTGCTCGAAAACCTCAACGTGGCGTCGAAGAACCTGCCGGCCGGCGTGGCACCTGCGCTGGGACCCGATGCCTCGGGCGTGGGCTGGGTCTACCAGTACGTGCTGCAGAGCGACCGCCATTCGCTGGACGAGCTGCGCGCCATGCAGGACTGGTACCTGCGTTACCAGCTCACCACCGCGCCTGGCGTGGCCGAGGTCGCCAGCGTCGGCGGCTTCGTGCGGCAATACTCGATCACCGTCGACCCCGTGCGCCTGCGCGAGTTCGACATCCCGATTTCGCGGGTGTCCGAGGTGATCGCCGCGAGCAACCGCGACGTCGGCGGCCGCGTGATCGAAATGGCCGAGACCGAGTACATGGTCCGGGGACGTGGCTACCTGCGCGGCATCGAGGACATCGAGAGCCTGGTGCTGCGCGCCGAAGGCGGCGCACCGGTGCTGATCGGCGACGTCGCCCGGGTCGAACTGGTGCCCGACGAGCGCCGTGGCATCGCCGACCTGGACGGCGAAGGCGACGTCGTGGCGGGGATCGTCATTGCGCGGTTCGGCGAGAACGCCCTGGCCGTGATCGGCGGGGTAAAGGACAAGATCGCGGAACTTGCACGCGGCTTGCCCGAAGGCGTCAGCGTCCAGGCGGTCTACGACCGGTCAGATCTCATCGTGCGTGCGATCAAGACGCTGCGCACGACCTTGCTCGAGGAGAGCCTGATCGTCGCGCTGGTTTGCCTGCTGTTCCTGTTCCATGCGCGCAGCGCGCTGGTCGCGATCGTCATGCTACCGGTCGGCGTGCTGATCGCAGTCATCGCGATGCGTGCGCTCGGCATGAACTCCAACATCATGAGCTTGGGCGGCATCGCGATCTCGATCGGCGTGATGGTCGATGCGGCGATCGTGATGATCGAGAACGCGCACAAGCACATCGAGCGCTCCGACGGCTCCCGAAGCCGAGCCCAGCTGATCATCGACGCCTGCCGGGAGGTCGGGCCGGCGCTGTTCTTCAGCCTGATGATCATCACCGTCTCGTTCCTTCCGGTGTTCGCCCTGGAGGCGCAGGAAGGCCGCCTGTTCAAGCCGCTGGCCTTCACCAAGACCTTCGCCATGGCCGGTGGTGCGCTGCTTTCGGTGACCTTGGTGCCGGTGCTCATGCTCCTGTTCGTGCGCGGCAAGATCATGCCCGAGCAGAAGAACCCGGTGAACCGGTTCCTGGTCGCGGCCTATCGGCCCGTGATCGACGTCGTGCTGCGGTACCGCATGGCCACGATCGCGATCGCGCTGGTCGCCCTGTTCGCCAGCCTGTGGCCGGCGTCACGCCTGGGCAGCGAGTTCATGCCCACGCTCAACGAGGGCACCCTCCTGTACATGCCAGCGTCGCTGCCGGGCATGTCGGTGACCAAGGCGTCGGAGCTGCTGCAGCAGCAGGACCGGATCATCAAGGGCTTCCCGGAGGTGGAGTCGGTGTTCGGCAAGGCGGGCCGCGCCCTGACCGCCACCGATCCTGCACCTTTGGAGATGTTCGAAACCGTCATCAACCTCAAGCCCGAGGACGAGTGGCGGGACGGCATGACCACCGACAAGTTGATCGCGGAGATGGACGAGGCGCTGAAGTTCCCGGGCGTGGCCAACTCCTGGACGATGCCGATCAAGGCCCGCACCGACATGCTGGCCACCGGCATCCGCACGCCCGTGGGCATCAAGTTGTTCGGCACGGATCTTGAGCAACTCGACGCGCTGGCCACCGAGATCGAAGCCGTTGTGCGCGAAGTGCCGGGGACGACCAGCGCGTTCGCCGAGCGCCTGACCGGCGCCTACTACCTCGACATCACCCCCGACCTTGGCAGCCTGGCCCAGTACGGCGTGACCCTGGGCGAGGTGCAGGACGTGGTGGCGGCCGCGCTGGGCGGCGAGATCGTCACCACCATCCTGCAGGGCCGCGAACGCTTCAGCGCGATCGTGCGCTATCCACGCGAGCTGCGAGACAACCCGCACCGTATCGGCAGCCAAGTCCTGGTGCCCGTGCCCGGCGGCGCGCAGGTGCCCCTCGGCGAGTTGGCGCGGATCGAGGTCAGGAAAGGGGCGCCGAGCATCCGCACCGAGAACGCGATGCTGGCGGCCTACATCTACGTCGATACGCGTCAGAGCGATTTGGGCCGCTACGTGAAGGCGGCGCAGGAAGCGGTCACCGAACAGGTGCAGTTCCCACCGGGCTACTACGTGACCTGGAGCGGTCAATACGAGTACATGCAGCGTGCCGCCGAAAAGATGCGCGTCGTCGTCCCGGTGACGTTGGCGCTGATCTTCCTGCTGCTGTACCTCAACTTCCGCCGCGTCACTGAGTCGTTGATCGTGATGTTGTCGGTGCCGTTCGCGCTGGTCGGCGGTGTGTGGCTGATGTGGCTGCTCAACTACAACGTCAGCGTCGCCGTGATCGTCGGCTTCATCGCGCTGGCCGGCGTCGCCGCGGAAACCGGCGTGGTGATGCTGATCTATCTCGACCACGCGCTGGAGGCTCGCGCCGCGCAGCGCCAAGCCGAAGGCCGCTCGCTGGATGCCGGCGACCTGCGCGAGGCGATCATCGAAGGCGCGGTCGACCGCGTGCGCCCGAAGATGATGACCGTGGTCGCGATCATGGCCGGCCTGCTGCCGATCATGTGGAGCAGCGGCACAGGCTCGGAGGTCATGCGCCGCATCGCCGCGCCGATGGTGGGCGGCATGGTCTCGTCCACGGTGCTGACGCTGGTGGTCATCCCGGCGCTGTACTCGTTGATCAAGCAGCGGCAGCTGGCCAGGAAGCGGCCAACACCTGCTGCGCTGCCGGCGGACGTGTCGTGATGTGGCCGACCTTCAACGCGCCAGGGCAAAGGCGGTCCGCGTGTGCGTTGACCCAAGATTATCGCTGCGGGAGCACTCGATGCCTTGGTGTGGATGGAGGCGTGTCAGCCGAGCTTGACCTGTGTGCGGGACACAGGTCTAGCGTGATCACCATCTTTCCTGGAGCGCGCCAATGATGGGCAAAGACGAAGCAGCGCCGCCGCTGATGACGGTACGCCAGCTGGCACAGCAGGGCGACGTCACGGTGCATGTGGTCCGCAACTATCTGCGGCGCGGCCTCCTACAGGCGGCCACGCACACCGAGGGCGGGTATCAGCTCTTCTCGGCTTCGGAGCTCCAGCGCCTGCACTTCATTCGCACGGCACAGCAGCTTGGTTTCACGCTGGCCGAAATCGAGGAAATCATCCGCCACAGCCTGCAGCGGCATAGTCCCTGCCCGCTTGTGCGGGACATCATCCGGCGCAGGCTTGACGACACCCGCCAACAACTGGACAGGCTGCTCGCCATGCACGAGCGGATGGAGCGTGCCATCCACGCCTGGGCGAAGCTTCCGGACTCCATTCCGACTGGCAATGACGTCTGCGCATTGATCGAAGCCGTTGCCGCGACAGAAGGCGGCAAGTTCGTCAGGTCCACCCCGCGACGCCTTCTCGGACGCCTCACTCAGGATTTGCCATGACTGCCCCCCGCTCTCCAACCACGTCGGGGTCCGGACGTTGGGTCTTCTGGATTTTCCTTGCGCTCGCCGTCTTCTATCTTGGCGTCGAGCATCGCGCCCACCTTGCTGGAACACTCCGCTGGTTGCCATTGGCCATCCTGCTGTTGTGCCCCCTCATGCATGTGTTCATGCACAAAGGACATGGCGGACATGGAGGACATGGACAAGGCGGCAATGCCGTCGACTCATCCAATGGGGGCCATGGCGGCAGCAAGCGGGCGCTGACCGACGAAACGTCCGACACATCGAACGGAGGGCAATGACATGCACGCATCTGACGCTGGCTACGGTCTCTGGCTCCTCGCCGCCATCAACGCCGCCTTCTTCATCTTCTTCGCCTGGAGCTTCTACAAGCCGTTGACGCGGTGGGACTGGCGGGGGTTCGGGATGTTCTCCGCATTCGTCGTGGCCCTGTTCGCGGAAATGTATGGCTTCCCGCTGACGCTGTACGTCCTGGGCGGGTGGCTCAGCGCCAACTATCCGCAGGTCAACTGGCTCAGCCACGACGCCGGCCATCTGCTGGAGATGTGGTTCGGCTGGCGCGCCAATCCGCATTTCGGTCCATTCCACATCGCGAGTTTCGTGTTTATCGGCGGAGGGTTCTGGTTGTTGTCGACCGCCTGGCCCGTGCTGTATCGGGCACAGCGAGAGGGTCGGCTTGCCCGTGAGGGCGTGTATGCGCGCATGCGCCACCCGCAGTACGTTGCCTTCGTGCTGGTGCTGACCGGCTTCCTGCTGCAGTGGCCCACGCTGCTCACGCTCGTCAGCTATCCGGTGCTGGTGTGGGCCTATGCCCGCCTCGCGCGTCGTGAGGAGAGGGATTGTCTGAGCCGCTTCGGCGAGGACTACGTGAGCTATATGCAGGAGGTGCCGGCCTTCATACCGCGACGCCGGCGCGGTCCTGTCCGATCGGCGGGGGAAGCCCGATGAAGGCCGACCGTCGTGTTCCATCCCTTCGTGCTCTAGCAGTCTCGCTGTTTCGCCTCACATCCATGCAAGGAGTCCACACAATGAACAACGTCACACATGCCGCCTGTTTTTCTGGCCCACGCACCAATCCCAATCGCTGGTTCGCCGCGCTGGCGCTGGCGGGCGCCTTCGCCTTCTCCTTCGCACTGCCGGGGGTTGCTTCCGCGGGCGAAGGCGGGTTCCGCCACAACGTGTTGATGCGCGGCCAGGTTCTGGAGACGCAGGACGACACACTGGTGGTCTGCGTCGGCAAGGCCGACGGAGCCCAGGTCGACCAGGTGCTGGATGTGATCCGGCACAAGCGCCGTAACCGCGGTCCTCGGGATATCGGGCCGCGCTTTCGCCGGGAAGCCGTCGGTCAGGTGCGCATCACCGGGCTGTTCGACGACCACTACGCAGACGCTGAAGTGATCTCCGGAACGCCCAAGGTCAATGACATCGTCGAGCTGATTCGACCGTGAGCAAGCCACGCGTCCGGCGCAATCTGCGCCGGACGTGCGCCCGCTGTCCGCCCTCACTTCCTGCCAGAACCGGAGCTCATCATGACCTCGACTTCCCGCCCGACGCTGCAGTTCCTCGGTGCCGCCGGCACCGTCACCGGATCGCGCTACCTGGTCGAGGCCAACGGTCAGCGCGTGCTCGTGGACTGCGGCCTGTTCCAGGGCTACAAGCAATTGCGCGACCGCAACTGGGCTCCGTTTCCCGTCGAGCCGTCATCAATCGACGCGGTGGTCCTGACCCACGCCCACCTGGACCATTCTGGCTACTTGCCCGCACTGGTCAAACAAGGGTTCCGCGGCCGGATCCACTGCACCCATGGCAGCGTGGCCCTGTGCGGCCTGCTGCTTCCCGACAGCGGACACCTGCTCGAAGAGGAGGCCAAGTACGCGGCCCGCAAGGGGTACTCCAAGCACAAGGAACCACGACCGCTTTATACCGAGGATGACGCCCGCCGCAGCCTGAAGCAGCTCAAGGGGCATGACTATGGTCGCGACATCGAGGTCACATCAGGCGTCACGATCCGCTTCCATCCTGCCGGCCACATCCTGGGCGCTGCCCATGTCAGCCTGGACGTCCAGGGCCAGCGCCTGCACTTCAGTGGCGACCTGGGACGGCAGCAAGAGTCGCTGATGAATCCGCCGACGCCCCTGCCCGCCTGTGACGTACTGGTCTGCGAATCCACATATGGCAATCGGGAACACGTTCCGATCGACCAGGAGGCGGAGCTGGCCCCCATCATCCGCCGCGTCGCTGCCCGTGGGGGCGTAATCGTCATTCCGGCCTTTGCCATCGGTCGCGCCCAGGCGCTCATGCTGCATATCGCCCGGTTGCGCGAGCGCAAGGACATCCCTCGCGTGCCGCTCTACCTCAACAGCCCGATGGCAATCAACGCGACCCGGCACTACCACGCCCACCATTCCGAGCACCACGTGTCCGAAGAGGACTGCCAGCGGATGTTCGACGTGGCCACCTTCGTCAACACTGTAGAAGAGTCGAAGGCGCTCAACCGCCAGCGCGGGCCGATGATCATCATCTCGGCCAGCGGCATGATCACCGGCGGGCGCGTGTTGCACCACATCGAGGCGTTCGGCCCCGATGACTGCAACGCGATCCTGCTCGCGGGCTACCAGGCCGGAGGAACACGCGGTGCCGCGCTGGCGGCAGGCAAGCGCACGTTGCGCATGTTCGGCCGCGAGGTCCCCATCCGCGCTGAAGTGGTGCAGCTGGAAGGCTTCTCCGGCCACGCCGACGCCGGGGAGTTGCTGGACTGGATGCGCACCGCGCCGTCCGCGCCGCGCGTGGTGTACCTCACCCATGGCGAGCCCGATGCAGCCGACACACTGCGCGCGCGCGTGCAGCGTGAACTGGGCTGGCGTGCGCGCGTGCCGGAGCACCTGGAGCAAGTCGGATTGGAGGATGCGAGATGACCACGCAGGCCCCGGGCCACACCCGCCTGCGCGTCACCCGTGCCGGCATCGACACCTACCAGCAGCCGGTGGTCTATATGCACCGTGACTGCGAAGTCTGCCGCTCGGAAGGCTTTGCCGCGATGACGCGCGTGAGGCTGGACGTCGGCGCGCGCACGCTGGTGGCGACGCTGAACGTGGTCGTCGACGATCGGCTCGGCCTCGACGAGGTGGCGCTGTCGGAGGCCGCGTGGACGCTCCTCGATCCCATGCGCGATGCCCTCGCCCGGGTGCGGCATGCGGAACCCGCGTCGTCGGCAGGCGCGCTCCGCGCCAAGGTGTTCGGGGCACGGCTGGACGACGCGCAGTACCTCGCCCTGGTGCAGGACGTGATGGAAAGCAGGCTGTCGGACCTGGAGCTTGCCGCTTTCGTCACGGCCAGCGCGGGCGACCGCCTCGACAACGCCGAGACGACCTCGCTGACACGGGCCATGATCGCCGTTGGCCAGCGCCTGGATTGGGGCGATGGGCCGGTGCTGGACAAGCATCGCGTCGGCGGCCTGCAAATCGGCCGGCAAGTCGCGCATCAGCGCCAGCTGTCTTGCTAGTGCTTCAGCCTTGGCCTGCTGGATTTCAGCCTGCCGCTGGGCCTCCATGGCGTTGGCGTTGCTTTGCTCCAGAACGCACGAGTTGCGCTTTCTGGACCGCTGCCTGCTTCTTTTGAAGGTCCGCAAGACGGCTTTGGAACTCCCTGCTCTACTGCCGGGCGCGATCGACTTCGGCATGGGCCCGGTCCTCGGTCGCCTGGATATGCTTCGCCAGTGTTTCCCGTTCGGCCTGGGCAGTGTCTTGGAGCGCCTGCAGGCGTCGATCGGCTGCTTGTCGCGCGGTTTCGGCGTTCGCCGCTTGCTCCAGCGCAACGTCGCGCTGTTGCGCCAATTCGTCAGAACCTAGCGCCGCCATTCTTCGTGCTGATCCAATAGAGAATCAGGTCTGCGATCTGCAGATTGTTGGTGTCCATCATGAGCATGTGACTGTTGCCCCGCAGCCCGGCCTCGGTCGTGGTCATGAGACGTACGTCGCCCCCTGCCGCATCCACGCGCTTCTTGAACTGCTCGCAGTCGTCAAAGCGAGCCTTCCAGTTCGGGGCAGGCAGCCGGGTGTCCGCGGCGAGGTAATCGCCAAACACGATCAGGGTCGGAATCCTTGCCAGGGATTCGATCTCCGCGTCGGAGTGCGTCGCGGCACCGCAAGTGCCGGGTTCGATCATGACGATCGCGCGGATCCCGTGTGGGTCGATGATCGCCGATTTCAGCGGATACGGTCCGGACTGCGAGTGACTGAGCAGGACTGCCCCGTCGAGTTCTCGCGCCAGCGCTGCGAGCGCCTTCCAGTTGGGGTTTGCAGCACGCGAGGCGCCAAGCAGGTCGGGAACGCCTTGCTTGGAGAACTCTGCAGCCGCCTCGACCGGAAACTTCGTCTCCGGGAAGGCACTGTCCGGCTCGGGGCCGATGCGGAAATTGGTCCACGCGCCAAACCGATCACCCAGCCTGAGCACGGCCGGTGGCGCATCCGGCGCGAGATCCTTGGCACGCGCGGAGTTGAAGACCGAGGCATCGAACCCCGAGCGCCCGCGACCGATCTGGTCGACGACGTAGGTGGGATGGCCGTTGCGGACAAAGTACTCGTACCAGCCCATGCGACCGTCCGGCGTTGTGTCGTAGGACTTTCCGGTCAGCGTGGCGCCGTGAACCAGAACTACCGGCACCTTGTCCGCGCCGTCGGCCACCATGTAGTCGACGTACATCTGGTTGATCGTGATCCGGTCTGCAGGACCGAAACCGCCGAGCTCGACGGCCGACCTCTCGACCTGCTCGCCTCCGATGAAGAAGCTGCCGCGCGCCTTGAGAACGAGCGGGCTCTGGGCCGGCTGGACATCATTCAACGCCTGGGCGGCAACGGGGCCCTGCGCGGCTATCGCGCAACCAAGCAGTGCCGTGGCGACCGCCGAACGCAGCGCTCGAGGCGCCCCGCCTCGGGTTGGGGAAGAAGACATGCTTGCACTCCTTGGGTGATGTGATTCGGATCCCGTCATCTGGATCACGGCGTTGCCGGCGGCGCCAGCGCCTGGGCCAGTGCGTCACTGGCGCGCCGGGCTGCCGCCTGGTCGCCGCTTTCGGCCAGCAGCGCGACCAGATGCTGGAGCTGCCCGGCGGACAGCCCGACCCGCAGGCTCGCGCGCATGTGCGACCGCAGCTGTGCCTCGACACCGGGCATGGCCGCCAATGCGCCCACCGTGGCCAGCTCACGACTCTTCCAGTCGAGGTTGTCGCGCTCGAAGATGTCTCCGAACAGGTGGGCCTGCAGGAACTGGTTGATGACGGGCGCAAAGTCCATCACCGGGCCTTCGACTGGCGCCCCGGCGATCCGGGTCTGGTTGGCCTTGCCCGCCGCCAGCAGTGCCTCCCCGGTGGGCACCGCCCGGCCGGGTTCACGGCCCGCCGCGTCCTGGATGCCTCGTTGCCTGCGCTCTTCGACCACGTTCATCAACGTCCCCAGCGCATTGAGGCTGCGCGGAAAGCCGACGTAGGCGTAAAGCTGCACGAGGATCTCCCTTGACTCGCTGACGCTCAGGCCAGCATCGAGACCTCGGCTCAGTGCGCTTTCGAGTCCGGGCATGTCGCTGGTGGCCATGGCGGCTGCGATCAACGGGATCGCCTGCTCCCTGTCGGAGAGCGGTTGGTCGGCAGGCGGATCGAAGGACGCGCCCTGCGGGTCTGCTTCCACCTTTTCCATCCACTGCACGGACTTTCCATCGGGCACGCGGCTGATGGCCAGATGGGTCATGGGCGCGGTCGGCCCGGCACCATGCCAATGCTTGACCCCCGGCGGGCAGATGACCACATCGCCCGGGTGGATCTGCTGGATGGGCTTGCCCCATTCCTGCGTCAGCCCGGACCCGGATACGACCACCAGACGCTGCCCGGCGGGATGGATGTGCCAGGCCGAGCGCGCGCCCGGTTCGAAGGTGACGTACGCGGCCGACACCGGAATGTCGGCATCGGCGACAAAGAGCGGCTCGACGCGGACCGCTCCCGTGAAGCGATCCGACGGACCGAACGCGATTTCCTGTGTTCCGGCCCGGATCACCTGCTGACCGACCGGCGGCTCGTTCGCATCGACGACGCCCGCCAATGAGGCCGCGGCGCAGGCTGAAAGCAGCCAAACCTTCTTCATTCCCGTTCTCCCGATGCGAGCGTTCCGGCGTAGAACGGCGCCAGTTTGCCCATCGCCGATTCCACGTATTCGGGCACCCAGTAGGTCTCGATGTGCGTCGCACCCTCGATCATGAACAGCTCCTTGCGCGTCGTGCCGGTGGCCAGCGGGATTGCCTCTTCGGACATGTACAGGCTGTCGGCCTCGGCGCCCGCGATCATCAGCAGCGGCTGGTCGATCAGCTCCAGCTGATCCGTGGCATCGAAGCGCATCAGGTCGAGCAGACTGCTCATCGTGTATTTGCTGGACGCATTCGGGTGGGCGTGGGTCCGACCGTAGTACATCAGTCCCTGGCGATACAGCTCGAACGGCAGGGCGGCGATCTGTTCATCGGTCAGCTGCACATCGTTGGCATAGGCCACCTGTCCGCCGGCTGCTTCCGCAGCGCGGGCATCGGAGGCCTGGCGGAGGCGCGCCGGGATGGTGTCCAGCTGCGAGTCCATGTAGCCATTCCGGCGCACTCGTCCCGAGTTGAACATGCTCAGGGTGGCCACCGCCTTGAAGCGCTTGTCGGTCTGCGCGGCCTTCAGGGCGTACCCGCCCCCGCCGCAGATGCCGAGCAGGCCCAGGCGGTCGGCATCCACGCCCGGGAAGCCCGAGATGAAGTCGGCCATGCCGTGGATGTCTTCGACCCGATGGGTCGGCGTGTCGATGTAGCGCGGCTCGCCGCCGCTGCCGCCCTGGTAGGCGGCGTCCGCCGCAATCGCGATGTAGCCCCGCTCGGCCAGGCGCTGGGCGTACAGGCCCGCGACCTGTTCCTTGACGCCGCCATTGGGATGCGCCACGACGACGGCGGGGTAGTTCTTTCCGGGATCGTAGCTGGCGGGCAGATAGACATTGGCGGCGATGCGCACGCCATCGAGCTCGTAGTCCACCGGGCGGAGGTTGACCCGGCCCGGGAGGTTCCCGGTGATCGCACCGTCGTAGGCCAGCGTGAACGGATTGGCCCGGTAGTCGGCGGCCCCGGCGTCCTGTGCCGAGACCGCGAACAGCGCTGCCATCACGGCGGCCTTGGTGCGGGTGAGCTTCAGCGGCACGGGGTTTTTCCTCGGCAGTACCTGGCAAGGCGCCATGATCGCCCGAGCTTTGATGCTGAAAAAGTAGTAAAACGAGAATGGGTCTATATCAAGGATTCATCAATGGAGCGGCACGACCTGCCCGACCTCGTGGCGTTCCTGACCGTGGCCGAGGAGCGAAGCTTCACCAGGGCCGCGGCGAAGCTGGGAACGTCGCAATCGTCGGTCAGCCACACCATCCGTCGGCTTGAAAGCCGACTGGGAGTACGACTCCTGATGCGAAGCACACGCAGCGTCTCGCCCACTGTAGCGGGGGAAGAGCTCATCGCGACGCTGAAGCCGGCACTGGCGGACATTGACGCCAAGCTCGGGATGCTGGGGGAGCTGCGGGACAAGCCTGCCGGCACGATTCGAATATCCACCAGTCGCCATGCGGCTCAACGGGTGCTCGTACCGGTCCTCACGGCTCTATTGGCAAAGTTCCCTGACATCCATGTCGAGCTGTCGACCGACGGCACCCTGGTCGACATCGTGGCCGACCGCTTCGACGCCGGCGTGCGCCTGGGCGAGCAGGTCGCCAAGGACATGATCGCGGTGCCGATCAGCCCTGATCTGCGTTTGGCGGTGGTCGGCTCACCCAGCTATTTCGATCGGCACGACAGACCGGCACACCCAGACGACCTCACCACACATCGATGCATCAACCTTCGCATGCCGACGCACGGGGCGATCTACAACTGGGAGTTCTCGCAAGCCGGCCGCGAGCTGCAGGTCCGGGTCGACGGCCAAGTGACTGTGAACGACTCCATCGTGGCGGTGGACGCCGCGATCGGCGGGATGGGCCTTGCCTGCCTGATGGAGGATCTCGTCGCTCCGGCCGTGGCCGATGGCCGTCTGGTCAGGGTGCTGGAGGAATGGTGCGAGCCGTTTGCCGGATACCACCTGTACTACCCGAGCCGACGTCAGCCATCCCAGGCCTTCTCACTGGTCCTCGAGGCACTCAGGTACCGGCCCTGATCAATTCCGCAGGCGACGTCCACGATTACGCCTGCTACCCATGATAAACATCCCTAATTGTGATCTCTCAGTAGGTTGTTCACCGGGCGCAACCACGGCGGCGGAATTGCAGCGGCGCCCGCGACCAGCATTCATCGGTCATCGGCGTAGTGAGCTCACCAATTCCGGAGCCCTCCACGAGGGCTCCGGTCTCACGCGCCCGCGCCAGCGCTTTCGCTGCTCAGCCTCAGGTCGATGCACTGGTAGTAGAGGTCATCGGCATCCTGCGCAGACGGGTCATACGGCGCTTTCCCCTGCTCGGTCATCAGCTGGATGATCTGCAGGGTGCAGTTGTCGCATTCCACATCGGGCAGCTTGACGTCGACCGAGTAGCGCTTGCCGTGCGGTGAATCGTCGTGGCGGCCGAAGTCGTCGATCAGGACGGTGTCGTTGTTGTGGAAATCGTCCTTGCCGCAGTTGGGCTCCCCTGCACTGCAGGTGCGCCCCGCCGGGATGATGCTCGCAGGGTTGACGAAGCCGTCGTCGCCGTCGTTGTCGAATGCGATGCGGTAATAGCCGGGGTGCCCGACGTATTCGATCCATGACACGTTGATCGTCTCGCCGGGCGAGTACGTGTAGACATTGTCGCTGCGGGTGCCGTCAGGGCGGCCGCAGGGTGCGTTCTTGATCTCGCCGGGGCCATAGCGCGAGACGTGGGTATCACTCATGTCCACGCTGAAGTGGGCACTGGCACTTGCCGGGTACATGCCCAGCATGATCAGCAGCAAAGCTGAAATTCCGAGACGCAGGTGCATCGCAAGGCTCCTTGAACCGGTATGGCCTTGCGGCTCCCGGGGGTCCCCGGCAGGTTACCAGCGCCAGCAGCGCGCGTCGTGGTCCAGGCGGCCGAGGCATCGGCGGCCTGGTGGTTGCGGTATGCGGCCGCCAGGTGCGCCGGTCTCTTGCGCGCAGTCGGCAGCGACGACAACGGCGTGTGCGCCGAAGGTGGCTGGCCGGACCGATGACGGGGTGATGGTGGAGCCAGGCGGGATCGAACCGCCGACCTCCTGCATGCCATGCAGGCGCTCTCCCAGCTGAGCTATGGCCCCGGATGTTCCGGAAAGAACCGCCGCGCGATCACCGCGCGGCGTTGCTGGAGTGGCGTCCCCACGGGGATTCGAACCCCGGTCGCTACCGTGAAAGGGTAGTGTCCTAGGCCTCTAGACGATGGGGACTGAATCGTCGCTTCGCCCGGCATTGCCGGATTGGTGGAGCCAGGCGGGATCGAACCGCCGACCTCCTGCATGCCATGCAGGCGCTCTCCCAGCTGAGCTATGGCCCCACGAAGCTGAGGGCGCGAATATTAGCCAGTCGCCCCCGGGCACGCAAGTATTTCGTGTGCCGGTGCGTCGTCGGACAGTGGCTGCAACTGCGGGTCGAGCGCGGTGCGGGCGTCGAACACGAAGCACCGCCCCTCGTAGCCCAGGCCGCCCACCTGTTCGAAATAGCCCAGGATCCCGCCATCCAGTTGCAGCACGTTGTCCATGCCCTGTTGCTGCATCCACAGGGCGGCCTTCTCGCAGCGGATGCCGCCGGTGCAGAAGCTGACCACGGTGGCGTCCTCCAGCGCTGCGCGGTGCGGCGCCAGGGCGTCGGGCAACTGGGTGAACCGGGTGATCGGCAGGGTCAGTGCGCCGGCAAAGGTGCCGTACTCGACCTCCTGCGCATTGCGCGTGTCCAGCATCACCACCGGGCGGCCGGCGTCATCGCGCCCGCCCTGGGCCAGCCAGCGCGCCAGCGTCGGCGGGTCGACGGTCGGGGCGCGCTGCCCGGTGGCCAATGGCGTGGCCTGCGGATGGCGGAAGCTGATGATCTCCGGCTTGAGCTTCACCTTCAGCCGCTCGAATGGCTGGTGCCGGCTGTGGCTGTACTTCACCTGCAGGTCGTCGAATCCGGGGCGCTGGCGCAACTGGGCCAGGACCTCGCGCAGGGCGGGCGCGGCGCCGGCCAGGAACAGGTTAACGCCCTCGCCGGCCACCAGCACCGTGCCAAGCAGTCCGGCCGCAACGGCACGCTGCCGCAGCCAGTCGGCCAGCGCGGGCGGGTCGGCGATTTCCACGAAATGGTAGGCGGCGGCGTTGAGGATCATGCGCACATTGTACGAGCCGCCGGGCCGCGCCCGCGGTTGCAGGGCGTCAACGCAGCAGCAGCCAGGGCAGCACCAGGGTCAGCACGATCAGGGCCAGGATGGCCGCCAGCCGCGACAGCACGAACCATGGCCGCTGCCGCAGCAGGTCCTGGAAGCTGGTCTGGTCACCGGCTGCCTGCGCCTGTTCGCGGCGCTGCTGCTGGTACTCGTCCAGCAGGTGGCGTGCGCGCGGGTAGTCGTCGTTGTCGCGCAGCCACAGGCCGGCGGCCGATATCCCCCACGGCCCCGGGCTGGTCTCGTACCAGTCCAGCGCGTGGGCGGTGAGCAGCGCACGCACCTCGTCGGCTTCGTCGTCGGGTACGTTGCGCAGGTCGAACAGACGCTTGGCCATCGCCGCATCATAGCCCGCGTCCGGGCATGGGTTAACCTTGCGCCCCGCGCCAACGACGTCCCGTGCCATGCATCGCAAGCTCCGCACCCTCGCCTCCCTGCTGGCCTTCGCACTGTGCGCGCTCAGCGCCTGCCAGGCCGATCCGGGCCCGCCGCCGGGCGGCAGCGTGGCGGCACTGGAACTGGTGGAGGTGCACCCGGGCGATCCGGACGGCCCGGTGGCCACGGTCCGCAGCCGGGTCACCGTGCACTACACCGGCTGGCTCTACGACGAGCGCGCGCCCGCAAAGCGTGGCGAGCAGTTCGACAGCTCCCGCGACCGCGGCGAACCCTTCACCTTCGTGCTCGGCGCCGGCCAGGTGATCCGCGGCTGGGATGACGGTGTGCTGGGCATGCATGTCGGCGGCCGGCGCACGCTTCTGGTGCCGTCCGGGCTGGCCTACGGGCGTCGCGGCGCCGGCGGGGTGATTCCACCGCATGCCTCGCTGGTGTTCGACGTGGAGCTGCTGGACGTGCGTCCCGACTGACATGCCCACTGACTCGACTGACATGGCCGCCATGTCCCCTGCCCTCCAGCTACCCGGCCTGGCGGTGGTCGGTGGTGGCCCGGCCGGGCTGATGGCGGCCGAGGCCGCACGCGCAGCCGGTGTGGAAGTGGACCTGTTCGAGGCCAAGGGTTCGGTCGGGCGCAAGTTCCTGATCGCCGGCAAGGGCGGACTCAACCTCACCCATGCCGAGCCGATGCCCGGCTTCGCGCTGCGTTACGGGCCCCGCGCCGAGCCGGTTGCGGCATGGCTGCGCGACTTCGGCCCCGACGAGTTGCGTGCATGGGCACGCGGGCTGGGTGTGGACACCTACATCGGCAGCTCGCGACGGGTATTTCCGCTGGACCGCAAGGCCGCGCCATTGCTGCGCGGCTGGGTACGCCGGCTCAAGGACCAGGGCGTGCGCTTCCATGTACACCACCGCTGGACCGGCTGGGATGGCGACGGCGCGCTGCGCATGGCCACGCCCGACGGCGAGCGCCGCGTGCGCGCGGCCGCATGCGTGCTGGCGCTTGGCGGCGGCAGTTGGCCGCAACTGGGCTCGGATGGCGCCTGGACCGATGCCGTGGCCGCGCGCGGCATCGGGGTGGCACCGCTGGTTCCGGGCAACTGCGGCTTCGACGTGGGCTGGAGCACGCACCTTGCCCAGCGCCATGCGGGCGCACCGCTCAAGCCGGTGGTTGCCCACTGGCGTGATGCCGGGGGCACCGGGCATGCGCTGCAGGGCGAATGCGTGATCACCGCCACCGGCCTGGAAGGCAGCCTGATCTATGCGCTGTCGGTGCCACTGCGCGAGGCCATCGCACGTGACGGCCACGCCCTGCTGTGGCTGGACCTGGTACCGGGCCGCACCCCGGAGCGCCTGCAGCGCGATCTGGCCCGCCCGCGCAACGGGCGCAGCCTGAGCGAGCACTTGCGCCGCCAGGCCAACGTGGACGGAGTCAGGGCCGCGCTGCTGCGCGAGGTGCTGGACGCCGAGGCACTGGTCGACATGGGCAAGGTGGCCGTCGCACTCAAGCGGCTGCCGCTGGTCCTGCAACGGCCGCGCCCCATCGTCGAGGCGATCAGCAGTGGCGGCGGCGTGCGCCTGGAGGCGCTGGACGACGACCTGATGGCCCGTGCCCTGCCCCGCACCTGGTTTGCCGGCGAGATGCTGGACTGGGAGGCGCCCACCGGCGGCTACCTGCTGACGGCCAGCATGGCCAGCGGACTGCGGGCCGGGCGTGCGGCCGCGCGCCAGCTGCTGGCCAGCGGCGGCTGAGCGCAGCCCGGCGCCGGGTGGCTTACGCCGCCGCGGTCACCACGATCTCGACCTTCCACTCCGGCTTGACCAGCCTGGCCTGTGCGGTGGCGCGTGCCGGCGTGTGCCCGGGCACCACCCAGGCTTCCCAGGCCTGGTTCATGCCGTCGAAATCGGCCATGTCGGCCAGGAAGATCTCGGCGCGCAGGATCCGGGACTTGTCCGAACCGGCCTGGGCCAGCAATGCATCGATCGCCGCCAGCACCTGGCGGGTCTGGCCGACGATGTCCTGCGAGGTGTCTTCGGGCACCTGGCCGGCGAGATAGGCCACGCCGTTGTGGACGGCAAGCTCGGACATGCGCGGGCCGACTTCGAAACGCTGGATCATGCGGACGATTCCTTGGGGATGAGGGACCGCCGGACGCGGCGGCGGCGCAGGATACACCCGCCCGGTGCACCTGCGGGAGCGGGCGGGCTCAATTTCCGCCGCGGCGTGCCGATAGCGGAATGACTCCGGGCAACCCATCCCCATGCTCATCCTGATCGGCTTCGTCGTCGTCGTACTCAGTGTGGCCGGCGGTTACGTCATGGCCCACGGCAAGCTCGGCGCGCTGTGGCAGCCCTACGAGTTGCTGATCATCGGCGGCGCCGCCACCGGCGCGTTCCTGGCCGCCAACCCGGCCAAGGTGGTCAAGGCGGTGATGCGCGGCGTGCCCGACCTGTTCCGCGGCGCACGCTACAAGCGCGAGGACTACGTGGACATCCTGTCGATGGTCTACGACATCCTGATCAAGGCGCGCAAGGAAGGGTTGATCGGGATCGAGAAGGACGCCGATGACCCGGGCTCCTCGACCATCTTTACGCGCTATCCGAAGTTGCTGGCCGACCATCACCTGATCGAGTTCACCACCGACTGCCTGCGGCTGATGGTCAGCGGCAACATCGAACCGCACGAGCTGGAGCAACTGCTCGAGATCGAGGTCGAGACCCACCACCAGGAGGCGGCCGAGCCGGCCCATGCGCTGCAGGTGCTGGCCGACTCCCTGCCCGGCTTCGGCATCGTGGCCGCGGTGCTTGGCATCGTCATCACCATGGGCGCCATCGACGGTGAGCCAAGCGAGATCGGCATGCACGTGGCCGGCGCGCTGGTCGGCACCTTCCTCGGTATCCTGCTGGGCTACGGCTTCGTCGGCCCGTTGGCCGCTTCGATGCAGCACCGGGTGCACGCGGAAGGCAAGGCGTTCGAGGTCATCAAGATGGCGCTGGTCTCCAGCCTGCGCGGCTACCCGCCGGCGGTGGCGGTGGAGTTCGCGCGCAAGCTGCTGTTCACCGACGTGCGCCCGGCCTTCGCCGACCTGGAAACCCACCTGCGCGGCAACCGCTGAGCCATGGACAAGCCTGCGCCGATCATCGTCCGCCGGGTCAGGAAGGTCGCAGGCGGCCACCATGGCGGCGCCTGGAAGGTGGCCTACGCCGATTTCGTCACCGCGATGATGGCCTTCTTCCTGGTGATGTGGCTGGTGGGCGTGGCCAGCAAGGAACAGAAGGCGGCGGTATCGGAGTATTTCAACAACCCCAGCGTGGTCGAAGGCCTGGCGGCAATCCCGGGCAGCGGCTCCACCGGGCCGGGCGGAGCCTCCGACCGGCTGATCCCGACCACCAGCGCGCTGTCGGTGCCCGGCGGCATCGGCCCGCGCCCGGGTGACCCCCAACGCGCACGCCAGGCCCGTGCGCCGGTGACCGACACGCTGATCGCGGCCGACGCGCGGATCGAGGACCGGCGCCAGCTGGACGAACTGCGCCACGAGCTGGAGGCGGCCATCGAAAACAGCCAGGCGCTGGCGCCGTTCAAGGACCAGTTGCTGATCGATCTGGCGCCCGAAGGCTTGCGCATCCAGATCGTGGACCGCCTGAGCCGGCCGATGTTCGACCTGGGCAGCTCGCGGATGAAGGATTACACCATCGAGCTGATGCACGAGCTGGGCCTGCTGCTGGCCGACTCGCCGCACCGCATCGCCCTGGCCGGGCATACCGACGAGACCCCGTTCCAGGGCCCGCACGGCTACGGCAACTGGGAGCTGTCCAGCGACCGCGCCAATGCCGCGCGTCGTGCCCTGCTGGAGGGTGGGCTGGGCGAGGAACGGATTGCGCGGGTGGTGGGGCTGGCCGCCTCGATCCCGTTCGACCAGCACGAGCCGCGCGCACCGATCAACCGCCGGATCAGCATCGTGGTGCTCAACCGCGTGGGCAACGGCCCCGATGGCGCCCTGGCATCGCCCATCGCATCCACCAGCGCCGATGCCACCATCACCGCCGCCGCCGCCGCCGCGGTCGCCCCCTCCCGCGGCGCGCTGGGCGACCTGGCCGAATCCAGCCATTGAAGCGCAGCGGCCCGGCAGTGCCGGGCCATGCTGCATCGCACTGTTGCATACTCCCCTGCCGCAAGCCGGCGCCCGCGTGAGCGCCGGCCAGGCCGTCCCACCGAGACCTGCAATGGACGACATGGAATTCGAGCTCGACCGCGATTACGTGGAACTCAACCAACTGCTCAAGCTGGCCGGCTTGTGCGACAGCGGTGGCGCCGGCAAGGCGCTGGTCGCCAGCGGGTGCGTGCACGTGGACGGCGCGCCGGAACTGCGCAAGACGCGCAAGATCCGCGCGGGGGAAACGGTGAGCGTGGATGCGGTGAGCATCCGGGTGGTCGCATCCGGGCAGGCGGCGCCGGAGGCGGCGCAATGACCGCGACGGCCCGCACGGCGGCCATGGCCGGCCGGCCAGCGCCAGGGTTCATCCAGGCCCGCGTCACCACCGCCACCGATCGGATGCGCGCATGAGCTGGCAGGTGCCCGGATGGATGCAGGGCTGGCTGGACACGGTGCTGCCGATCGGCCAGATCCTGCTGGTGCTGCTGGCCGCGTGGCTGCTGCAGCGCCTGGTACGCGGCCTGGTGCGACGGCTGGTGCTGCGGCGCGGCCTGCCGCCGGAAATGGCAACGGTGCTGCGCAGGGTATCGGCCACCCTGGTCGCGATGGCGGCCACCTTGCTGGTACTGGAGCGGCTGGGCGTGTCCGGCACCGTGCTGTGGACCGCGTTCACCAGCTTCGCTGCAGTGGGCGCGGTGGCGTTTTTCGCGGCCTGGAGCGTGTTGTCCAACATCTTCTGCTCGGTGCTGATCTTCACCACCCGGCCGTTCCGCCGCCACGACCATATCGAGATCCTGGAAAACGGCGAGAAGCCCGGCCTGAAGGGCCGGGTCCTGGACCTGAACCTGATCTACACCACCCTGCAGGAAATCGACACCGGCGCGGAAGGCGAAAGCAGCGTGCTGCAGGTGCCCAACAGCCTGTTCTTCCAGCGTGCGGTGCGCCGCTGGCGCGGGCCGGGCGTGCCTTCGCCGTGGCTGGCCGCCGCGCCCGCCGGCGAAACCGCGAGCGCAGAGCCGCCACGCTGAGGCCGCGCGATCAGCGCAGTTGGCTGTCCTTGCTGCCGCGGCGGTTGTAGCCGCTGAAGGAGGCTTGCTCGTCGCGCGCTGCCTGGCAGTCCACGCACAGGCACACCCCCGGCACCGCACGCCGGCGCGCAGCCGGGATCGGCGCATCGCACTCCTCGCAGCGCTCGCGTCCCGGGCCGGCCGGCAGCTGTCGCCGCGCCCGCTCCACCGCATCCTTCACCGTGGCGTCGATCTGCTCGTGGACCGCGTCGTCGCCTGCCCATCCGGTCGCCATTCCGCTTCCTCCGGCGTCAGCCGTGGCTCCGGGCCGGGCCTGTGCCGACCCGCCGCGCGCTCACGCCTTGCGCAGGAACTGGGTCTTGAGCACCAGCCCCTTGATCTTGTCCGAGTTGCCTTCGATGTTCTCCGGGTCACCATCGACCAGGCGGATGTTGCGGATCACCGAGCCTTGCTTGAGCGGAATCGAGGAGCCCTTGACCTTCAGGTCCTTGATCACCACCACGGTGTCGCCGGCAGCCAGCGGGTTGCCGTTGCTGTCCCGCACCACCGCCTCGGCCGCGCCCTGGGCCGCCTCCTGGCCGGTCCATTCATGGCCGCAATCGGCGCACACCTGCACGGCGCCGTCGGGATAGACGTTGGCCTGGCTGCACTGCGGGCACGTGGAATCGCTCATGTCGTGGGAATCTCACTGCGTCGAAACAGCCTTCATTCTAGCCAGCGGCGCCCACGGCCGCCGAGGAGGTGCAACGCAACGTTCAGTTGGCCCCGCCGCGTCGGCCGGGTCACGCCCACCACATGCGCACTATCGGGCGGCGTCGGGGTCGCGTTCGAGCTGTGCACGCTGCTGCATGGACGGCACCTCCGGCGCGCGCGACGGCCGACCGTCCGGATCGAAGAACGGGGCGCCAACGCAACGGCCGCGCAGCCGTGCGACCAGCGCATGCAACCCGATCCTTGCCACCACCCCGGGCAGGCGCAGCCGCGTGGCCCTCACCGGCGCGGTTGCCGAGTCCGGCGCGAACACGATCCGCCCCGGCGGCCCGAGAGTGGCGTCCAGCGCCTGCGCCGGCGCATCCAGGCAGGCCACCGGCACACTGGCGTAGTACATCCGCGCATTGCGCGACATGCTGGCCAGAGGAGTGCGACAGCAGCCGGCGTACCAGCGCAGCAATCCCCGCGGTCCCAGCGACATGCAGGCGAGCTGGTCCACCCCCGCGTCGATGTGCAGTGCACCGGGAGCCATCGCAACGACATCGGTGCCGCCGGCCGCATCCAGCAGGCCGGGCCGGGCAAGGTATCGGGCGTAGGCGCGGCAGTCCCGGCAGTAGCAGGTGGCCCGGGCGTGGATCCCGGCCGGGTCGATCCGGCCCTGCACCTGGCCGCAGCGGCACCTCAAGGCGATCGTCATGGCCCGTCTCCCGGCGGATATTGCGCCGGCCAACGATACCGCGCCGGCCACCGGCGCGGAGGCGCGCTCACCAGCGCTGGTGGACGTGCGGGCGGATCAGGCGCGCATAGACCTCGGCCGCTGCGGCCATGGTCGATTCCGGCAGCGCCGGCAACTGCGCGGCGCCGATGTTGGCCAGCGCCTGCTGCGGAGTGCGCGCGCCCGGGATGACCACGGTGACGGCCTCGTGCATGAGGATCCAGCGCAGTGCCAGCTGGGCCAGGGTGGCACCCTGGGGGACCAGCGGGCGCAGCGCCTCCACCGCTTCCAGGCCAACTTCGTATGGCACGCCGGAGAAGGTCTCGCCCACGTCGAAGGCCTCGCCCTTGCGGTTGAACTGGCGGTGGTCGTCGGCCTGGAAGCGGGTATCGGGACCGAACTTGCCGCTGAGCAGGCCGCTGGCCAGCGGCACCCGTGCGATCACCGCGACCTGCCGGCGCCGGGCCTGCTCGAAGAACAGCTCGGCCGGGCGCAGCCGGAACATGTTGAAGATGATCTGGACGCTGGCCACGGCCGGATATTCGATCGCCTTGAGCGCTTCCTCCACCCGCTCGACGCTGACGCCGTAATGGGCCACCTTGCCGCGCTCGACCAGCCGTTCCATCCGCTCGAACACCTCCGGGTGGTAGTAGGCGTCGGTCGGCGGGCAGTGCAACTGGAGCAGGTCCAGTTGCTCGACCTCCAGGTTGCGCAGGCTGCGGTCGATCCAGTCTTCCAGGTTCTGCGCGCTGTAGCCGTCCACGGTCTGCTGCGGCAGCCGGCGGCCGGCCTTGGTCGCCACGAACGGGCGCGGGCCGCCACGCTCCTTGAGCACGCGCGCGATCAGGCGCTCGGAATGGCCATCGCCATACACATCGGCGGTGTCGATGAAATCCAGGCCGGCATCCAGCGCGGCGTGCAGCGCGGCCACCGATTCCGAATCATCCACCGCGCCCCACGCGGCACCGATCGCCCAGGCGCCGAAACCGATCTGGCTGACATTGCGGCCGGTACGGCCGAAAGGGCTGGAACGCATGAATAAGCCTCGCTCGGGATTCAACCAAGTGCGCGCAAGTTTGGCACAAGCCCATGGGGTTGCGGATAGCCGCCGCACTGCCGTTCCTCCCCCAGCCGAGTAATCGCGGGACGCCGCACGGGCAATGCAACGAGATCCGAACCTTCCATGGACGCGGCCGCGCGATCGCTCTGGCATCCACGACGAATCCCCCGTCGCACCCGCGCCTCGATGGGTGATCGGCTAGCTGAGTCAGAAAGTCATTTCATGCCAAGGAAGGCTTGCCAGTGAGCGGATTCACCGACATCTGCCCGATCCTTTCCTGATTCAGCGTGACCGCCCAATGACCCCCAACCTCCTGATGAAGCGTCAACAGGTCATAGGTGCGCAGCATGTCAAGCATGCCGGAGTGCCCGTATGCCTTCGGCGTGAAGGATGGGTCGGTACGCCGGATGTAGTTGCCGAGCGCACCCAGATCGACCTTCCCCTCGGGCGTATCACCGGCAAGCATGGCTACCGCCCTGACCACGAGCATTGGCCGTTGCTTGACCATCGAGCGCAAGGAATCGGCGGACCTTCCGTTTGCTGTTTCGCTATCGGCAGATTTCGCCACCTCGCCGGGCGCACCATCCGCAGCCGGTTCCCACTCGGAAAAATGGTCGCTGGCATTACGCAATGCTGAAGGCGTCTTGGCCTCTCCAACGATGCAGACCAGAGCCCCACGCTCCCGCAATTTCCGACTCAGGTGTGCGAAATCGGAATCGCTGGTGACAATGCAGAAAGTATCGACGATCTCATCGAACAGCAGCTCCATGGCATCCAGCGCAAGGGCTATATCGGCTGTGTTCTTGCCACTCGCGTACTGATACTGCAGGCAGGGAGTGAACGCGAGCCCGGTCAACTTCTCTTGCCAGCGACCTCCACTCAACGTGCCACTGTTGCCGTACCCGCGCCGCGACACCACTCGCCCGAACTGGGCGACGAAATGCAGCGCATGATCAAGGATGGCTGGCTGCACATTGTCGCAGTCCACCAGAACAGCTATTCGCGACTCACTGGAATCTAACTTCCCAGCCATACCCGCTCCGAATCAATCCATGGAAACCGTCGGATCTCGAGAAGTCTCACTCCCACTCTATTGTAAACAAGACATTTTTATCTTTTATATTCAATGGCTTATTTTCCTGCTAATTGGTAATACCATGAAAAATACCATGCTCAGAAAAGGCTTAACAATATTTTGAAAAATTGCCTACTGAGCGCTGCCGCACAGCTCCATAGGCCGCTTTCCTGGCTTTGCTTCCAGATGTATGCTCTTCTGCTCCTGCAGCTAATGGATCACCGCAAACAGGTTACTCGCCTGGGGATTCCCTTTCGACCCGAGCATCCGTATGAGACTCATGCTCGATTATTATTATTATAGAAGCCCCCATGAATAAATCGCTCATCATTTTCGGCATCGTCAACATAACCTCGGACAGTTTCTCCGATGGAGGCCGGTATCTGGCGCCAGACGCAGCCATTGCGCAGGCGCGTAAGCTGATGGCCGAGGGGGCAGATGTGATCGACCTCGGTCCGGCATCCAGCAATCCCGACGCCGCGCCTGTTTCGTCCGACACAGAAATCGCGCGTATCGCGCCGGTGCTGGACGCGCTCAAGGCAGATGGCATTCCCGTCTCGCTCGACAGTTATCAACCCGCGACGCAAGCCTATGCCTTGTCGCGTGGTGTGGCCTATCTCAATGATATTCGCGGTTTTCCAGACGCTGCGTTCTATCCGCAATTGGCGAAATCATCTGCCAAACTCGTCGTTATGCATTCGGTGCAAGACGGGCAGGCAGATCGGCGCGAGGCACCCGCTGGCGACATCATGGATCACATTGCGGCGTTCTTTGACGCGCGCATCGCGGCGCTGACGGGTGCCGGTATCAAACGCAACCGCCTTGTCCTTGATCCCGGCATGGGGTTTTTTCTGGGGGCTGCTCCCGAAACCTCGCTCTCGGTGCTGGCGCGGTTCGATGAATTGCGGCTGCGCTTCGATTTGCCGGTGCTTCTGTCTGTTTCGCGCAAATCCTTTCTGCGCGCGCTCACAGGCCGTGGTCCGGGGGATGTCGGGGCCGCGACACTCGCTGCAGAGCTTGCCGCCGCCGCAGGTGGAGCTGACTTCATCCGCACACACGAGCCGCGCCCCTTGCGCGACGGGCTGGCGGTATTGGCGGCGCTGAAAGAAACCGCAAGAATTCGTTAACTGCACATTCGGGATATTTCTCTATATTCGCGGTTCAGCAGGCATGTCCCCTTTGAGGGCGACCCGACGACAGGATAATCGACCTTATGGTGCGCAAATATTTCGGCACAGACGGTATTCGTGGCAAAGCCAACGAAGGCGCGATGACGGCGGAAACCGCCTTGCGCGTCGGCATGGCGGCTGGCCGTGTCTTTCGTCGCGGTGACCACCGCCATCGTGTCGTGATCGGCAAGGATACGCGCCTGTCGGGCTATATGCTTGAACCCGCGCTCACAGCCGGTTTCACCTCGATGGGCATGGACGTATTCCTTTTTGGCCCGCTGCCGACAACGTATAGGAAGAATAAACGCCCTTTTCACCCAAGTCCAACAGCTTTGGACCGCAGTTGACTCTTTCGACACCCCTGCGATGCAACCCAATCCGGCTGACGGGGAGCCAGCAACGCTGAAAATTTACCCTCCTCTTTCCCACTAGCGGCTCCTTTTCCGACAACCAGCACGGCGGATCCCTGCCGCGGCGCTGTGAACGCAGCATTTTGATTGGTATCGTTGGCCTTCAGGCTCGTCAGTCAAACAGACCCAGGAGCAGCTCAGCCGGTGGCGCCCGGCTTTCGGGTAACGCCCTGGTCCCGCTGGTTTCGGCTTTGTGCTTCAGGTGATCAAGGATCTGCTTGATCACTATAGGGTCTTCAATGCAGGCGATGACTTTCATGGCGCCGCCGCAGCCGCTGCAGGTCTCGATGTCGATATTGAAAACACGCTTGAGCCGTTGCGCCCATGTCATCGACGCTCGCCGTTGTGCTGGTGTTGCCGGTTCATCAGCCACCCTGACCTTGTTGCCCCTGCCCCGTTTTGCCGGCGTGACCAACGCCCGGTGCCGACTGTTGGGTGCGAACACCCCGTGGAAGCGGGTTAGGTTGACTCTGGGCTTCGGTACCAGGGCGGCCAGCCTTGCAATGAAATCCAATGGTTCGAAAATGACGTGCGTGGTGCCGTCCCGGTACGGCGTCTTGAGCTGGTAGCGCACGTTGCCGCCTCGTGTTAACGACAGCCGCTTCTCGGATACCGCCGGGCGGCTGATGTACCGGCACAGCCGTTCGAGCTTCTTGCGTTCATCGGCCCTGGCCGCCACGCCGGCGTGCAGGCTGGACCCGGCTACCTTGCCAATCCCGTCACCGAACGGATCACCACTGGTCGGCAGAGTTTGCAAAGTGAACACCTTTCGCCCCGCCTGTGAACCGACAGCGATACGGTAAGTGATCGAGTGCCCCAGCAGGGGTGTCATCGGGTCGTCATCCACCGCATCCGAGGCCAGATAGCTGTTTTCGACATCCCGTTCCAGCAGGCCTTGCCGTTCCAGATAGCGACCCACCCGGTGGGCGATGGTGTGCGTCAGCTGGGTGAGCTCTGGGCTGGTCGGCGCCTTGACCCAGCGGAAACGCGCTGAGCCGTGGGATTGCTCGACATACACACCGTCGAGAAACAGCATGTGGAAGTGAACATTCAGATTGAGCGCCGATCCAAAACGCTGGATCAGGGTGACCGCGCCCGTCTTGGCCACTTGGTGGGTATGGCCCGCTTTCTTGACCAGGTGCGTGGCAATGACGCGGTAAACGATGCCCAGCACCCACCCCATGATCTCGGGCCGGCTGGCAAACAGGAAACGCAGCTGAAACGGGAAGCTCAACACCCACTGACGCATGGGTTGTTCAGGCAGTACTTCATCAACCAGCAAGGCGGCACTTTCGGCCATCCGCCGCGCCCCACAGCTCGGGCAGAAACCGCGACGCTTACAGCTGAAAGCGACCAGGTGCTCGGCGTGGCAAGACTCGCAGCGAACCCGTAGAAAGCCATGCTCCAGCCGCCCGCATTGGAGAAATTCTTCAAATTCCCGTTGCACATAGCCCGGCAATTCCTTTCCCTGCTCTGCCATAAGCGCAGCGAATGCCGGGTAATACTCGTCAACGATCTGATAGAGAAGGGTTTGCTCGGGTCGGTGGCTCTGGTAACGACCAGTATCCCGATCCCGGCTGGCCGTCCTGGCCGCCACATGAGGCATGTTCCGCGTCCTTGCAATACTGTGTTTACATACAGTCTATCGCTTAGCGGAAAGTTCTTTTACCCTCAGCCGAAATGCCTGCCGTTGCTAGACATTGCCAGCCAGTGCCCGTCACTCCCACTCGATCGTGGCTGGCGGCTTGCCGCTGATGTCGTAGACCACGCGCGATACGCCGCGCACTTCGTTGATGATGCGGCTGGATACCTTGCCCAGGAAGTCGTACGGCAGGTGTGCCCAGTGCGCGGTCATGAAGTCCACCGTCTCCACCGCGCGCAGCGCGATCACCCACTCGTAGGCACGCGCATCGCCGACCACGCCTACCGACTTGACCGGCAGGAACACGGCGAAGGCCTGCGAGGTCTTGTCGTACAGGTCGGCCTTGCGCAGTTCGTCGATGAAGATGGCGTCGGCACGGGCCAGCAGCTCGGCGTACTCGGCCTTGACCTCGCCCAGGATGCGCACGCCCAGGCCCGGACCCGGGAACGGATGGCGGTAGACCATCTCGCGCGGCAGGCCGAGCTCGACGCCGAGGCGACGCACCTCATCCTTGAACAGCTCGCGCAGCGGCTCGATCAGGCCCAGCTTCATGTGCTCGGGCAGGCCGCCGACATTGTGGTGGCTCTTGATGACGTGGGCCTTGCCGGTCTTGCTGCCGGCCGACTCGATCACGTCCGGATAGATGGTGCCCTGGGCCAGCCAGCGCGCATTGGTCAACCTGGCCGATTCTTCCTCGAAGATCTCCACGAACAGGTTGCCGATGATCTTGCGCTTGGCTTCCGGGTCGGTGACGCCCTGCAGTGCCTTGAAGTAGCGCGCCGCGGCATCGACCCGGACCACTTTCACGCCCAGGCCATGCGTGTCCGAAGCGCCGGCAAAGGTGGCCATCACCTGGTCGCCCTCCTGCCAGCGCAGCAGGCCGGTATCGACGAACACGCAGGTGAGCTGGTCGCCGATGGCCTTGTGCAGCAGCGCTGCCACCACCGAGGAATCCACGCCACCGGACAGCCCCAGGATCACCTCGTCCTGGCCGACCAGCGCACGCACCCGCGCGACCTGGTCCTCGATGATCTGCGCGGGCGTCCACAGCGTGCGGCAGCCGCAGATATCGACCACGAAACGCCGCAGCAGCGCCTGGCCCTGCTTGGTGTGGGTGACTTCCGGATGGAACTGCACGCCATACCAGCGGCGCGCATCGTCGGCGAAGGCGGCAACCGGGATGCGGTCGGTGCGGGCGGTGACGGTGAAGCCCGGCGGCGCGACCGACACGTGGTCGCCGTGGCTCATCCACACGTCCAGCCGCGGCGGTGCACCCGGGTGGTCCTTGAGCCCGTCGAACAGCCGGTCGGCGGCCACCAGTGCCACCGCCGCATGCCCGAACTCGCGCTGGTCGGCCGCTTCGGTTTCGCCGCCAAGCTGCCTGGCCATGGTCTGCATGCCGTAGCAGATGCCCAGGAGCGGCAGGCCGGCGTCGAACACCTCCTGCGGCGCACGCGGCGAGCCCTCGACCGTGGTCGATTCGGGGCCGCCGGACAGGATGATGCCCTTGGGCGCGAAGGCGGCGATGTCGGCCGGGTCGTGGTCCCAGGCCCAGATCTCGCAGTAGACGCCGAGCTCGCGGATCCTGCGGGCGATCAGCTGGGTGTACTGCGCACCGAAATCGAGGATCAGGATCTTGTCGTCGTGCAGCCGGGACGCAGGGTTGCCGTCCACTGATTCGCTATTGCCCGCCATGTCGTTCGCTCTGTTCCCAGCCTTGTGGAACCACCCATCCCCGGTCACGCAGTCGCGCGCGGGCCTCAGCCCATCCGGTAGTTCGGCGGTTCCTTGGTGATCTGCACGTCGTGGACGTGGCTCTCGCGTTGGCCTGCGCCGGTGATCACCACGAACTTCGGCTTGCTGCGCATCTGCTCGATGTCCGCACAGCCCACGTAGCCCATGGTCGCGCGCAGGCCGCCGATCAGCTGGTGGACCACGCCGGCCAGCGGGCCACGCACCGGAACCCTGCCCTCGATGCCTTCCGGCACCAGCTTGTCGGCGTCGGAGGCGTCCTGGAAATAGCGGTCCTTGGAGCCCTTCTCCATCGCACCCAGGCTGCCCATGCCGCGGTAGCTCTTGTAGGTGCGGCCCTGGAACAGCTCCACCTCGCCGGGCGATTCGTCGGTGCCGGCGAACAACCCGCCGATCATCACCGTGGAGGCACCGGCGGCGATGGCCTTGCCGATGTCGCCGGAATAGCGCACGCCGCCATCGGCAATCAGCGGGATACGCTCCTGCAGTGCCTCGGCCACCATGTCGATCGCCGTGATCTGGGGCACGCCCACGCCTGCGACCACGCGGGTGGTGCAGATCGAGCCCGGGCCCACGCCGACCTTCACCGCGTCGGCACCGACGTCGTACAGGGCCAGCGCGGCGTCGCCGGTGACGATGTTGCCGCCCACCACCTGCACATGCGGGAAATTCTTCTTGACCCAGGCCACGCGGTCCACCACCGCCTGCGAATGGCCGTGCGCGGTGTCGACCACCACCACGTCCACGCCGGCGGCCACCAGCGCCTCGACGCGCTGCTCGGTGTCGCCGGCCACGCCCACTGCGGCGCCGACCAGCAACTGCGATGCATTGTCCTTGGCGGCGTTGGGGTTGTCGGTCTTCTTCTGGATGTCCTTGACCGTGATCAGGCCACGCAGCGCGTAGTCGCCGTTGACCACCAGCACCTTCTCGATCCGGTGCTTGTGCAGCAGGCGCAGCACCTCCTCGTCGCTGGCGCCCTCGCCCACCGTCACCAGCCGGTCCTTCTTGGTCATGATGTGCCGGACCGGATCGTCCAACTCGGTCTCGAAGCGCATGTCGCGGCGGGTGACGATGCCGCTGAGCTGGCCAGCCTCGTCCACCACCGGCACGCCGGAGATGTTGCGCGCACGGGTCAGCGCCAGCACCTCGCGGATCGTGGTGTCCGGGCGCACGGTGATCGGGTCGCGGATGACGCCGGACTCGAACTTCTTGACCTTGGCCACCTCGGCCGCCTGCTGCTCGGCGCTCATGTTCTTGTGCATGATGCCGATGCCGCCCAGCTGCGCCAACGCCACGGCGAGGCGGGCCTCGGTGACGGTGTCCATCGCCGCCGAGACGATCGGCAGGTTGATGCGCAGGTCGCGGGTGAACCGGGTCGCCAGGGACACGTCCCGCGGCAGCACGGTGGAATGGGCGGGGACGAGCGAGACGTCGTCGTAGGTGAGTGCTTCGGCCTGGATGCGCAGCATCGGCATACCCGGAGGTGGGGAAGCGCGCCATTATACCCGGGTTCGGGGCGCTCACGCCTGCCCGGTGCCGCTCAGCCGGCCTCCAGGGCCTCGGCCGCCTCCAGCGTGTTCTGCATCAGGGTGGCCACGGTCATCGGGCCGACCCCACCGGGCACCGGGGTGATCCAGCTGGCGCGTTGCGCAGCGGCTTCGTAGCCCACATCGCCCACCAGCCGCCCGTCCTCGGTGCGGTTGATGCCCACATCCACCACCACCGCGCCCGGCTTGACCCACTCGCCCGGCACGATGCCCGGCCGCCCCACCGCCACCACCAGGATGTCGGCGTCGCGCACGCGCGCTTCGAGCACCTCGGCCGGGGTGAACTTGTGGCAGCAGGTCACGGTGCAGCCGGCGATCAGCAGTTCCAGCGCCATCGGCCGGCCGACATGGTTGCTCACCCCGACGATGGTGGCGTTGCGCCCGCGCACCGGGCGGTCGGTGTGCGCCAGCAGGGTGGTCACCCCGCGCGGCGTGCACGGACGCAGGCCGAACTGGCGCAGCACCAGGCGCCCCACGTTCTCCGGGTGGAAGCCGTCCACGTCCTTGCGCGGGTCGATCCGCTGGATCAGCCCGGACGCATCGGGGATGCCCGGCAACGGCAACTGCACCAGGATGCCGTGGATCCTGGGGTCGGCGTTGAGCCGGTCGATCAGGTCGAGGATGTCGGCTTCGGCGGTTCCCGCCGGCAGGTCGTAATCGAAGGCTTCGATGCCGACCTTCTCCGCAGCCAGGCGCTTGTTGCGCACGTACACCGCCGAGGCCGGATCCTCGCCCACCAGCACCACGGCCAGCCCCGGACGCGGGCGCCCGGCGGCGACCCGGGCATCGACCCGGGCCTTGAGTTGATCGAGCAGGGCGTCTGCGACGCGGCGGCCATCGAGGATGCGGGCGGTCATCGGAATGCTTGGGTAGCGGGCACGGGACCGATGCATTGTCCCCGATTCGGCGGTGCCGAGATAGCACGAAGGACTCGTGCATGTGGCCGACGGCGTTGGCGCCGCATGCCGGCGCACGCACCGTGCAGCGACGCGCGCGCCGGCCCGCTCAGCCGGCCGCGCAGAAGCGCACGTAATCGATGTAGCCGGGGAACGGGCGGCCGGGTGCGCACAGCGGGCAATCCGGGTCCGGTGCAAGCCCGGTCTCGCGGAAGTGCATGGCCAGGGCGTCGAACCGCAACAGGCGCCCGGCCAGCGGCTGGCCGATGTCCAGCAGCAGCTTGACCACCTCGTTGGCCTGCAGCAGGCCGACGATGCCCGGCAACAGGCCCAGGACTCCCGCATCGGAACAGTTGGGGGCGAACTGCGGCGGCGGCGGCTCCGGGAACAGGCAGCGGTAGCAGGGGCAGATTCCGCGCTGGCGGCCGGCGTCGAACACGCTGACCTGGCCCTCGAAGCGTTGCACCGCGCCGTAGACCAGCGGCTTGGCCAGCTTCACGCAGGCGTCGTTGAGCAGGTAGCGCAACGGGAAGTTGTCCGAGCCGTCCATGACCACGTCCATGCCGTCCAGCAACGCATCGACGTTGGCCGAGGTGACCCGCTCGGCCACCGTGTCCACCTGCACCCGTGGATTGAGCGCGGCCAGGCGCTCGCGCGCGGAATCGACCTTGGGCGCGCCGATCGACGCTTCGGTGTGCAGGATCTGGCGCTGCAGGTTGCTGCGCTCGACCACGTCGTCGTCCACCAGGCGCAGGTGGCCCACGCCGGCGGCCGCCAGGTAGAAGGCGGCCGGCGAACCCAGCCCGCCCGCGCCCACCAGCAGCACCCGGGAGCGCTCGAGCCTGCGCTGACCCTCCATCCCGACCTGCGGCAGGCGCAGGTGGCGCGAGTAGCGTTCGAGGAAGTCGGCCTGGTCGGCCTCCAGCGCCGGACGCACCAGCGGCAGGCCATCCCCGGCCCAGCGCGAGGTGCCGCCGCTCACTGACAGCACCCGCCCATACCCGGCTGCGCGCAAGGCCTGCGCCGCCAGCAGCGAGCGTTGGCCCAACTGGCAGATCAGCAGGATCTCGGCATCGGCGCCAGGCAGGTGGCGGGCCGGTTCGGCCTCCAGCGCGGCGCGCTCGATGGCCAGCGCACCCTCGGCCTGGCCGGACACGCGCTCGTGCGCCTGGCGGATGTCGATCAGCAGCGCGCCCCGACGCTGGCGCTCGCGCGCCTGGGCCGGCGTGATCTCGAACGTGTCCATGCCGGGATTATCGCCCGCCCGGCGATCACTTGCCGCGCTTGACGTGGCGGATCAGCCGCCGCTTGCGCGCGACCTGGCGCTCGCTCAGCTCGTTCTTCTTGCCTTCGTAGGGGTTGGCACCCTCGCGGAACAGCATCCGCACCGGCGTGCCGACCAGCTTGAAACGCTTGCGGAAGAAATTCTCCAGGTAGCGCCGGTAGGAGTCCGGGAGCGCCTTGAGCCGGGTGCCGTGGATGACGAAGGTCGGCGGGTTCTCGCCACCCGGGTGCACATACCGCAGCTTGGCGGCGTGGCCGCGCACCGACGGCGGCGGGTTGGCCTCCACCGCCATCTCCAGCGCCTTGTTGACCTCGCTGGTCCCGAAGCTGCGGACGGCCGAGGCGTGGGCGCGATGCACGGCCCGGAACAGTTCACGCAGGCCCGAGCCGTGCTTGGCCGAGATCCGCACCGCCTCGGCCCAGGGCACGAAGCCCAGCTTGCGGTCGAGCAGCGCCTCGGCCTGCTGGCGCTGGTAGTCGCTGAGCCCGTCCCACTTGTTCACCGCCACCACCAGCGCGCGGCCGGCGTCGAGCACCGCACCCAGCACGGTGGCGTCCTGGTCGGTCACGCCCTCGGTGGCATCGAGCATCAGCACGGCGACCTGGCAGCGCTCGATCGCCTGCATGGTCTTGACCACGCTGAACTTCTCCACCGCCTCCTCGACCTTGCCGCGGCGGCGGATGCCAGCGGTGTCGACCAGCCGGTACAGGCGGCCGTCGCGTTCCAGGTCTGCGGCGATCGAATCGCGGGTGGTGCCCGGCACCTCCGAGGCGATCATCCGCTCCTCGCCAAGCAGGCGGTTGACCAGGGTCGACTTGCCCACGTTGGGGCGGCCGACGAAGGCCACGCGCAGGCGCTCGGGATCGTTGTCCGGATCCTCGCCGCTGCCCTCCCCGGGCAGGCGCTGCAGGATCTCCTCGTGCAGGTCGTCCAGGCCCTGGCGGTGCGCCGCCGAGACCGTGAGCATCTCGCCGAAGCCGTAGCGGGCGAACTCCGCGCGCACCGCGTCCTCGTTGGTGCCATCGATCTTGTTGATCACCAGCACGGTGGGCCGTGCCAGCTTGCGCAGCCAGGCGAGGATCTCGTCGTCCAGCGAGGAGCTGCCGTCGCGGGCGTCGACCACGAACAGCACCAGGTCGGCCTCGTCCGCCGCCGCCCGCGCCTGGCGCGCGGTGGCACCGGCCAGGCCTTCCTCCTCGCCAGCAATGCCGCCGGTATCCACCAGCAGGAACGGGCGGTCCGGATCCAGCCGGCACACGCCGTAGTGGCGGTCGCGGGTGACCCCGGGCTGGTCATGGACCAGCGCGTCGCGGCTGCGGGTGAACAGGTTGAACAGCGTGGACTTGCCGACGTTGGGTCGGCCCACCAGTGCGACCAGCGGCAGCATTGCGTTCCCCTGCCTGTGCGCCGGTCAGTCCAGGCGGAAGGCGGTGAGCTCGCCTTGCACCGTCTGCACCAGCAGGATGCCATCGGCCACTACCGGCTGCGCCTTGATCGGCTTGCGTCCGGCGCGCGTGCGCGCGGCGAACTGGCCATTGTCCAGGCGCATCCAGTGCAGGTAGCCGTCGAAGTCGCCGACCACGGCGTAATCGCCGTGCACCGCAGGGCCGGTCAGCGAGCGCCGGGCCAGCGCCGGCTGCGACCAGGTTGCGGTGCCGTTGGTCTTGTCCACGGCATACACGCTGCCAGCGGCGGTCGATACCAGCAGGCTGGAGGAGGTCACGCCGATGCCGCCGGCGCCGCCATGGTCGCTTTGCCACAGCGCGCGCCCGGTCGGCCCGTCGATCGCCACGGTGCGGCTCTTGAAGCTGCTGGCATACAGGGTGGTGCCTTCCAGCACCGGCGCGCCGTCGACGTCGGCCATGCGCTCCAGCTCGCTGCGGCCTTCCGGCTGGCCAATGGCGACCTCCCAGATCTGGCGGCCGTCCTGCATGGTCAGCGCGACCAGGGTGCCGTCATCGTTGCCGGAGAACAGCAGGCCCGGGCCGACGGTCAGCGGCGCGTTGCCGCGCACGGTCAGGGTCGGCAGTTCGAACTCGAAGAACCAGCGACGCTCGCCGGTGGCCGCGTCGAAGGCGGTGATGCGGCCATCGTTGCTGCGCACGAAGACCTGGCCCTGGGCCACGGCCGGCGCGGTGATCACCTCGCTGCTGACCTGCGCGCGCCAGCGCTCGGTCCCGTTGGCCGCATCCAGCGCGATCACGTCGCCGCCCAGGCTGCCCACCACCACCAGGCCGTCGCCCGTGCCCGGGCCGCCGGACAGGCGCAGGCGCTCGTCCTTGGCGGTCTTGTGGCTCCACACTTCCTTGCCGGTCTGCAGGTCCAGTGCGAGGACAACGCCTTCGGAGGCGGCCGCATACACACGACCGTCAGCCACTGCCGGACCCTGGCGCGCGCCCATCCGGCGCTCGCCATCGCCCAGGCCGACCGACCACAGCTTCACCGGGCGCAGGGTTGCCTCGAAGTCGACCAGTTCGGCCGGCTCGGCCGCCTTCTTGGCCGCCGCATCCTTGCCCCCAAACCAGCCCTTGATCGTGCTGCAACCGGCCAGGGCCAACACCAGGACGGCCAGGATCGCCGCGCGCTTCATCATCGTGGTACGTCCCATCGTCAGGTCGGCTCCGCCGGGTCGGACACGCGGCCACCGGCATCCTGCAGCTTCAGTTCCAGCCGCCGCCGCGAAGGCGCGGCCACGTCCAGCGCGGTCAGCGCCTTGTTGTATTCCTCGCGCGCCTGCTCGCGCTGGCCGGTCGCCAGCAGCGCGTCGCCGCGCAGTTCGAGCCCGGCGCTGTCGGTCTGGCCATCCAGCAGCTTCAATGCCTCATCGGCCTTGTCGGTGGCAATGAGCAACTGCGCCAGGCGCTGGGTGACCACCGGCTGCAAGGTCGGGTCGGCCTCGACACCGCGCAGGGTGGCGATCGCCTCGTCGGCCTTGCCGGCTTCGACCTGGATCTTGGCCACGCGCAGCGCGGCCAAGGTTGCGTAGGCACCCTGCTGGCCAGCCAGCACGGCACCGGCGTCCGCAGTGCCGGCCTCGGCCTGGCGGATGGCCTGTTCGTAGGTGGCGTGCATCTGGTGGCTCTGGGTGAGCCTGTGCTCGCCCCACCAGCGCCAGCCATAGATCACGGCCAGGCCCAGCAGTACGCCGCCCACCAGGGTAAGCGCGTTGCTGCGCAGCCAGTTGCGGACGCGTTCGCCCTGTTCGTGCTCGTCCAGAAGGTCGTCGATTGCCATGCAAGATCCTGCCCGCGCCGTCGCCGGCGGAGGTCGTATGTAGCGATGGAGTGCCGGGGCGTGGACCGGCTATTGGGCCGGCGCCACTGATCCGTCAGAGGATACCGCAAAGCGGGCCACGTTCGCCCGCTGGTACGGTGTCAGATCGACCTTACTGCCGTCTTGCTGAACGCGTACCGCCGATGCGTTGCCGAGCACGATGCCCGTCACCTCGCCAGCCTTGAAGCTGCGCTCCTGGCCGCTGCGCATCAGCCCCTGCTCCAGGACCCGGCCATTGTCGCCGGTCACCTGCATCCAGCTGTCACCCTCGAACACCAGCGACAGCGCCGGCGACGCAGCCGTGCTCTGGCTGCGGCCCACCGGTGGCGCCAGCGAGGCCACGTAGGGCGAGCGATCGTTGACCCGCGCGGCCACGGGCGGCGCGGGAAGCCTGACCGCTTCGTGCTGCACCTGGTGCGGGGCACCGGCCGACGGCACTGCGTCCAGCGAGGCGGTGGCCGGCTGCTCGGCGAAATGGGTCCGGGTGGCGAACCACACCGGCACGGCGATGGCTGCGGTGATCACCACGTAGACCGCGCGACGGGCGATGCTCTCCATCGCGCGCCGCCACGGCGCCACGTGCGAATGGCTGACCAGTTCCACCGGTGCCACCGGCGCGACCTCGGCCTCCAGCAGCGGCCCCAGGTCCACCTGCAGCAACTTGGCATAACTGCGCAGCTGGCCGCGCACGAAGACCGGGGCGCCGGTGGCCTGGCCCTTGCCGTGTTTCTCCAGCGACTCCACCACCCGCACCGGCATGTGCAGGCGCGCGGCCACGTCCTGCAGGTCCAGTCCGGCGGCCAGCCGTGCTTCGCGCAGCCGCTCCCCACAACCCCGAGCGTCACCGCCGACGTTCGCGTTGGATTCTTGGATCACTGTGGATCTTCCCCGGAATTCGAAGTGACGGATTGCGGAAACTCCGCCCGCAACCGCTGTTGGTATCGGCTGGCGGCCACCCTGTCGCCGAGCCTGTCCTCGATCTTGACCGCGAGTTGTAACACGGATGGGTCGGCGGGTGCAGCCGCCAGCCGGCGCTGGTTGAATGCCCGCGCCTGCAGGTAGCGGCCGTGCTGGAACTCCAGGCGGGCCATGCTGGCCAGCGCATAGGCGTTGGTCGGCTCCAGGGCCAGCGCATGGCCCAGGTCGCGCTGGGCGCGTTCGACCTGGCCGCTGTCCAGGGCGCAGCCGCCGGCATTGGCCAGCGCTGCGGCCGGGGTGGCATAACCCGGCGCGAGCAGGGCCCGGTCGAACCACACCAGCGCCTCGGCGGCATGGCCGTTGGCGCACAGCCAGGCACCGTAGTTGTTGAGGGCGTCACCGCGATCAGGCGCGATCTCCGCGGCGCGGCGGTAACGCTCGCCGGCGGCCTGCGCCTCGCCGCGCGCCGAGTGCACCGCGGCCAGCAGGGAAAGCGCGTCCACGGCCGAGGGGTCCAGCTTGAGCGCCTTCAGCGCCAGCTCCTGCGTCTGGTCCAGTTCGCCAAGGGCATAGCGCTGCGCCGCCCGGGCCTGGAGGTCGGAAACCTGCACCCGGCGTTTGACTTCGGCACTGTCTTCCAGGTGGTAGACCGGCGCGATGCGCTCGCTGCCCCGGAGCTTCGGAGGCTTGATCGTGGCCTGCTGCGCGATGCATGCCGTCAGCAGCAGCACGCAGCATGTCATCAGCAGCGGCAGCTCAAACCGCCGCATGGCCCCCCGCCTGCCCGGGATCGGCCAGGCCACGCCGGAACTCGGCCTGGCGCCGGGTGCGGTCCATAACCTGGCCCTTGAGCTGGCCGCAGGCCGCGTCGATGTCGTCGCCGCGGGTGCGGCGGACCATGGCCAGCACTTGCGAATCGAGCAGGATCTTCTGGAACGCGCGGATCCCCGCCTCGTCGGAACGCTCGTAGCGGGTGCCGGGGAACGGATTGAACGGAATCAGGTTGACCTTGCCCGAATCGCGCGCCTGCACCGCGTTGTCGAACCGGCGCATCAGCGCCGCAAGCTGGCGGGCGTGCTCGGGCTGGTCGTTGATGCCCTTCATCAGGGTGTATTCGAACGTGACCGAATCGCGCTTCCGGTTGGCGCGCAGGTAGCGGGCGCAGGAGTCCATCAACTCGGCGATCGGATACTTCTTGTTGAGCGGGACCAGGGTCTCGCGCAGTTCGTCGGTGGGCGCATGCAGGGACACGGCCAGGGACACGTCGCTCTCGGTCGAGAGCCGGTCGATCATCGGCACCAGGCCGGAGGTGGACAGGGTCACCCGCTTGTTGGCCAGGCCGTAGCCCAGGTCGTCGCGCATCACGCTCATGGCGCGCACGACGTTGTCGAAATTCATCAACGGCTCGCCCATGCCCATCATCACCACGTTGGTGAGGCGGCGCTGCTGGTGCGGCACGTTGCCCAGGTGGCGGGCGGCGACCCAGACCTGGCCGATGATCTCGGCGGTGGTCAGGTTGCGGTTGAAGCCCTGGGTGGCGGTCGAGCAGAACGTGCAGTTCAGCGCACAGCCGACCTGCGAGGACACGCACAGGGTGCCGCGGCCCTTGTCGGGGATGTACACCGCCTCGATGGCGTTCTTGCCATCGTCGCCCATCGCCAGCAGCCACTTGTGGGTGCCATCGCTGGAGGGCTTGTCGAACACGATGTTCGGGACCACGACCTCGGCGTGCTGCTGCAGCTTGGCGCGCAACGCCTTGCCCAGGTCGGTCATCTGCTCGAAGTCGGTGACGTAGCGGTGGTGGATCCACTTCATCACCTGGTGGGCGCGGTAGCGCTTCTCGCCGAGGGTGTCCTCGAAGAAGCGCTCCAGCCCGGTACGGTCCAGGTCAAGCAGGTTCTGGCGGCCGCCCTCCCCGGCAGGCATCGGCCCGCCGGTGAGGGTCACGCTTGGAATCGGCTGCAAACCGGACACGTGCCTGCGTTCCCGGACTCAGCGCGAAACGACGTCGGTGGCGGCAAAGAAGTACGCCACCTCGATGGCGGCGTTCTCCACCGAATCGGAGCCGTGCGCGGCGTTGGCGTCGATCGACTCGGCGAAATCGGCGCGGATGGTGCCCGGCGCGGCGTCCTTCGGGTTGGTGGCACCGAGCAGGTCGCGATGCTTGAGCACGGCGTTCTCGCCTTCCAGCACCTGGATCATCACCGGGCCGGAGATCATGAACTCCACCAGCGCGTTGAAGAACGGGCGCTCGCGATGCACGGCATAGAAGCCCTCGGCCTCGCGGCGCGACAACTGCTTGTACCGGGCGGCCACGACCTTCAGGCCGGCCTTCTCGAAGCGGGAATAGATTTCGCCGATGACGTTCTTGGCGACGGCATCGGGCTTGACGATCGAAAGGGTGCGCTCCAGCGCCATGGGGGCAATCTCTTGTTTCTTGTGGACGGAAGACCATCCCGGACCAGGTGGCCCGGAGACAGGGACAGAAAAACCCACGTCTGGACGCGGGCTTAGCATGGAATGCGTAGCGGGATTCTAGCATGTGGCCGCGCGCCTGCCCGAGCACGCACGATGCTGCACCGCAAAATGACCGGGCCGGATGCCGGGCCTAGAATAAAACAATCGTTTGAATGATTCGGATGGCATGGGCAAGCCGGCACACTTCTCAACCAAGGAGCGGATCTTGGGCGCGGCCGAGGAACTGTTCGCCCAGCATGGCTTCGCCGGCACCTCGCTGCGCCAGGTCACCGGCCTGGCCGCGGTCAACATCGCCGCGGTCAATTACCACTTCGGCTCCAAGGAAAACCTGGTCAACGAGGTGTTCCGCCGGCGCATGGACGTGATGACGGCGCAGCGCCTGCAGCAGCTGGAAACAGCCCTGCACGAGCAGCCCGGGCAACTGGAACCTGTGCTGGCCGCCTTCATCGAGCCCGCACTTGCGCTGGCGCAGGATCGCAATGGCGGCACTGCATTCGTGCGGGTCATCGCCCGCGCCTACGCCGAACACAACGAAAGCCTGCGCAAGTTCCTGTCCGACCACTACGGCCATGTCCTGCGCGAGTTCGGCAAGGCCTTGTCGGCCTGCCTGCCCGGCCTGGACAAGGAAACCTTGTACTGGCGCCTGGACTTCCTGGCCGGGGCGCTGACCTATGCGATGTCCGACTTCGGCCTGATCAAGCGCCCGGCCGGTGCCAGCGAATCCGGCCACCGCGTGCGGGCCGCGCGCGAACTCATCCGCTTTGCCGCAGCGGGCCTTCAGGCCCCGGCAAAATAATTCCAAATCAACAGGTTGCAAAACATGTCCAAGAAAATACTTGTACGTCGTGCCGCGGTTCTCGGTGCCGGTGTCATGGGCGCCCAGATCGCCGCCCACCTGACCAACGCCGGCGTGGACACGGTGCTGTTCGACCTGCCCGCCAAGGATGGTCCGGCCGACGGCGTGGTACTCAAGGCCATCGCCAACCTGGCCAAGCTCAGCCCTGCCCCGCTGGCCAGCAGGTCGCTGGCCCAGGCCATCACCCCGGCCAACTACGACACCGGGCTGGAGCAACTGCGCGGGTGCGACCTGGTGATCGAGGCGATCGCCGAGCGGATGGACTGGAAACAGGACCTGTACCGCAAGATCGCCCCGTTCGTGGCCGACCACGCGGTGCTGGCTTCCAACACCTCCGGCCTGGGCATCAATGCGCTGGCCGCAGTGCTGCCCGAGCAGCTGCGCCACCGCTTCTGCGGCGTGCACTTCTTCAACCCGCCGCGCTACATGCACCTGGCCGAGCTGATCCCCGCCGACACCACCGACGCGGCGGTGCTGGAAGGCCTGGAAACCTTCCTGACCACGCAACTGGGCAAGGGCGTGGTGTACGCAAGGGATACCCCCAACTTCATCGGCAACCGGATCGGCGTGTTCTCGATCCTGTCGGTGATCCACCACACCCACAAGTTCGGTCTGGGCTTCGACGAGGTCGATGCGCTGACCGGCCCGCTGGTCGGGCGGCCCAAGTCGGCCACCTACCGCACCTCCGACGTGGTCGGCCTGGACACCATGGCCCATGTCATCAAGACCATGGCCGACACCCTTCCGGACGACCCGTGGCACCAGTATTTCCAGGCGCCCGACTGGCTGCAGGCACTGATCGCCAAGGGTGCGCTGGGCCAGAAGGCCGGCGCCGGCATCTTCCGCAAGGTCGGCAAGGACATCACCGTGCTGGACCTGGACAAAAGTCTGGCCAGGGATGCGGAGCAATCCGCAGACCCCTACCGCGCCGCCGACCGCAAGGCCGCCGACGAGGTGGTCGGGATCCTCAAGCTGAAGAATCCGGCCGAGAAGTTCGGCAAGCTGCGCGAAAGCCAGCACCCGCAGGCGCAGTTCCTGTGGGCCGCGTTCCGCGACCTGTTCCATTACAGCGCCTACCACCTGGCCGACATCGCCCGTACCGCGCGCGACGTGGACCTGGCCATCCGCTGGGGCTATGGCTGGTCGCTGGGCCCGTTCGAGACCTGGCAGGCCGCCGGCTGGAAGCAGGTGGCGCAGTGGATCGCCGACGACATCGCCGCGGGCAAGGCCATGAGCGATGCGCCGCTGCCGGCCTGGGTGCTGGACGGGCGCGAGGGCGTGCACATGGCGCAGGGCAGCTACAGCCCGGCGGAAAACACGCTGGTGCCGCGCTCGGCACTGCCGGTGTACCAGCGCCAGCGCTTCCCTGATCCGCTGCTGGGCGAGAAGTTCGATCCCGGCACCACGGTCTACGAGAACGAAGGCGTGCGCATGTGGCACGACGGCGACGGCATTGCCGTGGTCTCGTTCAAGACCAAGATGAACACCGTGTCCGACCACGTGCTCGACGGGCTGCAGGAGGCGATCGCCATCGCCGAACGCGACTTCCAGGGCCTGGTCATCTGGCAGCACCGCGATCCCTTCTCCGCCGGTGCCGACCTGGCCGGCGCGCTGGGCCTGCTGCAGGAAGGCAAGGTCGCCCAGTTCGAGGCGATGGTCGCCAACTTCCAGCGCACCAGCCAGCGGATCAAGTACGCGCTGGTGCCGGTGGTGGCGGCGGTGCGTGGCCTGGCCTTGGGCGGCGGTTGCGAATTCCAGATGCACAGCGCCCGCACCGTGGCCCACCTGGAAAGCTACATCGGCCTGGTCGAGGCCGGCGTCGGCCTGTTGCCGGCCGGTGGTGGCCTCAAGGAGCTGGCCGTGCGCGCCGCGCGTGCGGTGGGCCCCGGCGGGGATGTGTTTGCCGAGCTGAAGAAGACCTTCGAGACCGTGGCCATGGCCAAGGTCTCGACCTCGGCCATCGAGGCCCAGGAGCTGGGCCTGATGCGCCCGGACGACAGGATCGTGCTGCACGCCCACGAGCTGCTGCACGTGGCCAAGGCCGAGGCCCGCGCCCTGGCCGAGGGCGGCTACCGCCCACCGCTGCCGGCGCGCAGCATCCAGGTCGCCGGCGACGTCGGCATCGCCACCTTCCGCATGCTGCTGGTCAACATGCTGGAGGGCCGCTTCATCAGCGAGTACGACGACCAGATCGCCACCCGCATCGCCACCGTGGTCTGCGGCGGCCAGGTCGACCGTGGCGCGCTGGTGGACGAGGACTGGCTGCTCGAGCTGGAGCGCCGCCATTTCGTCGAGCTGGCCCAGCAGGACAAGACCCAGGACCGCATCGGCCACATGCTCAAGACGGGCAAGCCCCTGCGCAACTGAGCGCAGCCGACGGCGCGCCAGGCGCGCGCCTGGCGCTGCGCCCACCACAGATTCCGGAGATTCCCATGAGCAAGCAGATCCAGGACGCCTACATCGTTGCCGCCACCCGAACCCCGGTCGGCAAGGCGCCCAAGGGCGTGTTCCGCAACACCCGACCGGACGACATGCTCGCCCACGTGCTCAAGGCCGTGGTCGCGCAGGCGCCGGGCATCGATGTGGGCCGCATCGACGACGCCATCATCGGCTGCGCCATGCCCGAGGGCGAGCAAGGCATGAACGTGGCGCGCATCGGCGTGCTGCTGGCCGGGCTGCCCGACACCATCGCCGCGCAGACCATCAACCGCTTCTGCTCTTCCGGCCTGCAGGCCGTGGCCCTGGCCGCCAATGAGATCCGCCTGGGCAACGCCGAGCTGATGCTGGCCGGCGGCACCGAGTCGATGTCGATGGTGCCGATGATGGGCAACAAGGTCGCGCTGTCGCCGTCGGTGTTCAACGACGACCACGTGGCCATCGCCTATGGCATGGGCATCACCGCCGAGAAGGTGGCCGAGGAGTGGAAGGTCTCGCGCGGCGACCAGGACGCGTTCGCCCTCGCCTCCCACCAGAAGGCGCTTGCGGCCATCGCCGCCGGCGAGTTTGCCGACGAGATCACGCCCTACGAGGTGCTCTCGCACCAGCCCGACCTTGCCGGCAACACCATCCAGCTGAAGAAGCGCCTGGTCGACACCGACGAAGGCCCGCGCCCGGACACCTCGCTGGAAGGCCTGGGCCGGCTGCGCCCGGTATTCCGCAATGGCCAGTTCGGCGGCAGCGTCACCGCCGGCAACTCCTCGCAGATGAGCGATGGCGCCGGTGCGGTGCTGCTGGCCTCGGCGCAGGCGATCAAGGACTACGGGCTGACGCCACTGGCGCGCTTGGTGAGCTTCTCCGTGGCCGGCGTGCGTCCGGAAGTGATGGGCATCGGGCCGATCGCCGCGATCCCCAAGGCGCTCAGGCAGGCCGGCCTGCGCAAGGATCAGCTGGACTGGATCGAGCTCAACGAGGCCTTCGCCGCGCAGGCGCTGGCGGTGATCCGCGACAGCGAACTGGATCCGGCCAAGGTCAATCCGCTCGGCGGCGCGATCGCCCTGGGCCATCCGCTTGGCGCCACCGGCGCGGTCCGCACCGCGACCATCGTCCATGGCCTGCGCCGCCGCCAGCAGAAGTACGGGATGGTGACCATGTGCATTGGTACCGGCATGGGTGCGGCGGGCATCTTCGAAGCACTCTGACGAGCCGGCCATTCCGAAAACCCGAACGGCGCCCGAGGGCGCCGTTCGCGGCTGGACCATGACACCGAGCCTGGCGGGCGCCCTGCCCGGCCAGCGACGGAGCATCGACAGGCGCCGGCATCGCATCCGGCCCCGGAAGCGACACGGCCTCAGCCGTTGTCGGTGACGCCCAGGTCGTCCAGCGCCTTCTGCATGCTGATCCGTGCCGGCGCGCTCAGCTTCTCGTGGTCCAGCGCAAACCGGATGGTCGCCTCGATCAGGCCGATGTGGGTGCCGCAATCGAAGCGGGTGCCACGAAAGCGGTAGGCGTCATACAGGCTGCCCGAGCCCAGCATCGATGCGATCGCGTCGGTGAGCTGGATCTCGCCGCCGGCACCGCGGCCGGTGGATTCAAGCGCGGCGAAGATGCCCGGCGGCAACACGTAGCGGCCCACGACCGCCAGGGTGCTGGGCGCGTCGGCCGGCGCCGGCTTCTCGACCATCGCCTCGATCCGGCCGGCGCGGCCCTCGAACTGGCCGGTGGCGGCGATGCCGTAGCTGGAGGTCTTTTCGCGCGGGACGTCCTGCACCGCGATCACGCCACCGCCGGAACGCTCGGCATGGTCGGCCATCTGCTTGAGCGCACCGTCGTTGCCGCGGTTCCAGATCAGGTCGTCCGGCAGCAGCACCGCGAAGGGCTCGTCGCCGATCACTTCCTTCGCGCACAGCACCGCATGCCCGAGCCCGAGTGCTTCCTGCTGGGTCACGAAGATGGTGCGCACATGCGCCGGCAACGGATTGCGCACCTGCTCGAGCAGGTCCAGCTTGCCGGCACGCTCGAGCTTCTGCTCCAGTTCGTAGGCCTTGTCGAAATAATCGGCCACCGCGTGCTTGTAGCGGTTGGTGATGAACACCAGGGTGTCGCAACCGGCCTCGATGGCCTCGTCCACGGCGTACTGGATCAGCGGCCGGTCGATGATCGGCAGCATCTCCTTGGGTACGGTCTTGGTCGCCGGGAGAAAACGGGTGCCCAGTCCGGCGACGGGGAATACGGCCTTGCGAATCCTCTTGCTCATCAGATCCTTCTGGCCTCTCGGGCCGGAAACGGCACGACGACGGCGCTGGAAACCTGCGGCCGGGTCGCATCCATGGGAGTGAATTCGGGAATGACCTCGCACAGCACCTGGCTCAGCGCGACCTCGTCGTAACGGGCCACGGCATCGCGCATGCGCTCCACGCCGGTGCGCACCAGTTCGGTCGGGCATTGCCGCGGCCCGGCCTCGAGGATCTTGGAGTGCGACGTGGGGCGGTACTGCTCGTCGGCGTAGAACAGCGTCTCGTGCAGCTTCTCGCCCGGGCGCAGGCCGGTGTAGACGATGGCCACGTCGCGGCCCGGCTGCTTGCCGGCCAGGCGGATCATCTGCTCTGCCAGCAGCCGGATCGGCACCGGCTCGCCCATGTCCAGGGTGTAGATCGCCGCGTGCGAGGCCGAGGCGGCAGCCTGCACGATCAGCTGGCAGGCCTCGGGAATGGTCATGAAGTAGCGGCTGACCTCCGGGTCGGTCACCGTCACCGGGCCGCCCTGGCGGATCTGCTCGCGGAACAGCGGCACCACGCTGCCGGCCGAATCGAGCACGTTGCCGAAGCGCACGGTGACATAGCGGGTGCCTTCGACCTTGGCATCCAGCGACTGGGCGATCATCTCGGCAAAGCGCTTGGTCGCGCCCAGCACGTTGGCCGGGTCGACCGCCTTGTCGGTGGAGATGAACACGAAGGTGCCCACGCCCATGTCGCGGCACAGCCCGGCGACCGTCTCGGTGGCAAGCACGTTGTTGCGCACCGCCTCGCGCAGTTGCCGCTCCAGCAGCGGGACCTGCTTGTAGGCGGCGGCATGGAACACGGCGTCGGGCTGGGCCAGGCGCAAGGCATGCGCGGTGACCGCCGGGTCGCCACAATCGCCCAGCACCGCCTCCACCTCCAGGTCGGGGAAGGCGCGCATCAGCTCGGTGTGGATGGTGGTCAGGGCCAGCTCGTCCACCTCCAGCAGCGCGATCTTGCGCGCGCCGTGGCGGGCGCACTGGCGGCACAGCTCCGAACCGATCGAGCCGCCGGCACCGGTGACCATCACCGTGCGGCCGCCCAGCCAGGCGCGGATCAGCTTCCAGTCCGGGGTCACCGGCTTGCGGCCGAGCAGGTCCTCGATCGCCACTTCCTTCAACTCGCCCGGCAGCGCCTGCCCTTCCAGCACGTCGGTCAGGCGCGGCACGGTGCGGAACGGCAGCCCGGTGCGTTCGCAGATGGACACCGCGCGCTGCATCCCGGCCGCGTCCAGCGACGGCATGGCGATGACCAGCATCCCGGCGGCAACTTCGCGGGACACGCACGGCGCGTCTTCCAGGCGCCCGAGGATCGGCAGGCCCTGCAGGAACGACCCCTTGAGCTGCGGTGCATCATCGAGGAAGCCGACCGGCTGGTAGGCACCGGAACGCCGCAGGTCGCGGACCAGGGCCTCGCCAGCGCGGCCGGCACCCATGATCAGCACCCGGCGCACGACGAAGTCGCCGCGGCCCACGTGGTAGTCCTTCCACACCCGGTACAGCAGGCGCGGCACGCCCAGCAGCACGGTCAGGGCCAGTGGATACAGCACCAGCACCGTGCGCGGGACCGACTCGAGCCGGTTGTAGATGGCCAGGCCCAGGACGATGGCGACCAGCCCCAGCAGGCTGGCCTTGAGGATGTTCCACAGGTCCGGGACGCTGGCAAAGCGCCACAGGCCGCGGTACAGGCCCACACGCCAGAACACCAGCGCCTGTGCGATCAGCACGATGGCAAGGCTGGGGGCGAAATCGTTCCAGTCGTAGCGCTCGTGACGGGTGGCGTAGCGCAACACGTGCAGCAGCTGCCAGCCCACCAGGACCATCGTCAGGTCATGGATCACGATTGCGGCGCGGGGGAACAGCGTCGAAAGCTTGTCCCGGGTGTTCATCCTGCGTAGACGTTCCTGTCAATGCGTTGCGGCCCTGCGCAGCAGGAACCACGTGAGGGCTGCCAGCAGCAGCCAGCAAACCGTCGCCACCCCTGCGAGCCACGGTCCAGCCTGATTCGAAGCGAACTGATTCAAGGCAAGCTGATTCAAAACGAGCGCAAGAATACCAGCCACCAGGCTGAACGCGGCGTAGACGAGGGTCACGGCCACATGCCGGTGCCCGGCCCGGACCATGCGCTGGTACAGGTGGGACACGTGCGCAAGCCACCAGCGCTCGCCGGCCAGGACGCGCCCGGCCAGGGTCAATGATGCGTCGACCAGGAACGCCGACAGGGGCAGCAGCACGCATACGGCAGCCACGCCAGCCCCCGGGCGCGCAGCGGCAAGCACCGCAATCACGGCCAGTGCATAGCCCAGCGCGCCACTGCCCACGTCGCCCAGGAAGATGCGTGCGCGCGGGAAATTGAACGGCAGGAAACCCGCGCACCCTGCCACCAGCACCCAGCCCAGCGCACCGGCCTGGGCCGGCGCCAGCAGCGCCAGGGTGCCCCCGGCAAGCAGGGCCTGGGTGGTGGCCAGGCCGTCGATGCCGTCCATGAAGTTCCACACGTTGACCAGCACCGGGACCGCGGCAAAGGCCACCAGCGCCCAGCCCCAGCGGCCATCGATCCCGAACAGGCCCAGCGCCACCACCACCCCGGCCAGGCATTGCACGAGCAGGCGCAGTGCCGGCGAAAGCGGGCGATGGTCGTCGACCCAGCCAATCCCGGCCACCAGGACCAGGCCGACGGCGAAGGCCAGCGCCGCCCGGCCGCCGAGCATGCCGCCGGCAGCCGCCACCGCGCAGCCCAGCAGCAGGGCCACCGCGATGCCCAGGCCACCGCCGCGCGGCGTCGGCAGCACATGGCTGCGTCGTTCGCCGGGCTGGTCGATCAGGCGCCGCCGGCGTGCATAGTGCAGGCTCGCCCAGGTCGCGAGCACGGCGACGGCCCACAGCGCGGGCAGCCAGGTCCAGGCCGGCATCAGACCACCGCGTAGTTGAGCAGCGGCTTGACCGTCCCCCACTCCTTGCAGCTGGGGCACTGCCAGTGGTGGGTGCGGGCGCCGAAGCCGCAGCGGCTGCAGCGGTAGCTCGGGTTGCGCACCAGCAACTGGTCGGTGATGTGCTTGAGGTCGTGCAGGGTGGCGGTGCTGTCGGCGCCAACGGCCAGGGTCAGGTCGATCAGGGCCGCCTCGCCGCGCACCGAGGGCCGGTCCTTGAGCTGGCGGCCCAGGTAATCACGCGCGGCCTGGGTGCCCTCCTGGGCTTCGATGAGGCGGGTCAGCGCCAGCACCGGGGCGATGCCGCGGTAGTGCTCGCTCATCTCGGCCAGGAACGCCCGTGCACCGGCGTTGTCGCCCACCTGCGCGTAGCAGGCCAGCAGGTTGGGCAGCAGCTCGGGCAGGTAGTCCGGGTCGTGGCGGGCGGCGCGCTCGAAGGCGCGGATCGCCGCTTCCGGGTGGCCGTCGTCGGCCTCGATCCGGCCTTCGAGGATGCCGGCGCGCACACTGGTCGCATCGGCCTGGTAAGCGCGCCCGATCGCCGCGCGCGCTGCATCCAGCTGGCTGTTGGCGCGGTGGCGCTCGGCCATCTCGCATTCGAACTGGGCCACCAGCTTGCCCATGGGCTCGCCGGTCACTTCCTCATAGCGGCTAGCGTTGTCGATTGCCCGTTCCCAGTCGCGTTCGGCCTGGTAGATGCCGATCAGGTGCTTGAGTGCCTGCGGAGCGCGCTGGTCGATCCTGGCCAGGTCGGTGAACACGGTCTCGGCGCGGTCCAGCAGGCCGGACTTCATGTAGTCCTCGCCCAGCGCCAGCAGTGCAAGAACCCGCTGCGCGTCACTGAGGTCGTTGCGCTGCACCAGGCCCTGGTGCAGGCGGATGGCGCGGTCGACCTCGCCACGCCGGCGGAACAGGTGGCCCAGCGCGACCTGGGTCTCGAAGGTTTCCTTGTCGAGCTCGGCGATGTGCAGGAACAGCTCGATCGCCTTGTCCGGCTGTTCGTTTAGCAGGTAGTTCAGGCCGCGGAAGTAGGTGCTGGACAGGCGGCTGACCTGGGTGTCGCCATGGCGCTGGCCACCACGCCGGCCCACCACCCAGCCGCTGAGCGCGGCCAGTGGCAGGAACAGGAAGAACCAGAACCACTCGGTCAGGAATTCCATGTGCTTCAGTCACCTTCCCGGTAGGGGACCGGAGGCCGGATGTCGTCGGCCTCGGGCATGGGGGCCGGCGCCGCCGGCACGCGACTTGCGCGGCGCAGGCGCGCATGCAGCGGGATCACCGTGGTTGCCACCACCAGCCCGCCGCCCAGCAACACACCGGCCAGCAAGGCGACCACGATTGCGATGCCCGTGGTGGTGACCACCTCGGTCACGCCGAAATTGAGCAGGATGCGCTGCGAATTGAGCGATCCAACGACCAGCCCGGCGACCAGGAAGGCCAGCAGGACCAGCAGACGAAGAATATTCATGACCCGCTATCTCCCGGGACGGTCGCGCCCAAGCTTAGCCGAGGCGGGGACGGATCGCGGGACGCGATCAGGGGCTTTCCTGCGGTTCGGCCGGCGCGGGCATCACCCCGCTGACCTTCTCGCGCAGTTCCTTGCCCGGCTTGAAGTGCGGCACGTGCTTGCCCGGCAACGCCACCGCCTCGCCGGTCTTGGGGTTGCGGCCCATGCGCGGCGGCCGGTAGTGCAGCGAAAAACTGCCGAATCCACGGATCTCGATGCGCTCGCCGGAGGCAAGCGAGCCAGCCATCATCTCCAGCAGCGACTTGACGGCAAGGTCCACGTCCTCGGCCTTCAGGTGCGACTGGCGGCGTGCCAGGATCTCGATCAGTTCGGACTTGGTCATCGATTGGGCGGGAAGCGGGTACATACGCCGCGGCGGCCCGGGGTTTCCGGGCCGCCGCGGAGCCAATCACACGTACTGCATCACTCCGGCTTGCCGCCCAGCTGCGCACGCAGCAGCGCGCCCAGGCTGGTGGTGCCGGCAGCGGCCTCGGCAGCGGTCTTGTTGTACTCGGCCATCGCCTCGGCGGTTTCCGCCTCGTCCTTGGCCTTGATCGACAGCTGCAGGCTGCGGCCCTTGCGGTCCATGCCCACGAACTTGGCCTCGACGGTGTCGCCGACCTTCAGGTGCTGGCTGGCGTCGTCCACGCGGTCGTAGCTGATGTCGCGCGCGGCCACGTAGCCCTCGATGCCATCGGCCAGGTCGATCGTGGCGCCCTTGGCGTCCACTTCCCGGACCGTGCCCTCGACCTTGGTGCCCTTGGGATGGGCCGCCATGTACTGGCCGAACGGATCCTGCTCCATCTGCTTCAGGCCCAGGCTGATGCGCTCGCGCTCCGGGTCAACTGCAAGCACGACGGCCTCGAGGGTGTCGCCCTTCTTGTAGTTGCGCAGGATGTCCTCGCCAGTGGTGTTCCAGCTGATGTCGGACAGGTGGACCAGGCCATCGATGCCGCCGTCCAGGCCGATGAAGATGCCGAAGTCGGTGATCGACTTGATCTGGCCCGACACCTTGTCGTTCTTCTTGTGGATGGCGGCGAAGGTCTCCCACGGATTGGCGGCGACCTGCTTCATGCCCAGCGAGATGCGGCGACGCTCCTCGTCCACGTCCAGGACCATGACCTCGACCTCGTCACCGACCTGCACCACCTTGGACGGGTTGACGTTCTTGTTGGTCCAGTCCATCTCGGACACGTGCACCAGGCCTTCCACGCCCGGCTCGATCTCGACGAACGCGCCGTAATCGGTGACGTTGGAGACCTTGCCGTACACGCGGCTGTTGGCCGGGTAACGGCGGGCGATGTTGTCCCACGGATCCTCGCCCAGCTGCTTCAGGCCCAGCGAGACGCGGTTGCGCTCGCGGTCGAACTTCAGCACGCGCACTTCCAGCTCGGCGCCCACTTCCACCACCTCGGACGGATGGCGCACGCGCTTCCAGGCCATGTCGGTGATGTGCAGCAGGCCATCGATGCCGCCCAGGTCCACGAACGCGCCGTAGTCGGTGAGGTTCTTGACCACGCCCTTGAGCACGGCGCCCTCGACCAGCTTCTCCATCAGCTGCTCGCGCTCTTCCGAATGCTCGCTCTCGACCACCGCACGGCGGGAGACGACCACGTTGTTGCGCTTGCGATCCAGCTTGATGAGCTTGAACTCGAGCTCCTTGCCCTCCAGGTAGGCCGGGTCGCGCACGGGGCGCACATCGACCAGCGAACCAGGCAGGAAGGCGCGCACGTCCTTGATGTCGACGGTGAAGCCGCCCTTCACCTTGCCGCTGATGCGACCGGTGATGGTTTCGTTCTTCTCCAGGGCTTCTTCCAGCTCGTCCCACACCATCGCGCGCTTGGCCTTCTCGCGCGAGAGCACGGTCTCGCCAAAGCCATTCTCGATGGAGTCCAGGGCGACCTTGACCAGGTCGCCTTCGGCCACGTCGATCTCGCCGGCGTCATTACGGAACTGCTCGATCGGCACGATGCCTTCGGACTTCAGGCCGGCGTTGATCACCACCACGTCGCCGCGGACTTCCACGACGGTACCGGTGACGATGGAGCCAGGCTTCAGCTTGGCCAGGTTGGTCTGGCTTTGTTCGAACAGTTCGGCGAAAGATTCGGTCATTAGGTGAATACTCGGTTGAACACACGGACGGCGAAACACACGGCATCGGCCGCGCCACCGTCCCCCTGTCAGGCCCGTGCAGGCGCCTTGTGTGGTTGGATTGAAAAAACCGCCGAGGACGTCCACGGCGGCGCCTTGGCGCTTGCGCGCCCCTGCATGCGTGGCATCCCGGATTTGCGGCGCTGGACGACGATCAGGCGGTGCGGCCCGGCAACAGGGCCAGTACGCATTCGACGACCGCCTCGATGGACAGGCCGGTGGTATCGATGAGGACGGCGTCATCAGCCGGCCTCAGCGGTGCCACCGCGCGCTGGGCATCGCGGGCGTCGCGGGCAAGGATTTCCCGCAGCAGGTCGGCGAATGTAACCGAAACCCCTTTGTCCTTCAACTGGTTATGTCGCCTGAGGGCACGCTCTTCGGCACTGGCGGTCAGGAACACCTTGGCCGTGGCGTCGGGGAAGATGACCGTGCCCATGTCGCGGCCGTCGGCGACCAGGCCCGGCGCCCGCCGGAAGGCGCGCTGGCGCTCCGTCAGCGCTGCCCGGACCTCGGGAATGGCGGCGATCGCCGAGGCCAGGGCGCCGGTGGTTTCCAGCCGCAGTTCGTCGGTGGCGTCGGTACCGTTGACCAGTACCCGCAGCCCTGCCCCGCCCTCGCCTTCACGGAAATCGATGGAGGTATCGCGGGTGCAGCGCACCAGCGCGGCCGGGTCGGACAGGTCCAGGTCCGCCCAGCTGGCCGCCACCCCGACCGCCCGGTACAGTGCGCCCGAATCCAGGTAGTGCCAGCCCAGGCGCGCGGCCACGATCCGGCTCACGGTACCCTTGCCCGCGCCCGAAGGGCCGTCGATGGTGAGGACGGGGGCGGGAGCAGTCATGGCGTTTCCGGACAGCGTGCGGGGGCCGGATTGTAGCGTGGCGCCTGCCCCGTACCGCAGCCGGCAGCGCAAACGCTTGAAACCACAACGGAATCGCCGCTAGAATGGCGGGCTTGTTTCCGTGCCCCGGCCATTGTGGCCCTGGCTCCCCAACCGTCGTCCTCCCGAGGTGTGTCATGAAAGTCCTGTCCTCCCTGAAGTCGGCGAAGGCCCGTCACCGCGACTGCAAGGTGGTCCGCCGCCGCGGAAAGGTCTTCGTGATCTGCAAGTCCAACCCGCGTTTCAAGGCGCGCCAGCGCTGAGCCCGGTGGCAGGTTCGCCTGCCACGACGCGCAACGGAAGGCCGCAGCGATGCGGCCTTCCGCGTTTCCGGGTGGTGCGCCACCGGCCCGGCGCCGCCTGTGTGCCCTGCGGCAGACGGTGGCCACGGCACGCGTGCCAGCGCATTGCGGCCGGTTCTGCTTACAATCGCCGCCTGAGCACGCACACCACCGCCAGCCGGCGGCGGTCAAACCGGGGAGACACCGCGATGAAGCACCGCCTGTACATCCTGCCGTTGCTGGCCCTGCTGGGCCTGCCCGCCGCCGCCCAGGCCGAGACCCTGCTGGTCGAACGCACCCAGCAGCCCGTGGCCAATGCACCCGCGCGCGGCCTGTCCATGGCCGAGGTGGAGGCCCGCTTCGGCGCCCCGCAGCAGAAGCTGGACCCGCGCGGCGGGCAGAAGCGCCAGTGGCCCACCATCAACCGCTGGGTCTACGCCGACTACGTGGTCTACTTCGAGAAGAGCCGGGTGATCGACGTGGTGGCACACCAGGCCAGCCCCAACGAGATCGGGCCCAAGCCGCCGATCCGCTGAGCGGGCCCGGGCCGGGCCCGGAGCAACCGCCCGCAAGCCCCGCACCCCGGTGCGGGAATCCGATTGAATCGATGAGCCGGGCATGCCCCGGCGTGGCGGAGCCTTTTTGCAAAAATGAACGACAGCCTGCGCTTCCCGGCGGAGTGGGAACCCCAGTCCGCGATCCTGCTTGCGTGGCCGCATGCCGGCACCGATTGGGCCGAGCGCCTGGGCGACGTCGAGGACACCTACATCGCCCTGGTCGCGGCCATCACCCGCTTCCAGCAGGCATGGATCTGCGTGGCCGACGACGACCTGCAGACCTATGCCGAGGCCCGCCTGCGCTCGGCCCGGGTCGACATGTCGAAGGTGCGCTTCATCGCGTTCGACTACGACGACACCTGGCTGCGCGATTCGGGCCCGATCGTGCTGCGCGAGGGCGGCGGCTTGCGCGTGCTGGATTTCCGCTTCACCGCGTGGGGCGGCAAGTTCGAGGCCGGGCGCGACGACCGCCTGGTGGAAGCGCTGGCCGCACAGGGCCTGTTCGGCGCCGCGCCGCGGCAGCGCATCGACTTCGCGCTGGAAGGCGGCGGCATCGAGACCGATGGCGCCGGCACCCTGCTGACCACCTGGCAGTGCCTGCACGAGCGCCACCCGCAGGCCAGCCGCGAGGAACTGGACGCGCAGTTGCGCCAGTGGCTGGCCCAGGACCGGGTGCTGTGGCTGGAGCACGGCGCGCTCGAAGGCGACGACACAGACGCCCACATCGACACCCTGGCGCGTTTTTCCGCCACCGATGCGATCGTCTTCCAGGCCTGCGACGACCCGTCCGACAGCCATTACCCGGGGCTGCAGGCCATGGCGGCCGAACTGGCCAGCCTGCGCACCGCCGACGGCCGGCCGTACCGGCTGTTCCCGCTGCCGTGGCCCGCACCGGTGCTGGACCAGGGCCGACGCCTGGCCGCGTCGTATGCCAACTTCCTGATCGTCAACGGCGCGGTGCTGATGCCGGCCTACGGCGGCACGCCCGACGCGCGACAAACCGATGACCGCGCCGCCGCAGTGCTGGCCCGGGCTTTCCCGGACCGCGAGATCGTGCAGGTGCCCTGCCGCCCGCTGATCTGGCAGAACGGCAGCCTGCACTGCATCACCATGCAACTACCTGCTGGCCTGGGCCGCTGATCGCGCAGCCCGGACGCCACGGGATACGTGCCTGGCACCGGCGGCCGCGGCCTGCATGTCGTGGGCGTTACGCGCGCGTTTCAGGTCCCGTGCGCATGGCCCGGGTTACCATTCCCACATCCACGTTGAACCCACGGAAAGAGATGACCCGCAAGACCCTCTCCGTCGCCCTGGTCCAGGAGCGCAACCACGGCGATGCCGTCGCCAACCTGGCGGTGATCGAGGCGCGCGTGGCCGAGGCTGCGGCGCAGGGCGCGCAATTGGTGCTGCTGCAGGAGCTGCACAACGGCGCCTATTTCTGCCAGCACGAATCGGTGGATGAATTCGACCTGGCCGAGCCGATCCCCGGCCCGAGCACGGCGCGCCTGGGCGCGCTGGCCAGGCAGCACGGCGTGGTCATCGTCGGCTCGCTGTTCGAACGACGCGCGGCCGGCCTGTACCACAACACCGCGGTGGTGCTGGAGAAGGACGGCAGCCTGCTGGGCAAGTACCGCAAGATGCACATCCCCGACGACCCGGGCTTCTACGAGAAGTTCTACTTCACTCCGGGCGACATGGGCTTCACCCCGGTGGACACCTCGGTCGGGCGCCTTGGCGTGCTGGTGTGCTGGGACCAGTGGTACCCGGAAGCGGCGCGCCTGATGGCACTGGCCGGTGCCGAACTGCTGCTCTACCCCACCGCGATCGGCTGGGACCCCGAGGACACGCAGGACGAGAAGGACCGCCAGCGCGACGCCTGGATCCTGAGCCACCGCGGCCACGCCGTGGCCAACGGCCTACCGGTGCTCTCGTGCAACCGGGTGGGCCATGAATCCTCGCCGCTGGGCGCATCGGGCGTCGATTTCTGGGGCCACAGCCACGTGCTCGGCCCGCAGGGCGAGTTCATCGCCCAGACCGGCACCGACCCCACCGTGCTGGTCTGCGACGTCGACCTGGAGCGCAGCGAGCATGTGCGCCGGATCTGGCCGTTCCTGCGCGACCGCCGGATCGACGCCTACGACGGCCTGCTCAAGCGCTACATCGACTGAGCGGCACATGAGCGCAGAAACCTCCGCGGCCCCCGTGGCCGACCCTCTGCACGACCAGCCCCATCGCATCGTCGAGCGCGAAGGCGTGCGCTACACGCTGCTCGGCACGGCCCACATTTCCCGCGCCAGCGTCGAGGCGGTGCGCGCGGCCGTCGCCAGCGGTGCCTATGACGCGGTGGCGGTGGAACTGGACCCCGGCCGGCTGCAGTCACTGACCGATCCGTCCGCGCTGGCGCGGCTGGACATCGTGCGCGTGCTGCGCGAGGGCAAGGCCCACCTGTTCGTGGCCAACCTGGCCCTGTCGGCGTACCAGCGCCGGCTTGCCGAGCAACTGGACGTGGAGCCCGGTGCGGAACTCAAGGCGGCGGTGGCCGATGCGCGCGCGCTCGGCCTGCCGGTACAACTGATCGACCGCGAAGTCGGCCTGACCTTCCGCCGCGCGATGCAGTCGCTGGGCTGGTGGGCACGGGCCAGGACCGGCGCCGGCATCCTGGTGGCCATGTTCGGCGACGAGGACGTGGGCGACGAGGAGATCGAGAAGCTCAAGCAGGGCGACATGCTGGAGGCCAGCTTCGGCGAGTTCGCCTCGCACAGCCCTGCCCTGTACGAAGCGGTGATCGCCGAACGCGACCGCTACATGGCCGCGCGCCTGCGCCAGGAAGCCGGGGCTCCGCGCAACGTGCTGGCGGTGGTGGGCGCCGGCCACCTGGCGGGCCTGGCGCGCCACCTGGCCGAGGACAGTGCGGCCCCGGCCGAACTGCTGCAGGAGCTGGAAACCGTCAGGCAGAAGTCGCGGTTCCCGTGGATGGAGGTGCTGATCGCGGCGTTCCTGCTGGGCGGCTTCGCCTGGGGGTTTGCCAGCGGCGGGTTCGAGGTCGGCGCCGACCTGATGCTGTACTGGGTGCTGTGGACCGGCGGCCTGGGCGCCCTGGGCTGCCTGGTCGCCGGCGGCCATCCGCTGAGCATCCTGGGCGCTTTCGTGTCCTCGCCGTTCACGCCGCTGCACCCGGCGCTGGCGTCGGGCACGGTCAGCGCCTTGATCGAAGCCTGGGTGCGCAAGCCCACCCACGCCGATTTCATGGCCCTGCGCGACGACGTCAACACGTTCAGTGGCTGGTGGCGCAACCGGGTCGCGCGCGTGCTGCTGAACTTCTTCCTGACCTCGCTGGGGACCGCAATCGGGGTGTGGACCGGCGGTGCACGGATGCTTGCACGGCTGTTCGGCTGAACCGCACGCGGGCAATCCCTTCGGCAACGGCCGCAGCGCCGCTGCCGCAGGCGTGCCGGTGATTGCGCGACGCATGCCGCCCAAACCTTGACCTGCGTCTCATCGGCGCGTGGCTGGCAGCCGTCGCCACACCGCCCGCTCAAGTCTTCATGACTGCGCGCCGATACGGACCACATGGACATCCTCAGCCTTGTCGGCCTGCTACTGGCAGTGGTCGCACTGATCGGCGGCAGCATCCTCAAGGGAGCCGGCCTCGGCTCGCTGTGGTCATCGGCCGCATTCGTGATCGTGATCCTGGGGACGATCGCGGCGATCCTGGTGCATACGCCGCCGGCAGTCTTCCGCCGCGCGTTCGGCATCGTGGGCTGGATCCTGCGCCCGCCCGCCGCCGACCGCGAGGCGCTGATGGGGCAGATCATCGAGTGGAGCAACATCGCCCGCCGCCAGGGCCTGCTGGGCCTGGAGCAGCAGGTGTCCGAGCAGGCCGATCCGTTCCTGCGCAAGGGCCTGCAGATGCTGGTGGACGGGGTGGAGCCGGAACAGATCCGGCACATGCTGGAGATCGACCTGGGCAGCCAGGAACACCACGACCTGGCCGCAGCCAAGGTATTCGAGGGCATGGGCATCTACGCGCCCACCCTGGGCATCATCGGCGCGGTGTTCGGCCTGATCGCGGTGATGAAGAACCTGGCCGACCCGAGCAAGCTGGGCCACGGCATCGCCGCGGCGTTTACCGCCACCATCTACGGCATCGCCTCGGCCAACCTGTTCTTCCTGCCCATCGCCGCCAAGCTCAAGAGCGTGATCGCACGCCGCACCGGCGAGCGGGAGATGATCATCGAGGGCCTGATCGCGATCGCCCAGGGCGAAAACCCGCGCAACATCGAATCGAAGCTGGCCGGCTTCCTGCACTGAGGCCCGCAGACGATGGCGCGCAGGAAAAAACACGAAGAGCATCTGAACCACGAGGCCTGGGCCATCCCCTACGCCGACCTGATGACGCTGCTGCTGGCGTTCTTCGTGGTCATGTACGCCATCTCGACCGTCAACGAGGGCAAGTACCGGGTGATGGCCGACGCGCTGACCGCCGCCTTCGGCGGGGCGCCGCGCACGATCAATCCGGTCCAGGTGGGCAACCATCAACTGCAGGGCGCGGACTTCGACCGGCCCTCGCCGATCAAGTCCGGCGCCAAGCAGGGCCCGTCGGCGCCCTCGCCCGCGCCCAATCCCACCCTGCTGCCGGCGCTGGCCTCGCACATGCGCACCGGCACGCCCATGGATGTGACCAGCCGCCAGGCGGTCCAGCGCGCCCAGCGCCAGCTCGGCGACATCGCCGCGCGCCTGGAGGACGCACTGGCGCCGCTGGTGGACGCGCGCCTGATCACGATCAAGCGCGCCGACCTGTGGCTGGAGGTGGAGATCAACAGCGACATCCTGTTCGGCACCGGGTCGGCCTCGCTGGACCTGTCCGCGCGCGCGGTCCTGTCCAAGCTGGCGGGAGTGCTGAGCGACGTGCCCAATCCGGTGCGGGTGGAAGGCTACACCGACAACATCCCGATCAATACCGTGCAGTTCCCGTCCAACTGGGAGCTGTCGGCGTCCCGTGCCGCCAGCGTGGTGCACCTGTTCGTCTCCCAGGGCGTGACCCCGCAGCGCCTGGCCATGGTCGGCTACGGCGAGTACCGTCCACGTGCGGACAACCTCACCCAGGAGGGGCGCAACCGCAACCGCCGGGTCGTGCTGATCGTGCTGGCCAACCCGGACGATGCCACGGCATCGAACACGACGGTCAAGCCACAGGCTTCGACGCCGATATCGGTACAGGGAGCGCCGGCAACCGCCTCGGGCGGGGCCAGCGGACCGGCCAACGCCACCCCCTGAAGGAGGATCCATCCGATGCGTGTGTGGGCGATCGCAAACCAGAAGGGCGGCGTGGGCAAGACCACGACCACGCTCGCCCTCGGCCGCGGGCTGGCCCTGCGCGGCCACCGCGTACTGCTGGTCGACCTGGACCCGCATGCGTCGCTCACCCGCGCCTTCGGCGTCCCCGCCGACCCGCCGCCCGAAGGCGTGCTCGAACTGTTCTCGGCGCCGCCGCAGACCCTGGCAGAACTGGCCCGGCCAGGCGCCATCGAGCACCTGTCCTTTGTCTGCGCGCAGCCGGCCCTGGCCACCCTGGAACGACGCAGCGCCAACCAGCCGGGCCTGGGCCTGGCCCTGAGCCAGGCCCTGACCCGGCACAGCGGCCAGCACGACTACGTGCTGCTGGACTGCTCACCCACCCTGGGCCTGTTGATGATCAACGCGCTGGCCGCGGCCGACCGCGTGATCATCCCCACCCAGACCGAACCGCTTGCACTGCACGGCCTGGCCGGCATGTGCCGGACCGTGGAGATGGTGGAGCGCTCGCGCCAGCGTCCGCTGCCGGCGTCGGTGCTGCCCACCCTGTACGACCGCCGCACCCGCGCCGGCCAGGACGCACTGAAGAAAATGCAGGACGACCACGGCGCGCTGGTCTGGGAAGACGCCATTCCGGTGGACACGCGGATCAGCAACACCGAACTGCTGGTGCAGGCGCCAGGCGAGGACAGCGGCTACCCGGGCCGGGCGCTGTCCGCCTACAAGCGCGCGCTGGAGTGGATCCTGGCCGAGGACCAGCAACTGCTGGAGCGTGCGGCATGAACGCGGTCGCCGCCCTGGACGAATACCTGGACGGCCTGCTCGGTGCCGGCAACCAGGCAGCGGCGCCAGCCCCCTCGCCTGCCCCGGCAGTACCGGCATCCACGCCCGCCCCAGCCGAGCCGGTCGCTGCAGCGGCCGAGGCTGAGGCGCCTGTTCCTGCGGCACCTGTTCCTGCGGCGCCTGTGGCCGCCCCGCCACGGGTGCCGGCACCCCCCCGCGCTGCGGCTCCGGCGCCAAGGCCTGCGCCACCACCGACGCCCGCACCCGCGCCCCGCCCCGCAGCGACCGATGAGGTTGGCGACGACGTCCCTCCCGGATCACACCGTCGCGCCGCCGACCGCAGCTCGCGCTGGCTGCGCCTGCGCTGCGCCAGCCAGGCCTACGGGCTGGAACTGCTGAAGGTGCAGGAAGTGGTGCTGCCCACGCCGCTGCTGCCGCTGCGCGGCACCCAGCGCGAGATGCTCGGAGTGATGAACCTGCGCGGCCAGGTGGTGCCGGTGATGGACCTGGGCATGCACCTGGGCCAGGCCCCGCTGGTGGACACCACCGCCACCCGGATCGTGGTGCTGGAGGAGGATGGCGAAACCCTGGGCCTGCGCGTGTCGGCGGTGGAGGACGTGATCAGCCTGACCGACCCGCAGATCGAACCTCCGGCCACGTCCCGCGGCGGCCGCCTGCACAGCGCGCTGTTCCGCGGCATCGCCCGGCAATCGGCCGAGCTGATGATCCTGCTGGATGCCTCCTGCCTGCTGGCCCCGGCCGACACCGGCTAAAGGTCCGTTGCCGGTGGCCGCTATCCAATCGAACCTCAAATCCAGATCGGGCGGAGATGCGATGAACACCGTGCCCCTTGGCGAAGACCTCGGCATCGAGGCCAGCGCCGGGCTGAAGGACCGCCTGGCGGCGCATTTGGACGAACCTGCACTGGCACTGGATGCCGGTGCGGTTCAGCGGGTACACACCGCCGCGCTGCAGGTGCTGTGCGCGTTCTTCAATTGCCGCGCCAAGCAGGGCCACCGCACCGAACTGGCGGACTGCAGCGACACCCTGCGCGACGCGGCACGCCTGCTCGGGCTGTCCGGCCAGCTCGGGCTGGTCGGGAACCAACCGGACAACATGAAACAACCCGTGGAGAACGCCGCATGAGCGCACGCATTCTGGTAGTGGACGATTCGGCCTCGATGCGCCAGATGGTGTCCTTCGCCCTGACCTCCGCGGGCTTTGCGGTGGAAGAAGCCGAGGATGGCCAGGTTGCACTGGGCCGCGCCCAGGGCGAGCGTTTCAACGCCGTGGTGACCGACGTCAACATGCCGAACATGGACGGGATCTCGCTGATCCGCGCCCTGCGCGGCCTGCCGGACTACAAGTTCACCCCGCTGTTGATGCTCACCACCGAATCGGCCGCCGACAAGAAGGCCGAGGGCCGGGCCGCCGGCGCCACCGGCTGGCTGGTCAAGCCATTCAACCCGGAACAACTGGTCGCCACGGTCCAGAAGGTCCTGGGCTGACCGCCGCCCCGCCCCGCATTCCCGTTTACCGCACGAGCCGCGCCCCATGAGCATGGACCTGCAACGTTTCCACGCCACCTACTTCGAGGAAAGCCGCGAGGGCCTGGACGCGATGGAGGCCGGCTTGCTGGCGCTGGAAGGCGGCAGCCTGGACCCGGAAGTGGTCAACTCGGTGTTCCGCGCCGCGCATTCGATCAAGGGTGGCGCGGCGACCTTCGGGTTCGACAAGATGGCGGCGCTGACCCACGTCCTGGAGACCCTGCTGGACGAGATCCGGGCCGGCAAGCGCGCGCTGGCAGCCAGCGCCCTGGACGCGATGCTGGGCTCGGTGGACGTGCTGCGCGCGCTGCTGGCCGAGGCCGAGCATGGCAAGCCTTCCGATCCGTCCGCGGTGGCCGCCGTCCACGCCCGCCTCGAAGCCGAACTGAACGGCACCGCCGAGGAAGCCGCCGCGCCCGCCAAGGCACCGGCCGAAGCGGAGCCGGAGGGCTGGAGGATCGCGTTCGCGCCGTCGCCCTCGTTGTTCATGAGCGGCAACGACCCGCTGCGCATCCTGCGCGAGCTCGAACACCTGGGCGAGCTGGATGTGGATGCCAGGCTCGATCGCCTGCCCGCCTTCGCCCAGCTCGACCCGCTGGAAGCCTGCATTGCATGGGACATGGGCCTGCGCGCCAAGGTCCCGCGCAGCGCCATCGACGACGTGTTCGCCTGGGTGGTGGACGACTGCGAGCTGGACATCCAGCCGCAGCAGCCCGCCGCGGCCGATGCGGTTGCCGCCGCCGAGGCCGCGGCACCCGCCGCCGGGCCGGGGCCGGCCGCGCCACCGGCAGCCGCGCCGGCCGGGCCGGTCGCCGTCCCCGCCAGCGGCCATGCCGGCGAGGCCGAAAGCTCGATCCGGGTCAGCGTCGACAAGGTCGATGCGCTGATCAACCTGGTCGGCGAACTGGTCATCACCCAGGCCATGCTCAAGCAGGTCAGCGGCGGCATGGACCCGGCCCAGGCCGAGCGCCTGTTCGCCGGCCTGGAGCTGCTGGAGCGCAACACCCGCGACCTGCAGGAAGCGGTGATCGGCGTGCGCATGCTGCCGGTTGACGCGGTGTTCCGCCGCTTCCCGCGCCTGGTGCGCGACCTGTCCAGCCGCCTGGGCAAGCAGGTGCGCCTGCGCACGATCGGCGAGGGCACCGAACTGGACAAGGGCCTGATCGAGAAGATCGCCGATCCGCTGGTGCACCTGGTCCGCAACTCCATCGACCACGGCCTGGAAATGCCGGACGACCGCAAGGCCGCCGGCAAGGACGAGGCCGGCACCATCACCCTGGGCGCCTCGCACCAGGGCGGGCACATCGTGATCGAGGTCGCCGACGACGGCCGCGGGCTCAACCGCGACAAGATCCTGGCCAAGGCCCTCGAACGCGGCCTGCAGGTGCCGGACAACCCCAGCGATGCCCAGGTCTGGGACCTGATCTTCCAGCCCGGCTTCTCCACCGCCGACGCGGTCACCGACCTGTCCGGCCGTGGCGTGGGCATGGACGTGGTGCGCAAGAACATCCAGGCCCTGGGCGGCGAAGTCCAGCTGGAAAGCCGCGACGGCCACGGCACCCGGGTGGTGATCCGGTTGCCGCTGACCCTGGCGATCCTCGATGGCATGGTGGTGTCGGCAGGCGGCGAAGTCGTGATCCTGCCGCTCAGCCACGTGCTCGAGGCGCTGCAGCCACAGCCCGACGACATCCGCACCGTCGCCGGCGAAGGCCGCGTGCTGCGCGTGCGTGGCGAATACCTGCCCATGCTGTCGCTGGCCGACCACTACGGCTACCACGGCGGGCAGCGCGAGTCGCTGGTGGTGGTGGTCGAGGGCGAAGGCCGGAAACTGGCGCTGGAAGTGGAAGAACTGGTGGGCCAGCAGCAGGTGGTGGTCAAGAACCTGGAGCGCAACTACCGCCGGGTGCCGGGCATTTCCGGCGCCACCATCCTCGGCGACGGCCGCGTGGCCCTGATCGTCGACGTGGGCGGGCTGGTGCGGCTGCGCCAGCAGTCCCTGCCGCAAGCCGCCTGAGCCGCCGCGCTCCCTGCATCGCGCAGCCGTGTACCGCAGTCCGGCCCGGGATGGCACCATGGGCTGGCCACGCGCGGCGTTCGCGGTGGCACGGCCCCGTCGGCGCCGATGCGTGCGGTCAACTTCCGCGCTGGCATGCCGATAGGCCCTAGAGGCCCTACCCCGATCCGTTCGCCCTGACGATGCCGGCTGCCCACAAAACCCTGGCGGAACCGATGGAGCTCGAGGATGCACGCTATACGCTGCACGATCCTCGCGAAATCGCGCGTGTATTGCAGGCACTGATCGACAACCGCGCATTGATCAGCGCGTACATCATGCCCGGCGGGCTGCCCTGCCCGACCGCACTGCTGGAGCTGGACGAGAACGGCGTCCTGCTGATCGACGGCAGCCAGCAGGAAGTGCTGAACCAGCGCGTCGCCGACGCCCACCACCTGACCTGCATCTCGCAGCTGGACCGGGTCCGCATCCAGTTCCGGCTGGCCGGCCTGGTCCGGGTCCAGGTGGAAGGCCGCGCCGCCTTTTCCACCCAGATGCCGGACGCGCTGCTCAAGCTGCAGCGGCGCGAGCTGTACCGGCTGGCGCTGATCCCCGGCCCGGTGGTCACCCTGCAACTGGCCCCCACGCCGGCCGAAGTCGAAGCCGGGGCACCGCCGCTGCAGCTGCGGGTGGCCGACCTCAGCGGCGGCGGCCTGGCCTTGTCGGTGCGCGACGAGGACCAATCGCGGTTCCAGCCCCGCGCCGAGCTGGCGGGCTGCCTGCTGCACCTGCCGGACAGCGAACCGATCCCGGTACGCCTGCAGGTGGCCTGGATGGCGCCGCACGAAACCCCTGCCGGCACCAGCCTGCGGGTGGGCTGCCGTTACCTGGACCTGCCCGGCGCCGCCGAGAAGCAGATCCTGCGATACATCTTCCAGGTCGAGCGCCAGCGCAACGCGCGCGAGCGCCGGGCGGTGTAGCCGGCGCCTAAAGTTATGGCCGCGCGGGCCGATGTCCCGGGTAACCACCGCGCCGGGCGCGGTCACTCCCAGGAGCGCGTTCATGAGCAGCACCCCGGCCCCGAACACCGGCGAATACCTCACCTTCACCCTTGGCGACGAGCACTACGGGGTGGACATCCTCAAGGTGCAGGAGATCCGCGGCTACGATTCGGTGACCCGCGTCCCGGATGCGCCCGAGTACATCAAGGGCGTCATCAACCTGCGCGGCACCATCGTGCCGGTGATCGACCTGCGCCTGAAGCTGCGCCTGAAGGACGTGCGCTACGACAGCTTCACCGTGATGATCGTGCTCAACGTGGAAGACCGGGTGGTGGGCATCGTCGTGGACGGCGTGTCCGATGTGGTGCCGCTGGGCGAGGACCAGGTCCGGCCCACGCCCGAGTTCGGAGCCGCGGTCGATACCCGCTTCATCTCGGGCATCGGCACCGTGGACGAGCAGATGCTGATCCTGCTGGACATCGAAACCCTGCTCGACAGCGCCGACCTGGGACCTGAAGCGCTGCTTGAAGTCGCAGCCTGATTTCTAAAGTCCGGGGGCCACGCGCCGATAGCGAAGGTACAGGGCCCTGCAGAGGCCCGAAATCCTCACCGTTGCCATTGGAGTCCCGAGATGAACCCTACTGCCAAGCTGCTGTCCACGGCCGCCGCGCTGCTGGCACTGTCGCCGCTGGCCGTGTCTGCGCAGGAAGCGATCCCCGCCGAGCAGGCGGTACGCCACGTTGGCAAGGACGGCATGGTCTGCGGAAAGGTGGAGAAGACCCGCTACGCGCAGAACTCCGAGGGCGAGCCGACCTTCCTCTACATGGGCGGCAGCTTCCCGCGCCATACCTTCTCGGCACGCATTCCCGGCAGCCAGCGCGACAAGTTCAAGCCCACCCCGGAAGAACTGGAGGGCCGCGACGTGTGCATCATCGGCACCATCAAGCGTGATGCAAGCCGTGCCGAGGTCGAGGTGACCTCGCCATCCAACATCAAGCTGGCCACCCTCAAGTAACCGAACTGCAGTGCCCGGCCGGACAGCTCCGGCCGGCTCCGCCCGAAGCCCAGGGGACTCCCTCCATGCATTGGCTCAACAACATCAAGCTCACCCCCAAGCTCATGCTGGCCTTTGGCGTGGTGCTGGCCTTGATGGTCGTCCAGGGCGTCGGCGCCTACCTCGGCCTGGCCTCGCTCAACCGCTCGACCACGCACCTGGCCGGCAACAGCATCGATACCGTGTCCACCGCCGCCGAGCTGCGGGCCCTGGTCAACGAGTACCGCATCGTCTCCTACCGCGGCCTGGTCCGCGCCAGCGATACGGCCAAGGCCAACGCACGCAAGCGCGCCGTCGAACTGGCCGGTGCCATCGAGGAGGCCAGCGCCTCCTACGACAAGCTGGTGACCACCCCGGCCGAGCGCAAGCTGTACGACGAGTTCGTCGAGGCCTGGGGCCAGACCCACGCCTCCTACGAGTCGGTCAACGAGATGATCGACCTGGAGCTGCCCGACGACGCCCTGGATACCTTCCTGGGCGAGACCCAGGACCTGCACGACAGCACCACCAGCGCGATTGTCGGCCTGGTTGCCGAGGCCGATCGCCAGGCCGCCCAGGCCGGTTCCAACGCGCGCAGCGCCTATGCCTTCTCCGGCACCCTGATCGTGGTCATCATGCTGGCCGGCATCGCCGGCGGCCTGGCCATTGCCTGGTTCCTGGCCGGCAGCGTGGCCCGGGCCACGCGCGACGCGGTGAACGTGGCCAACGACGTGGCCGGCGGCAAGCTGGACAGCACCATCGACAGCAGCCGCGCCGACGAGATCGGCGACCTGCTCAAGGCCATGCAGCGCATGCAGCACGACCTGCGCGAGCGCACCGAGCGCGACCAGGCCGCTGCCAACGAGAACCTGCGCATCCGTACCGCGCTGGAGAGTTCCTCGATCGGCCTGATCATCACCGACCGCGACATGGAAGTGGTCTACACCAACCCGGCGCTGACCCGGATGGTGGAAGGCCATGCCGAAGAGATCACCTCCACCCTGCCCGGGCTGGACCTGGAACAGCCGCTGGCCGGGCAATCGCTGGCGGTGTTCGAACAGGGTGGCGAAGTGGACCCGGCCTTCGTCGCGCAACTGGAGAAGGACGGCCGCGCCCAGCGCGAGATGCGCTACGGCGAAGCCTGCTTTGCCCAGAACGTGTCGGTGATCTTCAACGAGGCCGGCGAGAGCGTGGGCACCGTGTGCGAATGGCGCGACCGCACCGTCGAGGTGCAGGTTGAGCAGGAAGTCGCCCGGATCGTCGCGGCCGCCGCCGCCGGCGACCTGACCGGCCGCGTCGGCACCGACGACAAGCACGGCTTCCTGCTGCAGCTGGCGCAGCAGCTCAATACCCTGCTGGAAGCCAACGAGACCAGCCTGGCCGAGGTGTCCGGCCTGCTGACCGCATTGTCCGAAGGCGACCTGACCACCCGCATGGAAGGCGATTTCGCCGGCGTGTTCGCCCGCATGCGCGACGACGCCAACACCACCGTGGACCAGCTGACCTCCATCGTGTCGCGGATCCAGGCCGCTTCCACCGCCATCAGCACCGCCTCGGTGGAGATTGCCTCGGGCAACAACGACCTGTCGCGCCGCACCGAGCAGCAGGCGGCCAACCTGGAGGAAACCGCAGCCTCGATGGAGGAGCTCACCTCCACCGTCAAGCAGAACGCCGACCACGCGCGCCAGGCCAACCAGCTGGCCGTGGGCGCGGCCGCCGTCGCCTCGCAGGGCGGCCAGGTCGTCGACCAGGTCGTGACCACCATGGCCGACATCCAGGCATCCTCGCGCAAGATCGCCGACATCATCTCGGTCATCGACGGCATCGCCTTCCAGACCAACATCCTGGCACTCAATGCCGCCGTGGAAGCCGCACGCGCCGGCGAACAGGGCCGCGGGTTCGCGGTGGTCGCCACCGAGGTGCGCTCGCTGGCCCAGCGCAGCGCCACGGCGGCCAAGGAGATCAAGGCCCTGATCGAGGACTCCACCAACAAGGTGTCCAATGGCTCGTCGCTGGCCGACCAGGCCGGCAAGACCATGGGCGAGATCGTGGCCTCGGTGCAGCGGGTGACCGACATCATGGCCGAGATCTCGGCCGCCTCGCAGGAACAGGCGTCGGGGATCGAGCAGGTCAACCAGACCATCGTGCAGATGGACGAGACCACCCAGCAGAACGCCGCCCTGGTCGAGGAAGCCTCCGCCGCCGCACGCGCCATGGAGGAACAGGCGGCCGCACTGTCCCAGGAAATCGCGGTGTTCCGCATTGCCGCCGGCACCGCTGCACCGGCAGCGGCACCCGCGCCCAAGGCCGGAGCAGCCACCGCCCCTGCGGTTGCCAAGCGCCCCGTCACGCGCAAGGCCGCGCCTGCCCGCGCCGCCACGCCACGCGCGGCCGAGATCGCAGCCACGGTCATCAACGAGGCGGACTGGGCCGAGTTCTAGCCCCTGGCCCACCACCGCTGCACCGTGCGATGGCCCGGCAACCGCCGGGCCATCGCCGTTTCCGGCATGGCCGCGGGCATCGACGCGGCGTGACCAAAAGATTCCGTGCCGGCAGCCGATAACGGCTTGGCAACCTATCGTCCGGGAACGAATCCATGAATCCAACGCGCGCGATCCACCGGCTGCTCTCGCGGATGCCGATGAAGCGCAAGTTCCTGATGCAGAGCACCTGCGTGGCCGCCGGCATCATCATCCTGGCGGTGGTGGCCGCACGCCTGCAGTACGTGGACCTGAACCAGACCCGCAAGAACGGGGTGAACGGGCGGGTGGAAATGGCGATGAACGTGGTGGAGGACTACGCGCGCCAGGCCGAGGCAGGCGAACTGGACGAGGCCGCCGCGCAGGCAGCCGCGCTGGACGCCCTGGCCCGGATGCAGGCCGCGGGCGGGGTGGACTATTTCTTCGTCACCGACAAGGAACCGCGGATGCTGATGCATCCCTCGCGCCCGGACCTGATCGGCAAACCCATCGCCGACGTGCTCAGCGCCGACGGCAAGCGCATCTTCCCCGAATTCGTGCGCGTGGCGCAGGCGGGCGGTGGCTTCGTCGACTACGCCTGGGCCAAGCCCGGCAAAAACTCGCCCCAGCCCAAGACATCCTATGCCGCGCTGCACGCGCCATGGGGCTGGGTGATCGGCACCGGCGTGTACCTGGACGACACCCGGGCGCAGGCGCTGAAGTTCACCGGCATCATGACCCTGGCTGGCGGCCTGCTGGTGCTGCTGAACATGGCCATCGGCTGGGCCATCGGCGGGGGGATCCTGGATTCGGTCGGGCGTGCGCTGGCCTCCGTGCGTGGCGTCTCCCGCGGCGACCTGAGTGTCCGCACCGGCGAGCACGGCCATGACGAGGTCGGACAGATGCTGCAGGCCACCGACGGCATGGTGCAGATGCTGGAGCGCTTCTCGGCACAGACCCGGCACATGATCGAGCAGCATGCCGGGCCGGACATCGCCCATCGCATGCCCGAGGACTTCCCCGGCATCTATGGCGAACTGGCCGTCGGCATCAACACCATGATGTTCGAGCACCTGGACGCGATCGCCGACGCCACCGACGTCCTCCAGGACTATGCCCGTGGCGACCTGTCGCGCGACGCACGCCGGCTGCCCGGCACCCGGGCCTCGCTGCACGAATCCATGGACGCGGCCAAGGCCAGCCTGCTGGCCATCAACGGCGAGATCAAGCGCCTGGCAGCGGCAGCGGCCAACGGCGATTTCAGCCAACGCGGCGATGCGCAGGCCTTCCAGTACGACTTCAAGGACATGATCCAGGGCCTGAACGCCATGACCGAGGCGTCCGACCGCAGCCTGGCCGGGTTGTCGTCCCTGCTGCGCTCGATCGCCGAAGGCGACCTGACCACACGCATGGAAGGCCAGTTCCACGGCGTGTTCGCCCGCATGCGCGATGACGCCAACACCACCGTGGACCAGCTGACCTCCATCGTGTCGCGGATCCAGGCCGCCTCCACCGCCATCAGCACCGCCTCGGTGGAGATTGCCTCGGGCAACAACGACCTGTCGCGCCGCACCGAGCAGCAGGCGGCCAACCTGGAGGAAACCGCAGCCTCGATGGAGGAGCTCACCTCCACCGTCAAGCAGAACGCCGACCACGCGCGCCAGGCCAACCAGCTGGCCGTGGGCGCGGCCGCCGTCGCCTCGCAGGGCGGCCAGGTCGTCGACCAGGTCGTGACCACCATGGCCGACATCCAGGCGTCCTCGCGCAAGATCGCCGACATCATCTCGGTCATCGACGGCATCGCCTTCCAGACCAACATCCTGGCACTCAATGCCGCCGTGGAAGCCGCACGCGCCGGCGAACAGGGCCGCGGGTTCGCGGTGGTCGCCACCGAGGTGCGCTCGCTGGCCCAGCGCAGCGCCACCGCGGCCAAGGAGATCAAGGCGCTGATCGAGGACTCCACCAACAAGGTGTCCAATGGCTCGTCGCTGGCCGACCAGGCCGGCAAGACCATGGGCGAGATCGTGGCCTCGGTGCAGCGGGTGACCGACATCATGGCCGAGATCTCCACCGCATCGCAGGAGCAGGCGTCTGGGATCGAACAGGTCAACCAGACCATCGCGCAGATGGACGAGACCACCCAGCAGAACGCCGCCCTGGTCGAGGAAGCGTCCGCCGCCGCCCGCACGATGGAGGAACAGGCCACCGAACTGTCCGCGGAGATCGCCGTGTTCCGCATCGCCGCCACCGACGCACCGGCAGCCGCGCACGCGCTGGCCGACGCGCAGGACGATGCGCAGCCCGTGCCGCGCCAGGCCCTGCCCCCGGCGGCCTGAGGTGGGCGCCGCCAGCACCGCCCTGGCTGCCAGGGCCCGAAGCCGGCGGCGGCCGGACGCCGTGCGCGCCACCCTGCACGGGTCAACTTCGCCGGCGCCGCGCCGATATCTGCTGGTGCAGTCTCCCCCGTCCCTTCGTCCCGAGCCCGCCGACCCGAGATGAGCGCCCAACTGCCGCACCCTCCGGACCAGCGCGAATTCACGTTCGCCGAGCGCGATTTCCGCCGGGTCTGCCAGATGATCCACATGCGCGCCGGCATTGCCCTGGCGCCGGCCAAGCGCGACATGGTCTACGGGCGGCTCTCGCGGCGCCTGCGCAGCCTGGGCGTGGACAGCTTCAGCCAGTACCTGGACATGCTCGACGCCGACCCGGACGCGCCGGAGTGGCAGTCGTTCACCAACGCGCTCACCACCAACCTGACCGCGTTTTTCCGCGAACCGCACCATTTCGAGCGCCTGCGCGCGCAACTGACCGCGGTGGGCCGCGGCAAGAGCATCCGCCTGTGGTCGTGCGCGGCCTCCACCGGCGAGGAACCCTATTCGATGGCGATCACTGCCTGCGAGGCCTTCGGCACGCTCACCCCGCCGGTGCGCATCCTGGCAACCGACATCGACACCCAGGTGCTGGCCACCGCCCAGCGCGGGGTCTATCCGCTGGACCGCATCGCCGACCTGGACGATGACCTGCGCCGGCGCTATTTCCAGCGCGGCACCGGGCCCAACGAGGGCCGCTGCCGGGTCAGCCCCGCGCTGCGCGCGCTGGTGGAGTTCCGCCAGCTCAACCTGCAGGAACCGCGTTACGAGGTGGGTGGGACCTTTACCGCGCTGTTCTGCCGGAACGTCATGATCTATTTCGACAAGGCGACGCAGCGCACGATCCTGTCCCGGCTGATCACCCACATGGACGAACACAGCCTGCTCTACACCGGCCATTCGGAGAACTACCTGCACGCGGTCGACCTGATCCAGTCGTGCGGGCGCACCGTGTACCGGCGCCATGGCGCGGCGGTGCGCACATGAGCATTGCCGCACTCGAAGCGGGCGAGATCCTGCGCTACCGCGACCCGCAGTTCCAGGTGCCTGCGGCCAAGCTGCTGCCCACCCAGTACCTGGTCGTGGACGACGGGACCGCGCTGGTCACCGTGCTTGGCTCGTGCGTGGCCGCGTGCATCCGCGACCCGCTGCTCAACATCGGCGGCATGAACCACTTCCTGCTGCCCGAGGGCAACAGCGGCGACGGCGCGCCGGCCCGCTACGGCAGCTACGCGATGGAAGTGCTGATCAACGAACTGCTCAAGCGCGGCGGCAGCCGCAAGCGCCTCGAGGCCAAGGTGTTTGGCGGGGCCAACGTGCTGAAGGGCTTCACCAGCAACCCGGTGGGCACGCGCAATGCCGAGTTCGTGCGCACCTACCTGGATGCCGAGCAGATCCCGGTGATCGCCGAGGACCTGTGCGGCATCCATCCACGCAAGGTCTGGTTCTTCCCCGATACCGGCAAGGTGATGGTGCACCGCCTGCCGCACGCGCATGGCGCCGAAGTGGCCGCTGCCGAGTCCGTCGTGCGTGCACGCCTGTCGCGCAGCCCGGTCAGCGGCGGAGTGGAGCTGTTCTGATGCCGATCAAGGTACTGGTGGTCGACGACTCGGCCGTGGTTCGCCAACTCATGACCGAACTGCTCTCGCGCGACCGCCAGATCGAGGTGGTCGGTACGGCCGCCGACCCGCTGCTGGCGCGCGAGCAGATCAAGCGCCTGAACCCGGACGTGCTGACCCTGGACGTGGAGATGCCACGCATGGACGGCCTGGCATTCCTCGAGAACCTCATGCGCCTGCGGCCGATGCCGGTGGTGATGGTGTCCTCGCTGACCGAACGCGGCGCCGACATCACCCTGCAGGCGCTGGCCCTGGGTGCCGTGGACTTCGTCACCAAGCCCAGGATCGGCGTGGCCCAGGGGCTGCAGGAATACGCCGACGAGATCGTGGCCAAGGTCAAGGCGGCCGCGCGCGCGCGGGTCCAGGCGCTGCCACGGGCGATGCAGCGGCTGGAGCCGAGCCGGACGCCGCCACGGCCGCTGGCCGCGCGCTTCCGCACCACCGACCGGTTGATCGCCATCGGCGCCTCGGCCGGAGGCACCGAGGCCATCCGCGTGGTCCTCGAACAGATGCCGGCGGACGCACCGGCCATCGTCCTCACCCAGCACATCCCGGGCAGCTTCAGCCGTGCCTTCGTCGAGCGCCTGGACCGGCATTCGGCCATGCTGGTACGCGAGGCCAGCGACGGCGAGGCGATCCTGCCTGGCCATGCCTACCTGCCGCCTGCCGACCATCACCTGCGCGTGATCCGCGACGGCGCGCGCTGGCGCTGCCGGATCGACGCCGGCCTGCCGGTCAACCGGCATCGCCCGGCGGTGGACGTGCTGTTCCATTCGGTTGCACGCAGCGCCGGTGCCAACGCGGTGGCCGCGGTGCTGACCGGGATGGGCGACGATGGCGCCCGCGGCCTGCTGGAACTGCGCAACGCCGGGGCGGCAACCCTGGCCCAGGACGAGGCCACCAGCGTGGTCTGGGGCATGCCCGGGGCGGCGGTCAGACTCGGCGCAGCGCAGGAAGTGCTGCCGTTGCATCGCATCCCCGCACGCCTGCTGGAACTGGCCGGCGCGCACGACCCGGCGTAGAGGTAGCGGCCGCGGAGTGCCTGCGGCAGGCCGCCCTGCTCCGGCCTACTCGGGATTGGCGACGCCGTGCGGCACGTGGCCAGCAGCCACGTGGAAGCGCGCACTGTCGATGTTGTGCGCCGAATCGTCGAAGAAGATGTCGGCACCGAACGCGGCCAGGAACGGCCCCTTGGGCCGCCCCCCCAGGAACAGCGCCTCGTCCAGGCGCACGCCCCATTCGCGCAGGGTGCGGATCACCCGTTCGTGCGCCGGCGCCGAGCGCGCGGTGACCAGCGCAGTGCGGATCGGCGCACCCTCGCCCGCCGGGAACGCGGCCTGCAGGTCGTGCAGCGCGGAGAGGAAACCGCGGAACGGCCCGCCCGACAGCGGCTCGCGCGCGCGCTGGCGCTCGTGCAGGCCGAACGCCTCCACCCCCTGCTCGCGCGAGATGCGCTCGCTCTCGTCGCCGAAGATCACCGCATCACCGTCGAAGGCGATGCGCAACTGGTCGCGGTACTCGGTGACCGCATGCGAAGGCAGGATGGTCGCCGCGGCCACGCCGTGCTGCAGCGAGCGGCGCACCGACTCCTGGTTGGCCGACAGGAACAGGTTGGTGCCGAACGGCGCCACGTAGGGCCAGGTCGGCTCGCCGGCGGTGAACACCGCGCGCACGATGCCAAGCCCGTGGTGCTGGATGGAATTGAAGATGCGCAGCCCGGTGTCGGCGGAATTGCGCGACAGCAGGATCACCTCGACCTTGGGCGCATGTGCCGGCAACTGCTGGTTCAGCGCCAGCAGCTTGCGCACCACCGGAAACGCCATGCCCGGCTCCAGCACATGGTCCTCATGCTGGCGCTGGTACTCCAGGTAGGCTTCCAGGCCCTCGCGCTCGAACAGCGCGTGGCTTTCCTCCAGGTCGAACAGGGCACGCGACGTCACCGCGACGGTGAGCACCCGCGGGGCGTTGTCATCGAGCAGGCCGGGCGTCTGCAACATGGGCCGATTATCGCCGTCCCGGGCGGAAAAGGCCCGCGCTGCCGGCCGCCAGCCTCAGCTGCCCGGCGCGGCGACGACCTGCACCATCATCGGCGGCCCGCGCCGCCGGTCCGGGGTCACCGCGCGCACTTCCAGCAGCAGGTTCAGGGCCTGCTGCTGGGCCGGCGTGCCATCCAGCCAGGTGATCAGGTGCTCGGCCTTGCGCCCGCTGGACGGCGAGGTCATCGGCGTGGACGGCACCAGCCCCTCCGGCGCAGAACCCTGGACCAGGCGATATTCGAAGCCGATCTCGTCCAGGTCGAAGCGGCTGCCGCGCGGCCAGCGCAGCTTCACCGACATGAAGCCCATCTGGTCGCAACTGGCACCGCCATTGAGACCGCGGGTGACATCCAGGCTTTCCAGCTCTGGCGCAGGCAGGCTGGGATCGTCCGCCAGTTGCGCGATGCCGGGCTCGAACACCGAAAGATTGCCGCTGAACACGCACGCGGCAGCCGCCTGCTGCGCCGGCCAGACGCAGCAAACCAGAATCAGATACCAGAACTTCACGGGATCCCCCCCTCTACAGCCTTGCCAGTCGTGCGGCCGACGGGCACGCCGCCAGTGGCCGCATGCGCCCCCGTATTGGCGGGCACACCCCCGTCATACCATGAATTGCTCGCTGAGGATACGTTCCTCCAGGTTGTGTTCGGGGTCGAACAGCAGGGTCACGGTGCGGTCGGCCGACTCGCGGATCACCACTTCCACCACGTCGCGGGTCTCGTGCGAATCGGCGGTGACGCTGACCGGGCGCTTGTACGGATCCAGCACTTCGAAGCGGATTTCGGTGTTGGCCTTGAGGATGGCGCCGCGCCAGCGCCGTGGGCGGAATGCCGCGATCGGGGTCAGGGCGATGGTGTGCGAGCCCAGCGGCAGGATCGGCCCATGCGCGGAGAAGTTGTAGGCGGTGCTGCCGGCGGGCGTGGAGACCATCACCCCGTCGCAGATCAGCTCGTCCAACCGGGTCTGGCCGTTGAGGTCGATGCGCACGTGCGCGGCCTGGCGGGTCTGGCGCAGCAGCGAGACCTCGTTGTAGGCCAGTGAGGTGACGCTGCCGCCGGACTCGGTCTGGGCCTGCATTTCCAGCGGCCGCAGCTTGGCCGGCTCGGCCGTGGCGATGCGTTCGAGCAGGTCCTCGTGGTGATGGTGGTTCATCAGGAAGCCGACCGTGCCCAGCTTCATCCCGTACACCGGCTTGCCCAGCGCCCCGTGGCGGTGCAGCGTCTGCAGCATGAAGCCATCGCCGCCCAGCGCGCAGATCACGTCCGCCTGTTCCAGTTCGCACTGGCCGTGGCAGGCGACCAGCTCGGCCAGGGCCTGCTGGGCGTTGGGCGCAGCGCTGGCCAGGAAGGTGATGCAGGGGCGGGGATTCATCGCGGTCTCCATCCGGACGGTGCACGTCCGCCGGGAAGGATACCCGTCCACGCATGCAGATGCCCCCGCGGCCGCCCGGCGTCCATCGCCGCGACAGGGGCCATCTCAGCCCTGTGCCGCCAACTGCCCCAGCTTCTGCACCGCCACCGACAGGGTCGGATAATCCAGGGTCTTCTGCGCCGACAGCTCCGACAGCATGTTCAAGGTGAAGCGCAGGCGCACGTCGTCGCGCTGCAGCCACTGCGCGATCTTGGCGTCCGCATTCGCGCCCGGCTGCGCCATGGCCTGCGCGGCCAGGCTGCGCTGGTGTGCCGCCAGCTCGTCGCGCATCACCCCGCGCGCCACCGCGTGCCAGCGCCCGTCCACCTGCAGCGCGTCGATCTGCTCGAACAGCCACGGCAGCCGCAACGCGTCGCCCAGGCGGAAGTGCACGCGCGACACGTCCACCGGCTTGAGCCGGTGCGCGCGCGCCAGCTCGATGATGTCGAACGCCGGCTCGAGGTAGCGCAGCTCGGACAACTGCCGCGCCAGCGCCGCCGGCAGGCCCTTGTCCTTCCACTCCTGCAGCGAGGCCTCGTAGCCCGGGCGCTGCGCGTCCGGCAGCACCCCGGATGCGGAACGGATGTCGTTGAACGGGTCACGGTAGCGCTCCACCGCCTCGGTGATGCCGGGCACCGGGCCGGGCCGATGCAACAGCCAGCGCACGAACGAGCGCTGCAGGTTCCAGATCACCTGCAACGCGTCGATCTGCGCCGACTCGGGCAGGGTGCCGTCCAGCGCGTCGATCTGCTCCCACAGCCGGCGCGCATCCAGGGTTTCGCGGCTGATGGTGTAGGCCTTGGCCACCTCGGCCGGGCTGCGCCCGGTGTCCTCCTGCATGCGCAGCAGGAAGGTGGCCCCCATGCGGTTGATGGTGGCGTTGGTGACCGCCGTGGCGATGATCTCGCGCTTGAGCGGGTGCTGCTGCATGTACTGCGCGTATTTCTTCTGCAGCGGCGCGGGGAAGTAGCGCTGCAGCTCCCGCGACAGGTACGGATCCTCCGGAATATCCGAGTCCAGCAGTTGCTGGTAGGCCACCAGCTTGGAGTAGGACAGCAGCACCGCCAGTTCCGGCCGCGGCATCCCCTGCCCGCGCGCCTTGCGTGCCGACAGCTCCGCATCGGTCGGCAGGAACTCGATCTGCCGGTCCAGCAGGCCCTGCGCCTCCAGGGTGCGGATGAAGTGCTGTTTGGAGCCCAGCCGGCGCGCGCTCATCCGCTCCATCAGGCTGATGGCCTGGTTCTGGCGGTAGTTGTCCAGCAGCACCAGGCGCGCGACCTCGTCGGTCATCGAGGCCAGCAGGCGGTCGCGCGCCGGGAGCTTGAGCTCGCCCGCGCGCATCGCCGCACCCAGCAGGATCTTGATGTTCACCTCGTGGTCGGAGGTGTCCACGCCGGCGGAGTTGTCGATGAAATCGGTGTTGAGCAGCACGCCGTTGTGCGCCGCCTCGATCCGGCCAAGCTGGGTCATGCCCAGGTTGCCGCCCTCGCCGACGACGCGGCAGCGCAGCTGCCCGCCATCCACGCGCACCGCGTTGTTGGCCCGATCGCCGACATCGGCATGCTGCTCGGATGCGGCCTTCACGTAGGTGCCGATGCCGCCGTTCCACAGCAGGTCCACCGGCGCCCGCAGGATCGCGCTGACCAGCGCGTGCGGCGCCAGCGTGCGCACGTCCTCGTCCAGGCCCAGCGCCGCGCGCACCTGTGGGGTGATGGTGATCGACTTGGCACTGCGCGGGTGCACGCCGCCGCCCTTGCTGATCAGTGCCGGGTCGTAGTCGGCCCAGCTGGATCCGGGCAGCTTGAACAGGCGCTGGCGCTCGGCAAAGGATGCGGCCGCGTCCGGATCCGGATCAAGGAACACGTGGCGGTGGTCGAACGCGGCCAGCAGGCGGACATGGCGCGAGAGCAGCATGCCGTTGCCGAACACGTCACCGGACATGTCGCCGATGCCCACGCAGGTGAACGCTTCGCTCTGGCAGTCGCGCCCGAGGGCGCGGAAGTGGCGCTTGACCGACTCCCACCCGCCGCGCGCGGTGATCCCCATGCCCTTGTGGTCATAGCCGGCCGAACCGCCGGAGGCGAACGCATCGCCCAGCCAGAACCCGTGGGCGATGGCCAGGCCATTGGCGATGTCGGAAAAGCGCGCGGTGCCCTTGTCGGCGGCCACCACCAGGTAGGGATCGTCGCCATCGTGGCGGACCACGTCACGCGGCGGCACGACCATCCCGTCGACGATGTTGTCGGTGATGTCGAGCAGGCCCTGGATGAACAGCCGGTAGCAGGCCACGCCCTCGGCATGCAGCGCTTCGTGATCGGCCGTTGCCGGTGGCCGCTTGACGAAGAAGCCGCCCTTGGCGCCGACCGGCACGATCACCGAGTTCTTCACCATCTGCGCCTTGACCAGGCCCAGCACCTCGGTGCGGAAGTCCTCGCGCCGGTCCGACCAGCGCAACCCGCCGCGGGCAACCGGGCCGAAGCGCAGGTGGGTGCCTTCCACCCGCGGCCCGTAGACGAAGATCTCGCGGTAGGGGCGCGGCCGCGGCAGGTCGGGCACCAGCGCCGGGTCGAACTTGAGGCTGACCGTTTCGGCCGGCTGGCCATCGGCACCGGCCTGGAAATAGCTGGTGCGCAGGGTCGCGTCGATCACTCCGATGAAGCTGCGCAGGATGCGGTCGTCATCCAGGCTGGCCACGCCGTCCAGCAGCTTGTGCAAGGCCTGCCGCACCGCATCGACATGGGCTTGCCGCTCGCCGTCGCGGGTGTCGGCCACGGCCTGCAGGAGACGATGCTCGGCTGCATCGCCACTGCCCAGGGCCAGCAGGCCATCCGCCAGGTGCTGGCGCCCATCGCGCGCCTGCGCGGCGCTCGGGCGCCCGGTGGCAGGCCGGAAACGCGCCTGGAAGAACTCCACCAGCAGGCGCGCCAGCAGCGGATGGCGCCCCAGGGTCTGCTCGACCGCACCCTGCGAAAACGGCACGCCCGTCTGCAGCAGGTACTTCCAGTAGCCGCGCAGCAGCGCGACCTGGCGCCAGTCCAGGCCGGCGCCCAGCACCAGCCGGTTGAGTGCGTCGTTCTCGGCGCGCCCGTGCCACACCGCGGCGAATGCGTCCTCGAACGCCGGCGCCACGGCACCGGCATCACCCTCGCCGACGGTGCGCTCGATCTCGAAGTCCTGGATGTAGACCACCTGGCTGGCGCCGCCCGGCAGCGCGACCTGCAGGCGGTAGGGATGCTCGGAGATCACCCGCAGGCCCATGTTCTCCATCAACGGCATCACGTCGGACAGGGGGATGTCCTCGTTCTGGCGATAGAGTTTCAGGCGCACGCCCGCCGGGCCCTCGTGGGTGACCGGCTGCAGGCTCAGGCGCAGGTCGTCGGGCCCGGTGAGGGCGGCCAGGCGTTCGACGTCGTTGGCCGCCAGTTCCGGCGAGACGTCTTCGATGTAGCCGGCCGGCAATGCCCGCCCGCAGCCGTTGGCCAGGCGCAGGCCTTCGGTTTCGCCATGGCGGGCGATCAGCAACTCGCGCAGGTCGTCGCGCCAGTTGCGCAGCAGGTGGGCCAGGCGCTGCTCCAGCGCCGGGATGTCCACGTGCGCCGGCGCACCGGCGCGCGGGCGCACGACCAGGTGCAACTGCGCCAGCGGCGATTCGCCCAGGACCACGCTTGCATCCACGTGCTCGCCATCGAGCACGTCCTTGAGCAGTGCCTCGATGCGCAGCCGCGCGTCGGTGTTGAAGCGCTCGCGCGGGATATAGACCAGTGCGGAGAAGAAGCGGCCGTAGCGGTCACGGCGCAGGAACAGGCGGCTGCGCACCCGCTCCTGCAGGCCGAGCACGCCGGTGGCGGTACGGAACAGTTCTTCCTGGCTGGACTGGAACAGCTCCTCCCGCGGCAGGGTCTGCACGATATGGCGCAGGGCCTTGCCGCTGTGGCTGTCCGCTGCCAGGCCGGAGCGGCGCATCACGTAGTCGTAGCGCCCGCGCACCAGCGGGATCTCCCACGGCGATGCGCTGTAGGCACTGGAGGTGTACAGCCCCAGGAAGCGCTGCTCGCCGATGATGCGGCCGCCCGCGTCGAACGCGAGTACTCCCAGGTAGTCCATGTAGCCGCTGCGGTGCACGCGCGAACGGGCGTTGGTCCGGGTCAGGATCAGCGGTTCGCCGACCCCGGACTCGTTGAGCGCCTGTGCGGCCAGGTCGCGCACCGGCCGCGGGCTGTTGCTGTCGTTGCCGCGCATCAGGCCCAGGCCCGAGCCCTGCACCGGCACCAGCACGTCCCCGCCCGCCCGGCGCAGCACCCGGTACTCGCGGTAACCGAACAGGATGAAATGGTCGTCGGCGGCCCACTGCAGGAACTGGCGTGCCTCGCTGCGGGCGGCATCGTCCACCGGCAACGGCCGGCTTGCCAGGTCGTCGGCCAGCGCCTGCATGCGCTCGCGCATCGGCTGCCAGTCGGCCACCACCGCGCGCACCTGGGCCAGGACATCGCCGATCCGGCGCTCGATCTGCGCCATCGCCTCGCTCGGCTGGCGGTCAAGCTCGATCAGCATCAACGATTCGGCCTGCCCCTGGCCGACCTTCAGCAGGCGCCCGCCGCGGTCGCGTTGCATCCGCACCAGCGGATGGCCCAGCACGTGCACGCCCACGCCCATGTCGGCCAGGGCCATGCTCACCGAATCGACCAGGAACGGCATGTCGTCGTTGACGATCTGGAGCACGGTGAACGGTGATTCCCACCCATTGGCCTGCCGGTCCGGGTTGAATACCCGGACGTTGGCCGTGCCCGGCTTGCGCCGGCGCGCGAACTCCAGCATGTCCAGGCCGATGGCGGCCCACGCGGCCGGCGCGTGCTGCGGATACTCATCCGCTTCCAGCCGCTGGTAGAACGCCGCCAGGAACTCGCGTGCCTGCGCCTGGCCCGCCGCCGGGACCAGCCTGCGCACAGCAGCCAATACCGGCGCCAGGTCCAGCACCTGCTCGCCCGCGGGCACGGTGGACCCGGTTGCCCGTCCCCCGGCGTCCTTCCGCCCGCGGCTGCCGGAAACGGGACTGGACGCGCGCTTGGCGGGGCGGCCCGCACCGGATCGGGAGTTCATCGCATGCTCGCCGTCAGGAAAGTTGCATCCGATTGTAGTCCGGGGCCAAGCAAAAACCGTGCTGCAGAACGGCAGAATCGCCTCTTCCCAAATAGTGAACTGGACGGTATAGTCCAACCCCGATGCCGCCCCTCCCCACACCCTCCCCCATCGTGCCGGCCCGCGCGCGACGCAAGGATGATGCCCGCCACCGGCGGGTGTGCGACGCCGTGCGCGCCCTGGTGGCCGAGCAGGGCGTGCATGTGAGCATGGATGCGGTGGCCGCGCGCGCCGGCTGCTCGAAGCAGACCCTGTATGCGCGCTACGGCTCCCGGCAGGCGCTGATGGCCCAGGTGGCACTGGACGGCATGGCCCTGGCGCGACTGCCGGCCATGCCCACCGCCCCGACCCTGCGCCCGGCACTGCTGGCCTTCGCCCAGCAGCACCTGGACCACCTGTGCCGGCCGTCCACCATCGGCGCCGCCCGCCTGCTCACTGCCCAGGCGCAGCAGTTTCCGCAGGAAGTGGCCGAGCTGTTCGTCGGCTGGGCCGGCACCCTGCAGGGGCAACTGGCCGCCTGGCTGCAGCAGGCCATGCGCCGCGGCCTGCTGAAACATGACGATCCGCACTGCGCGGCGGAGCTGTTGCTGGGCATGATCGTCGGTCTGGATTTCGATCGGCAGCGGCACCTGGCACCGCACCGCAGCGCACCGTCGGAGCGTGCCCAGTGGGCCAGTTTCGCGGTTGACAGCTTCCTGCGCGCCTTCGCGCCGCCCTGCCCCCTTCCTTGACATAGTCCAACATTGCACCGGAGCCCCTCCCCCATGACCACCCATCGTCACCTGCTCCTGGCCTGCGGCCTGCTGGCCCTGGCGGCCTGCTCGCCGGAACAGCCCCCCGTGCCACAGCCGCCGAAGGTGGGGGTGATCGAGGTGCAGCCGCAGACCGTGCCGCTGCAGCGCGACCTGGTCGGCCGGCTGTCGCCGTACCGCTCCGCCGACGTGCGCGCGCGGATCCCGGGAGTCCTGCTCAAGCGCGTCTATGAGGAAGGCAGCGACGTGAGCGAGGGCCAGGTCCTGTTCCAGATCGACCCGGCACCGATGCAGGCACAACTGGGCATCGCCCAGGGCCAACTGGCCCAGGCCGAGGCCAATTACGCCAACGCCCGCACCGCGGCCGAGCGGGCCCGCCAGCTGGCACCGCAGAAGTTCGTCTCCCAGAACGATCTGGACAACGCCATCGCCGCCGAACGCAGTGCCTCGGCGGCCGCGCAAGCCGCACGCGCCAGCGTGCGCAATGCGCAGATCGACCTGGGTTATGCCCGGGTCACTGCGCCCATCTCCGGCCGCGCCGGCAAGCAGCAGGTGACCGAGGGCGCACTGGTCGGCCAGGGCGAGGCCACCCTGCTGGCCACGGTCGACCAACTCGACCCGCTGTACGCCAATTTCTCCATCAGCTCGACCGAGCTGGAGCGCCTGCGCGGCGCCGCCAACGTGGCCCTGTCCGGCGCGGGCGAATCCACCGTGCAGGTGTTGCTGTCCGGTGGCCGTGCCTATGCCCACACCGGCACCCTGGACTTCTCCGCCACCACGGTGGACCCGTCCACCGGCACCGTCTCGCTGCGCGCAGTGGTGCCCAACCCCGACAAGGCCCTGCTGCCCGGCAGCTTCGTCACCCTGAAAGCCAACCTGGGCGAACTGCACGACGTGTTCCTCGTGCCGCAGCCGGCGGTGCTGCGCGATGCCGGCGGCGCATACCTGTACACGGTCGGCGAGGACGGCAAGGTCGCGCGCAAGCCGCTGACCGCCGAGACCGCCGCCGACGGCCAGTGGCTGGTGACCTCCGGCCTGGACGCGGGCGACCGGGTGATCGTGGCCGGCGTGCAGAAGGTGCAGGAAGGCGCGCAGGTGCGGCCGGCGCCGTGGCAGCCCGAACAGCCGGCCGCCGACGCGCCTGCGCCGGGGCCCGATGCCGGCGCGGACGCGCAGCCGGCCGAGTAAGGACGACCCATGCCCAAGTTCTTCATCAACCACCCGGTCTTCGCCTGGGTCGTGGCGATCCTGATCTCGCTCTCGGGCGTGATCGCGATCCTCGGCCTGGGTGTGGAGTCCTACCCCAACATCGCCCCACCGCAGGTCACCGTCAGCGCCAGCTACCCCGGCGCCAGTGCGGCCACGGTGGAGACGGCGGTCACCCAGGTGATCGAGCAGCAGCTCACCGGCATCGATCACCTGCTCTACTTCAGTTCCTCATCCAGCGCCACCGGCCGGGCCAGCATCACCCTGACCTTCGAGACCGGCACCGACGCCGACATCGCCCAGGTCCAGGTACAGAACAAGGTGGCCCTGGCCACCCCGCGCCTGCCCTCCGAGGTGACCCAGCAGGGCGTGGTGGTGGCCAAGGCCAATGCCGGCTTCCTCATGGTGATCGGCCTGATCTCCGACAACCCGGCGGTGGACCGCAACGCGCTCAACGACCTCAACGGCTCGCGGGTGATCGACCAGGTCTCGCGCATTCCCGGCGTCGGCAGCGTCCAGCAGTTCGGCGCCGAGTACGCGATGAACATCTGGCTCAACCCGGAGAAGCTGCAGGGCTATGGCCTGTCGGCCACCCAGGTGCTGGCCGCGGTGCGCGCCCAGAACGTGCAGTTCGCCGCCGGTTCGGTCGGTGCCGATCCGGCGCCGGAAGGGACCGCCTTCACCGCCACGGTGTCGGCCGAGGGCCGTTTCAGCTCGCCGGAGGAATTCGAGAACATCATCCTGCGCGCCGACGCCGACGGCACCACGGTGCGCCTGAAGGACGTGGCGCGGGTGGCGTTCGGTCCCGGCGCCTACGGCTTCGACACCCAGTTCGACGGCAAGCCGGTGGGCGGCTTCGCGATCCAGTTGCTGCCGGGCGCCAACGCGCTGAACGTGGCCGAGGCCGTGCGCGCGAAGATGAACGAGCTGCAGGCCACCTTCCCGCCGGGGGTGACCTGGATGTCGCCCTACGACAGCACCACCTTCGTGCGCATCTCGATCAAGGAAGTGGTCAAGACCCTGGCCGAGGCCGTGGTCCTGGTGTTCCTGGTGATGCTGATCTTCCTGCAGAACCTGCGCGCCACCATCATCCCCACCCTGGTCATCCCGGTGGCGCTGCTGGGCACGTTCCTGGGGCTGTCGATCATTGGTTTTACGATCAACCAGCTCACCCTGTTCGCGATGGTGCTGTCGATCGGCATCGTGGTGGACGATGCGATCGTGGTGATCGAAAACGTCGAACGGATCATGACCGAGGAAGGCCTGCCGCCCTACGAGGCCACGGTCAAGGCGATGGGCCAGATCACCGGCGCGGTGGTGGCCATCACCGTGGTCCTGGCGGCGGTGTTCATCCCCAGCGCCCTGCAGGGTGGCGCGGCCGGCGAGATCTACAAGCAGTTCGCGCTGACCATTGCCATTGCCATGGCGTTTTCCGCGTTCCTGGCGCTGGGCTTCACCCCGGCGCTGTGTGCGACCTTCCTCAAGCCCAGCCACCACGCCAACTCCAACGTGGTGTTCCGCACCTTCAACAAGTACTACGACCGGGTCAGGCACACCTACGTGGGCCACATCGGCAGTGCCGTCAAGCATGCGCCGCGCTGGATGGCGGTGTTCGCGATGCTGGCGGTGCTGTGCGGATTCCTGTTCACGCGCATGCCCGGCAGCTTCCTGCCCGAGGAAGACCAGGGCTACGCCATGGCGATCGTGCAGTTGCCGCCGGGCGCGACCCTGCAGCGCACCCAGGATGTGTTCGCGCAGATGCACCAGCGCCTGGAGCAGGTGGAAGGCTTCGAGAGCATGATGCAGGTTGCCGGCTTCAGCTTCGTGGGGTCGGGCGAGAACGTGGGCATGGCCTTCATCAAGCTCAAGTCGTGGGAGGACCGCAAGCTCACCGCGCCCGAGTTCATCCAGCAGGCCAACGGCGCCCTGTTTGGAATCAAGGAAGCGTCCATCTTCGTGGTCAACCTGCCGACCGTGCAGGGCCTGGGCCAGTTCGGCGGCTTCGACATGTGGCTGCAGGATCGCACCGGCCAGGGCCAGGAGGCGCTGACCCAGGCCCGCAACACGCTGCTGGGCAAGGCCGCGCAGGATGCTTCGCTGGCCGGTGTGCGCCCCAACGGCCTGGAGGACGCCCCGCAGCTGCAGTTGCATGTGGACCGCGTGCAGGCGCAGTCGATGGGCCTGCAGGTGGGTGACATCTACAACGCGATCGGCCTGATGCTGGCCCCGGTCTATGCCAACGACTTCTTCTACGAGGGACGGATCAAGCGCGTGAACCTGCGCGCCGACGCACCCTACCGGCTGGGATCGGAGTCGCTGGGCAGCTACTACACGCCCGGACCCGATGGCACCGGGATGGTGCCGCTGTCCACCGTGGTCGATACCGAGTGGATCACCAGTGCGCCCTCGCTCAACCGCTACAACGGCTACGCGGCCGTGAACATCGTCGGTTCCCCGGCGCCGGGCGCCAGCTCGGGCCAGGCGATGGCGGGCATGGAGAGGATCGTCATGGATGATCTTCCGGCCGGCTTCGGCTTCGACTGGTCAGGCATGTCCTACCAGGAGATCCTGGCAGGCAACACCGCCACCTTGCTGCTGGTGCTGTCGATCGTGGTGGTGTTCCTGTGCCTGGCCGCGCTGTACGAGAGCTGGTCGATTCCGGTGGCGGTGCTGCTGGTGGTGCCGCTGGGCATGCTCGGGGCGGTGATCTTCAGCATGGCCCGCGGCCTGCCCAACGACATCTTCTTCAAGATCGGCCTGATCACCATCATCGGCCTGGCAGCCAAGAACGCGATCCTGATCGTGGAGTTCGCGGTGGAGCAGCGGCTGGCGGGCAAGACCCTGCGCGAGGCGACCATCGAGGCCGCGCGCCTGCGCTTCCGCCCGATCCTGATGACCTCGTTCGCCTTCATCATGGGCGTGATGCCGATGGCCATTTCCAGTGGCGCCGGCGCCAACTCGCGCCACGCCATCGGCACCGGCGTGATCGGCGGCATGGTATTTGCCACCTTCCTGGGCCTGCTGCTGATCCCGGTGTTCTTCATCGTGGTCAGGCGCATGCTCGGCGACAAGCTGGACGAGCCATCGAAGGAGTACCTGGACCGGCAGCAGCGCGACAACGCCGCCATCCAGCACTGACCGCCATTCCCCTTGCAGGAGCCGGCCTCGCCGGCTCCTGCATGTGGGGGGCGATGAACGTTGGACGGTGCGGTGCGATGCCTGCTGACGGGAAGTCAAGGAGGAGGCTGCGTCCGCAGGGCGCAGCCGGGGGACATGAGCGGCAGCAGGCATCGCGCCGCACCGCCGCGACACCCCCTCCCCCCACTGCTTCCGGCAGCGAGGCCCCGCTCTTTCCCGCTCTTGGAAGAAGAACCAAAAAAAAGCGCCCCGGCAATGCCGGGGCGCCTGGTCATGCCTGAATCCGGGAACCGCTTACTTCACAGCTTCCTGGTAGCGGCGCTCCACCTCGTCCCAGTCGACCACGTTGTAGAACGCGCCGATGTAGTCCGGGCGACGGTTCTGGTACTTGAGGTAATAGGCGTGCTCCCACACGTCCAGGCCCAGGATCGGCGTGTTGCCGTCCATCAGCGGGTTGTCCTGGTTGGCGCTGCTCTCGACCACCACCTTCTTGTCCGCGGTCACGCTCAGCCACGCCCAGCCGCTGCCGAACCGGGTCAGCGCCGCCTTGGTGAAGGCTTCCTTGAACTTGTCGAAACCACCCAGGTCACGATCGATCGCCTTGGCCACGTCGCCCTTCGGCTCGCCACCACCCTTGGGTGACATCACCTTCCAGAACAGGCTGTGGTTGGCATGGCCACCACCGTTGTTGCGCACCGGGCCCTGCAGGTTTTCCGGCAGCGACCTGGTCTTCTTCACCAGCTCGTCCACCGGCAGGTCGGCGAACTCGGTGCCTTCCAGCGCCGCGTTGACGTTGTTGATGTAGGTCTGGTGGTGCTTGGTGTGGTGGATCTTCATCGTTTCCGCATCGATGTGCGGCTCCAGCGCGTCGTATGCATACGGCAACTCGGGGAGGGTATAGGCCACGGTCTTCTCCTTGATGTTCATGCCCGGACGGTTCCGGGGCGGCACTCGCTAGTGTAGGGACGCAGGCCTGCGCAACCAAGATGGTGGCGGGGAATGCTGCGTCCCGGGCCAGGTGCCGCGTGCGGACGGCGAGCATGGCGCGGCGCGGGTTCCAGCAGCGTGAAGCCGGCGCCGGCCGGCATGCGTTCAAGCAGCCGCCGCAGCGCTCGCGCATACTTGACCCATCCATGACGCCCCCTCGCACCAACGCATCGCGCGCCGCGCGCCTGCTCATCACCCTGCTCGTGCTGGCAGCGGCCGCGTGGCTGGTGCGCCAGCAGCTGCCCGCGCCGGCGTTGCAGGCGGGTGCGCCACCGGCCACCCACCAGCAGGAAGCGGCGCCCGCGCGCGCGGCCGGCGCCCTGCCCGCGTTCCTGCCGCCGGAAGCGGCAGCGGTGATCGAACGCATCCACCGCGGTGCACCGCACCCGCACCGCCAGGACGGCAGCGTGTTCGGCAACCGCGAGCGCCGCCTGCCGCAGCAACCACACGGTTACTACCGCGAGTACACCGTGCCTACCCCGGGGCTGTCGCATCGCGGCGCGCGGCGCATCGTCACCGGCGGCCAGCCGCCCGTGCGCTGGTACTACACCGATGACCACTACGACAGCTTCCGCGCCTTCCAGCCCCCACCCATGCAGGCACCGCAATGAGCGAATCGGGATTCGAACTCGGCCTGGATGATCCGGCCGAGGCCGGCCTCTACGAGACCGACGCCGCCAACCTGCCGGCGCTGGCCGTGGCCGCGCGCGATGCCGGGCTGATGGTGCGCAGCATCGACCTGGACGGTTGTCGCGACAAGGCCACCCTGCTGCTGCGCCTGGCCTCGGTGCTGGACCTGCCTGCCGGCTTCGGCCGCAACTGGGATGCTCTGTCCGATGCGCTGCGCGACCTGAGCTGGCTGCCGGCATCGGGCTATGCGCTGCTGCTGGAGGAAGCCGGGCAACTGCGTGCGGCCTGCCCGCGCGAATACGACACGCTGCTGGACGTGCTGCACGAAGCCTCGCAGGGCTGGGCGGCGATGGAGGTGCCGTTCTGGGTGTTCCTGGCGGTCGAGGACGAGGAACACGGGGTGGCCGGATCGGCCCTGCTGCACTGAGCAGCACCGTCACCGCCACTGGCGCAGGGCGACGCGCGCACCGGCCCCTGCACTGGCCCGATACCGCGCCAACCACGGCCCGCGGCCGCCAACCCCCGGCTTAGCCGTCCAGCTCGGCCCAGCGCGCGTAGGCTGCGTCCAGCTCGGCCTGGGCCCCGGTCATGCGCTGGGCGTGTCCAGCCACGGCCGCGGCCTCCTGCTGGTAGAACGCCGGGTCCGACATCGCTTCGGCCATCGCCGCCAGCTCGCCCTCCAGCGCCTCGATCCGCGCCGGCAACTGCTCCAGTTCGCGCGCGTCCTTGTAACTGAGCTTGCGCTTGCCGGCCGGCACGGCGGCGGCCGCTGCAGCTGGTGCCGGCCGCGGGTCTGGCCGCGATACCGACGCCGGTACGGTCGCCGGTGCGCTGCGCTGCCGTTGCCAGTCGGCGTAGCCACCCACGTACTCGCCCACCCGGCCCTCGCCCTCCATCACCAGGGTGGAGGTGACCACGTTGTCGAGGAAGTCGCGGTCATGGCTGACCAGCAGCAGGGTGCCGGCGTAGTCGGCCAGCAGTTCCTCCAGCAGTTCCAGGGTCTCAACGTCCAGGTCGTTGGTCGGCTCGTCCATCACCAGCAGGTTGGATGGCTGCGCGAACAGGCGCGCCAGCAGCAGCCGGTTGCGCTCGCCGCCGGACAGCCGGGTGATCGGTGCGCGGGCGCGCTCGGCGGTGAACAGGAAATCCTGCAGGTAGGACAGCACATGCTTGCGGTTGCCGCCGACCTCGACGAAGTCCTGGCCACCGGCCACGTTTTCCATCGCGCTCCAGTCCTCGCGCAAGGTGGCGCGGTACTGGTCGAAGTACGCCACCTGCAGGCTGGTGCCCAGCTTCACCTCGCCCTGCTGCGGCTGCAACTGGCCAAGCAGCAGCTTGAGCAGAGTGGTCTTGCCGCTGCCGTTGGGGCCGACCAGGCCGATCCGGTCGCCGCGTAATACCGTGGTGGAAAAACCATCCACCATCATCAGCGGGCCGTGCGCGAACACCAGGTCGCGCACCTCGATCACCTTCTTGCCCGAGGTCGTGCCCTGCCCGGCTTCCATGCGCACGTTGCCCGCCAGCTCGCGCCGTTGCGCGCGCTCCACGCGCATGCTCTCGAGCCGGCGCACGCGGCCCTCGTCGCGGGTGCGGCGGGCCTTGATGCCCTGCCGGATCCAGATCTCTTCCTGCGCCAGCAGCTTGTCGAAGCGGGCGTTCTCCTGCGCCTGGGCATGCAGCCGCTCGGCGCGCCGCCGCTGATAGTTGTCCCAGTCGCCCGGCCAGTCGCTCACCTGGCCGCGGTCGATCTCGACGATGCGGGTGGCCAGCGCACGCAGGAAGCGGCGGTCATGGGTGACGAACACCACGCTGCCCTTCCATTCGCGCAGGAACGCCTCCAGCCAGTCGATCGCCTCGATGTCCAGGTGGTTGGTCGGCTCGTCCAGCAGCAACACGTCCGGTGGGCCGACCAGCGCGCGGGCCAGCAGCACGCGTCGTTTCATCCCGCCGGACAGGCGCGCGAAGTCGGCATCGCCATCCAGTTGCAGGCGGCTGAGCACCTCGGCCACGCGCTGGTCCAGGGCCCAGCCGTCGACGCCATCGATGCGCCCCTGCACCCGCGCCAGGGCCGCCGGGTCGAACTCCCGGGCGTGGCTTAGCCGATGGAACTCGGCCAGCCAGGTGCCCAGCTCGCCCAGGCCACCGGCGACCACGTCGAACACGCTGCCGCCGGTGCCTTGCGGTACTTCCTGCTCCAGCCGGGCCACGCGTACCCCGGCCTGGCGCCGCACCTGGCCATCGTCGGGTTGCAATTGGCCGTCCAGCAGCTTGAGCAAGGTGGACTTGCCGGCGCCGTTGCGGCCGATCAGGGCGATGCGTTCGCCCGGCTCGATCGCCAGGGTGGCCTTTTCCAGCAACAAGGGGCCGCCGACGCTGTAGTCGACGTTCTGCAGGGCAATCAGGGGCATGCGTGCATTGTACGGACTCCCCGGCAACCCGCCGCGACCTGCGAGAATGGCGCATGACCGATTTCGCCTCGCTGCCGCTGTCCCCAGCCCTGCGCCCGGGCCTGGATGCCCAGGGCTACACCACCGCCACGCCGATCCAGGCCATGGCACTGCCCACGATCCTCGCCGGTGGCGACCTGATCGCGCAGGCCCCGACCGGCAGCGGCAAGACCGCCGCCTTCGGCCTGGGCCTGCTGCAGCGGCTGGATCCGGCCACCAGCCGCTGCCAGGCGCTGGTGCTGTGCCCCACCCGCGAGCTGGCCGACCAGGTCGGCCAGCAACTGCGGCGCCTGGCCATCGGCATCCCCAACCTCAAGCTGAGCGTGCTCACCGGCGGGGTGGCGCTTGATCCGCAGATCGCATCGCTGCAGGCGCATGACCCGCAGGTGGTGGTGGGCACGCCCGGCCGGGTGCAGGAGCTGGCGCGCAAGCGGGTGCTGCACCTTGGCGCGGTGCGCACCCTGGTCCTGGACGAGGCCGACCGGATGCTGGACATGGGCTTCGAGGAGCCGGTGCGCGAAATCGCCAACCGCTGCCACGGCCAGCGCCAGACCCTGCTGTTCTCGGCCACCTTCCCCGATGCGATCCGCGCACTGGCGCGCCAGCTGTTGCGCGATCCGACCGAGGTGGCCGTGCAAGGCGAGGCCTCCGCGCCGGACATCGAGCAACGCTTCTTCGATGTCGATCCGCAGCACCGGCAGAAGGCCGTGGCCGGGCTGCTGCTGCGCTACCGGCCCGAGTCGGCGGTGGTGTTCTGCAATACCCGCAAGGACGTGGACGAGGTGGCTAGCTCGCTGTGCCAGTTCGGCTTCTCGGCGTTGGCCCTGCACGGGGACATGGAGCAGCGCGACCGCGACGAAGTGCTGCTGCAGCTGGCCAACCGCAGCTGCAACGTACTGGTGGCCAGCGACGTGGCTGCGCGCGGCATCGATGTGGAGGACCTGGCCGTGGTGCTCAATTACGAACTGCCCACCGACGTGGATGCCTACCGCCACCGCATCGGCCGCACCGGCCGCGCCGGGCTCCGCGGGCTGGCGCTGAGCCTGGTGGCCGCGCGCGAGAACGCGCGCGCGCAGATGATCGCCCAGGCCCAGGACCGCCCGCCGTCGCGCGAGGCTTCACCGCTGGCAACCGGCCGCCCGGCGCAACCGGCACAGGCGCTGATGACCACCCTGCGCATCGATGGCGGCAAGACCGACAAGCTGCGCGCCGGTGACATCCTCGGTGCGCTGACCGGCGAGGCGGGATTGCCGGCGGCGGCCATCGGCCGGATCAGCATCCATGCCACCCGCTCCTATGTGGCCATCGCCCGCGAACATGCCGCGCGCGCGCTGTCGCGGCTGGAAGCAGGCAGGATCAAGGGCCGGCGCTTCCGCGTGCGTCCGCTCTGAACCCGGCGGGTCACGGCCCGGCCTGCGCCACCGGCCGGGCCAGGCTCAGGAACTGCACGACAGCATCGAGCACCCGGCGCGGTCGCGCGCCCATTCCGGCCTGCGGCTGGCGAAGTGTTCGCGTCCGGGCTGTTCCTCGCAGGGCCGCCGCATCACCTCCAGCAACTCACCGATGCCGCTGGCATCGCCCGCCTCGGCGCGGTCGATGACTTCCTGCACCAGCCAGTTGCGTGGCACGTAGCAGGGATTGGCCAGTTCCATCCGCGTGCGGCGCTGCGGCAACGCGAGCGGATCATCGGCCAGGCGCGCGGCGTAGCGCTGCAGCCACTGGCCCAGGGCATCGGCAACGCGCCGGTGGGCCGGCGCATCGTAGGACGCAGCGGCGAACGTGTCCGCATCGGCGGCCTGCGGATCAATCCGGCCCAGGGTGCGGAAGAACAGGGTGAAGTCGAACTGGCCATCGCGCAGCAGGCCGAGCAGGTCGGTGAACAGCGCCATGTCCGCGTCCCTGCAGTGAGCCAGGCCCAGCTTGCGCGCAGCCAGGTCGCGCTCGGCCTCATTCCAGGCGCTGGCAAAGCGCTGCAACCCCGCCTCCAGGGGCGCCGGATCGGAGAACAGCGGCGCCAGTGCCTGGGCCAGCCGCGACAGGTTCCAGAACGCGACTTGCGGCTGGGTGCCGTAGCGGTAGCGGCGGCCATGCGCGTCGGTGGTATTGGGCGTCCAGTCCGGGTCGTAGTCCTCGATCCAGCCATAGGGCCCGTAGTCCAGGGTGAGGCCGAGGATGGACATGTTGTCGGTGTTCATCACCCCGTGGACGAAGCCCACCCGCATCCAGCCGGCCACCATCCAGGCGGTGCGCTCGCACACCCGGGCGAACCACTCCGCGTCGCCGGCCGCACCGTGCCCTGCCAGGTCCGGGAAATGGTGGCGCTGCACATGGTCGGTCAGCGCCCGCAGCAGGGCGATGTCGCCGCGCATGGCGGGCAGTTGCCAGCTGCCGAAGCGCAGGAAGCTGGGTGCCATGCGGCATACCACCGCGCCGGGCTCCTCGCCCGGACGGCCGTCGTAGAACATGTCGCGCAGCACCGGCTCGCCGGTGGCCACCAGGGACAGCGCACGCGTGGTCGGGATGCCCAGGTGATGCATCGCCTCGCTGCACAGGAATTCGCGGATCGAGGAGCGCAGCACTGCGCGGCCATCGGCAAACCGCGAGTACGGGGTGCGCCCGGCGCCCTTGAGTTGCAGTTCCCAACGGCCGCCGCTACCGATGGCCTCGCCCAGGGAGATCGCACGGCCATCGCCGAGTTGCCCTGCCCAGTGGCCGAACTGGTGGCCGCCATAGTTGGCCGCCCAAGGCTGCATGCCGGGCAGCACCGCGTTGCCCGCCAGCACCCGGGTGAACAGCGGATCGGCCGCATCGGATGCATCCAGCCCGACCAGCGCCGCCGCTTCCGGCGACCAGGCCAGCAGGCGCGGCGCAGGCGCCGGTTCCGGATCGACCCGTGACCAGGCCGCATCCACCTCGCGCACCCGCGGCCCGGCTTCCGGGTCGCCCGGCAACTCGCGCAGGACCGTGTTGTCGAATTCGATGTGCATGCGGGCAAGGATGCTACCGCCCTGCACCCTGGCGGGACGTCACGGCGGGCGCCATGACCGAAGCGCCACAACGAAAAACGCCGGAGGCTTGCGCCCCCGGCGTTCGTCTACCCGCCGGACCAGCCGGCAGGCGCGCGGATTACAGCGCCTGGACCTGGTCGGCCTGCAGGCCCTTCTGGCCCTGCACGACGACGAAGGAAACCTTCTGGCCTTCGGCCAGCGACTTGAAGCCGGCACCCTGGATGGAACGGAAGTGCACGAACAGGTCGGCACCGCTCTCCGGGGTGATGAAGCCGAAGCCCTTGGCGTCGTTGAACCACTTGACGGTGCCGGTCTGACGATCGGACATAATTGCTAACTCCTCAAAAACAGTCTTGAAATGGAAACCGGCCACGGCTCGTCCGTGGTGGTACTGGATTGCAGGTGTTAGGCAAAGCGGAACGATGCAGCGGATCGTCGGATCGACTCCATCAGGCCACGAACCACGGTGACCCAGGCAACACAGTGGGCGCACAATACCCGTATTCGCGACGGAACGCGAGTACCGGTCATCCGGGGGTAGCGGCCGTTCACTCCGGGGCCGGCAGCCCCCAGGCCTGCGCGGCGATCCGGTAGGAGTCCTTGCGGGCCTGGTGGTCATGCAGGTTGGCCACCACGATCAACTCGTCCGGGCGATGCCGGTCGGCGAAGTCGGCCAGGCCCCTGGCCACCGCCTGCGGCCCGCCCACCACGCTGCAGGCCAGCGCCCGCTCCACCCCGGCCTTCTCCTCCGCGGTCCAGCAGGCCTCGATGTCGTCCACCGGCGGCGGGATCAGCCCGGACCGGCCACGGCGCAGGTTGACGAAGGCCTGCTGCGGGGTGGTGAACAGGCGCCGGGCCTGGGCGTCGGTGTCGGCGGCCACCACGTTCACCGCCAGCATCACGTATGGATGCGGGCACTGCGCCGAGGGCTGGAACTGGCGGTGGTAGAGCAGCAAGGCCTGCTCCATCGCATCCGGGGCGAAGTGCGAGGCAAACGCATACGGCAGCCCCAGCGCGGCAGCCAGTTGCGCACCGAACAGGCTCGAGCCGAGGATCCACACCGGCACCTCCAGCCCAGCCCCCGGCACCGCCCGTACCGCCTGCCCGGGCACCGCCGCGCGGAACCAGGACAGCAGCTCCTGCACATCGTCGGGAAACCGGTCGGCACCTTCGAAGTAGCGCCGCAGGGCGCGTGCGGTGGCCTGGTCGGTGCCGGGCGCACGCCCCACCCCCAGGTCGATGCGGCCCGGATGCAGCGCGGCCAGGGTGCCGAACTGTTCGGCCACCTGCAGCGGCGAATGGTTGGGCAGCATGATCCCGCCTGCACCCACCCGGATCCGGGAGGTGCCCGCGGCCACATGCGCGATCAGCACCGCGGTGGCCGCCGATGCGATGCCCGGCATGTTGTGGTGCTCGGCCAGCCAGAAGCGGCGGTAGCCCAGCGCCTCGACGTGGCGCGCCAGGTCCAGGCAATTGCCCAGCGCGGTGCCGACGTCGCTGCCCTCGCACACCGGGGCCAGGTCCAGGACCGACAACGGGATGGGGGACGTCATCGGGGCCTGCTCCGCTAGGGTTGCAGCGGCAGTTGCTGCGGCTGGGGCAAGCGCACCGGGCCGGCCGGACGCAGGGTGGCCACGCCATGGCCGCAATCGGCCAGGTATTCGAGCCACTTGCCGAGGAAGGTGTTCATGCGCAGGCGGTGGTCCACCAGCTCGGCCGGCGGCGGGAACATGCCCATCACGTCCTGCCAGCGCCGGCCCACGTAGCAGTGGGTAGTCTCCACCTGGCGTGCATCCTGGTACAGGCGCAGGTAGGCCGACGGGTCCGGCTCGCCGGTAAGCGGGTCGAGCAGGTCGTAGGTCAGGCGCAGCTCCAGGGTGTAGCGGTGGCGCTCGAGTACATCCAGCCGCACGCCCAGGCCGTCACCGACCGATGAGACGTGGCTGCCCACCGCCAGCCCGCCCGGGGCGAACAGCCGCACCAGCCGCCCGTGGTTCTCCGCGTACAGCGCCATCAGCCAACCGAAGCGGCCAAGCCTGGGAACGCGGGTGTCGGGAGAGGTGACCTGTTGCATGCAATCGATGCTACACGGTGGCGCACGCCGGTGGCAGCATTGATTCGCGCGCCAATCGCCCATACCTTGGCGGGGTCCGCAGTGCATGGTGGCGCATTCAGAACATCACCCGCTGCAGGCCCAGCACGGACAACACCCGGCTGGCGATCTCCTCGATCGACGCATGGGTGGTGCTCAGCACCGGTACCCGCTCCACGCCGAAGATCGCCTCGGCCGCCTGCACTTCGCGGCGACACGTTTCCAGGCGCGCATAGCGTGAATCCGGCTGCCGCTCCTGGCGGATCTGGTGTAGCCGCTGCGGATCGATGGTCAGCCCGAACAGCTTGCGCCGACATGCCGCCAGCCGCGGCGGCAGGCGCTCGCCGTCCAGGTCGCCATCGGTCAGTGGGTAGTTGGCCGCCTTCAGCCCGTGATGCAGCGCCAGGTACACGCAGGTTGGCGTCTTGCCCGCGCGCGACACCCCCACCAGCACGACATCGGCCTCGGCGTAGTCCAGCCCCACCCCATCGTCGTGGGCCAGGGTGTAGTTCATCGCCTCGATGCGGCGGTGGTAGGCATCGAAGTCGACCATGCCGTGGGCGCGGCCCACGTGCGCCTGGCGCGGCTGGCCCAATGCGTGCTCCAGCGGGCCGATGAATGGCGCGAACACATCCAGCATCAACGCGCCGCTGTCGCCGAGGATGGTACTCAGGCGCGCGTCCACGCACGAATTGACCACGATCGGCTGCACCCCGTACTGCTCGCCGGCCGTGCGGATGCGGGCGGCGGCGGCACGCGCCTTGTCCGGATCATCGACGAAGGCGATGCGGTCGGTGAGGAAACTGAAGCCGCTGAACTGGGTGAGCAGGCTGTGGCCGATGGTCTCGGCGGTGATACCGGTACCATCGGAGACATAGAACACCGGTCGCACCTGGGCCATGTAAGCGCTTCCTGTCGAGGAACGGAATTCACGCGGCTTTCCGGCTTGCGGCGCCGCGCGGGCGCACAGCATCATAGCGGCCCCACACCTCGGGCACGGCTGTCGCCCTGCCGGGCGATGGCTCCCAGGAGCATCGCGCTTGGACCGCAACATCCTGTGGCTGCATGAGCTGCGCCTGGCCGACCTGGCCCGCGTTGGCGGCAAGAACTCCTCCCTCGGCGAGATGATCGGCCACCTCGCCGGCCTCGGGGTATCGGTGCCCGGCGGCTTCGCCACCACCGCCGCGGCGTTCCGCGATTTCATCGCCCACAACCACTTGCACCAGCGCATCCAGGACCGGCTGGCGACGCTGGACGTGGAGGATGTGCCGGCCCTCACCGCCGCCGGCAGGGAGATCCGCGGCTGGGTGACCGCTGCGCCACTGCCGCAACCGTTCGACGCCGCCATCCGTGATGCCTACGCCAGGCTGTGCGCGGACAACGGCGGTGGCCAGGTCGCGGTCGCCGTGCGCTCCTCGGCCACTGCCGAGGACCTGCCGGATGCATCGTTCGCCGGGCAGCAGGAAACCTTCCTCAATGTCATCGGTGCCGACCAGGTGGTGGACAAGGTCAGGGAGGTGTTTGCCAGCCTCTACAACGACCGCGCCATCGCCTACCGCGTGCATCACGGCTTCAGGCACGAGGACGTGTTCCTGTCCGCAGGCGTGCAGCTGATGGTGCGCTCGGACGTGGGTGCCTCCGGCGTGCTGTTCACCCTGGACACCGAGTCCGGCTTCCGTGACGTGGTGTTCATCACTTCCAGCTACGGCCTGGGCGAGATGGTGGTGCAGGGCGCGGTCAACCCGGACGAGTTCTACGTCTACAAGCCCACGCTGAAGCAGGGCAAGCCGGCGATCCTGCGCCGCGCCCTGGGCAGCAAGGCGCTGCGCATGGTCTATTCGTCCACGCCCGGCGAGCGCGTGCGTACCGAGGACACCCCAAACGAGCTGCGCTCGAAGTTCTCCATCACCGACGCCGACGTGCAGGAGCTGTCCAGGCAGGCGCTGGTGATCGAGCAGCATTACGGGCGGCCGATGGACGTGGAATGGGCCAAGGACGGCGTGAGCGGCAAGCTGTTCGTGGTCCAGGCGCGGCCGGAGACGGTGAAATCGCGGGCCAAGGCCACCCAGATCGAACGCTATGCGCTGGAACAGCGTGGCGAGGTGATCGCCGAGGGTCGCGCCATCGGCCAGAAGATCGGCACAGGCGTGGCGCGCGTGGTGCGCTCGCTGCAGGACATGGAGCACGTGCAGCCCGGCGACGTGCTGGTCGCCGACATGACCGACCCGGACTGGGAGCCGGTGATGAAGCGCGCCAGCGCCATCGTCACCAACCGCGGCGGCCGCACCTGCCACGCGGCGATCATCGCCCGCGAGCTGGGCGTGCCGGCGGTGGTCGGCACCGGCAACGCGCTGGAGAAGATCAGCGACGGCCAGGAAGTGACGGTCAGCTGCGCCGAAGGCGACACCGGCTTCATCTACGCCGGCACCCTGCCCTTCGAGCGCACCTCCACCGACCTGGGCAACATGCCCCCGGCGCCGCTGAAGATCATGATGAACGTGGCCAACCCCGAGCGCGCGTTCGACTTCGGCCAGTTGCCCAATGCCGGCATTGGTCTTGCGCGGCTGGAGATGATCATCGCCAGCCACATCGGCGTGCACCCGAAGGCCCTGCTTGAATACGCGAAGCAGGATGCGGAAACGAAGAAGAAGATCGACGCGCGCATCGCCGGCTATTCCGACCCGGTGGGCTTCTACGTCGAGCGCCTGGCCGAGGGCATCGCCACGCTCACCGCCTCGGTCGCGCCGAACCCGGTGATCGTGCGCCTGTCGGATTTCAAGTCCAACGAGTACGCCAACCTGATCGGCGGCCACCGCTACGAGCCGCAGGAAGAGAACCCGATGATCGGCTTCCGCGGCGCAAGCCGCTACGTCGATCCGTCCTTCGCCGACGCGTTCGCGCTGGAATGCCAGGCCGTGCTCAAGGTTCGCAACGAGATGGGCCTGGACAACCTGTGGGTGATGATCCCGTTCGTGCGCACGCTGGACGAGGGCCGCAAGGTCATCGAGGTGCTGCGCCAGAATGGCCTGGTCCAGGGCCCCGGTGCCGATGGAAAGCCGGGCCTGAAGATCATCATGATGTGCGAGGTACCGTCCAACGCGCTGCTGGCCGACGAGTTCCTGGACATCTTCGACGGCTTCTCGATCGGCTCCAACGACCTGACCCAGCTGACCCTGGGCCTGGACCGCGACTCGTCGATCGTGGCCGGCCTGTTCGACGAGCGCGATCCTGCGGTCAAGCGGCTGCTGTCGATGGCCATCCAGGCCGCGCGCGCACGCGGCAAGTACGTGGGCATCTGCGGCCAGGGCCCGTCCGATCACCCGGACCTGGCCGAATGGCTGATGCACGAAGGCATCGAATCGATGTCGTTGAACCCGGATACCGTGGTCGACACCTGGCTGCGGCTGGCGCGCAGCCAGGCGCAGCCGGACTGAGCGGCCCGGCTACGCCGCCGGCGCTGCCAGCGCCGCCAGGTGCCGGCGGTAGAAGCGCAGTTCCTCGATGGAATCGTGCACGTCGCTCAGCGCGGTGTGTGCGGCCTGCTTGTGCACGCCCGCCAGCACCTCCGGCGCCCAGCGCCGTGCCAGCTCCTTGAGCGTGCTCACGTCCAGGTTGCGGTAGTGGAAGTACTTCTCCAGGCGCGGCATCAGCCGGTGCATGAAGCGCCGGTCCTGGCAGATCGAATTGCCGCACATCGGCGAGGCCCCGGCTGGCACCCACTGCTGCAGGAACGCCACGGTCAGCGCCTCTGCCTGGGCAATGCCGACCTGGCTGTCGAGCACGCGCTGCCACAGCCCCGAGCGTCCGTGCTGGTTGCGGTTCCAGTCGTCCATCGCCTCGAGCACCGGCAACGGATGGGCGATCGCCAGTTCCGGGCCCTCGGCGAGGATGTTGAGCTGCGAATCGGTGACCACCGTGGCGATTTCCAGGATCGAATCGGCATCGGTATCCAGGCCGGTCATCTCCAGGTCGATCCAGATCAGGCGGTCCTGCCCGGCCACTGCGCTGCTGCCCATGCTCGATGCTTCTCCTGGCGGTTGCGCGCTTGCCTGGCGCGTGCGGGGTGGCATGATAACGCACGACTTCCGCACTGGCCGCCCATGTACGTCACCGACACCCATGCAGTACTCGCCGCGATGCTGGCCCCGGCGTTCTTCCTGACCGCCACCGCCTCGCTGCTGCTGTCGGCCAACAACCGCCTGGCCCGGATCATCGACCGCGCCCGCACCCTGCTGCGCGAACTGACCCAGATCGAGGACGATGCCGAGCGCGCGCTGTACGAAAAGCGCATCGCCCTGCAGCGCCTGCGCAGCCTGACCATCCTGCGGGTGGGGCAGTTGCTGTACACCGCGATCAGCTTCTTCGTCGGCACCAGCCTGGCAGTGGCGGTGGACACCTTCACCGACCACCGGCTGGGGTCGCTGCCGCTGTGGCTGGCATCCTTCGGCGTGATCGCGATGCTGGCCGCCAGCCTCATGCTGGCGCGCGAGTCGACCCTGGCGGTGACCGCGATCAACGAGGAAATGGACCACCGCCCGATGCAGCGCCGCGCCGGCTAGGCCCGGCCATCGATGCCTACAACGGCGGCTTGCCGCGCTTGGCGCGGAAATAATTGCTGAGCCGGCGCCCGGCTTCCTCGCCCAGCACCCCGCCGCGCACCTGCACCCGGTGGTTGTGGCGCGGATCGGCAACCAGGTCGACCATTCCACCGCAGGCACCGGTCTTGGGGTCGGAAGCGCCATAGACCAGCCGCGCCACGCGTGCATGGATGATGGCCATGGCGCACATCGCGCACGGCTCCAGGGTCACGTACAGGGTGGACCCGAGCAGACGGTGGTTGCCCGCGGCCGCGCCGGCCTGGCGCAACGCCACGATCTCGGCATGCGCGCTGGGATCATGCTCGGCGATGTTGCGGTTCCAGCCCTCGCCCTGCAGCTGCCCGTCCGCGCCCACCAGCACCGCGCCCACCGGGATCTCGTCGAATTCACGCTGGGCCCGCTCGGCCAGCGCGAATGCGTGGCGCATCCAGCGCTCGTCCGGATCGGCCAGTGGATCGGCGCCGGGCGGCGTGCCGGGTACGGGGACGGGCTGGTCGACCATGCTCGTGATTGTTGGGCAGTGCGCAGCCGGCCTCAAGCCGGGCCGGCCGGCGACGATGGCGCCGCACCGCCCTCCAGGATCCGTGCAAGGTCGGCATCCTTTTCGTCCCAGATCCCGTTCATCCATTGCTGGAAGCGGGCCCGGAACGCACGGTCCTCCTGGTAGCGGCCATTGACCATCTCCGCCGGAATCACCCGCTGCCGCACCTGTACCCGCACCTCGGGCACGCGGTTGGCGATCAGGTCGATCATGGTCGGGCGCCCGCCGGGATAGGCGATGGTCACATCCAGCAATGCGTGCAGCCCCTGCCCCATCGCGTCGAGCACGAACGCCACGCCGCCGGACTTGGGCTTGAGCAGGTGCAGGTAGGGCGAGGCCTGGCTGGCGTGCTTGGCATCGGTGAAGCGGGTGCCTTCGACGAAGTTCATCACCGACACCGGCATGTCGCGGAACTTCGCACAGGCACGGCGGATCGCCTCCATGTCACGCTGGCCCAGCTCCGGATTGCGCGCCACCTGGCGGTGGGTGTAGCGGCCCATGAACGGGAAATCCAACGCCCACCAGGCCAGCCCCAGCACCGGCACCCAGAACAGTTGCCGCTTGAGGAAGAAACGCAGCAGCGGGATGCGCCGGTTGAACACCTTCTGCAGGATCAGGATGTCCACCCAGCTCTGGTGGTTGGCCAGGACCAGGTAGTGGCCATCGCGCTGCAGCCCGGCATCCTGTTCGACCGTGACCCGGGTGCCGGTGAAGGCCCCGAGCATCGCGCTGTTGACCGCAATCCAGCTCTCGGCCAACCCGGTCAGCACCGGGTTGCAGGCGCGACGCACCGCGCGCAGCGGCAGCAGCGCCTTGAATACGCCGACTACCAGCAGCGGCAGCGCGTGCACCAGGGTGTTGAGCACGACCAGCGGCAGGATCAGGGCGACGCGCACCCACGACAGGACAGACACCGGCGACCCCAGGCAAAGAAGGTCGCAAAGCCTACCAAAAGCCGGTGCCGATAAAGCACCCGGCTGCTGCAGCAACCCGCCCCGCTGCGCGTCCGGCCGCTGCCTGGACGCGCCGCATCGCCAGCCTCAGCGCTCGATCGGGCGGACCTGGTCGACCTTGAAGCGGGCTTCGCGCCCGGCCACGCCGGTGCCCGGCTGGCCACTGCCCACGAACACGCGGTAGTTGCCCTTCATCACCTGGCGCTCGCCTTCGGCGGTCACCGCGCTCAGGTCACGCGGGTCGAGGTCGAACTCCAGCACGCGGCTCTCGCCCGGGGCCAGGTGCACGCGCTGGAAGCCGCGCAAGGCAATTCGCGGCAGGCCCTTGATGTCGGGGAAATCCAGGTACAGCTGCGCGACCTCGTCACCGGCGCGCTTGCCGGTATTGCGCAGCTCGGTGGTGACCTTGAGGCCCTCGTGGGTGCCACCGGCCGCCGCCGCCAGCTTCAGCGGCGCGTAGGCAAAGCTGGTGTAGCTCAGGCCGTGGCCGAACGGATAGACCGGGGTGCCGGTGAAATAGCGGTAGGTGCGCCCGCGCATGTCGTAATCGTCGAACGACGGCAGGTCGTCCACCGATCGGTAGAAGGTCAGCGGCAGGCGCCCGGCCGGGTTGACGTGGCCGGCGATCACGTTGCCGATCGCCAGGCCGCCGGACTGGCCCGGGTACCAGGCCTCGATGATCGCGGCGGCATGCTGCCGGGCCCAGGCCAGGTTGACCTGGCTGCCATTCATCACCACCACCACCAGCGGCTTGCCGGTGGCCCGGGCCGCCTCCAGCAGTGCCTGCTGGTCGGCCAGCAGGTCCAGGCTGGTCTTGTCGCCGCCCTTGAAGCCGGGCACCTCGACCGGCGCTTCTTCGGCCTCCAGGTCCGAGGTCAGGCCGACCACCGCGACCACCACGTCGCTGTCGGCCGCGGCCGCGCGCATCTGCCCGACCGGGTCGTCGCTCACCCGCTTCCACAGCAGGCCGATGCCGGCCAGCACCCGCGCCTCGGTGACCACCTTGATCGGATAGCGCTTGCCCGCTTCCAGCTGCACAGTCTTCAGGGTGGGCAGGCTGTTCCAGGACGCGCCCTCCAGGTCGACCAGCGGCTTGCCATCAAACTCCATGTGGCCGTTGAAACCACCCAGGCCCAGGCGCCAGGTGCCCGACTCCGGCGCAACCAGGTGCCCGGTCCACTCCACGCGATGGATGTCGTACACCTGCGACAGGTCCAGGCTGCGCGTGTTCACGTCAGGCTCGATGCGGGTGACCACCGGCTTGGCCTGATAGCCCACGCGCGCAAGCCACTTGCCCATTTCGTCCGGGGCAAAGCGGGCCGGCGGCTTGCGCACGGTGTTGTAGTAGCGCGCCACCAGCCCCGGCTCGCCATCGGGCGTGAACAGCGCCGAAGGTGGAACCGGGTCGCCATCGGTATAGGTTTCGCCGAACGGCACGTGGCGCACCTGCGCCTCGGGCATGGCCTGGCGCAGGCCGTCGAGCACCGACACCGGCGGTGCGGACTGCGGCGAGGAATAATTGCCGCGCAGTACGCGGGTGGCATCGGCCAGCGGGCCGACCAGCGCCACCCGGGCCTGCGTACGCAGCGGCAGCACGCCGTTGTTCTTCAGCAGCACCAGGCTCTTTTCGGCCGCCTCCAGCGCCAGCGCCGCATGCTCCGGCGTGCCGATGTCATCGGGCGAGGCGGTGGCGGTGGACAGCGGGCGCAGGCCCGGCAGGTCGCCGGTGCGGTAACGGGCGGCGAACAGCCGCACCAGCGCACGGTCCACGTCGGCCATCGAGAGCAGGCCGCGTGCCAGCGCATCACGGTACGGCTGGGCCAGGCCGGCGGTATCGGTCAGGGTGGCGCCATTGCACTCGCTGTCCACCCCGGCGCGCATCGCCGCGGTCACCGCCGTGGCCGGGTCCGGCGCGTAGTCGTGGTGCTTGCGGATGTCGGTGACCGCGTCGCAATCGGATACCACGTACCCCTGGAACGACCAGGCGTGGCGCAGGTAGTCCTTCAACAGCATGTCGCTGGCGCAGGCCGGCTGGCCGTTGACGCGGTTGTAGGCGCACATGATCGAACCGGCGCCGCCCTCCACCATCGCCGCGCGGAATGCCGGCAGGTAGGTGTCCTCCAGGTCATGCCTGGAGACGTAGACGTTGGCCTCGTGGCGGGTGGACTCCGGGCCGCTGTGCACCGCGTAGTGCTTGGGCGTGGCGACGATGTCGTAGAAGTGCGGGTGGTCGCCCTGCACGCCCTTGACGTAGGCCACGCCCATGCGCGCGGCCAGGAAGGGATCCTCGCCGTAGGTTTCCTGGCCACGGCCCCAGCGCGGGTCGCGGAAGATGTTGATGTTCGGCGACCAGGTGTTGAGGCCGGTACCCATGCGCCCGGTACGGCCGGTCTGGCGTGCCAGTGCATGCAGGCCACGCACCTCGGCGGCGATGACCTGGCCCACGCGACGTACCAGCGCATCGTCGAAGGTGGCGGCCAGGCCGATCGGCTCGGCGAAGTTGGTCGTGGGCAGGGTGCCCATCGCGCCATGCAGCGACTCGGTCCACCAGTTGTAATGCGGCACGCCCAGGCGCGGGATCGCGGGCGCGGCGTTGAGCAACTGGTCCAGCTTCTCGTCGGTGGTCATGCGCGCGACCAGCCGGGTGGCCATGGCCTCGGCTTCCTGCACCGGATCGGTTTGCGCCTGCTCGGCCTGGGCCGCCACCACCGGGATGATGGTGGCCAGCGTGAGTGCCAGCAGGATCGCGCCGCCGCGCCGCAGTGGTTGCTTCATCCCCGTGCTCATGACCGTTCCGATGGTGTGTGGAGGCAAGCGCCGAGGGTATCCGGTCGCGTCGTGGCAAGTGATTCCAAAAGGATTATGCCTCCCATCTATTTTCGGATATCGGTGCGGGCGGCCAATTTTCCTGACGTATGCTCGGCCCGCTCCGCATTCAGGCGCTGCGTACACGGGAAATCGGCATTCATTGCCGCAGCGGGATCCCGAACGTGGCGGCTGCGATGCCCATGCCCTGCGCTTCCCCGAACGGAGAAACACGAATGACCCGGAAGACACGTTTCATGCGCGCATTCGGCCGCGGCACCGCGCCCGTGGCCCTTGCGCTGGCCCTGTTCTGTACCGGCATGGCGCCGGCGTTCGCCCAGAACGACAAGATGACGCCCATCGCCACGCCCGACCAGCCGACCGCGATCGCGCTCGACACCGGTCCGCTGCCGGATGCAAAGAATGCCGAGGCCTGGCACAGCCAGTACGGCAGCGTGTTCGCACGCAACGTGACCGAGGCCACGCTGACCCCGTTCCTGCCCGACCCGGCCAAGGCGACCGGCTCGGCGGTGATCGTCACGCCGGGTGGCGGCTTCCGTTCGCTGTCGATGCAGAACGAAGGCTGGGACGTGGCCAAGGCGCTGGCCGACCGCGGCGTGGCCGCGTTCGTGCTCAAGTACCGTCTCAACCAGACCCCGGCCGACCTGGAGGGCTTCAGCGAGTCGATCCGGCAGATGCTGTCGGGCCCGCGCCCGCCGCGTGACCCGGGTGCGTTCGATGCGGCGAAGATGCTGGCCCCGCAGCTGGCCGACTCGCGTGCCGCCTTCGCCCTGGTGCGCAGCCGGGCCAAGGAGTGGAACGTGGACCCGGATCGCATCGGCATGATCGGCTTCTCCGCCGGCGCCATGCTGACCCTGACCACCGCCCTGCACGGCGAGGAGGCAAAGCCGGCCTTCATCGGCAACGTCTATGGCCCGATCACCACGTCCGAGAATGTCCCGGCCGACGCCCCGCCGATGTTCGTGGCCCTGGCCGCCGACGACGGGCTGTTCAACAACCAGGGCTTCGGCCTGGTCGAAAGCTGGCAGAAGGCCGGCCGCCCGGTGGAGTTCCACTACTACGAGCGTGGTGGCCACGGCTTCGGCATGTACCAGAAGGACACCACCAGCACCGGCTGGTTCGAGGCATGGGTTTCGTGGCTGAAGATGCACGGCATGCTGGACAAGAAGAAGTAAGACACCTTGCCTGGCCCCGCGGCGATCCAGTGATCGCCGCGGGCCTGGCCTGCTGGCGCACTGCCAGCCCTCGGGCCACGACTGGGGCCCTTTGTCGACCCCTCCATCGATACGCGCGCCGGGCCTTGCACCGGGCGAACGATGCGGGCCGGCGCCTGGCTGTTTACACTGGGCATTCCTCCATATGGTGATCCTCCATGGCGAAGCCCAATTATTCGTTCGAAAAGCGACAACGCGAGTTGGCCAAGAAGAAGAAGCAGGACGAGAAGGAAGCCAAGAAGCGCGCCAACCGCGAACCGGCCAAGCCTGACGCACCGCCGCAGGAGTGAGCGCAAGCGCGCCGCCGGCAACATCCCCGATCCCGCAGGATGCCGACGACTGGCTGGCACGACCCCGCTGAAAGACTCCGGACGGCAAGCGTCCGCTCCGGTGGCCAGCGCATCCGCGGCCACGTTGCCGCCTTCACCGTGGCCGGGCGAAGATGAGCCCCTCCCCAAGCCGCGTGCCCACCATGCCCAAGCCCTCGCGGTGGAAATGGATGATCCCGCTGGCGGTTGTTGCACTGGCCCTGTTCGCATGGGCGGTGCTGCACTGGCGCGGCCCGGCCCTGCCCGGTTATGCGATCAGCAGCGGACCATTGGTGCACAACGTCGTGGCCACCGGACGGGTCGCCGCACTCTCGCGCGTACAGGTCGGCGCCGAAATCGCCGGCGTGGTACTGGAACGGCGGGTGATGGAAGGCGACCGGGTCGCGGCCGGCGACCTGCTGGTGGTACTGCGCGCACGTGACCTGGAAGCCCGCCGTGACGAAGCCCGCGCGGCACTGACTGCCCTTCGCCAGGCCGAGCGGCCCGATACGGAAGAACGGCTGCGCCAGGCCAGCGCCCAGTTGGCCCAGGCGCAGCGCGAACACACCCGGCGCCGGGAACTGGGCGAACGCCAGCTGGTGGCACGCGAAAGCGTGGAACAGGCCGCGCAGGCCGTGGTCGCCGCGCGTGCCGCGGCCGAGCAGGCACGGCTGGCGCTGTCCGCGCTGTCCGCCGGTGGCGCACTCGAGGCCCAGGCCATGCAGCGCCTGGACGCCGCCCAGGCCGAGCTCGACCGCGCCCGCATCCACGCGCCGGTGGCCGGCACGGTGCTGATCCGTGCGGTCGAACCCGGCGACACCGTCAGCCCCGGCCAGGTACTGCTGGAAATCGCCCGCGACGCCCCCGGCGAAGTGCTGCTGGCCCTGGACGAGAAGAACCTGGCGCTGCTGGAACAGGGCCAGGCCGCCACCTGCATCGCCGATGCCTATCCGGACCGGCCCTTCGCAGCCGTCGTGCACCACATCGCCCCGGCCATCGACCCGGCGCGCGGCACGGTCGATGTGCGCCTGCGGATCGAGCCGGAGGTGGACTTCGTGCGCGAGGACATGACCGTCACCGCGACCATCCTCACCGGCCAGCGCGAGGACGCGCTGACGGTGGCCAACGATGCCCTGCTCGACGTCGGCGCCGATGGTCGCGCCCGCGTGCTGCGCGTGCGCGGCGGCCGCGTGCACAGCGTGCCGGTGCGGCTGGGCCTGCGCGGCCTGGCCATGAGCGAAGTCCTGCACGGGCTGGCCGCCGGCGACACCGTGGTGGCCGCAGCTGCGCTCGGCGCGGACGGCCTGCCGACCGATGGCGACCGGATCCGCATCCGGCAGCAGCCCGTGCCCGAATCCGGCCACGACGGCCGCGCCGCACGCCACGGCGAGCTGCCGATGCCGCTGGACTGACCGATGTGGATCGAATCCAGCATCGCCCTGCGCTTCCTGCGCCAGGGCCGCGCCCAGACGATGCTGATCCTGGTCGGGATCTCGGTTGGCGTGTCGGTGATCGTGTTCGTCACCGCGCTGATCTCCGGCCTGCAGGCCAACGTCATCGACCGCACGCTCGGCACCCAGGCGCATGTGCGGGTGGAAGCCCCGCGCGAGATCAACCGCATCGCGCCGGCCGCCGACGGCGTGCTGCAACTGGTGCTGGAGGACCCGCGCCCGCAATCGCTGCGCCCGATCGACAACTGGCTTGAGGTCCGCGATGTGCTCGACCGGCTGCCGGGCATCACCGCGGTCTCGCCGCTGGTGTCCGGCCCGGCGTTCGGCCGGCGCGGCGAGGCGGTCGAGTCGGTGGCCCTGGTCGGCATCGACCCGCCGCGCTACCTGCGCGTGATCCCGCTCGACGAACACATCGTCCAAGGACGGCTCAGCGTGGGCTCGGGCAACGCCGTGGTCGGCCGCAAGCTTGCCGAAGACCTGGGCCTGCGCCTGGGCGGCAAGCTGCGCCTGCAGGCCGGCGACGGGCGCGATGCCATCGTCACCGTGGCCGGCATCTTCGAACTGGGCGTGCGCGAGCTCGATTCGCGCTACGTCTACGTCGACCTCAAGCAGGCGCAATCGCTGCTGGCACTGCCCGGCGGCGTCACCGTGATCGACCTCACTGTCGAGGAGCTGTTCGCCGCCGACCGCGTGGCCGCACGGGTGCGCGGCCTGACCGGCCTGCAGGCCGAAAGCTGGATGGAAAGCAATGCGCAGCTGATGAATGCGCTCAGCTCGCAAAGCCTGTCCACGCGCATGATCAGTTTCTTCGTGGCGATGTCGGTGGCGTTGGGCATCGCCAGCGTGCTGGCGGTGAGCGTGGCCCAGCGCATCCGCGAAATCGGCATCCTGCGCGCCATGGGTACACGCCGGCGGCAGATGCTGCAGGTGTTCCTGGTGCAGGGCGCGGTGCTTGGCCTGGCCGGCTCGGGCATCGGCGCACTCGCCGGCCTTGGCCTGGTGGCCGCGTTCAACACCTTCGGGCCCAAGCTGTTCACCATTCCGCTGCCGCCGGCCCTGGTACCGGCGGCGATGGCGATCGCCACCCTGGCCGGCATGGGCGCGGCGCTGGTGCCGGCGTGGCGCGCATCGCGCCTGGACCCGGTGGAGGCCATCCGTGGCTGAAACGCGCGAGGTGCTGCGCCTGGAGGGCGTACGCAAGTCCTACAACGTCGGCCAGCCGACTGAAGTGGAGGTGCTGCACGGCATCGACCTGCACCTGGACAGCGCCGACTTCGCCGCGCTGGTCGGCCCCTCCGGCTCGGGCAAGAGCACCCTGCTCAACCTGATCGGCCTGCTCGACAGCCCCACCGGCGGCGAGCTGTACCTGCGCGGCGAAGCCACCGCGCGCATGGACGACGAGGCACGCACCGCGCTGCGCGGTCGCCACCTGGGCTTCGTGTTCCAGTTCCATCACCTGATCGGCGCGTTCACCGCACTGGAGAACGTGATGATGCCGTGGATGGTCGCCAACGGCCGCCCGACTCCGCAGATCCTGGACACCGCGCGCGGCCTGCTGGCCGACGTTGGCCTGGAAAAGTTCAGCGACCGCCTGCCCGACCAGCTCTCCGGCGGCCAGCAGCAGCGCGTGGCCATTGCCCGCGCCCTGGTCACCCGCCCGGCGTTGCTGCTGGCCGACGAGCCCACCGGCAACCTCGATACCAGAACTGCCGCCGACGTGTTCCAGCTGCTGCGCCGCTTCAACGCCGACTACGGCTGCGCGGTCCTGGTGGTCACCCACGATCCGCGCCTGTCGGACACCTGCGATCGCACCATCACCCTGGTGGACGGCAGCATCGTCTCCGACGAACGCAACGCGGCGCACACCGGCGGCAGGTACTGAATCTCCACGTTGCGGTGGCTCCGGATCCGGGCCGAAACCGGCGCCATCCCGTCGAGCCTGAACATGTTTCCAGCCTGTATTCAGCCTGGCGCATGAGGCGCGGCCGTTTCGCCTAGCATGGCGCTGCGGGCTAGCGCCCGCTTCGCGCGCTCCGGGCGGCAGCCATCGCCCGCATCGATCCCTTTCTTGTGTCGTCGTCCGGCCTTGCCGGGCGGTGCCTTACGGGGGTTCCATGCCAGGCTTCAACACCCGCAACCTCACCGTCCACGTCGGCGGCCATGCGTTCAAGCTGCGCGTCCTCAGCGACCGCCAGCAGTTCGCCGACCCCGATGGCCATGGTGAACGCCTGGGCATTTCGTCGGCGCAATGGAGCCTGTTCGGCCAGTTGTGGCCATCGGGCCAGTTGCTGGCACAGGCCATGGACCGCGCCGACGTGGCCGGCAAGCGCGTGCTGGAAGTCGGCTGCGGCATCGGCCTGGCCAGCCTGGTGCTGCAGCGGCGCGGCGTGGACGTGGTCGCGTCGGACATGCACCCGCTGGCCGAGCCGTTCCTGGCCTACAACGCCGCGCTCAACGCGCTGCCCGCCGTCCACTTCCGGCACCTGCGCTGGGCACAGCCGCTGCCCACCCTAGGCCAGTTCGACCTGCTGATCGCCAGCGACGTGCTGTACGAACGCGGCCATGCCGAGCTGCTCGCCGGCGTGGTCGAGCGCCATGTGCGCGGCACCGGCGAAGTGATGATCACCGACCCTGGCCGCGGCCATAGCGGTGGATTCACCCGGCTGCTCGAGGCCCAGGGATTCGCCCTCACCCACACGCGCTGCGCGATGGACCACGCCGGCCAGGCCGAACACGGCAGCCTGCTGCATTATCGACGCGGCCTGGTGCCCGCCACGGACATGCCATGAAGGTCGGCGCGGGCGCATACTGCCCGCGCCCACTGCAACCGCAGTCAGCGCCGAGGGGCGCGGGAGGATCCAATGGCCAAGGGCCTGAACCAGAAGAAAGAGCAGAAGAAGAAGCCGGCGAAGACCATGAAGGAAAAGCGCGCCGAGAAGCGCGACAAGGGTGCCGCCAAGCCGTTCGCGCCGGCCTGACATGGAGCCACGCCGGCACGCGATTCACGACGCAGCAACGCGCAGGGCCATGCCGGCCCTGCCTTGCCGGAAAGCCGGCCCGCTCAGGCCCGATGCGTGCCCAGTTGCTCGACCAGCGACTCGCTCGCCTCGTTGAGGCCGATCACCTCGACCTGCGCCCCGTGCCGGCGCAGCTTCAGCACCACCCGGTCCAGTGCGGCCACCGCACTGGTATCCCAGAAGTGCGCGCCACGCAGGTCGATCGACACCTTCGGCGGTGTGTGCAGATAGTCGAAGCTGTTGGCAAACTGCACCGCGGACGCGAAGAACACCTGCCCCTGCACGCGATAGCTGCGCACGCCCGGCACGCTGTCGTCGGCGGTGACGGCCAGCAGCGCGCTCACCCGGCGGGTGAACGACAACGCGGTCAGCAGCACGCCGGTCAGCACGCCCATCGCCAGGTCGCGGGTGGCGACGGTGACCACCACCGTGCCCAGCATGATGAGGTTGGCGGTCTTCGGATGGGTGCGGATTTCGCGGAAGCTCTTCCAGTGGAAGGTGCCGATGCTGACCATGATCATCACCGCCACCAGCGCGGCCATCGGGATCAGCGACACCCACTCCGAGGCGTAGACCACCAGCACCAGCAACACCACGCCGGCGACCAGGCACGACAGCCGCCCGCGCCCGCCGGAGCTGACGTTGATCACCGACTGCCCGATCATCGCGCAGCCGGCCATGCCGCCGAAGAAACCGGTGACCACGTTGGCCAAGCCCTGGCCGGCGGATTCGCGGCGGCGGTCGGTGGGCGTGTCGGTCATGTCTTCGACGATCTGCGCGGTCATCAGCGATTCCAGAAGGCCCACCACGGCCAGCGTGGCCGACACCGGCAGCAGGATGCGCAGCGTGTCCCAGTTCCACGGGATATCGGGGACGGAGAACGCGGGCAGGCTGTCGGGCATCTGGCCCATGTCGCCGACGGTGCGGATATCCAGGCCCAGCGCGATCACCGCCACGGTCAGCACCACGATGGCCACCAGCACCTGGCCACCCTGGGCGATGCGCAGCGGCCAATAGGTGAAGCGGTCGCTTTCGTCGCGCGGACCGACGATGTAGCCCGGACGGATGATGCTCACGCGCTGGCCGAACTGCCGCCACGCTTCCGCTTCGCTCAGCGCCTTGAGCGGACCGTAGAGGGCCTCGATGTCGGCGACCAGGGTCTTGCGGGTCTCGGCCATCGCATCCGTGCCGCGATAGGGCGCCAGCGCCGCGTCCTCGGTGATCCCCGGCCTGGCGCCGTCGGCATAGACCGAGATGGTCGAGATGAAGATGTACTGGCCGACCGCGTCCTTCAGCACCGCGCCGGCATCCCGGACCCAGGAAGGCAGCGATGTCGGGTTGTCGATGCACACGTCCCAGCGGCGCCCGCGCAGCGCGCCGAGCTCGCCGCTGTCGCGGTCGCCATGCAGCTGTTCCACCTCGCCGGGCCACTCGGGCGACGGGCGACGCCCGCGGTTGAACAGGGTTACGCGGTGGCCGCGTGCCAGCGCGTACTGCACCTGGAAGGGCCCGGTGAAGCCGGTGCCGCCCAGGATCAGGATGTCGAGCGGCCTGGCCGCATGCGCGACGGGCGTGGCCGCGCGCACGGCAACAGGCATGGCGGCGGAAGCGGCCGCGAGCGCGCCGAACTTGAGCAGGTCGCGGCGTGTGGAAGGCATGGCAGGTCCCGGCAATGGCGTGGTGCCATGCCAGCACCCCCCCGGCGCCGGCGCCCCCTGCCGGAAGTCGCAGTGCATTCCGGCAGGTCAGCCCGGGTCCCGGGCGCGCGCCTGGTCCACCCTGCGGGCACGTTCCCGTAGCAGGCGCCAGGCGTCGTGGAACGCATATACCCCCATGCCTGCGGTACACAGCGCGCCAACCGCGAACAGCGCGCGGCCGAACGCCTGGTTCCAGGCGTCGGGGAGCAGAGGAAGGCCGCCGGTGAGCCGCCCGCCAGACACCACGATGAATATCGCCGTTGCCGCCAGCCCGCAGCAGGCCAGGCCCGCGACGACTGCCGCGGCGACGCTCCGGTTGCGGCGTGGACCCATCCGGATACGGATCATCGAACCTCCGGGCCTGGCGAGACCCGCCATCGCCGGCAATCCTAGACGACCGGTCCGCCCGACGACAAACGTACAGGGTGGCCGGTCCAAGCGATCACGTCGCCACCACGATCGGTGCCGCATCGTCGCGCTGTCCATCCGAAGAAGGAACCGACCATGGCGACGCGCGACATCCTCAAGACCCTCAGGGCCGAGCACGACGAGCTGCGCGGGCTGTTCGAGGAGATGGAATCCACCACCGACCGCGCCGGCAAGAAGCGTGCCGACCTGCTGGCCAGGATCAAGGCCAACCTGTTGCCGCATGCGAAGTGGGAGGAGACCGTGTTCTACCCCATGTTCGCCGAGCGCGCCGACCGCGATGGCCTCAAGACCCACGCCGAAGCGGTGCAGGAACACCGCGCGGTGGAGAAGACCGTGCTGCCGGACGTGCATGCGGCCGACTTCACCACGCCGCAGTTCGCCGGCCGGGTCAAGGTGTTCGGCGAGCTGATCGACCACCACGCCAGCGAGGAGGAGTCCACCATGTTCTCGATGGCGCGCAAGCTGTTCACCCCGAAGGAGCGGGCCGAACTGGACGTGGCCTACGAGGAGTGGAAGGCATCGCCCGCCGCGGCCGGCCTGGCGGCGATGGCCGAGGTCAAGACCGGCGCGAAGGCGGCGGTACGCAAGGTGACCCGCCGCGCGCAATAACGACCGCCGGCACCGGCCCTACTTCGCCGCCACCGGCGCCCGGTGGGTCTCGAGTCGTTCGACCAGCAGCTCGCTGGCCTCGTTGAGCCCGATCACCTCGACGTTCGCGCCGTGGCGGCGCAGCTTCAGCACCACGCGGTCGAGCGCGGCCACCGCGCTGGTATCCCAGAAGTGCGCGTCGCGCAGGTCGATCACCACCTTCGACGGCGCGTGCAGGTAGTCGAAGCTGTTGGCAAACTGCACCGCGGACGCGAAGAACACCTGCCCCTGCACGCGATAGCTGCGCACGCCCGGCACGCTGTCGTCGGCGGTGACGGCCAGCAGCGCGCTCACCCGGCGGGTGAACGACAACGCGGTCAGCAGCACGCCGGTCAGCACGCCCATCGCCAGGTCGCGGGTGGCGACGGTGACCACCACCGTGCCCAGCATGATGAGGTTGGCGGTCTTCGGATGGGTGCGGATTTCGCGGAAGCTCTTCCAGTGGAAGGTGCCGATGCTGACCATGATCATCACCGCCACCAGCGCGGCCATCGGGATCAGCGACACCCACTCCGAGGCGTAGACCACCAGCACCAGCAACACCACGCCGGCGACCAGGCACGACAGCCGTCCGCGCCCGCCGGAGCTGACGTTGATCACCGACTGCCCGATCATCGCGCAGCCGGCCATGCCGCCGAAGAAACCGGTGACCACGTTGGCCAGGCCCTGGCCGGCCGATTCCCGGCGGCGGTCGGTGGGCGTGTCGGTCATGTCCTCGACGATCTGCGCGGTCATCAGCGATTCCAGCAGGCCCACCACCGCCAGCGTGGCCGAGACCGGCAGCAGGATGCGCAGCGTCTCCCAGTTCCACGGGATATCCGGGACGAAGAACGCGGGCAGGCTGTCGGGCATCTGGCCCATGTCGCCGACGGTGCGGATATCCAAGCCCAGCACGATCACGGCCACGGTCAGCACCACGATGGCCACCAGCGCCGAAGGCACGACGCGCGTGAGGCGCGGCAGCAGGTAGATGATGGCCAGGCCCGCGGCGCACACCGCATACACCGTCCACGGCATGCCGATCAGCTCGGGCAGCTGGGCCAGGAAGATCAGGATCGCCAGCGCGTTGACGAAACCGATCACCACCGAGCGCGACACGAAGCGCATCAGCGTGTTGAGCCGCAGCGCGGCGGCCAGCAGCTGCAGCAGGCCGGCCAGGATGGTGGCGGCGAACAGGTACTGCAGGCCGTGGTCGCGCACCAGGTTCACCATCACCAGGGCCATCGCGCCGGTGGCGGCGGAGATCATGCCGGGGCGGCCGCCGGCGATCGAGGTGACCACCGCGATGCAGAACGAGGCATACAGCCCCACCTTGGGATCGACCCCGGCGATGATCGAGAACGCGATCGCCTCGGGAATCAGCGCCAGTGCGACCAGCACGCCCGACAGCACGTCGCCGCGCACGTTGCCCAGCCACTGCTCGCGCAGCGGATAGATTGCAGACATCAGGATCACTCCAGCCACGCCGTGGACGGCGCGCGATTTACGGATGGGAGCAGCATGACCCGCATGACGCCGTGGATGCAGTGCGCACGAACGACGATGCGGCGCCATGGCGGAATCATGCGCAACGCGGGCGTGCGCGAGCCGGCATTCTATTGCAATGCAGCATGACGCTCAACGCGCAGGCGCGCTGGCCATCGGTCAGGCGGTGGCCGGCGCCGGCTCGGCCATGTCGAGCATCTCGTCGGCGGCCTGCATGCGGCTGATGCGCAACGCGCGGCCCAGGCTTCCCAGCGCCTCCCACTGGCTGTCGCCGGCCAGTTCCGCGAGCGCCTGTTGCACCCGCTCCGACAATCCCCACTCGGCCGCGATGGCACGCGCGCAGCGCACCGACCAGGTATCGAGCAGGGACACCAGGGCCTCCGGGTCCGGGCCGCCTCCGCCGTTCCGGCTCCAGCAATCGCGCAGCACCTGCACCACCATTACCGAGCCCAGCCCGTAGAGCAGGGCCAGCAGTTGCGCCGCATGCAGGTCATCGCGGCGCGCCCCCCTGGCCGGACGCATCGCGATGTCCGCCGACAGCAGGGTGTGCTCCCAGAGCAGCGCCGCACAGCGCGCAAACACGCTGCCATCGTCGCTGATCACCGGCTGCAGCAGCGCGGCCATCACGATCTGGCGCAGGCCCTCGGTGCCGAGCATGGTCACCGCCCGCTCCAGGTGCTCGACCGACGCCCCCTGCCGACGGTAGATGGCACTGTTGGCAATGCGCAGCAGGTTGCCGGCCAGCGCCGGGTCCTGGCCCAGGATCGCCGCGATGGAATGGGCATCGGCGTCCGGGTCGTTGATGGCACGGGACAACTGCGGCAACAGGTGCGGGCGCCGTGGCGTATAGCGCGGGTGCGCCCGGATCCCGGCCAGGGTCTGCACTGCGGCCGCCTCTGCGGCGGCGGCGGCGCGCGCACCATCCGATCCTGCAGCCGGCACCGCGGTCATGCCCGCGAGCGTGTGCGCACACAGCCGCTGCAGGATCACCCGCTCCGGCTCCGGCATGGCGCTGTCCAGCGCTGGCGCCAGGTCGTCATCGTCGCCAGGGGTTTCCGGGGCCTCATCGTCATCGGCCGGCAGCACGTCGTCACCGGAACCGGCGTCGGGTGCCGCCATCACGGAGGCGCCCTGCCCGGCATTGCCATCGTGACGCCCGCGTGCGCGCAGCCAGGCAGCGGCGGCCAGCGCCAGCACGGCAGCGGAGAGTGCTATCCACAACGTCGGCATGCGCGTCGTCAACCGGGGTTGCCGGGATCCTTCCCCGGCCGCGGTGCCTATTCAAGCACACATGCGCCGGCCTCGGCCCGGTGCCGCCGCTGCAAGCGGCGCGTCGGCGTCAGGCCCGCCCGCGCTCGCGCGCCAGCCGTTCCTGGGCCAGCCTTTCCCGAGCCAGCTGCAGGCTGGCCTGCCGCAGCAGGCCCGCGGAAGGCTGCTGCGGATCGGGCACGAACACCATGGCCCACAGGTTGCGCATGATCTGCACCGGCGTCACCAGTACGCCCAAGGGCAGGCTCCACCAGCCCAACACCGTGCTGTACACCAGGCCGCGCAGTTGCGCCTTGAACCCGCACCTGCGGCATGAGATCTGGCTGCGGGTGCTGAAGTGGGTGAACACCACGATCGACCACACCCGATAGGACAAGCGCAGTTCCACCGGCCCCCGTCCCTCGCACGCCGGGCACCGGCCGCCGTGGATCTGCAGCGCCTTCAGGCGCACGTCGGCCTTCGGCAGTTGCGTGGAAAGCGGGAAAATCGGCCCGTCCCGGGCGCAGGTGTCGCAACAGTATTGGTAGTCGCCGTCGCGTATGCCACCCGGCAGAATCCAGAAGTTGCAGGCGTGGCAGCGCCTCATGGTCGCTCCTTGCGGTCCATCCGGGTCAAGCAGTGCGCACGCGCAGCGTCAATCCCTTGAGGAACGCCCGCAGCAGCTGGTCGCCGCAGGCGCGGTAGTTCTTGTGCCCCGGCTGCCGGAACAATGCGGAGAGCTCCGGCTTGGATACCGGGAAGCCCGCCTCGGCAAATACCTGGTGCATGTCGTCGTCCTTGAGCTGGAACGCCACCCGCAGCTTCTTCAGCACCAGGTTGTTGGTGATGCGCTTTTCCACCGGCCGCGGCGGCAGGCTCTCGTCCCGGCCGCGCAGGTGCACGATCAGGCCATCCAGGACACGGGCCAGGACCGCGTCGCTGCAAGCCAGGTATCCGGGCTCATCCTCCTTCAACAGGAAGGCGCGCACATCGTCCTTGTCGAGGACGAGTGCCGGGTCGGACAACTGCGCGATCGCGACCACCTTGCTGTCGCCGAGGTCGAGCATGTAGCGGATGCTGCGAAGGACATCGTTGTTGATCATCGACCGGATGCATGACTGACGGAGGCCGCCAAGTCTACCGGCTGGCCAGCGCGCCTGCGCCCTGGCCTCAGCGCTTGCGCTCCAGTAGCGCCTTGAGGTCGGAGAACGGCGTGGCCTTGGCCGCGACCGTCACGTCCTCCGCAGCCAGTGCACTGACCCCCGTGTAATCGACCTGGCGCGAATGCTCGTTGTCATGGCAATACACGCACAGCAGCTCCCAGTTGCTGCCATCGGGCGGGTTGTCGTCGTGGTTGTGGTTGCGGTGGTGGACCGTCAGCTCCTGCAGGTTGGCGCGGGTGAAATCACGGGCGCAACGGCCGCAGGTCCACGGGTACATCTTCAAGGCGCGCTCGCGGTAGCCCTTGGCGCGCTGCTCCTCGCTGCGACGGGCCTCGGCAACGATGCGGTCCAGTCGTGCGTTTTCGGGCGTTGGCATGGTCGCGAAGTCAGATGGGAACGGCGGGAAAAGCGTAGCACCGCCCGGTGCCCGCAACGGCGCCCTGCCCCGGATGGCAGATCACAGGTTGTGGGCCGGGATTCAGGCCGATGGCGCAGCGGCGCACAACCAGGCCGATGCGGCGGTGAGCATGGCCTGCAACCCGGTCTTGAGCGTCGGGTCGAGGACCGGTGCGAAGCGCGGCGAATGGTTGCTCGGGATGTCGCGGATCCTGCCCGCGGCGCGCGCGGCCTCCCAGGTGGCCGGATCGGTGCCCCCCACGAACCAGAACACGGATGGCGCGCCCCAGGCCCGGCCGAACTCGCTGAAATCCTCGCTGGCGGCGGACGGCTGACGCTGGTACGCAGCGTCGCCGAACTGCGCGGAGAAGGCTTCGGCCACCCGCGCCGTCGCCGCCGGGTCGTTGAGGGTGAGCGGATAGCGGCTCAGCGTGGCGAACTCCGGCGGCCGCGGCGCGCCCGAGGCATCGGCCTCGGCACAGCAGATGCGCCGCACCGCCCCGAGTATGTGTTCGCGCACCCCGTCGTCGTAGGTGCGCAGGTTGAGCTTGAGGACCGCCTGCTCGGGGATGATGTTTTCCCGCGTGCCGGCCTGCAGCGAACCCACCGTCAACACGGCGCTGTCGAACGGCGAGACTTCGCGCGCAACGATGGTCTGCAGGCGCAGCACCGTGGAGGCCGCCATCACCACCGGGTCGACCGAGGTGTGCGGCTCGGAACCATGCGAGCCGCGACCGAACAGCGTCACCTGCAAGCTGTCACCAGCCGACAGCATCACGCCGGTCCGGTAGCTGACGGTTCCGGCCGCGCCCACCATCACGTGCTGCCCGAGCACCACGTCGGCACGGGGCAGCCCGGCACCATCCCAGTCGGCAACCATCGCCGCCGCACCCTGGGCCACCTCCTCGCCCGGCTGGAACACCACCACCGCCGTACCGCGCCAGGCATCGCGCGCCTCGGCCAACACCTGCGCCGCGCCCATCAGCCAGGCCATGTGCAGGTCGTGGCCGCAGGAATGCGCTACACCGGGCACCCGGCTGGCATAGGGCAAACCGGTGTCCTCGTCCATCGGCAACGCGTCCATGTCCGCGCGCAGCATCACCGTTGCGCCTTCGCCGTTGCGAAGCACGCCCACCACGCCGGTCAACCCGACCTCACGGGTCACCTCATACCCCAGCTTGCCGATGTAATCGGCCGCGATGCCGGCGCTGCGGTGCTCCTGCATGGACAGCTCTGGATGCCGGTGCAGGTCCCGGTAGATTGCCAGCAGCTCCGGCGCCATTGCGTCAAACCGCGTTTCCAGAGCTTGGGTGAGCGGATTCATGCAGATCCCGGTGAGGCTGGTGGGTGGACCGCGATCATCGTGATGGCCGCAGCATACGTGATGCGGCAGAACTCCATTCATGGCGTGCAGCCATGTCGCCGGCCCCTGGCCAGGGCCCTGTTCGAAGACGGCAGGACAGGCCGGTTTACCGGGTCCGGCGAGCAGCCGGCACCACGTGCGCTTCACCCCGGTCGGCGCACCGTGGATGTCCATTCCGACAAGGACACCCTCATGGCCACCCAGGACCACGCTGCAACCGATGCCCATGGCGGCGCCCGGGCCGGACACCGGGCCGTTTCCAAGGCCAACCGTACCCGCCCCGACACCCGGCGCGTGGCCGTCGTCACCGGCGGTGCCGCCGGCCTGGGCAATGGCATCGCCCACCGCCTGGCCAACGACGGCCTGGCGGTCATGATTTCCGACATCGACGAAGACAAGCTTGCCCAGGCGCGCAAGGCTTTCGCCGCCGCCGGCCACGAGGTGCAGACCTTCAAGGGCGACGTCTCCAGGCGCGAGGACCAGCAGGCGCTGGTGGCCAAGGCGGTCGAGGCGTTCGGACGGCTCGACGTGTTCATCAACAACGCCGGCATCGAGCAGGTCAAGCCGCTGGACGATGTTGGTCCCGACGACCTGGACCTGATCTTCCGCATCAACTGCCACGGCGTGCTCTACGGCATGCAGGCCGCAGCCGCCCAGATGCGCAGGCAGGACGAGGGCATCGGCAAGATCATCAACGCCTGCTCCATCGCCGGGCACGAATCCTACGAGATGCTGGGCATCTACTCCGCCACCAAGCACGTGGTGCGCTCGCTCACCCACACCGGCGCCAAGGAGTACGCCAAGGACGGCATCACCGTGAACGCCTACTGCCCCGGCGTGGCCGGCACCTCGATGTGGGACCGCATCGACGAGGCCATGGGCCGCTACATGGGCACCCGGCCCGGCGAAGCATTCCAGAAATTCTCCGAAGGCATTCTCCTGGGCCGCACCCAGGAACCGGAGGACGTGGCCAACCTGGTGTCCTTCCTTGCCTCCACCGACTCGGACTACATCACCGGCCAGGCCATCATCACCGACGGCGGCATGGTGTTCCGCTAGGGCTGCCTTGATGCCAGCGGGCCTCGGCGACACCGGGCTCCGAGGCCGATGCGGCGAGCTACCGGCTGTATCGCCTGTTCGACTTCCGCCAACGCCCGCGGCTGTTCAGCCTGCCCGGCGCGATTGCAGGGCATTGCCAACTGGATGCGGTCTCGTATCTGGCACGGCTGGCTGGATAGGGCGTCCTGCGCCCGCGCTTGACCCGTCCGCGCCCCACCCCGCCCCGACGTCGGCGGCCGGCCAGGCCACCTGGCCCGGACCGGATGATTGCCGGGATGTATAGTCTGGCGCGCGCAGGGCCGGTACCCCGCTGGCCGCGACGAATGGAGAAGTGTCATGGGTCTTGTGCAGGCGGTGGCGGGTGCGGTGGGTGGCGTGCTGGCCGACCAGTGGAAGGACTTCTACACGGTGCCGGCCGGTCTGCCGGCGACGGCTGCGCTGTTTGCCGCCGTGCCGCATGGCCCCAATGCCGGGCGCGGATCGAACACGCAGGCCTCGTCCAACATCATCACCAACGGGTCGAAGATCGTCGTGCCCGAGGGCTACGGGCTGCTGCTGCTCCAGGACGGCGCCGTCACCGGCTTCGCCGCCGAACCGGGCGGCTACGAGTGGCGCTCGGACGACATCAACTCCAAGTCGGTGTTCGCCGGCGACGGCCTGGTGTCCTCGCTGATCACGCAAAGCTGGGAGCGCTTCAAGTTCGGCGGCCAGCCGGGCGGCCAGCAGCTTGCGTTCTTCGTCTCGCTGAAGGAACTGCCGGACAACCGCTTCGGCACCCAGTCGGAAATCTACTGGGACGATGGCTTTCTCAACACCCAGGTCGGCGCGGTCACGCGCGGCTCGTACACGCTGAAAATCATCGACCCGATCCTGTTCGTGAAGAACTTCGTGCCGGCCAGGTATCTGCAGCCCGGCCAGGTGTTCGATTTCACCGACATCGACAACGCCGCAGCGAGCCAGCTGTTCAATGAGGTGGTCGGGTCGCTGGCGCCGGCCTTCAGCCTGTATACGAACGACCCGGGCAAGGGCAACCGGATCACCAGGCTGCAGCAGGATTCGGTGGGCTTTGCCCAGAGCCTGGCGGCGGCGGTGGAGCACGCCTACCAGTGGAGGTCGGACCGCGGCCTGGCCATCGTCAAGACCGCCATCATTTCCATCGAGTACGACCCGAACACGCGCGAACTGCTCAAGACCGTGCAGCGCGCCGATGCGCTGGCCGGCGCCCGCGGCAACTCCAACCTGCAGGCCAGCGTGGCTGCCGGCGTGCAGTCTGCCGGCGAGACCGGGGGTGCGGCGGGCCTGGTCGGCGTGGGCATGGCGACGGGCATGCTTGGCGGCGTCGGCACCCTGCAGCAGCCAGTGGCACCGGCGGCACCGGCGGCCGATGACCCGATCGCCAAGCTCACCAAGGCCAAGCAGATGCTCGACCTGGGCCTGATCACGCAGGGCGACTACGACGCGCTCAAGACCAAGACCCTGGGCCTGTAAGGCAGGGCGGGCTTCGACGATGTCCCAGCACACGGGCACCCCGCCACCGCCACCGCCGTTGCCGCCGGCCATCGGCCCCGGTTCGCCGCAGGACGTGCCGCCGTCACCCGGGAGTTTCCCGGTGGACCCGGCCACCCTGCCCGGCCCGATCCGCGACGAGATCCTGGCGCCCGACCCGGTCGCCATCGACACCGCCTCCGAGGCGCTCAAGGACGGGCAGAACCACTGCCCGAAATGCGGTGCCACCGACATCCGGCAGCGGCCCGGCACCGACAGGCTGATCTGCCTGTACTGCCGCAATGAATGGCATGGCGAGGGCGTGGAAGAGGCCTTCGGACTCGGCGTGGGCCTCGACGAACTGGAGGGCACCATCATCGCCTCCGGCGCGCAGGCCATCGCGGCCGACGCCGCCAGCCTCATGAGCTTCAAGTGCGCCGGCTGCGGCGCGGAAGTCACCGTGAACACGGAAAGCTCGATGACCGCGCGCTGCCACTGGTGCCGGCACGTGTTCGGCGTGAACGAACAGGTCTCCAACGGCGCCGTGCCCGACGCCGTGTTGCCGTTCCACATCAACAAGCAGGACGCGGTGGCGCGCATCCGCCAGTTCGTGGACAAGCGGCGGATGTTTGCGCTGAAGGCCTTCAAGGAGGAGTTCACGCCCGAGAACGTGGTGGGCGTCTACCTGCCGTACATGATCGTGGACGGCAAGGCCAGTGCAAGCGTGGCCGGCCAGGGCGAGATCGAAACCCGGCGCTACACCCGCGGCAGCGGCGACAAGAAGAAGACCTACTACGACGCCGACGTGTACCAGGTGGAACGGCACGTGGATTTCACCGTGGACGACCTGCCGCTGGAATCCTCGCGCGAACGCGGAACGCTGGACACCAGCGTGAACACCAACAACATCATCAACACCATCCTGCCCTTCGACACCAAGAACGCGGTGAAGTGGAACGCGTCCTACCTGGTGGGCTTCACCTCGGAGAAGCGCGACAGCGACGTCGAGCACCTGCGCCCGCGCCTGGAAGACCAGCTGCTTTCGATCGCCCGGCGCCAGGTCGAGCCGTCGGTGAGCCGTTTCAATCGGGGCGTGCGCTGGGAGGAGGAACGCCTGGACGTGCATGGCACCCGCTGGGTGGCGATGTACCTGCCGGTATGGCTGTACTCCTACCACCAGCCGGGCGCCAACGGCGGCATGCTGCACTACATCGCGGTGAACGGCCGCACCGGCGAAACCATGGGCAGCGTCCCGGTGCAGCAGTGGAAGCTGCTGCTGGCCGCGCTCACCACCGGCACGATCCTGGAGATCGTCGCCCTCATCATCATAGGGATGCAGTAATGGGCGACGACAGTGGACTGTGGCTGCTGGCCCTTGGCCCGGCCGGTGCCGCCGCGCTGTACTGGGCCTTGTACCGGTACTACCGCAATACCGACAAGTCGCATGCCTTCGAGCACGAGACGACCGTGGATGCCAAGCCCGTGACGGGCGCGGAAGGCAAGGTCGGGCAAGTGACGGGGACGCAGGCACCTCGGATCGGCGGCGACAACGTGAAGGCGTACCGGCACAGGGTCAGGCGGGTTGCCTGATCCGATCCGTCGCCGCGGCCGGGCGGGCCGGTACGAAGTGCCGGTGGTACCTGCCGCCAATCCCCCGCCGCCGGGCCACCGGCAGGACCTGCCCGGCAGGCGGGAGACGCCCCGGATCAGCGCAGCGGCGGCGGGCCAACGCGGCCATCGTGGGGCGGCTGGGCAACACCCGGCTGGGCCACGCCGGGCTGCGGAACCCCGGGCTGGCCGGCGCCCGGCTGGGCAACACCCGGCTGGCCATAACCGGGCTGCGCAAAGCCGGGCTGGCCGACGCCGGCCTGGTCACGCGCGCGCGCCTTGACCGACCGGCCGAACCTCGCGATCAGGATCATGTTGAGGAAGTGCATCAGGCCAAGCACCAGCAGGCTGATGCCCACGCGGGAGCCGACCTCGGGCACCAGGTAGACCGTCTCCACCTCCCAGTTGCCCAGCCGGTAGCTGATGAAGCCGAGGTTGACCAGGTAGAAGCCGATGACCAGCAGCCGATTGGTGGAGGTGGCCAGCTCGGTGTCCTGGCCGAAGCTGCGCAGCAGGAAGACCTCGCCATTGCTGGACAGCGCGCGCGCCACCCAGATGGTCATCCCGATGGAAATGGTGAGGTAGAGGGCGTAGGCAAGGTGGGTCATGACGAAGTCTCCGAGTTCAAGCATGGATGTCGCTCCGGGTTGGGAGTGACGCCACGGTGCCCCCGGGTGCCCGTCACGGACCTCCGGAAAGATCATTCCGGAACAGATCGCCTACCGGACCCAAGCAGGATCAATGACTTGTCGATGTCCGGAATGATCATTCCGGAAGGTCGGCCGCGCCCCGGCCAGCCAGCATCCGCTGCCGGTACGCCCCGGGCACCTCGCCCACCTGCTCCTTGAACGCCACGTAGAAGCTGGACTGCGAGTTGAACCCCGAGGCCATGCCCACCGACAGCACCGAGGCGCGCGGCTCCTCCACCAGCATCCGCTGCGCTGTCTCCACCCGGTACCGGCGCACCAGCCGGGGGAAGCCCATGCCGAACTCGGTGTTGACCAGTTCCGACAACTGGTGCGTGCTCAGGCCCAGCAGATCGGCCACGGTGGCAAGGCCCAGGGACTCGGCCCGATGCACCTGGTCGACCTCGAACACATGCCGCAGCCGCGCGGCCATCGCCTCGCGGTCCACCCGGGTGAGCGTGGACTGCGCGTAGGCCACCGCCACCGCCTCGCGCGCCTTCGGCACCAGGTCCGGGACGGCCAGCAGCAGCCAGCCGACCAGGCCGAACCCGGACGTGATCAGGAGGGTGTACGTCCACGCATAGGCATCCCAGCCCACCCCGTAGGGCGCCAGCAGGCCAGTGGCCGCCACCGCCAGCGCCATCACCGCAAACAGCACCAGCACCTTCAGCTCCAGCGCAAACCAGCGCCGCAACGCGCGCAAGCGGTAGACCAGCACGGACAGGTGCACGGCCAAGGCGGTGCCCATGAGCAGCGCCACCGGAATGGCCCATGCCAGCGGCACCACCAGTGCGACCGCCAATACCAGCACCGGCAGCGCCCATTCCAGCCGGCGCCACGCACCCTCCGGACGCAGTACCCCCAGCAACAGCCAGTAGAACCCCAGCGATTGCAGGAACACGACCACCACATAGCGGCGCGCAGGCAGCCCATCACCGGCCTGGGTGGCCATCTCCAGGTGCCCCCACTGGGTCAGCGCAAGGCCCGCCAGCATCACGAAGCCCGCCAGCCGGGCCGGCCACGGCAACGGCGCGCTGCGGTAGCCGGTCGCCAGGGCGCCCGCCAGCAGCAGCGCCATGCCGATCGAGAAGCCCACCATCATCTGCAGCATCGGATCCCCGTCTTTTGCGATCGCGTCGACCAGCAAGCCTTACCCCGCCGGCGATGCCCCTACCCGCGCATGGCGCCGCCCGTAGGCGAAATAGACCGCGGTGCCGACCAGCAGCCACACCACGAACCGGACCCAGGTCAGCGTGGTCAGGTTGAGCATCAGGTAGAAGCACAGCAGCGCCGAGACGATCGGCAGCACCGGCGCAAACGGCACGCGGTAGGCGCGCGGCAGGTCCGGACGGGTGCGTCGCAGCACCACCACCGCCAGGCTCACCAGCACGAACGCCGACAGCGTGCCGATGTTGATCATCTCCTCCAGGATCTCCACCCGGGTGAAGCCCGCCAGCAGCGCCACCGCTGCGCCGGTGATCAGCTGCAGCCGTACCGGCGTCTTGCGCGTGGCCGAGGTGACGCTGAGCCAGCGCGGCAACAGGCCGTCGCGACTCATCGCCAGCAGCACCCGCGACAACCCCATCAGCAGCACCATGATCACCGTGGTCAGGCCGACCAGGATGCCCACCGAGATCACCTGCGCCGCCCAGCCCGCACCCACCGCAACGAAGGCGGTGGCCAGCGACGGGTTCTCGGCTTCGGCCAGCAGCGTGTACGGCACCATGCCGGTGAGCGCGAGCGCCACGCCGATGTACAGCAAGGTCACCAGCGCCAGCCCGCCGAAGATGCCCAGCGGCAGCGTGCGCTGCGGATTCTTGACCTCCTCGGCCGAGGTCGCCACCACGTCGAAGCCGATGAAGGCGAAGAACACCAGCGCCGCACCGGACAGCACCCCGGCCAGGCCGTACTTCGCCGGTGCCGCACCGGTCGCCCAGGACAGCAGCGACTGCCCCCAGACATCCCCCTCGCCACCGCCTGTCGGCACGGCCGGCGGCACGAAGGGCTTGAGGTTGGCCGGATCGAAATAGGTGAACCCCACCACGATCACGAACACCACGATCCCCACCTTGATCAGGGTGAACACGTTGTTGACCCGCGCCGACATCTTGGTGCCCAGGATCAGCAGCGCGGTGAAAACCGCAACGATGACCAGCGGCCCCCAGTCCACGCCAACGCCGAGGACGTCGATGGTTGCGGGTATCTGGATATCGAACAGCGCGAACACCATCGCCAGGTAGATGCCCCAGTACTTGGCGATCACCGCGCCGGCGGTCAGCAGCTCCAGGATCAGGTCCCAGCCGATGATCCAGGCCAGAAACTCGCCCAGGGTGGCGTAGGTGTAGGTGTAGGCGCTGCCGGCAACGGGAATGCTGGAGGCGAACTCCGCGTAGCACATGATCGCCAGCGCGCAGGCCAGCGCCGCCAGCACGAACGACAGCGTGACCGCCGGCCCGGCAAAACTGCCCGCCGCCCGCGCCCCCACCGAAAAGATACCGGCACCGACCGCCACCGCCACGCCGAGGATCATCAGGTCCCAGGCGGTGAGCGACCGCTTGAGTTCACGCCCCGGCTCGGCGGCATCGGCAATGGTCTGCTCGATCGATTTGGTGCGCAACAGGCTGCGCAGCAGGCTGGCCTTGGGGACGGCGGGACGGTGCATTCGGCAACTCGCAGGGGCGACGGGAAGTGCTGCGTGGGCCGAAGGCCACCGACCCAGGCATCGGCGAAGGCTACGCTTGCAACGGGTACTGGAACAATGCCCCGGGCGACACCTGGTTTCCGCGGCCGGCAGAACGGGGCCTTCACATGCCCGGCACGCGGATCGGCAGGGCAGGAGTAGAATGCGCACCGCGACCTGTGCCACCCCCGGCCTGTGTCGCTTTTTTGTCTGCAAACGCCAGCCCGTGCCACCCGACCTTCGCGGCTGGCCCATGCACGCGACACGATGCGGAGCCCGACATGCTTCTTGAAACCCTCACCACGTCCGGCCACGAGCAGGTGGTTTTCTGCAACAACCCCGACGCCGGGCTGAAGGCGATCATCGCCGTGCACAACACCGTGCTGGGCCCGGCGCTGGGAGGGGTGCGCATGCGTCCCTACGTCAACGAGGCCGATGCGGTGCGCGACGTCCTGCGCCTGAGCCGGACGATGACCTACAAGAACGCGCTGGCCGGGCTCAACATCGGCGGCGGCAAGGCGGTGATCCTGGGCAACCCGAAGACGGACAAGACCGAGGCGCTGATGCGCGCTTTCGGCCGCGCGGTGGAGGCGCTGGGCGGGCGCTACATCACCGCCGAGGACGTGGGCACCGACGTCACCGACATGGAGCTGCTGTACCTGGAAACCGAGTACGTGGCCGGCGTGCACCAGGTGCACGGCGGCTCCGGCGACCCTGCCCCGTTCACCGCCTACGGCACCTTGCAGGGGCTGATGGCCTCGCTGCAGCGCAAGTTCGGGCACGAGGAGGTGGGCAAGGTGTCCATCGCGGTGCAGGGCCTGGGCCACATCGGCATGGAGCTGGCCAAGCTGCTCAAGGAGCGCGGCGCCAAGCTGTTCGTGGCCGACCTGGACCCGGCCAAGGTCGAGCGCGCGGTGGCCGAGTTCGGCGCCGAGGCGGTGGGCTGCGAGGAGATCTACGAAGTGGCCGCCGACGTGTTCGCGCCCTGCGCCATGGAAGGCGGCATCGGCGAGGATACCGTGGAACGGCTCAAGGCCAAGGTGGTGTGCGGCTCGGCCAACAACCAGCTTGCCAGCCATGCGGTGGGCGACGAACTGCATCGCCGCGGGATCCTGTATGCGCCGGACTATGCGGTCAATGCCGGCGGGGTGATGAACGTGTCGCTGGAGATCGACGGCTACAACCGCGAGCGGGCCATGCGCCTGATCCGCAGCATCTACCACAACGTTTCGACGATCTACGACCTGTCCGAGCGCGAGGGCATCAGCCCGCAATACGCGGCAGACCGCATCGCCGAGGCGCGCCTGGACGCGATCGGCCGGCTCAAGCTGCCGATGGGTCGCGCCACCCCGCGCATGCGCCACCTGCGCGGCGAGCACTGAGCGCCGCGGGCGACCGCCCCGTGCATGCGCGGCGCGGCGGGGAGACAGCCGGTAGGGCACCCGTCCATTGCTGCACCCGCACGTGTGCCGGGCCGGGCACGCCCCTACACTGAAACAAATGAAACCATCCGGGTGGAGGGACCCGATGCGCACGTTCCAGCTGGGAGAGGACATCGATGCCCTGCGCGAGGCCGTGCACCGCTTCGCCGAGGCCGAGATCGCGCCGCGCGCCGCGCGCATCGACGAGGAAAACGCCTTTCCCCAGGACCTGTGGCCCAAGCTGGGCGAACTGGGGCTGCTCGGGATCACCGTCGCGCCCGAGTACGGCGGCAGCGGCCTGGGCTACCTGGCCCACCTGGTGGCAATGGAGGAGTTGTCGCGCGCATCCGGTTCGGTGGGCCTGAGCTACGGCGCGCACTCCAACCTGTGCGTATCCAACCTCTACCTCAACGGCAACGACGCGCAGCGCGCGCGGTACCTGCCGAAACTGTGCAGCGGCGAATGGAAAGGCGCACTGGCCATGAGCGAGCCGGGCGCAGGCTCGGACGTGGTCGGCTCGATGGCCTGCCGCGCCGAATGGCGCGACGACGCGTGGATCGCCAACGGCAGCAAGATGTGGATCACCAACGGCCCCGAAGCCGACGTGCTGATCGTGTACATGCGCACCGCGGGCCGCGAGGCCGGCAGCCGCTGCATGACCGCCTTCATTGTCGAGCGCGACATGCCCGGGTTCTCCACCGCGCAGAAGCTGGACAAGCTGGGCATGCGCGGCTCCAACACCTGCGAGCTGGTGTTCAAGGACTGCGCGATTCCCGCCGGCAACGTGCTGGGCGAGGTCAACCACGGCGTGCACGTGCTGATGAGCGGGCTCAACACCGAGCGCCTGGTGCTCAGCGGTGGCCCCCTCGGGCTGATGCAGGCGGCGCTGGACATCGCCCTGCCCTACGTGCGCGAGCGGCGCCAGTTCGACGCGCCGGTGGGCAGCTTCGGGCTGATGCAGGGCAAGCTGGCCGATATGTACACCGCGCTGCAATCCTCGCGCGCGTTCGCCTACCAGGTGGCGCGCGATTTCGACGCCCGCCATGCCTCGCGCGCGGCGGCCGCCGCGTGCCTGCTGCATGCCTCCGAGGCCGCGGTGCAGGTGGCGCTGGAGGCGATCCAGGCGCTGGGCGGCAACGGCTACATCAACGAGTTCGCCACCGGGCGCCTGCTGCGCGATGCCAAGCTCTATGCCATCGGCGCGGGTACCAACGAGATCCGGCGCATGCTCATCGGCCGCGAGCTGTTCGAGGGCCGCGGCTGAACCAGGCGGTTGCGGCCGGCCCTGGCGGCCCCGCACCGGGCACAAAAAAGGACCGCCGGTTTCCCGGCGGCCCTTTCAGGTGCAACTGAAGCGGAAGGATTACTCCTTGGCCTCTTCAGCAGCGTCCTTGGCCTGCTCGGCCACGTCCTCGGCAGCCTCGGCGGCGTCGGCGGCAGCGTCGGCGGCAGCGTCGGTCGCGGCGCCAGCGGTAGCGGCAGCAGCGTCGGCGGCGGTGTCGGCAGCCGCAGCAGCGGCGTCGGCGGCAACCTGGGCGGCATCGGCGGTCTCGGCGCCTTCGGCGGCGGCGGCGTCAGCGGCAGCCTGGGCCTCGGTGGCAGCGGCGTCAGCGGAAGCGGCAGCATCCTGCGCCTGATCCTGCTTCGAGCACGCAGCCAGGGCCAGGCCCAGGGCCAGTGCGATCAGCAGCTTGTTGATGCTCATGTTGGGTAATCCTCGTCGTTAAGTTTGGGCAACGCGCCAATGCGCGCCGGCAACATGATGACAAGCCCATAGTCGCTGTCAAGCAGCGATTTGTGGGTATTTCGTAAAAGGGTCGTGAAAAACGATTACAGCACTTCCAGCGCGATGGCCGTGGCTTCGCCGCCGCCAATGCAGAGCGCGGCCACGCCCTTCTTCAGCCCCCGCTTGCGCAAGGCATTGATCAGGGTGACCACCAGGCGGGCGCCGGAAGCACCGATGGGATGGCCCAGGGCACAGGCCCCGCCGTTGACGTTGACCTTGTCGTGCGAGATGCCCAACTCCTTGATCGGGGCCATCGCCACCACCGCGAAGGCCTCGTTGATCTCGAACAGGTCCACCTCTTCCGCCTTCCAGCCCACCTTGTCCAGCAGGCTGGCGATGGCGCCCACCGGCGCGGTGGTGAACCACTCCGGCTGGTGCGCCCAGGTCTGGTGGCCGACGATCCGCGCCAGCGGCTTCAGCCCACGGCGGGCGGCCTCATCGGCCGACAGCAGCACGGTGGCGGCGGCGCCGTCGGAAATGGACGAGGAACTGGCGGCGGTGACCGTGCCGTCCTTCCTGAAGGCCGGACGCAGGGTCGGGATCTTGGCCACGTCGGACTTGCCGGGCTGCTCGTCGCTGGCGAACTCCAGCTCGCCCTTGCGGGTGCTGACCTTGACCGCGGCGATCTCGCCGTCGAATGCGCCGGACGCCTGCGCAGCCTGGGCGCGCTTGACCGACTCGATCGCGAACGCATCCTGGTCCTCGCGGCTGAAGCCGTACTTCTCCACCGTGCTTTCGGCGAACACGCCCATCGACTGGCCGTCATACGGATTGGTCAGGCCGTCCCACGCCATGTGGTCCACCGCCTGGAAGTTGCCGTAGCGGTTGCCGCTGCGCGAGTTGGGGATCATGTGCGGCGCGTTGCTCATGGACTCCATGCCGCCAGCCACCACGACCGTGGCCGATCCGGCCTTGATCAGGTCGTGGCCGAACATGATCGCCTTCATGCCCGAGCCGCACACCTTGTTGATGGTGGTGGCACCGGCAGAGGTGGGCAGCCCTGCGGCCAGCGCGGCCTGGCGCGCGGGCGCCTGGCCCAGGTTGGCCGGCAGCACGCAGCCCATGATGACCTCGGACACGTCCTGGGCGGGAATGCCGGACTGCTCCAGCGCGGCCGCGATGGCGGTGGCGCCCAGGGTCGGCGTGGGCACGCCATTGAACTGGCCCAGGAAGGAACCGATGGCGGTGCGCTTGGCGGCTGCGATGACAATGTCGGACATAAGGTAGGTCTGCCTGCATGGGAGGGGTGCCGGATGCCGGCGTCGGTGGCATTATCGACTCCCGGGAACGGATTGACCAAATGTGGCGGCCAGGTGTGGCGGCCGGCACCTGTGGCAGCCTGCAACGGATAGCGGTACATCACCAACCAAAGGAATGGAGGACGCACCCCATGAAGCGGAAAGCGCTTGCCCTGGCCATTGTCTCGATCCTCGCCACCAGCCTGGCGGCCTGCGGCGGTGGCGGCGGTGGCGGCGGCAACAGCCGGCCCACGCCACCTTCGTCCACGCCGGTGACCGGCGGCGGTCAGACAACCCCGACGCCCACCCCTGCACCGGATCCGGCACCCGAGCCGACACCAGTGCCGGAGCCGACGCCGGACCCGACCCCCGCTCCGCCGCCCGGCCCGGAAAACAAGCAACCGCCAGTCGATGCGCACCTGGCGATGATCCGCGCCGACGTGGCCCAGTCCCTGGGTTACACCGGCAAGGGCGTGACCATCGGCCTGCTCGACAGCGGCGTGCGCCGCAACCATCCCACCCTGGACGGCAGGGTCGATGCCAGCTTCGTCCATATCGGCGCCAACAACGACCTGTCGGTGGACGACAAGGTCGGCCATGGCACCTCCGTGGCCCAGTTGGCCGCCGGCTCCCCGCTCGGCCTGTGGCCGGGCGGTGTGGCCCAGGAGGCACGCATCGTCTCCTCGCGCATCATCGCCGACGACTCGCCGGACGATGACGGCTCGGGCCAGGGCAACCAGGTGACCGAAGGCCAGGGCTACGGCGCCTACTTCAAGCAACTCAACAACGAGCTGGCCGATGCCGGCGCGCGCATCATCAACAATTCCTGGGGCGGGCTGTACTGGACCTCGCCACGGGTCACCCTGGAGTTCGTCGACGCCTACGAGGAGTTTGTCATCGACCGTGGCGGCCTGGTGGTGTTCGCCACCGGCAACGAGGGCCAGGACCCGCGCTATCGCGCCAATCCGGGCGACAACGCCGCGCTTCCCAGCAAGACGTTTGCCGGCGACCTGGAACGCGGCTGGCTGGCCGTGGCCGCACTCAACCCGACCGAGCTCACCCCCACCCTGACCGACTATTCGCAGGCGTGCGGCGTGGCCAAGAACTACTGCCTGACCGCACCGGGCAACGTGATCTACACCGGGCTGGACGCCACCACCGGGGACCCTGCCTACATGTGGGGCACCGGCACATCGTTCGCCGCACCGCTGGTGTCGGGTGCTGCTGCACTGGTGTGGGAGGCCTTCCCCTACTTCGACAACGACCTGGTCCGCCAGACCCTGCTGGGCACCGCCACCGACATCGGCGCACCCGGCCCGGACGAGGAGTTCGGCTATGGCCTGCTCAACGTGGGCAAGGCGGTGGACGGCCCGGCACGGTTCGACTGGGGCAACGTGACGGTCACTTTCGATGACATCGACTCGATCTGGTACAACGATATCGAAGGCGCCGGCGGCCTGACCAAGAATGGCACCGGCAGCCTGGTGCTGGCCGGGCATGGCGGCTATGCAGGCGCCACCACGGTCAACGACGGCGTGTTCGCCGCATTGGCGGGCCTGTCCGGCAACGGGGTCGACATCAAGGACGGCGCCGTTTTCCTGGGCGTGGGCGACATTGCCGGGAACGTGGACAATACCGGCTGGATGATTGCCGGCAACGGCACCGATGGCATGCGCATCCTCGGCAACTTCACGTCCAACGGCTTCCCGTTCAACCAGGACTGGGGAATCGTCTCGGTCTGGCTGGGCGCGCCCCTGCAGGTGGAAGGCCGGGCGAGCCTGGGAAGCCGGGGATCCTCGTACAGGGCCGGCCTCTACATCGAGGGCGTGCGCAAGGGCTACACCGCCACCCGCAAGGAGGTCGTCGTGCACGCCGCCGGCGGCCTGTTCGGCGAGTTCCGTGAGGTGGTGCTGTCCGAGCCGGAGGTCGTGCTGGTGGACTACAGCCTCGACTACGACGCCAACAACGCCTACCTGCTGACCACGCGCGTGGACGTGGCGGTGGCAGCAGCCACCTGGGGCCTGCCGCAGTCCACGCTCGCGGCCGCCGGGCGGATGGAAACGGCGATGCGTGCGATCGACGGGCAACTGTCACTGGCCCAGGCCGGCGACGGGATCGATCCTGCGTTCATCGATGCGGCCGGGCGCTTCCAGCACGCGCCGAACGCCGAAGCGGCGGCCCTGTCCCTGCGCAGCCTTTCCGGGCAGTTGCACGGTGCGGCGGCGGCGATGACCTTCGAGAGCATCGATGCCAGCCGCCGCGCAGCCAGCGGCCGTTTCGACCGCTTGCGCGACGGCAGCCAAGCGGCAGGCAGCTGGGCCACCGATATCACCCGCGATGGCGGGCTCTCGCTGGCCGGCTTCGATGCAGTCGGCATCTCCACCCGTGGCGAGGCGGTCGGCCATGACCTGGCGACCGGGCACAACACGCTGCTGGGCGTGGCGGTGAGCCGCCAGCAGCAGAATGGCTGGGTGTCGGCGCTGGGCGACCGGGTCCAGGGACACCAGTTCGAGAGCCAGCTGTACGCGGGCTGGCTGGACGGCAACCGCTACGTCCAGGGTCGCGTGGGCGTGGGCAAGTTCGACCGGCAGATGCAGCGCAACCTGCGCCTGGGCAACACGATGGACGGAGTGGGCGCGCAGCTGTCGGGCAGCTACTCCACGGTCAATGTCGAGACCGGCCACGGGCTGACCCTGGCCGGCGCCATGCTGACCCCGTACCTGGGCGTGGACCACACCCGGATGCAGGACGACGGATTCCGCGAAGCCGGAGCCGGCGGCCTGGGCCTGCAGGCGGCCGCCCGCGACAGCAGCCGCACCCAGGGCTACATGGGCCTGCGCGGCGAACGCCAGTGGCAGCTCGGCCACGGCGTGGCGCTGTCGGTGGATGCCGGTGGTGAATGGCAGCGCCAGCTGCATTCGGAAGGCGAAATGTTCGACGCCAGCTTCGTCGGCATCGAGCAGTGGCAGCCGCTGTACGGCATCGGCCTGGCCGAACGCAGCCGCCTGTATCACCTGGGCGTTGGCGCATCGCACACCCGCCACCGCCTGCGGATGGGCTACGACCACCGCATCAGCGACCGCTTCAACGACCGCCAGGTGAACCTGCAGTACCGCCTGCAGTTCTGAGCGGGCAGGCCCTGCGGCATGCCGCAGGGCGGCGGCCCGGATGCGGGACGCATCGCATCCGGGCCATCGACGCGGGCTGCAGGACCGGCGGCTTCGGGCCTGCGGCTGATCAGAGCCGGGCGACGTATTTCTTCTCGCCCGCCAGCACGGCCAGCCGCTGCACCCGACCGTCCACCCCCTTCCACGCAAGCCGGTTGCCGGCCGGCGGCAAGGGGCAGGTGGCGTAATCGGTCGAAGAGCCGGTCCCTGTCGATCTCGGTGACGTGGATATCGGCATGGCCTACGGGGTTCTCGCGCAGGAACCGGCGATAGCCCGCCGCAGTCATGGCCAGGGACTTCAACGCAGGCGTCCGGCTTTCAGGCAGGAACCCGCAACGCTCGAATGGCTTTGAGCGAACGCACGTTGTCCGGGTGGATCCGGGCGACGAGCTTCTCGGCGCGCATGCCCAGAAAGGCGATCTTCATGCCCTCGCGGATCGCCGCCGCCCCGAGCCGGCGCCCCCAGTTGTTGCGGTCGCCGATCACCAGGACCATCTCGCACTCCGCTCCGGTCCTGACCAGGCGGACGAAATCCACCCGCGCGTCATGCCGGTCGTAGGCCATGAAAAACCGGCCGCCCTAGTTGAAAAGCGGGGTCAGGATCGGCGACTGCACCCGACTGACGGCTTGGCCGACAAAGACATCCTTCAGGATTTCGTGACTCAGGCTTGATGCTGATTGTGTGAAAACCTTGTGTTATCTCACTCTGCTATCGGTCCGACAGGGATGCCTTTACTACGGCGCCCTCAGAACGGTATTTCACTCTCTTTCGCCTGGGGTAGAGAAGCGCTCACCACTGGTTTCGATTCAGCCATACGATCAGAAACCGTCGAAATTTCAGCGGCACTAAGCCCTGAGCTCGACCACCCCTCGGCAAACGAGACAGTGTTTGATCGCGGGAGCTGCTCTGATTTCAGGTCTCTAATTCGGACTCTGGCGGGGATAGCCGAACCTTCGCCGACAAATAGTGCCTCCTGTTGCGCAAGTGCAGGTAACGCTTTCGTCATGCCAGCCAAGGAGTCAGGTAGGAATCGCGCCACATGGGCCTGGTCCGCAGAATTGGTGAGTCTCAGAACGAGCCAGGTTCCGCATTGAGCGATCACTGTGCTCTCAATATCCGAGGGGCGCTGGCTCACCAACATCAATCCAAGCCCATATTTGCGCCCCTCCCGTGCTATTCGACGAACCGCCGTTTGGGCTGCCGCATACTCGGCCTCCCCTCGGTCTGGGACGTAACGGTGGGCCTCTTCGCAGACAATCAGAACGGGATCGCGGGAACGTTCGCTCTGTGTTTGATAAAGCTTGTACTGGAACAATAGCCTAGCGAGCATCGCTGCCAGAGGTCCAGCGACCTCATTGGGCAAGCCGGATATATCTATTATGCGGATATCCCTCTTATGACCCTCAATCTGGCCCACAAGCTGTTCAATTACTCTGGACAAGGTTGGAGAGGAAGGGCCATGCTCCTCCATCATGAATCTGATTCGCGGATCGAGCTGGAGAACTCTCAACTTGTCCAGAATAGATTTAAACTTGTCTGAGAACTCTGTCGCTGTAACTTGCTCTGTCTTTCCACTCTTTTCTCTTGCTGCTTGAAGGTAGATGATGTGATTCATCACTTCAGTCAGCGAGAAAGGAACCGGCTTATCTCGATCAAAGTTCAGAATCGCTGATTCGGATGCTCCGGCAGTTGGGCGCGGCTCGTCTATTGCCTTTCCGTCAGTAGGTGCCGGTCCACCGTATGAAGTAGGTGCAGATGCAACCAATCCTTTTGTGACCATTCGTGCATGAGTAAGGGCCTTGTATATGACGTTGTGCTGCGAAGTTGCTTCACGCTCGGTCTTTCCAATCACCAAGCCGCGAAACTCTTCCGCAGACATTAGCCAATATGGGAGACGGATCGTCTCTCCCGGAGCATCATCGGTGCCGATTGGATCATAAGCGCGGTAGATCTTTGCCCTGTCTCCAAATGCTGCCCCATATTCGCCATGCGGATCAATAACAATAATTCTCGGCCTGTATTCCTTTTCCTCATTGGGCTGATGGTCAAGTACGCTATGCAGCAATGCAGCAACGGCACCCGACTTGCCGGAGCCTGTCGACCCTAACACTGCGCAGTGCATGCCAAACATCTTGTCTATGTTCGCGCGGCACTTCGTTGAGTCCGCGCCAAGGTACGTGGCGAAAGGGACCAGAGGATCCGCAGTCTCATTGCGCTGCCCCTCGGCAGACTCATAGAGAATTGTCGCCTCTTCTCGCGTCAACAGATAAACCCCTTGCCTCGGGAGGGGGTAGGTGCCCACGCCGCGGCGATAACTGAGCTTATTGAGCGACTGATTCCAACTGCCTTCTGAAAAGAGCTCGACCTCCATTAGGCGCTGATCTGCATCCGGCGGGACGGGAACTCCATCAGCTGCCAACTCTTCGGAGCGCATGCGTAAAAGCGTAACGAAACCAAAAATCAATCTCCGTCCGAAATGAATCTTAACTACGCCTCCAATCTGACCGATCGGGTATACGCGCCCAGCGTAGGTTCTAGTCAACTCTTGGACGTCGCCAGCAAGTTCGACTTTAAGGTTGGTACTTGCGACCTCGACTATGTTGCCGATGCGCAAATCCTGGATTGGTTCAAATACTGTCGTCACAGCGCCCCCGCAGAGCCGTTCATAAGAACTTTGGTTACACCATCAAATGTCCACCAGTGAAGTTCTCCTTCGCTAGGGACCACTTTTGGCGGCCCATTTCCTACGTAGAGCCCCTTATTCGATGCAACATAGACGCGGCTACCCCAAGACGAGGTTCTCCATTCATCCAGACAGCTAGGAATTTTTCCGTCGGCCTCGAAGCAGAAGGCAACAAGAGTCGTTTTGCTGTCTGGACGAGCTAGCGCCATTTCCAGTTCTTGATTGATGTGGTCATCGCCAAAGCTGTACCCGCAAACCGCGATCGTGCTATCCACGCCGGTCATAAGGGCGCGCCGAAAGAGCTCAAATTGAGCGGAGAATGGATCCCGCTGAGCAGCGATGTATTTTGTGGCCTGGGGGTAGATCAGAACCCTCTGCTTGGCCGCAGGGTAGGTATCACCGTACCTGACCTTATAGACGCGGCCGTCGTCATCGTTTAGGTGCCAGTCAATGGAGCCGTGGAGCTTTATGACGTGCGCTGCATAACCAGGCGGCGGATCTCCATCCCCTAAGCGGTATGCCTTATAGGCGACCGCGCCACCCTCAAAACCATCCCAATATTTCGTCCTACTAAGGGAGAGCGCATCCTCTAATAGGGTGTCGTAGTTCGTCGTAAAGAACTTTACTGCGCCTCTGCGCTCATTCAATCCGGCCCGGGCTGATTTAAAGCATGCCGCAACAAATTCGCGATGGGGTCTTACGTCTGTGATCGACTGGCCTTGGGTGCCAATTAGCTCGGGCTTGGCTCCGTCTTTCTCGGCAGCCGCATACCCCCAACGAATAGTGTCAGCAATTGCGTTCACAATTTCGCCATGCACCGAGTCTATGTCAGCGCAGGTTACTGCGCTTCCACCAATGGTAATTTCTTTCGTTTTCGCCCTATCTGCGAGCGCTGCATAGTCGCCAAAGTGGCTAAGCAGGTGCTCAACATGGCACCTATCGTCAATCTCCGATATCACCGTGTTGATCAAGTCGATGTATTTGCTCTTCTGCTCCTTGAGAAGAAACAGAACCCGATCAGTTAGCGGATACATCAATGGGATGTTTGCATTTCTGCTGATGCCCGCGCCTAGCAGCCACGAAATATTCGGAGAGCAAAGGTGTCCGTCGAGTTGCTCAAGAAGATCGGAAGTTTCCACGTGCCATTCCCCTGATTCTTGCCTCTCTTACTGGTGAGGCGTCAGTCTGCCGACAAACCTATTCTAGAAGCATGACGCTTACCTCTAGACCTAAGTACGGTCGCGTCGAGCTTCTTTCTACGGTCAATCCTAGCAAAGGACTGGAGTGACCAAGGATCCGTAGGCACCAACGGCATTATCTTTGTGCACAGCTTGTCGCAACCCAAGTCCTAGGCCATGAGACAAGCGGGGCGTAAGGTCCCGACGGCGATTGACCCCAGAACTAAGGAACCGCAGGAATATGGGTAGCCAGCCTACTTCACCAGTGAACAACGCCGCCGCTATGCCTGATGATGGCGGCTGGGAGCGATGGCGAGCCTTGGCAACCGACGCTTACGCGCGCTTCCACGTCAAGCTCCTTGCCTGTCGGCCGCTCTTTCCCCAGCTGGCGTCTTTCGATTCTGCTGATCGGGCCAACGCAACGCGCGGAACTTTTGCCTGGTGGTGGGGTTCGGACGGAGAGGTGCGAGAGACTATCAATACGATCAATGCTTGGGCCGTCCGACTTCATGAGTGGGGGGCATGGAACTTGGTCATCGACAGTTACGAGAGCGATGACGACAAGTGGGAGGTGCTCTATCACTTCGTTGAGCCGCTCGCCTTCTACTGCATGCTTCAGCCTAGCAGTTTGGCCGACCGCATCACGGTCGCAGCCGAAACGCTCGTGCATCAGGCCAATCGGTTTATCTTCCCCGATCAGCGCGATCACCTGGATCAGGATGACCTTCCTCCGGGTAAAACACTGCGACGCTTGGATCGACGAAAGCAACTAGATCGCCTAGGTAGGCATTGGGCGGAGTTTTGTGCGTTCCGCAAAGCGCTGAATGCTATGGACGGAAAGGACTACCAGAAGACGACTCGCAACTTCCGAAACTTGTCGGCGCACTCCTTCGCGCCAAGACTCATGGTTGGCCAGGTCGTGCGAGCAATCCGTTCCATTGTCCCGAAGACCGAGATGGTGCAGCAACCTTGCGGGGGCTACCTACCCGTAGAAAACCCGACGCAAAAGTGCGTGCAGTATGCAGCGCAAGCCTTACCGCCTCTCGACCTCAATGCCACACGCGCGGCGAACTTGGCCGAGTATCAGAAGGCCCTGACGGCGATGAGGACCTTCTCATCGCTCATCGAAGAACTTTGCGACTGCATGGACGCCGTGCCAAACAAAGGCGCCCCCTGATCCGGTGAGCTGGCGAACATTGATTCTTTTTGAGGAATGGCTGATTCGGGTCGAAACCAGACGCTCGCTCGGCATCTGAAAGCCCTCGCAATCCTCCCGAGCCGAAAACCAGAACGCCCGGCATTGCCGGGCGTTCTGCCTACTACGTTGCCGGCGCCGCTCAGGCCGCCACAGTCTTCGCCACGTCCTGGTATTCCTGGATCTGGTCGAAGTTCATGTAGCGGTAGATCTCTTCGCCCTTCTCGTTGATCACGCCGATGTCGGCCATGTACTCGGCCTTGGTCGGGATCCGGCCCAGGCGGGAGCAGATCGCGGCCAGTTCGGCCGAGCCCAGGTACACGTTGGAGTTGCGGCCCAGGCGGTTGGGGAAGTTGCGGGTGGAGGTGGAGAACACCGTGGCGCCCTCGCGCACCTGGGCCTGGTTGCCCATGCACAGCGAGCAGCCGGGCATTTCCATGCGCGCGCCGGCGGTGCCGAAGGTGCCGTACACGCCTTCCTTGGTCAGTTCGCTGGCGTCCATCTTGGTCGGCGGCGCGACCCACAGGCGCGTGGGGATGTCGCGCTTGCCTTCCAGCAGTTTGGCCGCGGCGCGGAAGTGGCCGATGTTGGTCATGCACGAGCCGATGAAGACTTCATCGATGGTCGCCCCGGCCACGTCGGACAGGGTCTTCACGTCGTCCGGGTCGTTCGGGCAGGCCACGATCGGCTCGTGCACGTCGGCCAGGTCGATCTCGATCACCGCAGCGTACTCGGCGTCGGCGTCGGGTTCGAGCAACTGCGGGCTGGCCAGCCAGGCTTCCATCTTGGCGATGCGGCGGGCCAGCGAGCGGGCGTCGGCGTAGCCTTCGGCGATCATCCACTTCAACAGGGTGATGTTGCTGGTGAGGTATTCGATGATCGGCTCCTTGTCCAGGCGCACGGTGCAGCCGGCGGCGGAGCGCTCGGCCGATGCGTCGGACAGCTCGAACGCCTGCTCCACCTTCAGCTTCGGCAGGCCTTCGATCTCCAGGATGCGGCCGGAGAAGATGTTCTTCTTGCCGGCCTTGGCCACGGTCAGCAGGCCGGCCTTGATCGCGTACAGCGGGATCGCGTTGACCAGGTCGCGCAGGGTCACGCCCGGCTGCATCTGGCCCTTGAAGCGCACCAGCACGCTCTCGGGCATGTCCAGCGGCATGACGCCGGTGGCTGCGGCAAAGGCGACCAGACCGGAACCTGCCGGGAACGAGATGCCCACCGGGAAGCGGGTGTGCGAGTCGCCGCCGGTGCCGACGGTGTCGGGCAGCAGCATGCGGTTGAGCCAGCTGTGGATCACGCCGTCGCCCGGGCGCAGGGAGATGCCGCCGCGGGTGGAGATGAACTCCGGCAGGGTGTGGTGGGTCTTGACGTCCACCGGCTTCGGGTACGCCGCGGTGTGGCAGAACGACTGCATCACCAGGTCGGCGCTGAAGCCCAGGCAGGCCAGGTCCTTGAGCTCGTCGCGGGTCATCGGGCCGGTGGTGTCCTGGGAACCGACCGAGGTCATCTTCGGCTCGCAGTAGGCACCGGGGCGCACGCCCTGCCCTTCAGGCAGGCCGCAGGCGCGGCCAACCATCTTCTGCGCCAGCGAATAGCCCTTGCCGGTATCGGCCGGCTGCTGCGGCTGGCGGAACAGGTCAGTGGCCGGCAGGCCCAGCGACTCGCGCGCCTTGGCGGTCAGGCCGCGACCGATGATCAGCGGGATGCGGCCACCGGCGCGCACTTCGTCGAACAGCACCTCGGACTTGACCTGGAACTGCGCGATCACCACGCCGTCCTTCAGCGCCTTACCCTCGTACGGGCGCAGCTCGACCACGTCGCCGTGGTGCATCTGCGACACGTCCAGCTCGATCGGCAGCGCGCCGGCATCTTCCATGGTGTTGTAGAAGATCGGGGCGATCTTGCCGCCCAGGCACACGCCGCCGGCACGCTTGTTGGGGATGTACGGGATGTCGTCGCCGGTCCACCACAGCACCGAGTTGGTGGCGGACTTGCGCGAGGAACCGGTGCCGACCACGTCGCCGACGTAGGCCACCTGGTGGCCGTCGCGTCCATCGGCACCGTTCTTGAGCGAGAGGATGTCCTGGATCGGCCCGCGCTTGCCGTCTTCCTCGGGCACGAACGGCGCGTCGTCGCGCTTGTTCTTGAGCATCGCCAGGGCATGCAGCGGGATGTCTGGGCGGGTGGTGGCGTCCGGGGCCGGCGACAGGTCGTCGGTATTGGTCTCGCCGGGCACCTTGAACACGGTGATGGTCAGCGATTGCGGCACTTCCGGCTTGCCGGTGAACCACTCGGCATCGGCCCAGCTGTGCAGCACGGCGCGCGCATTGGCATTGCCGGCGCGGGCCTTCTCCTCCACGTCGTGGAAGGCATCGAACACCAGCAGGGTGGTCTTCAGCGCATCGGCGGCGATGGCGCCCAGCTCGGCATCATCCAGCAGCTCGACCAGCGGGGCCACGTTGTAGCCGCCGAGCATGGTGCCCAGCAGTTCGGTGGCGCGCGCGCGGCTGATCAGCGGGTTGGCCTCGCTGCCGAAGGCCAGGGCGGCCAGGTACGACGCCTTGACCTTGGCCGCATCGTCCACGCCGGCGGGCACGCGCTGGCTGAGCAGCTCGACCAGGAACTGTTCCTCGCCGGCCGGCGGGTTCTTCAGCAGTTCGATCAGGTCGGCGGTCTGCTGCGCGTTCAGCGGCAGCGGCGGGATGCCGAGGGCGGCGCGTTCGGCGGCGTGTTGGCGGTAGGCTTCCAGCATGGGGGGGGTCTCCAGGAGAATCGGAAAAAAGGCGGACGAAACAGGGGGAGGCAATTGGGGGCCGGCAAGGAGTGAGCAGGTCAGGCCCTGGGCACGATGAGCTTCAGGCCCTTGAAGTAGTCGCGGTGGAAGGCGGTGTCGAAGGTGACCAGGCCGTCGCACTGGAGCATGGCGTGGGCGCCGACCAGGAAGTCGGCGATCGGGCGCCCGGCCTCGCTGCGCTGCCGGTGGCGGCGCAGCATTTCGCCGGCACGCAGCGCCGACTTGGGCTCCACGGCATTGAAATGCACGCCCATCTCCTCCAGCGCGGCCAGGGCCTCGGCCCCGTCGTGCAGGCTCGCGCTCACTTGGGCCAGGGCCACGTCGCACACCACCACGCGGCCACCGCCCAGGCACTGGCGCAGGCTGGCCTCGACCGCGTCCGCGCGCGGACCGTCGACCAGCAGCTCGACCAGGACAGGTGCTTCGACCGCGATCATCGACGCGGCGTGCCGGTGCCGGCGTCGAGCGCGAACTTGCCGCGCACCCGCGAGATGGCATCGTCCACGTGCTTGCTCAGCACGATGCGGCTGCCGTCCAGCTCGACCTTGAGCACGCTGCCCTTGGTCAGGCCCAGGGCATCGCGCACCGCCTTGGGCAGGGTGATCTGGCCACGCTCGGCGACGGTGGCTTCCATGGGAGCCTCCAGGGGATCGGGTATGCGTAAATGATACATACCTTCCCATGCATACTCAATCCGGCATGGGCAAATGGGGCGACAATGGCGGCCGGACCGCACCGTCCCGCGCAAGTACCGGGCACGCCGGCCTCATCCGCCGCCGTGGATAATGCGGCACCCCCTTCGGCGCCGCCGGGACTGGCGGCGCACCAGCCACAGGAGCCGCCCCATGCGTGATTCCTTCGCCACCCGCAGCCGCCTGGACGTCGGCGGCAAGACCTACACCTACGCCAGCCTGCCCAGGCTGGCCGAGCGCCTCGATCCCGGCGCCGGGCCCGGGCAAGGGCTGGCCCGCCTGCCCTACTCGATGAAGATCCTGCTGGAGAACCTGCTGCGCAACGAGGACGGGGTGAGCGTGCTGCCCGCGCATATCGAGGCGGTGGCCAAGTGGGACCCGGGCGCCGAGTCGGACACTGAAATCGCCTTCATGCCCGCGCGCGTGGTCCTGCAGGATTTCACCGGCGTGCCCTGCGTGGTCGACCTGGCGGCGATGCGCGATGCGGTGGTCAAGCTGGGCGGCCGGCCGGAGCAGATCAACCCGCAGATCCCCTCGGAGCTGGTGATCGACCATTCGGTGCAGGTCGATGCGTTCGGCCGCACCGAGGCGCTGGACATCAACGGCCGCATCGAGTTCGAGCGCAACAAGGAGCGTTACGGCTTCCTGCGCTGGGGGCAGAACGCATTGCAGGATTTCAAGGTCGTACCGCCCAACACCGGCATCGTGCACCAGGTGAACCTGGAGCACTTGGCGCGGGTGGTGATGACCGGCGACAGGGACGGCGAGGCCTGGGCTTACCCGGACACCGTGTTCGGCACCGACTCGCACACCACCATGATCAATGGCATCGGCGTGCTGGGCTGGGGCGTGGGCGGCATCGAGGCCGAGGCGGCCATGCTCGGCCAGCCGTCGTCGATGCTGATCCCGCAGGTGGTCGGCTTCAAGCTGAGCGGAAAACTGCCCGAGGGCGCCACCGCCACCGACCTGGTGCTCACCGTCACCCAGATGCTGCGCACGCACGGGGTGGTGGGCAAGTTCGTCGAGTTCTTCGGCGAAGGCCTGCTGCACCTGCCGCTGGCCGACCGCGCCACCATCGGCAACATGTCGCCCGAGTACGGCGCCACCTGCGGCATCTTCCCGATCGACGCCGAAGCGGTGCGCTACCTGCGCCTGTCCGGGCGCAGCGAGGAGCAGATCGCCCTGGTCGAGGCCTATGCGAAGGCGCAGGGCCTGTGGCACGAGCCGGGCACGCCGCAGGCCAGCTATTCGTCCGTGCTTGAACTGGACATGGGCACGGTGCAGCCGTCGCTGGCCGGCCCGCGCCGCCCGCAGGACCGGGTCCTGCTGGCGGACATGAAGCAGAACTTCCACGACAACGTCGGCCCGCTGATCGCGCGCCGCCAGGACGGGCGCGACCGCCAGGTCAGCCGCTTCGAGAAGGACGGCGGCGACCAGCCGCAGGCTGCGCGCCTGGCGGCCAAGCCGGCGTCCACCATCTGCCTGGACGATTGCCAGCACCAGATCCATGACGGGTCGGTGGTGATCGCGGCGATCACCTCCTGCACCAACACCTCCAACCCGGCGGTGATGATCGGTGCCGGCCTGGTGGCCCGCAATGCGGCGGCGCGGGGGCTCAAGGCCGCGCCGTGGGTCAAGACCTCGCTCGCGCCGGGCTCGCTGGTGGTCACCGACTACCTGGAGAAGGCCGGGCTGATGGGCGAGCTGGAGAAGCTGGGCTTCTACCTGGTCGGCTATGGCTGCACCACCTGCATCGGCAACTCCGGCCCGCTGCTGTCGGCGGTGTCCAAGGGCATCGCCGAGAACGACCTGGCGGTGGCCTCGGTGCTGTCGGGCAACCGCAACTTCGAGGGCCGCATCCATCCCGAAGTGAAGATGAACTACCTGGCATCGCCGCCGCTGGTGGTGGCCTACGCCATCGCCGGCACGGTCGACATCGACCTGACCCGCGAGCCGCTGGGCAAGGACCGCGACGGCAAGGACGTGTTCCTGCGCGACATCTGGCCGAGCAACAAGGAGATCGGCGACCTCATCGCTTCCACCGTGGGCCCGGAACTGTTCAAGCAGAACTACGCCGACGTGTTCACCGGCGATGAGCGCTGGAACGCGATGGAATCGCCCGACAGCCAGCTCTACCCCTGGAGCGGGTCCTCCACCTACATCAAGAACCCGCCCTACTTCGAGGGCATGACCATGGATGTGGGCAGCATCAGCGACGTCACCGGCGCGCGGGTGCTGGGCCTGTTCGGCGACTCGATCACCACCGACCACATCTCGCCTGCAGGTGCGATCAAGGCCGACTCGCCCGCCGGCCGCTTCCTGCAGTCACGCGGCGTGCAGCCGGCGGACTTCAACAGCTACGGCAGCCGCCGCGGCAACGACGACGTGATGGTGCGCGGCACCTTTGCCAACATCCGGATCAAGAACCTGTTCTTCGGTGGCGAGGAAGGCGGCAACACGCTGTACTTCGGCAGCAACCCTCCGGAGAAGATGTCGATCTACGACGCGGCCATGAAGTACAAGGCCGCGGGCGTGCCGCTGGTGGTCATCGCCGGGCACGAATACGGCACCGGTTCCTCGCGCGACTGGGCCGCCAAGGGCACCTTGCTGATGGGAGTCAAGGCGGTCATCGCGGCCAGCTTCGAGCGCATCCATCGCTCCAACCTGGTGGGCATGGGCGTGTTGCCGTTGCAGTTCAAGGATGGCCAGAACGCGCAGAGCCTGGGCCTGGACGGCACCGAGACCTACGACATCACCGGCCTGGACGATGGCGCGGCCAAGTCCGCCACCGTCACCGCGCGCCGCGGCGACGGGAGCAAGGTCGAGTTCCAGGTCAGCGTGATGCTGCTCACGCCCAAGGAAGTGGAGTACTTCCGCCACGGTGGCCTGCTGCAGTACGTGCTGCGGCAGCTCGCCGCGAGGAAAGCCGCGTAACTTCCAGATCGGGCGGAAGCCCGGCCCCGCGCATCGCGCGGGGTTCGGGCGCATGTGCAGGAGCCGGCCTTGCCGGCGAAGGGGCACGGAGGTCGGCGATGGCGATGCGGCGGATGGCTCAGCGGCGTTTCCAGTCCGCGTAGTACAGGCGCCACTGTCCGTCCTCGTCGCGCCAGCCGCTGGTGATCTCCCATGCACCCGCCTGGTCGGGCACGAAGCGCCCGCTGCCGCCGGTGGACACGGCGCTGAAGCGCACGCTGGCGCGGTCGCCCTGGAACTGCACGTCGGCCGGCCCCAGGGTCACGCCGATGCTCGCGTTGGCCAGCACCTGCGCACGCACCAGCTGCTGCAACGCAGCACGATCCATTCCGCCGTTGCCGCTGAAGTCCTCGGCCACGCCCTCCATAAAGCTGCGCGCATCGCGCTGCTCCAGGGCCGCCTGCATCTGCGACAGTTGCTCGCGCAGCCGCTGCTCGGGCGGCGTCCGCGCGCAGGCCATGGCCAGCACTGCCACGGCCATCGCCACCACGGCCGCAAACCGGCCTCGCCTCCATCCCGTTGCCATCGGCTGCCCTCCTGCGTCTTTCGCCTTTCCCATCCGTAACGGTATGCTCGCATCGACACGGCCGCACCGCGACGATGCGGCAACGACCCCCTGGAGATGCGCTATGAGTACGGATCGTCCCTGGCTGCAGAGCTATCCGCAAGGCGTGCCCGCGACCATCGACCCGGACGAGTACCGCTCGGTGGCAGCGGTGTTCGCCGCCTCGGCGTCGCGCCATGCGCAGCGTCCGGCGTACCGCAACTTCGGCAAGACCCTGACCTACGCGCAGGTGGATGCGCTGAGCACGCAGTTCGCCGCCTACCTGCTGGGCGAGCTGGGCCTGAAAAAGGGCGACCGCGTCGCCTTGATGATGCCCAACTGCCTGCAGTACCCGATCGCCATCTTCGGCGCCCTGCGCGCCGGCCTGACCGTGGTCAACGTCAACCCGCTGTACACCGCGCGCGAGCTCAAGCACCAGCTGGTCGATTCCGGTGCCGCGGCCATCGTGGTGGTCGACAACTTCGGCCGCACCGTGCAGGAAGTGCTGCCGCACACGCCGCTGCGCCAGGTCATCACCACCGGCCTGGGCGACATGCTCGGCTTCCCCAAGGGGCCAATCGTCAACTTCGTGCTGCGTTACGTGAAGAAGATGGTGCCCGACTACGACATCCCCGGCGCGGTGCGCTTCGCCGATGCGCTGGCGGCCGGCAAGCGCCACCCGCTGCCGGAGGTGGACATCGACCCGGGCGACATCGCCTTCCTGCAGTACACCGGCGGCACCACCGGCGTGGCCAAGGGCGCCATGCTCACCCACCGCAACCTGGTGGCGAACATGCAGCAGGCGTCGGCCTGGCTCAGTGCCAACGACCTCAAGCGCGGCGAGGAAGTGATCATCACCGCGCTGCCGCTGTACCACATCTTCGCGCTGACGGCGAACGGGCTGGTGTTCATGGAGCTGGGTGGCCTCAACCACCTCATCACCAACCCGCGCGACATGCGCGGCTTCGTCAAGGAACTCAAGGGCACGCGCTTCACCGCCATCACCGGGGTCAACACGCTGTTCAACGGGCTGCTCAACGCGCCCGGCTTCGACGAGGTGGATTTCTCCGCGCTCAAGATCACCCTGGGCGGCGGCATGGCGGTGCAGCGGGCGGTGGCCGAGCGCTGGAAGCAGGTGACCGGGGTGACCCTGGTGGAAGCCTACGGCCTGACCGAGACCTCGCCTGCGGTGTGCATCAACCCGCTGGACATCAAGGAGTTCAACGGCTCCATCGGCCTGCCCATCCCCTCCACCGACGTGTGCGTGAAGGACGACGACGGCAAGCTGCTGGACAACTGCGAAATCGGCGAGCTGTGCGTGAAGGGCCCGCAGGTGATGAAGGGCTACTGGCAGCGGCCGGAGGAAACGGCCAAGACGATCGATGCCGAAGGCTGGCTGCATACCGGCGACATGGCCAGGATCGACGAGAAGGGCTTCGTCTACATCGTCGACCGCAAGAAGGACATGATCCTGGTGTCGGGCTTCAACGTGTACCCCAACGAGGTCGAGGACGTGGTCGCGGCGATGCCCGGGGTGCTGGAGGTTGCCGCGGTGGGCGTGCCGGACGAGCGCTCGGGCGAGGCGGTCAAGCTGTTCGTGGTGCGCAAGGATCCGTCGCTCACCGCCGAGCAGGTCAAGACCTATTGCCGCGAAGCGCTGACCGGCTACAAGCAGCCGCGCCACATCGAGTTCCGCGACGAGCTGCCCAAGAGCAATGTCGGCAAGATCCTGCGCAAGGAGTTGCGCGACGCGCCAGCGCCGGCGCAGGCGTCCGCGCCCACCCCGGCCAAGCACTGACGCCGGCAGCGGGCCGGGCGTCGGGACGGAGAACCGCCTAAACTAGGCGGCTCCGTTCACCAGCCAGTTGCCCGCCATGCCGGATTCCGCCCTGCTCGCCCTGTCCCCGCTCGACGGCCGCTACGCCGCCAAGGTCGATGCCCTGCGCCCGATCTTCTCCGAGTACGGCCTGATCCGGGCCCGGGTCAAGGTGGAGGTCGAATGGCTGCTGGCCCTGGCCGCAGAGCCGGGCATTGCCGAGCTGGCCGCGTTCTCCGCCGACGCGCAGCAGCGCCTGCGCGCGCTGGCCGACGGGTTCTCGGCTGCCGACGCGGCCCGGGTCAAGCAGATCGAGCGCACCACCAACCACGACGTCAAGGCGGTGGAGTACTTCATCAAGGAGCAGCTCAAGGACGACGCCGGCCTCGGCCCGGCGCTGGAGTTCGTCCACTTCGCCTGCACCAGCGAGGACATCAACAACCTGTCCTACGCGCTGATGCTGCGCCAGGCGCGCGACGAGGTGCTGCTGCCGACCCTGGACAACGTGGCTGCGACCCTGCGCCAGCTGGCCCACACCCAGGCCGGCCAGCCGATGCTCTCGCGCACCCATGGCCAGACCGCCTCGCCCACCACCCTGGGCAAGGAGATCGCCAACGTGGTCGCGCGCCTGGAACGCCAGCGCCGGCAGATCGCCGCGGTCGAGCTGACCGGCAAGATCAACGGCGCGGTCGGCAACTACAACGCCCACGCCGTGAGCTACCCGGACGTGGACTGGCCGGCGTTCGCGCAGCGCTTCGTCGAGTCGCTGGGCTTGCCGTTCAACCCCTACACCACCCAGATCGAGCCGCACGACAACGTGGCCGAACTTGGCGATGCGGTGCGCCGCGCCAACACCGTGCTCATCGACCTGGCCCGCGACGTCTGGGGCTACATCTCGCTGGGCTACTTCAAGCAGAAGCTCAAGGAAGGCGAGATCGGCTCCTCGACCATGCCGCACAAGGTCAACCCGATCGACTTCGAGAACGCGGAAGGCAACTTCGGCATCGCCAACGCCCTGTTCGAGCATTTCAGCGCCAAGCTGCCGATCAGCCGCTGGCAGCGCGACCTCACCGATTCCACCGTGCTGCGCGCGTTGGGCACCGCCTTCGGCCACACCCAGGTGGCGCTGGATTCGCTGGCCAAGGGCCTGGGCAAGCTGGAAGTGAACCCGCAGCGCCTGGATGCCGACCTGGACGCTGCCTGGGAAGTGCTGGCCGAAGCCGTGCAGACGGTGATGCGCCGCCACGGCCTGCCCAACCCCTACGAACAGCTCAAGGCCCTGACCCGTGGCCGCGATGGCATCGACGCGCAGGCCATGGGCGCCTTCATCGCCTCGCTCGACCTTCCGGCGGATGCACGCGCGCGCCTGGCCGCGCTCACGCCGGCCGGCTACACCGGCCTGGCCGAAACCCTGGCGCGGGCCATCTGAACCACCGCTGCCGTCGCCAGCCCCCCCCCCCCTGCCTGCGGATCACCCATGCGCACATTCCACGCCCTGCTGTCGTGCCTGCTGACCGGCGTGTTCCTGCTGCCGGGCTTCGGCACCGGCGCGGCGCAGGCAGCCACCGTCCCGGGTGCCGAGCCCTGCCCGGCCGATGCCGGCTGGGATACGCCGTCGGCGCCCCACCACATCCACGGCAGCACCTGGTACGTGGGCACCTGCGGCATCACCGCGCTGCTGGTGACCTCGCCGCAGGGTCACATCCTGCTGGATGGCGGCACCACTGCCGGCGGCCGCCTGATCGAGGCCAACATCCGCGCACTCGGCTTCAGGATGGAGGACGTGCGCTTCATCGGCAGTTCGCACGAGCATCACGACCACGTTGCCGGCATCGCCCACCTGCAGCAGGCCAGCGGCGCGACCGTGGTCGCGCGCACCCCGGCGGCCGAAGTGCTGTGGCGCGGCAACGGAAGCCGCGAAGACCCGCAGTTCGAAATGCTGGAAGCGTTTGCCCCGGTCACGGGCGGGATCCGCCTGATTGGCCACGGCCAGGTGCTGGCGCTGGGGCCACTGCAACTGACCGCCCATGCCACGCCTGCGCATGCGCCGGGAGGCACCAGCTGGACCTGGCGCTCCTGCGCCGATGATGGCGTTTGCGTCGACCTGGCCTATGTCGACAGCCTCACCACCATCTCCGATGACAGCTGGCGCTTCAGCGACGAGGCAGCCCATCCGGGATACGTGGATACGGTGCTGAACGCGCTGGACGTGGTCGCCGGCCTGCCCTGCGACATCCTGGTCACCCCGCATCCTGCCGCCAGCGACCTGTGGGCCCGGATCGGCCCGGCCGCCAACCGGCCACTGGCGGCCCCCGGCGCGTGCCGGGCCTATGCCGAACAGGCACGCCAGCGCCTGCAGCGGCGGCTGGCAAGCGAACAGGCGGACCAGCCGACCGACCCGGCCGGCCACTGACCGGGCCGCGGTTCGCGGCACGCGCACGCCTGGTGCAGCATGCTGGGCGTGCATGGCCGGGCCACGCGGCCGGGCATGCGCGACAATGAGCGCCCGTCCGTCCGCCCCGCCCCGATGAACACCAAGACGTCCGCAGCCGCCCTGCCATTCGAGATCCGGGCCACCGGCGCGCAGCCGCTGGGCATGTCGGCGCAGGCGTTCCTGCGCGATTACTGGCACAAGCGCCCGTTGCTGGTGCGCGGCGCGTTTCCCGGTTTCCAGGCCCCGCTGATGCCCGAGGACCTGGCCGGCCTGGCCTGCGAGGAAGGCACCCTGGCCCGCCTGGTCAGCCACGACCGCAGCACCGGCGCCTGGGATGTACGCACCGGCCCGTTCCAGGAAGAGGACTTCCCCGGCCTGCCCGACCATGACTGGACCCTGCTGGTGCAGGACGTGGACAAATGGGACCCGGACGTGGCCGCACTGCTGGAACATTTCCGTTTCCTGCCCAGCTGGCGCATCGACGATGTGATGGTCAGCTTCGCCGCCACCGGCGGCTCGGTGGGCGCCCACGTCGACCACTACGACGTGTTCCTGCTGCAGGGCCTGGGGCACCGCCGCTGGCAGATCGACGCCAGCGTGGCGCTGGGCCGGCCGGCACCCGACCTGGGCTTCCACGAGGACGTGGCAATCAAGCTGCTGCGGCACTTCCAGCCAACCCATGACTGGGTGCTGGGGCCGGGCGACATGCTGTACCTGCCGCCGCTGGTTCCGCACCACGGCGTGGCCGAGGATCCCTGCCTGACGTTTTCGATCGGTACGCGCGCACCGTCGGCATCGGAGCTGATGGGCGACTGGCTGGACGACGTGCTGCTCGACGCCGACGAATCCGTGCGCTACCACGACGAGGACCTGGCCGTGCCCGCCGACCCGCACGAGATCGACGTGGCGGCGATGCAGCGGGTGGTCGAGGCGCTCAATGCCATCCGCATGAACGATCCGGACCGGCTGGGCGACTGGTTCGGCCGCTTCATCACCACCTATCGCGCCGCCGGCGAGGTGATGCCCTGCGGCGCCGAACTGCCGCGCCAGGCAGTGGAGGAACTGCTGGCCCAGGGCGCCACCCTGCGCCGCCACCCCTGGTCGCGGATGGCGTGGCGGCGCAGGCGCCGTGGTGCAAGCCTGTATTGCAGCGGGCATGCCATGCCGTTGCCGCTGGCCGACGCGCGCCGGATTGCCGGCGCGGCCGCGATCGATGCGGCCGCCTGGGCCACGCTCTCGGCAGCCGGGCACGAGGCGGTGCTGGCCCTGCACCAGGCCGGCCACTACGCCATCCAGCACGATGACGACAGCGAGGGAGAGGACCCATGACCCCCGACTACACCATCGTCGCGGCCGACTACGCACGCGACCGGGAGCGGCTGCACGCACTGCGCGAGGCGGTTTTCGTCCACGAACAGCAGGTCCCGCCCGCGCTTGAGGACGACGGACTGGACGCCGACAGCCACCACGTCCTGGCCCTGGCCGCCGATGGCACCCTGCTGGGGACCGCGCGGCTGACGGCCGGGCAACGGATCGGGCGCATGGCCGTGCTTGCCGACGCGCGCGGGCGCGGCATCGGCAGTGCCCTGCTGGACGCGCTGCTGGCCGAAGCCGCACGCCGCGACTGGGCCGAAGTGTCGCTGCACGCGCAGGCCCACGCGCTGCCGTTCTATGCGCGCGCCGGCTTCGTGCCGTTCGGCCCGGCATTCCAGGAAGCCGGGATCGATCACCGCGACATGCGCCGGAGCGTGCGCGGCCCGACCCATTTCTCCGATGCCGACGGCGCCGCCGCAACGCTGCTGGCGCTGGCCGCCGGCGCGCGCAGCGACGTGGGGATCTTCAGCCATCATCTGGACCCGGGCCTGCTGGACCGTGCCGACGTGCTGCAGGCGCTGCGCCGGTTCGCGGTCCGCTCCGGGGAGCGGCGCGTGCGCATCCTGCTGCAGGATGCGGGCACGCCGCAACGCGACGACGCGCCGCTGCTTCCCCTGGCCCAGCGCCTGCCAAGCACGTTCGCCTTCCGCGAGGTCGAGGATCCGGTGGATATCGGCTACCGCTCCGCCTACGCGTTCAACGACACCGGCGGCATGTGCTTCCGCCCGCTGGGTGATCGTTTCCTGGGCGAAGGCGGCCCGCGGGTGCCGGTGCTCGCGCGGCGCCTGCAGCGCGAGTTCGACCGCGCGTGGGAACGTTCGCGCCCCTGCCTCGAGTACCGGGCGCTGCGCTGAGCCGGCGCGCGGGCGGGCAGGCCCGGATGCGCAGGTGCCTGGCTGGCCGGGCCAACGCCTCCCGGCCACGGCGCAGGAGTGTGAACCAAGCCCTGACACGGAGCCCGGATCCGGCTCCAGCGCCCCTTCCTGCAAGCCCTGCGAGCGGCATTGGGGGTTATACTTTTGAGGCTGTCGAGCCCGCTTCGCTGGGCAAGGGCCATGCAGGCCCGTCCTCCACCCAGACCCGACCTCATCGTGGACAACTCAATCAAGCAGTTTGCGCAGTCTTCGCAACTCGGCAGCAATGCCACCTACATCGAGGACCTGTACGAGCAGTACCTGGTCTCCCCCGACAGCGTCGATCCCAAGTGGAAGTCCTACTTCGACGGTTTCAAGGGCCGCGAAGCCGGTGACGTGCCGCATTCGGCGGTCATCGCCCATGTCGCCGAGGCCGCGCGCCAGGCTGCCAACAACGGCCATGCCGCCACCGGCGCCGGCGACGAGCGCGAGCGCAACGTCGGCCGCCTGATCACCGCCTACCGCTCGCGCGGGCACCTGGGCGCCAAGGTCGACCCGCTGGCCCTGACCCCTTCGATGAACCCGCCGGACCTGGGCCTGGATTACCACGCCCTGTCCGAGCGCGACCTGGACAGCGAGTTCAGCACCGGCGGCCTGGCCGGCCAGCCGCGGATGAAGCTGCGCGACCTGCTCGCCCGGCTCAAGGCGACCTACGCCGGCTCCATCGGCGCAGAGTTCATGCACATTTCCGAAGTCACCCAGCGCCAGTGGCTGTACCAGCGCCTGGAAGCGGCCGGCGGTGACTACGGCCTCAACGTGGAGACCCGCAAGCGCGTGCTGGAGCGGCTGACCGCCGCCGAAGGCCTGGAGCGCTACCTGCACACCAAGTACGTCGGCCAGAAGCGGTTCTCGCTGGAGGGCGGCGATTCGCTGATCCCGCTGCTGGACACGGTGGTCCGCCATTCCGGGATGGACAAGGTCAAGGACATCGTGATCGGCATGGCCCACCGCGGCCGCCTCAACGTGCTGGTCAACACCCTGGGTAAGAACCCGCGCAAGCTGTTCGACGAATTCGAGGGCAAGTTCGAGCAGGACGAGCGCGCCCACGCCGGCGACGTGAAGTACCACATGGGCTTTTCCGCCGATATCGCCACACCTGGCGCGCCGGTGCACCTGGCCCTGGCCTTCAATCCGTCGCACCTGGAGATCGTCAATCCGGTGGTTGCCGGATCGGTGCGTTCGCGCCAGGAGCGCCGCGGCGACAACGAGCGCAAGCGCGTGCTGCCGATCCTGATCCACGGCGACGCGGCCTTCGCTGGCCAGGGCGTGGTGATGGAGTTGCTGCAGATGTCGCAGGCGCGCGGCTTTGCCGTGGGCGGCACGGTGCACGTGGTAGTCAACAACCAGATCGGCTTCACCACCAGCGCCCGCGACGATGCCCGGTCCACGCTGTACTGCACCGACGTGGCCAAGATGGTCGGCGCGCCCGTGTTCCACGTGAACGGCGACGATCCCGAAGCGGTGGTGTTCGTGGCCAAGCTGGCCTACGAGTTCCGCCAGCAGTTCAAGAAGGACGTGGTCATCGACCTGGTGTGCTACCGCCGCCACGGCCACAACGAGGCCGACGAGCCGGCGGCGACCCAGCCGCTGATGTACCAGACCATCCGCAAGCACCCGACCACCCGCGAGCTGTATGCCGCCAGGCTCGAAGAAGCCGGCGTGATCAGCGCCGACGATGCCAGGGCGCTGGTGGAGGGCTACCGCGCCAAGCTCGATGCGGGCGAAGTGACCACCGAACTGGCCGGCTCCAAGCCGGAGGACTACGAGCTGACCATCGACTGGTCGCAGTACCTGTCCGGCAGCCTCTCCGATGCGGTGGACACGCGGGTCAAGAAGGCCACGCTGTCGCAGCTGGCCAGGATCATCAACACCGTCCCGCAAGGCGTGGTGCTGCACCCGCGCGTGGCCAAGATCTACGAGGACCGCGCCAGGATGGTGGCCGGGACGATCCCGGGCGACTGGGGCTTCGCCGAGAACCTGGCCTACGCCACCCTGCTGGCCGAGGGCCACGGCCTGCGCCTGGTCGGGCAGGATTCGGGTCGCGGCACGTTCTTCCACCGCCACGCCATCCTCCACGACCAGAAGACCGACAGCTACTACATGCCGCTGCGGCAGCTGGTGGAAACCCCGGAGCAGTGCACCATCATCGACTCGCTGCTGAGCGAGGAGGCGGTGATGGCATTCGAGTACGGGTTCTCGACCACCGATCCCAATTCGCTGGACATCTGGGAAGGCCAGTTCGGCGACTTCGCCAACGGCGCCCAGGTGGTGATCGACCAGTTCATCGCTTCGGGCGAGGCCAAGTGGGGCCGCATCTCCGGCCTGACCCTGCTGCTGCCGCATGGCTACGAAGGCCAGGGCCCGGAGCACAGCTCGGCCCGGCTTGAGCGCTTCCTGCAGCTGTGCGCGCTGGACAACATGCTGGTATGCGTGCCCACCACCCCGGCCCAGTGCTTCCACATGCTGCGCCGGCAGATGAAGATGAGCACGCGCAAGCCGCTGATCGTGATGTCGCCCAAGTCGCTGCTGCGCCACAAGCTGGCCGTGTCGACCCTGGACGAACTGGCCAACGGCCAGTTCCAGCACCTGATCCCGGACGCGGCCGCCACGCCGAAGAAGGTCAAGCGCGTGGTGCTGTGCTCGGGCAAGGTCTACTACGACCTGCTGGAAGATGCGCGCAAGCGCGAGCAGGACGACGTGGCCATTGTCCGCATCGAACAGCTCTACCCGTTCCCGCGCGAGCTGCTGGCCGCCGAGCTGAAGAAGTATCCCAAGGCCACCGAGGTGGTCTGGTGCCAGGAGGAGCCGCAGAACCAGGGCACCTGGTACCAGATCAAGCACCACCTGCAGGCCTGCCTGGCCAAGGGCCAGGCCCTGAGCTATGCCGGCCGCAGCCGCTCGCCCTCCCCGGCCGTCGGCCACTTCGCCCAGCACGTGTCCGAGCAGCAGCAACTGGTCGCCGACGCCCTGGTCAACCCGCCCGGCAACCAGTTCGTCGCCGAGTAACCCCATTTCGCTCCACGACCCACGCATCAAGGACGCCCCATGGCCACCGAAGTCAAAGTTCCGGTCCTTCCCGAATCCGTCTCCGACGCCACCATCGCCGGCTGGCACAAGAAAGCCGGCGACGCGGTCAAGCGCGATGAGAACCTGGTGGACCTGGAAACCGACAAGGTCGTGCTTGAAGTCCCCTCGCCGGTGGACGGCGTGCTCAAGGAAATCAAGTTCGCCGAAGGCGACACGGTGACCAGCCAGCAGATCCTGGCGATCATCGAGGAAGGCGCCGTCGCCGAGGCCGCCCCGGCCAAGGAAAAGAAGGCCGAGGAAAAGAAGGCCGACGCCCCGAAGGCGGAGGCCCCGGCCAAGGCCGCCGCGCCGGCCGCTGCCAGCACCTCCGGCGCTGCGCTGCCGCCGGGCGCGCGCTTCGCCGCCGCCAGGGAAGGCATCGACCCGTCGCAGGTCGAAGGCACCGGCCGCCGCGGCGCGGTGACCAAGCAGGACATCCTCGAGTACGCCCGCAGCGGTGGCGTCGGCAAGGCCGGCGGCGCACGGCCGGAAGAGCGCGTGCCGATGACCCGCATCCGCAAGCGCATCGCCGAGCGCCTGATGCAGTCCAAGGACTCCATCGCCATGCTGACCTCGTTCAACGAGGTCAACCTGGCCCAGGTGGCGGCCACCCGCAAGGAATTGCAGGAGGACTTCCAGAAGGCCCATGGCATCAAGCTGGGCTTCATGAGCTTCTTCGTGAAGGCGGCGGCCAATGCGCTGCAGCGCTTCCCGGCGGTCAACGCCTCGGTGGATGGCGACGACATCATCTACCACGGCTATGCCGACATCTCGATCGCGGTGTCCACCGAGCGCGGCCTGGTGACGCCGGTGCTGCGCAATGCCGAGCGCATGAGCTTTGCCGACGTCGAAAAGGGCGTGGCCGAGTACGCCAAGAAGGCGCGCGACGGCAAGCTCAGCCTGGAAGACCTGCAGGGCGGCACCTTCACCATCACCAACGGCGGCACCTTCGGCTCGCTGATGTCCACGCCGATCGTCAACCCGCCGCAGAGCGCGATCCTGGGCATGCACACCATCAAGGAGCGCCCGATTGCCGAGAACGGCCAGGTCGTGGTCGCGCCGATGATGTACATCGCCCTGTCCTACGACCATCGCATCATCGACGGCAAGGACGCGGTGCAGTTCCTGGTGGACATCAAGAACCAGCTGGAAAACCCGAGCCGGATCCTGTTCGACCTGTAAGCACTCCCGGACCCCTCTCCGCACGGGGAGGGGTTTTCGTCAGGGCCTGGCGGACCACCCGCAGCACCCGGTTCCGCCACCCCTGCCGCACTTCTTCCGCCCCCTCGGGGCAGCTTCGGCAAGGCCTGCACGGCCGCGAAGCGAACGGCAAAGGAACTGGAAATGGCTGAACAATTCGACGTCGTCGTCATCGGTGCCGGCCCGGCCGGCTATCACGCCGCGATCCGTGCCGCGCAGCTGGGCCTGAAGACCGCGTGCATCGACGCCGCACTTGGCAAGGACGGCAAGCCCGCCCTTGGCGGCACCTGCCTGCGCGTGGGTTGCGTGCCCTCCAAGGCGCTGCTGGACTCGACCCACCAGTACGAGAACATGCTGCACAAGTTCGACCAGCACGGCATCAGCTTCAAGGATGCGGCGATCGACGTGGAAAAGATGGTCGCCCGCAAGGACGGCATCGTGAAGCAGTTCACCGGCGGCATCGCCATGCTGTTCAAGGCCAACAAGGTCACCGCGTACTACGGCTTCGGGCAGCTGCAGCCGGGCAACGTGGTGAAGGTGAAGCAACACGACGGCAGCGAGGTCGAGCTCAAGGGCACCAACGTCATCATCGCCGCTGGTTCGGATTCGATCGAGCTGCCGTTCGCCAAGTTCGACGGCGAGAACATCGTCGACAACGTCGGCGCGCTGGACTTCACCGACGTGCCCAAGCGCCTGGCGGTGATCGGCGCCGGCGTGATCGGCCTGGAACTGGGCAGCGTGTGGCGCCGCCTGGGCGCCGAGGTGACCATCCTTGAGGCGATGCCCGACTTCCTGCCGGCCGCCGACGCCGAGGTGGCCAAGCTGGCCGCGCGCGAGTTCAAGAAGGAAGGCCTGGACATCAAGCTCGGCGCCAAGGTCTCCAAGGCCGAAGTCGTGGCTGCCAAGGGCGCGGGCAAGGGCAAGAAGAAGGAAGTGTCCATCGCCTACAGCGATGCCAAGGGCGAGCAGGCGCTGGTCGTGGACAGGCTGCTGGTGGCGGTGGGCCGCCGCGCCGCGAGCAAGGGCCTGCTGGCCGAGGGCACCGGCGTGCAGCTCAACGAGCGTGGCCAGATCGTGGTGGACGAGCACTGCCACACCGGCGTGGACGGCGTGTGGGCGGTGGGCGACTGCGTGCGCGGGCCGATGCTGGCGCACAAGGGCTTCGAGGAAGGCATCGCGGTGGCCGAACTGATCGCCGGGCTGCCGGGCCACGTCAACCTGGACACCATTCCCTACGTCATCTACACCTCGCCGGAGATCGCCTGGGTCGGCAAGACCGAGCAGCAGCTCAAGGACGAGGGCGTGCCGTACAAGACCGGCAGCTTCCCGTTTGCCGCGGTGGGCCGCGCGGTGGCCATGGCCGAGCCGGTGGGCTTCGCCAAGGTGATCGCGCATGCCGAGACCGACCGCGTGCTGGGCCTGCACATCATCGGCGCCAATGCCTCGGAGCTGGTGCACGAGGGCGTGCTGACCATGGAATTCAGCGGCTCGGCCGACGACCTGGCGCGCATCTGCCACGCCCACCCGACCCTGTCGGAGGCGATCCACGACGCGGCCATGGCGGTGGACAAGCGCGCCATCCACAAGGCCAACTGAGGTTGGCCTTGCGCGGGCTTCCTCCCCACGTGACTGCGGCGCTGTATGCCGGCGCCGGCATCCTCTTCATCATTGGTGCCATCCAGGGCGGCCGGCCGGGTTTCAGCACCGTCGGCGTGGCCTTCATCGTGCTGGGCTTTGCGATCTGGCGACGCAACCGCAAGCCGGACTGAGGCGAGGCTGCACCCGGGCTGCCCGATGAGCAGGATCGCCCACGCCCGCAGCAGGCGGGCGCCATGCACTGACACGGAGCTGGAATGCGCTCGATCTGCGTCTATTGCGGCTCCAACGCCGGCAGCAAGCCGGCCTATGCCGAACGCGCCATCGCCCTGGGCGACCGCATCGCCCGCGACGGCCTGCGCCTGGTGTATGGCGGCGGCAGCATCGGGCTGATGGGTACCGTGGCCAACGCGGTACTGGAGGCCGGCGGCCAGGTCACCGGGGTGATCCCCAAGCAGCTGGCCGACTGGGAAGTGGCGCACAAGGGCCTGACCGAGCTGGAGATCGTCGGCTCCATGCACGAGCGCAAGATGCGCATGTTCGAGCTGTCCGACGCGTTCGTCGCCCTGCCCGGCGGGTTCGGCACCATGGAGGAGATCTTCGAGATGCTCACCTGGCGCCAGCTCGGCATCGGCAGCAAGCCTTGCGCCTTCCTCGACATCGAGGATTTCTACGCGCCCCTGATCGGGATGATCGACCGCATGGTCGAAGAGCGCTTCCTGCATCCGGACCAGCGCGCGGACCTCTGGTACGGCCGCGATATCGACCGGATGCTGGCGTGGATGCGCGGGTACACGCCAGTGCAGGTGGGCAAGGCGATCAATGAAGCGCACCGCAACGTGATGCGCTGAACCGGCCCATCCCCGCCCTGTCCGGCGGCAGGCGCGGGAAGCGCATGGGACAATCGATGCATCGCATCACAGGACGCCGCCATGGTCATTCCCGCCACGTTTCCCGCATTCCGCATCCACAACGATGCCGCCGGCTACCGCAGCGGCGTGGAGCAGGTCTCACTGGACGACCTGGCCCCCGGCGAGGTGGTGATCCGCGCCGAATGGTCCTCGGTCAACTACAAGGATGCGCTGGCCGGCACCGGCAAGGGCAAGATCCTGCGCCGCTTCCCGCTGGTCGGCGGCATCGACGTGGCCGGCCACGTGGTGGCATCCACCGATGCGAAGTTCCGCGAGGGAGATCCGGTGCTGGTCACCGGCTGCGGGCTGAGCGAATCGCGCGACGGCGGCTATTCGACCTATGCGCGCCTGCCCGCCGAGTGGGTGGTGGCGCTGCCGCGCGGGATGGACCTGCGCCAGAGCATGATCCTGGGCACCGCCGGCTTCACCGCCGCGCTGGCGCTGTACCGCCTGCGCGAGAACCGGCAACACCCGGACATGGGGCCGCTGGCGGTGACTGGCGCCACCGGTGGCGTCGGCTCGATGGCGGTGTCGATTTTCAGCAAGGCCGGCTACGAGGTGCACGCCATCAGCGGCAAACCCGAACAGGCTGACTACCTGCGCGCACTGGGCGCCAGCCAGGTCCTCGGCCGTGAGGTGCTGGGCACGGCACGGCCACTGGAATCAGCGCGCTTCGGTGGCGGCCTGGACAACGCCGGCGGGCCGATGCTGGTCAGCCTGCTGGCCCAGACCATCCCCTACGGCAACGTGGCATCCGCCGGCCTGGCGGGGTCGGCCAGCCTGGACGCGCTGACCGTGATGCCCTTCATCCTGCGCGGCGTGTCACTGCTGGGCATCGGCTCGGCCGGCACTGCCCGCGACATCCGCGACGCCATCTGGGCGCTGCTCGCCGACGCGTGGAAGCCGGCGCAACTGGACCAGATCTGCACCCGCGAGGCCACCCTGCACGACCTGCCCGACATCTTCGAGCGGATGCTCGCCGGCGGCGCGCTGGGGCGCACGGTGATCCGGCTGGATTAAGGCCGCGCATCCGGGTCTGGCGCGTTCTCCAGCGGATACACGCGCACGTAGTCCACCTCCATCCAAATCGGGAAGGCGGATTCGTCCACACCCTTGGCGCCGCCCCAGTCGCCGCCGACGGCCAGGTTCATCAGCAGATGGAAGCGCTGGTCGAAAGGCCATGCGTCCACACCGGTGCCTTCATTGGCAAACGCGAACACCGGCTCATCGTCGATGAAGCCGTGGATATGGTCCGGGGTCCAGTCCACCCGGTAGCGGTGGAAATGGGTGTTGAGCGTCTCCATCCGCTTCTGCGCGGCACGCTGGGTGCCGATGCGGTGGTTGTACGCCTGGGTGTGCACCGTCTGGTGGACCACGCCGGGATCGAACCCCACGTGCTCCATGATGTCGATCTCGCCCGAGCGCGGCCAGTGCCCGTAACGATCATCGCTTGGCAGCATCCACAGCGCGGGCCAGCTGCCGCGGGCGACCGGCAAGCGCGCGCGGATTTCGATGCGGCCGTAGAGGAAGTCACCCTTGCCGCGCGTGACCAGCCGCGCCGAACTGAAGCGGCGCTTCCCCGCGCGCTGCCGGTGGGCGACGATGGTCAGCAGGCCGTCGCTGACGAAGGCATTGGCCGGGCGGTCGGTGTAGTACTGCAGCTCGTTGTTGTACCAGCCGTCGCCGCCGACATCATGGCTCCAGCGCGCAGGATCTGGCATGCCCTCGTAGTCGAACTCGTCCTGCCAGGCCGGCGTGTCGGCGAAGACCCATGACGTTGCCGTGGCGTCCGCCGCCGCAGCGGTATCACCTGCAGCAGCATCACCTGCATGGGCATGGCACGCCACCAGGGCCACCAGCGCCAGCAGCGCCTGCGCACCCCGGGCCCGGCTCCGGCCGTCGGATCCACCCATATTCCTCTCCCTTCGACGCCGCCGATGCGCAGCGCAGCGATTCTAGGCCGGCCCACGGATGCGAGGATGCTGCGCCGCAACGGGAACCGCGGCGACGACGCCACGCCGGCACCGCACGACACCCCGGATGGCACGCGTGTCCGGCCGCCACGCGCCGGGCTTGCGAAAGGCTTCCGGCCGCCGCGGGCGACCGCTACACTCCGCGGTCAGGCAAGACACCCGGGGGACATCCACATGGCACGCATCCTCATCGTCGACGACTCGCCGTCGCAGTTGCTCGGCATCCAGCGCATCATCGAGAAGCTGGGCCATGAGACCCTCACCGCCGAGGACGGGGCGGCCGGCGTGGAAGTGGCCAAGGCCGAGCTCCCCGACCTGATCCTGATGGACGTGGTGATGCCCAACCTCAATGGCTTCCAGGCCACGCGCACGCTCAGCCGCGAAAGCACCACCCGCTCCATCCCGGTGGTCCTGGTCACCACCAAGGACCAGGACACCGACCGCATGTGGGGCATGCGCCAGGGTGCGCGCGCCTACCTGACCAAGCCGTTCGCCGAGTCCGACCTGTCCGAACTCATCGACCGCCTGCTCAGCGAAGGCGACGAGCCGCCACCCACCGCGGCCTGAGCCGCATCCGCGGCTACTCGCCGAAGGCCCGCGCCAGCTCGCGGTAGGCCTGGCGCTGCGCGTCGGTGGCCGGGGATGGGGCCTGCACCTCCAGTTCCACGATCTGGTCACCGGCCGGCTCGCTGGCCGGACCTGGCAGGCCGCGCCCGCGCAGCCGCAGCCGGCGCCCGGAATCGGACTGGGCGGGGATCTTCAACTCCACCGCGCCACCCAGGGTGGGCACGCTCAGGGTGGCACCCAGCGCCGCCTGCCACGGCTGCACCGGCAGGGTGTGGAGGATGTTGCGACCGTCCACCTCGAACTGTGGATGGGCCAGGTATTCGATCTCCAGCAGCAGGTTGCCGCCGCCGTTGCCCTGCCCGGCAAGGCGGATCGCCTGTCCGGCGCGGATGCCCTTGGGCACCTTCACTTCCAGTTGCCGCCCATTGAGGGTGATGCGCACGCTGTCGCCGCGATACACCACCTCCAGCGGTACCGCCAGCCGGGCCCGGGTGTCGCCGCGCGGCTGCGGGCCACGCGGGCCGGCACCACGTTGGCGCGCAAAGATGCTCTCGAAGAAATCACTGAACCCACCGCCGCCACGGCCACCGGCCTCGCCGAACACCTCGTCGAAATCGAAACCGGCACCGTCGAACCCACCCGGCGGGGGATGGAATTCCTGCCCCGGCCGGTAGCCGCGCGCGCGCAACTGGTCATAGGCCGCACGCTTGGCCGGGTCGCGCAACGCCTCGTAGGCCTCGCCCACCGCCTTGAACCTGTCCTCGGCGTCGGGCTCCTTGCTCACGTCCGGGTGGTACTTGCGCGCCAGGCGCCGGTAGGCCGACTTGATCTCGGCTTCGCCTGCGCCAGGCTCCACGCCCAGGATCGCGTAGTAATCCTTGAATTCCATCCGCTCATCATCCCTCGGAAAAAGGCCGCGCGACATGGGTGCGCGGCGCAGGAACCGCAACGGCCCGTGACGCGGGCGCCACGGGCCGTGATTCTAAAGGCTCCGTTCCTGGAGGCTCCGCCGGACGGTGCGACCTACTGCACCTGGATCCGGCGCGGCGTGGCCTGCGGGCGCTTGGGGATGTCGATCCGCAGCACGCCATGGCGGCCGCTGGCGGTTACGCCATCCGGGTCGGCGCTGTCGGGCAGGGCGAAGCGGCGGTAGAAGCTGCCCCAGGCGCGCTCACGCCTCGAGACCTGGGCACCCTCATCCTGTTCGCTGGCGCGCTCGCCCTTGAGGCTGAGGATGCCCTTGTCCATCTGCACCTCGATGTCCTTCGGATCCACGCCGGGGATGTCGGCCAGGATCACGAAGCGATCGGCCTCCTCGCGGATGTCCACGCGCGGCGCCCACTGGCTGGTCACCACGTCGGACTGGTCGCCGGCGGCGTCGCCGAAGAAGCGTTCGAACACCTGCGTGACCTGTTCCTGCAGATTGCGCCCCGGGATGTTTCCCAACGTGTTGTAACGGACGATGGTCATGTCTGGATTCTCCTGAGTGACCGGCCGCCGATGTCGCGGCCATGAACGCCAGATTGGGCGTGCACCGGCCGCTTTCAACGGCCACCACGCCACCGCGATGCGAGTGCGGCTAGACTGCATTCAGCCTCCGGTCCGCGACCGGCCTCCCCCCTCCCGAGGATTCCGCAATGACCATCCAGATCGGCGACCGCGTCCCCGAAGTCGTGCTCAAGTGCATCCGCAAGGGCGTGGAAAGCGTGGATACGCGCACCCTGTTCGACGGCCGCAAGGCCGTGCTGTTCGCGGTGCCCGGCGCCTTCACCCCGACCTGCTCGGAAAAGCACCTGCCCGGGTTCATCGCCCATTTCGACGACTTCCGCAGCCGCGGCGTCGACGTGGTGTGCATGGCGGTCAACGACCCGTTCGTGATGCAGGCCTGGGGCAAGACCCTGGATACTCCCGATGGCCTGCAACTGGTCTCCGACGGCAACGCCGAACTGACCCGTGCGCTGGGCCTGGAAATGGACGCCAGCGGTTACGGCATGGGCGTGCGTGCGCGCCGATTCGCCCTGTATATCGACGACGGCGTGGTCCGCCAGCTGTTCATCGAGGCACCCGGCGAGTTCACTGTGTCCTCGGCCGAAAACGTGCTGCGCAACCTGCCCTGAGGGCGACGCCGGCAGGCGGCAATCAGGGTGTGCCCGGCACCGCCGCCACGCCGGTACGGGCCACGCCGAAGCGCACCTGGGTCCATGCGCCGGTATCGGCCAGTGCAGTGAGCACATGGGTGCCCGGGCCGGCCAGCGCATAGTCGTACTCGAAGCTGCGCGTGCCCTCGGTCTGCGCGATCCAGCGCCCGTCCAGCAGCCATTGCACCGGCCCGGTCGCACCCAGCGCCTGCGCGCGCAGTTGCAGCCCGCGGGTGCTGCCCGGCGGCGCGGCGATGGTGGAGCGGTCGGCAATGCCTTCGATCCGCAGTGACTGCACCGCGTCGCGCCCATCCGCGGCGCAGTCGGGCGACAGCGGCGGCAGCGACGAAGCGCGGCGCTCGCCGGCGGCCAGCCAGGGCGACACCAGCGCCGGCCAGCGTGCGATTTCCGCCGCGCGCGCCTGGTGCGGGCTGGCGCAATCGGCCGACAAGCGCAATCCGCTGACGGCATCGACCTCGAACTGCATGCGCCCGGCGCTCCACAGCCGCGCATCGCGCTCGGCAAACGTGGGCGGCGTGGCCGCATCCAGGCGCCAGGCCTCGCGCCGCCGCTGGCACAGCGCGGGCGGGGTGTCGGCAGCGGTGCGTCCCAATGGCCAACAGATCTCGGCCTGGTCGACCGAGCCGGGCCGTGGCAGCGGGTCCGCATCGCCAGGCGCACGCGGCAAGCTGTCCAGCACCTCGAACATCAGCGGCAGCGCGGTGATCGCCCCGTACTGGCCCGGCAGCGGGGTGCCGTCCGGACGTCCCACCCACACCCCCACCGTATGCCGGCGCGTGCCGCCCACCGCCCAGGCATCGCGAAAGCCGTAGCTGGTGCCGGTCTTCCAGGCCACCGGCGGACGCGCGCTGGTGTCGAAGGCGGTGGCATGGCCCGGCCGCGGATTGGACTGCAGGATCTCGCGCACGATCCAGGCCGCGCCGGGCGACAGCAGGCGGCGCTCGACCAGTGGCTGGCCGGGCCGGTAACGCACCTGCGCGGCCAGCCCACCGCGCTGGAACGCGGCGAACGCACCGACCAGTTCTTCCAGCCGCGCGCCGGTGCCGCCAAGAATGAGGGTCAGGTTCGGGCGCGCCCCGCGCGGGAAGCGCAGGGCGACGCCGGCATGGTCCAGGCGCGCGGCAAAACGCGCCGGGCCCACCCGCTCGAGCAGGTCCACCGCCGGCACGTTCAACGACAGCCGCAAGGCGGTGGCCGCGCTCACCGGCCCGTTGAAGGTCTCGCCGAAATTGCCCGGGCGATAGCCGCCGAAATCCTGCGGCGCATCCACCAGCAGGCTCTCGGAATGGATCAGGCCATCGTCCAGGGCCATGCCGTACAGGAAGGGCTTGAGGGTGGAGCCGGGCGAGCGCCAGGCGCGCACCATGTCCACGTGGCCCTGCCGCTCGTGGTCGCCGAAGGTCACCGAGCCGACATAGGCACGCGCCTGCATGGTCGCGTTGTCCACCACCAGCAGCGCGGCCGAGGTGCGCGGCGGCAGCGCGGAGAAGTAGGCGGTGACCCGTTCCTCCAGCGCACGCTGCAGGTCGGCATCGATGGTGGTGGTGATGCTTGCCGCGCGCCGATCGGCCTGCTTCAACCGCCGCGCCAGCAGCGCCGCATGCATCGGCACCCGCAGCGACCGCGCCACCACCGGCTCGACCAGGGCGTCCTCCACCTGTGCCCCGGTCCACACGCCCAGCGTGCGCATCCGCGCCAGCACCTTGTCGCGCGCCGCGCGCGCCGCATCGGGATGGCGGTCCGGCCGCAGGCGGCTGGGCGCCTGCGGGAGCACCGCCAGCAATGCGGCCTCGGCGTGCGACAGGCGCGCGGAGGGCTTGCCCAGGTAGGCCCAGCTGGCCGCCTCCACACCCTCGATGGTGCCGCCGAACGGCGCCCGCTCCAGGTACAGCTGCAGGATCTGGCGCTTGGACAGGTGCGCCTCCAGTTGCAGCGCGCGCGCCATCTGGCGCAACTTCCCGCCGACGCTGCGGGTGTCGTGGCCATCGAGGATGCGTGCCACCTGCATGCTCAGGGTGGAGCCGCCGGACACGATGCCGCCACTGCGCAGCCACTGCCATCCCGCACGCGCCAGCGCCAGCGGGTTCACGCCGGGATGCCGGTGGAACCAGCGGTCCTCGTAGTTGAGCAGTGCTTCCAGGTACAGCGGCGACACCGTGTCCGCGGTGGCCGGATGCCGCCAGATGCCGTGCGCATCGGCAAACGCGCGCAACGGCGTGCCGTCGCGCGCGGTGACCACCGTCGCGGTGCCCTCGCCATCGCGCGGCAGTGGCGGCGGAAATGCCAGGTCCAGGGCCAGCACCGCGACCAGCACGGCCACGGCGCTCCAGCGCAGCCAGGGCAACAGCCGGCGCCACGCCGCACGCCAGCCTGTTCGCTCACCTGCTGCCAAACGGGTCATCCCGTCCCGCCCCTCGCCGTTGCCTGCTCCCCGCCATTTGAAGCGATCGGGAGGACGGGCGGAAGCCTTGGCCGGTTGCCCCGCCCCCTGTAGGAGCCGGCCTTGCCGGCGACCGCCCTGGCGGATGCGTGTGCGTCTGCAGGTGGTGGGATGCCTGCGGTTTGCGCGGTGGCCGGCAAGTCCGTGACATGGATCGCGCGTGGCTGACCGACACCAGCTGTTGTAGGAGCCGGTCTTGCCGGCGACCCGGTGGCCGATGACATCGCCGGTTGCCCGGATTCTGCGCGGTCGCCGGCAAGGCCGGCTCCTTCAGGTGAGGCAAAGCCGCCACGTCCCTCGTGCACGGGGACGACGACCCCCCGCCTCAGCGCAGGCCGGTCTCGCTGCGCGCGATCACCAGGCGCTGGATTTCCGAGGTGCCTTCGTAGATCTCGGTGATCTTGGCATCGCGGAAATACCGCTCCAGCGGCATCTCCCTGGAATAGCCCATGCCACCGTGGATCTGCACCGCCTGGTGGGTGATCCACATGGCCGACTCGGACGCGGTGAGCTTGGCGATCGCCGCCTCGGCGGTGAACGGCCGGCCCTGCGCCTTCACCCACGCCGCGCGCAGGGTGAGCAGCAATGCCGCGTCCAGCCGGCACTTCATGTCGGCGATCTTGGCCTGGGTCATCTGGAAAGTGCCGATGGCCGCGCCGAAAGCCTTGCGCTCCTTCACGTACTGGCGGGTCTGCTCGTAGGCCGCGCGGGCGATGCCGACCGCCTGAGCGGCAATGCCAATGCGCCCGGAGTCCAGCACGCCCATCGCGATCCCGAAGCCTTTGCCCTCGGTGCCCAGCACGTCGGCCGGCTGCGCCACGTAATCGACGAACTCGATCTCGCAGGTGGCCGAGGCGCGGATGCCCAGCTTGGGCTCGGTCTTGCCGCGGTGGAAGCCGGCGCGGGTGGTGTCCACGATGAAGGCGGTAATCCCGCGCGCACCCTGCCCCGGGTCGGTGATCGCGAACAGCACGATGTACCGGGCCACCGGGCCGGAGGTGATCCAGCTTTTCTTGCCGTTGATGACGAAACTGCCGTCGTCCTGCTTGACGGCCCGGCAGCGCATGGCCGTGGCGTCGGAGCCGGACTGCGGTTCGGTCAGGGCGAAGGCGCCGATCTCCCGGCCCTCCGCGATCGCCCGCACGATGGACTGCTTCTGCTGCTCGCTGCCATGGGCGAGGATGCCGCTGCAGAACAGCGAGTTGTTGACCGACATGATGGTCGAATGGGCCGCATCCGCGGCGGCCACCTCGACCATCGCCAGCACATAGCCGACCGGGTCCATGCCGGCGCCGCCGTACTCGGCCGGCACCTCGATGCCCATCAGCCCGTTCTCGCCAAGCAGGCGGATGTTGTCCAGCGGGAACTCGCCGACCTGGTCGAAGTGCGCGGCACTGGGCGCGATCACGTCCTGGGCGATGCGGCGCGCCACGTCCTGCAGCATGAGCTGTTCTTCGGTGAAGCTGAAATCCACGGGGACCTCTCCACTGGGTCGATGGTCCCGATTGTAACCACCGACATTCGCGAGCGTATGCAGTTGACCTCCCCGGGACGCGGTAAGACAATCATCTCTATATCGCGATAGGAAGATATTCATGGACCTGGAAGACTGGTCGGTCCGGCTGAAGGTCTTCGCCGACGCCACCCGGGTACGCCTGCTGGCGCTGCTGGAGCTGGAAGAGCTGACCGTGGCCGAGCTGTCCTCGATCACCCGCCTGGCCCAGCCGCGGGTATCGACCCACCTGGCCAAGCTCAAGGATGCCGGGCTGGTGCGCGACCGCCGCGCCGGGGTGTCTGCCTATTACCGCTTCGACGAGGACGCGCTGGACCCGGCCCAGCGGGCGCTGTGGCAGACCCTGAGCACCGGCAGCGACGACCCGCTGCTGCGCCAGGACGCCGAACGCCTGCCCGGGGTGCTGGCCGCGCGCGCCGCCGGCCAGAACTGGGCCGACAGCGTGGCCGGCGACATGGAGCGCCACTATTCCCCCGGCCGCACCTGGGAAGCGCTGGCACGCAGCGCCCTGCCCCTGCTGGAAACCGGCGACGTGCTGGACATCGCCTCCGGCGACGGGGTGCTGGCCGAGCTGCTGGCCCCGCACTCGCGCCGCTATGTCTGCATCGATACCAGTGCGCGGGTGGTGGCCGCCGCGGCCGAGCGCCTGCGCCGGCTGCGCAACGTGGAAGTGCGCGAAGCGGACATGCATGCCCTGCCCTTTGCCGACGGCAGCTTCGACCTGGTGGTGCTGATGCATGCCCTGACCTACTCCTCCCAGCCGGCGCAGGCCGTGGCCGAGGCCGCACGCGTGCTGCGCCACGGCGGTCGCCTGCTGCTGACCAGCCTGGCCCGGCACGAGCACCGCGCCGTGGTCGAGGCCTATGGCCACGTCAACCTGGGATTTCCCGCCAAGGAGCTGCGCCGTTTCGTCGAGAAGGCCGGGCTGGAAACCGCCAGCCTGGAAACGGTCACCCGCGAGCGCCGCCCACCGCACTTCGAAGTGCTTTCGCTGATCGGGAGCAAGCCCTGAACACCCACGACTCCACCCTTGGCCGACGCTGGCTGCACCCGCAACGCGTGGCCACCCTGGAAGCGGCCCTGCGCGAGCGCATCCTGATCATCGACGGCGCCATGGGCACCATGATCCAGCAGCACGGGCTGGAGGAGGCCGACTACCGTGGCGAGCGCTTCGCCGCCGGCTACGACCTGCACGCGGCTGCGGCCACGGCACCCGACGGCGCGGCCGCCAACGGCCACGCCCACCATGCCGGCTGCGACCACGCGCCGCAGGGCCACGACCTGAAGGGCAACAACGACCTGCTGCTGCTCAGCCGCCCGGAGTTGATCGCCGGCATCCACCGCGCCTACCTTGAGGCCGGCGCCGACCTGGTGGAAACCAATACCTTCAACGCCACCGCGATCAGCCAGGCCGACTACCACCTGCAGCACCTGGTGTACGAGCTGAACAAGGCCGGCGCCCAGGTCGCGCGCCAGGCATGCGACGAAGCCCAGGCCGCCACCGGCGTGCCGCGCTTCGTGATCGGCGTGCTTGGCCCGACCAGCCGCACCGCCTCGATCAGTCCCGACGTCAACGACCCGGGCTTCCGCAACACCAGCTTCGACGAGTTGCGCGGCACCTACGCCGAGGCGGTGGAAGGCCTGATCGATGGCGGCGCCGACACGCTCATGGTCGAGACCATCTTCGACACGCTCAACGCCAAGGCCGCGCTGTATGCCATCGAGGACGTGTTCGATGCGCGCGGCGGGCGCCTGCCGGTGATGATCTCCGGCACCATCACCGATGCTTCCGGCCGCACCCTGTCCGGGCAGACCGCCGAAGCCTTCCATACCTCGCTGGCGCACGCGCGGCCGCTGTCGATCGGGCTGAACTGCGCGCTGGGCGCACAGGAGCTGAGGCCGCACGTTGAAGCGCTGTCGGCGCTGTCGCCGTATTACGTCAGCGCCCATCCCAACGCCGGCCTGCCCAACGCATTCGGCGGCTACGACCAGACCCCGGAGGAGATGGCGGCCATGCTCCAGGAGTTCGCCCGCTCCGGCCTGCTCAACCTGGTTGGCGGCTGCTGCGGCACCACGCCCGCGCACATCCGCGCGATCGCCGACGCCGTGCGCGGGCTGCCGCCGCGCGTGCCGCGCAACCCGCTGGAACAGGCGGCCTGACCGCCGCCGCCACGCGCTCACACTGATTACGGACGCCATGCCTGCCACCGCACCCCGCCATACCCGCCTGTCCGGCCTGGAGCCGCTGGTCATCACGCCAGAGCTGCTGTTCGTCAACGTCGGCGAGCGCACCAACGTCACCGGCAGCGCGCAGTTCCGCAAGCTGATCAAGGACGGCCGCTATGCCGAAGCGGTGGACGTCGCGCGCCAGCAGGTGGAAAGCGGCGCGCAGATCCTCGACGTGAACATGGACGAGGGCATGATCGACTCGGCCAAGGCGATGGTGAAGTTCCTCAACCTCATCGCCTCCGAACCGGACATCGCCAGGATCCCGGTGATGGTCGACTCCTCCAGGTGGGATGTGATCGAAGCCGGGCTCAAGTGCCTGCAGGGCAAGGGCGTGGTCAACTCGATCTCGCTCAAGGAAGGCAAGGAGCAGTTCGTCGAGCAGGCACGCAAGATCCTGCGCTACGGCGCGGCCACGGTGGTGATGGCATTCGACGAACAGGGCCAGGCCGACACCTGCGCGCGCAAGGTCGAGATCTGCACCCGTGCCTACCGGATCCTGGTGGACGAAGTCGGCTTCCCGCCCGAAGACATCATCTTCGACCCCAACATCTTCGCCATCGCCACCGGCATCGAGGAGCACGACAACTACGCGGTGGACTTCATCCAGGCCACCCGCATCATCAAGGACACCCTGCCGCACTGCCATGTCTCCGGCGGCGTATCCAACGTGTCGTTCTCGTTCCGCGGCAACGAGACCGTGCGCGCGGCGATCCACTCGGTGTTCCTGTACCACGCGATCAAGGCCGGCATGGACATGGGCATCGTCAATGCCGGTGCCCTGCCGGTGTACGACCAGCTGGACCCGGAGCTGCGCGAGCGGGTGGAGGACGTGGTCCTCAACCGCCATCCCGACGGTACCGAGCGGCTGCTGGAGATCGCCGAGCGCTACAAGGGCAGGAAGGGCGAGAAGAAGGTCGAGGACCTGGCCTGGCGCGACAAGCCGGTGCGCGAGCGCCTGGCCCATGCGCTGGTGCAGGGCATCGATACCTTCGCCGAGGTCGACGCCGAGGAGGCCAGGCTGCAGTCCAGCCGCCCGCTGGACGTGATCGAAGGCCCGCTGATGGACGGCATGAACATCGTCGGCGACCTGTTCGGCGCCGGCAAGATGTTCCTGCCGCAGGTGGTCAAGTCGGCGCGGGTGATGAAGAAGGCGGTGGCCTACCTGCTGCCCTTCATCGAAGCCGAGAAGCTGCGCACCGGAGACACCGGCAAGAACAACGGCAAGATCGTGATGGCCACGGTCAAGGGCGACGTGCACGACATCGGCAAGAACATCGTCGGGGTGGTGCTGGCCTGCAACAACTTCGAGGTGGTCGACCTGGGCGTGATGGTGCCGGCGCAGAAGATCATCGACACCGCGATCGCCGAGAAGGCCGACCTGGTCGGAGTGTCTGGCCTGATCACCCCGTCGCTGGAGGAGATGGGCCACGTCGCCCGCGAGATGCAGCGCCAGGGCCTGACCATCCCGCTGATGATCGGCGGGGCGACCACCTCGCGCGCGCACACGGCACTGAAGATCGACCCGTTCTACAAGTCGCCCACGATCTGGGTGAAGGACGCTTCGCGCGCGGTGGGCGTGGCCCAGTCGCTGATCAGCCCGGAACTGCGCGCCGCATTCGTGGCGGCCAACGAGGCCGACTACGCCCAGATCCGCACCCGCCACCGCAACCGCGGCGACGCCAAGCGCCTGGTCTCCCTGGAAAAGGCCCGCGCCCAGCGGTTCGACGGCGGCTGGGACAGCTACCGTCCGCCGCAGCCGGCCAAGCCGGGGATCACCGTGTTCGACGACTATCCGCTGGCCGAGCTGGTGGACACCATCGACTGGACGCCGTTCTTCCAGGCCTGGGAGCTGGCCGGCCGCTACCCGGCAATCCTCACCGACCCGGTGGTGGGCCCTTCGGCCAGCGAGCTCTACCGCGACGCACGCGCGATGCTGGACACGATCATCGCGGAGAAGTGGCTGACCGCCAAGGCGGTGTTCGGCCTGTTCCCGGCCTGCAGCATCGGCGATGACGTCGAGCTGGAAGTCGCGCCGGGGCAGACCATCGTCGTGCCATTCCTGCGCCAGCAGGTCGACAAGCCGGTCGAGCGCCCCGACCAGTGCCTGGCCGATTTCATCGCGCCCAGGCAGACCGGGCTGAAGGACTGGATGGGCATGTTCGCCGTCACCGCCGGCATCGGCATCGAGCCGCACCTGGAACGCTTTCGCGCCGAGCACGACGACTACCGCAGCATCCTGCTCAAGGCCCTGGCCGACCGCCTGGCCGAAGCCCTGGCCGAGCACCTGCACCAGCGCGTGCGCACCGGGTACTGGGGCTACGCGGCCGACGAAGCGCTGGACAACGAGGCCCTGATCGCCGAGGCCTACCGCGGCATCCGTCCCGCCCCGGGTTACCCGGCCTGCCCGGACCACAGCCCCAAGGAACAGCTGTTCCAGGTGCTGGATGCCACCGGCAACGCCGGCATGGAGCTGACCCACGGCTTTGCGATGCTGCCCACCGCCGCGGTGTCCGGCTATTACTTCAGCCATCCGGACAGCAAGTACTTCGTGGTCGGACGGCTGGGCAAGGACCAGATGATCGACTACGCCAGGCGTCGCGGCGTGCCGCTGGCCCAGGCCGAGGGCTGGCTGGCGTCCAACCTGGACTACGACCCGGAGTAGCCCCGGCGCGGCCACCGCCACGGCCGCCCCGTACAATGGCGCCTTTCGTTGGCGGAGCCGCCCATGCAGCCCGATACCGTCCGCGCCGTCGTCACCGGCGGCGTCTCAGGCCTCGGCCTGGCCGTGGCCCGGCGCCTGGTCGCCGATGGCGGCAAGGTCGCCCTGCTCGACATCGACGACGCCAAGGGCGCGGCGGCCGTGGCGGCGCTTGGCCCGGCACACGCGCACTACGTGCGTACCGATGTGCGCGACGAGGCCGGCGTGAGCGCGAGCCTGGATGCGGCGCACGCCTTCCTCGGCGGCCTCAATGCGGCGGTCAATTGCGCCGGCATCCTCGGCGCGGGCCGGGTGCTGGGCAAGGATGCGTCCGGCCGCAGCGTGCCGATGCCACTGGAGGGCTTCACCGGCACGGTGATGGTCAACCTGGTCGGCAGCTTCAACGTGGCCAAGGCCGCCGCTGCACTGATCCAGCACAACGCGCCGGGCGAGGATGGCGAGCGCGGGGTGATCGTCAACACCGCCTCGGTGGCCGCCTATGAGGGCCAGATCGGCCAGGCCGCCTACGCGGCGTCCAAGGGCGGCGTGGTCGGCATGACCCTGCCGATGGCGCGCGAACTGGCCCGCTTCGGCATCCGGGTGATGACCATCGCGCCGGGCGTGTTCTGGACGCCGATGGTCGATGGCATGCCGCAGTCCGTGCAGGATTCGCTGGCGGCGACCATCCCGTTCCCGGCCCGCCTCGGCCAGCCGGAGGAGTTTGCCGACACGGTGGCCTTCATCCTGCGTACCCGCTATCTCAATGGCGGCACCATCCGCCTGGACGGCGCCACCCGGCTCGCCCCCAGGTGAGCGCCCGTGCGATGCAACCCGCCGCCGGCACGCTGCGCCGCGGCATGCGCCCGCGGCCCAAGCCACCGCCGTGGCACGCCCGCCATGCCCGCATTCCCCACCGATTCCAGTACCCCTGATTCCTACCGGTCGATCCAATGAAAGCCAGCGATATCAAGAAAGGCAACGTCGTCGAATACAACAACGGCGTGTACCAGATCCGCGACATCGAGCGCAGCTCGCCGCAGGGCCGCGGCGGCAACGTGCGTTTCCGTTTCATCATGTACTCGGTGCCGGGCGGCTCCAAGCTCGACGCCAGCTTCGACGCCGACGACACCCTGGTCGAGGTCGAGCTGCTGCGCCGCATGGCCAGCTTCTCGTACAAGGACGGCGATGCGTTCGTGTTCCTGGACGACGAGGACTACACGCCCTACACGCTTGACCCGGGCGCCATCGGCGACGCCGCCGGCTATATCACCGACGGCCTCGGCGGGATCCACGTGCAGGTGATCGACGACCAGCCCGTGGGCATCCAGTTGCCGCAGTACGTGACCCTGGACGTGGTGGAGACGCCGCCGGAACTGAAGGGCGGCACGGCGACCAAGCGGCCCAAGCCGGCCACGCTCAGCACCGGCATCGAGATCATGGTGCCCGAGTACATCGGCAGCGGCGAACGGATCCTGGTCAACACCGCCACCGGCGAATTCGGCGGCCGCGCCGACTGAAGCACGCCCGGGTCCGGTGCAGCGCAGGCCGCGCCGGACCGGTTTCAGGGCGGTGCCGGTTGCCCGGCATCCTGCGCCAGCCGGCGCAGGCGTTCGCCCAGCAGTTCCAGGTTGGCGCGGGTCCCCGCCAGTGCCTGGCGGCGCGCGGGCGACAGCCGCTGCTCCAGCGCCGCCTCCAGGGCCTGTGCGTCCGCCACCCGGCGCTGCGCATCGGCGCCGGCGCGGGCCAGCAGCACGTTGCGCTCGCGCGCCTGCGGCAGGCCATAGCCGGGTATGCCGTCCAGCCACACGGCCGGCCGGCTGAAGGCACCGGCCCGTTGCAGGTAATCGTGCAACGGCCCGGCAATGTCGGCATCGGTGGCGTTGCCGGATGCGCGTGCGCGCCGCAACCAGCGCCGTTTCAGTTCATCGCGCGCGCGGGCGTGCTCGCGCCGCATCGCGGCCGATTCCAGCACCAGCAGCGCCGCGGCAGCACGCAGGCCGGCCTGGCCCAGCGCGGGCATGCGCCGCTCCGGTGCCAGCGCCATCCATGCCCTCGCATCGGCCGGCGCCAGCGCCAGGGCCTGGCGCGCAACCGCATACATCGCCTCGTGGTGCGCGCTGGCCGATTCGAAATGGAACCCCAGCCGCACCTGCTCGGCCGCATCGCCGGGGATCGCCGCGGTATCCACCACTGCATGGCGCTGCAGCCGCCGCAGCAGGCCTTCGGGCGTGACCGAGCGCAGCGGCAGTGCGGCCAGGCGCGGGACCGCATCGTGCAGCAGCTTCCAGGTTTCCACCGCGCAATTGTTGCTGATGAAGAAATAGCGGCCGTCGTAGCTCCAATGCAGTTGCGCGGCCCGGGTGGCGACCGCAGCGATCTCCGCGTGCGACAGCGCCAGCGGCAGCGCCCGCAGGTCGCGCAACTCGACCCTGGCGTACTCGTCCACCACCTGGGCCAGCGGCAACGCAAACAGGCGCGAGGGATAAGACCCGGTCAGCCCGGCCCAGCCGGAGATCTGCAGGTCGTCGACGAAGGCGCGGAAGGACAGCACCAGGTGGTGCTGCAGGTCCAGCCGGCAATCGGGGCCGTGCGGCCGCCCGGGCGCGCACACCACCAGCCGCAGCATGGCGTGGCCCCACCGGCTCATCGGCTCGGCGTCGCCCTCGGCCAGCAGGTAGTCGATGGCGAAGATCCGCTCCGGATCGAGCAGGCGTACCGGATCGCTCCCGTCCATGGCGTCCTGGACGAAGACCAGGCCGGTGCCGCAGCCGGCCGCGTCCGTTGCCGGCTGGCGCAAGTGCGCATCGAACAGCGCCGCCAGCAGCGGGCGCCGGCAGCGGTATTCCGGGTCCAGCAGATAGTGTTCCAGGTTGACCGCCACGTACTCGCGCGGCGAGTGCAACTCATAGGGGTCCGGGCTGCGGTCGCGGAAATCGTTGCGGCCGCGCCGCCCCGCCCGCAGCGGCGCGACCTGCCAGCCGGCCAGGTCGAGCAGGCGCGGGTCGGCCGACAGCCTGCCTGCCGGGGTGCGGTCATACAGGTGCGCCAGTTCGTGGACCACCGCGGCCAGCGCCGCGCGAGCGCCCGGGTCATCGGATGCGCCGCGGTCGCGTGCCATCCAGCCGTCGAGCAGGCCGTGGTCGAACTGCAAGTGCCAATGGCGCGCGCGCCCGTGCACGCCGGCCGGCAGGTCGTCGCGCCACTCCACCGCGATCGGCCGCGCCAGTGCCGGCAGCATGGCGGGCGGCAGCCGTTGCACCGCATGCTCCAGCAGTTCGCTGCTGGCCTGCGCCTGCGCAGGGGGCAGCGCCGGCCGCAGCTCGAAGACCGGCGCCGATGCCTGCGCCTGCGCCCCGGCCAGCAGCAACATGGCCAGGGCGATGCGGCCGATCATCCCCCGGCCGGCACGCCGGCCAGGATCCGCCGCGCCAGTTCCAGATCGCTGGCCTGGCGCGCATCCGGGTCCTGCTCGCGCAGCATGCGCAGTGCCGCCTCCAGCTGCGCGCTGCGCACCCGTCCATCGCTGGCCAGGAAGCCCGCCGCGTCCTCGCGCGCCTGCAGCACGCGCTTGTCATCGCCGGAAGTACTGCCGGACGAACCGGAACTGCCGGCCGAGGACGCACCTGCCGAGGTACCGGCAAAGCTGGCCGCATCGACGGCGGGCGCGGCAAGCAGCAGGCCGGCCAGCAGCAGGCCGGCCAGGAGTAGCGGGCGGTGGATCGGAGCCATCATCACGTCTGCCGGTTGCGGGAAGGATCGGCGAAGCCTAACCGGCACCACGCCGGCGCGCATGGGGTTTTGCTGAATGTTGGGCTGCCGGCGCGCGCGCCAGGCACACCTGCGCAGCGGGCCTTCGGCCGCCCCCGTTTCAAAGGCAACTTTCGTTGCGCGGCCATTGCCCCGGATCGCCGCACACGGTGTTCCGCAAACCGCACGAAAACACCATGCCGCACTGCGGCAAAAGGCCCCGGCATCTGGCATAGTTATCGGCTCCTACGCAGCCACCGGAAGCCGACGCGAATGTCTCCCAAGAAGACCTCTTTCCCGAAACAGGACATCCGCGTCCTGCTGCTCGAGGGCGTCAGCCAGACCGCGGTGCAGACCTTCCAGGCCGCCGGCTACACCCAGATCGAATACCACGAGAAGTCGCTGCCCGAGGACGAGCTCAAGGCCCGCATCGCCGAGGCCCACATCATCGGCATCCGCTCGCGCAGCTACCTCACCGCCGACGTGCTGGCCGAGGCCAAGCGCCTGATCGCCATCGGCTGCTTCTGCATCGGCACCAACCAGGTGGACCTGGATGCGGCCGAGCTGGCCGGCATCCCGGTGTTCAACGCCCCCTATTCCAATACCCGCTCGGTGGCCGAGCTGGTGGTGGCGCAGGCGGTGCTGCTGATGCGCGGCATCCCGCAGAAGAACGCCCAGTGCCACCGCGGCGGCTGGAGCAAGTCGGCCACCGGCAGCCACGAGGTGCGCGGCAAGACCCTGGGCATCATCGGCTACGGCCACATCGGCACCCAGGTGGGCGTGCTGGCCGAGGCCATGGGCATGCAGGTGATCTTCCATGACATCGAGGCCAAGCTCTCGCTGGGCAATGCGCGCGCCGCGCAGAGCCTGAGCGACCTGCTGGGGCGTTCGGACGTGGTCACCCTGCACGTGCCCGAAACCCCCTCCACCCGCAACATGTTCGGCGCCGACCAGATCGGCGCGATGAAGCCGGGCGCGCATCTGATCAATGCCTCGCGCGGCACCGTGGTCGACATCGATGCGCTGGCCGCGGCACTGCAGTCGGGCCACATCGCCGGCGCGGCGGTGGACGTGTTCCCGGCCGAGCCCAAGGGCAATGCCGAGCCCTTCGTCTCGCCGCTGATCCCGTTCGACAACGTGATCCTGACCCCGCACATCGGCGGCTCCACGCTCGAGGCGCAGGAAAACATCGGCGTCGAGGTGGCGGCCAAGCTGGTGCGCTACAGCGACAACGGCAGCACCCTGTCGGCGGTCAACTTCCCCGAAGTCACCCTGCCCGAGCACGAGGACAGCCTGCGCCTGCTGCACATCCACCGCAACGTGCCCGGCGTGCTGTCGCAGGTCAACGACATCTTCAGCCGCCATGCGCTCAACATCGACGGCCAGTTCCTGCGCACCAATGCCAAGGTCGGCTACGTGGTGATCGACGTGGCCGCAGACGAGGCCCAGGTCGCGGCGCTGAAGGGCGAGCTGTCGGCGATCCCGGGCACCCTGCGCACCCGCGTCCTGTACTAGGCGCCGCGGCGGGCATGTGGCCCGCCCGTCAATCGGCCGATCACGGGCCGGCTCCGCAAGGGGCCGGCCCGTGTTGCATCCACGCCCCGGCCACCGCCGCCATGGGCCGAATCGTGCGCGGTTGCGGCGGCAACTTGTGGTCGACCGATCCGTTTGGCAAGGTACGGCGCTTACCTGGTCGCCGCACAGGCGGCCATCCTTTGGGATACAGCACCGGCGCCTGACGGCCACTCACGGGGAACCTCGCATGCTCAAACGTCTTTTCAGCGTCAAGCCGGTCGAGCCTGCCCCGCGCGTTGACGCAGGCGAGCCGGTCGAAGGTTCGCTCCAGGGCGAGGCGACGCTGCGCCGCACCCTTACCGCACGCCACCTGGTGCTGCTGGGCGTGGGCGCGGTCATCGGTGCGGGCATCTTCGTGCTGACCGGCCAGGCGGCGGCCATGCATGCCGGGCCGGCGATCATGCTCAGCTTCGTCCTGGCCGGGTTCGCCTGCGCCATGGCCGGCCTGTGCTACGCCGAATTCGCCTCGATGATGCCGGTATCCGGCAGCGCGTATTCCTACGCCTACGCGACCCTGGGCGAGGGCGTGGCCTGGTTCATCGGCTGGTGCCTGGTGCTGGAATACCTGTTCGCATCGGCCACGGTGGCGGTGGGCTGGTCCGGCTACCTGGTCAGTTTCCTGACATCCACCCTGGGGCTGCACTTCCCCGCCGAACTCGCCTCCGCGCCGTTGGCATGGGTCGATGGCGGGTTCGTGCACACCGACTACATCATCAACCTGCCCGCGGTGCTGATCGTGGCCGCGGTCAGCGGCCTGTGCTACCTGGGCATCACCCAGTCGGCCTTCGTCAACGCCATCATCGTTGCGATCAAGGTGGCCGTGATCGCCGCGTTCCTGGGCTTCGGCATCCAGTACGTGGACCCGGCCAACTGGACTCCGTTCATTCCCGACAGCACCGGGCCGGGCCAGTTCGGCTGGGACGGGGTGTTCCGCGCGGCCACCATCGTGTTCTTCGCCTACATCGGTTTCGATGCGGTCTCCACCGCTGCCGGCGAGGCCAGGAACCCGCAGCGCGACATGCCCATCGGCATCCTCGGTTCGCTGGTGGCGTGCACCATCATCTACATCGCCATGTGCGCGGTGCTCACCGGCATGACCCACTACTCGCTGCTCAACACCGCCAAGCCGGTGGCCACGGCACTGGAAGAGGTGATCAAGGCCGATCCAACCGCGAACATCACATGGCTCAAGACCGCCGTGGAGATCGGCGCGATTGCCGGGCTGTCCTCGGTGATCCTGGTGATGCTGATGGCGCAGCCGCGCATCTTCTATTCCATGTCCCGCGACGGCTTGCTGCCGCGCATTCTCGGCAAGGTGCATCCGCGCTTCCACACCCCGTACATCGGCACGATCCTGGTCGGCGTGGCCGCGTGCCTGCTGGCCGGCTTCATGCCGCTGAACGTGCTGGGCGAGCTGGTGTCGATGGGCACCCTGCTGGCATTCGCCACGGTCTGCCTGGGCGTGTTCGTGCTGCGCTATACCCGTCCGGACCTGGCCCGTCCGTTCCGGGTGCCGCTGTTCTGGTTGATCTGCCCGCTGGGCGTGGTCGCCTGCCTGTTCCTGTTCATGCAGTCGTTCCTGGAGCATTGGGGCGTGTTCGTGGCCTGGACCGTCCTGGGCCAGCTGATCTATTTCGGCTTCGGCTTCCGCCACAGCAAGCTGCGCGGCGCGGCCTGACCGCGCCCTCGCCGCGACGGCCGGCCGCACGCCGGCCGCCGCATGTCACTTCCGGAGCAGGCGCATGAGCGCGATGGCCCCCCGCAAGATCGGCCCGGTGCTGGCGACCTTCGTGGTCGCCAACAACATGATCGGCTCGGGATTCTTCCTGCTGCCGTCCACCCTGGCCCGGTCCGGCGGCGTGACCGCGCTGAGCTGGCTGCTGTGCACCCTGCTGGCGGTGATGCTCGGCGGTGCGTTCGCGCGCCTGGCCCGGCACCATCCGGGCCTGGAATCGCCGGACGACTACGTGCGGCCATCGCTGGGGCGCGACGTCAGCTTCCTGGCCACCACCCTGTACTGGATCTCGTCGTGGATCGGCAACAACGCCATCGCGGTGGCTGCGTTCGGCTACCTGGTGATCCTGCTGCCGATCAACGACACCCCTGGCGTGCGCCTGGCCGGCCAGGTGCTGCTGATCTGGCTGATGTTCGCGCTCAACCTGATGGGCCCGCGGCCGATCGCGCGCTTCCAGTCGCTGTGCGTGGTCCTGGGGCTGTTGCCGGTGGCGGTGGTGCTGACCGCAGGCTGGGCGTATTTCGACACCGGGGTGTACCGCGCGGCGTGGAACGTGTCCGGGACCTCGGACCTGTCGGTGGTGCTGGGTTCGCTGGCGCCGATCTTCTGGGCGTTCATCGGCCTGGAAACCGGCGCGATGGTGGCCGGCGTGGTCGAGGACCCGGACCGCAACGTGCCGCGCGCCACCCTGGGCGGCATCGTCATCGCCGGCCTGGTCTACCTGGTGTCCTCGGTGCTGATGATGGGCATCGTGCCGGCCTCGGAACTGGCCGCCTCCGGCGCTCCGTTCGCGCTGGTGGCCGGGCAGATGTTCGGTGCCTGGGCGGTGCCGGTGATCGCCGCGGCCGCCGCGCTGAAGGCCACCGGCACCCTGGGCGGCTGGATGCTGGTAACCGGCGAGTCAGGCGCGCGCGCGGCGCAACGCGGTTTCCTGCCGGCACTGTTCGGGCGGCTGCGCAGCAATGGTTCGGCCGGCACCGGGCTGTTCGTCATCGCCCTGTCGATGTCCGCGCTGGCCACCCTGACCCTCTCGCCCACCGTGGCCGAGCAATTCGAAACCCTGATCGAGATGGTGGTGATCCTGGTGGTGATGGCCTACGCGGCGGCCGGCCTGAGCCTGCTGCTGGGCACGCGGCAGCGCTCGCCGACCCAGCGCGAGCGCGTGCTCGGCATGGGCGCGCTGGTGGCCTGCGGGCTGCTGGTCTATTCCACGCCGGGCAAGACCCTGGTCGGGGGCCTGGTGATCGCGCTGCTGGCACTGGCTGCATACCGCGGCTTCGGCCGCCGGCCGCCACCTGCCGCAGGCTAAACTGCACGGCATGACCGACCAGCCCCTGCCCTACGACCCGGCCGCGCTGCAAGCGTGTGCCAGTGCGCTCATCAGCAACGTGCGTGAACTCGCCCAGGCCGGATGGACCCCGGCCACCAGCAGCAACTTCTCCCTGCGCCTGGACCAGGCCCATGCCGCCATTACCGTCTCCGGGCGCGACAAGGGCCGCCTGGTCGAAGACGACATCATGGTGGTGGACCTGGATGGCCGCGCCGTGGGCCGCCCGCTCAAGCCCTCGGCCGAGACCCTGCTGCACACCCAGCTGTACCGGCGCTTCCCCGGGGTGGGTTGCGTGCTGCACACCCATTCGCGCACCCAGACCGTGGCTTCGCGGCTGTATGCACCGCAGGGCAACCTGCGCCTGGAAGGCTACGAGCTGCTGAAGGCATTCGAGGGCAACACCACCCACGAAACGGCGATCGACGTGCCGGTGTTCGCCAACACCCAGGACATGGGCGTGCTGTCGGCGCAGGTGGACGCGCTGCTGGACCGCCAGCCGCTGTGGGGCTACCTGATCGACGGCCACGGCCTGTACGCCTGGGGCCGGGACATGGCCCAGGCACGCCGGCACCTGGAGGCGTTCGAGTTCCTGCTGGGCTGCGAGCTGGAGCTGCGCCGGCTCGGCGCGGGCGCCTGACCGGCGGCGCACCGCACGCACCCGGGCCGGGCAATGCGCGGGACGCGCGCCGGCAACTGGTAATCTTGCAGCTTCATCTGGCGCCGCTTGCACGCGCCATTGCATTGGAGGTGACACATTCATGAGCCGACTGCGCATCTTCGACGTGGACAACCCCGGCCAGCCGCTGTTCGACAGCCGTGACGGACAGGCCATCGCCGCCGAACTGGCCCGGATCGGCGTGACCTTCGAACGCTGGCAGGCCAGCGCCCCGATCGCACCGGGCGCCACCTCCGAGGAAGTGATGCAGGCCTACCGCGCCGACATCGACCGCCTGGTGGCCGAGCGCGGCTTCAAGACCGTGGACGTGGTGAGCATCGCCCCGGACAACCCGAACCGCGCGCAGATGCGCGAGAAGTTCCTCGACGAGCACTTCCACAAGGAGGACGAAGTGCGCTTCTTCGTCGCCGGCTCCGGGCTGTTCACCCTGCACGTGGACGGCAAGGTGTACGAAGTTGAATGCGTGAAGGACGACCTGATCGCCGTGCCCGACGGCACCAGGCACTGGTTCGACATGGGCCAGTCCCCGAGCTTCGTGGCGATCCGCTTCTTCACCGAGCCGGACGGCTGGGTCGGGCATTTCACCGGCACCGACATCGCGCAGAAATTCCCGCGCTACACCCCGGAAACCGCCTGAGCGCACCACCATCGATTGCCCCTCCCTCACGCAGGGGCGCATTGCCAGGCCTGCCATGACCCGCGCCATCCTCACCGACATCGAAGGCACCACCAGCAGCATCTCGTTCGTGCGCGACGTGCTGTTTCCCTACGCGCGCCGCGCCCTGCCCCGCTTCGTGGACGCGCACGCCCACGACCCGGAGGTGCGCCGCTGGCTGGACGCGGTTGCAGTGGAGGCCGGCGGCCTGTGCCAGGACGCGATGATCGTGGAGACGCTGCAGGGCTGGATCGACCAGGATCGCAAGCACACCGCGCTCAAGGCCCTGCAGGGCCTGGTGTGGGAGGCCGGCTACCGCAACGCCGACTTCACCGCGCCGATCTATCCCGACGCCGCCCAGACCCTGCACCGCTGGCACGCCCTGGGCCTGCCGCTGCACGTGTATTCGTCCGGATCGGTGCCGGCGCAGAAACTGTTCTTCGGCCACAGCGACGCCGGCGACCTCACCGCGCTGTTCACCGGCTGGTACGACACCGAAATGGGCGGCAAGCGCGAGGCCGACAGCTATGCCCGCATCGCCCAGGCAATGGGCGAGGCCCCGAACGCGATCCTGTTCCTGTCAGACGTGGTCGAGGAACTGGACGCGGCCCGCGCCGCCGGCCTCCACACCGTGCTGGTGGACCGCCGCGAGGACTACCCGCAACCCCGCCAGGGTGACGCCGCCCACGGCCACACCCGCGTGGCCAGCTTCCTGGACATCGAACTGCCGCTGCCGTCGCGCAGCTGAGGTGTGTTGCGCGGCCCCTCGTGCTTGCCGTGAAAGGTGGCACCAGGGCAGCAACACTGTCCGGTACATCAGACCCGGGGACGCTGCCACGCAAAAGGCCGGCACTGGGCCGGCCTTTTGCGGGTCACGATGGCGTGCGCCGACTACTGGCGCGTGGTGGACTGCGGGACTTCCACCACCGCGGTGGAGGTGACGATCTTGCCGTCGACCACGGGCAGGCGGTCGCTCTCGGGCTTGTCGTCCAGGCGCAGGGTGCCGTCCTGGTCGTTGTAGCGGTAGGTCACCTGGTAGCCAACGACCTTGTCGGCGTTGCCCATCGCCACCCGGGTGCCGGGCTTGGAGGCCATGCGCATGGTGCCGGTGGTGCCATCGGCGTTGCGATAGGTGACGTTGTAGCCGGTCACCCGGGTCGATTCGGACACGGCGTGTTCGGTGTGGCACTGGCGCTCGGTGCGGGTCACGACCTTGCCGCCGACATGGCGCTGGTCGGCCTTGTTGCCGATCACGCCGCCGGCGATCGCACCGGCCGCGGTGGCCGCCTTCTTGCCGCTGCCGCCGCCAACCTGGTTGCCGATCAGCCCGCCGATCACCGCGCCGGCCACGGTGCCGCCGACGTTGCCGTCCTTCTCCGGCAGGCGCTCCTGCACCACCACGTCCTCGCACACCTCGTGCGGCACGCTGGTCTGGGTGGTCTCGCGCACCGGCTCGGTACCGATCACGGTGGCGTAGACCTTTTCCTTTTCGGTCAGCGGCTCGACCTTGAGCACCTGCGCATACTCCAGGCCGGCGGTCTGCAGCAGGTCGTCCACGGCCGTATCGTCGCCGCGCTGCGCATCGGCCAGCGAGGCCTCGACCGGGGGTGCCTGCGGATCTGGCTGGCGATCACGGTTGTGCATGAATGCGGCGGTGGCGATGCCGCCGACCAGCAGGGCGCCGACCGCGATCAGCACGGTGGAAGCTTGCTTCATGACTCGGACTCCTGGCAGGCGATTCCTGCGAATCGGATGCGGGCATTGCATCACGGACAAGCTGAACCGCAGCCGGAAGACAAGCGCGCGTGAACGCGCATCCACACCCGGCCCGGCGTGCTAGCTTCTTCACCATGCTCACCCTGGAACCGAGCCCGCCATGACCAATCCGCTGACCCTGCCCTTCATGGAGTGGGCGCGCCGCCTGCGCTTCCCCACCCTGTTCAAGCTCACTGCGGCGGCGTTCGCCGTGAGCCTGCTGTGGCCGTTCGACCCGATCCCGTTCATCGACGAGATCGTGCTTGGGCTGGGCACCCTGCTGCTGGCCAACTGGAAGCATCGCAAGCAGCCGCCGGCGCTGCCCGGACGGCCGCACGGCACGCCACCGCGCTGACGCGCGATGGACCTGGTCGACAGCCACTGCCACCTGGACGCGGATGAGTTCGACCCGGACCGCGCGCAGGTGGTGCAGCGGGCGCGCGCGGCCGGCGTGCGCCGGCAGGTGGTGCCGGCGGTAACCGCGGCAAGCTGGCCCAGGCTGCGCCGGGTATGCATGGACGAGGAGGGGCTGTATCCGGCCTATGGGCTGCACCCGCTGTTCCTGCCCGAGCACCGGCCTGCGCACCTTGAGGAACTGCACGCCTGGGTGCACCGCGAGCGGCCACTGGCCATCGGTGAATGCGGGCTGGATTTTTTCGTCCCCGGCCTGGACCAGGCAACCCAGGCCGGGTACTTCGACGCCCAGTTGCGCCTTGCGTGCGACACCGGCCTGCCGGTGATCGTGCATGCGCGCCGCGCGGTGGATGCGGTGATCGCCGCGATCAGGCGCATCGGCGCAGCGTCGGGCGCGCCTTCGGCACTGCGCGGGGTGGTGCACAGTTTTTCCGGCAGCCCGGAGCAGGCCGGCCAGTTGTGGAAGCTGGGTTTCCTCATCGGCCTGGGTGGCCCGGTGACCTACGCGCGCGCCCAGCGCCTGCACCGGCTGGTGGCCGGCATGCCGCTGGAGTACCTGTTGCTGGAAACCGACGCGCCGGACCAGCCCGATGCGCAGATCCGTGGCCAGCGCAACGAGCCGGCGCGGTTGCGCACCGTGCTGCAGGCTATCGCCGACCTGCGCGACCAGGCTCCGGCCGAGATCGCCGCGGCCACCACCGCCAATGCCGAACGCCTGTTCGCGCTGCCGCCGTGACGCGCTGACGCCGCGTGCGGCTCAGGCCGGTACGGCCAGCACTTGCGCCACCACCTCGAACAGCCGGTGCATGTCCACCGGCTGCTGCAGGCGATGCAGCGGCATCGATGCGGGCACCTGCGCCGGATCGAACGGCGTCTCCCGGTCCTCGATCACGATCGCCGGCCCGGCATAGCCGGACTCGTGCATGGTCGACAGCAGCGCGGCGGCCGGGAACATGGCGATGCCGCTGTCGACGATCACCAGGTCCGGCGCACCGGACTCGGCCCAGCGCCGCAGTGCGGCGGCGCCGTCGCCGGCCCGGTCCGGGACGTAACCCTGGCTGGCCAGCGCATTGCCGATCAACGACTGGCGCGCGGCCTCATGGAACACCAGCAGGATCCGCTGGCCATGGCCGGCGACCACCGCCGGCAGGCCTTCGTCGGCCTCCTCCGCCAGCAACGGCAGCCACAGCACGAAGCGCGTGCCCTGCCCGGGCTGGCTGGACACCTCCATGCGCCCGCCCATGCCCGCCACGATCCGCTTGCACGACACCAGCCCCAGCCCGGTGCCATCGGCCTTGGTGGTGAAAAACGGGGTGAACAGCTGGCGCAGGATCTGCTCGTCCATGCCCTTGCCGGTGTCGGACACCTCCAGGCGCACCCCGCCATCGGCGGCCTCGGCGGCCAGTTCCAGCTGGCCACCGGAGGGCATGGCCTGGATGGCATTGAGCGACAGGTTGAGCAGGCACTGCTGCAGCTCGGTGTAATTGGCATCCAGTGACAGCTCCGGGTCGGGCAGGCGCACGTCCAGGCGCACTCCGGCCGGCATGCTGCCCTTGAGCAGCAACTGCACCGCATGGAACAGGTCGGCCGCGCGGAAGCGCTCGCTGGCGCGACGCGAGCCGCGCACGAACGACAACATCGACTCGGCCATCTCGTGCCCGCGGCGGCCGCATTCGGCCACCACCGCGGCCAGCTGGTGCAGGCGCGGGTCATCGCTGCGCTGGGCGATCAGGTCCGGCACGATCAGCAGCGGCTGCAGGATGTTGCGCAGGTCGTGGCTGAGCCCGGCGGCGAGCAGCGACATGCTCTCCAGGCGCTGGCTGCGCATCAGCTCGGCCTCCACCCGCTGGCGCTCGGCCTCGATCCGGGCCTCGCGCAGCGCGCGATCCACCGCCACCGGCAGGCGCGCGCTGCTGTGCTTGAGGATGTAGTCGTTGGCGCCCTCGCGCAGCGCCGCCACCGCCACCTCCTCGCCCATCGTGCCGGACACGAAGATGAAGGGCAGCATCGGCGAGTGGGCCCGCACGATGGCCAGCGCATCATGCCCGGAGAACCCGGGCATGCTCAGGTCGGACAGGACGATGTCCGGCACGAAGGAATCCAGGGCCGCGCGCAGGCCGGCCGCATCGTCCACGCACAGGTACTCGGCACGCAGGTGCGCGTCTTCCAGCTGCATCTGGATCAGTTCGGCGTCCTCGGCCGAGTCCTCCACGAACAACACCCGCACCGGCGCGTCGCGGCTGATGGCATACAGCGGCACGGGTCAGCCCTCGCCCTCGGCCGTGGTGTTGATCACGGCCCAGAACTTGCCCAGGGTCTTCACCGCGGCGAAGAACTGGTCCACGTCCACCGGCTTGACCACGTAGGCGTTCACGCCCAGGTCCCAGCTCCGGGCCAGGTCGCTCTCCTCGCGCGAGGAGGAAAGGATCACCACCGGCAGGCGCCGCAGGCGATCGTGCGCACGGATCCGGCGCAGCACTTCCAGCCCGTCCATGCGCGGCATCTTGATGTCCAGCAGCATGACCGCCGGATCCTCGTCGCCACGGCCGGCGAAGCGGCCCTTGCGCTCCAGGTACTCGATGGCTTCCACGCCGTCCTCGACATGGACGATGGGATTGGCCAGGTTGGCCTCGCGCAGCGCGTCGATGGCCATTTCGGCATCGGCCGGGCTGTCCTCGACCAGCAGGATCGTGCGGATGGCGCTCATGCGTTGGTGGTTCCTTGTGGGGTGACGGAATCCTGCCCCGATGGCAGGACGAAATGGAAGGTGGCACCGCGGTCGGGCTCGGCCTCGGCCCAGATGCGGCCGCCGTGGCGGCTCAGGACCCGGCGCACGCTGGCCAGGCCGATGCCGGTGCCCGGGTACTCGCTGGCCTTGTGCAGCCGCTGGAACACGCCGAACAGGCTGCCGGCGTATTCCATGTCGAAGCCCACGCCGTTGTCGCGGACGCGGAAATGGTGGCCACCGTCGGCGGCCGGTTCGTACTCGACCTCGATGACCGCCCGCTCGCGCTGGGCCGAGTACTTGACCGCATTGCCAAGCAGGTTGAGCCAGAGCTGGCGCATCATGTTCTCGTCGGCGATCACCACGGGCAGCGGCGCCAGGCGCCACTCCACCCGATGCGACGGCTGGTCCAGGTCGGCCGCGTCGGCCGCCAGGTTGGCATCCAGCACCGCGCGGGTCTCCTCGGCCAGCGATTGCATGTCCACCGGCTGCAGTTTCAGCGCGCTGCGGCCCAGGCGCGAATACACCAGCAGGTCGTCGATCAGGCTGGACATCCGCCGCGCGGAGTTGCCGATCACTCCCAGGTAGTGCCTGGCCTTTTCGTCGACCCCCTCGCCCAGATGCCGCGACAGCTTGTCGGCGAATCCTGCCACATGGCGCAGCGGCGCACGCAGGTCGTGCGAGACCGAATAACTGAACGCTTCAAGCTCCCGGTTGACCTCAGAGACCTGTTCGACCTTGCCCTCCAGCTGGCGGTTGAGGTCGGCGATGCGTTGCTGCGCCGCCTTCTGCGCACTGATGTCGCTGACCGTCACCAGCACCACGTCGTCGTCGCGGTCGGGCAACTGCATGCGCCGGGCGTTGACCAGCATGGTCCGGGTCTGCCCGTCCATGGTGACCTGGGCATGCTCGAAGTCCCACAGCTCGCGGTCGCGGACCAGCACGTCGGACAGGCGCTGGCGGATCACCGGGTCGGCCCAGGCACCGTCGCCCACGTCTTCGAGCCGCTCGTGGCGCTCGTCTTCACCGTCGGCATACAGCTCGGAGAACGCGGTGTTGTGCATCAGCACGCGCAACTGCCCGTCCAGCAGGACGATGGGCTCGCGCACCGTCTGCAGCACCGCCAGCGCGCGCGCACTGGCGCGCCGCAATTCGATTTCGGAACTGGTCTGGCGTCGCTCGGAGCGTTGCAGCAGCCACACCATGATGCCGGCCAGGACCAGCTGCCCGCCCAGCGCCAGCAGGCTGACCCAGCGCACGCGCAGACGCTGCACCTCGGCGTAGTCGGCGCGTTCGGCCATCAGCGCCTGCTCGGTCTGGGCGAACTGGAGGAACAGGTCGCGCACCTGGTAGCGCCCGTACATCTCGTCCACCAGGGCCGCATAATCGGCCGGCGCGACGCCCCCCTCCAGTTCCCGCATGATCTCGATGCGGCGGGCAATGACCACCTGCATGCGGCCGACCAGGCGCTGCTGGTTGGGATTGTCCCGGGTGAGGTCGACCAGGCGCTCCAGGGAAGGCTCCAGCGCACCGAGCGTGAGGTCCAGGCGCTCGCGCAGGTAGGGCCCGCCGCTGCCGGCACCCAGGGCGATGGCCAATGCCTCGCCCTCCCGGATCGTCGCCTGCAGGCGCTGCGCTTCTGCCTCCACGCGCAGGGTGTGGGCCACCCAGGCATCCGCACCACGGCTGTACTCGGTCCACTGGCGCACCAGCAGGAACGGCACCAGCAGGATCAGCACCAGCACCGACAGCAGGATCGGCAACCGCCAGCGCGGGAAGGAGCGTTCGAGCAGGCTTTCAGGCATGCGTCTGGACCCTCGTTGCGGTGAGGACGCAGGCCCGCGCCCAACCGTGCAGGATGATGCCGGTAAAGTGGCACCCTGTTAAGTGCAGCGCACGCGATGCCCGGACACGACAAAGGCCGGTGCTGGCACCGGCCTTTGCGTGGAATCCATGGTGGGCGGTGCAGGGATCGAACCTGCGACCCTTGCCGTGTGAAGGCAATGCTCTACCGCTGAGCTAACCGCCCGAGCCACACCTGCCGGTGCGGGCTGCGAATGGTAATGGGGCGTGAGGACGCGGTCAACGGCGGCGCGGGTCCGGCATGCTCCGGGGGGCCGCCCTCAGCTGCACTTGCTGCGGCGCAGGGCGTCCACCCGCGCCGGCGGGCTGAACGCATCGGAGCGGGCCTCGGCCCAGAAATCGCGGAACACGGCATGGTCGGGAATGCCACGCAGCAGTTCGCCCGGGCGCAGGTAGCGGTACAGCGCGGCCAGCGAACGGATCTCCACCGGCGACACCCGACGCAGGATGTGTTCGGGCCCCAGTTCCGACGGATGCTCCAGCCCGGCCGCGCACAGCAGGTCGCGCAGCGCGCGCAGGGTGTTGTCGTGGAACTGGTGCACCCGGGTGGCCTTGTCGGCCGGGTCCAGGTGCTTCCAGCGGCGCGGATCCTGGGTGGCGATGCCGGTGGGGCAGCGGTCGGTGTGGCAACTGAGCGCCTGGATGCAACCCAGCGCGAACATGAAGCCGCGCCCGGCGTTGCACCAGTCCGCGCCCATGGCCAGCGTGCGGGCGATGTCGAAGGCGCTGGTGATCTTGCCGGCCGCCGCCACCCGCACCCGGTCGCGCAGGTCCAGCCCGACCAGGGTGTTGTGCACCAGCAGCAGCGCCTCGTGCATCGGCAGCCCGATGTGGTCCATGAACTCGGCTGGGGCCGCGCCGGTGCCGCCCTCGGCGCCATCGACGACGATGAAATCCGGCAGCAGTTCCGGTGCCTGCCCGGCCGCCTCGCTCATCGCCTTGGCGATGCCGAACCATTCCCAGGGATGGCCGATGGCCAGCTTGAAGCCCACCGGCTTGCCGCCCGACAGCGCACGCAGCCTGGCCACGAAACGCAGCAGGCCAAGCGGGGTGTCGAACACCGAGTGCCGCGCCGGCGAGACGCAATCCAGGCCCATCGCCACGCCGCGGGTGGCCGCGATCTCGGCACTGACCTTGGCGGCCGGCAGCACCCCGCCGTGCCCGGGCTTGGCGCCCTGGGACAGCTTGATCTCGATCATCTTCACCTGCGGGCGGGTGGCCTGGGCGGCGAAGCGCGCCTCGTCGAAGCGCCCGTCGGCATCGCGACAGCCGAAGTAGCCCGAGCCGATTTCCCAGACCAGGTCGCCGCCATGTTCCATGTGGTACGCGGAAATCGAACCCTCGCCAGTGTCGTGGTAGAAGCCGCCGCGACGCGCGCCTTCGTTGAGCGCACGCACGGCGTTGGCCGACAGCGAACCGAAACTCATCGCCGAGATGTTGAACACGCTGGCCGCATAGGGCTGGGCGGTACCGGCGCCGACCACCACCCTGAAGTCATGGCTGTCCACCTCGGTTGGCGCAAGCGAATGGTTGATCCATTCGTAGTCCACCGCGTAGATGTCCTGCAGCGTGCCGAACGGGACCACATCCATCACGCCCTTGGCGCGGCGGTACACCAGCGAGCGCTGCTGGCGCGAGAACGGGGCCTCGGCGGTGTCGCTTTCGATGAAGTACTGGCGTACTTCCGGGCCCACCGATTCCAGCCCGTAACGGAAATGCGCCAGGATCGGATAGTTGCGCCGCAAGGTGCTGCGCCGCTGCAACATGTCCCACGTTCCCACGACCACCAGCGCGCCGGCCACCGCAGCGAGCCAGCCCCACTGCGGCCAGCGGCCGGCCAGCAGCAGCGAACAGGCCAGCACCAGCCAGCTGGCAACGTAGGCGAGGTAACGGCTCATGGATCCTCCCGGACCAGGTATGCCGGGCAGTCTAGCCGGGGTCGGGGCACCGGCTTCCGGCCGCGCTGCCGGCAGGCCATGCCGGAGTGCGGGAAACGCGCTGGGTTGGTGCCCGAGGCCGGACTCGAACCGGCATGCCTTGCGGCGAGGGATTTTCTTGCCACTTCGGCTTTCGCCGCCGCCCGGTGCCGCCTGGGCGTTCGTGGTCTGGAGCACGCCTTCACCATGGCCTTGCAGCCGAAGGTGCCCGCCGTCTGCTCTCTACACCTTCCCGGGCCGTGGGCCGGGCTTGGCTCGGCGTTGGCGCGGATGCCGCAGCATCCAGGGCGTTCGCCGACTTTGACGGGGTTCACTCCGGGCGTTTCCCCCCGGAGGCTCAAATTGTTCAAGTCCCTTGTGTCTACCGGTTTCACCACTCGGGCGGTGCCGGGCCATTGTGCCACCAGTGCGCCTGCGGTCGCACACGCCGCGTTGCTAGAATGCCGGCGGCCCGGGGGCATACGGCCGGCAGGGAGAATCCAGCCATGCGCGCCAGAATCGAGGACGTCGCCGCGGCGGCGGGGGTGTCGATCAAGACCGTCTCGCGCGTGTTCAACCGCGAGCCCAACGTGCGCGAGGAAACCCGCGACAAGGTCGAGGAAGCCGCGCGCCAGCTCAAGTACCGGCCCAATTCCTCGGCCCGCAGCCTGGCCGGCCGCCGCTCGTACCTGGTCTCGCTGCTGTACGACAACCCGTCCCCGAACTACGTCATGGAAGTGATCGAGGGCGTGCTCTCGGCCTGCGAAACCGCCCATTACGGGCTGACCCTGCGACCAATCGACTTCAGCCACCGCGGCCACGTCGAGTCGATCGAGGCGCTGATCGCCCAGTACCGCCCCGACGGCCTGGTGCTGACCCCGCCGCTGACCGACGACGGGCCGCTGCTGCGACGCCTGCGCGAGTTGTCCGTGCGCCATGCCACCATTTCGGCCAAGCGCGACAACGCGGGCATCGGCGCCACCCTGGACGAGCGGGCGGCAGCGGCCGACATCACCGCCCACGTGGCCTCGCTGGGCCACCGGCGCATCGGCCACATCACCGGCCACCGCAGCCATGCCGCGCGCGTCTGGCGCCTGGCCGGCTACCTGGATGGATTGCGCCGGGCCGGGATCGTGGCCGATCCGGACCTGGTGGTCGAAGGCGAATTCTCGTTCGAGTCCGGCATCACCGGCGCACGCCGGCTGCTGGACATGGACGACCCGCCCACCGCGATCTTCGGTGCCAACGACGACACCGCCTGCGGCGTGCTGTATGAAGCGGCCGCACGCGACCTGGACGTCCCCGGGCAACTGTCCGTGTTCGGCTTCGACGACACCCCGATGTCGCGCCAGGTGTGGCCCAGCTTGAGCACGGTGCGCCAACCCAGCCGCGAGATGGGGCGCATCGCCGCCCAGCAACTGCTCAACGCCCTGGGCGGCCACGAGCCCGCACACATGGTGCGTGTGGCCTACCAGTTGCAGATCCGCCACTCGACCGGACCGGCACCCGCCCGCTGAAATCTCCGTGCACTGGATCAACCCGCGGGCAACGCGCTCCGCGGCCGCCCGCTGCCTGGGCAACGTGGCAAATCATTGAATGCGCAACAAAACGGATATTGTCAGCGCCAGCGTCAGTGGGCCATAATGCCCGCCACTGCAGGTGTCGCACCGTCCTGGAGACGGCGTGGCCCTGGTGCCACCGGCCAGACCCGGGCATGGCACCGCAGTCACACAGCCCCGGCAGCGGGGCTTTGTTTTGCCGGACCAGGCGCCTTGCGCCCCGGCGGGTCACCGGCCTGGTGGCAGAGTGGTTATGCAGCGGACTGCAAATCCGCGTACGCCGGTTCAATTCCGACCCAGGCCTCCATCCCCGACACGCCTGCACGACGCATGGCCGCCCTCAGGCGTTCCCGTGCGCACGGGTGCTGCGTGGCCCAGGCGCGGTGCTTCATGTCCCCCGGCGACGGCCGCACGGCCGGCTTCACGGCACGCTGAACACCCGCCGTGGATGCTTGGCGCACGCCTGCATGGGCGCCTTCCCGTCACGATCCGGAGCATTGCCATGAACCGCTTCCCTCTTGTGCTTGCCACCGCGCTGGTCCTGCCGCTGCTGACCGCCTGCAACCGCCCTGCCGGCGAACAGGCCAAACAGGAAGCCGCGGCGGCTGCCGAGCATGCGGCGGCTGCCGCCGACCACACGGCAGCGGCCACCGAACGCGCCGCCGCCTCGGCCGTGGATGCGGCGCGCGAGGCCGGTGACGCTGCCCAGGCGCAGGCCCAGGTTGCCGCCGCCGAGGGCGAACGCGCCCTGGACCGCGCCGCCGAGGCCAGCCGTGATGCGGCCGAGCGCGCAGGCGACGCCAGCCGCGATGCCGCCGCGCGGGCGGCCGATGCCACCGCCGATGCGGCCGAAACCACCGCCGAACAGGCGCGCGAGATGGCCGAAAGGGCCGAGCGCAACGCCCGCAACGACTGACCGGCGCGCGCTGATCGCAGGCGCTGATCGCAGGCGCCGGCCTTCGCAGGCACAGGTCCCCGCCCCGATGCGCCGTGCACCGTGACGGCGCATCTTTTCGAGGTGCGATGGCGCGACCCTGATGCACCGCCCGGCGTGCACCGGCGCGCATCTGCCGTATGCTCGACCGGCCGACGCACGCCGGGAGCACCATGCCTGCCCTACGCAGCCAGATCGATACCCGTTCGACCGAATTCGCGGCCCACGCCGAGCATCACCGTGCACTGGCCGCGGAGTTGCAGCGGCGCCTGCGCCGCGCTGCCGATGGCGGTGGCGACAAGGCCCGCGACCGTCACGTCGCCCGCGGCAAGCTGCTGCCGCGCGAGCGCATCGATGCCCTGCTCGACCCCGGTTCGCCGTTCCTGGAAATCGCGCCGCTGGCGGCCGAGGACATGTACGACGGCGCCGCACCGGCGGCAGGCCTGGTGTGCGGGATCGGATCGGTGTGCGGCCAGCAGGTGGTCGTGGTGGCCAACGACGCCACGGTCAAGGGCGGCACCTACTTCCCGATGACGGTGAAAAAACACCTGCGTGCACAGGAAATCGCGCGCGAAAACCACCTGCCCTGCATCTACCTGGTCGACTCCGGTGGCGCGTTCCTGCCGCTGCAGGACGAGGTGTTCCCGGACCGCGACCACTTCGGCCGGATCTTCTACAACCAGGCACGGATGAGCGCGGACAACATCCCGCAGGTCGCGGTGGTCATGGGCAGCTGCACCGCCGGCGGCGCCTACGTGCCGGCGATGTGCGACGAGAGCATCATCGTGCGCGAGCACGGCACCATCTTCCTGGGCGGCCCGCCGCTGGTGAAGGCGGCCACCGGCGAGGTGGTGGATGCGCAGGCGCTGGGCGGCGCCGACGTGCATACCGCCGTATCCGGCGTGGCCGACCACTACGCAGAGGATGACGCGCATGCGTTGCGGATCGCGCGCGGCATCGTCGGCCACCTCAACCGCAGCAAGTCCGTGGCGGTGGCCACGCGCGCGCCGGCCGAGCCGCTGTACCCGGCGCAGGACCTGTACGGAATCATCCCGCCCGACACGCGCCGGCCGTACGACGTGCGCGAGGTGATCGCGCGCCTGGTCGACGGCAGCGAGTTCGACGAGTTCAAGGCGCGCTACGGCAAGACCCTGGTCACCGGCTTCGCCCACCTGCACGGCTACCCGGTGGGCATCGTCGCCAACAACGGCATCCTGTTCTCGGAGAGTGCGCTCAAGGGCGCGCACTTCATCCAGCTGTGCAACCAGCGCGGAATCCCGCTGCTGTTCCTGCAGAACATCACCGGCTTCATGGTCGGCCGCCGGTACGAGAACGCGGGCATCGCCAAGGACGGGGCGAAGATGGTCACCGCCGTGGCCTGCTCGTCGGTGCCCAAGTTCACCGTGGTGATCGGCGGCAGCTTCGGCGCCGGCAACTACGCCATGTGCGGGCGTGCCTACGGGGCCCGCTTCCTGTGGATGTGGCCGAACGCACGGATCAGCGTGATGGGCGGCGAGCAGGCCGCCAGCGTGCTGGCGACGGTGCGGCGCGATGCCATCGAGGCGGCCGGCGGGCAGTGGAACACGGACGAGGAAGATGCGTTCAAGGCCCCGGTGCGCGAACAGTACGAACACCAGGGCAGTCCGTGGTACGCCACCGCGCGGCTGTGGGACGACGGCATCATCGACCCGGCCGACACCCGGCGGGTGCTTGGACTGGCCTTGTCGGCCTCGCTCAATGCACCGCTCGAGCCGGCACGCTTCGGCGTGTTCCGGATGTAGCCGGGCAAGGAGATGCAGATGGATACGGGACGCGTGCTGCTGGTCACCGGCGCCAGCCGCGGTATCGGGGCGGCCACGGCCAGGCTGGCGGCCGCGCGCGGCTATGCGGTCGTGCTCAACTACCGGTCCGATGCAGCCGCCGTGCAGGCCGTGGCGGCCGACATCGCGACCGCCGGGGGCATGGTCGTGGCGGTACAGGCCGATGTCTCCAGCCCGGCGGAGGTGGCCGCGCTGTTCGGCGCGGTCGACCAGCGTTTCGGCCGCCTTGATGCACTGGTCAACAATGCCGGCGTGCTCGAGACCCAGATGCGCCTGGAGGACATGGACCCGGCGCGGGTGCAGCGGGTCTTCGCCACCAACCTGCTCGGCCCGCTGCTGTGTTGCCAGCAGGCGGTGCGCCGCATGTCCACGCGCCATGGCGGGGCCGGCGGAGCCATCGTCAATGTCTCGTCCGTTGCGGCGCGGACCGGCTCGCCGGGCGAGTACGTGGACTACGCCGCCTCCAAGGGCGCGCTGGACACGCTCACGATCGGGCTGGCCTCCGAGGTGGCCCAGGAAGGCATCCGGGTCAACGGCGTGCGCCCGGGCTTCATCCACACCGGCATGCATGCCAGCGGCGGCGAACCGGGCCGGGTGGACCGGGTCAAGGCCACGGTCCCCATGCGCCGCGGCGGCCATGCCGAGGAAGTGGCGCGCGCCATCCTGTGGCTGCTTTCGGATGAAGCCTCGTTCACCACCGGCAGCCTGCTGGACGTGGCAGGCGGGCGCTAGCCAAAACCGGCGCCGCTTCTGCTAACGTCCCCCGGCTCAGGTCAAACGTTGCAGGAAATCCATGTCGCACGGTCGTTTGCGTTTCCTCCCCGGCATCCTGGTCGCCCTGGCCGTCGTGTGTGGCTGCAGCGCCACGACGCCGCCGGCCGATGCGGCGGCAACCACCGAAGCGGCCGCCGAGGCCATCGGCGCCGTGGCCAGCGGGGTCTATCCGGACCTGTTCGCCGAGGCTGGCCTCGCGCCTGCGGACGTGCAGGCCAAGGTCGAGGGTGCGTTCCAGCAGCTGTTCCACGGTGATCCCGACGACCAGACGGTCTATTACGTCTCGGGCAGCAACCAGTACGGCCCGATGGCCTACATCCACGACGTCAACAGCAACGACGTGCGCTCCGAAGGCATGTCCTACGGGATGATGATCGCGGTGCAACTGGACCGGAAGGCGGAGTTCGACGCCATCTGGAACTGGGCCATGACCCACATGTACCACCAGGATCCAACGCATCCGGCGCACGGCTACTTCGCGTGGTCGGTGAAGACCGACGGCACCGCCATCGACCAGATGCCGGCTCCGGACGGCGAGGAGTACTTCATCACCGCGCTGTACTTCGCCTCCGCGCGCTGGGGCGATGGCGAGGGCATCTACGCGTACAAGGCACATGCCGACCGCATCCTCACCGACATCCTGCACCGCGAGCAGATCACCGGTGCAACGGTGAGCGCGGCCGACGCCACCGCGGTGAACCTGTTCGACCGCGACGCGAAGATGATCCGCTTCACCCCGGACCTGCCCAACGCCGCGCACACCGACGCCTCCTACCACCTGCCCGCCTTCTACGAGGTGTGGGCGCGGGTGGGGCCGCAGGCCGACCGCGCGTTCTGGCGGGAGGCCGCACAGGTCAGCCGCGACTACTTCGTGCGTGCCACGCACCCGCACACCGGGCTGACGCCGGACTACGGCAACTTCGACGGCACTGCGTGGGCGGCGCCGTGGCGCCCGGAATCGGCCGACTTCCGCTACGACGCCTGGCGCACCGCGATGAACTGGTCGATGGACTGGTCGTGGTGGCGCGCCGACCCGCGCCAGGTGGAGTTGAGCAACCGCATCCAGGCGTTCTTCCAGGACCAGGGCCTGGATGACTACGTCAGCCTGTACACCCTGGATGGCAAGCCGCTGGGTGGCGGCCAGACCACCGGCCTGGTGTCGATGAACGCGGTCGCCTCGCTGGCCGCCGATCATCCGCGACGCCTGGAGTTCGTGCGCGCGTTGTGGGAGCAGCCGGTGCCGGAAGGCCACCACCGCTATTACGACGGCATGCTGTACATGATGGCCCTGCTCCACTGCAGCGGGCAGTACAAGGTGTGGTTGCCCCCACAGTGAACCCGCACCGATAGGAGCGGCGGACATCCACCGGGAACCGGCAGGATCGCTGGATGGACGAAGGCATAGATCGCGGCAGCATCCACATGGACGACCCGTTTGAATGGCTTGGCCTTGGCCCGGAGGCCACCGAAGCCGAGGTCCGGCGCGCCTACGCGGCGCGATTGCGGCACACGCGCCCGGACGACGACCCGGTCGGCTTCCAGCGCCTGAACGAGGTCTACCGGATCGCGCTGCAGCGCTGCCGGTTGCACGGGGCGGAAGTCCGGTCCGTGCAGGCAGCAGACGGGGGCCGGCCCAGCCGTACGCCCGCACCTGCCGGCCACGCGCCTGCGCAGCCCGGTCACGACACCCCCGGCGCAGGAGGAAGCACTCCGGTGCCGACGCCTCCCGCTGCCATCTGTTCCCTCCCGCCACCGCCCCCGGAACCGGAAAGCCCTGCAACGACCCTCGAACTCATTCTGGAACAGGCCGACTGCTACGGCATCGATCTGGAGCACCTGTTCCCGATCCAGGCGCAGATACTGGGCGAATGGCTGGAAATGCACGAGCCTCTATATCTGATCAGCCATAAACAGGAGGTCGCCACGCTGCTGGCATCGCGTTTTGAAGGGGATCATGAGCTGAGCATTCCGGCACCTTGCCTGGATGTGCTGTGCAGCTTCTTCGACATACGGGACGTCGACCGCCTGCAGCGCATCGTGCAGGCCAGGTGGGCGATCAAGCATGAGTGCACCTCAGCCTATGGCGAACCCCACCCCAGCCTGATCCGGCAATTGAAGCGCCGCCCCGGCCCGCGCAGCGTGCTGCTGGCCAGCATCCCAGGGCTGCCCGGGCGTGCGCAGCGACTGGGAATGAGGCTGCAACACGCGCTCGGCCATTGGCCCACCGCTCTGGACGCCGGGCAGATGAGCCTGCTTTGCAGGCTGGCGCGGCCGGACTACTGGGGACGGTGGCGGTGGGCCACGCTTGCCGTGCAGGTGGGAGTGGCGGGACTGGCAGTGTTCGCGCTGTCCTCCTTGGCCACCGGCCACCATAGATACGGGTACCTGCTGCCTGCCGCGACGTCCCTGTTCATACCTGCCAGCCTCTTCCTTGCCTGGCATGTTTTCGCATGGCTGCAGCACCTCGTCAGGATCGGCCAGTCCCAGGGCCGCAGCTGGCTGGCGCAACTGCCGGCGGAACTGGCGGCGGCGGCACTTCTGCTCGAGCCCGTCGCCGGTGCCGGCAACCCGGTGTCGATCGCGCTGGCAGTGGTCGGATGCCTCCTGGTCTGGCGCCGGGCCTTCATCGCATCCTGCTTCGGGGCCAGCGCATACATGCTCCACTCCCATTACGCGGGCGGCCCACTCCTGTCGTCATTGGTGGCCGGCGCAGCCGCTGCGCCGATCGCACTGCTGGCCTTGGACATCCTCAGCGCCCGGGCAAGGTGCATCCCGGTAGCCGCGGCAGCCAGCCTTCCTTCCCCGGCAGCCTTGGTGGTTGCCTGCGCGGCGCTGGTGTTCAGCTTTGCCGTCGTCGACCTCGACGCCCACGCCCCCATCGTCGCCATCGCCGTCATGGCGGGTTTGGCCCGGCTTGCCCTGCCTGGCCTGAGGGCTCTGTGAACCGCTCGCCAGGCGCCGCGACGGCTGCAGGCATGGTTGCCCCTGCAAAGGATGCACGCGGCTAGAATCGCGTTGGGGACACAACCGGCCGGAGCGCTGGATGATCGCGGGAATCGATCTGGGCACCACCCATTCGCTGGTGGGCCTCTATGCCAAGGAAGGTCCGGTACTGGCGGCCAACGCCCTGGGCGAGCTGCTCACTCCCAGCGTAGTGGCCGTGGACGATGACGGCACCATCCTGGTCGGCCGCGCCGCCGCCGACCGCCTGGTGGCACGGCCCGAGACGGGTGTGGCCGGCTTCAAGCGCTGGATGGGCACCGACCGGGTGACCCGGCTAGGCAACCATGCGTTCCGCCCCGAGGAGCTGTCGGCGCTGGTCCTGCGCTCACTGCTGGCCGATGCCGAGAACCACTTCGGCAGCAAGGTCGAGGAGGCAGTGATCAGCGTGCCGGCCTATTTCGGCGACGCCCAGCGCAAGGCCACCCGGATCGCCGGCGAGCTGGCCGGCATCCGGGTCGAACGCCTGGTCAACGAGCCCACCGCCGCGGCGCTGGCCTACGGCCTGCAGCAGCGCGAGCGTGGTGGCCGCTTCCTGGTGTTCGACCTGGGCGGCGGGACCTTCGACGTGTCCATCCTGGAGATGTTCGAGGGCGTGATGGAGGTCCATGCCAGCGCTGGCGACAACTACCTGGGTGGCGATGATTTCCTGGAGGTGCTGGTCAACTGTTGCCTGCACGAGCTCAGCATCACCGCACGCGACCTGGCGCCGACCGAGTCGGCCCAACTGCGACGGCGCCTGGAACTTCTCAAGCGCGAGTTGTCCCAGGCCGGGGGCGAGGCCCGCATGCGGCTGCAGCTCGGCGGTCACGAGCACGAATGGGCCATCGACGAGGCCCGCTTCGCCCGGGCCTGCGAGCCCTTGGTGCAGCGCTTGCGCGCACCGCTGGAGCGGGCGATGCGCGACGCGCGGCTCATGCCCGAGCAACTGGACGAGATCGTGCTGGTCGGTGGCGCCTCGCGCATGCCGCTGGCCGCGCGGCTGGTCTCGCGCATGTTCGGCCGGCTGCCACTGCGGCATATCAACCCGGACGAGACCGTGGCCCTGGGCGCGGTGGTGGCCTCGGGGATGAAGGCGCGCGACCAGACACTGGAGGAGATCATCCTCACCGACGTGTGCCCGCACACGCTGGGCGTGGGCACCGGCGAGCAACTGGAGGACGGCACGATCGTGCACGGGGTCTTTTCCCCGATCATCGAGCGCAATTCCACCGTCCCGGTCAGCCGCGTGCGCCGCTACCAGCCGCTGCGCGACTACCAGCAGGACGTGACCTTCCACATCTACCAGGGCGAGAGTCCGCGGGTAGAGCACAACGTCCACCTCGGCCGCATCACGGTCAAGGTGCCGCGGCTGAAGTCGGACGAGAACCCGGTCGATATCCGCTTTACCTACGACATCAACGGCCTGCTGCAGGTCGAGGCGCTGGTGGTGACCAACGGCCTTCTCCAGGAACTGGTGCTGGAACAGAACCCGGGCGTGCTCGATCCGGCGCAGGTGCGCGAACGGCTGGCCGCCCTCGCCGCACTGAAGGTGCACCCGCGCGACCAGCAGGAGAACGTGGCCCTGCTGGCCCGCGCCGAGCGGCTTTACGCCGAGGTACTGTGGGCCCGCCAGGATCTGCAGCAGGCGCTGCTGCGCTTCCGCCAGGTACTGGAAAGCCAGGAACCGTCCCTGATCCGAGAGCACCGGACCGGTTTCACCGAGATGCTCGACCGGATCGAAGCGCAGGCATGATCAGTCCGTTCGCTCTGCTCGGCCTGGACGGGGACGCCGACGAGGCCCAGGTCAAACGCGCCTATGCCAAACAGCTGCGTGCCACCCGCCCGGATGACGATCCCGCCAGCTTCCAGCGATTGAACGAGGCATACCAGGCGGCACTGCATTTCTGCCGGCTACGTGCCGATCTGGCGGGATCGCCGGAAGTCCTCGACCCCTTGAATGCGGAATCCGAGGCAGAAGTCGGGCCGGCGAGCGTCGGCCCGCGGGACGTTCCGTCGCAATCGCAGGTGCAACCCGCACCGCTTGCCGCCGGTGCGCCGACACAGGTGCCGGCGGCACCACCTCTGATCCATGAGGACCCGGCAGACACGCTCGACACGATCCTGCGGACACTCCCGTCCCTGCAGGCCCCCACATCCTGGTTGCGGACCTATGAGCCGCTGTATTCGCTGGCCCACCAACGGGCGGTGGCCAGACTGCTGGTATCGCGGCTGGAAACCGACGACACGATCACACTGCCTAACCACTGCCTGGATGCCCTGTTCGCGTTCTTCGACATCCGGCAAGGGATGCATTTCCAGCAGAAGATCGAGGCAAGAAACGCGATTCGACGCGGGAACACCACCGCTTTTGGCGAGCACAATCCCCTGCTGATCCAGCAATTCAAGCGCAAGCTGGGACCACGGAGCTTGCTACTGGCCTGCGTACCATGCATCCCAGAACGCGCCACTAGGCTCGGCATGCGCCTGCAGCATGGACTGGGCTATTGGCCCGCCGAGCTGGATGCTGCACAGATGCGACTCTTCACCTCGCTGGCACGCCCGGACTACTGGGGTGTCTGGCGCTGGGCGACCGTCGCGCTGGCAGCGCTGACGATGGGCCTTGCCTGGGGAGCGCCCCTGGCCCTGCTCAGCCTCGGCGATACTTCATGGCAGCTATACCTGCTGGTCCCCGCCGTCACCACGGGCGCACTTTTGGCCTGGCACGGATACGGCTGGTTGCAATACCTGATACGACGCGGCCAGGAATCCAATCGCTGGTTCCTGTCCCAGCTCCCGGCGAGCCTGGCTCTGGTCAGCCTGCTTCTGGGCCCCAGCATGGCTCGGGCCAGCCAGCTTCATGGCTCCGGTCTGACGGGAAACGTGGCCGCTCCCTTGGTGGCGGCCATTTCCATCACCGCGGCGTTGCTGGTCTGGCGGCTGAAGTTCACCGCGGTGCGCTTCGTCCTGGGTGGGTTCATGATCCACTCCGGGCTGCACTTGGATGGATACATCCTGTCGCCCTACGTGTTCGGTCCAGCGATGGGCCCACTCGGCCTGCTGCTGTTCGATGCCCTGTATGCCCGGACGCAGCGTATCCCGCTGGTGGCAGCAAGCGGCAACCGCTTGACCCAGGCTGCCTCGTATGTGGCGCTGTTGTGCGGCTTCGGGGCCGTGGCCGGTTCCTACAAGGTGTTCCTCGGCGCTTTGATGATTGGCTCCATCGCCATCCTGGTCTCCCGGCAGCGCTGATCACAGCGTCCGCTAGTTGCAGCCGTTGCATCCGCCGCACGACGAACCACCACCGCTACCCGGCGGTGCGATGCGTCGCGCCAGCGCACGCATCCAGGCCGGGCGGCCGTCGCGCACCAGCGGCGTGGCCACGGCCATGCGTAACCGGCGCAGGCTACCCGGGAACTGCTTGCGGACGAATACCCACAGCGCCAGCGCCACAACCAGGCCCACCAGCAGATACTGCAACCACAGGGGCAAGTGCATGGCCGCCGCCTCCATCGCGCCCTAGTCCGCGCCCAGGCGCACCGCGACCTGGTAGGTCAGCAGCGAGGCCAGGTAGGCCAGCACGAACAGGTAACCGGCGGCGATGGCCATGGTCTTCCACGAGCCGGTCTCGCGCTTGATTGCCGCCCAGGTGGCGATGCACTGCGGCGCGTAGATGAACCACACCAGCAGCGACAGGCCGGTGGCCAGCGACCAACCGTCCGAGATCAGCGGGGTGAGCGCCTGGGTGGCGGCCTCGTCGTCGACGGCCGACAGCGCGTACACGGTGGCCAGCGAGGACACGGCCACTTCGCGCGCGGCCAGGCCCGGGATCAGCGCGATGCAGATCTGCCAGTTGAAACCCAGCGGCGCGAACAGGGCCGTCATGGAGTGGCCGATGCGCCCGGCCAGGCTGTAGTCGATCGCCGGCATCGTCGCATCCGGCGGCGCGGCCGGAAACGACAGCAGCACCCACAGCAGCACCGTCAGCGCGAAGATGATCCCGCCCACGCGCTTGAGGAAGATCATGCCGCGCTCGCCCAGGCCGATCAGCAGGTCGCGCGGGTGCGGCACGCGGTAGGACGGCAGTTCCAGCATCAGCGGATGCTCGCCCTTGTCGCGGCGCCACTTCTTCATCACCCACGACACCGCCAGCGCGCTGAGGATGCCGGCCATGTACAGGCCGAACAGCACCAGCCCCTGCAGGTTGAAGCCCAGCGCGACCTCGCGTGCGGGGATGAATGCACCGATCAGCAGCGCGTACACCGGCAGCCGCGCCGAGCAGGTCATCAGCGGCGCCACCAGGATGGTGGCCAGACGGTCGCGCGGGTCCTGGATGCTGCGGGTGGCCATGATCCCCGGGATGGCGCAGGCGAAGCTGGACAGCAGCGGGATGAACGAGCGGCCGGACAGGCCGGCGCCGGCCATCATCCGGTCCAGCAGGAACGCCGCGCGCGGCAGGTAGCCCGATTCCTCCAGCGCCAGGATGAAGGCGAACAGGATCAGGATCTGCGGCAGGAACACGATGACCCCGCCCAGGCCGGCGATGATGCCATCCACCAGCAGGCTGGCCAGCGGGCCCTCGGACAGGCTGCCGCCCACCCACTCGCCCAGCGCACCGGTGCCGGCTTCGATCAGGTCCATCACCGGAGTGGCCCAGGCATAGACCGCCTGGAAGATCAGGAACATCACCAGCGCCAGGGTCAGCAACCCGAACAGCGGATGCAGCAGCCAGCGGTCCAGCAGGTCATCGATGTGCGCGGTGCGCGCCGGCATGCGCACCGCGGCATCCAGCAGGCGCCGGGTCTCGGCGTGGAGGTCGGCGCCCTCGGCCAGCGTGACCTGCGGCAGGCGCGGCTGCGCGGCCAGTTCGTCGATGCGCTCGACCAGTGCACGGGCGCCGTGGTGGCGCACCGCCACCGTCTCCACCACCGACACGCCCAGCTCGCGTTCAAGTGCAGCGCGGTCGATCTGGATGCCGCGCCGGCGCGCCGCGTCGCTCATGTTCAGGGCCACGATCACCGGCTTGCCCATCTGCAGCACTTCCAGCAAGAAGCGCAGGTGCAGGCGCAGGTTGGTGGCATCCACCACGCACACCAGCAGGTCCGGTGCGGCTTCGCCCGGATAGAAGCCGCGGCACAGGTCGCGGGTGATCGCCTCGTCCAGGCTGGCCGGGCTGAGGCTGTAGGCACCGGGGAGATCGAGCACCGCGTACTGGCGCCCGGATGGACCGCGCAGGCGGCCTTCCTTGCGCTCCACCGTCACCCCGGCGTAGTTGGCCACCTTCTGGCGGCTGCCGGTGAGCTGGTTGAACAGCGCGGTCTTGCCGCAATTGGGATTGCCCAGCAGGGCCAGGCGCAGCGGTTCGGCGCGTGCGTTCATGCCGATACCTCCCGCTCCTCCACCGGTGCCGGCGCGTGATCCTGCACCGGGACCGATGGCTGCGCCGCCGGCTGCACCGGGGTGACCAGGACCCGCGCAGCCTCCGCCCGGCGCAGCGCGAAACGGGTGTAGCCCACCTGCACCAGCAGCGGCTCGGCACCGAACGGCCCGCGGGCCACGATCCTCACTTCCTCGCCGGCAACGAAGCCCAGTTCACGCAGGCGTCGGGCGATGGGGTCGCCGGGGTGGGCGTCCTCCACGGACAGGACCAGCACGGGGGTGCGCGGCGGAGAGTCGGTCAGCGTCACGGCGATCTATTATCAAGAATTGTTCTCAATTGTAGCATCGCGCCCACCGCCCGGCCCGGCTCCGGCCAGGTGCAACGCCGCGTTGCGTCATGGTCGCAGGCTGGGCCGCGGCTATGATCGACGCACCTACCCCTTGCCCGGGTGCCCCATGCCGGAACCGCTGCTGATCGAACGCGCAGGCGCCGTCCTGCACCTGCGGATGAACCGCCCGCAGGTGCACAACGCGTTCGATCCGGCATTGATCGCCGCGCTGACCGGCGCCCTTGACGCCGCGGCCACGGACACGGGCCTGCGCGCGGTGGTGCTGTGCGGCCTGGGCCCGTCGTTCTCGGCCGGCGCCGACCTGCAGTGGATGCGCGACATGGCGCAGGCCAGCGAGACGGCCAACCGCGAGGACGCGCTGCAACTGGCCCGGCTGATGCGCACCCTGGATACCTTGCCCAAGCCGACCATCGCCAAGGTCCACGGCCCGGCCTTCGGCGGCGGCGTGGGCCTGGTGGCCTGCTGCGACATCGCCATCGGCACGCCACAGGCGCGGTTCGGCCTCACCGAGGTCCGCCTGGGGCTGCTGCCGGCGGTGATCTCGCCCTACGTGGTGGATGCCATCGGCGCACGCCAGGCGCGGCGCTGGTTCACCACCGGCGAGTCGTTCGACGCCGATACCGCGCTGCAACTGGGCCTGCTGCACCGGGTGGTGCCGGCCGACGCGCTGGACGCGGCGGTGGACGCGCAACTGGCCCTGCTCGGCCGCGCCGCGCCCGCGGCGACCGCCGCTGCCAAGGCGCTGATCCGCGCCGCCGGCGATGACCTCGATGCCGATGCCCGGGACCGCAGCAACGCCGCGCTGATCGCGCGGCTGCGGGTATCGGCCGAGGGCCAGGAAGGGCTGGGCGCCTTCCTGGAAAAGCGCACGCCGGCATGGGCCGATCCGGACATCGACGGCGGCACCGGACCCGGCGGCCAGGCATGACGGCGGCGGCGGATGCCATGGCACGGCCTGGCCTGTTCCACACGGTGCTGGTCGCCAACCGCGGCGAAATTGCCTGCCGCGTGATCCGCACCTGCCGCCGGCTGGGCATCGCCACGGTGGCGGTGTACTCCGAAGCCGATGCCGGCGCCCTGCACGTGCGCATGGCCGACCAGGCCCGCTGCATCGGCGGCGCGGCCCCGGCCGACAGCTACCTGCGCGGCGATGCGGTGATCGCCGCGGCATTGCACAGCGGCGCACAGGCGATCCACCCGGGCTACGGCTTCCTGTCGGAGAACGCGGATTTCGCCGAGGCGGTGGAGGCGGCCGGGCTGGTCTTCATCGGTCCGCGCCCGGGCTCGATGCGGCGCATGGGCAGCAAGGCCGGGGCCAAGCAACTGATGGCGCAGGCGGGGGTACCGGTGGTGCCCGGCTACACCGGCGAGGACCAGGCGCCGGACACGCTTGCGCACGAGGCCGCGCGCACCGGCTTCCCGCTGATGATCAAGGCCGCCCACGGCGGCGGCGGCAAGGGCATGCGCGTGGTCCATCGCGCCGGGGCCTTCGCCGAGGCATTGGAGAGCTGCCGGCGCGAAGCGCGCAACGCCTTCGGTCGCGACCGGGTGTTGCTGGAGCGCTACCTGCCCCGGCCGCGGCATATCGAAGTGCAGGTGTTCGGCGACAGCCACGGCAACCTGGTCCACCTGGGCGAGCGCGAGTGCTCGGCCCAGCGGCGTTACCAGAAGGTGCTGGAGGAATCGCCCTCGCCCTACCCTACCGCGCCGCTGCGCCAGGCCATGGCCCGGGCCGCAGTGGATGCCGCGCGCGCGATCGACTACGTCAACGCCGGCACCGTGGAGTTCATCGTCGATGCCGACGGCACGTTCTACTTCATGGAGATCAACACCCGGCTGCAGGTCGAACATCCGGTCACCGAGATGGTCACCGGCCTGGACCTGGTGGAATGGCAATTGCGGGTGGCCGCCGGCCAGCCGTTGCCACTTACACAGGACGACATCCGCAGCCGCGGCCATGCCATCGAGGTGCGCCTGTACGCGGAGGATCCGGATGCCGGCTTCCTGCCTGCCTCCGGCCACCTGCGGGCGCTGGAGGTGCCCGGCGCCACGCCACAGGTCCGCATCGACGCGGGGGTCGAGGCCGGCGACACGGTCACCGTGTTCTACGACCCGATGATCGCCAAGCTCGTCGTCCACGCCGACGACCGTGCGCAGGCCCTGGCCCTGCTGCGCCAGTCACTGGCCCAGTGCCACGTGGCCGGGCCGAAGACCAACCTGGCGTTCCTGGAGGCACTGGCACGGCACCCGGCCGTGGTCGAAGGCCGGATCGACACCGGCTACCTGGACCGGCACCTGGATGAGTTCCTTGACCCTGGCGCGCCGGCGCAATCCACGCTGCTCGCCGCCGGCGCCACGGCCTGGCTGCTGCGCACGCAGGACCTCACCCACGCCAGCACCGGTGATCCCCATTCGCCGTGGGCATTGGCCGACGGCTGGCGACTGCATGGCCGTGCCGCGCGCCAGCTCCGGCTGCAGGTGGGTGAGACCGTCCACAGCCTGGCGGCACGCGGCCACGGCAACCAATGGCAGCTGGCGATCGACGACGCCGCGCCGCTGGACATTACCCACGCCCGCCTCACCGGCACCCGCCTGGACCTGTGCATCGATGGTCGCGCGCGCCGGCTGGCAGTGCGCTTCGACGGCCAGGCGCTGGAACTGCACGACGGCCAGCGGCGCGTGTGGATGCACCTGCTGCCGCCGGAGCAGGCCGGCGCCGGCACCGATGCGACCGGCGATGGCCGGGTACTGGCACCGATGCCGGGCAGGATTGCCATGCTCCAGGTCCAGCCAGGCCAGGTGGTGGCGGCCGGCGAGCCGCTGCTGGTGATGGAGGCCATGAAAATGGAGCTGGCGATCAAGGCGCCTCACCCGGGCACGGTGGCGGCACTGCACGCGGCCGTCGGCGACTTCGTCGAGGCCGACGCGTTGCTGGCCGTGGTCACACCGGCACCGCATGCGGACGGCACGCCGTGAGCGACTTCGTGCGCGTGGTCGAGGTTGCGCCCCGCGACGGGCTGCAGAACGAGGCCACGCCGGTGGCCACCGCCGACAAGATCGCGCTGGTGGACCGGCTCTCGGCCACCGGTCTGCGCAGCATCGAGGCCACCAGTTTCGTCAGCCCGCGCTGGGTGCCGCAACTGGCCGACGCCGCCGAGGTGATGGCCGGCATCGCCCGCCTCCCCGGCGTGTCGTATCCGGTGCTGGTCCCCAACGAACAGGGCTATGCGCGCGCCCGCGCCGCCGGCGCCACCGAGGTGGCGGTGTTCACAGCCGCATCCGAGGCCTTCGTCCAGCGCAACATCAACACCACCATCGACGCGTCGATCGAACGCTTCGCCCCGGTAATGGCGCGTGCCGCCAGCGACGGCGTGCGCGTGCGCGGCTACGTCTCCACCGTGCTCGGCTGCCCCTACCAGGGCGCGGTGCCGCTGGCCGACGTGGTGCGGGTGGCGCGCCGGCTGCACGCGCTGGGCTGCGACGAAATCTCGCTGGGCGACACCATCGGCGTAGGCACCCCGCGCCGGGCCCGGGAGATGCTGCTGGCAGTGGCCGCCGAGGTACCGATCGCGGCCCTGGCGGTGCATTTCCACGACACCTACGGGCAGGCACTGGCCAACGTGGCCGCCTGCGTCGAGGCGGGCGTGCGTGTGGCCGATGCGGCGGTGGCCGGCACCGGCGGCTGTCCGTATGCGCGCGGTGCCAGCGGCAACCTGGCCAGCGAGGACCTGGTGTACATGCTGCACGGCATGGGCATCGGCACCGGCGTGGACCTGGAGGCACTTGCAGCCACCGGCCGATGGCTCTGCGAGCGCCTGGGCCGTGCCAACGGAAGCAAGGTCGGCCAGGCCATGGCCGGCGCCTGAGCGACCTGCGGGACGCGCCGGCCCGCAAGCATCAGCGCCGCCGTGCGCCGGGGGTCAACCGGGCAGCGCGGCGATCGCGGCCTTGAGCAGCTCGCCGAGGACCTTGACCCCGGCGTCGATCTTCTCCCCCGGCACGGTCACGAACGACAGCCGCAGGGTGTTGGTGCGCGGCTCGATCGCATAGAACGGCGCACCCGGCACGAAGGCCACGTTGCGCTCCACCGCCTCTGCCAGCAGCGCGCCGGTGTCCAGGCCTTCGGGCAGCTCGACCCAGATGAACATGCCGCCCTCGGGACGGTTCCAGCGCGCCTGCGCGGGGAACTCCCGCGCCAGCGCGGCCAGCATCCGCTCGCACTGCTGTGCGTAGAGGCTGCGGATGGTGGGGATGTGGGTGTCGAGGAAGCCGTCCTGCACCGCTTCGTGGACCACGTACTGCGAGAACGACGGGGTATGCAGGTCGGCGGCCTGCTTGGCCTGGACCAGCTTGGCGTACACCGGCTCGGGTGCCACCACGTAGCCCAGGCGCAGGCCCGGGGCCAGCACCTTGGAAAACGAGCCCATGTACACCACGCCGTCGGGATTCATCGACAGCAGCGACGGCAGGGCTTCTCCGCCGTAGGACAGCTCGCCGTAGGGGTCGTCCTCCAGCAGCGGCACCCCTGCCTCGGCGGCCAGCGCCACCAGCGCCTGGCGACGTGCCAGCGGCATCCTGCGCCCGGTCGGGTTCTGGAAGTTGGGCAGGCAGTACAGGAAGCGCGCACCGGCCAGGCCATCGGCGTCCAGCGCATCGGTGACGATACCCTGCGCATCGCCCGGCAGGGCCTCGAAGCGCGGCGAAAACAGCGAGAACGCCTGCAGCGCGCCCAGGTAACTGGGGGTTTCCACCAGCACCTTGCTGCCCTCGTCGACCAGGACCTTCCCCAGCAGGTCCAGGCCCTGCTGGGAGCCGGTGGTGACCAGCACCCGCGAGGCCGGGATCGGCGCGCCGGGGCGGCTGAGCCGCTCGGCGATCCACTCGCGCAATGGGCCGTAGCCCTCGGTGGGCCCGTACTGCAGGGCCGCGTGCGGCGCGTCGCGCAGCACCTTTTCGGTGGCCTGGCGCATGCGCTCCACCGGAAAGGTGGCCGGCGACGGCAGCCCGCCGGCAAACGAGATGACCTCGGGTCGCTCGGTGACCTTGAGGATCTCGCGAATGGCAGAGCTGTTCAGCGCCCGGGCGCGCCCGGACAGGACGAATTGGGTAGGCATGGGGCGCATTGTACGGTCCCGCCCGGGGCCCGCCACCAAACTTTCACACTGATTCAACGTCCTTTTACCGCGCAACGGAAACAATCGGTTCCCGTGCACGCTCTCCAGGAGACCGCCATGTCCTTCCGCCAGTTCCCGGCCGTCGGCGACGACGGCAATTCCTACGTGATCATCGAGTTCCACGACGAGCGCGACGGCGAAGTCTCGTTGCGCTACGAGCTTGCAGACGGCCAGCGCCTGGTCCGCAAGGACAAGCGCTTTTCCAATGCCGATGGCACCCTGGTACTGACCTCGGCCTGAGTGGCGGCGCGGTAGCGGTTACGGGTTTCCGAGAACCCTGCCCAGCCCCTCGCCGTCGATCTGGCTGGCGGCCGCGCGCAGCGTTTCCACGTCCGCGTCGGCCTCAAAGCCGATCCGGAAGTGCACTTCGCCGGCCGGGGTGCGCGAGGAGTGGATCGAGGTCAGGCTGATCCCGTGCTGCTCGAACACGTTCAGCAGGCTGCGCAGCGAGCCGGGGCGATCGGCCGGCAGGTGCACGCTCAGGCACCGGGTCTCGGTCAGGTCGGCCAGCAGGTAGCCGACCCGCTCGAAGGTGTAGCTGCCGTCGGCCATCGCCGGCTCGCCCCAGGCCTGGCGGTTGTCTTCCAGGTAATGGCTGCGGAACTCGCTGCGCGCCGCCTCGTCGCCACGCTCCACCAGCCGCTGCAGGCGCCCGATCTGCGCGGCCAGGCGCGCGAGCATCTCGCCGGTGTGCGGGTTGCAGAACTGGATGTCCTCGTAGATCTCGGGGTTGAGCGAGAGGATCCGCGCGATCACCGCCGCATCCATCTCGAAGCCGATAGAGCGGTACGGCATCAGTGCGGACGGGCCGCCCAGTTCGTCGGCAAAGCTGCGCAGCACCCCCGCCTGGCCAAGCGCCGACGCATGGACCATGGCCTGCACCAGCGCCATCACCCGATCGTGGCGCTCCGGCGCGGCGTGCACGTATTCGCCCTGCAGTGCGTCCAGCAAGGTGTGCAGCCATGGCCGCCAGTGCTGCAGGCGCGCCTCGCACACCACCACCACCCGGCCGCGCAGGGTCGGCGTCTTCAACGGCGCGGTCATCGGGTGCAGGCCCACGACCTCGGCCTGCGAGGCCAGCATCGCCTCCACCGGCATCTGCTTGAGCGAGGTGATGTCCAGCCACAGGCGCCTGCGCTCGCGTCCGGCCGAGCGCGCCACATAGTCGGCGATCAACGCCGGGGTGTGCCGGATCGGGGTGGCGAACACCAGTACCTGGGCGCGATCCAGCAAGGCCTCGGGCAGGTCGCTGGCCGGGTCGGCCGGGTCATGGCCGAGCACCTGCAGGCCCATGCGCTGCTCGAAGAAGCGGCGCAGCCAGCGGCCGTAGGCGCCCGCGCTGCCGACGATGCCGACCACCGGCCGGGCAGCCGTGCGCGCATCGGCCGCGTTCAAAGCGCCACCGCCGGGAAACGCGCAGGACCATCGGCCAGCGCCGCGGCGGGAGCAGCCAGCACGTCCAGTTCTTCCCAGCCATGGGCCAGGGTCGATTCCAGCGCTGCATGCACCCCCGCCAGCGCGCGCTCGGCCGCACGCGGCGGTGCCTCGCCACGCAGCAGGAACGCGGCCACCAGCGCGGCCAGCACGTCTCCGGTGCCGGCCACGTCCAGGTCCAGGTGCGGCGAGCACAACCTCCATGCCTGGTGGTGGCCGACCAGCAGGGCGACCAGGCCCTCGCCGACCACGCTGTGTGCGAGCACCCACTCCGGCCCGCGCTGGAGCAGGATCCGCGCCGCGACCAGGGCATCGGCCTCGCGCAGCGCCGGATGCCCGCTCAGGCGCTCCAGTTCGAATGCATTGGGCGTGACCATCCACGCCAGCGGCAGCAGCCGGCGCGCAAACACGTCCTCCAGGCCAGGCTCCACGTAGGCGCCGGTATGGGTGTCGCCGATCACCGGATCGAGCAGATAGCGCGGCATGGTGCCGGCGGCATGGCAGGCCTCCAGCCAGTCGGCGAAGGCTTCGCCGTTAGCCACGCTGCCGAAATAGCCCGACACCAGCATCCGCGCGCGCGCGCTCACGGCGCGCTCGTCCAGGCCATGCAGCAGATCAGCCAGCCAGTCGGCCGGCAGCACCTTGCCGCGCATGCTCGGATAGAAGGGGGTGTTGCTGAGCAGCGTGGTCGGCACTTCGGCCACGCGCACGCCCAGCATGCGCAGCACCGGGACAGCGGCGCTGTTGCCGGCGTGGCCATAGGCCAGCTGCGACTGCACCGACACCAGGTCCACCGGCGTGGGCCCCGACGGGCGGTTGCCGCGCTCGTGGACCAGGCGGCTTTCCAGGGTCTGGCTCATGCGTTCGGCGAAGTCACGGGGCTGAGCATGCTAGCGCGTCGTGCCATTGCCGGCGCGCAGCGTTTCAGGTGGAACTGTCATCGGCATCGCCGCCACTGTCCTGGAGAAACCGGTGCAATGGTGGATGCCGGCGCGTGGCGCGGTTGATCGCGGCCTGGCGCAGCCAGTGCGCGGGCGTCAGGACGAGGTCATCCGGCCCCAGAAGGATTTCACCCCATCGAGGAAGGTGGCCGAGCGCGGCGAATGCCGGCGGCCTTCGTCACCGCTGAACGTGGCTTCGAACTTCTCCAGCAGGTCGCGCTGCTCGGCGGTGAGGTTGACCGGCGTCTCCACCGCCACCCTGCAGTACAGGTCGCCGGGGTTGCGGCTGCGCACCGAGCGCACGCCCTTGCCGCGCAGGCGGAATACCTTGCCGGCCTGGGTCTCGGCGGGAACGCGGATCTCCGCCTCGCCGTCGAGGGTCGGCACGTTGACCGTATCGCCCAGGGCCGCCTGCGAAATGCGGATCGGCACCTCGCAGTGCAGGTCATCGCCGTCGCGCCGGAAGATCGCGTGCTCGCGCACCCGCACTTCCACGTACAGGTCGCCAGGCGGCGTGCCCGGAGGCCCGGCCTCGCCCTCGCCCTGCAGGCGGATGCGGTCGCCGCTGTCCACCCCCGCGGGGATCTTCACCGACAGCACCTTCTCGTCCTCGATCCGGCCCGCCCCATGGCAGCCCTTGCACGGATTGCGGATCACCTGGCCGCGGCCGCCGCATTCCGGGCACGCCTGCTGCATGGTGAAGATGCCGCGCTGGAAGCGCACCTGGCCGCGGCCGCCGCAGGTCGCGCAAGCTTCGACCTTGCCATCCTCCGAACCGCTGCCGTGGCATCCGTCGCACTCGGCAAGGGTGGGGATCTCGATCCGCTTCTCGGTGCCGGCGACGGCCTCTTCCAGGTCCAGCTCCATCACGTAGCCGATGTCGGCACCGCGTCGTGCCGCGCGCGCGCCGCCGGCGCCACCGAAGATGGTGCCGAAGATGTCGCCGAAGATGTCGCCCATGTCCGGGCCGCCACTGCCGCCCCCCATGCCCTGCTCGAACGCGGCATGGCCATGGGTGTCGTAGGCGCGGCGCTTGGCCGCGTCGGACAGTACCTCGTAGGCCTCCTTGCATTCCTTGAAGGATGCCTCGGCCGCCGCGTCACCCGGGTTGCGGTCGGGGTGGTACTTCATCGCGCAGCGGCGATAGGCCTTCTTCAGCTCTTCGTCGCTGGCGGTGCGTTGCACGCCGAGCACTTCGTAGTAGTCGCGTTTCATCTGGCCGGATCGTGGTTCTGGGGTGGGGATGCGCCGCAGCGCGGGAGGCGTGCCTGGACCGTACACGGAAAGGCGGAGCCGCAGCCCCGCCCTTCCGCGTCACCCCGGATCACGCATCCCGGTTCTTGTCGTCCTTGACCTCGGTGAACTCGGCATCGACCACGTCGTCCTGCGCGCCGCCCGGGGCCGCACCGGCGCCATCGGCATCCGCCTGCGCGCCGGCTGCCGCTGCAGCCGCGTACAGCGACTGCCCGGCCTCCTCCACCGCCTTGGCCTTGGCCTCGATCTGGGCCTTGTCGTCGCCCTTGAGCGCGGTCTCCAGCTCGGCCAGCGCGCCCTCGACCCGGCCGATGACGTCGCCCGGCACCTTGCTGCCGTGCTCGGCCACCGCGCTGCGGGTCGCGTGGACCAGGCCGTCGGCCTGGTTGCGAGCCTGGACCAGGTCGTGGAACTTCTTGTCCTCCTCGCGGTTGGCCTCGGCGTCGGCCACCATCCGCGCGATCTCGTCCTCGCTCAGGCCCGAGCCGGCCTTGATCTCGACCTTCTGCTCCTTGCCGGTCTTCTTGTCCCTGGCCGACACGTGCAGGATGCCGTTGGCGTCGATGTCGAAGCTCACTTCCACCTGCGGCATGCCGCGCGGTGCCGAGTCGATGCCGGTCAGGTCGAACTTGGCCAGCGACTTGTTGAAGCGGGCCTGTTCACGCTCGCCCTGCAGCACGTGCACGGTCACCGCCGACTGGTTGTCCTCGGCGGTGGAGAACACCTGCGAGGCCTTGGTCGGGATGGTGGTGTTCTTCTCGATGATCTTGGTCATCACCCCGCCCAGGGTCTCGATGCCCAGGCTCAGCGGGGTCACGTCCAGCAGCAGCACGTCCTTGACGTCGCCGGCCAGCACGCCGCCCTGGATCGCCGCGCCCATGGCCACGGCCTCGTCCGGGTTGACGTCCTTGCGCGGCTCCTTGCCGAAGAACTCGGCCACGGCCGCCTGCACCTTGGGCATGCGGGTCTGGCCGCCGACCAGGATCACCTCGCCGATGTCGCTGGCGCGCAGGCCGGCGTCCTTCAGCGCGATCCGGCACGGCTCGATCGAGCGCTTGACCAGCTCATCGACCAGGGCTTCCAGCTTGGCCCGGGTCAGCTTGATGGCCAGGTGCTTGGGGCCGCTGGCATCGGCGGTGATGTACGGCAGGTTGACCTCGGTCTGCTGCGCGGACGACAGCTCGATCTTGGCGCGCTCGGCGGCGTCCTTCAGGCGCTGCAGGGCCAGCGGATCCTTGCGCAGGTCGATGCCCTGGTCCTTCTGGAACTCCTCGACCAGGTAGTCGATGACGCGCGCGTCGAAGTCCTCGCCGCCCAGGAAGGTGTCGCCGTTGGTGGCCAGCACCTCGAACTGCTTCTCGCCATCGACCTCGGCGATTTCGATGATCGACACGTCGAAGGTGCCGCCGCCCAGGTCGTACACGACGATCTTGCGGTCACCGCCGGCCTTGTCCAGGCCATAGGCCAGGGCCGCGGCGGTGGGCTCGTTGATGATCCGCTTGACGTCCAGGCCGGCGATGCGGCCGGCATCCTTGGTGGCCTGGCGCTGGCTGTCGTTGAAGTACGCCGGCACGGTGATCACCGCCTCGGTGACCGTCTCGCCCAGGTAGGCCTCGGCGGTCTTCTTCATCTTCTCCAGGGTCTGCGCGGAGATTTCCTGCGGGGCCATCCTGCGGCCGTCCGCGGTGGCTACCCAGGCATCGCCGTTGTCGTGCTGGTTGATCGCGTACGGCACCAGGCCCAGGTCCTTCTGGACCTCGGCATCGGTGAACTTGCGGCCGATCAGGCGCTTGACCGCGTAAAAGGTGTTCTTGGGGTTGGTGACGGCCTGGCGCTTGGCCGGCGCACCGACCAGCACTTCGCCGTCCTTGGTGTAGGCGACGATGGACGGGGTGGTGCGATCGCCCTCGGCGTTTTCGATCACGCGGGCCTTGCCGCCATCCATGATCGCCACGCACGAGTTGGTCGTGCCCAGGTCGATGCCGATGATCTTGCTCATGTGTGGGTGCTCCCTCGGGGAATGTGGTGTGGCCGCCTGATGCATCGGCCTTGAGCGCTAGATGAGGTCGCGCCGGCGGCGTTCAAGGGTCGCGGCGCGTGTCGATTCAGTCGTGGCGGGCCACCACCACCAGCGCCGGCCGCAGCAGGCGCTCGTTCAGGCGGTATCCCTTCTGGAACACCTGGACCACGCTGCCCGGGGCGGCCTGGCCCGGGTCGGCCTGGCTGATGGCCTGGTGCAGCTCCGGGTCGAACGGCTGGCCCAGCGGGTCGACCACGGCCAGGCCATGGTCGCCGGCTACTTTCAGCAACTGGCGGTAGGTGAGGTCAAGGCCTTCCTTGAGCGGGCCGTCGTGCCCGTTGGCCGCGGCCAGCCCGGCGTCCAGGCTGTCGAACACCGGCAGCAGTTCGCCCAGCAGGCGCTCGTTGGCGAACTTGCGTGCACTTTCGATGTCGCGGGCCACGCGCTTGCGCTGGTTCTCCAGGTCGGCGCGCTCGCGCAGCGAGTCCATGCGCAACTGCTCGATCTCCGCGCGCAGCGCTTCGATCTCGTCGCGCAGCTGGGACTCGAGCACGGGCTCGTCGTCGTGGCCGGGGGAAGGGGTTTCGTTGTGGGTCATCACGCATCGGCTCCGTGGCGGCGCTCCCGGCCGCCCATCCCGCCCCCTATGGGGATCGCCCCGCAGTGATTCAAGTCGGCGGGCGTTCGCCTCCCGGGGGGCGCAGGGCCTCGCCAAGCAGGTCGGCGGCGGCCTGGACCACCGGGATCACCCGGTCATAGGCCATCCGGGTCGGCCCGATCACCCCCAGCACGCCCAGCACGTGGCCGTCGGCGGCATACGGCGCGGTGACCAGGGAAACTCCGTCCAGCGGCGCCAGCCCGGTCTCCTCGCCGATGAAGATGCGCACCCCCGGCGCACGCTGGGTGCGTTCGAGCAGTTGCAGGATCTCGCGCTTGCGGGCGAACGCCTCGAACAGCTCGCGCAGGCGCTCCACATCGGACAGGTCCTGCAAGCCCATCAGCCGGGTCTGCCCGGCCAGGACCATGTCGTCGCCCGGCGGCTCCAGCGCCTGCTCGGCCAGGTCCACCGACTGGGCCAGCAGCTGCGCCATCTCGTCGCGGGCCTGGCGCAGCTCGTGCAGCAGGGTGGCGCGGATCTGCGCCAGCGGCCGCCCGGCGCAATGGGTGTTGAGGTAGTTGGCGACCCGCTCCAGTTCTGCCGGATCGAAGCTGCGCTGCGGCTCCACCACCCGGTTCTGCACCTCGCCATCGGCAAACACCACGATGGCCAGGATCCGGCGGCCGTCCAGCGGCACGAAGTCGATCTGGCGGAACGCGAACTGCTCGCGCCGCGGCGCGCTGACCACGCCCACGAAGCGGGTCATCGCCGACAGCAGCTCCGAAGCATTGCCCAGCAGCGCCTGGGTACCGGCACCGGCGTTGAGCTCGGCGCGCAGGCGGGCGACCTCGCGCTCGCCCAGCGAGCGCACCTGCAACAGGCTGTCCACGAACACCCGGTAGCCCTGCGCGGTGGGCACCCGCCCGGCCGACGTATGCGGCGAACTGAGCAGCCCGCTGTCCTCCAGGTCGGCCAGGATGTTGCGGATGGTGGCCGGGCTCACGTCCAGTCCGGCGTGCCGGGCCAGGGTCTGCGAGCCAACCGGCTCGCCATCGCGGATGTAACGGCCGATAAGCGCCCGCAACAGCTGCCGCGCACGGGGGTCCAGCGGCGGCAGGGCGGTGTTCATGAGTCGATATAGATAGCCCTACGCGGCCATCGCCGCAAGCCGGCCGCATCGTTCCCGTCGCGCGGCCTGCGACGCGGCGCGGCCAGCATCCGGCCACGCGCCCGCCCCTACAATACGCCCATGCTCACCCACCTGACCCTCAAGGACTTCGCCGTGGTCCGCGCCGCCGAACTGGAGTTCGGGCCGGGCATGACCGTGATCTCGGGCGAGACCGGCGCCGGCAAGTCGCTGCTGGTGGACGCGCTGGGATTCCTGTCCGGCCAGCGCGCCGACAGCGGCGTGGTGCGGCACGGAGCCGCACGTGCCGAACTGTCGGCCGAGTTCGTGCCGGGTGCCGGCGCCGCGGCGCTGGCGTGGCTGCAGGCCAACGAGCTGGACGAGGATGGCCAGTGCCAGTTGCGCCGGGTGATCCGCGCCGACGGCGGCTCGCGCGCCTGGATCAACGGCCGTCCCGCCACCCTGGCCCAATTGACCGAGCTGGCCGGCCTGCTGGTGGAAATCCACGGCCAGCATGAGCACCAGTCCCTGCTGTCGCGCGCCAGCCAGCTGGCGCTGCTGGATGCGCATGCCGGCAACGAGGCTGCGTGCGCGGCGGTGCGCCAGGCTGCTGCCGCCTGGCAGGTGCTGTCGGGCGAACGCGAACAACTGCTGGCCCGCGGCGATGTCGGCGACCGCATCGGCTGGCTGCAGCACCAGCTCGACGAACTGGAGCGCGAGGACCTGGAGCCGGCGGCGCTGGCCGAACTGGATGCCGCCCATCGCCGCCATGCCCACGCCGCCAGCCTGATCGCCACCTGCGACGAGGCCCTGGCCGGCCTCGGCGGCGAGGATGCACCCTCGGTGACCCGCCAGTTGCAGCAGATCCGCACCCAACTGGCGCGCGCAGCTGGGCACGAACCTCGCCTGGGCGAGGTCGACGCCCTGCTGGAGGGCGCTGGCCTGCAACTGGAGGAGGCGCTGGTCCAGCTTGACCGGGTCCGCGCCGACCTGGACCTGGACCCGGCCCGCCTGGAACTGCTGGAGCGGCGCCTGGGACGGATCCACGACCTGGCGCGCAAGCACCGGCTGAGCCCTTCGGAGCTGGCCACGCATCGTGACGGCATCGCCACCGAGCTGGCCGCCCTGCACGACGCCGACGCGCGACTGGAGCGGCTGGACGCCGAGATCGACGCCGCCGCAGCCACCTGGCGCCAGGCCGCTGCCGCCCTCAGCGCCACCCGCGCGCAGGCGGCGCAGGCGCTGTCGGCAGCCACGTCCGCATTGATCGCCGAGCTGGGCATGGGTGGCGGCAGCTTCGAAGTCGGGCTGGAACCGGCACCCGGCGGCGACGGGCGCCCCGATCCGCTGGGCGCCGAACGGGTCGAGTTCCTGGTCGCCGCCAACGCCGGGCAGCCACCGCGGCCGCTGCGCAAGGTCGCCTCGGGCGGCGAACTGTCACGCATCTCGCTGGCCATCGAGGTCGCCGCGCTGGGCTCGGACGCAGTTCCCACCATGGTGTTCGACGAGGTCGACTCGGGCATCGGCGGCGCGGTGGCCGAGATTGTCGGCCGCAAGCTGCGTGCGCTGGGCCGTGCCCGCCAGGTGCTGTGCGTGACCCACTTGCCGCAGGTCGCCGCGCAGGGCCATGCGCATTACCGGGTCAGCAAGGCACCGGTCGAAGGCATCACCCGCAGTTCGGTGGAACGGCTGGACCCGGAAGGGCGCGAGGCCGAGCTGGCGCGCATGCTGGGCGGCGTGGCGATCGGGCCGGAGGCCCATGCCGCCGCCCGGCGCCTGCTGGACGGCGCCATCGATCACGACGTGGATGCGCCCGGCCAGCCACGCGGCACGCGCCGGCGCGGTGGCGCGCGCTGAGGCAGCAGGCGTTTTCCGGCGCGGTCAGCGGCGCTTCTTGCGCACGTACAGCACCAGCGAATGCTCTTCCAGCTCGTAGCCGTGCTGGGCGGCGATTTCGCGCTGCAGCTTTTCGATCTCGGCGCTTTCGAACTCGATGATCCTGCCGGTGTCCACGTCGACCATGTGGTCGTGGTGGCCGCCGCGGTCCAGTTCGTACATCGCCTGGCCGCCCTCGAAGTTGTGCTTGAGCACCAGGCCGGCCGCTTCGAACTGGGTGAGCACCCGGTACACGGTGGCCAGGCCGATCTCATCGCCGCGGTCGAGCAGCTGGCGGTAGATGTCCTCGGCGGTCATGTGGTGTTCGGGCTTGTGCTGCTCCAGCAACTGCAGGATGCGCATCCGCGGGTGCGTCACCTTGAGGCCGACGCGACGCAGTTCATTCGATTCCATGGGCACTCCTCCATTCACTTCCGGTTGCCGCAGCCCCGCATGGGGACACCGGCATCGCGCCACGGCGCCGCTGGGTTTGGCCTTGGCGGCCGCGTACTGCAGGCGGCCGCGGGAGGCGCCGGGAGTGTATCATCGGGCCACTCCCCGTCTCCCTCGCCCGCATGCCCAGCTTTCGTCGCCTGCTGCTGATCGCCCCCCTTACGCTCGCCGTTGCCGGCTGCGGTGTCCTGTACAAGCAACCCATCTACCAGGGCAACCTGATGGAGAAGGAAGCGGTGGACCAGTTGCGTCCCGGGTTGAGCAAGCAGCAGGTCGCCGGCCTGCTCGGCACGCCCTCGCTGACCGACCCGTTCCACGCCCAGCGCTGGGACTATGCGTCCAGCCAGCGCATCAACCGCCGTGGCACGGTCGAGATCAAGACCCTGACCCTGTATTTCGAGAACGATGAACTGGCGCGCTGGGAAGGCGACTACTTCCCCGAGCAGGACGCGGAACTTGCCCGCAACTCGCTGCGCCAGTTCGGCCCGAACCTGGCCAAGGACAAGGACAAGCCGCGTCGCTGAGTTCAGCGTGCGCGGGTTGCCGCGCGCCTGCGCCGCGCCTCTTTCGGGTCGACCTGCAACGGCCTGAGCAGCTCCACCCGGTCACCATCGCACAGCGGTTGCGCGGGCTGCGCGCCGATCCCGAACACCGCATAGCCGGCCACCGGCGCCGCCGCCAGCCCGGCCAGGCGCACCGCATCGGCCACCGTGGCGCCCTCTTCCAGCAGCAACTCGCGCTGCAGGTGCCGGTGCGGCCAGGCAGCCACCACCTGTACCCGCAGCATCGTCATTGGCCCCGGTCGGCCACGCGCACGAAGTCATCGACCATGCGGTCGGCCAGCCCCTGGAAGCCCAGCGTGAACACCGGCCCGAGCAGGCGCGAGGACGGTTCGAAATCCAGGGTCAGGGTCACCTTGCACGCCGATTCGTCCAGCCGGTCGAAGGTCCACACCCCGTGCAGGCGCTTGAACGGGCCGTCGCGCAGTTGCATGTCGATCCGCGCCGGGCGCTCCAGGCGGTTCTCGGTGGTGAACCAGGTGCGCAATGCGCCCAGTCCGAGATCCAGCCGCGCCAGCACCCTGTCCTCGTCCTGCTCCAGCACCTGGGCGTCCTCGCACCAGGAGAACCGGCCCGGATAAGCGGCCACGTCGTTGACCAGGTCGAACATGCGGGAGGCCGGATGCGCGACCAGGGCGCTGCGCTGGATGCTTGGCATGGAGCGGAATACGTCTGCGGGCGCGCGAATTGGGAGACAATGGGCCGATGAGCAAGAAGCCCGCCCATGATAAGGCAAAGACCAAGGCGAAGGCCGGACCGACCCAGCGCACGATCGCGCTGAACAAGCGCGCGCGCTACGAATACCACCTGGTGGACCGGTTCGAGGCCGGGCTGGCGCTGCAGGGCTGGGAGGTCAAGGCGATCCGTGGCGGACGCGCCAACCTCACCGACGGTTACGCCTACGTCCAGGATGGCGAGATCTACCTGATCGGCGCCCAGATCACCCCGCTGATCCAGGCCTCCACCCACGTGGTGGCCAATGACCGCCGCACCCGCAAGCTGCTGCTGCACCGGCACGAGATCGACAAGCTGATCGGCCGGGTCGAGCGCGACGGCTACACCCTGGTGCCCACCGCGATGTACTGGAGCGGCAACAAGGTCAAGCTGGAGATTGCCCTGGCCAAGGGCAAGAAGGAGCACGACAAGCGCGACACCGCCAAGGATCGCGACTGGCAACGCGAGAAGCAGCGGGCCATGCGCCACCGCAACAAGGACGCCTGATCCGGAAGGACGCTGCTCCGGCGGCGCGCGCCTACTGCCTGTGGCGCTGCGCCAGCACCTGCACTGCATCGGCCAGCGACAACCCGCGCGAATGCAGCAGCACCACCAGGTGATAGATCAGGTCGGCCGACTCGCCCAGCAGTTGTTCGTCGTTCTGGGCGACGCCGGCCAGCGCCGTTTCCACGCCCTCCTCGCCCACCTTCTGCGCGATGCGGCGCACCCCGGCCTCGAACAGGCGCGTGGTGTAGCTGCCTTCCGGGCGCTGGCTGGCGCGCACGGCGACCAGCGCGTCCAGCTCGGCGAGGAAGCCGACTTCGCCATGCGGCACCGCGGTGGCCGACACCGCCGGTGCGGACGGGAAGCAGCTTGCGCGCTGCAGGTGGCAGGTCGGGCCACGTGGCCGGGCCAGCACCAGCAACGCGTCGCTGTCGCAATCGGCCTGCATGCCCACCAGTTCCAGCACATGGCCGGAGCTCTCGCCCTTGGTCCACAGCCGCTGCTTGCTGCGGCTGAAGAACGTGACCAGCCCGGTGCCCTGGGTCACGCGCAGCGCTTCGCGGTCCATGTAGCCGACCATCAGCACGCGCAGGCTGTCCGCATCCTGGACGATTGCCGGCAGCAGGCCATCGGTCTTGTCCCAGTCCAGCGACTCGGCGGACACCTGGCCGATGGCGGCATTCGGGCTGGGGCTAGACATGACGCACCTCGATCTGGCGCTCCCGCAGGAAACGCTTGAGTTCCGGAATGGGGATGGCGCCGCTGTGGAACACGCTGGCGGCCAGCGCACCGTCCACGTCGGCCTGTTCGAACACGTCGGCAAAGTGCGCCATCTCGCCCGCACCCCCGGACGCCACCAGTGGCACCCGGCACAGCGCACGCGCCTGGCGCAGCTGTTCCACGTCGTAACCGCGACGCACGCCGTCGTTGTCCATGCAGTTGAGCACGATCTCGCCCGCGCCCAGGCGCTGGGCCTCGGCAATCCAGTCCAGGGTGCGCGCGCCCGGGGCGCGGGTGCGGGTGGGATCGCCGGTATTGGTGCGCACCCGCCACTGGCCGTCGTCCTCGCGGATCGAATCGATGCCCACCACCACGCATTGCACGCCGAAGGCGTCGGCCAGCTCGGACACCAGCGCCGGCCGCTCCAGCGCCGGCGAGTTGACCGAGATCTTGTCGGCGCCGGCATGCAGCACGCGACGCGCGGTTTCCACCTCGCGGATGCCACCGGCCACGCAGAACGGAATGTCGATCAGGCGCGCCACCCGCTCCACCCAGGCGTAATCCACCGAGCGCCCTTCCGGGCTGGCGCCGATGTCGTAGAACACCAGTTCGTCGGCGCCCTGGTCGCGGTAACGCAGGGCCAGCTCGACGATGTCACCCATGTCCACGTGGTCGCGGAAGCGCACGCCCTTGACCACGCGCCCGTCGCGCACGTCCAGGCACGGGATGATGCGCCGGCTCAGCATGGTGCGCCCTGCTCTTCGGCCAGCGCGTCGGCCAGCGCCAGGCGGCCCTCGAGCAGGGCGCGGCCGAGCACCGCGCCGGCGCAGCCCGCCTCGCGCGCGCCGCGCACGTCGGCCGCGTCACGCACGCCGCCCGAGGCCTGCACCGCCACACCCGGGGCACGCCCGCGCAGGTGTGCGTACAGCTCCAGGTTGGGGCCGGACAGCATGCCGTCGCGGGCGATGTCGGTGCACAGCAGGTGGCGCAGGCCGGCATCGAGGTAACGCGGCAGCAGCTCATCCAGGGTGGCGCCCGCATCCTCGGTCCAGCCGTGCACCGGCAACTTCCACACGCCGGCCGCGTCCTGGCGCGTATCCAGCGCCACGGTGATCCGCTCGCCGCCGAACTCGGCCAGCCAGGCAGTCACTGCCTCCGGTTCGCGCACCGCAAGCGACCCGACCACGACCCGTGCCGCTCCGGCATCGAGGATCCGGGCCACGTCATCGCGCGAGCGCACGCCGCCACCGGTCTGCACCTGCAGGCCGGTCTGGCCTGCGATGTCGCCCAGCAGCGGACCCAGGGTGTAGCCGCCGGCCTTGGCCGCATCCAGGTCGACCAGGTGCATCCAGCGTGCACCGGCGCTGGCAAAGGCAGCCGCACGCGGCAACGGATCATCGCCGTACTGCGTCTCGCGCGCATAGTCGCCCTGGGCCAGCCGCACGACACGGCCGCCGCGGATGTCCAGTGCGGGATAGAGCGTGAATACACCCATCAGAATTCCATCTCCAGGAAGTTGCGGAGGATGCGCGCGCCGGTGGTGGCCGAGCGCTCGGGGTGGAACTGGGCGCCGCAGTGGCGGCCATGCTGGACCACCGCGGTAAACAGGCCGCCGTGGTCGCTGGCGGCAACCGTGTCGGCAGTCAGCGGTGCGGCATAGCTGTGCACGAAGTAGGCGCTGGCGCCCTCGCCCACGCCATCGAGCAGCGGCGAAGGACGCATTTGACGCAGCACGTTCCAGCCCATGTGCGGCACCCGGATACCCGGCGCCGCAGGCAGCTTGCGCACCGTCCCCGACACCAGGCCCAGGCATTCGACATCGCCTTCCTGCGAGTGCTCGTACAGCAGTTGCATGCCCAGGCAGATGCCCAGCAGCGGTGCCTGCAGTGCGCGCAACGGCTGCACCAGCCCCTGCGCATGCAGCCGGCGCATGGCCTCGGGGGCGGCACCGACGCCGGGCAGGATCACCCGGCCGGCACCTTCCAGCCCGGCCGCGTCGGCCACCACGCGCGGCTGCACGCCCAGGCGTTCGAGTGCATAGCAGACCGAGCCCAGGTTGGCCCCGCCGGCGTCGATCACCGCGACATCCAGGCTCACAGCACGCCCTTGGTGGAGGGCAACACGTTGCCCTCGATGCGGATCGCCTGGCGCAGGGTCCTGGCCAGCGCCTTGAAGCTGGCTTCGACCTTGTGGTGGTCGTTGTCGCCGGTGACGGTGATGTGCAGGTTCATGCCCGCCGCATCGCACAGCGAGCGGAAGAAATGCTGAACCAGTTCGGTGGGCATGTCCCCCACCCGCTCGCGGCTGAAGCTGCCTTCGAACACCAGGTAGGGCCGGCCGCTGAAATCCAGCGCCGCGCTGGCGCAGGTCTCGTCCATCGGCAGGGTGAAACCGTAGCGGCCGATGCCGCGCTTGTCGCCCAGCGCCTCGCGCAGCGCCTGGCCCAGCGCCAGGGCGGTGTCCTCGATGGTGTGGTGCTCGTCGATGTGCAGATCGCCGTCGGTGCGGATCTTCAGTTCGAAGCCGCCGTGCTTGCCGATCTGGTCGAGCATGTGGTCGTAGAACGACAGCCCGGTGTGGACCTGCGGGTCGGCCACCCGGTCCAGGTCCACCTCGACCCGGATCCGGGTCTCGCGGGTATTGCGCTCCACTACCGCCCGGCGCGGCGCGGCAACCAGTTCGTGGGCGATGCCGGCCCAATCCCATTCACCGCCGAACTGCGCGGTCTTGAGCTGGAACGCGCGGATGCCCAGGTTGGCGGCGAACTCATTGTCGGTGGGACGATCGCCGACCATCGCCGAGCGCTTCCAGTCGATGCCGCGGTCCTGGATGTAGGGCAGCACCAGACCGATGCCGGGCTTGCGCGTGGGCTTGTTCTCGTGCGGCCAGCTGCAGTCGATCAGCACGTCGCGGAAGCTGATGCCCTGGCTCTGGAATACCTGCATCATCAGCTCGTGCGGGCCGTCGAAACTGGCTTGCGGATAGCCCTCCGTGCCCAGCCCGTCCTGGTTGGAGACCATCACGAACTGCCAGCCGGCATCGCGCAGGCGCAGCAGCGCCGGGATCACGCCGGGGACGAAGCGCAGCTTCGCGTAGGCGTCGATCTGGAAATCTTCCGGCTCCTCGATCAGGGTGCCGTCGCGGTCGACGAACAGGATGGGAGTGCTCATGCGATGGTTTCCTTCGCGCCCAGTGCAGCCAGGACGCGGTCGTTCTCTTCGGGGGTGCCCACGGTGATGCGCAGTGCATCGTGGAGTTGCGGTGCGGCGCGCTGGTCGCGGACCACCACGCCGGCGGCCAGTAGCCGCTCGAACGCGGTGCCGGCATCGGCCAGGCGCACCAGCAGGTAGTTGCCGTCGGACGGGTAGACCCGGGTCACGCCGTCCATGGCCGCCAGCGCGGTGGCCAGGCGCGCGCGCTCGCTTCGGACCTGCTCGACACCTGCTGCGGTCCGGGCCAGGGCCTCGGGCGACAGCCCCGCGGTGGCCAGCTGCGCGCACGGCGTGGGCACCGGATACGGGGCCTGGCAGGCACGCAGCACCCGCACCAGCGCCGGATCGGCCACCAGCACCCCGATCCGCGCGGCCGCCAGTGCGTGCGCCTTGGACAAGGTCCGCAGCACGGCGAGGTTGCGATGCGCTTCCATCAGGCTGATCGCCGACGGCTGCGCGGAGAATTCGCCATAGGCTTCGTCCACCACCACCAGCGCGCGGCCTTCCAGGCGTGCGGCCAGGGCGGCGATGCCGTCCAGCGGCACGCTGGCGCCGGTCGGGTTGGAAGGCGAGCACAGGAACACCAGCTTGGCCGCACCGCGCTCGGCGGCAGCGGCCACGGCCTCGAGGTCGGCGCTGAAGCCGGCCGGCCCGTCGACCAGGGGCACTTCCAGCAGCGGTGCATTCTGCAGGCGGGCACTGACCGCATACATGCCGAACACCGGCGGCGTGCTCAGCACCGCGTCGCGGCCGGGCGTGCACAGCACCCGCACCAGCAGGTCGATGGCCTCGTCGCTGCCACGTCCGATCAGCAGCTGTTCCTGGCTGCAGGCATAGACCCGGGCCAGCGCCTCGCGCAGGCCCGGTGGCTGCGGATCCGGATAGCGGCGGCTGCTGCCGGCCGTGTCGGCTGGATTGGCCCACGGGCTTTCGTTGGCGTTGAGCCATACCTCGCCGCGCACGTCGCAGGTGCGCGCAGAGGCGTAGCCGCCGAAGCCGCGCAGATCCTCGCGCACCAGCGACAGCAGCGGGTCGCTCGCCGCCGGTCCAGGCGCGTTCATGCCGAGGCTTCCTGCATGCGCAGCACCACTGCATTGGCGTGTGCATCCAGTTGCTCGGCGCGGGCCAGGGTCACCGCGCAGGCACCGATGGCGAGCAGGCCTTCGCGGCTGGCGGCCTGCACGCTGACCGCATTCTGGAAGCTGCCCACGCTCACCCCGCTCCATGCCCGGGCCGCGCCATTGGTCGGCAACACGTGGTTGGTGCCACTGCAGTAATCGCCCAGTGCCTCCGGGGTCCAGTCGCCGAGGAATACCGAGCCGGCCGCCTCCACCCGCTCCAGCCAGGCGCGCGGCTCGCGCAGGGCCAGGATCAGGTGCTCGGGCGCGTAGTCGTTGCTGATCGCAAACGCTTCCTCCAGCGACTCCACCCGGATCAGGCGCGACGCCGACAGCGCCTTGCGCGCGATCTCCACGCGCGGCAGCGCGGCCAGCTGCACCGCCAGTTCCTGTTCCACCTGGTCGATCAGCGCTGCACTGTCGGACAGCAGCAGCACCTGGGAATCGGGGCCGTGTTCGGCCTGTGACAGCAGGTCGGCGGCGACGAAGGCCGGGTTTGCGCCCTGGTCGGCGATCACCAGCACTTCGGACGGACCGGCCGGCATGTCGATGGCCGCCGCACCGCCCTGCACCACCTGGCGCTTGGCCTCGTCCACGTAACTGTTGCCCGGGCCGAAGATCTTGTCGACCTTGGGCACGCTGGCGGTGCCGTAGGCCAGCGCGGCCACGGCCTGGGCGCCACCGAGCTTGAATACCCGGCCGACGCCGGCCAGGCGCGCGGCCACCAGCACCGCCGGATCGGCGCTGCCATCGGCGCGCGGCGGCGTGCACACCACCACCTCGCGGCAGCCGGCCAGGCGCGCGGGCACGCACAGCATCAATGCGGTGGACGGCAACGGCGCGCTGCCGGCGGGCACGTACAGCCCCACCCGCGGCACCGGCCGGATCATGCGCTCGCAGCGCACGCCCGGCGCGGTATCGACCACATAGCCCTGGCTCATGCCGGCGCGGTGGAAGGCCTCGATCCGCTGCATCGCCTCGACCATGGCCTGGCGCAGTTCCGGTGCCACCGCGGCCTCGGCGGCGGCGAATTCGGCGGCATCGACTTCGAAACGCTGCAGTTCCACCCGGTCAAAGCGCGCGGTCAGCGCGCGCAGCGCTTCGTCGCCATGCTCGCGCACGGCATCGAGCACGCTGGCCACGGCGCGGCGCGTGTCCTGGGCCACGGCCTGCACCGGGCGGGTCAGCGCACGGGCGCGGGCGCCGGCATCCAGCGCGCTCCATTCCAGTCGGTTCCAGGCGGCGACATCCCCGGCGGCGGCAGCGTTCATGCCAGCGACCTCTCCACGGTCAACACCATCAACCCGCGCGCACCTGCGCGCTCCAGGTCCTCCAGTTGCTGCCAGCTCACCGTGCCCTCGCACATGGTCTGCAGGGCCAGGGTGCCGTTGCCGCCGGGCCGGCCCTGGTCGGGCACGACCACCAGCGGGCCAGCATCCTGCAGCAACTGCTCCAGTGCGGGCAGCGCTTCGCGCGCGGCGTTGAACATCAGCAGCTTGCGGTCCTTGAGCTGGAGCACGCCGTCCACCCGCCGCAGCAGCATCTGCGCCAGGCCGGCACGGGCATCATCGAAACTGCCTGCCGGACCGGCCAGCACCGCCTCGCTGTCGAGCAGGTTTTCCACCGGCTTGAGCTGGTTGGCGACCAGGGTGGCGCCGCTGGAGACCAGGTCGCAGATCAGTTCGGCCGTGCCCAGGCGCGGGGCGATCTCGACCGAGCCGGACAGTTCCACCACCTGCGCGTCGATGCCCTCGCGCGCCAGCCACTGGCCGAGGATGGCCGGGTAGCTGGTGGCGATGCGCAGGCCCTTGTCCTTGATCTGCCCGGGTCCGGTCCAGTCCCAGTCCTCCGGCACCGCCAGCATCAGCCGGCACTGGCCGAAGCCAAGCCCGCGCAACTCGCGGTAGGCCGGCGCCAGGCCGTTGCGCAGGCGCGTGCCGGCCTGCTCCTCCAGTTCGTTGCGGCCGACCACGCCCAGGTCGCAGACGCCATCGGCGATCAAGCCGGGGATGTCGTCGTCACGAACCAGCAGCAGGTCCACCGGCAGCGTTTCGCCGTAGCAGAACAGCTTGTCGCGGCTTTCGCGCCAGCTCAGGCCGCAGGCCGCCAGCAGCTTGCGTGCCGGCTCGGCCAGGCGGCCGCTCTTCTGGATGGCGATGCGCAGGCGGTCGCGGGTGGCGGTGCCCAGGGTAAGCGTCATGATGCGTTTCTCGCGCTGGCGGTACGGGAGCGGCGGCGCAGGGCCAGCGCATAACCACCGGTGCCGCGCTCCAGCGTGCGCGCAACCCGGCCAATGGTGGTGACGCTGACCTGGGTCAGCTCATGGATCTCTCGGTACGGCACGCCCTGCTCCAGCAACGGCACCACCCGCCAGCGGTCGCTCATCGCTTCCAGTTCGGCGGGGGTGCACAGGTCTTCCAGGAAGGCACGCACGTGGCCGGGCTCGCGCAGCGCGGCCAGGGCCTGGGCCAGCAGCTCCAGCTTGCGCTCCTCGCTCGGGTTGTCGTCGCCGCGGCGTTTCATGCCGATCCAGTACTGCCAATGTATTAACGTGCTATCACATTGGAACAGAGCCGGGCCACCATGGTCAAGCACGCGCTGCCGGCCGCAGTGCCCTGCACGGGCTGGCGCTGGCGCAGGATTACTGGCTTGGATCGTGGCCGGGGCCGCTCCTGCAGGACGCGAACCCGTGCCAATCGCGTGCCCCGGCGTGCCCCGGCGTGCCCCGGCATACACGGGCACGCGCCGGGGCCTGGTGCCGCGCTAGCGTCCGGCCAGGGCCCGGGCCTGCTCCAGCTCCACCCGCAGGGTGCCGGCCAGTTCATCGCGCGGTACCTCGAACTGCTGCTCGCGCGCCAGGTCCTTGACCGCGACCACGCCGCGCGCCAGCTCGTCCTCGCCGGCCAGCACCACGAACCGGATGCCGGCGCGCGCGGCGTACTGGAACTGCTTGGCGACCTTGCGCGCCTCCATCTGCACTTCGGTGTTGATGCCGCCTGCGCGCAGATGGCGGGCAAGGTCCAGGGCCTGGTCCAGCCGCGCCTCATCCATCAGCGCCACCATCGCCTGCACGCTGCTCTCGGCGATGCCCGCGATCAGGCCGGCCTCGCGCAATTGCCAGAACAGCCGGGTCAGGCCGATGGAGATGCCCACGCCGGGCAACTTCGACTTCGTGTAGTGGCTGGCCAGGTCCTCGTAGCGGCCGCCGGAGCAGATCGAGCCGATTTCCGGGTGCTCGACCAGCTGGGTCTCGTAGACGGTACCGGTGTAGTAGTCCAGGCCGCGGGCGATGGAGAAGTTGAGGCAGTAGGCCGACTCGGGCACGCCCAGCGCCTTGACCAGGGCCAGCACGTCGCGCAGCTCGGCGGCACCGGCGCGCAGGGCGTCGTTGGCGGCATCGCCGGCCTGGGCAAGGACCGCGTCGATCCGGGCCAGGGCATCGGCGTGCGAGGTCGAACGCACCGCCACGAACTCCAGGATCCGGGCCACGGACGTCGCCGGCAGGCCGAACTCCGGGCCGGCCAGGGTGTCGCGCACGTAGTCGGCGCCGCGCTTGTCGATCTTGTCCACCTCGCGCAGCACCAGCGCCTGCTGCTGCGGGTCGTCCACGCCCTGGGCCTGGAAGAACCCGCGCATCAGCTTGCGGTTGTTCACCTGCACCCGGAATGCGCCGATCCCCAGCTCGGAGAACACCGAGTGGATCACCGCCAGCACCTCGGCGTCATAACGGATGCTCAGGGTGTCCTTGCCGATCACGTCGATGTCGCACTGGTAGAACTCGCGGAAGCGCCCGCGCTGGGCGCGCTCGCCGCGGTATACCCGCTGCACCTGGTAACGGCGGAACGGGAAGGTCAGCGCGTGTTCGTGCTCGGCCACGTAGCGCGCCAGCGGCACGGTCAGGTCGAAGCGCAGGGCCAGTTCCGGCAGCGCGGCAGCCTCGCCCTCGTCCCTGCCCGACCCGGCCGCGGCGGCCGCATTGGCCAGGGCGCCGGTGGACTGGACGAAATACACCTGGCGCTCGGTCTCGCCGCCGGTCTTGGTCAGCAGCACCTCGGACAGTTCGAACACCGGCGTTTCCACCGGCAGGAAGCCGAAGCGCTCGTAGTTGCGGCGGATGACGTCGAGCATGCGCTGGAAGGCGATCTGCTCGCGCGGCAGCAGCTCCATGATGCCGGGTGGGGTGCGGGGCTTGATCAAGCGGAAAACTCCTGCGTGACGCACGATCGGGAGCTGCGATTCTACCGCGCCGGGCGCGGCGGCCGCGCCCTCGGATGCGCGCGGCCGGCCTGCCACTTGCCGGTATCATGCGCAACTCTTTCGCCACCTGCCGCCCGCATGTCCTGGCCCCCATTCGACAGCCCCTGTCTGACGCCCCCACCCGCCGACAGCGGCCCGCTGGGGCCGTGCATGCATTGCAGGGTGCGCCACCTGGCGGTGTGCTCGGTGCTGGCCGGCGAGGAGGTCCAGGCACTGGACGCGCTGGCCGGTGCACAGGTACTGGCGCCCGGCACGGTGCTGGCGCGCCAGGGCGAGCCGCGGCGCCATGTGTACACGGTCACCCGCGGCGCGCTGCGCCTGGTGCGGCTGTCGGCCGGCGGCCGCCGCCAGGTCGCCGGCTTCGCCTTGCCCGGCGACTTCGTCGGCCTCAGCGGCGCGGCCGTGCACCAGCACGACATCGAGGCACTGGGCGAAACCGAACTGTGCCGCTTCGGGGTGGAGGCGATGCAGCGCCTGGGCACGCGCTTCCCGCACCTGCAACGCAAGCTGCTCGAGCGCGCATGCATGGAACTGGATTCGGCGCGCGACCAGCTGATGGCGCTGGCGCGCATGACTCCCACCGAGCGCATCGCCGACTTCCTGCTCAGGCTGGCCGCGCAGCAGGCACGCAGCGGAGAACCTGCCGCCTCGCTGGCCCTGCCGATGCCGCGCGCCGACATCGCCGACCACCTGGGCCTGACCGTGGAGACGGTCAGCCGCTGCCTGACCACCCTGCGCACCCGCGGGTTGATCGCGCTGCCGGAAATCTACCGGGTCGAGATCCTCGATTTCGCCGGCCTGGAAGCGCTCAACCCGGCCTGAGCCGGCACCCGCTGCGCGGGTCAGGGGGCAGCCTGGAGGCGACCGTCCTGCAACCGCAACCGGCGCCAGGGCAGCGCATCGGGCACCGGGCCGTGGCTGATCAGCAGCAGGCTGCGTGCGCCCAGCGCGCGCTCCAGGTCCAGCAGCAAGGCGGCCGCAGCATCCACGTCCAGGCCCTCGGTGGGTTCGTCCAGCACCAGCAGCGGTGCAGGACGCAGCAGCGCGCGGGCCAATGCCAGCCGCCGTGCCTGCCCGGCCGACAGCAGCGCGCCACCCTCGCCCACCTCGCCGTCCAGCCCGCCGCACGCGCGCACCCGCCCGTCCAGGCCAAGCGCGGACAGCACCCGCCACATCGATGCCTCGTCCGCATCCGGGTGGCCCATGCGCAGGTTCTCGCGCACGCTGCCGGCGAATACCGGCGCGTCCTGCGGCATCCACGCCACCCGCGCATGCCAGTCGCCCTGGGCCACATCACGCAGGTCCACACCGCCCCAGCTCACCGTGCCCGCCGCTGGATCATGGATCCGCATCGCCAGCGCGGCCAGGGTGCTCTTGCCGCCGCCACTGTCGCCACCGATGGCCACCCGTTGACCCGGTGCAACGGCCAGTTCCACGCCGTCCAGCACGCGCCGGCCGCCGGGATGGGCGAACACCACGCCCTGCATGCACAACGTGTCCGTGCCCGGTACCGGCACCGGCCGCGCCGGATCGCGCACCGTCACCGGCTGTTCGACCACGGCGCGCAGGCGCCGGGCCGATGCCCGCCCGCCCTGCAGCGCTTGCCACGCCAGGCCCATGCCCGCCCACGTCTCCAGCAGCGCAAGGGTGAGGAACACCAGGGCAGCGGCATGCGCCGCTGGCACCTGGCCGCGATGCACGGCCGAGGCGGCCAGCGCGGTCATCGCCAGCAGCGCGGCCATGCCGCACAGCGCGTGCAGCAGGTCGGCAACCGCCAGCCGGCGCCGACGCTGGCGGCCGCTGGCGGCCAGTGCAGCGGCTGCCGTATCCACGCGACCAGCCCAACGCCCGCTGGCCGCCATCGCCGCCAACTCGGTGGCGCCCTCGATGCCTTCGTGCACGCGCATGCGCAACCTGGCCTGCAACGCGGCGTGCCGGCGCTCGCGCGCACGCCCGCGCCACGCGGCCACGGCCGGCACGCCGCCGCCCACCGCCAGCGCCGCCACAGCCAGCAGCAAGCCGGCGCGCAGGTCGACCCATGCGGCCCATCCGATTCCCAGCAGGCCCGCCCCGGCCATGGCCGCCAGCGGACCGAGCGCGCGCACGAACAGTCCATCGACGCGGCCGATGTCGTCCATCAGCCGGGCCAGCAGCTCACCGGTGCGCAGCACGCCCAGTCGCGCCGGCGCCAGCGGCAGCGCCCGCCGGAAGAACCAGCCGCGCAGGTCGCGTGCAACCCGCAAGGTCGCGTCGTGCCCGGCCAGTTTTTCCGCATAACGCGATGCGATGCGCGCCAGCGCCAGCGCACGCACCCCTGCCGATGGCGAAAAATAGTTGAAGCCGGCGGCCGTGCCGGCGGCCAGCGCGGCGGCAGTGATGAAGCCGCCAGCCAGGCCAAGCAGGGCAATGCCGGCCAGCATCGTCGCCAGCAGCAACGCCGCGGCGGCAAGCATGCGTGTGCGATGGCGGGCGAATACCGCGCGCAGTCCGTCGTCGGGCAACTGCTTCACCGGCCCCCTCCTTCGGCCGCATGCACCGCGCCGCCGGGCAACTCCAGGCAGCGACCGGCCCAGCGCATCACCGCCGGGCTGTGGGTGGCGACCAGCACCGCGCGTCCGGCGGCGTAGGCGGACAGCGCCTCCAGCAGCGCCATCTCGGTTTCGGCATCAAGGAAGGCGGTGGGCTCATCGAGCAACAGCAGGTGCGGGTTGCCCAGCAGCGCACGCGCCAGCCCGACCCGGCGCGCCTCGCCGCCGGACAGGCCGAAGCCGCGCTCGCCGATCACCGTGTCCAGCCCTTGTGGCAGGCCCTGCGCGAAACGCATCACCTGGGCGGTCCGCGCAGCCGCCAGCAGCCGTTCGGGATCGGCAACTTGATCGGCATTGGCGCAGGCCAGCCGCAGGTTGTCGGCGAGGCTGCCATGGAACAGGTACGGACGCTGCCCGGCATGGGCCACGATGGCTCCGGGCCGAAGCTCGACAGTACCCTGCGCCGGCTGCAGCCAGCCGGCGACTGCCTCCAGCAAGGTGCTCTTGCCGCAGCCACTGGGCCCGACCAGTGCCAGCCGGTCGCCCGGCGCCAGGGCGAAGGACACCGGCGCGAACAACGGGTCCGCACCCGGTGCCACTCGCAGCGCGAGGTCGCGCACCTGCAGCAGCGGGGACGCGGCACCGGCATCGGGGGCGACGCGACGAGGGCGTCCACTGCTTGCCCGGTCCGGCAGGCGGTCGCCGGCATCGGCGCGGTCGCCGGCAGCGGCCACTTCCGCGCCGCTGGCCGGGCTGTTGCCAGTCTGCGCAGCACCGGGCACGTGCACGGGTGCGGCGTGCGCACGCGGCGATGGCAAGGCGCCGGGCAGTTCGCCCAGCGCCGATTCGATCTCGGCCGCGGCGGCCAGGGCCGCGGCGCGGTCGTGGTAATGCGCGGCCAGGCGCCGCAGCGGCGCAAAGAACTCCGGCGCCAGCAGCAGGCAGAACAGGCCGGCACCAAGCTCCGGTGCGGCATCGCCGAGCAGGCCCAGGTAGCCCAGGCCGAAGTACAGCGCCACCGCCGCCACGCTGAGCGATGCGAAGAACTCCAGCACGGTCGATGACAGGAACGCGATGCGCAACACGCGCATGCTGCGTTCGCGCACGCCTTCGGCCGCCGCCACGATGCCGTCCAGTTCCGCCGGCCCGCGCCCGTACAGGCGGATCAGGCCCAGGCCCTTGAGCCGGTCGGCGAAGTGCCCGCCCATGCGCGCCAGCTCGGCCAGTTGCTCGCGGCTGGCGGCTTCGGCACCCATTCCCACCAGCGCCATGAACAACGGCACCAGCGGCGCAGCCACCAGCAGGACCAAGGCCGGCAACCAGTCCACGGCAAACACCGCCAGCACCAGCACCGGCGGCACCCAGGCCACTTCGGCGCGCACCGGCAGGTAGCCGGCGCAGAAACCATCGAGTGCGTCCACGTGGGCAAGCGGCAGTTCGCCCAGGGCGCCACTGCGGCGGGCGCGCAACCAGCGCGGGCCGCGGGCCTGGAGCTGGCGGTACAGGCGGGCGCGCAGTTCCAGCTTGGCCGCCTCGGCCACCTCGCCTGCCGCGTCCCGGGCCACCCAGCCAAGCAACGCCCGCACCAGCAACACCACCGCCAGCAGCGCAAACCAGCCGCTCCAGCGCAGCGGCGGATCGGCATCCACCAGCACGCCCTGCAGCAGCACGGCCAGTGCCCAGGCCTGCGGCAGCAACAACCATCCTGCCGCCACGGTACACACCGCGGCCAGCCGCCGGCGGCCTCGCGCAGCGGCGGTGAGCGACAACAGCCATTGCTGGCGACGCTTGCGCAGCACGCGCTCCTGCGCCGGGGCGGCCGGATGTTCGGTTTCGATGATGTCGGCCAATCCGTGCCCGGCGGGAACTGAAGTGGCGGCCATTGTAGGCAGCGGGCACGACACCGTCGTGGCGCAGTGCGCGCCGGAGCATCGGCTCAGGGATGCAGGCTGCGCTGCCGGCGGGTCACGGCTGCCGGGTATCGCCGTCGGTGCTGCGCACCGGTGCCGGCACCCCGGGTCGGGGCTGCGGGACCTTCGCCGCAGCCGGCGGCCGTCCACTCGCGTCCTGGCCGGCGACGGCGAGCGCGCGCCGCTCCAGCGCCCGCAGCACGGTCAGCACCACCAGGGTCAGCAGGGTGACCGCCAGCGCCAGCACGTAGTAGCCAAAACCCACGGTGATGCCGATGGCCGCCACCGTCAGCAGCGAAGCGGCAGTGGTGATGCCTTCCACACCGTGACCGTTGCGGCTGGCGAAGATGGTGCCGGCACCGATGAAGGAAATACCGGCCACCACCGCCTCCACCAGGCGCAGCGGATCGATCCGCAGGCCGGTGCCAGCGTAGTGCGCGTCCTCCAGCACCATCGTGCTCAGGCCCAGCAGCAACGCGGCCGTGCCCGCCACCAGCATGTGCGTGCGGAATCCGGCTGGGCGGTCCTTGAGCTCGCGTTCCAGGCCGATGGCACCGCCCAGCGCCATCGCATACAGCACGCCGGGCAGCACCCGGAGTTGTTCGATCCATTCCATGCCGGCACGATGGCGCAGGCGTCGCCCAGGCGCCGTGAAGACGCCCAGCCATGGTGGTCGCCGGCAAGGCCGGCTCCTGCCTGCAGCGGCCGATGAACGTGACACGGCGTGGTGCGATGCCTGCTGACGGGAAGTCAAGGAGGAGGCTGCGGCCGCAGGCCGCAGCCGGGGGACATGAGCGGCAGCAGGCATCGTGCCGCACCGCCGCGATCAACCTCCCGCCTCGCTGCATCCCGACGGCAAGGTGGTGCACATCCCCGCCCCGGGTACAGAGCCACAAAAAAGCGGGCCGCTTGCGCGGCCCGCTCGACGTGACGGCTGGCAGGAACTGGCAGGCTCAGGAACGCACCGGCACCAGGGTGATCTCGACCCGGCGGTTGGCCGCGCGGCCGGCCTCGGTGTCGTTGCTGGCCACCGGATGACGCTTGCCGGCACCGATGGTGATGAAGCGCTGCGGGTTCAGGCCCTGCGCGACCAGGTACTGGGTGACCGCGTTGGCACGCTGTTCGGACAGGCGCTGGTTGACCTCGTCGCTGCCCACGCTGTCGGTATGGCCGGCGACCTCGACCACGGTCTGGTCGTATTCCTTCATCACCCCGGCCACGTTGTTGAGCACCGGATAGAACTCGGACGCCAGGTTGGAACTGTTGAAGGCGAAGGTGATGTTGCCGGGCATGTTGAGGGTGATGTTGTCGCCGGTGCGGCTGACATCCACCCCGGTGCCCTGCAGCCTGTCGCGCAGCGCCGCCTGCTGGCGGTCCTGGTAGGCGCCCACCGCGCCACCGGCCAGGCCACCGACGCCGGCACCGATCAGGGCGTGCTGGCGGCGCTCCACCGCGCTGTCGCCGGTCAGCAGGCCGGCGGCCACGCCGATGCCGGCGCCGATCAGGGCGTTGCGACTGGTCCGGTTCATCTGCTGCTGGCCGGTGTAGGGGTCGGTCGTCTGGCAGCCGGCGACCACCATGGTGGCCATGGCAATGGCCAGCAGCATCGGGGCCTGCTGGCGGGTCTGCTTGCGGATATTCATGACACGCTCCTTTGCATGGACGGGCCGCTGCACGCCGCAGCGGCCACGGACGCCCGGATGCTACGTCGCCATGCGTGAACGCCGGATGTTGCCCGCCCGGAGCTACTCGAACACCCCGACCGCGTCGTGGCTGAGGTTGTCGAAACGGGTGTACTCGCCGAAGAACTTCAGCTTGACCGACCCGGTCGGGCCGTTTCGCTGCTTGCCGATGATCACCTCGGCCAGGCCCTTGTCGGGCGAGTTCTCGCGGTTGTAGTAGTCGTCGCGGTAGATGAACACGATCACGTCCGCGTCCTGCTCGATGGCGCCGGACTCGCGCAGGTCGGCCATCACCGGGCGCTTGTCGGTGCGCGTTTCCAGCGAGCGGTTGAGCTGGGACAGCGCGACCACCGGCACGTTGAGCTCCTTGGCCAGGGCCTTGAGCGAGCGGCTGATCTCGGAGATCTCGGTGGCGCGGTTCTCGCTGTTGCCCGGCACCTGCATCAGCTGCAGGTAGTCGATCACGATCAGGCCCAGGCCATGCTCGCGCTTGAGCCGCCGCGCCTTGGAGCGCAGCACGTCCGGGGAGAGCGCCGGGGTATCGTCGATGAAGATCCGGGCGTCGCGCAGCAGCTTGATCGCGCTGGTCACCCGGCTCCAGTCCTCGTCCTCGAGCTGGCCGGTGCGCAGGCGGGTGGCGTTGACCCGCCCGATCGACGAGATCAGGCGCAGGGCCAGCTGGGAGGCGGACATTTCCATCGAGAACACCGCCACCGGCTTCTTCGACTTCATCGCCGCGTACTCGGCCATGTTCAGCGCCAGGGTGGTCTTGCCCATGGCCGGGCGCGCGGCAAGGATGATCAGGTCGGTCGGCTGCAGGCCGGCGGTCATCTCGTCGAAATCGGTATAGCCGGTGGCCAGCCCGGTGACGCCGCCGCCGCTGTTGTAGCGGCTCTGCAGCACCTCGAAGGCTTCGGTCAGGGCGCGGTTGACCGGGGTGAAATCCTGGCGCCCGCGCGAGCCGGCCTCGGCGATGGCGAACACTTCCTGCTCGGCCTTGGCCAGCAGCGCGGCGCTGTCGCGCCCTTCGGGCTGGAAGCCGTCGTTGACGATGCCGGTGCCGATCTCGATCAGCTGGCGCAACACCGCCTTGTCGCGCACGATCTCGGCATAGGCGCGGATGTTGGCTGCCGAGGGCGTGGTGGTGGCCAGCTCGACCAGGTACGCGCCGCCGCCGATCTGTTCGGAAAACCCCTGCGAGTCGAACCACTCGCCCAGGGTCACCGCGTCGAACGGGCGGCTCTTCTCGGCCAGCTCGCGGATGGCGCGGTAGATGAGCAGGTGGTCGCGCCGGTAGAAGTCGCCTTCCACCAGGATGTCGCCGACGCTGTCATAGGCCTCCGGCGCCAGCATCAACCCGCCCAGCACTGCCTGCTCGGCCTCCACCGAGTGCGGTGGCACCCGGAGCTGTTCGATGCGGGCCTCGCTGCTGCGGTCGTTGCGGAAGCCGGGGCGGGCGGACATGGGCGAAACTCCAGCGGTAGCGTCGGGCGCGGCCGGGCGCGGGCCGGCGAGCCATCCTAGGGATGCCGGCGGCGCGGCGCCACGCACAACCCTGTGCATAACCGGTGGGCATCTCACCGGAGGCGACAGTCGGCAACCCCGGAAATGCCGAGGGCGCCCTGGGGCGCCCTCGACGGTACAGCGTGCAGGTGAGCGCTCAGGCTTCCTGCTCAACCACCACCTTGACCGTGGTCTGCACGTCGGTGTGCAGTTGCAGTTGCACCTCGAACTCGCCCACGTGGCGGATCGGGCCATCGACCATCACCACCTCGCTCTTTTCCACCGGCAGGCCGGCGGCAACGAAGGCATCGGCGATGTCGCGCGGGCCGACCGAGCCATACAGCTTGCCTTCGGTGGAGGCGTTGGCCTTGACCGTGACGCTGGCATCCTCGAAGCGGGCCAGGCGGCCATTGGCCTCGTCGAGCTGGGCCTTGGCCTTGGCCTCGTAGTCGGCGCGCTTGGCCTCGAACTCGGCCAGGTTGGCGGCCGTTGCCGGCGCGGCCTTGCCCTGCGGGACCAGGAAGTTGCGGCCATAGCCTGGCTTGACGGTGACCTTGTCACCCAGGTTGCCCAGGTTGGTCACCTTCTGCAGAAGGATCAGTTCCATCGTATTGCTCCTTTATCCGTTAGCGACGCCATGCAAGGCGCCGCAACGATCGCTGTCCGGATTGGACGTCAGATGTCGTGGTTGTCGGTGTACGGGATCAGGGCCAGGAAGCGCGCGCGCTTGACCGCGGTCGACAGCTGGCGCTGGTAGCGCGACTTGGTGCCGGTGACGCGGCTGGGGACGATCTTGCCGTTCTCGGTGAGGTACTGGCGCAGGGTGTTGAGATCCTTGTAGTCGATCTCCTTGACACCCTCGGCGGTGAACTTGCAGAACTTGCGACGGCGGAAGAACTTGGACATGTGGGTATTCCTCAGGCTGCTTCGGCGTCGGCGTTGTTGCCGTCGGTATCGGTGTCGGCATCGGCGGAGGCGGAGCTGCCTTCGCCATCCTCGTCGCGACGGCGGCGCTCGCTACGCTCGGGCTTGTCGCTCTTCTCGTCCTTGCTCTTCATGATCAGCGACTGCTCGGTATCCGGGCCGTCGCGACGGATGACCAGGTGGCGCAGGATCGCGTCGTTGAAGCGGAACGTCTCGACCAGCTCGTCCAGCACGGCCTGGTCGGTTTCCACGTTGAACAGCACGTAGTGGGCCTTGACCAGGTTCTGGATCGGATAGGCCAGCTGGCGGCGGCCCCAGTCTTCCAGGCGGTGGACGGTGCCCTGGCCATTCTCGATCGCCGTCTTGTAGCGTTCGATCATGGCCGGCACCTGCTCGCTCTGGTCCGGGTGGACCAGGAACACGATTTCGTAATGGCGCATTGTCATTCCTCGTGGATGAGGCCCTGTGCGGGCCTGGCAGCCCCCCGTCGACCGGAACGGAAGCGGTGGGGCAAGGGTTCCCACGCCAGGCAACGGCGCAGGAAGCCGGAAAGTATGCCGGGCGGCGGACCCGGGTGCAAATGGGCCGGTCGGGAGGCTCAGCCCCCGGCCGCGCCGCGCCTGCGCTGCGTGATCCAGGCCTGGATGTGGGCCTCCAGGGTTTCCAGCGGCACCGAGCCGGTTTCCAGCACCGCGTCGTGGAAGGCGCGCAGGTCGAAGGCCGGCCCCAGCTCGCGCGCGGCCTGCTCGCGCAGCTGCGAGATCTTCAGCTGGCCGATCTTGTAGGCCAGGGCCTGCCCCGGCCAGGCGATGTAGCGGTCGATCTCGTTGACCACGTCCTGTTCGGTCTTGGGCGCGTTGTCCATGAAGTAGTCGATCGCCTGCTGCCTGCTCCAGCCCTTGGCATGCATGCCGGTGTCCACCACCAGGCGCACCGCGCGCCACATGTCGTAGGCCAGCTGGCCCATGCGGTCGTAGGGGTCCGCGTACAGGCCCATGTCGTAGCCCAGGCGTTCGGCGTACAGGCCCCAGCCCTCGCCGTAGGCCACGAAGTAGGCGGTGCGGCGGAACAGCGGCAGGTCCGGCAGCTCGGCGCCACGGGCGAACTGGAAATGGTGGCCGGGCACGGCCTCGTGCAGGGTCAGGGCCAGCATTTCCCACTTCGGCCGGGTCTGCGGCTTGTACAGGTTGACGTAGTAGTAGCCGGCGCGGCTGCCGTCCACGGCGCCGGGTTGGTAGTAGGCGGTGGTGGTGTCCGGGGCGATGGTGTCCGGGATCGGGCGCACCCCGTAGGGCAGCCGCGGGATGGTGCCGAATACCTTCACCAGCTCCGGGTCGACCCGCTTGGACATGGCCTGGTAGGCCTCCAGCAGTTGCGCCGGCTCCTGGTAGAAGAACTTCGGGTCGCTGCGCAGGTGCTCGAAGAATGCGTGCAGGTCGCCCTCGAAGCCGACCTCGCGGCGCACCTGCTCCATCTCGGCGCGGATCCGCGCCACCTCCTGCAGGCCGATTTCATGGATCCGCCCGGCGTCCAGGTCGGTGGTGGTGTACCAGCCAGCCAGGAAATCGTAGAAGGCCGGTCCGTCCGGCAGCTCGGTGACCGCGATGCCGGCCCGGGCCTGCGGCAGGTACTGCTGCTCGAAGAACCGCCCGAACGCGCGATAGGCCGGGACCACCCGCTCGGCGATGGCCGCGCGCGCCTGCTTCCGCAGCGCCTCCTGTTCGGCGGCCGGAATCGAAGCGGGCATGTCGCGCAACGGCTTGTAGAACGGGCTGGCGGCCGGGTCGTCCACCAGTTGCGCGCGGATCTGCGCCGGCACCCGCTGCATCAGCACCTTCGGCGGCATGCTGCCGGCCTCCATGCCGGCCCGCATCAGCGTCGTGGTCTGCTCCAGCAGCAGCGGCAGCGCCTGCAACCGCGCGATCCAGTTGCGGTAGTCCTGCGCATCGGCAAACGGCAGCAGCTCGGCGATGCCATCGGCGGTCTGCACCCCGCCCTGGTGGCCCACCGGCTGCAGGTGCTCGCCGAAGCGCTGGCGCTGCACCGCCCGTTCCTGCAACCAGGCAAAGGTGTCGTAGTTGAGCTGGTCGGCGGGCGACAGCACGGCCCGGTCGATCCGCCGCAAGGCGGCCAGCGCCTCACGCTCGGCGGCGTGGCGCCGGGCGATGGCGGCCAGGCTCATGTCGGCCCAGCGGTCGTCGAAACGGTGGTCGCCCTGGTAGGCCGCATTCTCTGGGGATTCGCGCAGGCCCCGCTCCCACTCGGCATCGAACAGGCGGTGCAGCGCGGCGGCCGCATCGGCGCGGGCAGCGGACGCGGTGGCCGGCGCGGCCGCCGGCGCGCACAGCGCGGGAACCCAGCAGGCCGCCAGGACCATGGCAACGAGGGTACGGCGCATCGGAATCTCCCGCAGTGGCCAACGCGCAGCCTAGCGCGGACGCCCGCGGCACGGACCTGCCGGAAGTCCCGGCGGCCGGTCAGGTGGTGAAACTCTCCCCGCAGCCGCACTCGGCGGTGGCATTGGGATTGCGGAAGACGAAGGTCTCGCCCAGGCCCTGGCGGGCGAAGTCGATCTCGGTGCCATCCACCAGCGGCAGGCTCTTGGCGTCGACGAAGATGCGCACGCCGTCCTGTTCGAACACCGCATCGTCGGCGCGCCGGTCATGGGCCAGGTCGGCCACGTGGCCCCAGCCCGAACAGCCGGTGCGGGCCACGCCGAAGCGCAGGCCCAGGGCGGTGGTGTCGCGCTGCAGGAAGCGCTGCACGCGGTCCAGGGCGACGGGTGTGAGGGTGACGGCCATGCTGCGGGACCTCCACGGATGCAGGACAATTATAGGCGCGGACGGCGGCGGCCTGGTGCATGGGCGTGCGCCCCGCGCGCCGATGCACGGCCGCGCCGGCGCGGCCCGTCTCGCGCCCATGCGGCCGCAGCCGCTACACTTCCGCTCCCATATGGGCCCCACGCCAGAAGGATTCAAGCCATGACGTTGGTCAGCGTCGAACATGCGCTCGCGGGCAGGATCCCTGCCGGCGGCGAGGTCACGGTGCGCGGCTGGGTGCGTACCCGGCGCGACTCCAAGGCCGGGCTGAGCTTCGTCAACGTCAGCGATGGCTCCTGCTTCGCCGCGATCCAGGTGGTGGCGCCGTCCACCCTGGGCAATTACGAGTCGGAGGTCAGGCACCTGACTGCCGGCTGCTCGGTCATCGCCACCGGCACCCTGGTGCCTTCCCAGGGGCAGGGCCAGGCGTTCGAGATCCAGGCCTCGCAGGTGGAGGTGGTGGGCTGGGTGGACGACCCCCTCACCTACCCGATGCAGCCAAAGCAGCACTCGCTGGAGTACCTGCGCGAATTCGCCCACCTGCGCCCGCGCACCAACCTGTTCGGCGCGGTCACCCGCCTGCGCCACTGCCTGGCCCAGGCCGTGCACCGCTTCTTCCACGAGCGCGGCTTCTACTGGATCAGCACCCCGATCATCACCACCTCCGATGCCGAAGGCGCCGGCCAGATGTTCCGGGTCTCGACCCTGGACCTGGCCAACCTGCCGCGCACCAAGGACGGCGCGGTGGACTTCTCGCGCGACTTCTTCGGCAAGGAAACCTTCCTCACCGTGTCCGGGCAGCTCAACGTCGAGGCCCATTGCCTGGCACTGAGCAAGGTCTACACCTTCGGCCCCACCTTCCGTGCCGAGAACTCCAACACCACCCGGCACCTGGCCGAGTTCTGGATGATCGAACCGGAGATCGCCTTCGCCGACCTGGCCGCCGATGCGGACCTGGCCGAGGAGTTCCTCAAGTACCTGTTCCGCGCGGTGCTGGCCGAGCGCGCCGACGACATGGCCTTCATCGCCGAGCGCGTGCAGAAGGACGCGATCACCCGCCTCGAAGCCTTCGTCAACGCACCATTCGAGCGGATCGACTACACCGATGCGATCACCCTGCTGCAGAAGTCCGGCAGGAAGTTCGACTTCCCGGTCGAATGGGGCCTGGACCTGCAGACCGAGCACGAGCGCTGGCTGACCGAGGAACACGTCGGCCGCCCGGTGGTGGTGATGAACTACCCCGAGCACATCAAGGCGTTCTACATGCGCCTGAACGACGACGGCCGCACCGTGGCGGCGATGGACGTGCTGGCCCCGGGCATCGGCGAGATCATCGGCGGCAGCCAGCGCGAGGAGCGCCTGGACGTGCTCGACGCGCGCATGGCGCAGTTCGGGCTGGATCCGGAACACTACGGCTGGTACCGCGACTTCCGCCGCTACGGCGGGGTCCCGCATGCCGGCTTCGGCCTGGGCTTCGAGCGGCTGGTGGTCTACGTGTGCGGCCTGTCCAACATCCGCGATGCCATCGCCTACCCGCGCTCCCCGGGCAACGCGGAGTTCTAGCGGCATGATCCTGTTCTTCGCCTTGTGCTTCGTCGGCGTGGCCATCGCCGGGTTCACCGCGTTCGTGATCTTCTGGCCGCTGACCCTGGTCCACATCCGCGACCGGCACGCCGGCACCGATGCCGACTTCGGCCCTGGCGCATTCCTGGCACCGGCCGCCCTGCGCTGGCTGCTCACCGGCGGCTATCGCGCCACCGGGGACGGTTCGCTCAGCGGCCTGGCCACGCCGGCCCGGATCGCGCTGGTCACCATCATCACCGGCCTGTCCCTGGCCGGCCTGCTCTGGCTGGTGTCCGAGGTGGTGCTGTGAGCGCCGCCACCCCCACCTGGTGGCTGGCCGTGCTTGGCCACACCCTGCACTGGGCGCGCCTGGACGAGCGCGAGGCCGGCACCGCGCAGGTGTTCGACCACGACGGCCAGTACCACGCCTACGACAGCCTCGACACCGCACGCGCGATGCTGCTGGACGCCGGCTACGTCCAGTTCGACGGGCTGGACGAGGACGATGCCCTCGAACACGGCTTCTCCCTGGACGAGGTGGCACCGCCGCGCGCGCGCGGCGATGCCGAACTGGTCGCCCTGATGTCGATCAGCCTGGGCCGGCGGGCCTGAGCCGGTGTACCTGCCACGCGCCTTCGCCGAGGACGACCTTGCGGGGCTGGACTGGCTGCTGGCGCGCGACCCCTTCGTCACCCTGGTGAGCAGCGGCACGGACGGCCTGCCCTTCGCCTCGCACCTGCCGGTGCTGCATTCCCGCCAGGACGGCAGCGTGCTGCTGGAGGGCCACTGGGCCCGTCCCAATCCCCAGGCCGCCCATGCCGGCCCCGCGCTGGCCATCGTCCACGGCCCGCACCACTACATCTCGCCGGAGTGGTACCCGGACAAGGCGCAGGCCGCGCGGGTGCCGACCTGGAACTACGCGGTGGCCCACCTGTACGGAACCCTCGAGCCGTTTGACGACGAGGATGCGCTGGGCTCGATCGTCGAGCGCCTGGGCGTGCGTTTCGAAGCGCAGGTCGGCGGGTCATGGCGCTACGACCACGCCGATCCGCGCGAGCGCAGCCAGTTGCGCGGCATCGTCGGCTTCCGTTTCCAGGCCGGGCGCATCGAACTGAAGTTCAAGCTCAACCAGCACCATCCGGACGCCACCCTCGCCGGCGCGGTCGCCGGCCTGCAGCGCCAGCCAGGCGAGCGCGCCAGCGAGGTCGCCGCGCTGATGGCCGCGCGCCTGGCCGCGCGCGCGCCCGGCTGAAGCGCGGTGCGCGTGCCGCCATCCATTCCTCCCGTGACGATACCTCCATGCCACATACCCTCAACGAGCTGATCCGCCGCAACCGGGACTGGTCCGAACGCATCCGTGCCGAGAACCCGGACTTCTTCGCCCAGCTTTCCCAGCAGCAGGCACCCGAGTACCTGTGGATCGGCTGCTCCGATTCGCGGGTCCCGGCCAACCAGATCATCGACATGGCCCCGGGCGAGGTGTTCGTCCACCGCAACGTGGCCAACGTGGTGGTCCACACCGACCTCAACTGCCTGTCGGTGGTGCAGTACGCGATCGACGTGCTCAAGGTGAAGCACATCCTGGTGGTCGGCCACTACGGCTGCGGCGGCGTGCAGGCCGCGCTGACCGGGATGCGCCTGGGCCTGGTGGACAACTGGATCCGCCATGTGGGCGACGTGGCCGAGCGCCACAGCGGCTGCCTGCACGCCGCCGGCGATGCGCAGGCCCAGCACGCGCGCCTGTGCGAGCTCAACGCGCTGGAACAGGTGATCAACCTCAGCCGCACCACCATCGTGCGCGATGCCTGGGCGCGCGGGCAGCCGCTGGCGCTGCACGGCTGGGTCTACGGCCTCAGTGATGGCCGGGTCCACGACCTGGGCATCGACCTGGATTCACAGGACACCCTGAGCAGCCGCTACCAGTCCGCACTGGCGCGGATCTGCCAGGACGACCCGGCGCCCTGAGCGCCACGCCACATACGCGAGGATCCGCCATGTCCCTGCCCGTCCCGCTCAACCTGCAGGCCTGGATCGACGAGCACCGCCACCTGCTCAAGCCGCCGGTGGGCAACAAGTGCATCTACGACGGCGACTTCATCGTGATGGTGGTCGGCGGCCCCAACGCACGCACCGACTTCCACTGGGACGAGGGCCCGGAGTGGTTCTACCAGCTGGAAGGGGAAATGGTGCTGCGGGTGCAGGACAACCGCGACGGTGGCCCCGGTGCGGTACGCGACATCCCGATCCGCGCCGGCGAGATCTTCCTGCTGCCGGCGCGGGTGCCGCATTCGCCGCAGCGCATGCCCGGCAGCGTCGGCCTGGTGATCGAGCGCCGGCGCCTGGCGCACGAGGAGGATGGCCTGCTGTGGTACTGCGAGCGCTGCAACCACAAGCTGTACGAGGAATACTTCCACCTGCACGACATCGAGCAGGACCTGCCGCCGGTGTTCGAGCGCTTCTACCGCTCCACCGAGTCGCGCACGTGCGGCCAGTGCGGCCACCTCAACCCGCGCCCGGCGCGCTACGACGCCGATCCCGATTCGCTGGCCGACATCACCTGAGCCGATCCTGCACCAGGCACCCATGAACCACGCCCGCACCCACGCCGCCGCCCTGGACGCCGCCGACCCGCTGCGCGGATTCCGCGACGAGTTCCTGGTGCCCGCGCATGGCGACGGCGAGCAGGTGTACTTCGTGGGCAACTCGCTGGGCCTGCAGCCGCGCGCGGCGCGCGCGCAGGTGCTGGAGGTGCTGGACAAGTGGGGCGCCGAGGCGGTGGAAGGCCATTTCACTGGCGATACCCGCTGGATGGACTACCACGCCCTGGTACGCGATCCGCTGGCGCGGCTGGTCGGCGCGCAGCGGTGCGAAGTGGTGGCGATGAACACCCTGACCGTCAACCTGCACCTGATGCTGGCCAGTTTCTACCGGCCGGCACGGGACCGCACGGTGGTGTTGATGGAGGCCGGCGCGTTCCCGTCCGACCGCCACGCGGTGGAATCGCAGATCCGCCTGCACGGGCTGGACCCGGCCACCGCGCTTGTCGAAGTGGAGGCCGACGAGCCCGGCGGCACGCTGTCGATGCAGGCCATCGAACGCGCGATCGCCAGCCACGGCCCGCGCCTGGCGCTGGTGCTGTGGCCGGGCGTGCAATACCGCACCGGCCAGGCATTCGACCTGGCCCGGATCACCGCGCTGGCGCATGCGCAGGGTGCGGCGGCCGGGTTCGACCTGGCACACGCCGTCGGCAACCTGCCGTTGTCGCTGCACGCCGATGACGCCGACTTCGCGGTGTGGTGCCACTACAAGTACCTCAACGCCGGGCCCGGCGCGGTGGGCGGCTGCTTCGTGCACCAGCGCCACGGCGACGCGGCGCTGCCGCGCATGGCCGGCTGGTGGGGCCACGAAGCGGCCACCCGCTTCCGCATGGATCCGCAGTTCGTGCCTGCGCGCGGGGCCGAGGGCTGGCAGCTTTCCAATCCGCCGGTGCTGGCGCTTGCACCGCTGCGCGCCAGCCTGGACCAGTTCGAGCGCGCCGGTGGCATGGCGTCGCTGCGGGCCAAGTCCGAGGCGCTGACCGGCCTGCTGGACGCGCTGGTGCGCGAACGCCTTGGCGATACCCTGCAGATCCTCACCCCGGCCGAACCGGCGCGACGCGGCTGCCAGCTCTCGCTGCGCGTGGCCGGCGCCGGCAGCCAATCCGCGCCAGGCGGTGGCCGCGCCCTGTTCGAGCACCTGCGCGGCGCCGGCATCCTGGGCGACTGGCGCGAGCCGGACGTGATCCGGATCGCCCCGGTGCCGCTGTACAACCGCTACGCGGACGTGGTGCGCCTGGTGGAGGAAGTGGAGCGCTGGCGTGGCCGGTGACGATGTTGCAGGCGCCGGCCGGCGCGATGACCTGGATGGGATGCCGAACATGGATACCGGCGACACGCGCGCACTGACCCTGATCGGTGCCGGCCTGGCCGGCTCGCTGCTGGCGATCCTGCTGTCGCAGCGCGGCTGGAAGGTGACCGTCTACGAACGGCGAGGCGATCCGCGGGTAAAGGGCTACGAGCGCGGGCGCTCGATCAACCTGGCGCTGGCCGAGCGCGGCCGCCTTGCCCTGCGTGCAGCCGGGGTCGAGGACGCGGTGATGGCCCAGGCGGTGATGATGCGCGGGCGCATGATCCACGGCCTGGACGGCACGCTGCAGTTGCAGCGCTACGGCCGCGACGATTCGGAGGTCATCTGGTCGGTGCACCGCGCCGACCTCAATGTCACCCTGCTGGAGGCGGCCGAGCGCGCCGGCGCGACCATCCATTTCCATCGCCGCCTGCACACGGTGGACTTCGATGCCGGCACCGCGCGCCTGATCGACGACCGCGACGACCAGCCCCAGGACATCCGCTTCGGCACCCTCATCGGCAGCGATGGGGCCGGCTCGGCCCTGCGCGCGGAGATGGTGCGCCGCGGCGGCTTCGAAGAAGTGACCGAGTTCCTCGACCACTCCTACAAGGAACTGACCATCCCGCCGGGGCCGGACGGCGGTTTCCTGATCGAACCCAATGCCCTGCACATCTGGCCGCGCGGCCGCTACATGTGCATTGCACTGCCCAACGACGAAGGCACCTTCACCGTCACCCTGTTTCTGCCCAACCTGCCCGCGCCCGACAGTGACGACCCGAGTTTCGCCAGCGTGCGCAGCGGCGCCGAGGTGCGCGCCCTGTTCGCGCGCGACTTCCCCGACGCACTGGCGCTGATCCCCGACCTTGAACGCGACTGGGAGCATCATCCACCCGGCCTGCTGGGCACCCTGTACCTGGACCGCTGGCACCTGGACGGGCGCGCGGTGCTGCTGGGCGACGCCGCGCACGCGATGGTGCCGTTCCACGGGCAAGGCATGAACTGCGCCTTCGAGGACTGCGTGGCGCTGGCCGAAGCGCTGGACCGCCACGTGCCGGTCACGGTGCCGCCAGGCCTGGCGCGACGCGCGCTGGAGCGGGCGTTCGCCGCGTTCCAGGCCGAGCGCAAGCCCAATGCCGCCGCGATCCAGGCCATGGCCCTGGACAACTACATCGAGATGCGCGACCGGGTAGACGATGCCGACTTCCTGCTCCAGCGCGAGCTCGAACGCGCACTGCAGCGGCGGCACCCGCAACGCTTCGTGCCGCACTACACGATGGTCACGTTCATGCACATCCCCTACGCACAGGCACTGGCGCGCAGCCAGGTCCAGCACGCGATCCTGGTGGAGGCCACCACCGGCCGCCGCGACCTGGACGGCATCGACTGGGATACGCTGGCCCGTACCATCGAGCAGCAGTTGCCGGAACTGGAACAGGCCCGCTAGGGCCGCCATCGACCATGGCCGACACCTTCCTGTTCTACGACCTGGAGACCTTCGGCGCCGACCCGCGACGCAGCCGCATCGCCCAGTTCGCCGCGTTGCGCACCGATCCGGAACTGAACCCGGTGGAAGCACCGGTCAGCCTGTTCGTGCAGCCGGCGCAGGACCTGCTGCCATCTCCGCAGGCCACCCTCATTACCGGCATCACTCCACAGCATGCGCTGCGCGAGGGCGTGCCCGAGGCCGAGGCAGCGGCGCGCATCGTCGAGGAAATGGCCCGGCCCGGCACCTGCACCCTGGGCTACAACTCGCTGCGCTTCGACGACGAGTTCGTGCGCCATACCCTGTTCCGCAATTTCTTCGACCCCTACGAGCGCGAGTGGCGCGGCGGCAACTCGCGCTGGGACCTGCTGGACGTGCTGCGCCTGGCCCATGCCCTGCGCCCGGACGGGATCGCCTGGCCGCGGCGCGAGGATGGCGCCACCTCGTTCAAGCTCGAACACCTGGCCATCGCCAACGACGTGCGCGATGGCGACGCGCACGAAGCGCTGTCGGACGTGTACGCCACCGTCGGCCTGGCCCGGCTGTTCAAGCGCGCCCAGCCGCGGCTGTGGGATTACGCCCTGAAGCTGCGCGACAAGCGCCATGCCGCCAGCCTGCTCGATACCTTCGCCATGCAGCCGGTGCTGCACGTCTCCCAGCGCTATCCGGCCAGCCGGATGTGCGCGGCCGTGGTCCTGCCGCTGGCCGCGCATCCGTCCATCGGCAACCGGGTGATCGTGTTCGACCTGGACGGCGACATTGACGCCTTGCTGGAGCAGGATGCGGCGGAGATCGCCGACCGGCTCTACACCCCGGCTGCGGACCTGCCACCGGGCGTGGCCCGGGTGCCGCTGAAGGAAGTGCACCTGAACCGTTCGCCGATGCTGGTGCCGTGGGCGCACCTGCGCGCGGATGATTTCCAGCGCCTGGGCCTGGAGCCGGACGCCCTGCAGGCGCGTGCCGAACGCCTGCGCGCGCACGGCCCGGCACTGGCCGAAAAGGCCCGCCAGGTATTCGCCGGCAACCGCGCACCAGTCCAGGGTGACGTGGATGGCGCGCTCTACGCCGGCTTCTGCGGCGACGGCGACCGCCGCCTGTGCACCCAGGTGCGTGCCACCCCGGCCACGGAACTGGGCACGCGGGTGTTCGACTTCCGCGATGCGCGCCTGCCCGAACTGCTGTTCCGCTACCGGGCCCGCAACTGGCCGGACACGCTCGCGCCCACCGAGCGCGAACGCTGGGACGACTACCGCCGCCATCGCCTCGGCGACGACAGCGGCCTGTCCGAATACGGCTTGTCCGGCTACTTCGCCGAGATCGCCGCGCTGCGCGCCAGCCATGCCGGCGACGGCGGAAAACAGGTCTTGCTCGACCAGCTCGAACAGTGGGGCCGCGACCTGCAGGACGGGCTATGAGCAGCTACTTCGGCGCCGCCACGTTCAAGTTCCTGCGCAGCCTGGCGCGGCACAACAACAAGGACTGGTTCCACGCGCACCGTGCCGACTACGAACTGCACGTGCGCCAGCCATTCCTGCGCCTGGTCGCCGACCTGCAGCCGGCACTGGCCGCGATCAGCCCGCACTACCGCGCCGATCCGCGCCCGGTCGGTGGCTCGCTGTTCCGCATCCATCGCGACACGCGCTATTCCAACGACAAGTCGCCGTACAAGCCGTGGCAGGGTGCGCGCCTGTTCCACGAGCGCCGGCGCGAAGTGGCTGCGCCCTCGTTCTACCTGCACCTGCAGCCGGGCAACAGCTTCGTCGGCGCCGGGCTGTGGCATCCGGAAACCCACACCCAGCGCCGCGTGCGCCAGTTCATCTTCGACAATCCCGGCGCCTGGCAGGCCGCCGCGCATGCACCCGCCGTGCGCCGGCGTTACGCGCTGGAGTCGAGCGACATGCTGGTGCGGCCGCCGCGCGGCTTTCCGCCCGACTTCGCCTTCATCGACGACCTGCGCCACCGCAACTGGACCCTGCTGCGGCCGCTGGACGACGCCACCATGTCCGGCCCGCGCCTGCGCAAGGCGCTGGAGGCCGACCTGGCGGCGCTGGCGCCATTGGTGGACTATCTGTGCGCGGCACTGGACCTGGAGTTCTGATGATGCGGCGATCCCCACTGCATCGGGCCGGCGCGGCCGTGATCGTCGCGCTGCTGCTGTTGACCGCCTGGCTAGCGGTCGGGCCGTGGCTGACCGTGCGCGGCATCGAGCGCGCGCTGGAGCGGCGCGACACGGCTGCGCTGGATCGCTACGTGGACTTCCCGATGTTGCGCGCCAACCTCAAGGCACAACTGGACGACCGCCTGGTCCGCGCCGCCGGCCCGGACGCGGGCGCGAGCATGCTGGGCGCATTTGCGCTTGCAGCCCTGGGCGGTGCCAGCGGCATGGCGGTGGACACCCTGGCCACGCCAACCGGGATCACCCTGCTGCTGCAGGGCCACGCGGTATGGCAGCGCGCGCACGGCCGCACCGTCGGCGGCGACGCCTGGGCCGCCACCGAGCCGGCGCGCCCGTTGCGCAACGCGCAGCTGCGCTACGCATCACTGTCGCGCTTCACCGCCACGGTGGAACATGCCGATGGCCGCCAGACCGTGTTCGTGCTCCAGCGCCGCGGCCTGCGCTGGAAACTGGTCGACATCCGCCTGCCGGCGATCGCGCCGTCGTAGTGTCCGCTGCGCGACAGGCCTGCCCTGCGCGTCACCGCATTGCAGCCAGGGCCACTGCTACCCGGCAACCTCGTGCAGGCGGCCCTGCTGCAGTTCCAGCACCCGGTCCAGGCGCCGCGCCAGGCGCCGGTCGTGGGTCACCAGGACCAGGCTGGTGCGCTGGGCGCGGTTGAGTTCCAGCATCAGCTCGAACACGTGCGCGGCAGTCTTCTCGTCCAGGTTGCCGGTAGGCTCGTCGCCCAGCACGCACGCCGGCCGGTTGACCAGGGCCCGTGCCACCGCCGCGCGCTGGCGCTCGCCGCCGGACAGCTCGCCGGGCTTGTGTTCCAGGCGTGCGCCCAGGCCCACCGACTCCAGCAGCGCGCGCGCCTGCTGCGCGGCCAGGGCCGGCGCACCGCCGGCCAGAAGCACCGGCATCATCACGTTCTCCAGCGCGGTGAACTCCGGCAGCAGGTGGTGGAACTGGTAGACGAAGCCCAGCGCGCGGTTGCGCAGGCGGCCGCGTTCGCCATCGGACAACGCCGACATCTTCTTCCCGGCCACGTAGACCTCGCCGGCACTGGGCGTATCCAGGCCGCCCAGCAGGTGCAGCAGGGTGCTCTTGCCGGCGCCGGAGGCCCCGACAATGGCCACCGTCTCGCCGGCGGCCACGCGCAGGTCCAGGCCGTCGAACACATGGGTCTTCAACCGCCCTTCCGCATAGGTCTTGGCCAGCGCCTCGGCACGGATCGCCTCGCCGTCATGCGCTGTGGTCACGGGCTCGCGGACATCATTCATAACGCAGCGCCTCCGCCGGCTGGGTACGTGCCGCGCGCCAGGCCGGGTACAGCGTGGCCAGGAAACTCATCACCAGGGCCACCACCAGGGTGGTCACCACGTCGCCGGCCTGCATGTCGGTGGGCAGGCCGGTGATGTAGTACACGTCCTCCGGCAGCAGGGTGACGCCGAACAGGGCCTCGATGCCGTCCAGGATGCGCTCCAGGTTCCAGGTCAGGGTGACGCCGCCGGCCAGGCCCAGCACCGTGCCGATCACCCCGATCAGGGTGCCCTGGACCATGAACACCTGCATCACCCCGCCGGGCGTGAGCCCCAGGGTGCGCAGGATGGCGATGTCGGCCTGCTTGTCGGTCACCAGCATCACCTGCGAGTTCACCAGGGTGAAGGCGCCCATCAGGATGATCAGCGACAGCAGGATGCCCATCACCGTCTTCTCCATCTTCAGCGACTGGTAGAGGTTGGCGTTTTCCTGGGTCCAGTCGCTGACCCGGTAGAACCCGGGCAGTTGCAGGGCCAGGTCGCGCGCGACCTCGAACGAGCGGTTCATGTCGTGCAGCTTCAGGCGCACGCCGGTCACCCCGTCCATGCGCAGCACGCGCTGCAGGTCGGTCATCTCCACCAGCGCCAGGCCACGGTCGACCTCGTTGTGGCCGGCGGCGAAGATCCCGCTGACGGTGAAGCGCTTGACCCTCGGCATCGCCCCCACCGGCGAACCCTGGAACTCGCCCAGCAGCAGCACCACGCTGTCGCCCATGTCCACGCCCAGCCACAGCGCCAGCTCCTCGCCCAGCAGGATGTTGTAGCTGCCGGGGGTGAGCGAGGCGGCCGTGCCGTGCTTCATCTTCCGCGCCAGCACCGACACCTGGTCTTCCAGCGCCGGCTCCACCCCGCGCACCATCGCCGGCTGCCGGCGGGTGCCGGTCAGCAGGCCCTGGGTTTCGATGTAGGGCGCCGCGCCCGCCACCCGCGGGTCGCGCCCGGCCACGTCCAGGGCATGGCGCCAGTCCTGCAGCGGCACGCCATCGGCCACCACCGTGGCGTGGGCGGCAAACTCCAGCAAACGGTCGCGGATTTCCTTCTGGAAGCCGCTCATCACCGCCATGGTGGTGATCAGCACGGTCACGCCCAGGGCGATGCCGAGGATGGAGGCCATCGAGATGAAGGAGATGAATCCGTTGCGGCGCTTGGCGCGCAGGTAGCGCAGGCCGATGGCCACGGGCACGGGTTTGAACATGGGCCGGACAATCCACTGCCGGCACATTCCGGCGTTCTTCGCGCCTATGGTGCCATCGACCGCGTTGGGCGCGAAGCAGCGCGAAGCGCGGCCACCAGGCGCAGTTCACGACGCCGTGGCGGCGGCAGGGTATCGGGCCACCACACCAGGCGATGGCTGCGGCCATGCGCGTCGAGCGCATGGATGAAGGCCAGCGGCCCGCGCCAGGCCAGCTCGCAGGCCTGCAGGGGCTGCCCGTCCAGCACATCGGGGCCACTGCCCGTGCCCAGCACCAGCTGGCGCGGTGCCCTGCCCGCCTCGCGCCATGCGCGCACGCCTCCGCCGATGGCCGCGGCCAGGGCCAGCGGCCAGGCCAGCAGGCGCGGCAGCCCGGACCCCAGCACCGCCAGTGGCGCCAGCAGCGAGAGCGTCAACAGCGCGGCCAGCAGCCAGCGCGAGGGGCGCCACTCAAGGCGGCAGGGCGCGGATCCGTGCGATGAGCGCGGCGAGGTCGGCATCCGGACAGGCCTCATGCTCCATGAACCAGCGCCAGAGCCTATCGTCCTCGCAATCGAGCAGGGATAGGAAAACCCCGCGCTCGGCATCGGAAGCGGATGCATGCGCGCGGAACAGCCAGCGCTCGAGCAACTGGTCCAGTTCGCGCATGCCGCGGCGGCAGCGCCAGCGCAGGCGGCCCAGCTCGGACCCGGCGAGCACGGAGCTGGCAGGCGGCGGCGTGGTCATGGGCGATACTGCAGGCAGTTGCGCATGCCGGCATTCTGCCGGCGCCCATTGCATGCAACAAGCGGCGCCACCGGCGGGCGCGCCACATGGAGCTTCCCGATGCAGTCCTCAGCGACACCGGCCACGGCCACCGACCTGCGACCGGCGATCCAATCCGCACGCAACGACACCACTGCCGGCGCCGGGATGCGCAACATGCAGCAGCTGATCCAGCTGCGCTGGATCGCCATCGTCGGCCAGCTGGCCACGATCGTGTTCGTGCATTCCGTCCTGGGTATTGGCTTGCCGCTGGCGATGATGCTGTCAGTGGCCGGCTGCCTGGCCCTGTTCAACCTGGGCAGCCAGCTGTTCTGGCGCGCGCGCACCGACGCGGGTGACCTGGCGCTGCTGCTGGCGCTGCTGGTGGACGTGGCCGCACTGACCGCGCAACTGCACCTGAGCGGCGGCATCACCAATCCGTTCGTGTTCCTGTACCTGCTGCAGGTGACGCTTGGCGCGGTGCTGCTGCCGGCCTGGGCCGGATGGGTGGTGGTGGCGGCCGGTTGCGCCGGGGTCCTGGCGCTGGTGGCGTGCCCGGGCCCGGTGCGCATCGATGCCGAGCCCGCGCTGGGCATCGCCGACCACTACGTGCAAGGCCTGCTGCTGTGCTTCCTGCTGACCGCAGTGCTGGCGGCATTGTTCATCGGCCGGATCGCGCGGATCCTGCGCGATCGCGACGCGCGCCTGGCCGACCTGCGCCAGCAGGCGGTGGAGGAGGAACACATCGTGCGCATGGGCCTGCTGGCCTCCGGCGCCGCGCACGAACTGGGGACGCCGCTGGCGATCCTGTCGGTGCTGCTGGGCGACTGGCGGCGGATGGCGCCGTTCGAGGGGCATCCGGAGCTGCAGCAGGACCTGGACGAGATGCAGACCCAGCTCCAGCGCTGCAAGTCCATCGTCACCGGGATCCTGCTGTCGGCCGGCGACGCGCGCGGCGAGGCGCCGGCGCAGACCAGCCTGGCGGCGTTCCTGGACGAGGTCGTCGAGGCCTGGTCGGCCACCCGCCCGGTGAACCGGCTCGACTATCACCTGCACCTGGACGAGGATATCCAGATCGTGTCCGATTCCGGGCTCAGGCAGATGATCGACAACATCCTCGACAACGCGCTGGAAGCTTCGCCGGACTGGGTCGGGCTGGAAGCGTGGCGGGTGGGCCCCGACGGCCAGTCGCTGCGGCTGCAGGTCAGCGATGCCGGACCCGGTTTTTCCGCGCAGGCGCTGGCCGATTTCGGCAAGCCCTACAACTCGAGCAAGGGTCGCCCCGGTGGCGGCCTCGGGCTGTTCCTCTCGCTCAACGTGGCGCGCAGTTTCGGCGGCCGCCTGCATGCGGCCAACCGCAGCCCGCGTGGCGCCGAGGTGGTGCTGGAACTGCCGCTGTCCTCGCTGGCCCTGGACGCGCGCGCGCCGGCCCCGCAGCCATGAACACCACGCCCACCAGCCCCACGTCCGCCAACCCCGCGTCCGCCAGCCCGCGCCGCCTGCTGATCGTCGAGGACGATGCGGCGTTTGCGCGCACCCTCGGCCGCTCCTTCGAGCGCCGCGGCTACGAGGTGCGCCACGCCGCCAGCCAGGCCGACCTGGAGCCGCTCCTGCAGGAGTACTCGCCGCGCTATGCGGTGGTCGACCTGAAACTGGCCGGCGGCAGTTCCGGCTTGTCCTGCGTGCAGGCCCTGCACGCCCATGACCCGCAGATGCTGATCGTGGTGCTGACCGGCTACGCCAGCATCGCCACCGCGGTGGAGGCGATCAAGCTGGGCGCATGCCACTACCTGGCCAAGCCATCCAACACCGACGACATCGAGGCCGCGTTCGGCAAGGCCGAAGGCAATGCCCAGGTCGGCCTGGGCGAGCGCCCGACCTCGATCAAGACCCTGGAATGGGAGCGCATCCACGAAGTACTGGCCGAAACCGGGTTCAACGTGTCCGAGACCGCGCGCCGGCTGGGCATGCATCGGCGCACGCTGGCGCGCAAGCTGGGCAAGCAGCAGGTCAAGTAGGCCCGGTTGCGCCGGCGGGCCAGTAGTGGCTGTCCGGCAAGGCACGTGCGCCGAAGATGGCCTGGCCCACCCGGACCACGGTGGCGCCCTCCTCCACCGCGATCTCGTAGTCGCCGGACATGCCCATCGACAGCCCGTCCAGGTCCATGCCGGCGGGCGTGTCCTGGCGCAGGCCATCGCGCAGGTTGCGCAGCGCGATGAAGCATTCGCGCACCCGCGTCGGGTCCGGCGAAAACAGCGCCAGCGTCATCAGTCCGCGCACCTTCAACGAGGCGAACGCGGGCAGCCCGCGCAGGAAGCCGGCCACCGCCTCCGGCGCCAGCCCGTACTTGCTCGCCTCGCCCGAGGTGTTGACCTGCACGAACACGTCCAGCGAGCGCCCTTCGGCCTGCAGGCGGCGGTCCAGCGCCTCGGCCACGCGCAGGCTGTCCAGCGCCTGGAACTCGTGCGCGAAGCGCGCCACGTAGCGGGCCTTGTTGGTCTGCAGGTGGCCGATCAGCGACCAGCGCAGGTCGGCCAGGTCGGCCATCGCCTCCCACTTGGCGAATGCCTCCTGCACCTTGTTCTCGCCCAGCATCGTGCAACCGGCGGCATGCGCCAGGCGGATGCGCGCAGGGTCCACGGTCTTGCTGACCGGCAGCAGGCGCACCTGGCCCGGGTCGCGCCCGGCACGCTGGCAGGCGGCGTCGATGCGCGCCTGCACCGCGGCCAGGTTGTGGCAGAAATCCTCGACCGTGGCGGCCCGGGGGTACTCGCCATGGAGATCGTGACGGGTCTGGGTTCCGGCGCCTGCGGCCGGGTCTGGCGGGTCTTGCACGTCCACCTCCAGTTGCAGCGCCGGCGACGCGAAAAGGCCCGGTCGCCCGGGGCCTTGGACGTGGCCGCCAGCGGCGGTCAGGCCCGCCGCGCCATCATCAGCTTCTTGATCTCGGCGATGGCCAGGGCCGGGTTCAGGCCCTTGGGACAGGTCCGCGTGCAATTCATGATGGTGTGGCAGCGGTACAGCTTGAACGGGTCTTCCAGGTCGTCCAGGCGCGCGCCGGTGTCCTCGTCGCGCGAATCGATGATCCAGCGATAGGCCTGCAGCAGGATCGCCGGGCCCAGGTAGCGCTCGCCGTTCCACCAGTAGCTCGGGCAACTGGTCGAACAGCACGCGCACAGGATGCATTCGTACAGGCCGTCCAGCTTCTTGCGGTCCTCCGGCGACTGCAGCCGCTCGCGGTCCGGCGGCGCCGGGGTCTGGGTGCGGATCCACGGCTTGATCGAGGCGTACTGGGCGTAGAAGTGGGTCAGGTCCGGGACCAGGTCCTTGACCACCTCCATGTGCGGCAGCGGATAGACCGGCACATCGCTCTTGCGGCAGTCGCCGATGGCCTTGGTGCAGGCCAGGGTGTTGGTGCCGTCGATGTTCATCGCGCACGAGCCGCAGATGCCCTCGCGGCAGGAACGGCGGAAGGTGAGCGTGGGGTCGATCTCGTTCTTGATCTTGATCAGCGCGTCCAGGACCATCGGCCCGCACGCGTCCAGGTCCACCTCGTAGGTGTCGGTGCGCGGGCTGGCGCCGTCTTCCGGGTTCCAGCGGTAGATCTTGAACACGCGCGGGTTCTTCGCGCCCGGGGCGGGGAAATGCTGCCCCTTGGTGATGCGTGAATTCTTCGGAAGGCTGAACTCTGCCATGGCTGTTCTCGTTGGCTCAGGCGGCCCGCGGTGCGGGCGTGGCGTGCACCGGGTGCGCGCCGTGGAAACGGAAGGTCGGGGGCGCCATCACGGCCTCAGTACACCCGCGGCTTGGGCGGTACCACCGCCACGTCGTCGGTGAGGGTGTACATGTGCACGGGACGGTAGTCGAAGCTGCAGCCGCCCTTCTCGTCCACCGTCACCAGCGTGTGCTTCTGCCAGTTGGCGTCGTCGCGGTCCGGGTAATCCTCGCGCGCGTGGGCGCCGCGGCTTTCCTTGCGCTGCTCGGCCGAGTTGATGGTCGCCACCGCATTGAGCAGCAGGTTGTTCAACTCGTAGGTCTCGATCAGGTCCGAGTTCCACACCAGCGAGCGGTCGGTGACCTTCACGTCCTCGAAGCTGGCGAAGATCTCGGCCATCCTGGTGCAGCCTTCCTGCAGGGTTTGGCTGGTGCGGAACACCGCCGCGTCGGCCTGCATGGTGCGCTGCATGCGGTCGCGGATCACCGAGGTCGGGGTATCCCCCTTGGCGTGGCGCAGGCGGTCCAGCAGCGACAGGGCCTTGTCGCAGGCATCGGAGGCCAGCGGCTTGTGCGGCGCATCCTTCCTGATCGTCTCGGCGCAGCGGTTGGCCACCGCGCGGCCAAACACCACCAGGTCCAGCAGCGAGTTGGAGCCCAGGCGGTTGCCGCCATGCACCGAGACGCAGGCGGCCTCGCCGATCGCGTACAGGCCCGGGACCACCGTCTCCGGGTCGTCGCCGACCTTGCGCACCACCTCGCCGTGGTAGTTGGTGGGGATGCCGCCCATGTTGTAGTGCACGGTCGGGATCACCGGGATCGGCTGCCGGGTGACGTCCACGCCGGCGAAGATGCGTGCGCTCTCGGCGATGCCGGGCAGCTTTTCGTGGATCACTTCCGGGCCCAGGTGGGTCAGGTCGAGCAGGATGTGGTCGTTGTGCTCGCCCACGCCGCGGCCCTCGCGGATCTCGATGGTCATCGAACGCGACACCACGTCGCGCGAGGCCAGGTCCTTGTAGTGCGGCGCGTAGCGCTCCATGAAGCGCTCGCCGCTGGAATTGCGCAGGATGCCGCCTTCGCCGCGCACGCCCTCGGTGATCAGGCAGCCGGCGCCGTAGATGCCGGTGGGATGGAACTGCACGAACTCCATGTCCTGCAGCGGCAGGCCGGCACGGGCCACCAGGCCGCCGCCGTCGCCGGTGCAGGTGTGGGCCGAGGTGGCGCTGAAGTACGCGCGGCCGTAACCGCCGGTGGCCAGCACCACGCCGTGGGCGCGGAACAGGTGCAGCGAGCCCTCGGCCATGTCCAGGGCGAGTACGCCGCGGCAGGCGCCCTGCTCGTCGAAGATCAGGTCCAGGGCGAAGTACTCGACCATGAACCGCGCATCATGTGCCAGCGACTGCTGGTACAGGGTATGCAGCATCGCGTGGCCGGTGCGGTCGGCCGCCGCGCAGGTGCGCTGCGCCGACGGCCCCTCGCCATAGCGGGTTGTCATGCCGCCGAACGGGCGCTGGTAGATCTTGCCGTCCTCGGTGCGCGAGAACGGCACGCCGTAGTGCTCCAGCTCGATGACCGAGGGGATCGCCTCGCGGCACATGTACTCGATCGCGTCCTGGTCGCCGAGCCAGTCGCCGCCCTTGACGGTGTCGTAGAAGTGGTAGCGCCAGTCGTCCTCGCCCATGTTGGCCAGGGCCGCGGCGATGCCGCCCTGGGCAGCCACGGTATGCGAACGGGTCGGGAAGACCTTGGTCAGGCACACCGTCTGCAGGCCCTTCTGGGCCAGGCCGAAGGTGGCGCGCAGGCCGGCGCCACCGGCGCCGACGACAACCATGTCGTACTTGTGTTCGGTGATCTTGTAGGCGGACATCGGATCGGAATTCCTTTGCGTGGCGCGCTCAGCCGGCCAGCGCGATGCGGGCCACGGCGAAGATGCTGACGATGGCGCCCAGCACCGCGATGAACTTGACGCTGACCTGCAGGGCCAGGGCGGCCAGCGAGTTGTGGATGTAGTCCTCCAGGATCACCTGCAGGCCGAGCTGGGCATGCCAGAACGAGGCCACCAGGAAGCCCGCCAGCAGCACCGCGTTCCACGGCCTGGACACCGCGTCGGTCGCGGTGAGGTAGTCGCTGCCGACCAGGCCCAGCACGAAGTACACGAACCAGATGCCCAGGAACACCAGGGCGGTGGCGGTCAGGCGCTGGTGCACGAAGTGCCCGGTGCCGGTCTTGGCCGTGCCCAGGCCACGGGCGTTCTTCAGCGGGGTGCGGAAGCGGGTCACGCGGCACCTCCATTCAGGGCGCAGGCCCAGATCAGCGCGGTGATGAGCAGGCTGCCGACCACCGACAGCCAACTGCTGCGGACGAAGGCCGGGATGCTGAAGCCGTAGCCGAAATCCTGGATCACGTGGCGGATGCCGTTGCACAGGTGATAGGCGAACGCCCAGCTCCAGCCGAACAGGAACAGCTTGCCGTACCAGGCGCCGGCTGCGGCGGTGAAGCATGCCCATTGCGCGGGGCCGAGCATCAGGCACAGCAGGCCGCCGGCGAGGGCCAGGGCGCCGGCGGTCAGGACGACGCCGGTGGCACGGTGCAGGATCGAGGTCACCATCTGGATCTGCCAGCGATACACCTGCAGGTGCGGTGACAGGGGGCGTTGAGTGCTCATTCGATGGCTCGTTGTCTCGGCTGTGCGGCCCGTGGGCACGCGTGGCTGATGGCGCGCGGTGTCAGAAATCGACGCAGCGCCCGTTCTTTTCCCAGTCTCCGTAGCGGGTCGGCTCCGGGCCTTCGCGGCCGCCGATTTCCCGCGCCGGCGCGTTGCCAGCGTCGGCGCCCGTGGTTGGTCGTGTTCCGGACGCGGGCTGCTCGGCCTGCTCGGGAACCACCGGGCTTTGACCTATCATGGGACTCCTTGCAATGCACAAAATATTAAGCCGCCGTCAACGTGCCTGACAACCAGCCATTCGCAATTCCGGCAAATCCAGCGGCATTGTTCGCCCTGGATGGCCATGCCGTGCTCGCGCTGGATGGCCCGGACGCGCTCGCCTTCGCCCAGGCCCAGTTTGCCAACGACGTGACCGCACTGGCCATCGGGCAATGGCAATGGAGCGCCTGGCTCACGCCCAAGGGCCGGGTGATGGCGGTGTTCGCGTTGCTGCGCACCGGCGAGGCCTCGCTGCGGCTGCTGTTGGCCGATGCCGACCCGGTGGAACTGGGCGATACGCTGCGCCGCTTCGTGTTCCGGCGCAAGCTCGCCATCGCCGCGCGGCCGGACCTGCACGCCAGCGGCGACTTCGCCGCGCCCACCCGGGCGCAGGGCGCGACCCTGGCCGGCCACGAGGACACGGAGCTGGAGCTGGATTACGGCGCGCCGGAACTTCCACGCACGCTGCGCCTGTCCACGGCCGCGACGCCGCGCGATGCCGCCGCGGCCGCCGCCTGGGATGGCGCCGACCTGCGCCTGGGCCTGCCGCGCCTGCCTGCCGCCCAGCGCGAACAGTGGACGCCACAGCAACTGGGCCTGGAGCGATTGCGGGCATTCAGCGTGAAAAAGGGCTGCTACCCGGGGCAGGAAATCGTGGCGCGCACCCACTTCCTGGGCCGGGCCAAGCGCGAGGCGCTGCTGTTGCAGGTGGACGCATCGGTCGAGCCGGGAGCGGCGGTAAGCCAGGCCGGCCAGGCCATCGGCAGCGTTGCCTGCACGGCCGGCCACGGGCCGCGCCTGGCGCTGGCGGTGCTGCCGCTGGAACGCACGGCCGAGCCCTTGCATATCGATGGTGCCATCGCCGTGGTGGTGCCCTTCGTCGACGGCCTGGCGCGCTGAGCAAGGCCCTCCGGGCCATCAGGCGTGCAGGCGGGTCCCGTCCTGCGGGTCGAAGAAATGCAGGTGCGCCGGATCGGCGCGCAGTTCCACGTGCGCGCCCTGTGCGGGCAACGCCTGCGGCGGCAGGCGGCTGACCAGCGCCCGGCCGGCCCCATCCAGGTGCAGGTAGGCCTCGCTGCCCACCGCTTCCACCACGTCCACCCGCGCGCCCAGGCCTTCGCCTGCGGCGGGGCGCAGGTGCTCCGGGCGCACGCCCAGCGCCACCGGCCGTCCCAGCCATGCCGCAGGCACCTGGACGCCCGGCAGCGGCAGGCTGGCCGCCGGCAGGCCGTCGGCCGTGGCCAGGGCCAGGCGCAGGCCATCGGCGGCGTGCAGTTCGCCGCGCAGCACGTTCATCGCCGGGCTGCCGAGGAATCCGGCCACAAACAGGTTGGCCGGGCGCTCGTACAGCGCCATCGGCGTGTCGATCTGCTGCACGTGGCCACCGTCCAGGACCACGATGCGCTGGCCCAGGGTCATCGCCTCGACCTGGTCATGGGTGACATAGACCATGGTCGCGCCCAGCCGCTGGTGCAGGCGCGCGATCTCGGTGCGGGTGGAATGGCGCAGCTTGGCGTCCAGGTTGGACAGCGGCTCGTCAAGCAGGAACACCGACGGCTCGCGCACCAGCGCCCGGCCCAGGGCCACGCGCTGGCGCTGGCCGCCGGACAGTTCGCGCGGGCGCTTGCCGAGCATCCCGTCCAGGCCCAGCATCTGCGCCGCCTCGGCCACCCGCCGGTCCACGTCGGCACGGGGCAGGCCGCGCAGGTTCAGGCCGAAGGCGAGATTCCCGGCCACGGTCATGTGCGGGTAGAGGGCATAACTCTGGAACACCATGGCGATGTCGCGGTCGCGGGGCGCCACGTCGTTGACCACCCGGCCGCCGATCCGCAGCGTGCCGGAGGTGATCTCCTCCAGCCCGGCGATCATCCGCAACAGGGTGGACTTGCCGCAGCCGGACGGCCCGACCAGCACCATCAGTTCGCCGTCGGCGATTCCGAAGCTGGCGCCGTGCACCGCAACCTGGCCGTTGTCGTAGACCTTGCGCACCTCTTCCAGTTGCAGGTCCGCCATGCGTCCTCCCGTGCCGCTGCACGACGCCCGGCATGATGTCACGCCGACCGGCGACGGCGCGAACGCCGCCGCGCGGCGCACCTGGCCTCCCCGCCAGGGCATGGTTCCAACCGCAACCACGCCGCGGCGCGATGCGCCCGCGGCCGCGCAAACCCGCCCGCCACCGTGCTTTGCCCTCCTCCGGCACGCAGCGGACGCCGCCCGGACAAGCGCCGGCTACTGGACAAGGACCGCGCTGCGCGGCCATATTTCAATGGTTTCGGCGCAGCCGTGCCGGAATGCTCGCCAGCCCCCCACCCGACCCCGACCGGTCGCGCCCAGGCGCGTCCAGGCGGTGCCACGAGACCTCAAGCGGAAACCCGATGCCACACCCTACGGAAGCCCCCCGGATGCATGACACCCTGCTGCTGTTCGGCGCCACCGGCGACCTGGCGCAGCGCTACCTGTTCCCCTCGCTGCTGCGCCTGCAGGGCGACGGCCTGCTGCCGGAGAACTTCCGCGTCCGCGCCATGGCGCTGTCGCCGCACGACACCGAGAAGTTCCGCGGCATCGTGCGCGAGCGCCTGGGCAAGCTGTCCGGCTACACGCCCACGCCCGAGCAGATCGAGTCGTTCCTGCAGCGCATCGACTACCGCTCGGTGGACATGCGCACCCCCGCCTCGGTGGCCGACGCGGTCCGTGACATGGTCGACCGCCCGTGCGTGAGCTACCTGTCGATCCCGCCGAGCCTGTACATCACCACCTGCGAGGGCCTGGCCCTGGGCGGTGCGTTCGCGGCACCGAACCGGCTGATGCTGGAAAAGCCGATCGGCCACGACCTGGACTCCGCGCGCCAGATCAACCAGACCATCGGCCGCCTGATCGACGAGGACCGGATCTTCCGCATCGACCACTACCTGGGCAAGGCGGCGGTGCAGAACCTGATCGCGCTGCGCTTCGGCAACACCCTGCTGGAGGCGGTGTGGAACCGCGACTACATCGACTCGGTGCACATCCTGGTGTCCGAGAGCGAGGGCGTGGATGGCCGCAACTCCTACTACGCCCGTTCCGGCGCGCTGCGCGACATGGTCCAGAGCCACATCCTGCAGCTGCTGTGCCTGGTGGCGATGGAGCCGCCGGCCTCGCTGGCCTCGGACCGGATCCGCGACGAGAAGGTCAAGGTCCTGCGCGCGCTGCGTCCGTTCAGTGCCGCCGAGGCCAAGCGCCACAGCGTGCGCGGCCGCTACATCGCCGGCACCATCGATGGCGAGCCGGTGCAGGCCTATGCGCCGCCGGATGACAGCGATGTCGAAACCTACGTCGGCGTCACCGCGCACATCGACAACTGGCGCTGGGCTGGCGTGCCGTTCCACCTGTGCACCGGCAAGCGCATGCCGGAGCGCTCCACCGTGGTCACGGTCACCCTCAAGCCGGTGACCCACTGGCTGTTCGAGCGCCCGGACAGCGCGCATGCCGCGCCTAACCGCCTGACCTTCCGCCTGCAGCCGCAGGAGGACATCGAGCTGGGCCTGATGAGCAGCCTGGCCGGCCCCGAATGGGGCACGCTGGAACTGCAGCCGCTGGAGCTGGAACTGTCCGCGCAGACCGGCCAGAACCGGCGCATCGCCTACGAGCGGCTGTTGCTGGATGCGCTCAACGGCAACCATGCCCTGTTCGTGCGCGACGACGAGGTCGAAGTCGCCTGGGCCTGGATCGACAGCGTGGTGGATGCGTGGCGCGATGCCGACGCACCGTTGCAGCCCTACCCCGCCGGCAGCTGGGGCCCGGAAAATTCGGCGGTGTTCCTGCCCGAGCAGTTCGACGCGGTGGCGCGGCCGAAGCAGCGCGGCGAATGAGCATGGCCGACCCGTTCCTGATCGCCGACATCGGCGGCACCAACGCGCGCTTTGCCCTGGCCGACCCCAGCGCGTCCTCGCCGCTGCTGGCCGACAGCGTGCGCGAGTTCGCGGTGGCGCAGTTCCCGTCACTGGCCGAGGCCGCGCGCCATTACCTGGAGCAGGCCGATGCCACGGCCCGGCGCGGCGTGTTCGCCGTGGCCGGGCGGGTGGACGGCGACCAGGCACGGATCACCAACCACCCCTGGGTGATTTCGCGCCAGCGCACCCGCGACATGCTCAGCTTCGACCAGGTCGAGCTGATCAACGACTTCGCCGCCCAGGCGATGGCCATCAGCCTTTATGGCCCCGACGACGTGGTCGCGATCGGCGGCGTGTCGTGGACGCCGGCATCGGGGCAGGATCCACGCACCTATGCCGTGCTCGGCCCGGGCACCGGCCTGGGCGTGGGCGGCCTGGTGGTACGCGATGGCCGCTGCTATCCGCTGGAAACCGAGGGCGGGCACGTCAGTTTCCCGCCGGGCACGCCGGAGGAGATCCGCATCCTGGAAATCCTTTCGGCCCAGTACGGCCGGGTTTCCAACGAGCGCCTGGTCTGCGGCCCCGGCCTGGTCAACATCCATCGCGCCCTGTGCGTGATCGCCGGCGTGGACCCCGGCCTGCTGGAGCCGAAGGACGTGACCGCGCGCGCTGCCCAGGGCGATGTACTGTGCATGCGCGCGGTGGACGTGTTCTGCGCGGTGTTCGGCGCCATTTCCGGTGACCTGGTGCTGACCCTGGGCGCCTGGGATGGCGTGTTCCTCACCGGCGGGCTGGTGCCCAAGATGCTTGATTCGCTGCGCCACTCCGGTTTCCGCCAGCGTTTCGAATACAAGGGCCGGTTCTCGCCGACCATGGGCCAGGTGCCATCGCTTGCGGTGCTGCATCCGCAGGCGGGCCTGCTTGGCGCGGCCGCGTATGCTGTTGATCTTGTACGAAGGGAGAGCCACGCATGATTTCCGATTCCCGCATTGAATGGATCGAGCATTCCGACCCGGAAAGCTGGGTGCATGCCGTGGCCACGGAGATGGAAACGGTGCTGGCCCAGGAGCTGGCCACCCACGGCAGCGCGCGCATGCTGCTGTCCGGCGGGACCACGCCCGCGCCGATCTATGCGCAGCTGGCGGTAGCGCCGCTGCAGTGGCCCAAGGTCACCGTTGGCCTGGCCGACGAACGCTGGCTGTCGCCGCAGGACAGCGCCAGCAACGCCTACCTGGTGCGTGAAAGCCTGCTCAATCTTGCCGAAGTGGGCCGCTTCGAGCCGCTGGTGCGCGAAGGCCTGTCGTTGGCCGAATCGGTGCACGCGGCCAACCTGGAAGCCGAGCATGCCCAGGATCCGTGCCTGGTGGTGCTGGGCATGGGCAACGATGGTCATACCGCCTCGCTGTTCCCCGGCTCGGTGGACCTCGAGCGCGCCCTGGCCAGCGAACAGCCCTATGCGGCGATGGATGCCACCGGCTGCGCGGTTGCCGGCGACTGGACCCGGCGCATCACCCTCACCCCGGCCGGCCTGGCCCGCACCCGCCGCCGCCTGCTGCTGCTGCGCGGCGCGGCAAAGCGCGAGGTCCTGCAGCGTGCACTGGGCGAAGGCGATGCGCGCGAACTTCCGATCCGGGTGATGTTCGGGCTCAAGGGTGAGCCGATGCGGGTACATTGGTGCCCATGACCGCCGTCGCCGGCGGGACCTGACGGGGCCTCCGGCACCGCGTCGGCGCGCACCCGCCGCGCCCCTGGCCTGCCGGACCCGGCACCAGACCCGTTTCCTCCCCTCGTAGCCCTACGCCAATGAGCCTGCATCCCAAGATCGAAGCCGTCACCGAACGCATCCGCAAGCGCAGCGCAGCACCGCGCGCCGCCTACCTGGCCGGGATCGAGGCCGCCCTGCGCGACGGCCCCAACCGCACGCCGCTGAGCTGCGCCAACCTGGCCCACGTGTTCGCCGCCTGCGGCGAGAACGACAAGGCGCGCCTGCGCGGCGGCGCCACGCCCAACCTGGGCATCATCACCGCCTACAACGACATGCTCTCGGCGCACCAGCCCTACGAGCACTATCCCGAGCGCATCCGCACCATGGCCCGCCAGCTCGGCGCCACCGCGCAGGTCGCCGGCGGCGTGCCGGCAATGTGCGACGGCGTCACCCAGGGCCGTGCCGGCATGGAACTGTCGATGTTCTCGCGTGACGTGATCGCGCAGGCCACCGCGGTGGGCCTGAGCCACGACGCCTTCGACGCGGGCCTGTACCTGGGCATCTGCGACAAGATCGTGCCCGGCCTGCTGATCGCCGGCCTGGCCTTCGGCCACCTGCCGGCGATGTTCGTGCCCGCCGGGCCGATGCCGGCCGGCATCCCCAACAAGAAGAAGGCCGAGGTGCGCGAGCGCTACGCCGCCGGCGAGGCCACGCGCGAGGAACTGCTGGAGGTGGAGGCGCAGTCCTACCACTCGCCGGGCACCTGCACGTTCTACGGCACCGCCAATTCCAACCAGGTGATGCTGGAGGCGATGGGCGTGCAGTTGCCGGGCAGCTCGTTCATCAACCCGGGCACCCCGCTGCGCGCCGCGCTGGACGAGGCAGCGGTGCGCCGGGTGCTGGAAATGACCGCGCTGGGCGACGATTACCGCCCGCTCGGCAAGCTGATCGACGAGCGCGCCATCGTCAATGCCGTGGCCGCGCTCATGGCCACCGGCGGCTCGACCAACCACACCATCCACTGGATCGCGGTTGCCCGCGCGGCCGGCATCGCCCTGACCTGGGACGACATGGACCAGATCTCGCAGGTGGTGCCGCTGCTGGCGCGCGTGTATCCCAACGGCGAAGCCGACGTGAACCGCTTCCAGGCCGCCGGTGGCGTGCCGTTCGTGTTCCGCGAACTGCTTGACGCAGGGCTGATGCACGACCTGCCCACGGTTGTTCCCGGCGGGATGCGCGAGTACACCCGCGAACCTCGCCTGGCCGATGGCGGCGTGCTGTCCTCGGAGCCGGCGGCTGCATCCTCGGGCGACGAATCGGTGGTGCGCACGGTGGCCGCGCCCTTCGAGGCCCAGGGCGGCCTGCGCCTGCTGCGCGGCAACATCGGCCGCGGCCTGATCAAGCTGTCGGCGGTCAAGCCCGAGCACCGCTTTGTCGAGGCCCAGGCGGTGGTGGTGGACGCGCCGCAGAAGCTCAACAAGCTGCATGCCGCAGGCGTGCTGCCGCGGGATTTCGTGGCGGTGGTGACCTGGCAGGGCCCGCGCGCCAACGGCATGCCCGAACTGCACTCGCTGGCGCCGCTGCTGGGCATGCTCCAGAACCAGGGCCGGCACGTGGCGCTGGTCACCGACGGGCGCCTGTCCGGTGCTTCGGGCAAGATTCCCGCCGCCATCCACGTCACCCCGGAGGCCGCGCGCGGCGGCGCCATCGGCCGCGTCCGCGATGGCGACATGGTGCGGGTGGATGCCGAGGCCGGCATCCTCGAGGTGCTGGTCGATGCAGCCGAGTGGAACGCGCGCGAATGCGCGCCCAACACCGCGCCCAACGCGCACGACATGGGCCGCAACCTGTTCGCGCACAGTCGAGCCCTGGTTGGCCCGGCCGACCAGGGCGCACTGTCGATCTCCTGCGGTCCGCCGGCGCACGATGGCGGCAACTGGAATTACGACGCCGAGTACGAGCTGGGCGGCGACGCCGAGGCGGCGATGGCGCCGCACGACTCCAAGGACGCCTGATCCCGCGCGGCTGCGTTGCGGGAAGCGGTGCGGCGGGAGGGCTTGTCGCGGCGGCACGGCACGATGCCTGCTGCCGCTCATGTCCCCCGGCTCGCACCACACCGTCCAACGTTCATTGGCCGCCGCATGTAGGAGCCGGTCTTGCCGGCGACCCGCCGCAGGCTGCGGCATCGCGACACACCACCCCGCACCGCGGTCGCCGGCAAGGCCGGCTCCTACAGGAGGCGTCCGGCCGGCCAGGCTGGAACGATTTGGCCTGCTTGAGCACGGCGATGATCTGGCTGTCTGTGAAGCGGGACTTCTTCATGGAACCTCCTCGGGAAAGGGTACGAGAAAATTCCACTTCTGGCGTCAGCTAACCCGCGGGGGGATTACCGTACGTCAACACTTCGCAGGGCGAAGGCGACATGCGTGGCCCGTGGAACAGCGACGACAACTTCGACTACGTGTCCGACCCGGAGCAGTTCACTGCGGTCGATGGCGGCGACGGGATCCCGGGCGTGGCCCTGGACCCGATGGAAGAGCGCACCGTGATGGCAATGGCCGAGCGCACCACGTCGGATCCGGCCTCCAATCCGGTCACTGGCGTGGAGCTTGGCAAGGCCGAGGGCACCATGGCCAAGACCACCAAGGTCCGGCTGGACGTCGATACGCTGGCCCAGCGCAAGTGATGGCACCGCTTCTCCCCGGCCCGGCGCCGGGGAGAACGGCCGGCTGCCGACGCCTGCCGTGGTCGGCTACACGACGCACGCGCTAGAATTGCCGGGATATCCCGCATCCGGAGCCGTCGTCCCACATGAGCATCGCCGATACCCAGGCCAAGGCCGAACAGTTGCTGCGCACCTCCGGCATCCTGCCGGTGGTCACCGCCGACAGCGTGGACGAGGCGCGCAAGCTGTCCGCCGCGCTGCTCAAGGGCGGGCTCACCGCGATCGAGCTGACCCTGCGCACGCCTGCCGCGCTCGAAGCGCTGGTGGCGCTGAAGAAGGATCTGCCGGACATCGCGGTGGGCATGGGCACGGTGACCACCATCGAGCAGATGCGCCGCTGCATCGAGCTGGGCGCCGATTTCCTGGTCACCCCCGGCACCACGGCCGAGCTGGCCGACGCCTTGGCCCAGGCCCCGATCCCGGCCGTGCCCGGCGGCGCCACTCCCACAGAGTTCCTGTCGCTGATGGCGCGCGGCTTCCGCGTGTGCAAGCTGTTCCCGGCCAGCGCGGTGGGCGGGCTGACCATGCTCAAGGGCCTGGCCGGGCCGATGGCCGACCTGAAGATCTGCCCCACCGGCGGCATCACCGAGGACACCGCGGCCGAGTTCCTGTCGCAGCCCAACGTGGTGTGCATCGGCGGCTCGTGGATGGTGCAGAAGTCCTGGCTCAAGGCCGGCGAGTGGGACAAGGTCGAGGCCAGCGCGGCCAAGGCCGCGGCAATCGTGGCAGGCGTGCGCGCCGGCTGATCCGGCGCCAGGACCGGAGCTGCAGTGGAAGGGCGACCCGCGGGTCGCCCTTTGCATTCGGAAGCGCGGCGGTTCACGGCATCGCGATGCGCACCGATGCACCCGCCCTGCCGATGCGCAGTTCGCCATCCTGCCATGCTGCCGGCTGGCCATCGATGACGGTCTTGCCCGGCGTGCCCGGGTACGGCCATGGCAGCACCAGCCCGCCCGGCGGCAAACCGGCGTCGGCGGCCACCTCCAGCCTCAGCTCGCCACCCACGCGCTGCAGCGCATAGCCCAGCCGTCCGTGCGGGGTGTGCAGGCCATCGACCGCGATGCCCTCGCCGTCCAGCCACGCCGCTGGCACGCCGGCGGCCAGCACCAGGCTGCGGTCGCGTTCGCGGGTGTAGGCGAACATGTCCAGCGCCGAGCGCAGGAAGTCCGATGCCACCCAGGCATGCGGCAGGTCGCCGACGAAAAACGGGGTGCGCGGGGTGGATGACACCACCTCGGCCCACTGGTTCCAGGCCGGCGGTGCGCGGTCGGCGAAGAAGTATCCGGTTGCCTCCCACGCCCGCTCGCGCCAGCCCAGGCGCACGAACGCGGCCACGTTGCGCCACTCGTAGGGCGTGTAGTCCTTCCATTGGCGCAGGCCGTCGCGGCGCTGCACGAATTCGTGCCAGTAACGCTCGAAGGTGTTTTCCAGCAGGCCGGCGGGCAGCCAGTCGCGTTCGCCGCCCGGGGCCAGGGCAATCGTGGTGGAGGTGGGATCGAAGTCACCCAGTTCGGCCGCACCCGGCAGGTAGTCGATGCCGTGCGCGGTAGTGGCCGCTTGCAGCGAGGCCGCCAGGTCGGCGCGGAACCGCGCGTGCGCCTGCGCCATGCGGCGCGCGGCGCTGGCCTTGCCCAGTACCCGTGCGATCTCCTCGGCGTCCTTGTAGCCGCGCAGCGCCCAGAAGTTGTCCCAGTACGAATGCATCGGCTTGGCCGAATAGCCTTCGTGGCTGATCGAGGCCGGCATCATTCCGAAGAAGGCCGGGTTGCGGCGGCGGTTTTCCGGCGTGCGCTCGCTGGCGCTCAGCTGCTCCATGTACTCGAACGCACCCAACACGTGCGGCCACATCCGCTCCAGGAATGCGCGGTCGCCGGTGTAGCGCCAGTATTCGGCAATGGCGAACACCAGCTCGCCATGGCTGTCGTTCTCCGGCACCGGGTCGCTGCCGCGCGCATCCACGCAGCACGGCACCTTGCCGTTGGCGAACTGGTAGGGCGCGTACCACTCCAGGTATTCGCGCACCACTTCCGGACGGCCGAGCCGCAACAATCCTTCGGCGATCATCGCGCCATCGCGGATCCAGCTGCGCGAGTACGAGCGCGTGCCCGGCTGCAGGCTGGGGCCGATGCGCGACACCAGCATGTGGCCCAGCGCGGTGTGCACGGTGTCGGCGAAATCCCGGCCAGCCGGCGGCAGGCGCAACTGCACCTGGCCCAGGTGCGCCTGCCACATCGCTTCGGTGGCGGCCGCTGCGTGCGGGGCGTCGAAACCTTCCGGCACGCGCGCCGGCCCGCTCAGCGGCACCACCAGCGCGACCTCGCGCACCTGTCCCGGTGCCAGGCGCCAGCGGTACAGCAGCATGCCCGAGGCCAGTCCGGTCGGGTCTTCCACCGCCGTGTCCGGCGGGAGGTCGCCCGACGCCAGGCGCATCACGTCCAGTCCGGCGTCGAACGTGGTCACGAACGCATCATCCGGCGCCTGCATCGCGAACACCCGCGGCCTGCCATCGACCCGCACCGTGGCGTCCTCGATCGCCAGCCGCTCGATCCTGCTGACGCCACCGACGGTGTTGAGGAACTGGCTGGGCGGATTGACCTGCAATGGCCGGATCGCCAGCGCCAGGGTGCAATCCAGCGACGTGTCCCCCGGGTTGGACAGCCGGTAGCGCGCCACCAGCCTGGAGTCGTCGGGCGTGCCGTGAGCGAAGGCATCCACGTCCAGCGCCAGGCAGGCGCCCTCCCCGTTTGCAGGGGCCTCCCAGGTCACGCCCGGCATCGGCAATCCCTGGCCGCGCAAGTGCTGCGTCGTGCGCACGTCGGCCCAGCTGCGCAGCCCCTGCGGCCCGACGACGAACGGCTCGATGCTGAAGCCGCCGCGCGCCACTTCCACCGCGCCGTCCTCGCCGATCAGGCCCAGCTCGGCCCCCCCATCGATGCCGACGATGGTCCAGTACGGCTGCTGCCCGCTGAACCCGCGCGGCAGCCAGCCACGCGGCAGGTCGGCGGCCACGGCCTTGATGAAGTCATTGGGGTGGGCGGAGAACGCCAGCGGCCGCACCTGCGCTTCGGCCAGCGCGTAGTGCCCGCCCTCCAGCACCAGCGCAATGCGCCGCGCTTCCGCTTCCGGCAAGGCGATCCAGTCGACATCGCCACGGCCGTGCTCGACCCGGCGCACCTCGCGCCAGCGGCTCTCGCCCTCGCCCTCACCATCGTCCAGTTCCAGCGCATAGCGCACAGGGCGCTGGTCCGCGGCCGCCCAGCGCAGCACCAGGCCACCGAACTCGCGCACCTGGCCCAGGTCCAGCTCCAGGCGCTGGGCGCCCTGCGCGCTCCAGACGGTCGAAAGGTCCCCATCGATGGCCTGCATCACCCTCCCGGCGTCGTTGCAACTTCCGGGCACGATGGCCGACACCGGTGCCGGCGGTGTCGCAGGTTCGGCCGGCAAGGGCTCGAACGCCAGTTCGTCGAAGCAGACACTGCCGTGGCCACCGGCATTGTTGTAGATGGTGAACTCGACCTTGGCACTGCGATGCAACGTGCGGTCAGGGTCGGGCCCCCAGGCCTTGTCGATATGGCGCTTGCGGTAGTGCACCTGCTGCCACTGGCGCGGGAAGTCATAGCGCGTGCGGTTGACCCACCACACATTGTCGCCGCTGGCATCCACCAGCTTGAACTGCAGGTCATTGGCGGGCGATTCGGCACGCAACCGGAACCCGAAGCGATAGTTCCCGGGGTAGTCGAGCTCCAGGTCGCGCTGGATGCCGGCATAACCGGACACGCCGTTGAAGTCGTAGTCCAGGCACAGCGCTCCGCCCTGCGCGCCCTCGACCCGGCGGATGCTGCCGCTGACCTGGTCGGACGCAACAACGCGCCAGGCGGAAGCGTCTTCGAAATCATCCAGCACGCGCGTGCTGTTGGAAGCGCCAGCTGGGGCGACGGATGCGAACGCAAAGACGCCGGCTGCCAAGGCAACGGCAACAGCCCTTGCGTGGTGGAGGGCGAAGGTGGCCACGGCAACGGCAACAGCGCTCGCGTGGCTGAGGGCGAGGGTGGCCAGCCTTGGGCGAAACACGCCGTGAATCCATCCATGGAGGCTCGAACGCGCCATCCATGGCGCGTACGGTTTCGCCCAAGGCCGGCCACCCTCGCCTTCATGCGGACATGACGACCGGAACGAAAAGCCGGCAGCATCCCCGCCCGCTCCAACACCACCGCCCATGCCGGCATATGCAGGCCGGATGGAAAGCATCAGCGCCATGTCGCTGCCGACGCTGTTGATGGCGGTGGTGCTGTTGTTGATGCTGTTGCCCCTCCCGTCCGATGACGGAATCACCCGGAGGGTCGGTGTGATGTCCCGGGCCGGGACCGTGCGCGCCATGGATGGCGCGCCCGAGCCTCCATGGATGGATTTACGGCGTGTCCCGGGCCGGGGCATCGCGGCGGCCCCCAAGCCAAGCACGCAAGCCGACGCTTCGGCTTTCGCTTCGGCTTTCGCTTCGGCTTCGGCTTCGGCTTCGGCTTCGGCTTCGGCTTCAGCCTCCGCTTCAGCTTCCGCACCAGCCTCGACCCCAGCCTCCGCCCCGCCCAAGGCTCGCGTCGCCGCCCACTCCAGCCACCGCAATGACATCATCGCCACCCGCATCACCCCTTCACGCTGCCCAGCAACAACCCCTGGATGTAGTAGCGCTGCAGCAGCAGGAACAGCGCCAGCACCGGAATCACCGTGACCACCGCCCCGGCCATCATCATCTCCACATCCTGGATGTGCTCGCGCGAAAGCGACGCCAGCGCCACCGGCAACGTGTAGTGCTCCTGGTCGGCAAGCACGATCAACGGCCACATGAAATCGTTCCATGCCGCCATGAAGGTGAAGATCGCCAGCGTCACCAGCACCGGCTTGAGCATCGGCAACACCACCGAGAAGAAGATCCGCCCCTCGCCGGCACCATCGATCCGCGCCGCCTCCAGCAACTCGTCCGGGATCGAGCGCGCGTACTGGCGCACCAGGAAGATGCCGAACACGCTGGCCAGCGCCGGCACGATCACCCCCCCGTAGGTATTCACCAGCCCCATCTGCTTCATCATCAGGAACAGCGGCAGCATCGCCACCTGCGCCGGCACCACCAGCGCGGCCAGCAGCATCCGGAACATCCGCTCGCGCCCGGCGAAACGCAGCTTGGCGAACGCGTAACCGGCCAGGGTATTGACCAGCAACGAACCCAGCGTGATGCCCGCCGACACCAGCAGGCTGTTGGCGAAGTTGCGGGCCATGCCGGTGCGCGCGAACAGCGCGTGGTAGTTCTCCAGCGTGGCCGCCGACGGCAGCAGTGGCGGCGGGAAACGGCTGGCCTGGCCTGGCGGCATGAACGAGACCGACAGCATCCACAGCAACGGCGCCAGGCTGAGCACGGCCAGCGCCAGCAGCGCACCGTTGACCAGCAGCGCATGCGCGCGCGATTGCCCGACCTCGGCGCTCATGCCGCGCCCTCCCTGCATGGCCGGCTCATACCAGATCCCTCCTGCGCCCGATCCGCAGCATCAGCATGGTTGCCGCCAGGATCACCAGGAACAGCATGAAGGCCACCGCCGAGGCGCGGCCCAGGTTCCACCACTTGAAGCCTTCCTCGAACATGAAGTACAGCACGCTGACCGTGCTCTGCAGCGGGTCGCCGCGGGTCATCACGTAGGGCTCGGCGAACAGCTGGAAATAGCCGGACACGGTGATCACGCCGACCACCAGCAACACCGGCCCCAGCTGTGGCAGGGTGATGTGCAGCAACTGCTGCCAGCGCGAGGCGCCGTCGATGCGCGCCGCCTCGTACAGGTCCTGCGGGATCGCCTGCAGGCCGGCCAGGAAGATCACCATGTTGTAGCCGAAGTTCTTCCACACCGCGAACGCGATGATGGTCGGCATCGCCCAGCGCGGGTCGCCCAGCCAGTCCACCGGCGCGATGCCAACATGGCCCAGCGCCCAGTTCACCAGGCCGTAGCCGGTATGGAACAGGTAGCGCCAGATCACCGCCACCGCCACCAGGGTGGTGACCACCGGTGCGAACAACGCGGTGCGGAACAGCGCCTTGAAGCGCGCCGCCGGCGCATGCAGCAACAGGGCCGCTCCCAGCGACACCGCAATGGACAGCGGCACCCCCAGCAACACGAAGTAGCCGGTGTTCCACAGCGACTTCCAGAAGATCGGCGTGCGCAGCAGCTCCAGATAGTTGTCCAGACCCACGAAGCGCAGGTTGGCCGGGTTGGCCAGCGCATACAGGTCGAAGTCGGTCAGGCTCAGCGCCAGCGCCGACAGGACCGGCAACCCGAAGAACACGCCGATCACCAGCAATGCCGGCGCGGCGAACACCCAGCCGGCGAGCGAACGGGTCATGGCGCGCGCTCCGCAGCGTCCGCACCGGCATCGGCATCGGCACGATCACGCGCCAGCATCCAGCGGCGTTTTTCCAGGATCGCATCGACCCGCGCATCCAGCTCGGCCAGTGCCTGGTCCTGCGCCTGTCCGCCGCGCACGATGCGCTCGGTGGCGATCCGCATCTCCTGCACGATCCGCTCCCACTCCAGCACCTTGGGTGCAGGCCTGGCCCGTTCCAGTTGTTCGCGGAACGCGCGCGAAAGCTCATCGCCCGCCAGCGCCGGATGCTCCCAGGCACTGCGCCGCGGCGGGAGGTCGCCGATCAGGGCGTGGAAGCGCTGCTGGATGTCGGGCCGCGACAGGAATTCGACCAGCTTCCAGGCGTCGTCCTTGCGCGGAGAACCACGGAACAGCACCAGGCTGGTGCCGCCGGCGATCCCGGCGCCGGGGCCGTCCGGGCCGGGCAGCGGCATGGTGCCCCACTGCCCTTCCAGCGCCGGCGGCTGGCGCTTGCGGAACTCGCGGATGTTCCAGGGCCCGGACAGGTAGAAGGCGTAGAAGCCGTTGAAGAATTCGTCCCAGACGTTGGAGATCTGGGTCTCGGACATCTTCGGCGCCCAACCCTGCTCGAACATGTTGGCGTAGAAGCCCACCGCACGGCGGAACCCGGGGCTCTGGAAATTGCCGCGCGTGGCATCGTCGCGCAGCAGCGGGTCGCCCTGCTGCAGGGCCAGCGACAGCTGCTGCTCGAACTCGTTGAGCGGCATCAGGATCGCGTAGCGATCCGGCCCGGCATCGCGCTTGAGCGCAGCCATCGCCTGCTCCCACTGCGCCCAGGTCTGCGGCAATTGCGTGACTCCGGCCTGGCGCAGCAGGTCCTTGCGGTAGAACAGCAGCCGGGTATCCACGTACCAGGGCACGCCGACCAGCTCGCCGTCGATCACCGCGGTGTCCCAGATCCCCGGGAAGTAATCGCCCTGGTCGACCACCGCCGACGCATCCACGTAGGGCTGCAGCGGTTCCAGGCTGCCGAGCACCGCGAACTCGGGAATCCAGGTGTTGCCCAGCTGGCATACGTCGGGCAAGGCGTCGGCGGCGAAGGCGGTCAGCAGCTTTTCGTGCGCCGCGCTCCACGGGATCTGCTGGATCTGCACCGCGATCCCCGATTCGCGCTCGAACTCGCGGACCAGCTCGGCGACCACCTCGGCCTCGCGGCCCATGGCCCAGAACCGCACCGGCTCGCGCCGATGATCGTCCGCGCACCCGACGGCCAGCGCCAGCCATGTGCACAGCAGCAGCCATGCACTGCGCAGCGGCTGCCGTGCCCGTGCGCGGCGCGCACTCACCGTGGTGGCTGCGCGCGGTTGGCCGAGGGGTTGGCGTCCTGGCGTTGCGCGGCCTGGCGCTGGGCCTCGGCCGCGGCCGCGCGCGATTCGGCCATGCCCAGCGCGCGCGCGTTGGCGGCATTGGCGTCCACCTGCATCGGCTCGGCCGGCTCGTCCTCGGGATTGAGCCAGCCACCGCGGAAACCGGCCCGCTCCAGGCCGGTGCGGATGTACGGGCTCTTCTTCATCACCGACCACACGAACTCGTTGCGGTAGTTGGCGATCATCGCCAGGATCGGGCCCTGGTCGATGCCGATGTAGTCGCTGGCCACCCAGCCGCGGCCCGGCACCAGGCGCCCGGTCTTGAGCGGGATGTCGTAGTTGAAACTGGGGTTGAACGAATCCAGGAAGCCGTAGCTGGAGTACAGGTAGTCGCCATAGCGCCGGTGCATCTCCTCGGTGGCGGGGATCACCACCTCCGGTGCGAACACGATCGAGGCGATCGCCGCGGTGGGGATGATGGTGCCGTCGTCGAAGTTCTCGCGCAGGCCGGCGCCACGCGCCGAGTAGTGGCGGAACTCGCGCTCCTCGCCGCGGTAGGTCTGGCGGGTGTTCTGCGGGCCGTCGCCGGCGGTCAGGCCCCAGACGTTCTCGCCGTAGTCCTTCCACTTCATCGGGTTGGCAATGGCGTAGTCGCGCTGGGCCAGCGTGGCGCGGCGGCTGTTGAGGAAGTAGTCGATCCCGCGCTCGCGCATGTACTGGTCCTGGATGTCGCGGAAATCGATCCAGACGTGGCTGTACTGGTGGCCGAACATCGGCCCGAAGCTCAGGTACTCCTGGCCGTAATACACGCCCCAGTCGTTGTTGTAGGTGCGCGCCCACACGGTCCACGCGTCCGGGTCGACCGGGTGGGTCGGCGAGCCCAGCGCCAGCACGTACAGCAGCATGGCCTCGTTGTAACCCATCCAGTCGTGGACGATGAAGCCGCTTTCGGGGAACCAGCCCATCGATACCAGCGGCGCGCGCACCTGCAGCCAGTTCCAGTCGACCCGGCGGTAGATCTGGTCGGCGATCTTGCGGATCTCCACCTCGCGCGGATCGTCGCCCTCGTAATAGGCCTGGGCAAACAGCACGCCCATCAGCAGCAGCGCGGTGTCCACGCTGGACAGCTCCACCCAGCTGTCGTAGCGGTGGCCGTCGCGCATGTCGATGAAGTGGTAGTAGAAACCCTTGTAGGCGCCCTTGCCGGTCGGCTGCGGCCCCTGCGGGATCTCGCGCAGGAAGCGCAGCGTGGTCAGGGTGCGGTCCACCGCCTGGGTGCGGCTGACCCAGCCGTTCTCGATGCCGATCGGGTACGCGGTCAGGGCAAAACCAATCGAGGCGATCGAGGCGAACGGCCGCGACGGGTAGCGATCCGGGGTCAGGCCGTTCTGCTCGTTGGTGGTGTCCCAGAAGAACTGGAAGGTGCGCTTTTCGATGTCGCGGAACAGCGGCGGCAGCTCCGGCCGCGGCGGACGCTCCGGCAGCACCGGTTCGATCAGGATCACATCGGGCTTCGGCGGCGGCGGCGCAGCCGGTTCCGGCGCCGGTGCCGGCGCTGGCCCGCAAGCGGCCAGCAGCACTGCCAGGCCGGCCAGCCATCCCCAGCGCGTTCCCACTGCCTGCAACTTCATCCCGTCATGACCTCCAGAGCCTGGCCCCTATTCTGGCCATCCCGGCGCCCGCTGGGGAATCCCCCACGTGCCGGTGTCCGGACGCCGGTCACGGACGGCGCCGGGTTCACCAGTCGAAACCGATGGACAGCTTGAAGGTGCGGGTCGGCAGGAACTGGCTGTTGGGCGTGCCGAAACCGGCGCTGGGCTCGCCCGGGGCGCCCCACCAGTCGTCGTAGCCGGCGTAGTTCACCCAGTCGAAGACGTTGAGCAGGTCGGCACGCAGGCGCAGGCGCCAGTCCGACCCGGTATCCCACTCCTTGATCAGGGCCAGGTCGAACTGCTTGAAGCCCAGGGTCCCCTCGGGGGTGTACTGGTCGATCACGCAGTCGTTCCAGCCGCCCAGGCAATTGGTGCCGTAGCGCGGGGTCGGCGTGGCCAGGGTCAGCTTGGCCGACAGCGTGGTATTCCACGGGCCATCGTAGATGCCGGTGGCCACCAGGCGGTGCTCGGGCACGCCGCCGGCCTTCTTCCAGCCGAAGTCGGCCAGGTCGGGATAATCCAGGGCGTAGTGCTCGCCGAACTGGCGGTTCTCCTTGGCATCGGTGTAGGTGTAGGCCAGGGTCATGCCCCAGCCGGAGGCATCGGTGTAGGGCTTGTCCAGGCTGACCAGCAGCGAGTTGGCGCGGGTTTCGATGCCATTGGTGCCCAGCAGCAGCGCGCCGTAGCCGGGCACGCCAGCACCCCACGGCGCCCCCCAGGTGGTGCCGGCGGCGAAGAAGCTGCCATCGGGCAGGCGGTTGCCCAGCATGAAGGCGAATCCATCATGCGACTCGATCCGCTGCAGGGTCACCGACGAATTCCATTGCTGGCCCCACAGCCCGAACACATTGCGGATGCCCAGGCTGAACTGGTCCGAGTACGGGGTCTTCAGGTCGTTGTGCAGCAGGTCGATCTCGCGGCCGGCGCCGGGGTTGCCGGCGACCAGCGCGTCCAGCGAGGCCTGGTCCCAGGGCGCGCCGCCCCACGCCAGGCACCCGTCCCCCGCGCAGGGATGGCCGGGTGCGTTGATCGCGTACTCGTAGGAGGGGAAGGTGGCCTTGGTCACTTCCAGTTGCAGCCAGTCGAACAGGGTGCGGTCATAGGCGCGGCCGGCACCGCCGAAGACCACGTGGCGCTGGTCGCCGGACAGGTCGTAGGAAAAGCCCAGGCGCGGCTGCCAGGCGCCGGTGGCGGCACTGCGGTTGTTGCCGGTGCTGATGTAGCGCGCGATGTCGATGCCGCCGCGGGCCAGGCTTTCGGCATAGCTGTGCCCGTCGGCGGCGCGCGGATCGGGCGCATGCAGCGCATCGACCACCGCCTGCGGCGTGGTGTAGTCCAGGTAGGTGGGGCTTTCCTCGTAGTCCCAGCGCACGCCGATGTTCAGGGTCAGCCGCTCGGTGACCTCCCAGTCGTCCTGGATGTACAACCCCACCTGGGTGCTGCGCGAACTGGCGCTGCCGGCGGCGATGCCGGCCAGGCCGGCGCCGAAGCGCACCCGGTACGGCACCGCCAGGCTGTTGTCGATGTCGTAGAAATACTGCGGGTAGTACGGCTGCTGCTCTTGCGCGCCAAGTTCGACCCGCTTCCACTTCACGCCCATCTTCAGCGTGTGCCCGGACCAGCCGGTGAAGGTCAGGTCGTTCTGCAGCGACCAGCCTTCCTGGCCCTTGTTCTGGTAATCACCGCCGGCGCCGGTGCGCAGGATCACCCGACTGATGTCGTTGGGATCGGTGGCGGTGGCGGTGGTGGTCAGCACGTAGCCAAAACCCGCGTTGAGGGGGCGCGGGTTGTAGTTGGACTCCTCGAAGGTCAGGTGCGCATCGTTGAGCCAGTTGCCGCCGCTGAACTGGTAGCGCAGGTCCACCCGGGTCTCGTCGTTGTCGCGGGCGGTGCCGTAGGAGGCGGTGTTGGGGCCGTTGCCGACGTTGGTCAGCTCGGTCTCGTCGCGGTACTTGAGGGTGAGCTCGAGCAGGTGCGCCTGGCCGATGGACCAGTCGATCTTGCCGAAGTACAGGTCCTCCTTGAATGGCGCGGTGGTGTCGTGGGCCAACTCGCGCAGCGCGGGCGGGAGCGCGTCCACGGTGTAGCCCTCGCCGGGAATGATCGCCCTGGGCGAGGTGTATTCCTTGGCCTCGTAGGCCAGGAAGAAATGCGCGCGGTCACGGACGATCGGGCCGCCGAAGGACACGCCGTACTGCTCCTCCTTGGACGGGATCTTGCCGTCGTTGTCGCGCTCGAACTCGGTGGCCCTGCGCCAGTCGGTGCTGGTCCGGTCCCAGAAGAAGCTGCCGTCGAACTGGTTGCCGCCCGAGCGCGTCACCGCGGTGATCGCCGCGCTGCTGAGCTGATCGTACTCGGCCTTGTAGTTGGAGGTGATGACCTTGTACTGGCCGATCGCCGACTGCGGGAACGGATTGCCGCGGCTGGTGTCCTGGCCGCTGACGCCGCCGCGCAGCACGTAGTCCTTCTGGCCCACGCCATCGATGAACACGTTGATGTTGGCCCCGCTTTGCGCACCGGACTGCAGCCGGGTGGAGCCATCGGTGCCGGTGCGGAACTGCACGCCGGGCACGGTGTCGGCAAACGCAAGGAAGTTGCGGGTTCCCTGCGGCAACGCCTCGATCTGGCGCTGGGTGATGTAGCTGGCGATCTCCGAGGTCCGGGTCTCGATCGCCACGCCGGTGACCTGCACCGTATCCAGGGTGGTGGCCGCGCCCGCCGGCGCCGTCTCGGGCAGGCCGCCGACGCCCAGGTCGACGGTTGCGGTCTGGCCGACCTGCACGGTCAGCTCGCGGGTGGCGGCCTGCTCGCCCGCCACCACGTCGATGCGGTACGTGCCCGGCGGCAACCCGGTGAGCACGTAGCGGCCATCGGTACCGGATTGCACGCTGCGGCGCAGGCCGGTGGCGGTATTGACCGCGGTCACGGTGGCTGCCGACGCCGGGGATGCGTCGGCAATGACCTGGCCGCGGATGGTGGCGCCGGTGCTCTGGGCCAGGGCCTGGCCCGCGCACAGTGCCAGGCATCCGGCCAGGGTGGCCGAGAGAATGGTCCGGGCCGGGTGGGTGCCGCGTCGGGGATGCATTCGGGTATTCCTCCAGTGGATGGTTGGAAGGCGCGACCCGGTCCCCTGTGCCCGCGTCAGCCCTCCGGTTTCGGTGCGCGCCGCCGCCCGGTGCGTTCGGGCGGCGGCGCATGGCCGGCGCTGGACGCGCGGACCACCAGCTCGGGCGCAAGCACCTGCCGGTCGACCTGCTCCTGGCCGACCTCCGCATTGCCGGCCTCGACCAGCGCCAGCAGGCGTTCCATCGCGCGTCCGCCCAATGCGGCGATACTCACCCGCATCGTCGTCAAGGACGGGTGAACGAAGCGCGCAAGCGGGATGTCATCGAATCCGGCCAGGGCGATCTGGCCCGGTACCTGCACACCGGCATGGGCGAATGCATACAGGCAGCCCAGCGCCATCATGTCGTTGGCCGCGAACACCGCATCGGGACGCGGCCGCGCAGCCAGAATCGCCTGCCCGGCGCGATGCCCGGAGGCTTCGTCGAATGCGCCGGGATATTCGCTAGCATGCGCATCGGCCTGGGCCGCCATCGCCGCGCGGAAGCCGCGCAGGCGTTCGCGCGCATCATGGTTCGCCTCCGGCCCGCCGATGAAGGCAATCCTGCGGTGGCCAAGTTCCAGCAGGTGCCGGACCATCGCCATCGCACCGGCATGGTTGTCCACTTCCAGCGCCGGGCACAGCGGCTCGGCCTGGTGGGTATTGATCAGCACCGCCGGCAGCGGCTGCGGCAGGTTTTCGGCCAGGAAGCCGGGGCGGTCGGCATAGGGCGACATCACCAGCAGGCCATCCACACGGCCCCGCATCGCGCGCAGTGCCGCGCCCTGCTGTTCCGGGTCGCCATGGCAACTGGACAGCAACAGGTGGCGCCCGCGCCCGCGCGCGACGGTGTCGATGCCGCGGATCAACTCGGAGAAGAATTCACCATGCAGGTCCGGCAGGACCACGCCGATGGTCTGGGTGCTGCGGCTGCTGAGGCTGCGCGCAGCGCCGTGCGGGCTGTAGCGCAGGCGCTGGGCGGCCTCGTGCACGCGCTGGCGTACCGGCTCGGCCACGTTGCTGTGGCCGTTGAGTGCGCGCGATACGGTGGCCACCGAGACGCCTGCCGCCTGCGCGACGTCATGGATGGTGACCGTGGCCCGGGCCATGCGGCGCCGCTCCGGCTCAGGGCAGCACGTGCCGGAACGGGCGTACCTGGACCCGCTCGTAGACGCCGGCGGCCACGTACGGATCGGAATCGGCCCACTGGCGCGCCTGCTCCAGCGAATCGAAGCGCGCGATCACCACGCTGCCGCTGAAGCCGGCCGGGCCCGGATCCTCGGCATCGATCGCCGGGCACGGCCCGGCGACCAGCAGCCGTCCGGCATCGCGCAGTGCATGCAGCCGCTCAAGGTGCGCCGCCCGCGCCTGCGCGCGTCCTGCCAGACCATCCTTGCCGTCGTAGCCCTCGATCACGTACCACATCCGCACTCCACTCCTTCGTTGCAATGGCCGGGTTGCCACCACGGCGATTGTAGACCCGCCCACCCCGCCGTCACGGCCTGCTGGACAAGGGCGCCGGCCAGCGCTTACTCTTTGCCCACCATGCGGTCGCCAAGCAGCGGCCCGTCGGTGCAGGCCACCCAGGCTCCTCCCAGCCCCGAGCGCATCCAGCGCCGCGCCTGGCGCAGGATCCAGGCCCACTGACGACCGTCCCGCTGGCCGGCGAACGGCCGCACGCAGTCCACCCCCGGCCCGTTGGCCGCCGCGCCCCCGCGGCGCCACGACCAGTACTTGATATTGCATGTAAGCGGCGCCCGTCCCGGCCCATCGGCGACGTCCGCCACCGCACGCGTACCCTCGCCGTTGCCGGCGCCTGCGGTGCGCCCCGTTCCGGGCATGGCTTTCGAGCAGAATGAGTTCCGAACCCGCGCAAGACGCGACCCCGCAAACCCAGCCGCCGGCCCCGCTGCAGCAGGAAATGCCGCTGGCGGTGGTGCATGGCCAGCCGCTGCTGCAGATTCCGCAGGACCTGTACATCCCGCCGGATGCGCTGGAAGTCATCCTCGATGCCTTCGAAGGGCCGCTGGACCTGCTGCTGTACCTGATCCGGCGCCAGAACCTGGACGTGCTCGACATCCCGGTGGCCGAGATCACCCGCCAGTACGTGGACTACATCAACGTCATGCAGGACCTGCGGTTCGAGCTGGCGGCCGAGTACCTGGTGATGGCCGCGATCCTGGCCGAGATCAAGTCGCGGATGCTGCTGCCGCGGCCGCCGCGGGAAGACGGCGAAGAGGTCGATCCGCGCGCCGAGCTGGTGCGCCGGCTGCAGGAGTACGAACGCTTCAAGCAGGCGGCCGAGGACATCGACACCCTGCCCCGCCTGGACCGCGACACCACCCTGGCGCAGGCCCATGTCCCCGACCGCCAGGCCATCCGCCTGCCGCCGCCGGTGGACCTGCGCGAGATGCTGCTGGCGCTGCGCGACGTGCTCATGCGCGCCGAGCTGTTCAGCGGCCACGCGATCCGGCGCGAGGCGCTGAGCGTGCGCCAGCGCATGGGCGAGGTGCTGCAACGGCTGGAGGATGGGCGCTTCCATCGCTTCGAGTCGCTGTTCACGGCCGAGGAGGGCCGGCTGGGCGTGCTGGTCACCTTCCTGTCGCTGCTGGAGCTGGCCAAGGAGCAGTTGCTGGACATCGTCCAGGAGGCCCCGCTGGCACCGATCCACGTCAAGTCGCTGGCCGTGGGCAACACCAATGAACCGCTGCAGTTCCACAGCGAGTTCGACGACGGCGACGACGCCGCCGAACCGGCTGCGGGCTGACGCCCTTCCCCCTTCCCCCAGACCCTGCGAGATCCATGGACCAGGCGCTGATCAACCGCATCGTCGAGGCCGCCCTGCTGGCGGCCAACCAGCCGCTGACCCTGGCGCAACTGCACGCGCTGTTTCCGGAGGAGCAACCCGCCCCGCCCGGCAGCGTGGAAGCGGCGCTGGAACGGCTTGCCCAGGACTGCGCCGAACGCGGCGTGGAGCTGGTCGAGGTCGCGTCCGGCTTCCGTTACCAGGTCAAGGCCGACGTGCACGCCTGGGTGGCGCGGCTGTGGACCGAGCGCAAGACCCGCTACACCCGCGCGACCCTGGAAACGCTGGCCCTGATCGCCTACCGCCAGCCGGTCACGCGCGGCGAGATCGAACAGGTCCGCGGGGTGGCGGTGAGCACCAACATCATCCAGGCGCTGGAAGAGCGCGAGTGGATCCGCGTGGTCGGCCACCGCGACGTCCCCGGGAAGCCGGCGCTGTACGGCACCACCAAGACGTTCCTGGACTATTTCGGCCTCAAGCGCCTGGACGAGCTGCCACCATTGTCGGAACTGAAGGACATCGGCGAGCTGGACCCGCAACTGCCGCTGGACCCGGACACCGCACCCACGCCGGCCGGGCTGGGGCCCGCGACGCCGGTCGATGCCGATGCCGATGCGAAGTCCGACGCCGACGCCGACGCCGACACGGGCACGGACACCGATGACACCGATGACGCCGAGGCGCCGGACCAGCACCCCGACGCAGGTGATGCCGCCGACGCACACGCCGACCACAGCGCTGCAGCAAGCGTTGCCGACGACGACGGCCACGTCGCGCACAGCCATGCAATTTCCGGCGCCGCCGACCCGGCCGCCACGCACCTCCAGCCGCAGGCCGATGACGCCTCCGGCATTCCCACCACCCAGGCCGCCGGCGACAACGGCGACCGGAGCAGGACCGATGACTGATTCCACACCCCGCAAACCCCTCGGCAAGCTCTCGCTCAAGCGCGATGAAGCCGCCAGCACCGCCCGCCCCGAAGAACGCCTGCACAAGGTCCTGGCCCAGGCCGGCCTGGGCTCGCGCCGCGCGCTGGAGCAGCGCATCGCCGATGGCCTGGTCAAGGTCAATGGCGAAGTCGCCCGGGTCGGCCAGAGCATCCGCAGCGGCGACCGGGTCGAGCTGGACGGCAAGGCCTTCGTCGCCTCGGCGCTGACCGAGCCGCCGCGCATGCTGATCTACAACAAGCCCGAGGGCGAGGTGACCACGCGCGAGGATCCGGAAGGCCGCCCCACCATCTTCGATGCACTGCCGCGGCTCAAGGGCGCGCGCTGGATCGCCATCGGCCGGCTGGACATCAACACCAGCGGCCTGCTGCTGCTGACCACCGACGGCGAAATCGCCAACGCGATGATGCATCCGTCGTTCGAGGTCGAGCGCGAATACGTCGTGCGGGTGCGTGCGCCGGAAGGCCAGGAGTCGGTGAGCGACAGCCTGGTCGACCGCCTCGCCCGCGGGGTGGCACTGGAGGACGGGCCGGCAAAGTTCGACCAGGTCGAGCGCATCGGCGGCACCGACTCACACGACTGGTTCAAGGTGGTGGTCAAGGAAGGCCGCAACCGCGAAGTGCGCCGCCTGTGGGAGTCGCAGGGCTGCCAGGTCAGCCGGCTCAAGCGCGTGCGCTACGGCGGCGTGAGCCTGCCGCGCGAACTGCTGCGTGGCCATTCGCAGGAGCTTGCGCCCGCGCAGGTGGAAGCGGAGCGCAAGAAGCTCGCGCTGGAGGATGGCGCCGATTCCACCCTGACCTTGCAGCCGGTGATCGGGCAGCGCCGCGCGGCCAAGTCCACGGTGCAGGTCGGCCGCGATGGCAGCCGCAGCCAGGCCTACGTCAATGGCCACAACACCGCCGACGAGGGGCGCGAACTGCGCCGCTTCGATCATGTGCGCGAGGATCGTCGCGGCGGCCGCGGTGGCAAGAAGCCGGGCGGGCTGACCGTCACCGGCGAGGCCGCGGCCCAGCAGATGCAGAAGCCGTTCAAGCAGCGCAAGCAGAAGGGTCCCAAGCCGCTGCCGGATGGCAACCCGGCCGCATTCCGATCCTGGTACGTGCCCGACGGGGTAAGCACCGGCCCCAGCGGCCATCGCAACGCCGGACCGGGCGACAAGCCGCGCGGCGGCAAGCCTGGCGGTGGCCGGCCCGGCGGCGGCAAGCCCGGCGGCAGTGGCAAGTCCGGCGGCCAGGGCGCGGGTGCACGCAAGAACGCGCGGCCGTACGGGCATCCAGGCAGCGCCCCGCACTTCCCGTCCGACCATGCCACTCCGGGTGGACAGGGTGCGCCGGGCCGCGCCCGTGGCCCGGGCCAGGGTCAACGGCCGAACCAGGGCCAGGGCCCGCGCGGCAACGCGCGCCCGGGCGGGCGTCCTGGCGGGGGTGCGCCACGCGGCGGCAATCGCGGCCCGCGCGGCCAGGGCTGAGTCCGCGCCGCGCGGCATCCATGGCTGCACATGATTTCGACCTGCTGGTCGTCGGCGCCAGTTTCGGCGGCGCTGCCTGCGCGATCGCCGCGGCCGACGCCGGGCTGCGGGTGTGCGTGCTCGAGCGCAAGCATGACCCCGGCGAACGCCTGCACACCACCGGCATCGTGGTGCGCGAAGCGGCCGAGGAAACGCTGCTCGGCCAGGCGCCACCCGAATGCCTGCGCCGGGTCGAACGCGTGCGGCTGTACTCGCCGGCGTTGCGCGACATCGCCCTGGCCGCGCCGGGCTATTACTTCCTGACCACCGACACCCCGGCGCTGATGCGCTGGCTGGCGGCGCAGATCCCGCGCCATGGCGCCCAGTTGCGCCTGGGCACGTCGTTTACCTCGGCACAGCGCGTGTCCGACGGCTGGGAGGTCCCGGGGGTCGGACGGGTGCGCTGGCTGGTCGGCGCCGATGGCGCGCGTTCACGGGTGGCCGAACGCACCGGCCTTGGCCGCGTCGGCGATTTCCTCTACGGCATCGAGCACGAGTACGCCGGCCTGACCCTGCCCGAACCCGACGCCCTGCACTGCTTCGTCAGCCGCCGCTTCGCACCCGGCTACATCGGCTGGGTGGCGCAGAACCCGACCGGGGTGCAGGCCGGACTGGCGCTGCGCCATGACCCGGCCAACGCCCGGGTGCCGGATATCGATGGATTCCTCGCCCACGTCGGCGCCCGCGTCGGCATGCCGCCTGGCCTGCGCGCGGACACGATCCGGGCCGGGCTGATCCCCTGCGGCGGGCCGGTGCGGCCGCTGTCGCGCGCGGGCGCCATCCTCACCGGCGATGCAGCCGGGATCGTCTCGCCGGTGACCGCAGGCGGCATCCATTCGGCGTGGGCGCATGGCTGGGCGATTGGCGCGGCCGCCGCGGCGCACCTGCACGGCCGCGGCCCCGCACCCGACATCGTCGCCCGCACCGCCGCACCGCGCTTCCGCAGCAAGCGGATGCTGCGCTGGGCGTTCGACCGGCTGCAGATGGACTGGCCGTTCGACCTGCTGCTGCACTCGGCACCATTGCGCTGGGCCGCCGAGCAGGTGTACTTCCACCGCCGCGGCGTGCGCGGGTAAGCGTGCCGCAACGGCGTCAGCGCGGTTCGATCACGAAGTTGCCGAAGGCCACGCCCAGGTCCCAACCCTTGCCGGTACCGGCAAGGGCCAATGAGACATCACCCTTGGTGACCACCTGGGCCTTGCTCGACTTGACCGCGCCGGCATGCGCTTCGGCCGCCGCATAGGTGCCCAGGGTTTCGCGGATGTTGGCCACGCCTGAAAATTCGCCCTGGCCGTCCTCGATCTTCGACTTGCCGAAGGTCAGGCCGCCACCCTTGGCGCTGATCCGCACCGGCAGGCTGGAACCGTTGTTGCAACGGACCACGCCGGTGCCCTTGACGGTCTTGTAGAAGGCCGACCAGCCGGACATCGTGAAGCTCAATTCACAGTCCAGGTCGGCCGCGCGCGCATCGGGCGCCGGGGCCAGGGCGAGCAGGCCGCACAGTGCGGCGCACGGCAGCAGGCGGGAGAGCTGGGACATGGCGACCTCCATGGCGATCCGGTGGGTGCGCCGAGCATATAGCAGCCCCGCGTGGCCGCCGCGTCATCGCCGGCGATCACGTCCGCCGACGGTTCAGCCAGGCGGCAGGTGCTGGCCGGCCCATTGCATGATCCCGTGCAGCGGCATCGCCCCGGACTGGCGCGCCAGCTCGCGCCCGTGCAGGAACAGCGCCAGGGTGGGAATGCTGCGGATGTCGAAGCGGGTGCCCAGCGCGGGCTCGGCCTGGGTATCGACCTTGGCCAGGCGCACCCGCGGCTCGAGCAGCACGGCCGCCTGCGCGTAAGCCGGCGCCATGGACAGGCACGGCGCACACCACGGCGCCCAGAAATCGACCAGCAGCGGCAGGTCCGAACGCTGCGCGTGCGCATCGAAGCCGGTGCCGTCCAGCGCGAACGGCTCGCCCGCAAACAGCCTGGCGCGGCAGCGGCCGCATACCGGCCCATCGCCGATGCGTGCCGCGGGGACGCGGTTGAGCGCATTGCAGCGTGGGCAGGCAAGCTGGAGTGGATCGGTGGCCATGGATGCGTCCCCGGTCAGCGCAACTGGAAGGCGTCGGCATCCAGCATCGCCGGGAACTTCTCCCGGTGCGCGGCCAGCGCGGCGGCCGAAATCGTACTGGTCGCCACCTGCTCGCTGCCGCGCAGTTCCAGTTGCGCGTGGCCGAGGAAATCCACCACCGCGCTGTCGCCGTCGTAGGCCAGGCCGTTGCCATCGGTGCCGACCCGGTTGACCGCGGCCACGTAGCACAGGTTCTCGATCGCGCGCGCGCGCAGCAGCGTGCGCCAGGCGTGCGCACGCGGCGCCGGCCAGTTGGCGACAAACAGCTGCAGGTCGAAATCCAGGCCGCCGGGGCGTTCGACGTCGTGGCGGTTGCGGCAGAACACCGGAAAGCGCAGGTCGTAGCAGACCTGCGGATTGATCCGCCAGCCCCTCCATTCCACGGTCAGCCGCTCGCGGCCGGCGGCATAGCGCGTGTGCTCGCCGGCATAGCGGAACAGATGGCGCTTGTCGTAGTGCTGCACGCTGCCGTCCGGGGTGGCCCACAGCAGCCGGTTGAACACGCCATCGCCGGTACGCAGCTGCACGCTGCCGGTCACCGCCGCCTGCAGCGCGCGCGCCTGGTCGCGGATCCACGCGACGGTGGGGCCGTCCATGTCCTCGGCCTTGTGGATGGCCTCGTTGGAGAAGCCGCTGGTGAACGTCTCCGGCAGCACCACCAGGTCGGTCGCGCCGCCCAGCGGCGCCAGCAGCGCTGCGTAATGCTCGCGGTTGGCGGCAGGGTCGTGCCAGCGGGTGTCGCCCTGGACCAGGGAAATGCGCAGATCGTTGGTCGGGATCGCGGTCACAGCCTCTCAAGCCTCTCGATCGCCGCATCCAGGGTGGATGCGTTCTTGGCAAAACACAGCCGCACCAGGCGCTGGTCCGCTGGCGGGCTGGCGTAGAACGGCGACAGCGGGATCGCCGCCACTCCCTTCTCCACCGTGAGCCAGCGCGCAAACGCGTGGTCCGGCAGGTCGCTGATGGCCGAATAGTCCACCAGCTGGAAATAGCCGCCGGGCACCGGCAGCGGCCGCAGCCGGGTGCCCTGCAACTGCGCGCGGAAACGGTCGCGCTTGGCCTGGTAGAACGCGCCCAGTTCCTGGTCGTGCTGCGGCTGCTCGCGGATCATCGCCGCGAATGCGTGCTGGGCCGGGGCGAAGGTGCAGAACACGTTGTACTGGTGGACCTTGCGGAACTCCACGCCCAGTGCCGGCGGTGCGATCGCGTAACCCACCTTCCAGCCGGTGCAGTGGTAGGTCTTGCCGAAACTGGACACCACGAACGCGCGCTCGCGCAGCTGCGGCCAGCGCAGCACCGATTCGTGGCGGGCGCCGTCGAACACGATGTGCTCGTACACCTCGTCGGACAGCAGCAGGATGTCGGTGCCCTCCAGCAGCGTGCACAGCGTGCGCATGTCGTCGGCATCCAGCATGGCGCCGGAGGGGTTGTGCGGGCTGTTGATCATCAGCAACCGGGTGCGCGGAGTGATCGCCGCACGCACCCGATCCCAGTCCACCGCGAAGGTGGCCGGGTCCAGCGGCACGTGCACCGCGCGCGCGCCGGCCAGGTCGATCGCCGGCTCGTAGCAGTCATAGGCCGGGTCCAGCACGATCACTTCCTCGTCCGGGCGCACCACCGCGTGGATGGCGTTGAAGATCGCCTCGGTGGCACCGCTGGTCACCGTGACCTCCGTATCCGGGTCGACGGTGGCGTCGTAGCAGCGCAGCGCCTTGGCGGCGATGGCCTCGCGCAGCACGGCGGCGCCGGTCATCGGTGCGTACTGGTTGTGGCCCTCGCGCATGGCCGCGTCCAGCGCGTCCGCCAGCGGCTGCGGCACCGGGAAGTCGGGGAAGCCCTGGCCCAGGTTCACCGCGCCGTGCTCGGCGGCCAGCTGCGACATCACGGTGAAGATGGTGGTGCCCACGCGGGGCAATTTGGTTGGCGGGATCTGCGGCGGCATCACGGCGTGGCGGCGGGTGGAATGGAGAACGGCGAGTGTACGCAATGCCCACGAGGGTGCGGGCCGACCGCTACAATGCGCGCCGATGACCGCCCCCGCTTCCGCCCCGCTTCTGGCCGCCCGAGGCCTGGCGTTCGCCCGCAACGAGGCGCCGGTGTTCGGCCCGCTGGATTTTGTGGTGGATGCCGGCGAGGCGCTGCTGGTCCAGGGCGGCAACGGATCGGGCAAGACCACCCTGCTGCGCGTGCTTGCCGGGTTGCTGCGCGCCGACGCGGGCCAGATCCTGGTCCAGGGGCGGCCTGCCGAAGCGTCGCTGCGCGCGCTCGCCATCGCCTACCTTGGCCACCTGCCGGCACTCAAGGGCGAGCTGTCGGTGCTGGAGAACCTCGAGTTCCTGTGCGGCCTGCAGGGCCGCCGGCCGGGACAGGAAACCTCCAGCGCGCTGGCCGCGGTGGGCATGGCCGGTTATGAGGATGCACCGGCGCGGCAGCTGTCGGCCGGACAGCGCAAGCGCGTGGCCCTGGCCCGGATGTGGCTGTCGCCGGCGCCGCTGTGGCTGCTGGACGAGCCCTACGCCAACCTCGACCTGGACGGCATCAACCTGGTCAACCGCATGATCTCGGCACAGCTGCGCGATGGCGGCGCGGCCCTGGTCACCACCCATGGCGCCTATGCCGCGCCACCGGTGCGCACGCGCATGCTGGAGCTGACGGAGCGCGACGCATGAACCCGGTGGCGCATGCGCCTGCGCGGCGGGGCGTGCCATGAGCGCCACGCCCTCGCTGCTGCAGGCAGGCCGTGCCCTGCTCGTGCGCGACCTGCGCCTGGTCTGGCGCCGGCGCGGCGATGCGCTGCAACCGGCACTGTTCGCGGTACTGGTGGTGGTGGCGTTCGCCCTGGCCCTGGGCGGAGGCCGCCAGTTGCTGCGGGATTTCGTTGCTCCTTATGCGATCTGGGTGGCGGTGCTGCTGGCCGGGCTGCTGTCGCTGGACAGCCTGTTCCGCGGCGATGTCGAGGATGGCTCGCTGGAGCAGTGGCTGCTGGCGCCGGTGCCGCTGGCCTGGCTGGTGGCGGTGCGCGTGTTCGGCCACTGGCTGACCACCACGGTGCCGCTGCTGATCGTGGTGCCGGTGCTGGGTGAATTCCTGTACCTGCCGCATGCGCGGCTGCCGATGCTGATGCTGACCCTGCTGCTGGGCACGCCGGTGCTGAGCCTGCTGGGCGCGGTGGTGGCCGCGCTCACGGTGGGGCTGCGCCGCTCCGGCATCCTGGTGGCGTTGCTGGCGCTTCCGCTGTACGTGCCGGTGCTGGTGTTCGGCGCTGGCAGCGTGGCCGCCAGCGCGCAGGGCCTGGACCCGGCCGGCGCGCTGCTGCTGATGGCCGCGCTGCTGGTGGCCTCGCTGGTGCTGGCACCGCTGGCGGCAGCGGCCGCGATCCGGATTGCGCAGGGCTGAGCGGGCGGCCACCCGTGGTGGCGCGCGGATGCGGCCCCGTCCGGCCCCGCCACGGATAACGCACCGTTTGCGGAGATCGGCGAGGATGGGCACTCCCTCGCACCAGGGTTCACCCATGCAGGCCACTGTTGATGTGCTCCGCCCGGACCCGGCCTGGTCCGGCACCGGCCGGCATGCCGATACGGCCGGCAACCGCCCGGCTGGCCCCGCGGGGTGGACACTTTGTCCTTCGCACGTGGCTTGGCCCGGACGGCGGAGTCTGGAAAAATGCCCCGGACCACGCGCAATTCGAGCCTGTCCGGTGCCGCCACGGCAGGCCGGCGCCATCCAGTGAGCAATGTGACCTCCCCCATGCACCCGGTGATCCGCTGGTTCCACCTGCTCGGCTCGCCCCCGTACTTCGACCGCTTCGCCGCCCGCTGGGCGCCCTGGTGCTGGCTGGCCGCGGTGCTGGTGATGGCGGTGGGGCTGTGGCAGGCGCTGTTCGTGGTGCCGGCCGACTACCAGCAGGGCGACAGCGCGCGGATCCTGTACCTGCACGTGCCGGCGGCGTGGATGAGCATGTTCGTCTATGCGCTGATGGCGCTGTATGCGGCCATCGCCCTGGTGTGGCGGATCAAGCTGTGCGAGATCCTGGCCATGGCCTGCGCGCCCATCGGCGCGGCCTTCACCGTGATCACCCTGGCCACCGGTTCGATCTGGGGCAAGCCGATGTGGGGCACCTGGTGGGACTGGGACCCGCGCCTGACCACCGAACTGATCCTGCTGTTCCTGTACCTGGGCGTGATCGGCCTGTACCACGCCGGCGACGACCGCCGCGCCTCGGCCCGCGCCGCCGGCCTGCTGGCGATCGTGGGCGTGGCCCTGTTGCCGGTGATCCGCTACTCGGTGGAGTGGTGGGATTCGCTGCACCAGGGCCAGACCATCCGCGTGTTCGGGCAATCGAGCATGGACCCGAGCATGATCGCGCCGCTGTGGTGGATGGTGGTCGGCACCAAGTTCTGGTTTGCCGGCTCGCTGCTGGCCCGCGCCCGCGCCGACAACCTGGCGCGCGAGTCCGGCAAGGACTGGGTGCGCCGGGTCGCCGAGGAGCGCGCATGAGTTACCTGCCCTACGTGATCGGTGCCTACGCGGTATTCGTGCTGGTGGTGCTGTGGGATTTCCTGGCGCCGCGCCTGCAGGTGCGGCGCGAACTGCGGGCCGCGCTGCTGCGCGCACGCCGCGAACGCCGGCCGGCCGATGATGCGGAACGGGCCGTGGAGTTGAGCCGATGAATCCGATCCGCCGCCGCCGCCTGCTGCTGGTCGCCGTGCTGGTGCTGGCCTCGGGCCTGGTCACCGCCTTGGTGGCCATGGCCCTGCAACGCAACGTGGCCTACCTCTATACGCCGGTCGAAGTGCTGCGCGGCGACGCCGGCGACCACGCCCGCTTCCGCCTGGGCGGCATGGTCGAGAAGGAGTCGTTCCGCCGCACCAGCGGCTCGCTGGAATCGCACTTCCGGGTTACCGACGGCGATGCGCAGTTGCCGGTGGTCTATACCGGCATCCTCCCGGACCTGTTCCGCGAGGGCCAGGCGGTGGTCGCCACCGGGCGCATGGACGGCGGCACCTTCGTCGCCGAGAACGTGCTGGCCAAGCACGACGAGACCTACATGCCCAAGGAAGTGGCCGACAAGATGGGCATGGCCCACCAGAAGCACGACGTGCAGGTGCCGGCCAGCGGGGCGCCGCAGTGATGGCGCGTCCCGGGTACTTCCGCCGAGGAGCCGCCTGTGCTGCCTGAACTTGGCCAGGTGCTGCTGGCACTGGCATTCCTGGTTTCCCTGCTGCAAAGCGTGCTGCCGCTGGCTGGCGCGCAGCGCGGCAACGCGGCGTGGATGGCGGTTGCGCGCCCTGCTGCCTACGCGCAACTGCTGCTGATGTCCGGGGCCTTCGCCTTGCTGACCTGGGCATTCGTGGTCCAGGACTTCTCGGTCAAGTACGTGGCCGACAACTCCAACACCCTGCTGCCGGTGATCTACCGCTATTCGGCGGTGTGGGGTGCGCACGAGGGCTCGCTGCTGCTGTGGGCGCTGGTGCTTGCGCTGTGGAGCGCAGCGGTGGCACTGCTGTCGCGTGCGCTGCCGCAGGTGGTGGTGGCGCGCGTACTCGGAGTGCTGGGGCTGGTCGCGGTGGGGATCATCGCCTTCATGGTCTTCACCTCCAATCCGTTCGCACGGCTGCTGCCGGCGCCACTGGAAGGCCGCGACCTCAACCCGCTGCTGCAGGACCCGGGGCTGATCTTCCACCCGCCATTGCTGTATGTGGGCTACGTCGGCTTCTCGGTGCCGTTCGCCTTCGCCATGGCCGCGCTGCTGGAAGGGCGCATCGATGCGCGCTGGCTGCGCTGGACACGGCCGTGGACCAACGTGGCCTGGGCATTCCTCACCCTGGGCATCGGCCTGGGCAGCTGGTGGGCGTACTACGAACTGGGCTGGGGCGGCTGGTGGTTCTGGGACCCGGTGGAGAACGCCATCTTCATGCCATGGCTGGTTGGCGCCGCGCTGATCCACTCGCAGGCGGTGACCGAGAAGCGGGGCAGCTTCGCCGGCTGGACCCTGCTGCTGGCGATCGCCACGTTCTCGCTGTCGCTGCTGGGCACCTTCCTGGTCCGCTCCGGGGTGCTGACCAGCGTGCACGCCTTCGCCGCCGACCCCTCGCGGGGCATGTTCATCCTGGTGTTCCTGGCGGCGGCGGTGGGCGCCTCGCTGCTGCTCTACGTGCGCCGCGCCGGGCGGCTGGAACCCGGCGCCGGGTTCCAGCCGGCCTCGCGCGAGACCCTGTTGCTGCTCAACAACCTGTTGCTGGCCAGCGCCTGCGCCATGGTCCTGCTGGGCACCCTGTATCCGTTGCTGGCCGACGCGCTGGGCCTGGGCAAGATCTCGGTAGGCCCGCCCTACTTCGGGCTGCTGTTCTTCGTGTTGATGGTGCCGCTGGTGGCACTGGTGCCGTTCGGCCCGCTGGTGCGCTGGCAGCGCGACCAGCCATCGAAGGTGATGGCACTGCTGCTGCCGTGGCTGGGCCTGGCCACTGCGCTGGGCGTGCTGGCGTGGTTCCTGGCGCCGCAGGGCAAGTGGAAAAGCGCGCTGGGCGTGGCTGGTGCGGCCTGGGTTGCCGGCGGCACGCTGTATTTCGCATGGAAGCGCCTGCGCAACAGCGGGCGGCTCACCGCGGAGATGTGGGGCATGACGCTGGCCCACCTGGGCGTGGCGGTATTCGTGGTCGGCGTACTGCTTGAAGGTGCGCAAAGCCTGGACCACGAAGTGGCGCTCAAGGCTGGCCAGTCGGTCCAGCTGGGCCAGTACGAATTCGTGTTCCAGGGCGTGGACCAGCAACAGGGCCCGAACTACCTGGCCGACCGCGGCCACGTGCAGGTATTGCGCCACGGCCGCGAGCTGGCGCTGCTGCATCCCGAGAAGCGTGCCTATGCCAGCGGCGGCCAGGTGATGACCGAGGCCGGCATCCTCCCTGGCCTGACCGGCGACGTCTATGTCGCCATGGGTGAGCCGCTGGGCGACGGCGCATGGGCGGTGGCGGTCCACATCAAGCGCTTCGTGCGCTGGATCTGGGCCGGCGCGCTGCTGATGGCACTGGGCGGCCTGATCACCGCCGCCGACCGCCGCTTCCGTCGCCCGCCGCAGGAGAAACCCGCATGACCGATCCGCACCACCAGGCGCCGCGCAAGCCGCAGGGCCTGCCCGCGATCGCCGTGGCGATGGGCGCGCTGTTCTTTGCCGGCCTGGTCGGCCTGATGCTGTACGGCGTGGTCCGCTCGGGCGATGCCGACCGCGACGTGCTGCCCTCGGCCTTGATCGGCAAGCCTGCGCCGGACTTCGTGTTGCCGCTGCTGCACTACCCTTCGGTGGAGGTGGGCGCGGCCCAGCTGCGCGGCGCGCCCTACGTGCTCAACGTGTGGGGAAGCTGGTGCGTGGAGTGCCGCGTGGAGCACCCGGTCCTGACCGCATTCGCCCAGACCAAGCGCGTGCGCGTGGTCGGCTACAACTGGAAGGACGAGCCGGAAGACGCACTGCGCTGGCTGGAGCGCTACGGCAATCCGTTTTTCGTGGTGCTGGCCGACAAGGAAGGCCGTTATGCCCTGGACTGGGGCGTGGCCGGCGCACCGGAAACCTTCCTGGTGGACGGCAGCGGCATCGTGCGCTGGAAGCACACCGGCCCGCTGACCGAGCAGGTGGTCCAGGAACGGCTGCTGCCGGCGCTGGAACAGGTGGAGCAGGCGCGATGAGCGCGAGTGTGCTCCCCGTTGCCACCGGCCTGCTGGCTCCGGCAAGGGCATGGCTGGCGCTGGCGCTGCTTGCGCTGTGCTTCACCGCCCAGGCCCAGCCGGCGGGCAATCCGGCGCCGCTGCAGTTCAACGACGCGGCCGAGGAAACCCGCTTCCGCGCGCTCGCCGCCGAGCTGCGCTGCGTGCTGTGCCAGAACCAGTCCCTGGCCGACTCCCATGCGCAGATCGCCCAGGACATGCGCCGCGAAGTGCTGGAACTGATGCGCCAGGGCCGCAGCGACGCGCAGATCAAGCAGTTCCTGGTGGACCGCTACGGCGAGTTCGTGCTGTACCGGCCATTGCTGGAACGGCACACCCTGCTGCTGTGGTTCGGCCCGGCCGGCGTGCTGCTGGTCGGTGCCGCGGTGGTCTGGCGCATCGTGCGCCGGCGTGCGGCCGGGGCGGCGCACGACAATGCAGGCACCGGCGCGGCCAGCGAAGGGGAACAGGAGTGGTGAACACGACCACCGCCATCTTCGCCGCACTGGCCACCGCGCTTACCCTCGGCGTGCTGGGCTGGGTGCTGTGGCCGCTGTGGCGACGCCCGCGCGGGCCGCTGCTGGCCAGCACCCTGGCCCTGGGCCTGGCGGTGCTGGCGCTGTACCGGCTGGTGGGAACACCGGCGGCACTGCAGGAGGCCGCGCTGGCCGCACCGCAAACCCTGGAACAGGCCGTCGTCCAACTGGCCGGGGAATTGCAGCGCAATCCGGCGCAACCGGAGGGCTGGGCCCTGCTGGGCCGTTCGCAGGCCGCACTGGGTGACCACGCCGCCGCGCGCGATGCCTATGCGCGCGCAGTGCAACTGGCCCCGGACCAACCCGCGCTGCTGGTGGACGCAGCCGAGGCACGTGCGCTGGCCGACCCGCAGCGCCGCTTCGACGAACAGGCGGTGGCCTGGCTGCGCAAGGCGCTGGAACTGCATCCGGGCCACTCGCGTGCGACCTGGTTCCTGGGTGTGTGGCAGCGGCAGTCGCGGCAGCCGGCCGAAGCAGCCGCGACCTGGGCCTCGCTGCTGGGCAGCGTGGATGCCGATACCGCACGCAGCCTGCGTGTCCAGATCGACCAGGCGCGTGCCGAGGCCGGGCTGCCAGCGCTGCCCGAGTCCGCTGCCGCACCGGTCGACGCGCCGCACGCGCTCACGGTCAACGTGGCGCTGGACCCGGAGTTCGCCGCCCGTGCCCGCCTGCGCGGCGATGCGGTGGTGTTCGTGATCGCACGCGTGCCCGATGGCCCGCCGATGCCAGTCGCGGTGGAGCGGCACACTGTGGCTGCGCTGCCGCTGGACGTGGTGCTGGACGACGGCGACAGCCCGATGCCGACCCAGACCCTGTCGATGCTGCAGGAAGTGGAGGTATTCGCGCGCATCTCCACCGGCGGCAGCGCCGAGCGCGATGCCGCCGACCTGGAGTCGCCTGCAGTCCGCGTGAGCCTGCCCGCCAGCGGCCCGGTGCACCTGCTGATCGGCGGCCAGCAGCCATAGCAGCGCTGCGCGGAAATCAGTTTCCTGCGATACCCCTGCGAACCACGCGGCCGGAGCCGTTAAACTTCGGCCCCTATGTCCCCGGCCGCCCCCTTTCCCATCGCCCCCGGCGAGCTGTCCCCGCCTGGCAGCCGTTTCCATGCCCTGGCCTCGCCGTTCGCGATGAAACGCGGCGGCGTGCTGCATGGCGCGCGGATTGCCTACGAGACCTGGGGCACGCTGGCACCCGCCCGCGACAACGCCATCCTCATCGTCACCGGCCTGTCGCCCAACGCGCATGCGGCGTCGAACGCGGACGACCCCACCCCCGGCTGGTGGGAAGCGATGCTCGGCCCGGGCAAGGCGATCGACAGCGACCGCTGGTTCGTGGTCTGCGTCAACGCCCTGGGCAGTTGCAAGGGGTCCACCGGCCCGGCCTCGATCGACCCGGCCAGCGGCCGCGTGTACGGGCTGGATTTTCCCGAGCTTTCGATCGAGGACGTGGCCGATGCGGCCGCCGACGTGGTGGTGCGCGGCCTGGGCATCGAGCGCCTGGCCTGCGTGATCGGCAACTCGATGGGCGGGATGACCGCGCTGGCGCTGCTGCTGCGGCACCCGGGTCTGGCCCGCACCCACATCAACATCTCCGGCAGCGCCCGCGCCCTGCCCTTCTCCATCGCGGTGCGCTCGCTGCAGCGCGAGGCCATCCGCCTGGACCCGCACTGGAACAACGGCCAGTACGACGACTCCAACTACCCCGAATCGGGCATGCGCATTGCGCGCAAGCTGGGCGTGATCACCTACCGCTCGGCGTTTGAATGGGATGGCCGCTTCGGCCGCGTGCGCCTGGACGGGACCAGCCCGTTCAGCGACGACGACGATCCCTTCAGCCCGGAATTCCAGGTCGAAAGCTACCTCGAGGGCCACGCCCGCCGCTTCGTGCGCCACTTCGACCCGAACTGCTACCTGTACATGAGCCGCTCCATGGACTGGTTCGACGTGGCCGAGCATGGCGGCGGCGACGTCCGCGCCGGGCTGGCCCGGATCCGCGTGGAACGGGCGCTGGCCATCGGCGCCCGCACCGACATCCTGTTCCCGGTCGAGCAGCAGGAAGAGATCGCCCAGGGGCTGGCCCTGGGCGGCGCCCAGGCCGAGTTCATCGGCATGGAATCCCCGCAGGGCCACGACGCCTTCCTGGTGGACATCGCCCGCTTCGGCCCGGCGGTGCGCAACTTCCTGGGCCGCCTCTGAGCCGCGCCGGCCTGCCGGAACGCTCCTCGTCGGAGCCCGCGCCCGTTATACTGCCCCGCCCTTGCCGAAGTGGCGGAATGGTAGACGCAGCGGATTCAAAATCCGCCGGTGGCAACATCGTGAGAGTTCGAGTCTCTCCTTCGGCACCATCTTCAAGAAGCGCCCCTGGACACCCAGGGGCGTTTTTTCTGGTTTTCGCCCCAACCCCGGGTGCGGTGCCGCGACGCATGGGGCGCCGTTGCAGGAGCGACCTGGCAGATGCTGGAAGGCAGCCGCACGCAACGTCGCCGCACGTTCAGGCGGCCCGGGCCCAGACGAAATCAGGCGGCCGAGGCGGCCGCGGCGTAGTGCCCTGCCGCGCGGTTCTCGAGCAGGTCTTCGCACAGGTTTTCCAGTGCCATGACCCGCACGGTGCCGTAGCGTGCCAGGCGCAGCGTGCGCTCGACATAGATCTCGCGCCCGTGCTCGACGGTTTCGCGCATGGTCTTGGTGAATCCCTGCGGCAGGAAATCACGGGTGCCATCCTTGCTGCCACCCACATATAGGACAATGGACATTCGGCCGTTTCCTCTGTTCTGTATTGCCTTCGGTCGATGCAGGAAGTGTGCACGGGCAAGTGTGAGAATCCCGTACAGCAGAGGTTAGCGGGCGGATATTTCAGTCAGGCTTCCGCGGCGGTACGCGCTGCCATCAGGGCGCCGGCCACGGCCACCAGCCGCGCCCGTGCAGGGCATAGCGGTCGGCCGCGCGCTCGAAGCGGTTGCGCACCGTGATGCCGCCGCACAGGAAGTACAGGGGCACGAACAGCGGCCCGAGCAGCATGTACTGGTAGACGTGGGCGCGCTCGTGGTCGCCAAGGCGCACCGGCGGGTGGGTGCAGCGGCCGGCGCGGTGCTCGTAGGTGCTGCAGTCCACGTCCAGCCCGTGACCACTGCACAGCACCACGTTGCCCAGGGTCATGGCGCCGCCCGGGCCCCAGGGCCAGCGGGTGAAGACCAGGGCGCAATCACGCCGGCTGAAGCGTGCACGCACACCGAATGGCATTGCCGCCACCCCCGCCAGTACCCCGCACAGCGTCCATGGCGCGGCCCACGCCACGCCCAGCGCGAAGGCTGCCGGGCGCAGCAGCCGCCACGCGCGCGCGCGGCGTGTACTCAGTCCGGCGCGTTGGGGATCAACAGCCACGGCAGCAGGTCCACGAGGACGTCGGGAAAAGCAGCCGAGGCGATGGACCCGATCACGCGGCTCAGGTGCCGCCGCGCGTGGCCAGCCAGCGGTGGATCGCCGCCGGCACCTCGCGCTGGGCGCGGCTGGACACATAGATGCCGATATGCCCGCCACGGAAGCCCAGCTCGGTGTAGTCGTCGCTGCCCACCAGGCCGGCCAGCGCGCGCGAGGAATCCGGCGGCACCAGGTGGTCATGTTCGGCAAAGATGTTGAGCACCGGCATGTCGACGAAGCCCAGGTCGACCTCGTGCGCGCCGATCCGGGCGTTGCCCGCGACGAAGGCGTTGCCCTGGTAGAACTGCTTGATGAAGTCGCGGAACGCTTCGCCGGCCTGGTCGGGCGAATCGAAGATCCACTTCTCCATGCGCAGGAAATCCTCGACGGCCTTCGGGTCGTCAAGCGAATCGACCAGGCCCACGTACTTCTGCAGGTTCAGCCGGAACGGCTTGAGCATCAGGTAGCTGGCGTTCATCAGGTCGGCCGGCACATTGCCCAGCGCATCGACGAACAGGTCCACGTCCAGCTCGCGCACCCAGCTGGACAGCATGTTGTCCGGCGTCTGGAAGTCCACGGGCGTGACCATGGTGATCAGGTTGCGCACCTTGTCCCGATGCAGCGCCGCATAGCACAGCGAGAACGCGCCGCCCTGGCACACGCCCAGCAGGTTCACCGGGCCGCCACTGGCCTGGACGAGGTGTTCGACCGCACCATCGATGTAGCGGTTGATGTAATCGTCCAGGGTGAGGTAGCGGTCGGAGCGGTCCGGGTAGCCCCAGTCGATCACGTACACGTCCAGGCCAAGTGCCAGCAGGCCACGCACCAGCGAACGGTCGGCCTGCAGATCCACCATGTACGGGCGGTTGACCAGGGCGTAGGCGATCAGCAGCGGCGGGCCGGACGCGGGCTTGTCGCCGACGAAGCGATACAGCACGGTCTTGCCGTCGCGCCACACTTCCTCGCGCCGGGTGGCACCGTAGTCCACGTCCTCGACCTGGCCCAGCACGTGCACGCCTGCAAACAGGCGCTGCTGGAAGGTCCAGGCTTCCCGGGCCAGCTCCATCGGATCGAACTGCAGCGGGCCGGTGCTCATTTACTGCCTCCTCCACGCTTGCCGGCGCGCGGCGGCGCGGGCGGCAGGTTGCGGCTGACCCAGTCCTTCATCGAGACGACCTGGCCTTGCCTGGCGCCTGCCCGGGCCGGCGCGGCATCACGCTCGGCGGCGGCAACCGCCGGCGCGGCGGGCACGGCTGTGCGCTTGCCGCCGGGAGCAGCCTTGCTCGCCGTTGCAGGGGTCGATGCACCGCGGCCGGTACCCGTGGACGGGGCGCGCCGGGCCGTGACCTTTTTCATTGGTGCCTTCGTTGCAGTCGGCTTCCTTGCGGTCGGCTTCCTTGCGGTCGCCTTCCTTGCGCTCGCCACGGTCGTCTTCTTCGCGCCCGCCTTCTTCGCGGTCGTCGCGTTCGTCTTCTTTGCGGTTGCCTTCTTTGCAGCCGCCTTCGGCGTTGCCTTCTTCGGCGCCGTGTTCCGTGCCGTCTTCTTCGCAGCCGTCTTCTTCGCAGCCGTCTTCTCGACTGCCGGCTTCGCCTCGGCCAGCTTGGCCGCCGCCGGCTTCCTGGCCGCCTGTTTCACCGGCGCGGTGACGCGCTCGACTGCCACGCGGGCGGACTTGCGCGGCACCGGCTTGCGCGATGCCGGCTTGCGACGCGCGCGCGCGACCGGCGCCACGGCAGCCTCGTCAGCTTCACCGCCCACTGCAGCGGGCGACGCTGCGCGTGCCTGCCCGCTCGTCCGCCCCGGCGCGGCCGCGCCGCGCCGCGCGGCGTGCAACGCACGGTCCAGGTCGGCAACCTTGCGATGCAATGCGTCGACCTCGGCGCGCCCGGGCAGGCCCAGCAACGTGCCGAACTGTTCCACCTCGCGCTGCAGGCCCATGCGCAGGCGCATCAGCGCGTTGGTCATTTCCCCGTAGGCGTGGCGGTACTCCTCGGACATCGCGATGCCGGCCCATGCCTCCTCGGCCGCATCGATCCACAGGTCGAACAGCGCGCGCGCCGACTGCAGCCGCTTGCCCGGCGCATCGTGTTCGGCCAGCAGGCGCTCGAAGCGCTCGAAGGCGTCCTGCCCGGCCCTGGTCAGCAGGCGGTTGAATTCTTCGTTGCGCTGCTCCCATTCCTGCCACACCAGGGCCAGTGCCTGCAGGCGCTCCTGGTGCTCGCGCGCCGGGCCGAACGTCGGGCGCTGCAGCCAATCGGCCTGTTGCTGGCGCAGCGGACGCAGCAGCATGTCCAGCAGCGGACGCACCTGTTCCAGCCAGGCACCGCCGGCCAATCCGCCGTGCATCCCGTGCAGGGCGCCGGCGAACGGAGCGGCGTCGCCGCCGAGCATCTCGCGCCAGGCGCGGGCGATGTCGGCCGCATTGGTGCTGCCGCCATTGCCGAACTGGCCGGCCAGTTGCTGGATCCGCGAGAACCAGTCGAAATTGCCCGGGTCCATGCGCGCCATGCCCGGCGGCAGGCTTCCCGCCAGCGCGCTCCAGCCGGTCGGCGCCGCGGAGCGGCCCAGGAGTTCGTTCCAGGTGTTCCAGTACTGCCGCGCCAGCGAGTCGAATTCGCCCTGGAACGGTGAGAACGGTGCGTTGGCCATGAATCCTCCGGTATGCCCGGGATTCTACCAGCGCCCCCGCCGGCCGGCGCTCAGGGCTTGGGGATGCGCAGGGTCTTGCTGATCATCAGCGAGCCCGACAGCGCGAACAGCAGCACCAGCGGATGCAGTTGCCACGGGCCCAATTGCCACTGGCCCCACCACAGCGCATCGCCGATGCGGCCCAGGCCCGCCGCCACCGCCAGCAACACCACCAGGGCCAGGCTGGTGGGGATGGGCGTGCCCTCGAAGTGGGTCACCTTGTCGCCACCGCCGGACATCTGTTCGGCAGTCACGTTGTAGCGCGCCAGCCGGCTCACCCCGCAGCCGACGAAATACGACAGCACCAGCCAGTCCCAGCCGCCCTGCATGCCACAGGCGTATGCCAGCGCCGCCGGCGCCACGCCGAAGGAGATCACGTCGGCCAGCGAATCCAGCTCGCGCCCCAGGGTGGAGGCGGACTTGCGCCAGCGCGCCACCCGTCCGTCCAGGGCGTCGAACACGAAGGCCAGCGGAATCAAGGCCATGCCCAGCAGCAGGTCGCCGCTGCGCCCGTCCTGCAGGAAGCGCATCGCCGCGAAGATCGCGCCGGTGCCGCAGAACGCATTGCCCAGGGTGAACCAGTCGGCCAACCGGAACTGGCGCAACATCGAGAAGTGGCGGGTCATGCGGGCGCCCGGTGCGGTGATGTCGGCCAGCATACCCGCGGCCCGCGTCGACGCGCGGTGGATGCGGCCGGCTGCGCGCACGCCGGCAGCCCGACGCCGACGCCGGCCAGCCTGCCGGCACCGGCGGGCCCTGGCCTGGGTTGCTAGAGTAGTTGCGCCCCCCCCTACGGTCTTTCCCATGCGCAGCATCCTCGTCACCGGCGCAGCCAGCGGCATCGGCGCCGGCATCGCCCGCGAACTGGCCGACGCCGGCCACCACCTGGTCATCAGCGACCTGGACCACGCCGCCGCCGTCGCGGTGGCCGCCGCTATCCGCGACACCGGCGGCTCGGCCGAAGCCGTCGCCCTGGACGTGACCTGCGACGACAGCGTGGCCGACGCGCTGGCGGCGATCAGCCGTCCGGTCGACGTGCTGGTCAACAATGCCGGCCTGCAGCACGTCAGCCCGCTGGAGGAATTTCCGCCAGCCAAGTGGGACTTCCTGGTGCAGGTGATGCTGGTGGGCGTGGCCCGCCTGACCCGCGCGGTGCTGCCGGGCATGCGCGAACGCGGCTTCGGCCGCATCGTCAACATCGGCAGCATCCATGCGCTGGTCGCCAGCCCTTACAAGAGCGCCTACGTGGCCGCCAAGCACGGCCTGGTCGGCTTCTCCAAGGTCATGGCGCTGGAGACGGCCGATGCCGACATCACCATCAACACCATCTGCCCCAGCTACGTGAAAACCCCGCTGGTGGACCGCCAGATCGCCGACCAGGCACGCACCCGCGGCATCTCCGAATCAGACGTGGTGTCGCAGGTGATGCTCAAGCCGATGCCCAAGGGCGTGTTCATCGGCTACGACGAACTTGCCGGCACGACCGCATTCCTGATCTCGCCGGCGGCGCGCAACATCACCGGGCAGACCCTGGTCCTGGACGGTGGCTGGACCGTGCAATAGCGGCATCGGCACCGCACCGTTCACGGACATCGGCTGCCACCCTGTAGGAGCCGGCCTTGCCGGCGACCGGCCTGCATGCCGCGGTCGCCGGCAAGACCGGCTCCTACAGGAGGTGTCCATCAACCCGGGTGATCCACTGGCGCGTGCGACGCGCGGCAACGGCCCACCGGCGCGTATCACACTTGTGCGCGCCCGTGTGCGCAATCGCCGCATCATCCACGCGCGCCTGGCCAAAAATTGGCCATCCATCTTGACAGCCTTGGCACGCAAGGCGAACGCGCGGTTATCCACAACCTTGCCCCACGATCATCCACACCCGGTGTGGACAACCCATGCGCTCACAGGCGCGAGAACGCCCAGGACTGCATGCGGCCATCGCGGTACGGCATGACGCCATGGAACGCGCGCGGATCGGCATCGAACACCAGCGGCAGGAAGTGGCGGTCGCCTTCCCAGAGCGGCAACTCCAGGATGCGATCCACCTCCACCCACTCCAGCGTGCCTTCCGGGTTGCGCTGCAGCGGCGTGCCCTCGAACGCATCGACCACGAACACGAAGCCCAGCCAGTCCTCGCCCTGCTTGCCGAAGCCGGGCCAGCTCACCGTTCCACGCAGGCGCATGGCCGCGCATTCGATTCCGGCCTCCTCGCGGATCTCGCGGCGCATGCCCGCCACCACGTCCTCGTCGCGTTCGATCTTGCCGCCCAGGCCGTTGTACTTGCCCAGGTGCTGGTCACCGGCGCGCGCGTTGCGGTGGATCATCAACACCTGGCGGCGGTCGGGCGAGAGCACGTAGCCCAGGGTGGCGACGATGGGGGTATACGGCATGGCCGATCCTGCACGGAAAGCCCGCGCATTCTACCGGCCGCGGCCGCTACCCGAGCGCATGCCGGTACCCGCTCAGGGCTGTGCCTGCAGCCGGCCCAGTGCAGCGGCCAGTTCCCAGGACTTCAGCCCGCGCGGCCCCAGGTGGTGCGCCAGCACCGCGCGCAGCGGCAGCCGCAGGCTGGCCAGGTCGGCACCATCGGGACGGGTGTCGGCGGCCAGTGCCAGCAATGCGCTGCCGGTGGCCGCGGCGCTGCGTTCGGCCTGGCCGCGATCACTGTGCAGGCGACGCGGGCCGTGCTCGGGGTCCAGCCGGTAGCGGGCGGCCGGGTCGATGGCGGCGCCGTCGCCATCGCAATGCAACTCGAAGCCCACCCCGAGTGCATCCAGCAGATCGCGCTCGAAGCGTCGCAGGGTCCAGGCCAGTGGCTGACAGGCACGCAGGCGCTCGCGGGTACGGGCGTAAGCAGCCGCCAGCTCGGGCAGCGGGTCCTGGCGCGGGGCCAGCCGCATCACAAGTTCGTTGAGGTAGAACCCGGCCAGGTGCGCCTCGCCGGCCAGGCGCGGGGCCGCGTCCAGCGACTCGGCCGCGCGCAATTGCGCCAGCTCGCCGACCAGTACCGCGTCGAAACGGATGTGCTGCAGCGGCTGCAGCGCGGCGCGCAGCGGTTGCCTCCTGGGCGACTGCACCCCGCGTGCGACCAGGCCCAGGCGGCCGTGGCCGGCGCTGAGGACTTCAACCAACAGACTGGTTTCGCGCCATGGCCGGGCATGGAGGACGAAGCCGGTCTCGCCTTCGATCCGCATGGCTCAGGCTGGCACCCGGTTCCCGGCGCCGCTACTCATACCCGAAGGCTTTCAGCGCCGACTCGTCGTCGGACCAGCCCTCGCGCACACGCACCCAGGTCTCCAGGAACACCTTGCAGCCGAACAGCCGCTCCATCTGTTGCCGCGCCTTGCTGCCGATGTCGCGCAGGCGCGCGCCGCCCTTGCCGATGACGATCGGCTTCTGGCCTTCGCGCTCGACCCAGATCACCGCGCCGATGCGCAGCAACGGGCCCTGCTTCTGGGTGCTGTCCACGGCGAAGCGCTCGATCTCCACGGTGGCCGCATACGGCAACTCGTCGCCGAGCTGGCGCATGAGTTGTTCGCGCACCAGCTCGCCGGCCAGGAAGCGCTGGCTACGATCGGTGATCTCGTCTTCCTCGTAGGCCGGCGGCGCATGCGGCAACCGGGCCAGGATGTCGGCGACCAGCGCTTCCAGGCCCTTGCGCTTGAGCGCCGACAGCGGATGCACCGCGGCAAATTCGCGGCCATCGCAGACCTGGGCCAGGAACGGCAGCAGCGTGCTCTTGTCCTTGATCCTGTCGACCTTGTTGACGACCAGCAGCACCGGGATGCCGGCATCGTGCAGCACGCGGTAGGCGTGGCTGTCCTCCTCGTCCCAGCGGCCCGCCTCGACCACCAGCAAGGCCGCGTCCACGTCATCGACCGCGCTGCGTGCGGCACGGTTCATCACCCGGCTCATCGCCGAGGCCTTGAACTTGCCCTGCTCGCGGTGCAGGCCCGGCGTATCCACCAGCAGGATCTGCCCGCCATCCACCGTGGCGATGCCCAGCAACCGGTGGCGGGTGGTCTGCGGCCGGCTGGAAACGATGCTGACCTTGGCCCCGACCAGGGCGTTGACCAGGGTGGACTTGCCCACGTTGGGCCGGCCGACGACGGCAACGCTGCCGCTGCGGTGGGAGGAAGGATCGGGATTGGGGTCGTGCTCGGGAGTCACTCGCTGCCGCTCATGGCTGTGCGCTTTGCGCCAGGAGCGCGAGCACCGCGGCGGCGGCGGCCTGTTCGGCGAGCCGTCGCGAGGTACCCTGCCCTTCGGCGCTGAGCACGGGGTCGCTCAGGGTACACCGGACCAGGAAGAGCTTGGCGTGTTCCTCGCCCCCTTCGGAGACCAGCTCGTAGCTCGGCAAGGGCCGCTGCCGCGCCTGCAGCCACTCCTGCACGCGGGTCTTGGCGTCCTTCTCCGGCTTGCCGACGGGCAGCGCGGCCAGGGCCTGCTCGAACCACGGCAGCACCACGCCGCGGCAGGCCTCGTAGCCGGCGTCCAGGTAGATCGCCGCCACCACCGCCTCCAGTGCATCGGCCAGGATGGAGTCGCGGCGGAAACCGCCGGTCTTCAACTCACCCGGGCCCAGGGTCAGGCGCTCGCCCAGTTCCAGGGTACGGGCGATGGCCGCCAGCGAAGCCTCGCGAACGAGTTCGGCGCGGGCACGGGTGAGCACGCCCTCGTCGGCCTTGGGCCAGCGCGCGTACAGCGCCTCGGCGGCGATCAGGTTGACCACGCCATCGCCAAGGAACTCCAGGCGTTCGTTGTGCGGCGCGCCGGCGCTGCGGTGGGTCAGCGCCTGCGCCAGCAGCGACGGATCGGCGAAGCAATGGCCGATCCGGTCGCGGACGATGGTGCGGTCAGTTGGCACCGCGCCGGGTCAGGTCCTGGGTGGTGCCGAAACGCCCGACCACGTCCAGGTTGCCCACCAGCGGCTTGCGCACCTCGTAGTTCACCTTCATCCGCCAGCCGCCGTCGGTGCGTTCGAACTTGACGTTCTGCGGCTTCACGTTCTCGGAGTAGTTGATGTACAGGCGACGGAAGAACAGGTCCTGGACCTTGGACGGGTCCATGTCGGCCACGCCCGGCTCGCTGGCCAGGCTCTTCATTGCCGTGCGTACCGAGTAGTACTCCTGGTACATCGGGAACAGCTTCATGCCGATGTATGCGGCAAAACCGACCACCGCCAGCACCATCAGGAAACCCACCAGGCTCAGACCGCCTTGCTTGCGCTTCATTGCCATTCCCCTTCGCTGTGTTGCGCCTACTTGATCGAAGTCCCGATCCGCGACGGATCGAAACTGCCCTTGCAGAACCAGCCTTCACAGTTCAGCCAGATCAGGAACGCCTTGCCGCGGAGGTTCTCCTCGGGCAAGAAATTGGTCTGCATCCAGAACCGGCTGTCCTCGCTATTATCACGATTGTCGCCCATGACGAAATAGTGGCCGTCCGGGACGGTCCAGTCACCCTGCCCCGAGGGGTTGGCGCGGTCGATCCACTCCAGTACCTGGTGGCTGCGCCCGGGCAGGTCCTCCACCAGCAGGGTGGCGCCGGTCATCTCCGCGCCGCGCCCGGTGCCGGTGTAGGGGCCGATGGCGCGGTATTGCACCGCTTCGCCGTTGACGTACAAGGTGTCGCCGTGGAACCCGATGCGGTCGCCCGGCAGGCCGATCACGCGCTTGATCCAGTTCTGGTCCGGATCGTGCGGCGGCTTGAACACCGCCACGTCGCCGCGCGCCGGCTCGCCCAGCGCCACGAACTTGCGGTTGGTCACCGGCAGGCGCAGGCCGTAGGCGAACTTGTTGACCAGGATGAAGTCCCCGATCAGCAGGTTGGGCATCATCGAGCTGGACGGGATCTTGTAGGGCTCGGCGATGAAGCTGCGCAGCACCAGCACCACCGCCAGCACCGGGAAGAACGCGCGCGAGTAGTCCACCACCACCGGCTCGTCGTCCAGCAGCCCGCCGCGCGCGGCGCGGCGACGTGCGAAGAACAGCTTGTCCAGCAGCCAGATGATGCCGGTGGCGAAGGTCAAGGTGACCAGCCCGATCTCAAACCATTTCATAGGTACTCCCCTGCAGCGGCTGTTGGCCGGTCACGGCCTCAGGAATCACGGCTGGTGCTCAACACGGCCAGGAAGGCCTCCTGCGGGATCTCGACCCTGCCCACCTGCTTCATGCGCTTCTTGCCTTCCTTCTGCTTTTCCAGGAGCTTCTTCTTGCGGCTGATGTCGCCGCCGTAGCACTTGGCCAGCACGTTCTTGCGCAGTGCCTTGACCGAGCTGCGGGCAATGATCTGCGAACCGATCGCGGCCTGGATCGCGACGTCGAACTGCTGCCGCGGGATCAGCTCCCTCATCTTGTCGGTCAGTTCGCGCCCGCGCCGGTCTGCATGGCTGCGGTGGACGATGATCGACAGCGCGTCGACCTTGTCGCCGTTGATCAGCGTGTCCACGCGCACGAACGGACCGGCCTCGAAGCGCACGAAGTGGTAGTCGAGCGAGGCGTAGCCGCGCGACACCGACTTGAGCTTGTCGAAGAAATCCAGCACCACCTCGGCCATCGGCAGCTCGTAGCTGATCTGCACCTGGCTGCCCAGGTACTGGATCGCGATCTGGCTGCCGCGCTTCTCCTCGCACAGGGTGATCACGTTGCCCACGTAATCCGGCGGGGTGAGGATGTTGGCGCGGATGATCGGCTCGCGCACTTCCTGGACAAGGTTGGCCTGCGGCAGCTTGGCCGGGTTGTCCAGCGGCATCACCTCGCCGTCGGTGCGCAGCACCTCGTAGACCACGGTGGGCGCGGTGCTGATCAGGTTGAGGTCGTACTCGCGCTCCAGGCGCTCCTGCACGATCTCCATGTGCAGCATGCCCAGGAACCCGCAGCGGAAACCGAAGCCCATGGCCTCCGAGCTTTCCGGCTCGAAGCGCAGCGCGGCGTCGTTGAGGCGCAGCTTTTCCAGCGCCTCGCGCAGGTCCGGGTAGTCGTCGGCGTCGACCGGGAACAGGCCCGAGAACACCCGCGGCTGCATCTCCTGGAAGCCCGGTAGCGGGTGCGGCGCCGGATCGCCGGCAAGGGTCAGGGTGTCGCCCACCGGCGCGCCGTGCACGTCCTTGATCGAGGCGTTGATCCAGCCCACCTCGCCGGCGCGCAGCGCCGCGGTTTCCTTGCGCTTGGGGGTGAACACGCCGACCTTGTCGACCTGGTGGGTGCGGCCGGTGGACATCACCAGCATCTTGGCACCGGCCTTGATCTCGCCCTGCATGACACGCACCAGCGAGACCACGCCCAGGTAGTTGTCGAACCAAGAGTCGATGATCAGCGCCTGCAGCTTGTCGGTGTCGCGCGGCTGCGGCGGCGGGATGCGGTGCACGATCGCTTCCAGCACCTCCTCCACGTTGAGCCCGGTCTTGGCGCTGACCGCGACCGCCTCGCTGGCGTCGATGCCGATCACCGCCTCGATCTCGGCCTTGGCCCGCTCGATGTCGGCGGTGGGCAGGTCGATCTTGTTGAGCACCGGCACCACTTCCAGGCCCTGCTCGACCGCGGTGTAGCAGTTGGCGACCGACTGCGCCTCCACGCCCTGGGCGGCATCGACCACCAGCAGCGCGCCTTCGCAGGCGGCCAGCGAGCGGCTGACTTCATAGCTGAAGTCGACGTGGCCGGGGGTGTCGATGAAGTTGAGGTGGTAGGTCTGGCCGTTGCGCGCGGTATAGGGCACCGACACCGACTGTGCCTTGATGGTGATGCCGCGCTCGCGCTCGATCGGGTTGTTGTCGAGGACCTGGGCTTCCATCTCGCGCGCGGTCAGCCCGCCGCACAGCTGGATGATGCGGTCGGCAAGCGTCGACTTGCCGTGGTCGACGTGGGCGATGATGGAGAAGTTGCGGATGGACCGCATGGAATCGGAAGACATGGGGAGCGGCGGCGGGACCGTCGTCGGACAGCCGCGGATTATCGCATGCCGCGGCAGTCTTCACCGGCCCCGCACCTGCTGCGGGAGCCCGGGCCATCGCTCCGGGCGCAGCCGGCGGCAGCCAGGCCGGCCGCCGCCGCCTATCCACCCCTGGCGAAGTGGCCGGCAGGGTGCCGGCCACCTGACCCGGTTCAGTCCCCGGCGCCCACGGCAAGGGCAACGAAACTGGTGGCACCAGACGGGTTGCGCACCAGCAACATCGCCACCTCGCCCTTGCCCACGCCCCGCAGCTCGCGCTCGAGCATGGCCACGCTGGACACCGGCGTGCGCCCCACCCTGAGGATCACCATGCCCGGGCGCAGGCCTGCTTCGCGGGCCTCGGCACTGTCCACGCCGATGATGCGCACGCCCTCGTTGGCCTCCAGGCCAAGCTGGCGGCGCGCGGCCGCGTCAAGGTCGGCCACGCGCAGGCCGATCAGTGCCAGCGGTTCGGCCGCCGCACCAGCACTGCTGCCGGCCGCCGGGCCGCTGGCCAGGCGCTGCACATCCGAGGTGAGTGCATCCAGGGTCACGTTCACTTCGCGCGACTTGCCGTCGCGGACCACGCCGATCCTGGCCTTGGTGCCCGGGGGCAGCATGCCCACCATCGGCGGGAGGTCGGCGTGGCTGTTCACCGGCTGGCCGTTGATCGACACGATCACGTCGCCGATCTCGATGCCGCCCTTGGCCGCCGCGCTGCCGCCCTCGACGTTGTTGACCAGGGCGCCACGGCTGCTGTCCAGGCCCAGGGCCTTTGCCTTGATCGCATCCACCGGTTCGATGGTCACCCCGAGCATGCCGCGACTGACCTTGCCCGAGGTCTTGATCTGCGCCACCGCGCTCATCGCCAGGTCGATCGGGATGGCGAAGCTCACGCCCATGTAACCGCCGGAATTGCTCAGGATCTGCGAGTTGATGCCCACCACCTCGCCGGCCGTGTTGAGCAGCGGGCCGCCGGAGTTGCCGCGGTTGATCGCCACGTCGGTCTGGATGAAGGGCACGTACTGCTGGCCGCGCCCGCCACTGCGGCCCAGCGCACTGACGATGCCGGCCGTGACCGACTGCTCCAGGCCCAGCGGCGAGCCGATCGCCACCACCCACTGGCCCTGCTTGAGCGTCGAGGAGTCGCCCAGGCGCAGGCTCGGCAGGTCCCTGGCCTCGACCTTAAGCACCGCCACGTCGTAGCCCTCGTCGCTGCCGACCAGGGTGGCGGCGAACTCGCGGCGGTCGTCCAGACGCACGGTGATGGTGTCGGCGCCATCGACCACATGGTGGTTGGTGAGCACGTAACCGTCGCCGATCAGGAAGCCCGAACCCAGCGAGCGCCCGGGCATGGCATCGGGCGATGGCCCCGGCATGCCGAAGCCCGGGCCGAAGAAGCGTCGGAAAATCTCCGGGACCTGCTGCTCGTCGGGCATGGCGCCGCGCGCAGGCGCGCGCGGGCTGGTGCGCGCCTCGATGTTGACCACGCCCGGCGCCACCTGTTCGACCAGGCGGGTGAAATCGGGCAGGCCGGTGACCAGCGGCACGGCCGGCACGGTCTGCGCGGCCACGGCGGGCACGGCGGCGGCCGCTGCCGTGGTGGCCGGCTGCGGATCACGGGCGCAGGCCACCAGCGGGACGGTCAGGACAAGAGCGGCGAACAGGCGATTGCGGACACGTGGATTCATCAGGTAGGGGACCTCGTATCGTGCGGGGGAATCGTGCGGGGGAATCGCGCTTGGAACGGCCGGCCAGCGCAGGGCGCGACGACAAAGCCGCCAGCAGCGCAACCGGATGGAACGCGCAGGATCACATGCGCGTGGATCGAGCACACAGGCACCGGCCCGCGCCAGGATCAGCGCGGAGCATCCCAGGCCGGAGACGGCGCGCGCGCGGATGCATCCTCTCCCGCCGCGGGCAGCCGCGGCTCGAACGGATAGAAGGTGCGCGTGGCGGTGCTCTCGCCACCGAAGCTGGCGGTATACGCGCCGCTGGCCTGCTGCGGCAACGCCGCGCGCGGCCACGGCCGCGCATCCGGCGGCACGGAGGCGAAAGGCTCGTGCGCATCGGCCGTGGCCGATGCCGCCACCCGGGCGAGGTCGGTGTGCGGCCGCCCGTCAGGGTTGCCGGCAGGACCGGCATCGGCTGCCGTCGCCGTCGCCGTGATCGTGGTGCGGGCGACAGGATGCATCGTCGCCACCGGCAGCGGCTCGCGCACCACCGCTTGCGGACGCTGGCTGCGGGGTCGGGCACGCACGCTGGGCGCCGGCGCGACCGCGGCCAGCGCGGCCGCCGGCTCGGCGGCAACCGGCGCCTCGACGTGCGCAGGCACGGCGGGCATGGCCGCCACGGCCGGTACCTCTGGCGCGGCATCCACCGGCGCCGGCCTGGCCGCCAGCACTGACGGCGCCGTGGCCGGGGCATCCGGCAGCGGCGCCTGCGGACGGCTTACCAGCAGCGCCACCGCGGCCACCGAGGCAGCCAGTGCGGCGGCACCACCGCCCCACCGGGTCCACGCATTGCGGCCACCGGCGGCGGCATGCACCACCGGTGCGGCACTGGCCTCGTCTTGGATTGCAGCGGCCACGCGCGCACCGAAGTCCGGCGCGGCCAGGCACTGGAACTGGCCGCGCAGCACCTGGCCACTCAGCTGCCAGCGCTCGTAGCAGCCGGCCAGTTCGCGGTCGTGCTGCAGCCGGCGCAGCAGGAAGCGCGCCTGGTCAGGCACCAGCGCGCCATCCACCAGTGCAGACAGCTGCTGCCGATGATGGAGTTCGAGCTTGTCGGTGCCTGGATCGGGATTGGAGGAATCTTGGCTCATGGACGGCTCCGCTCGCGGGTAGCACTTTGGACATCGAGCAGCGGACGAAGTTCGGCATCGATGGCTTCACGTGCGCGGAAGATCCGCGAACGCACCGTGCCGATCGGACACTGCATCTTCTGCGCGATCTCCTCGTAGCTCAAGCCGTCCACCTCGCGCAGGGTGATGGCGGTCCGGAGTTCTTCAGGCAATGCCTCGACGGCCTGCATGACCGTGCGCTCCAGTTCCTCGCGCATGGCTTCGCGCTCGGGGGTGTCGGTGTCGCGCAGGCGGATGCCGACGTCGTACTGCTCGGCGTCGGCGATGTCGATGTCACCCAGCGGCGGGCGACGGTTGTTGGCGACCAGGTGGTTCTTGGCGGTGTTCACGGCAATCCGGTGCAACCACGTATAGAACTGGGCGTCGCCGCGGAAATTCCCGATCGCGCGATAGGCACGCACGAAGGTGTCCTGGGCAACATCCTGGCACTCGCTCCAGTCGGCGATGTAACGCCCGATCAGCCCGACGATCCGGTGCTGGTACTTGCGCACCAGCAGGTCGAACGCCGTGCTGTCGCCACGCTGCACGCGGCGCACCAGCTCGAGGTCCAGCTCCTGGGGTGAATCCTTCTGCATTGCATCGGCCATGCCGGGCCGCACTCCTGTCAGCTCGGCCGTGGCCGTGCCCTGTGACCGCCGTTGCCCGGGAAAGTTCAGCGGCCTGGCGCGGGCCGCTCCGGTATTGGATGGGTCGCAGGCCTGTGCCTGCCCTGGCACGACGGTGGTTGCATCCTTGCAGAACCTTAACCGTGACACGGGCACGATCGCGCATGTCGCCGGTCACGCACCCGCACACCCATGTATGGGATTTGACGCGGTGGAAACAAGCTCGGGATGATAGCCGCTCGCCGTACACGACCGGATGGTTCACGCATGCTCGCAGGTTTCGACGGACTCCGATTCAGCCACTGGCAAGCCACCCGCCGCGAGGACGGCGTCGTGGTGCTGGCACTGGACCGCCAGGACGCCCCCGTCAACGCGCTCTCGCAGGATGTCCTGATCGAGCTTGACGACATCGTCGAGCGCCTGGCCATCGATCCGCCGGCCGCGGTGGTGTTCCGCTCGGCCAAGCCGTCGGGGTTCATCGCCGGCGCGGACCTGAAGGAATTCCAGGAATTCGACCGCAAGGGCACGGTGGACGACGCCATCCGCCGCGGCCAGGCCGTGTTCCAGAAGGTAGCCGAATTGCCCTGCCCCACTGCCGCTGCGATCCATGGCTTCTGCATGGGTGGCGGCACCGAACTGGCGCTGGCCTGCGACTATCGCGTCGCGTCAAACGACCGCTCCACCAGGATCGGCCTGCCCGAGACCCGCCTGGGCATCTTCCCGGGCTGGGGCGGCAGCGCGCGCCTGCCGCGCCTGGTCGGCGCCCCGGCGGCGATGGACATGATGCTGACCGGGCGCACGCTCTCGGCCTCGGCGGCGCGCGCGATCGGCCTGGTCGACCGGACCGTCGAAGCGGCGCTGCTGGAGGATGCGGCCGCCGCGCTGGCGCTGAAGGGCCTGTCGCGGCCGCTGGGCCAGCGCTTCAAGGGCTGGGCCAGCAACACCTGGCTGGCGCGCCAGGTGCTGGCGCCGCAGATGGTCAGGCAGGTCGCGCGCAAGGCGAAGAAGGACCACTACCCGGCACCGTATGCGCTGGTGTCCACCTGGCAAAGCGCCGGAGGCCGCGGCATCCAGGCGCGCCTGGACGCCGAGCGCCGCGCGGTGGTCAAGCTGGCCGGCACACCGACCGCCCGCAACCTGATCCGCATCTTCTTCCTCACCGAGCGCCTGAAGGGCCTGGCCGGCAAGCACGACAGCGGGCCGGCCCTGGCCCGGGTGCACGTGGCCGGTGCCGGGGTGATGGGCGGCGACATCGCCGCCTGGGCGGCATACAAGGGCTTCGAGGTGACCCTGCAGGATCGCGAGCAGCGCTTCATCGATGCGGCCATGGCGCGCGCGCAGGAACTGTTCGCCCGGAAGGTGAAGGACGAAGCCGCGCGCGCGACGGTGGCCGCGCGGCTCAAATCGGACCTGGCCGGCGATGGCGTTGCCCAGGCCGACCTGGTGATCGAGGCGATCATCGAGGACCCGCAGGCCAAGCGCGCGCTGTACCAGGCGCTGGAGCCGGCGATGAAACCCGACGCGGTGCTGGCCACCAACACCTCGTCCATCCCGCTCGACGAACTGCGCCTGCACCTGGCGCGTCCGGCGCAGTTCGCCGGGCTGCACTACTTCAACCCGGTCGCGTCGATGCCGCTGGTGGAGATCGTCCACCACGATGGCCTGGACGACTCGGTGACCCAGCGCCTGGCCGGCTTCTGCAAGGCGCTGGACAAGTTCCCGGTGCCGGTGGCCGGCACGCCCGGGTTCCTGGTCAACCGGGTGCTGTTCCCGTACATGCTGGAGGCGGCCGCGGCCCTTGCCGAGGGCATCCCGGGCGCGGTGATCGACAAGACCGCGGTGGCCTTCGGCATGCCGATGGGGCCGATCGAACTGATCGACACCGTCGGCCTGGACGTGGCCCGCGGCGTGGGTGCCGAGCTGTCGCCGTTCCTTGGCCTGCCGTTGCCGGAGGCGCTGGCCCAGGCGGAGCCCGGAAGGCGCGGCAAGAAGGACGGCCATGGCCTGTACCAGTGGGAGAAGACCGACAAGGGCAGCAGGGCGGTCAAGCCGGAGGTGCCGGCCGGCTACCAGGTGCCGGCGGACCTTGAAGACCGCCTGGTCCTGCCGCTGCTCAACGAGGCGGTGGCCTGCCTGCATGACGGCGTGGTCGCCGATGCCGACCTGCTCGATGCGGGGGTGATCTTCGGCACCGGTTTCGCGCCGTTCCGCGGCGGTCCGATCCAGCACATCCGCGCCACCGGTGCCGATGCGCTGCTCGAACGCCTGCGTACCCTGCAGGCGCGCCACGGCGAGCGCTTCGCCCCGCGCCCGGGCTGGGACAACCCGCTGCTGCGCCAGCCGCCAGACTGACCGGCGGCAGCGGCCCGGGCCGCTGCCGGCACGGCCACGCTCCCGGCGCCAGCTAAGCGGCCCGGCTGGCCAGCCACGCTGCGGCCAGCCAGAGCGCCGTCAGGGCCTGCACCGCGAGCGCGCCGGCAACCAGCAGTGCCCAGGGCCCGCGCCGCAGCCGCCACCAGGCCAGGGCACCCACACCCATGACCAGCACGCTGGCACCGGCCCAGGCCAGCCAGATGGCCGCGGCCACCATGCAGGCGAACCCCTCGCAGCGTTCGGCGCCGATCACGACAGCCGCCACGCACAGGGCAGCCACCGCCACCACGTGGACGCCGCCCACCCATCGCCAGAGTGTCTGCCGCGGCGCGGCGACCGGGGCGCGCACTGCCGGCGGCACCGTGCCCGGCGGCAGGCTCATTCCACGCCCGCCTCGTCCAGCATGCGTTGCAGGAACGCGACCTGCGCGTCGCGCCGGTCCGGGCCGTCGTAGCGGCGCACCACCCACCACTCGCGTGCGGTGACCGATGCACCCGGCTCCAGCGTCACGTAGGGCGCGTGGACCTCCAGTTCCATCAGCCCCGTGTCGGCCTGCTGCGGCTGCCAGTCCAGGTACAGCTCGATCTGGCCCTGGTCGGGATGGATCCGCTCCAGCGGCTGGTGTTCGAAATGGATCAGGAACGCCTGCCCGGAGGCAAAGGCGACCATCCAGCCAGCACTCGGCTGGATGAAGACCTTGCCGCGCCGCCCGTGCAGGCCTTCGCCCGGCGGCGCCAGTTCCAGCGAGAACAGGCCATCGGCCACGGTGCTGAGCAGGCCGTCATACCCATCGCCGGTATCGGAACGCACGCGCACGCCGCTGCCATCGGCGGCCACGGGCACGTACACCCGCGTCTCCGGCAGCACCCGGGTGTTGAACCAGATGTCGCGCGCGACCGGCTGCTTGCGCACATTGCGCATCTCCACCGCCAGTTCGACCGTGTCGGCGCGCTGCGGCGGGATGGAAATGGTCTGGGTGAGCTGCACACCGCTGACCGGGCTGGCCGCGCTCTCCACCACCAGGCGCGCGTCCTCATGCGCCAGCACCCGGGCTGGCGCGTGGGCAAGCCACGGATCCGGCGGCCATTGCGCACCGGCCTTGCGGCGGGCGGCGTTGAGGTTCTGGGAGCGCCACCAGTCGGCTTGCGGGCCGGTCCACACTTCGTGGCCGAAGTAGGCGATGTTGTCGGCGTTGGCATCCACTTCGGGATCGGGCTGGCTGGTGACCGCCTCGCCGACCTTGAGCAGGTTGGGCTGGTCGCGCAACGACAGGTGCAGCACCCGTCCGCCCAGCCGCGGCGAGACCTGCACGTCGAGCGTCTCGCTTTGCAGGACAACCCGGGCCGGTGAATCCCCGGCGGCAATCTCGGTGGCGTGGCCCGGCAGCGGGGCCAACAGGCATGCGGCCAGCAGGCCGGCGATCAGGTTCGGCGCAGCGCGCATGGCGTCCTCCGCAGGTTGTGCCGGGCCGGGCCCGGCCGTTCACATGGTCTGGGTCGGCTTGTCCGCGTTGAGCGTGCCGGCCAGCAGGGTTTCGACCCGGTTCTTCACCGCTTCACCGTCGCCGCCTTCGGGGAACTGCACGCCGATGCCGGCAGTGCGGTTGCCCTGCGCACCGGCCGGGGTCACCCACACCACCTTGCCGGCGATCGGCAGGCGGTCGCTCGAATCAGGCAGGGTCAGCAGCAGGAACACCTCGTCGCCCAGGAAGTAGCGCTTGGGCGTGGGCACGAAGATGCCGCCATGCTTGATGTACGGCATATAGGCGTTGTACAGCGCGGCCTTGTCCTTGACCGCCAGCGACAGGATGCCCTGGCGCCCGCTTGCAGCACTCATCGTCTCTCCCCTCCCCCTGCCCGCGCATCGTCGCGCCAGGCCAGCAACAGATCGGCCATCACCAGGTCCGCGCGCACCGTGCTGCGCAACAGCTCACGGGTACGGTTGGCCGTGTCGAACCACCCCGCCAGCTTGTGCAATCGGGCCGGATCGGTCAAGCCGGCTTCGCGGCCCCGGGCCAGTGCGTACTCGGCGGCATGACGCAGGCGTTCGTCAGCGCGCGCGTCGGCGCTCCAGCGCTGGGCGGCTTCCAGGGGATCGGCACGGCCGGCGGCAATCGCCTCCAGGTCGCCGGCGACCGCGCGCCGCAGCGACAGGCCATCGCCACGCAGCCATGCATCGGCCAGGCCCGGATGCCCGCGCGCGGCCTCCAGCGCTTCGGCGGCGGTGGCCGCGTCATGTCCGCGCCCTTGCAACCAGGCCAGCGCCTCCCCGCCTGGCGGCAGGCGCAGCTCCAGGCGCTGGCAACGGCTGCGGATGGTCGCCGGCAGCCGCGCCGGGTTGGACGCCACCAGCCACAGGTAGCGCCCGGGCAAGGGCTCCTCCAGAGTCTTGAGGATGGCGTTCCACGCGTTGTAGTTGACCGCGTCTGCCGGCTCGATGATGGCCACCCGGGCGCCGGAATCGGACGACACTTCCAGCCGCTCGGACAATGCGCGCATCTGGTCGATCACGATTTCGGTACGCATCCGCGCCGGGGTCGGCTTGAGCCGCCACTCGTAGCCGACCAGGATCAGGTCCGGGTGGGCACTGTGTCCGTGCGGTTGCGCCGGCGAACCATCCGGGCGCACCTCCAGCGGATCGCGCTGCGAGCGTGCGCCGAACAGGCGACAACTGCGGCAGTGCCCGCAGGGCCCGACCTGCGGCACGCGTTCACGACACAGCACGTACTGGGCCAGCGCCTCGACCAGGTCGCGCTTGCCCAGCCCCTCCGGCCCGCACACCAGCAGGCCATGCGCCAGGCGCCCGGCGTCCAGCGCGGCGAGCGCCTGCTGGTAGGCGCGTTGCTGCCACGGCGCGAAGTGCGCGGTGTTCATGCCAGGTCCGCATCCGTCAGCGTGGCCAGGTGCGCGGCCACCGCCGCTGCAACCGCCTCGCCCACCGCGGCCGGCGACTGCGCGGCATCGACCAGGCGGAACCGCTGCGGCTCGGCCTGCGCACGACGGCGGAAGCCCAGCCGCACCCGCTCGAAGAAATCGTCCTGCTCGCTCTCGATCCGGTCGGGCCAAAGGTCGCGGCCGCTGGTGCGTGCGCGGCCCTCGCGCACATCCAGGTCCAGCAGCAGGGTCAGGCCCGGGCGCAGGCCGACCGCACGCCGTTCCAGATCGGCGATCCACTGCGGATCCAGACCGCGACCATCGCCCTGGTAGGCGTAGCTGGAATCGGTGAAGCGGTCGCTGACCACGAAGGCGCCGCGGCGCAGCGCCGGGCGGATCACATGCTGCACGTGCTGCACGCGCGCGGCGAACATCAGCAGCAGTTCGGCTTCGGCGGCCAGTGGCTCGATCCCGGCTTCGCCGCCGAGGGTGTCGCGGGTGCCCAGCAACAGCGCGCGGATGCGCTCGGCCGCCACGGTACCGCCGGGCTCGCGGGTCAGCACCACTTCGTGGCCGCGCTGCACCAGCAGTTCGCGCAGCGAGGCCAGTGCGGTGCTCTTGCCCGCGCCCTCGCCTCCTTCCAGGGTGATCAGGCGCGGATGCCGCGGTGGCGCCGCGGTGCCGGTCACTGGCGATCTCCTGCGGCGGCGCCGCGTTCGGCGATGTCGGCCGGGCAGTTTCGACGGCGCTGGTAACAGTCCACCGCCGCGTTGTGCTCGGCATAGGTGGCGGAAAAGATGTGGGAGCCATCGTTGCGCGAGACGAAGAACAGCGCATCGCCATCGGCCGGGTTGACCGCGGCATTCAGGGCGGCGCGCCCGGGCATGGCGATCGGCGTGGGCGGCAGCCCGGCGCGGGTGTAGGTGTTGTAGGGCGTGTCGGTGGTCAGGTGATGGCGGCGGATGTTGCCGTCGTAGGCGCTGCCGATGCCGTAGATCACGGTCGGGTCGGTCTGCAGCAACATGCCCTTGCGCAGTCGCCGCGAGAACACGCCGGCGATCTGCGCGCGCTCGTGCGCCTGCCCGGTTTCCTTCTCCACGATCGAGGCCAGGATCAACGCCTGCTCGGGCGAGGTCAGCGGGGTGTCCGCCGCACGCGCTTCCCAGGCCTGGGCCAATGCCTGTTCCATCGCCGCATGGGCGCGGCGCAGCACGTCCAGGTCGCTGTCGCCACGCTGGTAGAGGTAGGTCTCGGGCAGGAAGCGGCCTTCCGGATGCTGGCCGGGATGGCCAAGCGTGGACATCAGCGCGGCGTCATCCAGGCCGGACGTGCGGTGCTCCAGCGGGTCGGCCACCGCCAGCGCCGCGCGCACCTGGCGCATGTTCCAGCCTTCGACCAGGGTGAACCGGTAGTGGATCACCTTGCCATCGCGCATGCGCTGCAGCAGGACCCGCGGGCTCATGCCGGGCTCCAGTGCGTACTCGCCCACCTTGAGCTTGCCGGCGGCATCCATCTGCGTGGCCAGCAGGCGCCATTCCAGGTCGTGGCCGGCATCGGCGCCGGCCTGGCGCAGCTTGCGCAGCACCGTGGCGAATCCATCGCCGGATGCAACCTGCACGCTGGCGGCGGCATCGGTGCCGAACGCCGGGGCGTCGATGAAGCGCTGATAGCGCATCCAGCCCCAGCCGCCTGCTGCTGCGGCCAGCAGCAACAGCATGCACAGCAGCAATGCGGTGATCTTCAGTACGCGCTTGAATCCGCCTGCCACGTTCCACATCTCCGGTCACGGTGCCGCTCAGGATACCGCGAGCGCCGGCCGCCACCCGCCGCCGTGGCGGCCATGCACGGCGCAGGCATCACTGGCCTGGTTCCAGCGCGCGCAGCAGGCCGCGGGCCTTGGCCCGGGTTTCGTCCAGTTCGCGCGCGGGGATCGAGTCGATCACGATTCCGGCGCCGGTACGGAACGTCACCTCGCAACCGCTCATCTCGGCACTGCGGATCAGGATGTTGAGGTCCAGGTCGCCGTCGCGGCCGAGCCAGCCGAATGCGCCGGTGTAGGCGCCGCGCGGCGCGCCCTCCAGCTCGGCTATGACCTGCATGCAGCGCACCTTCGGGCAGCCGGTGATGGTGCCACCGGGGAACACCGCGGCAATCACCTGCCCGGGCGTGGCGTCCTCGCGTAGCAGGCCGCGCACGTTGCTGACGATGTGGTGGACATGGGCATAGCTTTCCACCGTCATCAGTTCGTCCACCTCCACGCTGCCGGGCGTGCACACCCGGCCCAGGTCGTTGCGCTCCAGATCGATCAGCATCACGTGCTCGGCGCGCTCCTTGGGGTGGCCGACCAGCTCGCGGATGCGCGCGGCCTCGTCGTCGCCGGGGAAGCGGGCGCGGGTGCCTGCGATCGGCCGGGTTTCAACGCTGCGCCCGCGCACCGACACCAGCCGCTCCGGCGAGGAACTGGCCACCGCCCAGCCATCGCCGGCAAACAGGCCTGCGAACGGCGCGGGGTTGGCCTGGCGCATGCGCGCGTAAAGCGCCGCCGGATCGGGCGCGGTGGCGAAGCGCGCGCGCCAGCCACGCGAGAGGTTCACCTGGAACACATCGCCGGCACCCAGGTAGTCGAGGATGCGCTCCACGCCCTGGAGGAAGCGCTGCGGCGGCTCCTCGTCGATGGCGACCGGCGGCTGCCACGGCGCCAGCGGCGGGTGCGTGGGTGACGCCTCAAGATCGGCGATCAGCACGCCCAGCAACCCGGCGTGGGCCGGTTCGGCCAGCGCGATGCACTGACCGCTGTCGCGGTCGCGCAGCACCGCTGCCGGGCAGCGCAGCGCCAGCGCCAGCGGACGTCCGCCGGGGGCCGGCATCGGCAGGTCGAGCACCGGCTCGACCTGTGCGGCCAGTTCGTAATCCAGCAGCAATGCCCAGCCGCCGTCGAATGGCCAGGGTCGCTGCCGGGCCGGTACGCGCTCGTGCTGCCAATGTGCGTCCAGCACATCGAGGAAGGCGCCGGCCTGGACCTGGCCATCCAGGTCGCGGGTCAGCCCATCGGCGTCCAGCCGCAGGCCGTGGCCGTCGGCCGCCAGCAGCAGGTCCCAGCGCCCCTGTGCGGTGCCGTGTGCCACCGATTCCAGCAACAGCGGATAGCGGGCCGGCGCCCGCCGGTGCAGCGCCAGCAGGTCGGTGTGGGCCGGTAGCGGATGGCGATGGAGCATGGCGGCGGCGCGGTCCGGAGAAAGGTATGGCCTTCGCCGCGGCGCCCGTCCGCTGCGGATGTGCGGCCGCGGAAACGGGCAGCGGAGGTGCCGCGTGCGGCGGCCCGCGGGTCGGGAATCAGACCCGCCCGAACACCAGGGTGCCGTTGGTGCCGCCGAAACCGAAGCCGTTGGACAGGGCGACGTCGACCTTGGCCTCGCGTGCCACGTTGGGCACGTAGTCCAGGTCGCAGCCTTCGCCCGGGTTGGCCAGGTTGATGGTCGGCGGGACGATGCCGTGGTGGATCGCCAGCACCGAGAAGATCGCCTCCACGCCGCCGGCAGCGCCGAGCAGGTGGCCGGTCATCGACTTGGTCGAGCTGACCATCAGCCGGTAGGCGTGGTCGCCGAAGGCGCGCTTCATCGCCAGGGTTTCGGCCAGGTCGCCGAGCGGGGTCGATGTGCCGTGCGCGTTGAGGTAGCCGACCTGCGAGGGATCGACCTTGGCGTCGCGCAGCGCCGCCAGCATGCAGCGCGCCGCGCCATCGCCATCCTCGCTGGGCGCGGTCATGTGGCTGGCGTCGGCGCTGGCGCCAAAGCCGAGCAGTTCGGCGTAGATGCGCGCGCCGCGCGCCTTGGCGTATTCGTATTCCTCAAGCACCAGGATGCCGGCGCCATCGCCCAGGACAAAACCGTCGCGCTCGACGTCCCACGGGCGCGAAGCGCGCTGCGGATCGTCGTTGCGGGTGGACATGGCCTTCATCGAGCAGAAGCCGCCCATCGATGTCGGCGAAGAGCCGCGCTCGGCGCCGCCGGCCACCATCACGTCGGCGTCGCCGTGCTGGATCAGGCGCATGGCGGTGCCGATGGAATGGTTGGAGGTTGCGCAGGCCGACACGGCCGAGAAGTTCGGCCCCTTGAGCCCGCGCATGATGCTGAGCTGGCCCGGCAGCATGTTGATGATGGTGCTGGGCACGTAGAACGGCGAGATCTTGCGTGCGCCGCCCTCGAGATACTTGGCGGTCTGCTGCTCGATGCCGAGGATGCCGCCGATGCCCGAACCGATGATCGCACCGACGCGCTCGGCATTGGACTCGTCGATCTCCAGCCCGGAATCATCCAGGGCCATGAACGAGGCGGCCAGGCCGTAGTGGATGAACGGCTCCATCTTCTTGGCGTCCTTGGGCGGGACGAAGATGGTGGGGTCGAAATCACGGATCTCGCCGGCGATGCGGGTGCTGAACCCGCTGGCGTCGAAATTGGTAACCGGGCCGATGCCGGATCGGCCGTTGACGATGCCGTCCCAACTGCTGGCCAGGTCGTTGCCCAGCGGCGATACCATGCCCATGCCGGTGACCACGACGCGACGCTGACTCATTGGCGGCTCCTGACTGTCTCGGATCGGTTTTTCTGCGCTTGGTACCGGCGCGGATGCGGCCGCCGGATGCGGGCGGGGCCGCACGCAGCGGCCCCGTCCTTGGATGTAGCACCGCGAAAACCGGAGGTTCCGGCCGCGGTTGCGGCGCGCCTCAGCTCTTGACGTGCGCCTTGATGTAATCGATCGCCTGCTGGACCGAGGTGATCTTCTCCGCTTCCTCGTCCGGGATCTCGCACTCGAACTCTTCCTCGAGGGCCATCACCAGCTCGACGGTATCGAGCGAGTCGGCGCCCAGGTCGTCCACGAACGAGGCGCTGTTGGTGACTTCCTCTTCCTTCACGCCGAGCTGTTCGACGACGATTTTCTTGACGCGCTCTTCGATGGTGCTCATAGGTTTCTCTGCTCCAGACGGAGTTGTTGTCGATCGGACCGCCACGGGGTTGTGGTCGGTGCGGGTTTCACTTTCCAGCAAGGCGGATAGTGTAGTCAAAAGCCGCGGCGCCCGGGCACTCCAGGCAACCGCAGCCGAATCAAAAACTTACGAAATCTTTGAAATCCTCGGGTCAGGCCCCGGCCCCTCAGGCCATGTACATGCCGCCGTTCACGTGCAGCGTCTCGCCGGTGATGTAGCCGGCGTCGGGGCCGGCCAGGAACGCCACCGCGCGGGCGATGTCGTCCGGTTCGCCCAGGCGGCCCAGGGCGATCTGGCCAAGCAGCGCCTCCCTGGATTCGGCCGGCAGCTCGCGGGTCATGTCGGTGTCGATGAAACCGGGGGCCACCACATTGACGGTGACGCCGCGGCTGCCGATTTCCTTGGCCAGGGACTTGCTGAACGCGATGATCCCGGCCTTGGCCGCGGCGTAGTTGGCCTGGCCGGCATTGCCGGTGGCGCCGATCACCGAGGCGATGTTGACGATGCGGCCGCGGCGCGCCTTCATCATTCCGCGCATCACCGCCTTGCAGGTGCGGTACACGCTGCTCAGGTTGGTATCCAGGATCGCCTGCCAGTCCTCTTCCTTCATCCGCATCAGCAGGTTGTCGCGGGTGATGCCGGCGTTGTTGACCAGGATGGAGATGGCGCCGAACTCCTTGGCGATGCCATCGATCAAGGCTTCCACCGCGGCCGGGTCGGTGACATCCAGGCGGCGGCCGTGGCCGGCGTGCGCGGCCAGGCGCTGGCCGATGGCCTCGGCGCCATGGTCGCTGGTGGCGGTGCCGATGACGGTGGCGCCGCGCGCGGCCAGCTCGTCGGCAATGGCCGCGCCGATGCCGCGGCTGGCGCCGGTGACCAGCGCGATTTCACCGGTGAGGGGCAGGTTGGTCATTGTCGATCTCGTGTGATGTGTTCGGGCGGTGGCGCCAGGCGCCGGTCCGCGTGCGGAACTCAGCGCCAGTCGGCCAGCGCGGACTGGAAATCGCCGGGCGCACCCAGCGCACGCGCGTCCAGCGACTTGTCGATGCGCCTGACCAGGCCGGCCAGCACCTTGCTTGGACCGCACTCGCCGATGCGGGTGGCGCCGCGCGCGGCCAGCGCCTGCACGCAGCCGGTCCATTGCACCGGCAGGTACAGCTGGCGCACCAGCGCATCGCGGATCGCGTCCACGCCGTCGTGCGCGCGCGCGTCCACGTTCTGCACCACCGGCAGCGCCGGCGCATGCCATTCCAGCGCGTGCATCGCCTCGGCCAGGCGATCGGCCGCTTCCCGCATCAGTGGCGTGTGCGAGGGCACGCTCACCGCCAGCTTGACCATCTTGCGCACACCGCGCTCGGTGAGCAGCGCCAGCGCGCGGTCCACGGCCGCCGCGTCGCCGCCGATCACGATCTGCCCGGGCGAGTTGTAGTTGGCCGGAACCAGCACCTGGCCATCGGCGGCCTGCTCGCAGGCCTCCTGCACCAGCGCGTCATCGGCGCCGAGGATGGCGGCCATCGCGCCGCTGCCGGCGGGCGCGGCGTCCTGCATCAACTGGCCGCGCAGGCGCACCAGGCGCGCGCCGTCCTGCAGCGACAGCACTCCGGCGGCCACCAGCGCGGAGTACTCGCCCAGGCTGTGCCCGGCCAGCATCGCCGGTTGCGCGCCACCCTGCGCCAGCCACGCGCGCCACACCGCCACGCCTGCGGCCAGCAGCGCCGGCTGGGTGTATTCGGTGCGGTTGAGGGTCTCTTCCGGACCATCCTGGGACAGCACCCACAGATCCACGCCGACGCCGCCGGAGGCTTCGGCGAACGTCTGGCGGACCTGCGGGTACAGCTGCGCAAGTTCGGCAAGCATGCCCACGGACTGGGAACCCTGTCCGGGGAAAACGAAGGCGAGCGTCGGTTCGGTCACGCGCTGTGGCAGTACGGGAAAGAGCGGCGATGATACGGGCCACGCGCCGGGTTTGTCTGTACCCGGGCGTATGCCCATGGCCCGATGGGCGAGCCGCGCCCTTCACCCGACGATGGCCTGCAGCAGGTCGAGCTCGCCGTCGCCGATCCAGTCGATCAGCAGCAGCATCAGCGCCAGCGCCAGCCAGGCGGTGGCGCCGTGGATGACGAACACCGCATGCGCGAACGTGCGTGCCGAACGCCCCAGCTTCCGCGCCAGGCGCGCGATGCCATGCAGCCGCATCCCCACATGGCGCGCATGCCGGCCCACCTGCGGCGGCCCGGCGCGCATGACCTCCCCGAGCATCCGCGCCAACGCCTCGGGACGGTCGTGGTAGTACTTGGCCATGCCGAAGGCGAACAGCAGCCAGTCGCGTGCCTGCGCCTGCTCCAGCGGCATCACCTCCAGCGGATCTTCCTCGAAATCGATGAAACCGATGGCGCCGCCTGCATCCAGGGTGATGTTGCGCGGCAGCGGCTGCCCCAGGTAGGCGCCGCGCCGGTGGGCATCGGCGATGGCGGCGATCGTCCTGGCGGCCAGGCCGTCCGTCGCCTGCGGGTCGCCACGCACCGCACGCAGCTGCGTGGAGAGCGTGACGCCGATGTCGCCCAGCAGCAGCGTGTCCCCGTTCTCGCCCAGCACCTCGGGCACGCGTACGCCCAGCGCATCCAGTTCGGCGATGCGGCGGCGCTCGGTTTCCTTGGCCAGCGGGCCGCCATGGTGCGGCGGCGGCCGCAGCGCCGGCAGGTCGAGCTTGCGCGCCACCAGGTCCAGCGAACCCAGGCTCAGCCTGCGGCGGCCTTGCCCATAGCGCTTGATCCAGGCCCGGCGCCCGGCCAGACGCATCGATTGTACGGCCATGGCCTCTCCCTGCACCCGCGCGAAAAAGTGCGGACGATGCCCCATCCTTCCGGAAGGGAAGACGCGAAGACTCGCCCCATCAATAGCGCAGCAGCGCCGAGCCCCAGGTGAAGCCGCCGCCGAAGGCTTCCAGCAGCACCAGTTGCCCGCGCTGCACGCGGCCCGAACGCACCGCCTCGTCCAGCGCCAGCGGCACCGATCCGGCGGAGGTATTGCCGTGGCGGTCGACGGTGACGATGACGCGCTCCATCGGCATGTCCAGGCGCTTGGCCGTGGCTTCGATGATGCGCAGGTTGGCCTGGTGCGGAATCAGCCAGTCCAGGTCGCCACGGCCCAGGCCATTGGCGTCCAGGGTCTCGTCGACCACGCCGTCAAGCGCCCGGACGGCGTACTTGAACACCTCGTTGCCGACCATCTGGATGCGCACGCCACCCTGCGGGTCGCCTGCATCAAAGCCGCTGGACACGCCCGCCGGGCAGGACAGCAGGTCCTTCTTGCTGCCATCGGCATGCAGGTGCGTGGACAGGATGCCGGTTTCGGTGTCGGCCTTGAGCACCACGGCGCCAGCGCCGTCGCCGAACAGCACGCAGGTGGTGCGGTCGGTCCAGTCGACGATCCGGGTAAGGGTTTCAGCGCCGATCACCAGGGCGGTCTTCGCCGCACCGGCACGCACGAACTTGTCGGCCACGCTCAGCGCGTACACGAAACCGGAACATGCGGCATTGACGTCCATCGCCGCGCAGCCGGCAATGCCCAGCTTCTCCTGGATCAGGCATGCGGTGGACGGGAACACCACGTCGGGCGTGGTGGTGCCGACCACGATCAGGTCGATGTCCGAAACGTCGACGCCGGCCGCCTCGATCGCCTTCAGCGCGGCACGGTGCCCCAGTTCGCTGGTGGTCTGGCCGTCGGCCGCCACGCGTCGCTCGCGGATGCCGGTGCGGGTTCGGATCCATTCGTCGCTGGTGTCGACCACCTTGGCCAGGTCGTCGTTGGTCACCACCTTCTCCGGCAGATAGCTGCCGGTTCCGGCGATGCGCGAATAGATCCGCTCGCTCATGCCCACTCCCGCTGAAGGCTCCGCGCGGGAGCCGGACGATTGCCGCTGCATGGCACGCGCCCTCGTGGGCGCGCGCCGGTGCCGGGGTCAGTCTTCCTCGGCTGCCGAGGTCTTGGTCGCGATGACCTTCTTGCCGCGGTAGTAGCCATCGGCGGTGACGTGGTGACGCAGGTGGATCTCGCCGCTGGTGGGATCGGTGGACAGCTGCTTGGCGGTCAGCGCGTCGTGCGAACGGCGCTGGCCACGGCGGGACGGGGTGACTCGGGATTTCTGCACAGCCATGGGATTGCTCCAAACTCGGTTGAATTGCGTGTTCTGATGAGACCTCGAAGCCACCCGCCGGTGCCGTTCCAGGGCGCCTGCACGGCGGCGCGGCCGTTACTGCTTCTTCTTCAGAGATGCCAGCGCCGCGAACGGGCTGGCCGCCTGTTGTTCTTCCTCGCCGGCTGACCAGGTGCGGTCGACCGGCTCGCTGTCCGTCGCCACCGGAACCACCGGCAGCGCCAGGACCAGTTCATCCTCGACCAGGTCCAGTGGGCGCAGCTGGCCATCCTCCGGCACCAGCAACGCCTCGTAGCCCGGCGGCAACGCCGCTTCCTCGTCCTCGTTGCGGATCAGGCCCAGCCGCTGCACCGACTCCACCGCAAACACGAACCGGGCCAGGCTGCGCTGGCACACCAGCGGCAGACCGGCCTGGATCGACAGTTCGGCGAACGGCACCTGCAGGGTGTCATCGCGGCCAAACTCCAGCGCGAAACGGCATTCGCCCTCGGCATCGGCCAGGCTGCCACCGAGCCGGGACATCGCCGACAGCGGAAAGCTCCCCTCGAACCGCCGCCTCGCAGCGACCATCCGCCAAGCATCCAGTGTTTCGGGAACCTGCACGACGGACACACCCGCGGACATAAGCCGCTGAATGTTAAGGACCGTCCCACGCCCTGTCAAACACCCTCTGCCGCGCGGTGACGGGTTTGCCCGCCCTGCGCGCGCGCCGCACACTGGGCCGCGCTCGCACCCTGCCCGCCATGCTGATTCTCGCATCCACCTCGCCCTATCGCCGCCAGTTGCTGGAACGGCTGCGCCTGCCGTTCCGGTGCCTGGCCCCGGGCACCGATGAACGGGCGCTTTGCGGCGAACGCCCGGCAGACCTGGCCGGCCGCCTGGCCGCGGCCAAGGCCGCCGCGATTGCCCTGGCCCATCCGCAGGCCTGGGTGATCGGCTCGGACCAGTGTGCGGAGCTGGACGGCCACGTGCTCGGCAAGCCCGGCAACCGCCCGGCCGCCATCGCCCAGTTGCAGGCGATGAGCGGGCGCACGGTGGATTTCCACACCGCCGTCTGCCTGCGCCGCGGCGACCAGGTGCTGGCCGCCGCAGACCTTACCCGGGTGCGCCTGCGCCCGCTGGAACCGGCCGCGATCGAGCGCTATCTGGATGCCGAGCAGCCCTATGACTGCGCCGGCAGCTTCAAGTGCGAAGGCCTGGGCATCGCCCTGTTCGAAGCGATCGACAGCACCGACCCGACCGCGTTGATCGGCCTGCCGCTCATTGCCCTGGCCGGGCTGCTGCGCGCGACCGGGCACGCGGTGCCGTAGCAGGCGGCACCGGCCCGCGCCCGCAGCGGCGCCTGGCCGTGCATGACCTGCGCCGGCGGTGGAGTCAGTGGCCGCCGTGCGGCGCGACCACGCGCACCGGCTGCTGCGGCCAGTCCTCCACGCTGCCGTCGACGCCGTGCAGGCGCAGCCCCAGCCAGCGCCTGCCGGCCTGGCTGGCCGGCAGGTCGACCCGCGCCCGGAAGCCGACCGCCGGCTGCGCCGGATCGGTGGACTCGGGGAAGTACGCGTCCACCGGGAAGTGGAAGCCATAGTCGGCCTCGGCCACGACCGCCCCGTCCAGGGTCACTTCCACCCGCGACAGCCCCTGCCCGTCCTTGAACGCCCAGCCGCTGATCTCGAACTCCAGCGGCACCTGCTGCCGCGGCGCCGGGGTGTCGATCCACGCCATTGCCGGCGCGCTGCACGGTGCGCCTGCCATCGGCGCAGTGGCCCGCGCCGGTGGCAGGCGCAGCAGCAGGAAGCGTTGCGCACCATGGTCGACCGTCACCGTCCTGCGCACCGGCGGCAATGGCCCCAGCACCGCGCACAACCGGTGGTAGTGCTGCAGGCGCTGGCGCAACGGCAGGTGCTCCGGTGCCAGCACCAGCAGCGTCGGCGCAGGCGGCGGCGCATCGACCTGCAGGCCCCACTGGCGCAACTGCGGTGCGCGGCCGTGGGCGTGGTTGAGCGGATGGTCCAGGACCGCGATATCCGCATCGTCCAGGACGAAACCAAGGGTGGCACCCAGCTTGAAATCCCCGGCCAGCAGACGGGTGCCCGGTGGCATCGCGTCCAGCTCGGCGCGCACCGCGGCGGCTACCGGCGTGCCGCCGGTGAAGTTGCGCGGATAGTGCTTGCTGGCGGCGGTCGTGGCGCGCAGCGACGGGGACGCCAACGCCAGGACCAGGCCCAGCGCCACGCACATGCCCAGCGCCGTGGTGATCCAGGCCATCCGCCGCCAGCGCGGTGGCCAGCGCCCGATGATCATGGCCGCGGCCGGCATCAGCGCCAGCCAGGCCGGCGCGGGCCAGTGGAAGCTCACCCGCTCCTGGTCGGTGACAAAGCCCAGCACGAAGATGCCGCACAGCACGATGGCGCCGAAGGTTCCCAGGAACCGCCACTGCGGGCGGATCGCCCGCCGCGGCCAGGCATCGCGCCAGGCCGCGGCCAGCAACGCGGCGAACAGCATCGGCGTTACCAGCAGCGCCTGCGCCGGCAGGAACATCAGCCCGCCCGCGTGCAGCGCCCACGGGTGCCGGTCGAGCAACTGGAAGCGCAGCCCGGCCTCGCCGTTCTCCATGTTCCACAACAGCAGCGGCACCCAGGCCAGCAGGCCGACGGCCAGGGCCAGCAGCACCCGCGAATCACGCAGCAGGCGACGGCCCTGAGGCACCCAGCACAGGGCCAATGCACCGACCACGACCACGCCGCCGAAGCGGTAGTGGCTGGCAGCGCCCAGGCCCAGGCCCAGGGCCAGCTCCAGCACCGCGCCGGGCGAGACTTCGCGCAGCAGGCGGGTACCGGCACTCAGGCACAGCAGCGTGGCCAGGGCCAGCGGCACGTCCGGCAGCGCCATCACCCCGAGCATGCCCACCAGTGGCGCCAGCACCGCCAGGCTGCCGGCGCGCCAGCCGTTGATCGCACCGAACCACTGCCGGCCAATCCGCACCACCCACCACGGCAGCAGCGCCCCCATCAGCAGGAACGGCAGGCGCAGTGCGAACGGATGCTCGCCGCCCAGGGCCGTGCCCAGGCGCGCCAGCCATGCGGTCATGCCGGGCAGGTCGGAATAGGCGGCGGCCAGGTGCCGGCCTTCCTGCCAGTAGAAGGCTTCGTCCACGAACAACGGCAGGCGTGCGGCAACCACCAGCTTGGCCAGGCATGCCGCCACCCAGAGAGCGGTGAACGTGCGCCTTGCGCGTTGTTCTCCCTGCATACCCGCTACACTCCGGAGCGATCCAGGGACACAGGCACGCGATGGCGCACGACGCCCCCACTTCTTCCGCCCGAATCCTAACCGACGCGTTGCGCGACTCGCTCACACGCGCCCAGGAGCAGGTCAATGGCCTGGTCCTGGGCAAGCCGCAGGAAGTGCGCATGGCCTTCGTGGCCCTGCTCGCCGGCGGCCATGTGCTGATCGAGGACCTGCCCGGCCTCGGCAAGACCACCCTGGCCCACGCCGTGGCCGCGACGGTGGGGCTGTCGTTCCAGCGCGTCCAGTTCACCTCCGACCTGCTGCCGGCCGACGTGCTTGGCGTATCGGTGTACGACGCGGCCACGCGCCGCTTCGAATTCCATGCCGGCCCGGTGTTCACCCAGGTGCTGCTGGCCGACGAGATCAACCGCGCGCCACCGCGCACCCAGAGCGCCCTGCTGGAGGCGATGGCCGAACAGCAGGTCACGGTGGACGGGGTGACCCATGCCCTGCCCGAGCCGTTCTTCGTCATCGCCACCCAGAACCCGGTTGACCTGTCGGGCACCTTTCCGTTGCCCGACTCGCAGCTGGACCGCTTCCTGCTGCGCTTCTCGCTGGGCTATCCAGGCGCCGAGTCCGAACGCGCCCTGCTCACTGGCGCCGACCGCCGCGAGCTGATCGCGCAGGCGATGCCGGTGCTGGGCCAGGACGACGTGTCGGCGCTGCGCGCCGCCGCCGCGCAGGTGCATGCCAGCCAGGCGCTGGTCGATTACGTGCAGGCACTGCTGGCACGCAGCCGCCAGCACCCGGGCGTGCGCGTGGGCCTGTCGCCGCGGGCCGGCCTGGCCCTGCTGCGCGCGGCGCGCGCCTACGCGCTGCTGCTGGGCCGCGAGCACGTGCTGCCGGAAGACGTGCAGGCGCTGTTCGCCGCGGTGTCCGGGCACCGCCTGGTCCCGGAAGCCGAAGCCGGATCCGGTGCGGCGCTGGCCAAGGCCGTGCTGCACGCGGTGCCGGTGGACTGATGCACGCCGTGCTGCGCGGGCTGGGCGCGCGGCTGCGCTCGCTGGAGCGCCCGCGCACCCCGGAGCCGCTGCCGGTGACCATCGGCCGGCGCCGCATCTATGTGCTGCCCACCCGTTTCGGCCTGTTCTACGGCGTGCTGGTGCTGGCCATGGTGCTGGGTGCACTGAACTACAACAACAACCCGGCGCTGCTGCTGGCGCTGCTGCTGGGCGCGGCCGGGCTGGCGAGCCTGATCGCCACCCACCTGCAACTGTCGGGGCTGCGGCTGGAGGGGTTGTCCGCCGATCCGGTGCCGGCCGGCCGCCCGCTTGCCCTGCGCCTGACCTTCTCCAGCAGTGACCGGCGGCGCCGGCGCGGCTTGCGCGCCGACCTGGATGGCCAGCACGCGCGCACCAGCAGTACCGACGACGGCCATCTCGAATTCAGCCTGCCGCTGGCCACCGACCACCGCGGCTGGCTCGCGCCGGGACGCATCCGCCTGTCCACGACCCAGCCACTGGGCCTGGTGTTCGGCTGGTCGGGAGTGTGGCCACGGCAGCGTGTGCTGGTGTACCCGGCGGCGGAGGCCAGCCCGCCCCCGCTGCCCGAAAGCGGCGGCAGCACCGGCCATAGCAGGCTGCATCCGCTGGGCGAAGAACCGCACCAGCTGCGTCCCTATCGCGCCGGCGACCCCGCACGGACCATCGCCTGGAAGCACAGCGCGCGGCGTGACAGCCTGGTGGTGCGCGAGTTCGAGCGCAGCCAGGGCGTGGACCTGGTGCTTGGCTGGGCGGCGACCGCGTCATTGCCATATGAACGGCGCATCTCCCGGCTTGCCGCATGGGTGGACCAGGCCGAGCGCGAGGACCGCCGCTACCGCCTGCAGTTGCCGGGCCAGCCGACGCTGGGCCCCGGCCGTGGGCCGGACCATCGCCACGCCTGCCTGCGCGCGCTCGCGCTGCTGCCGCGGAACTGATCCATGGCCGATTCCGCCCCCTCGCCTGCACTGGATCCATCGGCACGTGGCTGGACCCTGGCCACGGCCGGCCTCGCGTTGCTGCCGCTGCTGTCGATCCTGCCACTGACGCTGGCGGCCGGCTTCGCCATCACCGCGGCATGCGTGGCCGCGCTGGCCTGGCGCGGCACCCTGCCCGGCTGGCTGCGCCTGCTGCTGACCCTGGCCATGGTGGGCGCGGTGTTCACGATCATGGGGACGCGGCTGGGCCGTGACACCGGCTGTGCGCTGCTGGCGGCAATGCTGGCGATCAAGCCGGCCGAGGCCCACACCCTGCGCGATGCGCGCAGCCTGCTCGGGTTTTCCCTGTTCGCCCCGTTCGCCGCGTTCCTGATGGACCAGGGCTTGCTGGTGATGGTGCTGGGACTTGCCGCGGTGCTGTGTGCGCTGCTGAGCCTGCAGCGCCTGGCCGACGCCGAAAACGGCGCGCCGCCGCTGCCGCTGCGCCAGCGCACGATGGTGATGGCGCGGCTGGTCGGCATCGGCCTGCCGCTGGCGCTGCTCGCGTTCTGGCTGTTCCCGCGGCTGGGCACCCCGCTGTGGGGCGTGCCCGAACGTGCGCTGGCGCGGCCGGGGCTGTCGGACACGATGGAGCCGGGTGGCTGGCTGGACCTCATGGCCGACGACGCCCCGGCGCTGCGCGCGGTGTTCCATGGCCCGGTGCCCGCCTCCGAACAGATGTACTGGCGTGGCCCGGTGCTGTGGCGCTTCGACGGCCGCAGCTGGTCGCGCACCGGATGGCTGGACGGCTTGCCGGTTCCGGAAATCCGCGCGTCGGCCACCACGTGGGATTACGAAATCGAACTGGAACCCACCGACCGCCGCCACGTGGTGGCGCTGGACTTGCCGCTGGCGGCGCCGGCGGGCAGCCGCATGGGATTCGACCTGGCGCTCAGCGCCGCACGCCCGCTGTCGGCGCCAAGCCGCTGGCGCCTGCGTTCCTCGCCACCGGCCGCGTTTGAAGCGGAGCTGCGCCCGATCCTGCGCAACATGGCGCTGGAACTTCCGGCCGGATTCAACCCGCGCACCCGTGCACTGGCGCAGCAATGGCGGCGCGATGCCGGCGCGGACGATGCCGCCATCATCGAACGCGCGCTGGCGTGGATCGGCGCCGAGTTCGGCTACACCATGGACGTGCCGCTGCCGGGCCGCCATGCAGTGGACGAGTTCCTGTTCCAGACCCGGCAGGGCTACTGCGAACACTTCGCCTCGGCCTACACCGTGTTGATGCGCGCCGCCGGCATCCCGGCGCGCGTGGTCACCGGCTACGTGGGCGGCTACCGCAACCCGTATGGCGGCTATTGGGTGGTGCGGCGCATGGATGCGCACGCCTGGGTCGAAGTGTGGCTGGACGGCCGTGGCTGGGTGCGGGTGGACCCGACCGCCGCGGTGGCCCCCGAGCGCATCTACGACACCCTCGAGCAGCGTCGCTTCGCCGGTGGAGGTGACGCCGACTTCGGGCTGCTGCGCCTGGGCAACCTGGGCGATTTCACCGACTGGATCAGGCGCGGCTGGAACGACCTGGTGCTGGGCTTCGACGCCAACCGCCAGCAGGCCATGCTCAGTCCACTGGGGCTGCACCAGCTGCAGCCGGCGCAACTGCTGGGCATGTTCGTGGCGCTGGCAGCCCTGGCCCTGGCCGGCATGGTCTGGGTGCTGGCCCGCGGCGAACGCGAGCGCGACCCGCTGCTGCGCGCCTGGCGGCAGCTGTGCCGACGATACGCCCGGCTGGGCCTGGGCCGGGCCACCCATGAGCCGGCACTGGCCTGGGCGGCGCGGGTGGCCACGGCGCATCCGCGCTCCGGCCCGGCGTTGCTGGCGCTCAGCCGACGTTTCGCCGCGTCACGCTACGCTGGCGACCAAACGGGGATGCGCCGGCTGATCGATGACCTGCGCCGGCACCGCCCCTGAAATCCCATGGAGGTCGCCATGCCTGTCCGCCCGTCCTTCCGTTTCATCCTGGCCGCCGCTGCCGCCGCAATGCTGGGCGCGTGCGCCACCGCACCACAGCCGCTGCAGGGCGCGTTTCCCGCGGTGACCCCGCAGCAGGTCGTGGCTGACCCGGTGCCCGGTACCAGCGTGCGCTGGGGCGGGCGGATCGTGGAAACCCTGCCCAAGCAGGATCGCACCTGCTTCCAGATGGTGGGGATGCCGCTCAACGCCAGCGGCCGTCCCGACAGCGGTTCGGCCGATGCCAGCCAGGGCCGCTTCATCGCCTGCCGGGCCGGCTTCTACGACCCGGCCGTGTTCACCCCCGGCCGCGATGTGACCTTCGTCGGCCGCATCGAAGGCACCGACACGGTCCGCATCGGCGAGTACGACTACCGCCTGCCGCGGATGTCGGCCGACATCGTGTACCTGTGGCCGGAAATCCGCGAGGTCGACGTGGTGATGCCGCCGCCGCGCGCGTATTGGGGCCCGTACTGGGGCCCGTGGGGCTGGTGGGGCTGGTAGCGCACTGGCGGCCGTAGCAGTGCGCTTGACCGACGCCGCCTGCGGGCGGCGTCGGCGTATCCGCGGTTGCAAAGCGCCGCGCCGGAAGGCATCGCGCCGGCACGCGGCCGCGCGACGCGCGCCGGTCAGGGTGTTCCGAACTGCCCCAGCGGCGCGCCGGCCAGCAGGTGCAGGTGGATGTGGAACACGGTCTGCCCGGCGTGTTCGCGGCAGTTCATCACCACCCGGTAACCGTCCTGGGCCAGGCCCTCGCGGCGCGCGTATGCGGCTGCCGCCAGCATCAGCCGGCCCAGCAGTGCGGCGTCCCCGGCCGCGGCATCGTCCAGGGTCGGGATCGGCTGGTGCTTGGGAATGAACAGCACGTGCACCGGCGCCTGCGGGGCGATGTCGCGGAAACCCAGGATGTCATCGTCCTCGTAGACGATGCTGGCCGGGATTTCGCGGCGGATGATCTTGCCGAAGATGGTGTCGGTCATTGGAATGCTCGGGAGTGGAAACGGAAGTGCGTCGCCCCCATTGTAGGAGCCGGCCTTGCCGGCGACCGCAGCACCACGGCAAGGCCCATGAAACCCGCGTGCGCGCAGCAGCCCCGATGGGCGTCGCCGCTTGCCCTGCTCCTACCGCGGCATTTCGGCGCGGCTGCCGAAGGCATGCGAGAGCGTGCCACGGTCCACGTATTCCAGTTCGCCACCCAGCGGCAGGCCCTGCGCCAGGCGGCTGGGCCGCACGCCATGCTGTCGCGCCAGTTGCGCCAGGTAGTGCGCCGTGGTCTCGCCCTCCACCGTGGCGCTGGTGGCGACGATCATCTCGCCCACTTCGCCGGCCGCCAGGCGCGTGGCCAGCGCTTCCAGGCCCAGTTCGCGCGGGCCGATGCCGTCCAGCGGCGACAACCGGCCCTGCAGCACGTAATACAGGCCGCGATAGCCGGTGGCAGTCTCGATGGCCAGGCGGTCGGCCGGGGACTCGACCACGCACAGCACCTGGCGGTCGCGGCCGCCACTGGCGCACACCGCACACACCTCGGTCTCGCTGAAATCCCGGCACTGGCTGCAGTGGCCGATCCGCTCGACCGCTTCGGCCAGCACCCGGGACAGGTCACGGCCGCCGTCGCGGCCACGTTCCAGCACGTGGTAGGCCATGCGCTGGGCAGTCTTGCGGCCCACGCCGGGCAACACCCGGAAGGCCTCGATCAGTTGTTCAAGCAGGGACATGGAGGCATGTACCGTGGGCTGCATGACCGGCGCCGCCCGGCCCTGCCGGCCTGGCGGATCCCGGGGTTCAGAACGGCAGCTTCATCCCCGGCGGCAGCGGCATGCCGGCCGAGGCCGCCGCCATCTTCGCCTTGGATTCGGCATCGACCTTGTTGGCGGCGTCGTTGAACGCGGCCGCAAGCAGGTCCTCGGCCATTTCCTGGTCGGACAGCACGGACGGATCGATCCGCACCTTGCGGCACTCCTTGGTGCCGCTGAGGGTGATGTGGACCATGCCACCACCGGCGCTGCCGGTGACTTCCAGCTGGGCCAGTTCTTCCTGGGCGCGCTGCAGGTTTTCCTGCATCTTCTGCGCCTGTTGCATCAGTTGGGCGATATTGCCGCGCATGTCGCTCACTCGTCGTAGGGGCGGATGGAATCGGGCACCACGCGTGCCCCGTGCTGTTCGATCAGGCGCCTGACGCCCGGATCGTTGAGAAAGGTCTGCTCGGCCGCGCTCTGGCGCGAGTCGCGCTCGTGTTCCTGGCGCTGGTGCAGGGTCGGTGCCTGCGCGGCCCCGGCCTCGATCACGATCCTCGGCGGCGACCCCAGCGAGGCGGCCATGGCATCGGCCAGCGCGGCGACCGAGCGCTCGCTGCGCAGGTACTCGAAGCCCGGCTCCAGGGCCAGGGTCAACGCACCATCGGCGTGGCCGACGAAGGCCGTGTGCGCGGCCAGTTGCCGGGCGGGCCCGTTGAGGTCGCAGGCGGCCACGCGCCGCAGCCAGTCCTCGGCATCGACCACGATCGCAGCCGGCGCGGACCCCGCCTGGCCGGTGGCGGGCACGGCCGGTGACGCAGCAGCCGGCGCGGCGGTGGACTCCGGCGCAACGGAGGCGGGCTGCATCACGATGCCAGGCTGCAGCGCGGGGGCTGCATCCCACGGTGGCGGATCCGCCCGCTCAGGCGCAGGCGCGCGCGGCGCCGGCGCCGGCACTGGCGCGGCCGCGGCGGGCGGATTGGACGCTGCCAGCGCGGCGGGTGCCACGGCCGACGCCACCGGCCGCGTCGGGCGTCCGGGCGCGGCCGCATCGCCGCCGGTACCTGCGCCTGCGCCCGGCCCCGCGGCCGGCGGACCGGCGTCGGCGTCGGGACGGAACGCCAGCATCCGCAGCACGCTCATCTCGAAGCCCACCCGCGGCGCAGGCGCCAGGTCGAGGTCACGGCGACCGTTGACCGCCATCTGGTACCAGAGCTGGACCACCTCCGGGCGCACCCGCGCGGCCCAGGCATCCACGGCCAGGCCACCGTCCTCGCGGGCGACAGCAGGCACCAGTTGCCGCACCTGGATCCGGTGCAGTGCCTCGGCCAGCGCCTCCAGCACGTTGCCCCAGTCCGGGGCGAAGCCGGCCAGCGCATCCACCGTGGCCAGCAGCGCCTGGCCATCACCATCGGCCAGCGCATCCAGCAGTGCGGCCACCTGGGTCCGGTCCACGCTGCCGAGCATCGCCCGCACCGAATCTTCGGCCAGGGCACCACCGGCATAGGCGATGGCCTGGTCCAGCAGCGACAGGCCGTCACGCAGGCTGCCATCGGCCGCGCGCGCCAGCTGGCGGATCGCGCCGGGGTCGGCCTGGATCTGCTCGGCGGCCAGGATCCTGGTCATCTGGCCTTCGATCTGGCCTTCGTCCAGGCGCTTGAGGTTGAACTGCAGGCAGCGCGACAGCACCGTGATCGGCAGCCGCTGCGGATCGGTGGTGGCCAGCAGGAACTTCACGTGCCCCGGCGGTTCTTCCAGGGTCTTGAGCAGGGCGTTGAATGCCTGCTTGGACAGCATGTGCACCTCGTCGATCAGGTACACCTTGTACTGCCCGCGCGAGGGCATGTACTGCGCGTTCTCGATGACCTCGCGCACGTCGTCCACGCCGGTGTTGGAGGCCGCGTCGATCTCCAGCAGGTCGATGTAGCGGCCGGCATCGATGTCGGTGCAGGCCGGGCATTCACCGCAGGGCTCGGCGCTGACGCCCTTCTGGCAGTTGAGCGACTTGGCGAAGATCCGGGCGATGGTGGTCTTGCCGACCCCGCGGGTGCCGCTGAACAGGAAGGCATGGTGGACCCGGCCGGTATCCAGGGCATTGCCCAGCGCGCGCACGACGTGTTCCTGCCCGACCAGCTCGGAAAAACGCTTCGGGCGCCATTTGCGGGCGAGGACGAGGTAGGACATCGGGCTGCCGCCTGGAACAGGACCGGCATTGTGCCACGCCCGTCCGCGCCGCCCGGCCTCGCTTGTGGACAACTGCGCGCGCAGCTAGAATCTGCGCCCCGTTGCACCGTCCGCGATGCAACGGGATCCGGAGGGGTGTCCGAGCGGTTGAAGGAGCACGCCTGGAAAGTGTGTAAGCGTCTAAACCGCGCTTCGGGGGTTCGAATCCCCCTCCCTCCGCCAGTTTCAGGGAAGCAGGTACCGGACCCGCCTGCTGCATCCCGTCCCGTTCCGCGCAGGCAGCCGCATGCGGTGCTGAACGGAACCGGGCCGCATCCACGATGCGCCCATGTCCATGGTGGCCCCGTCGGCCCCCCGCGACGCTAGGTCGAAAACTCCGCCAGGGCCGGAAGGCAGCAACGGTATCGATCGACGCGGGCGCCGGGGTCAGCCGGCGGGGCCGCCACCTTTCCGGCTCCCCACGCCTGCTTCCATGCCGCCTGCTTTCATGCCGGCGGCGTCATTGCGGCGCGCGCATCGCGGTCGGCTCGGCCAGCGCGTGCACTTCGCCCGGCCTGGCCACCGCATAGCCGCGCGCGGCCAGCGCCGCGGCATCGGCCTGGCTGGCGTAGTGGTACAGCAGCATGCGCTGGCGCAGGGCCTGGCTGTATTCGCGCTCCAGGTCGTCCAGCCCGGTGTGCGAGGGGTTGCCGTGCAGCGCGCAGTCATGGGCAACGAGTTCGCCATCATCGGCGTGACAGGCCAGCATCTCGGGGATCGGCCGGGTATCGCCGCTCCACACCAGGCTGCCGCGCAGGCGCAGGCCGAACGCCGTCTCCGGCCAGTGGTGGCGCACCGGGAACACCTCCAGGCGCATCCCGTCGTGCCAGAACGCATCGCCAACCGGGATCAGCTGGAAGGCATCCCAGAAATTGGCCCCGCCCTCGGCCAGCACGTTGGGGTAGTCGCCCACCCGCCGGTGCAGCAGCGGCACCACCGGCGCGGGCACGTACAGGCGCACGCGGCCACGACGCTGCGGATCGAAATAGGTGGACACGAACAGCCGCTCGAACCCGGCCACGTGGTCCAGGTGCACGTGGGTCAGGAAGATCGCCGCCGGTGCGCGACCGTAGAGTGCCTCGAATGCGGTGAGTCCTTCGGCGCCGCAGTCGATGGTCAGCCACGGCGCTCCGCCGCGCTCGATGCTGGCCATCGCCGATCCCAGCTCCACCGCCGATGCGTTGCCCACCCCATGCAGCCGCAGCGCCCAGCCGGACACCTCAGCAGCCTCGCTTCCAGGCCAGTTCGTAGGCGCGGCGCAGGCGGGCGAAGTCACGCTCCAGCTCGTCGCGCGCGCGGCCGCCGCGCAACTTGAGCAGCGAGCGGTACAGCCGGCGCAGGTTGCCCTCGCGCCAGCCGGTGGCCGGGATGCGCATGCGCCCGCGGTCGAAATCGATCATCCAGCCACGGCCATTGCCGTCGAACAGCAGGTTGTGGGCGTTGAGGTCGGCATGGTCCAGGCCTTCGCGGTGGAAACGCGCGATCAGGCGCCCGGCCTCCTCCCATGGTGCACCGCTGCCGGCCACCAGTGCGCGGTCGGCCAGTGAGCGCACGCCCTCCAGGCGTTCGAGCAGGATCGACGCGCGATAGCGCAGTCCCTCGCGCTGGTACGAGGCTGCCAGCGGCCGCGGGACCGGCAGCCCGCGGCCGAGCAGTTCGCGCATCAGCCGGAACTCGGCAAAACTGCGCGTGCGGGCAACCCCGTGCCACAGGTAGCGATCGCGCGAGATGCGCGCGGCCAGGCCCCCGCGCAGGTAGTGGCGCAGCACGCAGGCACCGAACGGCGCATCCACGAACCAGGCGCCGCCGCGCCCGCCCGAATCCACCGGACGCGCACGCTCGCCCCACTCGGCCGGCGAGAACAGTTCGGCCCCGGCTTGCCGCAGCCGCTGGCGGTCGAACAGAATGGCCCCGTACCCGCGATCGGTCCGGTACGGCGTCAGGGCTTCATTGGCGTCGAACGCAACCATTCGCGCGAGTCTAACAACAGCCGAGAGCGATGCGACCCTCGATCTGCCTGCTGCGCCTGTCCGCCCTCGGCGATGTCACCCACGTGGTGCCGCTGGTACGCACCCTGCAGCGTGCCTGGCCCGATGCGCCACTGCACTGGATCATCGATCCGGCCGGCCACCGCCTGCTGGAGGGGCTCGATGGGGTGGCCTTCCACGTCTATGACAAGCGCACCGGCCTGGCCGGCATGCGCGCGCTGCGGCGTACCCTGCCGGACGGTGGGTTCGACGTGCTGCTGCACCTGCAGGTGGCCGCCCGCGCCAACCTGCTGTCGGCCTTCGTGCCCGCGCGCCGCCGCGTGGGCTACGACCGGGCCCGCTCGCGCGACCTGCACGGCCTGTTCGTCAACACGCGCATCCCGGCACGCGCCGGCACTCATGTGCTCGACGCCATCGGCAGCTTCTGCGAACCGCTGGGGCTGCGCCAGGAGCAGGTGACCTGGAACCTGCCGGTGCCGCAGGCCGCGCACGACTGGGCGCATGCCCAGTGGCCGGACGACGGCGCTCCGGTGTTGATGATCTCGCCCTGTTCCAGCCATGTGCGCCGCAACTGGTATCCGCAACGCCATGCGGCCCTGGCCGACCACGCCGCCGCACAGGGCTGGCGGGTGGTGCTGTGCGGTGGCCGCAGCGCGCTGGAGCGCAGCACCGCCGACGCCATCGCCGCAGCGATGCACGCACCGGTGCTGGACCTGGTGGGCAAGGACACCCTCAAGCAGTTGCCGGCGCTGCTGGCACGCGCCGACCTGCTGGTCACTCCCGATTCGGGTCCCATGCATATCGCCAACGCAATGGGCACCCGGGTGCTGGGCCTGCACGCGGCCAGCAACCCGGCGCGCAGCGGCCCGTATTCGGACCGGCGCTACTGCGTGGATCGCTACGACGACGCCGCGCGCCGGTACCTGGGCAAACCCGCCGCCGCACTGAAGTGGGGCACCAAGATCGAGCACGACGGGGTGATGGAACTGGTCACCGTGGACGATGCGATCGCCGCGTTCGAGCGCTACCGTGCCGACCACGGCCGCTGACGTGCCTGCCCGCGTGCCGGCCATGGCATCGACGGCGCAGCCGCCGCAGTGACGGCCACCGCGCCCCTGCATCGCGCCTCCCCGGCCACGCCGCCGGGAATCGCCATCCTGGTCCTGTTCGTGCTCTCCGGCGTGGCCGGGCTGATCTACCAGTCGCTGTGGTCGCATTACCTGGGCCTGGTGGTGGGCCATGCCGCATACGCGCAGAGCCTGGTGCTCGCAATCTTCATGGGCGGCATGGCCGCGGGCGCATGGCTGGCGGCGCGCATGGGCCTGGGCTGGCGCCGGCTGCTGCGCGCCTATGCGCTGGCCGAGGCGGCCATCGGCGTGCTGGGCCTGGCCTTCCATCCCCTGTTCCTGGGCCAGCAGCGCGTGGCCGAAGCATTGCTGCCGATGCTGGGCAACGGTGTCGGCGGCCACCTGTATCCGTGGCTGGCCGGGGCGGTGCTGATCCTGCCGGCCTGCATCCTGCTGGGCGCCACCTTCCCGCTGCTCAGCGCCGGTTGGCTGCGCGCCGGCGGCAGCGCCGCCGGGCGGGATGCGCGGGTGCTGGGCGGGCTGTACTTCGCCAACAGCCTGGGGGCGGCGCTTGGCGCGCTGTGCGCGACCTTCCTGCTGCTGCCGCGGCTGGGCATGCCCGGTGCACTGGCCGTGGCCGGCGCCATCAACCTGGTGGTGGCGGCGATGGCATGGGTGCTGTCGCGGCGCCACGAGCGCGGCCCGGGCATCGCTGCTGCGGCCATACCGGCGCCGCCGCCGGCCACCACGCACGGCGCCACGCACAGCAGTACCCACGGCAGGGCACCATCCACGCTGGCACGCACGGTGCTGACGGTCGGGCTGCTCTCCGGCGCGTGCTCCTTCGTCTACGAGATCGGCTGGATCCGCCTGCTCAACCAGGCCCTGGGCACCACCGTGCACAGCTTCGAGCTGATGCTTGCGGCTTTCCTGCTGGGACTGGCCATCGGTGGCGCCTGGGTGCAACGCCGGGCCGCACGCCTGCACGATCCGCTGCACACCGCGGCCCTGGCCCAGGTGGCGATGGGCGTGGCCACCCTGCTCTCGCTGCTGGCCTTCGCCCAGTCCTTCGACTGGAGTGCCGCGCTGGTGCAGGCGCTGGCGCGCACCGACGGCGGCTACCGGCTGTACCTGCTTGGCAGCGCCGGAATCGCGATGGCGGTGATGTTGCCGGCCGCATTCTTCGCGGGCACGACCTTGCCGCTGTTCACCCTGGCGTTGCTGCGCGCCGGTGCCGGCGAGGCCGGGATCGGCCGGCTGTATGCGGCCAATACCGTTGGCGCCATTGCCGGGGTGCTGCTGATGACCCACGCGCTGATCCCGCTGCTGGGCGTGCGCATCGGCCTGGTGCTGGCCGCCGCCGGCGACATCGCCCTGGGGTTCTGGCTGCTGGCGCATGCCCGCACCGAACTGGGGCCACGACGCCTGCAGGCGCTGGTGATCGGGGTCATCGGTGCCCTGGCCATTGCCCTGGCCTGGGGCCAGCCGGACCCGCGCGCGCAGCTGTCCGGAGCGTTCCGCACCGGACACGCACGCCTGGACCCATCACTGCAGGTGCCATTCCTGCGCGACGGCAAGACCGCCACCATCGGCGTGGCGCACTCGCCGGCCAACGGCACCCTCTCGTTGCTGACCAACGGCAAGTCCGACGGCGCGATGGCGACCGGCCTGGATGGCCCGCCGGGCGGCGACGAGCTGACCATGGTCAGCCTGGGTGCGCTGCCGCTGGCGTTGCACCCTGCCCCGCACGAGGTCGGCGTGATCGGCTGGGGGCTGGGCCTGTCCACCCATACCCTGCTCGGCAGCGACCGCGTCCGCCGGGTCGAGACGGTGGAGATCGAACCGCTGGTCCATGCCGCCGGGGCGCAGCTGTTTTCCGCGCGCATCGGCCGGGCCCTGCACGACCCGCGTTCGCAGGTGCATTTCGATGATGCCCGCCGCTTCTATGCCAGCGCCCAGCGCCGCTATGACGTGATCGTCTCCGAGCCGTCCAACCCGTGGGTCAGTGGCGTGGCCGGGCTGTTCACCACCCAGTTCTACGGGTTCCTCGCCGGGCACCTGGCCGATGACGGCCTGCTTGTGCAATGGCTGCAAACCTACGAGATCGACGACGCATTGCTGGCCAGTATCGTTGTTGCGCTGCTGCAGAATTTTCCGGACGTGGCGGTGTACCTGGCCCAGGACAACGACCTGGTGGTCGTCGCCTGCCGCAGCACCTGCCCGGCCGCCGATGCGACCCGGCTGCAGGCCACCGCCGCGCTGGCACGGGAGACGGCGCGGGTGGGCCTGACCTCCGACCCGGCGCTGGCACTGCGCCGGCTCGGCGGACGCGGGCTGCTGGCCACCTACGCCAGTGCGATGCAGGCGCAGCCGCACAGCGATTTCCACCCGCTCGTTGCCTTGCAGGGCCCACGCACCCGCTTCCGCGGCGACCGCGCCGACACCCTGCAGCGCCTGGCCGACAACGGCCTTCCGGTGCTGGACCTGCTGGAGGGCCGCGTCCCGCCGGCTGCCGACGCGCCGGTCCCGGTATTGCCCGGGCACAGCCTGTTGATGGCGCGCGGGCATGCGCAGGAACTGGTCCAGGCGCTGCGCAGCGGCGGCCGGGTGACCCTGCTGCCGCGGCGCCAGCACGCACTGGCCGATGCGGAGATGGAGCTGCAGGCCTTGCTGGGCATGTCCACCGGCGTGGTCGAAGACCCGGCCACCTGGGCACGCGCCGCCTCGGCCGTGGCGATGGCCACGCTGGGCCACCTGCCGGCCGCGGACCTTCACGGCGCCTGGATCGATCCGGCGTGGATCGATCCTGCAGCCCAACCCACGCCGGTGCGGGCGATGCTTGCCATGTACGCCGCCGCAGCCGCGCGCGATGCCGCCGCCATGCGTGCGCACGGCGAGGCGCTGCTGCAATTGCCGCACGTGCTGCCAATGGAGGTGCAGGAGCAGGCCCTGGTGATCGCCCAGCTCGGTGCGCTGGGCCTGGGCAAGCCCCAGGACGTGGAGCGGCTGCGCGCAGGGTACGGCGTGGCCCTGCCCCACAGCGCGCAGCTGCGCATGGTCCGGCACATGGTCAGGATCCGCGCGCTGGAAGAGGCGGCGCGCAGCCGCCCGGCAGCGGGTCAGGACGGCTCGGCGCGGTAGTCCTGGTAGGACTTTTCCTCGACATAGGCCGAACCCAGGGCCAGGTTGATCGCCTTCTTCACCCGCGCGCGTTCGTCGTTCTCGAAGTACACGCTGCGCGCCAGGCGCACGAACTCCTCGTCGAACTCCTGCGCCCGCTCCTTGAGCCGGATGTCGTCCTCGATCTGCCACAGGCGCTCGTTGACCGCCTTGAGCTGCGCGCGCAATTCGGCAATGCCCGCGCCCGACGGCGACCCCGGCACGCTGCCAGCCGCAGGATGCTGCATCCAGGTGCGCTCGAGCGCCGACAGCTCGTTGCGCACGTTGGCCAGTTTGGCCGCATCGCTCATGCGCTCGGACTTGATCTGCAGGATCGCGATCTTGTCGAGCAGTTCACCGAAGGAGACTGGAACCAGGATCTCGGACATGGCTCTGGTGCTGGCAGGCTGGAAGGGCCGCCAGTCTAGGCCATGGCGCATGTACCGCGCCCGCCCGCCGGCATCGCCGCGAGTTGTGCCAGGTCCTGCGCTTCCCTTATGATGCCCGCCCCGCGGTGGTGACCACGCCGCGCGGGACCCCGGAAAGGTGGCAGAGTGGTCGAATGCGCCGGATTCGAAATCCGGTGTACCGGTCTCCGGTACCGTGGGTTCGAATCCCACCCTTTCCGCCAGTTGCGCAAGAGACGGGCCCCGGCCCGTCTCTTTTTCGTTCGGCAGCGCCCGTTTTCCTGCCGTGCCCCGCCGCAGCCCGCCGTGACCGGCTCTTACGGGCATGCCGTATAGGTTTACCCTGTCCGTCAAGGAACCGGCTGCCGCTGCCATGATCGAATTCGGACACCTCACCCACGTCGGCCTGCGCCGGGCGCTGAACGAGGACACCTACTACGGCGACAGCGAGCTGGGCCTGTGGCTGGTGGCCGACGGCATGGGCGGCCACGCCTGTGGCGAGGTGGCCAGCGCACTGGCCCGCGAGGCCATCGTGCGCGAGGTCCGCGCCGGCAACCAGCTGGCCGGCGCCATCCTGGTGGCCGACGAGGAAATCATCCGCGCCTCGCGCCGACGCAACGACAGCCTGCCGATGGGCACCACCGTCGTGGCCGCACGGATCCAGGGCCCGCGTTTCGAGGTGGCCTGGGTGGGCGACAGCCGTGCCTACCTGTGGCGCGATGGCCGCCTGGCCCAGCTCAGCCAGGACCACAGCTACGTGCAGGACCTGATCGCCCAGGGCAGCCTCACCCCCGAACAGGCGCGCTCGCACCCGCAGCGCAACGTGGTCACCCAGGCCCTGGGCGTCACCGACCCGGCGCACCTGAACGTGGCACGGATGGCCGGCGAGCTGCGCCCGGGCATGCAGTTGCTGCTGTGCAGCGATGGCCTGACCGAAGACGTGGGCGATGCGCTGATCGCGCAGACCCTGGGCCTGGAAGAATGCAGCGCGCAGGAATGCGTGGACATCCTGGTGGCCGCGGCGCTGGATGGTGGCGGTTCGGACAACATCACCGCGGTGCTGGTGCGCTGCCACTGAGCGCGGCGGGCACTGCACACCGCAGCTGACGCGGCTCAGGCTTCCAGAGCTTCGGATTCGGCCGCCGGCTCCAGCACGTCCCACAACGCGCGGCCCGCCTTCCGGCGCAGGTGGGCAAGCCGGCGCAGGTGCGCTTCCTGCTCGGCCTGCGCCGCGGCGATGCGCGGCCGCTGCGCCGTCACGGGCGCGAAGCTGACCACCGTGGCGGTACCGGCACCGGCGTCCTCGATGCCGCCAAAGCCGATTTCCTCCTGGCCGGAGGTCAGGGCGATGTAGACGTCGGCCAGGATCTCCGCGTCCAGCAGCGCGCCATGCAATTGCCGGTGCGCATTGTCCACGCCCAGGCGCTTGCACAGCGCATCCAGCGAGTTGCGCTGGCCGGGAAAGCGCTCGCGCGCCAGTTGCAGGGTATCGACCACGGTGACCCGGTCCAGGATGCGGCCGAAGCGCTCGCCAAGGCGCGACAACTCGTTGTCCAGGAAGCCCAGGTCGAAGGCAGCGTTGTGGATGATCAGCTCGGCGCCGTCGATGTAGGCGAGGAATTCCTCGACCACCTCGTCGAACCGCGGCTTGTCGGCCAGGAACTCCAGGGTCAGCCCGGTCACTTCCTGGGCACGGGCCTCGAACGCGCAATCCGGCTTGAGGTAGCGGTGGAACTTGCCCCCACTGCGGCGGCGTTCAAGCAGCTCCACGCAGCCGATCTCGACGACGCGGTTGCCTTGCTTCCACTCCAGGCCGGTGGTTTCAGTGTCGAGGACGATCTGGCGCATCGTCGGCAAGTCTACCGCGTCGCGTCGCGGACCTGCTCGGCGGCCGCCCGCGCCAGCGTGTCGACCCGTTCGTTGTCGGGATCGCCGTTGTGGCCCTTGACCCAGCGCCAGTCGATCTGGTGCCGCGCCGCCGATGCATGCAGGCGCTCCCACAGGTCGCGGTTCTTCACCGGGTCGCCGCCGGCGGTCTTCCAGTTGCGCCGGACCCAGCCCGGCATCCACTCGGTGATGCCCCGACGCACGTACTGCGAATCGGTATGCAGGGTCACCACGCAGGCCTCGCGCAGCGCGTCCAGGGCCATGATCGCCGCGGTCAGCTCCATGCGGTTGTTGGTGGTGTCCGGCTCGCCGCCGGCAAGCTCGCGCTCGTGCGCGTTGTAGCGCAGCAGCGCAGCCCAGCCGCCGGGGCCGGGGTTGCCCAGGCAGGCACCGTCGGTGTGGATCTGGATGTTCTTCATTGTTTGCAGGGCGAACGCCTCAGGCGGCCGGGGCAGCGCCATGGCGCCAGCGCATGGGTGCGGGTGACAGTGGCAGGGCCACGCGCTTCTCGGCTTCGATCATGCAGGTCGCGCGCAGGCACAGGACCGAATCGCCATCGGCGCCGGCCGGCTCGCGCAGTTTCCAGCGCGGGCCGATGAAGCGCGGCTCCACGCAACTGAGCCCGGCGCGGGCCAACTGCCGGCGCCAGTGCGCGGGCGCGGACATGGCCCAGTCCGCGCCGGTGCCACGCCAGCGAAACGGGCTGCAGGGATTGGCCACGCACAGCCACAGGCGGCCGCCGTCCACCAGCACCCGGCAGCACTCCTCGATCAGCTCGTCCAGCCCGGCCTGCGGCGGATGTTGCAGGATGACGTCGCCCAGGCATTCGCTGGGCAGCGGCAATGGCAGCCGGCAATGCACGCTGCCGGCATAGCCGGCGCCTTGCGGATGCAGCAGCAGGCCGCGTCGCGACGGCAACGCCGCGTCCTGTGCGGGCACCGGCGCAACCCACAACCATGCCTGCGCCGGACGCGCCTCCAGCCGCGAGGCCAGCCAGCGCCGTTCCGCGGCGAGCAGCCACTGGCCCTCGTGCCCGCTGAACCAGGTCGGGGCGCCGGGTTGACGGCTGGGCGTGATGGCGGGCATGGTCGCGATTCTATGCGACCCAGCGCCCTGCCCGCATTGGAGGACAACTACATCTGGGTCCTCGGCGAAGGATCCGGGGCCGTGCTGGTCGATCCGGGCGAGGCGACGCCTGTGCTTGCCGCCGCCGAACGCGGCCTGGTACCGCAGGCGGTGCTGCTGACCCATCATCACGCCGACCACTGCGCGGCAGTACCGGCGCTGCGCGAGCGCTGGCCGGCACTGCCGGTGTATGCGCCGGACGATGCACGGATCGAGCTGGACTGCGAACGCGTGGCGGACGGCGCACGCCTGACCCTGCCGGGGCTGCAGATCGACGTGCTCGCCGTCCCGGGCCACACCCGCAGCCACATCGCCTACCTGTGTGCGGGCAACCTGTTCTGTGGCGATGCGCTGTTTAGCCTGGGCTGCGGACGCATGTTCGAAGGCACCCCCGCGCAGATGCATGCCTCGCTGCAGCGCATGGCGGCGCTGCCGGGCGATACCCGCGTGTGCTGCGGCCACGAGTACACCGTGGCCAACGCGGCCTTCGCCATGGCGGTGGAGCCGGAGAACCAGGCGCTGCGCACGCGGCACGCACAAGCCGTGGCCCAGCGTCGCGCCGGACAGCCGACGGTGCCGGCCATCCTGGCGTCGGAGCTGGCCTGCAATCCATTCCTGCGCTGCGCCGAACCGCCGGTGCGGGCGGCAGTGGAAAAGCACCAGGGGCGCGCGATGAGCGACGAGGTGGAAACCTTCGCCGCACTGCGGGCCTGGAAGGATGGATTCGCCGGATGAATCGCGCCGGCGCCGTGGCCGTGGCGATCGCGCTGGCACTGCCGACATTGGCAGGCCCAGCCACGGCCACCGATGCACCTGCGGTGCCGCTGGCACACGCGCACGCACCGGTGGCGGACACGTCCACGGACGAGGCCGCAGCTTCCAGCACCGGCGCGCCTGACCCGGCGCAGCCATCCATCACCGGCACCGCGCCCTCCGATCCGGATGCAGCGGCCACGCGCAGTGGGCTGGAGATCTACGATGCATTCCGCCAGGGGCTGGCCGATCCGGAGTGTCACGACAGTGGCAATGACCGCTGGCTGCGCCACTTCGCCCACGCGCCCGCGCGCCTGGCCGACCCGGACAGCGATGTCCTGCCCCTGTTCGGGCACGTGGTCGATTCCTTGCGCCAGGCGCACCTGCCCACCGAGTTCGCGTTGATTCCATTCGTCGAGAGCGGCTATGCACCGGCCGCGCGGGCCAAGGCCGGACCGGCCGGGCTGTGGCAACTGGTTTCGATCACCGCGCGCCACCATGGGCTCCGCGTCAACGAGGGCTACGATGCGCGGCTGTCGCCCGCCGCATCCACGCGTGCGGCAGTGCGTTACCTCAAGACCCTCAACGGCATATTCGGCGGCAACTGGCGCCTGGCGGCGATGGCCTACAACACCGGCGAATACCGCCTGCTGCACGCATTGCGCCGCAGCGGCACCACCGCAGTGGAGGCCACGCCCGCCGACCTGCCGGGGGTGCCGGCGATCACCCGCGCCTACGTGGACAAGCTGCATGCGCTGGCCTGCGTGCTGCAGCGCGCCGGGGACAACGGGCAATGGCGCGCGGCCCTGGACCGCCCGGTGCCGCGCCTGCATGCGCAGCACCTGGAGGGCAGTGCGCGACTGGCTGCCTGGGCGCGGCGCAACGCCCACGACCCCGCCCAGCTGGAGCGTCTCAATCCGGCCCTGGCCAACGGCCGCTGGCCACGTGGGGCGCCGCCGCTTGCGCTGGTCCCGGCACGCACGGCGGATGCCGCTGCGGCCTCCAGCGCGGCAGCAGGCATCACGCCGACGGCGGTCACTGCATCGCCGGCATCCGCGGATGCACCCGCACGCTCCCACGTGGTGCGCCGCGGCGAATCGCCCTGGAGCATCGCCCGGCGTCACGGGATGCGCCTGGATCGCCTGCTCGAACGCAACGGCCTGGGCCCGCAGAGCATCCTGCGCCCCGGGATGGTGTTGCAGATCGACTGAACCAGCGGCGCCGGCCGGGGCCGCACATGCAAAGGGCGCGGGATTGTCTCCCGCGCCCTTTGCCGGCCACCGCCTGTCGCCGCGGTTACAGCTGGCTTTCTTCCACCACCACGATGAAGCGCTCGCGCAACCGGCGCACGTAGTCGTCGGCCGCCGCGGTGCCGTCGATCTGGGCCAGCTGGGCACGCAGCTGGGTGCGCTGCTCCGGGGTCAGTTTTGCCGGATCACCCGGATGCACGGCGGTCAGTACGAACACCGCCTGGCGCCCGTCCTCCAGGCCGAAGCGGCCAACCGACGGCGTCCCTTCCACCGGCAAGGCGGCTTCGAACAGCACATCGTTGGCGGCTGCGGTGGGCACGGGCGCGCCACGCGGCAGGCCGTCCAGCGGCACCACCTCGGCGTTGGCGGCCGCGGCCACGTCCGCCAGCGCTTCGCCGGCGCGCAGCCGCTCCACCAGCGCCTCGGCTGCGGCGACCGCGGCCTTGCCGCGGCGGTCGGCGCGGACCGCGGCAACCACGGTATCGCGCACCTCGGCCAGCGGCCTGGGTTCCTCCGGCGCGTGGTCGATCACCCGGATCACGACGCTGTGGCTGGGTCCGATCTCGATTGGATCGCTGGCGGTCCCGTCCTCGATCAGCGACTCGGAGAACGCAGCGCGCTTGACCTCCGGCGAAGCGGCCACGCCGATGGTCTGGTCGCGCGAGAACGGCCCCAGCTTCTGTACCTGCAGCCCGGTCTCGCGCGCGGCCGAATCCAGGGTCGACGGGTTCTGGTAGATCACGTCGGTCAGGCGCCCGGTCAGCTCGCTGTAGGCGCGCTCGCGGTCGGCCTGCGCCTGCTCCCGCGCCAGTTCTTCGCGCACCTGCTCGAACGGCTCCTGTGCGCCGGCCTCGACCTGGCGCAGCTGCAGGACGTGATAGCCGAAATCGGTCTGCACCGGGCCGCGCACCTGGCCGGGCTGCATGGCGAACAGCGCCTCCTCGAACGGCGCCACCATCACGCCCTGCTCGACCCAACCCAGGTCACCGCCGTCCTCGCGCGAGCCAGGGTCCTCGGAATTGGCCCGGGCCAGCGCAGCGAAATCGGCGCCATCGGCAGCGGCCTCTTCGGCCAGGCGTGCGGCTTTTTCCTCGGCCGCCTTGCGGGTGGCCGCATCGGCGTCAGCATCCACCCTGATCAGGATGTGCGACGCCAGCCGGCGCTCGGGCTCGACGAAGCGTGCCTTCTCTTCCTCGTAGCGGCTGCGCAGGGTGGCTTCGTCGGCCTGCTCCGGTGCCGGCACTTGTTCGGGGCCGACCTCCACGTACTCGATGGTCACCGTCTCGGGGCGCATGAAGTCGCCCTTGTGCGCGTCGTACCACGCCTGCGCCTGGGCATCGGTGACCTCGGCGGTGTCCTCCTCATGCGGCGGCAGCAACGCCACCTGCGCATCGCGGGTTTCGTCGGCCAGGCGCACGATGCGGTCGACCTCGGCATCGGTGGCGAAGGTCGAGGTGGCGATGCCGGTCGGCAGCAGCGACTGCTGCAGCGACTGGCGCACCAGCGCCTCGAACTGGCGCGGCGTCTGCGGCGGCATCTGCGAGGACAGTGCCAACTGGTAGCGGGTGGCGTCGAAACGGCCATCCACCTGAAACGCGGGCATGCCCTGGATGTAATCGCGCACCGCCACGTCGCCGACAACGACGCCGGCGCGCTCGGCTGCCAGCAGCAGCGCCTTCTCGTCGATCAGGCTGTCCAGCACCGTGCGCTTGTTCTCCAGGCTTTCGAACGCGCGCGGATCGAAGTCGTCGCCCTGTGCCTGGCGCTGGCGCATGCGCTCCTGCTCGAAGCGCTGGCGGAACTCGTCGGTGCTCACTTCCTCGTGCCGCCACAGCATCGATGCCGGCCACCAGGACGGAGCACCCGCCCACCATGTCGGCGGCGCCTTGACCTGGGCCACGCTGTTGGCGCCCACGCCGCCCAGGTAGCCCTGGTCGACGACGAGAAGGAACGGAAGCGTCAGCAGCCCGATGACGATCGTGGCAGCCCAACCCGAAGTCCGGTCGCGGAGTTTCTGCAGCATTGTCCCAGCCCAGTCGTAAGCGGCGAATGTAAGCGCGGGAGTGTAACCCGTCGCGTTGCGCAGGTGGGACGGGGGTGCCTTGTACGGGCCGGCCGCGCAAAGGAAAACGCCCGCAGGTCGGGGGACCTGCGGGCGTTCTTTATAAGTGGCGGAGTGGACGGGAGTGTCCCACTCAACGCCGGAAACACAACAGCCGTAAGGCCTTACCCCGCAAGGACACTCGCGGGAGTGTGCTCCGGTGAGTGTCCCAAGAGTGTCCCACGCTCGCGGCTCTCGGTTCAACGCCTCGCCGCCCTTGCTTTGCCCGGTTCCCGTCGCACAGTGGAAGCGGCTCCGCACATTGTCGGCACTGGCCGACAATGTGCCCTCTCGAAACCCTAGCCGCATTAGCGCCAGGGAGAAGAGAGGCCGCCCGGCCCTGTTGACGCGTCCAGCGGCGACAGGGAAAGCGGGAGCGACCGGGCGACGACCAACGCGCCAGCGGTGGGCGAAGGGACACAGGCGGGAGCCTGGGGCCTGCTCTTGATCTGCCTGGGGGACGAATGAACCGCAACAGCACGCCAGCCACCGACACGCCCCCCGCCGATCACGGCGCGGGGCTGTCGGTGGGTCTGCGGGCGCGATACGCCGACCAACTGACCCAGGCCCACACCCTGGCCCAGGCCGAAGGGTTGCGCCTGCGCACGCCTGCCGGGGTGGCGATGGATCGGGCCATTCGCATGGTCCTGGACGAGGCCACCGCCACCGGGGCGAACCCCTCCCCGGCGACCGTGGCCGCCTACCGGCGCGACCATGCCCGGCTGTGGGCCGCCGGGGCGACGCCCCTGGACCACGCCAGCACGCGGGCGCATTTCGACCGGCTGCGAAGTGCCTGCCGGTGGGTGGAGGCCCAGGAAATCGCCCGGCTCCGTACCCTGGCCGAGACGGCACGCAAGGCCAAGGACACGGACGCCATGCGGGCCTATACCCTGGCCGCGTTCGAGCGGGCCACGGTGTTTCGGGCGCTGTACCTGGCCCCGGATCGCCCCACCTGGGCGCACAAGGCGGCGGCCCTGCGCGCTGCCGGTCTGCGCCCGGCCAGCAAGAGCAAACGCAAGGCCGGACGCCAGGCCCTTTCTCCGGATCGCCTCCTGGTTGCCCTGGCCCGCCAGCCTGGGCGCTGCGCCCGGGCTGAGTCCCTGGCCTGCGTCTTTGCCCTGTTCGGCATTCGCCCGGCGGAACTGGTGCGGGGGGTGGTGCTGGAAAAGACCGCCACCGGCCTACGCCTGGCGGTGGCCGGGGCCAAGGTGGACGCGGTGCGAGGCCAGCCCCTGCGCGTGCTGGAAGTGGAACCAACCCGGCGCGGGCAGTCCGCGCTGGCCGTGGCTTTCCTCCGGGCCTATGTCGATGACACCGGCGGCGACCTGGCCGCCACGCCTGCGGATGTGGTGGCGGTGCGTCGTGCCATGCGCCAGGTTCAGCCGGGCTTATCGCCGTATGCGTACAGACACGCGCGAGCGAGCGACGCCAAAGCCACCCAGGGGCGCGCAGGTGTCGCCGCCTGGCTCGGCCATTCCAACGACCGCACCCAATCAGGCTACGGCCACGCGCGAAGCGGACGCGGCGCGGTGGCGATCAAAACCGCCACGGCGTCGCGCCCAGTACGGCAAACGAAAACCCTGCCGCCCACCCTGGCCCAGCGGTTCGCCAAGGTGGCGACACGGCTGGCCGCGCGGACTTCTTCGCAATCTGCAACTAATGCGCCGACTCGGCGGCGCAGTCCGCGCCCGCGCTGGTGATCAACGCGGGCGACGCTTAGCGCGTGTCTTTGGCGCAGGCTTGGGCCGAAGATCAAGGCCAAACGGCTCGCTGCCACCGCCGCTCTCGCTGTCGTCCCACCAGTTGCCCTCACGCTGACCCCGCTCGAACTCTTTGACGTTTACGCGCGTCTTGTATCCAGGCGGCGGATAAAAAGCCTCCATTTCCGTTTCCGCTTTCGGATGGGCCAGTGATTTCTCCATCTCGCGGAGAAGTGCGCGCAATAGCGCCTGCGTGGTTTTGCTTTCGTCTGCCATGTGCTTGCCTCGGTGTGGGTGGTCATCCACCAATAACCGAACGCGCCACGCGCGCAAGCGTCGACGCCCAGGATTGAAGCAATGGAGACGATGTGTCCGCTGCCCGCGTGCTGACGCGCCCAGGAATGGCGACATTTCGTCGCTGGCATTTTTCCGCGCTGGTCGCGCGGCAATCATTCGCCACAGGAATATCCGCACCACCCGGCCCCTGCGATAACGCCCTGAAATGCTGTGCGTTTTTCGCTCCTGGCTTTTTTCCTCCTCTACCTCTTTGTTCTTTCCTCTTTCTTCTTTTCTCTTCGCTGTATTCCCTTCTGGAACTATCACCCCTCGACAACCGCGATTTTTTTCCTACAAGTGGAACTCCTCCACTTCCTCCACCCCCATGCCTCTCGACACCACCACCGGCGAACAGATTGCCAGCGCTATTGATACCGTCCAGACCCGCGACGACGACGCGGGAACCGTTCAAGTCCACGTCTCGAAAAAGCGCAAGCACATCGACCCGCTCAACCCCTTCGCGCTGTGCTTCGTGGGTTCGCTCTCGACCATCATCCAGAAACGGAAACTCACGCCCACGGCGCTGGCGTTGCTGTTCCTGCTGCTCGATCTGTCCAGGTTCGGCAACCTGGTTAGCGTCAATCAATCGGGCCTCGCTAAGCGGCTCGGCGTCAAGCAACCGGCCATCTCGAAAGCGCTGGCGAAACTGGAAGCCGCCGCGATCATCTTGAACCTGCCCGATGGCCAGTTTTTCAATCCGCAAATCATCACGAAGCAGGGCCTAGACACCGTGGCCCGCAACTACCCCGCCAGCGTTGCCGCCGGTATCCAGGCGCTGAGCCAACTAGGCATGTCGGCTAACTGGGAACTGCCCAAGTCCGCGCAAGACGCCACCCCCTAACCGCTCCACCCACCCCCACCACTCAGGAAATCACGCCATGAACGACACGACACAGCAACAACTCAACGCGCTCGCCCAGCGCATTGCCGACGCTCTCACCGCGAAACGCGGAACGCTTACGCAAGTCCATCAACGCCACCACGCCGACGCCTCGGCCTTCTGCCTCGGCCAGTACGGCGCGACGGTGCTGGTCAAGGCCGAAACGCCTGGCGAACTTCTCGCCCAGGGCACGGGGTTCCTGGAAGGCCTGCGGTTCCAGTAAACGACACAGGGGCGGATTTCCGCCCCTGTTGCTTATGCCTGGCTGCGTGCCTGGTTCAACTCGAACAGGCGGCGCAGGATTTCATCATCGGTTAGCGGCCAGTCCCAGCCATAGGCTGCGGCCACGGCTTTATCTAGCGTCGCATGTAGGTTGGCTAGCCACGCCGGGCGCTCGTTGTAGAGGTTGGTTAGCGTGCGTTTTTTTAGCGCCGCTTCGTGCCCAGGTTTGGCAACGGGGCGCGCCGGAAACCCCGCGGCTTCTTCTTCTGGCGTGCGTTGCCAGTCCACCCAATCGGCAGGGTTCAGCCAGCGGTCGCGGACTTCCACAAGTGCCCGCGCTGCGTCGCCAATGGCCTGCGCGTGCGGGTTGGCCGCGTAGTCCTGGGCGGGAATGTCAGGCGTCAGTCCTTCCGGAAACGGGAACGTTTCGAACGTGGTGGATGGTGTGTAGCGCGGACGGTCTTCCAGACTGGTGCCCATGCGCAACGCCCAGAGTTCATGGAAGCGCGAATGTAGAACACCCAGTGTGGTGTCGTCGTCGCGGGCAGTAATCATCAAGTTTTTATCTGGCGCAACTGGGCGCGGCAACCAAATGAAAACCCGGTGTTTCGACACTTCCGGCGTGGCAATCACGCGCGCCATGCCTTGCCATGCTTCGCGCATGTCGGGGCGCGCACGCCACAGACGCCACCATGTGGACATCAACGCGGCGCGTGCGTTGTCGTCCTTCACCTTCGACGCCAACCGTTCCGGCTTCACCGTCTTTTCAAGGTAATCGAACGGCGCCGCATACATGGCGGCGTCTTGCTCCAACATGCTTGGCCCAGTGTCGATAATCCAGAAATCTCTCGGCCTGCGCGTTGCGTCCATGCCGTTCCAGTAAGGCGCAAGAATGTCCGCATTGCTGCGACCGTTCGGGTTGCCTGCGTCGCGCAACATTTCCCGCGCCATGTCTCCGGGAATGTCGAACGCGCCGGTTTTTTGATAGCCCACGAAACAGCGTCCAGCGTTCTCGGCCAACTTCGCCGCGCTGGTCAGGTCTGTGCCTTCTCCGTCCTCATTGCTGGCTGTCAGGTCGGCAAAGATAGCGCCGACCGGTTCGCCGTCCAGTTTCGCGTCCTGTTCGCTGTGCCCGAAACAGACCAACGACACGCGCACGGCTGCGCCTTCGTTCGTCCATTCCTCATCGTCCCATGCCTCGAAAATCCGCGTTGTCTCCGCCGCATGTTTCAAAACTTCGCGGCTCGCGCCGCCACGTATGCTGTTGGTGGCCACAAGGCCAGCGCGCTGCGTGTTGCCCGCCTTGATCGCGTCGTTCGCTTTCTCGAACCAGTAGCAGACGAAATCAGCGCCACCCGGTACGCGCCCCGCGTAGGTCTTGCGCACCTGGGCGGCATAGTCAGCCCCCAGTTCGCCAACCATCTTTTTGTCGCCAATAAACGGCGGGTTGCCAACGATCACATTGGCCGCTGGCCATTGCGCCTCGCTCCCATCCGCGTTCATCAGCGCGTCGCGGTTCTCAATCCCGCCCAGGGCTTGGAGGATCGGGTTCGTGCGAACGCCGAAACCGTTCTGGACCATCCACTGGATTTCGCCAATCCATACCGTAATGCGCGCCAGTTCCGCCGCGTACTCGTTCAACTCGATCCCCAGCACATTGACCGGGCCAATCGCCGGAACCTGGCGGCCCAGGCCCAGCGTTTCGGCCTCGAACAAAATGCGGTTTTCCAGGTCCTTCAACGCACGCAAGGACACGAACAGGAAATTGCCGGAACCGCACGCCGGATCAAGCACGCGGAAGTTTCGCATGCGTTCCAGAAACGCATTTAGCCGGTCCTGGGCGGCCTTTGGTATGCCTTTGGCCTTCGACTTTTCCAGCGTGGCGGCGATAGCCGCCTTCTCCGTTTCCCACTCAGCCAACAACGGCGCAACCACCACCGGGCGCACGATCTTCATGATCGTGTCCGGGTCGGTGTAATGCGCGCCCAACTGGCTGCGCTTGCTCGGGTCTAGCCCACGCTCGAACAGCGTGCCGAAAATGCTGGGGTCGATTTCCGCCCAGTCCAGCGTCGCGGCTTCTAGCAGGGTTTTCAGTTCCGCCGCTTCCAGCGCCAGCGTGGCCGCGTCCTCGAACAAGCCACCGTTGAACCATTCGATAGCGTTCAATGCGAAATCGCCGCCGTCCTTCATCGCCGCGAACAACGAGGCGGCGCGGCTCTCGAACTGGTCGGGCTTGTCCTGGACGCTGCGGACCAACTTGGAAAAGATGTGGTCGGGCAACAGGCCGATATCCTCGGCGAACATACAGAACAGCAGGCGGTTTAGAAAATGCGCCACCGCGTGCGGCTCGTGCCCGCGCTTGCGCAGGGCTTCGGCCAGGGTGGCGAACTTGCCCGCTGCTTCTTTCGTAATGTCCGCACGCGTCGTCCCTGGGCGCAGTTGCTGCGGATCGTTGAACGCGGCGGCCAGCAGGCGGCGCGTGTCGTGGTTGGCCAGGTCTTCCACCGTGAACCGGTGGACCTGCTTTACCGCGTTGGTGAAGTTGGTGTGTATCTCGAACCGTTGGAGATCGCACACGATCAGCAACGGCGGGTTTTGCAGCGCGTCCGCGTACATTTTCAGTTGCGCGTAGGCCTTGTCCAGGTCCTTGCCGGTGCCCTTGGCCTCGAACCCGAAAAATCCCCGCTTCCAGGCGTCCGCCCAGCCTTCGCCCCCGCTGGTCTTGTTGGCCCCGTATTCGTAGGTGAACCACTTGTGTTCCGGGTCCGCCTCGCGCGGCGTCGGGTGGTTCATCAGCCGGCACAGGTCGTCAAAGAACGATTGAAAATCGCGGCGCTCGTCGCCGCCGTTCTTCCATTTGGCAATAAAGTCCTGTGGTGTCATCCGTTGCTAACCGCGCTCGTCCCCTGGTGGGGTCGATTATGACCCCCCGGCGTCATTCCTCGCTGTCGCTGTCCTTGTCGTCCTCGTCGGCGCTATCCAGCCCCGCCAGCAGTAGGGGGCGAAGCGCGGCAATGTCGATCACGCCCCTATCCGCCCAGTTCAGCGGCGGATGGCAAATCTCTGCCAGGGCCGCGAGCGTTTCCACGTCGTAGGCCGTGCCGTGCGGCGTGTCCTTGACGGATTTGCGCTCGCTCTTGTCATGGCCCACGTACTCCTCGCGCCAGGCCTGGCCCACCTTCGCCATCTTCAACGCGCCGATGGCCGTATCACGGAACGAATGGAGGCCCATCAAGCCCGTGCGCGGCTCGATCTTCAACGCCTGGCGGTAGCGCGTAAATGCCCGCTGGGGCGCTGCGGAGGGGCCATTGACGGCGTACATGTTCAAGCCTGGGAACAAGAGCGTTTGACCATCCGCGCGCAACGCCTCCACGCGCTCCATCAGGCCCAGGGCAATCAGGTCGGGATGGATCGGTGTCTTGCGCGGGCTGGTCTCGGTTTTCAGGGTCTTGAACTCGCCCAGCAGGTTGAAGTCCAGCACGGGCACGCCTTCCTCCTCGTCCGGCCCCACGTCGAGCAGTTCCAACAGCGTCAACTCCTTGGCCCTGGCCCCCGTGTACAAGCCGAGCACGGCCATCCAACGGTTGCGCGTACCCTTCAAGCGCACGAGGTTGACCGGGTCGAACATGCTGCACAGTTGGGTGAGGTTGAACGCCTGGAACCCGTTGCGCTGGCTGGCCGCTTTCTTATCGGCCTTGGTCCGGTGAACGTGTCCTTCTGCCGGATTGGCCCGATCCTGCGGGTAGTGCCTCGCCTTGACGGCCCATGCGAAAAAATCGCGCAGCCAGGACTGCTCATTGATCGCGGTGGACGTGTCGATCGTCAGCAGGCGGCCCTGGATGAACTTCGACACCGTGGCCCAGTCGATCGTATGGACTAGCGTCCTGCCCCCCGCGCTGGCAGCGAACAGGTCGATGGTCCTGCGGTGCGCCCGGAGGTTCTTCCCCTGGTTCGGCTTCTGGAACTTGATCGCGATGATCTTCATCCAGTCGTCGGCGGCGGCTTTCAGGCTCTTGGGCTTGATCCCTGGGGGCGGCCCGCCTTTCGGGAGCATGTCCACGATATCGGGCACGCGGGCCTGCGTGATCGCAGCCGCCACGGCCCCGGCCGGTGCCCCGAGGCTTTCCAGGTGGTGCGAGGCGGCCACCTGGCGGCGCAGGTCGGCGTCCGGGTCGTCGGTGTCCTTGCCTTCCAAGCGTCGCCCGTAGGCGTCGCTCACGCTCCACTCCTTCGGGTCGCGCCCAAGGGTCAGGCCCAGCGCCTCGGCCAGTTCGTCATCAGCGGACACGGGCGCGCGACGCGAGGCCGGGGGCCTGGCCTCGGTGCCATCGTCGGGCAGGACCCTGCCGATTTCGTCGATCTCGCGGGCGGTCTTGCCCGTGAGCCGTCGTAACTTCGCGTCTTGGTCTGCCATCAGTGCCCCCTGTGCCACTGACTGGAAGGCTAACTGATAGCGACGGGCCAGCGCCAACGCCCACGCCTGCGCGGTGGCGGGGTCGTGGGTGTGGAGGGCGTGCTTGATGACGGTGCGCCCGAACGCCCGGCGCAGGCGCAGGGGAACGATCAGGCGGAAGGCGAACCCGCCAGGGCGGCGGACGAGATAGTTGGGCAGTCGCATTGGGGTGTTTGTCCCAATGAGTGTCCCAGCGGGGTTTTTCCCACATAAGAAAAAACCCCGGAAAAACCGGGGTTTTTGTGTAAATGGCGGAGTGGACGGGACTCGAACCCGCGACCTCCGGCGTGACAGGCCAGCATTCTAACCAACTGAACTACCACTCCGCGCTTGAAACACATTGTACGTGGGATGCCTGCGCTTGCGCTAGACCATCCCGCGTTTTTGCACCGCCCGAAAGCTGGTGGGTGCTGAGGGTTTCGAACCCCCGACCCTCGCCTTGTAAGGGCGACGCTCTACCGCTGAGCTAAGCACCCGGGTGCATGCACCCTGCCCTCGGCAGCGGGCCGATCAGTTTACAGCGTCCTTCAACGCCTTGCCAGCCTTGAAGGCCGGATTGTTGGAGGCAGCGATCGTGATGGTGTCACCGGTCTTCGGGTTGCGGCCGGTACGGGCGGCGCGCTTGCGCACCTGGAAGGTACCGAAGCCAACCAGCGTCACCGCGTCGCCCTTCTTCAGCGCCTTGGTGATCGAGCTGATCACCGCATCCACGGCGCGGGTGGCCTCAGCCTTGGTGAGGTCGGATGCGACGGCGATGGCGTCAATCAATTCGGTTTTATTCATGCGTATGTGCTCCCTGTGCGGCCACGCCGCGAGATGGTGACCGGGCCCGCGCGACCACGCAGGACGTGCCCGATGTTCGGGTCCGCCGTGCAACCTGACAGTGCCGGCGGGTGCGCCCGTTATACAGGGCGGCACCCCATGCGGCAAGCCGGAAATCCAGCAGTGGCGGGGTTTTCGCCGCGATGCAGCGCGCTCAGTGCTTGACGTCCGTGCGCCCCTGCGACGACCGCTGGCGCCGCCCGGGCGACTTGCCCACGCGCGCGGCAGGTTGGCCCGCAGCCGGCACCAGCGGCCGCTCGAGTGCCAGGTCGAGCACCTCGTCGATCCAGCGCACCGGCACGATCTTCAACCCGTCGGTGACGTTGGCCGGGATGTCGGCCAGGTCCTTGCGGTTCTCCTCGGGGATGACCACCGTGCGGATGCCGCCGCGCAGCGCCGCCAGCAACTTCTCCTTCAACCCGCCGATGGCGGTGACCTTGCCGCGCAGGGTGATCTCGCCGGTCATGGCGATATCGGCGAGCACCGGCACCTTGGTCAGGGTCGATACCAGCGCGGTTACCATGGCGATGCCGGCGCTGGGGCCGTCCTTGGGCGTGGCGCCGTCCGGCACGTGCAGGTGCACGTCCTGCTTCTGCAGGAAATCGTTGTCGATGCCCAGCCGCTCGGCACGCGCGCGCACCACCGACAACGCGGCCGAGGCCGACTCCTTCATCACGTCCCCGAGCTGGCCGGTCAGGATCAGTTGCCCCTTGCCCGGAACCAGGGTCGCCTCGATCTGCAGCAGGTCGCCACCGACTTCGGTCCAGGCCAGGCCGGTGACCAGGCCGATCTCGTTCTGTTCCTCGGCGCGGCCGAAATCGAAGCGGCGCACGCCCAGATACTTGTCCAGGTTCTTCGCATCCACCTTGACCAGCGCCGACTTCGGCTTGCGCGCGGCGGTCTTCCTGGCGGTCTTGCGCACCGGCTGCGGCCCCTTCAACGCGATCTCCTTGACCACCTTGCGGCAGATCTTGGCGATCTCGCGCTCCAGGTTGCGCACGCCCGACTCGCGCGTGTAGTAGCGCACGATGTCGCGGATGGCGGACTCGGCAACGGCCAGCTCCTCCGGCTTGAGGCCGTTGGCCTTGAGCTGCTTGGGCACCAGGTAGCGCGCGGCGATGCTCAGCTTCTCGTCCTCGGTGTAGCCGGGGATGCGGATGACCTCCATGCGGTCCAGCAGCGGGCCGGGGATGTTGAGCGAGTTGGACGTGGCCACGAACATCACTTCCGACAGGTCCAGGTCGACCTCCAGGTAGTGATCGTTGAAGGTGTGGTTCTGCTCGGGGTCCAGCACCTCCAGCAGCGCCGAGGACGGGTCGCCGCGGAAGTCCATCGACATCTTGTCGATCTCGTCGAGCAGGAACAGCGGGTTGCGGGTGCCGACCTTGTTGAGGTTCTGCACGATCCGGCCCGGCATCGAACCGACATAGGTGCGGCGATGGCCGCGGATCTCGGCCTCGTCGCGCACGCCACCCAGGCTCATGCGCACGAACTTGCGGTTGGTGGCCTTGGCGATGGACTGCCCCAGCGAGGTCTTGCCCACGCCAGGCGGGCCGACCAGGCACAGGATCGGGCCCTTCATCTGCTTGACCCGCGACTGCACCGCCAGGTACTCCAGGATGCGCTCCTTGACCTTGTCCAGCCCGTAGTGGTCGGCGTCCAGGGTGTCCTGCGCGGCCTTGAGGTCCTTGCGCACCTTGCTGCGCTTCTTCCACGGCACGCCCAGCAGCCAGTCCAGGTAGTTGCGCACCACCGCGGCCTCGGCCGACATCGGCGACATCTGCTTGAGCTTGTTGAGTTCGTTCCTGGCCTTGGCCTCCACCGCCTTGGGCATGCCGGCCTCGGCGACCTTGCGCGCCAGCTCTTCCAGCTCGCCCGGCGAATCGTCCAGGTCGCCCAGTTCCTTCTGGATCGCCTTCATCTGCTCGTTGAGGTAGTACTCGCGCTGGCTGCGCTCCATCTGCGACTTGACCCGGCCGCGGATGCGCTTTTCCATCTGCTGCACGTCGATCTCGCCCTCGACCAGGCCCACCAGCAGTTCCAGCCGCTCGCCGGTGTCCTCGCTCTCCAGCAGCCGCTGCTTGTCGGCCAGGCGCACGCCGATGTGCGCGGAGATGGTGTCGGCAAGGCGGCCCGGGTCGTCGATGCCGGCCAGGGTCTGCAGCAGTTCCGGCGGCAGCTTGCGGTTGGTCTTGACGTACTGCTCGAACAGGCCGGACAAGGTGCGCGCCACCGCCTCGATCTCGCGCGGGTCGCGGCCGCTGCCGGCATCGATCAGTTCGCCATGGCCCTGCAGCGCGCCGTCACGCTCGGCGATCCGGCTGACCTGCACGCGCGCGCTGCCCTCCACCAGCACCTTGATGGTGCCGTCGGGCAGCTTGAGCAACTGCAGCACCTGGGCAAGCGTGCCCACGGTGTACAGGTCGGCGGCGTCCGGGTCGTCGGTTTCGGCCGACTTCTGGGCCACCAGCAGGATCTGCTTGTCGGCCTCCATGGCCTGCTCCAGCGCACGCATGGACTTGTCGCGGCCGACGAACAGGGGGATCACCATGTGGGGGAATACCACCACGTCCCGCAGCGGCAGCACGGGCAGGTCGAGGGCGTCGGTTCGGGTGCGGGACATGGGGGCTCCGAAGATCTTGGGGGGACGATCTGTGCCGTCCCGGCCCGTTATGGGGGTTCACCGTTGGCGATGCAAGACGCACGCCAATAAAGCCATCGAATCAATGGCTTGCATAAAACAAAACCCCCGCCGCGTCAGCGCGGCAGGGGTCGGTCGGACGGGCGCACGCCGGACGGCGGCGCCTCGGGCTACTCGCCGGAGGCGACCTTGGGCGCGGCCGGTGGCGAGGCCTGGTAGATCAGGTAGGGCTCGGTCTTGTGCTCGATCACCGACTCGTCCACCACCACCTTGCTCACGTTCTCCTGCGAGGGCAGGTCGTACATGGTGTCCAGCAGCACCGATTCGACGATCGTGCGCAGGCCACGGGCGCCGGTCTTGCGCTTGAGCGCCTTGCGCGCGATGGCCGCCAGCGCGTCGGGGCGGAACTCCAGCTCCACGCCCTCCATCTCGAACAGCTTCTTGAACTGCTTGGTGATGGCGTTCTTCGGCTCGCTGAGAATCTTCACCAGCGCGGCCTCGTCCAGCTCCTCGAGGGTGGCCACCACCGGCAACCGGCCGACGAACTCGGGGATCAACCCGAACTTGATCAGGTCCTCGGGTTCGACCTCGGCCAACAGCTTGCCCACCTCGGCCTTGCGCGTGCTGCTCTTGACCTTGGCGCCGAAACCAATGCCGCCGGCCTCGGTGCTGCGCTGCTGGATGATCTTGTCCAGGCCGGCGAAGGCGCCGCCGACGATGAACAGGATGTTCTTGGTGTCCACCTGCAGGAATTCCTGCTGCGGATGCTTGCGCCCACCCTGCGGGGGCACGCTGGCCAGGGTGCCCTCGATCAGCTTGAGCAGCGCCTGCTGCACGCCCTCGCCGGACACATCGCGGGTGATCGACGGGTTCTCGCTCTTGCGCGAGATCTTGTCGATCTCGTCGATGTAGACGATGCCCTGCTGTGCCTTGTCGACGTCGTAGTCGCACTTCTGCAACAGCTTCTGGATGATGTTCTCCACGTCTTCGCCGACGTAGCCGGCCTCGGTCAACGTGGTGGCATCGGCCATGGTGAACGGCACGTTGAGCAGCCGCGCCAGGGTTTCGGCCAGCAGGGTCTTGCCCGAGCCGGTCGGGCCGACCAGCAGGATGTTGGACTTGGCCAGCTCCACGTCCTCGTTGCGCTGGCGGCTCTCGATGCGCTTGTAGTGGTTGTAGACCGCCACGGCCAGGGTCTTCTTGGCGCGGGGCTGGCCGATCACGTACTGGTCCAGCACCTCGAGGATCTCGCGCGGCTTGGGCAGCGAACTGCGCGCCGACTGCGCCTTCTCTTCCAGCTCCTCACGGATGATGTCGTTGCAGAGCTCGACGCACTCGTCGCAGATGAACACGCTCGGGCCGGCAATCAGCTTGCGGACCTCGTGCTGGCTCTTGCCGCAGAAAGAGCAGTACAGGATCTTGTTGCTGTCGCCGGAACGGCCTTGCCGGTCTTCGCTCATGCTTCGCTTTTCCAGTATTTCTGCCCGCCGGGGCGGGATTTCGGGGCGAGAATAGCACAGGGCCGGAACCGCGCCAGAAGCGCGCCGGACCTGGCTTCACGATGACTTGCAAGCCACGTGCCGCGCACATGGCAGGCGGCACGGCGGCTGCGGCGGGCTGGATCAGCCAGCCTGGACCGACTCGTCGGGACGCCGCTCGAGGACTTCGTCCACCAGGCCATAGGCCACGGCTTCGGCCGCGCTCTTGAAGTTGTCGCGCTCGGTGTCGCGGGCGATCGTCTCGATGCTCTGGCCGGTATGCTGGGCAAGGATCTCGTTCAGGCGCGCGCGCATGCTGAGGATCTCGCGCGCGTGGATGTCGATATCGGTGGCCTGGCCCTGGAAGCCGCCCAGGGGCTGGTGGATCATCACCCGCGAGTTCGGCAGCGCGTAGCGCTTGCCGGCCGCACCGGCCGCCAGCAGCACCGCGCCCATGCTGGCCGCCTGGCCGACGCAGATGGTGTTCACGTCGGGCTTGATGTACTGCATGGTGTCGTAGATCGCCATGCCGGCGGTGACCAGGCCGCCGGGCGAATTGATGTACAGGCTGATGTCCTTTTCGGGATTCTCGGCCTCCAGGAACAGCATCTGGGCAATGATCACGTTGGCCACGTGGTCCTCGACCGGGCCGACCAGGAAGATCACCCGCTCCTTGAGCAGGCGCGAATAGATGTCGTAGGCGCGCTCGCCGCGGCTGGTCTGCTCGACCACCATCGGCACCAGGTTCAGGGCTTTGGTCGGAATCATGCTCATGCTTGCTGGCGCCTCGTGGTTGGACATGGGATTCGCGGCTGGCGCCCACTGCGGACGCCGGCTGCGGCAGCGGGCTACCCCGTGCGGGGGCGGCTCCGCCGTGACGCGATCATCCCCGGACCGCGTCCTGGAACGACAATACCTGCTCGGTGAGCTGTGCACGCCCGGCGATCCAGTCGATCACCTGCTCTTCCATCACCCGGGCCTGCAGTCCCTGCATCAACTGGGGGTCGTTGCGGTACATCTCAATGACCTGCTCCGGCTCCTCGTAGGTGGAGGCGATCAGGCGCAGGGTTTCGTTCACCCGCTGCGGGTCCAGGCGCAGGTCATGGCGGCGGGCCAGCTCACCGACCAGCAGGCCGGCCAGCACGCGCTTGCGTGCGGCTGCCACGAACTGCTCGTGGGCGTCGGCCGGGGGCTGGCCCGGATCGCGGCCACTGCGGCGGATCTGCTCGACCTGCTGGGCCAGCATGCCGCGCGCCTCGCCTTCGACCAGCCGCGGCGGAAGTTCCACGTGGGCCCAGGTGGCGGTCAACTGCTCGCCGACTTCGCGCCGCAGGCGGGTCATCAGGGCGCCGCGCAGCTCGCGCTCCAGGTTGGCACGGATGTCCTGGCGGAACTTGTCCTCCTGCCCATTCTTGACCCCAAAGCTCTTGATGAACGCGGCATCGACCTCCGGCAGCACCGGCTCGGACACCTGGGCCAGGGTCACGTGGACCTTGGCCGTCTTGCCCGCCAGTTGCGGCTGGCGCCAGTCCTCCGGGAATGCCACTTCCAGCACCTGCGCCACACCGGGCTCCAGCCCGGCCAGCCCGTCTTCCAGCGACGAGAGCAACTGGCCCGAACCGATCACCGTGCTGAAACGCTCCTCGCCTTCGGCCGGCTGCCGGTAGTCACCCGCCTCGGTCCACAGCGCACCGGCGACCAGGTCGCCCGCCTGCGCCTTGCGCTCGACCGGGTTCCAGGTGCGGCGCTGCAGGCGCAGGTTCTCGACCATCTGGTCGATGTCCGCATCGGTGACCTCGGCCGTGTGACGGACCACGGTGAGCTTGGACACGTCCACGTCGCCGAAATCCGGCACGACCTCGAACGTGGCCACGAACTCCAGCCCGTCCTCGGCATCACCGGCGCGGTCGATGCGCGGATTGCCGGCCGGGCGCAGGTCGTTCTCGCGCACTGCCGAGTCGAAGGCCTGGCGCACCAGGCTGCCCAGCACTTCCGCCTTGACCTGCTCGCCATAGCGCTGCGCGACGATCTTGGCCGGCACTTTCCCGGGGCGGAAACCCTTGATCCGGACCGTGCGCGCGAGCTCGCGCAGGCGGCCGTTGACGCCCGACTCCAACTGCTCCGCCGGCAGGCTGAAGTTCATGCGGCGTTCGAGGTTGCCGGTGGATTCGACAGAGACTTGCATGGTGATCTGGCTCCTGCGGCCGCGGGCGCCTGCCGCGGCTGAAATGCATGTATGGTGGATGTCTGGCGACGGCCGTGCAGCCGGCGCCGGCGGAAACGAGCTAGTTTCGCCGATCAGCCGCCACGACGCCAGTACGGCGCGCGTTGCGGCATTGACAGCCGCGTGGGCCATCCCGAACAATAGCCGGCCTCGCGGGGCGCCCCCCAAGGCATCACGCGAACCGGGCTCGGCAACCGGGGCTTGTGCGGTTTCCGGACCGACCCAGCACACCGGGGTATAGCGCAGTCTGGTAGCGCGCCTGCTTTGGGAGCAGGATGTCGGGGGTTCGAATCCCTCTACCCCGACCACTCCGCCGCAAGGCGGCATGTCGCGATACCGGAATTGTGCGCCCGTAGCTCAACCGGATAGAGCACTCCCCTTCTAAGGGAGTGGTTGCAGGTTCGATTCCTGCCGGGCGCGCCATCTCGGGCGCCGCGGTGGAAAGTTTCAATGTGGTGGCTGTAGCTCAGTTGGTTAGAGTACTGGATTGTGATTCCAGTGGTCGGGGGTTCGAGTCCCCTCAGCCACCCCACCCCCTCCCTGGCAGGCCGTGCGATGTCGCCCGAGCTTGTCAGGTTTGCGCGGTCCCGCTAGACTGCGCGGCTTCGGAAGTTTCGGGCCGTTAGCTCAGTTGGTAGAGCAGCTGACTCTTAATCAGTAGGTCCAAGGTTCGAATCCTTGACGGCCCACCACCGGAACAACGACTTAGCCCCGCCTCGGCGGGGCTTTTTCGTGGACGCAGCCCACCATGTGGCCGCCAACCGCGTGCAGCATCGCGGTCCGCTAGAATGCGCACGCGTTGCGAGAGTGGCGGAATTGGTAGACGCACTGGATTTAGGTTCCAGCGGGCAAGCCCCGTGCGGGTTCGAGTCCCGCCTTTCGCACCAGCCCGCCCGCTGCCCGGACATTTCCGGCGCGGCCACGCCAGCGGCAGCCCACCGGGGGCCAACCCGCCGCCGAACCTTCGCGCCCGGCTACGCCCAAGCCCGCGCCGCCCGTGTATCCTTCGGCTCGACACATGATCGATTGATGGAGTGAACATGCGCAGTGGCAACCCCGCCTTGAAGGAATCGACCTTCCTCGACCTGGGCAGCGGCACGGTGGTATCCCGCGATGGCGGGGCAATGACCCTCAACGGCACGGTCAACAAGACCGGAATCCTGCTGCTGTTGTGCGTGCTGACCGGCGCCTACGCCTGGCACCAGGCCATCGCGCCCGACGGCTCGGTCAACCCGGCCATCAACCTCTACCTGTGGGGCGGCCTGATCGGCGGCCTGGTGCTGGCCCTGGTCACCATCTTCAAGCAAGTCTGGTCCCCCGTCACCGCGCCGATGTACGCGCTGGCCGAGGGCTTCTTCCTGGGCGCCATGTCGGCGATGTTCGAGGCCCGCTTCCCCGGCATCGTGATGCAGGCGGTAATGCTGACCTTCGGCACGCTGTTCGCGCTGCTGTTTGCCTACCGCAGCGGCCTGATCAAGGCTACCGAGAACTTCAAGCTCGGGGTGATCGCCGCTACCGGCGGCATCTTCTTGGTCTACATGGCGTCCATGGTGCTGCGCATGTTCGGCATCGACATCCCCTTCATCCACGACTCGGGCCTGATCGGCATCGGCTTCAGCCTGTTCGTGGTGGTGATCGCGGCGTTGAACCTGGTCCTGGATTTCGACTTCATCGAAAGCGGCGTGGAGCATGGCGCGCCCAAGTACATGGAGTGGTACGGCGCGTTCGGCCTGATGGTCACCCTGGTGTGGCTGTACATCGAGTTCCTGCGCCTGCTGGTCAAGCTGCAGTCGCGCGACTGAGGGCCGGGACACCTGGCAACAGAAGGGGCGCCGGTGGCGCCCTTTTTGTTGGATCTCTCCTGCGCGGCACGCAGGTAGGCACCAAACAAAAACGCCCGCAAATCAGCGATTTGCAGGCGTCTTCATGGTGTGGCGGAGTGAGAGGGATTCGAACCCTCGATAGAGCTATTAACCCTATACTCCCTTAGCAGGGGAGCCCCTTCAGCCACTCGGGCATCACTCCGTCGGTTCGCGCCGCAGCCGCGATCACGAACCGCGAAAGGATACCGTCTGGGCCGGTGCGCGGCAAACGTTTCGTGCTATTCGGCCTGGTCGGCGCCGTCGCTGCCGACGGCCTCGCCGCGCTGGATCCTCTGGTAGATCTCCTCGCGATGCACCGACACATCCTTGGGCGCGGTGATGCCGATCCGCACCTGGTTGCCCTTGACGCCGAGCACGGTAACGGTGATCGAATCGCCGATCATCAAGGTTTCGCCTACTCGGCGGGTCAGAATCAACATTGAACTGTCTCCAGGGTGCCGGCGTGTCCCGCCGGCCTGCTCAGGCCCGGGTAGAGAACCTGCGCGTCCAAAAATCATCAATACGGCAGGGTTGGGGATCGTACTTCCCACCCCAACGCGGCGGCAAGGGTCAATCCTCCACGTGTCGCCGTGAAGACGCCATCACTGCATGCGCTGGGCGACCCACCCGGTGACCTCGTCCAGGACAAGCGCAAGGGCGGGCCCGTCCTCGCCACCACCCTGGGCCAGGTCCGGGCGACCGCCGCCCTTGCCATTGATACGACCGGCCACGTGGGCCAGAAGTTCGCCGGCCTTCACCTTGCCCGTTGCGGCGCCGTTCACGCCCGCTACCAGCGCGACCTTGCCATCCTGCGCGCCGGCCAGCAGCACCACGGTGTCGCCCAGCTGCTGCTTGAGCCGGTCCACCGCCTCGCGCAGGCCCTTGGCATCGATGCCCTCCAGGCGCGCGGCCAGTACCTTGACCCCGCCCACCTCCACCGCGGCCGAGGCCAGGTCGGTGGCGGCGCTGCTTGCCGCCTTGGCCTTGAACGACTCGACCTCGCGCTCGAGCCGGCGGATACGCTCGGCCAGCGCACGCGCCTTGTCGGCCACGTCGGCACGGCTGCCGCCCAGGGCGGCAGCGGCGGCGTCCAGGCTGCGTTCCTCGGAGCCGACATGGTCCAGCGCGCCCTGCCCGCTTACCGCCTCGATCCGGCGCACGCCGGCCGACACACCGCCTTCGGACACGATCTTGAACAGGCCGATGTCACCGGTACGGGCAACGTGGGTGCCGCCGCACAGCTCCACCGAGTCGCCCATTTTCACAACGCGCACGCGCTCGCCATACTTTTCGCCGAACAATGCCATCGCGCCGATGTCCAGCGCCGATTGCATGTCCATCTGCTCGATTACGACCGGATGGTTGGCGCGCACCTCGTCGTTGACCATGCGCTCGATCCGCCCCAGCTCTTCGGCCGCCACCGGCTGGAAATGCGAGAAGTCGAAGCGCAGGCGGTCGGGCGCGACCAGCGAACCCTTCTGCGCCACATGGGTGCCGAGCAGCTCGCGCAGGGCGCCATGCAGCAGGTGGGTGGCCGAGTGGTTGAGCACGATGGTGGTGCGGCGGCCTGCATCGACACTGCCGGCGAGCACCTGACCCACCTTCAGTTCACCCTCGGCAACGCGCGCGAAATGCCCGTGGAACTGGCCGGCGAACTTGTGGGTGTCGGTGACATCCAGGCGCACGCCGTCCGCATGCAGGGTGCCGGTATCGCCGACCTGGCCACCGGATTCGGCGTAGAACGGCGTGCGGTCGGTGAGGACGATGACGTCCGCACCGGCCTGCGCCGCATCGACTGGACGGCCGTCACGCAGCAGCGCCACGACCTTGAGGTCGCCGGCCTGCAGCTGATCGTAACCGAGGAACGCGGTCGGCTGCAGGGTGGCGACCAGGTCGGCCGGCAACTGCACGCCGCCGCCGAACTTGCCGGCCGCGCGCGCGGTCTCGCGCTGCTGCTCCATCGACGCGTCGAAACCGGCGACGTCCACGGTCAGGCCGCGCTCGCGGGCGATGTCCTGGGTGAGGTCCAGCGGGAAGCCGTAGGTGTCGTACAGGCGGAACGCGTCCACGCCCGGGATCGTGCCGTCGGCGGCGCGCGAGGCGACGTCCTCGAAGATCTTCATGCCCGCGTCGAGGGTCTCGGCGAAGCGCTCCTCCTCGGCCTTGAGCGCGCGCTCGACCGTGGACTGGGCCGCCGGCAGCTCCGGGTAGGCCTCTCCCATCTGCGCGACCAGGGTCGCCACCAGCTTGTGGAAGAACGATTCGCGCACACCCAGCATCCAGCCATGGCGCAGGGCCCGGCGGATGATCCGGCGCAGCACGTAGCCGCGGCCCTCGTTCGACGGCAGCACGCCATCGACGATCAGGAATGCACTGGCGCGGATGTGGTCGGCAATCACGCGCAGCGACTTGTTCTCCAGGTCGGCGGTGCCGGTGAGCTGCGCGGCGTGGCCGATCAGCGCCTGGAACAGGTCGATCTCATAGTTGGAATGTACGTGCTGCAGGATCGCCGCCAGCCGCTCCAGGCCCATGCCGGTGTCCACGCACGGCGCCGGCAGCGGGATCAGCGAGCCGTCCGGCTGGCGGTCGAACTGCATGAACACCAGGTTCCAGATCTCGATGAAGCGGTCGCCGTCCTCGTCCGGCGAGCCCGGGGGGCCGCCGGCGATGTGCGCACCGTGGTCATAGAAGATCTCGGTGCACGGGCCGCAGGGGCCGGTGTCGGCCATCTGCCAGAAATTGTCCGAGGCGTAGGGCGCGCCCTTGTTGTCGCCGATGCGGATGATGCGGTGCTCGGGTACGCCGACCATGTCGCGCCACAGCGCATAGGCCTCTTCGTCATCGTGGTAGACGGTGACCAGCAGGCGCTCGGCAGGCAGCTTCCATACCCTGGTCAACAACTCCCAGGCCCAGGCGATGGCGTCCTTCTTGAAGTAGTCGCCGAAAGACCAGTTGCCCAGCATCTCGAAGAAGGTGTGATGGCGCGCGGTATAGCCCACCGAATCGAGGTCGTTGTGCTTGCCGCCGGCACGCAGGCAGCGCTGGACGTCTGCCGCGCGCACATAACTGCGCTTCTCCGCACCAAGGAAAACGTCCTTGAATTGGACCATGCCCGAGTTGGTGAACAGCAGGGTCGGGTCGTTCCCGGGCACCAGCGAGGCGGACGGGACAATGGTGTGACCCTTGCCCTTGAAGAACTCGAGGAAATCGCTGCGGATGCGGGCGGTGGAATACGGAGTGGAGGCGGTCATCTGGGCTGCTGCTGCGGGCGGACGGGGCCGGTCCGGGTGCGCCTTCCAGCGGCCCGGTGGCACGGGATTCCAACCTGCAAAGGGTAGCAGAGCGCGGGCCGAGGCCGCTGGCCGGCGGGTGTGCGTGGATGGCCGGCTTCAGCCCGGCGCCACGATGCCGCGCGCGCGGATCAATCGTACGGGTCGAAACGGGTGGCGGCGCGGATGCTGTCGCCGCTGAAGCCGCGCCGGGCCAGCAGGTCGGCCGCCTTGCGCCGCTGCGCCATGTCGACCGGCCCGGTCTCGCCGTAACGGCGGCGGACCAGGTCGCGGGCCGCGTCGGTCCAGTCGCCCTCGAAGGTATCCAGTGCGGCGGCGATCGCATCGTCCGCCAGCCCATGGGTCGCCAGTTCGGCCCGGATATAGAGCGGCCCGTAGCCGGACGCGGCACGGCTGCGCACCAGGGACCGGGCAAAACGGGCGTCGTCCTGCCAGCCTTCGCCGGCCAGCCGCTCGACCGCGGCGGCTGCATCCTCGGCATCGACGCCGCGCGCCGCCAGCTTGCGGGTCAGTTCCCGGCGCGAATGCTCACGCCGTACCAGCAGGCCCAATGCGCGCTGGACCGGGGTGGGCTGGGGACGGGGCTTGCGGGTGGGCGGCTGGTTCATGTCGGGGAATGCGGGCGCCCGCCGGAGCTTGCGGACGCGGGAAACTTGAGTGTGCGCCATCCTTGGCGCCTGCCCTCCTGGCCCTCAGGGTCCGTTCCCGCCGCTGCGCCACTGACAGCGCGGCGACGGGGACGTTTCCGTTCTTCCAATGGCCCGGCGCGGCCAAGGTTGACTTACTCGCCCTCGCCTTCCTCACCACGCGCAGCCTGTTCGGGCTGGAACTTTTCGCGCAGTTCGGACTCCAGCCTGGTCGCCACTGCCGGGTTCTCGCGCAGGTACTGGCGAGCGTTGTCCTTGCCCTGGCCGATGCGCTCGGAGCCGTAGCTGTACCAGGCGCCGGCCTTGTCCACCAGCTTGGCGTCCACGCCCATGTCGATCAGTTCGCCTTCGCGGCTGATGCCTTCGCCGTACAGGATCTCGGTGATCACCTGCTTGAACGGAGGCGCCATCTTGTTCTTGACCACCTTGATCCTGGTCTGGTTGCCGATGATCTCGTCACCCTTCTTGATCGCACCGATGCGGCGGATATCCAGGCGTACCGAGGCGTAGAACTTCAGCGCATTGCCGCCGGTGGTGGTTTCCGGGCTCTGGCCCGGCATCATCACGCCGATCTTGTGGCGCAACTGGTTGATGAAGACCACCAGGGTGTTGGAGCGCTTGATGTTGCCGGTGAGCTTGCGCAGGGCCTGGCTCATCAGGCGGGCCTGCAGGCCGGGCAGCTGGTCGCCCATTTCGCCTTCGATCTCGGCCTTGGGGGTGAGCGCGGCGACCGAGTCGATCACCACGATGTCGACCGAGCTCGAGCGCACCAGCATGTCGGCAATCTCCAGCGCCTGCTCGCCGGTGTCCGGCTGCGACAGCAGCAGGTCGTCGACGTTCACGCCCAGCTTGGCCGCATAGACCGGGTCCAGCGCATGTTCGGCGTCGATGAAGGCGGCGGTGCCGCCCTGCTTCTGGCACTGGGCGATGGCCTGCAGGGTCAGCGTGGTCTTGCCCGACGCTTCGGGGCCGTAGATTTCAACCACGCGCCCCTTGGGCAGGCCGCCGATGCCAAGGGCGATGTCCAGCATCAGCGAGCCGGTGGGAATCACCTCGGCCGCCTCGATGACACGGTCGCCCATGCGCATCACCGAACCCTTGCCGAACTGCTTTTCGATCTGGCTCAGGGCAGCTGCAAGGGCGCGCTTCTTGTTCTCGTCCATCTGGGTATCCTCGGGTGTCAGTGATGTCGGGCGGATTCTGCAAAGGCGTGGTCGCAAGGACTGCGACGACCGGCCATGGATATGAAACTTAGGCGCTGCCGCGGTACGGGTTGATCGTCATGCAACCCGGCCTGGCGTAGGAAAACCCCGCGCCACGCCAGGCCGCCATGCGATGCGGTGTGACGTGGCGCGGCGCCATCAGCGGTTGGGCCTGACCAGGCCGCAGTACAGGCCTTCGATGGCGAAGTCCTGGTCCGGCAGCACCTCGATCGGCGCGTAATCAGGGTTGCGCGGCAGCAGGCGGATGCGGTCCTTGCCGATCTTCAGCAGCTTGACCGTGATCTCCTCGTCCACCCGCGCCACCACGATCTGGCCGGAGCGGGCCTCGCGCGTGCGGTGCACGCCGATCAGGTCACCGTCGAAGATGCCCTCGTCGCGCATCGAGTCACCCTGCACCTTGAGCAGGTAGTCCGGTGCCGGCGAGAACAGCACGCGATCGAGCACGATGAAGCTCTCGGCCTGGTCGGCCGGCACATCGGCACCGATGGGGGTGCCGGCGGCAACCCGGCCCAGTACCGGCAGGCGCAGCGCGTCGGCGGAGCTCGTGGACAGCGCCAGTTCGGCCTGCGGCGGCACCGGTGCCACCTTCAGGCGAATGCCGCGGGCCCGGCCAGGCAGGCGCTCGATGGCCCCGGCCGCTTCCAGCGCCTCCAGGTGGTACTGGGCCGCACGCACGCCCTTGAAGCCGAAGGCGCGGGCGATCTCGGCCTGCGACGGCGGCATGCCTTCGGTCTCGATGCGCTCGGCGATCAGGGCGAGGATGCCGTGCTGGGTATCGGTCAGGTCCATGGTTAGTAGTAATACTACTAACCAGCCTGCCCCGCAAGCATGGCCCGGGCGGAGGGAGCATCGGCTGCCCCTGCCACGAGCCGGCAACACCTGGACGCGGATGTCAGCGCCGGCCGCTTCGCCAGATCGACAGCACGATCCACACCGCGCACACCGCAGCGCCGACGAAGCCCAGAACCCCCAGCACCAGCAGCCAGCGGCTGGGGACACCGCCACCGGCGCTGTGCATGACGATGGACGAGCCGATCACCAGCGCGGCGGTGACCACGCCCATGGTCAGCCGGTTGGCGGACCGGTCGACCTGCTCGCCGAACGCCTTGAGCGTGGTCACCTCCATCTGCATGTGCAGGCGCCCGCGGCGGGCCGCGCGCAGCAGCCGGCGCAACTCGCGCGGCATGTCCACCGCCAGGTCCAGCGCCTGCAGCGCGGTGCGTCGGCCGCGCCGCAGCAGCGCGCCGGGAGACCAGTGCGCGAGCAGCGCACGCTCCACGTAGGGACGTGCCGCACCCGCCATGTCGAAGGCCGGGTCCAGTTGCCGGCCCAGGCCTTCCAGGGTGAGGAACGCCTTGATCATCAGCGCCAGGTCCGGCGGCAGGCTCAGCCCGTGTTCGCGCAGGATGGCGGTCACGTCGCCGAGCATGGTGGCCATGCGCAGGTCTTTCAGCGGCACGCCGCGGTACTGGTCGACAAAGGCGCCGATGTCGGCATGCAGTCTGGATTCGTCCAGCTCGCCGGCGCCCTCGCCCCATTCCAGCAGGACGTCACTGACCACGCCGGCTTCGCGTGCGACCAGGCCATGGAGCAACTGCACGATCTGGAAGCGGCGGCGCTCGGACACCCGCCCGACCATGCCGAAGTCGATCACGCCGATGCGGCCATCGGCCAGGTAGAAGATGTTCCCCGGGTGCGGATCGGCGTGGAAGAAGCCGTCCTCCAGCACCATCTTCAAGACGATGCCGGCACCGTCCCTGGCCAGGCGGCGACGGTCCAGGCCGGCGGCGTCCACGGCGGCCAGGTCGCCACCGGGGATGCCGTCCACGAAGTCCTGCACGTTGAGCCGTTCGCAGGTCCACTGCCAGTGCACGCGCGGCACCAGGATTCCGCCGTGGCCGGCGAAGTTGGCGGCGATGCGCTCGGCGTTGCGGCACTCGGCGGCAAAGTCCAGCTCGCGGCGCAACGACTGGGTGAACTCATGGACCACCTGCGCCGGCCGGTAGCGACGCAGGTCCGGCGCGCGCGCCTGCACGATGTCGGCCAGCCGCGCCAGCAGGCGCAGGTCGGCCTCGACGGTATCGCGGATCCCGGGGCGACGGATCTTCAGCACCACCGCCGTGCCGTCGGCCAGCCAGGCGCGGTGGGCCTGCGCCAGCGAAGCCGCAGCCAGCGGAGTCTGGTCCAGGCGCGCGAACACCTCTTCCGGCTCGGCGCCCAGGTCCTCGACCAGTTGCGGGCGCACCCGCTCGAACGGCAGCGCAGGCACGGCGTTCTGCAGCTTGCCCAGTTCGGATATCCATTCCGGGGGCAGCAGGTCCACGCGGGTGGCCAGCACCTGGCCGAGCTTGACGAAGCTCGGCCCCAGTTCCTCCAGCGCGCGGCGCACGCGCTCCGGTGGCGCCATGTGGGCCATGGCCTCGGGATCGTGCCAGTGCAGCAGGCGCCCCGCCTTTTCCAGCGTGCCGGCCAGGCCGACGCGACGCACCAGGTCGCCAAAACCGTAGCGGATCAGGACCGAGGCGATCTCCTGCAGGCGTCCCAGATCGCGGACGGTGCCCAGGGTCTCCCACATCACGGAGCCCCCGGTGGCAGCCGCAGGCCGGAGGCGCGCACGTGGCTCCTGCCGACCCCTGTGTCCGCGACCGGCTCCATGCTCACGGCGGCAATTCCTCGATGCCGGTCAGGGCCTGGCCGACGGTGCGGCGTCGCACCGCCTCGCGGTCGCCGTCGAAATTGAACATCCGGGCATGCGCGTATCCGCCACGCCGCTTCCATGCAATCCAAACGGTGCCCACCGGCTTGCCTTCGCTGCCGCCGCCCGGGCCGGCGATGCCGGTCACCGCCACCGCCACGCTGGCACCGGATTTGACCAGCGCACCGGAGACCATCTCGATGGCGGTTTCGCGGCTGACCGCGCCGTGTTCCTCCAGGGTTTGCGGGTGCACCCCGAGCAGGCCCTGCTTGGCCTCGTAGCTGTACACCACAAGGCCACAGTCGAACCAGTCCGACGAACCGGGGATGTCGGTCAGGCACTTGGCGATCCAGCCACCGGTGCAGCTTTCGGCGGTGACCAGGCTGTCGCGCGAGGCGCGCAGGCGTTCGCCCAGGGCCTGGGCCTGGGCATACAGCTGAGCGTTGGTGGGAATCGTCATCGATGCGGGACACGACGGGGAGACATCCGTTGTAGCCCAAACGCCAGCGGCTGTCTCCACCGCGCGCGCGCGGACATGGCGCGCGCGCGGACATGCCACCGCAGCCGGCCCGCTCCGGCCGATCCGCGATGGCGCCGCGCACCGCCGGGGGCGATGCGCGGCGTCAGCCTCAGTAGCGCACGCGCAGGGTCACGCCGTACAGGCGCGGCGCACCGAGGAAGGCATTCCACGAGCCGGCCTGGATCGGTGCATCGATGCCGACTTGCTTGTAGGTCTCGTCGGTCAGGTTCTGGCCCCAGAATTCCAGCATCCAGCGCTGGTCGCGGGCACCGAAGCCAAGGCGCGCATTGACCAGGGTGAAGGAATCCTGCGCCTTCTGCGGGTCCAGGTCCGAGCCGGTGTTGTAATCGGACATGTACTTGGCGCCGACGTTGAACCGCCCCTGCAGGCTGCCGCCGATGTCCCACCCGTAGGTGACCGAGGCATTGCCCGACCATTTGGGCGCGAAGCTCATCTGGTTGCCCGGCAACAGCGCCAGGTCCGCGTCCGGCAGCAGGTCGTCGCCGTACTCGGTTTCGGCGTAGGTGAAGCCGCCCTGGAAGGACAGCCCGCGCAGGCCGGTCTGCCACATCAGCTCGGCGTCCACGCCGCGGGACACGACCTCGGGGATGGAGCGCACCACGAAACTGGTGCCGAGGAAGCTGTTGAGCTGGAAGTCTTCGTAGGTCTGGTGGAACAGCGCCACGTTGAACAGCAGGTTGCCATCGGCCCAGGTGGTCTTGGCGCCCAGCTCGTAGCTGTCCACGAACTCGCCCGGGAACGAGGTGTCGTCCACCGGCGTGATGCCCTGGGTGCCGCTGGACAGGCCATCGGACGACTGCACCCGGTCCAGGTTGAAACCGCCCGCCTTGTAGCCGCGCGCGGCCGACAGGTAGGTCATCACGTCGTCGGACCAGTTGTAGGCCAGCTTCAGCGTTCCCGACCACTCCTTCTCGGTGCGCGACTGGTCCACGTTGCGTCCGTGATGGGCGATGTTGGCCCACGGCAGGCACATGTAACCGGCGATCGAGGGCGCAACGGCCGGCACCAGGCCGCCCAGCAGTTGCTGCTGCAGTGGCGCCGGCAGGGTGGAGAAGCCGTTGATGCGCTGGGCCAGCGCCCCGCCCACCCGCGCTGCGGGGTTGGCCAGGGTGGCTGCACAGGCGACGCTGCCGTTGGGATTGGTATAGGCCGAGCGCAGCTCCTTCTTCTCGTGGGTGTAGCGCAGGCCCACGGTCACGTCCAGGGCATCGGTGGCATGCCAAGTATTGTTGGTGAAGATCGCGGTGCTGCGTGCGTTCTGTTCGTGGCGGTCAAGCGCAGCCAGCCCGGTGTAGTTGCTGCCGAACGGACGGCCGCTGACCTGCGACAGGAAGGTGGCCGGGCCGGCCTGGTTCACGCTCAGGCCAAGCGGCGCCAGTTGCGCGGCGACGCCAGCCAGCACCTGGCTGCCGACCAGGCTCGACAGGTAGGGCTCATAGGCCGGGCCAAAGCGGTAGCTTTCGTTGCGGTCCAGGTCCTCGTCGGAGTAGAACAGGCCCACCATCCAGTCGATCCGCTCGCTGGACCCGGTCAGCCGCAGCTCCTGGCTGAAGGTGGTGAACTTGGTCAGCGACTCGTCCTCGTCCGGCGCGCGATACAGGACATCGGCGGCGCTGTAGTCGAAGTCCAGGCCGTTGATGGCCTGCCAGTCGCGCCACGCGGTGATGGAGGTCAGCACCGCATCGCCGGCCCAGGGCGTGGTCCAGTTCACCTCGGCCTGGACACCCTTGTCCTTGATGTCCTGTTCGGTGCTGCGGTTGGCATAGGCCAGGCGCCGCTCCAGGTCTGGCGCGGCGATGACGCCCTCGCCCCCTGGCGTGAGCGCATTGATGATGGCCGCAGTCGGCCCGCGATGGGTGGTGACGGTAACGCAGCAGTTCTCCTCGCGGCTGGCGTAGTCGGCTGCAAGGTTGACCTCCACGTTGTCCGAGGGCTCCCACAGCAACTGCCCGCGCAGGGTGTGGAAGTTCTGGTCGCCGTCCCGGGTTTCCTGGCGCGGGCCGGCGCCGGTGCGCACCTCGTCCACGCCATCGCGCTTGCGCTTGGCCGCGTAGATGCGCATGGCGGAGTTCTCGCCAAGGGCGTCGTTGTAGGCGCCGGACACACCCAGCGCGCCATGGTTGCCCACGGTGACCTCGCCCTCCGCGCTCTGGGTGTAACTGGGCTTGCGGGTCACCACGTTGATGACGCCCGCGGAGGTGTTCTTGCCGAACACCGTGCCCTGCGGGCCCTTGAGCACCTCGATCCGCTCCAGCTCGCCCAGGTCGGTGAAGCCGACACTGTTGCGCGGCCGGTACACCCCGTCGATGACCACGCCCACCGAGGACTCCAGGCCGGCGTTGTCGCCCACCGTGCCGATGCCGCGGATGCGTGCGGTGGTCTGCGCCGCACTCTGGGTGCTGGTGACGGTCAGGCCCGGGACCAGGACCTGCAGGTCCTTGATGTCGCGCACGCCTGTGTCCTGCAACAGTTGTTCGCCCAGTACGTTGACCACGATGGGCACTTCCTGGAGTGCCTGCTCGCGCTTCTGCGCGGTGACGGTGAGGCCCGACAGGGTGACCGGCTCCTCGCTGCGCGGGGCCTCGCCCGCGCCGGCCTCCTGTGCCTGCGCCGAAGGCGCGGCGGCCAGGCTGGACAAGGCAGCGATCACGGCAATCGCCAATGCGGTGTGTTGCAGCGTCCCACTAGTCATGACCACCTCCCCTCGCAATGTGACGGCAGATGCATTTACGTGTGTTGCATGACCTTGGACGTTATCAGCTTTCGGGCTTGCCGCATCTTGCATTGCGGCGATACGCCCATGCAGGTTTTGGGATGGAGCGCACCCGGGCGCTCATGCATCGTTCGCGCAACCCGTGCATTGCGCCTCATTCTCGCTTTCCATCTGCAAGGTCACGTGGCGGATGCCATGGCGCTGGACCAGCATGCCTTCCAGTTCGCGGCGCACGGCCACCGCGTCGCCGTCACCGTCCATCACCACGTGCGCGGTCAGCGCCGGGGTGCTCGAGGCCAGGGCCCATACATGCAGGTCATGCAGGCCCACCACCCGCGGATGGGCCTGCAGGTCACCGCGCAGCACCGCCAGGTCCACCCCGCGCGGCACGCCTTCCATCAGCACATTGAGCGCTTCGCGCACCAGCACCCAGGTGCGCGGCAGGACCCACAGCCCGATCAGCGCCGCCAGCAGCGGGTCGACCCACAGCCAGCCGGTCAGGCCGATCACGATGGCCGCCACGATCACCGCAACCGACCCCAGCATGTCGCTCCACACTTCCAGGTAGGCGCCCTTGAGATTCAGGCTCTGGCCGCTGCCGGCGTGCAGCAGCCGCATCGCCACCAGGTTGCAGGCCAGCCCGATGACAGCCACCCCGAGCATGCCCCAGCTGGCAACGGGAACCGGCGAACGGAACCGGTGCACCGCCTCCCACAGGATGTAGCCGGCCAGCACGAACAGCAGGCCGCCGTTGGCCAGTGCGCCCAGCGCCTCGAAACGCACATAGCCGTAGGTGCGGCGCGCATCCGGTGGCCGCCGTGCCAGGCGCACCGCGATCAGGGCGATGGCCAGGGCAAGGGTATCGGTGGCCATGTGCGCCGCATCGGACAGCAATGCCAGGCTGTTGGTCAGCCACGCGCCGGCCATCTCGGCCAGCAGCACCGTGGCGGTCAGGCCGAGTGCCCACCACAAGGGCTTCTCGTAGCGGATTTCCGACGGCACGTGGGTATGCCCACCGGGACCGTGGTGGTGCCCGGCGTGGGCATGGCCGTGATCGGCGTGATGGTGGTCGTGTTCCATGCCGCCCACTATCGGCCCGACCGCCGCCGGAGACTATTACAGCCACGCCCGGGCCCGTGACGACCCGCTGCCGCCCTGCGGGCTATCCTCGGCCGGCCCCTCCTATCGGCGCACCGCGCCAAAGGAACGATCATGGCTCCGATCAGGCACATCCTGCTCACCGCTATCACCACCGTCCTGCTGGCGGCCTGCGGCGGCACCCCGGCGCCGGACCAGGACGACATCGCGGCGGCGCCCGCCACCGACACCGCTGCATCCACCGATGCCACCACCAGCTTCAGCACCGCCGAAATCGCCCGGTTCGATTCGCCCTGGGCGATGACCTTCCTGCCCGACGGCCGCCTGCTGGTGACCGAGATGGGCGGTACGCTCAAGCTCTACGACCCGGCCGCCAACAGCACCGGCACCATCAGCGGCGTGCCGGCGGTCGAGCACGTGGCCCAGGGCGGCCTGGGCGATGTGGTCCTGCACCCGCAGTTCGCCGACAACCAATGGATCTACATCAGCTACGTCGAGCGCGATGACACCGGCCTAGGCGCGGCCGTGGCGCGGGCCAGGCTGGCCCTGGACGATGCCGGCGGCGGTGCCTTGCAGGACCTGGAGGTGATCTGGCGGCAGACCCCGAAGAAAAGTGGCGACGGCCATTTCGGCTACCGCATCGCGTTCGCGCCCGACGGCAAGCTGTTCATCAGTTCCAGCGAGCGCAAGGAGTTCGACCCGGCCCAGGACATGGCCGGCAACCTGGGCAAGATCGTGCGCCTCAATGACAACGGCACCCCGGCCGAGGGCAATCCCTTCGCCGACCAGGGCGGCGTGGCCGCGCAGGTCTGGAGCCTGGGCCACCGCAATATCCTGGGCGTGGCATTCGCCGCCGACGGCCAGCTGTGGGCGCACGAGATGGGACCCAAGGGCGGCGACGAGTTGAACCTGATCGAGCCGGGCCAGAACTACGGCTACCCGGTGGTATCGGACGGCAACCACTACGACGACACGCCGATCCCCGACCACGCCACCCGGCCCGAATTCCGCGCCCCGGTGATCAGCTGGACGCCGGTGATCTCACCGGCCGGCTTCATCATCTACAGCGGCGACCTGTTTCCGGCATGGAAGGGCAGCGGCTTCATCGGCGGCCTGTCGTCGATGTCGCTGGTGCGCGTCGAGTTCGAGGGCCAGAACGCACGCGAAGCCCAGCGCTTCGACATGGGCCGCCGCATCCGCGAAGTGGAGCAAGGCCCGGACGGCGCGATCTGGCTGCTGGAGGATGGCGCCCGCAATGGCCAGGGCTGGCTGCTGAAGCTGACCCCGGACGCGGCCGGCTGAGCACACGATGGCAAGGGGCCGGCACCGCACCGGCCACGTGGGCATGGCCCTGTGGCACCACTTCGTGCGCAAGGACGGGGTGCTGCGGCGGATGCTCTAGCAGCCCACCCGCGCCGCGCCTACCCCTTACAATCCACGATCCATCACGACGCGCGCCAGGCACGGACCGGGCCACGGCCTGCCGCGCCTGCCCGCCACGCCGCGCGCGCCAGACCCCCAGTCCCGACTACCACGCAATGGCCAAACCGAGCGGCGCGCAGCCCGAACACACCCCGCTGATGAAGCAGTTCTTCGCAGCCAAGTCCGAGTACCCGGACCTGCTGCTGTTCTTCCGCATGGGTGACTTCTACGAGCTGTTCTACGACGACGCGCGCAAGGCCGCGCGGCTGCTCGACATCACCCTGACCCAGCGCGGCAGTTCCGGCGGCGCGCCGATCCCGATGGCCGGTGTGCCGGTGCATGCCTATGAGGGCTATCTGGCGCGGCTGGTGGCGCTGGGCGAATCGGTGGCCATCTGCGAGCAGGTCGGTGACCCGGCAACCAGCAAGGGCCTGGTCGAGCGCAAGGTGGTGCGGGTGGTCACGCCCGGCACGGTCACCGACGAGGCGCTGCTGGACGAGCGCCGCGACACCCTGCTGATGGCGGTGGCGCGCGGCACAACATCCGACAGAAGCCGCGGCTACGGCCTGGCCTGGGCCGACCTGGCCGGCGGTCGCTTCATGGTCAACGAGGTGCAGGGCGATGACGCGCTGCTGGCCGAGCTGGCGCGGCTTGAGCCGGCCGAGTTGCTGCTGCCGGACGAGGAAGGCTGGCCTGCACTGGGTATCTCCGGTGCCAGCCGGCGCCGCCCGCCCTGGCTGTTCGACCCCGACAGCGGACGCCGCCAGTTGCTGCGTTTCTTCGGCCTGCACGACCTCACCGGCTTCGGCATCGAGGACAAGCCGCTGGCCGTGGGCGCGGCCGGCGCCCTGCTCGGCTACGTCGAGGAAACCCAGAAGCAGCGCCTGCCACACCTGACCTCGATTGCGGTGGAAACCGCCGGCGAAGCCATCGCGATGAACGCGGCCACCCGCCGCCACCTGGAGCTGGATACGCGGGTGGACGGCCAGACCCGGCACACCCTGCTGGGCGTGCTCGATTCCACCATCACCCCGATGGGTGGGCGCCTGCTGCGACGCTGGCTGCACCGCCCGCTGCGCGACCGCCGCGTGCTGGGCGAGCGCCACCACGCCGTGGCGACCCTGATCGAACGCGGTGCCGATACCGACCTGCGCGAGCGCTTCCGCGGCCTGGGCGACATCGAGCGCATCCTCACCCGGGTTGCGCTGCGCTCGGCACGCCCGCGCGACCTGTCCACCCTGCGCGACGGCCTGGCGATGCTGCCGGCGCTGCGCGAAGTGCTGGCCCCGCTGGATTCGCCGCGGCTGGCCGCGCTGGCCGCGGAGATGGGCCAGCACGACGAGACCGCGCACCTGCTGGCCAGTGCAGTGGCCGCGCAGCCACCGCTGAAGCTGGCCGACGGTGGCGTGATCGCCGAGGACCATGACGCCGAGCTGGACGAACTGCGGCGGCTGTCCACCCACGCCGACCAGTTCCTGGTCGACCTTGAAACGCGCGAGCGCCAGGCCACCGGCATCGCCACGCTCAAGGTCGGCTACAACCGCGTGCACGGTTACTACATCGAGATCAGCAAGGGACAGGCGGACAAGGCTCCGGTGCACTACACCCGGCGCCAGACCCTGACCGGCGCCGAGCGCTACATCACCGAGGAACTGAAGACGTTCGAGGACAAGGTGCTGTCGGCGCGCGAACGGGCGCTGGCGCGCGAGAAGTATCTCTACGAGGCGCTGCTGGATGCGCTCAATGCCGGGCTCGAACCGCTCAAGCGCTGCGCGGCCGCGTTGAGCGAGCTGGACGTACTGGCCGGCTTCGCCGAGCGCGCCCAGGCGCTGGACTGGTCGCAGCCGCAGCTGGTGGATTCGCCCTGCCTGCGCATCGAGCGCGGCCGGCATCCGGTGGTGGAGGCCGTGCGCGAGGAGCCGTTCGAGCCCAACGACCTGCTCCTGCACGCCGAAAGCGCCGACAACCCCGAGGTCGTGCCGCGACGCATGCTGGTGATCACCGGCCCGAACATGGGCGGCAAGAGCACCTACATGCGCCAGAACGCGCTGATCGTGCTGCTGGCCCACATCGGCAGTTTCGTGCCGGCCGCGCGCGCGCAGATCGGCCCGATCGACCGCATCCTCACCCGCATCGGTGCCGGCGACGACCTGGCCCGCGGCCAGTCCACCTTCATGGTGGAGATGGCCGAGACCAGCTACATCCTGCACCACGCCACCGAGCATTCGCTGGTGCTGATGGACGAGATCGGCCGCGGCACCTCCACCTACGACGGCCTGGCCCTGGCCGACGCGGTGGCCGGCCACCTGGCCACGGTCAACCGCTGCTGGACGTTATTTGCCACCCACTACTTCGAGCTGACCGCGCTGGCCACGCCCGGCAGCGGCATCGCCAATGTGCACCTGGATGCGGTGGAGCACGGCGATGCGCTGGTGTTCATGCACGCGGTCAAGGATGGCGCGGCAGACCGCAGCTTCGGCCTGCAGGTGGCCGCACTGGCCGGCCTGCCCAGGGCGACCCTGGCCCAGGCCCGGCGCCGGCTGTCCGAACTGGAGCAACGCGGGCGCCAGACCCACGCGGCGCAGATGGCGCCCCAGGCGCTGGACGCACCACAGCAGATCGGCCTGTTCGCCGCCGCGCCATCGGCGGCGCAGGAAGCCCTGGCCGCGCTGGATCCGGATGAACTGAGCCCGAAACAGGCGCTGGAAGCGCTGTACCGGCTGAAGTCGCTGCTGTAGCCGGCGGGTGGTCGCGGTCAGGCGGCGGCGAGCGTCGCTGCCAGCGCGTCATCGCGGGCGTTGGCCACCAGCGCCGCCTGGCGCTGTGCATGGCGCGCGGCATAGGCCTCGAACACGGGGTTCTTCTCGATCGCGCCGATCATCATGTAGTAGCCGAGGAAGGACGCCATGAGCAGGTCGGCCGCGGTGAAGTGGTCGCCGTCCAGGAACTCCTTGCCGGCCACCGCCTGTTCCAGGGTGCGCAGCACATCCTCCTCGCGGCCGTAGCCGGCGCTGCGCGCGACGCCCAGCGCACCGGCGAGCTTGGCCGTGACCAGCGACTCCACCGGCCCGGCCAGGAAGAACATCCAGCGGTAATAGCTGCCGCGTCCGGGCGAGCCGGCCGCCGGCGCCAGGCGCTTGTCCGGCACCAGCTCGGCCAGGTAGGCGCACACCGCCGCGTTTTCGGTGACCACCGTGTCGCCATGGCGGATCGCCGGGACCTTGCCCATCGGATTGAGCGCCAGGTACTCGGGCGACTTGATCGAAGTATCGAAGTCCAGCACCACCTCTTCGTAGGGCAGGCCGGTTTCCTCCAGCATCCAGCGGGTGATGCGGCCACGGGACATGGGGTGGGTGTAGAAGGTCAGGCTTTCGGTCACGGCACGCTCCGGTGCGGGAAGGAGGCTGCAGTGTGTGGCGCCGCTGCTGACAGCCGCTGTCAGCAGCAATCGACCGTCGCGCCTGGCTGGTGCGTGGCGCGCCAGCGGCGCAGCAGGCGATGGCGCGGCTCCGGGCTGCGCCGGCCGGTGTCCTCCAGGGCCAGCACCCGGTCGGCGCGGAAATGGCGGAAATCCGCGCGTGCCTCGCACCAGGCCGCAAGCAGGCGCATGTCGGCCAGGAACGCCATCGCGAACGGCCACACCACCCGCTCGCTGACCTGGTCCTTGCCATCGCGGTAGCGCATGCGCAGCACCCGGCCCTCGCGGATCGCACGGCGCAGCAGCGGCAACCAGGGTTCGGGCGCAACCGTGTTCCAGTCCGGGGCAAACAGGCCGGAGGTTTCCACCTGCAGGCGCAGCTCGCCCGGCAGTACCCCGGTGATCCGGTCCACCGCCTGGCCGGCGGCGGCGGCCAGCTCCGGGTCGGCATGGGCTGCGACCCAGCGCGCGCCCAGGGCCAGGGCCTCCAGTTCCTCGGCCGAAAACATCATCGGCGGCAGCATGAAGCCCGGGCGCAGGCGATAGCCCACGCCCGGGTCGCCGTCGATCACCGCGCCCTGCCCGCGCAACGCCTCGATATCGCGGTACACGGTGCGCAGGCTGACCTCCAGCACTTCGGCAAGCTGCGCGCCACGCACCGGCGTGCGCCGGCGGCGCAGCTGGTCCAGCAGTTGCAGCAGGCGGGTGGCACGCACGCTCATGCGACGGCTCCGGCGGGGAATCGGCAGCATAACCGCCACCCGATGCCACGCTGCGAGCCGGCGGTCGTCCGGAGCGCTACATTGGGCACCCGCACCCGCGGGCAACGACCAAGGAGAGTTCCGTGAGCAGCACCCTGACCGATCAGTTGTTCGCCCAGTTGTCCGGCGCGCCCCTGCAGCAGATCTCGCAGCAGCTCGGCGTCGGCCAGGCCCAGACCGCCGGCGCGGTCAGCGCGGCGTTGCCGCTGCTGCTGGGCGCGCTGGGCCGCAACGCCAGCCAGCCGCAGGGGGCCCAGGCCCTGTTCGGCGCGCTGCAGAACGATTTCTCCGGCGGCCCGGACCTGGGCGGCCTGCTCGGCGCAGTGCTCGGCGGCACCCAGAGCCGGCAGACCAATGGCGCCGGCATCCTCGGCCACGTGCTGGGCGGACAGCAGCCGCGCGCCGAGGCCGCCTTGGGCCAGGCCACCGGCCTGGGTGGCGACAAGGCCGGCCAGTTGTTGAAGATCCTGGCGCCGATCGTGCTGGCATTCCTGGCCAGGCAAATGTTCCAGGGCCAGGGTGCCGCTGCCGGCGCCAGCCCCAGCGCCGGCCTGCTGGGCTCGATCCTCGGCCAGGAACAGCAGCAGGTGCGCCAGCAGGGTGGCGTGGGCGGCGGCCTGCTCGGCGCAGTGCTGGACCAGGACGGCGACGGACAGCTCGGCCTGGGCGACCTGCTCAAGATCGGGGGCGGCCTGCTCGGCGGCAAGCGCTGAACCGACGCGCCCGGCCCCCCTCCGCAGGCCGGCCGGCGCGATCCCGACGGCCGATCGAGGCCGCAGCCGACTGATCGTGTTTGCCTATCGATAGGTTCTCTTTATTCGATTTAACTAATCCAGAGCCTGTCGATATCCTTGATCCGCAATTACCTGCGCAGGAGCCAGCCATGAGCAAGCCATCCGACAAGAAGTGCCCTGTCACCCACCTGACCACCCAGTTTGGCGCCCCGGTGCCGGACAACCAGAACAGCCTGACCGCCGGCCCGCGCGGCCCGCTGCTGTCGCAGGACGTGTGGCTCAACGAGAAGCTGGCCAACTTCGTGCGCGAGGTGATCCCGGAGCGGCGCATGCACGCCAAGGGTTCGGGCGCGTTCGGCACCTTCACCGTCACCCACGACATCACGAAGTACACCCGCGCGAAGATCTTCGAGTCGGTGGGCAAGAAGACCGAGATGTTCGCCCGCTTCACCACCGTGGCCGGCGAGCGCGGCGCGGCCGACGCCGAGCGCGACATCCGCGGCTTCGCGCTGAAGTTCTACACCGAGGAAGGCAACTGGGACATGGTGGGCAACAACACCCCCGTGTTCTTCATCCGCGACCCGCGCAAGTTCCCCGACCTCAACAAGGCGGTCAAGCGCGATCCGCACACCAACATGCGTTCGGCCACCAACAACTGGGACTGGTGGACCCTGCTGCCCGAAGCCCTGCACCAGGTCACCGTGGTCATGAGCGACCGCGGCATCCCGGCCAGCTACCGGCACATGCACGGCTTCGGTTCGCACACCTACAGCTTCTGGAACAACCAGGGCGAGCGCTTCTGGGTGAAGTTCCACTTCCGCACCCAGCAGGGCATCAGGAACCTGACCGACGCCGAGGCCGCCGACATCATCGGCAACGACCGCGAGAGCCACCAGCGCGACCTGTTCGAGGCGATCGAGCGCGGCGACTTCCCGAAGTGGAAGATGTACATCCAGGTCATGCCCGAAACCGACGCGGAGAAGGTGCCCTACCACCCGTTCGACCTGACCAAGGTGTGGCCGAAGGGCGACTACCCGCTGATCGAGGTCGGTGAGTTCGAGCTCAACCGCAATCCGGAGAACTTCCACGCCGACGTCGAGCAGAGCGCGTTCGCGCCGTCCAACCTGGTGCCGGGTATTGCTCCTTCGCCGGACAAGATGCTGCAGGCGCGCCTGTTCAACTACGCCGACGCGCAGCGCTACCGGCTGGGCGTGAACTACCACCAGATCCCGGTCAACGCCGCGCGCTGCCCGGTCAACAGCAACCACCGCGACGGCGTTGGCCGCGCCGATGGCAACTACGGCCGCCTGCCGCACTACGAGCCCAACAGCTTCAACCAGTGGCAGGAACAGCCGCAGTTCCGCGAGCCGCCGCTGAAGATCAACGGCGATGCGGACTGGTGGGATTTCCGCGACAACGACTCCAACTACTACAAGCAGCCGGGCGATCTGTTCCGGCTGATGAGCCCGGCCCAGCAGCAGGTGCTGTTCGACAACACCGCCCGCGCGATGGGCGATGCGCCGGACTTCATCAAGCGCCGCCACGTGGACAACTGCAGCAAGGCCGACCCGGCCTACGGCGCAGGCGTGGAAGCGTCCCTGCGCAAGCTCGGAGCATTCGCCGCCGAGCAGTCGCCCAACAGCCTGGGCCAGGAATAGGCCGGGAATAGGCCAGGACACGCGCCGCCCGGACTCCGGGCGGCGATGCACCCGCCCCCTGCACGTCGGGCCGAATCGTCGGTGTCAGCGATCGCGCCTGGGCAAATCGAGCTTCATGTCGCCGCGTTCTTCGCTGGACGACGGAAGTCAGGGTGCCTCAGGTCGCGTCGATATCACCCAGGGCCTGGATCAGGCGCCGGGCGCGCTTGTCCGGACGATGTTCAGGCGGACGGTAACCATCGCGCATCGCAGCCCGCTGCAGCCGCTGCTGCTCGCGCGCGGCCCTGGACTGCCCGCTTTCGGCGTACAGCCCCTGCGCCACCGGCGCCGGGCCGCGGGTATCGCTGAGGCCAAGCACTTCCAGCTCGAAGGTTTCCTCGCCGCGGATGACCCGCAGCACCTCGCCCACCCGCACCGCGCGCGAGGGCTTGGGCCGCTGCCCGCCGACCTCGACCTTGCCGGTTTCCACCGCCTGCCGCGCCAGGCTACGGGTGCGGAAGAAACGCGCCGCCCACAGCCAGACATCCAGGCGCACGCTGACCTGCGGGTCCGATGCTGGCGTCGTGGTGGTCATGGCCGAAAGATGGAGGCGGCAGCCAGCCGATCAAGAGGACGGAGCAGGAATGCCGCAAACGCGAACGGCCGCCCGAGGGCGGCCGTTGCGGGTGCATCCGGAATCCGGCGAGCGCCGATCAGCCGGCGGCCTTCTCGGCCTTGGCCTTGGCCACGGCGGCCAGGTCTTCCTTGATGCGGGCAGCCTTGCCTTCCAGGCCACGCAGGTAGTACAGCTTGCCGGCGCGGACCTTGCCGCGACGCTTCACCTGGACCGAGTCGATGGTGGCGCTGTGGGTCTGGAACACGCGCTCCACGCCGTGGCCATGCGAGATCTTGCGCACGGTGAAGGCAGAGTTCAGGCCGGCGTTCTTGGTCGCGATGACCACGCCCTCGTAGGCCTGCACGCGCTCGCGGTTGCCTTCCTTGACCTTGACGTTCACCACGACGGTATCGCCCTGCGCAAAATGCGGCAGTTCGCGGGTGATCTGGGCGGATTCGAACTCCGCGACGATTGACTTGTTCAACTTGCTCATGGTGGCCGACTCTTGGTTCGGGTGGGCGTGTCGTCTCGACAACTCGGGCTGACGCAGTCGCAGGATCGCGCTGCGCGTTTGTTGTTCTGGATCCTGCCGCCGGTCACCCGGCCGGGCCGCTGGCCCACAGGAACCCGGCATTCTAGCCCGCCCAGCGGGCCATGGCTAGCGATTGCTGGATCGGGACCGGCAGGCGCGGAATCAGGCCACCGGATCGGTGGCCGGCGGCTGCAGGCCCTCGTCCAGCAGCCTGCGATCGGCCGCCGACAACACGCGGCCCTGGAGCAGGTCCGGGCGCCGCTGCCAGGTCCGGACCAGGGCCTGCTGCCGGCGCCAGCGCGCGATCGCCGCGTGGTTGCCCGAGCGCAGGACCTCCGGCACGGTACCGTAGGCATGCTCGACCGGGTGGCTGAAATGCGGGCAATCCAGCAGCCCATCCTCGAAGCTGTCCTGCTCGGCCGAGCCGGCGTCGTTCAGCGCGCCTTCCTGCAGCCGGGCCACCGCGTCCACCACCACCGCCGCCGCCAGCTCGCCGCCGGACAGGACGTAGTCGCCCAGGGAAATCTCCTCGTCGACCTCGGCCTGGACCAGGCGCTCGTCGATCCCCTCATAGCGCCCGCACAGCAGCGCCAGCCGCGGCAATGCGGCCAGCTCACGCACCCGCGCCTGGTCCAGCCGGCGCCCCTGCGGGGTGAGGTAGGCCACGTGCGCTGGCCGCGGATCGTCCGCGCGCATGGCCTGCAGGCAGCGGCGCAGCGGCTCGACCAGCATCACCATGCCCGGTCCGCCACCGAAGGTGCGGTCGTCGACCTTGCGGTAATTGCCGTCGGCGTGGTCGCGCGGGTTCCAGCCATGCAGCGACAGCAGCCCGCGCTCGCGTGCGCGGCCGGTCACGCCAAAGCCGGCGCACTGCTCGACGAACTCGGGGAACAGGCTGACGATGTCGATGCGCATGGGGCGGTGGTCAGAACTCGGGATCCCAGTCCACCGTGATCGTACCGGTGTCGAAATCCACCGCCTTGACGTAATCGGGCTGGACGAAGGGCAGCATGCGCTCGCGCTCGCCGCGCACCACCAGCACGTCGTTGGCGCCGGTGGACAGCAGGTGCGAGACCTGGCCCAGGTCCACGCCCTCGACCGTGACCACCCGCAGCCCTTCCAGGTCCACCCAGTAGTACTCGCCGGGCGCCGGTGGCGGCAGGGCGTCGCGCGCGACCCAGATCTCGGTGCCGCGCATGGCCTCGGCCGCATCGCGGTCCTCGCAGCCGGGCAGCGTGGCGACCACGTGCTTGCCGGTGTCGCGGCCGCGCGCATCGCGCAACTCGCGCTCCGCGCCGGAGGGCGCACGCAGGATCCACGGCTGGTAGCTGAAAATGCGTGCGCGCGGCTCGGTCCAGGACTCGAGCCTGACATCGCCGCGCACGCCGAAGGCGCCCATCACCCTGCCCAGAAGAACCTGCTTCTGCGACGCGGTGGGGCGCTCTTCGTCATGCATGTCGGGAGGGCCGCCGCTGATGCCGGCGGCCTGGCCGATCAGGCCGCCGCGGCCTGGGCCTTGACCGCATCCTTGTAGAGGTTGCGGACCTTGTCGGTCATCTGCGCGCCATTGCCGACCCAGTGGTCGACCCGGGCCACGTCCAGCACGACGCGCTGCTCGCCGCCCTGGGCGACCGGGTTGTAATAGCCCACGCGCTCGATGTTGCGGCCATCACGGGCTGCACGCGAGTCGGTGACGATGATGTGGTAGAAGGGGCGCTTCTTGGCGCCGCCGCGGGTAAGACGGATCTTGACCATGGTGTTTTCGGTGTTGCCCAGTCGCCGGGATGGCGAGGTAAGCCTGCAATTCTAGCGAAACCGCGCCGCCGGGGAAACCCGCCCTCCCGTCGCGGCCCGCGGCCCGGCCGGCACGGCCGTCGATCACCGCCCGGCTGCCATGCCCCGCATGGCCCGCATCTCCATGCCCGCCGTCGCCCATCCATGACCAACGTCACACGGTGGCCGGGAACTGTTTCCGTATCATCTGGTCATTCATATCAGCGCTGCCCGGGACCGCTCGCACGGGTCTGCGGCGCTTCCACACCCTGTTCCCACCGGCAATGTCGACCGCTGCACTGCGGCCGGGCACTGCGGCCGCACGCCCTCCCCCCTGAATCCGATCGTCCATGACCCGCATCCCCCGCTCCGTGAAACTCCTCATCCTGGTCGGCCTGTGCCTGGCCGTGCTGCTGACCTGGCGCGCATGCAGCGGCGGGGATGCCGCCCCGGACGGCAGCGGCGGCGGCTGGGGCGGCGAGCGCCCGCCCACGCCGGTCCGGGTGGCCCTGGCCGAGCGCGGCCCGCTGGAGGTGGAGCTCAAGGCACTGGGCACCGTCACCCCCTTGCGCACGGTCACGGTGCGTTCGCGGGTGGAGGGCGAGCTGCTGCGGGTGGCCTTCGACGAAGGCCAGCGGGTGCGCGCCGGCGAGCTGCTGGCGCAGATCGACCCGGCCTCGTTCAAGATCCAGCTGGCGCATGCGATCGGCCAGCAGAAGCAGAACCTGGCCGAGCTGGAAAACACCCGGATCCAGTTGCAGCGTTACCGCGACCTGGCCGGCGGCAATTACGTGTCGGCCCAGGACGTGGCCAACCTGCAGGCGCAGGTGCGGCAGTTCGAGGGCCGGCGCGAGAGCGACCAGGCCGCGGTCGATGAAGCCCGCTTGCAACTGGAGTACACGCGCATCGTCGCGCCCATCGACGGGCGCGTGGGCCTGCGCAGCGTGGACGTGGGCAACCTGGTGCGCAGCGGTGATGCGGACGGCATCGTCACCATCACCCAGACCCGGCCGATCAGCGTGGTCTTCGCCCTGCCCGAAACGGTGGTGGCCGCGGTGGCTGCGGCGGTCCAGCGCGGCGGCAAGGCGGCGCTGGCGGTGCAGGCCTGGGACCGCGACGAGCGCCAGCTGCTGGCCACCGGCACCCTGTCCAGCCTGGACAACCGGATCGACACCCAGACCGGCACCCTGCGCCTGCGTGCCCTGTTCGACAACGCCGACGATGCCCTGTTCCCCAACCAGTCGGTCAACGTGCGCCTGCGCCTGGGCAGCGAGGAGGTGATCGCGATCCCCGATGCCGCGGTGCAGTTCGGCAGCCAGGGCAACTACGTCTACGTGATCGGCGAGGACGACACCGCCAGTGTGCGCCAGGTGCAGCTTGGCGCCGGCCATGGCGACCGGGTGGCGGTGGCCGCGGGCCTGGAGGCCGGCGAGCGCGTGGTACTGGAAGGGCTGGACCGGTTGTACGAGGGCAGCAAGGTCGAGGTCGTGGCTGCCGCAGGCAACGCTGACGCCGACGCCGACGACGAGGCCGATGACGAGGCCGGGCCGGCCGCGCGGCGATGAACATCTCGCGCCCCTTCATCCTGCGCCCGGTGGCCACCTCGCTGCTGATGGTGGCGCTGCTGCTGTCGGGCCTGTTCGCCTATCGGCTGCTGCCGGTGTCGGCGCTGCCGCAGGTCGACTACCCGATCATCCAGGTGATGACCCTGTACCCGGGCGCCAGCCCGACGGTGACCACCAGCGCGGTCACCGCGCCGCTGGAGCGCCGGCTGGGGCAGATCCCCGGGCTCAACCAGATGTCGTCCACCAGTTCGGGCGGGGCCTCGGTGATCACCCTGCAGTTCTCGCTGGAGGTGGACCTGGGCGTGGCCGAGCAGGAAGTGCAGGCGGCCATCAACGCCGCGTCCAGCTTCCTGCCGGGCGACCTGCCGATGCCGCCGGTGTACCGCAAGGTCAACCCGGCCGACACCCCGATCCTCACCCTGGCGGTGACCTCGCCGACCATGGCCCTGCCCGATGTCTACGACCTGGTGGACACGCGCATGGCCCAGCGCCTGTCGCAGTTGCCGGGCGTGGGCCTGGTCAGCCTGGCCGGCGGGCAGCGCCCTGCCGTGCGCATCCAGGTCAATCCGCAGGCGCTGGCCGCCACCGGCCTGGGCATGGGCGACATCCGCCGCGCGATCTCGGCGGCCAACGTCAACATGCCCAAGGGCAGCTTCGACGGCCCGACCCGGGCGATCATGCTCGACGCCAACGACCAGATGCGTTCGGCGCAGGAATACCGCGACCTGATCCTGGCCTGGAACGAGGGCGCGCCGCTGCGCCTGGGCGACGTGGCCACGGTCGAACAGGGCCCTGAGAACAGCCACCTGGCCGCCTGGTCGGGGCCGATGCCGGCGATCCTGGTCAACATCCAGCGCCAGCCCGGCGCCAACGTGATCGAGGTGGTGGACCGGGTGCAGGCGCTGCTGCCGCAGCTGCGCGCAGCGATGCCCGCTGCGGTGCAGGTGGAAGTGCTGAGCGACCGCACCGAGTCGATCCGCGCCTCGATCAAGGGCGTGCAGCACGAACTGCTGCTGGCCATCGCCCTGGTGGTGGGCGTGACCTTCGTGTTCCTGCGCACCATCCCGGCCACGATCATTCCCTCGATCGCGGTGCCGCTGTCGCTGGTGGCCACCTTCGGGGTGATGCTGCTGGCCGGGTTCTCGCTCAACAACCTCACCCTGATGGCGCTGACCATCGCCACCGGCTTCGTGGTCGACGACGCCATCGTGATGCTGGAGAACATCGCCCGGCGCATGGAGGGCGGCGAAGGCGCGATGGAGGCCGCGCTCAAGGGCGCGCGCCAGATCGGCTTCACCCTGGTGTCGCTGACCGTGTCGCTGATCGCGGTGCTGATCCCGCTGCTGTTCATGGGCGACGTTGTGGGCAAGCTGTTCCACGAGTTCGCCATCACCCTGGCGGTGGCCATCGCGATCTCGCTGGTGGTGTCGCTGACGCTCACGCCGATGCTTTGTGCGCGCTTCCTCAAGGCCGGCCACGGCGGTGGTGACCACGAGCAGGAATCCGGCGCGCAGGGCGACATGTTCGACCGGGTGATCGCCGCCTACGACCGCGGCCTGCACTGGGTGCTGGAACGCCAGCCGCTGATGCTGGGCGCGACCGTGGCCACCCTGGCACTCACCGCTGTGCTGTACCTGCTCACGCCCAAGGGCTTCTTCCCGGTGCAGGACGCCGGCCTGGTGCAGGGCATCAGCGAGGCGCCGCAGTCGATCTCGTTCGATGCCATGGCCCGGCGCCAGCAGGCGCTGGCCAACGCGATCCTGGAAGACCCGGACGTGGCCTCGCTGTCCTCGTTCATCGGCGTGGACGGCAACAACGCCACCCTCAACAGCGGCCGCCTGCTGATCGAACTCAAGCCGCACGGCGAGCGCGACAGCGGTGCGCTGGGCGTGATCGAGCGGCTCAAGCAGCGCGCCGCCCAGGTGCCCGGCATCGACCTGTACCTGCAGCCCGTGCAGGAGTTGAGCATCGAGGACCGGGTCAGCCGCACCCAGTACCAGTTCGCATTGACCACGCCCGATGCGGCCACGCTGTCGCTGTGGACCGGGCGCCTGCTGGAGGCGCTGCGCGACGAGCCGGCGCTGGCCGATGTGGCCAGCGACCTGGCCGACCAGGGCCTGCAGGCCTGGGTGGACATCGACCGCGACGCGGCCGCGCGCCTGGGCATCCCGGTGTCGGCGGTGGCCGATGCGCTGTACGACGCCTTCGGCCAGCGCCAGGTTTCGACCATCTTCACCCATGCCAACCAGTACCGGGTGGTGCTGGAGGCCGACCCGCGCTTCCAGCTGGGTCCGGAGGCGATCGGCCGCATCCACGTGAGCACCGCCGACGGCCGGCAGACGCCGCTGTCGGGCATCGCCAGCATCCAGACCCGGCCGGCCGCGCTGCAGGTCAGCCACCTGGGCCAGTTCCCGGCGGCCACGGTGTCGTTCAACCTCGCCCCGGGCGCGTCGCTGGGCGAAGCCGTCTCGGCCATCGAGCGCGTGCGCGCCGACCTCGCCATGCCGGCCAGCGTGGAGTTGCGCCTGCAGGGCGCGGCCCAGGCGTTCCGCGCCTCGCTGTCCAGCACCCTGTGGCTGATCCTTGCCGCCGTGCTGGTGATGTACATCGTGCTGGGCGTGCTCTACGAGAGCTTCATCCACCCCATCACCATCCTGTCCACCCTGCCCTCGGCCACGGTCGGCGCGCTGGCCGCACTGCTGCTGACCGGACGCAGCCTGGACCTGATCGCGGTGATCGGCATCATCCTGCTGATCGGCCTGGTGAAGAAGAACGCGATCATGATGATCGACTTCGCGCTGGAGGCCGAGCGCGAACAAGGCATGGCCCCGCGCGAGGCGATCCACCGCGCAGCGCTGCTGCGCTTCCGCCCGATCCTGATGACCACGCTTGCAGCGCTGTTCGCGGCGATCCCGATGATGTTCGCCAGCGGTTCGGGTGCCGAACTGCGCCAGCCGCTGGGCCTGGTGATGGTCGGCGGGCTGCTGGTGAGCCAGGTGCTGACCCTGTTCACCACGCCGGTGATCTACCTGTTCTTCGACCGCTTCGTGCGCCACGCACCGGCCGCGACAGCGGACGATGGCGGCGCCGCAACGGCCTGACAATGCAGCCCGAGCGCTTCAACCTGTCCGAGGTCTTCATCCGGCGCCCGGTGGCCACCGTGCTGCTTGCCGCCGCGGTGGTCCTGTGCGGGTTGCTGGCCGTTGTGCGCCTGCCGGTGGCGCCGCTGCCGCAGGTGGATTACCCGGCCATCCAGGTCAGTGCCTACCTGCCCGGTGCCAGCCCCGAGTCGATGGCCGCCACGGTGGCCACGCCGCTGGAACGCGCGCTGGGCAGCATCCCCGGCATCACCCGGCTGACCTCGAACAGCAGCCAGGGCAGCAGCCGCATCGACCTGCGCTTCTCGCTGGACCGCAACGTGGACGACGCCGCGCGCGAGGTGCAGGCGGCGATCAACACCGCCCGTGCGCAGTTGCCGTCGGGCATGCCCGGCATGCCGCAGTTGCGCAAGATCAACCCCTCGCAGGCGCCGATCATGACCCTGGCGCTGAGCTCGGCCACGCTCTCGCCCAGCCAGGTGTACGACGTGGCCTCCACCGTGATCGCGCAGAAGATCGCGCAGATCCCGGGCGTGGGCCAGGTCGAGGCCAGCGGCAGCTCGCTGCCGGCGGTGCGCGTCTCGCTCAACCCGGGTGCACTGAACCAGTACGGGATCGCCCTGGACGAGGTGGCCGGCGCGATCCGCAACGCCAACGCGCTGCGCCCGCTGGGGCACGTGGCGCAGGACGACCGCCAGTGGCAGCTGGAGGCAAGCCTGCAGCTGCGCACCGCGGCCGAGTACCAGAACCTGATCGTGGCCTGGCGCGATGGCCGCCCGGTGCACCTGCGCGACGTGGCCCAGGTTGCCGAAGGCACCGAGAACCGCTACGCCTCCGGCTTCCACAACGAGCGCGCGGCGGTGCTGCTGGTGGTCAGCCGGCAACCCGGGGCGAACATCATCCGCACCGTGGATGCGATCCACGCGCAGATGGACACCCTGCAGGCGCTGCTGCCGGCGTCAATCGACATGAAGGTGGTGATGGACCGCTCGCCGGTGATCCGCGCCACCCTGCACGAGGCGCAGGCCACCCTGGTGCTAGCGGTGATGCTGGTGGTGCTGGTGGTACTGGTGTTCCTGGGCAGCTGGCGCGCGGCGCTGGTGCCGTCGCTGGCGATCCCGGTGTCGCTGTTCGGCGCGCTGGCGATCATCTGGCTGGCCGGGTTCTCGCTCAACACCCTGTCGCTGATGGCGCTGATCGTGGCCGCGGTGCTGGTGGTGGACGACGCCATCGTGGTGCTGGAGAACATCGCCCGCCACATCGGCGCCGGCCTGTCACCGCTGCAGGCGGCGCTGCGCGGCGCCGGCGAAGTCGGGGCGACCCTGCTGTCGATGAACATCGCCCTGGCGGTGGTGTTCGTCTCGATCCTGTTCCTGGACGATTTCGTCGAAAAACTCTTCCGCGAGTTTTCGCTGACCCTGGTGGCGGCGATGGCGGTGTCGCTGCTGGTATCGCTGAGCCTGACCCCGGCCCTGTGCGCGCGCCTGCTGCGCCCGCACGACCCCACCGCGGTGGTGCGGCCCTGGGCGCGCCTGGGCGGGATGCTGTTCGAAGGCCTGCGCAGTGTGTACCTGCGCAGCCTGCGCACCACCCTGCGCCACGTGCCGCTGGCGCTGGCGGTGCTGGTGGCCACGGTGGCGCTCAATGCCTGGCTGTTCACCCAGGTACCCAAGGGCACCGTGCCCGAGCAGGACACCGGCCAGCTGCGCGGCTTCGCCCGCGGCGACGACGGCCTGTCCTTCCAGGTGATGCAGCCCAAGATCCAGGCCTACCGCGAACTGCTGCTGGCCGACCCGGCGATCGAGGACATCGTCGGCTACATCGGCGGCGGCACCGGCGTGAACAACGCCTACATCATGATCCAGATGAAGCCGCTGTCCGAGCGCCGCGCCTCAAGCCGCGAGGTCATCGACCGCCTGCGCGAGCAGATGCCCAAGGTACCCGGCGGGGTGATGTGGCTGTGGGTGGACCAGGACATCCGCATCGGTGGCGGCAACGACGACGGCAACTATGACTTCCAGCTGCTGTCTGGCGACATCGAACCGCTGCGCGAGTGGACGCCGAAGGTGCGCGAGGCGATGGCCGCGCTGCCCGAACTGGTGGACGTGGATTCCAGCGGCGACGAGGGCATGCGCCAGGTGCGCCTGGAAGTGGACCGCGATGCGGCCGCGCGCCTGGGCGTGGACATGCGCACGGTGGCCACCGTACTCAACAACTCCTTCAGCCAGCGCCAGGTCGCGACCCTGTACGACAGTCTCAACCAGTACCGGGTGGTGATGGAGCTGGACCCGCGCTACACCCAGACCCCGGACACCCTGGACCAGGTGCACACCATCGCCGGCGACGGCCGGCGCGTGCCGCTGTCGGCATTCGCGCACTGGGGCTACGGCATGGCCCAGGACCGCATCCAGCACCGCGAGCAGTTCGTCGCCACCCGGATCAGTTTTGCGCTGGCCCCCGAGGTGAGCCTGGACGAGGCCACCGCGGCGATCGAAGCGGCGGTGGGCCGGTTGATGCTGCCCACCAGCGTGCAGGGCAAGCTGGGCGATGCCGCCGGCAGCCTGCAGCAGCTGCGCGACCGCCAGCTGTGGATGATCCTGGGCGCGGTGCTGGCCGTGTACCTGGTGCTGGGCGTGCTGTACGAAAGCCTGGTCCAGCCGCTGGCGATCCTGTCGATCCTGCCCTCGGCCGGCATCGGCGCGCTGCTGGCGCTGCTTGCGTTCGACAGCGAACTGAACCTGATCTCGCTGCTGGGGCTGTTCCTGCTGGTGGGCGTGGTGATGAAGAACACCATCCTGCTGGTGGACTTCGCCCTGGCCGCGCAGCGCGAGCGCGGCCTTGCCGCCGAGGAGGCGATCGTGGACGCCGCGCGCCTGCGCTTCCGCCCGATCCTGATGACCAGCGTGGCCGCACTGATGGGCACCCTGCCACTGATGCTGGCCACCGGCGAGGGCTGGGAGATGCGCCGGCCGCTGGGCATCGCCATCGTCGGCGGCCTGCTGGTCAGCCAGTGGCTGACCCTGTACACGACCCCGGCGGTGTTCCTGGCCCTGGACCGGGTGCGTGCGCGGGTACGGGCAGCGACGGCGCGACGCGCGCAGCGGCGCGCGCCTGGTTCGACCCGTGCCGATGGTGGTCGCGCGGACGGTTGAGGTGGACGACTGACCTGCCGGCGCAGGCTCAGTCCAGCGCTTCCCACGGTGCATGCGTGCCGGCGTCTGCAAGCAGCTGCATCAGGTCCGGCGCCTGCGCATATTCCACCGCGTCGATCGCGATGATCGGCTGCACCGCATTGGCATTGCAGGCGAACGCAGCCCGGAACGCGGGCAGTTCGCCCATGTGTACCGGCCGCCTGTCCTGGGCGACGTCCTGCGCCTCCAGCCCCGCCTGCAACAGTCGCTCGGCGGTGCCGCGCAGCGCCGGCGCCTGCGGCCAAGTCACCGCCTGGCCGTCCCAGAAGCCGATGTTCCACAACGCACCTTCCGCGATGCGTGCATCCGCGCCCCGGCCATCGACGAACAGGGCATCGTCATAGCCGGCCTGCTGCGCCTGGCGACGATGGTGGAACAGCGGAAAGGTGCCCACGTGCTTGAGGTGCGGCACCGGGCGCAGGAAATCCCGCGCCAGCACGCGCAGCGCGCCGGTCCGGGGTGGCTGCGGCGCGGCAGCCACCACCAGCACGTCCACTGCCAGCTCCTGCAACGGCCGGCGGTGGTCGAAGCCGCGCGCGAACACGGTCACCCGCATCGAGCAGTCGCCCCCGGCCTGGCGTGCGGCCTGCGCCATCCAGCCGCGCACCGCGGCCTCGTCCAGCGCGGCATCGAATAGTTCGGCCGTGCCCTGGCGCAGGCGCGCCATGTGCAGGCCCAGCCCCTGCGCCGCAACTCCGCGCACCTGCAGTGCGGTGTTGTGGCCGTAGTTGACCTGGGCCAGCGCGCGCAGGGCGCCGGGATCGGCATCGGCCGCGGCGCCGTTGAGCAGCGCGACCGTCAGGCCGTTGCCCATCGCCCGCCCCCGGCCGCGCCGATGCCGCGATCAGCGGAACGGCATGCCACCGCGCCCACCCATGCCGCCCATCATGCCCTGCAGGCCGCGCATCATGCCCTTCATGCCGCCACGGCCCATCTTGGACATCATCTTTTCCATCTGCTGGTACTGCTTGAGCAGCTTGTTGACGTCGGCAGGGGTGGTACCCGAGCCGCGCGCGATGCGGGCCCGGCGCGAGCCATTGAGCAAGCCCGGGTTGCGCCGTTCCTTGAGCGTCATCGAGCCGATGATGGCCATCATCCGCGGCACTTCGCGGCCCTGCGACACCTGCTGCTTGAGGTGCTCGGGTACCTGGCCCAGGCCCGGCAGCTTGTCCATGAGCCCGGCGATGCCGCCCATGTTCTGCATCTGCTCGAGCTGGTCGCGCATGTCGTTGAGGTCGAACTTCTTGCCCTTGGCCACCTTGGCGGCGAGCTTGGCGGCCTTCTCCTGGTCGACGTTCTGCTCGACCTGCTCCACCAGCGACAGCACGTCGCCCATGTCCAGGATGCGCGCGGCCACGCGGTCGGGATGGAACACGTCCAGGCCGTCGGTCTTCTCGCCGGTGCCGACGAACTTCACCGGCTTGCCGGTGATGTAGCGCACGCTCAGCGCGGCGCCGCCGCGGGCGTCACCATCGGTCTTGGTCAGCACCACGCCGGTCAGCGGCAGCGTCTCGGAGAAGGCCTTGGCGGTGTTGGCCGCGTCCTGGCCGGTCATCGCGTCGACCACGAACAGGGTTTCGGCCGGATTGATCGCGGCATGCAGCGCCTTGATCTCGGCCATCATCGCCTCGTCGATGGCGAGGCGGCCGGCGGTATCGACGATCAGCACGTCGGCGAAGGACTTGCGTGCATCGACGATGGCCGCACGCACGATGTCCTCGGGCTTCTGCCCCGCATCGGAAGGGAAGAACAGCACCCCGGTCTGCTCGGCCAGGGTCTTGAGCTGTTCGATCGCGGCCGGACGGTACACGTCGGCGCTGACCACCATCACCTTCTTCTTGCGCTTGTCCTTCAGGTGCCGGGCCAGCTTGCCCACGGTGGTGGTCTTGCCGGCGCCCTGCAGGCCGGCCATCAGGATGATCGCCGGGGCCGGAACGTTGAGGTTGAGGTCGCTGGCGGCCGAGCCCATCACCGCGGCCAGCTCGTCGCGCACCACCTTGATCAGGGCCTGGCCCGGGGTCAGCGACTTCAGTACTTCCTGGCCTACCGCGCGCACCTTGATCCGCTGCACCAGCGCCTGCACCACCGGCAGGGCCACATCGGCCTCGAGCAGGGCGATACGCACCTCGCGCACGGCCTCGCCGATGTTGGATTCGGTCAACCGGCCACGGCCGCGCAGGCGCTCCATGGTGCCGGACAGGCGTTGGGTCAATGATTCGAACATGCGTGCACGGAAGCCGGGTCAACGGCCGTCGATTATAGCCGTCGGCTGTACCATTCCTCTGCATCGGACCGTGTGCGACACTCGCCGGATGACAATCGTTCTCATCGCCGTCGCTGCCTACCTGGCCGCTGCACTGCTCCTGCTGGGTGCGGTGGCGCGTGCACGCCTGCCGGGCGCGCGCGGCTGGGCCGTGCCGGCGCTGCTGGGCGTGGCCCTGCACGCCAGCTACCACCTCGTGGTGGCGTGGCGCATCACCGGCGGCGCCGACATGCACTTCTTCTCGGCGCTGTCGCTGGTCAGCCTCGGGATGGCGGCACTGACTGCCACGGTTGGCGCACGCGAACGGATGGCCGCGCTGGGCGTGTTCGCCTTTCCCCTGGCCGCGCTGCTGCTGGCGGTGTACGCCTACATGGGCCATGCGCCCTCGCCGCCGCTGGACTGGCGCCTGCAACTGCACGCATGGCTGGCGCTGCTGGCCTACGCCACCCTGGCCATCGCCGCACTGCTGGCGATGATGCTGTGGCTGCAGGAGCGCGCTTTGCGCCGGCGCGAGTTCCATGCCTGGCTACGTGCGCTGCCGCCGTTGACCGGGCTGGAAACACTGCTGTTCCGCACCATCAAGGTCGGCTTCGTGCTGCTGTCCCTCACCTTGCTGACCGGCGTGCTGTTCGTTGAGGACCTGCTGTCCCAGCACCTGGTCCACAAGACCGTGCTCAGCGTGCTGTCCTGGCTGGTGTTCGGCGGACTGCTGATGGGGCGCTGGCGCTACGGCTGGCGCGGCATCCGCGCAGTCCACTGGACCCTGACCGCGATGGCGCTGCTGCTGCTGGCCTTCTTCGGCAGCAAGTTCGTGCTGGAACTGGTATTGCAGCGGGTGGCCACGGGCTGAGCCTCAGGCGTGCTCCAGCGCCTGCGACAGGCGCTCGACCGCGATCACCTCCAGCCCCTTGAAGCTGCCCGACCGCGGCGCATTGACCTTGGGCACGATCGCGCGGACGAAACCGTGGGTGGCCGCTTCGCGCAGCCGCTCCTCGCCGTTGGGCACCGGCCGGATCTCGCCGGACAGGCCAACCTCGCCGAAGGCCACGGTCTTGTCGGCCAGCGGCCGGTCGCGCAGTGACGACAGCACCGCCAGCAGCACCGGCAGGTCGGCGGCGGTTTCCTGCACGCGGATGCCGCCCACCACGTTCACGAACACGTCCTGGTCGGACACCGCCACGCCGCCATGGCGGTGCAACACCGCCAGCAGCATCGCCAGCCGGTTCTGTTCCAGGCCCACCGTCACCCGGCGCGGGTTGGACAACGGCGACGCATCCACCAGCGCCTGCACCTCGACCAGCAGCGGTCGGGTGCCCTCGCGGGTGACCATGACGCAACTGCCCGGCTGGGACGAGGCGCCGGACAGGAAGATGGCCGATGGATTGGGGACTTCCTTCAACCCCTTGTCGCCCATGGCGAACACGCCGAGCTCGTTGACCGCGCCGAAGCGGTTCTTGAACGCGCGCAGCACCCGGAAGCGGCTGCCGCTCTCGCCCTCGAAATACAGCACCGCATCGACCATGTGCTCGAGCACGCGCGGGCCGGCGATGCCGCCCTCCTTGGTGACGTGGCCGACCAGGAACACCGCCGTGCCGGTTTCCTTGGCGTAACGCACCAGCCGCGCCGCGCTCTCGCGCACCTGGCTGACCGAGCCGGGTGCGGCGGTCAGTAATTCGGTCCACAGGGTCTGCACCGAATCGGCCACGATCAAGCGCGGCCGGGCCTGCGCGGCATGCTGCAGGATCGATTCGATCCCGGTCTCGGCCAGGGCGTGCAGGTTGTCCAGTGGCAGGTCCAGGCGCACTGCGCGGCCGGCGACCTGGGCCAGTGATTCCTCGCCGGTGACATACAGCGCCGGCAACTGCGCGGCCATGCGCGCCACGGCCTGCAGCAACAGGGTCGACTTGCCGATGCCCGGGTCGCCACCGACCAGCACCACCGCGCCCTCGACCAGACCACCGCCCAGCACCCGGTCCAGCTCGCCGATGCCGGTGGATACCCGCACCTCGGCCGCCTGGCTGACGTCCTTCAGTGCCGTGACCTGGGGCGGATCGACCTTGCCGGCCCAGCCGGAACGGCGCTGTGCGGCAGGCCCGGCAGCGGGCGAGGCAGCCGGCTCCAGCACCACCCGCGACAAGGTATTCCAGGCGCCGCACTCACCGCACTGGCCCTGCCACTTGCTGTAATCGGCGCCACAATCACCGCATACATAGGCGGTTCTGCCCTTGGTCTTGGACACGCACACACCTGCCTTTTCGTGCAGCCAGCGGATCGGAACGGGATTTGTGCCCGCGCCGCGTGCCGTGGCAACGCCCGGCGCCGGGCGGCCCCGGATGACAGATTAGCGCGCCGACAGTGGCCCAGGCAGGCCAGCGGGCCATCGCCTGCGGTCGCCGGGATGCTTGGCTGGGGCCTGTTTTGCGCCCGAACAGTGCGCAAACAGGCCCCGGAACCTTGTGTTCCAGGCCTTTTCGGCTCTCGTAACGAGTGGTTACGGCACGATCGCGTAGGATGGTCGCGTTTCTCCCATACATGTGCGACCGGTGCGACCGCTTTCATCGTCGCCCGCCGCGCATGCCCCAATGCATTGCCCGCCCATCGGGCGATGCCTCCTACGGGAGCGCCCATAGATGACGAGCCACATCCACCAGGCCGGCATGCCGGCCCAGGCAACGGATGCATGAGCGCAGTCGCCGATGAAGCGCCCCTGTGCAGCCAGTGTGATGCGGTCTGCTGCCGCCTCACCGTGGTGCTGCAGGCCGGGGACCGCATTCCCGCCCACCTCACGGCATATACCGATGCCGGCCTGGAGGTGATGGCGCGCGACGCCGAAGGCTGGTGCGTGGCGGTGGATCCTGCGCATATGCGCTGCACGATCTACGACACGCGCCCCCAGATCTGTCGCAGGTTCGTCATGGCCGGCCCTTACTGCCGCGCAGAGCGCGCCGACTACCTCGACCGCAACGCCCGCGGCATTCCGCTGCACCTCTTCTGACCGGAGATCCCATGCTACGCCCGAAGAACGCCAAGTCCGCCCGCCCCGCCGCCGCCGCCAAGACCGACCGCGCCTTCTCGTCCCGCAAGAGCGGGCAGAGCAGTGGCCTGACCCACGAGCGCATCGCCGCCGACCTCGACGCCTTCCGCAAGTCCGGCGGCAAGATCGAAGTGCTCGGCGTGACCCAGGCGCTGAAGAAGATCGCCCCGGACGATGGCGCCTCCCCGCCGCGCCCGGCCAAGGCCGCTGCGAGCAAGAGCCGGCGCTAGCCGCCGGCAGCCCGCGCCGACGCACGATTTTCGTCCGAGGCCTGCAAGACGGCCGGGGCTGGAACGAACACCAAAACAGGAAGGGCGGCCTTGGGCCGCCCTTCCTGTTTTTTCAACTGGTGCCGGAAACAGGAGTCGAACCTGCGACCTACGCATTACGAATGCGCCGCTCTACCAACTGAGCTATTCCGGCGGGGTCCACGCACGGCGGCCCAAGGGAGCGGATTCTAGCGGTTCGTGCCGGCCAGGCCAACCTTGGCGCGCCCCGCATCCGGGGCCTGCGCCATCGTTGCAGTCACGCGGTCGGTGCTAACTTGGCCGCTCCATCCGGCCCCTGCCCCGCCCATGCGCCATCGCTACCTGCTCCGCCTGCCCCTGACCCTGCTGCTCGCCATGGTTGCGGCGCACGCCGTTGCCCAGGACGACACCATCGAGCAGGGTCGCAGCACGCTGGAGCAGGTCGGTGCACAGCTTGAACGGCAGCCGGATGATGCGGCGCTGGTGGCCGCGCGCGAAACCACGCTGAAGATCCAGGCGCGGTCACAGCAGTTCATCGACGAGCGCGCGCCTGAACTGGACAGCCTGGACGCACGCCTGGCCGAACTGGGCGAGCGTCCCGGCGACCCGGGCGCGGAAAGCGGCGACGTCACCCGGCAACGCGAAACCCTGCAGTCGCGACGCAATGCACTGGATGCGCAGCTGCGGCAGGCGCGGCTGAGCGTGGTCGAAGGCGGCCAGTTGCTCGACCGCATCGCCGGCACGCGCCAGCAGCGCTTCCACGACACCTTGTCCGCACGCACCACGGCACCCTGGCGGATGCGCTTCTGGGATGCGCTTGCCGGCAGTGCGCCGCGTGATCGCGCACGCCTGCGCGGCCTGGCCGGCGAATTGCGCCAGGCGGTGGTCGCGCATTGGGCCGCCCACCCCGTGCGTGCCGGCGGGGCGGCGCTGCTCGCGGCGCTGGTGATCCTGCTTGCGCGATTGCTGGCGCGGCGCTGGGTGCCTGGACTTGTGGCAGGACGCGTGCCGGCGGGGCCACTGCGGCGTTCGGCACCGGCGGTGGCGCGATTGCTGCTGGCGACGCTGGCCGCCCTGCTGGCCGCCATGCTGCTGCGTGATGCGCTGCTCCCGCTTCCGGTTTCAGCGCGGGTGGATGCGCTGTCGCGGCAGGTGGTGGGGCTGACGGTATATGTCGCGTTCGTGGTCGCGCTGGGCATGGTCCTGCTGGCGGTGCGACGGCCGAGCTGGCGGCTTCCGGCCATTTCCGACGTCGCCGCACGCACGCTGCGTCCCTATCCGCTGTTGGCTGCACTGGCCATGGCCGCCGCGGCGCTGGCGCAGTGGATCGGCAGCCACGCCAACGCCAGCCTTGCATTGACGGTGGCGATCACGGCCATGGGCGCAGTGCTGACCACCGCGGTGGCGCTTGCGGCGATGCTGGGCGTCAAGCGCCTGCAGCGTCGCGCACAACTGGCCGCCGAAGCGGCCGGCGAAGACCCGGACGAAGCCTGCCGCATCCACTTCCGGCCCTGGATGAACGCCGCCGTGGTGGTGGGCTGGATCGGTGTGTCGATCTGCGTGCTGGGGCTGCTCACCGGATACGTGGCGCTGTCGGCATTCGTGGCCGCGCAGATGCTGTGGACCGCGGTGGTGGTGTCCACGGCGTGGCTGGCAATGCGCTTCATCGACGACCTGGTGTGCGCGGTGCTGACCTCGCGCGGCGCGGCAGGGCGGCGCCTCAGCAGCCACTTCGGCATCCAGGCACAGCGGGTGGACCAGGCGGCGGTGGTGCTGTCGATGGCGTTGCGCATCGGCGTGGCGCTGGCGGCCCTGGTGGTGCTGGTCGCGCCCTACGGGGCCAGCGGCGATGACTTGGTCGGCCGGGCCATGGCGCTGGCCCGCGGGGTGACGGTGGGCGAACTGGTGCTGAGCCCGCGCAGCATCGGCCGGGCGCTGCTGGTGTTCGCGCTGGCATGCGCGGTGCTGCAACTGTTCCAGCGCTGGCTGGCGCGGCGCTATCTGCCCACCACCAAGATGGACGAGGGCATGCGTGCCTCGGTGGTCACGCTGATCGGTTACGCCGGCATGGTGCTGGCGCTGGCAATGGCGCTGGCCGCGATCGGCGTGAGCCTGGAGCGCATTGCCTGGATCGCCAGCGCGCTGTCGGTGGGCATTGGCTTCGGCCTGCAGGCAATCGTGCAGAACTTCATCTCGGGCCTGATCCTGCTGGCCGAGCGCCCGGTGAAGGTGGGCGACTGGGTGGTGGTGGGCGACGCCGAGGGCGACATCCGCCGGATCAACGTGCGCGCCACCGAAATCCAGACCGGCGACCGCACCACGGTGCTGGTGCCAAATTCCGAGTTGATCACCAAGACGGTGCGCAACCGCACCTATTCCAATGCCGAGGGGCTGGTGAAGATCGTGCTGCCGATGCCGTTGAGCACCGACGCCGACCTGGTGCGCGCGCTGCTGCTGGAGGCTTTCCAGTCCCATCCGGGCATCCTCGACGCGCCGGCGCCGTCGGTGCTTATCGACGGCATCGACCAGGGCCGGGTGATCTTCAGCGCCACCGGCTTCGTGGCCACGCCGCGGCTGGCGGCGGCGGCACGCAGCGCGGTGATGTTCGAGCTGCTGCGACGCTTGCGCGAACTCAACATCCGCATGGTCTGATCCACGCCGCGGATGCGTGGGGCCTGCGCTCAGTCCACCATGCGCAGGCGCAATTCCTTGGGCAGGGCGAACACCATGTTCTCCGGCTCGCCGTCCAGCTCGCGCAGGCCCGCCGCGCCAAGCTCGCGCAGGCGCGCGATCACCCCGTCCACAAGCACCTGCGGCGCCGACGCACCGGCGGTCACGCCGACGTGCTGCTTGCCCGCCACCCAGGCCGGGTCGATCTCCTGGGCGCCGTCGATCAGGTAGGACTCCACGCCCTCGCGCCGCGCCAGTTCGGCCAGGCGGTTGGAATTGGAGCTGTTGGGCGAACCGACCACCAGCACCAGGTCGCAGCGGGCCGCCAGCTCGCGCACGGCGTCCTGGCGGTTCTGGGTGGCATAGCAGATGTCGTCGTTCTTCGGCCCCTGGATTGCAGGAAAGCGCGCCTGCAGGGCTTCAATGATGCCGCGGGTGTCATCCACCGACAGCGTGGTCTGGGTGGTGTAGGCCAGGTTCTCCGGCTGCTCCACGTGCAGGGTGGAGACATCGTCCACGCCCTCGACCAGGTGGATGGCACCGCCACCGCCTTCGCGGCTCCACTGCCCCATCGTGCCCTCGACCTCGGGATGGCCGGCGTGCCCGATCAGGACCACGTCGCGACCGGCGCGGCAATGCCGGGCGACCTCGAAGTGGACCTTGGTCACCAGCGGACAGGTCGCGTCGAACACCTTGAGTGCACGGCGGTCCGCTTCCTCGCGCACGGCGCGGGCAACGCCGTGGGCGCTGAAGATGACCGTTGCACCATCCGGCACTTCGTCCAGTTCCTCGACGAACACCGCGCCGCGCTGCTTGAGGTCATCGACCACGAAACGGTTGTGGACCACTTCGTGGCGCACGTAGATCGGCGCGCCCAGGGTCTCGATGGCGCGCTTGACGATCTCGATGGCCCGGTCGACACCGGCACAGAAACCGCGGGGATTGGCGAGGATGACATCCATGGGGGGAAGTCTACCGGACATGTCCGCCGGGGCGGGCGCGGCGGCGGCCTATCCGGCCTTGCCCTGCCCGCTGCGCCTGCGCCCGTCGAACACGCCGAACAGGGCGATCCCGACCGCGCCGGCCACGATCGCCGAGTCGGCCAGGTTGAACGCCGGCCAGTAGTGCTCGCGCCAGTGCCACTGGATGAAGTCGACCACATGGCCGTGGACCAGGCGATCGATCACGTTGCCCAGCGCGCCGCCGATGACCAGCGCATACGGCAGGGCCTGGCGCCAGTCGCTGCGGGCGGTGCGCGACAGCCACCAGCCCAGCAGCCCGCAGATGATGAAGGCCAGCGCCGTGAAGAAGATCACCTGCCAGCCGCCGGCATCGGCCAGGAAGCTGAAGGCCGCGCCGGTGTTGTAGGTGCGATACCAGTTCCAGAAGCCCTCAATCACCGGCACGGCCGTGTACTCGGGCAGGCTGGCCAGCACCCAGGCCTTGCTCCACTGGTCCAGGCCGATCACCACTGCCGACAGCAGCAGCCAGGCCAGCGCATCGGGTTTGGGCCGGGCCATGCTCAGAACCACCGGCGCTCTTCGCCGGCGCCCTCGATGTTGGTGACGCAGCGCACGCAAAGCCCGGCATGTGCCGTCACCGAACCGACGTCGGCACGGTGCTGCCAGCAGCGCACGCACTTGGCCGTGGTGGTCGGCTGGGCGCTGACGAAGATGTCCTCGGTCTGTGCCGGCACCACCGAGACGTCGCCGCTGATGAACAGGAAGCGCAGTTCATCGGCCAGCGGCTGCAGGTGGGCGGCGGTGTCGGCACCGGCGGTCAGGGTGATCTCCGCCTCCAGCGCCGCGCCGATCTGGCCGTTGGCGCGCATCGGCTCCAGCACCTTGGCCACCTGCTCGCGCAGGGCCAGCAGGCGCTCGAAGTCGGCAGCGCCCAGTTCGGCGTTCTCCGGCAGCGGCGCCAGGCCCTCGTACCAGGTGGCGAACAGGACGTTGGCCTCGCGCTCGCCCTGCCCGGTCTGGCGCGGCAGATAGCCCCACAGTTCGTCGGCGGTGAAGCTGAGCACCGGCGCGATCCAGCGCACGAACGCCTCGACCACGTGGTACATCGCGCCCTGCGCCGAACGCCGCCCGCGCGAATCCTCGCGCATGGTGTAGAGGCGGTCCTTGGTGACATCCAGGTACAGCGAGCCCAGGTCCACGCTGCAGAAGTTGAGCAGCGCCTGGACGATGGCGGCGAAATCGTAGCGGTCGTAGGCGGCGATGATCTTCTGCTGCACCTCCCAGGCACGGTGCACGATCCAGCGGTCCAGCGCGACCATGTCCTCCAGCGGCAGCAGGTCGCGCGCCGGCTCGAATCCATGCAGGTTGGCCAGCAGGAAGCGCGCGGTATTGCGGATCCGGCGGTAGGCATCGGCATTGCGCTTGAGTATCTCCTGCGACAGCGACATCTCGTTGCTGTAGTCGGCCGAGGCGATCCACAGGCGCAGGATGTCGGCGCCCAGGGTCTTCATGATGTCCTGCGGCTCGATGCCGTTGCCCAGCGACTTGGACATCTTGCGGCCGTGCTCGTCCACGGTGAAGCCGTGGGTCAGGCACTGCCGGTACGGGGCGGCCTTGTCGATCGCGATGCCGGTCAGCAGCGAGGACTGGAACCAGCCGCGGTGCTGGTCGCTGCCTTCCAGGTACAGGTCGGCCGGCTTGCCCAGGCCACGCGCGGGCAGCACGTTCTCGTGGGTGACGCCCGAATCGAACCAGACATCGAGGATGTCGGTGATCCTGTCGTAATCGGCGGCCTCGTCGCCCAGCAGCTCGGCCGGGTCCAGCGAGTACCACACGTCCACCCCGCCCTGCTCCACGCGGTCGGCCACCTGGCGCATCAGTTCGCTGCTGCGCGGGTGCGGCTCGCCGGTCTGGCGGTGCACGAACAGCGCGATCGGCACGCCCCAGGTGCGCTGGCGCGAAATGGTCCAGTCCGGGCGTCCCTCCACCATGGTGGCGATGCGCGCCTTGCCCCACTCCGGGTACCACTTCACCGTGCCGATGGCCGCCAGTGCGTCGGCGCGCAGGTTGGCCTGGTCCATCGAGATGAACCACTGCGGCGTGGCCCGGAACGCGATCGGGGTCTTGTGCCGCCAGCAGTGCGGATAGGCGTGCTCCAGCCTGGTCGATGCGAGCAGCGCGCCGCTGGCGCTGAGCACCTCGACGATGGCGTCGTTGGCCTTCCAGATGTGCTGGCCGGCCAGTTCGGTCCCGTGTGCGGCCGGGGTGGACGCCAGGTAGACGCCGCGCCCATCGACCGGGTTGAGCTCGGCCGCGTCGTAGCGGTCGATCAGGCCGTAGGCCTTGCCGACCACGTAGTCGTCCTGGCCGTGGCCGGGCGCGGTGTGGACGGCGCCGGTGCCGTCCTCGGCAGAGACGTGACCTCCCAGCAGCACCGGGATGTCGCGTGCGTCATAGAACGGATGCGCAAACCCCAGGTGCTCCAGCGCGGCGCCCTTGGCCTTGCCATGCAGGCTCACGCCGGCCACGCCGTAGCGCTGCAGCGCGCCTTCGGCCAGGGCCTCGGCCAGCACCAGCCAGCGGCGGCGGCCATCGCGGGGGGGACCCTCCACCAGCGCGTAGTCCAGGTCCGGACCCAGCGAGATCGCCAGCGAGGCCGGCAGCGTCCACGGCGTGGTGGTCCAGATCGGGATCGCGACCTCGACATCGGCCGGCACCTGCACGCCGAACGCCTTGCCCACCGCCTGCGCATCGCGCGCGGCGTAGGCCACGTCCACCGCCGGGCTGGTCTTGTCCTGGTATTCGATCTCGGCCTCGGCCAGGGCCGAGCCGCAGTCGAAGCACCAGTGCACCGGCTTCACCCCGCGGGTGAGGTGGCCGTTGTCGACGATCCGGGCCAGCGCGCGGATCTCGCCGGCCTCGTAGCTGAAATCGAGCGTGCGATACGGGTTGTCCCAGTCGCCGATCACGCCCAGGCGCTTGAAATCCTTGCGCTGGATCTCGATCTGGGCCTGGGCGTATTCGCGGCACTTCTGCCGGAACTCGGTGGCGTCCAGCTTGACCCCGACCTTGCCGTACTTTTTCTCGATCGCGATCTCGATCGGCAGGCCGTGGCAGTCCCAGCCCGGGATGTACGGCGCATCGAAGCCGGCCAGATAGCGCGACTTGACGATGATGTCCTTGAGGATCTTGTTGACCGCATGGCCAAGGTGGATTGCGCCGTTGGCATAGGGCGGGCCGTCGTGCAGCACGAACAGCGGCCGCCCCTTGGCGTTGGCGCGCAATTGCGCATACAGGCCGTCGGCCTCCCAGCGCGCCAGGGTGTCGGGCTCGCGCTTGGGCAGGTCGCCGCGCATCGGGAAATCCGTGGCCGGCAGATGGAGGGTGGCTTTGTAGTCTTGGGTCACGGTGTCTACCGTCGCACTGCGGCTTTCAGGGAATCCGCGCCGGTCGGCGCGGGCGATTGCGGGGAATGGTCATGCTCGGTGCCGGCCCTCCCCGGGGCGGCCGCGCGCGCGGCCTCGGCGTGCGCGGACAGGATCGCACGCGCCTGCGCCGCATCACGGTGCATCTGCGCGGTCATTTCCGGCAGCCCCGGAAATTTTTCCTCATCGCGCAGCCGGGCCACGAACTCCACTTCCAGGTGGCGCCCGTACAGGTCGCCGGAGAAGTCGAACAGGTGTGCCTCGAGCAGAGGCTCCATGCCATCGACCGTGGGCCGGGTGCCGAAGCTGGACACCGCCGGCCAGGGCCGCGGCCCGGCGCCATGCACCAGGGTGGCGTAGATGCCCGACAGCGCCGGGGTCCGCGGGAAGCGCAGGTTGGCGGTAGGGAAGCCGAGGGTGCGGCCAAGCTGCCGGCCCCGCACCACGCGCCCGCAGATGGCATAGGGGCGGCCCAGCAGCGCAGCGGCACGGCCGAAGTCGCCGGCAACCAGTGCCTCGCGGATGCGGGTGCTGGAAACGCGCTCACCCTGGACCTGGACCGGCGTGATCGCATCGGCGACGAAGCCCAGCTCGCGGCCCATCGCCTGCAGCAGGGCCAGGTCGCCACCACGGCGATGGCCGAAGCCGAACCCCGGGCCGATCCACACTTCGCGCGCGGCCAGGCGCCCGACCAGCACCTGGCGCACGAAGGTTTCCGCGGGCATCGCCGCCAACGCGGCGTTGAAGCGCAGCAGGCCCAGATGGTCGATGCCCAGGCCGAACAGGCCGCCGACCCGGTCGCGCGGCAGGGTCAGGCGTGGCGGTGGATTGTCGCGGGCGAAGAACTCGCGCGGCAGCGGCTCGAAGCTCAACGCGACGGCGGGCAGGCCCAGCGATCGCGCACGCGCCACCGCATGCCGCACCAGCGCCCGGTGGCCCAGGTGGAGGCCGTCGAAGGCGCCGATGCAGACCACGCTGCCGCCCGCACACACCGGACCGCCGTCGACGTCGCGAAATAGCCTGTTCATAGGAGCACGGCAGTATAGCGGGTGCGCCCGGCCCGGGGCCGCCCGCTGCGCCGCCGCGTCAATGCCGCAGGTGCCGCGGGCGCAGCCCCAGCACCAGCAGCGCCGCGCCGTAGGCACATGCGCCGGCTGCGATGGCGGCCAGCAGCCAGCCCACCCGCGCCGGGGCCCCGGCAATGGCCGTCCAGTCGCCGATCCAGCCGCGCGCCGCAAGCACCACGGCGGTCATCACCAGGCAGGCCACGCCCAGGCGCAGGGCGAACCGTCCCCAGCCATCCTGCGGGCGGTACACCCCGGAGCGGCGCAGCGCGCGCCACAGCAGCCACGCATTGACCATGCCGGCCAGGGCCGTGGCCAGGGCGATGCCACCATGGCTGCCCTGCACGCCCGATCGCCACAGCGGCGTGACGATGGCCACGGTCAGCACGACATTGGCGGCCACCGTCCAGATTGCCGCACGCATCGGCGTGCGGGTGTCCTGGCGGGCGTAGAACGCCGGCGCCAGCACCTTGCTGAGCATGAAGGCCGGCACGCCCAGGCTCATCGCACCCAGGCTGACCGCGGCCATGCGCGTGTCGAAGGCGGTGAAGCGGCCGTAGTTGTAGACCGTTGCGGTGATCGGCTCGGCCAGCAGCAGCAGGCCCAGGCCGGCCGGGACGCCGGCCAGCAGCGCCATCCGCAGGCCCCAGTCCAGCGAGGTGTTGTAGCCGGCCGCATCCTCGGCCGCGTGGCGGCGCGACAGGTGCGGCAGGATCACCGTGCCCAGCGCGACCCCGAACAGGCCCAGCGGGAACTCGATCAGCCGGTCGGAGTAATACAGCCAGTCGATGCTGCCCGCGGCCAGCACCGAGGCGAACGCGGTGCCGACCAGCAGGTTCAACTGCGCCACCGAGGAGGAAAACAGCGTGGGCAGCATCAGGCGGCCGACCTTGCGCACCTGCGCATGGCCGAAGCCCGGGCGCAGCCTGGGCCGCAGGCCGAGCCGGCCCAGCGCCGGCCACAGCAGCATCAACTGCAGGAAGCCCGCGGCCAGCACGCCCCAGGCCAGGCCCTTGGGCGGCACATCGAAGCGCGGCGCCAGCCACAGCATCGCCGCGATCATGGTCAGGTTGTGCAGCACCGGGGTGAACGCCGGCAGCCCGAAGTGCCCGTCGCTGTTGAGGATGGATGCGGCCAGCGCCATCATCGAGATGAACAGCAGGTACGGGAAGGTGATGCGCAGCATCTGCGCGGTCAGCGCCAGCAGTTCCGGCTGCTCGGCCCAGCCCGGCGCGAACAGGCGTGCGATCAACGGCGCGGCCAGGATGCCCAGCGCGCAAGTCACCATCACCACCGCGCACAGCGCCCCGGCCATGTGGTCGATGAAGGACTTGAGCGCCGCGCGGTCGCCACGCTCGCGGATCTCGTTGAGCACAGGCACGAAGGCCATCGCCATCGAGCCCTCGGCAAATACCCGGCGCAGGAAATTCGGCACCCGATAGGCGACGATGAACGCGCTCATCGCCCCGCCGGTGCCGAACAGGGTGGCCTGCAGCATGTCCCGGGCAAAACCGGCCACCCGCGACAGCAGGGTCATGGCGCTGAACACCGCGGTGGAACGCAGCAGCCCGGGCCGGCGCTGCCGCCGCGTCGCCGGCGCGGCGCCCTCTTCTTCGGGCGCGCTCACGCCGGGCTCCGCGGAGCGCCGGGCCGGTTGACGCAAGTCCCTGAATCCACCATAATTTCCTTCTTCACTTTCCCGTGCACCGGCAATTGCCGGGCATTGCCGTTCAATTCATCACCCGTTTCCAGGATTCCACTGTGGCCAACATCAAGTCCGCCAAGAAGCGCGCCAAGCAGACCGTGGTGCGCAACCAGCGCAACACCAGCCAGCGCTCGATGCTCCGCACCGCCGTGAAGAAGGTTATCAAAGCCCTCGACGCCAACGACGCGGCAACCGCGCAGGAAGCCTTCAAGTCGGCCCAGCCGCTGCTGGACCGCATGAGCGCCCGCGGCCTGATCCACAGGAACAAGGCCGCCCGCCACAAGAGCCGCCTGAACGCCCGCATCAAGGCGCTGGCCGCCGCCTGATCCCGCGACGCGGCCCCGCGGCCGCCCGCGCATCGGCATGAAAACAAAAGGCCCGGATTGCTCCGGGCCTTTTGTCGTGTCCGGCCCGGGCCGGCCCGGGCCGGCCCGACCTGATCAATCGGTTTGTCCGGCGGCCTGCTCATCGGCCTGCGCCGCGCGCAGCCGGTCCAGGAATGCCTGGATCTCGAGCATGATCGGCCAGGTTCCTTCGCGGCCCAGCGCCGAAACCAGGTACCAGGGCTGGGTCCAGCCCAGTTCGGCCACGACTTCAGCGGCGCGCTGGGCCGCCTCGTCCTCGAACATGAGGTCGGCCTTGTTCAGCACCAGCCAGCGCGGCTTGGCCAGCAACTCAGGGTCATGCTTGCCCAGCTCGTGCTCGATGGCGCGCACCTGGGCCACGGGAGAGACATCCTCGGCACCGCCGGCACCGCCTTCCAGCGGCATCGGCGCGATGTCCACCAGGTGCAGCAGCAGCCGGGTGCGCTGCAGGTGGCGCAGGAACTGGGCACCGAGCCCGGCGCCATCGGCCGCGCCCTCGATCAGGCCGGGGATGTCCGCGATCACGAAGCTGCGGTGCGGCTCGATGCTGACCACGCCCAGATTGGGATACAGCGTGGTGAACGGGTAGTCCGCCACCTTGGGCGTGGCCGCGGACACCGCACGCACGAACGTACTCTTGCCCGCGTTGGGAAAGCCCAGCAGGCCCACGTCGGCCAGCAGCTTCAGCTCCATCTTCAGCCTGCGCTGTTCACCCGGCTCGCCGGGCAGGGCCTGGCGCGGCGCGCGGTTGATCGAACTCTTGAAGTGCATGTTGCCCAGCCCGCCCTTGCCGCCGCGGGCCACCAGCAGGCGGTCGCCATGCCGGGTGAGGTCGCCGATCACCTCGTCGGTATCGACGTTGGTGACCACGGTGCCGACCGGCACGTTGATCACCTTGTCCTCGCCGCCCTTGCCGTACATCTGCCGGCCCATGCCGTTCTGCCCGCGCTGGGCGCGGAAACTGCGCTCGTGGCGGAAGTCCACCAGGGTGTTGAGGTTCTCGTCGGCAACCAGCCAGACGCTGCCACCGTTGCCGCCATCGCCGCCGTCCGGCCCGCCCATGGGGATGAACTTCTCGCGCCGGAAGCCGACGCAGCCATTGCCGCCATTGCCGGCAATGACTTCGATTTCTGCTTCGTCGACGAGTTTCATGGGGCGGGGACCGGAGGCGTTTGAATGGGATGTGGAATCGCGGGAAGGGTAACCGGAATCGCAACAGTGGTCCGGCGCCACGAAACGAAAGGCCCCGCCGGAGCGGGGCCTTCGCTGCATCACTGCCGGCGTGACCGGGCCGCGCCAGGCGCGGCTGCGCGGCGATCAGGCGTCGGCGACGACGCTGACGGTGCGGCGCTTGGTCGCGCCCTTGATGCCGAACTCGACCTTGCCGTCGACCAGCGCGAACAGGGTGTGGTCGCGGCCCAGGCCGACACCGGCGCCCGGATGGAACTGGGTGCCGCGCTGGCGCACGATGATGTTGCCGGCTTCGACGGCCTGGCCGCCGAACAGCTTCACGCCCAGGTACTTCGGGTTGGAGTCGCGGCCGTTGCGGGTCGAACCACCAGCCTTTTTATGTGCCATGACTGCTTCTCCTTACTTGCTGTCGCCACCGGCAATGCCGGTGATCTCGATTTCGGTGTAATGCTGGCGATGCCCCTGCCGCTTCATGTGGTGCTTGCGGCGGCGGAACTTGATGATGCGGATCTTGTCGGCGCGGCCGTGGCCGACCACCTTGGCGGTGACGCTGGCGCCCTTGAGCGCGTCGCCGACCTTGATCCCGTCGCTGTCACCCAGCAGCAGGACGTTGTCGAACTTGATCTCGCTGCCGGCATCGGCCTCGAGCTTCTCGACGCGGAGCGATTCGCCCTGCGCCACGCGGTATTGCTTACCGCCGGTTACCAGAACTGCGTACATGACCAGGCATTCCTCTGTTGTTATTGTGGTCGCCTGCCACGCCCTCGGGGGCGGACAGAAGCGGAATTGTATGTCCCGGGACAAGTCCGGGTCAACCTGACCAGCGGCTGCGCCACCCCGGGCCGGGCCGGGCACCGGCCCTTGCGCCGTGGCGGTTTGCCCACAGATCGGGCAGTCCGCTAGGCTGGCCCATTGGCTTCCGCAGACCCCCCCACTGATGGACAGCATCAAGATCCGCGGCGCGCGGACCCACAACCTCAAGAATCTGGACATCGACCTGCCGCGCAACCGGCTGATCGTGATCACCGGGCTGTCCGGCTCGGGCAAGTCCTCGCTGGCGTTCGACACCATCTACGCCGAAGGCCAGCGCCGCTACGTGGAATCGCTGTCGGCCTATGCCCGGCAGTTCCTCAGCGTGATGGAAAAGCCGGACGTGGACACCATCGAGGGCCTGTCGCCGGCCATCTCGATCGAGCAGAAGTCCACCTCGCACAACCCGCGCTCCACCGTGGGCACCATCACCGAGATCTACGACTACCTGCGCCTGCTCTACGCGCGGGTAGGCATCCCGCGCTGCCCCGATCACGGCTACCCGCTGGAGGCGCAGACCGTGGGCCAGATGGTGGATCACGTGCTGGCGCTGGGCCAGGCCGAGGAAACGCGGGAGCAGCGCTGGATGCTGCTGGCGCCGGTGGTGCGCGAGCGCAAGGGCGAGCACGTGCAGGTGTTCGAACAGTTGCGCGCGCAGGGGTACGTGCGGGTCCGGGTGAACGGCGAGCTGCACGAGATCGACGCGGTGCCGGCGCTGACCCTGCGCCAGAAGCACACCATCGAGGCGGTGATCGACCGCTTCCGCCCGCGCGAGGACATCAAGCAGCGCCTGGCCGAGTCGTTCGAGACCGCGCTCAAGCTGGGCGACGGCATGGCCATCGTGGTCTCGCTGGACCGCCCCGACGCGCCGCCGCAGCTGTTCTCGTCCAAGTATTCGTGCCCGGTGTGCGACTACTCGCTGCCGGACCTGGAGCCGCGCCTGTTCTCGTTCAACGCACCGATGGGCGCCTGCCCGTCCTGCGATGGCCTTGGCGTGGCCGAATTCTTCGACCCGGCGCGGGTGGTGGCCCATCCGGCGCTGTCGCTGGCGGCCGGTGCGGTGCGCGGCTGGGACCGGCGCAACGCCTACTACTTCCAGCTGATCAACTCGCTGGCCAAGCATTACCGCTTCGACGTGGACACGCCATGGCAGGCCCTGCCCGAGGCGGTGCGCGAAGCCGTGCTGTACGGCAGCGGCGAGGAGGCGATCGGCTTCACCTACCTCACCGAGGCCGGCGGGCGCACCCAGCGCAAGCACCGCTTCGAGGGCATCATCAACAACCTCGAGCGCCGCTACCGCGACACCGAATCACCTGCGGTGCGCGAGGAGCTTTCCAAGTACATCAGCCAGCGCCCCTGCCCTGACTGCGGCGGCGCGCGCCTGAACCGTGCCGCGCGCAACGTATTCGTCGCCGAGCGGCCGCTGCCCGAGCTGGTGGTGTTGCCGGTGGACGAGGCGCTGGCGTTCTTCCGCGGGCTGAACCTGGCCGGCTGGCGCGGCGAGATCGCCACCAAGATCGTCAAGGAGATCAACGAACGGCTGGGCTTCCTGGTCGACGTCGGCCTCGATTACCTCACCCTGGAACGCAAGGCCGACACGCTCTCCGGTGGCGAGGCCCAGCGCATCCGCCTGGCCAGCCAGATCGGCGCCGGCCTGGTGGGTGTGATGTACGTGCTCGACGAGCCGTCCATCGGCCTGCACCAGCGCGACAACGAGCGCCTGCTCGGCACCCTGGTGCGCCTGCGCGACCTGGGCAACACCGTGATCGTGGTCGAGCACGACGAGGATGCGATCCGCGCCGCCGACCACATCCTCGACATCGGCCCCGGCGCCGGCGTGCACGGCGGCGAAGTTGTCGGCGAAGGCCTGCTGGACGACATCCTGGCCGCGCCGCGCTCGCTCACCGGCCAGTACCTGTCGGGCAAGCGCCGCATCGAGGTGCCGGCGCAGCGCCACCGGCCCGACCCGAAGATGACCCTGCACCTGCGCGGCGCGCGCGGCAACAACCTCAAGGACGTGGACCTGGACATCGCCGCCGGGCTGATGACGTGCATCACCGGCGTATCGGGCTCGGGCAAGTCGACCCTGGTCAACGACACGCTCTACGCGCTGGCGGCCAACGAGATCAACGGCGCCTCGCACACCGCGGCACCGCACCGCGAGGTCGAGGGCCTGGACCTGTTCGACAAGGTGGTGGACATCAACCAGTCGCCGATCGGGCGCACCCCGCGCTCCAATCCGGCCACCTACACCGGCCTGTTCACCCCGCTGCGCGAGCTGTTCGCGCAGGTGCCCGAAGCGCGCGCGCGCGGCTATTCGCCCGGGCGCTTCAGCTTCAACGTGCGCGGCGGCCGCTGCGAGGCCTGCCAGGGCGACGGTCTGATCAAGGTCGAGATGCACTTCCTGCCCGACGTGTACGTGCCTTGCGACGTCTGCCACGGCAAGCGCTACAACCGCGAAACCCTGGACATCCAGTACAAGGGCCACAACATCCACGACGTGCTGGAGATGACCGTGGAGGATGCGCTGCAGCTGTTCGAGCCGGTCCCGGCCATCGCCCGCAAGCTGGAAACCCTGGTCGACGTGGGCCTGAGCTACGTCAAGCTGGGCCAGAGCGCGACCACCCTGTCCGGTGGCGAGGCGCAGCGGGTCAAGCTGTCCAAGGAACTGTCGCGGCGCGATACCGGACGCACGCTCTACATCCTGGACGAGCCCACCACCGGCCTGCACTTCCACGACATCGAACACCTGCTCGGCGTGCTGCACCGGCTGCGCGACGAAGGCAACACGGTGGTGGTGATCGAGCACAACCTGGACGTGATCAAGACCGCCGACTGGGTCGTGGACCTGGGCCCGGAGGGCGGGCACCGCGGCGGCCAGATCATCGCCACCGGCACCCCGGAGGACGTGGCCGCCAACCCGGCATCGCATACCGGCCGCTTCCTGGCCCGGCTGCTGCCCGATGCCCGGCCCGCCCGCGGCAGCAAGCCGGCCGCCACCGCCCGCCCGGCGGTGCTGCCGCCACGCAAGAGCGCTGCGAAGAAGGCCAGGAAGGCCGCTCCATGACCACGCCAGCGCCCACGCCCAGGCTGCTGGCGCGCGTGCCGATGACCGTGCGCTGGCGCGACATGGATGCCATGGGCCACGTCAACAACGCCAAGTACATCTCCTACCTGGAAGAGGCGCGGGTGCGCTGGATGCTGGACGTACCGGGCGTGTCGGGCGTGTCGATGAATGACGCGGTCGCCCCGGTGGTCGCGGCCACCCATGTCAACTACCGCGCACCGATCGTGTGGCCGGACGACATCGTGGTGGAGCTGTTCGTCGAGCGGCTGGGCAGCAGCAGCGTGACCATCGGCCATCGCATCACCAGCCTGAAGGACGAGAGCGTGCTCTATTCCGATGGCCACGTCGTGGTGGTGTGGATGGATACGCGCAGCGGGCGTAGCGCACCACTGCCGGACGCCATCCGCGCAGCCTGCAGCTGAGCGGGACGAAAGCGGCCTGCGCCGCGGCGGTTCAACCCTCGCCCGGCCCGGGCACCATCAGCGTATCCACCGGCGAGGCCTCCAGCAGTCGCCGCGCGGTGCTGCCCAGGACCAGCTCCGACAACGGCGGCCGGTCGCGGCTGGCCACCACCGCCAGGTCCACCGGGTACTGGTGGGCGTACACCGTCAGCAGCAGCGCCGGATCGCCGCGCTCGGCCACCACCGGCACGCTGTCGGCGCCGGCAGGCGGGCGCACCTGTTCGAGGAAGACGCGGGCCTGTTCCTGCGCCTGCTCGGCCGCGGCCGCGATCGCTTCGTCGCGCGCGACATCCAGCAGCCCGGCGCGCGGCACGTCGTAGCCATGCAGCAGCACCGGGCTGGCGTCGGGAAACAGGGCCATGCCGGTGCGCATCGCGGTGGCCGAAGCCTCCGACCAGTCGCTGGCCACCACCATGCGCTGGTAGGGCGCGTGGGTGCGGCCGCGCACGGCCAGTACCGGCACCGGGCAACGGCGCACGATCCGGTCCACCGTGGAGCCCAGCACGATGCGGCCCAGCCCTTCCTGGCGCGCAACCCCGGTGATCACCAGGCCGCAGCCTTCCTCGCGCGCGATCTCCAGCAGTTGCGCGGCGGCATCGCCCTCGGCAACGCGCACCCGGACCGGCACATCGTGCTCGGCGATGGCCTGGTGCAGCAGGCGCTCGGCACGGTGCAGCGGATCCTCCGCGCGGTACCAGGCCGGCGGATCGGGCAGCAGCATGGCGCAGGCCTCGGCGGCGTTTTCCTCGACCACGGTGGCGGCCACAAGCTCCGCGCCCCAGGCACGGGCCAGCTGCAGCGCCCGGTCCAGCGCGCGGTCACTGCGCGGAGCCAGGTCGGTGGCCAACAGGATGCGGCGTGGGGTGCCTGATGCCGATGCGTGCATGTGCGTGCGTGTTCCTTGTGCGCGCCGATCGGCGCCCGGATCCACCTTACCTGCCGGCCGCGGCCGGCGGTAGCCGGCACAGCACGCGGACTGCAGGCATGCCGGTGGACGCGCGCGGCGGGCCAGCGCAGCGTGTACGACCGGCCTATGATGAATCCGTGTCCACGCAGGCAGTCGTGTCCATGACGTCATACGTACAGCCTCTCGACCATGGCCCCATCCGCGAGTTGCGCCTGGCGCGACCGCCGGTCAACGCACTGGACCCCGGCCTGTGCCGCGCCCTGATCGGCGCGCTGGACGCCGCCCAGGCGGAAGGCGCCGATGCGGTGGTGGTCTCGGGGTTGCCGGGGATCTTCTCGGCGGGGCTCGATGTGCCGCACCTGCTTGCGCTGGGCGAGGACCGGGCTGCGCTGCGTTCGGCCTGGGGCGCGTTCTTCGGCGCAGCACGTGCGCTGGCCGGGCTGCGCATCCCGGTGGTCGCGGCGATCACCGGCCATGCCCCGGCCGGCGGCTGCGTGCTGGCGCTGTGCTGCGATTACCGGGTGATGGCGCGGTGCGCCGACCCGGACAAGCCCTTCAGCATCGGCATGAACGAAACCCGGGTCGGCCTGGCGGTGCCCGATGGCGCCCAGCAGCTGATGCGCCGCGTGGTCGGCCGGCATCGCGCCGAGCGCCTGCTGGTCGCCGGCCACATGGTGCCGGCCGATGAAGCCCTGCACATCGGGCTGGTGGACGAACTGGCCGCCGCGGACGACGTGATCCCGCGTGCGCTGGCCTGGCTGCAACCGCTGCTGCAGCTGCCGCGCGCACCGATGCTGCAGACCCGCGCGCTGGCCCGCGCGGACCTGGTGCGCGCACTGGACCCGGAACACCTGCACCTGGACCGCTTCATCGACGCCTGGTACGCACCCGACACCCAGGCCGGCCTGCACGCATTGCTGGCCCGGCTCGGAAAAGCCTGATCGTCCGCCGCTAGGCCGGGCCGGTGGCCACCGGCCGCGAAGGATCCTCGATCCAGCCACTCCATGACCCGGCGAATACCTGCGCACCTCCCAGCCCGGCATGCTCCATCGCCAGCAGCAGGTGGCAGGCGGTCACGCCGGACCCGCACATCAGCACCGCCTCCGACGGCGGATGCCCGCGCAGGGCATCGAGCAGTTCGGCGCGCAGCTCGGCCGCCGGGCGGAAACGGCCATCGTGCAGGTTCAGCGGGAAAGGCCGGTTGACCGCGCTGGGCACGTGCCCGGCCACCGGGTCGATCGGTTCGACCTGGCCGGCGAAGCGCTCCGCGCCGCGTGCATCCAGCAGCCAGCCTGGCGCCTGGCCAAGGCGCGCCTGCACCTGCGCGGCAGTGGCGATGCGTGCAGCGGCGTAAGTGCTGCACGGATACGGCGGCAGCGGCGGCGGGCGGTCGGTGGCGGCCGTTTCCGGCAGGCCGGCGGCGCGCCAGGCAGCCAGCCCGCCATCGAGCACGGCCACGCGCTGGTGGCCCAGCAGGGTGAGCAGCCACCATGCGCGTGCGGCCGCCATGCTTCCATCGCCGGCGTCGTACACCACCACCTGGTGGGCCGGGCCGATGCCCCAGCCGCCAACCGTGCGCGCGAACGCGGCGGCATCCGGCAACGGGTGGCGCCCGTGGCCGCGACGCGCGTGGTCGGACAGCTGCAGGTCCAGGTCCGCATGCACGGCACCTGGAATGTGCGAGACGTCGAATGCCGCGCGCCCGGCCGATGGATCGCTGAGCGTGGCGCGTGCATCGAGCAGGCGCAGGTCGTGGCTGGCGGCGGCCAGCGCGGAGATGGCGCGCGCATCCACCAGGTTCAGTGCGTGGATGCCCAGCGCCGCGGCGAGCACATCGACATCCACCAGCGTGGTCCAGTGCACGGGGTTCATGCGCCCTCCTCCAGGCGTCGCCTCAGGTTGTAGAGGATCGCCGCGGTGGCGCCCCAGATGCGCCGGCCCGGCCAGTCGTATTCGAGCACGCTGCGCGGCCGGCCGGCGTAGTGGATATGCACCTGGCGCAGGTGTTCGGCGGCCATGAGGTAGTCCAGCGGAACCTCGAACACGTCGGCCACCTCGCCCGGATCCGGGCGCGGCACGTAGTCCGGATCGACCGCGGCCACCACCGGCGTCACCCGGAAGCCGCTGCTGGTCAGGAACGGATCGAGGTAGCCCAGCGGCGCCACCTGGCGTGCATCCAGGGCGATCTCTTCATGGCTTTCGCGCAGTGCGGCGGCCAGCGCGCCGGCGTCGGCCGGTTCGATCCTGCCGCCGGGAAAGCTGACCTGGCCTCCATGCTGGCGCAGGGTGTCGGTGCGCAGGGTCAGCAGCACCTGGGTGCCCGCGCCGGCACGCGGCACCAGCCCGACCAGGACCGCGGCCTCGGCCAGCGGTGATGGCGGCAGCAGGTCGTCCAGCTCGCTGCGGTTCCAGCCGTGCCCGGCCGGAGGACGTTGCAGCGGATGCAGCACGGCGCGCAATGCATGGCGTTCCTGCAGCGCGCCCAGGAAGCGGTAGCGATCGCGGGTGCGGCCGGCCAGCACGGTGTCCATCATCTGCCGGCGCGCGGCATCGCCCAACCGCGGCCACTGCGCGATCTCCGTGCTGCTGCGCAGGCAACCGCCGCAGATGCCGCCGGCATCCAGGCGGCAGGCACCCACGCAGGGGCTGGACGGGGCCGGACCGGCAGGAGGGAATTGCAAGCTGTGCACGCGGGCGCTGGCATGGCCAATGAGCGTAGCGCGGAATGCGCAGCCCGGAAACGACTGCGCCGGCATGGAAGCCGGCGCAGGGGTATTGCTGGAGGAGTCCGTTGGAAGAGCCGGCTGGAAAAGCCGGCTGGACCCGCTGGCCTACTTGATCGCCACCAGCTTGATCTCGAACACCACCGCCACGTTCGGCGGGAAGCCGGTGCGCGGATCGGCGCCATAGGCCTTGTCCGGCGACAGCGCCACTTCCCACTTGGAGCCAGCCGGCATCTGCAGCAGCACGTCGCGCATCGCCGCCATCTCCACTTCGCTGACCTTGATGCCCGGGATCTGCTGGGCAGGACGCGCCTGCTCCGGCCTCTGGCCGAACGGGTACGGGCCGGCGACCTCGAGCTGCACGTTGCTGGCCTGGGTCGGCTTGGCGCCGGTGCCATTCTCGAGCACCTTGTACGGCACGCCGCTGGGCAGGGTCTTCACGCCAGCCTGGCCCTTGTAGCTGGCCAGGAACTGGTCGGAGCGGGTCTTGTTCTCGGCGGCGGCCTTGTCGTACTGCGCCTTGGCCTGTTCGGCACGGGCCTGCTCGCGCTTCTGGAAGGCCTCCAGCGCCGGCCGCAGCAGTTCGGCACTGATCGCCGGCTCCTTCTTGCCCAACGCGTCCTGCAGGCCCTTGACCACCGAGTTGACGTCCAACTGCTCGCCACGGTCGACCAGCTCGGTCAGGTTGTTGCCGTAGTCATAGCCGAAGTAATAGCTCAGCTTGCCCTTCTCGGACGTGGTGTCCTGGGCGAGGGCGCCGCCGGCCACAAACAGGGCGGCGACAGCAACTGCGATCGGGCGCAACTTCATCTAGTTCTTCTCCGAAGAAGGAATTGCCGGGGGGCCCCGGCCATGGCGGACGCGATAGGATAGCCGGCGCACCGGCGGCCCGCCAGCGTGGCCAGACACGTTCCGACCGTCTCCCAGGGCGGAAGTTCCGCCCGTTGCGGCCCGCCCAGGATCGATTCAGCCAGGAGTTCCCTACATGACGGCCAGCCCCGTCCAGCGCCGCGACGCCGATAGCGTGCGCGTACTCACGATCGACCGCCCCGAACGCCTGAATGCCCTCGACCGGGATACGCTGGAGGCGCTGGACGCCGCCTTCGCCGCCGCCGCGGACGACCCGCAGGTGCGGGTGGTGGTGCTGACCGGAGCGGGCCCCAAGGCGTTCGTCGCCGGTGCCGACATCGCCCAAATGGCCGCACTCACGCCAATCCAGGCCCATGAATTTTCCACGCTGGGCCAGCGCCTGATGCGCCGGATCGAGCGCCTGCCCAAGCCGGTCATCGCGATGGTCAACGGCTACGCGCTGGGTGGCGGGCTGGAGCTGGCCATGGCCTGCCATCTGCGCATCGCCGCCGACATGGCACGGCTGGGCCAGCCGGAAGTGAACCTGGGCCTGATCCCCGGCTTCGGCGGAACCCAGCGCCTGCTGCGCCTGGCCGGGCGCGCCGCAGCACTGGAGCTGTGCCTGCTCGGCACGCCCATCGACGCCGCCCGCGCGCTCCAGCTTGGCGTGGTCAACCGGGTGGTGGCTGCCGCCGAGCTGGAGGCCGAAACCATGAGCGTGGCGGCCCAGTTGGCCGCAGCCGCACCGCTGGCGCTGCGCGGGATCCTCGATGCGGTCCTGGCCGGTGGCGAGTGCCCGATCGAGGAAGGATTGCAGTTCGAGACAGCGCGATTCGGCCTGCTGTTCGCCAGCGAGGACATGCGCGAAGGCTCTGCCGCCTTCCTCGAAAAGCGCAAGCCGCAGTTCCGCAATCGTTGAGCGAGCACCCGGCCATGACCCACGCGTCCGACGCCAGCGCGCCCGCTGACGACCTGGGCCAGCGGCTGCTGGCGCTGCTGGCCGCCGGTGACGTCGATGGCGCGCTCCAGGCCGGGCTGATGGAATTCGAGATCCAGCCCGACGCCGAGCGGCATGTTCCCCTGCGCCAGGCCCAGGATCGACTGCGCCAGGCCTGGGCCGCGCGCGACCGGCATCGCACCCGGCAGGCACGCCTGGCCCGGCTCGCCGCCGAGCGCGAAGCCCGCAGGCGCATACCTGCCGCGCCTGCCATGGTGGCCGATCGCGCACCGCCTGCCCTGCCGCCCGCGGCCGCGGCGGCGCTGGCCCGTGCGCGGGCCAAGGCGGGCGGAGGCCATGCGTCATGAGCGCCCCGCGCAAATCCGGGGCCAGGCCCGCGGCAGCGACACAGGCAGGTACCGCCCGCACGCCAGCGTCGAAAGCAAAGCCGCGCGCCCGCCGCAGCCGGCTCAAACCCGCCCAGATCGATGAACTGTTCGCGCGCCTGCGCGAACTGAATCCGCATCCGACCACCGAGCTCGAATACTCGACGCCGTTCGAACTGCTGGTGGCGGTGGCGCTGTCGGCGCAGGCCACCGACGTGGGCGTCAACAAGGCGACGCGCCGGCTGTTCCCGGTGGCCAACACGCCCGCGGCGATCCTGGCCCTGGGCGAGGACGGGCTGAAGAAATACATCAACACCATCGGCCTGTACAACGCGAAGGCGGCGAACATCATCGCCACCTGCAAGATCCTGCTGGACAGGCACGGCGGCGAGGTCCCGCACGGGCGCGAGGCGCTGGAGGCGCTGCCCGGCGTGGGCCGCAAGACCGCCAACGTGGTCCTCAACACCGCCTTCGGCGAGCCGACGATCGCCGTGGACACCCACATCTTCCGGGTGTCCAACCGCACCGGGCTGGCCCCGGGCAAGGACGTGCGCGCGGTCGAGGACGGGCTGCTGCGCGCGGTGCCGGACGAATATCTCCACGACGCCCACCACTGGCTGATCCTGCACGGGCGCTACGTGTGCAAGGCGCGCAAGCCCGACTGCCCGCAATGCGTGATCCGCGACCTGTGCCGGTATCCGGACAAGACGCCCGCCGTGGCGGGCGCACATGATCCGGACCGGCCAGGCGTCACCAGCTGAACTGGGTGCGCAGCGCGTACTGGCCGGTCTGGTCGCCGGTGAACTCGTTGTCGCCGCGGGTGTAGTTGAACATGAAGCGCAGGTTCGGGTTGACGTAGTAGTTCACGCCCAGGATGGTGCTGCTCACCTCGCGGTCGACGATGTCCTTGTTCTCGATGGTGTCGTAGCGCGCGGTCAACTCCCACAGGCCCTTGCCGGCGACCTTGGGCGAGGCGAACACGCCGGTGGCGGGCTTGTAGCCCTTGTGCCCGCCGTTGAGCATCCAGCTGCCCTGCACGTACCAGGTGGCCACGTCCTGGTCGGCACCGCCGGGCTGGCCGAAGCTGGCATTGACGTATTCGCCCTGGAAGAACGCCGGGCCGAACGCACCGGCCGCCTCCAGGCCATAGGCGGTGACGGTGTTGCGGCTGGCGCCGGTGGTGGTGGCGATCGCCTGGCCCGGTCCGCGGCGGCCGGCATAGTTGGCGCTGGCGGTGAGGTCGGCCGAACCGCGGTTGGCGTTCTCGTGGCTGACCCAGCCGCCGAAATGCAAGGTGCTGCTGTCGATGTTGATCGGGGCGAAGGTGACCCGGCCGGCAGCGCCCATGCCCTCGTTGCGGCTGCCCGAGGCACCGCGCAGGTTGAACACCGTGAACCCGGCGGTGTGGTTGCCGCCGCCACGCTGGTAACCGATGCCCTGCTGGAACTGTCGGCCACCAAACAGGCCGGTGGCCGAAGCGAAGGGCCGCTCCATCATCAGCAGTTCGTTGGAACTGGTCAGCTCCTCCATCGAGCGGTACGGCTTGAAGTGGCCGATGGTCACCTTGCCGCCGGCGAAGCCGGTGGCGATGTAGGCATCGCGCAGGCCGTCCAGGTTGCTGCCCGCGGCGAAATCCTGCTCCAGCTTGTAATCCCAGCCCAGCGCCTTGCCGGCCAGGGTCAGGCGCGCGCGGCGAAACTCGCTGGTACCGGTGGTCGCAGCCAGGTCGCGGTCGAAGGCATAGGCATCGAAGTGGATGCGGCCGCCGAGCGAGGCTTCGAACTTCTTGTCCGGCGAGGTGACCTTCAGGCCACCCTTGGTCTCGACCTTGGGCGTGGTCGCGGTGATCTTGTCGATCGTCTGCCGGGTATCGACATTGATGTCGGACTGGGCATCGGTACGTGTCTCCAGCTCGGCGACCTTGGCCTGCAGTGCGGCCAGCTGGGCCTTGAGCTGGGCCAGTTCGCCGCTGTCCTGTGCGATCGCGTGGAATGGAGCCAGGGTGCCCAACGCGGCGGCAAGGGCGAGGGCGAGGTGGGACTGGCGCATGGATATCTCCGGGTAGTGGCGTTCGGGCGGGAGACGGCCGTCGAGGTCCGTCGTGACGCCGCGCAGATTGCCGACGGAATCTGACAGGCAGGCGTCGGCAGGATGACGGAATTGTGACCGCGACGGCGTCCACACCTCTTCGCCGCGACCAGGCCGGTTGCGCCTGTCATCGCCGTGTCACCCGGCAGTCGCGCTGCTGTCACCCGCTGGCGATGCAATGGCCGGCGATGGATGCGGCGTCCCGCATCCGCACCCTGCATTCTGCCTACAGGAGCACCCCGTGAACTCCAGACTCAAGTCCCGCGTTGCCGCCGCACTGGTTGCATTTTCCGCGGCCATCCCCGCCGTCCACGCCAACGACGTGACCGGTGCGGGCGCGTCCTTCATCTACCCGGTCATGTCCAGGTGGTCGTCCGACTACACGCAGGCCACCGGCAAGCGGGTCAACTACCAGTCCATCGGCTCGGGCGGTGGCATCGCCCAGATCAAGGCCGGCACGGTGGATTTCGGCTCCTCCGATGCGCCGCTCAAGCCGGAGGACCTGGCCAAATCCGGCCTGGTGCAGTTCCCGTCGGTGATCGGCGGCGTGGTGCCGATCCTCAACGTGCAAGGCATCGCACCCGGGGCGCTGAAGCTGGATGGCGCCACCCTGGCCGACATCTTCCTGGGCACGATCGGCAAGTGGAACGACCCGGCGATCGCGGCACTCAACCCTGGCTTGGCGTTGCCCGATGCCAGGATCACCGTGGTCCACCGGTCGGATGGTTCCGGGACCACGTTCAACTTCGCCAACTACCTGTCCAAGGTGAGTCCGCAGTGGAAGGGCAAGGTCGGTGAAGGCACCTCGCTGCAGTGGCCGGCCGGCATCGGCGGCAAGGGCAACGAGGGCGTGGCCGCATACGTCAAGCAGATCAAGGGCGGCATCGGCTATGTGGAGCTGTCCTATGCGCTGCAGAACAAGCTGTCCCACATCGCGCTGAAGAATGCTGCCGGTCGCTTCGTGCAGCCGTCGCAGGAGAGCTTCGCGGCGGCGGCGGCAAGCGCCAACTGGGGTGCGAGCAAGGATTTCCACCTGGTGATGACCAATGCGCCGGGCGAGCAGGCGTGGCCGATCACCGCGACCAACTTCATCCTGATGTACAGGCAGCCGAAGAACCTGGCAGGCGCGCGCGATGCGAAGACGTTCTTCCAGTGGGTGTACGCCAACGGCGATGCGCAGGCGCGGCAGCTCGACTACGTGCCGCTGCCCGACAGCCTGGTCAGCCAGATCGAGGCCTACTGGGCGCAGAACATGAAGTACTGAGGGCGTCGCCACCACGTTGAGCACCGCGGGCGCGGACCGGAGGGTCCGCGCCTTTTCCATTCAATCGTGACCGCCTGGGCGCGCATCCATGTGCGCACTCGCTACCGCGACACACCCGCACATCCACGTCTTCGGCATGTCTGTACCTCCTCCCCGTTGTAGGAGCCGGTCTTGCCGGCGACCGCGGCGTAGGGTGGTGTGTCGCGATGCCGCAGCCTGCATCGCGGTCGCCGGCAAGGCCGGCTCCTACAGGAGTGCAGCGCACACGGCGGTAATGGGATGCGCGGTTTGCGCGCGCCGTTACCTTCGCAAACGAAGCCGAGCCATCGATAAACCGATGGCCGTCGTCCGGCCGGGGGGATGGAGCAAGTGGCGTGACCGCTCGGGCGCACATCCCTGTGCGCACTCGCTACCGCGGCCATCCATGGCCGCTGCCACGACACACCCGCACGTCCACGTCTTCGGCGTGTCTGTACCTCATCCCCGTTGTAGGAGCCGGTCTTGCCGGCGACCGCGGCGTGGTGTGGTGTGTCGCGATGCCGCAGCCTGCATCGCGGTCGCCGGCAAGACCGGCTCCTACACGTGGATGGGTCGGTGATTGGGGGCGCACAGTTTGCGTGCGCCTTTGCCTTCGCAAACGAAGTCGCAGCACCGATACACCGATGGACGTCGTCCGGCCGGGGGGATGGGGCAAGTGGCACAGGGATGTGCCACGGCCCCGAGTGCGCACATGGATGTGCGCCCGAGGGGTGCACCATCCCTCCGGTCGGGCGACGGCCCCGTCCGAAGCCGAACCCCGGCACGCCCGCACGTCCACGCACCGCGTCGCGTCACACCGCGCCGCGGTCGCCGGCAAGACCGGCTCCTACAGGCACGACGTGGGTGATGGCGCACACACGGGTTCGCAAAAGAAGCCACGCCATCGATGCACCGAAGGACGGCGTCCGGCCCCATCCGGAGCCAACCGTCATACGCCTGTAACACAAAGATCATTTCATGTGCGCACCGCCGGGTTGCCCGGCCCGATGGACCAAGCGCTCATGAAATCCTCCACGGCCCGCGTTCCTGCCCTGCTCCTGGCCACCTTGCTCGCCGCCTGCACGCCGGCCGACGACGCCGGCACCGCATCGGCCACGGCCGGCACCACGGAAATCTCCGGCGCCGGCGCCTCGTTCATCTATCCCCTGGTCTCGAAATGGTCGGCCGACTATCACAGCGCCACCGGGCACAAGGTCAACTACCAGTCCATCGGCTCCGGCGGCGGCATCGCCCAGATCAAGGCCGGCACCGTGGACTTCGGTTCCACCGACAAGCCACTGCCGTCCGACGAACTGGCCGCCTCCGGGCTGGGCCAGTTTCCCTCGGCCATCGGCGGCGTGGTGCCGGTGTTCAACCTGCAGGGCGTGGAACCGGGCCAGTTGCGGCTGACCGGCGCGCTGCTGGCCGACATCTTCCTGGGCACGATCACCGCATGGAACGACCCAGCCATCGCCGCGGCGAATCCGGGCCTGGTGCTGCCCGCGGAGAAGATCACCGTGGTCCACCGTTCCGACGGCTCGGGCACCACCTACAACTTCAGCAATTACCTGTCCAAGGTCAGCGCCGACTGGAAGTCACGCGTGGGCGAAGGCACCTCGCTGCAGTGGCCGGGCGGCGTGGGCGGCAAGGGCAACGAGGGCGTGGCCGCCTACGTGAAGCAGATCAAGGGCGGCATCGGCTATGTCGAGCTGGCCTACGCGCTGCAGAACGGCATGCCCTATGCCTCCCTGCAGAATGCCGCCGGGCAGTGGGTGCAGCCGCACGCGGCAAGCTTCGCCGCCGCCGCGGCCAGTGCCGACTGGGCGGGAGCCTCCGACTTCAACCTGGTGATCACCGATGCCCCGGGCCAGGCGGCGTGGCCGATCACCGCCACCAACTTCATGCTGATACGCAAGCAGGGAACGGATGCCGCGCGCAGCCGCGCAACCCTGGACTTCTTCAGGTGGGCCTTCGAACACGGCCGCACCCAGGCCGACGACCTGCACTACGTGCCGCTGCCGCCGGAACTGGTGCAGCAGATCGAGGCGTACTGGGCGGCCGAGTTCCAGTGACGGAGCCGACCATCCCATGAACGCCACCACCCTCCCCGGCACCCTCCCCGCGCGCGATGCACGCGACGCCCGCGCAGACCGGCTGTTCCGCTACGTGCTGGGCGCCTGCGTGGTGTTCGTGCTGGTGGCCCTGGCCGGCGCGGCATTGTCGATGCTGTGGGGCGGGCGCCATGCGCTGCAGGCGCAGGGGCTGGGCTTCTTCTTCAGCGCCGACTGGAACCCGGTGGAGAACCGGTATGGCGCGCTCGCGCCGATCTACGGCACCCTGGTCACCGCGTTGATCGCCATGGTCGTGGCGGTGCCGGTGAGCTTCGGCATCGCGTTCTTCCTCACCGAAGTGGCGCCGCGCTGGCTGCGCGGGCCGGTGGGCACGGCGATCGAACTGCTGGCCGGCATTCCGTCGATCATCTACGGCATGTGGGGCCTGTTCGTGCTGGTGCCGGTGATGACCGGACACGTCACCCCCTGGCTCAACGAACACCTCGGGGCGCTGCCGCTGGTGGGCCCGGTGTTCCGTGGGCCGCCGCTGGGCATCGGCATGCTCACCGCCGGCCTGGTGCTGGCGATCATGGTGATTCCGTTCATCTCCTCGGTGATGCGCGAGGTGTTCCTCACCGTGCCCACGCGGCTGAAGGAATCGGCCTACGCACTGGGCGCCACGCGCTGGGAGGTGAGCTGGGACATCGTGCTGCCGTATACGCGCTCGGCGGTGATCGGCGGCATCTTCCTGGGCCTGGGCCGCGCCTTGGGCGAGACCATGGCGGTCACCTTCGTGATCGGCAACTCGGTGCGCCTGTCGCCTTCGCTGCTGGAGCCGGGCACCACCATCGCCGCGCTGATCGCCAATGATTTCGGCGAGGCCACCGAAACCTACCGCTCGGCGCTGCTGCTGCTGGGCTTCGTGCTGTTCCTGGTCACCTTCGTGGTGCTGGCCATCGCCCGGCTGATGCTGATGCGCCTGGCCCGCAGGGAGGGCAACTGATGTCCGCCGCGCCAACCGCCGCCCGCTGGATCCACGCCCGCCGGCGCCTGACCAATGCGGTGGCCGTGGTGCTGTCCTGCGCAACGGCGCTGTTCGGCCTGTTCTTCCTGGGCTGGATCCTGTGGACGCTGGTCGCGCGCGGCATCGCCGGCATCAACTGGGACCTGTTCACCAGGATGACGCCACCGCCGATGCAGGATGGCGGCCTGGCCAACGCCTTCTTCGGCAGCGCGGTGATGTGCGCACTGGCCATCGGCATCGGCACCCCGCTGGGCATCGCCGCCGGCACCTGGCTGGCCGAGTACGGCCGCGCGCGCAAGGCCGGCACGGTGGTGCGTTTCGTCAACGACATCCTGCTGTCGGCACCGTCGATCGTGCTGGGACTGTTCGTCTACACCCTGTACGTGATGCAGGCCGGCGGCAGCTTCTCCGCGTTTGCCGGCGCCCTGGCACTGGCCTTCATCGTGCTGCCGGTGGTGGTGCGCACCACCGACGAGATGCTGCGCCTGGTGCCGGTGCAGATGCGCGAGGCGGCGCTGTCGCTGGGCATCCCGCAATGGAAGGTGACGGTGCAGGTGCTGTACCGCAGCGCCAGCGCCGGCATCGTCACCGGCGTGCTGCTGGCCCTGGCCCGCATCTCCGGCGAGACCGCGCCATTGCTGTTCACCGCTTTCGGCAACCAGTTCTGGAACGCCAACGTGTTCCAGCCGATGGCCTCGGTGCCGGTGGTCATGTACCAGTTTGCCGGCAGCCCCTACGAATCGTGGCAGGTGCTGGCCTGGGCCGGCGCGCTGGTGCTGACCGTGTTCGTGCTGCTGGTCAGCCTGACCGCGCGCGCCCTGCTCCTGCGCAACAGGATCACCCATGACTGACCTATCCCGGAACCTGGCCATGACCGACTCCCTTTCCGCCGCCCCGCCGCCTGCCGCCCTGCAGCGCATCACCGTGCCCCAGGCCACCGCGGCGCCGGAGTCCGCGCCGCTGAAGCTGGTCGCGCGCGGCCTGGATTTCCATTACGACCGCTTCCACGCGCTCAAGGGCATCGACCTGGACATCCCCGAGAAGCGCGTCACCGCGCTGATCGGCCCGTCCGGCTGCGGCAAGACCACCCTGCTGCGGGTGTTCAACCGCATCTACGCGCTGTACCCGAAGCTGGAGGCGCGCGGCGAGGTGCTGCTGGATGGCGAGAACATCCTTTCGCCCAAGTACCCGATGAACCGCCTGCGTTCCCGGGTGGGCATGGTGTTCCAGAAGCCGGTGCCGTTCCCGATGACGATCTTCGAGAACGTGGCCTATGGCATCCGCCATCACGAGACGCTGTCCAAGGCCGAGATGAACCTGCGCGTGGAGCAGGCCCTGCGCCAGGCCGCGCTGTGGGACGAGGTCAAGGACAAGCTGGGCCAGTCGGCGCTGGGCCTGTCCGGCGGCCAGCAGCAGCGCCTGTGCATCGCCCGCGCCGTGGCCCTGCGCCCGGACGTGCTGCTGCTGGACGAACCGACCTCGGCACTGGACCCGATTTCCACCAGCCGCATCGAACAACTGGTCGAGGAGCTGAAGGCCTCCTACACCATCGTCATCGTCACCCACAACATGCAGCAGGCCGCGCGGGTGAGCGACTACACCGCCTTCATGTACCTGGGCAACCTGGTCGAGCACGACCGCACCCAGACGATCTTCTCCAGTCCCGCCAGGCAGCAGACCGAGGACTACATCACCGGCAGGTTCGGCTGATACGGGCCGGAGCCGTGGCCGGTGATTGGCCACGCGCCGCCTTCGACGGCTTTCCCGCAGCGCCCGCCACGGATCACCAATCACGGGTCACCAATCACGGACCGGAGGTCCCATGCCACACCAACACATCGTCAAGAGCCATGACGAGGAACAGCGCAACCTGGTTGCCGACATCGTGCGCATGGGCCACACCGCGGTGGCCCAGCTGGAGGCCGCGCTGGACGTGGTGGACCGGCGCGACGACAGCGCCGCGCACAGGGTCGTGGCCAACGACGCGGCCATCGACGACGCCGAGCAGCGCATCAGCCAGGACGTGATGCACCTGGCCCTGCGTGGCCCCATGGCGCGCGACCTGCGCGAGATCCTGGCCGGGCTGCGGATCGTGGCCGACATCGAGCGCATCGGCGACTACGCCGCCAACGTGGCCAAGCGCTCGCTGGCCCTGAATGCCTCGCCGCCGATGCCGCACATCGCCGGCCTGCGCGCGCTGGGGCTGCTGGCCGCCGGCCAGGTGCGCCACGCGCTGCGCGCCTACGACACCGACGATGGCGAGCTGGCGCTGGCCGTGCGCGACAGCGATGCGCAGCTGGACCGGCAGTACACCGCGCTGTTCCGCGAGTTGCTCACCTACATGATGGAAGACCCGCGCAACATCACCCCGTGCACCCACCTGCTGTTCATGGCCAAGAACCTGGAGCGGATCGGCGACCACGCCACCAACATCGTGGAGAACGTGTGGTTCCTGCTGCACGGTGATCGCCCGCTGCCGCCGCGCGACAAGCGCGACGACACCAGCACCACCGGTGCGGTCTGACCTTGCCGCCAGCGCGCCGGGACGGGTAGTGGATACGGCCCGGTAGGGAAATGGCCACTGCACGGCACGCCGCCGACGCGGGGTAGACTCTGGCCTCCCCCCGGCCCGGCATGGCATGTCCCGTGCCGGGAAAGCGCGTCCGCCCTTTTCCCGGAGAGCACCCATGTCCAAGCAGAAATCCGCCGCCATCGCCCTCGGCGGCGCCCTCGCCGGCCTGACCCTGGCCGGCTCGGCGTTCGCCATGCAACCGCTGGCCCATGGCTACATGCTCGCCGCCGGCGAAACCGCCAAGGCCGCGGAAGGCCGTTGCGGCGAAGGCGTGTGCGGCGTCTCCATCCCGGACACCGACGGCGACGGACGGGTATCGCCGCAGGAATTCGCCACGACCTGGCCGGCCGAGGCCGACCACTTCGCCAAGGCCGACACCAATGGCGACGGCTACATCGACGTCGATGAAATGAAGGCGTACCACGGCTCCACCCCGGAGGGCGGCTGCGGCGCACATGACGCCGCCGACAAGGCCGGGGAAGGCAAGTGCGGGGAAGGCAAGTGTGGCGAGGGCAAGTGCGGCGGCATGGCGTGAGTGACGGCCCGGGTGCGTAATCCCGGCTGCCGATGAACCTGGCGCCCGCCAGCGCCGGGCTGGGCCTGCGTCGCGCACTGCTTGATGCACTGCGCGACGCGCCGGCCGGCGCGTTCGATTTCCTGGAGTGCGCGCCCGACAACTGGATCGGCGTGGGCGGGCGCCTGGGCGAGGCGCTGGACGCATTGTCGTCACGGCACCCGATGACCTGCCACGGACTGTCGCTGTCGCTGGGCGGGGTGGAGCCGCTGGACGGGGAGTTCCTGGCCAGGACCCGGCGTTTCCTCGACCGCCACCGGGTCGCGCTGTACAGCGAGCACCTGAGCTACTGCGCCGATGACGGCCACCTCTACGACCTGATGCCGATCCCGTTCACCGACGAGGCGGTGCGCCATGTCGCCGCGCGCGTGGCACGGGTCCAGGACGTGCTGGGGCGCCGCATCGCGGTGGAGAACGTCTCCTACTACGCTGCTCCGTGGCAGGCGATGGACGAAGCCGATTTCGTGCTCGCGGTGCTGGACGAGGCCGACTGCGACCTGCTGCTGGACGTGAACAACGTCTACGTCAATGCCATCAACCATGGCTACGACGCCCGCGCGTTCCTGCAACGCATGCCGACGCGGCGGATCGCCTCCTATCACGTGGCCGGGCACTACGACCAGGCCGACGACCTGAAGATCGACACCCACGGCGCGCCGGTGAAGGACGACGTGTGGACGCTGCTGGCCCATGTCTACCGCGTGCATGGCGTGCGCCCCACCCTGCTGGAGCGCGACTTCAACCTGCCGCCGCTGGCCGACCTGCTGGACGAGGTCGCGCGCATCCGCGTGCTGCAGCACGCTGCCACCACCACGGCCGGCACCAGGACGGGCGCGCATGCCTGACCTGCGCGCACAGCAGTTCGCCTTCGCCGCGCACCTGCGCGACCCCGACGCCAACCCGCCGCCGCCGGGCATCGAGGCGCGGCGCATGCAGGTCTACCGCGAGCTGTTCTTCAACGGCATTGCCAGCCTGCTTGGCGGCGGCTTCCCGGTGATCCGCCGCACCCTGGGCGAGGACGCCTGGATCGCACTGGTCCGGCGCTTCCATGCCGGCCATCGCAGCCGCACGCCACTGTTCACCGAAATCCCCGCCGAGTTCGTCCGCTTCCTCGAGCAGGGTGGCGTCAGTGCCGACGACCCGCCGTGGCTGGCCGAGCTGGCGCACTACGAGTGGATCGAGCTGGTGGTGCGGATCGACGATACGCCAACGCCTGCGCACGATCCGCATGGCGACCTGGTGCGCGGCGTACCGGTGGTCGCGCCGTGGGCACGCGCACTGGCCTATCGCTGGCCGGTGCACAGGATCGGCCCGGAGCATCGCCCGCAACATCCGCCACCGGCACCGACCCTGCTGCTGGTCCATCGCCACGCCGACGGCCAGGCGCGGTTTGCCGCGATCTCGGCGCTGGTCCATCGCCTGCTGCAACGCCTGGGCGAAGGCGGCCTGACTGGCCAGGCGCAGTTGCGCGCGCTGGCCGACGAGGCAGGCGCGCTGGCCGACGATGGCTTCCTCGTCAGCGGCGCGGCGATGCTCCAATCGCTGCGCGCCGACGGCGCGGTGCTGGGCACCGCCCCTGCCCGGTAGCAGCGCACGCCACCCACGGGCGGGCACGATCACGGTATCCGGGTGCGTACGGCACTGCGCGGCGTGGGCCGTGCACGTGAACGATGCGATTGCCGCATCGGCCGCGCGGCCCGCTCTGCTACCCTTCGTGCATGAGCGAAAGCGACCTGGATATTCCCGCTGAACCGGAGGCGCCCGCCGTCCCCGGTGCGATGGCCCGCCGCTTCCGCGGCTTCCTGCCGGTGGTGGTGGATGTGGAGACCGGCGGCTTCGACTGGAACCGGCACGCACTGCTGGAGATGGCCGCGGTCCCCATCGAACTGGACGAACAAGGCCTGTTCGTGCCCGGGCAGACCGCCAGCGCGCATTTCATCCCCGCGCCGGGCACCGAAATCGATCCCAAGTCGCTGGAAATCACCGGCATCGACCTGGACCATCCGTTCCGCCTGGCCAAGCCCGAGCGCGATGCGCTGGGCCATGTGTTCAACCAGGTCCGCACCGCGGTGCGCCGGCACGGCTGCCAGCGCGCGATCCTGGTCGGCCACAACGCCCACTTCGACCTGAATTTCGTCAACGCGGCCGTGGCCCGCAGCGGCCACAAGCGCAATCCCTTCCATCCCTTCAGTGTGTTCGACACCGTGACCCTGGCCGGGGTCGCCTACGGCCAGACCGTGCTGGCGCGCGCCATGGCCGCGGCCGGCTTCGACTGGAACGCAGAGGATGCGCATTCGGCGGTGTACGACGCCGAGCAGACCGCGCGCCTGTTCTGCAAGATCGCCAACGCCTGGCCCTCCGCCCTGCCGGGCTGATCGCCCGACCGCGGCCCGGAGGCGCGGGCCGTGCGCGTGCGCGGCATCGCTCAGCTGCGCTGACGCACCGCTTCGAACAGGCACACGCCCGCGGCCACCGACACGTTCAGGCTCTCGATGTCGCCGGGCATGGGAATGCGCACCAGCCCGTCGCAATGTTCGCGGGTGAGCCGGCGCAGGCCCTCGGCCTCGCCCCCCAGCACCAGGGCCACGTTGCCGGCCAGGTCCACGCCGTACAGCGGGGCCTGGGCATCGCCGGCCAGGCCATAGATCCACACGCCCAGCTTCTGCAGCTCGCGCAGGCTGCGCGAGAGGTTGGTCACCACCACCACCGGCAGGCGGTCGGCGGCGCCGGCCGAGGTCTTGCGCACGGTGGCGTTGACCGGCGCGGACTTGTCCTTGGGAATCACCACGGCAGTGGCGCCGGCGGCGGCGGCGCTGCGCAGGCAGGCGCCGAGGTTGTGCGGGTCCTGCACGCCGTCCAGCACCAGCAGCAGGGCGCGGCCGGCGGCGGCCTCCACCAGGCCGGCCAATTCGTGTTCGTCCCAGGTACGCGCGGCCGCATAACGGGCGGCCACGCCCTGGTGGCGGAGCTGGCCGGCGATGCCATCCAGCGCCTGGGTGGCAACCTTGCGCACCTCGATCCCGCGGCGACGCGCCTGCTCCTCGATCTCGACCAGGCGCGGGTTGCGCGCGCCGGATTCGACCAGCACCTCGCGCACGTGCTCGGCGTCGTTCTCGACCGCCGAGGCCACGGCATTGACACCCACGACCCACTGGTTCTGCTTGCTCATGTACGCGACCGCCGGAGGAAGGCGCGCATTATCGCACCGGGAACAACGACGCCGGAGTGCGGGCAACGAACGCGGGACCGGCCGTCAGTACTTCTTCTTGGTCCGCTTGGCCGGCTGCCCGCGCGGTGGCGGGGGCGGCAGGCCAGCCTCGGCGTCCTTGTCCTCGACCAGGCGGAAGTCGATCTTGCGCTCTTCCAGGCTGGCCTTGAGCACGATGATCCGGACCCGGTCGCCAAGCCGGAACTCCATGCCGCGGCGCTCGCCGGACAGGGTCTTGCGCACCGGATCGAAGTGGTAATAGTCGTGCGGCAACTGGGTCACGTGGACCAGGCCGTTGACCTTGGATTCGTCCAGCTCGATGAACAGGCCGAAGCTGGTCACGCCGCTGATCACGCCATCGAACTTGCCGCCGACGTGCTTCTCCATCCATGCCGCACGGTAGCGCTCGTCGACCTCGCGCTCGGCCTCGTCGGCGCGACGCTCGCGCTCGGAGCACTGCAATGCCAGCGCGGCCATGTCGCGCGGCGAATACTGGAAGCCGTCGGGCTTCTTCTTCGTCAGCGCGTACTTGATCGCGCGGTGCACCAGCAGGTCCGGGTAGCGGCGGATCGGCGAGGTGAAGTGGGCGTAGGCATCCAGCGCCAGGCCGAAATGGCCGGCGTTGTCCGGCGAGTACACGGCCATGCTCTGGCTGCGCAGCAGCACCGATTCCAGCAGCGCGGCATCGGGCCGGTCGCGCACCTTCTTCAGCAGGCGGGTGTAATCGCCCGGCTGGACCTTGCCCCAGGCCGGCAGGGTGAGCTTGAACTCCTTGAGGAACTCCAGCAGGTCCGCGTACTTGGCTTCCGGCGGCTTCTCGTGGATCCGGTACGGGGCCGGAATCCCGGCGGCCAGCAGGTGCCGTGCCGCCTGCACGTTGGCGGCGATCATGCATTCCTCGATCAGCTTGTGCGCGTCGTTGCGCACCAGCATGCCGGCCTGGGTGACCTCGCCGCGGTTGTCGAGCACGAAGCGCACTTCCGATGTCTCGAACTCGATCGCGCCGCGGCGGGCACGCGCCTTGGCCAGCACCTGGTACAGCTGGTGCAGGCGCTGCACCTGCGGCAGCACCGGCCCCAGCGCGGCCTGCGCATCGGCGTCGTCCTCGCCCACCGCCTTCCAGACCTCGGTATAGGTCAGGCGCGCGTGCGAGTTCATCACCGCTTCGTAGAACTTCGAGCCGGTGACCTGGCCCTCGTGGTCCACCTGCATGTCGCAGACGAAGCAGAACCGGTCCACCTTCGGGTTCAGCGAACAGATCCCGTTGGACAGGGTTTCCGGCAGCATCGGCACCACGAAGCCGGGGAAATAGACCGAGGTCGCGCGTTTCTGCGCCTCGTCGTCCAGCGGCGCGCCGGGGCGCACGTAGTGGGACACGTCGGCGATGGCGACCACCAGGCGGAACCCGTGGCGGTTGGGCTCGCAATACACCGCGTCGTCGAAGTCCTTGGCGTCCTCGCCATCGATCGTCACCAGCGGCGTGCTGCGAAGATCGACGCGGCCGCCGATGGTGTCCGGCTCCACCGTCAGCGGGACGGCGGTTGCCTCATCCAGCACTTCCTGCGGGAACTCGTGCGGCAGGTCATGGCCGTGGATCGCCGTTTCCACCACCAGCGACGGGGTGAGCTTGTCGCCCAGCACCGCGATCACCTTGCCGATGGGCGGGCGCCGCGCATCCGGCGGCTGGGTCAGCTCGCAGACCACCAGCTGCCCTTCGCGGGCGCCACCGGTGGCATCCGGCGGCACCTGGATGTTGCGCTGCAGGCGCTTGTCATCCGGGACCACGAAACTGATCCCGGCCTCGCTGCCGAAATAGCCGATCATGCGGGTGACACCGCGCTCGAGCACCCGCGCGATGCTGCCTTCGCGCCGACCGCTGCGGTCGATGCCGGTGACGTTGGCCAGCACGCGGTCGCCGTGCATGACCTTGCGCATCTCGTAGGGCGGCAGGAACAGGTCATCGCCCCCGCCCGAGTCCGGCCGCAGGAACCCGAAGCCGTTGGGGTTGGCGATGACCACGCCCGGAATCAGGTTGGTCGCCTGCACCGGGGCGAAGCCACCGCGCCGGTTCTGCACCAGTTGCCCGTCCCGCACCATCGCGCCCAGGCGCTTGCCGAGGGCGTCCAGGCGCTCGGGCGCGGACAGCGCAAGCAGCTGCGCCAGTTCCTCGGCAGTGCGCGGGCCGCCGGCCTCTTCGAGGGTGGCCAGGATGGCCTCGCGGCTGGCGATCGGGTTGGCGTAGCGCTGCGCTTCGCGCGAGGCGTAGGGGTCGTGGACGGCGCCGCCCGCGGGCCGCGCGGCCTTGGCCCGCGGCGGCGGCGGCGGTTCCGGCATCCAGGGCGGACGCTTGGCGGCGGGCTTGCCCTTGGCCGGCCTGGCCTGGCCTGGCTTGTCCTTGCCGGGCTTGTCCTTGCCCGCCTTCGTCCGGCCACTGCGATCTGCAGCGGCACCCTTGCGGCCGGGGCCGCCCGCGGCCTTCCCGCCGCGCTTGTCGTTGTTGGTCATGCGCGGATCGTACACCGTGCCCTTGCACTGCCACGTGACCGCCCGGATCGGGCAGGCCGGGCCTGGAGGGCCGTTGACAAGATTTCCGCCACCCCGCAAAATGCGCGGCCTCACCTGCCCAGGTGGCGGAATTGGTAGACGCACTAGTTTCAGGTACTAGCGGGTAAAACCGTGGAGGTTCGAGTCCTCTCCTGGGCACCAAGGATCACTCCGGAGCTGCATCGCAGCCACCGGATACACCAAACCCCGCATATGCGGGGTTTTTTGTGCCTAACCGGCCTTGCGGGTGGTGCGCTTGCCAGCCGTCTTGCCCGCGGTCGCCGACTTGGCGGCAGCCGTGCGCCGGGCAGGGCCGGCATTGCTGGCGGCCTTCTGCGTCTCCTTCCTTGCACCCTTCGCCGCGGCCTTCTTCGCAGCCTTCTGCGCCGGCTTCGTCGCCTTGGCCGCCGGCCTGGCGCCGCCCTTCTTGTCCAGGCTGCGCTTGAGCAGTTCGGCGAAATCGATGACGTTGGTGGCCGCGCCCTCGGGTGGACGCTCGTCCTCTTCGGCTTCCTGCTGCACCACCTGCCTGGATTTCACCCGCTGCTCGATCACCTTCTGCAGGCGCAGGCGGAAGTCGTCCTTGTAGTCATCCGGATTCCAGTCCCCGCTCATGGACTCGATCAACTGCTCCGCCATTTCCACCTCGCGCGGGGTGATCTTCCACTTGGCCGCCTTGCCCTCGGGCAGCCTGTATTCGGCCGGGTCCACCAGTTCCTGGGCAAAGCGCAGCACCATCAGTACCAGCGCGTCGCCCTTGGGCAACACTGCGGCCACGTACTCGCGGGTGCGGATCACCACCCGGCCGATGCCGGCCTTGCCGGTGCGCGCCAGCACGTCGCGCAGCAGCACATAGCCTTTCTCGGCCTTGCTGCCCGGCTCAAGCACGTAGGGCTTGTCGAAGTACTCCGGGCCGATCTGCGCGGCATCGACGAAGGCGTCGATGTCGATGGTCTCCTTGCGGTCCGGTGCGGCCGCCGCGATGTCCTGCTCCTCCAGCACCACGTAGCTGCCCTTGTCGTACTCGAAGGCCTTGACCACCTCCTTCCACGGCACTTCCTCGCCGGTCTCCTCGTTGACCCGCTCGTAGCGCACGCGCGCGTTGTCGCGGCTGTCGAGCAGGCGGAACTGCAGGTCCACGCGGCGCTCGCCGGTCATCAGCTTGACCGGGATGTTGAGCAGGCCGAACGACAACGTTCCGGTCCAGATGGGACGTGCCATGGATGTACCCCCTAGAGGCGGCGGCCAGCGGCGCAGGCGCGTTCGCTGGCATGCCGGAAATGGTGGCGGCAGCTATAGCAAGCGCCGGATCAAGGACGTGCGAACGGGCACGCGCCGCGGATCGGTTCATCGCCCCATCACGCGCTACCGGTAGCGTGCGGCCATGGCTGCATCTTCCAGGTCGCGTCCGGCCAACCCGTCCTTGCCCGAAGCGGCCAGCGGTGCCGGCCTCCACCATGTCGACGACTCCATCCCGGGCATTGCCCGGATCCGGTGTGGCCGCGGCTTCCGTTACGTGGATGCCGATGGCGCCCCGGTACGCGACCGCGCCACCCTGGAGCGCATCCGCGCCCTGGCGATCCCGCCGGCCTACCGCGACGTGTGGATCTGCGCATCGCCACGCGGGCACCTGCAGGCAACCGGGGTCGATGCCCGCGGCCGCAAGCAGTACCGCTACCACCCGCAGTGGCGCACCCGCCGCGACGCGCACAAGTTCGACCGGCTGGTGGCGTTCGGCGCGGCCCTGCCCGGCCTGCGCCGCGCGGTGCGTGCCGACCTGGCCCGGCCCGGCCTGCCGCGCGGGAAGGTGCTGGCCGCGGTGGTGCGGCTGATGGCTGCCACCCTGTTGCGGGTGGGCAATGCGGAGTACGCACGCGAGAACGGCTCGTTCGGCCTGACCACCCTGCGCAGCCGCCACGCCCGCTTCCGCGATGGCGCCCTGCACCTGCAGTTCCCCGGCAAGAGCGGACAGGTGCAGGAGGTGGATGTGCGCGACCGGCGCCTGGTCAGGCTGGTGCGCCGCATGCACCAGTTGCCGGGCCAGGCGCTGTTCCAGTACCGCGACGCCGACGGCAACCTGCAGCCACTGGATTCGGGCGCGGTCAACGCCTACCTGCGCGAGCACATGGGCGAGGATTTCACCGCCAAGGACTTCCGCACCTGGGGCGCCACCGTGGCCGCGTACCGGCTGCTGGCCGCCACCGCGCTTCCGGAGCCGGCCACCGCGCAGGCACTGGCCCAGGCCGAGAAGCAGGTGGTGTGTGCGGTGGCCGCGCTGCTGGGCAACACCCCGGCGGTGTGCCGCACGTCCTACATCGACCCGTGCGTGTTCGCCGGCTGGCGCGAGGGCCGGCTGCACGCCGGCAATGCAGTGGGCATCCGCCAGTGCGAAGCGGCGGCACGCCGCTTCCTGGCGCGGGCACACCGCGCCCGGGCCGGCCGGGCGAGCCGTCAACGCGCGCGGCCCGCTCAGCCCGCGAACGGCACCCGCCGCGCGACCATCATGTAGAAGATCGCCAGGAACGACACCAGTGCCGGCACGCCCAGCGCCGCCCACGCGCCCAGGTGCGCGGCGTAGGCGGCGGGCAGTTCGCGTCCGCGTGCGGCCGCGGCCACGGCGATGTCGCGCAGGCGCATCTGCAGCCACACCACCGGCAACCAGCACAGGGTGGCGATGACGAAGGCCACGATCGACCAGTACAGCCACGGCGTGGCCAGCGGGATCGACAGCCGGTGCGCCAGGTACAGGCCGCTGGCCGGCTGGAACACGATGGTGGTGGAGGTGAAGATCCAGTCCGCCGCCACCACGTGCCGGGCCACCACCGCCACCACCCGCGCATCGCGGGTGCGACTGATGAAGAACAGGTAGAACGCGGTGCCGATCCCGGTGCCGAACAGCAGGGTCGAGGACAGCACGTGCAGGTACTTGACCAGGACCAGGTCCATCATTGCCGCTCGCGGTCCAGTGCCAGCAGCGCCAGGATCATCGCCAGCAGCGGGACGTTCTTCAGCACCGGTCCGAACGGATGCCCCCATTGCCCGGGCAGGAACACGCTGACGATGATGGTGTAGCCCAGCACCAGGGCCAGTTGCGCGGCATAGACCACGCTCCGGCGCGGCGCCAGCAGCAGGGCCGCACCCAGCGCCAGGTCCAGCAGTGCCGCCGTCCACAACGCGGCCAGCGCCAGGCCACCGTGAAGCCCGACCTTGGCCAGCAGCGCCAGGCTGTCGGCGCGCGGGTACACCCACAGCGACACCACCGCGGTGGCGATCCACATGATCGCCAGTGCGATGCGCATGAGCGGCACGGCCCACGCCAGCACGGCCTGGTGACGCATCGGCACGGCCTGCTCCTTGCTGATGAATCTGCCCGGGTCGCGCGGCGCACGGCCAAGCCAGGTGCCGAAGGGTCCGGGATCGGCGGTGTTGCCGGCATCCAGCATCGCCAGCGCGTCGCGGTCCAGCGGCAGGCGCGGCCACAAGCGGCCAATCCCGGCCAGCCGGCGTGCCCATGCCGACGGCATCGCCACGAATCGGCCGGGGCTGCCCATCGCCTGCCGGAACATCGCCAGGTAGCCACGCAGCGACAGCGCACGCGGGCCGACGGCGTCCAGCGCGGGCGGCACCTGCGCGGCCTCCACCAGCCGGACCAATGCCTGGACCAGGTCATCCAGGTGCAACGGCTGCACCTGCTGGCATCCACCGCCCGGCAGCGGCGTCAGTGGCAGGCTGGCCAGCCCCGCGAACCAGCGGCTGCTGGCGCCGCCCGCCGCGAACACCAGCGAGGGCCGCACCACGCTGTATTCCATGCCGGCACCCTGCACCTCCGCTTCGGCGCGCCCCTTGCTGGAGAAGTACGGCAGCGCCGATACCGGGTCCGCACCCAGGGCGGACAGCTGGATGAAGCGCCGCACACCTGCCTCGCGCGCGGCGCGCAACACCTCGCGCAGGCCGTTCACATGCACTGCATCGAAGCTCTGCTTTCGTGTGGCGCGAAAGATGCCGGCCGTATTGACCACCACATCGACCCCCGCCAGCACGCCGCGCAACGTGGCCGCGTCCGGCAACGCGGCCAGGTCCAGCGCAAGGGCCTGCGTGCCGGGGTGGCTGCGGCCATCGCGGGTGGCAAGGAGTACATGATGACCACGCGCCCGCAGCACCTGCCCGAGCGTGCCGCCGATCAGGCCGGCGCCCAGCACAAGCACCCGCAATGGCTGGTGCTGCTGCGCCGCGCCCTGGTCTCCGGCAGCGTGGCCAGCGTGTGCTCCACGCTGGCCGTGTCCGCGTTCAGCCGCTGGCACAGCGGCACGGCCGCTGCCGGCACCAACGCCGCCAGCCAGTGGTTCTGGTATCCGCAGGCGCGCATGGCGCGGCAACCATCGCTGCGGCATACCCTGGTCGGCTACGCCGTGCATCACGCCAGCTCGGTGTTCTGGGCGTACACGTTCGAGGTGCTGCGGCCACGCACCGCGCGCGCCGGTGGCCGGGCCGCGCGCGCGGCCGGCGTGGCCGCCGCGGCCTACGTGGTCGATTACCACGTCGTCCCGCGGCGCCTGAGCCCAGGCTTCGAGCATCGCATCGGCGCATCGGGCATGTGGGCCACGTACGCCGCGTTTGCGCTTGGCCTGTTCGTGGCCAGCCATCCGGCCGTTCAACCTCGCCCGCGCATGTCGCATCGGCCCGCACCTCCGTCCAGCAGCAGGGCTCCGCGGCCGCGATGAGCCGCAGGCACGGCACGCGGCCTGCAGCGCACGCATGCCGATGAACAATCCGCGTGCCCGGCGTCAGCGTCCCGCGCGACGCGGGTCGGACGGGTGTTCCAGGGTGCCACCGGCATCGGCCAAAAGGTCGGCATCGGGAGCCGCGCCCTCCTCTTCGCCCAGGCCTGCATAGCGTGGCGAGGGCCGGGCCCAACCCACTGCGTGCGCGGCGACGGGCGCACGCGCAGCCGCCATCACCGGCAATGGCGCCGTGTCCTGGAACAGCGCGCGCCGGCCACGGTTCCATTCGCGTTCCTGCGACGTGGCGCCGCGCTCGTCATCCGCCCGCTCGTCATCGGCTGGTGTCGTGGACAGGGCCAGATGGCGCTTGCCGTATTCCAGCACGCTCGATGCCACCGCCTTGAACTCGGCAATGCCCGGGGCCTGGTGCTCCGCCGGCCCGTGGCCGGGCACGCGTGGTGTGGTTGGATGAATGTTGTCACGCACTGATGTATCCCCCGCCATTGATGTGGATGGTCTGACCGGTGATGAACGATGCTTCCTCGCTGGCCAGGAAGACATAAGCGGGCGCCACCTCGGCCGGTTGCCCGGGACGCTTGAGCAGCGTGCCGGCACCGAACTCGGATACCTCCTGCGCAGAGAAGCTGGCCGGGATCAGCGGTGTCCAGATCGGCCCCGGCGCGACTGCATTGACCCGGATGCCGCGTCCGGACAGCGCCTGGGCCAGGGAGAACGTGAGTGCGTGGATCGCGCCCTTGGTCGAGGCGTAGTCGATCAGCTTCTCGTGCCCGCGCGCACCGGTAACCGAGCCGGTGTTGATGATGCAGCCGTCGCGACCCATGTGCGGGATCGCCGCGGTGGCCATGAACAGGCAGGCGAATACATTGGTCCGGAACGTGCGTTCGATCTGCTCAGGCGTCAGCTGCTCGGGCTCCTCGACGGTGTGCTGTTCACCGGCGTTGTTGACCAGGATGTCCACCCGCCCGCAAGCCTCGACCACATGGCGCACGAAGCGCTGGCAGAAGTCAGGGTCGCCCACGTCGCCGGCCAGCGACAGGCAGCGGCCGCCCTCCTCGCGCACCAGTTGTTCGGTGTGGCGGGCATCCTCTTCCTCGTCGAGGTAGCCCAGGGCCACGGTTGCCCCTTCACGCGCGAAATGCAGGGCGACCGCGCGGCCGATGCCGCTGTCGCCGCCGGTCACGATGGCGACCTTGTCCTGCAACCGGCCCGAACCGCGATAGCTTTCGCGGATGCTCACCGGCTGCGGCACCATCTGTGCCTGCAGGCCGGGCTGCCGCGGCTGGGTCTGCGGCGGCGGTGGGCGGGTGTCGTCGATCCTGTCGTTCATCCTCAACCTCGTGGCTTATCGGCAGCCACAGTGGCAGCGGCGACGTACACGCTGCGTCGCGGTTTCCTTATGGGCGCGCGAAGGCTGCGCGCGGCATCGGCATGCATGCAGGGTTTCACTGAGGGAAGCCGCGCCTTGCCCACGCCGGGTGCCTGCGTGTACGCGCGCCATGGTCACGCCGCCACCACGGCCTACCGGCTAAAGGATTCCCTCCACCCATCAGCCCAGGGCAGGACCACATGACCCGCGACCGCAAGGATCCACCTGAAGCCCCACGCGCACCGCCTCCGGCGGAGAAGCCGCACCAGCGGCGCCAGCGCAAGGAGAAGGAAAGCCGGAACCAGGACGAGGCCCTGGAGGAAACATTCCCTGCCAGCGATCCCGTCTCCCCGTTCGTCCCGGCCAAGGCACCGGACTGACCGTGGCCCCGGCACCGTCGCCGCCCGCGCTGTTGATCGTGGACATGATCAGCCTGCTGGATTTCCCCGGGGCGGCACGCATGGGACCGCTGCCGGCCGCACGCCGCATCCACGCGTTGCGGCGCAGATTCCACGCGCACGGTTGGCCGGTGGTGTTTGCCAACGACAACTTCGCGCGCTGGTTGTGCGGCTTCGACGAGCTGGTGGCGATGGCCAGCGCGGCCGGCGGTACCGCCGCCGAAATTGCCGAGCTGCTGAGGCCGCAAGCCCAGGACTACCTGGTCCTCAAGCCCAAGCATTCGGCGTTCCTGGCCACGCCGCTGGCAGTGCTGCTGGCCAAGCTGGGCGTGCGGCGCCTGCTGCTGGCCGGGATGGCGCTGGAGAGTTGCGTGCTGGCCACCGCCCTGGACGCAAATGCGCGCGAGTTCGAGGTGGCGGTGGCCAGGGACGCGGTGGCGGGGCGGCCGCAGCTGCGCGACAGCACCTTCAAGGTGCTGACCGGATCGCACGCCGCGCGCCTGGTGGGCACCCGCGGCGTCCCGGCCTGGGCCATGGGCAGGTAAGCCCGCGCGCTGCGGCCCGCGAGCGGCGGCACGCGCGCGCCTGGCTCAGGCCGGCACTCCCGTGCGGCGGGCATGCTTGTCCGCGCGCACCTTGCTGGCGGCGATCGCCGCGCGCGAGCCCACCACCATCTCGGTCATCCAGGCCATCAACACGTCGGTGTAGTGGCGCTGGGCGACCTTCTCGCTGAATCCATGGTCGGCGCCGGGGATCATGCGCCGGGTCAGCGACTGCGCCTTGCCCAGGGCACCGGCATAGTTATCGATCACCTGGCGCGGGATGATGTGGTCGTGCTCGGCCTCGACCAGCAGCGCATCGCCCCTGAAGCGCGCACATGCGCGCAGCGCACGGTTGTCCTGCGCGGGCACCTCCCGGTTGCGGTAGCGCACCAGCTCCGGGTCGTCGTGCAGGCGCTTCTTGGGCACGTCCCAGTCGCGGTCCAGGTACAGCGCCGGGGTGCGCAGTGCCAGCCAGCGCACCGGCCGCAGCTCGGACAGCAGCGCCGCCAGGTAGCCGCCGTAGCTCACCCCGATCACCGCCATCGCCTCGGCATCCACGTGCGACTGGCTGGCCAGCCAGTCATAGGCCGCGCACAGGTCCTGCAGGTTCTGCCCGCGGGTGACCACATCCTTGCGCACGGCATTTGCGTGGTGGCCACGCAGGTCGAAGGTCAGGCACACGCAACCCAGCGCCGCCATCTCGCGCGCGCGGCTGAGGTCCTGGTCCTGGCTGCCACCCCAGCCATGCACGAACAGCGCACCGGGCAGCTCGCGCTGCGGCACCAGCACGGTGGCCTGCACCGCGTCGCCTTCCACCACTTCGATATCAAGCCGGTCGAGCTCAACGTCCATCGCGGACGATTCTCGCGTACTTGCGCGGGGATTTCATGTCGCCTTGCCAGTACACCGCCGCGCCGGGCGGATCCGGTGCGTCGCCATAGGACTCCACGGCCTCGGCGATCACCCAGCACAGCCCGGGTTGCTCGGCCAGGCGCTCCATCGCCAGCACCTCGGCCATGCTTGCGCCACCGAAGCGCCAGGATTGCTCCAGCACGCCGAGATGGTGCTGGCCACGCGAGTCCACGCCGGCGATCACGTCGTAGTTGCGGCGCGAGGCGATGACGCCATAGGCGTCGCGTACCGCACGGTCATAGCGGGTCGCCGCGCGCACCGCGGCGGTGAGCTCGCCCTCGGGCACGTCGGCGCACAGGGTGGACAGGTCGCCCCTGCGCACGGTCAGGACCGAGCCGCCGTACACCTCTGCGCCGCCCGGGTCGGTCACGTTGCGCTGCTCGCCGTGGTAGGCGATCTCGTGCCCCGGCAGGCTGCTGCCGCCCACGCTGTAGGTGATCGAGCGCACCAGGTGGCGCTCGACCACCAGGCCGTCGCCGACCAGGGCGCTGGCGGGCGATTGCAGCCATTGCACCAGTTCACGCCCGCTGCGCACCACCACCTGGCCATGGCCGCCACGCGCGAACGGGCACTTGAGCCGCACGTCGCCGGACCGCAGCAGTGCCAGGCCGGCCTCTTCGGCATCCTGGTGGCTGAACACCGAGTAGCCCGGCAGGGTGCATTCCTCGATGCCGCGCACCGCGCGCCAGCCCAGCGGGGCGACCGAGTCACGCTGCCACAGCGGATGGCTCACCAGCTTGGTGGCCACGAACGGGAACGGCACCACCCCGCCCCACAGGTGCGACTCATCCAGGATGCCGGCGGCGGCCGCATCGTCGGTCAGCAATGTGTGCAACGGCAGCCAGTAGCGCGTAGCGCCCGGCTCGCCCTGCTGGTGGCGGATGCCAAGCAGCGCGGCGATGCGTGCTGCCGCGAAGTACAAGGTCGCCTCTTCGTGTCCCGCCCCCTGGCCCTGGCACAGCGTTGCCACCGCCTGCGCCTTGTCGGGGAGGATCCCGGGCATGACTACACGTCCAACGTCCGCCAATTGAACATCCATCGTGCTGCTCCTCGATCAGGGTTCCGGGAGGCGTGCAGCGAAGGTGCACGCCCGGCGGGAACATGGGTCAGAACATGGGTCGAAGATTCGCCTGCCCCAGGTGCACGCCGCGTGTGCACGGCGGTGCCCGGCTTCATCCGGCGGTCACGGACAGCCGGTGGACAATCCCGGTCGCGCCAGGCCGGCGCCAGACGAGGATGCACATGGAGCCCGCCACGGAACCCGCCAACGGCACCCCTCCCGGGAAGATGGCCCGCCGTGCCACGATCCTGCGTTTCCTGTTCCGCTACCGGAATTCCGGCGTGTTCTCGGGGCTGGCGATCGCCCCCTCGGCGGAGGTGGCAACGGTTGGCGAAGGCAGCCCGGCCGAGTTCGTCAACGAGCTGGAGGCCATGGGCCCGACGTTCGTCAAGCTCGGGCAGATGCTTTCCACCCGGCCGGACATCGTCCCGCCCGCCTATGCCGAAGCCCTGGAACGGATGCAGGAGGACGTGGCGGCGGTGCCGTTCGAGGTGATCCGCACGCAGGTGGAGTCCGAGCTCGGGGTTCGCATCGGCAAGGCCTTCGCCAGCTTCGACGAGGAGCCGCTGGGGTGTGCCTCGCTGGCCCAGGTGCACGCCGCGGTGCTGCGCGACGGCCGCCCGGTGGCCGTGAAGGTGCAGCGCCCGGACGTGGCCCAGCGGCTGCTCAACGACCTGGAGCTGCTGCGTGGCTTCGCCGGCGCCGCCGACCGGATCACCCGGATCGGCCGCCATGTCCATTTTGCCGAATGGCTGGACGAGTTCGCGCGCACCCTGATGGCCGAACTGGACTACGTGGCAGAGGCCGAAAACCTCGAGCGTTTCCGCACCCACCTGCGCCACTTTCCGCGGTTGTGGGTACCGCAGCCGCACTGGGACTACTGCGCGCGCCGGGTGCTGACCATGGAGCTGGCATCCGGCGTGCGGGTGGACCAGATCCCGCCGCTGCGCCGCACCGAGCAGTCGATGACGCCGCTGGCCGAGGACCTGCTGCGGGCGTACCTGGACCAGGTGTTCGTGCATGGCGAGATCCATGCCGACCCGCATCCGGGCAACCTGCGGGTCACCGATGACGGGCGCCTGGCCATCTTCGACCTGGGCATGGTGGCCAACGTGCCTCCGCGCCAGCGCGATCGCCTGCTCAAGCTGCTGTTTGCCGCGGTGGACGGGCGCGGCGAGAAGGTGGCCGAGGAGAGCATCGCCCTGGGCGTGCGCCTTGAGGACTACGACGAGCCGCGCTACCTGCGCGAGGTCGGGCAGCTCATATCGCGCTACGCCGCGCACCGCGGCTCGGTGTCCGAGGGCCGCACCGTGCTGGAACTGGTGCGCATCGGCACCCGCTGCGGGTTGCGCACCTCGCCGGAGCTGAGCCTGCTGGGCAAGGCCCTGCTGAACCTGGACACCGTATGCCAGTGCCTGTCGCCGGGGCTGGACACCCAGCAGGTGGTGGAGCGCCACCTGCAGCACGTGATGCGCGCACGGCTGCGCAAGTCGCTGTCCTCGCCCAACCTGGCCAGCGAGCTGATGGAAGTGCAGGCGCTGCTGAGCGACGGGCCGCGCAAGCTGTCGGACATCCTGTCGCTGGTGGCCGAGAACCGGTTCCAGATCCGGGTGACCGGGCTGGAGGAATCCAGGCTGATGGAGAACCTGCAGAAGATCGCCAACCGGATCGCGGTGGGGGTCATCGCCGCATCGCTGATCCTGGCCTCGGCGATGATCATGCGCATCCCTGCCCAGTTCACCCTGCTCGGGTATCCGCTGCTGGCGCTGATGTTCTTCCTGCTGGGGGTCGGGCTGGGCTGCGGGATTGTCGTCAGCTCGTTGCTGAGCGACCGCCGCGCACGCCGCCGCGAGGAACACGGGCCGCGCTGATCCGGCGCGGCCCTCAGCCGACCCGGTCGCGGGCCTCGTCCACGCCTTCATGGCGGGCGCAACTGGCGCAGCAGTACAGCGCCGTCCTGCCCTCGATGCCGTGGCCCACGATGCGGACCCCGCAGTGCGAGCAGGTCGGCGCCAGGGCATGGATGGCGCACTCGAAGGAGTCGAATTCGGCCTCGGTTGCGCCCATGCGCACCGAGAAGGTCTTGTCGTAGCGGTTGCCGCATACCGAGCAGGTGCCCATTGCTTCCTCCTGTTGGTCGTGCGCGGATGTGCCCCGCGCACGGGAGCGATCAGTAGCAGGCACGCTAACGTGCATGGCGTTTGCGCACGATGAGCGGACGCACCGGCGGACGCTCACGCCAGCGCAACGCATATGCGCCCATCGCGCATTGACACACCGTGCACACCGCACTGATCGGACCTGCACGCACCGCATGGCGTAATCGAACCCGGGCCGTGATCGGCACACGGCGCAGGCGGGGTGGCTTCTCCCTGCACGCCTGGTGCCGGCGGCGCAGCGCGCAACCCGGAGGCAACATGGCTACCCGGCATCGACACGTCTTCCTTACCATCGACCTGGCCCAGGCCAGCCGCGCGGTGCACGCCGCCCGTGCCCACGGCACGCCGGACGAGGACATCCACATCGTGGCCCGGTCCGACATCGAGGTCCGGCGCATCCACGATCGCAGGAAAATGGCCGACAGCGATTTCATCCCGGGCGCGATCCGCGGCATCGTGATCGGCGGGATCATCGGCGTGCTGGTGGCGGTGCTGGTGATGGCCACCCATGGCGGCGGCATCCTGGCCCTGGCCCTGGGCGCGTTGATCGGCGCGGCCGTTGGCGGGCTGGGCGCGTCGCTGATGGGCGCCGGGATCCAGGACCCGGTGCGCAGGCGCTTCGGCACCCAGATCGACGCGGGCAACATCCTGGTGGTGATCGACGAGGACGGGGAGGACCTGCGCGGGACCGCGCAGGCCCTGCAGGAGGTGGGCGCGATCGCCCTGCCCTACGACGCGCCCACGGCGATGACCTAGCGGCGACCTGCCCGGCGCGGACCTGCCTGCCAGCGTGCCGGCGCCCGGATCGGTGCGGCCACCGCGGCCGCGCCGGGTAGAATTGGCGATTCCATGCCTGCTGGCTGCCGCTGCGCCCATGTCCGACACTCCGCACCCCTCCTTCCACGGCTTCGAACAGATCCCGCTGCGCGAGTACGCCGAGCGCGCCTACCTGGACTACTCGATGTACGTGGTCCTGGACCGCGCCCTGCCGTTCCTCGGCGACGGGCTCAAGCCGGTACAGCGGCGCATCGTCTATGCGATGAGCGAGCTGGGGCTGAACGCGACGGCCAAGCCCAAGAAGTCCGCACGCACCGTGGGCGACGTCATCGGCAAGTACCACCCGCATGGCGACAGCGCGTGCTACGAGGCACTGGTGCTGATGGCCCAGCCGTTCTCGTACCGCTACCCGCTGATCGAAGGCCAGGGCAACTTCGGTTCCGCCGACGACCCCAAGTCGTTCGCGGCCATGCGCTACACCGAGTCCAAGCTCACCCCCATCGCCGAGGTGCTGTTGGGTGAGCTGGCCCACGGCACGGTGGACTGGAACCCCAACTTCGACGGCACCCTGGAAGAGCCGGGCTGGATGCCGGCGCGGTTGCCGCACCTGCTGCTCAACGGCACGACCGGCATTGCCGTGGGCATGGCCACCGACGTGCCCCCGCACAACCTGGGCGAGGTGGTGAGCGCCTGCGTGCGCCTGATCGACGACCCCGAAGCCAGCGTGGCCGACCTGTGCGAACACGTGCGCGGCCCGGACTACCCCACCGGCGCGGAAATCATCACCCCGCCTGCCGAACTGCTGGCCATGTACGAGAACGGCACCGGCAGCGTGCGTACCCGCGCCACCTGGCTCAAGGAGAACGGCAACTTCGTCGTCACCACGCTGCCCTACCAGGTGTCACCGTCCAAGGTGATCGAACAGATTGCCGCGCAGATGCGCGCCAAGAAACTGCCGTGGCTGGAGGACATCCGCGACGAGTCCGACCATGCCAACCCGGTGCGGGTGGTGCTGGTGCCGCGCTCCAACCGGGTGGATGCCGAGCAGCTGATGGGCCACCTGTTCGTCACCACCGACCTGGAGAAGAGCCACCGGGTCAACCTCAACGTGATCGGCCTGGACGGCCGCCCGGCGGTGAAGAGCCTGAAGACCCTGCTGCAGGAATGGCTGGACTTCCGCACCCTCACCGTCACCCGCCGGCTGCGCCATCGCCAGGAGAAGGTCGAGCGCCGCCTGCACCTGCTGGACGGCCTGCTGGTTGCCTTCCTCAACCTGGACGAGGTGATCCGCATCATCCGCACCGAGGACGAGCCCCGGGCGGCGCTGATCGCACGCTTCGCACTGAGCGAGGAACAGGCCGACTACATCCTCGAAACCCGGCTGCGGCAGTTGGCGCGCCTGGAAGAAATGAAGATCCGCGGCGAGCAGGACGAGCTGGCCAAGGAACTGCAGCGCATCGTCACCTTGCTGGGCAGCGCCGCGCGGCTCAAGAAGCTGGTCAAGGACGAGTTGCTGGCCGACGCCAAGAAGTTCGGCGATGCACGGCGCTCGCCGCTGGTGCAGCGCCAAGCGGCGCATGCGATCGACGAAACCGAGCTGGTGCCCAGCGAGCCGATGACGGTGGTGCTGTCGGAGAAGGGCTGGGTGCGCGCAGCCAAGGGCCATGACATCGACGCGGCCGGGCTGTCCTACCGCGATGGCGACCGCCTGCTGGCCGCGGTGCGCAGCCGCAGCACCTGGCAGGTGGCATTCCTGGATGCGCAGGGCCGCAGCTACTCCACCGTGGTCCACAGCCTGCCCTCGGCGCGCGGCAACGGCGAGCCGTTGACCGGGCGCTTCGCGCCGGCCGCGGGCGCCGGTTTCCAGGCCGCTGCCAGTGGCGAGAACCAGGCCCGCTTCGTGCTGGCCTCCTCGCATGGCTACGGCTTCGTCACCCGGTTCGAGAACCTCACCGGCCGCAACAAGGCCGGCAAGGCCATGCTCAACCTCACCCCGAATGCGCGCGTGCTGCAGCCGGCACCGCTGTCCGATCCGCAGGCCGACCGCATCGTGGCGGTCACCAGCGCCGGCCACCTGCTGGCGATTTCCGCCAGCGAACTGCCCGAGCTGGACAAGGGCAAGGGCAACAAGCTGATCGACATCCCGCGGGCCAAGCTCGCCACCGAGCGGGTGGTGGCGGTGGCCGCGGTCGCGCCGGGGCAGGACCTGCTGGTACGCAGCGGCCAGCGCACCATGACCCTGTCGTTCAAGGACCTGGAGGCCTACCTGGGCGCGCGCGCCAGCCGGGGCGGCCTGCTGCCGCGCGGCTGGCAGAAGGTGGACGACCTGCAGGTGGTGTAGGAGCCGGGGTCGCCGGCAAGGCCGGCTCCTGCAGGACGCGGGGTCGCCGCCCCTGCATCGGAAGGGTTCAGCCGTGCGCGGGGCTGCCGCCGTCGATCTTGGAGAGCTGGTAGTTCTCCAGGCCGATGCGCTTGATCAGGCCCAGTTGCTGCTCCAGCCACCAGGCATGGTCCTCCTCGGTGTCCTTGAGCTGGGCCAGCAGCATGTCGCGGCTGACATAGTCCTGCATCTCCTCGCACAGCTTCATCGCCGCGGCCAGGTTTGTGCGCACCTCGTATTCCACCCGCAGGTCGGCTTCCAGCATCTCGACCACGGTGGTGCCCGGGGTGAACGCGGCAGGGCGCATGTCCGGCTCGCCTTCCAGGAACAGGATCCGGCGCAGGATCGCATCCGCGTGCCCGGTCTCCTCTTCCATCTCGTGGGACATGCGCTCGTACAGCGCCTTCAGGCCCAGGTCCTCGTAGCGGCGCGAATGCAGGAAATACTGGTCGCGCGCAGCCAGTTCGCCGCGCAGCAACTCCCTCAGGCAATCGATGACTAGCGGATGGCCTTTCATGCGGGTGCGCTCCATGGATGGATGACAGGGACCGGCGCAGTGTGCCGCAATCGCCGCGGTGGTGTTTCAATCGGAATCAATCGCAATCGCAACCCGTTCCATGCGCCAGCCGGCGCATGGCTAGAATGCGGCAACCATCACCGGAGCACGCCATGTCGAAGTGGATCCGGCGCGCACTGGTCGCACTGCTGGCCATCACCGTGCTGCTGGCCGCCATCGCTGCCTGGCTGCTGCGCGGCAGCCTGCCGGTGCTCGGCGGGCAACGCACCCTGCCGGCGCTGGCGGCACCGGTATCGATCCAGCGCGACGCCTTGGGAGTAGTGACCATCGAGGCGGCCAGCCAGGCCGACGCATTGCGCGCACTCGGCTACGTGCATGCACAGGAGCGCTACTTCGAGATGGACCTTATGCGGCGCAACGCCGCCGGCGAACTGGCCGCGCTGTTCGGCCCCGCGGCGCTGCCGGTGGACCGCGCGCAGCGGATCCACCGGATGCGCGCGCGGTCCGATGCCGGGCTCGATGCGCTGCCGCACGCGCATCGCGCCCACCTTCAGGCCTATGTGGACGGCGTCAATGCCGGCCTGCGCGCGCTGCGGGTGCGGCCGTGGCCCTACCTGCTGCTGCGGCAGGCGCCGCAGCCCTGGCAGGCGAGCGACTCGATGCTGGCCGGCCATGCGATGTACTTCGACCTGCAGGACGCCGGCAACCGCCACGAGCTTGCGATGCTGCGCATCCGCCGCGCCGTTCCCGACCCGCTGTACCGGCTGCTGGCCCACGCCGGCAGCAGCTGGGATGCGCCGCTGGATGGCAGCGTGGTGGGCGATGCCGTGTTGCCCGATGCCACGGCCCTGGACCTGCGCCGAACCGGCGGAACCGGCGCACTGACGCCGCCACCGCCGCCGCCGGAAGCCCCGCCCGGCACCACGCCGGGCAGCAACAACTTCGTCGTCGCCGGCAGCCTGACCGCCGATGGTCGCGCGATCCTGGCCAACGACATGCACCTGGGCCTGCGTGCGCCCAACATCTGGTTCCGCGCACGCCTGCGTTACCCGGACCGGCGCGCGCGCACCGGTCAGGTGGACGTGTCCGGCTTCACCCTGCCCGGGTTGCCGGCCGTGATTGCCGGCAGCAACGGGCACATCGCCTGGGGCTTCACCAATGCCTATGCCGATACCGCCGACTGGGCGCGGCTCCCCGCCGGCGCGCCGGTGGCCACGCGGCACGAACGCATCGACGTGCATGGCGCCACGGCGCAGACCCTGGAAGTACGCGAAAGCGCCTGGGGGCCGCTCGTGCATGACAACCCGGATGGCAGCACGCTGGCACTGCGCTGGGTCGCGCACCTGCCCGGCGCACTCAACCTGGGGCTGATGGAGTTCGCCCACGCCGGCGACCTGGACCAGGCCCTGCTGCTGGCCGAACACACCGCGATGCCGGCGCAGAACCTGCTGCTGGCCGACCGCCACGGCCGCATCGCCTGGCGGATCCTCGGCGCCTTGCCCGCACGCGCACCCGGCTGCGACGACCCGGCCGCACGCGCGACCGCAGCCTGCCCGCCGTGGCCGGCGACCAGCGCCGCGCATCCGGCCCGGATCGACCCGGCCGATGGCCGCCTGTGGACCGCCAACGCCCGCGTCATCGGCGGGCCGGACCTGGCGCGGCTGGGCGATGGCGGCTACGACCTGGGCGCACGCGCGGCGCAGATCCGCGACGGCCTGCAGGCCACCGCGCGCGTGGACGAGGCGGCGCTGCTGGCGATCCAGCTCGACGACCGCGCGCTGCTGCTCGAACGCTGGTGGCAGTTGTTGCGCACCACCGTCGAAGGCCACGACGATCCGGCCCTGCAGCGGCTGGAAGCGGCCAGCCGCCGATGGGACGGCCGCGCCGCAACGGACTCGGCCAGTTACCGGATGGCGCGTGCATTCCGCGGCGCGGTGCTGGACCAGGTCCGCGAAGGCCTGCTGGCGCCCGCGCGCCAGGCCCTGGGCGCGGACTTCGTCGAACCGCGCCTGGCGCAGTTCGAAGGCGTGTTGTGGCCGCTGGTGACACGCAGGCCGGCACACCTGCTGCCACACGGGCACGCGGACTGGGACGCCATGCTGGCCGATGCCGCGCGCACGGTGGAACGCGAACTGTCCACGCAGGGTCCGGTGCTGGAACAGCGCACCTGGGGCGAACGCAACACCGCGGCGATCTGCCATCCGCTGGCCCGCGCGGTGCCCGTGGCCCGGCGCTGGCTGTGCATGCCGGCCGACCCGCTGCCCGGCGACGACCACATGCCGCGGGTACAGGGCCCGGCATTCGGCGCCTCGCAGCGCATGGTGGTCGCGCCCGGGCACGAGGCCGACGGCATCGTGCACATGCCGGGCGGACAGAGCGGGCATCCGCTGTCGCCGTTCTGGGGCGCCGGCCACGACGACTGGGTGCAGGGCCGGCCCACGCCGTTCCTGCCCGGCCCGGCGCGACACACGCTGCGCCTGGTCCCGGACCAGGCATCGCCGGCGCGCTGACAACCGGCGCCTGCGCCGGCACCAATGTCAGCGCAGCTGCACCGTCCACTCCACCTCGAGCAGGTGCTGCGGTCCGAACAGGCGCCGCACCTCCACCCAGGACGAGGCCGGATAACGGGCGTCGGGGAAGAACGTCCTGCGCTGCGGGATCGCCCGCACCAGCGCTTCCATGTCGGTGGTGTACACCGTTTCCTTCAGCACCTGGTCGGTGCCGGCATCGAACCGCTGCAGGATCTCGCCCAGGCGGCCATAGCAGGCCGCCACCGCTTCCTCCATGTCGGCACCCTCGCAGGCCACGCCGGACACGTGCAGGATGTCGCCGCTTTGGACCGCGCCGCTGTACCCGATGTCGCGCTCCCAGCTGGCAAGCTCGTGGCGCACGATCGGCGCGGCGGTGTCGTCAGCCGCGTGCAGGCTGCCGGCAAGCGACCCCGCGGCCACGGCGAGGAACAATGCAGGGATGCGCATGCAGGTCGGCTCCGGGAACGGGAGTGGGAAAGCGGTCGCGCCGCTGCCGGAGCATCGGGCAGCGGCACGGGAATCGGCTCCGGCGGGCACCGGAGCCGTGTTCAGCCGGCCAGCGCCGGCACGCCTTCGATGGAATCGTTGTGCACCCCGGCCACTGCCCGGCCCGACGGATCGGCCATGTTGGCGAAGCTGGCATCCCAGGCGATCGCCGCCGGCGAGGAGCAGGCGATCGACTTGCCACCCGGCACCGTCTCGGCCGCGGCCGGGGTCGGGAAGAAGCGCTCGAACACGCTGCGGTAGAAGTAGGCTTCCTTGGTCTGCGGCGGGTTCACCGGGAAACGCTTGTCGGCCGCCGCCAGTTCGCGGTCGCTCACCTGCGCTTCGGCGTGCGCCTTGAGTCCGTCGATCCAGCCATAGCCCACGCCATCGCTGAACTGCTCCTTCTGCCGCCACAGGATCTGCTCGGGCAGGTAGCCGTCGAAGGCCTGGCGCAACACGCCCTTCTCCATGCGCTGGGCATCGGTGCGGGTCTTGTCGATCATCTTGTAGCTGGCGTCCATGCGCATGGCCACGTCGAGGAACTCGCGGTCCAGGAACGGGACCCGCGGCTCCACGCCCCAGGCCATCATCGACTTGTTGGCGCGCAGGCAGTCGTAGTTGTTGAGCGCATCGATCTTGCGGATCAGCTCCTCGTGGAACTCCCGGGCGTTGGGCGCCTTGTGGAAGTACAGGTAGCCACCGAACACCTCGTCGCTGCCCTCGCCCGACAGCACCATCTTCACGCCCATCGCCTTGATCCGGCGTGCCAGCAGGAACATCGGGGTGGAGGCGCGGATGGTGGTGACATCGTAGGTTTCGATGTGGCGGATCACTTCGGGCACCGCATCGAGCCCTTCTTCGAAGGTGTACTCGAAGCCGTGGTGCACCGTGCCCAGCGCCTCGGCGGCCACCTGCGCGGCGGCCAGGTCGGGCGAACCCTTCAGGCCGATGGCAAACGAATGCAGGCGCGGCCACCAGGCCTCGGCCTGGTCGTTGTCCTCGATGCGCTTGCGCGCATAGCGGGCGGCCACCGCGGCCACCAGCGAGGAATCCAGCCCGCCCGACAGCAGCACGCCATAGGGCACGTCGGTCATCAGCTGGCGGTGCACGGCGGCCTCGAACGCCTCGCGCAGTTCGGTGGGCGACACTTCCACGCCTTCCACCACGTCGTAGTCGCGCCACGGGCGCTCGTAGTAACGGGTCAGTGCGCCGGTGGCGGTGTCGTACCAGTGACCGGGCGGGAACTGGGCCACGTCGGCGCACTCGTCCACCAGCGCCTTCATCTCCGAGGCCACCCGCAGGCGACCTTCCTTGTCGTGGCCCCAGTACAGCGGGACCACGCCGATCGGATCGCGGGCGATGATCGCCCGGCCGCTGGCCTTGTCCCACAGCGCGAAGGCGAAGATGCCGTTGAGCCGGTTGAGCAACGCGGCCGGCTCGTCGTCGCGCCCGGCTCCCTCGCGGTACAGCGCGTTGATCACCTCGCAGTCCGACTCGGTCTGGAATGCGTAGGCCTGCTTCAACTCGCCCTTGAGCTGCTTGTGGTTGTAGATCTCGCCGTTCACCGCCAGGGCCAGGCTGCGGTCCTGCGACAGCAGCGGCTGCGAGCCGCCGGCCGGGTCGACGATGGCCAGCCGCTCGTGCACCAGGATCGCGCCGTCGTCCACGTACACGCCGCTCCAGTCCGGGCCACGGTGGCGCTGCCGCTGCGACAGGTCCAGCGCCTGGCGGCGCAGTACCTGCAGGTCATCGCCCGGCTGCAGGCCGAAGATGCCGAAGATCGAACACATGGTGGAACTCCTGGATGGTGGTTTGTCGGTGGGTCGGTCGCGGCGGCCTGTGCCGGGGCACAAAAAAACCCGCATCGGCCGATGCGGGTTTTTCGTCTACCGGGCTTGCCGCTTTATGCCTGGTCGCGCACCCGCATCGGCCGCGCACGGTTGTTCGCGCACAGATTATTGCGGTTGTTGGCGTTGGCACGGAAAAACGGCATGCGGCGAAACTACCGCATCCGGCCGCCGCCATGCAACTGTTGCGGCCGCAATCGCCTCGCGGCCGGAGCCGGGCCGGCGCTGGATCGGCAGGCTCATGGCGGCGGCACGGCCGCGACGTCACTGCCGTCGGCGGCCTGGACCTGGTTGCGGCCGTTGCGCTTGGCCCGGTACAGCGCCTGGTCGGCACTGTGCAGCAGCGCGTCCGGATCGACCCCGGCCACCGGCACCATGGCCGCCACGCCCAGGCTGATGGTGCTGGCCAGGCCGGCCTCGGCGGTGGCCCGTTCCACCCGCCGGCGTACCTGCTCGGCGCGGGCGCAGGCCTGTTCCTGGTCCAGGCCCGGCAGGATCAGCACGAACTCCTCGCCGCCATAGCGCGCGGCCAGTTCATCCACGCCTTCCACCGCGGTGTCGAACACCTGCGCCACCCGCCGCAGTTGCTCGTCACCGGCACGGTGGCCATGGCTGTCGTTGAATTCCTTGAAGAGGTCCACGTCCGACATCACCACCGCCAGTGGCTGGCCCTGCTCGGCACAGCGCTCCCAGCCACGCTCCAGCGCGCGCTCCATGGCGTGGCGGTTGGCGATTCCGGTCAGGCCATCGACCACCGCCAGTTCGGTGAGCCTGCGATTGGCCGCCTCCAGTTCCATGGTGCGCTCGGCAATCTTGCGCTCCAGCTCGCGGTTGCGCGCGCGGATGCGACGCACGCGCAGCCAGACCGCAAGCACCACCACCAGCACCCCGGCAATCCAGAACAGGGCCCGCACCGCGCCGCGTTCGTACCAGAACGGCTCCACCCGCAGCGGATAGCGCAGCGGTTCGGCCTCCTGCCCGCCACGGATCCTTGCCTGCAGCTCGAAGGTGTACCGGCCCGGTGGCAGGCGCCGGTACCCCAGGTCGCGGTCGCTGCCCCAGTTGGTCCAGGTGCCGGTGTAACCGAGCATGCGGAAGCGGAACTGGATGTCCTGCGCCATCGTCCCCAGGCCGAAGCGCAGTTGCAACCCGGAACCCGGCGGCAGGATGCGCTCGCCATCGGGCACCAGGGGCAGGCGCAGGGGCGCCTGGCCGGGGGCAAGCAGCCGGAACAGGTCCAGCCGCGCCCGCAGCGGCGGCGGCGCCGGGTCGTCCAGGCCGGGTTCGAACTGCAACACGCTGTCGCGCGTGACCACGCGCAACCGGCCATCGCCCTGCAACTCCACCGCCGCATATCCCGGTACCCGGCTGTTGCTGATGTGCAGCAGGCGGAAGCCTTCCTCGCCGGGCAGGCGGCGCCAGAGCTGGCGCGAGGTCCAGGCGAACGTGCCGACCGGGGTGTCGATGCCCTCCAGTTCCGAGGGGCGCTCCAACCCGGGCAGGAGCGGCAGTTCGGCAGCCACGAAGCGCCCGCCCTGCAAGCGCTGCACCTGCGATCCAGATATCGCGTACAGCTCGCCGTCCAGCGGCAACAGGCGGGTGCCTGCATCGGCATCGGCAAGCAGGCTGTCGGCGGCGCCGTAACGGCGGCGTTCGCGCAGTTGCCCGGTGGCCGGATCCAGACGCCAGCGGTGCGCGCCGCCCTGGGCATCACCCAGCCAGAACTCGCCGGCGGCGTGCTGGTACAGCCCGCGCGGTTCCTCCACCTGCGGCTGCCAGCGCGCGGCCACCTGCCAGTGCCCGTCGCGCAGCACCAGCCAGGCCGCTTCGCGCGCGCCCAGGGCCAGTACCCGGTCCGGGTCGAAGCGCGAACGCAGCAGCGCATAAATGCCGTGGTAACGCTTGGGGCCAAGCAGGCGACGCGGCCGGGCCGCGCCCGGATCGAGCACCATCAGGCCGCGTCGCTCGCCGATCAACAGCCCGGCCGCGGTCGACTCCAGCGCGAACACCTCCAGCTCGGTATCGCTCCACGGCGGCGCGACCATGCGTACGGGCCCTGCGTCGGCGGCGGGTTCGGCGCGGGCCACGCCCATGGTCGCCACCCACAGCCGGTCCTCGTGCCAGGCGCTGTCGAATACCCGGTCCACCAGGCCATGGCGGCGGTCGTACACGGTCCACGGCGAGGGCAGGCGCAGGCGGGTCAGGCCGGCTTCGCCCAGGGTCCACAGGCCGCCCTCGCGGTCCAGCGCAAACCCGTCCAGGCCGCCCGGGGCCGGCGCGAAGCGATCGAGCAGGCGCAGCTCCGGCGAGAAACGCATCAAGCTGCCGTCGTAGGCGCCGAAGACCAGGCTGCCGTCGGGCAGGTGGATGCTGGAATACGGCGTGTGCGCGGCAAATGCAGCGTCGGCATCACTTGCCAGGCGACGCACGCCGCCGGCGTCGGCCAGGTGGAAACCCTCGTCGGATGCCACCAGCAAGCCGTTGCCGCGCGGCCATATGCCGGTCATGCGCGATTGCGCGAATGCCTGCGCACCGGGAACCGGGACCGCCACGCCGTCCTCCACCCGGCACAGGCCCACGCCATCGACGCGCCCGTACAGCGCCGGCCCCACCGCGAACAGCCGTTGCCCGAGCCCTTCCGGCAACGCGTGCCGCCAGGCGTGGCCATCGCGGCCCATCCGGAACAGGGTGGAAGCATTGCGGAAATACACCCCGCGTGCGGTTTCGACCAGGCCGTAGAAGTCGCCACCGGGCAGGCCGGCGTCGGCGAACCGCGGCAGCAGGTCCTCGAACAGCAGGCTGCCATCGGCCTGGCGGTGCAGTTCGCCGAAGGTGCGGGTGCCGGCCACGTACAGGCGCCCGTCCGTGGATGCCAGCAACGAGAACACCGCCTCCCTGCGCGGCAGTTCGAACAGGTCCCACACGCCACTGCGCAGCACCATCACCCCTTCGCTGCTGCCGGTGTAGAGGGTGCCCTGGGCATCGACCGCGATGTCCGAATAGCTGGGTGCGGCCGGCAGGTCGCTTGCGCCGAAGTGCTGCATCAGCGGCAGGCCGTGCACCGTGGCCAGTGCCTGCGCCGCATACACGCAGGCCCACAATCCCGGCAGCAGCCATCGCATGCGCCATCGCCCGGGTCCGGATCGTCGCGCGCCGCGGCGCGTGATGGCCGCGATCCCGGTGGCCGGCACGTCAGGCCCCGTCCGGAACGGCGGCCGGGACCAGCAGGTCCTTGATCAGGTGCAGGTACAGCTCGGGCAGCGCTTCCAGCGCGTCCACGCGCACGTGTTCGTCGATCTGGTGGATGCTGGCGTTGACCGGCCCCACCTCGATGCACTGCGCGCCCAGCGGCGCGATGAAGCGCGCATCGGAGGTGCCGCCGCCGGTACTTTCCTCCGGCGCCGCACCGGCAAAGCGGCCCAGCACCTGGCGCGCAACCTGCCGCAGGCGGCCCTCGGGGGTGTAGAACGGCTCGCCGCTGCGATGCCAGTGCAGCGTGTACTGCAGCCCGTGGCGGTCCAGCAGCGCGGCGATCTGCGCTTCCAGCGCAGGCGCATCCCAGTGCGGGTTGTAGCGCAGGTTGAACAGCACCTGCAGCTGGCCGGGGACGACGTTGGTGGCGCCGGTTCCCGCATGGATGTTGCTGATCTGCAGGCTGGTCGGCGGAAAATCCTCATAGCCTGCGTCCCAAACCCGCGCCGCCAGCTCGGCCAGCGCCGGCATCGCCTGGTGGATCGGGTTGCGTGCCTTGTGCGGATAGGCCACATGGCCCTGCACACCGTGCACCGTCAACGTCGCCGACAGGCTGCCGCGGCGCCCGACCCGCAGCAGGTCGCCCAGGGTGGCGGTGGAGGACGGCTCGCCGGTGATGCACCAGTCGATGCGTTGGCCGCGCTGGCGCAGGGTTTCGGCCACCCGGCGCACGCCGTCGATCGCGTCGCCCTCCTCGTCTGAGGTGAGCAGCACGGCCAGGGTGCCCGGATGATCCGGATGCGCGGCCACGAAACGCGCGGCCGCGATCACCAGCGCGGCCACGCCCGATTTCATGTCGGCGGCACCGCGACCATAGAGGACGCCGTCACGGACCTCGGGGATGAAGGGGTCGCTGGACCAGGCCTCGCGCGGCCCGGGCGGGACCACGTCGGTATGGCCCAGCAGCAGCAGCACCGGCCCATCGGCGGTGCCATGGGTGGCCCACAGGTTGTCGACCTCGCCATAGCGCAGGTGCTCGCAGGTGAAACCGGCACGCTCCAGGCGCGCGGCGAGCAACGCCTGGCAACCGGCATCGTCGGGAGTGACGGAGGCGCGTGCGATCAGGTCGCAGGTCAGGTCGAGCACTTCGCTCATTGGCGTTGGCGGCGCAGGAGGGACCGCCGCATTGTAGATCGGAGGGCGGCCGCCGGCAGGGCACGGCGCGGACTGCGCCGCGCCACCGCCTTCAGCCGAACAGCTTCTTGAAGCCGTTGTCGGAAAACCCCTGGCTGAAACCGCCGTCGTCCCTCACCACCACCGGGCGGCGGACCAGCTGCGGGTATTCCCTCAGCAGCAGCGTCCATTCGGCCTGGCTGCCCGGCGCCTTGCGCCCATCCGGCAACTGCCGCCAGGTGGTGGAGGACTTGTTGACCAGTGCATCGAAGCCGCCGGCCTTGCCTGCCCACTCCACCAGGGTTTCAGGCGTCGGCTTGCTGTCGCGGTAGTCGACGAACGTGTAGGGCACGCCGAAGCGGTCCAGCCACTTCGTCGCCTTCCTGCAGGTGTCGCAGTTTTTCAGGCCGTAGAGCGTGGTCATGCCCTCACCCACGCAGCAGCTCGTTGATGCTGGTCTTGGACCGGGTCTTGGCGTCGACCTGCTTGACGATCACCGCGCAGTACAGCGAGTGGCTGCCATCGGCGGCCGGCAGCGAGCCGGACACCACCACGCTGCCCGGCGGCACGTAGCCGTAGCTGACCTCGCCGGTGGCGCGGTTGTAGATGCGGGTGGACTGGCCGATGAACACGCCCATGCCGATCACGCTGTGGTGGCCGACCACCACGCCTTCCACCACTTCCGAGCGCGCGCCGATGAAGCAGTAGTCCTCGATGATGGTGGGGCTGGCCTGCAATGGCTCGAGCACGCCGCCGATGCCGGCACCGCCGGACAGGTGGCAGTGCTTGCCCACCTGGGCGCAGGAGCCGACCGTGGCCCAGGTGTCCACCATGGTGCCCTCGCCCACGTGCGCGCCGATGTTGATGAAGCTGGGCATCAGCACCACGTCCTTGCCGAAGTGGGAGCCGCGGCGCGCCACCGTACCCGGCACCACGCGCACGCCCAGCTTGCGGAACTCGGCCTCGCCATGGCCCTGGAAGCGCAACGGCACCTTGTCCCAGTACGGGCCCGGCTGGCCTTCCATCACCGCCATGTCGTGGACCCGGAAGTACAGCAGCACCGCCTTCTTCAACCACTCGTTGACCTGCCAGCCACCTTTGCCATCGGGCTCGGCAACCCGGAACTCGCCGCTTTCAAGGCCGTCGATGACGCGCCCCACCAGCGGCCGGGTGGAACCGTTGATTTCGTCCTGGGTGAGCGCGGCGCGGCGCTCGAATGCGCTCTCGATCGAGAACTTCAGTTCGGCCAGGCCGGACTTGTCGGCGCTTGCGCGCTTGCGTGGCGCGGCGGCCCTGGGGGTGGAGGTCTTCTTCGGCGTCTGTGCCATCAGCGTGGGGATCCTGCGGGGGAGGTGTCGGGGTCCAGGCGCGCGCGCAACTCGGCGCGCAAGGCCTGCTGGGCGGCTTCGTCGAGCGGGTGGTCGTGCTCGTCGGTGATCTGGAACAGGTCCTCGGCGCGCTCGCCGAAGGTGGCGATGCGCGCATCATGCACGCGCAGGCGGCACGCGCGCAGGGCCTGGGCCACGTCGGCCAGCAGCCCGGGACGATCCGGGCAGACCAGGCTGAACAGGCTGCGGCGGCCATCGGCACTGAGGTTGAACTCGGCGCGCGGGGTGAAGCGGAAATGGCGCAGCTGCCGCGGCACCACCCGGCGCGGCGCACGCACCTGGTCCAGGGCGCCGGCCAGTGCATCGCACAGCTCCGCTTGCAGTTGCGCCGGGTCGCCACTGGCGAAGCGGTCGGCCGGCAATACCTCGAACGTGTCGAACACCGTGTCGTTGGGGCCCATCAGCACCCGCGCCTGGTGCACGCCGTAGCCATGCCGGTCCAGGGTGGCCACGATCGCGGCGAACAGGCCGTCGCGGTCGGGCGAATGCACGAACACCTCCAGCGCAACGCCCTGTCCGTCGTCCCCGTCGCCGCCGCTGATCCTGCGCACGGCCACGCGGGTATCGCCCGGCTGCACCTGCACCAGCGAACTGGCCTGCCAGGCCAGTTGCTCGGGGCGGAAGCGCAGGAAGCCCTCGGCAGGCATCTGCGCGAACTGGCGCTCGATCACCGCATCGTCGAAGCCGCGCTCGCGCAGCAGCGCATGCACGCTGGCCCGCGTCTCGGCATCGCGCGCTTCCGCGTCCACGGGCACCTCCAGGCCTTCGCGCAGTACCCGCCGGGTGGCGAGGTACAGGTCGGCCAGCAGGCGGTCCTTCCAGGCGTTCCACAGCTCCGGGCTGGTCCCGGCGATGTCGGCGCAGGTGAGCAGGTACAGGTAATCCAGGCGGTCGCGGTCGCCGACCAGCCGGGCGAAGGCATGGACCACGTCGGGATCGGAGATGTCCTGCTTCTGCGCGGTGGTGGACATGCGCAGGTGCTGTTCCACCAGCCAGGCCACCAGGCCGGTGTCGGCCTCGCTCAGGCCGTGCGAGGCGCAGAACTCGCGCGCATCCACCGCACCCAGTTCGGAATGATCGCCGCCGCGGCCCTTGGCGATGTCATGGAACAGGCCGGCCAGCAGCAGCAGCTCGGGCTTGCGCAGGCGCGGCCACACCCCGTGGGCGATGGAAAAGCGCTCGTCGGCCTGGCCGCTGGCGAAGCCGGACAGGTTGCGCAGCACCATCAGCGTGTGCTGGTCGACGGTGTAGGCGTGGAACAGGTCGAACTGCATGCGCCCGGACACCTTGGCGAATGCCGGCAGGTACTGGCCCAGCACGCCCAGGCGCGCCATCCGGGTCAGGCTCTCGACCGCACGCGGCCCGCGCAGCAGGGCCATGAAGCGAGCGCGCGCGGCCGGGCCGGCGTGCGTGTATGGCGGCAGCTGCGGCAGCGCCTCGGCCAGCGCGCGGGCGGTGCGCGAATGCAGCCCGCGCACCCGCGGGTGCGCGGCCCAGGTGGTGAACAGCGCCAGCACCTCGCGCAGGTCGCCTTCGGGCCAGTAGGACGCGCTGGCCGCCAGGTAGCCGCGCAGCAGGACGAAATCCGGGTCCAGCGATTCGGGCTCCGCTTCGCCTTCGAACGTTTCCTCGAAGCGCTGCAGCAGCCGGTCGCTGATCCGGCGCACGATCGCCGCGCTGCGATAGAAGCCCTGCATCATCTTTTCCACGCCCAGGCTGTGCGCGTCGTCGGCGTGGCCCAGCAGGTGTGCAAGCGCCTTCTGGTAGTCGAAGCGCAAGCGCTCCTCCGGACGCCCGGCCACCAGGTGCAGGCCGAAGCGCAGCCGCCCCAGCGCACGCCGCTCGCGGGCCAGCGCGGCGGCCTCGTCCGGGCCAAGCTGGCCCAGCCCGACCACCGCGTCCAGGCCGTGCACGCCGAACGCGCGCAGCGCCATCCAGCCCAGGGTGTGCAGGTCGCGCAACCCGCCGGGGCCATCCTTGATGTTGGGCTCCAGGTTGTCGGAGGTGTCGCCGAAGCGCTGGTGGCGGACCTGCAACTCGGCGCGCTTGGCCTCGAAGAACTCCCGTGGCGGCCATACCCGCTGCGGCGATACCGCGGCGGCCAGCGCCGCCTGCGCGGCGGCATCGGCCACCAGCGGGCGCGATTCGATCAGCGCGGTGAGGATGGTCTGGTCACCGGCGGCGGCCACGGTGCATTCATCGGCTGATCGCACCGCATGCCCCACCGGCAGGCCGACGTCCCAGACCAGCGCGCAGAACCGCGAAAGCTCGCCCTCCAGGGCGCGCTGGGCCTGCGGCTCGGCCAGCACCAGCAGGTCGATGTCCGAGCGCGGAAACAGCTCGCCGCGGCCGTAGCCGCCCACCGCGAACAACGCCAGTGGAGCGCCGGCCGGGATGCAGCGTGCCCAGGCCGCGCGCAACAGCTCGTCCACTGCGCGCGCGCGCAGTGCCAGCAGGCGTTCGATGGTGACCCGAGGCCCGTAGCGCCGCGCCAGGCGGACATCCACATGGGCAAGGTTGTCGCGAGCCTGCCGGGCCCAGGCGGCATCGCCGCCCAGGCCATCCCCGACGGCGCCTTCCGGCGCCAGGCCCGGGTCGGCACTCACGTGGGCGGCTGCTCGCCCGGGGCCAGCGTCAGCACGTCCACGCCATCGCCGGTGACGGCGACGGTGTGTTCCCACTGCGCGGACAGCTTGCGATCCTTGGTCACCACGGTCCATCCATCCGGCAACACCCGGGTGTGGCGGCCGCCTTCGTTGATCATCGGCTCGATGGTGAAGGTCATGCCCGGCACCAGCACCAGGCCCTCGCCGGCGCGGCCGTAGTGCAGGATCTGCGGCTCGTCGTGATAGACCTTGCCGATGCCGTGGCCGCAGTACTCGCGCACCACCGAGAAGCGCTCGCCCTCGGCATAGCTCTGGATCGCGTGGCCGATATCGCCCAGGGTCGCCCCCGGCCTGACCGCGCGGATCCCGCGCCACATCGCCTCGAAGGTGGTTTCCACCAGCCGCCGCGCCATCACCGAAGGGCTGCCGACGCAATACATGCGGCTGGTGTCGCCGTGCCAGCCGTCCTTGATGACGGTCACGTCGATGTTGAGGATGTCCCCGTCCCTGAGCACCTTGGCCTGGCTGGGGATGCCGTGGCAGATCACGTTGTTGACCGAGGTGCACACCGTCTTGGGATAGCCGCGGTAGCCGACATTGGCCGGCACCGCGCCCTGCACCTTGACGATATGGTCGTGGCAGATCCGGTCCAGCTCCTCGGTGGTCGCCCCGGGCTTGACGTGCGCGGCGATCATTTCCAGCACTTCGGCGGCCAGGCGGCCGGCGACGCGCATCTTCTCGATTTCCTCGGGGGTCTTCAGGTGCAGGCTCATGCGGGGGATTATCGCCGATCCGGCGGCGGCCTGAACGGGCCGAGCGAAAACCCGGGGCGTGGCGCACATGCCTGGCGCCCGTGACCGGGTTATCGGCCGGTAAGGCCAGGCCACGCGCCGGTGCCGCTGGCCGGGCCTTTGCCTGCAGGCCCCGGCAGCGGCTATAATCCGCCGGCTCTGTCCGCCCCCGTCCTTGCGACCGGGGCCGCCCACGCCGGGCGCAGGGTACCGGGTCCCGTCCCGGTCCGGCGAATACACACCTGCCGCCAATACCCGTGCCGGGGTGCCCGTGCCGCCTGGAGCCAGTCTCCGGTGCCACGGGTTCGGACACGGAAGCGGCAGGGAGGCCCAACCCCGGAATCGTCTGGTGCCAGTGCCCCGCAAGGGCCTGCCCATCCAGCGCGCGGACTACCCGACAACGCCGCGCGTGCGATGCGATTCCCCATCAGGAGTTACGACCAATGCCCCAGATCACCATGCGCCAGATGCTTGAAGCCGGCGTCCACTTCGGCCACCAGACCCGCTACTGGAACCCGAAGATGGCCCCGTACATCTTCGGCGCCCGCGGCAAGATCCACATCATCAACCTCGAGAAGACCGTCCCGCTGTTCTCGGACGCGATGAACTTCATCTCGGCCATCGCCCAGAAGCGCGGCACGATCCTGTTCCTGGGCACCAAGCGCAGCGCGCGCGAGGCCATGAAGGAAGAGGCCGAGCGCTGCGGCATGCCGTACATGACCCAGCGCTGGCTGGGCGGCACCCTGACCAACTTCCGCACCGTCAAGCAGTCGGTGGGGCGCCTGAAGGAGCTGGAAGCGGCCGAGACCGACGGCACCTTCGACAAGCTGGTCAAGCACGAAGTGCTGGGCCTGCGCCGCGAGCGCGAGAAGCTGCTGGCCTCGCTGGGCGGCATCAAGGACATGAGCCGCCTGCCCGACGCCCTGTTCGTCATCGACATCGGCCATGAGGACATCGCGATCAAGGAAGCCCGCAAGCTGGGCATCCCGGTGATCGCGGTGGTCGACACCAACTACGACCCGGCGCTGGTGGACTACGCCATCCCGGGCAACGACGACGCCATCCGCGCCGTGCAGCTGTATGCCCGCGCCGCGGCCGACGCCGTGCTGGAAGGCAAGGCTGCCGCCCCGCACGCGGCCAACGTGACCGAGAGCGACTTCGCCGAGGCCGATGGCGAGGCCAAGAGCCCGCGCCGCGCGCCGGCCAAGAAGGGCGCCCCGCGCAAGGGCAAGGCCGAGGACGGCGAGGCAGCAGCAGCCGCAACCGCGGAGTAAAAGCGCCGCGCAACGCGGCCACGTGCTTGCTGCCGTGGCCGCCGCTTGCCCGCCGCCGCCAGGCCCGCCGCGCTTCCAGGAGCCGGACGCCCATGCGACACCCGCATGCCGGTCCGCGCAGCGGCCGCTGGCCCCGACACCGCCGTCCGCGCCCATGCGCGGCCGACGCACCCGAAAATACACAGATGAGGTATCCCAATGGCTGAAATCACCGCATCCCAGGTCAAGGAACTGCGCGAGCGCACCGGCGCCGGCATGATGGAGTGCAAGAAGGCACTGACCGAGAACAACGGCGACATCGACGCCGCCGCCGAGTGGCTGCGCAAGTCCGGCCTGGCCAAGGCCGACAAGAAGGCCGGCCGCGTGGCCGCCGACGGACGCATCGCCGTGGCCCAGGATGGCGCCAGGGCCGTGCTGGTGGAGATCAACTCCGAAACCGACTTCGTGGCCAAGGATGCCAACTTCCTGGCGTTCGTCGACACCGTGTCGCAGGCCGCGCTGACCTCCGGCGCCCCTGACGTCGAAGCGCTGAAGTCGGCCAAGCTGCCCGCGGGCGGGACCATCGAGGAAGCACGCGCGGCGGTCATCGCCAAGGTCGGCGAGAACGTGCAGGTGCGTCGCCTGGCCCGGATCGACAGCGGCGACAACGTGGCCGCGTATGTCCATGGCGGCCGCATCGGCGTGCTGGTCGAGCTGAAGGGCGGCGACGCCGACCTGGCCCGCGGCATCGCCATGCACGTGGCGGCGATGAACCCGCCGCACGTCAAGGCTGCCGACGTGCCGGCCGATTTCATCGCCAAGGAAAAGGAGATCGAGCTGGCCAAGATGTCCGACAAGGACAAGGCCAAGCCTGCCGAGATCCTGGAGAAGATCATCGCCGGCAAGATCGCCAAGATCGTCAACGAGGTGACCCTGTACGGCCAGCCGTACGTGCTGGACACCAACCAGACCGTCGAGGCCGCGCTCAAGGCCGCGGGTGCCGAGGTGGTTCGCTTCGACCGCCTGGCCGTGGGCGAAGGCATCGAGAAGAAGGAAGACGACTTCGCGTCCGAGGTGATGAAGCAGGCCGGCCTGGCCTGATCGCACCACCCAGCGGTGGTCTGGAACAAGCCGCGGCCAAGGTCGCGGCTTTTCTTTGCGCGCTTACCCGCGCAACGCGTTTGCCTGCATACTCCCCATGGTATCGGAGCCGAACCGCAGCATGATGAGACCGGAACTCGAAGCCAGCCTCCTGCACTGCCGCAACCTGCCCTCGCCGCCCGGCGTTGCGCTGCAGATCATCGAGTTGGCGCAGGATCCGAACGCCGACCTGGGCGCCACGGCGGGCATCATCAGCATGGATGCGGCGCTGAGCGCGCGCCTGCTGCGGGTCGCCAACTCACCGCTGTACGCAGGCCGCCGGCGCGTCGACAACCTCGCCCAGGCGATGACCATGCTCGGCCTCAACGCCACCTTGAGCCTGGCCCTGGGGTTTTCGCTGGTGCATGGCCTGCGCGGCGACAACGGCACCGCCCACGAACAGGAACGGGTATGGCGGCGCAGCGTGCTGGCCGCGCTGGCCGCGCGCCTGCTCGGCCGCCCGGCCGGCGTGCAGCACGCCGAGGACCTGATGCTGGCGGGCCTTCTGCAGGACGTCGGCCGCCTGGCCCTGCTGCAGGCGGTGCCCGACGAGTACACCCCGCTGTGCGTGCACGCCGAGGACAACGACACCCTGCTGGCACTGGAGCGCGAGACGCTGGGTGCCGACCACGCCGAGGTCGGCGCGTGGCTGGCGCGGCAATGGCGCCTGCCGGGCTACCTGGTCGAGGCGATCGCGGCCAGCGAATCGGGGGCCAGCGAGGACCCCTTCCATAATTGCGTCCATGTCTCGGGCGTGGTCGCCGACCTGTGGCTGGCGCCGTCCGATCCCGAAGGCCAGCTGCGCAGCCACGCTGCCGGGCTGGTGCGCTCCTGCACCCGCGGGGGCGAGGATGCACTGGATGACCTGCTGGTCCAGATCGCCGCCGCGCTGCCGGAGATCAGCACCCTGTTCGAGGTGCGGATCAGCCGCCCCGAGCACCTGCAGGCCATCTCCGACCACGCCAAGGAGCTGCTGATCCTGCGCAACCTGCGCGAGATCCAGGAGGCCACCCAGGCGCGCCACGACGCCCAGGTGTCCGAGGAACGCATGCGCCGGCTCACCGAGCAGTCGCGCCGCGACCCGCTCACCGGGGTGTACAACCGCCTGCAGATGGAGGAAGTGCTCGAGCGCGAGTTCGCCACCGCGCTGGCGCTGCAGCATCCGCTGTCGATTGCCTTCGTGGACCTGGACGATTTCAAGCGCATCAACGACCAGTACGGGCACCTGGTCGGCGACCAGGTCCTGCGCCAGTTCGCCCAGACCCTGCAGCGCATGCTGCGCAGCACCGACCTGATCGCCCGTTACGGCGGCGAGGAGTTCCTGGTGGTGCTGAGCCATTCCGGCGAAACGGCCGCCATGCGCGTGCTGCAGCGCATCCTGGACGAAGTGTCGAACATGCCCATGGCGATGGTGGAGGGCCAGCCGCTGCACGTGACCTTCTCGGCCGGCGTGGCCACCCACGACCAGACCAACCGGTTCGCGGACGCGCGCAGCCTGCTGCAGGCCGCCGACGACGCCCTGTATGGCGCCAAGCGCAAGGGCCGCAACCAGGTGAGCCAGCACGGCGAGTGAACCATTGCCGGGGTTCACGCGCACGGGCAACCCGGTCGCGCGGCGTTTCCGCTAGAATCCGCGGGCTTTCCACACGTCGAGGCCCCCCATGTCCGAGCTCGCCCACCGCCGCGTCCTGCTGAAACTCTCGGGCGAAGCGTTGATGGGAGCCGAGGACTACGGCATCGACCCGGTGGTCATCGGCCGGGTGGCGGGCGAAGTGATGGAGGCCCGCGAAGCGGGCGCCGAGATCGCCCTGGTGATCGGCGGCGGCAACATCTTCCGCGGCGCCGGCCTGGCCGCCGGCGGCATGGATCGCGTGACCGGCGACCAGATGGGCATGCTGGCCACCGTGATCAACGCCCTGGCCATGCAGGACGCGCTGGAAAAGCTCGGCGGCAAGGTCCGGGTGATGAGCGCGATCAAGATCAACGACGTGTGCGAGGACTACATCCGCCGCCGCGCCGTGCGCCACCTGGAAAAGGGCCGGATCGCGATCTTCGCCGCCGGCACCGGCAACCCGTTCTTCACCACCGACTCGGCCGCCGCGCTGCGCGCGATCGAGATCAATGCCGACCTGCTGCTCAAGGCCACCAAGGTCGACGGGGTCTATGACCGCGACCCGAAGAAGTTCCCCGAGGCGGTGCGCTTCGAGGAGCTGGACCACGACGAAGTCATCGCCCGCGGCCTGCAGGTGATGGATACGGCCGCCTTTGCGTTGTGCAGGGACCACGGCATCCCGCTGCGGGTCTACGACGTGTCCGTGCCCGGCAACCTGATGCGCATCCTCCACGGGGCCAACATCGGCACCCTGGTGCGCGGCCGCGCCTGAGTTCCACCGGCTTCATCGGCCCGCCGCCCGCAGCGGCGTGCGCCACCACCGCGGACACGATCGCGACCGCCAGGCCACGGCCGTGCAGCGCCGGGCCCTGTCGGGCAATATCCGTATAATCGGTCGATTCAGACACCGACTCGACGGAAGCCACGGCGATGCTCAACGAAATCAAACAAGACGCGCAGGCCCGCATGGCCAAGAGCATCGAAGCTCTGCGCCACAACCTGGTCAAGGTCCGCACCGGCCGCGCCTCCACCGGCCTGGTCGACAGCATCCGGGTCAGTGCCTACGGCAGCGAAGTGCCGCTGTCGCAGGTGGCCGCCATTTCGGTCTCCGATGCGCGCTCGCTGGTGATCACCCCCTGGGACCGGACCATGGTCGGCCCGGTGGAGAAGGCGATCCTGGCCTCGGACCTGGGCCTGACCCCGAACACCGCCGGCACCACCATCCGCCTCAACCTGCCCGCACTTACCGAAGAGCGGCGCCGCGAGCTGACCAAGGTCGTGCACAGCGAGGGCGAGGACACCAAGGTCGCCATCCGCAACGTGCGCCGCGATGCCAACCAGCAGGTCAAGGACCTGCTCAAGGAAAAGCAGGTGAGCGAGGACGAGGTGCGCCGCTCCGAGGACGAGATCCAGAAGATCACCGACAAGGCCATCAAGGACGTGGACGAGGTGGTCAAGGCCAAGGAGCAGGAACTGATGGCGGTCTGAACGGCCGCGATCGGTTGATCCGTGACCCGTGCCCGGTCGCATGCCAACGTCCGACGAGGCCATTCCGGTGACTGAGACAATGGATTCGCAAGACCCGGTTCTTTCGGATCAGCACGCACCAGTCACCAGCCACCAACAGGTGCCTCGGCACCTGGCCATCATCATGGACGGCAACGGCCGCTGGGCGCAGCGCCGGCGCCGGCCGCGCGTGGTCGGGCACCGTGCCGGCGCGCGCGCGGTCAACCTGACCGTGGACTTCTGCCTGCAGCATGGCGTCGAGGCGCTGACCCTGTTCGCCTTCTCCAGCGAGAACTGGGGCCGGCCCGAGGAGGAAGTGGGCGCACTGATGAAGCTGTTCCTGGGCGCGCTGGAACGCGAGGTCGACGAGTTGCACCGGCGCGGGGTACGGATCCGTTTCATCGGCGAGCGCGTGCGTTTCTCCGATGCCATCGTCAAGCGCATGGCGCTGGCCGAGGCGCAGACCGCCGGCAACGGGCGCCTGCACCTGAACGTGGCCGCCAGTTATGGCGGCCAGCAGGACATCGCCGCCGCCGCCCGCGCCCTGGCGCGCGAAGTCGCCGCCGGACGCCTGGACCCGGAACACATCGACGAGAAGGCGGTGGGCGCACACGTGGCCCTGGCCGACCTGCCGCCGCCGGACCTGTTCATCCGCACCGGCGGCGACCACCGGGTGAGCAACTTCCTGCTCTGGCAACTGGCGTATACCGAACTCTGGTTCACCGAAACGCTGTGGCCGGACGTGGACGCCGGCCTGTTGCAGCAGGCCCTGGACGACTACGCCGGACGCGAGCGCCGTTTCGGCCTGACCAGCGCGCAGATTGCCGTGGAGGCTTCCGCATGACCCGTACCCGCGTGATTGCCGCGCTGATCATGGCGCCGGCCGCAATCGCGGCCATCCTCGTCCTGCCGACCCCGTGGATGGCCGCACTGGCTGCGGCGATCATGCTCGCCGGCCTGTGGGAATGGCTGCGCCTGGCGGGGGTGGATGACACCCTGCCGCGCACCGTGCTGCTGCTGCTGACCCTGCTGCTGATGGTCCTGCTGGTGTGGGGCTCGCGCAGCGAGGCGGGGTTCTCGCCGGTCCTGTTCCAGATCGTCACCCTGGCCGGCCTGCTGGGCTGGGTGCTGTCGCTGCTGTGGCTGTGGCGGCCGGGCTTCGGGGCCAGCCCGGGGTGGTGGACGCGGGCGCTCAAGCTGGGCGCCGGCACCCTGGCACTGGTCGCGGCCTGGTGCGCGCTGTGCCTGATCCACTCGGACAACTTCGCCGCCCTGGGCGGCGGCGGCGACCCGCACGCGCACCGCTGGCTGCTTGCCGCACTGGCGCTGGTCTGGGCCGCCGACACGGGCGCCTATTTCTCCGGGCGACACCTGGGCCGGCGCAAGCTGGCCCCCTCCATCAGCCCGAACAAGACCGTCGAAGGCGCGCTCGGCGGCGTGGTCGCCGGCCTGGCCGCCGCGCTGGGGTTCGGCCTGCTGGCCGGCGCCGGGATGGGCCAATTGCCGGCGCTGGCACTGGTGGCGGTGGTGGCCGTGCTGGCCTCGATCGTGGGCGACCTGGTCGAAAGCCTGCTCAAGCGCCAGGCCGGGGTGAAGGACTCCGGCGACCTGATCCCGGGCCATGGCGGCGTGCTGGACCGGATCGATGGCGTCCTCGCGGCCCTGCCCGTCTTTGCCATCGGCAAGGACATCATGGGCTTCTGACCGCCACGCCATGCAGCCCCCCTCGGACATGCGCCAGGTCGCCGTACTCGGCGCCACCGGCTCCATCGGCACGTCGGCACTGGACGTGATCGCGCGCCATCGCGGGCGCCTGCGCGCCAGCGTGCTGGGCGCGGGCAGCAACGCGGGCGATCTGGTCCGGCTGTGCATCGCGCACCAGCCCGACCACGCGGTGGTCGCCGACCCGGCCGCCTACCCCGCCCTGCGCGATGGCCTGCGCGAGGCCGGCCTGGCCACCCGCGCACATGCCGGGGCCGAGGCGATGGAAGCACTGGCCGCCGGCCCCGGCTGCGACACCGTGGTGGCGGCCATCGTCGGCGCGGCCGGGCTGGGATCGACCCTGGCCGCCGCGCATGCCGGCAAGCGCCTGCTGCTGGCCAACAAGGAATCACTGGTGCTGGCCGGCGAACTGGTGATGGCCGCCGCGCGCCGGGCCGGCGCCGAAATCGTGCCGATCGACAGCGAGCACAGTGCGGTGTTCCAGTGCCTGCGCTCGTGCCGCGCCGACGGCGTGCGCCGGCTGGTGCTGACCGCATCGGGCGGCCCGTTCCGCGGCTGGGACCGTGCACGCCTGGCCCAGGTCAGCCCGGCGCAGGCGGTGGCGCACCCGAAGTGGTCGATGGGGCCGAAGATTTCAGTCGACTCGGCCACGCTGATGAACAAGGGCCTGGAGGTGATCGAGGCCTGCCACCTGTTCGGCCTGCCGCCGGCGCGCATCAGCGTGCTGGTGCATCCGCAGAGCCTGGTGCATGCGCTGGTGGAATACGTGGACGGCTCGACCCTGGCCCAGCTTGGCCTGCCCGACATGCGCACGGCGCTGGCAGTGGGCCTGGGCTGGCCGGACCGGATCGATTCGGGCGTGGCCGGGCTGGACCTGCTGGCCCAGGGCCGGCTCGATTTCGAGGCGCCGGACCTGGAGGCGTTCCCCTGCCTGCGCCTGGCCAGCGAGGCCCTGGCCGCGGGCGGCACCGCCCCGGCGGTGCTCAACGCCGCCAACGAAGAGGCGGTTTCAGCCTTTCTTCAGGGCCGGGTGGGTTTCCTAGCCATCCCGGCCCTGGTCGAACAGAGCCTGGCCGCGCTGCCCGCAGCGCCGGCCGACTCGCTGGAGACCCTGCTGGCAGCGGATGCCGCCGCACGCCGGGATACCCGCCAGCGGATCGATGCCATGGCTTCCGGGAGCCACGGCGCATGAACTCCCACACGCGAATGGATGCCTGTCCCCATGGGTGATTTTCTGGGTTCCATCTGGTGGCTGGCGGTCAGCCTCGGACTGCTGGTCACCTTCCACGAGTTCGGTCACTACTGGGTCGCGCGCCGTTGCGGGGTGGACGTGCTGCGCTTTTCGGTCGGCTTCGGACGGCCGCTGTGGTCGCGCCGCAACCGCGCCGGCACCGAGTTCGCGATCGCCGCCATCCCGCTGGGCGGTTACGTGAAAATGCTCGACGAGCGCGTGGCCGACGTGCCGGTGTCGCGCCAGGCGCATGCCTTCAACCGGCAAGGCGTATGGCGCCGGATCGCGATCGTGGCCGCCGGCCCGGCCGCCAACCTGCTGCTGTGCGTGGCCCTGCTGTGGACGATGTTCCTGGTCGGCCGCCAGGACTATGCACCGGTGGTCGGACGCAGCACCGGGATTGCGGCCGACGCCGGCTTCCAGCCCGGCGAGCGCCTGACCGAAATCGCCGGGCGCCCGGTGGCGACCTGGACCGAAGTGGCCATGGCCTTGGCCGCGCCGGCCCTGGACCGGCGCGACATCCAGGTGCGCAGCCAGGACCCGGCCGGCCGCGAGACGGAGCGCACCCTGCGCCTGTCACGGCTGCCCGACGGCCTGGACGAGCGCCGCATCCCCGAACAGGCCGGCTTCGTCTGGGGCTTCCTGCTGACCCCGGCGCGGATCGACAGCGTGCGCGAGGATGGCCCCGCGGCCGGCGTGCTGCAGCCAGGCGACCTGATCCTGGCCATCGACGGCCAACGGGTGGATGCGGCCGACCGGGTGTCCCCGCTGGTGCAGGCGCTGGGCGCGCAAGGTGGCCCGGGCATGGTCGAGGTCGAGCGCGACGGCGAGCGCCTGGCGCTCGAACTGCAGCCGCGGCCCAGTACCGACCCGCGGCGCACCGGCAGCTGGGAGCTGGGCATCGCCATGGCCGCCCCGCAGTTGCCCGAATACGACGCGGTGCAGCGCTTTGGCCCGCTGGACGCAGTCCCGGCCGCGCTGCGCGAGACCGGGCGCCTGACCAGCGATTCGCTGGGGATGATGCGGCGGATGCTGACCGGCGATGCGTCGGTGAGGAACCTGTCGGGCCCGGTGACGATTGCGCGTGCGGCCAACGCCTCGGCCTCGCGCGGGGCCGACTGGTTCCTCTACTTCCTGGCCCTGCTGTCGCTGAGCCTGGCGATCATCAACCTGTTGCCGATCCCGATCTTGGACGGCGGTCACCTGCTGTATTACCTTATAGAGTTGGTCAAGGGCAGCCCGCTGAGCGAGCGCGCCATGGCTGCCGGGCAGTACGTCGGCCTGGCATTGCTGGCCGGGCTGATGGGACTGGCCTTCTACAACGACATACTGGGCTTGATGCCGCGATGACAGACACTGCTTCCGGCTCCCAGCCGCGACACCTGCCCCGACGTACCTCCACCGGATGTGACATGACGCGATTTCCCGTTCGCCGCCTGCTGGCCCTCGCCCTCGCTTCGTCCCTGAGCCTGCCGGCGCTGGCGCAGGCGGCAGAGCCATTCACCGTGCGCGACATCCGCATCGACGGCCTGCAACGCATCGCCGCCGGCACCGTGTATACCTACCTGCCGGTCGAGCGGGGCGAGACCCTGGACCAGGCCGGCGCCGGCGACACCATCCGCGCCCTGTACCACACCGGCTTCTTCGAAGACGTGCGCCTGGACCGCCAGGGCGACATCCTGGTGGTCACCGTGGTCGAGCGCCCTGCGATCAACAAGCTCACCCTGGAAGGCAACAAGGACATCAAGAGCGAGGACCTGCTCAAGGGCCTGGAGGACATCGGCCTGTCCGAAGGCGAAACCTTCGACCGCCTTGCGCTGGACCGCGTCACCCAGGAACTGCACCGCCAGTACAACAACCGCGGCAAGTACAACGTCACCATCACCCCCACGGTCAGCCCGCTGAACCGCAACCGGGTCGACGTGACCATCACCGTCAAGGAAGGCAAGGCGGCCAAGATCCGCCACGTCAACCTGATCGGCACCGACAGCTTCGAGAGCGAGGACATCCAGGAAGCCTGGGAATCGCGCGAGAGTTCCTGGCTGTCGTGGTACCGGCGCGACGACCAGTACTCCAAGGAAAAGCTCTCCGGCGACATGGAGAAGCTCAACTCCTGGTACCTGGACCGCGGCTACATCGACTTCAACATCGACTCCACCCAAGTCTCGATCAGCCCCGAGAAGCGGGAGATGTACGTCACCGCCAGCGTCACCGAGGGCGAGATCTACAAGATCTCGGACATCAAGGTCACCGGCGACACCATCCTGCCGCAGGAGCAGGTCGAGCGCATGGTCATCCCCAAGGTCGGCGACACGTTCTCGCGTGCGCTGCTGGAACTGACCTCCGACGGCATCACCAACACCCTGAGCAACATCGGCTACGCCTTCGCCCGGGTAAGCCCGCTGCCCACACCCAACCGCGAAGACCGCACCGTGGCGATCAACCTGCAGGTGATGCCCGGCCCGCGCGTGAACGTGCGCCGGATCCTGTTCAAGGGCAACACCCGCACCTCCGACGAGGTGCTGCGCCGGGAGATGCGCCAGTTCGAGAACAGCTGGTACTCGCAGGCGGCCATCGACCGCTCCAAGGTACGCCTGCAACGCCTGGGCTACTTCGAGACGGTGGAGGTGGAAACGCCCGCCGTGCCCGGCACCGGCGACCAGGTGGACGTGGTCTACAACGTCAAGGAAACCAACTCCGGCAGCTTCATGTTCGGCGTCGGCTACTCGCAGCTTGGCGGCATGACCACCACCGTGCAGCTGTCGCAGGCCAACTTCCTGGGCGGCGGCAACCGGGTGGCGGTGGAGGCCCAGCGCAGCGATTACCTGCAGCGCTACGCGTTCTCCTACATCAACCCGTTCTTCACCGATGAAGGCATGTCGCTGGGCTACAACCTGTGGTGGCGCGAGCTGGACTACTCGGACTTCAACACCGCCCAGTACAACAGCACCAATGCCGCCGCGCAGGCGGTGCTGGGCCTGCCGATCACCGAGAACAGCACCGTCTCGATGCTGTTCGGCATCGACTCCAACCAGATCCAGACCTACTCCGGCTACACCCCGGAGGTGATCGTCAACTATGTGCACGCCATCGGCCGGCGCACCTTCCACGCCTGGCGCACCGAGGTGGGCTGGGCGCGCGACACCCGCAACGACTTCTTCATGCCCACCCGCGGCACGTACCAGCGCGTGGGCCTGGAAACCACCCTGCCCGGCTCGACGGTCGAGTACTTCAAGCTCAACTATGAAGTTTCCAAGTACTGGCGGCTGAGCCCGGCGTTCGTGCTGCGCACCGGCCTGGACCTGGGTTACGGCGACAGCTATGGCAACGACATCGTCCGCAACATCTGCTGGACCCGCCCGACCGTGGAAAACCCCACCCCCGGCGCCAGCGACCCGTGCCTGACCGATTCCCCGGACTACGCGCGCACGCTCACCGCCTCGGGCCTGCCGTTCTTCGAGAACTTCTACGCCGGTGGTACCCGCTCGGTGCGCGGCTTCCGCGACAACACCCTGGGCCCGCGCTCGGAAGTGCTGGGCGGCTACCGTGGTCAGCCGCTGGGTGGTTCGCTCAAGACCGTCGGCCAGATCGAGATGCTGTTCCCGAAGCTGTTCGACACCAGGGCCGCACGGGTGTCGACCTTCATCGATTTCGGCAACGTCTACGACAGCACCGACAACTTCGACGCGGGCGAGTTGCGCGCGTCGGCCGGCGTGGCCCTGCTGTGGCGTGCACCGATGGGCCCGATCTCGATCAGCTACGCCTATCCGTTCAAGAAGAAGGAAGGCGACGAGATCGAGCGCCTGCAGTTCTCGTTCGGCGGCAGCTTCTGACCACCGCTGCTGCACCTGCATGCACGAAGAAGGCGCCCAACCGGGCGCCTTCTTCGTTTAGCCGCACCGTATCGCCCGTGCACCGCCACGCGCGCCCACGCCGGCCGGCGCGTCGTGGGCGCTACGCTGCCCCGGCAGCGGCGTCGACGATCCCGCCCAGTTGCTGCAGCACTGCCGTGGCATAACTGCCCGGGGGCAGGCTGAAGGACAGCACCAGCACATCGGCCGCTTCCCATTGCCAGGTGAACCCGCCTGGCCGGACCCGCAGCGCGCGGCGCTCCTGTTCCAGCCCGGCCCGCTCCAGCCCGTCACGCAGCGCAAGCGACTCGGGCTCGGCCAGTGCCGCCAGTTCCAGCTCGGCGCAGGCGCCCTCGCTGCGCAGGCCGCCGCGCCCCCACAACGGGCCGCTGGGATGGATGTCGCCGGCCTGCAGCCGCGCCTGCAACGCCTCGCTCCACGGCTCGGGCCCGAACACGCTGCGGCTGCCCGACAGCGCCCAGACTTCGCCCTCCATGCCGTGCGCCCAGTTGCCGGCGGCCACGCGCGCGGCCAGCACCCGGTTGAACAGCGCCGAGCGCGCCGCCGACAGCAGCAGCGAGCGCTGCTCGCGGCCGATCCGCCTGCCGCGCCCGGCCTGGGCGAACATCGCCAGCGCCTTGTGCACGTTGCCTCCGCCATGGCCGAAGCGCTGTTCGCCGAAGGCATTGGGCACGCCTTGCGCGGCCATCGCCGCCAGCCGCGCCTCCACCGCATCGTGCGCGCCCTCGACCTGGCGCAGGGTCAGCACGAAGCGGTTGCCGGCCAGGGCCCCGCGCGGCAGCTTGCGGCGGTGCCGGGACTGGGCCAGTACGCGCAGGCCTTCCTGTTCCAGTGTCGCGATCTCCGGCGCTTCGCGGCCCGGCAACTGCACGCTGAACCGCTGCCGGGTCACCGCGTGCCGGTCCTTCATCCCGGCATAGCCCACGGCGTGTTCCGGCACCGCCGCCCAGCGCGCGATCGCGCGTGCGACGAAGGCCGTGTTCATGCCGCGCTTCTCCACGGTGAGCAGCACGTGCTCGCCATCGCCGCTGGGCTCGAAGCCGTCCAGTTCCTCGACCTGGAAATCCTCCACGCCGGTGCGGATCCGCGCCGTCAGCACCGGTGCACCGAACGCCTGCGCAGGCGGGCTCACGCGCGCACCATCAGCGCCACGGCCTGCGCGGCGATGCCTTCGCCGCGACCGGTGAAGCCAAGTTTCTCGCTGGTGGTGGCCTTGACGCTGATCGCATCGACATCCACCCCGCACGCCTGCGCGATGCGCTCGCGCATGGCCAGCACATGCGGGCCGACCCTGGGCTGCTCGCACACCACCGTCGCATCCGCATTGCCGAGCCGCCAGCCCCGCGCGGCCGCCAGGCCGATGCAGTGGCGCAACAGTTCGGCACTGTCGGCGCCCTTCCAGCGCGCATCGCTGGGCGGGAAATGCACGCCGATGTCGCCCAATGCCAGCGCCCCCAGGATCGCGTCGCTCAAGGCGTGCAGGACCACGTCGCCGTCGCTGTGCGCCACCACCCCGCAGCCGTGCGGCACCCGCACGCCGCCCAGCATGATGTGGTCGCCCGGGCCGAACACGTGGACGTCGAATCCCTGGCCGATGCGGAAGGGGGGGATGTCAGCCATGGATGCCTCCGGGTGGAACCGTTGACGGCCTCGTTGGCCGCACCGCTATTGTGCCGCAGGCGACGGCACCGGACCGCCCCGGCGCGGCGCACATCCGGCGCCGGACGCGGTGCCGGGATGCTGCGCCGGTGGTCAACGCCGCCTGCCGGTCAGTCCCGGGTCAGCCGCCACGCCCGATGGATGCGCGCGTTGCGCTCGAAATCCGGCGGGATGGTGGAGGCACTGATCTCCTCGCAATGGGCGAACTGCGAAACCGCATCCTCGTCCAGGCGGAACCGCCGGAAGTTGTTGGAGAAGTACAGCGCACCGCCCTGGGCCAGCCGCGCGACGGCCGCGCGCAGCAGCCGCACCTGCTCGCGCTGGACGTCGAAATCGGCCGCGCGTGCCGAATTGGAGAACGTCGGCGGGTCGCAGAAGATCACGTCGTAGCGGCCGCGCTCGGCTTCCAGCCAGGCCATCGCATCGGCCTGCACCATCCGGTGCGCCGCGCCGCCCAGGCCGTTGAGCGCCAGGTTGTCCGCGCACCACTGCAGGTAGTTGGCAGACAGGTCCACGCTGGTGGTGGATGCCGCGCCCGCCATTGCCGCCTGCACGCTGGCCACGCCGGTGTAGCAGAACAGGTTGAGGAAGCGCCGGCCCTTGGCCTCGACCGCCATGCGCCGGCGCAACGGCCGATGGTCCAGGAACAGACCGGTGTCCAGGTAATCGAACAGGTTCACCCACAGCCGCGTCCCGTGCTCGCTCACCACGAAGCGCTCGCCAGGCGGGCGCAGGCTGCCCTGCCCCGCGCGCGCGTACTTGCTGCCGCCCTTGCCACGTTCACGGGTCTTCATGGCGACCTGCACGGATGGCACCGCGAAGGCCTCGCGTGCCGCCGCCAGCACCTCGTTGCGGCGCCTGCGCACGTCCGCCTCGGGGATCTCCTTCGGCGGCGCGTACTCCTGCACGTGCAGGAAGGTGCGCTGCGCGCCACCGTCCTCGGCATAGACGTCGATCGCCGCCGCATATTCGGGGATGTCGGCGTCATAGGCGCGGTAGCACGTCACCTGTTCGGTGGCGCGCCAGTTGCGCAGCCGGCGCAGGTTGCGCTGGACCCGGTTGGCGACCATGCGCGCGCCCTCGGACAACTCGCGCGGCGCAGGGTCTTCGCGCGCCGGTGCCTGCACCGGGTCGCACACGATCAGCACGCACTCCAGCGCACCGTTGAAAAGCTGGTACTTCCTCGCAGCGCGCAGGCCGGTGGCGTGGGCCAGCTCGGCATCGCCGCACAGCAGGCTGGCGCGCCAGCCCGGCACCGTGCGCTGCAGGGCCTGGCCAAGCCGGCGGTAGAGGCCGCCATCGGCGGCCAGGCGCCGGTCGTAAGGTGGATTGCACACCACCAGGCCGCGCGCGGCCGCGGCCACCGGCAGCGCATCGACATCGCACGCCTGGAAGGTGATGGCGCCGGCCACGCCGGCCGCCTGCGCATTGGCACGGGCAGCGGCGATCGCCTGCGGATCCAGGTCGCTGCCGTGGAAGACCGGCCGCAGCGCGGCCAGGCCGGCGCGGGCGCGCACCCGCGCCTCGTCCAGCATCGCGTCCCATGCGGCCACATCGAAACCGGTCCAGCGGGTGGGTGGCGGCGCGACGTCGACCGGTGCCGGGGCGTCGCCCGGTTCGTCGCAAGCCGGAGCGGTCGCGCCGATCCTGCCCAGCCCGGGCGCGACGTCGGCGGCCATCAGCGCGCCCTCGATCAACAGCGTCCCGGTGCCGCACATCGGGTCGAGCAGCGCGCCTGCGTCCGCACGCATGGCCGGCCAGCCACCGCGCAGCAGCACCGCGGCGGCCAGGTTCTCCTTCAGTGGCGCCTCGTGCCGGGCCGCGCGCCAGCCACGGCGGTGCAGCGGGCCACCACCCAGGTCCACCGACAGCGTGGCCCGGCCCTTGCGCAGCGACAGGTTCAGGCGCAGGTGCGGTGCGTCCACGTCCACCGACGGACGCTCCAGGCCCTGCGCCCGGAAGCCATCGACCACTGCGTCCTTGACCCGTTGCGCGGCAAAGCGCGCATGGGTGAGCGCCTCGCCGGACACGTGCGCGTCCACCGCCAGGGTGTGGCCCTGGCGCAGGTGTTCGTGCCAGGGCACCGTGGCGGCGCCGGCATACAGCGCCTGCTCGTCCGGGCAATCGAAGCTGGCCAGCGGCCACAGCACCCGGCTGGCCAGGCGCGACCACAGCACCGCGCGCTGCGCATCGGCCAGGGTGCCCTCGGCATTGACCCCGGCCACGGTGGCGGTGGCGCGCGCTGCGCCCAGCGCCAGCAGCTCGTCGGCGAGCAGGTATTCCAGGCCCTTGGCGCAGGAGACGAAGAACTTCATTGGCGGTGCGGCTCGCGCGAAAGGGATGTCAGCAACTGGGCGAAGGCGCGCGCGGTGGTTTCCACATGCCGGGCCAGGCGATGGCTGTCGTCCACCAGCAACAGGCGCGCGCCCCGCTGTCGCGCCCATTCCACCACATCGGCCGCCGGGATCAGTTCGTCGCGCCAGGCATGGACGATGGAGATCGGCACCGCGGCTGCATCCAGTTCGGGCAACGGCCCCATGCGCGTCGGCGGCACCATCAGGAACAGCGCACGGGTAGGCACCTGCAGCGAGGCCAGGGCAGAGACATAGGAGCCCAGGCTGGAGCCGGCCAGGACCACCGGCGTGCCGCGCGCGACAGCAGCGCCGGCAATGCCCAGCAGCCGCTGCAGGCGGCCGGGCACGTCGCCCAGGCGGCCCACTTCAAGGCGCGCATCCAGGTCGGTGTAGTCCGGGCGTTCGGTGGTCCAGCCCAGGTCCTCGGCCACCCGCGCCAGCGCGGTCACCTTGGTCGCATCCGGGCCGCTCTCGAACCCGTGCGAAAGAATGCAATGCCCCTGCGTCACGCCGCCTCCATCCGTCCTTATCGCGACCGGCGCGCACGCACCTTCCGCAGTCCTGCGTCGCCGATCCAACGCCCGGCGGCGATGCTAGCATCGGGCGCATGCCACCACTGACCCGCCTGCAGATCATCGACGCGCCGTTGCCTTACGTGGCGCAGCTGGAGGCGCGGTCACCGGCGCAGGTGGACCTGGCCGTGATCCACTGCACCGAGCTGCCCGACCTGGCCAGCGCGCGTGCCTGGGGGGAGCGGGTGCTCTATCCAAGTGGCACCGGCAACAGCGGCCACTACTACATCGACCGCGACGGCACGGTGTTGCGCTACGTGCCCGACGAGCGCATCGCCCACCACGTGCGCGGCCACAATGCACGCGCGATCGGCATCGAGCTGGTCAACACCGGCCGTTATCCGCACTGGCTGGACTCGCGCCAGCAGGCGATGGACGAGGCGTATCCGCATCGGCAGATCGATGCCCTGGTGGCGCTGCTGCACGACCTGTCGGCGCGCTTTCCGGCACTGCGCCACATCGCCGGGCACGAGGACCTGGACCGCGACAGCGTGGCGGCCAGCGACGACCCGACGGTGCAGGTCCGGCGCAAGCTCGACCCGGGCCCGCGCTTTCCCTGGCCCAGGGTACTGGCCGACGTCGCCCTGCAACGCCTGGGCTGAGCACGCTGGCGGCCGCGGACGCGGGGCCACTCCGGCGCCACCGGTATAATCGGCTGTCCACTCCTGCCCGATGGTCAGCCCGTGTCCCCCGCCCTCGGTCCCGTCGTCTCCGAACTGATCGACCTGCTCGCCCTGGAGCGGCTTGAGCAGGACCTGTTCCGCGGCCAGAGCCGCGACATCGGCACCCGCTACGTGTTCGGCGGGCAGGTGCTGGGCCAGGCGCTGGCCGCCGCCCAGGCGACCCTGGACAACGGCCGCCGCGCGCACTCGCTGCATGCGTACTTCCTGCGCGCCGGCGACATCGACCACCCCATCGTCTACCACGTCGATCGCACCCGGGACGGCGGCAGCTTCTCGGTGCGGCGGGTCACGGCGGTCCAGCACGGCAAGGTGATCTTCTTCTGCGCGGCCTCGTTCCAGGAACAGGAGCCGGGCAACGAGCACCAGCCGCCGATGCCGCAGGTGCCGATGCCGGAGGACATCATCGCGCCCGCACCGGCGCAGCCGGAGGTGATGGCCAGCCTGCCGACCAAGGTGCAACGCTGGCTGCAGCGCGGCGGCCCGTTCGAGTTCCGCCACGTGCAACCGCGCGACGAACTCGATCCGGTGCGGCAGCCGCCGTTCCAGCAGGTCTGGTTCCGCCTGCGCGAGCCGGTGGGCGATATCCCCTTCGCACTGCACCAGGCGCTGCTGGCCTACGCCTCGGATTTCCATCTGCTGGGCACGGCCAACCTGCCGCACGGGATCGGTTACTACTCGCCCCGCGTGCAGATGGCCTCGCTGGACCACGCGCTCTGGTTCCACCGCCCGTTCCGCGCCGACGAATGGCTGCTGTACGCGCTCGACAGCCCCAGCAGCCAGGGCTCGCGCGGGCTGGCGCGCGGCCAGGTGTTCGATCGCCAGGGCCGGCTGGTTGCCAGCACCGCGCAGGAAGGCCTGATCCGGGTGGCCCCGGACAGCGACGGCGCCGACGCCGCCAGCGGAGCCTGACCATGCGCCAGATCTTTTCCAGCCAGCGCCTTGAAACCGTGGAAGGCGTGGCCCGGCTGCTGGAGGATGCAGGCATCGCCGTGCACATCAGCCAGCCGCGCTCCTACCACAGCGGCCGCAGCGGCCAGTTCAGCTATTCCGAGCCGGTGCAGGCAAAGCACCAGCCGGCCGTGTGGATCCGCCTGCCCGAAGACCAGCCGCGTGCGCGCGAAATCCTGCGCCAGGCCGGGCTGATGGCCACCACCCGCTCGTACGCCGACCTGCCGGACACGGCCACCGACCTTCCCCAGTCGCGTTTTGCCGGCAACGGCCGGCGCTGGGCGTGGCGCATCCGGCTGGGGTTGCTTGCCGTCATCGCCGCGGTGGCGGTGTTCATCTGGATGGGGACGGGCGACACCCCGGCACCCGCCGAGGCGCCAGCCGTGCAGCGGCCGCAAGCACCCGCGACCACGCCCGCAAACGCCGATGGCGACGAGGATGTGCGCGTACGCATCTCCCCGCCGCCACCGGCAAGCGACGACCGGCGCTGACAGGCGCCTTCCGCTTTACTGCGCCGGCGCATCCTTGAGCCGTGCGGGGCCGCGGCGACCATGGTCCTTGCTGCCACGGTGGCGACTGCGTGCCTCCGCGTGCCTGGCATGCGCGGCGTCGTACTCGGCCTTGCTCAGGCTGCCATCACCATTGCTGTCGGCCGATGCGAACCACGCATCCCGGCGCTGGCTGGCGGCGGCCTGGTGGTCGGCGCGGTCGATGAAGCCATCGGCGTTGACGTCCATGCGCTCGAAGCGCGCGGCAAACTTCGCATCGGTGGCGGCCTCGGCCTTGCTGATGCGGCCATCCTTGTCCGCGTCCAGTTGCATGAACGGATGGCCGCCCGGCCCGCGGCGGCCGTGGTTGCGGTGGCCGCGCCAATGACGACGCATCTCGTCACGCTCCAGGCGGCCGTCCTTGTTTGCGTCCAGTGCATCGAAGCGTTCGGCCAGGCCCGGGTGCGCAGCGGCCTCGCTGCGGTCGATCACGCCGTCGCCGTTGACGTCCAGTGCGTTGCGCAGCTTCGGCGCATCGGCCTTGGCCGGCTCGGCCTGGGCCAGGGCGGCACCGGCGGTGCAGGCCAGCAGTGCGACGGCAAGCAGGGAAGGGATCTTGTTCACGGTGTTCTCCGGAAGGTCGTGGACTCGATGACCACATGAGGGAAAACGCCGCCCGCGCGCATGCGTTGACCGGCGGCCGTTGCCGTTCAGCCGGCAGCCGGTCGCGGCGCCTGCGAACAGCCGCGCTATGCTTGGCCTATCCGTCCACGGCACCACCATGGGCAACGACTCCTTCCCGACCGACGACCTGCGCCTGTTCCATACCGGCGGCCATGCCTGTGGCTACTGGCCGGACCGCGCCGCGCGCGACCTGGTGCTGGACCCGCGCGACCCGCGCCTGGGCACGGTCTATCCGCAGACGCTGGACTGGGGCTTTCGCCGCTCGGGTGACCTGATCTACCGCCCGCACTGCAGCAACTGCCGCGCCTGCGTGGCGGTGCGCATCCCGGTTGCCGCATTCGTGCCCGACCGCAGCCAGCGCCGCTGCATGGCGCGCAACGCCGGGGTGGAGACGCGCATCGCCACCGCGCAACGCACGCCCGAGCACTTCGACCTGTACCAGCGCTACCTGGAAGCGCGCCACCATGGCGGCGGCATGGATGGCCACGGCCCGGCCGAGTTCGACCAGTTCCTGCTCGGCAGCTGGCCGGACACGCGCTTCGTGGAGTTGCGCGAGGCGCCGGCCGGCGACGCACCCGGCCGCCTGCTGGCCGTGGCGGTCACCGACCGCGTGCCCGGCGCGCTGTCCGCGGTCTATACCTTCTTCGACCCGGACCAGGCCACGCGCGGGCTGGGCACGCTGGCGATCCTGCAGCAGATCCAATGGGCACGGCGCGACGGCCTGTCGCACCTGTACCTGGGCTACTGGATCGCCGGCCACGACAAGATGGATTACAAGCGCCGCTTCCATCCGCTGGAAGCCTTCGATGGCCGCGGCTGGCGGCCGATGCAGGGCCGGCCCGGCGCGGTGCCACCGCGTGCGGACGCAACCGGCCCCTGAGCGGAGCGTGGGGGGCAAGCGCAGGGGGGCCAGGACTCGCCGCTGGCAGATTCCTGTTGACACCTGATATCAAATTGATATCTTTTAAACGTCAACTGGAGAGCGATGCCATGAAAGAGCGTCAACTGGGTTCCGTTTCCGGCCTGTCGGTCCTGGCGATAGCGGTGTTGCTGGCGGTTTGCGCCGTCTGGCTGTTCGTATCCGGCGTCCAGGACCTCAACCGCGGCAACGACAGTGGCGGCTGGCTGATGGGCGCCGGCCTGCTGGTCGGCTGCGTGGTCATGGCCCTGCTGGCCGGCCTGTACACCATCCAGCCCAACCAGGCCGCGGTGCTGAGCCTGTTCGGCAAGTACGTGGGCACGGTCAAGGAAGCCGGCCTGCGCTGGAACAACCCCTTCTATTCCAAGCGCAAGGTCAGCCTGCGCGTGCGCAACTTCGAAAGCGGCAGGCTCAAGGTCAACGAGCTCGACGGCAGCCCGATCGAGATCGCGTCGGTGATCGTGTGGGAGGTGGTGGATGCCTCCGAGGCGGTGTTCAACGTCGATGACTACGAGAGCTTCGTCCACATCCAGTCCGAGTCGGCGCTGCGGGCGATGGCCTCCAGCTATCCCTATGACCAGCACGAGGAAGGCCAGATCGCCCTGCGCAGCCATCCGCAGGAGATCTCCGAACACCTGCAGCGGCAGATTGCCGAGCGCCTGGACCGGGCCGGCGTACAGGTCATCGAGGCGCGCATCAGCCACCTGGCCTATGCGCCGGAAATCGCCCACGCCATGCTCCAGCGGCAGCAGGCCAATGCGGTGATCGCCGCGCGCACGCGGATCGTGGCCGGTGCGGTGGGCATGGTCGAGATGGCCCTGGCCGAACTGCAGAAGAACGAGGTGGTGCACCTGGACGAGGAGCGCCGCGCGCAGATGGTCAGCAACCTGCTGGTGGTGCTGTGCGCCGACCGCGGCACCCAGCCGGTGGTCAACGCGGGCTCGCTGTACTGAGGCCTGCAGATGGAAGCGCTGGTGCCACTGCTGGTCGCGTTGTCGGGATTGCCGGCCCTTGGTGTCGCGGCCTGGTATGCGCGCGACGCAGCCGACGCGCACGTGCGCGGCATCGCCCTGCGCTGGGCGCTGATCGCGCTGGCGTTGCTGCTGGGCGCCTGCGGCCTGTACTGGGCCGCAGGCCACCAGCTCCGCACCGGCGCGGTGGTGCTGGCACTGGTGCTGGCGGTCAATGTCCTTGGCGTCTCGCTGGTGATGCACCTGCGGCGCAGGGACCGGGGGCGTCAGGGATGACGGAAAAAAAAGCCTATCCGCTGCGGATCAACGCCGAGGTCCTGGCCGCGGTGCAGCGCTGGGCCGACGACGAACTGCGCAGCGCCAACGCCCAGATCGAATACGTGCTGCGCGACGCACTGCGCAAGGCGGGCCGGCTGCCCAAACCGGACACGGGAACGGAGGAGGACGCATGAGTACGCGCTGGCAGTACCAGGTAGTGGAAATCAAGCCGGGCATGATGGGTGGCCACAAGCAGGAGGTGGTGCAGGAAGCGCTGGTCCGCCCCGGCCAGCAGGGCTGGGAGCTGGTGCAGGTCGTGTCCAACGGGCCGATCGTGCCGCTGCTGGCCGTGTTCAAGCGCCCGGCCTGAGGACGCCGCGATGACCGGTCCGCGTGCCACGTTGCCTGCCGCATCCGCACCGGTGCCTGCCGCATCCGGGGCCACCGCGCGACAGGACCTGAAAATCGCCGTCATGTGGGGCGTACTGGCCGCGCTATCGGTTGCCGCGCTGGTGCCCTACCTGATGCAGACGATGCCGCAGTACTTCGCGCAGTTGCCGCTGCCGCTGGGGGCGCTGGTCGCCGTGCAGTCGGCGCAGGCCCTGGTGCTGATGGGCCTGCTGGCCTGGCTGGGCCTGCGCATGGGCCATCGCGTCGGCCTGGGCAGCCCGGTGCTGCATGCCTGGCTGGTGCGGCGCGCGCAGCCGCACTGGGCGCAGTTGCGGCCGCGCCAGGCCGTGCTGCTGGGCCTGGCGGCCGGCGCGGTGATCCTGGCGCTGGCGGCGCTGGGCGACGGCTTCCTGCCCGAGCCGGTCAATCCTCCGGCCCAGACAGCCGCCGCCGTGTCCGCGTGGAACGGCCTGCTGGCTTCGTTCTACGGCGGCATCGTCGAGGAACTGCAACTGCGCCTGTTCCTGATGACCCTGCTGCTCTGGCTTGTGGCACGACTGCGCGGAAGCGCTCCGCCGCCTGCCGCCTTCTGGGCCGCGATCATCACCGCAGCGTTGCTCTTTGGCGCTGCCCACTTGCCGGCGGCAGCGCATATATGGGGCCTGGATGCGACCGTGGTCGCGCGCACCCTGCTGCTCAACGGGATCGGCGGATTGGTGTTCGGCTGGCTGTACTGGAAGCGTGGGATCGAGATGGCAATGCTGGCCCACTTCGCCACCGACGTGGTGCTGCATGTGGTCGCGCCGCTGCTTTCCCCGCTGCTTGCCACGGGGTCCGCGCCATGACCGCCACCGACGATCCGCGCCTGCGGCTGGCACGGCCGGGACCCGGCACGCACCGGTGGCTGTTCGTGCTGGCCGTGCCCCTGCCGCTGGCGATCGCCACGGCCAGCATTGTCATGGCCGTCCTGCGCGGCAGCCATCTGGCCCTGGCCGGTGACAGCCGCGCGCTGACCATTGCCATGGTCCTGGGCGGCACCCTGGTGGCGGGCACGCTGCTGTGGTGCGTGTGCCGCTGGGCCCTGGGACGCCTGTCGCTGCGCGTGGACGGCGGCATCCTCGACGTGCGCGCAGCGTTCTACCGCTACCGGATCCCGCTGGCCGACCTGGACCTGCAGCGCGCGCGCGTGGTGGACCTGGACGAACGGCCGCAATTGCGCCCCGGCCTGCTGTCCAACAACACCATGACCCTGCCCGGCTTCCGCGCCGGATGGTTCCGCCTGGACAACCGCCGCTTCACCTTCGTGGCCATCGTCGATGGCCGGCGCAAGCTGTGGCTGCCAAGCACAGGCCGGCGCGACCTGCTGATCGAACCACGCGACCCGGCCGCCGCACTGGAACGCCTGCGCGAGTTGGCACCACCACCGCGTCGCGCCTAAGCTGCACGCATGCACCTGCCTCCCGTGCCGCTGAAGACGCGGCTGATCAATACTTCCGAGATCGAACTGTGGCCACCGGTGCTGCTGCACGCCCGCGGCCACACCGACGCGCGCGCACTGGCCCGCGCACGACGGGTCTTGCGGCGCAAGCGCGACGGACGCTACCTGGCCGCCGTGCTGGACAGCGGCCTGCTGGCCCTGGTGCCGCGCCTGGCCCGCGAGCCCGGCATGGACGAGGCGCTGGATGCGCTGGAACTGCTGGAATCACCGGCTGCACGGCGTGCACCGCCCCCCGCGCCGGCACCGCTGCCGCTGGACCGGCTGCACGCGCGCCTGGATGCGCTGGACATCGACGCGCACGCCTATGCGACGCGCACCGGACTATCCGAGATACCCGAGCCGGACTGGCTGGCCTTCGCCGGGTTCGACCGCTGGCGGCGGCCGCTGTGGCTGTCCCTGCCCGCTGCAAGAGCCTGGATGGCGATGCGGCGCGCAGCCGGTGCCGACGGCGTGACGCTGCAGGCGATCTCCGGCTATCGCAGCCACGATTACCAGTCGGGAATCCTCGAGCGCAAGCTCGCCCGGGGCCAGGCACTGCCCGAAATCCTGCGGGTCAACGCCGCTCCCGGTTACAGCGAGCACCATGGCGGACATGCGCTGGACATCGGCACGCCGGGCGAGCCGCCGGCCGAGGAATCGTTCGAGCACACCGCCGCCTTTGCCTGGCTGCGCGCCAATGCCGGGGCGTTCGGGTTCGCCATGAGCTATCCGCGCGACAATCCGCACGGCATCGTCTACGAGCCCTGGCACTGGCGCCTGACGCGCTGAGAAGGCGGCTGCGCGCCCGGATCAATCCTGCGAGCGGTTGACCGGGGCCTTCGCTTCCCCGGCGAAGTCGGCGATCTTCCACAGGTACAAGCTGGCATAGGTGCGGTACGGGCCCCACGTTTCGCCGCGCGCGGCCAGTTGCCTGGGCGTGGGCATCGCCTCGAGCCGGTCGACCCGCTGCGCGCCCTTGCGGATGCCCAGGTCGTCCACCGGCAGCACATCCGGGCGGCCCAGGCGGAACATCAGCATCATCTCCACCGTCCAGCGGCCGATCCCGCGCACCGGCACCAGGGCCGCCACGATCTGGTCCTGGTCCATGACCGACATCCGCCGCAGGTCCGGGATCTGCCCGTCGGCCTCGCGCGCGGCCAGGTCGCGCAGGGCCAGGGCCTTGTTGCCGGACACGCCGCAGGCACGCAGCGCCACGTCGTCGATCCGGCCCAGGGTGTCGTGGTGCAGGCGGGTGCTGCCGATGGCCGCCTCCACCCGCCCGACGATGGTGCTTGCGGCCTTGCCGGACAATTGCTGGAACAGGATCGCCCGGGCCAGCGCATCGACCGGATCGAACGGCCTGCGCCAGCGCGGTTCGGGCGGCAGCGGGCCCAGGCGCCGCATCCAGGTGGCGAGCCTGCGGTCCCGGCGCAGCAGGTAGGCGTGCGCCGCCTCGACGTCGAACCCCCGGGCATGGCGCGGCATGGGATCAGCGCCGCAAGGCGTCGGCTGCCCACAGCAGCCAGCCGAGCATCATCAGGCTGCCGCCGGCCGGAGCCAGGCGGGTGGGCCAGCCCAGCAACGCACCACCGGCGACACTGCCGCAGAACAGCACGGTGCCCAGCAGCAGCACCGCCAGCGCGATCACGCCCAGACGGCGCACCGCTGCGCGCGCGAGGGCCGCCAGCGCCACGCCGTGTCCGAATGCATAGAGACTGGCGGTCTGCACGCCGGCACGCGCCGGCCCAGGGTCCAGGCCGTGGGCGGCCCAGGCCGACAGGCCGATGGACAAGGCAGCCAGTACCGCGCCGGCCGTACCGGCCCAGGATGGTCCGGTCATGTGTTGATCGCGCTGCATGCCCCCTCCAGTGCCGTCGCCCGCGGTGCCCGTCCATCCTAACCCGGGCATGCGCCGGCTCCCTCGGGATGGCCACGACACACCCGCACGTCCACGTCTTCGGCGTGTCTGTGCCTCCTCACTTGTAGGAGCCGGTCTTGCCGGCGACCCGGTACAGGCCGGGTTATTGCTGGACGCCGCACGGCACCGTGTCATGTGACACACGCACGCGCGTCACGCACTCCGCGGTCGCCGGCAAGGCCGGCTCCTACACGAGCAAGTGCAGCGCACTCGCCGGTGATGGGCGCGCGCGGTTCGCGGGAGCCGTTGCCTTCGCAAACGAAGCCGCAGTGCGCACTCGCTACCGCGGCCATCCATGGCCGCTGCCCCGACACACCCGCACGTCCACGTCTTCGGCATGTCGATGTCGCCTCCCCGTTGTAGGAGCCGGCCTTGCCGGCGACCGCGGCGTGGTGTGGTGTGTCGCGATGCCGCAGCCTGCATCGCGGTCGCCGGCAAGGCCGGCTCCTACAAAAAAAGAAGCCGCGCCATCGACATACCGATGGACGTCGTCCGGCCGGGGGGGATGGGGCAAGTGGCACATGGATGTGCCACGGCCCCGAGTGCGCACATGGATGTGCGCCCGAGGGGTGCACCATCCCCGGTCGGGCGGCGGCCCCGTCCGAAGCCAGCAATCAAATCAGCCCCCGCCACGCAGGACACCAAAACAAAAGGCGCCGCTTGCGCGGCGCCTTTCGGGTAACCCGTGGAACCGGCAGGCCGGTTACTTGATTGCCCAGTACACGTCGTACTCGCCTTCGACGGTGAACGCCTTGTCCACGCCTCCTTCCCAGACCTCGTAAGGACGGTCGGTGACCTCGTAGCCGTTGGTCAGCGCCCAGGCACGGATCGAACTGCGCACGTTGTCCAGCCCGGCCATGAAGCCCGTGTAGGAGCCGAAGGCGGCACGATGGGCCGTGGTGCGCTCGTACTTCACCGGGGCGCCGGAGGGGATGGTGACCTTCAGCGGCTCGCCCTGGGCGGCCACCGGCGCGGCGAACGCGGCGGCCTGCTCGGCAGCGGCCTCGTCATCGCCATCGGCCCTGGCGGCCTGCGCCGGACCCGAACCCTTGCGACGCACCGGCTGGGCCACGTCGAAGGCGTACTTCTCGGCGCCGAAGTCGGTGGTGATGATGCGCACCGGGCCAGCCGGCTCCAGGTTGCTGGCTTCGAGCGTGCGCTTGATCCACTCCTGGTTGTTCTTGATCGACTGCTTGATCGCATCGTTGTTGCGATCGATGTTGCCCGCGTTGACCACCAGCAGGTCCTCGGCCGGCACGTCCACCAGCTTCAGGTCGCGCAGGGTGATGCCTTCGCCGCGATAGTCGAAGTTGGGCACCGTGGCCAGCATGTTGGTCAAGCGCGTCAGGCCCAGCTTGACGTCATCGCCGACGTGGCGGCTGACATACAGGCCGGCATAGCGTCCCAGCAGGTTCCAGCCGTACTCCACGTCATAGGTCTGGGTGATCTTGACGTTGCGGCCGTTCTTGCCGGCCGGCTCCAGAAGGAACTGGATGGTCTTGTCCTTGCCGCGACGCGCATCCTCGACGTCGATCACGACCTTCTCGTCGAGAACGCTGTCGGTGATCTCCCAACTGCCATTGCCGACGTACTTGTCGTTGGAGGTGTAGTCCAGGCGCGCGCCAACGCCTTCGGCCGGGCCCGAATGGTTGAGCTTGATGGCCGGGTCGCGCAGCACCAGCGGGTTCCAGTCCTTGAACCTCCGCAGGTTGTTCACCGTGTCGTACACGATGGTCATCTTGCGGTTGGTCTCCACGCTTTCCGAAATATGACGATGCGACGGAAGCGCCGCGCCGACCACCAGGAACAGGACAGCCACGATCCCCAAGGCGATCAGGAACTCGATAATGCGGGTCATTCGAGAGTCTCCGGAGCCGATTCCACGGCACTTTGTCGATGCGAAACGCGAATCCTAGCAGGCTTGGCCGCCCGCGCGCAGCCGGCAAGCATGAGTCAAGGACAGGAAGGCGTGATTCTTACATCCCAGCCGGCTCCTGTCTCGGGGGACAGCAGGGGCGGCTCAGACCAGTTGCAGCTCGAAGGCCTTGAGCACGGCCCGGGTGCGGTCGCGCACCCCCAGCTTGCTCAGGATGTTGGACACATGGTTCTTGATCGTGCCCTCGGCCACGCCCAGCGAGTTGGCGATCTCCTTGTTGGAGAAGCCCGAGGCCATCAGCCGCAGGATCTCGGTCTCGCGGTCGGTCAGCGGGTCGGGGCGATCCAGGCTGACGAAGTCGTTGCGCATGTGCTCAAGCCCCGACAGCAGGCGCTGGGTCACCGCCGGCTGCACCAGCGAGCCGCCGCCGGCCACGGTACGGATGGCGCCCACCAGCTGTTCCAGCGAGACATCCTTGAGCAGGTAGCCCCTGGCCCCGGCCTTGAGCCCGGCCAGCACCAGCTGGTCGTCATCGAAGGTGGTGAGGATGATGGTTGGCGGCAGCAGGCCGTCGCGCGAGAGCATCTGCAGCGCCTCCAGGCCGGACATGGCCGGCATGCGCATGTCCATCAGCACCACGTCGGGCTTGACCTGCGGGATCAGTTCCACCGCCTGGCGGCCGTCGCCGGCTTCGGCCACCACCTCGATGCCATCGTCCAGCGCCAGCAGGGAGCGGATGCCCTGGCGTACCAGGGTCTGGTCGTCGACCAGGCAGACTCGGATCATGGCAGCGTTCCTTCAATGGCCGGTCGCGCCGGGAGGGACAGGGGAACCGACAGGTTCAGGGCAAACCCGGCACCACTCCGGGTCTGGATATCGAGGGTACCGCCGCAGTGCTGCAGGCGCTCGCGCATGCCGCGCAGGCCGTTGCCAGGCACCGGATCGTCCGCGCCCTGGCCGTCGTCGCGGGCCTCCAGCCGGATCGCTCCGCCCTCCCGCCAGACCCGGATCCACAACCGCCGGGCGCCGGCATGGCGCACCGCGTTGGTGATGATCTCCTGGGTGCAGCGCAGGACCACATGGGCCCGCTCCGGATCGTCCACGCCCAGCGGGGACTGGACCTGCAGGTCGATCTCCAGCCCCGGCACGCGCTCGGCCAGCGGGCGCAGGGCCGCCGCCAGGTCGATGCCGCCATGGGCGTCGCGCAACTGGCTCACCGCCTCGCGCACGTCGGTCAGCAGCAGCCGGGCCAGCGCATGGGCCTGGCGCACGTGCTCCTGCGGCCGGCCCTGGGTCATGTGCCCGGCCACCTCCAGATTCAGGCTCAGCGCGGTCAGGTGGTGCCCGAGCAGGTCGTGCAGCTCGCGCGAAATGCGGGTGCGCTCGTTGACCCGGGCGCTGTCGGCCAGCAGGGCGCGGGTCGCGCGCAGCTCGGCGTTGAGCCGGCGCTGCTCGTCGCGGGCCTGGGCCTGCTGGCGCGCCACCAGGCTGGTCACGTAGATGAACATGGAAAAGCCGCCGTACAGCAGCGCCTGCATCAGGGCCTCGAACAGCGGCATCCGGAACACGCTGTAATAGATCGGCAGCACCGCCAACTGGCTCACCAGCAACAACAGCACGCCCGAACCGGCCGGGAGCAGCCACGGGATCGCCCCGGCGGCCACCATCAGCAGGATGCTGCCCAGCCCGGACCCGTTGAAATAGCTCACCGCCAGGGCCAGCACGGTCAGCACCACCAGCAGCAGGCGATCGTGCCAGCGCGGGCGCAGCCGGCCCGGGCCGCGGGTCAGCCACCAGTAGCAGCCACCGAAGCCCAGGTAGCATGCGAACAGCCATACCGCGCGTGCGCCCTCGGCGGAACTCTCCAGCTCCTCGCTGCCGTAGGCCGGCACGTACTGCGAATAGACCAGCGGCACGCCCACCATGGCCCAGGTGAACAGGCCGGCGTAGCGCAGCAGGCGGGTATGGCTGATGGAACCGAACATGGCCGCATCTTACGGTGGCCGCCGCGCGGCCGGCTGCCCCGGAAGTCATGCCCGCCGCGCCGTGGCATGCGATAATCCGCGCGGTCGCGACAGCGGCCGTCCATCCCCCGGAACCGTCATTCACCCCAATGTCCATCGTCATCCGCGACGTGCGCGAACACGAGCTGGACTCGGTCCTGGCGCTCAACAACAACGCCGGCTCGGCGATCCTGCCGCTGGACGCAGCCAAGCTGCGCGACTTCTACGACAACGCCGAGTACTTCCGCGTGGCCGAGCGCGACGGCAACCTGGCCGGCTTCCTGGTCGGTTTCGGCAGCGACAGCGGCCACGACAGCTGCAACTTTGCGTGGTTCAAGCAGCGCTACCCGCATTTCTTCTATATCGACCGCATCGTGGTGGCCAGCCGCCGCCGCGGTGGCGGCGTGGGCCGGGCCTTCTATGCCGACGTGCAGAGCTACGCCGAGCTGCGCTACCCGCACCTGTGCAGCGAGGTGTTCCTGGACCACGGCGCCGACCCGGCGCTGCTGTTCCATGGCAGCTTCGGCTTCCACGAGGTCGGCCAGCACGTGATGCCCGACGTGGAGGTGCGCGCCAGCATGATGATGAAGGAGCTGTGCAGCTATCCGTGGATCCGCCAGACCTATGGCGACAACCTGCCCGACCTGCCCTGGGTCGGCCGCCCGCGCCGCACCGCGCCGCGCGACGACCGCGCCACGGGGACCTGACGTGGCCGTAGCCAACGATTACGAGCAGGCGGGCGAACTGAAGATCGGCCAGGTCGGCATCGCCAACCTGCGGGTGCGTACCCTGGACGTGGAGCAACTGGTCCGCGAGATGCACGAGCGGGTGGAGCGCGCGCCCAAGCTGTTCGGCCGCGCGGCGGTGATCGTGGACTTCAGCGCCCTGGCGCGCACGCCGGACCAGGCCAGCGCCCGCGCCCTGATCGACGGCCTGCGCAAGGCTGGCGTCCTGCCGGTGGCGCTGGCCTATGGCACCAGCGACAACGAGGCCCTGGCCCAGGCGCTCGGCCTGCCGGTGCTGGCCAAGTTCCGCGCCCAGTACGAACGGGCCGAGCCGGCCCCGGCGGCCGCCCCGCCGCCGCGCGAGCCGGCCCCGGCCGCAGCACCGCGCAAGGCCGCCGCCCCGCCCAAGGCCGAGGCCGCGCGTGCGCCGGGCCGGGTGCAGAAGGCCGCGGTCCGTTCCGGCCAGCAGCTCTATGCCGAGGACTGCGACCTGACCGTGCTGTCGGCCGTGGGCGCCGGCGCCGAGGTGATTGCCGACGGCTCGATCCATGTCTACGGCAGCCTGCGCGGCCGGGCCCTGGCCGGTGCCCGCGGCAATGTCCAGGCACGCATCTTCTGCCGTGAATTCCACGCCGAACTGGTGGCCATTGCCGGCCACTACAAGGTGCTGGACGATATCCCCGACCAGTTGCGCGGCAAGGCCGTGCAGGTCTGGCTGGAAAACGACCAGCTGCGGCTGGCCGCCCTCGAATGACCCCCGCGCGCCGGCTCCGCCCTGGCGCCCTTCCCGCATACAGCGTCAAGGAGACATCCATTGGCTGAAATCATCGTAGTCACCTCCGGCAAGGGCGGCGTGGGCAAGACCACCTCCAGCGCCAGCATTGCCATCGGCCTGGCGCGGCGCGGCCACCGCACGGCGGTGATCGACTTCGACGTGGGCCTGCGCAACCTCGACCTGATCATGGGCTGCGAGCGCCGCGTGGTGTACGACTTCGTCAACGTGGTCAATGGCGAGGCCACGCTCAAGCAGGCGCTGATCAAGGACAAGCGCTTCGACAACCTGTACGTGCTGGCCGCATCGCAGACCCGCGACAAGGACGCGCTGACCACCGAGGGCGTGGAGAAGGTCCTGAAGGACCTGGCCGCCGACGGCTTCGAGTACATCGTGGCCGACTCCCCTGCCGGCATCGAGAAGGGCGCCTTCCTGGCCATGTACTTCGCCGACAAGGCGGTGGTGGTGGTCAACCCGGAAGTGTCCTCGGTGCGCGACTCGGACCGCATCATCGGCCTGCTGGATTCCAAGACCCGCCGCGCCGAGAACGGCGAGCCGCTGCCGGCGCACCTGCTGCTCACCCGCTACAGCCCCGCACGCGTGGCCACCGGCGAGATGCTCAGCATCACCGACGTGGAAGAAGTGCTGGGGTTGAAGGCCGTCGGCGTGGTGCCTGAATCCACCGACGTGCTCAACGCATCCAACAAGGGCGAGCCGGTGATCCTGGAAACCGAATCGGAGGCCGGCCAGGCCTACGACGACGCGGTCGCGCGCCTGCTGGGCGAGGAGCGGCCGATGCGTTTCACCACCCTGGAGAAGAAGGGCTTCTTCAGCAAGCTGTTTGGAGGTTGACGCATGGGCCTGTTCGATTTCCTGAAGACCAAGACCAACACCGCGCAGACCGCGAAGAACCGCCTGCAGATCATCATTGCCCAGGAGCGCAGCAGCCGCGGCGCACCGGACTACCTGCCGCTGCTGCGGCGGGAGCTTCTTGAAGTGATCAGGAAGTACGTCAACGTCGACGCCGACGCGGTCAAGGTGGACGTGATCAAGGACGGCCAACACGACATGCTCGACATCTCGGTCGCGCTGCCCGACGGCCAGGGCTGAGTCCTTCCCCGCCGCCGCATGGCCGCGGGCGCACCGACCCGGTACCCGCGGTTGCCCCGCGGGCCCGGCCGGGCAACCCGCACCGGGTGCCGGCCGCCACCGCGCCATGGCCGTGCCGCCTCCACCCGCCCTGCCCGCCTGCCCGCGATGCACGATCCGTCCCCCGACATCCTCCGCGTGCGTGACATCGACCTGGCCGATGCCACCGCCCTCCTGGCCAGCCACGGCCTGGTGCTGGCGAAGGTGGATGAGGGCGCGCCGATCCCGGGCAGCTACTGGGGCGAGCCGGAGGCCGGGATCATCGCCGGCACCGTGTACGTACGCGACGACACTCCCGTGCATTCGATGCTGCACGAGGCCTGCCACCTGATCGTGCTGCCGCCGCAGCGCCGCGCCGCGGTGCACACCGACGCCACCGACTCGGTGGCCGAGGAAGACGCCACCTGCTACCTGCAGATCGTGCTGGCCGACCGCTTGCCCGGAGTGGGCGGCGCGCGGCTGATGGCGGACATGGATGCCTGGGGCTACACCTTCCGCCTCGGTTCCACCCAAGCCTGGTTCACGCGCGATTCGGAGGACGCCCAGGCCTGGCTGCGCGCGCGCGGCCTGCTGCCGGGCGTGTAGGCACACTGCGGCCAGAGGCCAGCCAACGGCCGGGCAACGGCCGGGCAACGGCCAACGGCAATCGCCATCGACCAGAGGTGCGGCGGCGACTTGTAGGAGCCGGTCTTGCCGGCGACCGCGGCACACCCCTCACCCCTGTGCATCCCGCTGCAACCGTGGACGGGACCAGCCGTCCGTCCTGATCTGGCTGGCGGGACCCCTCACCCACGTACACCCCACGCCGCACCCAATCTCTCCGGCCCTGCCAACCGCCCCGAGCAGCGACCGCTTGCGGGCACCGCGCTGCCCCACTAGCCTGCCGGCACCATCCCCACCGGTGCGCGCCCCGTGAACTCCCGTCACCTGCTGCTGTCGTTCGTCCTCGGCGTTGGCGTGCTGAGCCTGCCCGCGTGCAAGAAGCCGGCATCCCCGGACCAGGCCACGGACGCCACCCAAGCCACCGCGCCCGGCGAGGATGCGGACGCCTTCGTCGCCCGGATCAATGCCGAGTACCGGGCGATGTACCCGGAGCTGTCCTCCGCCCAGTGGCTCTCCTCCACCTACATCAATGACGACAGCGAGCGCCTGGCGGCCAAGGCACAGGAGCGCTGGCTGACCACGCTCAACGGCTGGATCGAACAGGCGCGGGCGTTCGAAGGCCAGCCGATGAGCGCGGACAGCGCGCGCGCCCTGGTCCTGCTCAAGCAGATGACCTCGATGCCGGCCCCCCGCGATCCGGCCAGGCTGTCGGAACTGACCCGCATCGCCACGCGCATGGAGGGCACCTACGGCAAGGGCACGTATTGCACCGGCGAGGGCCAGGCGCGGCAGTGCCGCCAGCTCGGGCAGTTGGAGGACGTGCTGCGCGCCAGCCGCGACTACGACACCCAGCTGGATGCCTGGCAGGGCTGGCACTCCATCGCCGGACCGATGCGCCCGGACTACGCACGCTTCGTCGAACTGGTCAACGAGGGCGCGCGCGAGCTGGGCTATGCGGACACCGGCGCCATGTGGCGCAGCGGCTACGACATGCCGGCCGACGCCTTCGCCGCCGAAACCGACCGCCTGTGGCACCAGGTCCAGCCCCTCTACGAGCAACTGCACTGCTACGCGCGCGACAAGCTGCAGCAGGCCTACGGCGTGGAACGGGGCCAGGTTGACGGCGGCCTGCTGCCCGCGCACCTGATGGGCAACATGTGGCAGCAGGACTGGGGCAACCTGTGGGACATGCTGCAGCCGTACCGGGGCGCCGGCAGCCTGGACATCACCGGCGCGCTGGAGCGCCAGTACCAGCGCGACCTGGGCGCAGCGCTGTACCGCCGCGGCCCCGGCGCCAGCGCGAAGGCGCGCTTCGAGGCCGAGCGCGAGGCGCAGGCGCAGGTGGCCCGGCAGATGACCGGGCGCGCGGAGGACTTCTACGTCTCGCTGGGCATGCCCAAGCTGCCTGCCAGCTACTGGCAGCGGACCCAGTTCATCAAGCCGCTGGAGCGCGACGTGGTCTGCCATGCCAGCGCCTGGGACATCGACATGGCCGGCGACGTGCGCACCAAGATGTGCATCAAGCCCAACGAAGAGGACTTCACCACCATCTACCACGAGCTGGGCCACGTGTATTACTACCTGGCCTACAACGGGCAGCCACCGCTGTTCCAGAACGGCGCCAACGACGGTTTCCACGAGGCCATCGGCGACACCATCGTGCTGGCGATGACGCCGCAGTACCTGGAGTCGATCGGCCTGGTGCAGGGACAGGTGCAGAGCCAGCAGGCGCTGATCAACGCGCAGATGCGCATGGCCCTGGCCAAGGTCGCCTTCCTGCCGTTCGGGCTGATGATCGACCGCTGGCGCTGGGGCGTGTTCGACGGCTCCATCGCCCCGGACCGCTACAACCGGGCATGGTGGGAGTTGAAGGCCAGGTACCAGGGCGTGGCCCCGGCCACCCCGCGCGGCGAGGAGTTCTTCGACCCGGGTGCCAAGTACCACGTGCCGGGCAATACCCCTTACACCCGCTACTTCCTCTCGCACGTGCTCCAGTTCCAGTTCTACAAGTCGCTGTGCGAGGCGGCCGGCCACACCGGCCCGCTGTACGAATGCACCTTCTACGGCGATGCCGCCGCCGGGCAGAAGTTCCGCGAGATGCTGGCCAAGGGCGCCAGCCAGCCCTGGCAGGCCACCCTGGAGGAGTTGACCGGCAGCCCGCAGATCGATGGCGGCGCGGTGCTGGAGTATTTCGCGCCATTGCAGGAATGGCTGCAGCAGCAGAACGAAGGCCGCACCTGCGGCTGGCAGGCCGCCGCGGCCGCGCCTGCCGCAGCGGACCCGGCGCCCGGATCGGCCCCGACCCGGGCACCGGCGCCAGCACCATCGGAACCGCCGAAGGCTGCAGCGCAGGGTTAGAGCGACACCGTCTGCCAGCGCGACCCCTGCCGCGGTCAGTTGACCACGGCCGGCGCGGCCGCCGCCGTGGCCATGCCCTGCTCCAGCTGGCGCTCGTAGTCGGCCAGCGACAGGCCGATGGTCCGCGCTTCCAGCTCGGCCGCGTCGCGCAGCGCGTCCGAGTACACCAGCTTGACCGGCACCCCCTTGTCATCGTGCAGGCGCTGGGCGCGGCGGATCAGCATCAGCACCCGCGCGGCACTGTTGCTGCTGCCGGCGATGCGTCCGTCCATGCCCAGCACCCACACCCCGTCCCGGCGGACCACGCCGGCCAGCAGGGTGCCCTCGCGGTCGCGCAGTTCGGCGTGCGGCTCGATCCGCGGGGCGTCGGCGCCCTCCTGGTTGCGCTCGCGTTCGACCTTGCGCTTGCGTGCATCACGCCGGGCCTTGGACTGGATGGACATCGGTACTCCTGTGGGTTCGACGGCAATCGTGATGGGTCAGAGTTGCTCGCCGGGCTCGATCATCGGCGCCGGGCCCGGCGGCGGGAAGCGCCGCGCCACCCGCGCCTCCCAGCGCCAGTACAGCCAGCCGGCCGCCACGAACCCGGCCATGCCCAGCGCCAGGTGCAGGCCGTGGTGGCTCAACAGCGGCGACAGCAGGCCGGCCACGGCGGCATTGAGCAGCAACTGGAAGAAGGCCTGCAGCGACGAGGCCGAACCGCGCTGGCGTGGATACATGTCCAGGATCGCCAGGGTCAGCACCGGGAACACCAGGGCCACGCCGAACGCGGCCAGGCTCATCGGCAACACCGCCCACGGCAGTGCGATGTCCGGCGCCAGCGCGTTGTAGGCCACGTTGGCCAGCGCCGCCAGCCCGGAACAGACGAAGCCGGCTTCCACCTGGCGCATCGGCGGCCAGCGCCCGGCCAGGCGCCCGGACAGGTAGGCACCCAGGGTCATGCCGCCGATGGTGGGGATGAACAGCCAGGCGAAGTCGCGCTCGCCCTTGCCCAGCAGGTCCATCACGAACGCAGGTGCCGATGCGATGTACAGGAACAGCCCGGCGAAGTTCATCGCCCCCGCCACCGCCAGGCGCTGGAAGCGCGGGTTGGTGCCGATGGCCAGGTAATCGCGCAGCAAGGAGCGAGCGCGCAGCGGCAGGCGCATCTCGGGCGGGTGGGTTTCCGGCAGCCAGCGGGCCACGCTGGCCAGCAGCAGCACGCCGAACGCCACCAGGAACCAGAAGATCAGCGGCCAGCGCCCGGCGCCCAGCATCCAGCCGCCGATCACCGGCGCGATCGCCGGGGCGATGCCGAAGATCATCGACACATGGCTCATCAACCGCTGCGCGTCCTCGCCCTGCAGCACGTCGCGGATCACCGCGCGGCCCACGATCAGGCCCACGCCCGCCGACAGGCCCTGCAGCGCGCGGAATCCCAGCAGCGTGCCCAGGTCGCGCGCCAGGGCACAGCCGACCGAGGCCAGGGTGAACACCACCAGGCCGCCCAGGATCACCCGGCGCCGCCCGATCGCATCGGACAGCGGCCCGTGCACGATGCTCATCAGCGCATAGGCGACCAGGTAGACGCTGATGGTCTGCTGCATGGCCACCTTGTCGGCACCGAACTGCGCGGCCATCTGCGGGAAGGCCGGGAAGATGGTGTCGATCGAGAACGGCCCGAACATCGCCAGGCCGGCCAGCAGCACGACCAGCCGGCGCGGACTGCGCATGGTCATGGCGGCGGTACCTGCTCAGTGGGCGGCGTCGCCTCGCCGGTCAGTCCTTGCGGGGCGTGAAGGGTGGCTGCGCCGGGCGGCGCTGCGAGGGGCTGGTCGGAGACGGTAGGCATGGCACGGCCGCTGGGGGAAACCCATGTTAAGCCAAGGCCCCGCCCCCACCCACGGACACGACGCTTCGCTCACGGGCCCACGTTCATGACGCCAGCCGTTGGCGCCCCTGCCAGCGCCCGAAATTCCCCGCGGCAGGACCCGCGGCCGGCTATAATCGGCGCGCTGTACAGGTGGGAGAAGCCGGCCCCGGCCGGCTGCCGAAGGCGCAAACGCCCGTAATCGCTCAGGCCCGATACCACCGCCGCTGCCAAACACTCTGGAGAGACCGGCCACCCCCGCGGGTAGCGCCGGCGCCGAAGGGGCACGAAGTCGCAACCTCACCGGTGCGGCTTCCAAAACTCTCAGGCAAAAGGACAGAGGGGCACCCATCGCGATTGCCACGCGGTGCCTCCCGCCCCTGTCCGGAACCGCCTCCATGCCCCAGACCACGCCTTCCCTGCGCGACCTCGAGCAGCACGACGCTTTCGTCGGCCGCCACATCGGCCCCAACGATGCCGAGATCGCCAGCATGCTTGCCACCGTCGGCCACCCGTCGCTGGAAGCGCTGACCGATGCCATCGTGCCGGCCAGCATCAGGTCGCCCGCGCCGCTGGCCCTGGCCGACAGCCTCACCGAGCAGGAAGCACTGGCCAGGATCGGCGCCATCGCCGCGAAGAACCAGGTGTTCCGCAGCTTCATCGGCCAGGGCTACTACGGCACCCACACCCCGCCGGTGATCCTGCGCAACATCCTCGAGAACCCGGCCTGGTACACCGCCTATACGCCGTACCAGGCGGAAATCTCGCAAGGCCGGATGGAAGCGCTGATCAACTTCCAGCAGATGTGCGCCGACCTGACCGGCATGGAGATCGCCAACGCGTCACTGCTGGACGAAGCCACCGCCGCGGCCGAAGCCATGACCCTGGCCAGGCGCTCGGCCAAGTCGAAGTCCAACACCTTCCTGGTGGCCGGCGACACCCATCCGCAGACCCTTGAGGTGTTGCGCACCCGCGCCGAGCCGCTGGGCCTGGCGCTGGAAGTCGTGCGTTCCACCGATGCATTCCACCAGAAGCTGGCCGCCGGCGACTACTTCGGCGTGCTGGTGCAATACCCCGCCTCCAGCGGCTGGATCGAGGACTGGAGCGCGGACGCGCAGGTCATCCACGACCACCAGGCGCTGTTCGTGGTGGCCACCGACCTGCTGGCCCTGGCCCTGCTCAAGCCGCCGGGCGAGATGGGCGCCGACATCGTGGTCGGCAGCTCGCAGCGCTTCGGCGTGCCGCTGGGCTTCGGCGGCCCGCACGCGGCCTTCATGGCCTGCCGCGATGCCTACAAGCGTTCGATGCCCGGGCGCCTGATCGGCGTGTCGGTGGACAGCGAGGGCAACCCCGCCTACCGCCTCACCCTGCAGACCCGCGAGCAGCACATCCGCCGCGAGAAGGCCACCTCCAACATCTGCACCGCGCAGGTGCTGCTGGCGGTGATGGCCGCGATGTACGCGGTCTACCACGGCCCCGACGGGCTCACCCGCATCGCCGGCCGGGTTGCGCGGCTGACCGCGATCCTCGCCGCCGGCCTGCGCCAGCTCGGCCACGCGGTGGTGCATGCCAGCGCCTTCGACACGCTGTGCATCGACCCGGGCGATGCCGGCGCACGCATCCTCGAGCGCGCGCGGCAGGCGCAGATCAACCTGCGCGTGCGTGGCAACGGCTCGATCTGCATCTCGCTGGACGAAACCACCACCCGCGCCGACGTGGAAGCGCTGTGGGCCGTGTTCGCCGCCGACGGCGCAGCGCTGCCCTCGGTGGACGCGATCGATGCCCACGCCCCGTCGCTGATCCCCGAGCGGCTGCGCCGCACCAGCGCCTTCCTGCAGCACCCGGTGTTCAACACCCACCACAGCGAGCACGAGCTGCTGCGCTACATGCGCGCCCTGGCCGACAAGGACCTGGCCATGGACCGCACCATGATCCCGCTGGGTTCGTGCACCATGAAGCTCAATGCCACGGCCGAGATGATGCCCATCACCTGGCCGCAGTTCGCCGACATCCACCCGCTGGCGCCGGCCGACCAGGTGGAAGGCTACCGCCAGCTGGTGGGCGAGCTGGAAGCGATGCTGGCCGAATGCACCGGCTACGACGCAGTGAGCCTGCAGCCCAACTCCGGTGCCCAGGGCGAGTACGCCGGCCTGCTGGCGATCCGCGCGTACCACGCCTCGCGCGGCGAAGGCCACCGCAACATCTGCCTGATCCCCGAATCGGCGCACGGCACCAACCCGGCCTCGGCGCAGATGTGCGGGATGAAGGTGGTGGTGACCCGATGCGATGCCAACGGCAACGTGGACATGGAAGACATCCGCCGCGCGGCCGAAAAGCATTCGGCCAACCTGGCCGCGATCATGCTGACCTACCCGTCCACCCACGGCGTGTTCGAGGAGGACGTGGTGGAAATCTGCCGCATCGTCCACGACCACGGCGGCCAGGTGTACACCGACGGCGCCAACATGAACGCGCTGGTGGGCGTGGCCAAGCCCGGCCACTGGGGTTCGGATGTTTCACACCTGAACCTGCACAAGACCTTCTGCATCCCGCACGGCGGCGGCGGCCCGGGCGTGGGCCCGTGCGCGGTGAAATCGCACCTGGCGCCGTTCCTGCCCAGGGCACTGGCCACCGATGGCATGCGCACCGACGGCACCGGCGATGGCCCGATGGTCAGCGCCGCCACCCACGGCAGCGCGTCGATCCTGCCGATCAGCTGGATGTACATCACCCTGATGGGCGCCGCCGGCCTGCGCAAGGCCACCCAGGTCGCCCTGCTCAACGCCAACTACATCTCCAGCAAGCTCGCCCCGCACTACCGCACGCTGTACACCGGCCGCAACGGCCTGGTCGCCCACGAGTGCATCCTCGACATCCGCCCGCTTGAGAAAGCCACCGGCATCGGCGCCGAGGACGTGGCCAAGCGCCTGGTCGATTTCGGCTTCCACGCCCCGACCCTGAGCTTCCCGGTGCCCGGCACGCTGATGGTCGAGCCGACCGAAAGCGAATCGCTGCATGAACTCGATCGCTTCATCGACGCGATGATCCAGATCCGCGAGGAGATCCGCGCGGTCGAGGACGGGCGCCTGGACCGCGAGGACAACCCGCTGCGGCACGCTCCGCACACCGCGCTGCAGGTGTCGGCCAGCCAATGGCCGCACGCCTATCCGCGCGAGCTGGCCGCGTTCCCGCTGCCGTCACTGAAGCAGCAGAAATACTGGCCGCCCGTCTCCCGGGTGGACAACGTGCATGGCGACAAGAACGTGTTCTGCGCGTGCATTCCGGTGGATGCCTATCGCGAGCAGGAGGCCTGAGCCACGCCGGGGGTTGGCCGCGCCGCGCGATCGGGCGCGGCCGCCGGATCGGACACGGCTGCTGGTCCTCCCGGGGTCAGGGCCGCAGGCGCAAGCTCGGGTTGTGGTTGATGGTGCCGTCTTCTTCCACCACCACGTAGCGCTCGCCGCCTGGTTCGAACAGCACCGGCACCGGCGCCTGGAACATCGGCCGGCGCACGAAGCGCAGTTCCCACTTGAACTGCTCCATGGTGTTCACGGTGGCCAGCTGCGCGGGCAACAGGCCGTCGCGCAGTGCCGCGGCTTCGGCCGTCGGGGGCTGCTGCCGGCGCCGCTCCTTTCGTTCACTCACGCATTCGGCTCCCGGGGTAGCGGCCGTGCCCGGTGCGCGGACATGGCCCTGGCAGGCAATCGACATCGCATCCTGGCGCGTGCGCCGCGCCATGCCCCTCCTGGCAGGACCCAGGCCGGCGCACAGCGCGCTACGGCCGGGTCATGGTACAGCGCGGCGTGTTTTCGCCACGTGTTTTCGCAGGTGTTCGCGCCGCATGCATCGTGGCGCGAACTTGCAACCGGCAGCCAGTTTGCCGAGGATGGCTTGTCCTGCCCTGCATGAACCGGATACCCGATGCAACCACTCCACGGCCATCGCGCCGGCCTCCAATCCCGTGTTCCGCCACTGCTCCACCCTGTTGCTCCAACCATCCTGGCCGAGGAGCACACCGGCCTGCAGCAGGTCCGCATCGCCCGCCACCCCGTGTTCGGCGGCCAGTTGTTCCTCGATGACGACCTGCAGATTTCCGAATCCGATTGCGCCTATGGCATCGCCATGGTCAGCCCGCTGCTGGGCCTGTCGCAGCTGTCGCGCGTGGCCATCCTCGGCGGCGGCGACGGCGGCGTGCTGAACGAACTGCTGCGCAGCGTTGAACCGTTGCCGCATGCACCGCGCATCACCATGATCGAGATCGACGCGCGCGTGGTCGAGCTCTGTCGCCAGCACCTGCCGGCCCTGTGTGGTGATGCCTACGCCCATCCGCAGGTGGAACTCGTGACCGGCGATGCATTGGCCTGGATCGCGCAGGCGCGCGACCTGGATGCGGTGATCTACGACCTGACCATGCAACCGGTGCACGAGGGCCAGTCGCTCCCCGGCTTCGTGGCCGGGATCGTCTCGCTGGCGGCGCGTGCATTGCGGCCAGGCGGCGTGTTCAGCATGCAGTGCTGCGGACACGGGCGCGAGGATGCGCACGACCGCGCGCAGCGGCGCGCGCTGCTGCCACTGATCCGCGAGGCGGTGGACAGCCACCTGGAGGACCGCTGCGAGCAGGACGTGCTGGTGCCGTCCTACCGCGACCTGTGGACCTTCCTGAGCGCGCGCAAGCCCGGTTGAGTTGCGCTCCACGCCGGTTCCTCCGGCGTGATGGCACCGTGCATGCCCGTGCGCCACGGGCATGCAGCAGACCCACGTCACACTTCGTCCCCACGCTGCAGTGCGGCATGCGTGGCGTCCCGCGTTCGGGTTATCGTGCAATCGATTGCATTGCAGTGAAACCAGCCCGGGAGGCCCACGATGAACCCTGGATTCACCAGGCGCGATGCACTGCGCACCGCCCTGCTTGCCGGCATGGGCCTGGCCGCGCCGGCACTTGCCACCGCCGCGCCATCGCCGACCGACGCCCCGCTGGCGCTGAAGGGCGTGCTGAAGCATTCAGTGGCGCGCTGGACCTTCCACCAGCTTTCCATCGCGCAGCTGTGCACACTGGTCAGGCAGATCGGATTTTCCGCCATCGACCTGGCCGGCCCGGAGGATTGGCCGACCCTGAAGGCGCATGGCGTGCACAGCTCGATGTGCAACGGCGCCGAACTCGGGCTGGAGAAAGGTTTTGCCGACCCCCGCTTCCACGACGAACTGGTCGCGCGCTACACCCGCCACATCGACCTGGTCGCGGACGCCGGCTATCGCAACCTCATCTGCTTTTCCGGCAACCGCAACGGCATGGACCCGGATGACGGCCTGGCCAATTGCGCCGCCGGCCTCAAGCGCATCCTCGGCCACGCCGAGCGCCGCGGCGTGCGCCTGGTGATGGAACTGCTCAATTCGCGGGTGGACCACCCGGACTACCTGTGCGACCGCTCGGCATGGGGCGTGGAACTGTGCGAACGCCTCGGTTCGGGGAACTTCGGCCTGCTTTACGACATCTATCACATGCAGATCATGGAGGGTGACCTCATCGCCACTATCCGCAGGCACCACCAGCATTTCGTCCACTACCACACCGCCGGGGTGCCCGGCAGGCGCGAGATCGGGCAGGACCAGGAACTCAACTACCCAGCCATCTGCCGCGCCATCCGCGACACCGGCTTTGACGGGTACATCGCCCAGGAGTTCATGCCCTCGGCACCGGACCCGGCCGCCTCGCTGCGCGAGGCCATCCGCATCTGCGACGTGTGACCCACGGCATCATCCAGGAAGCAGCATCCATGGCGAACAATCATTACGACGCAATCGTCGTCGGCTCGGGCATCAGCGGCGGCTGGGCTGCGAAGGAACTGGCCGAAAAGGGCCTCAAGGTGCTGATGCTCGAGCGCGGGCGCAACATCGAGCACGTCAAGGACTACGTCAACGCGGCCACTGAAGCGTGGGACTTCCCGCATCGCAACGTGCCCACCCAGGCGATGAAGGAAGCACATCCGGTACTGAAGCGCGACTACCCGCTGGCCGAGAACACCGCGGGCATGTGGGCCGACGAGAAGGACTGCCCGTATACCGAGACCAAGCGGTTCGACTGGTTCCGCGGCTATCACGTGGGCGGACGCTCGCTGCTGTGGGGCCGGCAGAGCTACCGCCTGTCGGAACTGGATTTCGAGGCCAACGCGCGCGAAGGCATCGCCGTGGACTGGCCGATCCGCTACGCCGACATCGCGCCCTGGTACGACCACGTGGAAACCTTCGCCGGCATCGCCGGCACCGTGGAAGGCCTGGACGTGTTGCCCGACGGCAAGTTCCTGCCACCGATCCCGCTCAACGTGGTCGAGAAGGACGTGGCCGCACGCGTGCGCAAGGCCTTCGGCGGCACCCGGCGGATCATCCATTCGCGCACCGCCAACCTCACCGAGGCCAGGCCCGAGCATGGCCGGGTCAACTGCCAGTACCGCAACAAGTGCATCCTGGGCTGCCCGTACGGCGCCTACTTCTCCACCCAGTCGGCCACGCTTCCGGCGGCGATGCAGACCGGCAACCTCACCCTGCGTCCGTTCTCCATCGTCAAGGAAGTGCTGTACGACAAGGACCGCAAGCGCGCACGCGGCGTGGAGATCATCGATGCCGAGAATGGCCAGACCTACGAGTACACGGCCAACGTCATCTTCCTCAACGCATCGAGCTTCAACTCGACCTGGGTGCTGATGAACTCGGCCACCGACGTGTGGGAAGGCGGGTTGGGCTCCTCGTCCGGCGAGCTGGGCCACAACGTCATGGACCACCACTTCGAGGTCGGCGCCCAGGGCATCGTCGATGGCTACGAGGACAAGTACTACTCCGGACGCCGCCCCTGTGGCTTCTACATCCCGCGCTTCCGCAACGTGGGCAACGACCGGCGCGACTACCTGCGCGGCTTCGGTTACCAGGGCGGTGCCGGCCGGCAGGGCTGGTCGCGCAGCGTTGCCGAACTGGGCATCGGCGCCGGCCTGAAGGAAGCACTGAGCACACCGGGCGACTGGACCATCGGCATGACCGCCTTCGGCGAGATGCTGCCCTACCACGACAACACCATCCGCCTGGACCACGACAAGCGGGACAAGTGGGGCCTGCCGGTGCTGGCGATGGACGTGTCGCTCCGCGACAACGAACGGGCGATGCGCAAGGACATGGCCACCGATGCCGCCGAGATGCTGGAGGCGGCAGGCGTGCGCAACGTGCAGACCTACGGTGGCGACTCTGCCCCCGGCAGGGCCATCCACGAGATGGGCACCGCGCGCATGGGCCGCGACCCGAAGACTTCTGTGCTCAACGCACACAACCAGGTCTGGGACGCGCCCAACGTGTATGTCACCGACGGCGCCTGCATGACCTCGGCCAGCTGCGTGAACCCGTCGCTGACCTACATGGCGCTCACCGCGCGCGCCGCCGACCATGCGGTGCGCGAACTCAAGGCGGGGAACCTGTGATGCAACGTCGTGAACTGCTCAAACTGATTGCATCGGCCACCGGGGTGGCGATGATCGGCATGCCCGCGTTCGTCTACGGGCAGGCGCCCGTCGCGCACTCAACCAGCAGCTTTTCCAGCGACGACGTGGCGCTCATGGACGAGATCGCCGAGACCATCATTCCGCGCACCGACACGCCCGGGGCCAAGGACGCCGAAGTGGGCGCGTTCATGGCCGTGTTCGTCGCCGACTGCTACACCGCCGAGGACCAGGCAAGGTTCCGCGCGGGCCTGGCCGACCTGGAAAAGCGCGCCGGTGGCCGCTTCCTCGCCCTGGCGCCGGCCGAGCGCGCCAGGCTGCTCGGCAAGCTGGATGCGCAGGCCAGCGCGCAGTCGCGCGGCGCCTGGGTTTCGCCGCAAGGCGCCAGCAGCGGCGGCAACCTGCATTACTTCACCATGATCAAGCAACTGGTCCTGTTCAGCTTCTTCACCTCACGGGTGGGAGCGACCGAAGTGCTGCGCTACGAGCCGGTGCCCGGTCACTACGACGGCGACCTGCCCTACGAGCCAGGCACGCCGGCCTGGGGGACGAGCTGATGTCGCGCCGCCCGCGCCGGCTGCCGGCGCATGCACCCCCGTCCGCCTGCATCGTGGCGGCGTGCATGCTGGCTGCCTGCCCCGCCTTTGCCCAGGACCCACTGCCCGACCCGGCCAGCACCGAGGCCTGGACGCCCGTGCCTGCCGCGGTGGCAACGCCTCGCGGCGCGGCGCCCTCGGATGCGGTGGTGCTGTTCGATGGCCGCAACCTCTCGGCCTGGGAATCGGAGCTGGGCGGCAAGGCGCCCTGGAAGGTGGCCGATGGCGCCTTCACCGTGGTGCCGGGCAGCAAGGGCATCCGCACCCGCCAGCACTTCTGCGACATCCAGCTCCATGTGGAATGGCGCACGCCGGCACAGACCCGCGGCCTGGACGGCCAGAACCGCGGCAACAGCGGCATCTTCCTGCAGGAGCTGTACGAGTTGCAGGTGCTCGACAGCCATGACAACGCCACCTACCCCAACGGCCAGGCGGCCTCGATCTACAAGCAGGCGATCCCGCTGGTGAACGCCTCGCGCGCGCCCGGCCAGTGGCAGGCCTACGACATCATCTGGAAGGCGCCGCGGTTTTCCGATGGCGGCGGCCTGCTCGCGCCCGCGCGCATCACCGTGCTGCACAACGGGGTGCTGGTGCAGGACGACACCGTCATCGCCGGCCGCACCGAGTATCGCGGCGCGCCCTCCTATGCACCGCACGGCTGCGCACCGATCTACCTGCAGGATCACGACTCGAAGGTCAGCTTCCGCAACCTCTGGGTGCGCGAGCTGTAGGGACGCGCAGCGCCCTGCACTCCCCCTACAGCGTGTGATGAAGCAGGCGCGTGTGGCCGGGGAGGATGGTCAGGCCACCGGATAGGCGAACTTGCTCAGCCCGAGTTCGGCCAGCACCGTCTCCAGATGGCGGTAGGCCTCCGGCGTCGGGCCGGGGTAATCGCCGGCAATGGCCACGTTGCCCAGATAGCCGATGTCTTGCATGCCTTCCGGCGTGCAGAAATAGGCCGCCAGCACCAGATCGCGCAGGCGGGCGAAGGCCCTGGCGATGCGCTGGAACTGCCGTGGGGTCTGTGCGTTGTCGTAGGCGATGTCGTCGATGATCGCCAGCTGCTGCGGTGTGCCAAGCGCCGAGAACGGCTGCGAAAAACGCAGGGCGGCTTCGTCGTCGAGCCAGGCAAGGGCCGACAGGATGGTCAGCCGATCCTGCTGCTGGCTGGCGTATGGCGCGCTCACCCATTCATCGAGCACCGTGGGCACCTGCACGGCGGATGCCGACGGCGATTGGCCTTCCGCCGGCACGATGATGTCCGACAGCAAGGCCAGCAGCGACAGCTGGGCGGGCGTCAACGTGAGCGGCCAGGGCACTTGCGGCGGGCTCATCAGGTCCGGATCCTTGCCGTAACCCGTGCCGGTCACGGGCTGCAGGTCGAGCTCCGGCCAGTGCCCGTCATCCGCTGCGCCTCGGGCTGCTCCTGCCGTTGGCGCAGGCTCGCAGCCGGACAACGCAGGCAGCATGGCGCTCGCGGCCATCGCGGCCAGCAGCTTCAGCGACTCGCGCCGGCTCATCCGGCTTGCGTAGGCGGGCGCAGGGCTGTCGATGTGCGTGGAAGAAGTGCCCTGGCCCTGTGGCGGTTCCTGCATCACAGCCTCCTCGCCTTGAGCTGGTCGGCCAGCCAGGCGCTGTTGCGCATCGCCAGCGTCATGATGGTGAGGGTGCAGTTCTTGTGCGGGCTGGAGGCGAACACGCCGCCGTCCATCACGAACAGGTTGGGGCAGTCCCAGGTCTGGCCCCACTGGTTGGTCACCGAATCCCTGCTCGAATCGCCCATCCGGGTGGTTCCCACCTCGTGGATGATCTCGCCGCCCTTCTTGATCGCTTCTTCCGGAGTGGGCAACTCATCGACGGTCGCGCCCATGGTTTCCAGGATGGCCTTGGCGGTTTTCAGGCCATGGGCGACCTGCCTGAGTTCGTGCTGCGACCATTTCCAATGGAAGCGCGGCACCGGAATGCCCCACTTGTCGGTGACGCTTGGATCGATATCCATGTAGCAATGCTCGTTCGGCAGCATCTCGCCGCGCAGCGAGAACGAAACGTAGGCGCCGTAATGCGCGCGCACCTGCCGCTTCAGGGCGGTGCCATACCCCTGCAGGTTGCCGCTGACATGGGCGCCGGGTTCGGAAAAGCGTCCGCCGAGTTCGAAGTGGTATCCGCGCGGGAAATCCAGTTCCCCGTTGGCGTGGGCCTCGTGTCCCCACCAGGGAATGAACAGGTGGTTGGCGGTGTGGCCGTCCTCGTTGTAGCGCGGCCGGTTCATCAGTGCCGGCACCAGCGCCGACAGGCCCGCACCGGTGGAGTCCATCAGGTTGCGGCCGACCTGGCCGCTGGAATTGGCCAGTCCGTCCGGGTGGCTGTGGCTTTTCGAATTGAGCAGGATGCGCGCCGTCTCGCAGGCGCTGGCGGCCAGCACCACCACCTTCGCGCCCTGTTCCCGTTCGGTGCCGGTCTTCTTGTCGACATAGACGACGCCTGTGACCTTGCCCTGATCATCGGTGGCCACGGTCTTGACCATGGCATCGGTGACGATCCGCAGATTACCGGTGGCCTGCGCCATCGGCAGCAGCGAGGTGGTGGTCTGGAACGCGGCGCCGATCGAGCACCCGTGGCCGCAGGGCGTAGCCCAGAAGCAGGGAGCACGCTCGTCCAGCGGCCTGGTCAGCACGGCGCGGTGCATCGGCACTGCGGTAATGCCGTGCTTCTTCGCCGCCGCGGCAATCAGCAGCTCCGGTACCCGCGGCACGGGCGGTGGTTGCAGGACCCCGTCCGACGACGGCGGCATGTCATCCAGGCCGGTATTGGTGCCACAAACGCCAATCAGGGCTTCGGTTTTGTCGTACCAGGGGGCGATGTCGTCGTAGTCGAACGGCCAGTCGGCGCCAAGGCCATCGCGGCTTTTTCCCTTGAAATCATGCTCGCTGAAGCGCAGCGAATAGCGGCCCCAGTGGTTGGTGCGGCCGCCCAGCATGCGCGACCGCCACCACAGGAACTCGGAGCCTTCGGCGGTGGTATAGGGCTCGTCCGGCACCTGCCAGCCGCCGTCGACGGTGGAATCGTAGAAGCCGAAGTCCTTGTCGGGCGTGGACGCGCCCATCAGCGGCGCAGCCGAGTTGGGCCTGAACATCGGCGTTTCCGTTCTCGGGTCGTAGTTGCGGCCCGCTTCCAGCATCAGCACCTTGTGGCCCTGACGGGTCAACTCGTATGCAGCCATGGCGCCACCGGCGCCGGAGCCGACCACCAGCACGTCATGGGCGAAACCGCTCATCGCTTCAGTTCTTTGATCTTCAGATTCTTGAACCACACCACGTCGCCGTGATCCTGCAGGCCGACATGGCCGCTGCTGTTGGCGGCGAATCCCGGCCAGTCGGCAAACTTGCTGGCGGCCACCAGTTGCTGCCACTCCGGGCCGTCGATCTTCACCGACACCGTCTGCACCCCGTTCTGCCAGACGGTCAGCTGGCCCTGGTCATGCAGGATGCGCACCCGGTTCCACTCGCCTGCGCTCCTGTGCGAGGCCGCGGGCGAGGCGATCATGTCGTACAGGGAGCCGGCCAGACGGGTATCGCGCTTGTTGTCGGGGTGGCGCTCGTTGTCCAGGATCTGGATTTCCGGCGCGTGCGAGTAGATGTGTTCGCCGGTTTCATCGGCCAGGATGAAGATGCCGCTGTTGCCGCCTTCGGCAATCTTCCAGTCCAGCCTGAGGTCGAAATCCTGGTACCTGGCCTTGGTGAGGATGTCGCCGCCGCCTCCGCTGGCGAGCTTGATGGCGCCATCCTCGATGACCCACTTGTCGCTCAGCCCGTCGTGCTTGAAATTGCGCCACTGCGACAGGTCCTTGCCGTCGAACAGCAGCTGCCAGCCGTCGGCCTGCTCCTGCACGCTCAGCCGGTTGTCGGTGGCGAGGTGTTCGCCGAGGAAGGCCGCGCCCGTGGTGACGACGGCGGCAGGGTCGCGTGGAAGGTCGTGCTCGATGATGTACCACTCCACGCCCGCATCCGCGGCGGCGGGAAGGATCGCATTCCAGTCGAGCACGCCCTTGCCCAGGGCAGCGAAGCCCTGTTCGTCCCTGGCCTCGCCATCGGGCGCGTTGTCCTTGGCGTGGACCGAGTACACGCGCCCAGGAAACTTGCCCAGGAACGCCGCCGGATCGTGGCCGGCGCGCGCAACCCAGGCCAGGTCCAGCTCGACGGCGAGCGCCGGGCCGGCAGCTTCGAACAGCAGTTCCAGTCCCGTCGTGCCGTCGAATTCGACCAGTTCGAACTCGTGGTTGTGGTACGCCAGCTGCATGCCCATCGGCTGCAGGCGTCCGGCCAGGGCACCCAGCTCGCGGCCCAGCGCGCGCCAGCCTTCGGCGTCGGTGGGCCGCTCGGATTCCTGCAGGTACGGCACCACCAGAACGCTGTTGCCGATGGCGCGATGGAACGCCGCCACCTCGTCCAGGTCGCCGCGCAGGTCGTGCAGCCCCACGTGGGCCGCGATCGGCCTGATCGAATACTTGTCCAGAAGCTGCTTCAGCTCCGCGGCCGTGACATTCTGCGTGCCGACCGTCTCCACGGCGCGGATGCCCGCGTCGTGGACGATCTTCAGCTGGTCCTCGAGCGAGCCTGCGTTGCGCAGCGTGTACATCTGCACGGCGACGGGGCGGGTGGCGGGGCTTGCGTCGGCATCGCCCTGCTGCGCGCAGGCGGGCACGGCGAGGCACAGCAGGAGTGCGGCGGCCGCGATCCTGCGCAGGGTACGGATGGTCATGATGTCCTCCGGAATCGGGGTGACGGAGCGGGAGTCCACCCACGCATGATGCGCGGCAGGCGGAAGGCGGCGGTGCGGCCGGGGCTGGGCCCGGCCACGCCGCGGGACGTCAGGCGATGGGCGTCCATGCACGCGACCTGGCCGATGCGATGACGCGATCGACGATGAGCGCCGAGCGCAGGCCGTCCTCGAACGTGGGCAGGCCTTCGGGGCGTTCGCGCGCGATGGCCTGGTAGGTGTCGGCCACGAAGGCCTCGAAGCAGTTGGCATAGCCCTGCGCATGGCCGGCAGGCAGCACCGACAGCCGCCGCTGCTCGGCGCTGCCGGCGCCGGGCCCGCGCACGAACACTTCCTCGCGCTGGTCCGGGTAGCCCATCCACAGCCGCTCGCAGTCCTCCTGGTCGAAGGCCACGCTGGAGCGGGCGCCGTCGATCTCGAACCACAGGCGGTTGCGTCGTCCCGCCGACACCTGGCTCACGGTCACCGTCGCCAGGGTGCCGTGGGTGGTCTTGAACATGGCCGCGGCCACGTCCTCGCTGGACACCGCCTGGGTGTCGCCGCCGGCCGCAGGCGTGGTGAAGCTCTTGGCGGTGGCCACGCCACGTTGCGCGATCACGGTCTCGAACGCCGCGCTGACCTCGGCAAAACGCTCGCCGCCGACCCACTCCACCAGGTCGCACCAGTGCGAGCCGATGTCGGCGAACACGCGCGAAGCACCACCCAGGGCCGGGTCCACGCGCCAGTTGTTGCTGGCCGGATCCAGCAGCCAGTCCTGCAGGTAGCTGCCGTGGATCAGCCGCAGCGGGCCGAGGTCGCCATTGGCGATGCGCGCACGCGCCTCGCGCACGACAGGGTGATAGCGGTAGACGAAGGGCACCGTGGCCACCAGCCCGGTGGACGCGGCCAGTGCGGCCAGCGCATGGGCGTCTTCAAGCGTGGTGGCCAGCGGCTTTTCGCAGACCACGTGCTTGCCGGCCTGAAGCGCAGCTTCGGCCATCGCCCGGTGCAGGTGGTTGGGCGTGCACACATGCACCACCTGCACCTGCGGATCGGCGATCACCTCGTCGATGCCGGCATAGCCGCGGGCCACGCCCCAGTCCTGCGCCACCTCGCGCGCGCGCTGCGGCGAAGACGCGGCCACGCCGCGCACCACCGCCCCGCCCAGCAGTGCCGCGCGGCGATGCACCGCGCCGATCATCCCGGTGCCGACGATGGCCACTCCAAGCGTGTTCATCGTGCAGGCCTCAGTGCTGCGACGTGGCGGAGGGCGCCGGCCGCTGCTCGCGGAACAGCAGCAGGAACGCCACCAGCACCACGAAGGCGACCCCGGCCGGGAACAGCCAGATCCGCTCCCAGTCCGGGCCCGCGTCGGTGGTGTAGTACTCCACGACCGCGCCGGACAGGAAGGTGCCGATCAGCATGCCCACGCCATAGGTGGCCAGGGTGATGAAGCCCTGTGCGCTGCTGCGGAATTTCTGCCCGGCATGCGCGTCGGTATAGATCTGGCCGGTGACGAAGAAGAAGTCGTAGCAGATGCCGTGCAGCACGATGCCGATCACCAGCAGGCTGAAGCCCGCGTCCGCGTCACCGAAAGCGAACATCACGTAGCGCAGCACCCACGCGCCCATGCCCACCGCCAGCATCACCTTCACCCCGAGGCGCACGAACAGGAACGGCATGGCCAGCATCAGCAGCACTTCGGACACCTGTCCCAGCGACTGCAGCCCGGCCGCGCCGCGCACGCCCACGTCGTTGAGGAAGGGGTTGGTGAAGTTGTAGTAGAACGACAGCGGGATGCAGATCGCGATCGAGGCCAGGAAGAACACCAGGTAGGCGCGCGACTTGAGCAGGTGCATGGCCGCATCCAGCCCGAGGATCTCGCCCAGCTTCGCGTTGCCGTCGCGCGCCAGCGGCGGTGTATGCGGCAGGGTCAGCGCGTACAGGCCCAGCACGGCCGAGGCGATGGCGGCCATCTTGAAGGTCAGTTCCAGGCGCTGGGTCTGCTCCCAGCCCAGCCAGCCGATCAGCACGCCGGCCACGATCCAGCCGATGCTGCCGGCCACCCGCACCGGCGGGAACTGCTTCTCCGGCGAACGCATGTGGCGCATCGCGATGCTGGTGGCCAGCGCCAGGGTCGGCATGAACAGCAGCATGTAGCCGAACACGAACCCGGAGAAGGCGTTGAAGCTGGTGGCGGTCGATGCGCCCCACATCAGCGCCGCGCCGGCCAGGTGCAGCAGGGCCAGGATGCGCTGCGCGGCGAAGTAGCGGTCGGCGATCAGCCCGACCAGGAACGGCGCGACGATCGCACCGACCGACTGGCTGAGGAAGGCCGTCGCTACCTGGCTTGCGCTGGCCTGCAGCGGCCCGTTGACCAGGTACGTGCCCAGGGTCACGAACCACGCGCCCCAGATGAAGAACTGCAGGAACATCATCGCGCCAAGGCGCGACATCGTGGACTTCATCACTTCCCCTCCCAGGTCCGTGTCTCGATCAGCAGTGTGGAATCAAAGCCCCAGCATGCCGCGCAGCGCCTGTGGATCGGCCCCGCTGCCGGCAAAATCGTCGAACGCGTGTTCGGTCACGCGGATCAGGTGCTCGCGGATGAAGGCCGCGCCCTCGCGCGCGCCATCCTCCGGATGCTTCAGGCAGCACTCCCACTCCACGACCGCCCAGCCCGGGAAGTCGTACTGGGCCAATTTGGAGAAGATCGCCTTGAAGTCGATCTGGCCGTCGCCCAGCGAGCGGAACCTGCCGGGGCGGTCGATCCAGTCCTGGTAGCCGCCATACGCGCCGCTGCGCGCATCGACGCGGTACTCGGCGTCCTTGGCGTGGAACATGCCGATGCGCGCGTGGTAGCGGTCGATGAAGCCCAGGTAGTCCATCTGCTGCAGCAGCAGGTGGCTGGGATCGTAGAGGATCTTCGCGCGCGGGTGGTGGTCGACCGCCTCGAGGAAACGCTCGAAGGTCGCGCCGTCGTGCAGGTCCTCGCCCGGATGGATCTCGTAGCACAGGTCCACGCCGCAGTCGTCGAAGACATCGAGGATCGGGCGCCAGCGGCGGCCGAGTTCGGCAAAGGCTTCCTCCACCAGGCCGGGCGGGCGCTGCGGCCACGGGTAGAAGTACGGCCAGGCCAGTGCGCCGGAGAAGGTGGCGTGCGCGGTCAGCCCCAGGCGCTGGCTGGCCTTTGCCGCCAGCATCAGCTGCTCGACCGCCCAGGCCTGGCGGGCGGCGGGGTCGCCGCGCTTGTCCTGCGGCGCAAACCCGTCGAACAGCGCGTCGTAAGCCGGATGCACGGCCACCAGCTGCCCCTGCAGGTGGGTGGACAGCTCGGTGATGCGGATGCCGTGCGTGGCCAGCATGCCGGCCACCTCGTCGCAGTAGGCCTGGCTCTGCGCCGCCTGCTGCAGATCGAATATATGGGCAGCGCTGGTCGGCACCTGCACGCCACGATAGCCAAGTCCCGCGGCCCATTCGGCCAGGGTGTCGAGGCGGTCGAAAGGCGGCTTGTCACCGATGAACTGCGCCAGGAACAGCGCCGGACCCTTGAGCGTCTTCACGGCCACCCGCTTGATGCAATCGATTGCATCACTCTAGCATGGGATGCTCCGAACACTTGTTGTGCACCGCATCGGAGCGCGGGCTGGCCCATGGCAACCATCTACGACATCGCCAGACACGTGGGAGTCTCGGCCGGCACCGTGTCGCGCGCGCTCTCGCGGCCGGAAAAAGTGCTGCCGGCCACCCGCCAGCGGATCGAGGCCGCCGCCGCCGCCCTGGGCTATGTGCCCAACACCGTGGCGCGCACGCTCAAGACCCAGCGCAGCGGCAAGATCCTGGTGACGGTGCCGGACATCGGCAATCCGTTCTTCGCGCAGATCCTCAAGGGTGCCGAAGAGGCGGCGCAGACCGCCGGCTACGCCGTGCTGCTGGGCGACACCCAGCACCAGCCGGAACGGGAGGAGCGCTACGCGCAGATGCTGCCGCGCAACGAGGCCGATGGCCTGATCGTGCTCGGACACCGGCTGCCGCCCACGGCGCGCGAGATCGTCCGCCAGCTCGGCGCCACCGCGCCGGTGGTCAACGGCTGCGAGTTCGACCCGGCGCTGGGCATCCCCAGCGTGCACATCGACAATGCCGCCGCCGCGCGCACCGCCATGGAGCACCTGTACGGGCTGGGCCACACCCGGATCGCGGTGGTGGGCGGCCCGCCCGACAACCCCCTGCACCGGCAGCGGCTGGAAGGCGCGCGGGCCGCGGCCAGGACGCGCGGGCTGCTGCGCCAGTTGAGCATCGTGCCGGGTGACTTCTCGGTCGAGTCCGGCCACGCGGCCGGGACCGCCCTGCTGGGTAGCGCCCCGGCACCCACCGCCGCGTTCTGTTTCAGCGACCAGATGGCCCTGGGCGTGCTGGCCGCCTGCCGCGACCTGGGCGTGCGCGTGCCGCAGGATTTCTCGATCGTCGGCTTCGACGACCTGGCCTCGTCGCGCTACCTCAGCCCGCCGCTGACCACCATCGCCCAGCCCATGTGCGAGATCGGCGCGCGCGCGGTGAACCTGCTGCTGGCGATCATCGGGGAGGTTGATGTCCCGCACCAGCAGACCCTGGAATTCCAGCTGATGCTGCGCGCCTCCACGGCTGCGCCTGCCGCTTAGGCGCGGCGCAGGCGCCACGTCATCCGGGCCTTGGCCTTGGCCCTAGGCGCGCCCGTCGCGCGGTACCGCCTGCGGGCGCCGGTGCGGCACGTGGTCGTCGCCGACCGGACGGTCGTGGCCACCCTGCCGGCGGCGCACCTGGCGTTCCTCGTCCGACGGCCGCCGGCGGTGCTGCTCCAGATCCTCGTCCTGCTGCTGCTCGGTACTGCCCTGCTCCACTTCCTGCTGCTGGCGGCCACTGTCGGCGGGCCCGGCATCGTGCCGGTCGGTACGCTTGCTGCGGTTGCTGCCCATGACGGCTCCTCCTGGCGTGACGTTTGTGTGTGACGCTTGTGTGGCGTGGAAGCTGATGCGGCCACAACGGTCGCAGCGCTGGCGTTACCACGCCGCGTGATTGCCGTGAAATGCCGCTTTACACGCCCGATCCACCCTGGCCGCCGCGGCTACAGCCGCTCCACCGCGCTGGCGCGGATCAGGATTTCGTCCTGGCGGAACCGGCGCTGCAGCTGGCGGCGATAGGCTGCCCACCAGCCGTGGTCGATGTTCTGGGCCATGACCTCCAGCAGCACCACGTCGTCGCGTTGCACGGCCCCGTCATCGTCTTCCCACAGCCCCACCGCGGGTGCGCGCACGAACGCGGTCACCCCGCCGAACCGGTCGGCCAGTTCGGCCCGCACCGCATCGAAACCGGCCCTGGGGAAGGCATTGCCGGCGTTGTCGTACAGCGGCAGGAACAGTTGGACCAGGTGCATCGCAGGATCCCGGGGCACGGGGCACGATTGCACGGGCCGCGTCGAGCCGGCGTGGCGATGCACCTGCCGGCATGACAGCCGCGCCCGGCGTGCCTACAGTAGTTGCGTGGCCCACCGTCAAGATGCCATGCCCCGCCGCCTGACCCTGCCGCGCACCTACTGGGCCGATCGCGCCATCCTGGCGGTGCTGATCGCCGGCAGCGCCTGGTTGTCGCTCACCCTGGCACGCGGCCCGGGCGAACTGGCGGCGATCTGGGTGGGCAACGGCATCCTCACCGGCTGGCTGCTGTCACGACGCACCTCGAGCTGGCCGGGCTACGTGATCACCGCGGTCCTGGCCGAAATGCCGGCCCGCATCCTGGCCGGAGACGAGCCGGCCTACGCTGCCGCCATCGCCGCCTGCAACGTGGTCGAAGTGCTGGGCGTGGCGGGCGTCGTGCGCCGTGCCGTGCCCGACATCCGCAACCCGCGCGACTGGATGCAGCTGGGCGGCATCGCCACCACCGCCACCCTCCTCGCCTGCGCCGCAGCCGGCCTGCTGGCCGCAACCGTGGCGCACGCATTGCACGAGCAATCATTCCTGCCGGCACTGACACGCTGGTACACCGCGCACGTGGTGGGCATGGTAGTCGTGGCGACCATGACCGTGGTCGCCTTGCGCGAGCGCCTGGGGCTGTTCATCGCAACCGGGCGGGGCTGGAGCCTGGCGATGACGCTCACGCTGCTGGCCGCCGTGACCACCGCCGTGTTCACCACCAGCCAGGCAGTGCTGTTCCTTGCATACCCGCCGCTGCTGCTGGTCGCGGTGCGCCACAACTTCGTCGGCGTGGGCCTGGGCGTGATCGTGCTGGCGCTGGTCGCGGCCATCGCCACCACCCTGGGCTACGGGCCGTTTGCAGACAGTGGCGCCGGCCCGGACATGCGGATCGCACAGATCCAGTTGTTCATCGCCGGCGCCTGCGTCATGACCATCCCGGTGTGCCTGGCCATTGCCGAGCGCGACCGCCTCTCGGCCAGCCTGCGCGAAAGCGAACGCCACTACCGGATGCTTGCCGACCATTCCCACGACATGATCGCGCGCATCAATGCCGACGAAGAGCGCACCTACGTCTCGCCCTCGGCCACCGACATGCTGGGCTGGTCGTCGGCCGAACTGCTGGGCAAGCGCTGGGACATCCTCCATCCCGACGACAGGAAGCACCAGCGCCAGGCCATGCAGGAGGTGCTCGCCACCGGCCAGCCGCGCACCGACGTGTACCGGCTGCGCCACAAGGACGGCCACTATGTCTGGATCGAGGCGGTCTCGCGCTGCATCCCGGCCGACGACGGCAGCGACCGCAACGACGTGATGTTCGCCGCGCGCAACATCGACGAGCGGGTTGCGGCCGAACAGGCGCTGGAGGAAAGCCGGCGCGAGCTGGAACGGCAGTCGCGGGTGGACGCGCTCACCCGGGTGGCCAACCGCCGCCAGCTCGACGAACGCTTCGACCTGGCGCTGCGGCGGATGCAGCGCCACCCTGCCTCGCTTGCCCTGCTGTGCCTGGACATCGACCGCTTCAAGGCGATCAACGACGGCCACGGCCACGCCGCCGGCGATGCGGTGCTGCAGGCCTTCGCCGCGCGCCTGCTTGCATGCGTGCGCGATACCGACCTGGTTGCGCGGCTGGGCGGCGACGAGTTCGTGATCCTGCTGGAGGACGTGGAGGCGTCCGGCGCCGAAGCGCTGGCGCGCAAGGTGGTCGCCACCATGGCCAAGCCGTTCGACGTGGGCGCGGGTGTGCTGGAGGTCACCACCAGCATCGGCATCGCCTGCACCACCCGGCAGGTGGATGCGGCGGCCCTGATGGCGCAAGCCGATGCCGCGCTGTACGCGGCCAAGCACGCGGGGCGCAACCGGTATCACATCGCCACGCCGTGAGGATCGGCGCCGTTGCGGCGCCTGCCGGCGTCAGTTGCGGAGCTTGAGCGTGGGGTGCTCGTCGAGCGAGCCGTCGTCCTGGATCACCACGAAGCGGGTGTTGTCCGCATCGAACAGCACCGGGATCGGCGCCATGAACATCGGCCGGCGCACGAACGCCAGGCGCCAGCGGAAGATCTCCATCGCCTCGAGGGTGGTCTGCTGGGCCGGGGTGAGCGTGGTGCGCAGCTCCGCCAGGTCGGCCGGGGTCTGCGCGCGGCGCTCGGGCTTGCCCTTCGGCGGCTCGGCACCGGCCGGCGGCCAGGGTCCTGGAACAACGGTGGAACGGGCTGAATTTCGGGACATAGCGGGTACTCCGTCGGCCAACAGGGCCTGCGCCGCCTCCCGCTTGGGGTTGGGCATGGACGCACGGGTATTCACGCAGGATTCGTGCCAAGTTCCGATCATAACCCGGAAATCACCGCGATACCGGGCCTTCACTTTCGGAATCGGCCACAACTGCCCAATCTTTAAGGCTTTCCCCGTCGCGCGCCAGTGACGGAGATACCGACGCCGCCGGCATGGCCGGCCGCGGAACAGCCGACCAACCGCCACCGTATTGACGGATGCCCGTCCCGTACAGATGCGCCGCAGCTGCGGCTGGCCTGCCGGGGTGCGGGGTGCGGTACCCCGCTCACTCCGCTGGATGCCGCGGAACTACCAGACCAGGTCGTCCGGCACCTTGAACTGGGCGTAGTAGGCCGCGTCCTCGTCGGTGGGGGCCTCGGCCTGCGCGTCGGCGCGGCCGTGGTCCAGCACGACCATCGCCGCGTCGCGCTCACGCACCTGGTCGGCCGCCGCCCGCGGCAGCAGCTCGAAGCCATCACCCTCGCCGCGCACGATCACCAGTGCACCGGCGGCCAGCTTCTGGCGCAGCTCGTCGTTCACCAGCAGCGTGCGGATCACCCCGTCGGCAGTGAAGCGGTATTCGCTCTCGCCACTGCGCGGCACCCGCCGGTCGCGGATGATCTGCCGCGCCTGCGCCTGCAGCTCGCGCTGGCGCAGGCCGGCGCGACGCTCGGCCTCCAGCGCGCGGTCACGCTCGGCCTTCTCGGCCCGCGCACGCTGCGCCTCCCGCTCGATCTCGCCCGCCGTCGGCGGCGCCTTGCCCACGCGCGCCTTGGCCTGCTCGCGCGCGACCTGCGCCACCTTGGACTTCTTGACCAGCCCGGCCTTGAGCAGTTGTTCCTGGAGGGGGTTGGCCTTGGCCATGGGGGCGGCGCCATGCACGAGGGAGGGGCCATGATAGCGGCCGGCGGGGGCTGGGGTGAGCGGCTGCAGACGCCCCCCCCCAGGACCTGACCCCAGGCTCCCGGCGCCATGACATATCAACCAGGCGGTGCCCACCCGGCCCTACTCAATGACGGCCGAACTCCGAGTGTCTAGCGGGCACTCAAATCCCACTCCCCGGCAGCGCAGTCTGGATCAGACGTTCCATATACGTTTCGTCTTCGTCGAAGAGGATGTTCCGCTCGGCCATCTTCTGGCGGGTCACCTTCCAGTGCATCTCCTGGACCGACCAGCCTTTCGTAGACATCCGGACGCCATAATTCATGGCAATGACCGAGGTGTTTATGGGCAACAGCAAGCAGTACACGGATGAGTTCCGGGCCGAGGCGGTGAAGCAGGTGATCGAGCGCGGCTTCACGGTGGTGGACGTCGCCGCCCGGATCGGGATCCCCAAGCACACCCTGTATGGCTGGGTGCAGGTGGCGAGGAAAATGGCGCCGGCATCGGGCGCTTCAGCAGCGCCGAGCGACTCGGCCGAGATCCGCCGGCTCAAGGCCGAGCTGCGGCGTGTGACCGAGGAGCGCGACATCCTAAAGAAAGCCGCCGCGTACTTTGCCAAGGGGTAAGGGCGAAGTACGCGTTCATGCGCGCGCACATCCGCGAGTTCCGCCTGGTCGCGATGTGCCGGGTGCTGGGCGTGCACCGCAGCGGCTACTACGCCTGGTTGCGCCAAGGCACCAGTGCCCGCGAGCGGGACGATCAGCGCCTGCTGGGGCTGATCAGGCACCACTGGCTGGCCAGCGGCGCGGTGTATGGCTATCGCAAGATCACCTTGGACCTGCGGGAAGCCGGCGAGCATTGCAGCCGGCACCGCGTCCGGCGGCTGATGAAGGCCGAGGGCCTGCGGGCGCAGGTGGGCTATGGCGGCAAGCCGCGCCACCGCGGCGGCCCGGTCGGTGCCGTGGCGAACGTGCTCAACCGGGACTTCACGCCGCACGCCCCGAACAAGGTCTGGGTCACGGACATCACCTACATCCGCACCTACGAGGGCTGGCTGTTCCTGGCTGCAGTGATGGACTTGTACTCGCGCCAGATCGTCGGGTGGGCAACGGCGTCCACGATGACCAGCGACCTGGTGCTGCAGGCGCTGATGGCGGCGGCATGGCGACGCAAGCCCGGCCCGGGCGTGCTGGTCCACTCCGACCAGGGCTGCCAGTTCACCAGCAACGACTGGCAGTCGTTCCTGAAGGCGCACCGGATGGTGCCGAGCATGAGCCGTCGCGGGAACTGCCACGACAACGCCGTGGCCGAGAGTTTCTTCAGCGTCCTGAAGAAGGAGCGGATCAAGCGGCGGATCTACCCGACGCGAGCCACTGCTGCTTCGGACGTGTTCGACTACATCGAGATGTTCTACAACCCGATTCGCCGGCATGGTTCCGCTGGCGGCATGTCACCGGTAGAGTTCGAAAAGCGCTACGCGCAGAGCGGCGACTGAGTGTCTATGGAACTCTGGCCGGTCCACTTCTTCATGGAACCTCCTCGGGAAAGGGTACGAGAAAATTCCACTTCTGGCGTCAGCTAACCCGCGGGGGGATTACCATGGGGCCTGCCCTGGTTGGGGCGGGCCAGTGTTGTGGGGGCCAGTCTCACAGGGTGAGTCTGGGCGGGAGGTCTGCGCACCCCGAGAACAGAAAGCCCCGCAGGAGCGGGGCCTTCGCCGGCCAACCTGACGCGCGAAAATCAGACCGCCGGCACCGGCTCGGGGTCCGGCTGCGCCACCGGGCTGCGGGTGGCGCGACTGAAGCGCTGCGACAGCAGCCGCTTCAGCGCCTCCATGCCCTCGTCGCGGCCCCACACCTTGAGCACCGCATAACCTTCCAGCGCCACGTGCATCAGGTCGCTGCCTAGCGCCACCTCCGCGCCCGCCATGCGCTCCTGCAGGCGAACCTGACCCGAGGTCAACAACCGCGTCCCAGGCGCGGCAGCCAGGCGCTGACGTTAGGCCCCATCGTGGCGCCTCCCGTAAACGCGGAGCTCCATCAACTGGGATGTCGACACCGCCGGTAAGCAGAAGAGCGCGTCTGACCCGGCGCCGGTCTCTGCGGCTCACTATCACTCAGTCTGCGTCGTCGCCGTCGGATTCACCTGCTTCCGCGTCTTCAGGAGAAGCCATCCGCAGATACTCGGCGCGCACCGCCCGGAGTGGTTGTCCCCCATTGGGTTCCAGCCGCCAGAAGTTCCAACCATTCGTGCTCTTCTTGCGAACGAAGATGCCTGCTTGGGAGGGGCTATTGAAGACCTCGCCTTCCACTTCGATGCGGCCGTCCGACAGCACGCGTGCCTTATGTCCGCCGTACTTGCCTGGGCGTGAGTAAAGAACTTGGCCTGACTCCAGCAACCCGGCGCCCACGAGGTCGACAATTTCGACGTTTACAGAGCTGTCCGCCTGCTCCCGGTCGATCGCGACCTTGTGCCCGGCGGGCACCGGCCAGATCTCCAGGATGGCGTCGATGGCTTCCGAGGTTCGGCGATCGATCGCATCCTCGTCCCACTGCCGGGAGACATGCGTCTTCAGAACCCTGCTGTTCAGCAGCACCACGTCCTTCTCCTGAAGATGTGCCGCCTTTCCTTTCTCCCCAAGCCATGGCCCGTTGGATACCGTGCTATTGAGCCGCTTGGTCAACAGGGTCAGATTGCCGAGGCGATGCAACCGGGCATCGCGCTCGGCCTCCGGCAACCCGCCCGGCAGCGGCCAGTGTTTGGACCAGGATTGCGGCATCAGGTGCTCAATGGCGTAACTGCTTCGGCGAATGCGCATTCCCGCAGCAGACTCCTTGCCGCCGACCCACCCCCGCAGATGATCTTCAATCGATTCCAGCACCATGCGCACGCGGCCACGGCTCAGGCGCCTGTAGATCGGCAGGTACTCGAGTTCGGTGCGGACCTCGTCGTCATCTGGCCAATATGCGATCTCGGAGCGCTGCGAGGCGAAGTACGCCCGGACCGCCGCCGCGACTTGACCTGCAGGCGTGTTGCTGACCAGTGAAGCGACTTCCACCATCACCTTGTTGTACGACTTCGCGGTGGCGCGCACGAGCATGCGGCGAGCGAGCCAGCTTTCGAGCACATCGAGGGTAGCGTCTAGATCCGCCTTGGGAATCGGGTCGGTTGGGCGATCGAGCAGAGCCAGGAGCACCGGCTTGATGACCTCGCTCTCCAGCGTCCGCACCCGGTAGGCGAAGAGCCCGACGCGGTCCAATGGGCCATCGAGTTGCTCGCCCTTCTCCGTAAATTCCCGATAGATGGCGGCAGCGCGATTGATGTCACGCAGCAGTTCAAGCATCGGCCGCTTGGCCTGATAGTCGACGAACGACTTGAAGCGGGAGAACACCTCTCGCGCGAGCACCTCTTCGCCGGTCTGGGTCACCAGCCAATGGTTCAAGAACACCGACGACCGTTGGTACTTCACGCGACCGACGTTCACTTCCGCTTCCCAGAACGCGGTTTCGAACTGGGCCCAGTGCTTCGCATACGCATCTTCAACGTTCGCGCCTTGCTCCAGCAGACGCTGGAAGACGAAATTCTTTATGAGGTCCGCAGCGGTGAGCACCGCGCCACGCGCGTTTAGCGTCTCGAAGATCTCCTGTGCGTTCTCGGTGGGAGTCAGGTCGATGACCACAATCTGCAACAACTCACGGGCACTGCGCTCGAGCGCCTCCGCGCGCGCGTCCACACTGCCTTCCCCTTCCACCAACAGCCAGTCGCGGCAGCGCTGCGCGAAAAAGCGATGCGCCTTGACCATGCGCGAGGCACGGTGCTCCAGCTTGTCGTACTCCACCGGATGCGGGGCCGCCATGACCTCGTTGAAGGCGTCCCGGTCACGATTTGTCGGCCAGACCTTGAATCGGTCTGCAGGCTGCCTGCGGAACGGCTCGCCGTTGGCCACCAGCGGTTCCAGTCGGGCGGCCGGCATGGTCGCCCCGGCCTGAGCGATCTCGGAGTGAATCGCGTCGAGCAGAAGCTGCAGCGTGGTCAACCGCTGTTGGCCGTCGATCACGGTCCGCTGCTGCAGGTCGGCAGTCTGGGTGGCCAGCTGCTGGAGGACCACCGCGCCAAGAAAGTGCGGGGCCTGGGGCGCACCCGGCGCGTGCAACAGCCGCGTCGCCACACGCTCTAGGTCGCTCCAAAGCGGCTCCCATTGGAGTTCCTCGTTCCAGACATAGGGCCGCTGGAACAACGGCACCAGCAGCCGCTGCGGCTGCATGAAGATGGCCTGCGGCGTTCGCACCTGTGTATCCATCAACGTCCCCCCTGGCTAAGGTCTACAACAGAAGCTGGCGTCAACAGTTCGGCCGTGCTGCGCGAACCCCTTGGCGACACGAATCGCGCGTCGACCCGCAAACCGGCGGATGCCGTCGTGCTCGCGGCGTGACACCACATCCGCGCCATCCCCTACGCTGCTGCCCGACTATTGATCTCCGCGACAATCCTGACAATCTCGTCCGAGTCGGCCGTCCCAAACGCGCCATCCACACCCTCGTAATGGATCCCCGTAAACGGTGGCTCGTACAGTTGGCCAGGGTCGATGAGTCCGCTGTGGGTCAGCCGGTCGATAACCATCTCGACGAATCGGACCTGCTGCGCGCTGTAGCGTTTCTCGTCAAGAAAGCGGGCGAACGCTTCCTTGGCTGCGTTTCGATCCATTCCCACCAGGGAACGGATGAATAGCGTCAGCGGGCGTTCGGTGCCGTAGTGCTTCTCAAACGTCGCGCGCCCGCCCACCACCTCGGCGCCATAGACGAACCGTTCAAGCTCCTCCAGGTCCGTTGGGGTCAACGGACGGTTGTAGCGCAGCTTGGCGATGGAAACATGATTCTCATTGGCGCGGATATAGGCCTCGACCTTGCGCCGGTACTGGGCCAGGTTGATGCCGGTGCTGAAGTCGGTCAGCGTCACTTCCGCCGGTTCACCGATCTCATCAGTCAGCACGGTGTAGACGGGCTTGAATCCCTTGCGCTGGATCAGCTGGATCAGGCCCCGCATCCGCCGCCGCACCCGCTCCAGCAGGACGACGGTGATGTCCTTCCAGAACTCCTCGGTCTGCACTTCCTGGATCAGCGCCAGCTGGTCTCGCACTGTGGGGATGGCCTGCATCGCCTCCAGTTCGCTGGCGATCTCGATCAGGCGGTCGCGATGGGCAACGAAGTCGGAGGTGGAGCGCAGCAACGCCAGCTGCAGGTTGACGCAAAGCAGATCGAACATGCGCGCGGTGATATGGCCGGCATCCAGCTCACTCGGCAGCCCCGCCACGTGCTCACGCAGATCGCCCACCGCACCGGCACCAAGCTGATCCCAGGCTTCACGCTTGGCGAACCGGCTCACATGCTCGCGCTCGGGCCGCACGATGAAGTTGTCCAGGTTCATCGCGGCCACTTCGCCGTGCAGCACGTCGACCAGGCCGCCCTGCACATCGTGCCCGTCGTACTGCGCATCCTCGCCATCGGCGATGCCAAGCTGCTTCTCGCGCAGCAACGTCAGCAGGTCCACGCGCTGCTTGAACAGGCGTTTGCCCAGCGGCTCGGCCAGCTTTCCCTCCGCGCCCTTGGGATGCTCGTTGAAGTACTCGAAGTTGCCGCAGAAATCGAAGATGTGGAACTCCGTCTTGTCCTGCCCCGGACCGAACAGGTCCGGGCACAGCCGGGTGCCGCGCCCGATCATCTGCAGGAACTTGACCTTCGACCGCACCGCCTTGAAGAACACCAGGTTCAGCACTTCGGGCACGTCGATGCCAGTGTCGAGCATGTCCACCGAGATGGCGATCTGCGGGCGCTTCGCCGGCTGGCTGAAGTCATCGATCAGGCTCTGCGCATACTTGACCGAATGCGTGATCACCCGGGCGAACTCGCCCCTCAGGTGCGGATAGTGGTGGTCGAAGCGCCGGGCGATGAACTCGGCGTGCTGCTGGTTCACCGCGAAGATGATGGTCTTGCCCAGCAGGTCGCCACCGTCCACCTTCAGCCCGTGCTGCATCAGATGCCTGAGCATCCGGTCGACGGTGTCCTCGTTGAACAGCTTCTTGTTGATGTCCGAAGCCAGCACCTCGTCGGGCGGGTCGCCATCGTCCCGGTCGCCCCAGTCCAGCGACTCCCAGTGTTCCTTCTCCTCCTCGCTCAGCTCGTCGTAGCGGATACCCTCGCGGACGAACTTCAGCGGGACCGACTGCGCCTTCGGCGGCACCAGGTAGCCATCGGCCACCGCTTCATCCAGGCCATAGGCGTCGGTGGGCACGCCGGTCTCCAGCCCGAACAGGTGGTAGGTGTCGCGATCCACCTCGTCACGCGGGGTGGCGGTCAGGCCGACCAGATAGCTGTCGAAGTAACGGAAGATTGCGCCGTACTTCTGGTACACGCTGCGGTGGGCTTCGTCGATCACGATCAGGTCGAAGTGACCGACGCCGTACCTGCGCCTGGCCCCGTCCATCTCCTCGATCAGGCCCATCATGGTCGGGTATGTGGACAGGAACACTCGGCCTTGCCCGTTCCTGTCGGTGACCAGGTTGACCGGACTGGAATCGGGCAGGTGCGCCTTGAAGGCATTGGCCGCCTGCTTGACCAGCGCCACCCGGTCGGCGAGAAACAGCACCCGCTTGACCCAGTTGGCCCGCATCAGCAGCTCCACCAGCGCAATCGACATGCGGGTCTTGCCGGTGCCGGTGGCCATGGTCAGCAGGCCGGCGCGACGCCCCTGCGCCAGCGACTCCACCATCGCCCGGATGGCGCGCTGCTGGTAGGCGCGGCCACTGATGGCGACATTGACGGCCAGCGTACGCGGATCGACCTGCAAGCCGCGCCGGGTGATGGCGAGCGCCAGCTCGTCGGCATTGTGGAAGCCCTGCACCTCCCGTGGCGGCGCACGGGTATCGTCCCACAGCCAGGTGGCATGGCCGTTGGTGTAGTAGATGAGAGGGCGCTGCCCGCTCATCTGTTCCAGGCAGTCGGCATAGAGCTTGGCCTGCTGCCGCCCCACATCCGGGTCGCTGAAGCTGCGCTTGGCTTCCACCACCGCCGCCGGCTTGCCATCGGCGCCGTACAGCACGTAGTCGGCAAACCCCTCGCCCTTGCCGTTGGGCATGCCGACCAGCGGCACTTCGACCGCCGCGTTCCTGCCCACCTCCCAGCCGGCCTCCCGCAGCAGCACGTCGATGAAGTGCCTGCGGGTATCGGCCTCGTTGTAGTCATGGCCATCCGGCACCGCCAGGTTGGCGGCCTTGGCCTCGGCCAGCTCGGCGCGGCGCGCGGCCAGCTCTGCATCCACCTGCGCCAGCAGTGCCTCGCGCTCGGCCAGGGTGGCGGCCTGTTCGGCCAGCCGCGCCTCGCGCACTTCCAACGTCGCATGCAGTGCGCCGATCTGCTGCTGGAAGCGTTCCTCCTGCTTCTTCAGTTCTTCGCGGGTGAAGGTCACGGCCTCGTCGGCACGCACCAGTGTCGGCACCTGCTTCTCGTCCCACTCCGCCGCAATAGCCTTGGGATCGCTGGCACGGGTATAGGTACGGGCCAGCCAGAACAGCACATGGAACAGGTCGCGCACCAGCCGCATGGCATCGCCCGAGCCGATGTGCTGGCTGCCGTGCACGGCCTGGTTGCCGACCCGCTGGATCAGCCGCATCTTGTCGTGCACGTAGGGCGGCACCAGCTTCACGAACGCCGGCTGGGTCAGCAGCACGTTCAACCCGTTCTCATAGGGCATCCGCAGGTCGCGGTCGTTCTGGTACAGCCAGTGCACCGCCTGCTCCAGCGCATGGCGGGTGCGCATGCAGCAGGCACGCGGATCGGAATGGACCAGTTGCTCCGCACCCTTCGCCGGCTCGAGGAGCGGTTTGAACTCAGGGAGGAGGAACTGGAAGTTGGTCATCGTCACATTCCTGCCGAAAAGACCTGTGCTTGAACCGAGTTAAAGAGAAGATCTACATCCACCAACGCATTCAGCTGCTTGCTCTGCGCAGATTCGATCATCGCAACCCTTCGCGAGAACTCTGCTTGAAGTGATAAGTCAGGGACTGGAATCTCTACGCCACTGACAAGCTCGATATTGAGGTTCTTGACAGTGGCCCCAGGTGCGCGTCTCGCAAACTCTGCATACAACGAAGGCGAGGAAAGAACACTAAAAACATAGTCAGCGTTAGTCTTGGCTGCCTTAGGAGACAAGACAAGCCATCCGTCATGAATGCAGCCAGATGTTCGCAATATGTACGGGCGCCCAAAGCTCATGGAGTTCGTAAGCAGGAAATCCCCTGGCTTCACTGCCCGAGATCGCTTAGCCCCCTCTGGCTTGATCCTCCTTCTCGTTCCGGTGATGTATTTCGAACCTTCGACTGTGTCCCCGATCATGATCCAGTTGATGCCGTCCGGCGCGTCGGTGATGTAATCATCAATAGGTCGCGGAGAACCGCCGCGAGCGATCTCAAACAACTCAGACAGGCAGGTCTTTTCCCATCCTTTGGGATTGGCCACAGGATCGCCAAACATTTCAAGAAACACAGACTGCAGAAGTTGATCGAGCTTGGCGATGGCTTCGCGGCGCTTGACGCGAAGCGCGTCGGCCTTGTCCAGAATCGCCGCGATGCGGCGCTGCTCTGCAAGTTCCGGCAACTTAACTAGCCGCGATTTCACATTGCTCGGCTTTATGAACGGCTGAGCAGTACCCGATCGAACCCAACTACCCTCATCATTGAGTTGATACCAAAGGTACTTCGGATCGACTTTGCCCAAATCCGGGAAGATAAGTTGTGTGTTGGCGAGGCTTGTCCACTCCCCTTCAACATAAAAGCACTTTCCGCATCGAGCACCGATTGACGAAAGCACAATAGCCGGTCGATTGAATTCCGCAACCTCCAGATAGCCGTTAAGACCGCCGGCGCCGTACGCGGGGAATCCGGCATCGACAAAATCGTTTCCGGACAATTTAAGTCGCCCACCTTGAACGATCTCAGCCACGGAAGAAAGGCGTACTGATTCAAGGGGGCTCACTTCAGCATCCCCTCCAACTCATCCACCCCCCGCATGATCTCGGCCTCCAGCGCCTTCAGCTCGGCCAGGATCTTCAGCGGCGGATCGTACTCCACCGCCTCGTGCACCACCTGCTTGTAGCGGCTGATCGACAGGTCGTAGTCGTTGCCCGCGATCTCGGCCTTGGGCACCAGGAAACTCTGCTCGGTGCGCACGCGCTTTCCTTCGCCCTTGCGGCCCTGCCAGCGCTTGAGAATGTCCGGCAGGTTGTTGCTCTCGTGCCTGCCGGCATCCAGCGGGTTGCGCTTGTCGTCCAGGCTGTAGCCGTCGGCCTGCATGTCGTAGAACCAGACCTGATCGGTACCGCCGGAGTTGGTCTTGGTAAACAGCAGGATGGCCGTGGATACGCCGGCATAAGGGCGGAACACACCCGAGGGCATGGATACGATGCCATCGAGTTTGTGGTCTTCCACCAGCATGCGGCGTAGCGCCTTGTGCGCCTTGGACGAGCCGAACAGCACGCCGTCCGGCACGATTACCGCCGCACGGCCGCCGGGCTTGAGCAGCCGCAGGAACAGGGCCAGGAACAGCAGCTCGGTTTTCTTGGTCTTGACGACCTGCAGCAGGTCCTTGGCGGTGCTCTCGTAGTCCAGGCTGCCGGCGAACGGCGGATTGGCCAGGATCAGGCTGAACTGGCCCTCCACCCCGGCATGGCCCTCGCTGAGGCTGTCGCGGTACTCGATGGCCGGGTTCTCCACCCCGTGGAGCAGCATGTTCATGCTGCCGACGCGCAGCATGGTGGTGTCGAAATCGAAGCCATGAAAGGTTTCGGCGTTGAAGCGCCGGACAGATTTCTTGTCCTTGTAGATCTCGTCGCGATGGTGGGCGTCCATATACTCGGCCGCCGCGACCAGGAAGCCGGCGGTGCCACAAGCCGGGTCGCAGATGGTGTCTTCGGGCCGCGGTGCCATCATCTCCACCATCAGCTTGGTGATGTGGCGCGGGGTGCGGAACTGGCCGTTCTGGCCGGCGCTGGCGATCTTGCCGAGCATGTACTCGTAGACATCGCCCTTGGTGTCGCGATCGTCCATCGGCACCTGGTCGATCAGGTCCACCACCTTGGCCAGCAGCGCCGGCGTGGGGATGGTGAAGCGGGCGTCCTTCATGTGGGTGGAATAGGTGGACTCGCCCCCCTCTCCACCCAGGGTCTTGATGAAGGGGAAAACCTCGTCGGCCACCAGCCGGTACATCTCGGCCGGGGCGCCCAGTTCCTTGAACCTGGACCAGCGCAGCTTCTGCTGCCGCTTGTTGAAGATCGGGTTTTCAACGTCTTTGCCGGTGCGGGCGGCCTTCTTCTCGCGCCCCGTCTGCAGCTCGTCCAGCCGCTTGATGAAAAGCAGGTAGGTCATCTGCTCGATGACCTCCATGGGATTGGCGATGCCGCCGCTCCAGAACGCATCCCAGATGCGGTCGATCTGGGTTTTGATGGTGCCGGTGATCATCCGATCATCCTCTCTCTTTCTGCGGCGGAACTGTCCTTCCTGGCGCACGCACGCGCCAACTGGTCGAGTTCAGCAATCCACCTACGCATTTCCGTCACGAGCTTGCAAGTGGAGGCGGTCGCGCTCAGTTCATTCGCATGGGCAAGATTATTACGTAGCTTCTCGATCTCCTCGAACGTCCTCTTGAAGCGGCTTCTGGAAACTCCAGCTTCCCGGTCCCCCATGAGCTTTTCGACGATCTCCCGCTTGTCGCAGAACTGCGTGTAGAGCAATGGATCCACCTGGCTGTTGTCGCGCTTCGCCCTCACCATGACCTCGACAACCTTCGAGCACCGATCAGCTTTCAGCAGTGACAGCCAATCCTTCGGATCCGCGAACCGAGCGCTGATTACTTCCGCCATGACCATCTCCAGTTGGGTAACCAGCGCAAATAGGCAGGCTCGAACTGGAAGCTGCTGGATGTCGGAGATACTGACCAGCGCATCGATCCGGCCGCGAGACACAAGGAAGCGAAAGGGCTGAACGTGCGCCTGCTCCAGGAACTCCAGAATGCTTGTGTCTGCACCGACAAGGTGTCGCTCTGCCACCGGACTGGCAATGTCACGAACCTTCATGCCTTGGGCGGCCAACCCTGCATCACGCACGTCGAGAACCCCGATGATGGCACCCTCGTGCTCTACCGGCACATGATCAAAACCGTCTTCCGATACTCGTGCCTGCACCGCAGCAACCGGCTCATCCGGACCGCAGGTTACGAAGTTCTCCCTTGACGTGGCGATCAGCCTCAGACTCAGGCTTGCTTGATAGGCGAGCAGATCGCCAACCCTGTCCTGACTTCTTCCAGCGTCTACATGAAACGACATCAACACTTCCTCTCAAGACTCGTTAGGCAAGTTCACCAAGCTGCTGAGTACAACACGCCAGCCGGGGCCGCACGCAAATCCCCCGCAAGCTCCATATGTCCGCAGCTCTACGACTCGGAGGTCCTGACGATGCTGTAGCCCTTGGCGTTGTACAGGCCGTTGAGCTTGGGGTCATGGCCACGCAGTCGCACCGACCAGCCGTGACCGAAGACGTGGCGATACACGTCCTCAACGTCGTCGAGTTCAATCTGGTTTTCCTTGCGGTTTGCTCCAGTTCCCGGCTTGGCAACGCGGAACGTGGCCTTGCCCGTATTGCGGTTGACCAGACGATAGGGATAAAGACGCTGGCCGTTGCTGTGCTGGAACCAGAACCGGGTATCGAGGTCGTTCGTCGGCGCTGCCATTCTTCCTCTCCTTAGTGGTAATCGTCTTCGCGCTGATGCCTGGCGGCCAGCACGGTCAAGGTGGCGGCGTCCTCCACCTCGAACAGCAGCACGTAGCCGCTGGCCCCGAAGCCGATGACCAGTTCGCGCAGGAACGGGTCGGCCGCTGTGGCCTTGCGGCAGCTCAGCGGGGCGAGCTCGAGCACGGACACCGCATCGCGGATGGACTGGAGCGCACGCTCGGCGAGCGCGAAGTCGCCATCGCTGCGATCGAGCAGCCAGTCGTACAGGCGCTCCAGATCTTCCTGCGCTTCCTCCGTGAAGCGGACGCGGAAAGTCATGTGGACCCGGCCTTCCTGCGCGCCTTTTCCAATCGCTGCGCGAGGCCGTCCAGCACGTCGGCGGCTTCCACGTACCGTCCGTGCTCGCGTGCGCGGTCACGGGAGGCGAGGCCGCGCGCAATGAAGGCTTCCTGCTGACGGCGGCGCTCCACCTGGGCGCGAACGGATTGTTCGACGAAGCTGGAGAGCGATTCTCCTTCCTGCAGCACCGCTTCGGCGGCTTCGCGCAGGGCAGGCTCGACACGCAGGGACGGGAGGGAGGCGGTTTTCATGGTGAGGCCATCATGCGTTGCAATTGCAACGCATGATGGCGGAAATGGTCGGGATGGTAAACCCGGAGCCGGCGCGGTCGGCCCTAGGCAGGCCGATCTTGACGCCAGCAGAAGCTCCAGGCCGCTCCCCACGAGTCTTCATCCTTGCATTCTGCAAGTAAGTTTGTAGAGTGCCAACATGAATGACGCTGCTGCCGTCTCCGCCCTTGCTGCACTCGCCCATGGTGACCGCTTGGCTGCTTTCCGCATGCTGGTGCGCGCCGGCCCCGGTGGCATGCCCTCGGGCGAGATCGCGGAAGCGCTGTCGATCCCGCCCACCCGCATGAGCTTCCACCTGACCACGCTGGAGCGCGCCGGCCTGCTGCGCTCGTGGCGGGACGGGCGCCGCATCCTGTACGCGGCGAGCTACGGGCACATGCGGCAGCTCCTGGCCTTCCTCACCGAGGACTGCTGCTCCGGCAATCCGGAGATCTGCGGCGACCTCGCCCCCCTCCCCGCTTCCTGTTCCGCGGAAACCTGCCCATGAGCCCTTCCCCGCCGTCGACGTCGACGATCTACCACAACCCCGCCTGCGGCACCTCCCGCAACACGTTGGAGATGATGCGCCAGTCCGGCGAGCGCCCCGAGGTGATCGAGTACCTGCGGACGCCGCCGTCCCGCACGAAGCTGCTCGAACTCATCGCGGCAATGGGCATCTCGCCCCGCGATCTGCTGCGCCGGAAAGGCACGCCCTACGCGGAGCTGGGCCTGGACAACCCCGAGCTCAGCGACGACGACCTGGTGGACGCGATGCTCGCGCATCCGATCCTGATCAACCGCCCCATCGTCGTGACCCCACGGGGCGCAGCGCTGTGCCGGCCGTCCGAAAAGGTCCTGGCGCTGCTGGACAACCCGGTGGCGTCGTTCACCAAGGAAGACGGCGAGGTGGTCACGGCCGCGGAGCCATCCGCATGAGCGATGCCGTGGCGATCGACCTGCCCAATGTCGACCCGGCGCAGCTCGCTCCGATCGACATCCACGCACTGGCCGCGCCGGGCGATCCGGCTCATCCGCCCCGCATCCTGATCCTCTACGGGTCGCTGCGGGAACGTTCCTACTCGCGCCTGCTGGCCGAAGAGGCCGGCCGGCTGCTGCGCTGGTATGGCTGCGAAGTGCGCATCTTCGATCCGCAGGCCCTGCCGCTGCCCGATGGCGCGGCGCCCGATCATCCGAAGGTGAGCGAGCTGCGCGAGCTGGCGGACTGGTCCGAAGGCATGGTGTGGGTCAGCCCCGAACGCCACGGCGCCATGACGGGAATCATGAAGGCGCAGATCGACTGGATTCCCCTGGCGCAGGGCGCGAGGCGCCCGACGCAGGGCAAGACCCTGGCGGTGATGCAGGTCTCCGGCGGCTCGCAGAGCTTCAACGCGGTCAACCAACTGCGCGTGCTGGGCCGCTGGATGCGCATGGTCACCATTCCGAACCAGTCCTCCGTCGCCAAGGCGTTCCAGGAATTCGACGAAGCAGGCCGCATGAGGCCGTCGGCCTACTACCAGCGGGTTGTGGACGTGTGCGAGGAGCTGGTGAAGTTCACCTGGCTTGTGCGCGGGCGCTCGGCCTACCTGACCGACCGCTACTCCGAACGCATCGAAACCGCCGAAGCGCTCTCCAGGCGCGTCGACCAGCGCTCGATCTGAAGCCTTCGGAAACGCCATGCTCGCCTTCGCGATCTTCGTCGTCACGCTCGTGCTCGTCGTCTGGCAGCCCCGGGGTCTCGGCATCGGCTGGTCGGCGCTTGGCGGCGCCGCGGTTGCCCTTGCCACCGGCGTCGTCGGCTGGGGCGATGTGGGCACGGTCTGGAGCGTCGTCTGGGACGCGACCTTCACCTTCGTGGCGCTCATCATCATCTCGCTCATCCTGGACGAGGCGGGCTTCTTCGCCTGGGCCGCCCTGCACGTGGCTCGTTGGGGTGGCGGAGACGGGCGGAAGCTGTTCCCGCTGATCGTGCTCCTGGGTGCGGCGATCGCCGCGGTGTTCGCGAACGACGGCGCGGCGCTGCTGCTGACGCCGATCGTGCTGGCCATCCTGCTGCGCCTGCATTTTCCGCCCGCCGGGGCGCTGGCCTTCACCGTGGCCTGCGGCTTCATCGCCGATACCGCGAGCCTGCCGCTGGTGGTCTCGAACCTGGTGAACATCGTCACCGCGAATTTCTTCGACGTGTCGTTCGGTCGCTACGCGGCGGTCATGGTGCCGGTGAACCTGGTGTCGGTCGTCGCGACGTTGCTGGTGCTGTGTCTCTGGTTCCGCAACGACATCCGCGTCTCCTACGCGGTCGGGGAGCTGGAGGCGCCGCGCCTGGCGATCCGCGACCACGCCGTCTTCAGGGCCGCGCTGCCGCTGCTGGCGCTGCTGCTGCTGGCCTACTTCGCTACCGGGCCGCTCGGCGTGCCGATCTCGCTGGTGACCGGCGCGGCCGCGCTGCTGCTGATGGCCATCGCGGGACGCTGGGCGACCGGCGGCCGGGGCGCCACGATGGCGCTGCCTGCGATCCTGCGCGGCGCGCCCTGGCAGATCGTGCTGTTCTCGCTCGGGATGTACCTGGTGGTCTACGGGCTGGGCAATGCCTGGCTGACGGCTGCGGCGACCGGCGTGCTCGAATGGCTGGCCGCGCAAGGGACGTTCGTGGCGGGCGTGGGCACGGGCTTCGCCGTGGCCGCCCTGGCGTCGGTCATGAACAACATGCCGGCGACCCTCGTCGGTGCGCTGGCCATCGACGGCGCCGACGTCCCGGCGGCGACCCGCGAGCTGATGCTGTACGCCAACGTCGTCGGCAACGACCTGGGGCCCAAGCTCACGCCCATCGGTTCGCTTGCCACCCTGCTGTGGCTGCACGTGCTCGCAGGCAAGGGGCAGCGGATCACGTGGGGCCAGTACATGAAGGTCGGACTGGTGCTGACGCCACCGGTCCTGCTGGCGACGCTGGTGGCGCTGTGGCTCTGGCTGCCGCTGTCGCGATAGTGCGATTTGCTGGCCGGGCTCCGGAAGCGGCCGGCCCGCCGGGAGACAGGCTCACCTGCGGTCCCCGGCAACGGTGGAGAGGGCCAGCTTCAGATGCCGACCTTGCACGGTCTCCGCTCGCTGTTCGCGAGTGGCGAATACCGGGTCATCCGCCTGCGGCGCACGCCGCGGCCGCATCCTGTCCCGGCGCCAATGCCAGGCAGCGGTCGCGCGCCAGCTGCTCGCGGACCTTGCCTTCCAGGCTGCGCAGGCCCCAGCGGCGGCCTTCGGCGATGGCGGCTTCCTCTTCGGCGCCCTCCAGCCAGACGGCGCGCAGCGCAGCCAGTGCGCCGACGCGATTGCCGCTGGCGCAGTGGACCAGCGTCGGGCCTTGAGTGTCGCGAAGCAGCTGGTCGAAGGCGTCGACGGATTCACGGCTGAGGTCGGCGGGGCCGGCGATGGGCAGGTTGGCGTAGGACAGGCCGGCGCCGCGGACGGCGGCGGCTTCGTCGAAGTCGGGGGTTTCGGCGCCCGGGGTGAGGTCGATGACGTGAGTGATGCCGGCGGCGCGCAGGGCGGGCAGGTCTTCGGCGGTGATGCGGCCGCCGGTGTGGATGCCATCGACGGGGTTGGCGAAGCGGGAGAGTGCGGGGGCCTGGGGTGTGCCGTTGCCGGACGGCGGGTTGCCGGCGGTGGCGTGCGGGAGCAGGCACACGGCGGCAAGAACCAGGGCGGCGAGGCGGCGGGCCTGGGCGATGGGGAGTCGGGGGGTTGGCATCGGGGACTCCGGGGCTGGGCGTCGGGGAGTGGATTGTGGGGCTTCGGGGGCCCCACCCAGCCCTCCCCCGCTTTGCGGGGGAGGGAGCAAGGCGTCAGGCAGCGGCGGGGGTGCGGCGGCGGAACTTGGAGACCAGCCATTCCTCGGCGTCGTCCACCAGGGTGAAGGCGGCGGGGACGACCACCAGGCTGAGGATGGTGGAGGTGATCAGGCCGCCGATCACGGCCACGGCCATGGGCATGCGGAAGCTGGCGTCGGCGGTCAGGCCCAGGGCGATGGGCAGCATGCCGGCGCCCATGGCCATGGTGGTCATGATCACGGGGCGGGCGCGCTTGTGGCAGGCGTCCATCAGGGCCTCGTGGCGGGCCATGCCCTCCTTCTCGGCCATGACCGCGTAGTCCACCAGCAGGATGGAGTTCTTGACCGCGATGCCGATCAGCAGGATCAGGCCGATCAGCACCGACAGCGAGATGTCCAGGCCGGTGATCAGCAGCGCGCCGAACGCGCCGCCGGCGGCCAGCGGCACCGCCACCAGGATGGTGATGGGCTGGCTGGCGTGGTTGAACAGCAGCAGCAGCACGCCGTACACGCAGAAGATGCCGGCCACCATGGCCATGGCGAAGCCGCCGAACATCTCGGCGAAGATCTCGCTGTCGCCGGCGGCCTGGCGCACCACGCCCGGCGGCAGGTTCTGCAGCGAGGGCAGCGCGTCGATCTGGCCTTCCACCTCGCCCATGGCCTGGCCGTTGAGGTCGACGGTAATCGTGACGTTGCGACGGCGGTCGTAGCGGTCGATCTGCGATGGGCCGCTGGCGGTGGTGATCTCGGCCACCGCCGCAAGCGGCACGCTGCCGCCGCCGGCGGTGGGCACGCGCAGCTGGCCCAGAAGGGTCGGGTCGGACAGCGCTTCCTCGTTCAACTGCACGCGGATCGGCACCTGGCGCTCGGGCAGGTTGAGCTTGGCCAGGAACTGCTCGTAGTCGCCGCGGGTGGCCACGCGGGTGGCGGCGGCGATGTCGGCGGTGGACACGCCAAGGTCGGCGGCGCGCGCGGCATCGGGGCGCACGATCACTTCCGGGCGCACCAGGGATGCCGACGAGCTGACGGTGCCCAGGCCCGGCAGCTGGCGGATCTCGCGCTCCACCTCGCGCGAGGCGGCGGCGAGCTTGACCGGGTCGTCGCCGGCCAGCACCAGCTGCAGGGCGCGGCCGGGTTCGCCGCCCTGGAAGCTCAGGCGCGCGCCGGGCAGGTCGGCCAGGCGCTCGCGCACGCGCGCTTCGAGCTCGTACTGGGTGGCGTCGCGGTCCTCGGCCCAGCGGATCAGCAGCGTGGCCTTGCGCAGCTCGGCGCTGGTCATGTCGCCGGCCGGGCCGTTGGCGCCGCTGGTGCTGCCGGCGGTGACGAAGACATGCTCGATCTCCGGAATGTCCTCGATGCGCTGGCGCGCGGTCTCGGCCACCTGGCGGGTGGTGCCCAGCGCGGTGCCCGGCGGCAGTTCCACCAGCACGGTGCTGAAGATGCCGTCGCTGGGCGGGATGAAGGTCACCTTGAGGATCGGCAGCAGCGCCAGCGAGCCGATGAAGATCGCCAGCGCCGCGACCAGGGTGCGGTTGCGATGGCGCAGCGCGCGGTCGGCCCAGCGCAGGTACCACTGCATCAGCTTCGAATCGCCCTTGTGCTCGGGCATGGGCTTGAGCAGGTAGGCCGACATCATCGGCGTGATCAGGCGCGCCACCAGCAGCGAGAACAGCACCGCCGAGGCCGCGGTCCAGCCGAACTCGCGGAAGAACTTGCCGGGGATGCCCGGCATGAAGGCCACCGGGATGAACACCGCGGCCAGCGTGCACGAGGTGGCGATCACCGCCAGGCCGATCTCGTCGGCGGCCTCCAGCGCGGCCTGCTTGGGCGTCTTGCCCATGCGCAGGTGGCGGTCGATGTTCTCCACCTCCACGATGGCGTCGTCCACCAGGATGCCCACCACCACGGCCAGCGCCAGCAGGGTGATCATGTTGAGGCTGAAGCCGAACCAGTACATCACCGCGAAGGTCGGGATGATCGACAGCGGCAGAGCCACGGCGGAGATGAAGGTGGCGCGCCAGTCGCGCAGGAACAGGAACACCACGGCCACCGCCAGCAGCGCGCCCTCGTAGAGCATGTGCATGGACGATTCGTAGGAGTTCTCGGCCACCTCGGTGGTCGAGCCCACTTCGACGATGCGAAGGCGCTGCTCCTGCTCCTGCAGCTTCGCGATGCTGGCGCGCACGGCGTTGCCGACGTCGACCTCGCTGGAATTGGTGGTGCGCTGCACGGCGAAGCCGATCACCGGCTTGCCGTCGAGCGTGGTGCGCTGGGTGAGCGGCGCATGGCCGTCGCTGACGTCGGCGATGGTGGACAGGCGCACGCTGCGCCCGTCGGGCACGAAGATCGGGAAGTCCTCCAGCTCGCGCGCGTTGCTCACCGTGCCCAGGGTGCGCACGGCCTGCTCGCCGCCGCCCACGGTGGTGCGCCCGCCCGGCTGCTCCTGCTGGATCTGCGCCAGCTGCTGCGACAGCAGCGCCGGGCTCACGCCGAAGCCCTGCACCGCCTCGGGGCGCAGGTCCACGCGGATCTCGCGGTTCACGCCGCCGATGCGGCGCACCGCGCCCACGCCCGGCACCGCGAACAGGCGCTTGGACACGGTGTCGTCGATGAACCAGCTCAGCTCCTCGTCGCTCCAGCCATCGGCGGTGACGGCGAAGCTGATCATGTCGCCGCCGGTGACGTTGACCAGGGAGACGATCGGCGGCTCGACGTCGGCCGGCAGGTCGATGCGCACGCGGTCGATGGCGTCGCGCACCTCGTCCTTGGCGATGGTGCCGTCCTTCTCGATCTCGAAGGTGAGCACGGTGGTCGATACGCCCTCGTTGACGATCGAGACCATGTTGCGCAGGTCGGGAATGCTGGCGGTGGCGTCCTCGACCTTGCGCGTGACCTGGGTTTCGAGCGTGCTGGGACTGGCGCCGGGCAACGTAACGGTGACGTTGACCACCGGCACGGTCAGGTCGGGAAACTGCGAGACGGCCAGGCGGTTGAACGCGACCAGGCCGGCAGCCGTGAGCAGGATGAAGACCAGGATCGCCGGCAGCGGGCGATGGATGGACCAGGCGGAGAAGTTCATTCCACCACCCGCACCAGGTCGCCATCGCCCAGGAAGCCCGCGCCGCGCGCCACCACCTTCTGCGCCGGCTCCAGGCCCGAGCGCACTTCCACCGCATCGCCGTGGCGCGCGCCGGCCTCGATCAGGTGCTCGCGCACGCGGCCTTCGCCGTCGACGCTGAACACGAAGGCGCGGCCGTCGCGGTATACAACCGCGTCGCCCGGCACCAGCAGCGCGCTGGCGCGGCCCAGGGCGATGCGGCCCTGGGCGAACATGCCGGCGCGCAGCGGCCCGGGCTCGGGCAGGTCGGCGAACACGGTGCCGGTGCGGCTGCGCACGTCGAGCGCGGGCGAAACGCGGCGCACCGTGCCGGCCACCGGGCCGCCGGGGGTCTCCACCTGCACGACCATGCCCGGCGCGACCAGCAGCAGGTCGTTCTCGGCCAGTTCCGCGCGCCACTCCAGGCGGCCATCGCGGATCAGGCGCAGCAGTTCGCCGCCGGCACCCACCACCTGCCCAGGCTGCACGCTGCGCGCCGAGACCACGCCGTCCACCGGCGCGCGCACCACGGTGAAGTCGCGCTGCACGCGCGCGGCGTCGCGGCTGGCGATGGCGGTGTTGAGCTGCGCCTGCGCGTTGTCGCGCTGGGCCTCGGCCTCCTCGGCGTCCTGCAGCGCGACCATCTGCGAGTCGGCCAGCTCGCGCACGCGCGCGGCCCTGCGCCGGGCGGTCTCGAGGTTGGTGCTGGCCTCGCGCACCTGCGCCTCGGACTGCGCCAGCTGCGAGGCCATGGTGCGATCGTCCAGGCGCAACAGCACGTCGCCCTGCCGCACCACGCTGCCTACCTCCACCTCGACGCTGGACACGCGCAGGCCGGAGAGCTCCACGCCCACCGCCACTTCTTCCCACGCGGCCACCGCGCCCGAGGCCACCACCTCGCGCACGACCTCACGCGTCGTTGGCGTGGCCAGCGATACGGTCAGGCTCGGCACCGGTTCGCCGGGCGCGTCGTCGCCGCAGGCAGCCAGGGCCAGCAGGCCGGCAACGGCCAGTGCGCGCAGGGGATTGGCAAGCATGTGGGGATGGCTCGTATCAGAATGCTGATATCCTATCAGCACACTGACAACTTGCGAAACCCGTCGCGGTGGCCCGATGACCAAAAAAAACGCCAGCCCCCTGCATGCGTTCAGGAATTCCGACGCCTACCGCGCCACCTCGCTGGTCAAGCGCCTGCACCTGGGCCTGACCGCGCTCATCGAGGAGCGCTTGCGCGAGCACGGCATCGAGCTGTCGCGGCCGCAGGCACTGGTGCTCATGCACCTGCTGGAGCACCCCGGCTCTTCCAACGCGGACCTGGCGCGGATGAGCGGGGTGTCGCCGCAGACCATGCACCAGATCCTGCTGCGCCTGGGCCGCTGCCGGTTGGTGACGCGCGAGCCGCATCCCTGGCTGGGCCGGGTGATGTCGTTCCGGATCACCGCAACGGGACGCGACCTGGTGATGCGCGGCGCCGAAGTCGCTCAGGAGGTGATTGACGGCGCGCTGGGCGTGCTTTCACCTGCCGAACAGGAGCAGCTGGCCGACCTGCTGGGGCACTGCGTGGCGACGCTGCCTTCCACGCTGCTGAAACCGGACAAATGACAAGCGGCTGCGAGCCCTGCGCAGGCGTGCTGGCCACCATGCAATCCCTGCAGCAGGTTCGCCTGCAGGCAAGCTTGCTCCCCAACGGGTTGTTAACAGATGACCGCGTTATATTCCCGTTCCCCCTAGGCGAAGGAGATATGCATGTACACCAGGCAACATCGAATGCTGGCCCGCACGCTCGGCGTGGCGCTCGTGGCTACCGTGGCACTCGGCGGCTGCGCAACCTATGACGATGATTTCGCGGCGATCAACTCGCGCCTCGATCAGCTCGACAACAGGGTCCAGGGCGCCGCGCAGAGCGCCGAATCGGCCAATCAGTCGGCGCAGCAGGCCAACCAGCGGCTGGACCAGATCGAAAGCCGCGTGCAGAAGCTCGAGGCGGCCAAGCGTCGCACGCCGCGGGGCTGACCGCGGTCCTGCACCGTTCGCAATGAACGGTCGGGACACGGGATCCGGTGGCAGGGGGGCCACCGGATCCTGATTCATCCGCTTTCCTGATTGCTGGAGTCATCCCATCCGTACGCGTACCTGTCCTGCCGCCTGGGCGGCTCATGCCGTGCTTGCGTTGGCGCTCGCCGCCGTCGGCGCGGGCTTCGTCGGAGATGCCGCGGCGCAGCCGGTCGCTGCGCTCGACGAGCTTCCGCGCAAGCAGAAAGTATCCAAGGCGGTGATCAATCTCGCCGGCTGGGTTGTCGGCACCCGGGACAACCAGGGCTATCCGTTTGCGGTGATCGACAAGGCCGCCGCGCAGGTGCTGGTATTCGGTGGAGACGGCAAGCTCCAGGGCGCAGCGCCCGGGCTGTTCGGCTCGGCCGTCGGCGACCATACGGCGCCCGGCATTGCCGGCCTGGCGCTGCGCGAGATTCCGGGCCGTGACCGCACCACGCCTGCCGGCCGCTTCGTGGGCGGCTACGGCCCGTCCATCGATGCGGGGCGCGTGCTGTGGGTGGACTACGAATCGGCCGTGTCCATCCACCCGACCGCCACTGGCGTGCCGGCCGAGAAGCGCGCCGAACGCCTGGAATCGCCGACGCCGGACGACAACCGCATCACCCACGGCTGCATCAACGTCTCGCCCTCGTTCTACGAGCAGGTCATCCGCCCGACGTTCGAGAATGGCGGTGTGTTCTACGTCCTGCCCGATACGCAGCCGCTGGCCGAAACCTTCCCGGAATTCGCGCAGACCCGCCTGGGGCGGCGCAGCGCGGGCAAGCGCGCACGCACCGCCGCGCAGTAGCTGCTCCCGGTTAGCCATCGGAGCGCGCGCAGTGCGAGCGCGGCCTGCTCCCGCCGCCAGAAAACACGAAGCCCCGCTTTCGCGGGGCTTCCTTCATGCGGGGCACCAACTTTCCGGGGGCGGTGCAAGCGTGCCCCCGGTGGACCCTCAGGCAAACGGATCCTGCAGCACCATGGTGTGGTCGCGGTCCGGGCCGGTGCTGACGATGCTGATCGGGCAGCCGGCCAGCTCCTCCAGCGCGCGCAGGTAGGCGCGGGCGGCGGGCGGCAGTTCTTCCCACACGGTCACGCCGTGGGTGTTCTCGGTCCAGCCCGGGAACTCCAGGTACACCGGGGTGATCTCTTCCCAGCCCTGCGCATCCAGCGGGGCGTACTCGGTGCGCTTGCCGCGGTACTCGTAGGCGATGCACACCTTGAGCGTCTTCATGCCGTCGAGCACGTCGAGCTTGGTGATGCACAGGCCGGAGATGCCGTTGATGGCCACGGCGCGCTTGAGCGCGACGATGTCCATCCAGCCGCAGCGGCGCGGGCGGCCGGTGGAGGCGCCGTATTCGGCACCGCGGTCGCGGATGCCCTGCCCCACTTCATCGTCCAGCTCGGTCGGGAACGGGCCGCCGCCCACGCGGGTGGCGTAGGCCTTGGCGATGCCCAGCACGTAGTCGATGGCGTCGGCGCCCACGCCGGTACCGGCCAGTGCTCCGCCCACGGTGGTGTTGGAGCTGGTGACGTAGGGATAGGTGCCGTGGTCGATGTCCAGCAGCGCACCCTGCGCGCCTTCGAACAATACGCGCTTGCCGGCCTTGCGCAGCTCGTGGAGGATGCCGGCGGTATCGGACTTCATCGGCTCGACGTAATCGCCGAAGGCCAGCGCCTCGTCCAGGGTCTGCTGGAAATCCACCGCGTCCACGCCCAGGTACTTGGTCAGGACGAAGTTGTGGTAGTCCAGCGCGGCGCGCAGCTGGTCGGCCAGTTGGTCGGGATAGTGCAGGTCGGCGATGCGGATGCCGCGACGCGCCACCTTGTCTTCATAGGCCGGGCCGATGCCGCGGCCGGTGGTGCCGATGGCCTTGCCGCCGGCGGCCTTCTCTCGGGCCTGATCCAGGGCAATGTGGTACGGCATGATCAGCGGTGCGGCGGGGCTGATCTTCAGCCGGCTGCGCACTTCCACGCCGGAGGCTTCCAGCTCGTCGATCTCCTTGCGCAGGGCTGCGGGCGAGATCACCACGCCGTTGCCGATCAGGCACAGCGCGTCGTCGCGCAGGATGCCGGACGGGATCAGGTGCAGCACCGTCTTCTTGCCGTTGATGACCAGGGTGTGGCCGGCGTTGTGCCCGCCCTGGAAGCGGACCACGCCACCGATGCCCTCGGTGAGCAGATCGACGATCTTGCCTTTGCCCTCGTCACCCCATTGGGCACCGAGAACGACGACTGACTGACCCATGATGGGCAACTCCTGGATGTCTGGCGGCCATCGGGGCCGCGGGATGGGAAACCGTGCCGTGGCCCGGACCTGCCCGGGCCGGGTGCCATCGGGGCACCCGGGGCAGGGGCAGGACCCCGACACGGAAAAGCCGGACGGAGGCGCGCTGGGTAGCTGCCCTCGTCCGGCTTCGGTGGATTATCCGGGTTTTGCGGCCGCGGGGCCACCGGGGCCCAGCCGCGGGCCGGGAGACCGGCAGGTCAGGAGACCAGGGTGGCCTGCATCGTGATCGGCACGGCCGACAGGGCCTTGGACACCGGGCAGTTCTGCTTGGTGTCCTCGGCCACGGCGCGGAACTTGGCCTCGTCGATGTCCGGCACGCGGGCTTCGACGGTCAGCCGGATCTGCGACAGGGTCGGGCCGCCTTCCAGCGACAGGTCCACCTCGGCACGTGCATCGATCGACTCGGGGGTGAAGCCGGCCTCGCCCAGGTTGGCCGCCAGGGCCATGGCGAAGCAGCCTGCATGCGCGGCGGCGACCAGTTCCTCGGGGTTGGTGCCCTTCTCCTGGCCGAAGCGGCTGTTGAAGGCATAGCGGGTGCCTGACAGCAGGCCGCTGTCCGGGGTGGACAGCGTGCCGCGGCCACCCTTGAGGTCGCCTTCCCAGCGTGCGTTGGCGTTGCGCGAGATGCCCATGGTGGCTCCTGTGTGGTGTGCAAGGAGGCCCAGCCTAGCCACGCCGCCGTGAGCATCCCGTGCCCGCGCCGCGCGCCGGCCAGTTACATCAGCACCACTTCCTCGGCCGAGGTGGGATGGATGGCCACGGTGTCCAGCAGCTGCTGCCGGGTCACGCCCATCTTCACCGCCACCGCGAAGCCCTGCAGGATCTCGTCGGCCGCATCGCCCAGCAGGTGCAGGCCGACCACCCGCTCCTGCTCGCCCACGCACACCAGCTTGAACAGGCTGCGCCGCGGCGCATCGGCCAGCGCCTGCAGCATCGGCCGGAAGCCGGAGGTGTACACGCGCACCGCATCGCCGTGGCGCTCGCGCGCCTGCTCCTCGGTCAGGCCCACGGTGCCCAGCGGCGGATGCGAGAACACCACGGTGGCGATCTGTTCGTAATCCAGCCTGGCATCGGCCTGGCCACCGAACAGCCGGTCCATCAGCTTGCGCGCCGCGGCGATGGCCACCGGCGTCAGTGCCAGCTTGCCGGTCACATCGCCCACCGCATGCACACCCTCCACCGAGGTGTTTTCCCACTCGTCCACCAATACCTGGCCGCGCTCGCCCAGGCGCACGCCGGCCTGCTCCAGGCCCAGGTCGTCGGTGTTGGCGCGCCGGCCGGTGGCGAACAGCGCCATGTCGAACGTCCCGGGCACCGTGCCATCCAGGCCGCCCTTGTGGCGCACGCGCACGCGCCCGTCCTCGTCCTCCAGCGCATGCACCGAGGCTTCCAGGTGCAGGCGCACGCCATGGGCGCGCATGTCCTCCTGCAACTGCGCCACCACCTGCCCATCCATCTGCGAGAGCAGGCGCGGGCCGCGGGCAAAGATCTCCACCTTGCTGCCCAGGCCCTGCAGCACGCCGGCCAGCTCCACCGCGATGTAGCCGCCACCCACCAGGGCCACGCGCCCGGGCGCATGGCGCAGGTCGAAGAAATCGTCGGACACGCCGCCCAGCCCGGCGCCGGGAATCGACGGACGCTGCGCGTGCGCGCCGGTGGCCAGCAGCACCCGCCCGGCGCGAAGTTGCACGCCGTCGCCGGTCTGCACGGTATGCGCATCGAGCAGGCGGCCCCGGCACGGCATGGTCACGATGCCGGCCTCGTCCAGGCGCCGCCGATAGCTGGCGTGGATGTTGCCGATGTAGCGCTGGCGATGCGCCACCAGCGCCTCCCAGTCCAGGGTGGGCGGCAGCGCCAGGTCGAAGCCCAGGTCGGCAGCCAGGGCGATGCGCCCGGCCAGGTCGGCGGCCAGCCACATCGCCTTCTTCGGCACGCAGCCGAGGTTGACGCAGGTGCCGCCGAACTCGCCTGGTTCCAGCAGCGCCACCCGCGCACCATGCCCGGCGGCGCGGAAGGCGCCGGCCAGCCCGCCGGAGCCACCGCCGATCACGACCAGGTCGAAGTCGGCCTGGACAGGGGTTGGGTCGCGGCGCTGGCTCATGCGGCTCTCTCCTTACTGGAAGCGCTCCACCCGGTAGGGCGCAGGGTCGATGGCCGGCGCGCGGCCGGTGACCAGGTCGGCGATGAGCTGGCCGGTGGCCACGCTCATGCTGATGCCCAGCATGCCGTGTCCGGCCGCCAACCACACGTGAGGGTGGCGCGGGGTGCGGCCCAGCACCGGCAGGTCGTCCCAGGTCATCGGCCGCCAGCCATACCATTTCTCGCGCAGTTCCGGGCCGGCCGGCGTGTGCAGGTACTCGTGCGCGGCGCGCTCCAGCGCGGCCAGGCGCACCGTGTTGAGCGTGCTGTCGTAGCCGGAGAACTCCATCGTGCTGCCCAGGCGGAAACCGTCCTGCCAGGCGGTGACGAACACCGAGCGATCCTTCAGCACCAGCGGCCGGCGCGGGGCCAGGGCCGGGCGCGACCAGGTGATCGAGTAGCCCTTGCCCGGCTGGATCGGCACCTTCAGGCCCAGCGGCTTGACCAGCGCCGGGGTCCACGAGGCGGTGGCCACCACCAGCTCGCGGCCGTGGCGCTGGCTGCCGTCGGCCACGGTCACCTCCACGCCATCGGCATGCGGCTGCAGTGCCTGCGCACGGCAGCCTTCCTCGATCACGCCGCCGCGTGCGCGCACCACCCGCGCAAGTTCGGCGGTGTAACGGTCCGGGCGCAGGTGGGCGTCGTCGGGAAAGTGCAGCGCGCCGACCAGGCCCTCGCGCAGGGCCGGCTCCTGGCGCAGGTAATCGGCGCCGTCGATCGCCTCGGTGCGGATGCCGACCGCGGCCAGTGCCTCGCACTGGGCCAGGTAGTGCTCGAAGTTGGCGCGGTCGCGGAACACGTAGTCCAGCCCGCTCTCCACGAACTCGCACTGCAGCCCGTACTGGTCGATCCACCCCTTCAACCGGCTGCGCGAGTCGTTGAGGATGGCCGCGCGGGCGCCGGTGGCGGCCAGCCAGTCGCGCATGTTGCAGCGCCCGGCAAACCGCACCAGCCAACGCCACAGCACCGGATCCATGCGCGGCTTGAGGTACAGCGGCGCATCCGGAGTGAACATCCAGCGCAGCGCGCGCAGCGGCACGCCCGGCGCGGCCAGCGGCGGGGCGTGGCTGGGGGTGATGGTGCCGCAGTTGCCGTGCGAGGTGGCGCCGCCGATGGTGGCCGCTTCGAGCACGCGCACGCCACGGCCCGCCTCCAGCAGCGCCAGTGCCGTGGCCAGGCCGATGGCACCGCCGCCGAGGATCAGGACATCGTCTGGGGGGGAGTTCACCGGACGATTCTAGCGGAGCGGCCGGGCTGGACCGAACCCGGTTGCGCCGGAAAACAGTGTCGCGTCCGTGCCTGCGCGGGCGTCGGCTGCCGGCGTCAGCTGCGCAGCCGCATCGGCTGCAGCTGCAGGTAGGTCAGCGAGCGCCACAGCCATTCCACCGGGCCAAAGCGCATGCGCGACAGCCACAGGTGGCTGGCGATGGCCTGCAGCGCGAACAGCAGCAGCACGAACGGCACCTGCCAGGCGCGCGGCAGTTGCCCCAGCAAGCCCAGGCCATAGCCGTAGAACAGCAGCGTGCACACCACCGACTGCACCAGGTAGTTGGTCAGGGCCATGCGCCCGGCCGGTGCGAACCACGCGCCCACACGCGCGCCAACGCCGCTGCGCAGCAGGCGCACCAGCCAGCCCACGTAACCCAGGCACATCAGCACGCTGGCCAGCAGCGACAGCGCCTGGGCCAGCATCGATTCCAGGTCCAGGCGGTCGGCCGGCAAGGTCGGGGTGACGGCCATCGAGGCGCCCATCAGCGCCAGCCCCGCCGGCAATGCCAGCCAGCGCAGCAATGCGAACAGGCGCCGGTGCCGCTCCGGGGCGGCAATCGCACCGCTGCGCGCAAACGCCGCACCCAGCAGGAACACGCCGAACACCAGCGGCCCGAACACCGGCAACCCGGACATGAACAGCGCAACCTCGCGCCCACGCTGCACCACGGCCTCGGTGTAGCTGCCCGCGGGACCGTAGGCATGCAGCGCGTCGGCGGTGAGCTGGCGCATGTCCCCGGCCTGGGTGGCCATCGCATCGTTCCACTCGGCGGCCATGTCCGGCGCCTGCGCCGCCACCCAGGCCATCAGCCCCAGCAACAGCACCAGCGCCGGGCCGACCAGGCAGGCCAGCGCCCCCAGCCAGCCCAGCCAGCGCGCGGACAGATGGCGGAACGCCAAAAGCAGGAACGACAGCAGCGCGTACAGCACCAGGATGTCGCCGGACCACACCAGCAGCGCATGGACCAGGCCGATGCCCAGCAGGACCAGGCCACGGCGCCAGTAGATCCCGGAAAACGGGCGGCCCGCCGCCTCGGCACGCTGCGACATCACCGCAAAGCCCATCCCGAACAGCAGCGAGAACAGGACGTAGAACTTGCCCTGGACAAGGAAGTAGACCAGCGCATCGGCCACCCGGTCGGCACCGGTCAACGTCGGGTCCAGGCCGCTGGTGGATGCCAGCACCGGCATCACGAAGGTCTCGATGTTCATCAGCAGGATGCCGCACAGGGCGAAACCGCGCAGGGCATCAAGGATGGCGATGCGCTGCGCGGGGGCGGTGGGCTGCAGGGGGGAGCCAACTGGCTGCATGGGCGGTTCCGGTGGCAGGACCCGGGCATGATGGCCGATCCGCCCGGTGCCGCCTACGCGCCCGTGCGCGCGCCGCGGTCAAGCCTTGTCCCCCCTCCCCCCCGCCGGTACCCTCGGCGCGCATGTCCGGGTTCGTCCACCTCCACGTCCACACCGAGTTTTCGCTTGCGGACTCGACCATCCGCGTGCCTGACAAACCCGATCACGCCGATCCGGCCAAGGCCAAACAGGCCAACCTGCTCAGCCGGGCGGTGGAACTGGGGTTGCCGGCACTGGCGGTGACCGACCTCAACAACCTGTTCGCCCTGATCAAGTTCTACAAGGCCGCCGAAGCGGTGGGCATCAAGCCCATCGCCGGCGCCGACCTGGCGGTGGCGTCCGGGCCCGGCGAGGCGCCGTGGCGGATCACCGCACTGGTGCGCGACCACGCCGGCTATCTCAACCTCTCGCACCTGCTCAGCCGCGCATGGATGGAAGGCCACCGCACCGAGGGCGGCGTGGTGGTGACGCCGCAATGGCTGCGCGAGTGCAGCCAGGGGCTGGTGCTGCTGGCCGGGCGCGAGAGCCTGGCCGGGCGCCTGGCCGCCGAGCACCGCCACGACCTGGCCGAGCAGCAACTGCTCGACTGGCAGCGCGCCTTCGACGGCAACCTGTGCCTGGAGCTGGTGCGCACCGGCCGCGACGGCGAGGACGCATTCAACGCCTTCGCCCTGCACGCCTCGGCCGCGCGCGGGATCCCGGTGGTGGCGTCCAATGACGTGCGCTTCCTGGATGCATCCGGCTTCGATGCGCACGAGGCACGCGTGTGCATCGCGTCGGGCCGGGTGCTGGACGACCCCAAGCGCCCGCGCGACTACAGCGCGCAGCAATACCTGAAGTCGGCCGAAGACATGGCCAGCCTGTTCGCCGACGTGCCGGACGCGCTGGACAACACCCTGGAGCTGGCGCGTCGCTGCAATCTCGAGCTGACCCTGGGCAAGTACGCGCTGCCTGCCTACCCGGTGCCGTCCGACCAGACCCTGGAAAGCTGGATCCGCAGGCAGGCCCACGACGGTCTGGAACAGCGCCTGCAGAAGAACCCGCTGGCCCCGGGCCGCACCCGCGAGGACTACATCGCGCGGCTGGATTTCGAGCTGGACACCATCATCGAGATGGGGTTTCCCGGCTACTTCCTGATCGTTGCCGACTTCATCCAGTGGGGAAAGGCCCAGGGCATCCCGATCGGCCCGGGGCGCGGCTCGGGTGCCGGCTCGCTGGTGGCCTGGGCACTGCAGATCACCGACCTGGACCCGCTGCCGTACAACCTGCTGTTCGAGCGCTTCCTCAACCCCGAACGCGTGTCGATGCCCGACTTCGACATCGACTTCTGCATGGACCGGCGCGACGAGGTGATCGACTACGTCGCCGCCAGGTACGGCCGCGACCGGGTCAGCCAGATCATCACCTACGGCACCATGGCGGCCAAGGCGGTGGTGCGCGACACCGGCCGCGTGCTCGGCTTCCCCTACGGATTCGTCGACGGCGTGGCCAAGCTGATCCCCAACATCCTGGGCATCTCGCTCAAGGATGCGATGGGCGAAGGCAAGGACAGCGAGATGCGCTCGGACGAGCTCATCGGGCGCTACGAGGCCGAGGAGGACGTGCGCGACCTGATCGACCTGGCGCGCCAGCTCGAAGACCTCACCCGCAACGCCGGCAAGCACGCCGGCGGCGTGGTCATCGCGCCCGAACCGCTGCACACGTTCTGCCCGCTGTTCGCCGAACATGACCGCGACGGCCTGGGCCGCAACCCGGTCACCCAGTTCGACAAGGACGACGTGGAGGCCATCGGGCTGGTCAAGTTCGACTTCCTCGGCCTGCGCACGCTGACGATCATCGACTGGGCGGTGAAGGCGATCAACCAGCGCCATGCCCGCGCCGACATCCCGCCACTGGACATCGCCACCCTGCCGCTGGACGACGCCAGCGTGTACCGCGACGTGTTCGCCAATGGCAATACCGGCTCGGTGTTCCAGTTCGAATCGCCGGGCATGCGCCGCGCGCTGAAGGATGCCAGGCCCGACCGCTTCGAGGACCTGATCGCGCTGAACGCGTTGTACCGGCCCGGGCCGATGGAGATGATCCCCTCGTTCGTGGCGCGCAAGCACGGCGCGGAGGAGTTCGAATATCCGGATCCGCGCACCCGGGCGATGCTCGAAGAGACCTACGGGATCATGGTCTACCAGGAGCAGGTCATGCAGATGGCGCAGATCGTCGGCGGCTACTCGCTGGGCGGCGCCGACCTGCTGCGCCGGGCGATGGGCAAGAAGGTGCCGGCCGAGATGGCCAAGCACCGCGAGATCTTCCGCGAGGGCGCGGCCGGCGGCGGGGTCGACCAGAAGAAGGCCGACGAGATCTTCGACCTGATGGAGAAGTTCGCCGGCTACGGCTTCAACAAGTCGCACGCCGCCGCCTACTCGCTGGTCGCCTACCAGACCGCGTGGCTGAAGAAGCACTACCCGGCCGAGTTCATGGCCGCCACCCTGTCCTCGGACATGGACAAGACCGAGAAGGTGGTCGACTTCCTGGCCGAGGCGCGCGGGCTGGGCCTGACCGTGCTGCCGCCGACGGTGAACGACTCGCGCTACATGTTCGAGGCGGTGGACGCGACCACCGTGCGCTACGGCCTGGGCGCGATCAAGGGCGTGGGCCGTGGCCTGTGCGAGGTGATCGTGGCCGAGCGCGAGCACGGCGGCGACTACCGCGACCTGCTGGATTTCTGCCGGCGGGTGGATTCAACCAAGCTCAACCGGCGTGCGCTGGAGGCGATGGTCAATGCAGGCGCGATGGATGCGCTGGGCCGCAACCGCGCCACCCTGATGCTGCAATTGCCCGAAGTGATGAAGGCCACCGACCAGATGGCCAGGGAGGCGGCCGCCGGCCAGGTCTCGCTGTTCGGCATGCCCTCTGCCGATGCCGGCCCGGCGCTGGCACTGGAGCTGCCCGAGGCGCAGGAATGGAGCCTGCGCCAGTTGCTGGACGGCGAACGCGACACCCTGGGCCATTACCTCAGCGGCCATCCCTTCGACCCGTACCGCGAGGAAGTGCGGCAACTGGTCGGCGCCGACCTGGGCGAGCTGGACCGCCTGTGGGGCGCGGCACCGCAGGGCGAAAAGCGCGGCTGGCGCCCGGAAGTGCAGGTGGTGGTGGCGGGCCTGGTGGTCGGCATCCGCCGCAAGGGCGACAGCCAGGTGTTCGTGCAACTGGAGGACGGCCGCGGCCGGCTCGAATGCGGCGTGTTCGCCGAAGCGGCGGCCGACCTGTCCAGCCTGCTGGTGCGCGACCGCGTATTGATCGTGCAGGGCGGCCTGCGCGAGGACGAATTCAACGGCGGCTGGAGCCTGCGCCTGAAGCAGGCCTGGGATTTCGAGCACCTGTGCGCCCAGCACGCGCAGCGCCTGTCACTGCGCGTGGACCTGCGCGATCCGCAGGCCTGGCAGCAGATCGACACCGTCCTGGCCCGGCATCGCCCCGGCGTCACGCCATTGCGCCTGCACCTGCAGGTCGGCCGCGAGGGCCAGGCCGTGACCGGCGTGCTCGACCTCAACGGCGGCAACGCGGTGCGGGTGGCGCCGCCGCTGCTGGACGCCCTGCGCGCGCAACCGGGCGTGCGCGCGGTGAAGGTCGCGATCGGGCGGCCCTGGGCGCATTGAGCGGCCGCCTGGGCCAGGCGCACCATCCGCCCGGGTCCGGTCCCGGCCGGGACGTTCGGCTACACTGCCTGCTTCCTGTACGACCCGGTTCCCGATGAACCCGAATTACCTCGATTTCGAGCAGCCCATCGCCGACCTGGAAGCCAAGATCCAGGAACTGCGCAATGCCAGCACCGGCCCGGCCGTCAACGTGGACGCCGAGGTGCACGCCCTGCAGGACAAGTTGCGCAGGCGCACCGCCCAGATCTTCCGCGACCTCAGCTCCTGGCAGATCTCCCAGCTCTCGCGCCACCCGGCCCGGCCCTACACCCTGGACTACCTGCGGGTGATCTGCGACGAGTTCCACGAACTGGCCGGTGACCGTGCGTTTGCCGACGACAAGGCCATCGTCGGTGGCCTGGCCAGGATCGACGGACGCGCGGTGATGGTGATCGGCCACCAGAAGGGCCGCGACAACAAGGAAAAGATCAAGCGCAATTTCGGCATGCCCAAGCCGGAGGGCTACCGCAAGGCACTGCGCCTGATGAAGATGGCCGAACGCTTCGGCCTGCCGCTGCTGACCTTCATCGACACCATGGGCGCCTGGCCCGGGATCGATGCCGAGGAGCGCGGCCAGTCCGAGGCCATTGCCCGCAACCTGCTGGAGATGGCCGAGCTGCGCACGCCGGTGGTGTGCACGGTGATCGGCGAAGGCGGCTCCGGCGGTGCGCTGGCCATTGGCGTGGGCGACAGCACGGTGATGCTCGAATACAGCACCTACTCGGTGATCTCGCCCGAGGGCTGCGCCTCGATCCTGTGGAAGGATGCGGCCAAGGCCAAGGACGCGGCCGAGCAGCTGGGCCTGACCGCCAAGCGGCTCAAGGGCCTGGGCCTGGTCGACAAGGTGGTGCGCGAACCCACCGGCGGTGCCCACCGCAACCCGCGGCAGATGGCGCGCCGGCTCAAGGCGGTGCTGCTCAACGAACTGGACACGCTGGAACAGTTGCCGGTGGAGGACCTGTTGCAGCGCCGCTACCAGCGCCTGCGTGGCTATGGGGCCTACGACGCGGCCTGAGCCGCGCGCGCACCCGTCGATTCACCGTATCCGCTCAAGTTCGGTCGCGTTGGACGGCTGCACGTAGGGGTCGTCGGTACTCCAGGCATTGCGCGGATTGTCGTTGTCCTGGAACACCCGTGCGCCGCCATGGATCGAGCTGTGCACCGTGCCGCCATCGGTGCCGACGTAGGCATTGCGCTCGTAGATGCCGTCGATGCTGCGGGCGTGGATGCGGTCGTTGGTGGCCATGGTGTTGGCGTGGGTCTGGCTGCGGATGGCGGCCACGTCGCGGATCGTCTGCGAGCGGATCGCGGCCCGGTCAGCCTCGCCGCGCGCGTTGATCTCGGCCATGCGCCGCGCGTGCCAGGCATCGATGTCGCGGCGTTGCGCGGTGAAGTAGCGCTGGACGTTGGCCATCATCCGCTGCTTGGCCATGGAGAACCACTGCGGGTCGTCCTCGATGGATTCGACCACCCGATCCAGCAGGTCCAGGTCCAGCCGGCCGTTGGGCGCACGGTACGTGGTGACCCGGCCGACGCTGCCGGACACCTTGTTGCCCAGCGAGGACAGCACCACCGGGGCGGCCAGGACCTCGCGCATGTCCATGCCGTCGGCCTGGTAGCCGATCAGCAGCCGGCCGGCGTCGATCTGGCGCTGCTGGCCGGGCTGCGGCGGATCACCCTGCTGCTGCAGCCGCTGCTCGGTCGCCTGCGCCAGTTCCGGCCAATCGCTGTAGTCGAGCACGCGCGCGCCCGGGCGCGCCTGCCGGGCCACGGCCTCGAGGAATTCGCGCGCCGAGCGGTATGGCGCCACCGGACACGGGTCGGTCGGGATTTCCGTGCCCTGCACCTGCCAGGCGAATGCCGGCAGCACTTCGATCACGCTGGCGTTGTCCGGCGCGACCGCGCCCCAGGCGGCGCGCATCTGTCCCGAGTAGCACTCGGCGCCGTCGTTCCAGCGGATGCCGCCACTGGTTTGCCAGCCCGCAGGTACCAGCAGCCGGGTGGCCACCATCGGCTGCTGGAAGCCGGCATCGTCGATGATCTGCGCCGGCTCCAGGCGCAGGGTATCCACGTCCACCGACGACAGGGCCTGCCTGGCCGCGCCGAGGATGCCGCCGCCATCGTCGCCTGCATCCATCGCGCCCGCAGCACCGGAGGCGTCCTGCCCCGGGCGGCCGCCGCACGCCACCAGCGCCAGCGCAAGCAGAGCCGCCGGCAGCATCCAGATCGTCTTGCCCATGCCTGTGTTCTCCACGCCAGCGCTCCCGGCGACGGACATCGCCTTTCCCCACACAAGGCGTGGAATGCACGCCGATCGGCTCAGCAGGCGGCGCACGGCGGCTACGGTGCTGCGCCGTGCTGGACCGGCACGGTCTTCACCTGCAAGCCGGCCTGGCGCCAGGCTTCCAGTCCGCCGCGGTACCAGTGCACGTTGCGGTACCCCAGGCGGATCGCCCGCAGCGAGGCGTTGTAGGAGCCCCAGCACCGCGGCCCGCCGCAATAGAACACCAGCATCCGCGAGGTGTCGCCGCCGGTGGCCTGTTGCAGGTACTGGCCGAAGCCGCGCTGCACCTCGTCCTCGAACGTGCCGCCCTGGGCGGCCGGCATCACCGCGATCGCGCCGGGCAGGTGCTCCATGCTGGCGTAGGCGTGCAGCAGCATGGGCCCGCCCTGCCCGCCCTGCAGCAGCTGCGCCAGCTGCCGGGTGGCGATGACCTTGCCGCCGGGGATGGAGGTTGGCGTCGGCCCGCCGAGCTGGTCGGACGGACGCAGCTGCGCGGTCGGCGCAACGCCGAAATCCTGCGCTTCGCCCGCGCTGTCGCCGGCCTGGGCGGCCCGCGGCGGCTGTGCCTGTACCTGTGGCGGCGGGGCAATATACGGCCGCGATTGCGTTGCCGGCCCCGAAGCGCCGCGGCTGAAGCCGTCCTGTGCCCAGGCTCCGCCCGGGACGAGGCACCACCACGCAACCAGCACGAGGGCCACGGCCCGGCCATGGCGGCGATGGGGATCGGCGCGGCGGGCCGCTGCCCGTGCCGCGCCGCCGCCAGGATGGATGATGGAAGTGCCGCGTCGATCCAGCGCTGCAACGCCCCGTGCATCTTGCATGTCGGTCTCCAGGCAGGGCGAATGGCCCCTTCCTGACCCAAGGCGCAGGACACGACAGAATCGGCTCACTTCGCAGGCACCCGGCCACCGGCCACCCGCCGCCAGCGCACTCAATGCGGCCCGGACAGCGCCTCGAACAACCAGGTGCGGGCGACCTGCCAGTGCCGCTTCACGCTGGCCGGCGAACTGCCCAGCGCCTCGGCCGTCTCCTCGATGGTGAGCCCGCCGAAATAGCGCAACTCGACCAGCCGGGCCTTGTCCGGATCCAGCCGCTGCAGCGCTTCGAGCGCGCCGTCGAGGGCGGTGATGTCCACGCTGCCGGCGCCATCGGCCAGTTCCAGTGCGGTCAACGACACCCGCTCGCCACCGTCGCGCTTGAGTGCTGCGCGCCGGCGCGCGTGGTCCACCAATACCTCGCGCATGACCCGCGCGGCCATGTGTACGAAATGCACCCGGTCACGCCATTCGATCCGGTCCAGCCCACTCAGCCGCAGATAGGCCTCGTTGACCAGCGCGGTGGCCTGCAGGGTGTGCCCGATGCGCTCGTTGCCGAGCTGGCGCTGCGCGATCGCGCGCAGCTCCGGGTACACCGCATCGACCAGCCGGTCGCGCGCGGCCAGGTCGCCTTGCCGCCAGCGCGACAGCCACGTGGTGAATTCCCCGTTCACCGATCGAGTCTAGCAGCGGCCTGCACGCGCCGGCACTTGGGCCGGGCGGCCGCCGTCTGCTAGCGTCGCTGCGCCGGCCGGTCGCGCCGGCCGGGGAACGGCGCATGAACCCATCGACCGAGATGCAGGCCCTGCAGTGGCTGGAGCGCGCGCTCGAACGGCCCGCGCCCGACCGCCTGGCGTGGCTGCATGCGCAGTCCATGCCGGACGGGCTGCGCCGGCGCGTCGTGCGCCTGCTGGAATCCGAATCCAGCCTCGGCGACTTCCTCGAACATCCACCGGCCATGCCGGTTCCCGACGGCTTCCCGCAGCCCGGCGAGCGGGTGGGGCCGTTCCAGCTTGCGGCGCGCATCGACAGTGGCGGCATGGGCGTGGTCCACCTGGCCCATCGCGTGGATCGCGCCTACGAACAGCAGGTGGCGGTCAAGCTGATCCGGCCGCTGCATCCGGGCGCGGACCCGGCGCTGCTGGCGCAGCTGGTTACCCGTTTCGAAAACGAGCGCCTGCTGCTGGCCCGGCTCACCCACCCCAACATCGCCCGCATCCTCGATGGCGGCAGCACCGCCTCCGGCATTCCGTGGCTGGCGATGGAGTACGTGGAAGGGGGCGTGTCGCTGATCGAGTACTGCGAGCGCGCCGCACTCGACGTGGCCGCGCGCGTGCGCCTGTTCTGCAAGGTCTGCGACGGCGTGCAGGAAGCCCATCGCCACCTCATCGTGCACCGTGACCTGAAGCCGGAGAACATCCTGGTCGGCACCGATGGCGAGCCCAGGCTGCTCGACTTCGGCATCGCGCGCATGCTCGATGCAGGGGACGCGGCAGCGGGCCCGGCGTTGACCACGCTGACCGCGATGACCCCGGCCTACGCCAGCCCGGAGCAGGTCCGCAGGCAACCGGCGACCACGCGCTCGGACGTGTATTCGCTGGGCGTGGTCCTGTACCAGTTGCTGGCTGGCGTGCGCCCCTATGCCCTGGAGGGGCTCAGCCCCGCCGAGGCCGAGCGCACCATCTGCCACACCCAGCCACGGCCGCTGCGGCAGGCGGTATCGGCCGCACCACTGGCCGCATCGGAACGGCGCCGGCGCAGCGCCCGGCTCAGCAGCGACCTGGAGCGCATCGTCGCCAAGGCCATGCACAAGGACCTGGACCGCCGCTACGGCTCAGCCCAGGAGCTGGCCGACGACCTGCATCGCCATCTCCAGGGCCGCCCGGTGCTCGCCCACCCGGATTCGGCCTGGTACCGCACCACGAAGTTCGTCGGCCGCCATCGTGCCGGCACCGCGCTGGGGGCACTGGCGGTGGTCGCCGTGCTGGCCGCCACCGCCGGCGCCGCGTGGCAGGCACGCAAGGCCGCAGGCGCGGCGGAGGACATGCGCCAGGTCAATGCATTCCTGCTCGACGTGCTCTCCACTTCCGACCCGTACGAAAGCGGCGCCGAACTGACCCTGAGCCAGGCCCTCGATGCCGCCGCCGCCCGCATCGACCAGCACTTCCCCGACCGCCCGGACCTGTCCGCCGAACTGCGCTTCGGCATCGGCTACAGCATGCTCAGCCGCTTCCGCCTGGAACAGGCCGCGCCGCAGCTGGAGCGTGCGCTGCACGATAGCCAGCGCATGTTCGGCGCTGCCGATGTGCGCACCCTGCGCATCGTCGAAGGGCTGGCCGGGCTGCGCCACGCCCAGGGCCGCATCGGCGAGGCCGAGGCGCTGTACCGCGACGGCATCGCGCGCAGCGAACGTGCCGGCCTGCAGCACGATCCCGTCCACCTCTACCTGGTCAGCAATCTCGGCATGCTCTACATGACCCAGGACCGGTACGAAGAGGCCGCCACGATGCTGGAGCGCGCGCTGGCCCTGTGGCAATCGGCGCATCGGCGCGCCGGGCCGGATGCCGACCACGCCAACCTGCTTTCCAACCTTGCGCAGGTGGCGCACGCACGCGAGCAGTACGCGCAATCGGACGCCCTGTACCGGCAGGCCCAGGCCGAGTTCGAGCAACTGCATCCGCAAGGCGGCCCGGACCTGGCCATCGTCCTGGGCAATCGCGGCATGCTGGCCGAAGACCAGGGGGACGTGGCCGGCGCGCTGGCGCTGTACCGGCAATCGCTGGCGGTGCGCGAGCGCGTCTTCAGCGGCGACCATCCCTCAGTGGTGGTCGGGCTGAGCAACGTGGCGCGGCTGCTGGTCGCCACCGGCGAGCCGGCCGGCGCCGCAGCCACGGCCACGCGCGCGGCGGCAATGGCCGACCGGGTCTACACCTCGCCGCACTCCCGGCACCCCTCGACCCTGGCCACCCTGGCCGAGGCCCTGCTCGCCGAAGGCGATGCAGCGGCGGCCGGCGATGCATTGCTACGGGCGCATGGGCTGGCCGCAGGCCTGGAGGCGCCGCCGCCATCGCTGACCGCCTACCTGCAGCGGATCGGCGACCGCCTGTGCCACGCACCCGGCGCAGCGGTGGCCGCGTGCGCGCAGCTGCATTCGGCTGGCGCTGCGGCCGTGCCGGCACAGCCCTGAACGGTACTGCCGGCGCGGGTACCATGGCCGCCATGCCTTCGGACCTGCCGCCGCTGCCGCTCCCCATGGAGGACCTGCAGGGCCTGCAAGGTGCCTGGGTCGTCGGCTTCAGCGGCGGCCTGGATTCCACCGCCCTGCTCCACCGCCTGGCCGCCGAAGCGGCGCACCGCGTGCGCGCCGTGCATGTGCATCACGGGCTGCAGCCTGCGGCCGACGCCTGGGCGGAGCATTGCCGGCAGCAGGCACTGCGGTTGGGCATTCCGCTGGACGTGCGCCACGTGGAGGTCGCCCGCGATAGCGGCGCCGGCCTGGAAGCCGCCGCACGCCAGGCCCGCTATGCCGCATTGATGGCCGCACTGGCACCGGGCGACGTGCTGGTCACCGCGCATCACCTGGATGACCAGGCCGAAACCTTCCTGCTGCGCGCCTTGCGTGCGTCCGGCCCGGAAGGACTGGGCGCGATGCGTCCACTGCGCCGCCTGGGCCACGGATGGCACTGGCGTCCGCTGCTGTGGACCGCGCGCGAAACCCTGCATGCATACGCACATGCGCACGCGCTGGAGTGGGTCGAGGACCCCAGCAACGCCAGCGCTGACCCGGACCGCAACTACCTGCGCCTGCACGTGCTGCCGGTGCTGGGCGGGCGTTGGCCCCATGCCGGCCAGGCACTGGCACGCAGCGCCAGCCTGTGCGCGCAGGCCGACGCCTTGCTGGAGGCCGACGACCGGCATCTGCTGCGCCTGCACAGCGGCGACGACCCGCATGCCCTGCGCGTCGACGGCCTGCGCAGCCTGCCCGCCACCCGCCGCGCGCGGTTGCTGCGGCTGTGGGTGCGGCAGCTGGGCCTGCCGCGCCTGCCTGGACGCGGCGTGGAACGGATCGAGCACGAGCTGCTCGCAGCCCGCGCCGACGCCCGCCCCACCCTGGCCTGGGCAGGCGCGCGGATCACGCGCTGGCGCGACCTGCTCCACGCCGACGTGCTGCGTGCACCGCTGCCGCCGCAATGGAGCGCGCGCTGGGACGGCCGCGCAGCGCTGGATCTTCCCGACGGTGGCCGCCTGCTCCTGCGCGACGACGCGGGCCGGCCTTCCGCCACCGGCTTCGCGTCGCCGCTGCTGGTGCACCCGCGGCGCGGTGGCGAACGCATCGTCCTTCCCGGGCGCGGGCACTCGCACACGCTCAAGCATGTCCTGCAGGCGCGCGGCGTGCCGCCCTGGCGACGTGCCCACCTGCCGTTGCTGTGCGGCGACGATGGCCGCCTGCTGGCCGCCGGCGACGTGGCCTGGGCTGACGACATGACCCGCTGGCTGCGCGCGCACCACCTCCACCTGGCCTGGTATCCGCCCGGGACCGCTGCGGCGGCGCGTTGACCCCCCCGGTTGCACCGCGCACACTTCGCACATGCCCAAGGACACCACCCCCGACACCTCCCAGGTGGCCCAGTTCGAACACTCGCTGGACGAGCTGGAGCAACTGGTCGAGAAGATGGAACAGGGCGAGATGACCCTGGAAGACTCGCTGGCCGCCTACGAGCGCGGCGTCGGCCTGTACCGCCAGTGCCAGGGCGCGCTGGAGCATGCCGAGCTGCGCGTGCGCCTGCTCGCCGACCCCGACCAGCCCGACACCGCCCGCCCCTTCGCCGCCGACGATGGCGCCTGAGGCATTCGGGCGCTGGGCCACGCGCACCGAAGCCACCCTCGAACGCCTGCTGCCGGACCCGGCCGCCGCGCCATCGCGCCTGCATGCGGCCATGCGCCACGCCGCGCTGGGCAGTGGCAAGCGCATGCGCCCGCTGCTGGTCTATGCCACCGGCACCGCGCTGGGCGCGGACCAGGCCCTGCTGGACGCGCCGGCGGCGGCGGTGGAACTGGTCCACGCCTACTCGCTGGTGCATGACGACCTGCCGGCCATGGACGATGACGACCTGCGCCGCGGCCGCCCCACCGTGCACGTGGCCTTCGACGAGGCCACCGCGATCCTGGCCGGCGATGCCCTGCAGACCCTGGCCTTCACCGCCCTGGCGGCGGCCCCGGCCCCTGCGCAGTTGCGCATCGACTGGGTGCACGCGCTGGCCGACGCCGCCGGTGCCGCCGGCATGTGCGGCGGCCAGGCCCTGGACATCGACGCCACCGGGAGCGCACGCGGCCAGCCGGCCGCCAGCGCGCCCGCGCTGTCGACCACCGGCAAGGACGCAGCAGGTCGCCAGATGTTCGGCGGCGACGCCCTGGCGCGGCTTGAGCGCATGCATGCACTCAAGACCGGCGCACTGATCCGCGCGGCGGTGCGCATGGGCGCACTGGCCGCCACCGCGGATCCCGCGGTCCTGGCCCGGCTGGATGGCTTCGCCGCCGCGCTCGGCCTGGCCTTCCAGGTGCGCGACGACCTGCTGGATGTGGAAGGCAGCTCCGAGCAACTGGGCAAGACCGCCGGCAAGGACGCGGCCCAGGCCAAGGCCACCTACCCGGCGCTGCTGGGCATGGACGGCGCGCGGCTGCGCCTGCAGCAACTGGCGGTGGACATGGATGATGCCCTGGCTCCGCTCGGCGACCGCGCCGCCACCCTCGCCGCGCTGGGTCGGCTGGCAGTCACCCGCACGCATTGAGGCGGCGTGCGGTAGGAGCCGGCCTTGCCGGCGACCACCATGCCTGACGGGTCGTCGGCAGGCGGTTTCCCATGACGGTCGCCGGCGAGACCGGCTCCTACAACAGCACAATGCAGACCACTGTGCCTGACGGGCCGTCGGCTGGCGGTTTCCCATGGCGGTCACCGGCGAACAGCACAACATATATGCGGGGCGCACGGCCCTGGCATCCCGCACGACGTGCAGGGGCGGCCTTGACGCGAGTCCCGCAACGAAAACGGGGCCCGGTTTCCCGGGCCCCGCGTGCATCCGTGTCGCTGACGCCCTACCCGATCACTTGATCAGGCGGAGCGCGAACGGGTAGCGGTAGGCCTCGCCGTTGTTGGCCTTCATGCCACCGAGGATGCTGAAGACCAGGTTGGCGATCATCAGCACCGGGAACACCAGCAGGCCGATGAGGATGAACGAAAGCACCCAGGCCACGACGTAGCCGATGAACAGGGTGATCTGGAAGTTCAGCGCTTCCTTGGCCTGGTCGGTGACGAACCCCTTGGCGGCGTCGTCCTTGCTGACCAACCAGATGACCAGCGCGCCGATGAAGCCGGTGATGATGCCCAGCAGGTGGGCCAGCAGCGCCATGGTGCGCTGGTCCTGCGGCGCAGCACCCTCCGGCGCGGGCGGCGGTGCGGTAACGTTGTCGAATTCGCTCATCTTGTTCCCCGATAGTGTGTTGAAGGTGGCGGCGCCGTCCGGCACTCCCCGCCGGGGAGGATACTCAATCCGCGCCGGCAACGGTCATTTCACCTACCAGAATCGGCCCGGTGCGCACGTGCGAGCGCAGGTCGGGCTGGCTGCCGACCGCCTCGATCCGGGCAAACATCTCGCGCAGGTTGCCGGCGATGGTCAGCCCATCCACCGCATACGCGGCCGTACCGTCCTCGATCCAGAAGCCCGCCGCACCGCGCGAATAGTCTCCGGTGACGCCATTGACCCCCTGCCCCATCAGCTCGGTCACCAGCAGGCCGCGACCCATGCCGCGCATGATCTCCTCCAGGGTGCCGGCATTGGATGAGAGCTGCAGGTTGTGCACGCCGCCGGCATTGGCGGTGGTCTCCAGGCCCAGCCTGCGCGCCGAATAGCTGCCAAGCACGTAGCGCTGCAGCACCCCGTCCACCACCAGCGGGTTGTCCGCGGTGGCGACGCCATCGCCGTCGAACCAGGTGGAGCGCAGGCCGTGGCGCAGCAGCGGCCGCTCATCGATGCGCAGCCACTGCGGGAACAGCTGCGTGCCCATGCTGTCGAGCAGGAAGCTGGCCTTGCGATACAGCGCGCCGCCGGACACCGCGCCCAGCAGGTGGCCGACCAGCGAGCGCGCGACCTCGGCGGCAAACAGCACCGGGTATTGCCCGGTGGGCACGCTGCGCGGCGCCAGCCGGCCAGCGGCGCGCTCGGCGGCGCGGCGGCCGATCGCGGCCGGTGCCTCCAGGTCCTCGCGGGCAAGGCCGATGCTGTACCACCCGTCGCGCTGCATGCCCTCGCCCTGGCCGGCGATCAGCGCGACCCCGAGCGAGTGCTGGGTCTCGCGCTCGCGGCCGATGAAGCCATGGCTGTTGGCATAGACCGACAGGCTCTCGCCGCTGCCGAACGAGGCGCCGTCGGAATTGCTGATCCGCGCGTCGGCCTGGCGCCCGGCGGCCTCGCAGGCCAGAGCCAGGTCGATCGCTTCGTCGGCGTGCAGCCGCCAGGGATGCCAGGTATCCAGGTCGGGAAAGCGGCCGTCCGCCTGCGGCCGTGCCATCAGCGCCGCATCGGCCAGGCCCGCGGCCGGGTCGTCCTCGGTGTAACGGGCGATGGCGCAGGCCTGCTCGACCGTCGCCTCCAGGCTTGCCTCGTGCAGGTCCGCGGTGCTGGCGCTGCCCTTGCGCTGGCCGACGTACACGGTCACGGCAATGCCGCGGTCGTTGGACGCCTCCACCGTTTCCACCTCGCCCATCCGCACCGACACATTGAGCCCGTGCTCCTCGCTGCAGCTCACCTCGGCCTGGCTCGCGCCCAGCGCGCGGGCGCGGGCCAGCAGCTGCTGGGAGATCTCCGCCAGCCGATCCAGCCGCTGCTGGCTGTCGTCATTGCGCGCGATGTCGTTCACCTGTTGCACCTCGGAAAAGTGTGTTGTTCGATGGCGCGCACGGTCCGCGGCGGCACTCGCATGCAACCTCCAGGACTGCACCAGCGCCTCCAACCCAGCCGCGAACCCAACGCCACGAAGGACGCCGTACCCCGGGGATATGGCCCAAGTGGCACATGGATGTGCCACGGCCCTGAGTAAAGACAGGATGTCGTCCCGAAGGGTGGGCCATATCCCCGGGGTGCGGCGGCCCCATCCGAAGCCTGCGTTCCTGCCTTGGTAAAGACAGGATGTCGTCCCGAAGGGTGGGCCATATCCCCAGGGTGCGGCGGCCCCATCCGGAGCCAGCGCTCCTGCCTTGCACTGTCGCCGATGCAGACACGGTTGCCCGCAGGGACGCGGCCATCCTTGGCCTTGCAGGTAGAATCGCATCCACCCGAAAGAACTGTGCCCCATGCGCGGACGCGACGAAGACACCGGTGAGTTCCTCTCCCCCAGCCGCAGCCAGCAGCGCCGCGAAGCGCTGGGCGTGCTTGAGCTTGCCGAAAAACTGGCCAGCCTCACCCCGAGCCAGCTGTCGAAACTGCCGATTCCCGAGGACCTGCTGCCGCACCTGGAGCACACCCGCAAGATCACCGCCCACGTCGCACGCAAGCGCCAGCTCGCCTTCCTGGCCAAGCAGATGCGGCGCGAGGACGATGAAGCGCTCGACGCCATCCGCGACGCCCTCGACGAGGACGGCGTGGCCGCCCGCCGCGAAGTCGCCCTGATGCACCGCATCGAAGCCTGGCGCGAGCGCCTGCTGGCCGAGGGCGATGTCGCCCTGGGCGAACTGCTCGACGAGCTGCCCGCGGCCAACCGCCAGCACCTGCGCCAGCTTGTCCGCAGCAGCCTGGAGGAGCGCAAGCGCAACAAGCCGCCGCGCGCATCGCGCGAACTGTTCCGCGAGCTGCGCACGCTGCTGGGGGGGCACGCTGCCGGCAGCGATGCCGATGCTGCGCCCGGCGATGGCGACACGCCGGACGACGACCTCACCGACGACTGAGCCACCCGCGCACCGCATGCGCATGGCCGACCAGTCACGGCGCCCGCACGCCCGTGCATTGCTGCGCCGCATGCGTGTCGCCCGCGCAGGCATGGCCAGCACCGTCCCGCGCGCGGGCCGATGCACATCCACGCCGGCCCTCACGCCCGGGTCCCGCCTACGGTCAGCCCGTCGATCAGCAGCGACGGCTGGCCCACGCCCACCGGCACGCTCTGCCCATCCTTGCCGCACACGCCCACGCCCTCGTCCAGGGCCAGGTCGTGGCCGACCATGCGCACCTTCTGCATCGTCTCCGGCCCGTTGCCGATCAGGGTCGCGCCCTTGACCGGCGCGGTGACCCTGCCGTCCTCGATCAGGTAGGCCTCGGTGGCCGAGAACACGTACTTGCCGCTGGTGATGTCGACCTGGCCACCACCGAAGTTCACTGCGTACAGGCCCTTCTTCACCGAGGCGATCATCTCCTGCGGGTCGTGGTTGCCGGCGAGCATGTAGGTGTTGGTCATGCGCGGCATCACCAGGTGGGCGAACGACTCGCGGCGGCCATTGCCGGTGGGCGCCATGCCCATCAGCCGCGCATTGAGCGAATCCTGCATGTAGCCGACCAGCACGCCGTCCTCGATCAGCGTGGTGCAGCGCGTGGGCATGCCCTCGTCGTCGATGTTGAGCGAGCCGCGGCGGCCCTCCAGGGTGCCGTCATCGACGATGGTCACGCCCGGCGCCGCCACCCGCTGGCCCATGCGCCCGGCGTAGGTGGACGTGCCCTTGCGGTTGAAGTCGCCCTCCAGGCCGTGGCCGACCGCCTCGTGCAGCAGCACCCCGGGCCAACCGGGCCCAAGCACCACCGGCATGGTGCCGGCGGGCGCGTCGATCGCCTCCAGGTTCACCAGCGCCTGGCGCAGCGCCTCGCGCGCCAGCGCCTCCGGGCGGCCACCGGAAAACAGCTCCGCGTAGGAATAGCGGCCACCGCCGCCGGCATAGCCGGACTCGCGGCGGCCCTGGTGTTCGACGATCACCTGCACGTTGAGCCGCACCAGCGGACGCACGTCGGCGGCCAGCACCCCGTCGCTGCGTGCCACCAGCACCGTATCCACGCCGCCCGACAGGCTCACCGACACCTGGATCACGCGCGGGTCGGCCGCGCGCAGCAACCGGTCCAGCGAGCGCAGCAGCTCGACCTTGTCCTGGTTGCCCATGCCGTCCACCGGGTCCAGCGCCGGGTACAGGGCGTGGCCGCCAGTACGCACCAGTTGCCGCGGCGGTTGCGCGCCACCGTCGCGGGCGATCGCGCGCGCCGAGGCGGCGGCCAGGCGCAGGGCATCGGCGTTGATGTCGTCCGAATAGGCGAAGCCGGTCTTCTCGCCGCTGATCGCGCGCACGCCCACGCCCTGCTCGATGGAGTGCGCGCCGTCCTTGACGATGCCGTCCTCCACCGACCAGCTCTCGCGGCGGGCGTGCTGGAAGTACAGGTCGCCGAAGTCGATGCCCGGCCCCAGCAAGGTATTGAAAGCCCGGTCCAGGCCGGTGGGATCGAGGCCACCAGGCAGCAGCAGGCGGGATTCGGCAAGGGTCAGGCTGGAAGCGGTCATCGTCAACGCGGACTCGGGCGGAAGGGCTGCGGCGGTATCGGCGCGCTGTCTATCATGACAGCAACCTGCAGCCGGCCTTCATGTGGAGGCACAGCGCGCGCATCCGCCGGCGCGATGCAGTGGCGGTGCCGTGCGCGGCATCTCAATCGCGCGGCGGCACGCCGGCATCGGCCTGGTCGGGAGCGGCCTGGTCGGGAACGGCTGGCGCAGCGTGCACGGGCGCTGCAGGGTCTTCGGCGGCGGGCGGTGGCGCAGTCGCCTCCTCCTGCGGCGCCGGGTCGCGCGTGATCACATCCACCCTGGGTTCCTTCCATGGCCCGCTGACCCGATAGGTGCGCGCGCCGATCTCGCCCAGCGGTTTGCGCAGCACCGCGTTTGCCGCCGCGCCCACGGCCGCGCCCACCGGCCCGCCGGCCACCGCGCCGACCACGGCCAGCAGGTTGCCGGACTTGGGCTGCACGTCGATGGTCTGGTCGAAGCGCTGCGCGCGCAGGTCGGTATGGCCGCGAATCAGGATGTCGGCCGCGGGGCCTTCGATATGCATGTCGTCGGTGTGGGCCGCGCCATCGGCGAAACGCACGCTGCCCTGCAACTGGCTGAAGGCAAAACCACGGGAGAAGAAATCCCGGAAATCGAGGATCAGCCGCCGCGGCAACTGGGCCACGCTGAGCAGGCCGAGCACGCGCCCGGCACCCGGCTCCACCTCCAGCAACTGCCCGTCGCGCACGTCGATGTGCAGCGCACCTTGCAATGCGCCGAGGCGGAAGCCGGCGGGCGATCCGGGCCAGCGCGCGTCCAGGTCGATGCTGCCCTTGCCGCGCGCCAGCCAGTCCGCGTAACCGAGGCCGGCAACCAGGCGGCCCATGTCCTCGCTCTCCACCCGCATCTGCAGGTGGGTGCGTGCGGCCGCGCCCTGGCCCAGCCACTGGCCGGTGATGTCGGTGCGCTGCCAGTCCGAGCGCAGTTGCAGCGCATCCACGCGCAGGCCTCCGGCCACCGGGCGGGTGCGCAGCGTGGCCCGTCCAAGTTCCGCACCGCGGTAGCGCAGGTCGTCGATCTCCAGCACCAGCGGCGGGATGCCGGCCGGGTCGAAGCTGCCGGCCGGCACGCCGGATGCGGCAGCGCCAGGTGCACCGGCAGGTGCGGCCGCCGCGGACGCGGCGCTGGATGTCGCGGCAGCGGCGTCCGTGCCTGTTGCGGGTGCCGCCGCGATGGCGGCGGCCGCTGTGGCCGTGGCCGCAACGCCAGCCTGCGCCGGCGCACCGGTATCGTTATCGGCCTCGGCAGTCGCGGCTGCCTGCGGTTGCCAGTGCAAGCGGGTGAAATGGCCGTGCACCGGCAACCCGTCCTGCTCCGGCACGGTCAGGCTGCCCGCCAGTGCCGGGCCATCGACGCTCACCGCCACCGCCCCGGGGGTCGGGCGCAAGCGCAGCCGTGCCTGCGCAAATTCACCCCCGAGCAAGTGCAGGCGTGTGGCCAGCAGGTCCACCTGGCGCAACGGCAGCCCACCATCACCGCTGCCCTTGACCAGGCCGATCCATTCCAGCGCATCCAGTTCGTGGGTGCGCCCGCCAATGACGATGCCCGATGCCGGCGGCTCGGCGGCCACCGTCGCGCTGCCCAGGGTGACCTGCACGCCGGTGGCGCCGTTGCGCTCGCGGGTGCGGATGGCCAGGCGCTGGCCCATGGCCACGTCGATATCGCCGCTGCCCAGCGGCAAGGCCACCTTCACCGCCGCACCCAGTGCCTGCGCGGCCGGCTTGTGCAGCGGTGAGGGAAGGTCCAGGCGGGTGCCGACCAGATTGGAGCGCAGGCGCAGTTCACCGGCCACGGTATCGTCCGCACTGGCGCTGGCGCCGGCCCGGGCGCGCGGCACGGCCAGCATCAGGTTCCAGGTCGAGCGGCCGCGCACGTACGGCTTGAGCCAGTCCAGCGACGGCGCGCGCGCGAGCAGGTCGGCCGCCGCCATCGGCACCCGCAGGTCGGCTTCGAACGACTGCGCCGCATCGCGCACGTGCGGGCTGCCCGCACGCAGCGCCAGCACGCCGCGCTGGCCACCGTGGACCACGTCCAGCGCCGCGGCGGCAAACCCGTCGCTGTCGTAGTGCGCCAGCCCGCGCACCTCCTCGAACGCCAGGTTCCAGCGCTTCTCGGCAAGACGGGCACCCAGCAGTTCCACGCTGCCCTCGACCCGGGCCGGGGCATCGTCCCGGTGCAGCGGCAGGTTCAGCACGAAGCTGGCGCGTGCCGGGCCCGATGCGTCCAGGTTGTCCAGGGTCTGCGCGTGTTCGGCATGCAGCGGGCTGCGACGCAGCAGCGCCAGCAGGCGCGCGGCATCGGCGGTGGCCTGGGCACGTACCTGCAGCGGCGCATCGCCGTAATCGGCGATGCCGGCATGGAAACTGCGCACCGGCACGCCGCCCAGCTTGCCGCGGCCCTGCACCTGGAATCCATTGCCGACGAATGCCACCTCGGCGGCGGTGTCGTCCAGCGCCGGCCACTGCTGCTGGAAGCGGAAGCGGCCGCGCTCGATCCGCGCACGCGCATCGAACAGGCCGTTGCGGCGGGTAAAGGGCCAGTCGTCCAGATCGCCGGAGATCAGCGCGCGGCCGCCACGCACGCTGCCGTCCTCCAGCGCCATGTCCAGCCATTGCACGGCAGCCTGCGACATCGAGTGCCGCAACCAGAATTTCTTGGCGGCCGGCACCGGCGCATCGTCCAGTTCGGCGGCCACGTCGATCCACGGCCGGCTGCCGTCCGCCTGGAACCACAGCCCGCCGCGTACATGGGCGCCGTAGTCCACGCCGCGAATGCGCAGCGCCGGCGTGCCCACCCGCCAGCCCGCGCCCTCGCGCCAGCCGAGCAGGTGCCCGTCAAGCTGCACCTGGTGGACCACGCCGAAGCCACGCGGCCAGTCCACTGCCAGTGCGCTGCCCGGGTCCAGCGCCAGTTGCCAGCCCTGGGCATCGCCCTGGAATGCACCCGACAGCCCCGCCACCCCGGGCGCGTCGCCGACCACGGCGATGGCCAACCCGTCCAGGTGCCCGGACACCCGCAGCGCGCCACCTCGCTCGCCGGCCAGCTCCAGCTTCGAGACCCGCAACCGTGGGGCGGCATCCAGCAGCCAGGCGCGCTGCGACGCGGGCAGGCGGTCGCCCAGCGCGGCCAGCGCAAACAGTGGCGTCGCGTCGATGTCGCGGGCTGCCAGCGCATAGCGCGGGCCTGCGGCCGCGGTCAGCCCATCGAGCACCTGCGCGCCACGCGCATCGGTCATCCGCAACAGGGGCGCATCCAGGCGCCAGCCACCATCAGCCATGCGCCAGCGCAGGCGACCACGCAGTTCGTCGAAGGCATGCTGCGGACGCGCCCGCCCGGGCAGCGGCGCGCCGGACAGCACGACCCGGTGGAACTGGAACTGGCTGGTGACCTGCACCGGGCGGTGGCCCTGCAGCAGCACCCAGCCCTGCATCCGCCCGTCGCCGGCGACCGGCGCCACACCGGCGTGGCGCAGCAGCGGCGCCCATGCGGCCAGGTCGTCGCTGTCCAGGTCGATGTAACCGCGGCCATCGCCGCTGCCGCGGTCGAACTCCAGCGCCAGCCGCAAGGGCTGGCCGCGGGGGCCGACCCAGCCGCGCAACCCGGCCTGGAGCCGTGCCCCGTCCACCCGCAGGCGCAGGTCGATCCGCGGAATGCTCGCCTGCAGGCCCAGTTGCGGCGCATCCACATCCAGACGGCCGCCGATCACCTGCAACTCGCCTAGGCCTTCCAGGTATTCGAGCGGATCGACCTGGCTGGCCTGGGCTGCCGGCAGGCCACGGATGGACCAGCGGCCGTCATCGGCACGCTGCAGCGCCAGCGACGGCCCGCGCAGCCGCAGTTCGGTGAAGGATCGGCCAGGGAACAGGCCGGCATACAGCGAGACGAGCACCTCGGCCTGGCCGACACGCACGCCCTGCTCGCCCTCGCCGATGTGCAGCCCATCCAGGCGCAGCAGCGGCCCGCGCCGGGTCCATTGGGTCTGCAGCCGCTCGAATGCGACCGGGCGCCCGGCCTTGTCGCTGAGCCAGGCGGCGATGCGCTGCGGGTGCCGCTCGGCCAGCGGCAGCAACTGGCTGAGCGTGCCGATCACCAGCGCCACCATGACCAGGACCACGGCCAGCAGGTAGGCAAGCCAGCGGCGCAGCCAGCGCAGGTGGCGACGCATCAACGCGGCACCCGGCGCCCGGGGGAAGTGGTCAGCATGTCACCCACCCCGCATGCCGCCGCTACAGCAGCACCACATCGAACTGCTCCTGCAGGTACTGCTCGTCGGCCTGGAAGCGGATGCTCTTGCCGAGGAACTCCTCCAGCTCGGCCACCGCGGCCGACTCCTCCTCGGTGATGCGCACCACCACCTTGGGCGAAGCCAGCACCAGCAGGCGCGCGGCCTCGAACTGGCGCACCGCGCGGGTGATTTCGCGGAAGATCTCGTAGGTCACCGTCTCGGTGGTCTTGACCGAGCCGCGGCCGCCACACTCCGGACAGGCTTCAGACAGCTGGTGCTCCAGGCTTTCGACCGTGCGCTTGCGGGTCATCTCCACCAGCCCCAGCGGCGAGAAGTCGTACACCGTGGTCTTGGCGTGGTCGCGCGCGAGCGATTTCTCCAGCGTGCGCAACACCTGGCGACGATGCTCCGGATCGGTCATGTCGATGAAATCGATGATGATGATCCCGCCCAGGTTGCGCAGGCGAAGCTGCCGCGCCAGCGCCTGCGCGGCCTCCAGGTTGGTGCGGTACACCGTTTCTTCCAGGTTGCGCTGGCCCAGGAAAGAGCCGGTGTTGACGTCGATGGTGGTCATCGCCTCGGTCTGGTCGATGACCAGGTAGCCGCCGGATTTCAACGGCACCTGCTTGTCCAGGGCGCGCCCGATCTCGTCTTCGACGCCGTACAGGTCGAAGATCGGGCGGTCGCCGGTGTACAGCTCCAGCTTCTCGGCCAGCACCGGCATGTACTTGGCAACGAACGCCTGCAGCTTGTCGTAGGTATCGCGCGAGTCCACCCGCACCCGCTCCACGTCCTTGCGGATCAGGTCGCGCACCGAGCGCAGCGGCAGGCTCAGGTCTTCGTAGATGATGCTGCACGGCGCGGCCTCGCGGCCACGGCGCTCGACCACGTTCCACACCCGCGACAGGTAGGCGATGTCCTCGGCCAGGGCCTCGGCCGGCTGGCCCTCGGCGTTGGTGCGCACGATGTAGCCGTGGCCGCCATGGCTGGCCGCCAGCTCCGACACCAGCGCCTTGAGCCGCTGGCGCTCGGCCTCGTCCTCGATCCGTGCCGACACCCCGACGCTGCGCGATTGCGGCAGCAGCACCAGGTAGCGCGATGGGATGCTGATCTGGGTGGTCAGGCGCGCACCCTTGGTGCCGATGGGGTCCTTGACCACCTGGACCACGATCTCCTGCCCGTCGCGCAGCAATTCCACGATCGATGGGGTGGCCACCGGCTGCGGCGCGACGTCCTCGGCCACGCCGGCGGCCACCGGCGCGGGCCGGACCACGTCGTTGGCGTGCAGGAATGCGGCGCGCTCCAGCCCCACTTCGACGAATGCCGCCTGCATCCCGGGCATCACCCGTTGCACCTTGCCCTTGTAGATGTTGCCGACCACGCCCCGGCGCCAGCCACGCTCGATGTGCAGCTCCTGCAGCATGCCGCTTTCGACCACGGCCACGCGGGTTTCGCGCGGGGTGACGTTGACCAGGATCTCCTCGGACACGACGGCGCTCACCCCGTCACCCCGGCGCCGGCACCGCCCGCCAGCAACCGCACGGTGTGGTGCAGGGGCAGGCCCATGACCCCGGAGTAGCTCCCGGCCAGGTGTTCGACGAACGCTTCGGCGCGGCCCTGGATCGCATAGGCGCCGGCCTTGCCCATGGCCTCGCCGGTGGCCACGTAGGCCTCGATCGCGGCGTCGGCCAGCGGCGCAAAACGCACTTCGGTCGCCGACAGGGCCTCGCGCTCGCCGGTTGCCTCCACCACCACCACCGCCGACAGCACGGTGTGGGTGCGGCCCGACAGGCGCCGGAGCATGGCTGCGGCGTCGGCCGCGTCGATCGGCTTGCCGAACACTTCGTTGTCCAGCACCACTTCGGTATCGGCGCCCAGCACCTGCGCGCCAGGCTCGGCCGATACCGCGGCCCAGCCGGCGCGCGCCTTGTCGCGGGCCACGCGGCGCACGTAGTCGGCCGCCCGCTCCCCTGGCGCCCGGATTTCCGGGACATCGACGTCGAGCAGGCGGTAGTCAAGGCCGAGGCGTTCAAGCAGCTCGGCGCGGCGCGGGGATCTGGAGGCCAGGTAAAGCATGGGGAAAGGATAACCTGCGACGGCCGGCTGAATGCCGGCCCCATCCGGTTCAATCCACCGGGCCCCCAACAGGCTCACCGCGCGTTCATCCCTGCAGACCGACGCTGCGCGCGTCCCGTGCCGGTCGCACCGTACCCCAAGGAGAACAATCCCATGCGCACGCCCCTCGCCACCCTGCTCGCCCTCCTGGCCCTGTCCAGCCCCGCGGTTGTCCATGCCCAGGCACCGGCCGCACTGCCGACGGACGCCACGCTGCTGTCCGTCTCCACCCAGGCGCAAGCCAGCCGCGCCCCGGATATCGCCACCCTGTCGGCCGGTGTGGTCACCCAGGCCGCCGACGGCAACAGCGCCATGCGCCAGAACGCGGAGCTGATGAACAAGGTCCTGGCGGCGGTGAAGGCCGCCGGCGTGGCCCAGCGCGACGTCCAGACCAGCGGCATCAACCTGCACCCGCAGTACCACTACCAGGAGAACCAGCCGCCGCGCATCACCGGGTACCAGGCCAGCAATACCCTCAGCCTGAAGCTGCGTGACGTGGCCGGGATGGGCAAGGTGCTCGACGCGCTGGTGGCCAGCGGAGCCAACCAGATCAACGGCCCCAGTTTCGGCATCGACGACCCCGAGCCCCTGTACGACCAGGCGCGGATCGAAGCCCTGAAGCTGGCCCGGGCGCGCGCGGAAACCTACGCCAAGGCGCTGGACCTGCGCGTGCGCCGGGTGGTCAGCGTCAACGAGGGTGGCGGCTCGATGCCGGGGCCGATGCCGATGATGGCCCGGGCCAAGGCCGAAGCATTCGACAGCACCCCGGTGGCTGCCGGCGAGAGCAGTGTCTCGGTGCAGTTGGAGGTGGTGTTCGAACTGGGGCGGTAGGCACGCCCCAGGCTCAGGCGACCCCGGGCACCCGCGGCACATGCGGGGGTGGTGCGGCGGGAAGCCATGGTCGCGGCGGTGCGGTGCGATGCCTGCTGCCGCTCATGTCCCCCGGCTGCGGCCTGCGGCCGCAGCCTCCTCCTTGACTTCCCGTCAGCAGGCATCGCACCACACCGTGTCACGCTCATCGGCCGCCGCATGTAGGAGCCGGCCTTGCCGGCGACCAGCCTGCATGCCCAGGGTTGCGATCGCCGGCAAGGCCGACCCCTGCAAAGGAGTCGCGCCCTGAGGCCGCGCCTGCAACGGCGCATCCATGCGCCGAAGCGCCGCGGCACTGCATCCGCACCCTCCCTTCGGTTGGGAGAAGAACCAAAAAAAGCCGCCGGCATGAAGCCGGCGGCAATCTGTAGCAGTAACGGTGCGCGGGATCAGAAGTCGTAACGCGTGGTCACCCTGATCGTACGCGGCTGCGAGAACAGCAGTTCCTGACCGAAACGCTGGTCCGGAGTCACGCGGTTCTCCGAGTACTTGCCGTACCACACGCCCGACACCTGGCGATTCAGCGCGTTCAACACGTCAAGCTGGAAGGTCAGCTTGTTGTTGGCCCAGTTCGGAACATAGGCCACGTTGAGGTTGAGCTGGAACGTCCAGGGGTTGTTGCCGGCCGAGCCACGCGACGCGAACCGATAGTCGGCCGACGGCGCGACATAGCCAGGCGCACCCGGAGGCGTACCCGTACCAGCCAGGCCGCAGAAGTAGTAATACGAGCCGTTGTACAGGCCTGCATCCGCGGTCGGGTAGTAACTGGTGCAGGAACGCGGGCGGCCGGACGCCATGATCAGGCTGGCACCGGTACGCCACTCAGGCGACCACTCGTAGTAACCGAACGCCTTCAGCTGGTGCTTGCGGTGGTTCGGCAGCGGACCGTTGGCACCGACCATGAGCTGCGGCAGATCCCAGTCCTGGGTCACCGACACGTCTTCCTGACCGCCAGCACCGGTATCCAGATCGGAAGCCAGCTGACCCTCGGTGTTGCCGTAGTTGCGCGAGAAGGTGTACTCGACCTTGCCGTAGAAATTGTTGGCGAAGGCGCGCTCGAGGAACAGGTCCACGGCATAGTAACGACGCTTCAGCTGCGGCAGGTCCAGCTGCTGGGCACTGTAGTGCACCTGCTGGAAGCCGCCATCGGCCTGCTCTTCCCAGAACGTGTTGCCCACGCCCGGATTGAAGATGAAGCAGCCACCACTCAGCGCCGGAGTACAGGTATCGTCGATGGCGCTCTTCAGGTCACGATAGGTCAGCTTCGCACCCCAGGCCAGGTTGTTGCCCAGGTCCTGCTCCATACCGACGATGAACTCGTCCTGGAAATGGGACTTGAGGTTGACGGCCGCCACGGTGCGCGGATCCGGCGAGTTGCCGCATTCCAGGTTCGGTGCCATGACGGTCGAACTGCCCGGGCACAGGTAGCCCACGTCCGTCACCGGCACATTCGTCAGGCCCGTCGGGTTGCCGCTTGCGTCCACACCGGTGTAGGTGAAGTACTCAAGGGTGTACAGCGAGCCGGACGCCGCACGCACGGCCACGTTGTTGGGCAGCGCCAGGTGATAGCGACCGGCGTTGGCAAACAGCTTCAGGGTGGAATCCCCGAACACGTCCCAAGAGGCGCCGATGCGCGGTGCCCACTGGTTGCGCTGGCTCACGTACTTCTCGCCACCGCCAGTGAAATTGCTGAACTGCTCGTTGCGCAGGCCGAGTGACAGCAGGAAATTGTCGGTGACCTGCCAGCGATCCTCGATGTACTGCGCCTGCTGCTCGGTCCTGACCGTCGCGATCTGGGTGTAGTACTGGCGACGGACGTAGTAGCCATCCGGGCCGAACCCGCCGGCGGATGCAGGCGAGCCGATGCCATGCGACCCGTCAATCGGTGCGGTCGGATTGTCGGTGCGGGAGTACACCCACACGAAGCCACCGCCGTACTCGCTGCCGGTGAAGGACTCGGCGTCCATGGAGTCATAGCCGATGCGGATGTCGTGGTTGCCGATGCGGTAGCCGACGTCCAGTCGCCAGCCTTCGGTTTCGTCGTAGGCACCCGGAATGCCGACACTCGCGGCGGTCCAGCAGCCCGAATAGTTGGCGACAGGAATCGACGGATGTCGTGATGCGGCACTGGAGGAGGTGCGCGGGCAACTCGGGTCGTAACCCCACGGGTCTTCCGAATGCTCGATCTTCTGCTGGCCGTACAGTGCCGAGACCGTCAGGTTGTCGGTCAGGTAGCCGGTGTACTTGCCGATGTACAGCTTCGCGTCATCCTTGTTCTTGGTGCCGGCGTTCTGCACGGTGCCCGGCGTGAACGTCGCGTAGTCGTACGTGTAACCGACCGACTCGTACTCGGTGACATCGGACACGCCGGTGAACTCGAGCAGGTGGTTGTCGGTGATGTACCAGTCGATCTTCGCGGCCCAGCGCGGGAAATCCCACTGGTAGTCGCGATAGGCGTCCGGCGTGGTCGCACCCGCCTGGCTGGTACTGGCCACGCCCGAACCATCACGACGGCTCTGCTCCGCATCGGCGTAGATGAACAGGCGGTCCTTGATGATCGGGCCGCCGACGTAGATACCGGTGGTCTGTTCCCAGTACTGGTTCTTGTTGCGGTACTGATAGAGCGTTCCGTCGGTTCGCTTGGCCGGATTCGGATGGTCGGGACCATGCATGCCGGTATCCGGGAAGTACGTGTTGCGCGGGCTTGCGCGCAGGGATTCCGGACTCCAGATGGAGTAGATGCCACCCTTCCACTCGTTCGTACCGCGCTTGGTGACGATATTGATCACGCCGCCCGTCGAACGACCGAACTCGGCGCCGTAGCCGCCCGTGAGGACCTGCTGCTGCGAAATCGCATCGAACGGGAGGGTGGTGAAGCCGAGCGAGGTGAGCGGATTGGTGACCGCGTAACCGTTGATGTAGTACGCGTTCTCGGACGAAGCCGCACCGCCGAAGCTCGGAATAGTGCTGCCACTGTCACTGAGGTAGCTGTCGCTGCGCACGACGCTGGGTGCCAGCAGCGCCACACTCGCCACGTCACGGCCGACCGAGATCTTGCTCAGCTGCTCGGCGGTGAAGACGGTGCGCGTGTCGACCTGGGAGACGTCGAGCGCCGGAACGGTGGTGCCCAGCACTTCAACGCGGTTGAGGTTCTGGATGTCACCGTGGAAGGAGACCTCGGTACCACCGGCGATGGTGACCAGGATGTTCTCGCGCGTGCTGACGGTTTGGCCATCCTTCTGGAGCGTCACCCGGTAATTGCCGTTGGGCAGGTCCGACGCCCGGTAACGACCCGCCGAGTCCACACCAAGGGTGCGGCTCTGGCCGGTATCCATGTTCTGGACGACTACCGTGGTGCCCGTTTCAGACGGCACGACACCGAAGATGCTGCCGGTCACGTTGGACTGGGCCTGGACGCCACCGGCGAAGCACATACCCAGTGCCACACCCAGCGCGGTTCGCTTCAGGACTCTCCTCCGCATTTCACTCTTCATAGTTTGTGCTCTCCGTTGTGGCCGCCATGGCCGTCGTCGTCGTAGGCCTGCCCGGTGTCGAAAGACAGGGTGCCGAATAGCAGGGTGTCGAGAGGCTACACCCTTTCATGTGAAAATTAAAGTTTCGTTAGACCTGGTGCCCAAGTGGGTTACGCCTGCCAGGCAGGGATCGGTAATGTGTCCCAGCACACGGTTCATACCACAGGGTATGGAGGAACAGTAGCGTCACGCAGCCACTTCTTGAGCCAGGTCAACATCTGGCGCGCATCCTGGGCCGTATGGCGTCTAGCCCCGGTGATACGGGTGGTTGGCCAGCAGCGCGGCGGCCCGGTAGAGCTGCTCGGCCACCACCAGGCGCACCAGCATGTGCGGCAGGGTCAACGGACCCAACGACCAGGACTCGGTTGCGGCGGCCAGGACGTCGGGGGCGTGGCCCTCGGGTCCGCCGATCAGGAAGGCCAGGTCGCGGCCCTGCCCGCGCCAGTGCTCCATCCGCTGCGCCAGTTGTTCGGACGTCCAGGCCTTGCCGGGAACATCCAGGGCCACGACGTGCGCATTCTTCGGCAGCGCCGCCAGCACCCGCCGGCCTTCGTCGGCAATCGCGCGCACGGGGTCGCGGCCCTTGCCGCGCAGGCCGGGCTCCACCTCCACCAGTTCCAGGGGCAACCAGTGCGAGAGCCGTTTTCGGTACTCGACGAAACCTTCGGCGACCCACGGCGGGGCGCGCTCGCCGGTGGCGATCAGACGTGCCTTCATCGGGACATGATAGCGGCGACGTGCCGCGTGCCCCCGACGCCAGCTATTCCCGCGCAGAAGCCCTGCCATGCCCCGTATCCGGGCTGCTACGGTCGCCTGCGTCGCGGCCTGCGCCGCATCCGACGCGAGAAGTCACCCGATGGGCCTGTTCCGCATCACCTGTGCCCTCCTGCTGGCCGCCGTGGCCGGCTCGCCCCCCGCGCACGCCGCCCCGGGCGCGGACCTGGAAGCGGCCTTCGACTGGTTCCACTACCAGGGCAGCGACCCGGCCGATGCCGTGCATGCCCCGGCGCCGGGCCAGTTCCGCAATCCGGTGCTGAAAGGCTTCCATCCGGACCCTAGCGTGGTGCGGGTGGGCGATGACTTCTACATGGTCACCTCGACCTTCGGCTGGTTCCCGGGCATCCCCGTTTTCCACAGCATCGACCTGGTGAACTGGACCCAGATCGGCAACGCCATCGATCGGCCCGACCAGTTGGACTTCGGCAGCCACGACCTGGTCAACGGGGTGTTCGCGCCGGCGATCGAATACCACGATGGCCGCTTCTGGATTGCCAATACCTGTTTCCCGGCCTGCGGCGGCAACTTCATCATCACCGCCACCGACCCGGCCGGGCCGTGGTCGGACCCGGTCTGGCTGCCGGACCTGGCCGGCGGCATCGATCCGTCGCTGTTCTTCGACGACGACGGCCGCGCCTGGATCGTCAACAACGACGTGCCCGACGGGCCGCTGCGCTACGAGGGCCACCGCGCCATCTGGCTGCAGCAGTTCGATCCCGCCAGCATGCGCACGATCGGCCCGCGCAGCGTGCTGCTGGATGGTGGGGTGGTGCCGGAGGAGCGGCCCGAATACGTGGAAGGCCCGCACCTGTTGAAGAAGGACGGCTGGTACTACCTGATTGCCGCCGAGGGCGGCACCGGCGAAGGCCACCGCCAGGTGGTGCTGCGCAGCCGCACGGTCACCGGGCCGTACACGCCGTGGTCCGCCAATCCCATCCTCACCCAGAACGACCTGCCGCGTGAGCGTCCCTTCCCCATCACCTCGGCCGGGCATGCCGATCTGGTGGACACGCCCGACGGCCAGTGGTGGGCGCTGTTCCTGGGCAACCGCCCGTACCCGCCGCTGAGCGGCCATTTCGTCAACACCGGGCGCGAGACCTTCCTGCTGCCGGTGCAGTGGGAGGATGGCTGGCCGCGCATCACCACGCCGGCACAGGTGATTGCCTACGTGCTCGATGCGCCGGACCTGCCCGCCGGCAGCGCCGCGTTGCCGACGTCCGGCGGGTTCGCCATCGAGGACGATTTCGATGGCACGCGCCTGCCGTTGCACTGGATGACGGTACGCAATCCGCGCCAGGCGTGGTATCGGCTGGAGGGCGGCGCGCTGCACCTGCGCGCGCGCGCCGTGCAACTGGGCGAGCGTGCGAATCCCTCGTTCCTGGCGCGCCGGCAACAGCACCAGGACGCCGACGCCAGCACCTCGCTGCGCTTCGTGCCACGACGCGACGGCGACATCGCCGGCCTGGCAGCGTTCCAGAACGAGGATGCCTGGTACCTGCTGGCGGTGACGCGCGAACGCGGGCAGCCGGTGGTGGCCCTGTTCCGGCGCGACCGGCGCGATGCGGCGCCGGGTGGCGAACGCCTGCTGGCCGCGCCGCTGGCAACCACCGATGCGCCGGTGCAGTTGCGCATCCGCGCACGCGGCGCGGCGTACGACTTCGAATACGCGACCGTGCCCGGGCAGTGGCACACGCTGGCCGAAGGGCTGGACGGCACCCTGCTGAGCACGGCCAGGGCCGGCGGCTTCACCGGTGCGGTATTCGGCGTGTACGCGGCGCGCGCGCCCTGAGGCGCGGGGAGGCGATCCGCCTTCGCAGGCACGGCCATGCACGCCGGCAAGCGGTCGCGCCGAAGCTGCTTCTACGGGTGCTCCCCGCCCCGGCGCGCAAGCTCGAACTCGAACCGGGCCAGGTCGGCGGCGGTGGTGACCTTGAAGTTGTCCTCGCGGCCTTCCACCAGCAACGGGCGCAGGCCCTGGTGTTCCAGCGCCATGGCCTCGTCGGTCACTTCGATCCCGGCCGCCGCCGCCGCCTGCAGGGCGCGCGTGAGCTGCAGGCGCCGGAACAGCTGAGGGGTCAGTGCGCGCCACAGGCGCTGGCGCGGCTCGGTGGCATCGATGCCGCCATCGTCGCCGGCACGCTTGAGTGTGTCGCGCACAGGCGCGGCCAGGATCGCGCCGACCGGGTCGGCGCGCCCACGCTCGAGCAACTGCTCCAGGTCGCCGGCCGCCAGGTTCGGCCGTGCCGCATCGTGGACCAGCACGAAATCGTCGCCGCGCACCGCATCGGGCAGCGCGGCCAGCGCGGCCAGCACCGAGGCCGCGCGGCTGTCGCCGCCGGTGCAGGTCAGCAGCGGCTTGCCGGCATGCTCGTGCCAGCCCGGCCACCAGGGATCGTCCGCGGCCAGGGCCAGCACCGCGCCGGCCACCGCCGGGTGCGCCAGCAGCGCGTCCAGGGTGTGGGCCAGGACCGGCTGGCCGGCGACATCGAGATACTGCTTGGGCACCTCTCCGCCGAAGCGGGTACCGCGCCCGGCGGCAGGCACCACGGCCCAGACCTGGGGCATCAGTCCTCCTCCACCGGGGCAGGCGGTGCCGGGCTGGGCACCGTGGGATCCTCGACCACCCGGTAGAACACTTCGCCGGGCTTGATCATGCCCAGCTCACTGCGCGCGCGCTCCTCGACCGCGGCCACGCCTTCCTTGAGGTCGCGCACTTCGGCGGCCAGGGCCAGGTTGCGCTCCTCCAGGCCCTGGTTCTCGCGGCGTTGGGCATCCACCTGGGACGCCAGCGCGGTCACCTCGCCTGCGCTTCCGGCGCCGAACCAGAGCCGGTACTGCAGCCATCCCAGCAGCAGCACCAGCCCCAGCAGCACCCAGCGCAGGATGCGCATGGCGTCTTCGCGTCAGCGCTTGAGCGAGATGAACGCGTCGCGGCCGGCATAGCGTGCCGAGGCACCCAGCGCTTCCTCGATGCGCAGCAGCTGGTTGTACTTGGCCACGCGGTCGCTGCGGCACAGCGAGCCGGTCTTGATCTGGGTCGCGGTGGTGGCCACGGCAATATCCGAGATCGTGGTGTCCTCGGTCTCGCCGGAGCGATGCGACACGATCGAGGCGTAGTTGGCCTTGTGCGCCATGGCAATGGCATCCAGGGTCTCGGTCAGGGTGCCGATCTGGTTGACCTTGATCAGGATCGCGTTGGCGGTGCCCGAATCGATGCCCTGCTTGAGGATCTTCGGGTTGGTCACGAACAGGTCGTCACCGACCAGCTGCACCTTGCTGCCCACGCGCTCGGTCAGCAGCTTCCAGCCGGCCCAGTCGTCCTCGGCCAGGCCGTCCTCGATGGTGATGATCGGGTACTGGGCGACCCAGTCGGCCAGGAAGTCGACGAACTGCTCGCTGGTCAGGCGCTTGTTCTCGCCGACCAGGTGGTACTTGCCGTTGTCGAAGAACTCCGACGACGCCACGTCCAGGCCCAGCAGCACGTCTTCGCCAGCCGTGTAGCCGGCCTTGCCGATGGCCTCCAGGATGGTGTCCAGGGCTTCGACATTGCTGCGGAAATCCGGGGCGAAGCCGCCCTCGTCGCCCACCGCCGTGCTCAGGCCGTGGCCCTTGAGCACCGACTTGAGCGAATGGAAGATCTCGGTGCCGGTGCGCAGCGCCTCGGAGAACGAGCCGGCGCCAACCGGCAGCACCATGAACTCCTGGAAGTCGACGTTGTTGTCGGCATGCGCGCCGCCGTTGATGATGTTCATCATCGGCACCGGCAGGCAGACGTCGGATTCGGTGATGCCGGACAGGTATTGCCACAGCGGCTGCTTCTTCGAAGCGGCGACCGCGTGCGCAGCAGCCATCGACACGCCCAGCAGCGCATTGGCGCCCAGGCGGCCCTTGTTCTCGGTGCCGTCCAGGTCGATCAGGCGGCGGTCCAGGCCCTGCTGGTCAACCGCGTCCAGGCCGGCCAGGGCCTGCGCGATCGGGCCATTGACGTTGGCCACCGCGTTCTTCACGCCCTTGCCCAGGTAGCGGGTCTTGTCGCCGTCGCGCAGTTCCACGGCCTCCTTGGTGCCGGTGGAAGCGCCGGACGGCACCGCGGCGCGCCCGAAGGAGCCGTCGGCCAGGGTCACCTCGGCTTCGAGAGTGGGGTTGCCGCGACTGTCGAGGATTTCGCGGGCGTGGATCTTGGCAATGCTGGTCATGGAAGCGCAAACGTCCGGTGGGGTGGAGTCGGACGAGAGTTTAGCGGAGCGCGGCCTGGCCTGCCGGATTTGCGCCACTTTGCGGACCACCGGTCGGTTGCCGGCGAAAGCATCGGCAGCCCCTGTAGGAGCCGGCCTTGCCGGCGACCGCCACGGTGGATGCGTTCGCGCGAAACTTGGCGGCGAATGGTCCACCCGCCTCCACGGTCGCCGGCAAGACCGGCTCCTACAACAGGGGTTGCGGCGAGGAGGTACGGCGGGGGGTTATGGCGGGGAGGTACGGCGGAGGCTTACAGCGCCTGTTCGGCGAAGCCGTGGCGCTTGGTCACCGCGTCCAGTTCCAGCAGCGTTTCCAGCAGCGCCTCCATCCGGTCCAGCGGCCAGGCGTTGGGGCCATCGGACAGGGCCTTGGAGGGGTCGGGGTGGGTTTCGGCAAACAGGCCGGCCACGCCCACGGCCACCGCCGCACGCGCCAGCACCGGCACGAACTCGCGCTGGCCGCCGGAACTGGTGCCCTGCCCGCCCGGCAACTGCACCGAATGGGTGGCGTCGAACACCACCGGGCATCCGGTCTGGCGCATCACGCTCAGCGAGCGCATGTCGCTGACCAGGTTGTTGTAGCCGAAGCTGGCGCCGCGCTCGCACACCATGATCTGCCCGTTGCCGGTGGACCTGGCCTTCTCCACCACCGGCGCCATGTCCCACGGCGAAAGGAACTGGCCCTTCTTGATGTTGACCGGCTTGCCGGCGGCGCAGACATTGCGGATGAAGTCGGTCTGGCGCACCAGGAAGGCCGGGGTCTGCAGCACGTCCACCACCGAGGCCACCTCGTCCAGCGGGGTGTACTCGTGCACGTCGGTCAGCACCGGCACGCCGACCTGCTTCTTCACCTCGGCCAGCACCTTCAACCCTTCCTCCAGGCCGGGCCCGCGGAAGCTGGTGCCGGAGGTGCGGTTGGCCTTGTCGAAGCTGGACTTGAAGATGAAGTTCATCCCCAGCCGCGCGGTGATCTCCTTGAGCCGGCCGGCCACGTCCAGCTGCAGTTGCATCGATTCGATCACGCAGGGGCCGGCGATCAGGAACAGCGGCCGGTCCAGGCCGGCCTCGAATCCGCACAGCTTCATGCCCGCGCCTCCTTCAGCAACTTGCCGCCGGCCTTCTTCTCGCGCGCGGCGCGGATGAAGCCGACGAACAACGGGTGGCCATCGCGCGGGGTGGACAGGAACTCCGGGTGCGCCTGGCAGGCGAGGAACCACGGGTGCGCGCTGCGCGGCAGCTCGACCATCTCCACCAGCAGGTCGTCCATCGACTTGGCCGAGATCACCAGGCCCGCGTCCTCCAGTTGGGTGCGGTAGCGGTTGTTGAACTCGTAGCGGTGGCGGTGGCGCTCGGCCACCACGTCCTTGCCGTACAGCTCGCGCGCCAGGGTGCCGGGCTTGAGCCGTTGCTCCTGCAGGCCCAGGCGCATGGTGCCGCCCAGGTCCGAACCCTCGTTGCGCAGTTCCATCTCGCCACTGGCCGTGCGCCACTCGGTGATCAGGCCGATCACCGGGTGCTCGCACTGCTTGTCGTTCTCGGTGCTGTTGGCACCCTCCAGCCCGGCGACGTGGCGCGCGTAGTCCACCACCGCCGCCTGCATGCCGTAGCAGATGCCGAAATACGGGATGCCGTGCTCGCGGGCGTAGCGGGAGGTGAGCACCTTGCCCTCGAAGCCGCGGTCGCCGAAACCACCGGGCACCAGCACGCCATCGACGTCGGCCAGGGCGGACATGTCACTGCCCTCCAGCTCCTGCGCCTCCAGCCACTTCAGGGTGACCCGGGTGCGCTGGCGCAGGCCACCGTGCTTGAGCGCCTCGCCCACCGACTTGTACGCATCCTTGTGATCCACGTACTTGCCGACCACCGCGATGGTGACCTCGTCGACCGGGCGCACCGTTGCATCGACCGCCGCCTCCCACTCGCCCAGGTCCGGCGCCTGGCTGGAAGGCAGCCGCAGGCGATCCACCACCAGGGTGTCCAGGCCCTGCGCATGCAATTCCAGCGGCAGCTTGTACAGCACGTCCACGTCCTGCACCGAGATCACCGCGCGCTCGGACACGTTGGTGAACAGCGCGATCTTGCGCCGCTCGCCATCGGGCAGCGGCTGCTCGCTGCGGCACAGCAGCACGTCGGGCTGGATGCCGATCGAGCGCAGCTCCTTGACCGAGTGCTGGGTGGGCTTGGTCTTCAACTCGCCGGCCGCGGCGATGTACGGCACCAGGGTCAGGTGCATGAACAGCGCCTTGTCCGGGCCGCGCTCGGCGCGGATCTGGCGGATCGCCTCCAGGAACGGCAGCGATTCGATGTCGCCCACCGTCCCGCCGATCTCCACCAGGGCCACGTCGAAGCCCTCGGTGGCCTCGTCGATGCAGCGCTTGATCTCGTCGGTGATGTGCGGGATCACCTGCACGGTGGCGCCGAGGTAATCGCCGCGGCGCTCCTTGCGGATCACGGCCTCGTAGATGCGGCCGGTGGTGACCGAATTCCTGCGGTTCAGGCGGGTGCGCACGAAGCGCTCGTAGTGGCCCAGGTCCAGGTCGGTCTCGGCGCCGTCGTCGGTGACGTACACCTCGCCGTGCTGGAACGGGCTCATCGTCCCGGGATCCACGTTGATGTAGGGGTCCAGCTTCATCATCGTGACCTTCAGGCCACGGGCTTCGAGGATGGACGCAAGCGACGCGGCGGCGATGCCCTTGCCTAGCGAGGACACGACACCGCCGGTCACGAATATCAGGGGAGTCATGGCGGGGCTCCGGAAACCCATAGTCTACCGGCTGGCCCGGCATTGCCCAAGCCGGCCCCCGCCCGGAAACGCGGCGCGCGGCCCGCAAATGCCCGGCCGCAGGCGTCTTGCAGGCGTCTTGCAGCTGCCGCCGCGATCAGCGGCGGGCACGCTCCTCTTCTTCCTCTTCGCGCTGCGGCCGGGCCTTGTCGCGGCTGTCCTTGCCGCTGCGGGCGGCTTCGCGGCGCTTGGCGCGCTCGGCATCCTCGTCGCGCTCGCGCTGTTCCTGGGCCTTGTGCTCGGCAAGTGCGCCCTGCGGGTCCTGCGACGGCCGGGCCTGGGACTGCGCCAGCAGGGGCACCGCCACGACGGCGGCCGCCACCACGGCCACTACGCTCCACAACAGATGTCGGTTCATGTGTTCCTCCTTCGCTGGGGCCGATCACCACGCCCGGATGGGGTTGCCACCACAGGATGGTGGCGACGGCGCGGGATTTCCAGCGCCCGCATACCGGAACCGGACCGGCACCGGGCACGGCGCCCGTTATACGCGCCCGTGCCGCACGTGCGCATGAACGCCATCCGGACGTGCAAAAACCGGCACCAGGCCGCACACTTCCAGGCTGTTTCCCCGCGCCGCCAGCAGCATTCCATGAGCAGCCGCTACAACGCCGCCGATATCGAAGTCCTTTCCGGCCTGGACCCGGTCAAGCGCCGCCCGGGCATGTATACCGACACCACCCGGCCCAACCACCTGGCCCAGGAAGTCATCGACAACGCGGTGGACGAGGCCCTGGCCGGGCACGCCAGGACCGTCGAGGTGGCCCTGTACCGGGACGGCAGTTGCGAGGTGGCCGACGACGGCCGCGGCATGCCGGTGGACATCCATCCGGAGGAGAAGATCCCCGGCGCGGAGCTGATCCTCACCCGGCTGCATGCAGGCGGCAAGTTCAACAACAAGAACTACACCTTCTCCGGTGGCCTGCATGGCGTGGGCGTGAGCGTGGTCAACGCGCTGTCCACCCTGGTGGAAGTGCACATCAAGCGCGACGGCAGCGAACACCGGCTCAGCTTCCGCAACGGCGACCGCGCCACCCCGCTGGAGGTCGTCGGTGCGGTCGGGCGCAAGAACACCGGCACCCGCCTGCGCTTCTGGCCGGACCCGAAGTACTTCGACACGCCGAAGTTCAACCTGCGCGCCCTGCGCCACCTGCTGCGTGCCAAGGCGGTGCTGTGCCCCGGCCTGACCGTGACCCTGCTGGACGAAGCCAGCGGCGAACGCGACACGTGGCATTACGAGGACGGCCTGCGCGACTACCTCAAGGGCGCGCTGGCCGGGCTGGAACTGCTGCCGGCCGAGTTGTTCACCGGGGCGCTGAAGAAGGACACCGAAACCGTGGACTGGGCGGCGGCCTGGCTGCCGGAAGGTGACCTGGTGCAGGAGAGCTACGTCAACCTGATCCCCACCGCCCAGCACGGCACCCACGTCAACGGCCTGCGCTCGGGCCTGACCGAGGCGCTGCGCGAGTTCTGCGACTTCCGCAACCTGCTGCCGCGTGGGGTCAAGCTGGCGCCGGAGGATGTCTGGGACCGGATCTCGTTCGTGCTGTCGCTGAAGATGACCGACCCGCAGTTCAGCGGCCAGACCAAGGAGCGGCTGAGCTCGCGCCAGGCGGCCGGCTTCATCGAGGGTGCCGCGCACGATGCGTTCAGCCTGTGGTTGAACCAGCACGTGGAACTGGGCGAGAAGATCGCCCAGCTCGCGATCGAGCGCGCCAGCGCGCGGCTGAAGACCGAAAAGCAGATCGTGCGCAAGAAGGTCACCCAGGGCCCGGCGCTGCCGGGCAAGCTGGCCGACTGCATCAGCCAGGATCTCTCGCGCACCGAATTGTTCCTGGTGGAAGGCGACTCGGCCGGCGGCAGTGCCAGGCAGGCGCGCGACAAGGATTTCCAGGCCATCCTCCCGCTGCGCGGCAAGATCCTCAACACCTGGGAGGTCGCCAGCGGCACCGTGCTGGGGTCGGAGGAAGTGCACAACCTGGCCATCGCCATCGGCTGCGACCCGGGCAAGGACGACATCTCCGGGTTGCGCTACGGCAAGGTGGTGATCCTGGCCGACGCCGATTCGGACGGCCTGCACATCGCCACCCTGCTCAGTGCGCTGTTCCTGCGCCACTTCCCGGCACTGGTGGCCGCCGGGCACGTGTTCGTGGCAATGCCGCCGCTGTTCCGGGTGGACGTGGGCAAACAGGTGTTCTATGCGCTGGACGAGGAAGAGAAGCGCCTGCTGCTGGAGAAGATTTCGCGCGAGAAAATCAAGGGCCAGGTCAACGTCACCCGCTTCAAGGGCTTGGGCGAAATGAATCCGCAGCAGCTGCGCGAGTCCACCATCCACCCCGACACCCGCCGCCTGGTGCAGCTGACCGTGGACGATGGCGACCAGACCCGCGCCCTGATGGACATGCTGCTGGCCAAGAAGCGCGCTGGCGACCGCAAGGCCTGGCTGGAAACCAAGGGCGACCTGGCCTCGCTCGAAGTCTGAGCCGATATCGGCTTGCTACCGTGCCGCCGCCTCAGCCGGCGAGCTGCCGGTTCAGCCAGGCCTTGGCGAAGCGCAGGTCGCGGTCCACCGTGGGCACCGAAACATCCAGCACGGTCGCGATCTCCTCGTGCGACATGCCGCCGAAGTAGGCCAGTTCCACCACCCGGCCGGCACGCTCGTCATGGCCGCTCAGCCGTTCCAGCGCCTGGTGCAGGGCAAGCACGTCGTACACGCCGGTGTCCTGCACCGGCCCGCCCTGCAGGTCCGCGTGCGACAGAGTCACATTGACCACATCGCCACCGCGCTTGGAAGCGGCGCGGGCGCGGGCATGGTCGACCAGCACCGCGCGCATCTTCAATGCCGCCAGGGCGAAGAAGTGGGCACGGTCGGCAAAACCCACGTCCCGTCCCAGCATCCGCAACAGCGCCTCGTGCACCAGCGACGTCGGCCGCAGCGTCGCGTCGCCGCGGCCGCGGTCCAGACGCGCGGCGGCCATCTCGCGCAGCATCGCGTACACCGAGTCGAACAGCGACTCGCGCGCCTGCAGGTCGCCGGCGCGCCATGAGTGCAGCAAGGTGGTGATGTCGTGCGACACGCGGTGTGTTCCCGGTCAACCGACGCGCGGGCGGGCTCGATGCCACGCGTCCGGCCCGATTATAGGCCTGCGTCCGCGGGCGCCATGGGCGCACGGCCCCATGTCGGCTCAGTGGGTCGGCTCAGTGGGTCGGCTCAGTGGGCCGGCGCCGGGTCCTGCGACCACACCAGCACGCTGCCGTCGCGCCGGTCCGGACGGGCGCCTGCATGGTTGGCCGCATACGCCTCGCCGCTGTCGGGCAGGATGCCGAGATAACGCCCGGTGCGCAGCGACAGCAGCATGAACTGGCGGTCGCGCAGCATGTCCTGCCACAGGAACAGGCTGTCTTCCGACTCCGGCAACAGGCGCACGTCGGCGGCCAGGCCGGCACCGACCACGGTCAGGAAGCCGCTGCCATCCATCGCCTCCAGCGCCACCCGCCCGCGGCCACGGTCGTGCACCCGGAAGCGCGCGCCGGACGACGCGGCTTCTCCGGTACCGGCCGCAACCGGCTGCAACACGCCCAGCGGATGCACGCGCGCGATGCTGCCGTCGCCAAGGTTGGAAAGGCTCACCACCCGGCCGTGCGGAATGTTGCCGGAGCGGTCGGCCAGCGGCTCGTGCACGCGGAAGTCGTCGAAATCCGCATGCCCGCCGCCGTCGCCGTAGGCGAACAGCGCGTAGCGGCTGCCCTGGAAGGTCTTGAGCTGGTAGGGAAGCCGCACCGGCTCGCCGATCTGCTCGAAGCGGCGGCCATCGAAACTGTAGGAGAACCGCGCAAGGTCGTCGTCGTAGTCGCCCTCCACGCGCAGGTGCACGCGCGGCGAATGCAGCGGCACATCGACCCGGCGGTCGCCGTGTTGCCCGTACCAGCGCAACCGTGCGCCGTCGTTGTCGCGGACCACGCCCAGCCACGCGGCCGGCATGTTGAGGATGCCCAGTCCCGCGCTATCGCCCGCGCGCAGCCCATCGGCATCCAGCACCACCATCGCCGACGATACCGGCCCGACCACGCGCTGGGTCAGGGTGTTGCGTGCCCACAGGAAACCGTCTGCCGGCTGCGCATGCAGGCGCAGCCACCCCGGGCGCTCGCCCAGCGACCACTTGCCGGGCACCGGCTGGTGGTTCCACTGCCACACCGGCGACAGCGACGGGCCATCGAAGCGGTCGCTGCGCGACCACGTGGCGCGCGGCGCGGCATCCACGCCGGGGACGGGCTTGAACCAGGTGCGCGGGCTGCGGCCCAGGTTGCCCGGCACGCCGAAATACGGCCAGCCGTCGTGCCAGGTCAGCGGCGAGATGGCCGTGGTGCGGCCGATGGACTTGAGATCCATCATCGAAAAACCCCACCACTGCCCGTCCGGCGCCTGCACGATCCCGCCCTGGTGCAGCGGCACGGCACCCAGCGCGTTGGCACCGGGCTTGTGCATGGAGAAACGGGTGGCGCCGGTGGGCACCGGAGTACGCTGGCCGACCGCATCCTCCCACCAGCCACGCTGGGTGCCGAAGGTTTCGCCGGCGCTGATCACCACGGTTTCCCACGGGCCGTCCAGGCGCTCGGCGCGCGCGGCCTGCATCCGCCCCGTGGGCGCGTAGTTGGCGCTGATGATGTAGTAGCGGCCATCGACCTTGTAGAAATGATGGCCCTCGCCCATGCCGTTGCCGGCCGGGATGATGGTGCGCTCGCTGCCTTCGACCACGCCGGACAGGTCCGGCTTGAGCTCGACCAGCTTGACCTCGTTGTAGTCGTACACGGCCCAGACCCGGCCGTCGTCGTCGAACAGCACCGACAGGTCGTGCAGGTTGCGGTCGATCCTCGAATGCGTCCACGGCCCGGCCGGATCGGTGGCGGTGAACACCTGCAGGCCACGTTCGTTGACGTTGGCGAAGATGTGGAAGCGGCCGTCGTGGTAGCGCAGGCACGGCGCCCAGATGCCCTGGCCGTAAAGGTCCTTGCCATCCTCGAGCCGGTACTCCGGGCCTTCGGGGAAGGCCGGCATGGCGTAGGACACAAGCTCCCAGTTGACCAGGTCGCGCGAACGCAGCACCGGCAGCCCCGGCACCGCGTGCATGGTGGTGCCGGTCATGTAGAACCAGTCGCCCACGCGGATCAGGTCCGGGTCGGAGAACTCGTCGTAGAAGATCGGGTTGGTGAAGGTGCCGTTGCCGTTGTCGGCGATCCAGGTGGAAGCGGCGGCGACCGCCGGCCGGGCGATCGCCACGGCCAGCAGGACCAGCGCGGCCAGGCAGGCAGTGCGGAGCAGGGTCAGGGACACGTGCACGCGATGCCTCCGGAAAACGCGGACATGCTCAAGCGGTCGCGCCGGCACCCGCCGCACGACGGCTGAACAGGCGCTGCAACAGGCAGAACGCCAGCAGCAGCACGCCGATGGCGATGCGCGTCCACCACGAACTGAGGGTGCCATCGAACACGATCATGGTCTGGATCAGGCCCAGCACCAGCACGCCGAACAAGGTGCCCAGCACATAGCCACTGCCACCGGCCAGCACGGTGCCGCCGATCACCACCGCGGCGATCGCATCCAGCTCCAGGCCCATCGCGTGCAGGCTGTAGCCACTGAGCATGTAGAACGTGTAACTCACCCCGGCCAGGGCCGAGCAGAAACCACTCAGTGCGTACACCTGGACCAGGGTGGATGCCACCGGCAGGCCCATCAGCGCCGCCGACTGCTCGCTGCCGCCGATCGCATACACCGTGCGCCCGAACCGGGTGCCGCGGGCCAGCACCGCGCCGGTGGCCACCACCAGCAGCGCCAGCACCGCACCGGCCGACAGCGACACGCCGCCACCCAGCGGGATGCGCAGGTTGGCCACGGCCACGTGGAATGCGTGGTCGATGCCGATCGAATCCACGCTCACCAGGGTGGCTGCACCGCGCGCCAGGAACATGCCGGCCAGGGTCACCACGAACGGCTGCAGCCGGTAGCGCTGCACCAGCACCCCCATCAGCGCGCCGAAGCCGGTGCCAAGCGCCAGCACCAGGGCGATGGCGGTCAGCGGGTGCCAGCCGTGGTGCTGCACCAGGCTGGCCAGCAGCACGGTGCTGAAGGCGATCACCGCGCCGACCGACAGGTCGATCCCGCCGGTGAGGATCACGAAGGTCATGCCGACCGCCACGATCAGCAGGAACGCGTTGTCGATCAGCAGGTTCAGGAACACCTGCGGGGACAGGAAACCGTCGTACAGCACCCCGCCGGCGGCGGACATGGCCACGAACAGGGCGACCGTCACCGCCAGCGACAGGGCGCCCGGGTCGCGCAGCATGCGCAGCAATCCGCCGCGCCGCGCGACGGGCATGGAGTCCTGCGCGCTCATGCCCGGCCTCCGCTGGCGGGGCGGGTGACCAGCGCACGCATCTGGCCGCGGAACTCCGGGGACTGCAGCAGCAGCACCGCGGCCACCAGCAGCGCCTTGACCACCAGGTTGACCTGCGGCGGCACGCCGATGGCGTAGATGGTGGTGGTCAGGGTCTGGATGATGAGCGCACCCAGCAGGCTGCCGGCGAGGCTGAAACGGCCGCCCGCCAGCGCGGTGCCGCCAAGCGCCACTGCCAGGATGGCGTCCAGTTCGAGCAGTTGCCCGGCGTTGTTGGCATCGGCGCTGGCGACGTTGGAGCTGACCAGCAGCCCGGCCAGGCCGGCGGTGAAACTGCAGAACACGTACAGGGCAAGGGTGATGGCGCGGGCGCGCACGCCGGCCACGTGCGCAGCCACCGGGTTGTGCCCGATCGCGCGCACGAACAGGCCCAGCGCGGTGCGTTCCAGCAGCAGCTTCAGGCCCACGAACACCACCACCACCAGGAACAGCGAGAACGGCAGCCCCAGCAGGAAGCCGCTGCCGATGAAGGAATACGGGGCGTAGTAGATGGTCAGGATCTGGCCATCGCCGATCAGCTGCGCCACGCCGCGGCCGGCAACCATCAGGATCAGGGTGGCGATGATCGGCTGCATGCCGGCCTTGACCACCAGCAATCCGTTCCACAACCCGCACAGCGCCGAAACGCCCAGCGCGGCCACGACCGCCAGCCACAGCGGCATCAGGCCGTCACCGCCGCCGGCGGTGGCGCGCCCGATGGTCCAGGCCGCCACCATTGCGGCGATGGCCAGCACCGCGCCCACCGAGATGTCCAGGCCGCGCACGGCGATCACCAGGGTCATGCCCAGCGACACCAGCACCAGTGGCGCGGCGCGGTTGCCGATGTCCACCAGGTTCCCGTACAGGCGGCCGTCGCGCCACTCCAGCGAAAGGAAACCGGGATTGAGCACGCCGTTGCCCAGCAGCAGCAGGCCCAGCGCCAGCAGCGGCCAGAACAGCGGATGGGCCAGCACCCGCTTCCACAGCGACGGGCGCGTGGGCGAAGGCGCAGCCGCGGGTGCCTGGGATGTCGTGGTGTCGTTGGCGTCCATCACCCATGCCCCGCAATCAGGTCCAGCACCTGGCCACCGTCGCTGCCACCGGGCAGTTCGCCCGCCTTGCGGCGCTCGCGCATCACCGCGATGCGGTCGCACAGGCGGGTCAGTTCCTCGATCTCGGCGGAGATGAACAACACCGCCATGCCCTGCCGCGCCAGGCGCACGACTTCGGCCATGATTTCCTGCTTTGCGGCGATATCGATGCCGCGGGTTGGCTCATCAAGAATCAGCAGGCGCGGCTCGGTGGCCAGCCAGCGCGCCAGCACCACCTTCTGCTGGTTGCCGCCGGACAGCGCATCGACCGGGGTTTCGATGTCCGCGGTCTTGATCCCGAGCAGGCGCACGAACTCGCGCGCCATCGCCTGCTGCCGTGCCGGCGCCAGCGCGCGCCACCAGCCGCGGCGTGCCTGCAGCGCCAGCACGATGTTCTCGCGCACCGACAGGCCAGCGACAATGCCCTCGGTCTTGCGTTCCTCCGGGCACAGCGCCAGGCCATGGGCCACCGCCTCGGCCGGGTGGCGCAGTTCCACGTCCTTGCCGCCCAGGCGCAGGCGCCCGGCGTCGGCACGGTCCAGGCCGAACAGCAGCCGCGCCAGCTCGGTGCGGCCCGAGCCCAGCAGCCCGCCCAGCCCCAGCACTTCGCCGGCACGCAATTGCAGGTCCACAGGCTGCAGGCTGCCGCGCCGCGCAAGGGCGCAGGCCTCGGCCACCACCTCGCCGACCGGGGCCGCCTGGCCCTCCTGGCGGCCGGCAACCAGCTCGACCTCGCGCCCGACCATCGCCGCCACCAGCGCGGGCGGCGGCAGTTCATCGGGCGCGTACTGGCCCACGAAGGCGCCGTTGCGCAGCACGGTGATGCGGTCGGACACCGCGTACACCTGGTCGAGGAAATGGGTGACGAACAGGATTGCCATGCCGCGCTCGCGCAGCTGGCGCATCACGCCGAACAGGGCCTGCACTTCGCCCTCGTCCAGGCTTGATGTGGGCTCGTCCAGGATCAGCACCCGGGCCGACACGCCCAGCGCGCGGGCGATGGCCACCATCTGCTGCACTGCCACCGGATAGCTGCCCAGCGGCCGCTCCACGTCGATGTCCAGGCGCAGCCCGGCCAGCAGTTCACGCGAACCCTCGCGCACCCGGCCCCAGTCGATCAGCCGGCTCCAGCGCTTGCGCGGGTAGCGGCCGGCATACAGGTTCTCGGCCACCGACAGGTTCGGGCACAGGTTCACTTCCTGGTAGACCGTGCTGATGCCCTCGTGCTGCGCCTGCAACGGCGTGGCCGGCGCGATCGGGCGCCCGTCCAGGACGATGCTGCCCGCGTCGGGCCGTTCGACCCCGGTCAGCAGCTTGATCAGGGTCGACTTGCCCGCACCGTTCTGCCCCATCAGCGCGTGGATTTCGCCGGCGCGCAGGGTCAGGCCGGCGTCCTCCAGCGCCACGGTGGCACCAAAGCGCTTGTGCAGGCCGCCGGCCTGCAGCACCACCGGGTTCATCCGCCGGCCCTGCAGCGGGGCAAGGGCCGGAGGGGGCGTGCGGTTGCGCGCATCGGCCGTCAGTACTTGCGGTTGGGCAACTCGGCGGCGGCCTGGTCGCGGGTGAACACACCCTCTTCGACCATCACCCGCTTGGGCACCTCGCGGCCGGCATGCACGTCGCGGATCAGCTGCGCCAGCTGCGGGCCGAGCAGCGGATTGCACTCCACCGTGGCATTGAGCTTGCCGGCATTCATCGCCTCGAACGCGCCGCGCACGCCGTCGATCGACACGATGCGGATGTCGGTGCCCGGCTTCAGGCCGGCTTCCTCGATCGCCTGGATCGCGCCGATGGCCATGTCGTCGTTGTGCGCGTAGAGCACGTCGATGCCGCCTGTTTCGGCCTTGAGGAAGGCTTCCATCACTTCCTTGCCCTTGGCCCGGGTGAAGTCGCCACTCTGCGAGCGCACGATGCTGAAGCGCGCGTCCTGGTCGATGACTTCCTTGAAACCGCGCATGCGGTCATTGGCCGGGGCCGAGCCCACCGTGCCCTGCAGCTCGACGATGCGCACCGGCCCTTCCAGGCCTTCGCTGTCCTCGATCAGCCAGCGCGCCGCGCGCCGGCCCTCTTCCACGAAGTCCGAGCCGATCAGGGTCGCGTACAGGGATTCGTCGGACACCTGCACCGCGCGATCAGTCAGCACCACCGGGATGCCGGCGGCCTTGGCCTCGCGCAGCACGGTTTCCCAACCGGACTCGACCACCGGCGAGAACGCGATCACGTCCACCCGCTGGGCGATGAACGAGCGCAGCGCCTTGATCTGGTTCTCCTGCTTCTGCTGCGCATCGGAGAACTTGAGGTTGAACTCGGGCGCAGCCAGCGCCTCTTTCACCGAGCGGGTGTTGGCGGTGCGCCATTCGCTCTCGGCGCCGACCTGGCTGAAGCCCACGGTAATAGCGTCGTCGCTGGCGCCCTGCCCGCCGCCGGAGCAGCCGGCAAGCGCTGCGGCACAGGCGGCCAGCGCCAGGAATGCGTACTTCTTCATCTTTCCCCTCCGTTGAACATCTGCGCCCCGCGGCCGGAATCCCCGGCAGGCCGGCACGCGCCCTCCAGCGCATGCCGGCCGCGGACGCCGGCTCAGGCCAGCGTGTAGGCGGTCTTGACCGTCGTGTAGAACTCCACCGCGTAGCGCCCCTGCTCACGCGGACCATAGCTGGATGCCTTGCGCCCGCCGAACGGCACGTGCGGGTCCACCCCGGCGGTCGGCAGGTTGACCATCACCATGCCCGCCTGCGCATGCCGCTTGAAGTGGCTGGCGTGCTTGAGCGAGGTGGTGCAGATGCCGGCGCACAGGCCGAACTCGGTGTCGTTGGCCATCGCCAGCGCGTGCTCGTAGTCGTCGGCACGCAGCAGCGCAGCCACCGGCCCGAAGATCTCCTCGCGCGCGATCCGGTCCGACGGCTTGGCCGCGAACAGGGTCGGTGCCAGGAAGTGGCCGCGGGTCTTCCACTCGACCTGCTCGCCACCGGCCAGCAGCTCGCCGCCATCCTCATGGCCGGCCTTGATGTAGGACAGGTTGGTATCCAGCTGCGCCTTGCTGGCGGCCGGGCCGATGTCCACGCCCTGTTCGAGCGGATCGCCCACCCGGATCTTGGCCATGCGCGCCTGCATCCGCGCGGCGAACTCGTCATGCACCGAGGCTTCCACGATCAGGCGGCTGGAGGCCGTGCAACGCTGCCCGGTGGAGTAATAGGCGCCGTTGACCGCGCACTCCACCGCCTGGTCAAGGTCGGCATCGGCCAGCACCACCAGCGGGTTCTTGCCGCCCATCTCCATCTGCACCTTCAGCGCGCGCGCCGCGGCCTGCTTGAGCAGCGCGTGGCCGGTGGGCACCGAGCCGGTGAAGGTCAGCGCGTCCAGGCCCTTGTGCTCGATCATCGCCTGGCCAACCACCCGGCCGCTGCCCAGGACCATGTTGAACACGCCTTCCGGCAGGCCGGCGCGCGACAGGATCTCGGCAATGGCCCAGGCGCAGCCGGGCACGATCTCGGCCGGCTTGAACACCACGGTATTGCCGTAGGCCAGGGCCGGGGCGATCTTCCAGGCCGGGATGGCCAGCGGGAAGTTCCACGGCGCGATGATGCCCACGGTGCCGACCGGCTCGCGGGTGATCTCCACGTCCACGCCGGGACGGGTGGAGGCGAGCTTCTCGCCGGGGATGCGCAGGGCCTCGCCGGCAAAGAACTTGAAGATCTGCCCGGCACGCCCGGCCTCGCCGATGCTCTCGGCCAGGGTCTTGCCTTCTTCCTGCGCCAGCAGGCGGCCCAGCTCCTGCTTGCGGGCGAGGATCTCGGTACCGATCGCATCGAGGATGTCGGCGCGCTGCTGCGGGTTGGACAGGCCCCACTTGGGCGCCGCGGCGCTGGCCGCATCGACCGCCTGGGCGGTGTGCGCGGCGTCGATCACGCCGTACTGGCCCACGGGGGTATCCAGATCGGCCGGGTTCTCGTTGGGACGGCCACCATCGCCTTCCACCCACTGGCCGGCGATGTAGCTGCTGAAACGCTGGTTCACGGTGTTCTCCTCTACGATCCTGCGCGTCACAGTACGCGCACGCCGCCGGGGGCGAAAGCCGAGGCGGCCGTGCGCAGGGTATTGCGCAGCGGCGCACCCAGGTCCGGCAGTTCGATCTCGAACACGTCGCCCGGCTGCGCGCGAACGCCATCGGCAAAGCTCAGCGTGCCGGTGCCGAAGAAGTGCAGGTGCACGTCGCCCGGACGCCGGTGCGCGGCGTACTTGAAGTGGTGGTATTCCAGGTTCTCCAGCGAATGGCACATGTTGGCCTCGCCGGTGACGAAAGGCTTCTCCCAGGCGACCGCACCATCACGCAGCAGGCGGCTGGTGCCGTGCAGGTCGCGCGGCAGCGCGCCGGCGCGCAGTTCCGGGCCGACCGCGCAGGCGCGCAGCTTGGAATGGGCCAGGTACAGGTAGTTCTGGCGCTCGGTGACGTGGTCGGAGAATTCGTTGCCGATGGCGTAGCCCAGCCGGTGCGGGGTGCCGTCCGGGCCGATCACGTACAGCCCGACCAGTTCCGGCTCCTCGCCGCCATCGAGGGCGAAGTCCGGCGAGTCCAGCGCTGCACCGGGAGCGGCGAGGATGTCGCCGTCACCCTTGTAGAACCACTCCGGCTGCACGCCCGGCTGTCCCGGCGGCGGCATCCCGCCTTCCACGCCCCAGTGGAAGATGCGCATGGAGTCGGTGAGGGTGCCCTCCTCGGCCTGCTCCTGCAGCTTCTTGTGCATGGCGTCGCGGGTGGCGGCGCTGCCCAGGTGGGTCAGGCCGGTACCGGTGACCAGGCAATGCGCGGGGTCCGGATGCTGCAGCGGACTGAGCACGCGGCCGTCGCGCAGCAGGCCGGGGTATTCCAGGCGCGCCTGGCCCGGCGTGGCCTCGACCTGGGCCTCCAGGCTGCGGCCGGCGGCAATGGCGGCCACGGCCAGCGCATACATGCCGCCCTCGCTGTCGAGGACCCGCACCTGCGCGCCGTCGGCGTCGACCACGCCCACCCGGGTCTTCCCGGCATCGTCACTCAACTGGATCAGTCGCATCGGCTATCCACTGCTTCCATGGGAGTCCACCCCGCATTCTGACGGGTCGACGAATATGCATCCAATTCATTCCAGAGAGAAATGGATACGGATTCTCGTATGTCTGTGCGACGCAGGGGCGCGGCTCAGTCGTGGAACGCCTCCACCACCTTGCGCCGGCCCAGCATGAACGCATCGGCCACGTGCCGCAGCGGCGCCAGGTCCACGTCCGAGCGGCCGGCGCGGATGATCTCGGCAAAGCGCCGGTAGAGCGAGGGGTATTCCTGCTCCGGCTCGCCGTGGACCAGGCGCCCGTCCACCGACAGCCTGGCGCCGCCCTCGGACAGCACCATTTCACCAGCCTGGGTGCGCGCAATGATGTCCCAGCTCTGGGGGCCGACCTGGCGCCAGTCGAACTCGGCCTCCAGGTCCAGGCCGGCCGCATCGGTGAAGCGGATCGACGCGGCGATGGGGGCGTCGCGGTTTTCCGGGAATTCCAGGGTCGCAGCGGTGGCAAACACCTGGCGCGGCAGGATCCGGGTCACGATGGACAGCGCATTGATGCCCGGATCGAAGACCCCCAGCCCGCCCGGCTGCCAGATCCAGTCCTGCCCGGGATGCCACTGGCGCACATCCTCCTTCCACATCACCCGCATCGAGGTGATGGTGGTGCCGGCCAGGAACGCGCGCGCCGCCTCCACCGCCGGTGCATAGCGCGAATGCCAGCTGGCGAACAACGACACGTCCTTGCGCGCGGCCAGCGCGGCCAGGTCTTCGACTTCCGACAACGTCGCGCCCGGGGGCTTTTCCAGGAACACGTGCTTGCCGGCCTCCAGCGCCGCAACCGCCGCGGCGTGGCGGTACTGCGGCGGCATGCACAGGGAAACCGCATCGATGGACGGCACCGTTGCCAGCATCTCTTCGATCGAGGCGAAATTGGCCACGCCCTCCACCTGCGCGTTGCGGCTGGCCGCCGCGACCAGGCGGTAGTCGGCATTGGCGGCCACGGCCGGCAGGTGCTGGTCGCGCACGATCTTGCCGACACCGACGATGGCCAGGTTGATGATTGACATGGGTGCAGTCTCCACGGAAAGCCTTCAGGGTCGGCACGGGCGCGCCGCGCGCGTTGTTGGTTCGCTCGCCGGGCCGCGACAGCTGGCCCGGGGTCAGTTGCGCTGCAGCGCGGCGGCCACGGCATCCCAGCCACGGTCGCGGCCGGGCATGGCGAAGCGGTAACCGATGCGGCGCCGGAACGCCGTGCCGGGGCGCAGGATCGCATCCGGGAACGCCGGCTGGTTGGGCGCATCCGGGAATCCTTGCGGCTCCAGGCACACGCCGCGGCCCAGCCCCGGATGCTGGCGGTCCAGTCCGTGCCCGCCATAGAGCTGCAGCCCGGGCGCGTCGCAGTCGATGCGCATCGCCACCCCGCTGTGCGGCGAATACAGCATCGCGGCGCAGTCGCGCGCCGACTCCAGCACCAGGCAATGATCGTAGCCGCCGCAGGCCTGCAGTTGCGGATCGGCGGGGTCGAACGCGGCGTCGAGTGTACGCGCGCTGCGGAAGTCGAACGCGGTACCGGCCACGCCGGCGACCGCGCCGTTGGGGATCAACTCCGCGTCCACCGGCAGATAGCCGTCCGCCGGCACCTGCAGTACCTGCGCCGATGCGGGCACCGCCGGGTCGCCGGCCAGGTTGAAATAAGGATGGTGGGTGGGATTGAACGGCGTGGCTGCGTCGCAGCGGGCCTCGAAATCCAGCACCAGGCTCGCGCCTTCCAGCCGGTAGGTCGCGCGCACGTCGAGGTTGCCCGGGTAGCCTTCCTCGCCATCGGGCGAGTGGTACTGCAGCACCAGCATGTCGGGGCGGTATTCGATCACCTCCCACAGGCGGCGGCCGAAGCCGAGCATCCCGCCATGCAGGTGGTTGCGCCCTTCGTTGGCGGCCAGCGTGTACGCACGCCCGTCCAGGCTGAAGCGCGCGCCGCCGATGCGATTGCCATAGCGGCCGACCAGGATCCCCAGGTAGGCCGGATCGGCGAAGTAGGCGCGCGCATCGGCCAGGCGCAGGATCGCATCCACCGGGCCGCCGGCGCCCGGCACCACCAGCCGCGCCAGGACGCCGCCCAGGTCGAGGATGTCGGCGGCCACGCCCGCCTCGCCTTGCAGGCGATAGGCATGCACCGCGCGCCCGTCGTCCAGATGGCCGAACCGCCAGATCTTCTCCACCCGTCATCGCTCCGGATCCGGCGCCGGTGCCGGAGCGCCACAGCATAGGCAAGCGCCCGCCACGGCTGCCATCCCGCATTTGGCATGGCGCGCACGCCAAATCGAATAGCTGCCGCGCCATACCGACTTTGACATGGGTCGCCACGGCTAATTCATTGGCGGATGCCTGCGCGCACCCCTACCCTGTGGCCGGACCCGGCCAGCGGCGCACCGCAGGCAATGCCCGGTACGATCGCCGCAGCAGCCGCCACCACACCTACGCAACATCCGAGGCGACAACGATGCTGAAGAACACCTTGCGCACCCTGGCGCTGACCTCCGCCATGCTCGCTGCCGGCATCGCCGGCGCCCAGGACAGGATCCAGGCCAACGCCACCCTGCACGCCGACCAGCCCGGCGACACCGTCAGCCGCTACATCTTCGGCCAGTTCGCCGAGCACCTGGGCTACGGCATCTACGGCGGCATCTGGGTGGGCGAGGATTCGAAGATCCCCAATACCCGCGGCTACCGCAACGACGTGGTCGAAGCGCTCAAGCACCTGCAGGTGCCGGTGGTGCGCTGGCCGGGCGGCTGCTTCGCCGACGAGTACTACTGGCGCGACGGCATCGGCCCGCGCGAGAAGCGCCGGGTCAAGGTCAACAACAACTGGGGCGGCGTGACCGAACCCAACAGCTTCGGCACCCACGAGTTCATGGAGTTCGCCGAACTGATCGGCACCGACGCCTACATCTCGGGCAACACCGGCAGCGGCTCGCCGCGCGAGATGGGCGAATGGGTCGAGTACATGACCTACGAGAAGGGCTCGACCCTGGCCGAGGAACGCCGTGCCAACGGCCGCGACAAGCCGTGGAAGGTGCCGTTCTTCGGCGTCGGCAACGAGATGTGGGGCTGCGGCGGGCACATGACGCCCGAATTCGCGGCCAACCTGCACCGCCAGTTCCAGACCTTCGTCAAGGTGCCGGCCGGGGTCGAGGTCACCAAGGTGGCCGCCGGCGCCAATGGCGACGACTACAACTGGACCGAGGTGATGATGAAGATCGCCGGCGGGCACATGGATGCGCTGTCGGTGCATTACTACACCGTGCCGGGCAAGTGGCCGCCGCGCGCCTCCTCCTACGAGTTCGACGAGGCCGCATGGATCGACACCCTGTCCACCGCGCTGCAGGTGGACGAGCTGCTGCGCAAGCACATCGAAGTGATGGATCGCCACGACCCGGAAGGCAAGGTCGACCTGTACCTGGACGAGTGGGGCACCTGGTACGAGGCCTACCCCGGCACCAACCCCGGTTTCCTGCAGCAGCAGAACACCCTGCGCGACGCCCTGGTGGCCACGATCCACTTCGACGTGATGAGCCGTTACGCCAAGCGGGTGAAGATGGCCAACATCGCGCAGATGGTGAACGTGCTGCAGGCGATGATCCTGACCGAAGACGACAAGATGGTGCTCACGCCCACCTACCACGCCTTCGAGATGTACCTGCCGTGGCAGGACGCCACCCACCTGCCGCTCACCCTGAAGACCCCGCAGTACCGGCTCGGCGAAACCTCGGTGCCGGCGGTGCATGGTTCTGCGGTGCGGGCCAAGGACGGGCACGTCTACGTGGCGCTGTCCAACCTTGACCCGAACCGGGCCGCCGACGTGTCTGCCAGCATCTCCGGCCTGCAGGCCGGCGCGGTGTCCGGACGCATCCTGACCGCCCCGGCGATTACCACGCACAACACCTTCGAGCAGCCCGACCAGGTGAAGCCGGCGGCCTTCAACGGCGCCTCCATCACCGGCTCCTCGCTCAAGGTGGGGCTGCCGGCCAAGTCGATCGTGGTACTGCGCCTCGAGTGACCGGGCCTGAGGTTCGCACATGAAAAAAGGGCGCTTCGGCGCCCTTTCTTCATCTCGATGCTGCTCCCGGGATGCCAGCGCCAGGGCCGCCCTCATCATCCTCGCGTGTAGCCCGCCTCGCGCTGCGCACGGATGGCCAGGACCAGGGCCATGTCGATTGGCGGAAGGTAGCGATACAGCGCGACGTAAGCCCCTGCCCCCCGCCCGATCAACAGTTCCCTCCGGTCGTTGCCGGCCGGGCGCCCGATCAACGGATTGTCCTTCAGCACATCGAAGGCGCTGATGATTCCGTCCAGGCGCGCCTCGGCCGCCTCGACCTCGTGCTGATGCAGATGGTCGATGATCCGCTCCAGTTCCTCGATCACGCCGGGCGCCAGGCGTACGCCCGCCACCTCAGCGCTCCTGTACGCGTGTCGCAGGCCGTTTCCCCGGGGTACCGGCCAGCCGCCGTTTCAGATAGCTGCGCGCCTCCTCCCAGGGGATGCTTTGGCCGGACTCCAGGAATTCGGCATAGCGCTGATCGGCGACCGCGCGGAAGGAGGCACGCTGCTCGGCAGCTTCCGCCTTCTCGGCGATCGCTTCGAGGATGAAGTTGTGCGAGGTCGTCCCGGCCTCCTCCGCAGCGCGGGCAATGCGCGCCTTGAGTTCATCGGACAGGCGGATCGTGGTGGTGCTCATGCGGACTCCGGGCACATTGCGCCAGCGACAATGTAGCACACATGTGTCACATCGACGCTGATCCGGGCCGCCTGTCCGTGTCTGTCGTCCCCGATCTCCGGCAGAAGCACATCCAGAACCAGTGGCCTTGCCTGCCGACAAGAGGCGGCGCGGCTGCGCGGTGGCAGCCACGCCGCTGACGTACGTACCCCGTGCCGCGATCAGCCGACCTTGATCGGGCCGTGCATCACCGTCCAGTGGCCCGGGAAACTGCAGAAGAACTCGTACGGGCCGTCACCCTTGATCTTGCTCACGTCAAAGCTGACCGAGGTGGTCTGGCCGCCGCCGATCATTTCCGAGTGCGCGATGACGCGGTCATCGTCGGCCTTGAGGTAACCGCCATCCACGCCGCTGGACATGCCATCGGCGGCAATGCCTTGCCGGTCGGCTGCCGCGGCGATCACCACGTTGTGGCCCATGGCCGCCACCGGGAGCTTGCCGCTGTGGACCAGGTTGATCGTGAAGCGGGAGCACGATGCGGGCACCGTGATCGAGCCGACGTTGAACTTCATCGCGTCATCGCCTTCGATCGTGGTGCTGCAGTTGCTGACCACCGCTTCGTTGCCGGCGGGAGCGGCGGCGTCCGCACCAGCGGCCTGGTCGACCTGCGCAGCGGCCGGGTCATTGGGCGCGGCGGGAGCGATTGGCGCAGTGGGCGCAGCAGCCGTGTCGGCCGGAGCAGCGGTGCTCGCAGGGACATCGCGGTCGACGGCCTGCGGCGCCTGGTCGTTGCCGCCGCCGCAGGCGGTGAGGGCAAGCGCGCAGGCGATGCTCAAGCTGGCAATCTTTACATGCATGGCAGATCTCCTTGTTCGATTGACCACGACATCATGGGCAGTCCACGGTAGCGCGGAGTGAAGGCCCGGGGATCGGGCGGCCGGACGGGCGCAAGCGGCCCGTCGCCCCTTGCCGGCCACCGGGCCCGTGCTACGGTATTGACAGGATCTTGATCGCTGCACCGCACAATGCGTCCAGCGATGGCAACTGACACAGTTCGGCACCAACATGCCCATGTCGCCTATCCAGGGAGCAGTCCAATGAAAGCGACCAGTCTGATTTCGCCCGTGCGTTGGTTCGGAATGCTGGTGCTGCTGCTGATGGCGGTTGCCGTGGCCTATGCCGGGTACACCGCGATCGCCTACTGGCCCTCGATCGCAGTCTGAGGGAGACCCCATGAACAAGCGGCAGTCACGGATCTTCGCCATCGTCGCAACCGGCCTCGCTGCCGTTGCCTTCGTCGGCCTCACCATCCACAGCCACATGCGCTTCGGCGAGCTCACCAACGCGCAGGAGATCACGCCGGAAATCACCCATGGCAAGGATGTCTGGCACAAGTACAACTGCATCAACTGCCACACCCTGTTCGGCGAAGGCGCCTACTACGCGCCGGACCTGACCAAGATCGCCCAGCACCGCGGCGAGGCCTACCTGAAGGCCTACATGCGCGACCCGTCGAATTTCTACGACGAGCAGCGCCACCGCCGCCTGATGCCCACGCAGAACCTGAGCGAAGTCGAGATCGACAACCTGATCAAGTTCCTCGACTGGGTGTCCAAGGTCGACAACCAGGGCTGGCCGCCGCGACCGATCCTGGTCGCGGGCGGAAGCATGAACGTGGCCGCGCAAGGTACCGACGCGGCAGTGCAGGACGTCAGGCCGGTGACCGCAGCCAGCGATCCGCGCGCGATCGGCGAGCACCTGTTCCGCACCGCGGTGCCGGCATGCACCGCCTGCCACTCGCTGCAGCCGGGAGTCCAGCTGGCGGGTCCGTCGATGGCCGGCATGGCCGAAACCGCCGCGCGCACGCTGGCATCGCCGGACTACACCGGCAACGCCACCGACGTGGAAGGCTATATCCGCGAGTCGATCGTGAACCCCAGCGCACACGTGGTGCCGGGCGACATGTTCTCGGCCGACGGCGTGTCGTTCATGCCGAACACGTATCCGGAAAGCCTGAGCGAAGAGCAGGTCGACCAGCTCGCCGCCTTCCTTGCGTCGATGAAGTAAGCACTGGCCGCGCCCGCGCCGGCACCAGGAGATTTCCCTATGCGCTACAAGTCCCAATCGGTCGCCTACTGGTACTTCGCCGTGGCGATGGTGCTGTTCGGGCTGCAGATCGTGTTCGGCCTGCTGTCCGCCGCCAAGTACCTGGGCCCGGACCCGCTGCTGTACATCCTGCCGTTCGACGTGACCAAGACGATCCACACCAACCTGCTGATCGTGTGGGTGCTGACCGGCTTCATGGGCGCGACCTACTGGATGGTGCCGGACGAGTCGCGCACCGAGCTGTACAGCCCCAGGCTGGCGTACTGGCAGCTCGGGCTGTGGACGCTGATGGGGGTGACGGCCGTCATCGGCTACCTGTTCCGCTACGGCACCGGCAACAAGCTGCTCGAGCAGCCGCTGCCGCACAAGCTGGTCATCGTGGTCTGCATGCTGATGTTCCTCTACAACATCGGCATGACGATCAAGCGGTCCGGGCGTTTCACCACCACCGAGGGCGTGCTGCTGGGCGGCCTGGGCCTGTCGGCGGTGCTGTACATCCCGGCGCTGCTGCACTACGAGAACTACACCGTCTCGATCTTCTACCGCTGGTGGACCATCCACCTGTGGGTCGAGGGCGTGTGGATGATGATCATGGCCGGCTTCCTGGCCTACCTGCTGATCCGCCTGTCGGGCATCGACCGGGAGGTGATGGAGAAGTGGCTGTACGTGATCGTGGGCCTGGTGTTCTTTGCCGGCATCCTGGGCACCGCGCACCACTACTACTGGGTGGGCGTGCCGCACATCTGGCTGCCCATCGGCGGCTTCTTCAGCGCGCTCGAGCCGCTGGCGCTGGCGGCGATGGCGATCTACGCCTATGCGGCGATGCGCCGCGGCGGCATGCGCCACCCGAATGCACTGGCCCTGCACTGGACCATCGGCAGCGCGATCTTCGCCCTGTTCGGTGCCGGCCTGCTCGGCCTGGCGCATACCTGGCCCAGCGTGAACAAGTGGACCCACGGCACCCTGATCACCGCGATGCACGCGCACTCGGCGTTCTATGGCGCCTACGCGATGATCGTCATGGCGATGATCACCTATGCGCTGCCGGGGCTGACCAACCGCCCGCAGAACAACTACTCGCCGCTGGGCTATTGGGCATTCTGGCTGCAGGTCACCGGCATGTTCGGGATGACGCTGTCGTTCGGCACCGCCGGCATCGCCCAGGTGTACCTGGAGCGGATCATGGGCATGGGCTACCTGGATGCGCAGCTCAAGATCCAGGTGCATTTCCTGATGCTGATCCTGGCCGCGACGATCTTCGCCACCGGCGTGGCGATGTTCATCTACGACTTCTTCCGCTACCGGCCGCAGTTCAACGTGATCGACGAGGGCGCACCGGAAGACCGGCCGGTGGTGGCCCCGGAACGCTGATCGGTGGAGGCACCCAGCAGCCCCGCGAACGGCGGGCCGTACTACCTTGCCAGCGGCAACGAGGTCGGCATCGTCGAGCAGTGCCATGCCGCCGGGCTGGCGGTGATGCTCAAGGGGCCCACCGGCTGCGGCAAGACCCGGTTCGTCGAGCACATGGCCTGGCGGCTGGGCCGCCCGCTGATCACGGTGTCCTGCCATGACGACCTGACCGCCAGCGACCTGGTCGGGCGCTTCCTGATCCGCCACGACGACACCGTGTGGCAGGACGGCCCGCTGACCCGGGCCGTGCGCGAAGGTGCGATCTGCTACCTCGATGAAGTGGTGGAAGCGCGCCAGGACACGATCGTGGTCCTGCATCCGCTCACCGACTACCGGCGCATCCTGCCGATCGACCGCACCGGCGAGACCCTCGAGGCCGCGCCGGGGTTCCAGCTGGTGATCTCCTACAACCCCGGTTACCAGCGCATGCTCAAGGACCTCAAGCCGAGCACGCGCCAGCGCTTCGTGGCCATCGAGCTGGGCTTCCCCGAGCCAGCCGCCGAGGCGGCGATCGTGGCCACCGAGAGTGGCGTGGAGCGAGGCACCGCGGTCGCCCTGGTGGAACTGGCCAACCGCGTGCGCACGCTGCGCGACCGCGGCCTGGCCGAGGTGCCGAGCACGCGCCTGCTGATCGCCGCCGGCCGCCTGGTGGCCAGCGGCATCGGCGTGCGCGAGGCCTGCAACGCGGCGGTGATCGCGCCGCTGAGCGACGACCCGACCCTGCTCGGCGCGATGCGCGAACTGGTCGACGCAATGTTCCCCTAGGCCGGTGCCGCCGTGGCCGAAGCCGAAGACCTGGTCGTCGATGCCGCGCGTCATGCGACCGTGTTCATCCGCGACACCTGGCGCCGGCACTACGCGCGCGCGCCCGACGAACCCGTAGCGCTGGCGTCACTGGCGCGGCGGCTGGACCTGCTGCTGTCGGCCGCCTGCGGCACCAGCCTGCCGATGCGCGTCGCCCTGCCGCCGGCGCGGCCCACCGTGCTGCACCGGCTGTTCCACGCACCGGCGTACCCGCGTCACCGGCAGGCGCTGCCGGCCACCAGCGGTGACACGATCTGGCTGCCCGCCCACCTCGACACCTGCGACCCGGTGGAGGCCGCCGAGCTGTATCGCGCGATCGCCATGCAGCAGGCGCACCGGGCCATGCGCGGCCACGTCCAGGCAATCGTCCAGCAGCGTGATCCGCTGCTGCGCGACACCGCACTGGTGCTGGAGGCGCAGGCCGCCGAGCGCGAGGTCGCGCGGCGCTTCCCCGGCCTGCTGCCGGCACTGCGTCGCCTGCGCCGGCGCGCGCTGGCAGCGCGACCACCGCTGCACGCCTTCGCACCTGCCCGGCAGCCGCTGGAGCAGCTGGTGCGCGCGATTTTGGAGCGCGACCTGGAATGCGAGCCGGAGCCCGCGCCGCGTGCAGCGCGCGGCGCGGTCGACGACCCGCTGGCCGAAGCCGGACGCCTGCTGCAGGACTGGAACATCGGCCGCGCCGAGATCCGCCGGCTCGGGCCGATGCCGCTGTATCGCGACTGGTGGACCGGCGAGTTGCGCGCGACCGGCGGTGCCGCGGCCCACCTGGTCGACGGCGCGCCGTCCGACCGCGAGCAGGACGACCGCCCGGTGCGCAGCGCGCGCATGGAGCGGCGGCCCGACGAACGCGAAGCGACCGAGGACGAGGACAAGCCCGGCGAGCCCGGTGTGTGGATGATCCAGCAGGACGCACCGCACGAGGTGGCCGAGGATCCCTTCGGCCTGCAGCGCCCGGTGGACCGCGACGACGAAACCAGCGCCGACGAGTACGGCGACATGCTCTCCGAGCTGGCATCCACGCGGATGATCGCCGCGCCCGATCCGCCGCGCGAGGTGCTGCTGTCGGACGACCCGCCACCCACCCGCGCGGTGCTCGAATTCTCCGGACAGGACAACGGGGACGCACGCTTCCGCTATCCCGAATGGGACCACGCCAGCGCCTCCTACATCGAGCGCGGCACCACCGTGCGCATGCTGCCGCCCGTGCCCGGCAACCCGGCCTGGGTCGACGCCACCCTAGCCCGCCATCGCGCGCACCTGGATGGCATCCGCCGCCAGTTCGAGGCACTGCAGCCCGAGCGCGTGCGCCTGCGCCGGCAGAACGACGGCGAGGACATCGACATCGACGCCTGCGTGCAGGGCCGCGCCGACCTGCGCGCGGGCGGCTTCCTGCGCGAGGGCCTGTACGAGGCGCGGCGCCCGGGCCGGCGCAGCATCGCGGTATACCTGCTGGTGGATGCCAGCGGCTCGACCGATGGCTTCATCGGCGACGGCCGGCGCGTGATCGATGTCGAGCGCGAGGCGCTGCTGCTGGTGTGCATGGCCCTGCAAGGGCTGGGCGAGCCGTTCTGCGTGACGGCCTTTTCCGGCGAAGGCCCGCACGGCGTGCGCATGCGCATGCTCAAGGACTTCGACGAGGCCTACGGGCAAGAGGTCGCACTGCGCATCGCCGGCCTGGAGCCGGAAAACTACACCCGCGCCGGCGCCGCCATCCGCCATGCCACCGCACTGCTGATGCGCCAGCCGGCCGAGCATCGCCTGCTGCTGATGCTGTCGGATGGCAAGCCCAACGATGCGGACCGCTACGACGGCGTGTTCGGTGTGGAGGACATGCGCCAGTCGGTCACCGAGGCGCGGCTGCAGGGCATCTTCCCGTTCTGCCTGACCGTGGACCTGCAGGCGCCGGGCTACCTGCCCAAGGTGTTCGGCCAGGGCCACTACGCGCTGCTGTCGGCGCCCGAACGCCTGCCGCTGGTGCTGCTGGACTGGACCCGGCGCCTGCTGGCGCGGTGAGGGTGGCGGCCCGTCGCCGGCCGGGGGATGGATATGCAACAGATGCGGGAATCGACATAATCCATATCAAAGACCGTATGGAACCCCCGTCGTGAGCAGCCCGCCCTGGTTCGTCCGTGCGCGCCTGAAGACGCGCCAGTTGATGCTGCTGATCGCGATCGAGGAGCACGGCAACATCCACCGCGCGGCCGAGTCGCTGAACATGTCGCAGCCGGCGGCGTCCAAGCTGCTCAAGGACCTGGAGGAGTTGATGGGGGTGCCGCTGTTCGAGCGCCTGCCGCGCGGGATGCGCCCCACCTGGTACGGCGAGAGCATGATCCGGCACGCGCGCATCGCCCTGTCCAGCCTGGACGAGGCCGGCGCGGAGATCGAGGCGCTCAAGGCCGGGCATGCCGGCAACGTGGCAATCGGCGCGATCGCCGGCCCGGCGATGACCCTGCTGCCGCCGGCGCTGGCCCAGCTCAACCGCGACCACCCGGACCTGCGCGTGTCGGTGCTGGTGGAAAGCAGCGACGTGCTGCTGGAGCAACTGGCGCACAACCGCATCGACCTGATGATCGGCCGCCTGTTCGCGCGCCACGACAAGCGCAACCTGCACTACGAGCCGCTGGCCGAGGAGGAGGTGTGTGCGATCGCCCGGCCCGGCCATCCACTGCTGGCGCTGAAGAAGCCCGGCCTGGCCGAACTGGCGCAGTTGCCGTGGGTGCTGCCGCCGGAAGGCAGCGTGCTGCGCCACCGCTTCGAGCTGATGTTCCAGAACGCCGGGCTGGAGCCACCGCGCCAGGTGATCGGTACCGCCGCGCTGGTGATGGTGCCGCGCCTGCTGCAGGACAGCGACCACCTGGCCGTGGTGCCGGTGGACGTGGCGCGCCACTACGCCGGGCACGGCATGGTGCGGGTGGTGCCGGTGGACCTGTCGTGCAGGATGGCCTCGTTCGGATTCATCACCCGCACCGACTGGCTGCTCTCGCCGGGCGCGCGCAACGCGCTGGCCGCGCTCAAGGACGCTGCGCAGCGGGTGTATGCGCCGGCGGCCAAGCCCGCGCGCAAGGGCGGCTGAGCCGGCGGCACCAACCACGCAAGCCGGCACCCCCAACTCCATCCCCGGGACGACGACATGATCCGCAAATCGACCTTGCTGTGGCTGCTGTGCGCCCTGCTGCCGCTGTCGGCCTGCAGCCAGGACCAGGACTACACCCTGCACAGCCCGGATGGCCGCATCGCGGTCGCCCTGGACCTGGACGGCCAGGGCCGGTTGCACTACGCGGTCACGCGCGACGGCGCGGTGGTGCTGGAGCGCTCGCGCCTGGGCCTGGTCCTGGACGACCGTGACCTCGCCCACGGCTTGCGCACCCTGCGTGCCGATGCGCCGAGCCTGGTGGAGGGCGCGTACACCATGGTGCAAGGCAAGCAGAAGGACATCACCTACCGCGCCCGCGAGCGGCGCTACCGGGCGGAAAACGCCGACGGCCAGGTCCTGGAATTGACCCTGCGCGCGTCCGACGACGGCATCGCCTTCCGCTACCGCGTGGAGGGTGACGCGCAGGCCGGCTATCGGGTCAAGGACGAACTCACCAGCTTCGCCTTCGCCGGCGGCAGCCGCGCCTGGCTGCAACCGATGGCGGTGGCGCAGACGGGATTCGCCAACACCAACCCGTCCTACGAAGAGCTCTACCTGATGGACATTCCGGTCGGCGAGCCCTCGCCGTCCGCGGCCGGCTGGGTGTTCCCCGCCCTGTTCCACACCGCCGGTGGCTGGGCGCTGCTCACCGAAGCGGGCATGGATGGCCATTACCACGCATCCCGCCTGCAGGCACAGGCTCCGGGCGGCGAATACCGGATCGGCTTTCCGACCGGGCCGGAGGTCTTTCCCGGCGGCGCCCTGGCCGCACAGGGCACGCTGCCGCTGGCCTCCCCGTGGCGGATCATCGCCATCGGCGACCTGCCCACGCTGCTGCGCTCCACCCTTGGCACCGACCTGGCGCAACCTGCGCTGGCGCCGATGCCATGGGTCAAGCCGGGCCTGGCCAGCTGGAGCTGGGCGCTGCTGAAGGATGCGTCGGTCAACGCGGACACCCAGAAGCGCTTCATCGACTACGCGGCCGCGATGGGATGGCCGTACACCCTGGTGGACGTGAACTGGGACCGCACCATCGGCTACGAAAAGATGACGGAATTGACGCAGTACGCGGCGCGGAAGAACGTGCGCCTGCTGCTCTGGTACAACTCCTCCGGCGACTGGAACGAAACCGACTTCACGCCCAAGAGCACGCTGCTGGCGCCCGCGCAGCGCCGCGCCGAGTTCGCCCGCTTGCAGCAGATGGGCATTGCCGGCATCAAGGTGGATTTCTTCGCCGGCGACGGCCAGTCGATGATCAACTACTACCGCGACATCCTGCAGGACGCGGCGGACCACCGGTTGCTGGTGAACTTCCACGGCTGCACCCTGCCACGCGGGCTGCAGCGCACCTTCCCCAACCTGATGACCATGGAATCGGCGCGCGGCCTGGAGTTCGTCACCTTCACCCAGGACAACGCCGACCAGGCGCCGGAACACATGGCCATGCTGCCGTTCACGCGCAACGTCTTCGACCCGATGGATTTCACCCCCACGGTGCTGGCGGAGATCCCGGACATCGAGCGCCGCACCCGCAACGGCTTCGAACTGGCGTTGCCGGTGCTGTTCCTGTCCGGCCTGCAACATGTGGCCGAAACCGATGCGGGCATGGCGCAGGTGCCCGAGCACGTGCGCGATTACCTCATGGACATCCCGGTGCTCTGGGACGAGAGCCGGCTGCTGGATGGCTACCCGGGCAGGTTCGCGGTGGTCGCGCGCCGCAGCGGCGACACCTGGCATGTGGTGGGCATCAATGCCGACCCGGAAAACCGGCGCCTGGCGCTGGACCTGTCATTCATCGGTACGCGCACGGGCCAGATGATCACCGACGGCGCGACCGCGCGTGACCTGGTGCGCAGCGACCTGCAGGCGGGCGCCACGGTCACGGTGGACATCCGGGACCGCGGCGGCTTCGTCATGAAGTTTCCGGCACCCACTGCGACCACGCACTGAAGCGCCACCAGCACGCACAACGGGATGGATTGCAATATGGGCATTGATCAGCGTGTTTTTGTTATTTTTCTGGCATGCCGCTGACCGGTAGCATCCTTGGCCAACACGGTGGGCTGCGCCGGGACCTTTCCCGACCCCGCCCGCCGCTCCTCCTCCGGGCAAGGATCCCGAGCGCATGAGCGAATCCAGCAAACCACCCCTTCGCAGCCAGCAGTGGTTCGGCCGCGACGGCAAGCAGGGTTTCTACTATCGCAGCTGGCTAAAGGGCCTGGGCCTGCCGCACGACATGTTCGACGGACGCCCGGTGATCGGCATCTGCAACACATGGTCGGAGCTGACGCCGTGCAACAGCTCGTTCCGCGAGCTGGCCGAGCACGTCAAGCGCGGCGTGTACGAGGCCGGCGGCTTCCCGCTGGAGTTCCCGGTGATGTCGCTGGGCGAAACCCAGATCCGCCCCACCGCCATGCTCTACCGCAACCTGGCTTCGATGGACGTGGAGGAATCGATCCGCGCCAACCCCATCGACGGCGTGGTGCTGCTGATGGGCTGCGACAAGACCACGCCCTCGCTGCTGATGGGCGCGGCCAGCGTGGACCTTCCTTCCATCGGCGTGTCCGGCGGGCCGTCTCTGTCGGGCAACTGGCGCGGGCAACCGGTCGGCTCGGGGACCGGCGTGATCGAGATGTCGGAGATGGTGCGCGCCGGCACCCTGTCGCAGGAGGACTTCACCGAGGCCGAAGCCTGCATGCAGCGCTCCAAGGGCAGCTGCATGACCATGGGCACGGCCTCGACCATGGCCTCGATGGTGGAGGCGCTGGGCATGTCATTGCCGGAGAACGCGGCCATCCCGGCGGTGGATTCGCGCCGCTTCCGCCTGGCCCACCTGTCCGGCCGCCGGATCGTGGAGATGGTGCGCGAAGACCTGCGCATGTCCAAGGTGCTCACGCGCAAGGCATTCGCCAACGCGATCCGCGCCAATGCCGCCATCGGCGGCTCGACCAATGCGGTGATCCACCTGCTGGCCATTGCCGGGCGCCTGGGCGTGGAGCTGAGCCTGGACGACTGGGATGCGATCGGCTCGCGCCTGCCGTGCCTGGTCAACCTGAAGCCATCGGGCGAATACCTGATGGAGGACTTCTACTACGCCGGCGGCCTGCCGGCGGTGCTGCGCGAGATCGCCGCCGAACTCGACCTGGATGCGATGACCGTCAACGGCCACACCCTGGGCGAGAACATCGGCAATGCGCCGTGCTGGAACCGCCAGGTGATCCGTCCGCTGGACCAGCCGTTGCGCGCCGAGGCCGGCATCGCCGTGCTGCGCGGCAACCTGGCCCCGGACGGGGCGGTGATCAAGCCGTCGGCCGCCTCGCCGCACCTGCTGCGCCATCGCGGCCGTGCGGTGGTGTTCGAGAGCATCGAGGACCTCAAGGCACGCATCGACGACGAAGCGCTGGACATCGACGAAACCTGCGTGATGGTGCTCAAGAACTGCGGCCCGCGCGGCTACCCGGGCATGGCCGAGGTCGGCAACATGCCGCTGCCGCCCAAGCTGCTGCGCCGTGGCATCACCGACATCGTGCGCATCTCCGACGCGCGCATGAGTGGCACCGCCTACGGCACCGTGGTGTTGCACGCCGCACCCGAAGCCGCGGCCGGAGGCAACCTTGCGCTGGTGCGCGACGGTGACTTCATCGAACTGGACGTGCCGGGCCGGCGCCTGCACCTGGACGTGGACGACGCCGAGCTGGCGCGCCGCCGCGCGCAGTGGACTCCGCCTCCGGCCCCGGAACGCGGCTGGGCCAAGCTGTACGTGGACCATGTGCAGCAGGCACACCTGGGCGCGGACCTGGACTTCCTGGTCGGCGGCAGTGGCGATGCGGTCGGGCGCGACTCGCACTGAGGCGGCCCGGCGCGCTGGCAATCCCGGCCCCACCCCGTTGCTGCAGGAGTACCAGCCATGCGCGCACCCGGAACCGGACTGACCCGCCGCCGTTTTGTCACGGCCCTCGGCGCGACGGCGCTGCTGCCGGCCCTGCCCGCCTTGCCGGCGCTTGCCCTGCCTGCATCCACTGGCGCCAGCCGCGGCCCCGTGCACCTGTTCGGCCTGGCGGACGTGCGCCTGGGCGAAGGCGTGTTCGCCCATTCCAGCGCGCTCAACCTGCGCTACCTGGCGGCGCTGGACATCGACCGGCTGCTGGCACCGTTCCGGATCGAAGCCGGCCTGCCCTCGCCCGCAGCCAGGTACCCGAACTGGGAATCGATGGGCCTGGACGGCCACACTGCAGGCCATTACCTGTCGGCTCTGGCGCAGCAGGCCGCGCAGGGCAACACGGACATGCGCCGGCGCCTGGCGGCGATGGTCGAAGGCCTGGCCGAATGCCAGCGCGCCAACGGCAATGGCTACGTCGGTGGCGTGCCCAACGGCGGCGTGCTGTGGAACCGCATCGCCAGCGGTGATTTCCAGGCCGAGTCGTTCTCGCTGGAAGGCGCATGGGTGCCGTTCTACAACCTGCACAAAACCTTTGCCGGCCTGCGCGATGCCTGGCTGATGGCCGGCAACGCGCAGGCGCGCGACGTGCTGGTGCACTTCGCCGACTGGGCCGGCGCGCTGGTCGCGCACCTGGACGACAACCAGCTCCAGCGCGTGCTGGACACCGAGCACGGCGGCATGAACGAAGTGCTGGCCGACGTGTACGCCATCACCGGCGAACGGCGCTACCTGGCACTGGCACGCAGGTTTTCGCACCGCGCCATCCTCGACCCGCTGCTGCGCCGCGAGGACCGGCTCGACGGCCTGCACGCCAACACCCAGATTCCCAAGGTGATTGGTTTTGCCCGCATCGGCGAGCTGGATGGCGACCCTGCATGGATCGAGGCGGCGCAGTTCTTCTGGGAACGCATGGCCATGCACCGCAGCATCGCCTTCGGCGGCAACAGCGTGCGCGAGCATTTCAATCCGGTCGACGACTTCAGCGCGATGACCACCTCGCGCGAGGGCCCGGAAACCTGCAACAGCTACAACATGCTGCGGCTGACCCTGCTGCTGGAGCGGCTGCGGCCCGACCCGCGCCACGCCGATTTCTACGAGCGGGTGCTGTTCAACCACATCCTGTCCACCCAGCACCCCGGCCATGGTGGCCTGGTCTACTTCACCCCGATCCGACCGCGCCATTACCGGGTGTACTCGCAGCCACAGGAATGCTTCTGGTGCTGCGTGGGCACCGGCATGGAGAACCACGGCCGGCATGGTGCATTCGTGTATGCGCACGGCCCCGGCTCGCTGCGGGTGAACCTGTACATGGATTCGCAGCTGCACTGGCGCCAGCGCGGCGTGGTGCTGCGCCAGCGCACGCGCTTCCCCGAGGAAGCGCGCAGCACGCTGGAACTTGCGCTTGATGCGCCGCAGGCGTTCGCGCTGGAGCTGCGCCATCCGCACTGGCTGGATGGACCGCTGCAGGTGAAGGTCAACGGCCGGCGCTGGCCGGTGGAGTCCACGCCCTCGTCCTTTGCGCGGATCGAGCGTGAGTGGAAGGACGGCGACCGGGTCGAGATCGCGCTGCCGATGACGACCCGGATCGAGGGCCTGCCCGACGGCTCGGACTGGGTCGCGGTGATGCACGGTCCGCTGATGCTGGGCGCACGCACCGGCACCGACGCGCTGGAAGGGTTGATCGCCGACGACGGCCGCGGCAGCCACATCGCGCCCGGCCCCTATCTGCCGCTGGACCAGGCGCCGATGCTGGTGGGTCCGCGCGATGCGCTGGCCGCGGGCATCGTGCCGGTGGCAGGGGGTACACCGCTGGTGTTCAGCGCCGACCTGCTGCTGCGGCCCACGTCGTTCCGCGGCCTGCGCCTGGAGCCGATGCACCGCATCCACGATGCGCGCTACATGGCCTACTGGCGCACCACCACGGCGGCCGAGTATCCGCAGGTGCTGGCAGCGATCGAGGCCGCCGAACGCGAGCGCCAGGCACTGGACGCGCGCACCCTGGACCAGGTCCAGCCCGGTGAGCAGCAGCCGGAAGTCGACCACGCTTACCAGGGCCGGGACAGCAACACCGGCGCGATGCTGGGACGGCCCTGGCGCGATGCCGGGGACAGGTTTTCGTATCGCATCCACGCACGACGGCCGGCTGCGGCGGGCACGCCGCTGGCCTTGCAGCTGACCGTGTTCGGCGGCGAGTGGCAGGCCGCCATGGACGTGCGCGTGGATGGCCACACCCTGGGCAGGATCGTGCTGGACGGCAGCGGCGCGGACGACCTGGTCGTGGAGCAGATCGACATTCCGGCAGGGGTCGCTGCAGCGATCCACGGCAGCGAAGGCGTGCGAGTGGAGTTCGTCGCGCACGCGGACCGGCGCACGCCGCGTCTGTTCGAGTTGCGGCTGGTGTCATTGCCTCCAACGGAGCAGACGCCCGCATCGCACTGACCGGGACCCACACGCGATCAGTGGAAATCCCTTGATGGCACCGCCAGGGTGCCGAGCAGGCTGCTGAGGTCTTCCATCCGCCCGGCGATCAGGTGCTCGACCCCGTCCACCCGCTCCCAGCGCCCGCGCACGGCCAGCAGCCGCGATTGCAGCAGCGGCTTGCGCTGGCGGATCGCCAGGTCCGGCCAGACGATCACATTGACCATGCCGTGCTCGTCCTCGAGGGTGACGAAGATGGTGCCCTTGGCCGTTGCCGGGCGCTGCCGCTGGGTGACCAGCCCGGCCACGTATACGCCGCTCCCGTGCGGACGACGCTGCAGTTCGCGCGAACCGAGAATGCGACGCTGCGCCAGCTGCGCGCGCAGCAGCGCCAGTGGATGGGTGCGCAAGCTCAGCCCGGTGCTGCGGTAATCCGAAGCCAGCTCTTCACCCAGGCGCGGTGCCGGCAGTTCGATCCGTGCTTCGTCCGGGCTGCCGGGCAGCAGCGGCCGCTGCTGCTCGATGCCGGCCACCGCCCAGCGCGCGGCGTTGCGGTGGCCGGCCAGGGAATCCAGCGCACCGGCTTCAGCCAGCGCCTGGCGCGCCTTCGGATCCAGGCCCGCGCGCAAGCACAGGTCGTGCACGTCGGCGAACGCCGCATCCGCACGCGCAGCCACGATCGCAAGCCCCGCCTTTTCCGCCAGTCCTGCCACCTGGCGCAGGCCCAGGCGGATCGCCGGCTGGCCGCCGTCGTCCATGCCGGTGCGTGGATGCCCGCCTTCCAGGGTGTTGTCCCAATCGCTGCAGGCTACGTCCACCGGCCGCACCTCCACGCCTGCGCGGTCACCGCGCCCGCGGCGCGCGTCCTGCACGATCTGGCCGGGCGAATAGAACCCCATCGGCTGCGCATTGAGCAGCGCGCAGGCAAACGCCGCCGGCTCGTGCCGCTTGAGCCAGCAACTGATATAGACCAGCTTGGCGAACGAAGCGGCGTGGCTCTGCGGGAAGCCGTAGGAACCGAAACCCTTGATCTGTTCGAAGATCTGCTCGATGAATCCGGAGTTGTAACCCTTGCGTTCCATCAGTTCGCGGATACGCACGCGGTGCCGCTCCATGTCGCCGCCGCGCCTCCAGGCCGCCATCGAACGACGCAGGCCATCAGCCTCGTCGGCGTTGTAGCCGGCATGCATCACCAGCTCCATCACCTGCTCCTGGAACAGCGGGATGCCCAGTGTTTCGCCGAGGATTTCCCTCACGCCCGCGGACGGATAGGTCACCGGTTCCTTACCCATGCGCCGGCGCAGGTACGGATGGACCATGCCACCATGGATCGGGCCGGGACGGACGATGGCCACCTGCACCACGATGTCGTAGAACCGCGCCGGCCTGAGCCGCGGCAGCATGCTCATCTGCGCGCGCGATTCGATCTGGAATACGCCCACGGTGTCGGCGGCCTGCATCATCGCGTAGGTGGAGGGTGCGTCCTCCTCCGGCAGCCGGGCGATGTCGGGCCGGTAACCGCGGTGCCGTTCCACCAGGTCCACCGCCTTGCGGATGCAGGTCAACATCCCCAGCGCCAGGCAGTCGACCTTGAGCAGGCCCATGGTTTCCAGGTCGCCCTTGTCCCACTGGATGATGGTGCGCTCGGCCATGGCCGCGTTCTCCACCGGCACCAGCTGCCACAGCGGCGCGTCGGAAATCACGAAACCGCCCACGTGTTGCGACAGGTGCCGCGGCCGCCCTTCGAGCATCGCCGCCAGGTCCAGCACCCTGGCGATCAGCGGATTGTCCGGATCGAAGCCGGCTTCGCGCAGGCGCTGCTGCATGGGCGTCTCGCCATTGCCCCAGCCGAAGCACTCGGCCAGCAGGGCGATCTGGTCCGGCGGCAGGCCGAACGCCTTGGCCACGTCGCGCACCGCGCTCTTGCCGCGGTAGCTGATCACGGTGGCGGCCAGGGCCGCGCGCTGGCGCCCGTACTTGCGATAGACGTACTGCAGCACTTCCTCGCGGCGCTCGTGTTCGAAATCCACGTCGATGTCGGGCGGTTCGCCGCGCGCGCGCGACAGGAAGCGGGCGATCAGCAGGCGGGTCTCGGCCGGGTTGACCGCGGTGATGCCCAGCGCATAGCAGACCGCCGAATTGGCCGAAGAGCCGCGCCCCTGGCAGAGAATGCCGCGCGAGCGTGCATAACGGACGATGTCATGCACGGTCAGGAAAAATGCTTCGTACTTCAGCTCCGCGATCAGCGCCAGCTCTTCCTCGACCTGCGCAGCCACTTTGGGGGGCGTTCCCCGTGGCCAGCGTTCGCGTATGCCGGCCTCGGTCAGCGCGCGCAGGCGGCTGGCAGGGGTCTGCCCTTCGGGCACCAGCTCGGCCGGATAGTCGTACTTCACTTCGCGCAGGGTGAACACGCAACGTCGCGCCAATTCCACGGTGGCCTGCAGCAGATGCGGCGGGTAGATGTTGCCCAGCGCGCGGCGCGTGCGCAGATGGCGCTCGCCATTGCGGAACAGCAACGCACCGGCCTGCGCCAGCGGGGTGGTGTGGCGGATCGCGGTCAGCGTGTCCTGCAGGATGCGCTCGCGACGGTTGGCCATGTGCACGTCGCCACTGGCCAGCGCCGGCAGCCGCAACCTGTCGGCCAATGCCAGCAGGCGCGACAGCCGCACGGCATCATCGGTTTCCCGGTGCAGCTCCACCGCAAGCCAGGCACGTTCGCCGAACACCTGGCGCAGCCAGCCGCCCTGCTCCGGATCCGGTTCGTCGCCAGGCAGCCACAGTGCGAACAGGCCGCAACTTCCGGCATCCAGCCCGCATGCGCCCACCACCCGCTCCACGTCGCCCCGTGCCAGGCAATAGCGGCCCTTGCCGGCGGCACGGCGGGCGATGGTGATCAGTTCGCACAAGCGGGTGTAGCCGGCCCGGTGCTCGACCAGCAGCACGCAGCGGAGTCCATCCACCAGCACGAACTCGCTTCCGACCACCAACGGCAGGCCGGTGGACTCGGAAGCTTCCAGTGCACGCACGATGCCGGCCAGCGAGCATTCGTCAGTGATCGCCAGCGCGCTGTAGCCGCAGCGCCGCGCGCGCTCGAACAGGGCGGCGGCATCGCTGGCTCCGCGCAGGAACGAGAAATCCGACAGGCAATGCAGTTCCGCATAGGCCGGCAGACCGTCGGCTGCATGGGCATCGTCGTTGGCCGCACCCCGGCGCAGGCGCCGCGCAACCTGCTGCGCACGTGGCGCTCCCTCGCCGGGAATGTCGCGGCACTGGCCGTGGATGGCGCCGTCCCGATTCATGCGAACCACCCGTGCAGCATCCAGCCACCGCGCTCCCCCGGTGGTGCGAACGCCCAGGCGCGCTGGCCTTGCGCCGTCTCCAGCACGTAATAGTCCCGGCGCGTGTCGGCATCGTCCCACCAGCCGCTTTCCAGGCGCTCCGGGCCGGAGATGATCCGCACCCCACCCCGCAATGGCAGCGGCCTGGGCAACAGCCACAACGGGCGCGGAGGCCGTGGCGGCGCGGCCTCGATGCACGCATCTTCGCCCTGCACGCGCCGCCAGGCACGTTCGGGCCGTGGATCGGCAGCGGGACCGACGCGATAGACCGCCTCCTCGCCCAGCCGTGCGCGCAGGCGCTCGCGCAGCTGTGGCCACGGCAACTGCTGCTGGGCTCGCGTGTCGAACAGGTCGCGGCTGGCAGGCACGAATGGGGGCAGCTGTCGCGCCAGCAGACGCACCGCGACCACCGGTGCGGGAAGGGATGCGCGCTCCAGGCGGATGCGCGCCAGCTCGAACAGCATGGCCGGCTCGCGTTCGGCCGACAGCAGTCCAACCGGCACGTCGGTATGCGCCTGCGTGCCATGTTCGCGCCCGTGCTCCAGGCGCAGCACGAAACGCTGCACGCCACCATCGCGGATCGACAGTGCGGTGCACAGGTCGCCGATCAACCGACGTAGCGGAAACAGCAGGGCGGTATGGCTGTCCACTTCATGACCCAGTTCCACCCGCCCATCGAAATGGTCCGCCGGCAGGTAGTACTCGAGTGGATCATCGGCCTGCCCGTACAGCCGTTCCAGATGTTGCAGCAGTGGCAGGCCGAAGCGGCGGCGCAAGGCATCGCCCGGCAGGCCGCGCAGGGTGCGCAGGTCGGCGATGCCCATGCGCCGCAAGCGCGTCCCCAGGCCGTCGGGCAGGCAGGCGCGGTGCACCGGCACCTGATCCAGCTGCGCAGCCAGGGTGGCCGCGTGCGGGATCGCCAACCCGTCCTGCAGACCAGCCAGCACGCGCGCTGCGCGCGGGGTCGGTGCCAGTGCAATGCGGTGGCGGAAACCCAGCGCAACGAGTTCCTCGCGCAAGCGGGCCTCGATCCGCGGCCACGGCCCGAGCAAGCTGAAGCTGCCGCGCACCTCCATGACGATGCAGCCCGGCCACTGTGCGCTGACCAGCGAGCTGTGCCGGTACGCCCAGGCAGCGAGGAAACGTTGCCAGCGTGCTTCAGCCGCATCCTCGTATTCGACCATGGCGAAGTCGCGCAGCAGCGCGTGCGCGGCAACCAGGCGCATGCCAGGCGCCAGCCCCGCCGCGGCGGCCGCCGCGTTCACCGCATGCAGGCTGCGTAGCTGCGCTGGCCCGTGGATCAGCGCCAATGGCGCGTCCGGATCCGGCCGTCGGCGAAGGACGGCGTCGAGCGCCAACTGCGGCAGCAGTACACAGGCCCAGAGCATGGCGCCCCCTCACGCCACGCCCGGAGCGAAGGCGCGCGCCGGCGCCGGACCACCGCGGCATTTACGCACATGCCACGCCACATCGCCCCGCCCGTCGCGTGCCAGTTCCAGGCGCAGCGCAGCCGGCGAGGCGTTGACCGCATGCCTGCGGTCACGCAAGGCGAAGCCCAGGCAGGCACCACTGTCGGCGGCTACCTGCAGCCGGCGCAGCGAGGTCGCATCGGCCTGTCGCGGCCAACCCAGCACGGCGGCGCACGCACCGCTGCGCAGGCACTGCTCGAACGCCCACAGCGCATCGGAGGGTGCGGCGTCGATGATCTCCAGCCCGGCCAGTTCCACTCCCGCGTCCTGCCATGCGGGGGCATAGGGAATGTAGGGCGGCGCGACCAGGGCCACCGTGCCGCCGGCGTGGGTCAACCGCGCCAGCGTCGGCAACAGCAGCGACAGCTCGCCCACGCCATCCACCGGCAGCAGCAGTTCGGTCAACGCGCGCCGCGGCCAGCCGCCCTGCGGCAACAATGCGTCGAGCGCGGCGTGGCCGGTAGGCTCGCCATCTGCGGCGATCGCGGTGTTGCGACCGGCGTGCCACAGCGTGCGCGCGGCCAGCATCGATTCGAGGGCAACGACCTGTCCCATTTCAGCCCCGCCGGACCAGGCCGCAGTACACGCCTTCGATGGCGAAGTCCTGCCCCGGACCCACCAGGATCGGCGCATGCGCCGGGTTCCGTGGCAACAGGACGATCTGCCGTCGCGCGCGTTGCAGCCGCTTGATGGTCAGTTCGCCATCGATCCGCGCGACCACCGTCTGGCCGTCCCACGCCTCGGGCGTGCGGTGCACGCCAACCAGGTCGCCATCCAGGATGCCGTCGTTGATCATTGAATCGCCCTGCACCCGCAGCAGGTAATCCGGCCGCGGCGAGAACAGCCGGGCGTCCATGGCCAGGGTATCCACGAGCCCGGCATCGGCATCGATGGGCGTGCCCGCCGCCACCCGGCCCAGGATCGGCACCTGCAGCAGCCCCGGTCGCGCCTGCACCCCTGCCGGGCGGATGCCCCGCGCCTGGCCGGAGGCCACCTCGATCAGCCCTGCTTCGGCCAACGCGAGGACGTGCTTGCGCGCTGCACCGCGGGAGGCCAGCCCGCAGGCATCGGCAATCTCGGCCAGGCTCGGCGGGTGGCCATGGCTGGCGTGCTGATCCCGGATGAATGTCAGGATCGCGGAACGGCGGGGACTGAGATCGGCCATGGAGTACATTTGTACTCCATTCTCGCAGGCTGGCCAAGATCAAATGGCGTGGCCTGTGACCGGAGCCCGGTGCACCGGGACGGGGCCCGGATCACCCGGAGTCGGCCTGCACTGCGATGGCAACCTTGGGGGAGCCTGGCATCGAAGGTTGCGAAGAGCAGGCCTTCGTAGATCCGCAAAACGCCCAGCCAAGGCTGGGCCATCGCAGGCAATGCCACTGCGATGCCAACTGGCCAGGATGCGAAAACAGGAAAACCATCGAAACCGTTGCATCGCAAGAGTTTCAGATGGTGGGCGGTACAGGGTTCGAACCTGTGACCCCTACCATGTCAAGGTAGTGCTCTACCGCTGAGCTAACCGCCCGTCGCGCTGCGCGGATTGCCCGCGTCAGGGGCGCGCATTCTATCGTGCGCCGGGGGCGGCCACAACCGGCAAGGTCGGTGTCCGCGGCTCCGGTGGATGGGCCGGGAGAACCGGCGGAGCGCGGAGCCGGTCCTGGAGGGGGCCGGCCGGTGGCTACGTCGGCCGGTCGGTGGCCGAGCCGGACATGGCGGGTCGCCGGCGAGACCGGCTCCTACAAAATAAACGGCCATGACCGAGGGCGGATATGGCAGGTCGCCGGCGAGACCGGCTCCTACAAAATAAACGGCCATGACCGAGGGCGGATATGGCAGGTCGCCAGCAAGACCTCGCCCCCTGCAGGAGCCTTGCCGGCGACTGCGATGGCTGGCAGATCGGTGGATGGTCCCGGCATGACGGTCGCCGGCGAGACCGGCTCCTACACGGCCAGGCTGGCTTCCTTGAGCCTGCGGATCTGGTCGCGCAGGCGGGCGGCGTCCTCGAACTCCAGGTCGCGCGCGTGCTGGTACATGCGCTGCTCCATCTCCTTGATCTTCGCCGCTGCCCTGGCCGGGTCCAGCGCGGCGTAATCGGCGGCGGGCTCGGCCACCTGCCGGGTCTTGCCGCGCGCAGCCTTGCCGGCCTTGGCCTCGCCGGGCTCGGCTCGCGCACCCTCCATCACGTCCATGATCTCGCGCACCACCGCGCGCGGCACGATGCCGTGCCGGGCGTTGTATTCCTCCTGCTTTTCGCGACGCCGGTCGGTTTCGTCGAGCGCGCGCCGCATCGAATCGGTCACCCGGTCCGCGTACAGGATCGCCTTGCCGCGCAGGTTGCGCGCGGCCCGGCCGATGGTCTGGATCAGCGAGCCGGTCGAGCGCAGGAAGCCCTCCTTGTCCGCGTCCAGGATCGCCACCAGCGACACCTCGGGCATGTCCAGGCCCTCGCGCAGCAGGTTGATGCCGACCAGCACGTCGAACTTGCCCAGGCGCAGGTCGCGGATGATCTCCACCCGCTCCACCGTGTCCACGTCCGAGTGCAGGTAGCGGACCTTGATCCCGTGCTCGGACAGGTAGTCGGTGAGGTTCTCGGCCATGCGCTTGGTCAGGGTGGTGACCAGCACGCGGTCGCCGTCGGCCACGCGCAGGTTGATCTCCGACATCAGGTCGTCGACCTGGGTGGCGACCGGGCGGATCTCCACCTTCGGGTCGACCAGACCGGTCGGGCGCACCACCAGTTCCACCACCTGGTCGCCGGCTTCGCGCTTCTCGTATGGCCCGGGCGTGGCCGAGACATAGATCGAGCGCGGTGCCCGCGCCTCCCACTCCTCGAACTTCAGCGGCCGGTTGTCCAGCGCCGACGGCAGGCGGAAGCCAAACTCCACCAGTGTTTCCTTGCGCGAACGGTCGCCCTTGTACATCGCACCGATCTGCGGAATGGTCACGTGCGACTCGTCCACCACCAGCAGCGCATCGGCGGGCAGGTAATCGAACAACGTGGGCGGCGGCTCGCCCGGCGCCTTGCCGGTGAGGTGCCGCGAGTAGTTCTCGATGCCCGAGCAATAGCCGACCTCGGCCATCATCTCCAGGTCGAACTGGGTACGCTGGGCCAGGCGCTGGGCCTCGACCAGCTTGTTCTGCGCATACAGCTGCTCCAGCCGCTCCTTCAGCTCGACCTTGATCGTCTCGATCGCGGCCAGCACGCGCTCGCGCGTGGTCGCGTAGTGGGTCTTGGGGTAGATCGTGTAGCGCGGCAGCTTGCGCAGCACCTCGCCGGTGAGCGGGTCGAACAGGGCGATGTTCTCGATCTCGCCGTCGAACAGCTCGATCCGCACCGCCTCGGCGTCGCTTTCGGCCGGGTGCACGTCGATCACCTCGCCGCGCACGCGGAAGGTGCCGCGCTGCAGCTCGTACTCGTTGCGGGTGTACTGCAACTGGGTCAGGTGGCGCAGCAGCTCGCGCTGGTCGATGCGCTCGCCACGCGACAGGATCAGGCGCAGCGACAGGTAGTCCTCCGGCGCGCCCAGGCCGTAGATCGCCGACACCGTGCCCACCACCAGCGCATCCGGCCGCGACAGCAGCGCCTTGGTCGCCGCCAGCCGCATCTGCTCGATGTGGTCGTTGATCGAGCTGTCCTTGTCGATGAACGTGTCGGTCGAGGGGATGTAGGCCTCGGGCTGGTAGTAGTCGTAGTAGCTGACGAAGTATTCGACCGCGTTGTTCGGGAAGAACGCCTTGAACTCGCCGTACAACTGCGCCGCCAGGGTCTTGTTCGGCGCCATCACCAGGGTCGGCTTCTGCACCGCCTGGACCACGTTGGCGATGGTGTAGGTCTTGCCCGAGCCGGTCACGCCCAGCAGCACCTGCCTGGCCAGCCCGGCCTCGAACCCGGCGATCAGTTTTTCGATGGCCTGCGGCTGTTCACCCGCGGGTGAATACGGAGACACCAGCTCGAATCGCTCGCTCATGGGCGGCACCGTGGTGAGGGACCGACCAGTATAGACACGGCGGCCGGCTGACCCTTGCAGCCCTTTCACACCCCGCAGGCGGCGCCCATGCGCGCAACGGCCCCGGGGAGAGAGGCCGGGGAAGTCCAGAATCCCTGCGCCCAAGGGGCGCTCCTACAGCGCGGTGCCGGATTTCCTACACGCAGCTGCGCCACACGCCGATTCCGCAGGCCCGGGCCCGGCGCCATCCTGACCACTCCCGAGCGAAAGGATTTCGCCCATGCGCAAGGATGCGCCGGGGTTCACCCTGATCGAATGCCTGATCGTGCTTGCGGTCACCGCCATCCTGTTCGGCCTGGCCCTGCCCGGCTTCCAGGAGGCCCTGCACCGCCAGCGCACCACCACCGCCATGCACCTGGTCAGCGCGCAACTGGCGCAGGCCCGCAATACCGCCATCACCCTGCGGATGCCGGTCACCCTGTGTCCCTCGCGCGGGGGCGGGCGTTGCCACGACGAGCCGGACTGGAGCGCAGGCTGGCTGCTCTACCTGGACCCCAAGCGCAGCAGCCAGCCGCACAGCCCGCAGGACATCCTGCGCGACGTGCAATTTCCGCTGCACGAGTCGATCCAGGTGCGCGCCAGCGGCGGGCGGCTGCGCGTGCGTTACCAGCAGGACGGCCTGGCCGGCGGCAGCAACCTCACCCTGCGCGTGTGCCATAGCGAGCGCCTGGGTGGAGAAATCATCGTCAACAATACCGGCCGCGTGCGCACCCGCAAGCCTTCCGCGGGCACTGTCTGTCCGGGTTACTGACGCTGCAACGGGGCGGATGGCCTGCCAGTCAGAGACCAGTCGGGCAAGGCTCGCCCTCGCTTTCCCCGGGCGCCAGGCCTGCATCGGCCAGCATGCAGTTGAGCCGCCGGTGGATGTAGGCCTCGTGCTCGGCCGGTGGCGCGCGGGTCAGTGGCTCGGCCTCGGCGGCGAAGGCTTCCAGGACCTTGTCCCGCTCCAGCTCGGCCATCAGTTCGGGCAGTCGCCGCTGCAGGCATTCAAGGGCGGCATCAATGTCGGCACGCGTCTCCATGCGGGCATGGTGCGGGGCGCGATGTCACGGCGCTGTAGAGGACGAGGCACCACGCCGTCCTGAACGCCCGGCAGTCTCCCTGACATCACGCCCTTGGCGGGAGTGACTTGAAGTCGTGGATTGGGTCGAGTGCATAGGAGTCATGAACTCCCCAGCGGCAAGTACCACGTGCGCGAACCTGCCGCCGCCTCACGGAAACCATAGGCGCGATAGAAGCGGGCCGCTTTCTCGTGCAGCGTGTCCACCAGCAGCACGTACACGCCGAGCTGCTCACGCAGAGCCATGCTGCGCACCACGGCATGTGCCAGCAGATAGTCACCGTGGCCTTTGCCCTGCTCGCTGGCAGCGACAGCCAGCCGCCCCATGCGGACGGCCGGCACCGGATAGGTTGGCAGACGCTTGCGATCGGTCTCCTGCAAATTGGTCAGCAGTAGTTGGGCAGCGGACAGGCTGTAATAACCAAGGATGCGAGCCGGCTCGGCGTCGTCCACAAGGACGTGCGTGGTACTGATGCCGTCGCGGTGATGCTGGGCAGCTTGCCTGTGCAGGTAAGCATCCAGGGTGGGCTCGCCGCACGCCAACCCGTCGCGATCGTGCCGCTTTGGCTTGAGCTGCTCGACAACGAGCACGCCTCAGGCCTGCGTGACGCGGGCAAGGGCCTTTTTCAGCTTGGCATTGGGCTGGAACGGCGCATCCAATGCCTTGAGGAACCGCCTGGATTCCTCGGTCGACAGGGTGATGGACAGCTCGGCAGCCATGACGTTTTCGGCTTCGCGCAGGACCGCATCACGCACGAAAGCGGACAACGGCACACCCCGCAGGTCGGCGGCACGGGTGATACGTGCCTTGTCTGCAGGATTCAAGCGCAGGTCCAGGCGGGCGGCAGCAGTAGTCATGGCAAACTCTCCTTGTACGGAAGTTCACCGTACACTCCTGCGAAGAGAAAGCAGGCTAGTCGGAGCGCCCAGGCAAGGGCCGGAACACTGGATCCGTGGGTTCATCCCAGTGGGGCGGTCCTGCCGGAACGAGTGAAGCCGTCTCGACAGGACAGGAGGTACATCCACCGACGGGAAACAGGCAAACAACAAAAAGGCCCGCCGAAGCGAGCCTAAGTGCTTGAATCATTTGGCGCCCGAAGTTGGACTCGAACCAACGACCCCCTGATTAACAGTTGTTCCATATAACAGTCCGCATCACGTAACCCATTGATCCTGCAATGCCCGCCAAGCATACGGAGCAGCCTAAAACAACTATTATCAAGGGCCGCTGGCTACGATCTGGCTACGTTCCATCTCGTAGAACCTGCAGCCAGTGACCCCAGCGCACCAACCGAGAGTTCCCGCACTTCGAACCAATAACTCAAGGCCGGAGGGCCGAATATATGGCGAGATGCACTGCACCAAGACGTGGACATAGGTCGGCGGCGGCGAGGGCGGAATGCCCCGCTTGCGGCTCCCGCGGCGGATACGGCTACGGGGGCGGGTACAGCAGCGGATATAGCAGCAGCTCGTACTACCCGACAGCTAGCAGCTCTAGCTCCAGCTATAGCGGCTCACGTGGCAGCAGCGGAGGCAGCGCCAAGAAGACCTCTAAACCCCGCTGGTCCCGAGCAGGCTCCGCCGTCTTCTACACCCCATCAGAGGTGCAATCACTGACCCCTATTCGGGAGTCGGTAGAGGCTCAGGCCGCGCAGCACCCTGACAAACGCGATGTTTTCCTTTGCCACGCTTGGGATGATCGTCAGGGAGCCGCCAAGGACTTGCACGACCTACTAGAAGCAGCGGGCGTCAAAGTGTGGTTCAGCGAAAAGGATCTCGGTCTGGGAGTCCCCATGATGCGCGCAATTGATAGGGGGCTAGCCAACTCAAAGGTGGGCTTAGTACTAGTAACCCCAGCGCTGCTCGCACGCCTCCCTAAGGAAAGTGTGGCAGACAAGGAGTTATCAACCCTACTGGCTGGAAATCGACTTGTCCCCATCGTGCATAACACAACATATGAAGCACTGCGCGACGTGAGTCCTATGCTTGCTTCACGTACCGGCCTAGATACCGCCGAAGACTCCATGTCGGAAGTCGCCTCAAAAATTGCTGAGCTCGTCGCAGCGTAGAACTGTTATCCACGGGCTATCCATGGCCCGAAGCCCGGCGGTCGGTTCGGCGCTTGCGTCGAACCGAACCGGCCGACGGGTTGCTTCGCGACGCGAAGCAAGGCGATGGGTAGGCGGTGGATAACTTGATATTGACAAGCGGACTGACACTTGCGAATCTCTGGTTTCACAAGTAGTAACTTATCGGCGCATTCCGCGAAGTCATGGTCGCGTCCATGACCTCTCAAAGCAGAAATAGACAGGCTTTGAGATGAAGCAATAGGTGCGCAACTCTTCTCGGGTCTGTCCCCTCCTTGTGATTCCTCGCAACCATGCGAAGGAGTCAGAGGGCGTGCATCGAGCCTGACTCCAACGCGTCACTTGGAGCCAATTTCATGCAGACAGACCACATACCCCGCAGCTTGATCGAAGGCGCCGACCGGCCGCGCGAAACAGAGCGTGAGCGATGGTTGGCGCGGCCGGTCGGCGCAAGCGAGAAGGCAATCGGCGATGTGCCCCGTCTAGTAACACGGGGCGAAAGTCACACGGATACCATCGCGCATATCGACTGGCTGGCCTGCACCTGGCTTCCTGCCGGCGGTAACTTCGCCACCCTTGTCGAGTCAGTCCTCAGCCTTCCGCAGAAGGACTGGAAGCAACTCCAGGGCGGCTGGCAGGGCTACGAAACCCGCGTCGACCTCGGGGGCTTCGGTCTGCTTGCCTACGGCGGGGAACATCAGCGCGGCACGGTACACCTTGAGCTGAACGCCCTTGGCTGCTCGCGGGTCCAAGACTGGAACGCGGTGCGCGTCTGGTGCGAAGCCTACGGCGTCCGGCTTACACGCATCGATCTGGCGCACGATGATTTCACCGGTGCAACCTTCACCATCGCGCAGGCGCGCGAATGGTTCGAAGAGGGCCAGTTCAACACGGGAGGCCGCGCACCCCACGCACGCTTGGTGGACGATCTTGGCTCCGGCAAGGGGAAAACCCTGTACGTGGGCCAGAGGCAGAACGGCAAGCTGTGCCGGGTCTACGAGAAGGGGAAGCAGCTCGGCGACCCCACCAGCCCATGGTGCCGCGTGGAAGTCGAGTTCCGCGGCAAGTCGCGCATCATTCCGCACGACGTGCTGGTCAGGCCGGGGGACTACCTGGCCGGCGCCTACCCTTGCCTCGCCCATCTTTCGCAACACCAGGACAAGATGCAGACGCTCGCCAAGGCGGGCGAGATCGGCTATGCGCGCATGGTGGACTGCCTGCGCACGCAGTACGGCCAAGCGCTGAACGTGATGCTGCGGGTGGAGTCCGGGGACCCGTTCGCCGTGCTGGAGCAGGCCATGAGGCCCGGAACGCCGAAGCGGCTGGTCAACCTCCCACTGCCACGGGGGGAAAGCCAGCGGGAAGGAGCAATGTGATTACGCTCACCCTGCTGGAGGCCGCCAAGCTGCTGAAGCTTCACCCGGTGACGGTTGCTGAATGGGCAATCGACGGACGCATACCCGGCGCCAAGATCGGCAGGCGCTGGGTGTTCATCGAAGCTGACCTTCTCGGCTACGTTCGGGCAAACTACGCGCGGCGGGCGTTGCAGGGTGACAGCTCGGAGATTTCTCAATGTCACTCTACAAACGCAAGGACTCACCGTACTGGTGGGTCAAGCTCACGGTCGGCAATCGACGCGTGTCGCAAAGCTCTGGGACTACCAACAAGCGGCAAGCCCAGGAGTTCCACGACAAGCGAAAAGCCGAACTGTGGGAACAGGAACGGCTCGGCGTAAAGCCGCGTCGGACGTGGGATGAAGCAGTGCTTCGCTACCTGAAGGAGGTACAGAAGAAGTCGATAGACGACGACAAGCTGCATTTGCGCTGGCTGCAACCCCGGCTTGAAGGCATGGGCCTGACCGACATCACGCGTGATGTGCTGGACAGGCTCATTTCGGAGGGCCTTGATGAGGGCAAGAGCAATGCCACCGTCAATCGCAGGATTCAGGTGGTTCGGGCCGTCCTTCGCCGGGCGCAACTGGAATGGGACTGGCTCGACAAGCTGCCCCGGTTCCGGCTGCTCAAGGAGTCGCAGGGCCGCAATCGCCACCTGAGCCGCGCAGAGGCCGCACGGCTGCTGGTCGAACTGCCTGAACACCTGCGGGCCATGGTGCGCTTCTCACTTGCCACCGGGCTGCGGCAGGCCAACGTGAAAGGACTGCGTTGGTCACGGGTGGACATGCAGCGCGGGGCAGCTTGGGTGGAGGCGACGGAAGCCAAGGGCAAGCGGGCGATCCCGGTGCCTTTAAACGCCGAAGCCTTGCAGGTGCTCACGGAACAGCAAGGGAAGCACCCCGAGTGGGTGTTCACGTTCCGAGGAAGGCCCGTGGAGTTCAAGACCGGCACGAAGGCATGGCGTAATGCCCTGAAGCGTGCCGGCATCGAGAACTTCCGCTGGCATGACCTGCGGCACACCTGGGCCAGCTGGCACGCGCAGGGCGGGACCCCGATGCACGTTCTCCAGAAGCTCGGAGGGTGGCAGACCCCGGCCATGGTTCAGAGGTACGCGCACCTGGGCATGGATGACCTCAAGCGGTACGCGGAGCAAGTGACGATGGAGGCGCCACCCCAGTAGCTACGATTCGGCTACGCCAGAAAGAACTTAGGCCCGCCGAAGCGAGCCTAAGTGCTTGAATCATTTGGCGCCCGAAGTTGGACTCGAACCAACGACCCCCTGATTAACAGTCAAGTGCTCTAACCGGCTGAGCTATTCGGGCGGGGCGCACATTGTAATGGGGCCGGGCTGCAGGGGGCAATACATCCCGTGGTCCCGTCCGCCCTCGCCGGCACCCCGCGCAGGCCTGGCGTCACCAGCACTCGCTCAGCGGCGCCGCTCCCGTCTTGGATTTTGCGCCGGTATTGGTGACGGCCAGGGTGCCGCAGCGGTCACTAGCCTGCCCGCCCTGGGGGGTCGCCGTAATGGTGAACGTGGTGGCGGTGACCGCCGGCGCCAGCGTGTAGCGCGCCGTGGCCCCTGCCTCGCGCGGCGACTGGGTGGTCGGAAGGGTGAAGCCGGTGTAGGCGTTGTTCACCGTGAAGTGGCGCTCGGCCAGGCCCGCGTACTCCACCAGGTCGGCCTTGGCCTGCGCCCGCCGGCTCTTGCGGATGTGCTCGTTGTAGGACGGGACTGCAATGGCGGCGAGGATCGCCACGATCGCAACCGCGATCATCAACTCGATCAGGGTGAAACCGCGTGCCTTGCGTTGCATGGTCACTTCCGTGGCTGTGGGACGTTGGCCGTGACGAAGGTTCATCGCACCTGCCTCCAGGATTGGCGGCCACAGGGGCGTGGCAGGTACATCGGCGGCGCACCTGCGACGTGCACCACCATCGAGCAGCGGGCTGCAATAGCAGCATCGATGTCGGCCTGCGAGGCACCTGCCTCCAGCGGAGCCACGCGCGGCGTGGTCATCACCGCCACGTCCTTGACCGGAGCCGAGCCGCCGGTGGCCAGTTCCACCGCACCGGTGGTCGACCCTGGCTGGTTGCCGGTCGGGCTGCCCATGCGCACCTTGGTGAGCGCGGCCGCGCCGCTGAGCGCATTCAGCCCGTACAGCCAGTTGGCGCCGTTGACCGCGCAATTGTCGGTATTGCTATTGTCCGATGGCTCATAGACCGGGAAGAACACCACCCCGCTCTCGATCCGCGGGTAGCCCACCGACCGCTGCCGTGTCGGCAGGTCCAGGTACCAGCCCAGCTTGCCGGCGCCCAGGGCGGTGGTGCTGGTGGCACGGAAGCTCGAGGTCACCGAGCCAACCGTCTGCTGTTGCAGTGCATCGCGATTGGCAACCGGGACTCCTCGGTCCTGGATGCCGTACAGCGTCTGGGTGCTGAGGATGTCGGGATCGCCCACGAAGGAGAAGCGTCCCGAGCCGAAGTACACCATCACGCTGCCACCCGGCCCGGCGGCGGTGGTGATGCCGCCGGTGATCGCCTGGCGGTTGCCTCCGGCGTCCTTGGCAATGAACAGTGGCTCCGCACCCGCCGTGCCGGCGAGCAGGTCGAACTTCCAGATGGCGCCATGCTGGTCGGCCGCATAGGCGGTGTCGGCGTAGCCATCCCGGCCCGGCACCGTAGTGCCGCCCGAGTCACGCTTGGTGTCGATGACCACCACGTTGCCCAGGCCGTTGTACGGTTCCGGCGGGGTCGCCTCGGCGGCACTGATCACCGCAGCCGACCCGGTCCAGGCGTCAACCACGAACAGTGAAGCCGTCTGCGCCGCACTGTTGTAACCGTTGCCGAACACCACCTTCCAGGACACCGCACCGAGGCCGGTCTTGACCGGCACGATCACCGGTTTGCCCAGCACGTGGCCGATATTGTTGCTGATCGTGGTGTTGCCGGTGATCAGGTTGTTGATCTCCCACAGCACCGTCGGGGAATCCGGGTTGGTGATGTCGAGGGCAAACACGCTGCGCCCGCCGGCGCCGGACGTGCCCACGGCGATCGTCTTCCAGGCCGTGCCGTTGTAAATGTCGGACACGGTGACCGGGCCGTCCACCAGGTAGCGGTGGCGGAACTTCTGGTCGTCCTTGTCGTCCGGATCGTAGGGGTACAACAGGTCGCCCATATATCCCAGCGCGGTGGCCGGAATGTAGGCGAACACCTCGTTGCCACCCGGCGGCGAAGAGCTGCGCCCGTCGAACACGTGGAACATGCCGTCATTGGCACCCACCAGCACCAGGGACCGCCCTGCGGTCTTCTTGGCGTCAAGGAACGCCTTGTAGCTGGTGGCCATGGTGCCGCCGAACGACTGGTAGCCGTAGTCATCCGTGGAGGCGACCATCACCGGGGAAGAATTGACGATGTCGCCCAATACGGTGCTGCGGGTGCGCAGCACGCCCTCGTCCGTGCGCGAGCCGCGCAGGTAGGCGATGGCGCGGGTTGCATTCATGCCCGAGCCAAGGGCCGTCAGCTCGGCAGCAGTACAGCGCCCGCTCGTACAAAGGTCGGCCAGGGTGACGTTCGATGCATTGAACTCCGCAACCGTGGGCACGACGCTTGCGGCGGTCTTGCCGAACTTGATGGTGCGGCCATTGGCGCCCTGGGCCGCCAACCGTTCGCTGGCCTCCCACACCTTCGAGAAGCTCACCGCGCCGGTCAGCGGATCGGAACTCACCGCATCGGCAGTGAGCTGGCCGAACCAGTCGGTGCCGTTGTTGCGCACCTCATAGCTCGGGGCCACGGTGATGGACCCGGTGCCGATGCGCGCTCCACTCACCGCCACCGTGCCCGCCGGTGACTTGCCAGCGCTCACCGCAGCCAGGATGCGGCGCATGGCGGTGGTGATTTCGCTGGAGGTATTGGCGTTGATGAACTCGCCGCGGGTATTGACGGTGGCATGCCACAGGTCGTCCACGGTGCCGATGCTGTCATTGGCAGGGCGGCTGGACGGCCAGGCGATGGAATCGACGAAGGGATCCTGCTTGGGGTTTGCCGTCGGGTCGAACTCCACGCCGCGCATGCCCAGGGTGATGGCATAGAGGTTCATGTGCAGATTGGACTGGCAATCGAGCCGCTTCCACTCCGTCGACCCAACCGCGGCCGTCTTGCATCCTTCCGGCACGGGCACCTTGCCCCCCGGAAGGTCGGTCCTCAGCGGCGAGTTTCCTGCCGAGCCGATCTGGCCGTTGGTCGAGTTGTTGTTGAAGTAGTACTTCGACGCGATGGCGGCGATGGTGTTTGAAGCGGTCGGGTCGAACGGCGCCCCCAGGTTCATCGCCGAGGCGCTGACGCTCTGGTTGTTCGTGGCGCCATCGGTGAACAGCATGCCGGCGTTCTTCTGGCAGGCCGAGATGATCGGCGCGCCATCGCCGGTGCGCTTGAACTGGGTGCCCATGAAGTCGATTGCGTTGGCATTGGGCGTGCCGTTACCATCGCTCACCAGGCCCAGCAACGTGCTGGAACCAGGGCTGGAGGTGTTGCTGCCGAACAGGGCCTTCTTCTGGGTCACGTCATCCATGTCGTACATGGTGACGGTGTTGCGGTTGTTGATGGTGAAGTAGCCGACCCGCATGTTGTTGACGTCGGCCAGTGCGTGCGAGGCTGCCGCCACGGCGGCCTTGTGGCGGTTGTTGTAATAGGTGAACCAGTTGGCGTAGTTGCGCGCCGCCACCGTGTTCCCGGCCGGGATGGTGAACTTCCACAGGCTGCAGCCGGTGCCGCAGGCATCCTGGATTTCGGTGCCGCTCATGCCGGCATAGGCATTGGGGTAGCCCGGGATCTCCGGCAAGGCATTGGTGGGCAGGTAGAACGTTGCCGGGTAGTACTCGATGTACAGCTCGCAGCTGGCGGTCATGGTGTGGCCGCCCGCGCCCACCGTGCGATCGCTGTTCCCCTGCAATCCACCGCAATTGCCGCCGGTGAGCCGGTATTTCATGTCCGCGGGCAGGCGCATGCCCGTGAACGCGCGGAAACGCGACCTGGCGTTCTTGTCGAACACGTTGGACGTCAGGCTGAAGCCGACGCCGCTGCCATCGTGCGGCTCGAGCTTCGGGTTGCTCGGGTTCGAGTCCGGATAGAAGGTGCCGTCACCCTTGGCCCACGGCGTGTACAGCGTGCCCGGGTCGTAGTAGCTGTAGCTGTAGGCCGGCGAACGGGCGAAGCCGAACGCGTCGATCGGCGGGATGGCGTTGTTGGTCAGGTCGCGCACGCTGGTCATGTAGTACATGTAGCCGCACGTGCCGTTGGAGTTGGTGCGGGTCTGGCGCAACTGGCCGGGACCGGAGAAGAAGCTCCACGAGGTGCTGCTGGACGAGGAGGACGTGCTGCTCCAGCACGCGCCGCCGCCGCCGCCGGCACCCGGGCTCTCCGTGGTCGGGAAGACGGCCTGGTAGCGCATTGAGCGCGAGTCATCCATGGCCATGATGAAGGCCGGCGGGGTGACACTGGTGACGTTCATCGGCGACTGCGCCAGCACCGGCGCGCCGACCTGGGCGGACACGCCGTAAAGGCCGTATCCGGCAATACCGGCCACCACGAGGAAGGCGGAAACCAGTTTGGTTCGACGGTATGCCATGGGACTACCCTCAGGGCCTGAAAATGGTGTCGACGGCCGCATTGGCGGTGGCCGCATCGTTGGTGGCGTAAACGCTGATCTGGAACACGGGGTTCGGGTCTTCGTTGACTGGCGCGGTGCCCATGTCGAGGCTGGCGTTTCCGGAAATGCAGGGACCGATCTCGCGGATGTTCACCCGGCCGGCCTGTGGCACGTCCACCGACTTGGCGGCAGCCCAGGTAGTGGGGTCGAACCCGTCATCGCAGACCTTGTTGATGTCGACGGCCGCGGCACTGCAGGCACCGCTGCGGTTCACCACGCCTTCGACGAAGCACTCGCGCTGCCGCACCTCGGCTTCCGCGTTCTGGAAGGCGAGGTTCACGTTGAGGTAATTGGACGCCATGCGCTCCTGCAAGCCGGCGACCTGCATGCCCACGATGCCGATCATCGCCAGCAAGATGATCATGATCATGGCGACGTACAGCGCCGCGCCTTGCTGGCGCCGCGGCGACCGGGGGAGCAGGATGGATGAGCGGCTCATGAGATCCCGTCCTTACTGGCCATAGAGGCGGTTGCGCAGGGCGATTGTTGACTCGTACACGGCGCGATAGCGCCCGTCGGTTGGCAGCGTGGGGGTGGCATCGAGGACGCGCGGCGGCGCCACGGTCGCCTGGGGGGCCGCAGCCGGGTTCGGGCTTACCGCCAGCACGCCGATCTGCACCTGGCCCACGCGCCGCCAATCGGTCTCGGCGCCGCCCACGCCGGCAGCATTGGCCTGGGTGGCCACATAGCCGGTCAGTGCATCTGCCGGGCCCTGGTCCAGCCCGTAGCGGAACTGCAGGTTCTCGATGCCCTCGACCAGCTCCTCGCTGGTTACGCCGCCACCGGGTGCGACCCGCGCGCGCCACAATGAGGGGCGCCCGCCGGCGCCGTTGCCGACGTAATAGACGACCACATCGGCGCGATACAGCATCGCCGGGCCGCCACCGGGCAGCGCACCATACAGCGCCAGGTCGATGCCAGCGGGGGCCGTGACCCTGCCGGCACCTGCCGCCACGGATTGCGCGGCGAATACATCGGCAAACGAACAGTCGGCGATGCCGAACATGGTCGGATTGGCCACGCCACCTTCGGTCAGCGCGTCCCACTGGGCCGGGGGGATGTCGATGGTCCCGGCGACTGGGTCGATGGCATGCACCGGGACGCCGGTGCCGCGCAGGAACCTGAGCACGATCACGTCAGTGCCGCCCACACGCCCTGGATTGAGGGTGATGCCGGCCGGATTGGAATTCTCGTAACCCCGGATCGAGAACCCGAAGTCGAGCGGGCCATTGGCCGCGAAATGCGAGGTGAGGCTGCCGGTCACCTGGCGGTGGGACTGGTCGTTCACGCAGCCGAAATGGCCTGCCATGCGGATGTCGCGCTGGAGGAAGTCCAAGGCGAAGCGGCCGTTCTCCTGGACGCGCGCGATGCCCTCGGAAAGCTGGTAGGCGGAACGGGCCGCGCCGAAAACCTGGACCAGGCCCAGCACCAGCATCGAGCCGATCAGCAGCGCGATCATCAGCTCGATGAGGGTGAGGCCGCCCATCCGGTTGTGGAATGAGGTTTTCACAGGCGGGTCACCGTGCGGAATGTCTGGTTGCCTTCGGTGTCGGCGACGGTGCCGTCGTTGTCCGCGTCATTCCAGCGCTGGTCGCGCCAGGTGATGTCCACGGACACGCCGCCGCCCACGCAATTGGAGGTGTCGCAGGCGACCACGGCGGAGGCATCGGCCCCCAGTGCCTTGCCCAGCCTGCACTGCCACACGGTCTTGTATGCGTCCGCGCCCACCGTCGCCCCCGGCACACAGCTGGCCGGAGTGGACGTGGCGGCATAGTCGTCATCGGCGTACTGGGCCGCAGTGAGCCGGTTGGTCCGCATCTGGTCCAGCATGTCGTAGGCCAGGTTGGCCGCCTGGGTGCGCTGGTTGGCGCTCTGGGTGAAGCGCACGCTCATGGTCTGCAGCAGGGCGAAGCCGAGCAGCCCGAGCGCCATCACCAGGATGGCGATCATCACCTCGATCAGGCTGAAGCCGGCGGCCTGGCGCGGCGAAAAGGTCAATGTGCGCTTCACGAACATGCCTCCTGGGTGACCCGGGCCTGGCCGGTCACGTTGACGCTGACACAACGGGCCGGGGTATCGACGCCCTTGGGCTTGACCCCGAACTGGGTTGCCGTCCCGTCCACGCGGCCCTGGACGGTGAAGCTGACCCCGTCGGCCGGCCCGGTGATGTCGGCACCGTCCTTCGCCTGGATGTAGCGGACCGGGGTCTGCACCGTGCCCGCGCCGGTGGCGTCGGTGCGCCAGACCATCCAGCCGCCGGCCCAGTCGGTGGTGCTGCTGCAACTGGTGCCGTTGCTGCTGGGGCACACGCCGGCCACGCCGACGCCCTTGATCGCCTCGGTGCGCGCCAGCGACAGCGAGGCCAGCACCTCGTTGGAGGTGGTGGCGACCCGGTTGGAACGGATGCTGGCCTGGAAGCTCGGGAACGCCAGGGCCGCCAGGATGGCGACGATGGCGACGACCACCATGAGTTCTATGACGCTGAACCCGTTTTGGCGTGTGAAAGGCATGCGGTCGCTCCCCAGCGTGATGGCCGGAGCCTAGCCGGTTTGCCGTGCGCGCGCCAAGGCCCGGCGGGACGAGCGGTCATTCTGGCCCGAAGGGCGGGCAGCGGCCTGCGGCGGTGCCCGCGGGCCTAGGCAACCACCCGGTAGCAGGGGCGGTAATGACCGGCGATCTTCATCCTGCGCTGCTCGACGAAGGCGCGCAGCAGCCCGTCCAGGGCCTGCATCATGTCCGGGGCGCCGTGGATCTCGAACGGGCCGTTGGCTTCGATCTGGCGGATGCCGTCCTCCTTGACGTTGCCGGCCACGATCCCGGAGAACGCGCGGCGCAGGTCGGCCGCCAGCGCCGAGGGCGGCCGGCCGTGGTGCAGGTCCAGCGCCGCCATGGCTTGGTGGGTGGGCTCGAAGGGCTGCTGGAACGCCAGCGGAATGTCGATGCCCCAGTTGAAGTAGAACGAATCCTTGTGCTCCAGCCGCGCCGCGCGCACCTTGCGGATGCCGGCGGTCATCTTCTTGGCCACGGCGGCCGGATCGCCGATCACGATCTCGTAGCGCGAGGTCGCCGCCTCGCCCAGGGTCAGGCGCAGGAAGCGGTCGATCTGCTCGAAGTACGGCGCGGCGATGGTCGGCCCGGTGAGGATCAGCGGGAACGGCAGGTCCGCGTTCTCCTCGCGCAGCAGGATGCCGAGCAGGTACAGGATCTCCTCGGCGGTGCCCACTCCACCGGGGAACACGATGATGCCGTGGGCCAGGCGCACGAAGGCCTCCAGCCGCTTCTCGATGTCCGGCATGATCACCAGCTCGTTGACGATCGGGTTGGGCGATTCGGCGGCGATGATGCCCGGCTCGGTGATGCCGATGTAGCGGTTGGTGCGCTTGCGCTGCTTGGCGTGGGCGATGGTGGCGCCCTTCATCGGCCCCTTCATTGCGCCGGGGCCGCAGCCGGTGCAGATGTCCAGCCCGCGCAGGCCCAGCTCGTAGCCCACCTGCTTGGTGTAGATGTATTCCTCGCGCGAGATCGAGTGTCCGCCCCAGCACACCACCAGGTTCGGGTCGGCCGGGCGCAGCACGCGTGCGTTGCGCAACACGCCGAACACCGCATCGGTGATGCCCGACGAGGACTCCAGGTCGGTGGCGTACTCCGGGCCCAGCTCGATCGCGGTCCAGGCCAGGTCGCGCACCACGGCGAACAGCAGCTCGGCCACGCCGCGGATGATCTCCCCGTCCACGAACGCCATCGCCGGGGCGCCCTTCAGGTCGATGCGCACGCCACGGTCCTGCTGCGCCACCTGGATGTCGAAATTCGGATAGAGGTCGCGCGCGGCGCGCGGGTCGTCGTTGGCGCTGCCGCTGGTCAGCACCGCCAGCGCGCAGCGGCGCAGCAGGTCGTGCATGCCGCCGCTGGAGGCATCGCGCAGGCGCGCCACCTCGGTTCGCGAGAGCACGTCCAGGCCTCCGCGCGGATAGATGCGTGCGTCCTGCACGGGCAGCGTGCTCGTAACCGTTTCGTTCATGGATCTTCTTCGTTGGGGTAATGGTCGATACGCGATGATCAGGCTGCGGCGGTTGCAATGCCCAGGTACGCGGTCAGCCCATCCAGCAGCATCTGCACGGAAATGGCCACCAGCAGCATGCCCATCAGCCGCTCGATGGCGGCCAGCGGACGCGGGCCCAGCAACCGGTAGAGGACCGGCGAGGCAAGCAGGATCGCGGCGGTCACGCCCCAGGCCAGGAGCAGGGCCAGGCTCCATTCGCCCAGCCGGTCCGGCTCGTTGCTGCCCATCAGCATCACCGCGGCCATGCCCGAAGGGCCGGCCACCAGCGGGATGGCGAGCGGCACGATGAAGGGCTCGCCGTCGGGCATCCCGCCCATCAGGCCTTCCGGGCGCGGGAAGATCATGCGGATGCCGATCAGGAACAGGACCGCGCCACCGGCAATGGCCACCGACTCCTGGCGCAGGTGCATCAGTTCCAGCGCGTACTTGCCGCACCACAGGAACAGCATCAGCACCCCCAGTGCGATCAGCAGTTCGCGCACCAGCACCACGCGCTGGCGCGCCGGGGTCAGCGACTTGAGCACGCTCAGGAACACCGGGACATTGCCCAGCGGGTCCAGGATCAGGAACAGCAGCAACGCGGCCGACAGGATGGTCATGCCGGCGCGGGGTTCCAGACGGTGCCGCGGCGCGATGCGCCGGCCGCCGAAAGAAGTTCCACGCAGGCCGGCGCGTAGGCGTCCGGGTCGTGTCCGGGCTCGCGGTCGTCGGCATAGGCGCGCGCGCGCAGCGGCGTGCGCATCGGCCCCGGCTGCAGGCCATGCACGCGCACCGGGGTGGTTGCCAGTTCGGCCGCCAGCATGCCGACCAACCCATGCAGGCCGTGCTGGGCCACGCCATAGCCGCCCCAGTAGGCCTGGCCAACCCGGGCCAGCGCATCCACCGCCAGCACCACCGCGGCATCGGGCGCCTGCCGCAGCAATGGCAGGCAGGCCTGCACCAGCCACCACGGCGCGGTCAGGTTGACGTGGATGGCGCGGGCGAAGGCCGCGGGGTCCTGGTGTTCCAGGGGGGTCAGGCCACGGAACTCGGCAGCGCAATGGAGCACGCCGTCGAGGCGGCCCAGTTCGGCCTGGATCCGCACTGCCAGTTCGGCATAGTCGTCGGGCGAGGCGCCTTCCAGGTCCAGCGGGTACAGCAGTGGCTCCGGCCCGAGCCGGGCGACGGCGTCATAGATGCGGTTGAGCCTGGGAAGGCGGCGGCCAAGCAGGACCAGGGTGGCACCGGCGGTGGCGCAGGCACGGGCGGCAGCGGCGCCCAGGCCGCCGTGGGCACCTGCAACCAGGACCACGCGCCCGGCCAGCGGCTGCGCGGCGGCAACCGGAAGATCCAGCAGGCTCACTGCGACTGCGCTTCGCTGACCATGCGCTGCAACTCCCCGGACTCCAGCAGTTCCAGGGTGATCTCGCAGCCACCGATCAGCTCGCCGTGCAGGAACAGCTGCGGAAACGTCGGCCAGTTGGAATAGCGCGGCAGGTTGGCGCGCACCTCCGGCTCCTCCAGCACGTTGACCGTATGCAGCTGCGCGGCACCGGCGGCTTGCAGCGCCTGCACCGTGCGCGCCGAATAGCCGCACATCGGAAAGGCCGGCGTGCCCTTCATGAACAGCACGATCGGGTGCGCCTCGACCTCGCTCTGGATGCGTTCCATCACCACTCTCCTGGGCGCCGGGGCTGGCCGCGGCGTCGGCTAGACTGAGGCGCAATTGTAATCCCTGCGCGCAACCCGCCGCCGTCCCTCCAGCCGCCATCACGATGCCGATCGAACTGCCCGCCCTGCCCTTCGCCCGTACCGCGCTGGAACCACACATCCGGGCGGCCACCCTGGACCTGCACCATGGCGTGCACCACCGGGAGCACGTGGATGCGACCAACCGCCTGCTGGAAGGCAGCGCACTGGAGCAGATGGAACTGGACGAGATCGTGCGCCATGCGCGCGGCGGCCTGTTCGAGCAGGCGGCCCAGGCCTGGAACCACGCCTTCCTCTGGACCTGCCTGTCGCCACGCGGTGGCGGCGAGCCGGGCGGCCGCCTGGCCGAACTGCTGGCCCGCCGCTATGGCGATGTCGCCCATTTCCGCGAGGAGTTCACCCGCGCGGCGCTGGAGCTGTCGGGGCCGGGCTGGACATGGCTGGTGCAACACCCTGACGGCACCCTCGGGGTGGTGACCACCCATGGCGCGGCCACTCCGGTCACCGGCGCGGACATCCCGCTGCTGGCCTGCGACCTGTGGGAACACGCCTGGTACCTGGACCGGCACGACGACCGCGCCGGTTACCTGCAAGCATTCTGGAACGTGGTGGACTGGGACGCGGTAGCCGCCCGGGTGCGCTGAGGCGGTTTTTGCGGGGTCTCGGGAGTGACGGCGCCGGCCGTTTTGTAGGAGCCCGTCTTGCGGGCGAACTCGCAGCACGGAACGCCTCCTGCCACGTCATACCGCGCTGCGGTCGCCGGCGAGACCGGCTCCTACAACAGCAGGCGTCCGGGCGGACGCGGTTGGACGAGGCCGGCCGTTGTGTAGGAGCCCGTCTTGCGGGCGACCGCGCGGCACGGAACGCCTCCGCCACGTCATACCGCGCAGCACGGAACGCGTCCGCCATGTCATACCGCGCTGCGGTCGCCGGCGAGGCCGGCTCCTACAACAGCAGGCGTCCGGGCGGACGCGGTGGGACGAGGCCGGCCGTCGTAGGAGCCCGTCTTGCGGGCGAACTCGCGGCACGGAACGCCTCCGCCATGTCATACCGCGCTGCGGTCGCCGGCGAGGCCGGCTCCTACAACAGCAGAAGCGTCCGGGCGGACGCGGTGGGACGAGGCCGGCCGTTGTGTAGGAGCCCGTCTTGCGGGCGACCTCGCAGCACGGAACGCCTCCGCCACGTCATACCGCGCTGCGGTCGCCGGCGAGGCCGGCTCCTACAGGGGGTGCAGGGCCTGGAGGGGGGGCGCGACCTGGGCCTGGCGGCCCAGCGCATGGCCGACCTGCTCCAGCGCCTGCGCCAACGCCTGCGGGGTATCGGCACGCAGGGTGGCGTGGCCGACCTTGCGGCCGGCGCGCGGCTGCTTGCCGTAGTCGTGCCAGTGGCCGCCGGGTTGCTCCAGCACCGCGCGGGCGTCGGGCATCTTCCCGATCCAGTTGAGCATGCAGGCATGCCCGCGCATCGCGGTGCTGCCCAGCGGCAGGCCCAGCACCGCGCGCAGGTGGTTCTCGAACTGCGAAGTCTCGGCACCTTCGATGGTCCAGTGCCCGGAGTTGTGCACCCGCGGCGCCATCTCGTTGGCCAGCAGTTCGCCTTCACGGCAGAACAGCTCCAGCGCGAACACGCCCACGTAGTCCAGCCGCCCGGCCAGCCGCCGCGCGTAGTCGACGGCGGTTTGCGCCAGCGCGGCGTCGACCTGCGGTGCCGGCGCCAGGCTGGTCGAGAGCACTCCGTCAACGTGCCAGTTTGCGGTCAGCGGCCAGGTACGGAACTCGCCGTCGCGGCCGCGCACGGCGACCACGCTCAACTCGCGATCGAATGGCACGAAGGCCTCGACGATCAGGCCCACGCCTTGCGCCTGCGGACCCAGGGCTTCCCATGCCGCGGCCGCGTCATCGCGCGAACGGATCCGGAACTGGCCCTTGCCGTCATACCCCAGGCGACGGGTCTTGAGGATGCACGGCACGCCGACCTGGTCCAGCGCGCGCTCCAGCTCGTCACGGGTGGCAACTGCGGCGAAGGCCGGCACCGGGATGCCGAGCTCGCCGAACAGGGTCTTCTCCGCCAGCCGGTCCTGGGCCACCGCCAGCGCGCCCGGGTTCGGGAACACCGGCACCCGTGCGGCCAGCCATTCGGCGCCGGCCGCGGGAACGTTCTCGAAATCGAAGGTGGCCACATCCACCTGCGCGGCGAACTCCGCCAGCGCCGCTTCATCGCGATAGTCGCCAACCTGCAATGGCGCCACCTGGCCGGCGCATGCGTCGGCCACGGTATCCATGATCCGGAAGCGCAGCCCCAGCGATGCGCCGGACAGCACCAGCATGCGTGCCAGCTGCCCGCCTCCGAGGATCCCGACGCAGGGGTGCGCACTCATGCCTGGCGCCTCACTGCCGTGGATCGTCGTGGGCGATGACGTCGTCGGTCTGGCGCTGGCGGAATGCCTCCAGCGCACGGGCGATGTCCGGATACTCGGCGGCCAGCAACGCGGCGGCGAACAGGCCGGCGTTGGCCGCGCCGGCATTGCCGATGGCGAAGGTGGCCACCGGGATGCCCGCGGGCATCTGCACGATCGACAGCAGCGAGTCCATGCCGTTGAGCGCACGGCTCTGCACCGGCACGCCCAGCACCGGCACGGCGGTCTTGGCCGCGAGCATGCCCGGCAGGTGCGCGGCGCCACCGGCACCGGCGATGATCGCGCGCAGGCCGCGCGCCGCGGCGCTGGCGGCGTACTCGAACAGCACGTCCGGCGTGCGGTGCGCCGAGACCACCTTCACTTCGTACGGCACGCCCAGCGCATCGAGCTTCTGCACGGCGTGTTGCATGGTTTCCCAGTCGGAACGGGATCCCATCACGATGCCCACCAGCGGGGCGGTTGCGGAGGTGGTCATGGCGGCCCTCGGTCGCTAAACCGACATTCTAAAGGAAGTTGCGCGGCTGGCAGGCCGCCCGGCCCGGCCGGCACCTTTCGCCGCCACGCCACGCCAGACCGGGGCCACCGTGCGACGCGGGCCGCGCGCGGGCGCCGGGTGTTACGCTTTCGCGCATTCCTGACTTCCCTGCCTCCCATCGCCACCATGGACCGCAAGCTGCTTGACCTGCTGTGCTCGCCTGACACCCGCCAGCCGCTGGCGTTGCTGGAGCCGCGTGCGCTGGACGTGCTGAACCAGGCCATCACTGCCGGCCAGGTGCTGCGCGGCGACGGCAGCCCGCAGCACGAACCCCTGCGCCAGGCCCTGGTGACCCGCGACCGCAAGCAGGTGTACCGGGTCGATGACGGCATCCCGGTGCTGCTGGTCGAGGAGGCACTGGCCACCTCGCAGGTGGCCGGCTTCCCCGCCTGAGGCGCGCCGATGGAACCGACGCCGCCCCCGGAGCAGGCCGTACTGGCCGACGTGCGCCGCGCCCTGGACGAAGACCTGGGTAGCGGCGACGTCACCGCCGCCCTGCTGCCTGACGTGCCCGAGTGCGCCTACCTGCTGTGCAAGGAGGAGGCGGTGGTGGCCGGCCGGCCGTGGTTCGACGCCTGCCACCGCATGCTCGACCCGCAGGTGGGCATCGACTGGCGCGTGCACGAAGGCCAGCGGGTTGCCGCGGGCACCGTGCTGGCGCTGCTGGAAGGGCGCAGCCGCGCCCTGGTCAGCGCCGAGCGTACCGCGCTGAACTTCATCCAGACCCTGTGCGCCACCGCCACCACCACTGCCGCCCACGTGCAGGCGGTGCATGGCACCGGCTGCGTGATCCTGGATACCCGCAAGACCCTGCCCGGCCTGCGCCTGGCACAGAAGTACGCGGTGCGTGCCGGCGGTGGCGCCAACCACCGCATCGGCCTGTACGACGCGGTGATGCTCAAGGAGAACCACGTGCGCGTGGCCGGTTCGGTAGCCGCAGCCATCGCGGCCGCGCGCGCGGCCCAGCCGACACTGCCGCTGATCGTGGAGGTCGAGACCCTGGAGCAGTTGCGCGAGGCCCTCGCTACCGGCTGCGACCGCGTGCTGATCGATGATTTCCCTGCGGACATGCGCCGCCAGGCCGTGCGCATCGCGCGTGCGGCGCCGTTCGAGGGGCGGATCCCGCTGGAAGCATCCGGCGGCGTGGACCTGGCCGGGCTGCGCGCGATCGCGCAGGACGGCGTGGACTTCATCTCCATCGGCGGGCTGACCAAGCACGTGCGTGCCATCGACCTGTCGATGAAGCTGGGGCCGCCGCCGGGCTGAACCTGCGCTGCCGCTGCTTACATGGCGGCGTCGTGGCCGGAGACCTGGTACTGCTGCCAGAAGCGCTGGGCGATCATCCGCGCGCGTGCATCGGCCTCGGCCTTCATCACCGGGTTGCCCAATTCGGTGGTGGTCTGCGCGAACAGTTCCAGCCAGCGCTCGAACAGGGCCGCGGTCAACCCCGGCAGGGCCATGTGCCTGGGCATCGGCGCCCCGCTGAAGCGGCGGGTGCCGCGCAGCAGTGCCGACCAGAAGTCGACCAGGTGCGCCAGGTGCGCGGGCCAGTCGGCCACGTGGCGGTCGAACACCGGCCCCAGGTCCGGGTCCTGGCGCACCCGTGCATAGAAGCGGTGCACCAGGGCGATGACTTCGTCCTCGGTGCAGTACTGCGCGTCGGATGCGGGTGGCGTGGTCGCGTGCATGTCCGTCACGCTACCACCCCAGGTGGAACATGAGCTTGGCCAGCAGCACGATGCCGACCATGTGGGCGAACACGCTCAGGTGGATGCGCTTGAACGCGGTGGACGCCAGCCGGCGCCTGCGGCGCAGCGCCATCGCGTAGAGGAAGTGGCCGAACACGCTGAGCGCCAGCACGATCTTGAGCGTCAGCAGCAGGCCGAAGCTGCTCTCCAGCGGATGCGCCAGCAGCGCGCGGTAGCGCCAGGCCATGCTCAGGCCGCTGCCGTACAGCACCAGCAGCACCCACGGCATCAGCTGCCGGGCGCGATTGCCGATGGCCGTCTCGATCTGGAGCATCACGTTGCGCGGCACGTGCTTGCGCACGCTTTCCAGGATCAGCACCTCGAAGAACACGGTGCCGACGAACACCAGCGCGGCGAACAGGTGCAGGATCAGCAACAGGGCGTAGTGGTCCATGGAGCGCAAGCCTTCCAACGAGAAGCATTCGCATGGGGACATGCTCCCTCCTGCCGGACCGGGCGCCCATGACCTGGATCAACTTGCGGTGGAATGCGCACCGCCGCTACGGCACCATGGCCGCCATGCCCAGCCTGATCCTGCTGATGATCGCCGGTGCCGTCGTGGCGGCCCTGTGGAACTCCGCGCGCGCCGCCGCCGAGCGCGCCGAGGCGCTGGGCCGCGATGCCTGCGCGGCCGCCGACGTGCAATGGCTGGACCAGAGCGTGCACGCCAACGGCGTGCGCCTGTACCGGCGCGAGGACGGCTGGCTCGGGCTGGAACGCAGCTTCCGCTTCGATTATTCGCACGACGGCATGGACCGTCACAGCGGGCGGCTGGTGCTGCGGGGGGAGCGCCTGGTGTCGTTCACCGGTCCCTCGGCCGGGGCCAGGATCATTCCGCTGGAACGGGGCGGCGGCAACCCGTTGTAGGAGCCGGTCTTGCCGGCGACCGCGATGCAGATCAACGTGCGGGCGACCCGTCGGCCATCGCGGTCGCCGGCAAGACCGGCTCCTACACGCCGGGTGCCATGTCGTCCCGTCGCCCGTCGCCCGTCGCCCGTCGCCGCGGGGACGTTGGCTATTTGACGACGCGCAGGTGCGGACGCTTGCCGCCGGGTGCGGGGGCGTCGCCCGGGCTGTTGTCGGGCGATGGCGGGCTGGGGCCACCACCATCACCGCCGTCGGTGGGGGGCATGTTCTCCTCCGGCAACACCATGCCCTGCCCGGTCTCGCGCGCATACACCGCAAGCACCGCGCCCACCGGCACGTTGACCAACTGGCTGACCCCGCCGAACCGGGCGGTGAAGCCCACCCATTCGTTGTCCATGTGCAGGCCGACCACGGCGCGATCGGCAATGTTGAGTACCACCCGTCCGTCGTGGACCACGCCCGGCGGCACCTGCACGCCGGACACGCCCGCGTCCACCAGGATGTGCGGGGTCATGCCGTTGTCGTTGATCCACTCGGTCAGCGCCCGCAGCAGGTACGGGCGGTAGCTGGTCATGGGCAGGCTGTCACCGCTCATGCCGGCATGTCGCGCAGCTTCCTTTCCTGGTCGGTCAGGCTGCGCACGAAACCCGGATTGCGGAAGATGCGGCTGCCGTAATCCTCGATCGCCTTGCCGTCCTTGGGCAGCGGCACGTCCAGCGCCTTCAGGCGCCAGATGATCGGCGCCATCGCGCAGTCGGCCAGGCTGACTTCCGGATTGAGGAAGAACTTGCTGGCCTTGAACAGCGGCAGCGATTCGGTGAGCAGTTCCTTCAGGCGCTTGCGCCCGGCCTCGGCCTGCTGCTTGTTGCCAAGCTGGATGGCCTGCACCTGCGGCACCCAGTCGTGTTCGATCCGCAGCATCGCCAGGCGCAGGCGCGCCCGCGACAGCGGGTCGACCGGCATCAGCGGCGGGTGTGGATAGCGCTCGTCCAGGTACTCGCTGACCACCGACGCCGCGTACAGCACAAGCTCGCGCTCGACCAGGGTCGGCACGGAGTGGTACGGGTTGAGGTGGATCAGATCCTCGGGCGGGTTCTGCGCGTCGACCGGGACCAGGTCGTAGGTCACGCCCTTGGCCGCCAGGACCAGGCGCACGCGATGACACAGCACGTCATCGACGGAGGAGAACAACGTCAGGGTATTGCGCATGCGCACGCTCGCTGCCATCTAGGCCTCCGACGACCGGAATCCGCCGGCCGCACCGATGCCGCCAGCCCCTCGCCGACGGTCGTCACAGCACCCGAGTGTGCAGCCCCACGGCCAGAAGGCGCAAGGGCGCAGCCAGCCCGAGCCGGGAGCCACGCGCCCGCCGCAGCGGGCGGCCGCACCCGGGAACTCAGTGCACGTCCTTCCAGTACTCCTGCTTGAGCAGGTAGGCAAGGAAGGTCAGTACGACCAGGAACAGGATCACCCAAACGCCGAGGGCCTCGCGCTTGAGCGCGGCCGGCTCGCCGGCATACTCGAGGAAATTGACGATGTCGCGCGTGGCCTGGTCGAACTCGGTCGCCGACAGCTGCCCGGCGGTGGTGACCACCAGCCGCTCGGGGTGGCGCTCGCCGGTCGCGTCGGGCTCGCCGAACTCGGCGTGCTGCAGGCCCTGCAGCTCCCACAGCGGGTTGGGCATGGACACGTTGGGGAACAGCTTGTTGTTCCAGCCCAGCGGGCGCGATTCGTCCAGGTAGAAGGACTTGAGGTAGGTGTACAGCCAGTCGCTGCCACGGACCCGCGAGATCACCGACAGGTCCGGCGGCATCTTGCCGAACCACTTTTCGCCCTGGGCGTGGGTCATGGCCACGTTGATCTGCTCGCCGTACTTGGCGCCGGTGAAGTTGAGGTGGGACATCACCTCCTCTTCGGTCAGGCCCAGGTCCTCGCCGATGCGCGAGTAGCGCAGGTACTCGAGCGAGTGGCAGCCGGCGCAGTAGTTGACGTACAGCTGGGCGCCGCGCTGCAGCGAGGCGCGGTCGGAAAGGTCGTTGCCGGCCTGCTGCACCGGGCCACCGGCGGCGGCAAGCGCCGTGGCGGAGAACAGGAGTGCGGTGGCGGCCGCGGTCAGCAGGGCAATCCACTTCTTAGTCATGCGTCGTCACCCGTTCCGGCACAGGCTTGGTCTTGTCGATCCTGGTCCAGATCGGCATGGTCAGGAAGAACAGGAAGTAATACAGGGTCAGGAAGCGGCCGATGATGGTCTCGACCGGATCGGTACCGGGACCGGCGCCGATCTTGCCCAGCCACACGAAGCTCAGTGCGAACAGCCCCAGCAGCACCTTGGACAGCATCCCGCGGTAGCGGTAGGACTTGACCTTGGCACGGTCCAGCCACGGCACCGCGAACAGGATCGCGATGGCACCGAACATCACCAGCACGCCGCCGAGCTTGTCCGGGACCACGCGCAGCATCGCGTAGTACGGCGTGTAGTACCACACCGGCTTGATGTGCTCGGGCGTCACCAGGCGGTTGGCCTCGGTGAAGTTGTCGTGCTCCAGGAACCAGCCGCCGAACGCCGGCGCGAAGAAGATGATGAAGGCGGCGATGACCATCATCGCGAACACGTAGAAGGTGTCCTTCACCGTGTAGTACGGATGGAACGGGATGCCGTCGGCCGGCGCGGTCGGCGACCAGCGGTTGCCCTTCGGGCCCTTCTTGATCTCCACGCCGTCGGGGTTGTTGGAGCCGACTTCGTGCAGCGCGCCCAGGTGCAGCACCACCAGCAGCAGCAGCACCAGCGGCAGCGCGATCACGTGCAGGGCGAAGAAGCGGTTGAGGGTGGCATCGGAGGGCAGGTAGTCGCCCATGATCCACTCGACCAGGCCGTTGCCGATCACCGGGATCGCGCCGAACAGCGAGATGATCACCTTGGCGCCCCAGAACGACATCTGGCCCCACGGCAGCACGTAGCCCAGGAACGCCTCGGCCATCAGCACCAGGTAGATCAGCATGCCCAGCAGCCACACCAGCTCGCGCGGCTTCTGGTAGGAGCCGTACATCAGGCCGCGGAACATGTGCAGGTAAACGACGATGAAGAACAGCGAGGCGCCGGTGCTGTGCATGTAGCGGATCAGCCAGCCCCACTCCACGTCGCGCATGATGTATTCGACCGAGGCGAAGGCTTCCGCCGCGCTCGGCTTGTAGTGCATCGTCAGGAAGATGCCGGTGACCAGCTGGTTGACCAGCACCACCATCGACAGCACGCCGAAGATGTACCAGATGTTGAAGTTCTTCGGCGCGTAGTACTCGGACATGTGCTTCCGGTACATCGGCGCCAGCGCCGGTGCCCGGGCATTGACCCAGTCCATCGCGCCGTTGGCGGTACGGGTGAAGATGTTGTCGGCCATGGCTTACGCCCCCTGCGGATCGACGCCGATGACGATGGTGGTGTCGTCGACGTAATGGTGCGGCGGCACGACCAGGTTGGTCGGCGCCGGCACGCCCTGGTACACGCGGCCGGCCATGTCGAACTTGGACTTGTGGCAGGGGCAGAAGTAGCCGCCCTTCCAGTCCTGGTCGTAAGGCTCGGGCTTGATCTCGGCGGCCATCTCGGGCGAGCAGCCCAGGTGGGTGCACAGGCCCACCAGCACAGAGATCTCCGGCTTGAGCGAGCGCAGCTCCGGGTTTGCCTGGCGCACGTACTCCGGCTGCTGGTCGATGTTCTCGGACCTGGGGTCGCGCAGGTCGCCGTCCAGGGTCGGCAGCGCATCGAGCACGGCCCTGGAGCGCTTGACGATCCAGATCGGCTGGCCGCGCCATTCCAGGATCAGGCGCTGGCCTTCCTCCAGGGCGCTGATGTCGGCAGTCACCGGGGCGCCGGCGAGCTGGGCCCGGGCGCTGGGGTTCCACGACTTGATGAACGGCACTGCTGCAAACCCGGCACCGACCGCACCGACCACGGCGGTGGTCGCGGTCAGGAACCGGCGTCGGCCCGCATTCACGGGCACTTGGACCTCATCGTTGGCCATCCGGCACTCCGAAAATCACTGCTGGTAGCGGTTGCTGCCCGCGGCCAGGGCCCGTCCGAAGGAGACAGTCCGGCCGCAAAAGACAACGAAGTGTAACGGAAGCCTTAACGGGCCGACAATGGCGACCGTCCGATCCTGTCGTGGATGCCGCGGCCGGGAGTCGCTGACGGGGCCGGCGATCAACCCGATGCCTGCACGCCGCGATAACGCTCGGCCAGCATGCGCACGCGCTGCACGTAACGCTGGGTCTCGCTGTAGGGCGGGACACCCTTGTGCCGGTCCACCGCGCCTTCGCCGGCGTTGTAGCCGGCCGCGGCCAGGGTCAGGTCGCCGTTGAAGCGCTTGAGCAGCCAGGCCAAATATTCAACCCCGCCACGGATGTTCTGCGCCGGATCGTAGGAGTCGACCACGCCGAAGCGGCGCGCGGTGGGCGGCATCAGCTGCATCAACCCTTGCGCGCCCACCCGCGACAGGGCGGTGGGATTGAACGCGGACTCGGCATGGATGACCGCGCGCACGATTGCCTCCTCGACCCCGAACTCGCGCGCGGCCGCGGCGATCTCGTTCTGGTAGGCGGTGGTGTTCAGTCGCACGGTGGCGAAGCTCAACCCGGGCTGCACGCCGCAGGCGTAGCAGGTCTCGATGAAGCTGTAGGCGATCGTGCGCACCTGCGCGGCACCGGCCCCGCGCGCCGGCGGGCGGCTGCTGAAATGGCGCACCCCGTCCTGCATGTAGGAATACACCTGGCCGCTGACCCGCCGCTGCGGCGCGGTGCCCGTGGCCGCGCGGTGCGGCCCTGGAGGCAGCGGCGCAGCGGAGACGCGCAGGCTGGCCGGCGGCGTGTCGGCCACGCCGCTTGCAGCAGGGCTGGCTGCAGCGCCGGCGGTACCACTGGCGGCCGGGCTTGCGGCCTGGGCGGGCACGCGGGCGGGCGCGGGCGTGGCCGGGCGCGAGCGGTCCGGCACATAGCGGCTGAACACCGCGCACTGTGCCCCGGCAACCCGCTTGTTGACGTAGCTGGTCACGCCATCCTGGCCGACGCAGCGGTACAGGGTGCCGGCACCGGCGGGCGCAGCCACCAGCGCGAACAGGACCAGCCCGATCATCCCCGGCATCCCCTTCATGGCGCGCAGTTTCCCAGCTTCCTGCGCCCTTGCCAAGCCGTTGTCCGCAAAGAGGAAAGTGGCCCGGGACCGGGCGCCAGCGGCACCCCTGCCGGCAGCGCCGCTACACTGTGCCGCTTCCGCCCGCCTGGATTGACCGCCATGACCGGGATGACCGCCCCTTCGGACACCGCTCCGGATGCCGCCATCGCGCCCGCCACCACACCCGTGCTGCTGCCGCTGCCCGGCGCGGCGCCACGCCCGATCCCGGGCGGTGCGCGCGGCAAGCTGTTCATCAAGACCCACGGTTGCCAGATGAACGAGTACGACTCGGCCAAGATGGCCGACGTGCTGGCCGAGCACGAGGGCCTTGAACTCACCGACGATCCGGCCGACGCCGACGTGATCCTGGTCAACACCTGCTCCATCCGCGAGAAGGCCCAGGAAAAGGTGTTCAGCCAGCTGGGCCGCTGGCGGGTGCTCAAGGAGAACAGTCGCCGGGAAAGCGGCCGCGAGGTCATCATCGGCGTCGGCGGCTGCGTGGCTTCGCAGGAAGGCGAGGCCATCGTCAGGCGCGCGCCCTACGTGGACCTGGTGTTCGGCCCGCAGACCCTGCACCGCCTGCCGGAACTGATCCGCGCCCGGCGCGAGCAGGACCGGCCACAGGTGGACATCAGCTTCCCGGAGATCGAGAAGTTCGACCGCCTGCCCGAGCCGCGCGCCGAGGGCCCCAGCGCCTTCGTCTCGATCATGGAAGGCTGCTCCAAGTACTGCAGCTTCTGCGTGGTGCCCTACACCCGCGGCACCGAGGTCAGCCGGCCGTTCGAGGACGTGCTGGTGGAGGTGGCGCAACTTGCCGCCCAGGGCGTGCGCGAGGTCAACCTGCTGGGGCAGAACGTCAACGCCTACCGCGGCCCCATGGAAGGCTCGGAAGAGCCTGCCGACCTGGGGCTGCTGATCCGCACCATCGCCCAGATCGAGGGCATCGGCCGGATCCGCTTCACCACCTCGCACCCGCTGGAATTTTCCGACTCGCTGGTGGAGGCCTACCGCGACGTGCCGCAACTGGCCAACTACCTGCACCTGCCGGTGCAGGCCGGCAGCGACCGCGTGCTCAGCGCGATGAAGCGCGGCTACACCGCGCTGGAGTTCAAGCAGAAGATCCGCAAGCTGCGCGCGGTGCGGCCGGACATCTCGATCTCCTCGGATTTCATCGTCGGCTTCCCCGGCGAGACCGACGCCGATTTCGAAAAGACCATGAAGCTGATCGAGGACGTGGGCTTCGACCAGAGCTTCTCCTTCATCTATTCGCGGCGCCCCGGCACTCCCGCCGCCGATCTCGAGGACGACACCCCCGAAGCGGTCAAGCACGCGCGCCTGGAACGGCTGCAGGCGGCGGTCACCGCCAATGCGGCGCGCATCTCCGGGGCGATGGTCGGCAGCGTGCAGCGGGTGCTGGTGGAAGGGCCGTCGCGCAAGAACCCGGACGAGCTGACCGGCAAGACCGAAAACATGCGTTCGGTGAACTTCCCCGGCCATGCCCGCCTGATCGGCCAGTTCGTGGACGTGGTGATCACCGAGGCACTGACCAACTCGCTGCGCGCACGGGTCGCCACCACGTAGGAACCGGCCTTGCCGGCGACCGCATCGGATTGGGCCGCGGCGGTGATTGCGTCGCGGTGTCGCCGGCAAGGCCGGCTTCTGCAGGGACGGTTGCGCTGGCTGCGGGAAGCCGTCCGCGCTACGCTTCCGGGCCCCATCGCAAACGGCGATCGCACCTTCGCGTGCAGCCGCGCCGCCGCCCATGACCAGCCCCACCCAGCGCGATTTCACCCTCGACCCGGCCGATACCGGGCGCCTGGCCAACCTGGCCGGCCCGTTCGACGAACACCTGCGCCAGATCGAGCTGCGCCTGGGCGTGGAGATCGCCAACCGCGGCAACATCTACCGCGTGAGCGGCCCGGAGGACGCGGCAGTGCGCGCCGAGCGCCTGCTGCAGGCGCTCTATGCCGAGACCGCCGAGACCACCTACGACAGCCATGCCATCCACCTGCGCCTGAACGCGGCCAACCTCGATCGCGTGGACGATGACGGCTACCAGCCGCAGGAAGTGGCGGTGAAGGTGCGCCGCGGCACCGTGCGCGGCCGCGGCAGCAACCAGTCGCGCTACCTGCACGCCATCGCCACCCACGACATCAACTTCGGCATCGGCCCGGCCGGCACCGGCAAGACCTTCCTGGCCGTGGCCATGGCGGTGGATGCGCTCAACGAATCGCGGGTGCAGCGCCTGGTGCTGGTGCGCCCGGCGGTGGAGGCCGGCGAGAAGCTCGGCTTCCTGCCCGGCGACCTCACCCAGAAGGTCGACCCCTACCTGCGCCCGCTGTACGACGCCCTGTACGAGATGCTGGGCGTGGAGAAGGTGGCCAAGCTGCTGGAAAAGAACGTCATCGAGATCGCGCCGCTGGCCTACATGCGCGGGCGCACCCTCAACGACGCCTTCGTGATCCTGGACGAAGCCCAGAACACCACCATCGAGCAGATGAAGATGTTCCTGACCCGCCTGGGCTTCGGCTCCACCGCGGTGGTCACCGGCGACATGACCCAGATCGACCTGCCCAAGCACGTCAAATCCGGCCTCAAGGACGCAATCGAAGTGCTGCGCGGGGTGGAAGGCGTGAGCTTCACCTTCTTCGAGGCGCGCGACGTGGTCCGCCACCCACTGGTGGCGCGGATCGTCGATGCCTATGATCGACGCGACCTGTCCGCCCGCGTAACCGGCCAGGAATAGCCACCCATCCACGCGCACATCGGAGGTGCCATGTCAGACACGACCATCCGGACGCTTGCCGTCCTCGCCATCCTTGCCACCCTGCTTGTCGCACCGACGGCCGCGCGCGCAAGCGATTTCATGGCCACCAGCTATCTCATCGCGCCGCGCCAGGCCGGGGAGTTCGTGCTCGCCGGGGCCGATCACGACCCGCAGCGGCCGCAGGCCGGGGTGAACTTCCGCTACGTACTGCCGGACCAGCCAGCAGTGGACCTCAGCCTGCTCATGGTGAAGGCCGGCCCGGTGGATCCGGCGCCGGGCGTGGCCGATGTGGTCGAAGGCATCCTGGGGGACTTCAAGTACCTGGTGGAAAGCGGCAACGTGCAGGCCATGGAGACGCTGGACCGGACTCCGTTCGACGTCGAGCACCGGCTCGACGGCACCGGCGCCGTGGCGGACGACGCATCCCCGCCCGTGATGACGGTCAAGGCGCGGGGCGAGCGGCTGCGTGCGGGCATCACGAGCGCCAATGGCGGGGAATTCCGCTCCAACGTCCATGTGGTGATCAAGCAGATGTACTTCCTGATCCTGCGCACGATGGGCCCGCCGACCCTCTCCCAGGAGGCATTCGACGCGGTGACCGACGAGGCCGCGCGCACCCTGGCGCTGGCGACCGAAGCCGCCCACGTGGGCCACTGCAGCCGCCACAGCCAGCTGCCGCCCCTGCCCGCCGGCGCATCCGCCAAGGAAGTGGAGAGCCGCGGCGTGAGCACGGCGGCGCTGCGCATGGCCTTCAACTGCCACTCCTCCGCCGCGACCATCGGGCTGGAAGAACTGCGCCGCAACGCCGAGGTCGTGGTCGTCGAGCACCCGTCGCGGTAACGCGCCATCCGCGCGATACTGCACGCCCCGGTCGAACACGCGCCCACCATGACCCAGGGCCCCCGCCGCCTCGATGTTGCCGTCAGCTATGCCGCGCCGCGGCGCGGCGTGCCGGCCGCCGCAAGCTTCCGCAAGTGGGTGGCGGCCGCGCTGGCCGGGCGCATCCGCGAGGCCGACCTGGCCATCCGCATCGTCGATGCGGCCGAAGGCCGCGCGCTCAACCGCCATTACCGCGGCAAGGATTACGCCACCAACGTGCTCAGCTTTCCCGCCGAACTGCCGGAAGGCCTGCCCGAGGGCGTGCGCCTGCCGCTGCTGGGCGACCTGGTGATCTGCGCACCGGTGGTGGCACGCGAGGCGGAAGAACAGGCCAAGCCAGCCGCCGCCCACTATGCGCACCTGACCGTGCACGGCGTGCTGCACCTGCTGGGCTGGAACCACGAGGACGACCGCGAAGCCGAGGCCATGGAGCAGCTCGAGCGCACCATCCTCGCCGGCCTGGGCCTGCCTGATCCCTATCCCGGTGAGTAAGCCGATGCGCCGTCCCGAACCTGCCCGCCCGCTGACGTCCGGCCGCAGCGTGGCCTGCGCATTGCTGCTGCTGTTCGTGCCGCTGTTCGTGCCGCTGGTCGCGCAGGCGCAGGAGGACACCGCGCCGATCGACCTGTCCGCATTGCTCGAGTGCCGCGCCAGCTACGAGGCCTTCATGGCGCTGGTGCCGGTGCAGGCCGATCCGCTCAGGGCCGTGGCCCTGGGCTGGCAGCCGCTGCCGCAGGCCAATCCGTTCATGGTCGAGTACCGGCTCAATGCACCGGTGCAGGCATTCGGCCATGCCACCGACCACATCGCCTTTGCCGGCGACGGCGTGGTGGCGGTGCTGGACCTGCCCGAGCCGCGCGTGCTGGCCCGGGCGCTGGCGCTGGAAACGGCGGTGGATACCCCGGCCAAGGCGCTGTTCGGGCGCGAGGTGCGCGCCGAGGAGACCGCGCCGGACGCGGACGGAACGGTATGGATCGAATCGGCGGTGGTCACCGTGTCCAACGTCGATTCGCATCCCGGCCGCACCCTGGCCGGCTGCAGCTACAGCCTGGATCCCTGGGAGCCGGACGCGGAAGAGGCCGCATCTGCGACTCAAGCCGACGCCAGCGCCGACGCCTCGCCGGACGCCGCCGTTCCGCGCTAGACTCCGGCCAACGCCACTGTGGCGCCCATCCACCCGTGATGCCCGAAGACGACAGTAGTAGCCGAACCGCATCCGAGCCCCTCGAGAAGCGGCGCAACTGGCTCGAGCGCCTCAGCGCCGCCTTCTCCGGCGAACCCGACACACGCGAAGACCTGCTTGCCGTGCTGCGCCATGCGCAGGGCAATGCACTGATCGACGCCGACACCCTGCGCATGATGGAAGGGGCACTGTCGGTGTCGGAGCTGACCGTCGGCGACGTGATGGTTTCGCGCTCGCAGATGGTGTCGCTGCCGGCCGAGGCCCCGTTCATCGAATTGATGAGGCAGGTGGTCGAATCGGGCCACTCGCGCTTCCCGGTGCACGGCGAGGACCGCGACGAGATCCTCGGCATCCTGCTGGCCAAGGACCTGCTGCGCGGGGTGGTGGCCGACAACGGCCCGCGCAACGTCCACGCGCTGTTGCGCCCGGCGGTGCTGATTCCCGAGTCGAAGAAGCTCAACGTCCTGCTCAAGGAGTTCAGGCTCTCGCGCAACCACATGGCCATGGTGGTGGACGAATACGGCGGGGTGGCCGGGCTGGTCACCATCGAGGACGTGCTGGAGCAGATCGTCGGCCAGATCGACGATGAGCACGACGAGGCCGAGGACGACAGCGCGCTGATCGCGGTGCAGGCCGACGGCCAGTTCGTGGTCGACGCGCTCACCCCCATCGGCGACTTCAACCAGCGCTTCGGCGCGGGTTTCCCCGACGACGAATACGACACCATCGGCGGCCTGGTCACCGAGGCGATCGGCCACCTGCCGGAGGCCGGCGAGGAACTGACCCTGGACCGGTTCGCATTCCGCGTGATCCGCGCCGACGCACGCCGGGTGCGCGCCTTCCAGGTGGGCGTGCTGGCGCCGGAAGCGGAGGACGAATCCTGATGCCTGCCCGGGCGTACGCGGCGCCCGTGTCGCCGGCCGTGCGCCGTTGTGCCGCCGCGATCGCGCTGCTGGCGGCATTGCTGGCGCCGGCCCTGGCCTGGGCCGCGCCGCGCATCGCGGTGATGACGATGCAGCCGGGCGAAGTGTTCTTCGAGCGCTTCGGCCATGACGCCATCGTGGTGGTCGACCCGCACACCGGGGCGGCGACCTCGTACAACTTCGGCTACTTCGACCCGTCCGAACCGGACTTCGTGTCCCGCTTCGTGCGCGGGGAAATGATGTATTACCTGGTCGCGCTGCCGCTGGCCGAGGACCTGGTCCAGTACCGCGAGGCCGGCCGCGGCGTGCGCCTGCAGTGGCTGGACCTGGAGCCGGCACGCGCGCAGGCGCTGGCCGATGCGCTGGCGCAACGCGCCCGGCCCGAGAACGCGCGCTACCGCTACGACTACTTCACCGCCAACTGCGCCACCCAGGTGCGTGACGCCCTGGACCAGGCGCTGGGCGGCGCACTCAAGACCCAGTTGGCCGCGCGCTCGCGCGGCAACACCTACCGCAGCGAGGCGGTGCGCCTGGCGCGCCCGGCGGCGTGGATGTGGCTGGGCTTCGACCTGGGCCTGGGGCCATATGCCGATCGTGCGCTGTCACGCTGGGACGAGGCCTTCGTGCCGATGCGCCTGGCCGACAGCCTGCGCGAGGCCGACAACGGCGATGGCCGCGCACTGGTACTGGCCGAAGAGGAGCTGTTGCCGCACCGCCTGGCACCGGAACCGACCGACAGCCCGCGCCGGGTCTGGCCGTGGCTGCTGGCCGGCCTGGTGGCCGCCGCCGGCGTGATGGCCGCGCGCCGGCGGCCACGGCTGCTGGGTGCGGTGGCCCTGCCCTTCTGGCTGCTGTGCGGGCTTGGCGGCGTGCTGCTGCTGTTCCTGTGGACGGGCACCACGCACCAGGCCGCGTGGGCCAACCGCAACCTGTGGCTGCTGGACCCGCTGTGCCTGCTGCTGCTGCCCACCGGCGTGGCCTTGCTGCGCGCGCGTGCGCCCGCACGCCTGGCACGGGTGTTGTGCTGGACGGTGGCGGCGCTGGCCGCACTTGGCTGGATCCTGCAGTGGCTCAGCCAGGCACCGCAGTACAACCTTCCATGGATCGCCCTGCTGCTGCCGGTACACGTTGCCCTGGCGCTGGCCGTGCAGCGCCAGGCGCCCCTGAGTTTGCGCAACGCGCATTGACTGCACCGGTACGGGGGCGGACCCTCGGGCCGATCCACTGGAGGCGTGCCATGAAAGTCATGTCCAGAGTCGCCTGGGCCGCGCTGGCCCTGCTGGGTGCGTTCTGCCTGGGCACCCTCGCCCTGCGCCGCGGCGAACCGGTCAATGCGATCTGGATCGTGGTGGCGGCGGTGTCGATCTACCTGGTCGCCTATCGCTTCTACGCGCTGTACATCGCCGACCGGGTGCTGGAACTGGACGCCACCCGGGCCACGCCGGCGATCCTCAACAACGACGGCCTGGACTACGTGCCCACCAACAAGCACGTGCTGTTCGGCCACCATTTCGCCGCCATCGCCGGCGCCGGCCCGCTGGTGGGCCCGGTGCTGGCCGCGCAGATGGGTTACCTGCCCGGGCTGCTGTGGCTGGTGGTCGGCGTGGTCCTGGCCGGTGCGGTGCAGGACTTCATGGTGCTGGTGATCTCCAGCCGGCGCGACGCGCGCTCGCTGGGCGACCTGGTGCGCGAGGAGATGGGCCAGGTGCCCGGCACCATCGCCCTGTTCGGCGCGTTCCTGATCATGGTCATCATCCTGGCGGTGCTGGCGATGATCGTGGTCAAGGCGCTGGCCGAGAGTCCGTGGGGCATGTTCACGGTGATCGCGACCATGCCCATCGCCATCTTCATGGGCCTGTACATGCGCTACGTCCGGCCCGGCAGGATCGGCGAGATCTCGGTGGTCGGCCTGGTCCTGCTGCTGGCGGCGATCTGGTTCGGCGGCGTGGTCGCCGAGCACCCGACCTGGGGCCCGGCCTTCACCTTCAGCGGCACCCAGATCACCTGGATGCTGATCGGCTACGGCTTCGTGGCCGCGGTACTGCCGGTGTGGCTGCTGCTGGCCCCGCGCGACTACCTGTCCACCTTCCTCAAGATCGGCACCATCGTGGCCCTGGCCATCGGCATCGTGGTGGTGATGCCGGAGCTGAAAATGCCGGCGCTGACCCGTTTCACCGACGGCAGCGGGCCGGTGTGGAAGGGCTCGATGTTCCCGTTCCTGTTCATCACCATCGCCTGCGGCGCGGTGTCCGGCTTCCACGCGCTGATCGCCTCGGGCACCACGCCCAAGCTGATGGCCAACGAGCGCCACGCGCCCTACCTGGGCTACGGCGGCATGCTGATGGAGTCGTTCGTGGCGATCATGGCGCTGGTGGCCGCGGCGATCATCGACCCGGGCGTGTACTTCGCGATGAACAGCCCGGCGGCGATCATCGGCACCGACGCGGCCGCGGTCGCGCAGACGGTGTCCAGCTGGGGCTTCGTGGTCACCCCCGAGGTGCTGCAGCAGACCGCGGTGGACGTGGGCGAACCGTCGATCCTGTCGCGCGCCGGCGGCGCACCGACCCTGGCGGTGGGCATCGCCCAGATCCTGCACGCGGCCTTGCCCGGCGAAGGGATGATGGCGTTCTGGTACCACTTCGCGATCCTGTTCGAGGCATTGTTCATCCTCACCGCGGTCGATGCGGGCACGCGCGCGGGCCGGTTCATGCTCCAGGACCTGCTGGGCAATTTCATCCCGTCCATGCGCCATACCGATGCCTGGGTGCCCAACCTGGTGGCCACCGCCGGCTGCGTGGCGCTATGGGGTTACTTCCTCTACCAGGGCGTGACCGATCCGCTGGGCGGGATCAACATGCTGTGGCCGCTGTTCGGCATCGCCAACCAGATGCTGGCCGGCATCGCGTTGCTGTTGTGCACGGTGGTGCTGTTCAAGATGAAGCGCGACCGCTACGCCTGGGTGCCGGTCCTGCCCACGATCTGGCTGCTGGCCTGCACCCTGAGCGCCGGCTGGATCAAGCTGTTCTCGGCCGATCCCGGCGTGGGCTTCCTGGCCCAGGCCAACCGCTATCGCGCCGCGCTCGACGCCGGCGAACTGATTGCACCATCGCGCGATTTCGGCGCCATGCAGCAGGTGATGGTCAACAACTACGTCAATGCGCTCCTGACACTGCTGTTCATGCTGGTGGTGCTGAGCGTGCTGGCCTACTCGATCATCGCGATCCGCAAGGCGCGCGCCAACCCGCTGCGCAGCGACCGGGAGACGCCATACGTGGCGCTCACTCCCGAGCAGCAGAAGGCGTGGATGTGATGGCCGGGCAACTTGTCCCGCTGGAGTATTTCGCCACGCACAAGCGTGTATGGCGGCGCCTGGTGCAGACCGCGCGCCTGTGCTGCGGCATCCCGGACTACGACAACTACGTCCGGCACATGCTGGAAAAGCACCCCGACCGCGAGCCGATGGACTACAAGACCTTCTTCCGGCAGCGCCAGGAAGCCCGCTACGGCGGCCGCGGCGGATTCCGCTGCTGCTGACGCAGCGGCGCCGGAACAACGGATCGCCTTTGTAGGAGCCGGTCTTGCCGGCGACCGCCATACGCGAATCGCCTACTCCGCCTCGGAGCCGTGGTAGTCGCCGGCAAGACCGGCTCCTACGTGGCCATCAGCCGCAGGACCTGGCCGATCCAGTACGCGATCAGGGTGCCGGTCGCATAGCCGATGGTGCCCAGCAGCACGCCCACCGGCGCCAGGTTGGGATGGAACGCCGCGGCGACCACCGGCGCGGACGCGGCCGCACCGATATTGCCCTGCGAACCGATCGCAAAGTAGAACAGCGGCGCGCGCACCATCTTCGCCGCGCCCCACAGCACCAGGATGTGCACGCCCATCCACACCGCGCCCAGCGCCAGCAGCCAGGGACGGTCGGCGAGCTGGGTGAAGTCCATCTGCATGCCGATGCTGGCGATCAGGAAGTACAGGCAGGCGCTGCCGATTTTGGCCATGCCCGCGTTCTCCAGCCGCCGCATCGGGGTGAAGCTGAGCAGCAGGCCGGCCAGGGTCGAGAACACCACCACCCAGACGAAGCCCGAGTCCAGGCTGAAACGCGAGGCGTTCGCCACGTTGGCCGAGAACCAGGCCGCCAGGGGTGCGCCCGCCGCGTGTGCGGCGCCGACGATTCCGAAGCCGATGCCGATGATCACCATCAGGTCGGTCAGCGTCGGAATCCGGGCATTGGCCGCCTCGTAGGCCTCCAGGCGCGATTTCATCTCGTCGATCGCGCGGGTATCGGCGCCGCTGCGCGCGTCGATGCTGGCCGCGCGCCCGGCCAGGAACAGCAGGGTCGCCATCCACAGGTTGGCGATGGCCACATCGACCACCGCGAACTGCCCGAACAGGGTGGCATCGACCTGGTAGACCTCGCGGATGGCGACCATGTTGGCGCCGCCGCCGATCCAGCTGCCCGACAGCGCGGCCATGCCCTTCCACACGTCGCCGGCCACCACCTCCGGCCTGATCCACTCGAACAGCTGGAACGACACGACCGCGCCCAGGGCGATGCCCAGCGTCCCCATGCAGAACACGAACAGCAGCCGCGGCCCGAGGCTGAGGACGCCCTTCAGGTCGATGGTCATGGTCAGCAGCACCAGCGCAACCGGCAGCAGCACGCGGCTGCCGATCGGGTTGTAGATCGCGCCCTGGCTGCCGTCGATCAGGCCGACGGTGTTGTAGATGGCAGGCACGAAGTAGCACAGCAGCAACGCCGGCACCCAGGCGAAGAACTTCTTCCAGAACGGGGTCGGGCCGCTGGCCAGCCAGAAGATCACCCCCAGGGTGGCGGCGATCAGGCCGAACACGACGATGTCGTTCTGGATCAGGGCAGTGGATGTTTCACTGGCGGGGATCGCCATCAGGGCTCCAATACGATGCGGGCCAGCCGCGCAGTGCGGCAGCCGGCATCGCGCCGGCCGCCGCATGCGACGCTCACTGCCCGGTGTGCTTCTTCAGCCAGGCATTGACCGTGTCGTGCCAGAGCACGCTGTTGGCCGGCTTGAGCACCCAGTGGTTCTCGTCGGGAAAGTACAGCAGCTGCGAGTCGATGCCACGGCGCTGCAGTGCGGTGAAGGTGGACAGGCCCTGGTCCACCGGCACCCGGTAGTCCTTCTCGCCCTGCACCACCAGCATCGGCACCTTCCACCTGGCCACGTGGTTGGCCGGGTTGAACTTCTCGTAGTTCTCCGGCACCTGGTACGGGGTGCCGCCGTTCTCCCATTCGGTGAACCACAGTTCCTCGGTGACGTAGCCCATCGAGCGGGTGTCGAACACACCGTCATGGTTGACCAGGCATTTCCACGGCGAGTTGCCGTCCGCGTCGAACCAGTTGCCGGCGATCCAGTTGACCATGTAGCCGCCGTAGCTGGCACCCAGCGCGCAGGCGCGCTCGCCATCCAGGAACGGATACTTCTGCTGCACGGCAGCCCAGCCCTTCTGCAGGTCGAGCAGCGGCTTGCCGCCCCAGTCGCCGCTGATCGAATCGGTGAAGGCCTGGCCGTAACCGGTGGAGCCGTGGAAGTCGATCATCACCACCGCATAGCCCTGCCCGGCATAGGTCTGCGGATTCCAGCGGTAGCTCCAGCTGTTTCCGAAGCTGCCCTGCGGGCCGCCATGGATCAGGAACGCGACCGGATAGCGCTTGCCTTCCTCGTAGTTCCACGGCTTGACCACGTAGCCATGCACCGTCTCCCCGTTCCAGCCGGGGAAGCTGAACTGCTCGAACGCGCCGAATGCCACCTCCGGCAGCAGCTCGCCGGCGCTGGGGGTGATGGCGCGCTGCGCCTGCGGGTCGGACGCCGGCGCGGTGAACACCTGGTTGCCGCTGTGCAGCGAGTTGCGGGTGAATGCCAGGGTCCCGCCGGCCACGGCGTACTCGCTGACGGTGCCGCCGGCGACCAGCTTGCGCACCTGGCCCGAGGCCACGTCCACCGCGAACAGCGGGTGCTCGCCGGTATCCTGCGCAGCTACGTAGAGGGTGCGCCCGTCGGCGGCCACGGCGATGTCGTCCGCGCTGCGGTCCCAGCCCGGTGCGATCTGCCGGGTGGCGCCGGTGGCCATGTCACGCGCCATCAGGGCAAAGCGGTCGGCCTCGAAGCCGGCGCGCTTCATCGCGCGGTAGAACAGCGTGCGTCCGTCGGCGCTGAACACCGGGCCTGCGTCCCAGGCCGGGTTGGCCGCGGTCAGGTTGACCGGCGCACCGCCGTCGGCCGGCAGGTGGTACAGATCGAAATTGGTCGACCACGGCTCGCTGCGGCCGGCAACGCGCACGCTGGCCACCACGCCGCTGCCGTCGGGCACCCAGGCGTAGTCCTCCTTGCCGCCGAACGGCTTGGACGGAATGTCGCCGTCCAGGCCGGCACCCAGCGCCACGGCCGTGGCGACCCGTGCACCGGCGGCCGGCAGGGTGGCCACGAACAGGCGGCTGCGGCGTCCGTCCTTCCAGGTGTCCCAGTGGCGCACGAACAGGCTGTCGTAGAGCATGCCGCTGGCCTTGTCCGCCGCGCGCCGGTCCAGCCGCTCGCGGGTGCAGGCGAAATCAGCGGCGCATTCGGCGAAGGTGTCGGCACTGAAGGCCACCCGGCGGCCATCCGGCGAAAGCCGGTAGCTGCCCACGTCCAGCGCGAAGCCGGTGACCTGCCGCGGCGTGCCTCCGGCCACCGGCATTGCATACAGCTGGTTGCTGCCGGATTGCGCGCTCAGGAAGTAGACCGTGCGTCCATCGGCCGAAAAGGCCGGCGCGCTGACACTCCAGTCCGCGGGGGTGAGTCGCCGCGGCGGCGCCAGGTCGCGGGTGCGCAGATCACGTATCCACAGCCCGGTGGTGGCCTTGCCTGGCATGCCATCGTCGAGCGCCACCTGGCGCCTGGCCAATACCAATTGCGCGCCGTCGGGCGAGAGCAGCGGCGAGGAGGCGCGCTCGAGCGCCTGCAGGTCGCGCACGTCGAAGCCACGGGTGGCAGCCTGCGTTGCGGACGGAAGCACCAGCACGCCGAGCAGGCCGGCCATTGCGAACACGAGGGACGATCGGGGGGATGTCATCCGGAACTCCTGGCTGTGAACGATCCCGGATGCGATACCGCGCCGCCGGGCCAGCGCTGATGGACGGCACCGCCGCCCACCGCAAAACCATTGGTCAGGCACTGCTTTCGCCGCGCTTGCCCACCCGGTACAGCAACCAGCCGACCAGGCCCAGCACGACCAGGCCGATCCACTGCGCCGCGGCGCCGAAGTCCAGCGGCAATGCCAGCACCTCCGGGTTCTGGGTGAGCACGATCGGCAGGGCGATGGCGATGCCCATCAGCGCCTCGCCGGTGATCAGGCCGGCCGAGAACAGCACGCCGGGCCGGTGCACCCGGTCCAGCCCGGCCTCGTCGTCGGCGCGCACCTGGTGGAAGCGCTGCACCAGGTAGGCCAGCAGGCCGCCAATGAAGATCGGCACCATCAATTCGAGCGGCAGGTAGATGCCGATCGCCGCGGCCAGCACCGGCACCCGGAAGCGCGAGCCGCGCGCCTTGAGCCAGCCATCCAGCGCAATGACCAGCGCACCGATCACGCCGCCGATGGCGATCATCGTCCACGGCAACTGGCCACCGAACAGGCCCTTGGCCACGGAGGCCATCAGGTTGGCCTGCGGCGCCGGCAGGGTCTTGGACCCGATGCCGTAGGCCTGCTGCAGCAGGTTCAGCACCGGCGCCATGATCAGCGCGCAGGAGAACGCGCCGATGCCCAGCATCAGCTGCTGCTTCCACGGGGTGGCGCCGACCAGGTAGCCGGTCTTGAGGTCCTGCAGGTTGTCGCCGCCGACCGCCGCCGCGCAGCACACCACCGCGCCGATCATGATTGCGGCCACCGCACCCAGCGGCGCGCCGCCGACCTGCACCTGGCCCTTGCTGCCCAGCAGCACCAGCAGCACCACCGAGGCGAACAGGATGGTGGCGATGGTGATGCCCGAGACAGGATTGTTGGACGAACCGACCAGGCCGGCCAGATAGCCGGACACCGACACGAACAGGAAGCCGGCCACGATCATGATGATGGTCATCGGGATCGACACGTACCACAGGCCGACGATGCTCTGGTATAGCGCCAGCAGCGGCAGCACGAACAACACCAGCGCCACCAGCATCCACTTCATCGGCAGGTCGCGGTCGGTCTCCAGGGTCACCGCGCCAGCGCCCTTGCGCGCGGCGGCAAAGCCACTGCGGATGCCGGCCAGCAGCGAGTTGCGCAGCGAGAACAGGGTCCACACCCCGCCCACCAGCATCGCGCCCACGCCCAGGAAACGGATCTTGGCCGACCAGATCGCGAAGGCCGCATCGGCCGCCGGCGCGGTGGCGATCGCTGCTGCCAGCGAGGGGTCGGAGGCGAGGAAGAACGCGTTGTACACCGGGATGGCGATGTGCCAGGACAGGATCGCGCCGGACAGCACCACGATGCCCACGTTCAGGCCCACGATATAGCCCACGCCCAGCAGCGCCGGCGACAGGCCGGTGCCCAGGTAGCCGATGACCTTGCCGTTGGCGAAGTATCCGGCCACCGCCCAGCTGTCCGGGATCAGGCGCAGGCCATTGGCCGCAGCCAGCTTGACCAGGCCGCCGATGGCCGCCGAGGCGGCGAGGATCTTCAGGCCCTGGCCCGGGTTGTCGCCAGCCTTGAGTACTTCGGCGGCCGCCTTGCCCTCGGGGAACGGCAGCGGCGCCTCGACGATCATCGTGCGCCGCAGCGGCACCGAGAACAGCACGCCCAGCAGGCCGCCCAGGCCGGCGATGCCCAGCACCCACCAGTACCTGAAGTCGGACCAGTAGCCCATCAGCACCAGCGCGGGGATGGTGAAGATCACGCCGGCGGCGATCGACGAGCCGGCCGAGGCGCCGGTCTGGACGATGTTGTTCTCCAGGATGGTGCCGCCGCCCAGCAGCCGCAGCACGCCCATCGACACCACTGCAGCCGGGATCGCGGTGGCCACGGTGAGGCCAGCGAACAGGCCCAGGTAGGCATTGGCCGCCGACAGCACCACCGCCAGGACAATGGCCAGGACAACCGCCCGGAAGGTCAGTTGCGGCGTGCCGGAGCTGTGGGCCATATGGTTTCCCCTGCAATCAAGAAGCCGACACGCTATCGGCCCGGCGCCGGCAAGTCCAGTGCGCAAGGACGTGGCGGGCCACCGGCCGCCAACCCGGCGCACTCACGCCCTGCGGGCTGCGCCCGGGCCCGCGACCCCGGGCCACTCCTACGGCCGCGGCGCGGCGGCGGCCAGGCGCGCCACCACCTGCTGCAGGCCGGCGCGCCAGTGCGGCGGGTCGATGCCGAAGTCGGTGCGCAGGCGCGCCGTATCCAGATGCGAATAGGCCGGGCGCCGGGCCGGGGTCGGGTAGTCGGCGGTGGTGATCGGCCGCACCCGCGGCGCACGCAGCAGCAGTCCGGCGGCGACCGCCTCGGCGAAGATGGCCTCGGCGAAGCCGTGCCAACTGGTCTGGCCGTCGGCGACCACGTGCCAGGTCCCACGCAGCGTGGCGTCGCCCAGCGCCTGCGCCAGCATGCGTGCGCTGGCATCGGCGACCAGGGCGGCCGGCGTGGGCGTGCCGACCTGGTCGGCCACCACGCCCAGCTCCTCGCGTTCGGCGCCCAGGCGCAGCATGGTGCGCAGGAAGTTGCGCCCGTGGGCGGCATACACCCAGGCCGTGCGCAGCACCAGATGGCGGCCGCCGGCCGCGCGCACCGCGTCCTCCCCGGCCAGCTTGCTGGCGCCGTACACGCCCAGCGGCGCAGTCGGATCGTCCTCGCGATACGGGCGGCTGCCGCGTCCGTCGAACACGTAGTCGGTGGAGTAATGGACCAGCGGAATGGAAGCCGCGGCGCAGGCCCGGGCCAGCGCTGCGGGCGCCTCGGCGTTGATCCGGAACGCGGCCTCGCGGTCATCCTCGGCCTGGTCGACGGCGGTGTACGCGGCCGCGTTGACCACCGCGTCCGGGACCTGGCGGGCGACCAGCGCCGCCAGCGCGTCCGGGTCGGCCAGGTCTGCGGCGATCACCGTGCCCGGGCGTGCCTGCCCTGGCGCGCCATCGTCCTGCAGGCGGCCATCGCGCGTGGCAGCCACCACGTTTCCCAGCGCGCCCAGGCTGCGCTGCAGTTCGCGCCCCAACTGGCCGTTGGCGCCCAGCAGCAGCAGCCTCATCCCAGGAAGACCGGCAGGCGCTCGGGGGCGATGTCGTCCAGGAACGGCGCACCGGCGTCCTTGTCCGAGAGCAGCGGTGCCGCCTCCGGCCAATCCACGCCGATGGCCGCATCGTTCCAGCGGATGCCCGCGTCGGCCGCCTTGTCGTATGGCGCGGTGCACAGGTAGCTGAACAGCGCGCGCTCGGACAGCACCACGAAGCCGTGGGCGAAACCCTCGGGGATCCAGAACTGGCGCTTGTTCTCCGCGCTGAGGACGGCCGCGGTCCAGCGCCCGAAATGCGGCGAACCACGGCGGATGTCCACCGCCACGTCGTAGACCTCGCCCTCCAGCACGCTGACCAGCTTGCCCTGCGGGTAGGGCCACTGGTAATGCAGGCCGCGCAGCACCCCGCGCGCGGACAGCGATACGTTGCTCTGCACGAAACCGGCCGGCAGGCCGTGTTCGGCATAGCGCTGCGCGTTCCAGGTTTCGTAGAAGAAGCCACGCGCATCGCCGAACACCGCCGGTTCGATCACCACGCAGCCCGGCAGGTCGGTCTGCACCACCTTCATGGCACCACCGTGCCGCGCCGGGCCAGTTCCAGCAGGTACTGGCCATAACCGTTCTTGGCCAGCGGCGCGGCCAGTGCCTCCAGTTGCGCAGCGTCGATCCAGCCGTTGCCGAATGCGATCTCCTCGGGGCAGCACACGCGCAGGCCCTGGCGCGTCTCGATCGTCTCGATGAACGTGGAGGCCTCCAGCAGCGAACGGTGGGTGCCGGTATCCAGCCAGGCGTAGCCGCGGCCGAGCGGTTCCAGATAGAGCTGGCCTTCGTCCAGGTAACGCTTGTTGAGGTCGGTGATTTCCAGCTCGCCGCGCGCCGAGGGCTTGAGTCCGGCGGCGTACTCGCTGGCGCGGCCGTCGTAGAAGTACAGGCCGGTGACCGCGTAGTTGGAGCGCGGCTGCGACGGCTTCTCCTCGATGCCCACCACCTTGCCTGCGGCGTCGAACTCGGCCACGCCGTAACGCTCCGGATCGCGCACCCAGTAGCCGAACACGGTGGCGCCCTCGGTGCGGGCGCTGGCACGAGCCAGCAGCCCGGTCAGGCCGTCACCATGGAAGATGTTGTCGCCCAGCACCAGGCAGCTGGGCCTGCCACCGACGAAATCACGGCCGATCAGGTAGGCCTGGGCCAGGCCGTCCGGGCTGGGCTGGATCGCGTACTGGATGTCCAGGCCCCACTGCGAGCCGTCGCCCAGCAGCGCCTGGAACAGCGGCTGCTCATGCGGGGTGTTGATCACCAGCACTTCGCGGATGCCCGCCAGCATCAGCACGCTGAGCGGGTAGTAGATCATCGGCTTGTCGTACACCGGCAGCAGCTGCTTGCTGACCGCACGGGTGATCGGATACAGCCGGGTGCCGGAACCGCCGGCCAGGATGATGCCCTTGCGTTGTGTCATTCGCCCTCACCTTGGATGACCGCGCAGCCAATGCGCGGTGCCTGCGGCCCGCATGCGCGCGGGCGCAGGGTTGTGGCCCCTCAGACCGCGATGCCGATGCGCTCCAGCCGGTAGCTGCCGTCAAGGACGCGGCGCACCCAGTCCTGGTTGTCCAGGTACCAGTCCACGGTGGCGGCCAGGCCCTGCTCGAAGGTGTAGGCCGGCTCCCAGCCCAGCTCGTCCCTGATCCTGGATGCGTCGATCGCGTAGCGGCGGTCGTGGCCGGGACGGTCGGCGACATGGGTGATCTGGCTTTCCCGTGGGCGGCCGTCGGCGCGCGGGCGGCGCTCGTCCAGCAGCGCGCACACCGCACGCACCACCTGGATGTTCTGCTGCTCTGCATTGCCGCCGATGTTGTAGGTCTGGCCGGCGCGGCCACCGGCCAGCACGGTGCGGATCGCCTCGCAGTGATCGGACACGTACAGCCAGTCGCGCACCTGGCGGCCATCGCCGTAGACCGGCAACGGCTCGCCGGCCAGGGCCTTGGCGATCACCAGCGGGATGAGCTTTTCCGGGAAGTGGTACGGCCCGTAGTTGTTGGAACAGTTGGTGGTCAGCACCGGCAGGCCGTAGGTGTGGTGGAACGCGCGCACCAGGTGGTCCGATGCCGCCTTGGATGCCGAGTACGGCGAGTTGGGCGCATACGGCGTGGTTTCGGTGAACAGGCCGGTGTCGCCCAGCGAGCCGTACACCTCGTCGGTGGACACGTGCAGGAAGCGGAACGCTTCGCGGCGCTCGCCGTCCACCGCTTTCCAGTAGTCGCGCGCGGCCTCCAGCAGGGCCAGGGTGCCGACCACGTTGGTCTGGATGAAGGCGGCCGGCCCGTCGATCGAGCGGTCCACGTGGCTTTCGGCGGCGAAGTTGAGGATCGCATCCGGGCGGTGCTCGGCCAGCAGCCGGTCCACCAGCGCGCGGTCACCGATGTCGCCGTGCACGAAGACGTGGTCGGGATTGCCCTGCAGCGCGGCCAAGGTATCCAGGTTGCCGGCGTAGGTGAGCGCATCCAGGTTGATGACCCGCACCCCGCGCGCCACCGCTTCGAGCACGAAATTCCCGCCGATGAAGCCGGCCCCGCCGGTCACCAGCCAGGTCGACGCCGGGCGCGCCTGTGCCGATGCGCTCACGCCGGCAGCCTGTCCGCCACGGCGTGGCCATACGCGACCCGCGCGCGGACCTGCGCCGCGCTGGTCATGTTTCTGATTCCAATGGACTTCATGGACGGCCGACCCGGTTGCAAGCTGCGGCCCGCCATTGTGCCGGCAAAGGCCTGCGCCCGCACGGTTGCGCGGCCCGCACGGCCCGGTTGCGTTCACGTCTGGCGGCTCGCTTGCCCGGTGCCGCCGGTGCGCGCCAGGTCAGGCTGGCAGCAGCGACGCCAGGGCCTGGACCACCTGCGCGGTACCGAAGGGCTTGGTGCAATAGGCCACGTCGGCGTAGCGCGCCGGCGTGCTGCTGCGGTCGTAGCCGGAGGTGAGCAGCAGCGGCACCCCGCGATCGATCAGGCGATCGGCCAGCGGATAGGCGCTCTCGCCGGCCAGGTTCACGTCCAGGATCACCGCCTCGAGTGCGTGGTCGGCATCGACCAGGGTCATCGCGTCGGCCAGGCGGCCGGCCGGCCCGACCACGACCGCACCATTGTCCTGCAGCGTCTCGCTCAGGCACTGGGCCAGCATGTCCTCGTCTTCGACCACCAGGATGCGTCGTCCCCTCAGCCTGCTGTTCATGGCGCCCATCCTTGCCATCCCGTCCGGACTGCCGACTATCAGCGCCCATGCGTAAGAACGCCGTGAATGCGTCTTCACGCAGGCCCGGACACGCGCGGCAGCGGTGTGCACGCAGCAGACCACCTGGCCGTGACACGGCGCGGTCCAGACTGGTCGGCCAGGAGGATCCCGCCATGCCACGCACTCCCGAGCACAATCCCGAAAGCGACCAGGCCAAGGCCTTCACCCCCGACCGGCTGCGCAACGACAAGGCGCGCTGGAAGGACCGCGACCAGCCCGACGACCCGCCGGACGGCCCGGACCCGGACCGCGACTACCCGGACGCGACCGTGCCTGATCCACGCCGTCGCTGAGCGGTCGCGCCAGGCGGCCCGGAGGCCGGATTTGACTTCGATCCCTTGACCTTCCCACTGTGGGAAGGCTCAGGCTGTGCCTGAACCGGGAGACCTGCCATGACCGCCGCCGTTGCCACCGACCTGCGCCTGCCCATCGAGGGCATGACCTGCGCCTCCTGCGCCTCGCGCGTGGAGCGCGCCCTGCTGCAGCTTCCCGGCATAGAGGAAGCGGCGGTCAATCTCGCCACCGAAACCGCCCGCGTACGTGGCAGCGCCCTGCCGGCTGCCGCGCAGATCGTGGACGCGATCGAGGCCGCCGGTTACCAGGTCCGCACCGGCGACATCGAACTGTCGATCGAAGGCATGACCTGCGCCTCCTGCGTGGCGCGGGTCGAACGCGCGCTCGGGCGCGTGCCCGGCGTGGTCGATGTGGCGGTGAACCTGGCCACCGAGCGCGCACGGGTCCGCACTGCCGGCGCCGTGGACGACGCTACGCTCATGGCCGCGGTGGACGCCGCAGGCTATCGCGCACGGCATCCGGCAACCGCCGCGCCAGGCGCCGGGCAGCAGGCACCCGGCAAGGCCCGCCCGGACACCCGCGAAGCGCGCCACCTGGTCATCGCCGCGCTGCTGACCGCGCCGCTGGTACTGCCCATGGCCGGCATGCTGTTCGGCCGGCACTGGATGCTGCCGGGGTGGGTCCAGCTGGTGCTGGCCACGCCGGTCCAGTTCTGGCTGGGTGCCCGCTTCTACCGCGCCGGCTGGCACGCACTGCGGGCCGGCACCGGCAACATGGACCTGCTGGTGGCGCTGGGCACCTCGGCCGGTTTCGGCCTGAGCGTCCACCACCTGCTGCAAGGCTCCACCGACCTGTACTTCGAGGCATCGGCGGCGATCATCACCTTGATCCTGCTGGGCAAGTACCTCGAAGGGCGGGCCAAGCGCCAGACCACCGCGGCCATCCGCGCGCTGCAGGCACTGAAGCCCGCCACCGCGCGGGTGCGCGGCCCATCGGGCGAAGTGGAAGTGCCGGTGGAACAGGTGCGCGTGGGCGACCTCGTGATCGTGCGCCCGGGTGAACGCTTCCCGGTGGACGGACAGCTGCGCGAAGGCCGCACCCACGCCGACGAATCGCTGATCACCGGCGAATCGGTGCCGGTGGCCAAGTCTGCAGGCGACCCGGTTACCGGCGGCGCAGTCAACGGCGAAGGCGTGGTGGTGGTCCAAACCCGCGCGATCGGCGCCGAGACCGCCCTTGCCCGCATCATCCGCCTGGTCGAGGACGCGCAGGCGAAGAAGGCGCCGATCCAGAAGACCGTGGACCGGGTGAGCGCGGTATTCGTGCCAGCCGTGCTGGTGGTCGCGCTGGCCACGCTGCTGGCCTGGGGCCTGGCCACGCAGGACTGGAACGCGGCCATCCTCAACGCCGTGGCGGTGCTGGTCATCGCCTGCCCCTGTGCGCTGGGCCTGGCCACGCCCACGGCGATCATGGCCGGCACCGGCGTGGCAGCAGGTGCCGGCATCCTGATCAAGGATGCCGAGGCACTGGAACTGGCGCACAAGGTCGACGTGGTGGCCTTCGACAAGACCGGCACCCTCACCATGGGCGAACCGCGGCTGGTCGAAGCGATCCCTGCCGAAGGCACCCGCGATGCATTGCTCGGCCTGGCCGCGGCGCTGCAGAGCGGCAGCGAGCATCCGCTGGCACGGGCCGTGCTGCGCGAGGCGAGCCCGGTGGCCGCGGCCACCGATACCCGCGCCCTGCCCGGCCGTGGCCTGACCGGCTGGATCGACGGACAGCAGGTGTGGCTGGGCAACCGTGCGCTGATCGACGAAGTACGCGCCGATGCCGGCGTACTGGCGGCGCGGGCCGAGGCACTGGCCGGCAGCGGCCACACCGTGTCCTGGCTTGCCCGCGGCAGCGAGGGTGCGGTCCGGGTGCTGGGCCTGCTGGCCTATCGTGACGAACCCCGGGCCAGCGCACGGGGGGCGATCGACCGCCTGCACCGGCTTGGCGTGCGCACGGTGATGATCTCGGGCGACAACGCCGGCGCGGCGCACGGCATCGCCGAGCGCCTGGGCATCGACGAGGTGCACGCCGATGTCCGCCCGGAACAGAAGGTCGATGTGGTGCAGGCACTCAAGCGCCACGGCGTGGTGGCAATGGTCGGCGACGGCATCAACGACGCCCCCGCGCTGGCGGCCAGCGACGTCGGCATCGCCATGGGCTCGGGCACCGACGTGGCCATGCACGCGGCCGCCATCACCTTGATGCGTGGCGACGTTGCGCTGGTGGCCGATGCCATCGACGTGTCGCGGCGCACGACCCGGAAGATCCACCAGAACCTGTTCTGGGCGTTCGGCTACAACGTGGTCGGCATTCCGCTGGCGGCAATGGGCCTGCTCAACCCGATCCTGGCTGGCGCGGCGATGGCGTTCTCCTCGGTCAGCGTGCTCGGCAACACCCTGCTGCTCAAGCGCTGGCGGCCCGCCGGGCGCGGTACCGGCGCCGATGGAGGTGCGGCATGACGGCCAGGCCACCGGGACCGGCGCGGGATGAAGCACGCGCACAGGCGCTGCACAGCATCGGCGAGGCCGCGCGCCTGTCCGGGGTATCGGCCAAGATGATCCGCCACTACGAGGGCATCGGCCTGATTCCGGAAGCGGGCCGGACCCGCGCCGGCTACCGCCTGTACGCCGCCGCGGACATCCATCGGCTGCGCTTCATCAAGCGCGCGCGTGCGCTGGGCTTCGCCATCCGCCAGATCGAGCACCTGCTGGCGCTGTGGTCGGACCGGGACCGCGCCAGCGAAGAGGTCAAGCGCCTGGCACAGGAGCATGCCGCGCACCTGGGCGAACGCATCGCCCAGATGCAGGCGATGCAACGGACCCTGCAGGACCTGGCCCGCCAGTGCCATGGCGACGACCGGCCCGATTGCCCGATCCTGGACGACCTCGGCGGCGGCAACGCCGCGGGTGTTCGCTAGAACGGGATGTCGTCGTCGCCGAAGCTGTCGTTGAAGCCGCCTTCTGCCGCCGGCTGGGGCGACTGCGCCGGGGCGTTGCGCTGCTGGCCACCGCCGCCGTACTCGCGGCGCGGTGCGGCGCTGCGCTGCGGACGCTCACCGCCGCCTTCGCCACCGCCGCGGCCACCCAGCATCTGCATCTCGTTGGCGACGATGTCGGTGCTGTAGCGCTCCTGGCCGTCCTGCCCGGTGTACTTGTCGTAGCGGATCTCGCCTTCGACATACACCTGCGAGCCCTTGCGCAGGTACTCGGCGACGATCTCGCCCAGCTTGCCGAAGAACACCACGCGGTGCCATTCGGTGCGTTCCTGGGTGTTGCCCTCGCGGTCCTTGCGCACGCTGGTGGTGGCCAGGCTGATGCGGGTCACGGCCATGCCGGACTGGGTGTACTTGGTTTCGGGATCGTTGCCGAGGTTGCCGACCAGGATCACCTTGTTGATGCCGCGCGCCATAGTGTGGATTCCGGTTCCGGAGCCCGGGCGGGCCCGCTCGAAAGGCATTGGAGTATAGCCCCGCGCACCGTTCCAGCGGCAGCAACCCGCGTCGTGCTGTAGGGATTGTGCCCGCCGGCCGCCTATAATCCCGGCACCTTCACGGGCGCTCCGCATGGTCGACCACGCCACTTCCCCCCGCTACGCCGACTTGCCCCGGGTCCAGGCCCTGGCCGCGCCCGACATGGCGGCGGTGGACGCATTGATCCGCGCCCGCCTGGCCTCGGACGTGGTCCTGATCAACCAGATCGCCGAGCACATCGTCTCGGCCGGCGGCAAGCGCCTGCGGCCGATGCTGGTGGTGCTGGCCGCGCAGGCCGCCGCAGCCGGTGGCGACGCCGGCGCCGACCGCCACCAGCTGGCGGCGATCATCGAGTTCATCCACACCTCCACCCTGCTCCACGACGACGTGGTCGACGAGTCCGACCTGCGCCGCGGCCGCAGCACCGCCAATGCGATCTGGGGCAACGCGGCCAGCGTGCTGGTCGGCGACTTCCTGTACTCGCGCAGCTTCCAGCTGATGGTCGAGCTGGACCGCATGGAGGTGATGCAGGTCCTGGCCGACACCACCAACCGCATCGCCGAGGGCGAGGTGCTGCAACTGCTGCACGTGCGCAACCCGGACGTGGACGAGGCCGCGTACCTGCGCGTGATCGAGCGCAAGACCGCGGTGCTGTTCGCCGCCGGCACCCGCCTGGGTGCACTGGCCGCCGGCGCGGACGCAGCGGCGCAGCAGGCTTTGTACGACTACGGCATGAACCTGGGCTATGCCTTCCAGATTGCCGACGACGTGCTCGACTACACGGCCCAGGCCGGCGACCTGGGCAAGAACCTGGGCGATGACCTGGCCGAGGGCAAGGCCACCCTGCCGCTGATCCATGCCATCGCCCACGCCGACCCGGCCACCCGCCAGCGCCTGCGCGAGGCGGTGCAGCACGGCGATGCGCAGGCCATGCCGGACGTGCTGGCCGCGATCCACGCCAGTGGCGGCCTGGACTACGCCCGCCGCCGCGCCAGCGGATACGCAAGCGCCGCCGAGTCGGCCCTGGATGGATTGCCCGAATCCGAAGCCCTGGCCGCGCTGCGCGGCCTGGCCCGCTACGCGGTCGAACGCAGCCACTGACGGCGCGCCGGCCAGCCACCGCGCGTGGCCCGGCCACCGTCGCCCCGGTTCCGGCGAGCTTGGCGATGCGTGCCGGGACAGCTAGGCGACGCCGATCCCGGCAATGGCGCTGATGGCCTCCGGGTCGAAACCGGCCAGGGCCGCGAAGTGGCGGCCACGCTCGGTGTAGTCGCGATAGGCGCCGAAGCTGGGAGCACCGGGCGACAGCAGGACCACGCCCTGCCCGTCCAGCAGCGTGCGCGCCCGGGCGACCGCATCGGCCAGGTCGGCGGCGGCCACCAGCGTGAACCTGCCGGCGGCCGCCAGCGGCGCCAGCGCGTCGTGGATCAACGGCCCGTTGGCCGCCATCGTCACCACCGCCGCCGGCCCCTCGTCCGCGCCGCGATTGCGCAATTGCGTGGCGAAATCGCTCCAGTCCAGGCCGCGGTCATGGCCGCCGAGCAGGATCGCGGTCCGCTGCCCGCGATGGCAATCCAGCGCGGCCAGGCTGGCGTGCGGCGTGGTGCTGATCGAATCGTTGACCCAGGCCACGCCGTCGCGCTCGCCCAGCCACTGCAGGCGGTGCGGCAGCGGGCGGAAGCTGCGCGCAGCCGGCGCCAGGGCGGCGGCATCCAGGCCCAGCGCCTCGATCGCCGCCAGCGCCGCGCACAGGTTGGCACGGTTGTGCTGGCCCGGCAGCGGTACGTCGGCGGTGTCCATCACCCGTGCAGCGCCGCGGTACAGCCATGTCCCGCGCAGGTGCCAGCCTTGCGCATCGTTGAAGCGGACGATGCGGCTGTGCGGCAACTGCAGCGCGGCCAGGCGCGGGTCGGCGGCGTTGAGGACCACCGTGCGTGGCCGCGCGGCCGTGACCAGGGACAGCTTGTCGGCCATGTAGCGTTCCTGGCTGCCGTGCCAGTCCAGGTGTTCCGGAAACAGGTTCAGCACCACCGCCACGTCCGGCCGCGCATCGCCGGCGGCCACGTCCACGGTCTGGTAGCTGGACAGCTCGATGGCCCAGAACGCGGGCGCGGGGTCATCCGGCACTTCCAGCAGCGGCAGGCCGATGTTGCCGGCCAGCGCGGTGCGATGGCCGCCGGCACGCAGCAGGTGGGCCAGCAGCGCGGTGGTGGTGCTCTTGCCTTTGGTACCGGTGATGCTGACGCTGCGCGCATCGGCGTGGCCGGCAAACCACAGCGTGGTGCCGCCGATGAACCGGGTGCCTTGCGCAACGGCGGCCTGCGCGGCGGCCGAGTACGGGCTGATCCCGGGCGACTTCACCACCACGTCGAACGCGGCCAGGCGCTCGCCGGTGGCGTCGGTTTCGATCTGCAGCCATGGATCGCCAAGGGCGCGTGCGTGCGCGGCCTCGGCCGGCGGGCAGAACAGGGTCAGGCCAGCGGGGAAGCGCGCGCCGGGCTGCCCATCGTCGGCCGCGGGCTGCGCGACGGCACGCTGCACGGTGGCACGCTGCGCGACGGCACGCAGCGCCGCGTACGCGGCACGGCCTTCGCGGCCCCAGCCCCACAGTGCGACACGCAAGCCCTCAAGCTGCGAAATGTGCACGCACCCGCTCCCACACCCCGGCGGGCACGCGATGCTCGTCCTGCGGCTCCAGCAGCGGTTCCAGCGCCAGTGCACCGGCGTCCAGCTGCGGCCGGATCTCGCGGGCGAAGCGTGCCACCAGCGCGTCCTCGCGCCACTCCGGGCGCGTGGCCAGCCACGCCATCGCCGCGCGCGACTCACGGCCTTCGCCCACGCATTCGAACGGCTTGTGTTCGCCGAACTCCAGCAGCGCATCGAAGCTGGCGGCCAGCGCCGCATCGTCCAGCAGGTTGCGGCCAAGGATGCCGACCAGCCGGGTCTTGGGCATGAACGGAGCCAGCGCCAGGAACACGAAATGGCACTTGGGGCACAGCCCGCACCAGCGCTGCGCGGGCTTCTCGCCGAGGATGTGGAAATTGCGGTTGCAGCTGGAGAAATGGGCGTCGTAGTGGTCGTTGCGGGCAAACTGCCGGGCCACCGCCAGTTCCGACAGCGGCCGCAGCAACGAGTAGTAGCGCAGCGCCGGGCCGGCCGCGTCGCCGGCCGCAGCGCCGGCCACGTACCGCTCCACATGGCGGCCGAACGCGCGCTCGAACTCCCAGCCCTTGGACCACTGGTGGTTGACCTCGTCGGTGACGGTGCCATCGGCAGTGACGATGCGGCTGCCATAACTGGCCGAGCGCTCGTTGGAAAACACCACCTGGCCGTGGCCGGTGAGCAGTGCAGCCAGCACCAGGATCGCCGAATTGACCGCGGTCACCGGGATGTGGCCGTTGTAGGCACCCTGGCGGTTGATCTCGAACAGTTCCGGCGCCAGCGCACGGCCGATGTTGAGGGTGGGCAGGCCGGTGCGCTCGGCGCAGGTGCGGATCAGCTGCGAGTTGCCGATCCACGCCACCGTCTGCTCCACGCCCGCGGCACGCAGCGCCTCGATGCTGACCAGCGAGTCCTTGCCGCCGCCGATCGCCACCAGCGCCGGCCCGGCCGGTACTGCGTCGGCCTGTGCCGCGTCGGTCCGTGCCGCGTCAGAGCCGGGCTGCGCCTGCGCATCGGCGGGAAAGCGGATCCGGCCACGCAGGTCCAGGCCGTTGCGATAGGCAAACTCGCCCAGGCCATTGAGGTAGACCTGCTCCAGCAGCGCAGCGGTGCCGGCGTCGATGGGCGCGCCCTCGATCGCGATGCGCGGGGGCACGGCGGCCTTGTAGTAGCTCACCCCGGCAATGAGGTGCAGCAGGCGCAGCGCACGTTCCACCGCCGCGGCGCGCGCGCCTTGCAGCACGAACGGAGCACCGGGCACGGTGATCGTCTCCACCAGCTCGGGGCCGTCGTCAAAGGCGTAGGCCAGCTCGGCCACGCCGGTGGCAGGGTCCAGGCCGCAGCGCACGAAGCGGAAAACCTGGATGGCGTCTCGATCGAAAATGGTCATGCGATATCCGTGGTGGAGCGTGCCCGGCGCAGGCGGCGGCCGGGCGTGGAGGCGTCGGCGAAGACCGTCGCCTCACCGGCGGCCAGGGCCTTCAGCGTAGCGCCAAGCATGGCCGAAGGCAGCCTGCGTGGCGCCCGGCTGGCCGCGGCGCATGCCGGCGTTGGCGGCGCCGGCTCAGTCCGCGGCCCCATCGAGCACGTCCTCGTCCGGCAGCGCGCGCAGGTTGTAGGTACTGGCCATGGCGTGGCCGTAGGCGCCGGCATCGGCCACCAGCATGGTGTCGCCGGGCGTGGTGGCGGCAGGCAGGCGGCGCCGGCGCCCGAAGATGTCGCTCGACTCGCAGATCGGGCCGACCACGTCGAACATTCCATCCTCCGCTTCGTCCAGGCGCTGGAGGTTGACGATGTCGTGCCAGGCGTCATACAGCGCCGGGCGCAGCAGCGCGTTCATGCCCGCATCCAGGCCGACCCGGTGCACGCCGTCCTTCTCCACCACCTGGGTGGCGGCCGCCAGCAGCACGCCGGCCTCGGCCACCAGGAAGCGGCCCGGCTCGATCGCCAGTGCGAACGCCGGATGCACCTGCCGCACTTCGGCCAGGCCGGCGGCCCAGGCGTCCAGGTCGAATGGCTCGTCATCGGCGCTGTACGGAATCGGCAGGCCGCCACCGATGTCCAGGGTGGCCACGGTGCCGATGCGGCGGGCGAAGCCGGCCAGTTCGTCGCACATCAGGCGCCAGTGGCCGGCGGTCTCCACTCCGCTGCCCAGGTGCGCGTGCACGCCGGTGACGATCACGCCCAGCGTGCGCGCCACGTCCATGAACTCGTCGACCCGCGCGGCCGGCAGGCCGAACTTGGCCTCCTTGCCGCCGGTGTTGACCTTCTCGTGGTGGCCGTCGCCATGGCCCAGGTCGATGCGCAGCCACAGGCTGCGCCCACGGAAGGTGTCCGGCCAGCGCTGCAGCGCCTCGACGTTGTCCACGGTGACGGTCACGCCCAGGGCGAAGGCCTGCTGGTACTCGGCGTGCGGGGCGAAGCTGGGGGTGAACAGCACCCGCTGCGGGTCCAGCTGCGGCAGGGTGGCGAAGACATGGCGCAGTTCGCCCAGCGACACGCACTCCAGGCCGAAGCCCTCCTCCACCAGCGTGCGCAGGATGGCCGGGTGCGGATTGGCCTTGATCGCGTAATAGCGGTGGTCCACCGCCGCCACCGCCTTGAGCTGGCGCGCGCGCGCGCGCACGGTCGGCAGGTGGTAGACGTAGCGCGGGGTGCCGGACCGGGCAAGCTGCAGCAGCCGCTCGCGCTCGCCGCGCCACCACGGCTCCGGGCGCGGGCGCACCGCGCCGTTGATCTCGCGCCAGCGCGGGCCGAACACCTCGGTTTCCTGCGCCGGCATCGCGCCGCTGTCGATCAGCGCGGCGTGCAACTGCGGCAGCAGGCCTTCGGCATCGGCCTCGTCGATGACGAAGGTGAGGTTCAGGTCGTTGGACGACTGCGAGATCATGTGCACCCGCTCGTGGCCGAAGTTGGAAAACACCTCCGGCAGCATGTGCAGCAGCGAGCGCATGCCGCGCCCGACCAGGGTGATGGCCGCGCACGGCACGATCACCTTGACCCGGCCGATCTTCTCCAGGTCCGCGGCCAGCGCCGACAGCACGTCCTGGCTGAGCAGGTTCTCGCTGGGATCCAGCGACACGGTCACGTTGGTCTGCGAGGTGCCGATCAGGTCCACCGACAGCGCGTGCTTGCGGAACAGTTCGAACACGTCGGCCAGGTAGCCCACCTGCTGCCACATGCCGATGTCCTCCACCGACACCAGCACCACGCCGTTGCGGCGGCTGATCGCCTTGACCCCCGGCACGGTGGCGGCGCTGCGGTCGATGACCGTGCCGTACATGTCCGGGTTCTCGGTATCGAGCACCGCCATCGGCACGCCCGAATCACGGCACGGCTTGATCGAACGCGGGTGCAGCACCTTGGCGCCGGTGGTGGTGATCTCCTGCGCCTCGGCGTAGCCCAGGCGGCTGAGCAGGCGCGCATCGGGGACTTCGCGCGGATTGGCGCTGAACATGCCGGGCACGTCGGTCCAGATTTCCACCCGGCGCGCGCCCAGCAGCGCACCGAAATACGCGGCCGAGGTATCCGAGCCACCACGGCCGAGCACCGCGGTACCGCCATCGCCATGGCGGCAGATGAACCCCTGGGTCAGGAGCATGCGCGTGGGCTGCTCGGCAAAGCGGCTGCGCCAGTCGTCGTCGCCTTGCCAGCGGCAGTTCACCGACAGCCGTTGCGACCACGGGCTCTGGTTGGGCTGCGGCGGCAGCGCGTGCAGCCACTGGCGCGCGTCCATCCAGCCGAAATCCAGGCCCTGCGCGCGCAGGTAGGCCGCGCCCAGGGTGGAGGACAGCAGTTCGCCGTGGGCCAGCACTTCGGCCTGCCAGTCCAGCGAACGGGTGGCCGCGCGCGGGTCGTCCAGCAAGCCGCGCAGCGATGCCAGGTGCACGCCCACCACCGGATCGGCATCCAGCCCGAGCTCGGCCAGGAATTCGTGGTGGCGGCGCTGCAGTGCCTCGAACCGCTGCCGGCTGTCATCGGCACCGTCGGCGATGGCGGTCAGTTCGTTGGTCACGCCCGACAGCGCGGATACCACCACCAGTACCCGTCCGCCGATCTCGTCCGCACGTTTCTGCGCCAGCTTGCCGATGTTGTCCCAGCGATGGCGACGCGACACCGAGGTGCCGCCGAACTTGAGGACGATCCAGCCGCCTGCGGCGGCATCTTGGGTGGGCGAAACTGCGGACATGGGTGGCTTTCGGAAGAACGCCCGGATATCGGGCACGAACCGCCGATTCTAAGCCGAATCGCCTGGCGGATCGCCTGCCGGATCACCGTTGCGGGAGCCCTTGCGCATGTGGCGGCAAGCGTCACACGCGCAACCATCGCATGCATGACCACCTGCGCGGCGGGTCCCGCGCCGCATGCGTGGTGCCCTAAGCTGTGCAGCCGCCCAAGAGTCCACCCCTGGAGTCCGCCCATGCCTGCACGCCGCTACATGCAACTGGACGTGTTTGCCTGCAGCGCCGGCGCCGGCAATCCGCTGGCCGTGGTGTTCGACGCCCAGGACATGGACGAAGCGGCGATGCAGCGCTTCGCCAACTGGACCAACCTGTCCGAGACCATCTTCTTCCTGCCGCCGACCACGTCCGCGGCCGACTACCGCATCCGCATCTTCACCCCGACGCTGGAGCTGCCGTTTGCCGGCCACCCCAGCGTCGGCGCCGCCTGGGCGGCGCTCGATGCGGGCCTGGCACGGGACCGCGACGGCAGGCTGGTGCAGGAGTGCGCTGCCGGCCTGCTGCCGGTGCGGATCGCGCGCCGGGACGGCATCAGCGTGCCCTCGGTGCGCAGCCCGCGCGCGCAGCCGCGCGCCGTCGTGGCTCCGGACTGGCTGGACGCGGCACGGATATGGGGCGCGCCCCGCGGCACCTTGCCACCGGCGCTGTGGAACAACGGCCCGGACTGGTGGCTGCTGGAACTGGCCGACGAAGCGGCCGTGCGCACGCTGCAGCCCGACCTGGCCGCCATCGCCGCATTGCCGGCCGGCAAGCTGGCGGTGTTCGCAGCCGCCGACGAGGGCGACGCACACCTGGTGGTGCGCGCGTTCGCGCCCGGCGTGGGCATTGCCGAAGACCCGGCCACCGGCAGCGCCAATGCCAGCATCGCCACGCTGCTGCACCAGCACGGCCGCCTGCCCGGGCGCGACGGCCGCTACCTGGCCAGCCAGGGCCGTGAACTCGGCCGCAACGCGCAACTCGAGCTGCACATCGATGCCGATGGCCAGGCCTGGGTCGGTGGCCAGGTACAGGCACCGCTGCGCGGCACCCTGGATTGGTGAGCGCGGGTTGCTAAGCTCGGCCACCTTCGACCCGAGGAGTTGTCCGATGGCGCTGCGCCCGTTCGTCCAGGTGGACGTGTTCGCCGACCGGCCCGGAGCCGGCAATCCGCTGGCGGTGGTGCTGGAGGCTGACGGCCTGGACGATGCGGCGATGCAGGCCATCGCGCGCTGGACCCGGCTGCCGGAAACCACCTTCGTGTTTGCGCCCACCCGGCCCGGCGCCAGCTACGCCATCCGCATGTTCAGCCCCAAGCGCGAGGTACCGTTCGCCGGCCACCCCAGCGTCGGCACCGCACACGTGGTGCTGGAGGCCGGGCTGGCCAAGCCGCGCAACGGGCTGCTGCTGCAGGAAGGCATCGCCGGCCTGCTGCCGTTGCAGGTGGACGCTGGCGACGGTGGGCAACGCATCGCCATCCGCACCCCGCGCGCGCGCCTGCTGGAGAGCGTGGATGCCGGCGACCTGCGCGTGGCCGGCGCACTGCGCTGGTTGCCGCCCGGCACGCTGCCGCCGGCACTGATGGATGGCGGCCGCCGCTGGTGGGTGGCCGAGGCCGCGGACGAATCCAGCCTGCGCCAGGCCACGCCCGACTGGGACGCGATCGCCGCGTTGGCGGCGGCCACCGAAAGCATGGGCGTGCTGGCCTTCGCCCGTTGCCACGGCAGCGATTACCAGATCGCCGCGCGCGCCCTGGTCGGCGGCCCGGCGATCTTCGAGGACGCAGCCTCCGGCGCGGCCAACGCCACCCTGGCCGCGTGGCTGGCCCTGCGCGATGCCCTGCCCGGCGATGGCGGCCGCTATCGCGTCAGCCAGGGCCGCGAAGTGGGGTACGACGCACGCCTGGACATGCAAGTCGATGCCGATGGCGAGGTCTGGTCCGGCGGCCGCGTGGTCAGCGTGGTGCGCGGCACGATCGACTGGCCGTAGCCGGCCGCGGCGACCCCGTTCACCCCAGCCGGCGCGCGTGCTCCACGCCGGGCAACGCATCCAGCTTGCCCAGCAGGGTCGACAGCTGGCCGTAATCGGACACGCGCAGGCGCATGCGCAACTCCAGCCGGCCGTCCTTGTCCGCATCGCTGCGCAGGTCGGCCACGTGTGCATCTTCCTGGGCCACCAGGGTGGTCACGTCCTTGAGCAGCCACTTGCGGTCCACGCCGCTCACCGCCACGTCCACCTCGTAGCCGCCGCCGGCGCTGCCCCACTCCACCGGCAGCACGCGCTGCGGCTGGGCCGTGGCCAGGCGGGTGAACGATGCGCAGCCGGCACGGTGCACGGTCACCCCGCGGGCGCGGGTGAGGTAGCCGGTGATCGGCTCGCCCGGCACGGGCTGGCAGCAGCGCGCAAGCTGCACCAGCAGGTTGCCCACGCCCTGTACGGTGAAGCCGGGGTCGCGACGGTGGCCGGCCTTGCGCGGCGCCAGGCGCGGCGCGGGCGGTGCCTGTGGCTCGGCCGCACGCCCGATCTCGTGCAGCGCGCGGCCCACCTGGTGCGGGCCGACATCGCCCAGCGCGACCTGGATGTAGAGGTCGTCCACGGTTTCGGCATGGAACTTCCGGGCCACCGGCGCCAGATCGGCCTGGTGCAGGCCCAGGCGCTTGAGCTCGCGCTCGAGCATCTCGCGCCCGGCCTGGACGTTGCGCGAGCGGTCCAGCTTGTGGAACCAGGCGCGCACCTTGTCGCGCGAGCGGCCACTGGCGAGGAAGCCGTTGGACGGCAGCAGCCAGTCGCGACGCGGGTCCGGCTCCTTGCCGGTCATGATTTCGACCCGGTCGCCGCTGCGCAGGCGGTAGCCCAGCGGCACGATGCGTCCGTTGACCTTGGCCCCGCGGTAGCGGTGCCCGACCATGGTGTGCACGTGGTAGGCGAAGTCCAGCGGGGTGGACCCCTGCGGCAGGTCGATCACCTCGCCCTTGGGCGTGAGCGCATAGACCCGCTCCTCGACCAGTTCGGCATCCAGCGCACCGGCCAGGCCTTCGTCGCGGCCCTCGCCGGCCTGCTCCAGCAACTGCCGCATCCAGGCGATCTTGCGTTCGAACGCGCGCCCTGCCCCCTTGCCCGCGGCACTGCCGCCGGTCTCCTTGTAGCGCCAGTGCGCGGCCACGCCCAGTTCGGCCTGTTCGTGCATTTCGCGGGTGCGGATCTGCACTTCCAGGGTGCGCCCCTCCGGCGCGACCACGGCAGTGTGCAGCGAGGCGTAACCGTTGGGCTTGGGCCGTGCGATGTAGTCGTCGAACTCGCCCGGCACCGGCGCCCACAGGGCGTGGACCACGCCAAGCGCGGCGTAGCAGGCGGCGACATCCTCCACCATGACCCGCACCGCGCGCAGGTCGTATAGCTTCTCCAGCGGAAGCTGCTTCTTCTGCATCTTCCGCCAGATGCTGTAGATGTGCTTGGAGCGGCCACTGATGTCCGCGCCCAGGCCGTGTTCGCCCAGCGCTGCCTGCAGTTGCACCTTGACCTGCTCGATGTAGCGTTCGCGCGCGGCGCGGCTTTCGTCCAGCTCGCGGGCGATGTGGTGGTAGGTGCCCGGGTCCAGGAACCGGAACGCCAGGTCCTCCAGCTCCCACTTCAGTTGCCAGATGCCCAGGCGGTTGGCCAACGGGGCGTGGATGTCGCGGGTGAGCTGGGCCAGTGCACGGCGCTGGTCCTCGGGCAGGTTGCCGGCCGTGCGCATCTTCGCCAGCTGCCGCGACAGCAGCACCGGCACCACGCGCAGGTCGTGGATGATCGCCAGCAACAGGCGGCGCAGGCCTTCGCCGTTGCGCCCGGCCTCGCGCCCCGCATGCAGCGCCCAGACCTGGTCGGCCGCGTCCTGGCCGTCGAGCAGGCCGGCCACCGCGGGCAAGGCGGCAACCGTATCGGCGGCCGCGGCCGCGCGCAGGCCCGGCAGGTCGAACAGCAACGCAGCCGCCAGGGTCGGCTCGTCGGCGCCCAGGCCGGCCAGGGTGGCCAGGGTGTCGGCAATCACCGGCCATGGAGCGCGGGTGTGCCGCGAGGTGCCCTCCGCGTCCCAGGCGGCATCCAGGCGTTCGCGCAACGGCGCCGGCAGGGTGGCCGTGGCCGGATCCTGCAACAGGGCGTGCAAACCGTCGATGACAGGGCGCGACAAGGCCGTTCCGGCGCGGGGAGTGATGGGACCTACACTAGCGGCGAACGCGGCGCGGCCACAAGCCGGCTGCAGCGATGACGCCGGTCACGCGCCGGAAAGTGCGGCCAGGCGCTGGGCCAGCTTCTTCGGCGACACGCCGCCGCGCGAACCCAGTTCCTGTGCGAACAGCAGCACCCGCAGTTCCTCCAGGTCCCAGCGCAGGGCCTGCCATTGCGGCGTGCCGTCCTCGCCGCGCGCGCGTGCGGCGGCCAGGGCGTCGGCAAACGGCTTGAGTTCCAGCATCCGGGCCTGGTCGCGGGCCGGATCGCGCAGCGCGCGCTCGGCGCGCAGCGCCATGCCCTTGAGCCAGCGCGGGAACTGCGCCAGCGCCTCGGCCGGCGTCTGCTGCAGGAAGCCCGGATGCACCAGGCCCTCGAGCTGGCCACGCAGGTCGTCGAGGTTGGCGCCGGCCCAGCCCATCAGCGGTGCTTCCAGCTTCGGCTTGAGTTCGGCCACCGCGGCCAGGATCTGTTCGGCCAGTTGCAGCCGCGCCATCGCCTCGCCGAACAGGCGGCGGCCGGCGCCCTCGGCGCGGCGGGTGAAGGCGGCCGCATCGCGGATCCCGTCCAGATCCTCCGCCAGCACCGCGTTGAGCGCGGCCTCGACCAGGTCGGCGCGCAACTGCTCCTTTTCCCGCGCCTTGGCGTCCGGGCCCTGGCCGAAATGCTCGATCGCCGCATACAGCAGGCCGAGCCTGGGTGACAACGGCAATTGCTTGCGCGCGTGCCGGGCCTTGTCGGCCAGGGCGATGCGCAACAGGCGTTCCACCCCGCGCGGATGTGCCGCCCGGGCCTGGGCGCGGTCGGCAAACACGCGCAGCACCACGTGGTCGCCTTCGTCCACCAGCGCCGGATACCCGGGAACGCCGGCCTCGCCACTCACCTGCAGCGGGATCGGCTCGGCCGGGAAGTCGCGCAGGCGGCCATCGCCGTCGGCCAGCGCCTGCGCCGCACGTTCGGCGAAGGCGCGGCTGGCGCGCTCGCCAAAACGTGCGCGCAGGCCATCGAGGTCGCGCGATTCGGCCAGCACCCGGCCACCGGCGCCCGGCGATTCGCGCAGGCGCAGGTTCATCCGCAGGTGCGGTTCCAGCGCGGTTTCGTCGAAATCCAGCGCGGCCACGGGCGCGCCGGTGGCGCGGCTGAGGAAGCGCGCCAGTTCGCCGCCCAGGGTGTCGGCCGACGGCTGCCGGAACGCCTCGAAGAATGCGCGGCCGAAGTCCGGCGCCGGCACATAGTTGCGGCGCATGGCCTTGGGCAGGCTGCGGATCAGGCCGGCGGCCTTGTCGGCCACGAATCCCGGTGCCAGCCACGACAGCCGGGCCGGATCCAGCGCGCCCAGCAGCGGCAGCGGCACGTCCAGGGTGACGCCGTCATCGGCCGCGCCCGGCTCGAAGCGGTAGTGCAGCGGCAGGCGCGCATCGCCCAGCGGAAAATATTTCGGGTAGAGGTCCTGCTGCCCGCCTTCGCCCGGCAGCAGGTCGGCCACCGACCAGCGCAACGCCTGCTTTTGCGCCTGCGCCAGCCCTCGATACCACGCGTCCAGCCCGGCAGCCGAATGGATCTGGCCCGGAATCCGGTCCAGGTACCAGCGCGCCTGCCACTGCTCGTCGGCCACCAGGCCGGCGCGGCGCAGCTTGGCCTCTTCCTCGCGCGCCTGTTCCAGGGTCTTGAGATTGGCGGCCAGGAACGAGGCGCGGGTGTCGATCTCGCCAGTCACCAGGGCCTGGCGCACGAACAGTTCGTGCGCGCCGGCCGGGTCGATGCGGCCGTAGTGGACCGGCCGTTTCGGTGCCAGCACCAGGCCGAACAGGCTGATCTGCTCGGACGCCAGCACGTTGCCCTGGGCACGCGACCAGCGCGGGTCGAAGTGCTTGCGCGCCAGCAGGTGCGGCAACTCGGCGATGGCCCAGTCCGGCTCGATCGCCGCCGCCGTCAGGCCCCACACCTTCTGGGTGTCCAGCAGGGTCGACACCAGCACCCACGGCGGTGGCTTGCGCGCCAGCGGCGAGGCCGGGAACAGTTGGAAGCGGCGCTGGCGTGCGGCCTGGAAATCACCCTTGTCGGTGCGCTGGCCGATCTGCGTGGACAGGCCGGCAATCAGGGCGCGATGCAGGGCCTGGTAAGCGGCGGCGCGTTCGCGCGCGCTGACGCGCGCAGCCGGATCGGGCGGGACGGCGCCGTGCGGAGCATTGTCATGCGCAGCAGCGCCAGGTTCACCGTTGCCTCCGGCGTCCCCTGCACCATGCCCGCCACGGGACACCGGCAAACCCGGCCCCGGGCGGCCCTTTGCCCTGGCTTCGCGTGCCAGCCGCGCCGCGCGGTGCAGTTCACCGCGGCTTGCGCGGGCTGCGGGAGTGGCGGCGCCCATGTCCGTCGCCGACGCGCCGGCCAGCAAGGGCACCAGCGCCTGCCCGACCGGCTCCTCGGCCCAGCCAAGCGCATCGCACAGCAGCTTGAGCTGGCGGTGCAGCTCGCGCCATTCGCGCATGCGCAGGAATCCGAGAAAGCGTTTGCCGCACCAGTCGCGCAGCCGTGACTGGGTCAGCTCGCCATGCGCCTGGTCATAGGCGTGCCACAGGCGCAGGATGCCGATGAACTCCGAACGCGCGTCGGCAAATTGCGCATGTGCGTTGTCGGCCGCTTCGCGCGCATCCGGCGGCCGCTCGCGCGGGTCCTGCACGCCGAGAAACGCGGCAATCGGCAGCATCGCCCGCAGCACGCCATGGGCCTGCGCGGCCACCAGCATCCGCGCCAGCTTCACGTCCACCGGCAGGCGCGCCATCTGCCGGCCGATGGCGGTAAGGCGGCGACCACGCCCGTCCATGTCCTCCACCGCGCCAAGTTCCAGCAGTTGCTGCCAGCCATCGGCGATGGCGCGCTCGTCGGGCGGCTCCAGGAACGGGAAGTCCTCGACGATGCGCGCGCTGTCCGCGGCGGCGTCCTGGTGCCGGCGCCGGCCACGGCCCTCGATCCGGTCCAGGCCCAGGTGCAGCATGCGCAGGATCACCCCCGCAAGGCTCGATCGCCGGATCTCCGGGTCGGTGAACTCCGGGCGCGACAGGAAGTCGGCCTCGGCGTACAGCCGGTAGCACACGCCCTCGGCGATGCGCCCGCAGCGGCCCTTGCGCTGGTCGGCGCTGGCGCGGCTGATCGGCTCCACGTGCAGGCGGTCGATCTTGGAGCGCGGGCTGTAGCGCTTGATCCGCGCCACCCCCGGGTCGACCACGTAGCGGATGCGCGGCACGGTCAGCGAGGTCTCGGCCACGTTGGTGGCCAGCACGATGCGCCGCTGCGGGCCAGGCTTGAATACCCGGTCCTGGTCGCGCGTGGACAGCCGCGCGTACAGCGGCAACACCTCGGTGGCCCGGTACTGGCGCTTTTCCAGCATGCGGTGCAGGTCGCGGATCTCGCGTTCGCCTGGCAGGAATACCAATGCGTCGCCACGCGGATCCTCGGCGGTGATCTCGTCGATGGCCGCGACGATCGACGCCAGCGGATCGAGCTCGCGCTCTTCGCGGCCAGCGCGACCCTCACCTGCACGGCGCGCGCCCGCCCGTTCGCGCGACTGCTCCGCTGCCACGGTTTCCGGCCCGCTGCCGGCGTCGCCCGGCGGCCGGTAGCGCACCTCCACCGGATAGGTGCGCCCGGCCACGTCCACCACCGGCGCATCGCCGAAATGGCGGGAGAAGCGCGCGGTATCGATGGTGGCCGAGGTGACCACGACCTTGAGGTCGCGGCGCCGCTGCAGCAGTTGCTTGAGGTAGCCCAGCAGGAAATCGATGTTGAGGCTGCGCTCGTGCGCCTCGTCGACGATGATGGTGTCGTAGGCCGACAGCCAGCGGTCCGATGCGATCTCGGCCAGCAGGATGCCGTCGGTCATGAACTTGATCCGGGTGTCCGGGCCGACGTTGTCGGTGAAACGCACCTGGTAGCCGACCAGTCCGCCCAGCGGGGTCGCCAGTTCCCCGGCCACGCGCGCGGCCACCGCCCGCGCCGCGATCCGGCGCGGCTGGGTGCAGCCGATGGCACCGGCCACGCCGCGGCCGGCGGCCAGGCACAGTTTGGGCAACTGGGTGGTCTTGCCCGAGCCGGTCTCGCCGGCCACCACCACCACCGGATGATCGCGGATCAGCGCCACGATGCGGTCGGCCTCCGCGGCGATGGGCAGGGCCGGGTCGACCTGCACCTGCGGCAGTGCCGCGGCGCGTGCCTGGCAGGCGGCGACCGACGCGGCCACGGCCTGCTCGAACCGCGCCCGCGCCTGCGCATCGGCCGGCACCTTTTGCCAGCGGGACCACAGGCCCAGCAGGCGCGCACGGTCGCGGCCCAGTGCGCCGTCGATGCTGCGCCGGGCCTGGTCCAGGACGTTGCGCAAAGAAGGGGAATTGGCTTCCATTGAGGGACGGGGCGTGAATCCGTGCGTAACGCGTCAGGGGTTAAGTTCCATTGTGACAGCCCCCATGTTCCCAACGTGGATCAACAACAGGAGTCATTCATGGCCAAGACCAAATCGCCCAAGTCACTCAAGTCCGCCGGTTCCGGAAAACCGTCCAAGGCGCCCAAGCCGGGCAAGGCCGGCGCTGCCTCCAAGGCGCGCTCGACGGGCAATGAGCCCTCCAGTTCGCGCATCGACATCGGCATCTCCTCGGCCGACCGCAAGCAGATCGCCGCAGGCCTGTCGCACTACCTGGCCGATGCCTTCACCCTGTACCTGAAGACCCACAACTTCCACTGGAACGTGACCGGGCCGATGTTCAATTCGCTGCACGTCATGTTCGAGACCCAGTACACCGAACAGTGGACCGCACTTGACGACGTGGCCGAACGCATCCGCGCGCTGGGCTTCCACGCGCCGGGTTCCTACGCCGAGTTCGTGAAGCTGACCTCGGTGCGCGAGGAAGCCGGTGCCAGCGACGTGCCGGAGTGGCAGGCCATGGTCCAGCAACTGGTGGCCGGCAACGAGGCGGTGTGCCGCACCGCGCGCGCGGTGCTCAAGACCGCCGACGAGGCCGGCGACGATCCCTCCGTGGACCTGCTGACCCAGCGCCTGCAGACCCACGAGAAGTACGCCTGGATGCTGCGCTCGCTACTGGAGTGAACCGGGCACGGCCGCCCCGCGCGCAGGCCGTGGCGCGGGGATGGGCCGGTTTTTGCAGGAGTCCTTTGCAGGAGTACCGCCGCCCGGGCCAGGTGGCGCGGGCCGGCCCTAGAGCCAGTCCTGCCAGCGCAGGTCCGGATCTCCCAGGGCGATGAAGTCGCCGTTGAGCAGCGATTCGCGCCGGTTGTAGCGGAACGGCTTGCCCGTGGCGGTCGCCAGCAGGACGCCGCCGGCGGCGTGCAGCACGCACTGGGCCGCAGCGGTGTCCCACTCGGAGGTCGGCCCGAAGCGCGGGTAGACATCCAGCCCGCCTTCGGCGATGCGGCAGAACTTCAGCGACGAACCCAGTGCCACTTCCTCGATCTCGCCCATCCGGTCCAGCACCGCCTGGGTGCGGGCATCGCGGTGCGAACGGCTGGCCGCCACCCGCAGCGGTGCGGTGGCCGGCGCGCGCACCTGCAACGGCTCGTCACGCTGGCCGTCGCGGCGGTAGGCGTTCTCGCCGCGCACCGCATGCCATACCTGCCCGCCCACCGGCGCCTGGACCACGCCCAGCACCGGCGCGCCCTGGTGCACCAGGGCAATGTTCACGGTGAACTCGCCATTGCGCTTGATGAATTCGCGGGTGCCGTCCAGCGGGTCCACCAGCCAGTAGGTCGACCAGTGGCGCCGGGTGTCCCACGGCACGTGCGCCGACTCCTCCGACAGCACCGGCAGGTCGGGCGTGAGCCGTTGCAGGCCATCGACGATGATCCGGTGCGCGGCCAGGTCGGCGGCGGTCAGCGGGCTGGCGTCTTCCTTGTGCGCCACTTCGAAACCGGCCGCATAGACGTCCATGATCGCCGCACCGGCCTGGGCGGCGATCGCGATCACGGTCTCGCGCAGGTCCGCGGTGATCCGGATCATCGGCGGCCCAGCCATTCGCGGGCGATGAACAGCGCGGCCAGCGAACGCCCTTCGGAAAAATCTTCTCGCAACATCAGTTCTTCCAGTTCCTGCAGCTTCCAGGGGACGAGTTCGAGCTCCTCCGGCTCGTCGCCGGGCAGCTTCTCGGGATAGAGGTCGCGTGCCAGCACCAGCCACGAAACGTGATTCATGTAGGTCGGCGCCAGGGTCAGCGGGCGCAGGACCTCCAGTTGCCGGGCACCGTATCCGGCCTCTTCCTTGAGCTCGCGGTCGGCCGCTTGCAGCGGCGTCTCGCCGGCGTCGATCCGGCCCTTGACCAAGCCCAGCTCGTAGCGGTGCACGCCGGCGGCGTACTCGCGCACCAGCAGCACCGTTTCCGGGTCCAGCATCGGCACGACCACCACCGCGCCATGCCCGCGCGCGACCATGCGCTCGAAGCGGCGCCGTTCGCCGTTGGAGAACTCCAGGTCCAACCGCTCCAGCCGGTAGGGGCCGGCCTCGCCACTGGTGACGCCGTGGATGACGGGAAGCGGGCGGCTCACCGGCACCGCCTGCGGCGCGGCCGCGGACAGGCCGATATGATGACGGGATGCTGGAACGTGATCATGAGCCCGGAATGCTAGCAGACCCATCGCTGCAGGAGTCCGCGCAGCGATGGCGCGAGCGCGACCTGGCCGTGGTGTGGCACCCGTGCACGCAGATGCGCGAACACCCCGACGTGCTGCCACTGGTGCCGATCGAGCGCGGCGAAGGGGCATGGCTGGTCGGCCGCGACGGCCGCCGCTACCTGGATGCGATCAGCAGCTGGTGGACCAACCTGCACGGCCATGCCGAACCACGCATCGCCGCGGCCATCGCGCGCCAGGCCGGCAGCCTGGAGCAAGTGATCCTGGCCGGCTTCTCCCATGCCCCCGCGGTGGAGCTTGCCGAACGCCTGCTGGCCATCGCCCCGCGCCAGGCCGGCCGTGCGCCGCTGGCCAAAGTGTTCTACGCCGACAACGGCTCGGCCGGGGTGGAGGTGGCGCTGAAGATGGCGTTCCACTGGTTCCGCAACCGCGGCGAGGCCCGGCGGGTGAAGTTCGTGGCGCTGGAGAACGGCTACCACGGCGAGACCCTGGGCGCGCTGGCGGTGGGCGACGTGCCGCTGTACCGGCGGGTGTATGCGCCGCTGCTGGCGCAGGCGTTGTTCACGCCCTCGCCCGACGCCTACCTGGCCGGCGCCGGGGAAAGCGCGGCGCACTGCGCCAGGCGCGCAGCCGACGCGCTGGCCGACCTGTTCGATCGCCATCCCGGCGAGGTCTGCGCGGTGATCCTGGAACCGCTGCTGCAATGCGCCGGCGGCATGCGCATGCATGACCCGTCCTACCTGCAGCGGGTGCGAGAACTGTGCGACGCCAATGGCGCGTTCCTGATCGCCGACGAGGTCGCCACCGGATTCGGCCGCACCGGGACCATGTTCGCCTGCGAGCAGGCCGGCATCGCCCCGGACCTGATGTGCCTGTCCAAGGGCCTGACCGGCGGCTTCCTGCCGTTGTCGGCAGTGCTGGCCACCCAGGCCCTGTACGACGGCTTCCTGGACGATTCGCGCGAGCGCGCGTTCCTGCATTCGCACAGCTATACCGGCAATCCGCTGGCCTGTGCCGCGGCGCTGGCCTCGCTCGACATCTTCGCCAGCGACGACGTACTGGCGCGCAACCGTGCCACCGCCGCACGCATGGCCGAACTGGCCGCACCGCTGGGATCGCTGCAGCACGTGGCCGACCTGCGCCAGACCGGCATGGTGCTGGCATTCGAGCTGGCCCGCGACGGCGACCGCGCCACGCCGTTCGACCCGGGCCTGCGGGTGGGCCTGCGCGCCTACCGCGCGGCATTGCAGCGCGGCGTGCTGCTGCGCCCGCTGGGCGACATCGTGTACTGGATGCCGCCCTACTGCGTGGACGAAGCACAACTGCAACTGCTGGCCCGGGTCACCGGGCAGGCCATCGAGGAGGCCACCGCATGCGCGTGACCCGCTGCCACGTGGACCTGCCGCTGCATCCCGGCACCACCGTGGTCCTGCCCGAGCGCGCGGCCAACCACCTGACCCGCGTGCTGCGGCTGCGCCAGGACGACCCCTGCGTGCTGTTCAACGGCGACGGCCACGACTACACCGCGCGCCTGTGCGCCGTGGGCAAGCGCGAGGTGAGCGCACAGGTCCTGGCATCGACCCCGGTGGACCACGAATCGCCGCTGCGGATCGTGCTGCTGCAAGGCATCGCCCGCGGCGAGAAGATGGATCTGATCGTGCAGAAAGCCACCGAGCTGGGAGTGGCCGCAATCGTGCCCGCCAGCGGCCAGCGCACCGAGGTGCGGCTGGACGCCGAACGTGCCGGCAAGCGCATGGCGCACTGGCGCAGCGTGGTGGAATCGGCATGCGAACAGTGCGGGCGCACGCGCGTCCCCGGGCTGTCGCCGCCCGCGCCGCTGGACGCGGCCGTGGCCGGCCTGGACGCCGGCGGCTTGCGCCTGGTGCTGGATCCGCAGGGCACGCATCGCCTCGAGCGCCTGCCGGTACCGGACGCGGCCACCGTGATCGTGGCTATTGGCCCGGAGGGTGGCTGGTCGCCACGCGACCGCGAGGTGCTGCATGCAGCCGGCTTTGCCGGCCTGCGCCTGGGCCCGCGGATCCTGCGCACGGAAACGGCAGGGTTGGCCGCGATCGCGGCCTTGCAGGCGCGTTTCGGCGACCTGTAGCGGGGCAATAGCCCTCAGGCCACCGCCGCCATCGCTTCCACGACCATGCGCTCCACGCCTTCCAGGTCGGGCAGCAGCGCACCCTGCTCGCCCAGCAGCACCCGCATCTGCACACCGCGCGGCAGCTCGTCCTCGGACGCATCGGCCAGCAGGCTGTCGCGCGGGACCGAGACCAGCTGCGGGAACGAGGCGGCCTGCAGGGCCACGTAGGGCAGCGTCTCGTCGCCGGCCATGCCCTTGAGCACGATCACCCGGTTGTTGCGCGCGACCGGCTCGTCGCCCAGCCCCGCCAGCCGTGCAAATGCCACCAGCGGCACTTCCCAGCCATGCCACTGGATCCGCCCGGCCAGCCAGTCGGGTGCGTCGGCGATGGGTTCCACCGGCACCCGCGCCATCACTTCGGCCACGGTGGCATTGGGCAGCAACAGGCGCTCGCTGCCTACCTGGATCATGATCCCGCGGATTTCGTCTTTGTTGTAGGCCATTCGTTGCGGTCTCGGATCGTGCGGGTCAGCCCCAGCGCTGTGCCAGCCGCTCGGCCAGCTGCGCCGGTGCACCCAGTTCAATGTCGCCGGCCGCCAGCAGCTTCACTGCAGCGGCGTCGTAGCAGCCTTCCACCGCCTGCCCGCTCACGTAGGCACCGCGTGCAGCCAGCGCCAGGGCGGCGCCCACGCGCTCCGGATCGGCGCCGCTGAGCATCAGCACCGCGCTCTGCTCGGACGGCAGCAGGTCCATGAACTCCTGGTTGGCGGCCTCGTTGAAGCGCAACCCTTCGTTGCCGCTCTCCATGGTCACGCCGTCGGGCAGCACGTAGACCCGGCCGCCGGCCAGGAACTGCCCGGGTGCCGCCATCTGCACCGGCAAGGTGGCCACGCGCGCCAACTGCTTGACCAGGTTGTCGTAGCGCCCGCCGTCCAGGCGCAGTTGCACCAGGACCGGATGGGAGAATTCCTTCGGCAGTGCCACCAGCAGCTTGCGCACCGCGTCGGGACCGCCGATGCCGGCCACCACCAGCACCACGCCATCCACACGGCCACGGATGCCTGCCTGTTCGGCGCCGTCCGCGTCGATCGCGCCGACCGGCTCCAGGTCCACCAGCTCCAGCCGCGAGAAATCGGGCAGCGGAGGCGGCGTGGCCGCGGTGACGGACAGCGCAGGCGGCGAAGCTGCGGCATCGGCAGCGGGTTCGGGTGATTCCTCCTCCACGACCGCTTCGGCCGCAGCTTCCGGCTCCGGCTGGAGCTGCAATGCCGGTGCAGCTGCCTGCGTGCCCGGTCGATCCTGCGGCAGGTCCGCCGCCAGCGCCTCGGCCTCGGCCAGGTGCGGCTCGAAGCGGGCATCGGCATGGGCTTCCTGCGGCGTCTGCGGGTGGCCTGGCTCCAGGTCCAGGGCCAGGTCCTGCTCGCGCCCGGGCGGCAGGACATCGTCATGGCCGTGCAGCTTGGCGGCCAGGTGGCGGATCCAGCGCTGCGCCTCCCAGCCTTCGCGGTGCGCAGCCAGGTCGGCCTCGTCGAAGATCACCGGCAGGCCGGACGCTTCCAGCGCCGGCTCCAGTGCCTCCAGCGCATCCTCCACCGCCGGTTCCAGCGCCACCAGCACCGCACGCGGCCCGGCACTGGCCAGGGTGGCCGCGTCCAGCGCGGCAGGGTCTTCCTCCAGCACCACCAGCGCGCCGGCGGCATCCAGCGCCTCGCGCAGGCGTTCGCGTGCCGGGCCAGGCCGGGCCAGCAGCGCGACCGGAGTACGTGCGTCATTCGCGGACACGGGCGATCCCCAGCAAGTCGTAAACGTTACGCATCAGGTCCAGCTCCTGGTATGGCTTGCCCAGGTAGCGCTGCACGCCGATCTCGAATGCGCGCTGGCGATGCTTCTCGCCAGTACGCGAAGTGATCATCATGATCGGCACGCTGCGGAAACGCTCGTCGGCGCGCATCGCGGTGGCCAGCTCGTAACCGTCCATGCGCGGCATCTCGATGTCCAGCAGCATCAGGTCGGGCACGCGCTCCTCCAGCTGCTCCAGCGCCTCGATGCCATCGCGGGCGGTGGCCACCTCGAAGTTGTGCCGTTCCAGCACGCGGCTGGACACCTTGCGCATGGTCAGCGAGTCGTCCACCACCATCACCAGCGGCACCTGGCGCGCCTGCGCCGGGGCCAGGTGCTCGACGGAACGCTCCGGCTGCGACAGGTGGCGGCGCACCAGCGGGGCCACGTCCAGGATCACCACCACGCGGCCATCGCCGGTGATGGTGGCACCGTAGATGCCCGGCACCGAGGCGATCTGCAGGCCGACCGGCTTGACCACGATTTCGCGGTTGCCGACCACCTGGTCGATCGCCACCGCCGCGCGCAGGTCGCCGGCACGCACCAGCAGCAGCGGCACCTGTTCCTGGCCCTCGGCCCTGGCCGGCCCCTGGCCGACCAGCATGCCCAGGTCGTGCACCGCGTACTCCTCGCCGGCATAGCGGTAGCCACCGCCGCCGGCCTCGAAGCGCTCGCGGGTGATCCGGCCGATGCCGCTGACCGAGGCCACCGGCACCGCATAGGTGATGTCGCCGATCTGCACGAATACGGCCTGGGTGACCGCCAGGGTCTGCGGCAGGCGCAGGGTGAAGGTCACGCCCTGGCCCGGGGTGGAGGCGATTTCCACGGTGCCGCCAAGCTGGCGCACCTCATTGCGGACCACGTCCATGCCCACCCCACGGCCGGCCAGCTGGCTGACCTGCTCGGAGGTGCTGAAGCCGGATTCGAAGATCAGCGAATCCAGTTCCACATCGGTGAGCACCGCGTCGGGCCGGAGCAGCCCGCGCGACTCGGCGCGCTGGCGGATCGCCACGCGGTCCAGGCCGCGTCCATCGTCGCTGACCCGCAGCACGATTTCCGAACCCTCGTGGCGCAGGGCGATGGTGATCGTGCCTTCCTCGGACTTGCCGGCGCTGCGGCGTTCCTTCGGCAGTTCCAGGCCATGGGCGACCGAGTTGCGCAGCATGTGCTCCAGCGGCGCGACCATGCGATCCAGCACGTTGCGGTCGAGCTCGCCGTGGGTGCCGTCGAGCTTGAGCTGGACCTGCTTGCGGGTTTCGTGCCCGGCCTGGCGGACCACGCGGCGCAGGCGCGAGACGATGCTGTCGAACGGCACCATGCGCGCGCTCATCAGCCCGTCCTGCAACTCCGAACTCACCCGCGACTGCTGCTGCAGGAGGACGTCGTACTGGCGCGCCATGTCGTCCAGCACGCCTTGCAGGCCGGTCAGGTCGGCGGCCGACTCGGCCAGGCCACGGCTCAGCTGCTGCAGGGTCGAGAAGCGGTCCAGCTCCAGCGGATCGAAGGTCTGGTCGGCGCTGTCCTGTTCGCGCTGGTAGCGGGCCACGATCTGCGCTTCGGTTTCCAGGTCCAGGCGGCGCAACTGGTCGCGCAGGCGCGCGTTGGTCCGGTCAAGCTCGCCCATGGCACCGCGGAAGGCGCCCAACTGCTGCTCCAGGCGGGCGCGGTAGATCGCCACCTCGCCGGCGTGGTTGACCAGGTTGTCGAGCAGGTCGGCACGCACGCGCACCTGTTCCTGCGGCGCGCGCGCACCGGTCTTGTCCTCGGCCGAGGCCGCAGCCTCGTCCTTGACCGGCGCCGACAGCGGCGTGGCCAGGAACGGCGCGGGCACGGCGTGGGCCTGCGCCGCAACCGGCGCCGGCACCGTGGCCGCTGCCTGCGCGGGGGCTTCGGTGGCCGCCTGCTCCGGCTCGGACACTGCCGGCTCGGACGCTGCCGGTTCGGACGCAGCCTGTTCGGGCACTGCTTCCTCGGCCTCGGCCTGCTCCTGCGGTGCCTGCGCACCCGCCTGGGCTGCGCTGGCTTCGTCGTCGAGCGCGGACGTGGACGGCACGTAGGCTTCGCCGCGGATGCGCGCCTCGAACTCGTCGATCAGCGCCTGCGGCATCTGGGTGGTGCGATGGCCACGGGTGCGCACCAGCAACCGGTGCAGCGTATCGAAGCCACGCTCGAGCAGCTGGATGTCGCCGCTCTGCAGCTCGGTGCGGTGCTCGGCCGCTGCTTCCAGCAGCGATTCGATCACGTGGCCCAGGTCGCCGATGGTGGCGATGCCGGCCATCCGGGCGCCACCCTTGAGCGTATGCAGGTCGCGCTGCAGGCCGATGATCGTCTCGCGCGCGCCCATGTCCTCGCGCAGTTCCTGGATCAGGCCGTCGATGTGGTCGAGCAGGTCGCCGCCTTCCTCGACGAAGATGTCGAGCAGGTCGCGATCGAGCTCGCTGAAGTCCAGCATCGTCCCGTCGTCGTCGGCCGCCGTTGCACTGGCCGCCATCGGCTCCGGCTCCGGCTCGTGCAGCGCGGGCAGGTCCACGGCCACGGTCGCGGCCGGTACGTCGGCCTCGGCCTCAACCTCTGCTTCGGCCTCAACCTCCGCTTCGACTTCAACCTCTGCCTCGATCCCGGCGTCGTCCTCTGCCTCGACTTCGGCTTCGGCTTCGGCTTCGGCCACCGCGTCATCGGCGCTGGCCTCGGCCTGGTCTGCGTCATCCGGCTGCAGCGAGGCCTCGTCGGTGGCCGCAACCTCGGCGACCTCGTCGGCTTCGGAAACCTCGCCCGCAACCGGCTCGTCCGCGGTTGCAGCCTGGTCGGTCGCGGCATCTTCCGCGGCAGGCGCCCCGGATCGGTCGTCGGCCGATTCCGTCACCTGTTCCAGGTGCACGGCCTCGTCGGTCGGGGATGCGTCGTCGGCGCTGGCAGCATCGACAGGCGATGCCGCCTCGGCCGGCTCGAACTGGTCCTGCGGCGTGGCAACGCCATCGCCGGCCACGCTGGACGCCACTTCGGCGCCGCCGTCCTGCTCTTCGGATGCGGGCGCTTCGTCCGGCATGTCCACGGTCAGGTAGGCGCTGAGGTCGCCGATGCCGGTCAGCTCGACCGGCAGGTCCACGCCGTCGTCCATCGGCTCCACGCCATCGTCGACCAGCTCCGACTGCGGCCAGCTCACCTCCGGCAGCGCAGCGGCCAGCGCCTGCAGCCGGCCCACCAGCGCGGTGTGACGGGCAATGCGCGGCGATTCGGACTGCAGCGCGAGGATGCAACCGCGGATCGCCTCGGTGGTGCCGGCGATGGCGTCCACCGCATCGGCCTCGACCGGCTGCCCGCCGCCGAGGGCGCGCTTGATGAAGGTTTCGGCCGCGTCGGTGACGGCGGTGATTTCCGGCACGTCGGTCATCGCGAACGCGCCGTTCATGGTGTGGATGGCGCGCAGCAGGGCGTCGGTGGCAGGCGCTGGCGACTGGCGTGCCGAGGCCAGCCACGCATCCATCGTCTCCAGGTGCGAGGACACCTCCGCCTCGAGGATTTCCCGCAGCACGCTGTCCACGGAGGCGGGCGTGCCCTCGGTGATCTCTGCCGGCTCTGCGGCCACGACCGGATCGGCAACGGCGTCGGGCACGGCGTCCATCGAGGCGGGGGCCTCGTAGAACACGTCCTCGCCGGCGGCAACGCGCTCGGCCACCGCCTCCAGCCCGGCCAGATCGGCATCCAGCGGGGCGCGGCCACGCAACGCGGCGTCGAACTGCGGCAGCACGTCGCATGCGTGCTGGACCATCGCCAGTACCGCTTCGCTCGGCGCGCGGGTGCCATCGAGCACGCGGTTGAGCATGGTCTCGATCTTCCAGCTGAACTCGCCCAGCGCGGTCGCGCCAACCAGCCGGCCACTGCCCTTGAGGGTATGGAACACGCGGCGGATCGAACGCTGGCGCTCGGCATCGGCCGGCGCACTCCGCCATTCCGGCAACAGGCGGCCAAGGTTTTCCATCTCTTCCTCGAACTCTTCGAGGAAGACTTCGCGGATATCGGCATCGATGTCGTGGCTGGGATCGAAGCCACCGGCGACGGAACCATCCGCGGCACCGGCGGGTGCCGGCGGTGCCGCGACGGCAAAGCCGCCTTCGGGAAGCGTGGCCGCCGCCGCCGACATCTCGGCGAACAGCGCCTCGGCCTCTGCAGCGGCAGCGTCCGCATCGGCGTCGCCGGCCGCAGTCTCGACATCGGTCGAGACAGCGGACTCGGCAATCGGCTCGGCAGCGGGCTCAGCGGCGGGCTCGACCTCGGGCTCGGCGACGGGCTCGACATCGGTCTCGGCCACCGGCTCGACCGGCTCGACAACCGGCTCGGCCGTGGCATCGGCAGCGCTGTCCTGGACGGCGGCCTTGGCCGCGCCCTGCTTCGGACGGTAGCGCACGTTGAGGTTGAGCCACTCCTGCGATCCGTCGGCCGAGGCCTGCGTGACGGTGGCGGGCGCGTCCGCTTCGCTGGCCGCAGCGGCGGCATGCGCGAGGTCGTCTACATCGGCACCGGCATCTGCATCGGCGCTGGCATCGGCAGCAGCGTCGGCGTCGGCACCGCCGGCTTCGTGCTCCATGCCGGCTTCGGCGACGTCCAGGACAGGCTCGTCACCGGCCAGCGGCATCGCCGCTTCGATGTCGAGCGCGGTGGCCGCATCGTCGGTCGCGGCCTCGTATTCGGCCGACACCGGATCGAAGGTGAACGCCGTGGCGTCCACCTGCGGAGCGTCCACCAGCGGGGCATCCATCGCCACCGGGACCAGGGACTGCGGTTCGATCTCGAGCGGCGGAATCTCCAGCGTCTGGAATTCGGGCGCGTCGGGCTCGTCGCTGCTGACGGGTACCAGCGGGATCGGCGCGTATTCGTCTTCCAGGGCGACAAAGGCCGGCGGCCGCTCTGCCTGCACCGAGTCCCAGCCGTCGATGACCGGCGTGGGCTCCTGCGCAACCGCAGGTTCCGGCACCGGATCGGCCACCTGCTCCGGCGCTGCGGCAACGGTTTCCACAGCGTCCGCGGTTTCCGCGATTGCCTCGGCTTCCCCGGTCGGCGCGGCTGGCGCCTGGGCGGCGTCCGGGTCGGCCTCGGCGGCGTCTTCCGGCAGCGGCCAGTAGTTCAGGTTCTCGAGGCTGGCGCGCGCGATCTCGAGGATCTCGTCACGGTTCGGGCGGCGGTCGCGCAGCGCTTCGAGGTAGTACTCCAGGCTGGCCATCGCATCGGCCAGGGTATCGAGCTGGCGGCCGCTGGGAACGCGGCGGCGGGCCAGCAGCTCGACCGCAATGTAGCGGCGCACGCCTTCCAGGTAGGCGGCCGGCTGCGGCAGGTTGAGCATGTTCAGCGCGCCAGCCACTTCGTCCAGCAGGCGCGGCACCTCGTCCAGGCGCGCGTGGTCCCAGTTGGTCTCGATGAAGGCGACGAAATGCTCGCGCGCGGTGGCGAAATTGGCGATCGCCTCGTGCGCCAGCACTTCGATGGTGCGCTGGGCTTCGGCCGCGGCCGCATCCTCGGCCTGCTCGCCGTGGGCGCCCAGGCTGGCCACCTGGTCGTCCAGCGTCGCGTCCACGTAAAGCAGCGCGCCGGCGATATCCAGCAGCGCGCCCTCGGAGGCCGGCTGCTCGCCACGGGCAATGGCAGCCAGCGCATCGCGCTGCTGCTGGACCACGTCGCGGGCCACGCCCAGGCCCAGCATGCCCAGGGTGTCGGCAACCTTGGTCAATTCTTCCGCCTGCGGCTGCAGGGCGGCGGCATCGCTGCCGGTTCGCAGGTGCAGGTCCAGTGCATCCTTGACCCGCAGCAGCTCCTCCTTGACCACGGCGCCAACGGTGTTGAGCAGTTCGCGGTTGCGCCCGGCCAGGCTGCCACGCGCATGGTCCAGCTCGGCCTCGGTGGGCACGTGCGTGTCCAGGTCGAATGCGCGACGCAGTTCGTCCAGCGCCGGATGCGGGGTTCGCGCCTGGGCGACCAGGTACAGCAACTGGCGGGTCGGCTCCTGGCTGGCCACGCCCTGGGCCTCGCCCGGCACGGGGCCGTCGGCCTGCGCGTGGCGCAGTGCACGGGCAATGTCGGCGAAGGCATTGCGCAGTGCGTCGCCAGCCGGCAGGGCACCGTCGCGCAACGCCTGCGCAACGCAGGACATCACCCACAGCATGCGCCGGGATTCGTCGTAGCGTGCGTTCTCCAGCAGGTCGGCCGCGATGGCGGCCAACGCCGCCGGGTCGGACGGGGCACCCTGCTCGGACCAGCCGGCCAGTGCCTCTTCAAAGCGGGTCTGCGCCGACGCCACGTGGCCCTGGCGCTGCGCCCACGGCAGGGTCGAGGCCTGCGGCACCTGTTCGGGCAGCGGGCCGCTCAGGTCCGGGGCGAACAGCACGCTCTCGTCCAGGCCGGCGGCACCGCGTGCGGCGCGGATGTCGTTGAGCAGCGGCAACAGCACGATCGGGATGTCGCGATGCCCGTTCTGCAGCCGCTCCAGGTAGTCGGGCAGCAGCACGGTGCCGCGCATCAGGGTCGCGCAGGCTTCGTCGCGGTCGTTGGCCGCACCCTGCTGCAGGGCCTGGGCCAGCAGTTCCATCTCCTCGGCCACCATCGCCGGGGCGTACAGCTCGACCATGCGCAAGGTGCCCTGCACCTGGTGCAGGTAGCCGGCGCAGAAACGCATGCGGCTGTCGTCGGCCGGGTTCTCGACAAATGCCTCGATCTCGCCACGGGCCTGGCGCAGGGTCTCGTCCAGCTCGGGCTTGACCCAGCCGAGCACGGCGTGGCTCATCGCGTCGCGCAGCGCACTCATTGCGACCTCCCCGCCAGGTAGTCGCCACTGCGCGTGTACCGGGTCTTGCTCATTACTTCTTCCCCCGTCGGGCGCGGCATCGTCAGCCAGGCAGCTTGAAGTCGGCGACCGATCGGCGCAGGTCCGCGGCCAGTTCCGCCAGGTGCCCGATCGACTCGGCGGTCTGCCCGGCACCGCGCGTCGTCTGGCCCGAAATCTGCTGGACCACGCCCATCGTCTTGGTGATGTCGGCCGCCGCGCCGGCCTGCTGCTGGGCGGCGACCGAGATGTTCTTGATGAGGTCGTTCAGGGCGTTGGACACGCGCTCGATCTCGGTCAGCGCGGTACCTGCGTCCTCGGCCAGGCGCGCACCGGACACGACCTCGGCGGTGGTCTGTTCCATCGAGTTGACCGCTTCGTTGGTATCGGCCTGAATCGCCTGGACCAGGCCTTCGATGCGTCGGGTCGCGTTGGAGGTGCGTTCTGCCAGCCGCTGCACTTCGTCGGCCACCACCGCAAAGCCGCGGCCGGTCTCGCCCGCCGAGGCCGCCTGCACCGCGGCGTTCAAGGCCAGGATGTTGGTCTGCTCGGAAATGTCGTTGATCAGTTCCACGATCGAGCCGATTTCCTGCGAGGACTCGCCCAGCCGCTTGATGCGCTTGGAGGTTTCCTGGATCTGGTCGCGGATCTGGTCCATGCCGTTGATGGTCTCGCGGACCACGCCCGCGCCCTCCGCGGCGATGACCACCGAGCGCTGCGCCACCTCGGCCGATTCGGTCGAGTTGCGCGAGACCTGCTCGATGCTGGTGGCGATCTCGTTGATGCGGTCGGATGCGGCGGTGATCTGCTCGGCCTGGTGGTTGGAGGCCTCGGCCAGCTGCAGCGCGGTGGCCTGGGTCTCCTGCGAGGAGGCGGCGACCTGCACCGAGGTGTCGTTGATCGTGGTGACCAGGTTGCGCAGTTCGTCGACCGCGTAGTTGATGGCGTCCGCGATCGCGCCGGTCATGTCCTCGGTCACCGACGCCTTCACCGTCAGGTCGCCTTCACCCAGCGAGGCGATTTCGTCCAGCAGCCGCATGATCGCCTGCTGGTTGCGGCTGTTGAACTCCACCTGGGCCTGGTAGCGCACTTCCTGCTCGCGGGCGCGGTTGCGCACCGAGCTCCAGACGAAGCCGATCAGCGCAATCAGCGCGACCGCGCCGGACACCACGCCGATCCAGAAATTGGGGAACAGGCGGGTGTCGCGCACCGAGCCGAACGAGGCGAATGCGTCGAACACGCGACGGCTGTCGTCGAGCATGCGGCCGGCGCCACCGGTGATGCTGGCCGCCGCGGCCTGGGCGGCGAACAGGTTGCGCGAGCTGCCGAGGATCGCGTCCAGGTCCTTGCGCATCTCGCCCCAGTGCGTCTGCGACTGGTTCAGGGCCGACAGCGCCGCCGGGTTGTTGACCGCGGCCACGCCCAGTTCCTGATTGCCCTCGCGCAGGCCGTCGAGCACCTGGCCGAACACCAGCGCGTCGCGGGTCAGCGCGTCACCGGCACTGGCCGCACCCGGGCCACCGGCGCGGATCTCGGTCACGCGGCGGGCCATGGTGCCGGCCACCACCACCTGCTGCAGTGCGTTGAACACCTGCGAGGCAGGCGCGCCGGAGGCGGTCATCGCGCGCACCACCTCGTTGAGCTGGGCCTGCAACTGCGGCACCCGCCCCACGAACCGGTCGGCGTTGCCGGCCAGTGCCAGCACTGCCTGCTCGGAGGCGATGATCTGCCCGGCACTCTTGCCCAACGGGGTCCAGGTGGCCACCAGCCGCTCCAGCGGCTCGGCCACGCCCGGCTCGCTGCCGAAGCGCGATTGCAGGGTTCCGACCCGGTCCTCGATCTCGCTGCGGGTGGTGCGGAAGGCCTTGAACGCCTCGGCGTTGCCCGCCACCGCGTCGCGGCCGTGGTTGGCAAGCTGCTGCGAAAGCACCTGCAGGTCGGCCGCGCTGGTGCTGGCGCCGGTCAGGCGGCTGCCCTGCCAGGTCGCCACGCCGGTGTTCACGCCGAACAGCACCACCGACAGCGCGAGGAGTACCAGCCAGAACCCGGTGCTCACGCCGCCCAGCCGGCTGGTCTTGGGAGTCTCGGGGGTAGTGCTCATGCGTGTTCTGCCTCGATCGGTAACGGGAACAGGCGGGCCGTCAGGCCGCGGCCTGCCGGAATTCGGGGGTACGGGCCAGCCGCGACAGCGAGAACACGCCCCAGTCGGCGTCCTCGCCGTGGAAGGCACGGTCGATGAAGTGGGCGTAGCGGCCCTGCGCCAGTTGCGCCGGATCCACCGCCTGCTCCTGGTCGAAGCCGCGCTGGCCGTAGAGTTCGTCGATGGCCAGGGCCACGTCGCCACCGTGCTGGCGCATCACCAGCACGCGCTGGCCCTCGTGCAGCACCGTGCGCTCGCCTTCCAGGAACAGCTTCAGGTCGACCACCGGGAACAGGTTGCCGCGCAGGTTGCCGATGCCCAGCAGCCAGGGCTGCGCGCCCGGCACCGGGGTAACCGGTGGCATCGGCAGGATTTCGACCACTTCGTTGAACGCCGAGACCAGCCGGCGCTGGCCGACGCGATAACCGACCCCGCGCCAGGTATCGGCACCGAGCTCGCGCGCCGGCAACTGCACCACGTGCGCCAGGCTGCGCTGTTCGTAATCGGACAGGATGTCGAACGGAGTGCGCATCAGGCGGCTACCAGCTGGTTGATCCGCGCCATCAGTTCGGTCTCGCGCGGAGGTTTGACCACGTAGTCCACCGCGCCCTGGCGCATGCCCCAGGCGCGGTCCGTTTCCATGCTCTTGGTGCTGACGATCAGCACCGGAATCTTGGTGGTGGCCGTGTCCCGGCTGAGCGCGCGGGTGGCCTGGAAGCCGCTCATGCCTGGCAGCACCACGTCCATCAGCACCAGGTCGGGCAGCTGCTGGCGGGCCATCTCGATCCCGTCTTCGGCATTGGATGCGTACACGACCTCGTGGCCGGCGCGTTCCAGCCACTGCGTGAACACGGCACGGTCGGTCGGTGAATCTTCGATCAGCAGGATGCGAGCCATGGTTGCCTGCCCCCCCGGTCAGGCGTTGACATAGGTACGGATGGCGCTGAGCAGTTCTTCCCGGGTGAAAGGCTTGGTCAGGTACTGCTCCGAACCCACGATGCGGCCGCGGGCCTTGTCGAACAATCCGTCCTTGGAGGAGAGCATGATCACGGGCGTGGACTTGAACTTCTGGTTGCCCTTGATCAGTGCGCAGGTCTGATAGCCGTCCAGGCGCGGCATCATGATGTCCACGAAGATGATCTGCGGCTGCTGGTCGGCAATCTTGGCCAGCGCCTCGAAACCGTCACTGGCGGTGACGACCTCACAGCCCTCGCGCTTGAGCAGGGTTTCGGCGGTGCGACGGATGGTCTTGGAGTCATCGATCACCATGACCCGCAAGCCGCCCAATTCCCCGTTCGGGGCCGTGTTGTCTGTCATTACCCAAGTTCCCCTTGCGCGCGGCGCTTCATCGTCCGGCGTCGCTGCGATGCCGTTCTATATCCCAGCACCGCCACGGACTGTCAAGTACGGCCGCACGCGCCGGAGCAGGCAGGTGAAGGCCCCCGGCGACGCAAACCGCGCGCGTGGTCGGCAGCACGGCGCCAGACTCAAGGGCGGTGTGCGCACTCCCGGGGCATGACCCCGGATCGGCTACCATCGCAGCCTCCCCCGCACCCATGCCCTGCCCCATGCCCCTGGACGTCATCGTGGTGATGGACCCGATCGGGTCGATCAAGATCGCCAAGGACACGACCTTCGCCCTGCTGCTGGAGGCCCAGCGCCGCGGCCACCGGCTGCACTACGCCGGCCGTGGCGGGCTGTCGCTGCACGATGGCCGGGCCCTGGCGCGGGTGGCGCCGCTGTCGGTGCGCGACGATCCGGCAGGCTGGTTCGAACTGGGCGCCTGGACCGAGCTGGCCTTCGGCCCCGGGCAACTGGTGCTGATGCGCAAGGACCCGCCGTTCGACGGCGAGTACCTGTATGACACCCACATCCTGGACATCGCCGGGGCCGCCGGGGCGCAGGTGGTCAACGCCCCGCAGGGCCTGCGCGACTTCAACGAGAAGCTGGCCGCGCTGCTGTTCCCGCAATGCTGCCCCCCCACCCGGATCAGCCGCGACGCGGCCGAGCTGAAGGGCTTCGTGACCGAACACGGGCGCGCCGTGCTCAAGCCGCTGGACGGCATGGGCGGCCGCTCGATCTTCCTCACCCAGGCCGGCGACCCCAACCTCAACGTGATCCTGGAGACGCTGACCGGGGGTGGCCAGCGCCTGGCGCTGGCCCAGCGCTGGCTGCCGGAAATCAGCCAGGGCGACAAGCGCATCCTGCTGATCGACGGCGAGCCGGTGGACTACTGCCTGGCGCGGATCCCGCAGGGCGACGACTTCCGCGGCAACCTGGCCGCCGGCGGCCGTGGCGAGGGCCGGCCACTGAGCGAGCGCGACCGCTGGATTGCCGCCCAGGTCGGCCCGGAGATGCGCCGCCGCGGCATGCGCTTCGTCGGCCTGGACGTGATCGGCGACTGGCTCACCGAGGTCAACGTGACCAGCCCCACCTGCGTGCGCGAACTGGACGCGCAGTTCGGCCTCAACATCGCCGGCATGCTGTTCGACGCGATCGAGGCCGGACCGGCGGCATGAGCACGGCCGCGGCCGCACCGCCGCAGATCGGCGAGCAGCAGCGGCTGACCGCCACCCTGGTGTTGTCCCTGCTGATGCACGCCATCGTGATCCTGGGACTGGGTTTCGTGCTGGAGGACGAGGCGCCGCTGGTGCCGACCCTGGACGTGATCTTCAGCCACACCAGCACCCCGCTGTCTCCCGAGCAGGCCGACTTCCTGGCCCAGGCCAACAACCGCGGCGGCGGTGAACACGAGCGCGCCCAGCGTCCGCGCGACACCCAGGCCGGCACCATCCCGCTGGCCGAACCCGGGCAGGCGGCGCTGCCGGAGTTGCCGCGCCAGGCCAGCGCGCCACCGCCGCAGACCCGGGTGATGACCAGCCGCAGCGGCGAGGTGCCGGCGCCGGCAGCGGTGCAGGCGCAGCCGGACCTGGGGCCGGTGAGCCCGGTCCGCGCGGCGCGCGATGCGGAGATGGCGCGGCTGGCGGCCGAGGTGTACCTGCGCTCGGAGCTGTACGCCAAGCGCCCGACCCGCAAGTTCGTCTCCGCCAGCACCCGCGAATACGCCTACGCCAACTACCTGCGCGCGTGGGTGGACCGCGCCGAGCGGGTCGGCAACCTCAACTATCCGGACGAGGTGCGCCGTCGCCGGCTGGGCGGCCAGGTGGTGATCAGCGTGGGCGTGCGTCGCGACGGCTCGGTGGAAAGCACGCGCATCCTGCGCTCCAGCGGCACCCCGATGCTGGATGCGGCAACCGAGCAGATCGTGCGCCTGGCCGAGCCGTTCCCGCCCCTGCCCGACAACGGCGACCAGGTGGACATCCTGCACGTCACCCGCACCTGGGTGTTCGTGCCCGGCGGGCAACTGCGGACCGAATAACCCCAAGCCCCCGCCAGGAACAGGCAACGATTGGCAGCCTGGCTCAGCCGCCCTGCCACTGCCCCAGCGCGGCCAGGCCGTTGGCGCGGGCACGGGCGTACACCGTTTCCTGTGCCTTGCCGGTGTTGCCGGCGATGTCCTTGGCCCACAGCGCCATGGCGGCCTGCTGCATCGCCCGGCCATAGGAGAAGCTCAGCGGCCACGGATTGGGGCCGAGCCGGTTGATCGCATCCAGGTGCGCAGTGGCATCCTCGTCGCCCTGCCCGCCGGACAGGAACACGATGCCCGGCAGGATCGCCGGCACCGTGCTCTTCAGGCACATCAGGGTGGACTCGGCCACTTCCTGCACGTCGGCCTGTTCTGCGCAATCCTTGCCGGACACCACCATCGACGTCTTCAGGATGGTGCCTTCCAGCAGCACGTTCTGCTCGTACAGCGCGCCGAACACCGAACGCAGCACGGCCTCGGTGACCTCGTAGGCGGTCTCGATGTCGTGGTCGCCATCCATCAGCACTTCCGGCTCCACCATCGGCACCAGGCCCTGCTCCTGGCACAGTGCGGCATAGCGGGCCAGGGCATGGGCATTGACGTCGATGCAGGTGCCGGTGGGGATGTCATCGCCGATGTTGATCACCGCGCGCCACTTGGCGAAGCGCGCACCCAGCCGGTAGTACTCCTGCAGCCGCGCGCGCAGGCCGTCCAGGCCCTCGGTGACCAGTTCGCCGGGGAAGCCGGCCAGCGGCACCGTACCCGAATCCACCTTGATTCCCGGGATCATGCCGTGCTCGGCCATGTACCGGGCGAACGGCACGCCATCGCGGGTGGACTGGCGCAGCGTCTCGTCGTACAGGATCGCGCCGGAAATGTGCTCGGACAGTTTCGGCGTGGTCAGCAGCAGCTCGCGGTAGACGCGGCGGTGCTCCTCGCTGTTGTCGATGCCCACTGCGGCAAAGCGCTTGCCGATGGTGGCGGTCGACTCGTCGACCGCAATGATGCCCTTGCCCGGCGCGACCATGGCCAGGGCGGTTTCGGCAAGCTGCTCGATGCTCATGGGGATACCTGCGCACGACGTGGGAGGGGCCGCAGAGTATAGCCGCCGGGCCGCGACGGCCCGGCATGCACCACCCCGCCGCGATGCGGCCGCAGGCGCGGAAAACCGCCGCCACGGCGGCACGTCCCGCACGGCCGGTCCTGCCTGTGCGCTGCAGGATGGGATGGCCGGCAAGCCGGCGCCTGCACGGCAGCACGACGCGCCGGAAACGACACGGGCGCCTTGCGGCGCCCGTGTGCGTTCAAGCCTGGCCCGGCGCAGTGTTTACAGGTCGCCCAGGCCGCTGGCGCGGCCGTCGCCACCCACTTCCAGCAGGCGCAGGGTGTTGGTGGCGCCGTGGGTTTCCATGTGCTCGCCGCTGGTGAACACCACCCGGTCACCGGGCGCCAGCATGCCGGCATCCACCAGCAGGCGGATGCTGCCGCGCGCGGCCTCGCGCGGGGTCAGGCCGCGGCTGTCGAAGCCGATCGGGAACACATCGCGCATCATCGCCATGCGACGGCGCGCGCCGTCGTGGCGGGTGATCGCGTAGATCGGCGCACTGGCCCGGAACCGGGACAGGTAGCGCGCAGTGCCGCCGGACTCGGTCATGGCCACGATCGCGCGCACGCCGATGTGCTCGGACAGGAACATGGTGGCCATGGCGATGGCCTGGTCGGCGCGCTCCAGGTTGCCCTGGGCCTTGCCGAAGTCGGCCAGGGTCTGGAACTGGCGCTCGGCCCCCAGGCAGATGCGAGCCATCGCCTCGACCGCGCGCACCGGGTAGGCGCCCGCGGCGGTCTCGGCCGACAGCATCACCGCATCGGTGCCGTCGATCACCGCGTTGGCCACGTCCAGCACCTCGGCGCGGGTGGGCATCGGGCTTTCCACCATCGACTGCAGCATCTGGGTGGCGGTGATCACCACCTTGTTCTGCGCCAGCGACTCCTTGATGATCTTCTTCTGCAGGCCCGGCAGCTCGGCATCGCCGATCTCCACGCCCAGGTCGCCGCGGGCGACCATCACCACGTCCGAAGCCTCGACGATCTCGGTCAGGTTCTCGATGGCCTCGGTGCGCTCGATCTTGGACACCAGTGCCGCGTCGCAGCCATGCGCGCGGGTGATGGCACGGGCGTCATTCATGTCCTGCGCGTTGCGGCAGAAGGACACGGCGATGAAGTCCACGCCGATCTTGGCGGCGATGCCGATCAGTTCCTTGTCGTGGTCGGTCAGCGCGCCCAGCGACAGGCCGCCGCCCAGCTTGTTCAAGCCCTTGCGGTCGGACAGCACGCCATCATTGAGCACGGTGTTGACGATGCGCTCGCCCTGCACCTCCACCACCTTCAGCTGCATCAGGCCGTCGTCCAGCAGCAGCACGTCGCCGGCGCTCAGGTCGCCAGGCAGCCCCAGGTAGCTGACCCCGACCTGGGTGGCATCACCGGGCGGGACATCGGCGGCGGCGACCAGGTCGAAGCGATCGCCGGCCTTCAGCGTCACCTTGCCCTGGGCGAAGCGCTCGATGCGGATCTTCGGGCCCGGCAGGTCGGCCAGGATGCCGACCTCGACACCGGCCTGCTGCGCGGCCGCGCGCACTTCGCTGGCCCGCTTGGCGTGGCCGGCCGGGTCGCCGTGGGAGAAATTGAGGCGGACCACGTTCACGCCGGCGCGGAACAACGCCTCCAGCACGCCCGGCGGATCGGTGGCCGGTCCCAGGGTGGCAAGGATCTTGGTGCGACGGCGAGTGGTCATGAGGGCTCCTGAAAGGCAGGGAAAACTACCACATCGCCTCGCGCGGCGGCAGCGTCCCCGTTGCCGCGACGCGCGCGCGGACGGCGCCGGCACCCTTGCATGGCGCCATCGGTGCCCCCATACCTGTTGCCACAGGACACGATCGTGCGCCAGCGGATGGTTGCAGATACAACAGACCGCAGGGCTGGCGCCGCCTCCACCACCGGGCCCGCAAGGGCTTAGGATGGATAGCTGTCTCCCACGCATTCCAGAGCCCAGATTCCGATGACCGACACCACCACCACCTCTCCCTCCCGGCTCGCGCAACTTCGCGAGCTGTCCGTGATCGTCGCCGACACCGGCGATTTCGAGGCCATCAAGCGCCTCAAGCCGATCGACTGCACCACCAACCCCACCCTGGTGAAGAAGGCGCTGGTGCTGCCGGTGTACGCCGACCTGATCGACCGCGAGCTGGGCTGGGCACGCGCCCAGGGCAAGCCGGCAAGCGACAAGGCGCTGGTGGACGAGGTTGCAGACCGCCTCACCGTGGGCGTGGGCGCGATGCTCAGCACCCTGGTGCCCGGCCGCGTCTCCACCGAGGTCGATGCCGACCTGGCCCATGACACCGCCGCCACCGTGGCCAAGGCGCGCAAGTTCGTGGCCATGTACGCCGAGCGCGGGGTGCCGCGCGACCGCATCCTGATCAAGGTCGCCGCGACCTGGGAGGGCGTGGAGGCCGCGCGCCAGCTGCAGGCCGAGGGCATCGACTGCAACCTGACCCTGATCTTCAACCCGACCCAGGCGCTGGCCTGCGCCGAGGCCGGCGCGTTCCTGATCTCGCCGTTCGTGGGCCGCATCCTGGATTGGTACAAGGCGCGCGGCCAGGTGCCGGCGACCATCGACGAGGATCCGGGCGTGAAGTTCGTGCGCGGGGTGTACCGCGAATTCAAGCGCCGCGGCCACGACACGGTGGTGATGGGCGCCTCGTTCCGCTCGGCCGACCAGGTCCTGGCGCTGGCAGGCTGCGACCGCCTGACCATCTCGCCCGAGCTGCTGGAGGAACTGGAAGGCTCCACCGGCACGGTGCAGCGGAAGCTGGAGCCGGTTGCACGCGAGGACGCGGCCGCCGCGCCGGTCAACGCCACCAGCTTTGCCGCCGACCTGGCCGCCGATGCGATGGCCAACGACAAGCTTGCCGAGGGCATCGCCACCTTCGCCAAGGACCTGGACGCGCTGCGCGCCGATATCGCCAAGCGCCTGGCATAAGCCCGGGCCACCGGCGGGACCGGGCTGGCCGCGCATGCGCGTGCCGGCCCGCCTCCACGCCGGGCCGGACGCGGCCGGTGACGCAGGCCACCCGTGGCGCTCGGCCGAAGACTGCGCTTCAGACCGGGCAGGACACCCCGGTGCCCGCCAGCCCGCAATAGCCGTTGGGATTCCTGGCCAGGTACTGCTGGTGATAGGCCTCGGCATAGTGGAAGGCCGGCGCCGGATAGAGGACCTCGGTGGTCACCGGCGGATAGCCGGCCAGCCGCAACTGCTCCTCATAGGCCTGGCGGCTGGCCAGCGCCGCCTCGTACTGCACCGCCGTCTGGCAGTACACGACCGAGCGGTACTGGGTGCCCAGGTCATTGCCCTGGCGCATGCCCTGGGTGGGATCGTGGCTTTCCCAGAACACCTTGAGCAAGGTGGCCAGGTCGGCCTGCGCCGGGTCATACACCACCCGCACCACTTCGGCATGCCCGGTGCGGCCGGAGCACACTTCCTCGTAGGTGGGGTTGGGCGTGCCACCGCCGGCATATCCCACCGCGGTGGTGAACACGCCGGGCAACTGCCAGAAGCGCCGCTCCGCGCCCCAGAAGCAGCCCAGCCCCAGGTCAATGGTTTCCATGCCGGGGAAGTCGCCCTGCAACGGGCGCCCGTGCACGTGATGGGCAGCGGGCGGCACCAGTGGTTCGGCGCGGCCGGGCAGCAGGTCCTGCGGCCGCGGCGGGCGTTGCTTCCATGCGCCAACGCCCAGGTTCGGTCCGGAGTTCATGGGTTCCTCCTTCAGGCAGGCAACAGGCCGGGGACGCCATCGGGCGCCGGGTCCGCAGGCGGCTCGCGCAGGCCGGCGGCCTGCAGCGCGGCATCGGCCTGCGGCTCCCAGGCGTCGGGCACGCAGACCCGCAGCACTCCGAACAACGGCAGCTCGCCAGCACCGCCCAGCAGGCTTTCGCCGAACACGAAGGCGGGGATGCCGGCATCTTCCAGCGCATGCTTGGCCAGGTGCGCGTCGATCAGGTTCTGGGCGCGGTAGACGAGTTGCACGGCAGGATGGCTCCGACGATGGCACCGTCCAGCATACGCCGCCACCGCGCGCGGACACAGTGAACCGGCCACCGCCGACGGCCTCGGCTAGACTGTGGGATTGCCCCCGCTCCCTGCCCGCCCCATGTCCGACAACGCCTCTTCCCCTGCCACTGCCCCGCACGCGGCCGATGCCGCCGCCCCGGAGAAGCGGGACTTCATCCGCCAGATCGTCCGCGAGGACCTGGCCAGCGGCAAGCACACCGCCATCCGCACCCGCTTCCCGCCCGAGCCCAACGGCTACCTGCACATCGGCCACGCCAAGGCGATCTGCCTGGACTTCGGCATCGCCGCCGAGTTCGACGGGCGCTGCAACCTGCGCTTCGACGACACCAACCCGGCCCGCGAGGACCCCGAGTTCGTGCGCGCGATCCAGGACGACGTGCGCTGGCTCGGGTTCGAGTGGGCCAGCCTGCGCCACGCCTCGGACTACTTCGGGGTGTATTACCTGGCGTGCGAGAAGCTGATCGGCGACGGCAAGGCCTACGTGTGCGACCTCTCGCCCGAACAGGTGCGCGAGTACCGCGGCACCCTGACCGAGCCGGGCCGCGAATCGCCCTGGCGCAACCGCAGCGCCGAAGAGAGCCTGGACCTGTTCCGGCGCATGCGCGCGGGCGAGTTCCCCGACGGCAGCCGCACCCTTCGCGCGCGGATCGACATGGCCAGCGGCAACATCAACATGCGCGACCCGGCGCTGTACCGGATCAAGCACGTCGAGCACCAGAACACCGGCAATGAGTGGCCGATCTACCCGATGTACGACATCGCCCACGCCCTGGGCGACGCGATCGAGGGCATCACCCATTCACTGTGCACGCTGGAGTTCGAGGACCACCGCCCGCTGTACGACTGGTGCGTGGACAACGTCGACCTGGCCGGCAACCCGGAGCTGCTGGAGCCGCTGCTGGCCAAGGGCCTGCCGAAGGAAGCGGCCAAGCCGCGCCAGATCGAATTCTCGCGCCTCAACATCAGCTATACGGTGATGAGCAAGCGCAAGCTGACCCAGCTGGTGGAAGAGCGCCTGGTCGACGGCTGGGACGACCCGCGCATGTACACCCTGCAGGGCCTGCGCCGGCGCGGCTACACCCCTGCCTCGCTGCGCCTGCTGGTGGACCGTGTCGGGATCAGCAAGCAGAACTCGGTGATCGACTTCTCGGTGCTGGAAGGCTGCCTGCGCGACGACCTGGACGCCACCGCGCCGCGACGCATGGCCGTGGTCGACCCGCTGAAGCTGGTGCTCAGCAACCTGCCGGAAGGCCATGAAGAGTCGCTGACCTTCCCCAACCACCCCAAGGATGCCGCCCAGGGCGAGCGCCAGGTGCCGTTCTCGCGCGAGCTGTGGATCGAGCGCGACGACTTTGCCGAGGTCCCGCCCAAGGGCTGGAAGCGGCTGGTGCCCGGTGGCGAGGCGCGGTTGCGCGGTGCCGGCATCGTGCGCATCGACGAGGTGGTCAAGGACGCCAGCGGCAACGTGACCGGGCTGCGCGGCTGGCTGGACCCGGAATCGCGCCCGGGCATGGAAGGCGCCAACCGCAAGGTCAAGGGCACCATCCACTGGGTCAGCGCGGTGCACGCGGTGGCGGCCGAGATCCGCCTTTACGACCGCCTGTTTGTGGTGGAAAAGCCGGACGACGAAACCGGCGGCAAGACCTACCGCGACCACCTCAACCCCGATTCGAAGCGGATCGTCCAGGGCTGGGTCGAGCCGGCCGCGGCGCTGGCGGCGCCCGAGCAGTCGTTCCAGTTCGAGCGCACCGGCTACTTCGTCGCCGACCGCCATGACCACCGCGCCGACGCGCCGGTGTTCAACCGCAGCGTCACCCTGCGCGACGCCTGGTCGGCGCGCTGAGCACCACGCCATGCTGCGCAGCGAGATCCACCTCACCTTGCCGGCCTGGATCCACGAGGCGTTCGATCCGGATGCCGTGTTCGCCAGCGACCAGGACAAGGTGGCGCTGGCGATCGAGCTGTCGCGGCGCAACCTGCAGGAGCGCAGCGGCGGGCCGTTCGGTGCGGTGCTGTTCGGCCCCGACCACCGGGTGCTGGCCGCAGCCGTGAACCGCGTGGTGCCGCACGCCACCTCGCTGGCGCATGCGGAAAACATGGCCTACATGCTCGCCCAGCAGCGCCTGCATACGCCGCGGCTCAATGACGTGGTCTCGCCCGTGGTCCTGGCCGCCTCCTCGCAGCCGTGCTGCCAGTGCTACGGCGCCACCATCTGGGCCGGCATCGACCGGCTGCTGATCGGCGCGCGCAGCGAGGACGTGGTGGAACTGACCGAGTTCGACGAAGGCCCGCTGCCGGCCGACTGGATCGGCGAGCTGGAGCGCCGCGGCATCACGGTGCATCGCGACATCCTGCGCGAGCAGGCGCGCGCGGTGCTGCGCCGCTATGGCGAGGCCGGCGGCGAGCGTTACTGATGGCGCCTGCCCGCATGCACGTCGGCCATCCGCCGCACATCGCGCCGGGGCCGCGGTGAACGGCCTGCTCGGCTACTGCCGCCAGGGCTTCGAGCCGGAGCTTGCGGCCGAACTGGGCGAGCGCGCCGCCGCTGCCGGGATCGCCGGCTATGCCCGCGCCAGCCGCGACGACGGCCACGCCCTGTTCGTCACCGCCGACGCCGACGATGCACGGGCGCTGTGCCGGGCGTTGCCGCTGCGCGGGCTGGTCTTTGCCCGGCAGAAACTGCGCCTGCTGGCCGAGCTGCGCGGCCTGGACCCGAAAGACCGGATCACCCCGCTGCTGGCGGCACTGCCGGCCGGGCTGCGGTTCGGCGACGTGTGGGTGGAGCATCCGGACTCCGATGCCGGCAAGCCGCTGTCGGCGCTGGCGCGCAGCTTCGGCAACGCGCTGCGTCCGGCGCTGCGCAAGGCCGACCTGCTGGCCGCGAAGGAAGACCCGCGGCTGCCGCGCCTGCACGTGTGCTTCCTCGCCGGCGACCACGCCCTGCTCGCCTGCGCCGATCCACGCGACAGCGCGCCATGGCCGCAGGGCATCCCGCGCCTGAAGCTGCTGCCCGAGGCGCCGTCGCGCTCGGCGCTGAAGCTGGAGGAAGCGTTCCTGGTCCTGCTCGACGCCGACGAGCGCGAGCGCCTGCTGCGCCCGGGCATGACCGCCGCCGACCTGGGCGCCGCACCCGGCGGCTGGACCTGGGTGCTGACCCGCCACCACCTGCGCGTGACTTCGGTGGACAACGGCCCCCTGCGCCCGCACGTGCTCGACACCGGCCTGGTCGAGCACCTGCGCGCCGACGGCTTCCACTGGCAGCCGCAGCGCGCGCTGGACTGGATGGTGTGCGACATGGTCGAGCAACCCATCCGGGTTGCCGCGCGCATGGCGCAGTGGTTCGCGCAGGGCTGGTGCCGGCACGCGGTGTTCAACCTCAAACTGCCGATGAAGAAGCGCTGGCAGGAAACCCGCCTGTGCCTGGACCTGCTCGCCGACCAGGCCGGGCGCCCGCTCACGATCCGCGCGCGCCAGCTCTACCACGACCGCGAGGAGATCACCGTCTTCGCAACCTCCGCGCCGTAGCGCAGGGCCAGGCCCGCAACTGCCGCCCATTCCATGCCCGGCACGCGCTGTGGCAAGGTGGCGTACTTGGGCCACGCATCATCCTGGGAGGGAACATGCAGCTTCACGGAATCACCCGTCGCCATCTGCTGGTGGCAATGGCCGGGGTCGGGCTGGGCGCCGCACTGCCCGCGACCGCCGCATCCACGCGTGTGCAGACACCGGCGCCGCGGCGCAAGGATTCGGTGGGCGTGGCCCTGATCGGCCTGGGCTACTACGCCGGCCACCTGCTCGCCCCTGCCCTGCAGCTGACCCGCAACTGCCACCTGGCCGGCATCGTCACCGGCTCGCCGGAGAAGATTCCGGTGTGGCAGCAGAAGTACGGCATCGCCGACCGCAACGTCTACAGCTACGACGACCTGGACCGGATCGCCGACAACCCCGACATCCAGGCGGTCTACATCGTCACCCCCAACCACCTGCACCTGCCGCTGACCCGGCGCGCGGCCGCGGCCGGCAAGCACGTGTGGTGCGAGAAGCCGATGGCGATGAACGCAGCCGAAGGCGAGGCCATGATCGAGGCCTGCCGCGGCAACAAGGTGCAGCTCACCATCGGCTACCGGATGCAGCACGAGGCCAACACCCGCCGGCTGATGGCGATGGCCCGCGAGCTGCCTTACGGCCGGATCCTCAAGGTCCGCGCCGACGCCGGCTTCCACGCCTATGACGATGTCGACCCGGCCAACAAGCCGTGGCGCCTGGTCGCAAAGTACGGCGGTGGCGCGATGTACGACATGGGCGTGTACTCGCTCAACGCCGCCCGTTACGTCACCGGGCAGGAACCGGTGGCGGTGAGCGCGCGCCACGAGATCCAGCGCCCGCACCTGTTCGACGGGGTGGACGAGACCACGTACTTCACCCTGGAATTCGCCGATGGCCTGGTCGCCGAGTGTTCCACCAGCTTCGGCCGCAACATGAACCTGCTGCACGTCGATTGCGAGCGCGGCTGGTATGAGCTGGATCCATTCCAGGGCTACGACGGCATCACCGGCCGCACCAGCGATGGCCAGGTGTTCCCGAACACCGGCGTGTTGCCCTACCAGCAGGCCACCCAGATGGACAACGATGCACTGGCCATCCTCGAGGGCACCGCGCCGGTGGCGCCGGGCGAGGAAGGCCTGCGCGACCTGCGCGTGCTCGACGCGGCGTTCGCGTCCGCGCGCGAGGGCGGACGCCGCATCGTGCTGGCCTGAAACGCGGCGCGACGAAGGCGCGTTTACCGCCGCTTCACCGCGGCGCGCCTAGGGTCTGCGGCATCGTCGCCTGGGCCACCGCCATGGATCGCCGCCTTCGCCCCGCTTTCCTGATGATCGCCGGCCTGCCGCTCGCCCTGGGCAGTGCCGGCGTGCTGGCCCAGGCCGTTCCGCTGCCGCTGCCGCCGGACACGACGCCGTCGCGGGCGCCGATCCAGCGCCAGAGCGGCATGCTGGTGATCGACGGCGCGCACGACGAGCGCACCATCATCAGGTCGTTCGAACCGGACAGCGTGGTCGGCCACTACCGGATCGACTTCGAGGTGCTGGACGTGGACGGCGATGGCCTCATCGACCGCAACGAAGCGGCAGCCAATCCGACCCTGGCCGCCGAGTTCCGCGCGGTGGACGCCAATGCCGACGGCCGCCTGGACCGGGACGAACTGGCCGGCTGGATGCGCTGATCCCGCCGATCCCCTGGCTGCGCTCCCGGGCGCGGCTACGGGTCGCCCGCGGCATGGCGCCACAGCGCGTGGCGCAGCGGCGGCAGCTTGCCGGCCAGCCCCAGCAGCGGACCGCGCACCAAGGTGGCCAGCGGACGATCGTTGGAGTACAGCCGGTCGATGCCTTCGAACGCGAGCGCGGACACGGTGTTGTCACTGCGCCGGCGGCGCGCCCAGCGCTGCAGGCGGTGCGGCGCGGTCCAGTCGCTGCGGCGGCGTCCGGCGGCCTCGATTTCGGCGGCCAGTGCGGCGACGTCGCGCAGGCCCAGGTTCACGCCCTGCCCGGCCAGCGGATGCACCACGTGGGCGGCGTCGCCCAGCAGCAGCACGCGTCCGGCGGCCTGCCGCCGCACGAGTTGCCGCCGCAGCGGGAACGCGGCGCGGGCCGAGACCGGCACCAGCGATCCCAGGCGCGCGGCCGACGCATCGGTCAGCGCAATCGCGAAGCCGGCATCGTCCAGCGCCAGTACCCGCGCCGCTTCGGCGTCCGGCAGGCTCCACACGATCGAGACCAGGCCGTCGGTGAACGGCAGCAACGCCAGGGGCCCGCCAGGCAGGAAGCGCTGCCAGGCCGTGTCCTGGTGCGGCTCGGCGGCCCTGACGTAGCCGACCACGCCGCGCTGGCGATAGTCGTGCGCATCCACCTCCACTCCCGCCAGCCGGCGCAGCACCGAGCCGGCACCATCGGCGGCCACGGCGATCCGTGCGTCCAGGCGCAGGCCGTCGTCCAGGCGCAGGCGCACGCCCGCCGCATCCTGTTCCATCGCCTCCACCCGCGCCGGGCAATGCAGGCGCACGCCGGCCGCCGCCAGCGCAGACCACAGCCGGTCCACCAGCACGGCGTTCTCCACGATCCAGCCCAGCGCGTCGCGGGCCATGGACGCGGCGTCGAACTGGAGCTCGCCGCGTCCGGCCGCATCCCACACCCGCATCCGCCGGTATGCCTGCGCGCGCGCGGCCAGCACCCGCGGCCACACGCCCATGCGCTGCAGCAAGGCGACGTTGTCCGGGGCCAGCGCGAACACGCGCAGGTCCGGCTCCTGCGCCGACCATTGCGGCGCCGGCTGCGGTTCCACCAGCGCCACGGCCAGGCCGGCCTGGGCCAGGGCCAGCGCACAGGCCGCACCGACCACGCCGCCACCGGCCACCACCACGTCCAGGCGCGCGCGGCTCACCGGCACAGCTCCGGCACGTCGCCGCGAAAACCCATCGCCCCGCCCACCAGCCATGCCTGCAGCCAGCCGCTGCGATCGGCTGCCAGCAGGCCCAGGCTGCGCAACGGGCGCAGCAGCGAGGCGCGGTTGGCGGTGATCCGCGCCAATCCATCGGAGAAGGCCAGGGTGCGCGCGCGATCCTCGCCGCGGCGCTGCACGTGGCGCTGCAGCAGCGCCGCGTCACCGGGGTCGCCTGCATGCGCGTGCAGCAGCTCGGCCAGGGTCAGCGCATCGCGCAGGCCCAGGTTGAAGCCCTGTGCGCCGACCGGGTGGATGGTCTGGGCGGCGTTGCCCAGCAGCACCGCGCGCGGCGCCACCAGTGCATCGGCCACCTGCGAGGCAATCGGGTAGGTGCTGCGCGGGCCGGCTTCAAGCAGGCGCCCGGCGCGCCAGCCGAACACGCGCTGGATGCGCGCGGTCCAGGCCGCATCATCCAGCGCCGCCACCGCCTCCGCCTCGGCGGTGGGCACGCCGTGGATCACGCCATAGGCGCGATCACCGCGTGGCAGCAGCGCGGTGGGGCCGCTGTCGGTGAACCGCTCCCACGCGGTTCCATCCGGCGCACGCTCCGCGCGCATCCGCGCCACGAACAGGGTCTGGCCGTAGTCGTGGCCATGGGCGGTGATACCCAGGCACTGGCGCACCTGGCTGTGGCTGCCGTCGGCGGCCACCAGCAGGCGTGCCTGCACCCGCAGCTCGCCTTCGCCGGTAGCCAGGCGTACACCGCGCGTGTCATCGCCACCGGCATCGTCAAGCGCGATGAAGCGCGCCGGCCGGTAGCGGGTGAGCCGGGGCAACTGCGCCAGCCTGGCTTCAAGGGCCTGGCCGAAATCACGCGCCACCACCACCTGGCCGAAGGCGTCGCGGCCGTAGTCGGCGGCGGCCAGGCGCACGCTGCCGAAATCGCCGGCCCGGCTGACATGGATGCGGCGGATCGGCCCGGTTGGCGCGTGCAGCGCGCCGGTCACGCCCAGCGCGTCCAGCGCCTTGACCGAGGCGGCCGCCAGGCTGAGGTTGCGCTGGTCGAACACCGGCGGCAGTTCGCCGGCCGGACTGGCCTCGACCAGGGCGACGTCCAGCGGCAACTGCTCCAGCGCGATCGCCAGGCTGGCGCCCACCAGGCCGCCACCGACGATCAGCACGTCATGGGTTCGGATCATCGGCACATGATACGTGGACCGTCCACGGACCCGCGTGCGCCCGCCCGGCCGCCTGCACCTGCATCGGCCCGGGCCGGAGCACCGCTGCGACCGCCACCGCGCCGACCGGGTGGCCCCCGGCCCGGCGCCGGCCCCGCTCGGCTAGAATGCCTGCAGTTTCCATTCCTCACGTGCACCATGACCGTCTCCACCCAACGCGCCTTCATCCTGTCCGTCCTGGTCCTGCTGATGGCCGCCTCGCGCGCGCACGTGTTCGACCATTTCTCGCCGCCGGATGCGAGCTGGGCGGTGTTCTTCATCGCCGGTTTCCACCTGCGCGGCTGGGGCCGCTGGGTATTCCCGCTGCTGCTGGCGCTGGGGGTGGCGGTGGACTGGCAGGTGATCTCCCGCCAGGGCATGGATTTCTGGGGCCACTACTGCATGTCCGCCGGCTACTGGGGCCTGGTGCCCGCCTACGCCGCGATGTGGGCCGGCGGCGCCTGGCTGCGGCGCCACTACACCGGCGCGGACTGGGAAGCACTGGGCCGCACCGCGGCCGCGCTGGTGGCCGGCGTCGTGGTATGCCACCTGTTCGCCCAGGGCGCCTTCTACTGGACCAGCGACGTGGTCGCCGAGCCGAGCCTGGCCGGCTGGTGGAAGAACTACACCGACTGGCTGCCGGCCTACCTGTCCACCGCCGGCACCTACGTGGCGATTGCCGCGGCGCTGCAACTGGCCGCCGAACGCATCGGCCCGCTGCTGCGCGACCGTTCCGGCCGCACCGCGGACTGACGCCGCGCAAGGCCTCCGGCAGGCATGGGCAACCGGCTTTCGAAGATCTACACCCGCACCGGTGACGATGGCAGCACCGGCCTTGGCGACGGCAGCCGCACCGGCAAGGATGCATTGCGGGTGTGCGCCTTCGGCACGGTGGACGAGGCCAACTCGGCGATTGGCGTGGTCCTGGCTGCACCCGGCGTGGCGGACGATATCCGCGACCTGCTCACCTCGATCCAGCACCAGCTCTTCGACCTGGGCGGGGAGTTGTGCATTCCCGGCCACGCGGCCATCACTGCCGCCGACATCGATGCGCTGGAGCGGCACCTGGACCGCCACAACGACACCCTGCCGCCGCTCAAGGAGTTCATCCTCCCGGCCGGCGGCGAGGCGGCCGCACGCTGCCACGTGGCGCGCACGATCGTGCGTCGCGCCGAGCGTGAGGCGGTGGCACTGGCCCGGGTGGAAGAGGTTCGCGGGGAGGCGTTGCGCTATCTCAACCGGCTGTCGGACCTGCTGTTCGTGCTGGCCCGGGTGCTGGCCCGCGCCGACGGCCAGGGCGAAGTGCTGTGGCGGCACGAGCGCCGCCGCACGGCGGACTGATCCGCGGCAACGCGCGTAACTGATCCCCTGCACACTGCGCGGCAATCCGCGGCACTTCGTCGTCGCCATTACGAAAAGTCCCTTCACCCGGAAGCGAAGAGCATCCGGTTGCGATGCTGCGGCGCTTCGGCATGTGGTGTGCTGCCGCTCATGTCCCCCGGTCCCGGCCCTGCGGGCCAGGACCTCCTCCTTGACCTCCCGTCAGCACACCACATGCCAAATCGCTTTGGATCTGGCTGGCGGCCTATGGAAAAGCCGAAGCCGGGCATTAACGCCGGCGAAGCGCCCTGGCCATTCGCGCGGAGCATGGATGCGCCTTGTGGGAGCCGGCTTTGCCGGCGACCGGGCTGCATACCGCGGTCGCCGGCAAGGCCGGCTCCTACATGTGGCGGCCGATGAACGTGATACGGAGTGATGCAATGCCTGCCTTGTGCGGCGGCCGAAGCGCATCGTCGCTCTTTTGTTGTAGGAGCCGGTCTTGCCGGCGACCGCGGTGGGTGGGGTGTGTGGCAATGCCGTAGCGCGCATCGGGTCGCCGGCAAGACCGGCTCCTACAAGCGGCGGCCGATGAACGTTGGACGGCGTGGTGCGATGCCTGCTGACGGGAAGTCAAGGAGGAGGCTGTGGCCGCAGGCCGCAGCCGGGGGACATGAGCGGCAGCAGGCATCGCGCCGCACCGCCGCGACCAGGCCGCCCGCCGCCGCATTCCTGCACACCTGGCCGCATCTGTTCCCGCAAAGTGGATGAGACCCACGAAAAAGGCCGCCCGGAGGCGGCCTTCTACGTGTACGCGCGCAGTTGCGATCAGCCGCCCAGGCGGGCCTTGATCGCCGCGCCCAGGTCGCCCGGCGAACGCACCGTGGTCACGCCTGCAGCCTCCATCGCCGCGAACTTGCCCTCGGCCGTGCCCTGGCCGCCCGACGCGATCGCGCCGGCATGGCCCATGCGCTTGCCCGGAGGGGCCGATGCGCCGGCGATGAAGCCCACGACCGGCTTGCGGACGTGGTTCTTGATGTACTCGGCGCCCTCCTCCTCGGCGCTGCCGCCGATCTCGCCGACCATGATGATGCCCTCGGTCTGCGGATCCTCGTTGAACAGCTTGAGGCAATCGACGAAGTTCAGGCCGTTGATCGGGTCGCCACCGATGCCGATGCAGGTCGACTGGCCCAGGCCCACGTCGGTGGTCTGCTTGACCGCCTCGTAGGTCAGCGTGCCCGAGCGCGAAACGATGCCGATCTTGCCCGGCTTGTGGATATGGCCCGGCATGATGCCGATCTTGCACTCGCCCGGGGTGATCACTCCAGGGCAGTTGGGGCCGATCAGCACCACGTCCTCGTAACCGTTGAGCACGTTCTTGACCCGCAGCATGTCCAGCACCGGGATGCCCTCGGTGATGCACACGATGACCTTGATGCCACCGGCGGCGGCTTCCAGGATCGCATCGGCCGCGAATGCCGGCGGCACATAGATGACCGACGCATCGGCACCGGTCGCCTGCACCGCATCGACGACGGTGTTGAACACCGGCAGGCCGATGTGGGTCTGGCCGCCCTTGCCCGGGGTGACGCCACCGACGACCTTGGTCCCGTACTCGACCATCTGCTCGGCGTGGAAGGTGCCCTGCTGGCCGGTGAAGCCCTGCACGATCACCTTGGTGTTCTTGTTGATAAGAACGGACATGCTTGAAATCCTCGAATTTCGTTAAAGATGCCGGCTTCCGGAGACCAGACATCGGCTGCGCCGATGTCCCGGTGCGCTCCTCCACAACCCCCGTCTCGCCGCTTCGCGACGATCCACCCCCTTGACTCAAGGGGGGAGGCCGGATTCACGCCATATCCGTCGCCGTCAGGATCAGGCGACCGCGGCGACCGACTTCCTGGCGCCGTCGTTGATGTCGTCGGCGGGGACGATGGCCAGGCCGCTTTCCTTCAGCAGCTTCTTGCCTTCCTCCACGTTGGTGCCCTCCAGGCGCACGATCACCGGCACCTTGACGCCCACGTCCTTGACCGCGGCGATGATGCCCTCGGCGATCATGTCGCAGCGGACGATGCCGCCGAAGATGTTGACGAAGATCGCCTTGACCTTGTCCGAGGACAGGATCAGCTTGAACGCGGTGGTCACCCGCTCCTTGGTGGCGCCGCCGCCCACGTCCAGGAAGTTGGCCGGCTCGCCGCCGCTGAGCTTGATCACGTCCATGGTCGCCATCGCCAGGCCGGCGCCGTTGACCATGCAGCCGATGTTGCCGTCCATGGTGACGTAGTTGAGGTCGTGCTGGCTGGCCAGCACCTCGGTCTCGTCCTCCTGGCTCTTGTCGCGCATGGCGACCAGGTCGGGATGGCGGAAGCTGGCGTTGTCGTCGGAATTGACCTTGCCGTCCAGCGCGTACAGGTCGCCGCTGTCCAGGATCGCCAGCGGGTTCAACTCGACCAGGGACAGGTCCTTGTCGTTGAACAGCCGGTACAGCCCGGTCATGATCTTGACCAGCTGGCCGGTCTGCTTGGCGGTCAGGCCCAGGGCGAAGCCGACATTGCGCGCCTGGTACGGCTGCAGGCCTTCGACGAACTTGACGTTGAGGGTCTGGATCAGGTGCGGCGTTTCCGCGGCCACCGTCTCGATGTCCACGCCGCCCTCGGACGAGGCGATGAAGGTGATCGACTTGCTGCCGCGGTCCACCAGCACCGACAGGTAGAGCTCCTTGGCGATCTCGCCGGCCTCGGTCACCAGCACCTGGTTCACCGGCAGCGCCACGCCGGCGGACTGGTAGGTGGCCATCTTCGTGCCGAGCATGCCGATGGCGGCGTTGAACACCTCATCGGTGGTCTTGCAGAACTTGACGCCGCCGGCCTTGCCGCGGCCACCGGCGTGGATCTGGGCCTTGACCATCCAGGGGCCGCTGCCGAGGGCCTTGGCCGCATCGACCGCTTCTGCCGGGGTGGAGGCGACGCGACCTGCCGGGACCGGAATGCCATAGTCGGCAAACAGTTGTTTCGCCTGGTACTCGTGGAAATTCATGCTTCACCAGTGGGGTGGGGAATGACCGCCGGGCACGGGCGGGCCAGCCGAAGCAGGCGGGGCGTGCGGACGGGGGGCAGTATTGTCGCCGACCGGACCCGGCGGTGCAAAACGCCGGTACTGCCGCGTCCGGCCGCCATGCCACCCGCATGCCGGCCCCGTGCCGGCGGCTGCGGCCCGGCCACCGGCACAAGTCGCTGAAACCGAAGGCATTCAATTGCCAGGCGGCAGGCCGGCCAGCCGCGCAACCGGGGGCGCGGGATTCCCTATACTGGCCTGCAGCCGCGAACCGGGAACCACGCGTGCCCCACGCTTCGCTCATCCAGCGCATCGAATCGATCCCCACGCGCGAGCTCTACTTCTTCGCCCTGTACCGGGTGCTGGAGGCCGGGCTCGTGGCCGCGCTGGTGTTCAGCCCGTTGAGCGAGATGGTCGGCTCGCCGCGCAGCGCGGCATTGGGCGGCACGGTGGCCGTGGTCTACCTGCTGGCCTCGCTGGCGCTGCTGGCAGTCAGCCGCAACGAGCGCTGGCTGGTGCCACTGGTGTTCAGCGGCACCTGCCTGGACATCCTGGCCGCGACCCTTGCCACCCATGCACTGCCATCGGTGGGCGCGGGCATCGCCATGATGCTGCTGTTCAACGTGGCCGCCGCGGCGATGCTGCTGCCGCTGCGCTATGCGCTCACCGTCGCGGTGCTGGCATCGGTGGCGATGGTGGCCGAGTTCGTCTGGTCGGTCCTGGGGGGCGGCGCATCGCCGCGCTCGCTGGCCGAGCTGTCGATGTTCATCACCAGCTACCTGGCCCTGGCTTGGCTGGGCAACCAGATCGGCCAGCGCGCGCGCTCCAGCCAGCAGCTTGCCGCCCGGCGCACCGCCGAGGTCGCCAGCCTGGTGGAGATCAACGAGCTGATCATCCGGCGCATGCGCACCGGCGTGCTGGTGGTGGACGCCGACCAGCAGATCACCCTGGCCAACGAGGCCGCGGCGCTGCTGCTGGGCGAGGCCACCAGTGCCGGCGGCACCTCGCTGGCGGCGGTGGTGCCTGAACTGGCGCGGCGCCTGCAGCGCTGGCGCAACGGCTGGGACGTGGACGACACCCCCATGCAATTGCAGCCGGACCACCCGGAAGTGCAACCGCGCTTTGCCCGCCTGCTGGCCGACAGTGACGTGGTGCTGGTGTTCCTGGACGACGCCACCGTGGTGTCGCGGCGCGCCGAATCCTTGACCCTGGCCACGCTGGGCCGGTTCTCGGCGAGCCTGGCGCACGAGATCCGCAACCCGCTGGCGGCCATCAACTACGCCGTGCAGCTGCTGGAGGAAAGCCGCACCATCGACGATACCGAGCGTCGCCTGCTGCAGATCATCCACCAGCAGTGCCAGCGCACCAACGGCATCGTCGAAAGCGTGCTGGGCCTGGCCCGGCGCGAACGCGCCAAGCCCGAGAACATCGAGCTGGCCGGGTTCGTGCGCCGCTTCGTGGACGAATACCGGCAGACCCTGGCCATCGAAACCGACAGCCTGGAAGCGGTGCTGCCGCCGCATCCGGTGGCCGCCATGGCCGACCCCCGCCACCTGCAGCAGATCCTCACCACCCTGGTGCACAACGCCCTCAAGTACGGGCGGGTGATGGAGGAGCCGGCGCGGGTCCGGCTGCGCGTGTTCCAGGCCGGGCGCAATGCGCTGGTGGATGTGCTCGACCGCGGGCCCGGCATCCCCGAAGGCGTGGTGGTGCAGCTGTTCCGGCCGTTCTTCACCACCTCCGAGCACGGCACCGGGCTGGGCCTGTACATCGCCCGCGAGCTGAGCCGGGCCAACCAGGCCACCCTGGAGTACGTGTCGGTCCCCGGCGGCGGCGCCTGCTTCCGCCTGGCCCTGCCGGGCCCGCACAACATGCTGCCGGAGTGACCGTCCCGGCACGCCGGCTTGGCCCATGCCGGCCAGTCCGCTATCGTCTTGCGCCATGACCCAGAGCCGCAGCGCCCTTATCGTCGACGACGAACGCGACATCCGCGAGCTGCTGGTCCTCACCCTGGGCCGCATGGGCCTGCGCGTGGATACCGCCGCCAACCTGAGCGAGGCGCGCGAGCTGCTGGGTCGCGGCCACTACGACCTGTGCCTGACCGACATGCGCCTGCCGGACGGCAACGGCATCGAGCTGGTGGGCGAGATCGCGCGCCACCACCCGCAGACCCCGGTGGCCATGATCACCGCCTTCGGCAACATGGACCTGGCGGTGGAGGCGCTGAAGGCGGGGGCGTTCGACTTCGTCAGCAAGCCGGTGGACATCAACGTGCTGCGCGGCCTGGTCCGGCACGCGCTGGAACTGAACAACAGCGAGCGCCTGCGCGCCGCGCCACCGCAGGAGCAGGCCAGCCGCCTGCTCGGCGACTCCGCGGCCATGGACACCCTGCGCGCCACCATCGCCAAGGTCGCGCGCAGCCAGGCGCCGGTCTACATCCTGGGCGAGTCGGGCGTGGGCAAGGAGCTGGTTGCGCGCACCATCCACGAGCAGGGCGCACGCACGGCCGGGCCGTTCGTGCCGGTCAACTGCGGCGCGATCCCGGCCGAACTCATGGAAAGCGAGTTCTTCGGCCACAAGAAGGGCAGCTTCACCGGCGCCCATGCCGACAAGCCGGGCCTGTTCCAGGCCGCCAGCGGCGGCACCCTGTTCCTGGACGAGGTGGCCGAGCTGCCGCTGGCGATGCAGGTCAAGCTGCTGCGCGCGATCCAGGAAAAGTCGGTGCGTCCGGTCGGCGCGCCCGGCGAGGTGCCGGTGGACGTGCGCATCCTGTCGGCCACCCACAAGGATCTTGGCGCGCTGGTGGCCGACGGCCGCTTCCGCCACGACCTGTACTACCGGATCAACGTGATCGAGCTGCGGGTGCCGCCGCTGCGCGAGCGCACCGGCGACCTGCCGCAACTGGCCCACGCCATCCTCGCCCGCCTGGCCGCCGGCCAGGAGCGGCATCCGCCCGAACTGACCGAGGCGGCGCTGGCCGCACTGGCCAGCTACCCCTTCCCCGGCAATGTGCGCGAACTGGAGAACGTGCTCGAGCGCGCACTGGCCATGGCCGATGGTGACCGCGTCGACGCGGCCGACCTGCACCTGCCGCAGGTCCCGGTCCGGCTTGGCGCCGAATCCGGCCCGGCCCACGCCGCGCACCAGGAAGCGGTGCTGGACCTGGATCCAGGCACCGGCGCCCTGCCCTCCTACATCGAGCAACTGGAGCGCGCGGCCATCCAGAAGGCGCTGGAGGACAATCGCTGGAACAAGACCCGCACCGCCGCGCAGTTGGGCATCACCTTCCGCGCGTTGCGCTACAAGCTCAAGAAGCTGGGGATGGATTGACCGGCGGCGCCCGGTCCACGGCCGCGCAGCACCGCGCCTCCACATCCGGCGATAATGGCGCATGAGTACCCGTCACCTGCCGAAGAAGTCGCTGGGCCAGCACTTCCTGCATGACCGCAGCTACATCGAGCGCATCGTCCAGGCGGTGTCGCCCAGGCCCGGTGACCGGCTGGTGGAGATCGGCCCCGGCCAGGGCGCCATCACCCTGCCGCTGCTGCGCCGCCATGGCAGCCTGACCGTGATCGAGTTCGACCGCGACCTGATCGCCCCGCTGCTGGCGATGGCCGACGGCGTCGGCGAACTGGACGTCATCCACCGCGACGTGCTGCAGGTCGATTTCACCGCGCTGGCCGCCGGCACTCCGCTGCGCCTGGTCGGCAACCTGCCCTACAACATCTCCTCGCCGATCCTGTTCCACGCGCTGGACCACGCCGCGTCGATCACCGACATGGTGTTCATGCTGCAGAAGGAGGTGGTCGACCGGATGAGCGCCGCGCCCGGCAGCAAGGTCTACGGCCGCCTGAGCGTGATGCTGCAGGCCTGGTGCCAGGTGCAGCCGCTGTTCGTGGTGCCGCCCGGTGCGTTCCGGCCACCACCCAAGGTGGATTCGGCCGTGGTCCGGCTGCTGCCGCGCGACCCGGCCAGCGTCGGCATCGATGATCGGGCGCGCTTCGCCGATGTCGTGCGCGCGGCGTTCGGCCAGCGCCGCAAGACCCTGCGCAACGCCCTGAACGGCGTGTGCGACGCCATCCAGTTCGAAGCCGCCGGTGTCAGCCCGGATGCGCGCGCCGAGCAGATCGACGTGGCAGCGTTCGTGCGCCTGGCCAATGCCGGGGGCCGATGACCTGCGCGGGGCGCCGCGCGCTGCCGGCAGCGCGGCCCGTGCCGGCCGGCCTCGCCTCGACCGTCACGCCCTTCGCTTAAACTGTCGGCATGCAGCAGCCCGATACGCCGTATGCGATCAACGTGGACGTGACCCCGCGCTTCCTCGCCGACCAGTCCGAGCCGGACGCCGGCCGCTACGTCTTCGTCTACACCATCCGCATCAGCAACCGTGGCAGCGTCGCCGCGCGCCTGATGGCGCGCCACTGGAGCATCACCGACGGCAACGGCCGCACCGAGGAAGTCCACGGCGACGGCGTGGTCGGCGAGCAACCCTGGCTGGAGCCGGGCGAGGACTTCGAGTACACCTCCGGGGTGGTGCTGGAGACCGGCGATGGCGCCATGCACGGCCGCTACGACATGCTGGCGGCCGACGGCACCCGCTTCGACGCGCCCATCGCCCCGTTCCTGCTGACCGTCCCGCGGATCCTGCACTGAGGCCGCGGCGATGAGCATCTGGGCCATCGGCGACCTGCAAGGCTGTTACGACGCCACCCGGCGGCTGCTCGAGAAGATCCGCTTCGACCCGGCGGCCGACCGCCTGTGGTTCTGTGGCGACCTGGTCAACCGCGGCGGCCAGTCGCTGGAAACCCTGCGCCTGGTCCACTCCCTGCGCGAGCAGGCGGTGGTGGTGCTGGGCAACCACGATCTGTCGCTGCTGGCCATCGGCGAGCGCTCGCAGGCCGAGAAGCGCAAGGTCAACATGGACCTGCAGCGCGTGGTCCTGGCCGAGGACGCGGACGTGCTGCTTGGCTGGCTGCGGCAGCAGAAGCTGGTGCATGCCGACCGCGCGATGGGCTGGATGATGGTGCACGCCGGCCTGGCCCCGCAGTGGACCACCCAGCAGGCCGAGCAATACGCGGCCGAGGTCGAACGCCAGATGCAGGGCGACGGCTACCGCAACCTGCTGCGCAACATGTACGGTGACAAGCCGAACTGGTCGCCGGGCCTGCGCGGCCATGAACGCTGGCGGGCGATCATCAACTGGTTCACCCGCGCCCGTTACTGCACGCCGCGCGGGCGCATCGCGATCGACGAGAAGGGTGCGCCCGGCACCCAGGCCGCCGGCCTGTATCCCTGGTTCGCCGCTCCCGGCCGCGCCGAGCGCGACCTGAAGATCGTCTGTGGCCACTGGTCCACGCTGGGCCTCACCCTCACCCAGGGCGTGCACGCCATCGACACCGGCGCGGTCTGGGGCGGGAAGCTCACGGCCCTGCAACTGGACTGCGATGAACTGCGCGTGGTGCAGGTTGCCGGGCGCGACGTATCTGCAATCCCGCCGCACTTGCGCAAGGATTAGGTTGCGGCGGGAGGCAAGGTTGCGGCGGTGCGGCGCGATGCCTGCCGCCGCTCATGTCCCCCGGCTGCGGCCTGCGGCCACAGCCTCCTCCTTGACTTCCCGTCAGCAGGCATCGCACCACACCGTGTCACGATCATCGGCCGCCTTGTGAGGGAATTTTCTGGTATTCCACGAACTCGAAGGCGTGCGCGTGGCGGTCGTCGGCCGCGTGTGCTTCGCGCGAGGTTTCCTGCCACTGCCCTGGATCCCAGGCCGGGAAGAACGCATCGGCACCCTCCACCACGGTGTCCACATGGGTGAGGTGCATCGCATCGGCGTGCGCCATCGCCAGCGCATAGACCTCGCCGCCGCCGATCACGCACAGCTCGCCGGCGCCCTGTGCCGCTGCCAGCGCCAGCGCCTGGTCCAGCGAGGCCACCGCCTGCATCCCGGCAAACGGCACCTGGCCGCTGCGGGTCAGCACCAGGTTGGTCCGGCCCGGCAGTGCCCGGCCCAGCGACTGGGCGGTCTTGCGCCCCATCAGGATCGGCTTGCCCAGGGTCAGCGCCTTGAAGTGGCGGAAATCGTCCGGCAGGTGCCACGGCATCGCGTTGCCGCGACCGATGCCGTGGTTGCGGTCCAGCGCGGCGATGAGGCTGAGCCGCGGCGGGTGCCGGGGATCACGCCCGCCGCCCCCGCTCACACCGCCACCGGTGCCTTGATCGCCGGCAGCGGATCGTAGCCTTCGATCGCGATGTCGTCGTGGGTGAAGCCGAACAGGTCGGTCACCGCCGGGTTCAGCCGCAGCGTCGGCAGCGCGCGCGGCGTGCGTGCAAGCTGCTCGCGCGCCTGTTCGACGTGGTTGGAGTACAGGTGCGCATCGCCCAGGGTGTGGACGAAATCGCCGACCGCCAGCCCGGTCACCTGGGCCACCATGTGGGTCAGCAGCGCATAGCTGGCGATGTTGAAAGGAACGCCCAGGAAGATGTCGCCACTGCGCTGGTACAGCTGGCAGCTCAGCTTCCCGTCGGCCACGTAGAACTGGAACATCGTGTGGCACGGCATCAGCGCCATCGCCGGCAGGTCGGCCACGTTCCAGGCCGAGACGATCAGCCGGCGCGAATCGGGGTTGCGCGCGATCTCGTCCACCACCCAGCGGACCTGGTCGATCTCGCGGCCGTCGCTGCCGGTCCAGCGCCGCCACTGCTTGCCATACACGGGGCCCAGTTCGCCGTGCGCATCGGCCCATTCGTCCCAGATGCTGACCTTGTTGTCCTTCAGGTAGGCGATGTTGGTCTCGCCCTTCAGGAACCACAGCAGCTCGTGGATGATCGAGCGCAGGTGCAGCTTCTTGGTGGTCACCAGCGGGAAGCCCTGGCCCAGGTCGAAGCGCATCTGCCAGCCGAACACGCTGCGGGTGCCGGTGCCGGTACGGTCGGACTTGGCGGCGCCGTGCTCCAGCACGTGGGCCAGCAGTTCCAGGTATTGCTTCACGCCGCGTCCCCCGTGGCCGGCGGCACCGGCTGCAGCACCGGCGCGCGGTGCGAGCGCCACAGCAGCAACAGGCCCAGCGCCACCAGCGGCAGGCTCAGCACCTGGCCCATGGTCAGCCAGCCGAAGGCCAGGTAGCCGACGTGGGCATCGGGTACGCGCACGAACTCCACCACGAAGCGGAAGACGCCGTACAGCAGGGCGAACAGGCCGGACACCGCATAGCGGGGACGCGGACGGCGCGAGAACCACCACAGCGCGCCGAACATCACCGCGCCCTCGAGCAAGGCCTGATACAGCTGCGAGGGATGGCGCGCGAACGCGTCCAGCGCACCGGCATCGAACTGCGCCTTCAGCGCCGCCGGGTCCAGGCCGCGGAAACGTTCCGGCAGGCCGGTCGGGAACACCACGCCCCAGCCGGCCCCGGTGTACTTGCCCCACAGCTCGCCGCCGACATAGTTGCCGATGCGGCCGAAGCCCAACCCCAGCGGCACCAGCGGCGCAACGAAATCCATGGTGTCGAAGAAGTGCAGGCGCTGCCGGCGCGACCAAAGCCAGCACGCGGCCAGCACGCCAAGGAATCCGCCATGGAAGCTCATGCCGCCGTCCCACAGGCGCGGCACCATCAGCGGGTCACGCAGCGCGTCGTCGAGCGCGTAGAACAGCACATACCCGAGGCGGCCGCCCAGGATCACCCCGAGCATCCCGTAGAACAGCAGGTCGGAAAACCCGTTGGCGTCCACGCCCGGCACGCGGCCCGCGTTGACCCGCCGCTGCCCCAGCCACCAGGCGGTGGCGAAGGCCAGCAGGTACGTCACCCCGTACCAGTGCACCTGCAAAGGCCCGAGCGACAACGCGATGGGGTCGATCTGGTGAAGGACGATCATGGTGCCTGCCAGTGCTGCGAAGGTCCTATTGTGCCGTTGTCGCCGGCGCGCAGGCCATGGCCGGCCGGCGCACCGTTGCTCATCAGAACTCGCCGGCGCCCGGCACCTGCTTGCGCAGCGCGCTGCGGCGCATCAGCAGGTTGAGCGTCTCCACCAGCACCGAGAAGGCCATGGCGAAGTAGATGTACGGCTTGGGCACATGCACGTCGATGCCGTCCAGGATCAGGATCATGCCCACCAGCAGGATGAACGCAAGCGCCAGCATCTTGATGGTCGGGTTGGCATCGATGAAGCGGCCCAGCGGGTTGGCCGCCAGCAGCATGATCGCTACCGCCAGCAGGATCGCCACCACCATCACCGGGATGTGCTCGGCGATGCCCACCGCGGTGATCACCGAATCGAGCGAGAACACGATGTCGATGATGGCGATCTGCACGATCACCACCCAGAACACCTGCGAACTCTTGGTGGTGCGCGGATCGTCGTCGTGGCCGCCGGTGATCAGCTCGCGGATTTCCATCGCGCCCTTCACCAGCAGGAACGCGCCGCCCAGCACCAGCACCAGGTCGCGGGTGGAAATGCCCATGCCGAACACGCTGAACAGGTCGTGCTGCATCCGCGCAAGGAACGCCAGCGAGACCAGCAGCAGGATCCGGGTGATGCACGCCACGCCGATGCCGAACTTGCGGGCGAAATCGCGCCGCTCCGGCGGCAGCCGCCCCACCGCGATGGAAATGAACACCAGGTTGTCGATGCCCAGCACGATCTCGAGCGCACTCAGGGTGACCAGGGTCAGCCAGACGTTGGGGTCGGCCAGGAATTCAAGGTTCATCGCAGGTTCCTACGTTCGTTTCACACATCAAAGCAGCCGCGGGCCGAGGACCAGGCCCCAGCACAGCAGCACGTTCATCATCAATACGAAGACCGCGGCCGACCCCATGTCCTTGGCCCGCCCGGCCAGCTCGTGGTATTCGGCGCCATAGCGCTCGATCACCGCTTCCACCGCCGAATTGAGCAGTTCGGCGGCCGGCACCAGCAGCAGCGAACCGAGCAGCAGCGCGCGCTCGACCCCGTTGGCCCCCAGCCACAGCGCCAGCGGCGCCAGCACCACCAGCAGGTAGACCTCCAGGCGGAAGGAGGATTCGTGGCGCCATGCCGCGCGCAGGCCCTGCCAGGACCACTGCGCGGCCTTGAGCACGCGCGCGGGCCGGCGCGGGAGATGCCCGGTTTCGTCGGCCATCGGTCAGCGGCCCGGCCGCGCACGGGTGCGGGTGGGCGCCGGACAGGGGCGCGGCGAGGGAATCGACGGGAGCTGCATGGGTGGGGCGACGGCGGCAGAAGCGGCGATTTTGCCACATCCCCCAGCGCGGGCCCGCCACGCGCAGCGGATCGCAGGCGCGGCCGGCGGGGTGATCACGCCTGCGCACGCTTCCCGCGCAAGGCCTGCTGCTCGGCCAGGGTCAGGGCCACGTTGTCGCGCAGGTAGGCCGGCTCGACCCGTTCGGGCGCCAGGGCCTCCCCGCGCGCATGCGCCGCCACGGCCAGGCGCGCCAGCACCGCCGCGCGCGGCAGGGCCTGCGCATCCACCTGCTGCAGCGACAGGTGTTGCACCAGTGCGCCGTCGGCGGCGGCGAACCCGGTCCCCACGCCCTGCCACGCCCCGTCGCCGCCGGCTTCACCGGCCAGCAGCGGCAGCGCCACCTGGTCGGGCCGCAGCACGCGCTCGCCATCCAGCGCCACGATGTGGCCGCCCTCGCGGCCGTAGGCACCGACATAGACCTCGCCCATGCGTGCATCGATCGCCGCCAGGATCCTCGCCGGCCCATCGGCGCGCGCAGCGGCGGCCAGGATCGCCAGGGTCGACACCGGCACCAGCGGCCGCTCCAGTGCCAGGGCGATGCCCTGCGCCAGCGCAATCCCCAGGCGCACGCCGGTGAACGCCCCGGGCCCGCGGCCCACCGCGATTGCATCCAGTTGCGTGCGCGCGATCCCGGCCTCGGCCAACAGCGCCTCGGCGAAGGGCAGCGCGAGCTCGGCATGCCGCCGCGGCGCCACCTCGAAACGCTCGCGCACCTCGCCGTCCAGGTACAACGCGACCGAACAGGCCTCGGTGGCGGTTTCAAGGGCGAGCAGCTTCATCGGATGCGGGACCACGCGGTGACAGGCCGCAAAGGGTAAACGATGCATGGGGCGCGCACGCCCCGCGATTGCCGCGCGCGTGCGGTTACTGGCGGCGCACGCCCTGCACCACGGCGAGGCGGCGCAGGCGGCGGATGACGTCGGCCAGGTGGGTACGGTCGCGGACCTGGATGGCGAAGCGCAACTGCGCCGCGTTGATGTCGCGGTCCAGGTAATCCACGCGCTCGATGTTGGAGTGGCTCTGGGCGACCGCCGCGGCCAGCTGGGCCAGCACCCCGGTGTGGTTTTCCACGTCGACGATGAGCGAGGTGTCGTAATCGCCCGAGACGTTCGGATCCCAGTCGATCGGCACCCAGCGCTCGGGCGACTTGCGGAACTCGGCCAGGTTCGGGCAGTCCAGCCGGTGCAGGACTACGCCCTTGCCGGCGGTGTGGTAGCCCATGATCTCGTCGCCGGGGATGGGCTGGCAGCAGTTGGCGAAGCTGACCACCCCGCCCTCGGTGCCGTTGATCAGGATCTTTTCCTGGAGCCGCCCGGACGGGCCGCCGCTGCGCAGTTCCGCATAGGCCATCAGCGCCTGTGCGGCCTGGCTGGGCATCCAGTTGCCCAGTGCCACCTCGGCCAGGAACGCCTCCAGCCGCGGGAACCGGTGCTCGCCCAGGAACGCCTCAAGCCGTTGCGGCGGCAATTTCTCCAGCGAACTGCCCATCGCCTCCAGCGCACGGTCGAGCATGCGATGGCCCAGTTGCACCGCGTCCTCGTGTTCAAGCTGCTTGAGCTGGTGGCGGATGGCGGTGCGCGCCTTGCTGGTGACCACGAACTCCAGCCATTGCGGCTTGGGCGCGGCCGAGCGCGCGGTGATGATCTCCACCGTCTGCCCGCTTGCAAGCCTGGTCTTGAGCGGCACCAGCTTGCGGTCCACGCGCGCGGCCACCGCCTGGTTGCCCACATCGGTGTGCACCGCGTAGGCGAAGTCCAGCGCGGTGGAGCTGCGCGGCAGCGACATGATCCGGCCCTTGGGCGTGAACAGGTAGACCTCGTCCGGGAACAGGTCGACCTTCACGTTCTCCAGGAACTCCAGCGAGGAGCCGGCCGCGCGCTGCGATTCGATCAGCTCCACGATCCAGGCGTGGGCCCGGCTCTGCGCGCTGTTGGGGCTGTCGCCACCATGCTTGTAGGTCCAGTGCGCGGCGATCCCGCGCTCGGCGATCAGGTCCATCTCCTCGGTGCGGATCTGCACTTCGATCGGCGAGCCGTAAGGACCGAACAGGACCGTGTGCAGCGACTGGTAGCCGTTGGCCTTGGGGATGGCGATGAAGTCACGGAAACGCCCGTCCAGCGGCTTGAACTGCGCGTGCACCGTGCCCAGCGCGTGGTAGCAGTCGGGCACGCTGCGCACCACCACCCGGAACCCGAACACGTCCATCACCTGGTCGAAGCTTTTGCCTTCGCCGAGCATCTTGTTGTAGATGCTCCACGGGGTCTTGATCCGGCTCACCAGCCGGTGTTCCAGGCCTTCGCGGGCCAGGCCCTGGGACAGCTTGACCTCCACCTGCGCCATCGACTCGCGGCGCATCACCGGCTGGCTGCGGATGTGTTTTTCCAGGATGTCGTGGCGCCACGGATACAGCGCGCGGAAGCCCAGGTTCTGCAGCTCGGACTTGACCAGGCTCATGCCCAGGCGCTGGGCGATGGGCGCGTAGATCTCCAGCGTCTCCAGGGCGATGCGCCTGCGCGCTTCACGGCTCTGCGCGCCCAGGGTGCGCATGTTGTGCAGGCGGTCGGCCAGCTTGATCATGATCACGCGCAGGTCGCGCGACATCGCCAGCAGCATCTTGCGGAAGCTCTCGGCCGCCGCCTCGTGGCGGTCGCGGAACTTGAGCTTGTCCAGCTTGGTGACGCCATCGACCAGCTCGGCCACGTCCTCGCCGAACGCCGCGGCGATGTCCTTGCGGGTGAGCGGGGTGTCCTCGATGGTGTCGTGCAGGATCGCCGCGATCAGCGACTCCACGTCCAGGCCCAGTTCGGCCAGCACCCCGGCCACCGCCACCGGATGGGTGATGTAGGGTTCGCCGGACTTGCGGGTCTGGCCGGCGTGCGCACCGTCGCCCATCCGCCAGGCCTCGCGCAGCAACGGCAACTGCTCGCGCGGCAGGTAGGCCGCCAGGCGTTCCAGTTCGAGGACATAGTCGGGCACGGGCTCGCCCGTGGGTGGCGGCCCATTCGCGATTGCCTGGGCGGAATGGCCTGCGGTCATGCGGAAAGACTATGCCAGCGGCATGCCAGCGGCAAACCACGCCCGCGCGGCGACGGGCGCGGCCTGGCGGCGCAGGCGACCACCCGCGGCCGGCGCCGGCCGGGCCACCCATGCAGCGTCGGATGCAATGGCATCGCTTCGGCCCTTCAGGGCGCACCCGGGTCGGTCAATGCCCGGATCAGTTCACGCTGGCGCTCCTGCTGCCGCGCCAGGCGCAGGCGGCTGGCGGTGAACACCGCGCACATCTCATCCACCGCGGTATCGAATACTTCGTTGACGATGACGTAGTCGAACTCGGCGTAATGCGACATCTCCTCGCGCGCGGCGGCCAGGCGCCGGGCAATGACCTCGTCGCTGTCCTGGCCGCGCTTGCGCATGCGCTCGGCCAGCGCCTGCCGCGAGGGCGGCAGGATGAACACGCTGACCGCGTCGGGCACCTTGGCCCGCACCTGGGCCGCGCCCTGCCAGTCGATCTCCAGCAGCACGTCGTGGCCGGCCGCCAGCTGCGGCTCCACCGACTGCCGCGCGGTGCCCTTCCAGTCGCCGTGCACGCTGGCGTGCTCGAAGAAGTCACCGGCCTCGATCATCCGGGTGAATTCCCCGGCCGAAACGAAGTGGTAGTGCTGCGCGTGGCGCTCGCCCGGGCGAGGCGGGCGCGAGGTGAAGGACACCGACAGGCGGATGTTGCGGTCGCGCGCCAGGCAGGCGTTGACCAGGCTCGACTTGCCCGCGCCCGACGGCGCGGCAACGATGAACAGGGTGCCGCGCGGCGCGCCTGGATCGGTGATTGATGGTTGCTGGTCCGACATGACTCCCCGTCCTGATGCGCCTGCTGGCCGTGCCCTGGCGTTGCCGCTTACTCGAGATTCTGTACCTGCTCGCGCACCTGGTCGATCAGCACCTTCAGTTCGACCGCCGCATTGGAGGTGCGCGCATCCACCGACTTGGAGCCGAGCGTGTTGGCCTCGCGGTTGAACTCCTGCAGCAGGAAATCCAGGCGCCTGCCGGCCGGCTGCGATTGCCCCAGCACGCGCCGGATCTCGGCGATGTGGCTGCCCAGGCGATCCAGTTCCTCGTCCACGTCCAGCTTCTGCAGCCACAGCACCAGTTCCTGCTCGGCACGGCCCGGATCAACCGGGTGCGGCAACTCGGCCAGGCGCGCGGCCAGCTTGGCGCGCTGGCCTTCGCGGATGGCCGGGATCAGCCCGCTGACCTGCGCGGCGATGCGCTCGATCCCATCCACGCGCTCGACGATGGCCGCGACCAGCTTGGTGCCCTCGCGCTCGCGCGCGGCCACGAAGTCGTCCAGCACCTGGTCGAGCAGCTCCAGCGCCTGGACCTGCAGCGCCTCGGCATCGGCGTGCGGGGCCTGCAACACGCCCGGCATCTGCAGCAGCGTGGTGAACTCCACCTGCAGCCGCGGGAACTGCGCGTCCAGCCGCCGCGCCAGCTCGGCCAGGCGCGCCACCCGCGCCTCGTCCACCGCCAGGCCGGCGTCCGCATCCGGCGTGCGCAGGCGCAGCACCAGGTCCAGCTTGCCGCGCTGCACCCGCGCGGCCACCCGCTCGCGCAGCAGCGGCTCGAGCGCGCGCAACTCCTCGGCCAGGCGCAGCCCGGTCTCCAGGAAACGGTGGTTGACCGAGCGCAGTTCGCAACTCAACACGCCCCATGGAGTGGCACGTTCGCCACTGGCGAAGGCGGTCATGCTGCGGATCATGCGGAATTCCTTCTATGCAAGGCACGAATGGTAATCTAGCCGGCCTTTCCGCGGCACCTTCGCCTTGCGCAGCCACGCCTGCACCGGTGCCGCCTCCACCGGAACTCCCATGACCGTCGCCCGTCCCAGTGGCCGTACCCCGGAGCAGATGCGCCGGGTGCGCATCGAACGCGCCTTCACCCGCCACGCAGAAGGTTCGGTGCTGGTGTGCTTTGGCGAAACCCGCGTGCTGTGCACGGCCAGCGTCGAGAACCGGGTGCCGGCGTTCCTGCGCGGCAAGGGCGAGGGCTGGGTGACCGCCGAGTACGGCATGCTGCCGCGCGCCACCCATACCCGCTCCGACCGCGAGGCCGCCCGCGGCAAGCAGGGCGGGCGCACCCTGGAGATCCAGCGCCTGATCGGCCGCACCCTGCGCGCCTGCGTGGACCGCTCCGCGCTGGGCGAACGCACCATCACCCTGGATTGCGACGTGCTGCAGGCCGACGGCGGCACCCGCACCGCCGCCATCACCGGCGCATACGTGGCCCTGGTCGATGCGGTGCGCTGGCTGCGCGGCCGTCGCGAGATCACCCGCGACCCGGTGTTCGGCGCTGTCGCCGCGGTGTCGGTGGGCATCTACAAGGGGGTGCCGGTGCTGGACCTGGATTACGCCGAGGACAGTGCCTGCGACACCGACATGAACGTGGTGATGAACGACGGCGGTGGCTTCATCGAGCTGCAGGGCACCGCCGAAGGCCACGCGTTCCGCCGCGAGGAACTGGACGCCCTGCTGGGGCTGGCCGACCAGGGCATCCGGCAACTGTTCGACGCCCAGCGCGCTGCGCTGGGCGCCTGATCCGGCCGTGCCCGACCATCCTGCCCCGCGCCTGGTCCTGGCCAGCGCCAACGCAGGCAAGCTGGCCGAGCTGCGCGCATTGCTGGATGGCAGTGCCGTGCAGCTGGTGCCGCAAGGCGAGCTGGGCGTGGAGGACGTGGAGGAAACCGGGCTGACGTTCGTGGAGAACGCGCTGCTCAAGGCGCGCCATGCCGCGCGCGTGACCGGGTTGCCGGCCCTGGCCGACGACTCGGGCCTGTGCGTGGATGCGCTCGGCGGCGCGCCCGGGCTGCATTCGGCGCGCTACGCCGGCAGCCATGGCGACAGTGCGGCCAACATCGCGCGCCTGCTGGGCGAACTGGATGGTCTTCCTCTTGCTCGGCGCGGCGCGCACTTCTACGCGGTGATCGTGCTGCTGCGCCATGCCGACGACCCGCAGCCGCTGATCGCCGAGGGCGTGTGGCCGGGCACGGTGCTCGATGCGCCGCGCGGCACGGCGGGCTTCGGGTACGACCCGGTGTTCCTGGACCCGGCCCTGGCGCACACCGCCGCCGAACTGGAACCGGCACTGAAGAACCGCATCAGTCATCGCGCCCGCGCGCTGGAGCGCCTGCGCGCGGACCTGCCCGCGGTACTGGCCGCGCTGGGCCAATCCGGCCGCGCTACTCCAGCCGCCGCAGCCGCCGATGTCCGCCTGCGCTGACCCGGCCGGGCACCCGGCGCCAGGCGCGGACGACGCCACCGGCGCGGCCATGCTGATGCCGCCGCCGCTGTCGCTGTACGTGCACCTGCCGTGGTGCGTGCGCAAGTGCCCGTACTGCGATTTCAACTCGCACGCGGCCGGGGGCGAGCTTCCGTTCGACGCCTACGTCGACGCCCTGGTGCGTGACCTGGAACATGACCTGCCGCTGGTCTGGGGCCGCCCGGTACACAGCGTGTTCTTCGGCGGCGGGACCCCGAGCCTGTTTCCGCCTGCGGCCATCGACCGCTTCCTGCAGGCCGCCTCGGCACGCCTGCGCATCGCCCCGGACGCGGAGATCACCCTGGAGGCCAACCCCGGCACCGCCGAGCACGGCCGCTTCGACGGTTACCGCGCCGCCGGGGTGAACCGGGTCAGCTTCGGCATCCAGAGCTTCGACGATGGCTGCCTGCAGCGGCTGGGCCGGATCCACGACAGCAGCGAGGCCGAGGCGGCGGTGAAGCTGGCCCAGGACGCCGGCCTGGACAACCTCAACCTGGACCTCATGTACGCCCTGCCCGGCCAGGACCTGGCCATGGCCGAGGCCGACCTGGCGCGCGCCTTCGCCCTGCAGCCGGCGCACATCAGCCACTACCAGCTCACCCTGGAACCGAACACGGTGTTCTTTGCCCGGCCGCCGCAGGGCATCCCCGACGACGACCTGGCCTGGGACATCCAGGAGCGCTGCCAGGCACTGCTGGCCCAGGCCGGCTACGCCCATTACGAGACCAGCGCCTACGCACGGCCCGGCCGGCAATGCGCGCACAACCTCAACTACTGGCGCTATGGCGACTACCTGGGCATCGGCGCCGGCGCCCACGCCAAGATCACCCTCGGCGCCGAGCAGGCGATTCTGCGCCGCTGGAAGCAGCGCCACCCGGCAGCGTGGATGGAGGCGGCCGGCAGCGCCGCGGCGATCGGCGGCGACGAGCGGATCGAACCGGCCAGGCGGCCTTTCGAGTTCATGCTCAACGCGCTTCGCCTGCATGAAGGCTTCGCCCTGGCCGACTTCGAGGCCCGGACCGGGCTGGCCCGCCACGCCCTGGAGCCGGCCCTGGCCGAGGCGGCCCGGCGCCAGTGGCTGGTGGCGGAGGCCGGAAGGGTGCGCCCGACCGCACTGGGCCGGCGCTTCGCCAACGACGTCATGACCTTGTTCCTGTAACCGCACAGATCGGCCATACTCGGCGGTGTGGCCGCCATCGCGGCACATCCCGCCCGATGCCCGCGTACAGGGAAGCAGCCATCCGGATGTCCGCCAGTCCCCGCACCAATGTCCGCCGCAGCCCCCCCTGGACGCTGGCCACCGCCGCCCTGCCCGGGCGCGTGCGCCACCTGCTGGGCGTGGTCAACACCGCCGCGGCGCAGCACCTGTCCGGTGCGCTGGACCTGGCCCTGGAAGACCTCGAGCGGCAGTTGTTCAAGCAGGCCGAGCGCGCCGGCAGTGGCCCCCAGCAGAGCGACTGCTACGCCGAGCTGCAGTACCTGCGCCAGCATCGCGCCGACCTCATCCCCAGTTACCTGGCCGCACTGGAGGCCGAGCTTGCGCACCTGCGCACCGAGCCCGAACCCGCACCGCTGCCGCCCGAGCCGGAGGATCCGCTGGAGTACCGGCAGCTGACCCTGGTCGAGGACACCGACCTGGACCGCGACATCGTCCTGCGCGAGATCGCCCGGCGCGAGATGCAGCGCGGCGGCACCGCGCTGCTGCTGCTGGGCCAGCGTTTCGGCGTGCTCGCCGGGCGCCCGGCCTACGATCCCGAACAATTGCCGATCGGCCCCTTCGCCCTGTGCCGCCTGCTGCGCGAGACCGGCGACGCCATGCACATGAACCCGGACTCGCAACTGCTGCTGTATCGCATGTTCGAGCGCCAGGTGATGAGCCGCTACGGCGAACTGGTCGACCAGCTGAACGTGCTGCTGGACCGGGAAGCCGTGTTGCCCGGCCTGGTCTACCAGGCCTACGTGCCACGCACGCCGGGGCAGAACCGGCGCGGCCCGGTCACGGCCACCGCACCCGGGCAGCGCCCGCTCACCGGCTGGCACGGGCAGGGCAGCGCGTCCGGCTGGGCTGGCGCGCTGATCGCCGGCCTGGCGGCAACGCCGTCCGGCTCGGCGGACATGCAGATGGCCGCGACCAGTGCCGATGCCGCCGCCGTGGCCGGCTTGTCGCAGAAGGACGTGTTCGATGCGTTGCAGGGCATGCTGGCAAGCCGGCGCCAGGCCAATGCCGCGGACGGCGCCACCCGGCGGCCGGCACCGGGCCAGATCCTGCCCCTGGAGGCGGTGACCAACGCGCTTGGCGCACTGCAGTCCACCGCGCCCGCGCGCCTGCCGGGCAAGCGCCGGCGGACGATGGAGGACCTGCACCACTCCATGCTCGAGCAGGTGCGCCGCGCGCACGGGCCGCAGGCGGGGCTGGCACCGGAACACAGCGACACCTTCGAGCTGCTGGGCATGCTCTACCGCGAGGTCGGGCGCGAAGTGCACGAGGGCGCCCCGGCCCAGGACCTGCTCGAACGCCTGCAGGTGCCGGTGGCACGCGCAGCGGTGCAGGACCCCAGCTTCTTCGTGCGCGACCAGCATCCGGCCCGCGAGCTGCTCAACTCTGTCGCCGAATCCGGCGCCAGCTGGCTGGACGAGGACGATACCGACCCGCAACTGGTGCAGCACCTGGAACGCACCGTGGACCGGGTGGTGGAGGAATACGACGGCGACGAGGCCGTGTTCGAGCGCGCCTATCGCGAGGTCCAGGAACACCACCGCACCCAGGCGCGCAAGGCCGAGCTCAGCGAGCGTCGCCAGGTCGAAGCCGCACGCGGCCGCGACCGCCTGGAAACAGCCAAGAAGCGCGCCGCCGCGGCGATCACCTCGCACCTGGGCGAGCGCAAGCCGCCGCAGTTCATGCAGGCGCTGCTGGGCCAGGCCTGGGCCGACGTACTGACCCTGACCGCCCTGCGCCATGGCGAGGATTCGCCCGAATGGCAGGCACGCGACGCGGCCACCGCACGCATCGTGGAGATCACCTGCACGGCCGACGCACCAGCCGACCCGGCCCTGGCCGAGCAGATCGACACCGCGCTGCGCCAGGTGGGCTACCACGCCGAGGAAGCCAGTGCGATCGCGCGCCGGCTCTCGCGCAGCGACGACGACGAGACCACCTCGCGCACCGAGCTGACCGCCAAGCTCAAGGCGCGCGCGCGCCTGGGTGAAGGCGAGCCGGCCGAAACGGCGGTACCGCCGCCGGCAGCGGCGCCGCTGTCGGAGAAGGAACAGGCCTGCTACCAGCAATTGCGCGCCCTGCCGTTCGGCACCTGGTTCGAGTTCGTGCGCAACCAGCAGGGCGACGTGCACCGGCAGCGCCTGTCCTGGTACAGCCCGGTCACCGACAACGCATTGTTCGTCAACGCCCGCGGGCAAAAGCTGGGCGAGCATTCACTGGACGTCCTGGCGCGGCTGATGGCGCGGGGCCAGGCGCGGGTGGTGACCGAGGGCAACGGGCGCCTGATCGACCGTGCCTGGCACTCCACCCTGCGTGCCCTGCGCAGCCTGGCCGGCGGGCGCCCGGGAGCCAAGCCATGATCCACGAAGCCCGTCGCGCACCACGCCGCCAGGCCGCCGACAGCATGCCGGTGGTGGACGTGATGACCGAGGAGGTCATCGGCCACCTGGGCAACCTGTCCGAATCGGGGATGCTGCTGCTGGCATCCACTGCGCTGCTTGAAGATGCGCTGTACCAGTTCCGCTTCCACCTGGGCACGCGCGGCCACGCACCGGTGCTGGTCGGCGCGCACCTGCTCTGGTCGGGCGCGGCCAACACGCCCGGCCAATCCTGGTGCGGCTTCCGCTTTCTGACCATTTCCGACGAACAGCGCGAGCACATCCGCAAATGGGTCCAGGACGGCGTCGGCACCTCGACCCGCGCGTAGCGCGCCTGCCGGTGCGAGCGCGACATTCGCCACGGCAACCTGCCCGCGGCGCCGGCATCGGTGCCCGCGTTGCGCCCGGGCGCAATGGAGGCAATGCCGACCGTGTCACAGGCGCCGGGCCCGGCATCGTGCACACTGGCCGCATCCCATCCGTCCACCGCGCCCGATGAATCCGACCGACCCGGCATCCCTGTATCCGCAGCATCTGGCCACGCTGTGCGCACGCGCCGACGAGGCCCTGGCGCGCTGTGGACGCGACCACCTGCTCATCCCCAGCGGCCGCCGCCACTACCAGGTGTTCGACGACCGCGACTACACCTTTGCGGTCAACCCGCACTTCAAGCACTGGTTGCCGCTGACCACGGTCACCGACAGCTGGCTGGTCCATACCCCCGGGCAGCGGCCCAGGGTGGTGTACGTGCAGCCGCACGACTACTGGCACGTGGTGCCCGAATCGCCCAATGGCTGGTGGGTGGAGCACGTGGACGTGCACGTGGTCCGCACTCCCGAGCAGGCCTTGCCGCTGTTGCCCGCCGTGGCCGCCCGCTGCGCGATCCTGGGCGAGGCCGGCAGCGCCCTGGGCGACTACGTGCCCGACAACCCGGCACCGGCGCTGGACTACCTGCATTACCAGCGCGCATTCAAGACCCCCTACGAACTGGCGTTGATGCGCACCGCCCAGCGTCGCGCCGCGCGCGCGCACCAGGCCGCCGAAGCCGCCTTCCGCGCAGGCGCCAGCGAGTTCGAGATCCACATGGCCTACTGCACGGCCGCGCGCCAGGACGCCACCGAAGTGCCGTACCCGAACATCATCGCGCTCAACGAGCACGGTGCGGTGCTGCACTACACCGAGCTGGACCGCGCCCCGCCGCCGGAGTCGCGCAGTTTCCTGATCGATGCCGGCGCCAGCCACTGCGGCTACGCGGCGGACATCACCCGCACCCACGCCAGCGATCCGGGCAGCGAGTTCCAGGCGCTGGTCGACGCAGTCGATGCCGCGCAGCAGGCGATGTGCACGACAGTGCGCGCCGGTGCCGACTACCGCCAGTTGCACGTGGATGCGCACCTGGCGCTGATGGCGATCCTGCGCGACTTCGGCGTGCTCCGGGTCTCGGCCGAGGCCGCGCTGGCCACCGGCGTGAGCGCGGCGTTCTTCCCGCACGGCCTGGGCCACCTGATCGGGCTGCAGGTGCACGATGTGGCCGGCTTTGCCGCCAGCGACCGCGGCGGCACCATCGCGCCGCCGCAAGGCCATCCCTACCTGCGCATGACCCGGGTGCTGGAGCCGGGCATGGTGGTGACCATCGAACCGGGCGTGTACTTCATCGACATGCTGCTGGATGAAGTCAGGAAGAACGGCCACGCCGACAGCGTGGACTGGGACAAGGTGGCTGCGTTGCGCCCCTATGGCGGCATCCGCATCGAGGACGACGTGCTGTGCACCACGGGCGAACCGGAAAACCTGACCCGGCCCGCATTCGACGACTGAGCACGGCCGGCGACCCGGGGCCCTCCCGCTGCACACCGGCGTTCCCGGCATGACGGTCGCCGGCAAGGCCGGCTCCTGCAGCGCGCGCGGGCTTACACCGGAATCAGCGTGTTGATCACGTGCTCGAGGTATTCCTCGAACTCCTCGTGGGTCATCTTCGGCTGGTGCGGGCGCAGTTGCAGGAAGCCCACATAGGCGGCGTAGGTCAGGCGCGCGCGATGCTGCGATTCGCCACGGCCCAGGCCCGCCTGGCGGAACGAGGCGGTCAGGTAATCCAGGCGCCGCTGCGACACGCGCTCCACCACCGGCGCCACCGCCGGATGCTCCAGGGCCTTGAGCAGCTCGCTGTAGATGGCATGCGGCTTGGTCTCGTGGCCGACCATCTGGAACAGCAGGCGCAGGCGCTCGCGCGGATCGGGCACTTCCTCCAGGCTGCCGAACACCTGTTCCTGTTCCACTTCCTCCCATCGGTCCAGCGCCGCCTGCATCAGCGCGTCGCGCGACGGGAAGTGCCAGTAGAAGCTGCCCTTGGTCACGCCCAGGCGGCGCGCAAGCGGCTCCACCGCCAGTGCCGACACGCCCGACTCGGCAATCACGTCCAGCGCGGCCTGGGCCCAGTCGCCTGCGCTCAGGCGCGCAGTGCGGGCGGGAGGGGTGCCGGGGTCGGCGGCGGGTACGTCGGAGGCGGGCATTGTGATCATCATCCAAATTTAACCATACGCTGCACGACTGTACAGTATGCGGTTGCCCCGGCAACCAACAGCGCCCGGGCAAACAGCCAAGGTCTGGCGCGGGCACCGGCGCCACGGCACACACCATACGCGGCGGTATTGACTTTCACGCAAGGCGACACATACTTCAAGGTATGGTCGCGCCCGCATGCATCGACGACACCTGCACCGAGCTGGAGCTGTCCGGCTCCGGCATCGCCCTGGCCGCCAGCCGGCATGCGCCGCCCGGCCGAGCATCGACCACCCCCGCCGTGGTGTACGCGCACGGCTTCGGCCAGACCCGCCGCGCCTGGTCGGCCACGGCCGCCCGCCTGTCCGTGCACGGACATGCCGGCCTGGCGTATGACGCACGCGGCCACGGCGGTTCCGGCCGCAATCCCGCCAGCGAGCCTTACACCGGCCGCCAGTTCACCGACGACCTGATCGTGCTGTCCGGCGCCCTGCCCCGCCCGCCGGTGCTGGTGGCCGCGTCGATGGGCGGGCTGTTCGGGTTGCTGGCCGAGGCGCGCTGGCCCGGGCTGTTCCGGGCGATGGTGCTGGTGGATATCACCCCGCGCTGGGAAGGCGCAGGCTTGCAGCGCATCCTCGGTTTCATGACCGCGTTCGCCGACGGCTTCGACTCGCTCGACCAGGCGGCCCGGAGCATCGCCGCCTACCTGCCCCAGCGGCGCACGCGCAAGTCGCCGGACTCGCTGCGCGAACTGCTGCGCCGCGACGCCGACGGACGCTGGCACTGGCACTGGGACCGGCGCCTGGTGGATGAGCTTGCGCGCGACAGCGCCAGGCACCAGGACGACATCGCCGCGGCCACGCGCGCGGTGCGTTGTCCGCTGCTGCTGGTCAGCGGCGGCCGCAGCGACCTGGTCTCGCCGCGCACCGTGGCCGATTTCCTGGAACTTGCACCGCACGCACGCCACGTGCAGTTGGCCGATGCCACGCATATGCTGGCCGGTGACGACAACGGCCGCTTCACCGCCACCGTCGTGGACTACCTGGCGGACCTGGACCGGATCGAGGGGACCGGATGTTCCCCCACGCATCGGGCCGACCCGCCCGTCACCGGAGCACGCTCATGAGCATCGCCGTACCCATCCTGGCCTTTGTCCTGATCAGTGGTTTTGCCGCCTACCACCGCCTGCGCCTGGCCACCTGGGCGGCGCTGCTGGCCACCGCCCTGGTCGCCTGCTGGCTGCTGGGCGCACACCGCACCACCACCGCCGTGGTCGCGATCGCCTCGCTGGTGGTGACACTGCCGCTGCTGCTGCCGTTCATCCGCAAGCCACTGGTCACCGGGCCGCTGTTGCGCGTGTTCCGCCGGATCCTGCCGCCGCTGTCGCAGACCGAACGCATCGCCCTGGAAACCGGCTCGGTCGGCTTCGAGGGCGAGCTGTTCACCGGCGACCCGGACTGGCAGATGCTGCTCGACTACCCAAGGCCGCAGCTCACCGCCGAGGAGCAGGCCTTCCTCGACGGCCCGACCGAAGAGCTGTGCCGGATGATCGACGACTGGCAGATCACCCACGTCCATGCCGACCTGCCACCGGAGCTGTGGGAGTTCATCAAGAAGAACAGGTTCTTCGGCATGATCATCCCGAAGGAATACGGCGGCCTGGGCTTCTCGGCGCTGGCCCACCACAAGGTGATCCAGAAGATCGCCTCCATCTCCAGCGTGGTCAGTTCCACCGTGGGCGTGCCCAACTCGCTGGGTCCGGGCGAGCTGCTCAACCACTACGGCACCCAGGAGCAGAAGGACTACTACCTGCCGCGCCTGGCCGTGGGCGAGGAAGTGCCCTGCTTTGGCCTCACCGGCCCGTTCGCCGGCTCCGACGCCACCTCCATTCCCGACTTCGGCATCGTGTGCAAGGGCGAATGGAACGGCGCCAACGTGCTCGGCGTGCGCCTGACCTTCGACAAGCGCTACATCACCCTGGCGCCGGTGGCCACGCTCATCGGCCTGGCCTTCCGCATGTACGACCCGGAGGGCCTGCTGGGCGACGAGCGCGACATCGGCATCACCCTGGCGCTGCTGCCGCACGATACCGCCGGGGTAGACGTGGGCCGCCGCCACTTCCCGCTCAACTCGCCATTCCAGAACGGGCCGATCCACGGCCGCGACGTGTTCATCCCGCTCAGCCAGCTGATCGGCGGTGCGGAAATGGCCGGCAAGGGCTGGAACATGCTCAACGAATGCCTGGCCGTGGGCCGCTCGATCACCCTGCCCTCCACCGCCTCCGGTGGCGCCAAGTTCGGCGCCCGGGTGACCGGCGCCTATGCGCGCATCCGCAAGCAGTTCGGCCTGTCGATCGGCCGCTTCGAGGGCGTGGAGGAAGCGCTGGCGCGGATCGGCGGCAAGGCCTACACCATCAGCGCACTGTCCCAGGCCACCGCCGCGGCAGTGGATCGCGGCGACGTGCCCTCGGTGCCGTCGGCCATCGCCAAGTACCACTGCACCAACATGGGCCGGGAGGTGGCCTCGGACGTGATGGACGTGCTGGGCGGCAAGGGCATCATCCTGGGCCCGCGCAACTTCGCCGGGCGCAACTGGCAGGCGGCACCGATCAGCATCACGGTCGAGGGCGCCAACATCATGACCCGCAGCCTGCTGATCTTCGGCCAGGGCGCGATCCTGTGCCATCCGTGGGTGATGAAGGAAATGAAGGCCGCGCAGGACCCGGACCACCGCGCCGGCCTGGATGCGTTCGACGAGAGCCTGTGCGGGCACGTGCGCTACGGCATCTCCAACGCGTTGCGCTCGTTCTGGTTCGGCATCACCGGCTCGAAGATCGGCGGCGCCCCGGGCGACGACTACACCCGCCCGTTCTTCCGCAAGCTGGACCGCTATGCGGCCAACCTGGCGCTGATGGCCGATGTGTCGATGCTGCTGCTGGGCGGCAAGCTGAAGTTCAAGGAGTCGCTGTCCGGGCGCCTGGGCGACGTGCTCAGCCACCTGTACATCGCCGGCGCGGTGCTCAAGCGCCACCACGACGAGGGCGCCCCGGAGGCCGACAAGCCGCTGCTGGCGTGGAGCATGTACAACAGCTTCCACAGGATCGAGCAGGCATTGAGCGATGCCCTGCGCAACTTCCCGATCCGGCCGGTGGGCTGGGCGCTGTGGGCGCTGGTGTTCCCGCTGGGCCGCCGCGCCGAGGCACCGGGCGACCGCCTGTGCCACCGCGTGGCTGCGTTGCTGATGTCGCCCAACGAGGCACGCGAGCGCCTCGGCACCGGCGTGTTCCTGACCCCGTGCGCCAACAACCCCGGCGGCCGCATCGACAGCTACCTGGCCACGGCGGTGCATGCCGAGCCGGTGGAACGCAAGTTCCTCAAGGCACTCAAGACGCGCGGGATCGAGGCGCTGGAATTCCCCGCCCAGCTTGACGAGGCGGTGGCCGAAGGCGTGATCACCGTGGAGGAGCGCGTGCTGCTGGAAGAACTGCGCCGGATCACCCTGGAGACGATCACGGTGGACGACTTCGACGTCCACGAACTGCGCGCCGCCAGCTACTACGACCAGCCCCGGCCGGACCCGCACGGCGGCGCCTGATCGCTGCCGCAAGACGGCGGGCCGCGACCCGCCGTCTTGCCTGGCAGCATGGCCGGCCACCTGCGCCATCGCCGCTCGCCCCGGAACCCGCATGCACCTGGACGTGCCCCTGCTGCTCTGCGCCGTGCACAGCTTCGGCTTTGCGGCCTTCCACCTGGCGTTCTGGAAGCTGTTCGGCTGGAAGCGCGAGTTGGCCAAGGTCGGCCTGCCGACCCGCGCGATCACCCAGATCCTCAACCTGCGCCTGGTCTATGTATTCCTCGGCGTCGGCACGGCGTGCCTGCTGTTGCCGGCCGAGCTGCGCGGCACCACGCTGGGACGCGGACTGCTGGGCTTCATGGTGCTGTTCTGGGTGGGACGCACGGTGGAGCAGTTGGTATTCCTGCGGGTGAACCATCGCCTGGTGCACCTGCTGACCGGGTTGTTCGTGCTCGGCGCGGTGCTGTTCGCGCTGCCGCTGCTGGGCTGACATCCATCACGGCAACGGCGATCACGACACTGCCGCAGTGCACCGGCCAGGCTGGCCGCCGATAGCCTCGGCCCGAGGATCAGCGCTGCTCGAGCATCACCGGCAGCGGACAGTGCAATACCGCGCACACGGTGCGCAGCAATTCCGCTTCGGCCACGCCGACCCGGCCGTCATGCGACACCGCGTCCACCAGCGCCTCGACCAGCACCTGCTTGGCCGGCGGCGCCAGTGCGTCCAGCGGCTCCCATACCGCGTCCAGGGCGCGCACGCCGTCATCCGGGGGCGCGTATGGCAGGTGGTCACGCGGCAGCACCCGCTGCAGCCCGGCCAGGTAGGCGCGCTGCGCCTGCTGCGGCTGGCCCGGGTGCCCGGCCTGGGCCAGCACCGCGAGCAGGGTGGCGAACTCGGCGCGCACGCCGGTGGCCTTGCGCCGCCCGAAGCGCGCATGCCGCGACGGGTCCAGCGCCTCGCGCACCTGCACCTGCAGCAGCCGCGACAGGCAGTACTCGAACACCGACACGCGGCCATCGGCATGCACCATCGCCTCGATCGCGGCGAGGAAGGCGTCCAGTTGCGGACGCGGATGCTGGCGCAACGCCGGGAATGCCAGCCCCGCCAGCGGCAGGCGCTGGGCCGGATGCAGCGCCTGCAGGCGCTGCCGGAGCAGCTCGAAGGCATGCACCGCCATCGCCTCGCCGCAATGCGCCACCAGGGCCTGGCGCTGGCGTGCAGCCAGGGCCGGGTCGGCATCCAGCAGCAACGCCGCCAGCAGCGGCATTGCCGTGGCCCGCGCACGCGCCAGCTCGCGCAGGGTATCGGGCAGGCCTTCCACCAGTTCGTGGGCGTGCTGGTAGTCGTCTTCACCGGGCGCGCCCACCTGCCCGGATACCTGCGCCGGCGTCACCGCCATGCGCTGCCGGGTAGGCGGCAAGCCCGGCGGCGACGCGGGCGCGGGCGCCAGGCCCAGGGCGATGTCCTCGGCCAGGCCATCGGGCGGCTGCGCCTGCCAGCGCAACTCCAGTGCCTGCAACTGGCGGGCGTCGAACTGCGGCTCAAGGCGGCGGATGCGCGCCACCAGCGGCGGATGGGTCGCCATCCAGCTGGCGGCCGCCCTGCCCTGGCCGAACAGCATGTGGCTGATCTCCTCGGCATCGGCCTTGTCGTCCAGCCGCGAGCCCGCAGGCAGGCCGCCGATCTTCTTCAATGCACCGGCCAGGCCGCTGGTCTGGCGGGTGAACTGCACCGCCGCCGCATCGGCCAGGTATTCGCGCTGGCGGCTGACCCCGGCCTTGATCAGCCGGCCGAAGAACACGCCGATGCCGCCCACCACCAGCGCCACCAGTGCGGCCAGCATCACCACGCTGACGTCGCGGCTGCGGCCGGCGCGTCCGTAGACCAGGATCCGCTGGCCGATCAGGGTCAGCATCATGATCCCGAACAGGATCCCCATCAGGCGGATGTTCAGGCGCATGTCGCCGTTGAGCACATGGCTGAACTCGTGCGCGATCACGCCCTGCAACTCGTCGCGGTTGAGCCGGTCCAGCGCGCCGCGGGTCACCGCGATCGCCGCATCCGACGGGCTGTAGCCGGCGGCGAAGGCGTTGATGCCCGGCTCCTGCTCCATCACGAACAGCCTGGGCACCGGCACGCCCGAAGCGATGGCCACTTCCTCCACCACGTTGCGCAGGCGCCGCAGCGCCGGGTCACGGGTGTCCTCGGGCACCCACGTGCCCCCCATCTGCGCGGCCACCACCGCACCGCCCGCGCGCAGCGAAGCGATCCGGTACAGCGAACCCAGGCCGATCACCGCGACCGTGGCCACGGTCGCGGCCACGGTTGCGCCGACGCTGCCGGTGACCAGCAGGGTGACCGCGTCCACCGCCAGCACGATGCACAGCACCGCAAGCGAGAACAGCACCACCAGCCGGAACGAGCCGCGTCGCGCGGCCGCCTGGTGTTCGAAGAAGTTCATGGCGACGGATGCACGCTCAGAACTGCACCTTCGGTGCCGCCCGCACCTGTTCGGCCTTGTCGGCGGGGATGTCCAGCAACGCGGCGGAGGCGAAGTTGAACATGCCGGCCACCACGCTGGAGGGGAACATCTCGCGCCGGTTGTTGTAGGCCATCACCGCGTCGTTGTACGCCTGCCGCGCGAACGCCACCCGGTTCTCGGTGGAGGACAGCTCTTCGGACAACTGCATCATGTTCTGGTTGGCCTTCAGGTCCGGATAGGCCTCGGCCACGGCCAGCAACCGGCCGAGCACGCCGTTGAGCTGGCCCTGGCTGGCCGCCAGTTCGGCCATGGCCGCCGGATCGCCGGGGTTGGCCTTGGCCGCGGCCAGGCCCGACTGCGCCGCCGAGCGCGCCGCGACCACCGCCTCCAGGGTCTCCCGTTCATGGGCCATGTAGGCCTTGGCGGTTTCCACCAGGTTGGGGATCAGGTCGAAGCGCCGCTGCAACTGGACGTCGATCTGGGCGAAGGCGTTTTTCCATGCGTTGCGGGCGGTGACCAGCCCGTTGTAGATGCCCACTGCCCACAGCGCCACCGCCGCCAGCAACCCCAAAAACACCAACAGGATCAACAAACTGCCCATTCATCTTCTCCTGGTTTGTCGAATGCGGAAAGCCGGGGATAGAATCGGCCCAAGCAGTAGATTACAGGCACCAGCAGCGATGAATGATGCGTGCGCCCGCCCCGGTTCCAGGTCCTCGTTCTTCACGCCGTGCAGCCGGTCGTTGAAGACCGCTTCGCTGGCACTGCTGCTGGCCATGGCGCTGCCATCGGTGGCACGCACTCCCACCTTGCCCGAGCAGGCGCTCTCGCCAACGCAGCCGCTCCCGTACCGCAGCTTCCCCGCCGCGCCGGTGCAGCAGGTGCATGCCGGCTTCGACGCGGCCTCCTTCGAGGCAATGGCCGAGCAGCTGGTGCAGGGCCATCGCGTGCCGGGCATGGCGATGGCGATCGTGCACGACGGCCGGGTGCTCAGCGCACGCGGCTACGGCGTCACCGACGTGGTCCAGCCACAACCGGTGGACGCGCACACCGTGTTCCGCCTGGCATCGCTGTCCAAGGCGTTTGCCGGGACGATGGCCGGGCTGCTGGTCAACGATGGCAGCCTGCGCTGGGACAGCCATGTGTCCGACTCGGTACCCGGCTTCCAGTTGATCGACGAGGAGTACGCGCGCCAGGTCACGGTGACCGACCTGCTCAGCCATCGCGTGGGGCTTGAGGCCTACAACGCGTTCGACCGCGACATCGAGCGCAATGCCGGCTACCACCAGGTCGTGCAGAAGCTGGCCGAGGCGCCGATGCGCTGCCCGCCCGGCGAGTGCTACGCCTACCAGAACGTCGCCTTCAGCCTGATCGGCGACGTGGTCTTCGCCGCCTCCGGCACGTTCTACGACCAGGCGGTGCAGCGGCGGCTGCTTGAACCGCTGGGCATGCGCGATGCCAGCCTCGGGCTGGACGGCCTGCGCAGCAGCACGCGCTGGGCACGGCCGCACGTGCGCAGCCGCAACGGCTGGGTATCGCTTGAGCCCAAGCCCACCTATTACCGGCTGTCCCCGGCGGCAGGCGTCAATGCATCGGCCAGCGACATGGCGCAATGGCTGCTGGCCCAGACCGGGCACCGCACCGATGTGCTGCCGGCACCGCTGCTGGCCACCCTGCACGCGCCGATCATCGCCACTCCCGGGCAGACGCACTCGGGCTGGCGCAACGCGCGGGTCAATTCGGCCAGCTATGCGCTTGGCTGGCGCGTGTTCGACTATGCCGGCGAGCAGGTCGTGTACCACGCCGGTGCGGTGCAGGGTTACCGCGGCCTGATCGCGCTGCTGCCCGGGCGCGACCTGGGCGTGGCCATGCTCTGGAACGGCGAGAGCAACGTGCCCTCGGGCATGCTGCCAACCATCCTCGACCGCGCCCTGGGCTTGCCGGCGCAACGCTGGCTGGACGTGGACATCGACTTCGGCAGCGACAACCTGTTGGCCGACGACGACGCCCCGGCCTCACCGGCGGCGGGTGTGTCCTCCTCCTCGTCGGTCGCCTCCCCGCGCTGACCTTCGGTCCGTCCTTCCGCCTGCCGCAATGCAGGGAAGCGGGCGGCCTGATCGCAGCGGTGCGGCGGGAGTTGATCGCGGCGTTGCGGTGGGAGGTTGATCGCGGCGTTGCGGCGCGATGCCTGCTGCCGCTCATGTCCCCCGGCTGCGGCCTGCGGCCGCAGCCTCCTCCTTGACCTCCCGTCAGCAGGCATCGCACCACACCGTGGCGCGTTCATCGGCCGCCGCGTCGTGTCACGATTATCGGCCGCCGCATGTAGGAGCCGGTCTTGCCGGCGACCGCTGTACGGGGTGGTGTGTCGCGATGCCGCAACCGGCGCCTGGTCGCCGGCAAGGCCTGCTCCTGCACGAGGCGCCCTGCCGCCAGCCGTGCCGAGCGCCGCAGCACTGCATCCGCATGCTCTCCCGTTGCTGGGAGATGGACCAAAAAAAACTCCCTCCCCGCTGGGCATCGGGGAGGGAGCCATGTTGTCGTACGGCTATCGGGGATTGATCAGATCAGCGGCGCCGGGGTTGCCGGCAGCGCAACCGGAGCAGGCTTCTTCTTGGCCGGCTTCCGGGCGGTCTTCTTGGCAGCCGGCTTCTTGGCAGCCTTCTTGGCGGCCGGCTTCCTGGCGGTGGCCTTCTTGGCAGCCTTCTTCACCGCCTTCTTGGCGCCTGCCTTCTTCGCAGTCTTCTTGACGGCCTTCTTGGCGGTCTTCTTGACGGCCTTGCGGGCAGTTGCCTTCTTGGCGGTCTTCTTCACCGCCTTCTTGGCAACCGACTTGCGGGCAGTCTTCTTCACCGCCTTCTTGGCGGTCTTCTTGGTGGCCTTCTTGGCGGTGGTCTTCTTCGCCGCCTTCTTCACCGCCTTCTTTGCGGTCTTCTTCACTGCCTTCTTGGCCGTGGCCTTGCGGGCAGTCTTCTTCACCGCCTTCTTGGCGGTGGCCTTCTTGGCGGTTTTCTTGACGGCCTTCTTGGCGGCGGCCTTCTTGGCGACCTTCTTCACTGCCTTCTTGGCGGCGGGTTTCTTCTTCGCAGCTTTCTTAACAGCCATGGTATGGCTCCTCGTCAGTGGATTACGGATGGGTAACGCCCAGTCGCGAAAACCCGCGGCGAGCTGCGCCGGGGGGAGTCCGTCGGCGCGGTACGCACGTCGATACGGATACGGGAATGCCCGCGCGTTGCGATGGCGCGGAGGCAAGGTTCGGGGTTCGCTGCTTTTTTTGGAGGGAAGCGGGCCTGATCCACCGTCGTGATCTTCTTGGCGGATGCCCGGGTCGTGCTTCGCGTTGTGGTGATGATTCGAATCACTCGCTTCGGCAGGCAGCGTCTGCTGGGCGAAACCTAATCACGGTTTTTTTTACTGTCAACACCCGCGCCGGATTTTTTTTTGCTGGCGCGCGGCCGACCTGCCCTCCGGCATGCGCCCGTCCACGCGCCGCGGCGACCCGCCTGCATCCATGCCGACGACGCGCTTTGTAAACGGATGCATAAAACAAGATGTTTTTTGCATGGCCGCCATCGCGCGTCGGTGCACGCCGGCATTTCCAACTGCGCCCGGACGCTGTCCGCCGGCGCGTCACGGCGGTGTCGACGCACGCCGAAATTTTTTTGCGGCAGCGTGTTCCTATCGCGTCGCACAAGCCGATTTGCGCAGAACTTTGCGCGTCGATCGGACGCCTTCGGCGCACCTCTTCCGGGTCGGTCGGCATGCCCGACCGACGCTGCGAGCGGCATGCATGCGTCGACCATGCGCGAAGTCGACACGCGAAGGCGGCACGCGCAAGCGGACATCGCACCCGGCGTCCGCATGGCAGATCACGCCGCATGCACGGCGGAAGGATGCGTCCGGTCCGGCGCGTACCCGGCGTCGCTGCGTTGATGCCTGCCGTCCGCATGCGGCGCACCCCGACCACAACGACGACGCCCGCCGGAAGGCGGGCGTCGTGTGTCTTGCGGGGAGGGTGCCGCGGGCGGCGCCGGTCAGCTGTCGTCGTTCTCGATCAGCTCGGCATAGTCGTCCGGCGCGAGCAGCTCGGCCAGCTGGTCGGCATCGCTGACCTCGAGCACGAACAGCCAGCCATCGCCGTAGGCGTCCTCGTTGATCGTCTCCGGCTTGTCGGCCAGGGCGTCGTTGACCTCGACCACCGTGCCGCTCACCGGGCTGTAGACGTCGGAGGCGGCCTTGACCGACTCCACCACCGCCGCCGGGTTGCCGGCTTCCAGTTCGTCGCCGACTTCGGGCAGCTCGACATAGACCAGGTCGCCGAGCAGGCCCTGGGCGTGGTCGGAAATTCCCACGGTGACGCGTCCGTTGCCCTCGACGCGCGCCCACTCGTGGGACTTGAGGAACTTGAGGTCACCAGGGATTTCGCTCATGGCAGTGCTCCGGTCGCACGCTGCTTGTGGAAGGAGCCGCCAGTCTAGCGGAGGACCCGGCGCTGTCGCAGCCCCGCGCGGGGGCGGGTTCAGCCCAGGGCGCCCTGCTGCACCTTGCCGTCACGCACCAGCGGGAACCGGGCCACCCGCACCGGCACTTCGCGGCCGCGGATATCCACCCGCACCGGCTCCACCGCACCGGCCGGCACGCGGGCGAAGGCAATGGCCTTGCCCAGGGTCGGGGAGAAGGTGCCGGACAGGATCACGCCCTCGCCGGCGGCACTCAGTACCCGCTGGCCGTGGCGGAGCACGCCCTTGTCGTCCATCACCAGCCCGATCATCTGCCGCGGCACGCCCGCCTTGCGCTGCGCCTCCAGCGCGGCGCGGCCGACGAACCCGCGTGGCTGCCCCGGCGCGACATCGTCCAGTGCCACGGTCCAGCCCAGGCCGGCTTCCCAAGGAGTGGTGGAGTCATCCATGTCCTGGCCGTAGAGGTTCATCCCCGCTTCCAGGCGCAGGGTGTCACGCGCACCCAGGCCGGCCGGCGCGACCCCCGCCGCGAGCAATGCATTCCACATCGCCACCGCATGTTCGCGTGGCAGGGCGAGCTCGAAGCCATCCTCGCCGGTGTAGCCGGTGCGGGCCAGGAACACCGGCGCGCCATCGGTGCTGCGCACCTGCGCCGCGGCGAAGCGGCCCAGCGCCTGGGCGGTGGCGCGGTCGTCGGCATGCAGCAGGCCGATGGTGCGGTCGCGCGCCAGTGGCCCCTGCACGGCGATGATCGCCAGCCCGGTGTTCTCGCGTACCTCCACGCCGAACTCCGGCGCGCGCGCGCCGATCCATGCCAGATCCTTCTCGCGGGTGGCCGCGTTGGAGACCACGCGGAACCAGGACTCGTCCATCAGGTACACGATCAGGTCGTCGATCACCCCACCGCGCTCGTCGAGCATGCACGAGTACAGCGCCTTGCCCGGCGCCTTGAGCTTCTCCACCGAGTTGGCCAGCAGCCCGCGCAGGAATTCGCGCACGCGCGCGCCATGCAGGTCGATCACCGCCATGTGGCTGACGTCGAACATGCCGGCCTGGCGACGCACCACATGGTGCTCGTCGATCTGCGACCCGTAATGGATCGGCATGTCCCAACCGCCGAAGTCGACCATCTTCGCGCCCAGCGCGCGATGGGTGTCGTTGAGCACGGTCTTGCGGGTCATGGCGGTCTCGCGGAAGGGAAGGCCGCCATTATCCCAGAGCGCGCCAAGCCCCGCGCCCGTGCCCGGACCCCGTGCTCAGGCCTCCTGGACCTTCAGCACCATGCCGTCCACCGCGATCACCCGCACCGCGGTGCCAACCGGCAAGTCCGGGCCTTCGACCAGCCAGAACGCATCGCCCAGCTTGATCCGCCCGCGGCCACCGACGATGGCCTGTTCCAGCGGCGTCACCACGCCGATGTGCTGGTGGGCGCGGCGGTTGAGCAGCGGGCTGTCGCTGGGACGCGCGCGCTTGCGGAACCAGCGCCGGTACACCTGGATGGAGACGAAGCTGAGGACCACGAACGCGGCGACCTGCCACAGCAGCGGGATGCCCGGCACCAGTGCCACGCCGACGAACACCACCATGGCGGCAAACCCCATCCACAGCATGAACGCGCCCGGCGCCAGCGCCTCGGCCGCCATCAGCGCCAAGGCCAGCGCCGCCCAGGTCATGACATCGCCGCGCATGGCTCAGTCCCCCAGCCGCGGCGGCCGCCGCGCCGCGGATGCCTGCTGCTGCCCTGCCAGCGCTTCCTTGGCCAACTCGGCGATGCCGGCGATCGAGCCGATCACGCCGCTGGCCTCCATCGGCATCAGCACGAACTTCTGGTTGGGCGCGGTGGCCAGCTTCTCGAACGCTTCCACGTACTTCTGCGCGATGAAGTAGTTGATGGCCTGGACATCGCCCTGGGCAATCGCCTCGGACACCATGGTGGTGGCCTTGGCCTCCGCCTCGGCCAGGCGCTCGCGCGCCTCGGCCTCGCGGTAGGCGGCTTCCTTCTGGCCTTCGGCCTGCAGGATCGCGGCCTGCTTGTCGCCCTCCGCGCGCAGTATCTCGGACTGGCGCAGGCCCTCGGCCTCGAGGATCTGTGCGCGCTTCTCGCGCTCGGCCTTCATCTGCCTGGCCATCGAATCGACCAGGTCGCGCGGCGGCTGGATGTCGCGGATCTCGATGCGGGTGACCTTCAGGCCCCACGGGTTGGTCGCATGATCGACCACGTTCAGCAGCTGGGCATTGATGGTCTCGCGCTGGCTCAAAGATTCGTCCAGGTCCATCGAGCCGATCACGGTGCGGATGTTGGTCTGCACCAGGGCGATCATCGCGATCTCCAGGTTGGCGACCTCGTAGGCTGCCTTGGCCGCGTCCAGCACCTGGAAGAACACCACTCCGTCGACCTTGACCACCGCGTTGTCCTTGGTGATCACCTCCTGGCTGGGCACGTCCAGCACCTGCTCCATCATGTTCACCTTGCGGCCGACGCCGTAGATGATCGGGATCAGGAAGTGCAGGCCGGGATCGAGGGTGTGGGTGTACTTGCCGAAGCGCTCGACCGTCCACTCATAGCCCTGCGGGACCATGCGCACGGTCTTGAACAGCACGATCACCCCGGCGACCAGCAGCACCAGTGCCAGAAAACTCGAAGACATCCGCTCCTCCCGGCCATGCGGCCATTCCATGAAGGCCAAGTATAGGCATGCCGGCGCCCGTCCACGGGCCCGGCGCAGCCCGGGGGAGCAACGGCCTATTTGGTCAGGATCAGCTTGTCGTTGCTGGTATGGCGCAGCCGATAGACCCGGTCGCCGTGGCGGATGAGGATCTCGCGCTGCCCCTTCAGCAGTCCTGCGCTGTCCAGTGCATCGGGCATGGCGGGAGCCGGAATGAGGGCAGCGGCAGGGCTCACCTTCCTGGAGTGCGGCAGGGAGAGGAGATGCACGTTCATGGTGGTGCTCCTGGGCTGGGGATGGGAACCATGCGGATGATAATGCTTCGCATTCTCCTGTCAAACGCTTATCGCGCCACAGCCGCCTCCAGCCGCCGCCACACCGGCTCGTCATGGCGCCCGGCCAGCTCCAGCGCGCCGAGGTTCTCCTGCAACTGCGCAACGCTGCTGGCGCCCAGGATCACGCTGCTCACATGCGGGTTGCGCAGGCACCAGGCGATGGCCAGCGGCGCAGGCCGCTCGCCCAGCTCGGTGGCCAGCGCCGCGAAGCCCTGCGCGCGCGCCAGCCGGCGGTCTTCCTCCTGGCCGATCACCAGTTCCTGCAGCCAGGCGGCCTCGGGCCGTGCCAGCCGCCCCTGCCCTTCGGCGTCACCGCCGTACTTGCCGGTGAGCAGGCCGGAGGCCAGCGGCGACCAGGTAGTGGTACCCAGGCCCAGTTCCGAATACAGCGGCGCGTACTCCAGTTCCACCCGCTCGCGATGCAGCAGGTTGTACTGCGGCTGTTCCATCGCCGGCGCGGCCAGGTGGTTGGCACGCGCGAACCTGGCGGCCTCGCGGATCAGCGCTTCGGGCCATTCGGAGGTGCCCCAGTACAGCACCTTGCCCTGGCGAACCAGCAGGTCCATCGCGGCCACGGTTTCCTCCACCGGGGTATCCGGATCGGGGCGGTGGCAGTAGTACAGGTCCAGGTAGTCCACGCGCAGGCGCAGCAGCGCGGCGTGGCAGGCATCGACCACATGCTTGCGCGAGAGCCCGCGCTGGGTCGGCCGCGGTGACTGCACCGAGCCGAAGAACACCTTGCTCGACACGCAGTAACCATCGCGCGGCAGGCGCAGGTCGGCGATCACGTCGCCCATCACCCGCTCGGCGTCGCCATTGGCATAGGCCTCGGCGTTGTCGAAGAAGTTGACCCCGTGATCCCAGGCCGCTGCCACCAGCTCGCGCGCCAGGGTGCGGCCGACCTGGCGGCCGAATGTCATCCAGGCGCCAAACGAGAGCGCCGAAAGCTGCAGGCCTGATGCGCCAAGGCGGCGGTATTGCATGGTCGGTTCTCCTGGGCAGGCGATGGCCGCAGTGTAAGCGTCGCGGACGGCGCGTACCGGATCACGACGGCGCGGCGCTGCAGGACGGCAAAGCAGGAGTACCCTCATATCGGGCGCGGCGCATCTGCGCGGCGATGGCCACGCGGCGCCGCATCGGCGCAATCGCATCGGGAGCACGTGCATGGGTTCGGTGATCGTCGTCGGTTCGTTCAACGTCGACCATGTGTGGCGCTGCACCGAACTGCCGCCGGCGGGCGCCACCGTGGCCGGGCAGTACGCCAGCGGCCCCGGCGGCAAGGGCTTCAACCAGGCCATGGCCGCAGTCCGCGCCGGCGCGGCCACCACTTTCGCCTGCGCCCTGGGCGACGATGCGGGCGGCCACCTCGCCCGCACGCTGGCCGCATCGGAAGGCATCGTGCTGCACGCGCAGGACAGCAGCCTGCCCACTGGCACCGCCGGCATCTATGTGGATGCGCGCGGGCGCAACTGCATTGTCGTGGGCGCCGGCGCCAACGGGACACTCGATCCGGCCCATGTCGTCGCCGGGCCCGCCCGCGCGGGCAGCGGCGACGTGGTCCTGGCCCAGCTCGAATCGCCGCTGGCAGCCGTTGCCGCGGCACTGGCGGCGGCGCGCGCGGTGCGGGCGACCACCATCCTCAACCCGGCACCGGCCGATGCCGCCATCGAAGCGGCCCTGCTGCACCAGGCCGACCTGCTGACCCCCAACGAAACCGAGTTCGCCGCCCTGCTCGCCCGCCATGCGGGCGACCGCGTGGATGCCGATGTGATCGCCACGCTGGACGTGGCCCGGCTGCATGCACTGGCCCGCAAGCTGCTGCCGCATGGCAGCGTGGTGGTGACCCTGGGCGCGGTGGGCGCATTTGTCTCGCATCCGGACGCGGCCAGGCGCGGCGATGCGCAGCCTGCCTACCGCATCGGCGCCGAGCGCGCGGCCACCACCGACACCACCGGTGCCGGCGATGCGTTCAACGGCGCCCTGGCCGCCTCGCTGGCGCGGGCGCCGCAAGCGCCGTTCGGCGACCACGTGCGCTATGCAAACCGCTTTGCCGCCCTGTCCACCGAACGCCCTGGCGCGGCCGCGTCGATGCCGGTGCATGCCGATATCCAGGAGCGCTTCCCCGGCCAGGCCGCGCCCGGGTGAGACGCGGGCGCCGGCTCACCGGCGCGCCGACGCACACCCGCAGCCACGGCCACAACGCACCCCTGCCGCATTGCGCGCCGCCAGCCGCCAGGCAACGGCACGCGCCGCCGCTACCGCCGCTACAATCGCGACCATGCAGATCGGCCCCTACACGATCCAGCCCAACGTGATCCTGGCGCCGATGGCGGGGGTCACCGACAAGCCGTTCCGGCTGCTGTGCAAGCGCCTGGGCGCAGGCCTGGCCGTGTCGGAGATGACCATCAGCGACCCGCGCTTCTGGAACACGCGCAAGTCGATGCAGCGCATGGACCACGCCGGCGAGCCGGACCCGGTGAGCGTGCAGATCGCCGGCACCGAGCCGGCGCAGCTGGCGGCGGCTGCGCGCCACAACGTGGACCTCGGCGCGCAGATCGTGGACATCAACATGGGCTGCCCGGCCAAGAAGGTGTGCAACGCCTGGGCCGGCTCGGCGCTGATGCGCGACGAGACGCTGGTCGCCCGCATCCTGGAAGCGGTGGTCGCGGCGGTGGACGTGCCGGTGACGCTGAAGATCCGCACTGGCTGGAGTGCCGACCACCGCAACGCGCAGGCCATCGCCCGCATCGCGCAGGACGCCGGCATCCAGGCCCTGGCCGTGCACGGCCGCACCCGCGACCAGCACTACACCGGGCAGGCCGAGTACGACACCATCGCCGCGATCAAGGCCGACGTGCGCATCCCGGTGATCGCCAACGGCGACATCGATTCGCCGCAGCGCGCCGCGCAGGTGTTGCGCGTCACCGGTGCCGACGCGGTGATGGTCGGCCGCGCCGCGCAGGGGCGGCCATGGATCTTCGGCGAGATCGCCCATTACCTGGCCACCGGCCGGGAATTGCCACCGCCCGCGCTGGGCCAGGTGCGCGCGATCCTGCTCGAACACCTGGAGGCGCTGCATGCCTTCTACGGCGAGGAACAGGGCGTGCGCATCGCGCGCAAGCACCTGGGCTGGTACGCAAAGGACCGGCCCGAGAACGCGGCCTTCCGCACCGTCGTCAACCGTGCCGATACCGCCGACGCGCAACTGCGCCTGACCGCCGCCTACTTCGACGCCCTGATCGCCGGCGAAGCCCTGTCAGCTGCGGCCTGATCGCGCGTGCCTTGCCGGCGACCTTGGCCGGCCACCCGTAGGAGCCGGTCTTGCCGGCGATCACCATGGTGAACCCGTCGCCGACCATCGGTTGCCCGTGGCGGTTGCCGATGGTGGTCATCCATGCACGCCCATGGCGATTGCCGGCGGCCGTGGTCCACCGCGTTCGCCGGCAAGGCCGGCTCCTACAAAAGCGGAGTTGCCGGACGCGACACATCCACCGGATTTGCCGCACGTGGCGCATCAATCGCATGGCCCGGGTTTGCCGGACGTGGCGCATCAACCGCATGGCCCGGATATTCCGCACGTGACGCATCAGACGGATGGCCCGGATTCGACACATCAGCCGGGCGGACCGGTCTTTCGGGATGCGGCGCATTGGCCGAATCATGTGGATCGGCCGGCTGCCGCGGGTCCGGTTCGTGCCAGATGCGGTGCCACATCGTGCCCAGCCGGCGGCGTGCCTCCCACGGCGGGCGCAGTTGCTGCGGCGCGATCGCATGCCAGCGCCCGTCCTGCTGCCGGGCCACGGCGAACACGAAGCTGTAGTCGGGTTCGGCGCCCATGCGCAGGTCGCTCAGTTCCAGAACTCCGTCGCGCACGCGCGCCTTCATGAAGCCGTGGTTGAACCAGGCCAGCCGCCGCACCGCCGCCAGCCCGCCGGCCTGCTCCAGCGCCTGCACGTCGGACTGGTAGGCGCGGAACACCATCGGCCCGCGGTCGGCCGCCAGCGAGCGCTCGCCTTCGACGAAGCCGTCGGGACTCATTGCCACCACCCGCCACAACAAGGTGTTGAACGGCATCGGCACCGAGAAGCGCGGTGCGTCCTCCAGCCCCATGGCAGCCAGCGCGCGTGCCGCGTCGCGCTCGATCATCGCCTTGGCCAGCAGCGACCAGCCCAGGTACGCGGTGCTCAGCGCCAGCCCGGCCAGCAATGCATGCCGCGCCAGCGGCCGCGCGCGCGCCAGCCAGGCCACCCCCCAGGCCAGCAGCAGCCACACGGTGTAGGCCGGGTCGATGATGAACACGCTCGACCACATCGTCGGCGCCAGCGGCAGCGGCCACCACAGCTGCGTGCCATAGACGGTGAATGCATCCAGCAGCGGGTGGGTCAGCAGCGCGGCCTGGATCGCCCAGAACCACGCGCGCGGCGCTTCGGCCACGCGACCGCGGCCGAAGCGGCGGAACAGCCACCACACCAGCCAGGCCACGAACGGCAGCACCAGCAGCGAATGGCTGAAGCTGCGGTGCACCGTCATCAGCACCACCGGGTCATCGCTGACCAGCAGGATCGGCAGCGAATCCAGGTCCGGAAGAGTGCCCAGCGCGGCGCCGGCCAGCAGCGCGGCACGACGGTGGGCAGCGGGTGCGATCGCGGCGGCAACCGCGCCGCCAAGCAGAATCTGGGTCAGTGAGTCCATGGCGCGCATTCTAGTGGCGGCCATGCCGGCAGATCGCCGCGCCCGGCCCCCACCAACCGGATGCGCCGGCGCCCGGCGGCGTGTATCATCCGCAGCCATCTTTTCATCCGAATTGAAGGATATAGCCGATGTCCAGCTACCTGTTCACCTCCGAATCGGTCTCGGAAGGTCATCCGGACAAGATTGCCGACCAGATTTCCGACGCGGTGCTGGACGCGATCCTGGCCCAGGACAAGCGCGCGCGCGTGGCCTGCGAGACGATGGTCAAGACCGGCGCGGCGATCGTGGCCGGCGAGGTCACCACCAGCGCCTGGGTCGACATCGAAGCGCTGGCGCGCAAGGTGATCAACGACATCGGCTACAACAACTCCAACGTCGGCTTTGATGGCCACACCTGCGCCATCATCAACATGCTCGGCAAGCAGTCGCCGGACATCGCCGCCGGCGTGGACCGCAAGAAGCCCGAGGAACAGGGCGCCGGCGACCAGGGCCTGATGTTCGGCTACGCCTGCAACGAGGCGCCGGAGTTCATGCCTGCGCCGATCTACTACAGCCACCGCCTGGTCGAGCAGCAGGCCAAGGTGCGCAAGAAGAAGAATTCGCCGCTGCCGTGGCTGCGCCCGGACGCCAAGTCGCAGGTCACCCTGCGCTACGACGACGCGCACAAGGTCATCGGCCTGGACGCGGTGGTGCTGTCGACCCAGCACGACCCGGGCATCAAGCAGAAGGACCTGGTCGAGGGCGTGTACGAGCACATCCTCAAGCCGGTGCTGCCGAAGAAGTGGCTGGAAACGCTGCAGAAGAAGAAGATCCACATCAACCCGACCGGGATCTTCGTGATCGGCGGGCCGGTGGGCGACTGCGGCCTGACCGGGCGCAAGATCATCGTCGACACCTACGGCGGCATGGCCCGCCACGGCGGCGGCGCGTTCTCCGGCAAGGATCCCTCCAAGGTGGACCGCTCGGCCGCCTACGCGGCGCGCTACGTGGCCAAGAACATCGTGGCCGCCGGCCTGGCTGACAAGTGCGAGGTGCAGGTGTCCTACGCCATCGGCGTGGCCGAGCCGACCTCGATCTCGGTGACCACGTTCGGCACCGGCAAGATCAGCGACGACAGGATCGAGAAGCTGATCCGCAAGCACTTCGACCTGCGCCCCTACGGCATCGTCAAGATGCTCGACCTGATCCACCCGGTGTACCAGGCCACCGCCGCCTACGGCCACTTCGGCCGCAAGCCGCAGCAGGTGTCCTACACCGACGGCGCCGGCAAGAACCAGGTCGCCACCGCGTTCTCGTGGGAGATGACCGACCGGGCCGAGGCACTGCGCAAGGATGCCAAGCTGAAGTAACAGGCGCCGGCCTGGCGCGCCGTCCGCGCAGCGCGCCACGACGATCCCGGGACGGGCCGCGAAAGCGGCCCGTTCGCTTTTGCGGGTGCGGGTACCGCGCCGCTACTCCCAGCGCCCGTCCAGCGCCAGCGTCGCGTTGTCGCGCACGCTGCGCATGCTGGCGTTGAGGGTGCCCGGGTCCAGCGCGATCACCGGGTCCAGGAAGCGGGTGCGGATGTCGTCCATGGCGGGCGCGTCGTGCAGGTGGTGCAGCGCCACGTACAGGCGCGAGGCGCTCTCGATGGTGTGCGCATCCAGCATGCCGCGGGTGCGTGCGCGGATCTCCAGCGCCCGTGCGTGCGCGTCGCGCGAGCCGCTCCAGTTGCCGGCGCCGCGCTCGATGCGGCCGATCAGGTCCAGGGTGGCGGTGCTGATCGGATGTTCGGGGCCGACCGCCTCGCCAAGGCCGGCCAGGGTGGCGTTGGCGTGGCGCCGCGCCTCGTCGTAGCGGCCCACGTAGCTGAGCAGGCTGGACATCGAGCCACGTGCAAACAGGGTGTCCAGGTGTTCGGCTCCCAGCGTGCGCAGGCAGCGGGCGTAGTGTTCGCGCTGCAGCGCCAGTGCCTCCTGCTGCCGCTCTTCCTTGCTCAGCAGGCGGATCCGGTCGACCACGAACTGGCGCGTGGCCGGGTGGTCCATGCCCAGGATCCGGCCCTGCACCCGCAGCAGCCGGTCCAGCAGCGCGTGCACGTCGGCAAAGTCCTTCGGGGTGACGGCCAGGCGCACCAGGCTGGTGGCGGCGGTGCCCCAGGCGCTGAGCGTGTCCGGGTGCTCGGCGCCGAGCCGGCGTTCGCGCGTCTCGGCCACCTCGCGCGCCAGTTCGGCGGACAGCTCGAAGTCGTTCCGGGCAAAGGCGTTTTCGGCCAGGATCAGCTGCACCGCCTGGGTGCGGTTGGACTCTTCGCCGAAGCGGCCGCGATACAGCGGCAGCAGCTCCTGCATTTCGGCCTGGGCATCGTCGCGCCGGCCCAGCTTGACCAGGGTGTCGGCGTAGTCGCGACGCAGGGTGAGCAGTTCCAGGTCGTCCTCGGGCAAGGCCGCCATCCACTCACCGCGCAGCTCGCCCTGGCGTGCCAGCGCCGCCTGCAGGCCGCCACGGGCGGCGGCCACCCGCGCGGCACCGGCTTCGGTGGCACGCCGCAACGGGTCCAGCGCGGGACGCTCGTTGGCGTCCTCCAGCGCACGGGCGAACACCCGGGTCGCTTCTTCGTCGCGTGCCTGCAGGTGCAGCGCCTGGCCGAGGTCGGCGCGCACCGACAGCAGCCTGGGGTCGGCACCGGGCAGCACGGCGGTGCGTGCTTCCAGCGCCCGCTCCAGCTCCTGTGCCGCATGCGGATAACTGCCGATCGCCATCAGCACCCGAGCCAGCGACTGGCGCATGTCCGCCGCCAGCAGCGGCGCGTCGGCGAAGTCGTGGTCCAGCCGCGACAGCGCATAGGACACCACATGCTCCTCCAGCGCGTCGCGGGCGATGGTGGGGGCGCCGACCTGGCCGAAGGCCTGTTCCAGCCGGTCCTCCAGCGGTTGCCCGGGCGGTTGCCGGGACAATGCCTCCAGCACCTGGCGCTGCTGGGTTTCGGTCAGGGCGTGGCCCATCGCGTCGATGTCCACGCCTTCGAGCATGGACTGCTGGAAATCGACGATCCGCTGCAGGTCGCGCCCGCGCTGCTCGGCCACCGCGTGCTGCACGCGCGCCTCGCGCAATGCGTACAGCGAGGCCACCAGGCCGGCCAGCACCGACAGCGCCACCACCGCCGCGCCGGCAATCGGCCAAGCGTTGCGGCGCAGGTAGCGGCGCAGGCGATACCAGCGCTCGCCGCCGCGCGCGGACACCGGCCGGCGTTGCAGGTAGCAATGCAGGTCGTCGGCCAGCGCAGCCACCGAGGCGTAGCGCTGCTCCGGCTCCTTGCGCAGCGCCTTGAGCACGATCGCATCGATGTCCGCCGGCACCGAGCGGTCGCGCCCGCGCACCGGCGCAGGATCGCCGCGGCGCAGCCGGCGGCTGGGCGGGGTGACGTCGGTGCGGACAATGGCGTGGTAGAGGCCGGCGGGGGTATCGACATCGGCGAACGGGGCGCTGCCGCAGACCAGCTGGTACAGCACCGCGCCCAGCGAGTACACGTCGGTGGCGGTGGTCAGCGGCTGGCAGGCCACCTGCTCCGGGCTGGCGTAGGCCAGGGTCAGCGCATGCTGGCCGGTCTGGGTATTGGCCGAGACATCCTCGTCCTCGATCAGCCGGGCGATGCCGAAATCGAGCAGGCGCGGCTGGCCGCGCGGGTCCACCAGGATGTTGGCCGGCTTGAGGTCGCGATGGATGACCAGGCAGCGGTGGGCGTCGGCCACCGCTTCGCAGACCTTGGCGAACAGGGCGATGCGCTCGTTCAACGGCAGCCGTTCGGCATGCAGATCGATGCGCTCGCCTTCCACGTACTCCATGGCCAGGAACGGGCGGCCGTCGGCGAGGATGCCGCCATCCAGCAGGCGGGCGATGCCGGGGTGGTCGAGCCGGGCCAGCAGTTCGCGTTCGCGGGCAAAGCGCTCGCGCAGTTCGGGCGAGGCCTCGGCCACGGCATTGAGCAGCTTCAGCGCCACCGTCTGCACGAAGCCGCCATCGCTGCGCTCGGCCAGGTAGACCACGCCCATGCCGCCGGCGCCAAGCCGGCGCAGCAGGCGGTACTGGCGCGGCGTCTGCGCCGAGGTGGCCTGGCCGCTGAGGTCGCTGCCGGGGTCGGTGGCGTCGGCCTCGGGCTGCAGCGACACCGCCAGGGTCGGGTCGGCATCCATCTCGGCCAGCAGCGCGCGGACCTCGCCGGCCAGCGCGGGGTCGTCGCCGGTTTCGCGCGCGATCAGGGCCTCGCGGGCCCGGCCGCCCAGTTCCAGGGCGTCCAGGACGATGCGCTTGATCCGCTGGTAACGGCCGTTCTCCCCCGCTTCCATCCCCACCCCCGTGGCTGTCCGGTCAACCGGTATTCTGCACTCCCTGCGAGATGCCGTTCACGCTTGCCACCAGGGCACGCAGCAGCGCCTCGTCCTGGCGGTCGCTGGCGCGCCAGCGCTTGAGCAGGTCCACCTGCAGCACGCTGATCGGATCCACGTACGGGTTGCGCAGGCGGATCGACAGGGCCAGGCGCTGGTCGTGCTGCAGCAGCCACTCGTTGCCGTTCAGGCGCAGCGCCCACTCATGGGTGAGTGCATGCTCGGCCTCGATCCGCGGGAAGAACTCCGCGTGCAGCTCCTCGCCGGCCAGGTCGGAGAACATCCGCGCGATGCCGATGTCGCCCTTGGCCAGGACCATGGAGATGTCGTCCAGGAACACCTTGAAGAATGGCCAATCGCGGCCCATCTCGCGCAGCACGTCTTCGCCATGGGCGGCCACGGCCGCACGCAGGCCGCTGCCCACGCCATACCAGCCGGGAATCACCGCGCGCGCCTGGCTCCAGGCAAACACCCACGGGATCGCGCGCAGGTTGCTCAGCGCCGCATCCTGGCCGAGCCGGCGCGAAGGCCGCGAGCCCAGGGTCATGCGCTCGATCACGTCGATCGGCGTGGCGCTGCGGAAATAGTCCATGAACCGCGGGGCCTGGACGAAATCGCGATAGGCGCGGCTGCTGGCGTCGGCCACGGTGGCCATCACGTCGCGCCACTGCGCCTCGCGTGGTTCCGCGGCGCGCGGGCGGATGCTGGACACCAGCACCGCGCCGGTGGCCTGCTCCAGCGAGCGCAGCGCCAGTGCACGGATGCCGAAGCGGCGGTGGATGGCCTCGCCCTGCTCGGTCACCCGCAGGCGGCCGTCGACGCTGCCGCGCGGCGAGGCATCCACCGCGCGGGTGGTCTTGCTGCCGCCACGGCTGAGCGAGCCACCGCGCCCGTGGAAGAAGGTCAGCTTGATCCCCAGCTCCGTGGCGGCCTGCATCAGCTCCACCTGGGCGCGCTGCAGGTTCCAGCGCGAAGCCGCGATGCCGCCGTCCTTGCCGCTGTCGGAGTAGCCCAGCATCACCGTCTGCACGTCGCCGCGCGCGGCCAGGTGCTGGCGGTACACCGGGTCGGCCAGCAGGTCGCGCAGGGTATCCGGGCCGTGGCGCAGGTCATCGACGGTCTCGAACAGCGGGGCGATGTCCAGCGGCACCATGCCTGCGTCGTCCACCAGCCCGCCGCGGCGCGCCAGCGCCAGCACGGTGAGCACGTCGGCGCGGCTGCGCGCCATGCTGATGACGTAGGCGCCGATGGCGTCGCCGCCATGGCTGCGGCGGGCGCCATCCAGCGCGGCGAACACCGCGTCCAGGCGCTGGTTGCCGGGTTCGTCCACCTGCGGCAGGACCTTGTCGCCGCCGGCATAGGCGCCCAGTACCGCGGCCTGCTCGACCGCATCGCGCGATTCCCACTGCGCGTCGTCCAGCGCGGTGGCGACCGCGCGCGCGTGCACGCTCGATTCCTGGCGCACGTCCAGCCGCGCCAGGTGGAAGCCGAACGTGCGCAGGCGCCACACCAGCCGGCGTACCGAGAACCAGCCGGCGTGGATGCCGCGATTGTGTTCCAGGCTCTTGCGGATCAGGTCGACGTCGTCGGCGAATGCCTCCGGCGAGGGATAGCCCTCGGCACGATCTTCCAGGGTGGCTTGCAGGCGCGCGCGCATCAGGTCGATCAGCAGCCGGTAGGGCATGTCGGCATGGCGCGGGCGCGCGGCGGCGGCCGCTTCGGGCAGCAGCACGCGGTAGCGCTCGACCTGCTCCATCACCCCGGCGTCCACGCCCACGGTGCTGGAGGTCTGGGTCAGCAGGCTTGCAAGCTGCTGCAGCTCGCCCAGGTACTTGCCCAGGATGCTGCGCCGCTGCGCCAGCAGCGTGGTGCGGATGGTGCCGGCGTCCACGTTCGGGTTGCCGTCCATGTCCCCGCCCACCCAGGTGCCGAAGCGCAACAGCCGCGGCAACTCGGTGGCGATGCCGAAGGTCTCGCCGATCGCCTGTTCCAGGGTTTCGTAGAACGCGGGCATCACCCGGTACAGCACTTCGGTCAGGTAGAAGCCCACGTGCTCGCGCTCGTCCTCCACCGCCGGGCGCACCGGCGAGGAATCGGCGGTCTGCCAGGTGGAGGTCAGGGCCATGCGGAAGCGTGCAAGGTCGGCGGCGCGCTCGTCCGGGGTGCGCCCGCTGTCGAGGTCGTCGATCAGCGCGGCCACCATCAGCTGCTCCTTCTCCAGCAGCGCACGCCGCACCGCCTCGGTCGGATGGGCGGTGAACACCGGCTCGATGTCGATCCGCTCCAGCCAGGTGCCCAGCTCGGCGGGGGTGACGCCCTTGTCCTTGAGCCGGTGCAACGCGTCGTGCAGGCTGTCGGGCTGGGGCACGCCGGTGCCGGCGCGCTGGTAGTCACGGCGGCGGCGGATGCGATGCACGCGCTCGGCGATGTTGACCACCTGGAAGTAGGTGCCGAATGCACGGATCAGGGCTTCGGCGTGCGCCGGCTCAAGGCCGTCCAGCAGCGCGGACAGCGAGGCCATCTCGCCACCGTTCTGGCGCCGAGCGATGGCGGTGGTGCGGACCTTCTCCACTTCATCCAGAAAAGCGGGCGACACCTGCTCGGCCAGCATCTCGCCGACCAGCGCGCCGAGGCGGCGCACCTCGTCGCGCAAGGGCAGGTCCGGGGGGGCGAATTCGAGGTTGCGGGGTGCGTTCATCGAAGCGCGCGGGCTCCCTACGGCAAAAGCGAACTCCCGAGCTTAGCCGCGTTTTGTGCGCCGCGGCAAAAGTTTCTGCAGTACCGACCCCCGCCCGCCGCCGTCCGGGGCACGTCGCCCGGCGGCCAACGCCATGCCCGGCGGGGCGTTGCCGGCCCCCACCCCCGGGCTACCACTCCGGCACCGGCCGGCCCGATATAATGCGCGACGCCCGCCGAGGGGCGCTGCGACCGAGGACCGGCGGACCATCCGCAGGCGCCGGCATCCATTGCCGCCGCCACGCTCCGCGGCCAGGCTCGGCGCGCGCGGTACGCAACAACGGCGCCCGGCCAAAGCGGGGGGACATCCCCCCACCCAACCGGAGCATCCGCCATGAACGCCGTCGCCAAGACCTTCTCATCCGAAGGCGACTACAAGATCGCCGACATCACCCTGGCCGACTGGGGCCGCAAGGAAATCGACATCGCCGAGCACGAGATGCCGGGCCTGATGTCGATCCGCCGCAAGCACGCCGCCACCGCACCGCTGAAGGGCGTGCGCGTGACCGGCTCGCTGCACATGACCATCCAGACCGCGGTGCTGATCGAAACGCTCAAGGACATCGGTGCCGACGTGCGCTGGGCCTCGTGCAACATCTTCTCCACCCAGGACCACGCCGCCGCGGCCCTCGCCGCCACCGGCACCCCGGTGTTCGCCTGGAAGGGCGAGACCCTGGAGGAATACTGGGACTGCACGCTCGACGCGCTCTCCTTCCCCGACGGCAAGGGTGCGGACGGTAAAGACAAATTCCTCGGCCCGGAGCTGGTGGTCGACGACGGCGGCGACGTGACCCTGCTGATCCACAAGGGCTACGAGCTCGAGCAGGGCGACGAGAGCTGGGTGAACTCGCCCTCGGGCAGCCACGAGGAGCAGGTGATCAAGAACCTGCTCAAGCGCGTGGCCAAGGAGCGCCCGGGTTACTGGACCCGCGTCGTCGCCGACTGGAAGGGCGTCTCCGAGGAGACCACCACCGGCGTGCACCGCCTCTACCAGCTGGCCCAGGACGGCAAGCTGCTGGTGCCGGCGATCAACGTCAACGACTCGGTCACCAAGAGCAAGTTCGACAACCTCTACGGCTGCCGCGAATCGCTGGCCGACGGCCTCAAGCGCGCGCTGGACGTGATGCTGGCCGGCAAGGTGGCGGTGGTGTGCGGCTACGGGGACGTGGGCAAGGGCTGCGCGGCCTCGCTGCGCGCCTACGGCGCACGCGTGATCGTCACCGAGATTGATCCGATCTGCGCCCTGCAGGCGGCGATGGAGGGCTACGAGGTCACCACCGTCGAGGACACCCTCGGCCGCGCCGACATCTATGTCACCACCACCGGCAACAAGGACATCATCCGCGTCGAGCACATGCAGGCGATGAAGGACCAGGCCATCGTCTGCAACATCGGCCACTTCGACAACGAGATCCAGGTCGATGCGCTCAAGGCGCTGGCCGGCGTGGAGATCGTCAACATCAAGCCGCAGGTGGACAAGTACGTAATGCCGAACGGCAACGCGATGTTCCTGCTGGCCGAGGGCCGCCTGGTGAACCTGGGCTGCGCCACCGGCCACCCGAGTTTCGTGATGTCCAACTCGTTCGCCAACCAGACCCTGGCCCAGATCGACCTGTGGGCTAGGAAGGACGAGTACGCCAACAAGGTGTACATCCTGCCCAAGCTGCTGGACGAGGAAGTCGCGCGCCTGCACCTGGAGAAGATCGGGGTGAAGCTGACCCGGCTGACCGCTTCCCAGGCCGACTACCTGGGCGTGCCGGTGGGCGGGCCGTTCAAGCCGGAGCACTACCGCTACTGAGCACGGCCGCGGCCGTGGCAACACCGCAACGGGCGCCGCGAGGCGCCCGTTTGCGTGGTGGCGCTGCTGCGTGCCGACCGTGCCGGTGCTGCTGCGGGCCTCAGCCCGGAAGCACGGCCTCGGCGCTCGCCGGGTGCGGGTTGCCGGCGTCGCGGCCGGCCGCTGCGCCGGCGCCCATCCCCGGAACCGCGGCGGTCTTCATCGCGATCGAGCGGATCGCATCGGTCACCCCGGCCAGGGGCACCTTCTCCGCCAGCCGCCGGAAGGTATCGCGGCTGTCATAGCCGGAGCCGTCCTTGAGGTACATGTCGTACATCGACAGCAGCTCCTCGCAGGCCTGCGCCAGCGCGCGCTGGCTGCCGCCGGCCAGCGCCTTGCCGAGCTGGTCATAGGTGTGCAGGCAATCGGCCAGCCACAGCAGGTCGTAGCGGGCCTTGTTCGGCTCCTGCCCGTAGTGGCCGCGGGTGTACGCGCTGTAGCTGCGGATGGTGGTGGCCACGCGGGCCACATGCTCGAGCAGGATGCCGAGTTCGCCGGACAGGTCCAGGCTGTCGATCATCACCATCGGGATCGGCCGCTCGACCGGCGCCTGTTCGCGCGCCTCGACCACCTGCTTCAGTGCCAGGTAATCAGCATGCAAGCCTTCGTACTGAGCCACGGCGGCGGCCACCTGCGCTTCCTGGCGGCGCAGCGCGGCACGGTAGCGCGCGCCCCGCTCCTGCTCATCGGCGTGCGCCTGCTGCTCCCGCCGCAGCGCCCGCCCGCGGACGAAGGCCAGCGCCGTGGCGAACACGATCCAGCCGGCCATGAAGCTGATGAGGATGATGGAAAAGATGCTCATTGACCGGCCGGGTGGGAATCGGGATCGCATTCCCGACGCGCCAGGGTGCGACCGGCGGCATAGGGATGCACATGTCAGATCGGCACCTGCCCCCGTTTACTTGAGCGTGGCCGCCGCCGGAATTCACGGGCGCCAGTTGGCGTTGTTTTCCCAGAACCGGACCGCGCGCCGGTACGCCGCGCGGTCCAGCGGCACGCCCGAGCCGCCCTCCTCCACGCCCAGCGCATTGCGCAGCATGGTGCTCGGTGCCATCGGGATCTCCTCCGGCGTGGCGGTGTACAGGCAGCCGACCACGCCCCAGTCCGCGTCGATCGGCGCCCCCTCCCGGGCCAACTGCCCGCGGTCATAGAGGATCGGCAGCAGGTACGCGGCCACCGGCGGCACCACGCCCTCGAACCAGCGCACCAGCACCGGCAGCTCCTCGCGCGAGCGCGCCTCGTAGGCCGACTGCAACCGGTGCCGGTTGGCAGCGGTGACCGGCACGGTCAGGCAACGGGTGGAGGTCCAGTTGCGGTGCACGTGCAGCTTGCAGAACGGCGCGTAGCCGTCGAGCACCTGCAGCGGTGCGTGCTCGTTGAGATAACTTTCGAACTGCTCGGGCGTGCAGTCGAGGATGGTGTTGCCACGCGGCTCGCGCGGGAACAGGCGGGTGCGGGCAAACGGCGTGAGCTGGATCGACATGCGCAGGTGCGGGCCGGGGACCTGCCGAGTCTAGCGGCAGCCCGGAGCCCGCAAGGTATTCACATTCATCGCGATAAAGAGATATTATCCACCGACCCTTCCTGGCCCGTATCGCGATGACCGCCATCAGTTTCGAGTTCTACCCGCCCAAGACCGACGAGCAGCGCGCGCAGCTGGACCGCGCGGCCGGGAAGCTGTCGGCGCACGCGCCCGAGTACGTCTCCTGCACCTTCGGCGCCGGTGGCTCGACCCTGAGCTACACCTCCGAGACCGTGCGCCACCTGCACCAGCAGCACGGCTTCGAAGCAGCCCCGCACCTGTCGTGCGTGGGCGGCAGCCGCGAGGAGATCCGCGAACTGCTGCGCCTGTACCGCGCCATCGGCTGCCGCCGGATCGTGGCCCTGCGCGGCGACCTGCCCTCGGGCATGGGCCATCCCGGCGACCTGCGCTACGCCGTCGAACTGGTCGAGCTGATCCGGGCCGAGCACGGCGACCACTTCCGCATCGAGGTGGCTGCCTACCCGGAAACCCACCCCCAGGCCACCGACGCGCTGGCCGACCTGCGCCATTTCCAGGCCAAGGTGGCGGCCGGCGCCGACGCCGCCATCACCCAGTACTTCTACAACGCCGACGCCTACTTCCGCTTCGTCGATGACGCCCGCGCGCTCGGGGTGGACGTGCCGATCATCCCGGGGATCATGCCGATCTCCAACTACGCGCAGCTGAGCCGTTTTTCCGAAGCCTGCGGCGCGGAAATCCCGCGCTGGATGGACCGGCGCCTGCAGGCCCTGGGCGAGGACGTGGCGGCGGTACGCGAGTTCGGTGCCGACGTGGTCGCCGCACTGTGCCGGCGCCTGCTGGACGGTGGCGCACCGGCGTTGCACTTCTACACGCTCAACCTGGCCAGGCCGACCGAAGCGGTGCTGCAGCGCCTGGGCTGAACGGCGCCCGTGCCGATGCTTCTCCACCGGCCACGCTGCCGCTAGGCTGCGGCCATGCATTGCCGCCCATCATTGCTGCTGATCACCGCGCTGGCCGCCCTGGCCTGGGCGGCACCGGTGCCGGTGCCGGCCGCCACTCCGGTACAGCGCTGCGTCACCAGCGACGGCCGCACGGTGTACACCGACCGGCACTGTGCGGACCTGGGCGCGGTGAGCCGGATCCCCCCGGCACGCACAGGCGGCAGCCGGCGTGACGTGCACCTGCACCGCATCGGCTGCGCGCGCACGTTGCCCGCACTGACCGGCGAAGTGGCCGCGGCGGTACGCGCGCGCGACGTGAACCGGCTGGCCAGCATCTACCACTGGGCCGGCGTGTCCAACGCGTCGGCGCGGCGCATCCTCGACCGGCTCGAGGCGGTGGCGGCGCGGCCGCTGGTGGATATCGTGCCGGTCATGGCCTACGAATCAGCCGACACCGCCGAGGCCGTGCGCGCCCTCCCTGCCCTTCCCGCTCCGCCGCCGGCGCAGGATGCAGTGGAGCCGGCAGCCTCACCTGGCCGCGCGGACTGGCGCACCCAATGGATTCCCTCCGCCGCCGCGCCGACTGCGAATAATGTGGATGCGGGCGCGGCCGTGGGCGCGGCGCCGGCAGCCTCGCCCGCGCCGGATGCCATCCCTGTCCCGGCCCCGCGCCGGCAGCCGCGGCCGGTCGCCCTGCGGGTCGAGCAGACCCTGGCCGGCAGCGCGACCCCGTCGCGCACCGTGTTCGGCCTGCGGCGCAACTTCGGATGCCTGTGGATCTCGCTGTGACCGCACGTGCACGCCATGGGCGGGGGCATGCCTGCAGGCGCGACCGCGATGGCTAACGCCAGAGCTTGCGCACCGGCGCCATCGGGAAGCGGTACTCGCTGGGCGGCAAGGTGGCGATGATCGCGTAGAGCGGATCCTGCGGGTCGCGCGCCACCGGCACTGCCCGCGGCATGCCTTCCATTCCCACCACCGACCGGATCTCCGGCAGGCTGGCGTTGTCGGTGCGGCCAACCACCACCGCGACCTCGCCGCAGGACAAGCGCACGAAACTGCCGGGCGGGTAGATTCCCACTGCCTTGATCAGCCCCGCGGCCAGCTCCGGGTCCACCTGGCGCCCGCGCTCGAGGAAGATTTCGCGCATGGCCTCGCGTGCCTGGATCGCGCCGCGGTAGGCGCGCGGGCGGATCATGGCCGAGTAGATGTCGGCGATCGCCAGCACCCGCGCCGCCTGGCTGATGTCCGGCTCGCGCAGGCCACGTGGATAGCCGCTGCCATCGACGCGTTCGTGGTGGCTGAGCACGCTGTCCAGCCACACCTCGTCGTCCACGCCGGCCCGGCGCAGCAGGTCCACGCCCAGTTGCGGGTGGGCATGCAACTGGGCCTGCTGCTCGCCGGTCAACCCGGACGCCTGCATGGACAGCGCTGCGTGCAGGGCGTGCATGCCCAGGTCGTAGCTGAGCGTGGCGGCGCGGATGGCGCGGCGCATGGCCGGATCCAGGCCCAGGCGGTCGGTCATCAGTTCGGCCAGCACGCACACGTGCAGCATGCGGCTGGAGGCGCTGTCAGTAGCCGCGCCGATCTGCAGGGCCGCAAGCATCGCGTCCTGGTCGGCCTCGAAACAGGCGAGCACGCGCCCGGCCAGGTCATGGATGGCGGCGCCGGCATCGGGCGCACGGCCGCCGACCACCGCGTCGTGCAGCAGGCCCAGTTCACCGGAAAAGGCCTCGACCTTCTCGAACACGGTCGGCGGCGGTGGCGGTGCCTCACGCTCGGCACGCCGCGCACCGGAGGCGGCCTCGCCGCCGCCATCGCGCCAGCCACGCTCGAGCACGCGCTCCCAGACCGATTCGCTGGCGATCAGCACACCCTTGGACAACAGCTTGTTGCCATGCAGATCGAAGATGTCATACGGCGCCTCGCGGCCCACCTGGATCTCCGATCTGTGCAGTGGCACCAGATCCATACCCCCCCCCACGACAGGGACTGCCTCACATCCCTATCGGGCTTAGGCCGGGGAACTTGAGCCGCCACGCGCCGCCGCGGCGTCCAGCGCAGGCGCCCCGCGCTTGCGGCAGAATAGCCTCTTCCCCCTACGGAGCAGGTCGATGCAGTTCCCCGAGAAGATCTGGCACAACGGCACGATCAAGCCATGGGCCGAAGCCACCACCCACGTGATGGCGCATGCGATCCATTACGGCTCGTCGGTGTTCGAAGGCATCCGCGCCTACGACACGCCCAAGGGAACCGCGATCTTCCGGATGACCGAGCACAACAAGCGCCTGTTCAACTCGGCCAAGATCTACGACATCGCCATTCCGTACACGCTGGACCAGCTCAACGCCGCCTGCCGCGACATCGTCAAGGCCAATGGCCTGCGCAGCGCCTACCTGCGCCCGGTGGCGTTCCGCGGCGTGGGCAGCGTGGGCATCGCCGCCGAAACCCCCATCGACGTGGCCGTGGCGGCGCTGGATTTCGGCCGTTACCTGGGCGCGGAGGCGCTGGAACAGGGCATCGACGCCTGCGTGTCGAGCTGGCAGCGGTTCGCGCCCAACACCGTGCCGGCCGGGGCCAAGGCCGGCGGCAACTACCTGTCGGGCCAGCTCATCACCCGCGAGGCGCGACGCCACGGCTACGGCGAGGGCATCGCCCTGGCATCCTCGGGCCTGCTCAGCGAGGGCGCGGGCGAGAACCTGTTCCTGGTGTTCGACGGGGTGCTGCACACCACCCCGGCCAGCGCCTCCATCCTGACCGGCATCACCCGTGATTCGATCATCAAGCTGGCCCGCGATACCGGGATCGAGGTGGTCGAACGCGACATCCCGCGCGAGTACCTGTACCTGTGCGACGAACTGTTCATGTGCGGCACCGCCGCCGAGATCACCCCGCTGCGCTCGGTGGACGGCAAGCCGGTGGGCGACGGCAAGCCGGGCGAGGTGACCCGCCGGCTGCAGAAGCTGTTCTTCGGGCTGTTCGACGGCACCACGCCGGACACGCGCGGCTGGCTGGAATACGTCTGATCGATCCGACGCCGGGCCTCGCCCCGGGCGCTGCACCCCGGTCAGGCGGGCCCGGTCAGCCTGGCCCGTTGCCAGCTTGCGCAGCCATGCTGTCGCCGAAGGCCAGGGTGGCCAGCACGCCGTCGCGGCCATCCTCGCGCGGGCGCACGCTGACTTCCCAGCCGTAGAGGTCGCACAGGCGGCTGACGATGGACAGGCCGATGCCCGCGCCCTGCGAGTGCCCGGCATGGGTGCCGCGGTAGCCGCGCTGGAACAGGCCGGCGGCGTCCTCCTCGCTCAAGCCGGGGCCGCTGTCGATCACCTGCACCGCGTCGGGCTGCAGCCGCACCAGCACCTCGCCGGCCGGGGTGTACTTGACCGCGTTGCCGACCAGGTTGCCCAGCGCCACCGACAGCGCCGCCTCCGGCGCATCCAGGATCACCCCGGGCTCGCCTTCCAGGCGCAGCACCAACGATTTGCCGCCAAGCTGGGCGCGATGCGACTCCAGCAGTTGCTCGGCCACCTTGGCCACGTCGCTGCTGCCCTGGCCGCGCTCGTTGCGCGACAGCAGCAGCAGCGAGCCGATCAGGTCGCTGCACTGCTGCTCGGCGCGCTCGATGCGCTGCAGCCGCGCACGGGTGCGCTCGTCCAGGCCCGGGCGTGACAGCAGCAGCTCCACCGCGCCCTTGATCACCGCCAGCGGGGTGCGCAGCTCGTGGCTGACGTCGGCATTGAACTCGCGGTCGCGCTGGACCACCTCGGTCAGGCGGGTGGCGTAGTCGTCCAGCGCCTCGGCCAGCTGGCCGACCTCGTCGTCGGGGAAGTGCATGGCCAGGCCTTTGGGCTGGCTGCTGCCGCGATAGGCGCGCAGGCGCCCGGCCAGTTCGGTCACCGGGCGCATCACCCGCGAGGCCGACCACCAGCCGATCAGCAGCGACAGCGCGCTGAACAGCAGGATCGAGGCGATCAGCGCGCGCTTGAGCTGGGCTTCGCCGCGGGTGGCCCGGCTCATGTCGTAGGCCAGGAAAAACCACGCCTCCGGCGTCTTGCGTACCGCCAGCCGGTAGGGGAACGACTCGCCGTCCGGGCCGATGTCGGTGACCGTGTGGTTGCCGTTGGGCAGGCGTGCCCACTCCGGGTATTCCTGGCGCACGCGGTCGAAGCGGTCGGCCGGGTACACCCAGGCCCGCATCTGCTGCACCGGCAGCTCCGGGTTGCGCGACGGCTCCATGGCATACAGCCGCGCGAACTCGTCGATGTTCTTGTTCATCACGTCCTCGACCAGCTGGCTCTCCACCCGCTGGCGGGAGTAGTCGGTGAGGAATGCGAACAGCGCGGTCAGTCCCGTGCCCAGCAGCAGGAACGAGAGGATGATGCGGGTGCGCAGCCGGCGGCGGAAGCGCCGCGAACGGCGTGGCAGCGCAGCGCCGTCAGTTGCCGCCATCGGGAGCGGCGATGCGGTAGCCGATGCCGTGACGGGTCTGGATGTAGGGCACCGGGAACGGCTTGTCGACCACCGCGCGCAGGCCGTGGATGTGCACCCGCAGCGAGTCCGAATCCGGCAGCTCCTCGCCCCACACCCGGGTCTCCAGTTCCTGGCGGGTGACCACCGCCGGGGACGCTTCCATCAGCGACTGCAGGATCTTCAGCGCGGTGGGATTGAGCTGCAGCAGCTTGCCCTCGCGCCGCACCTCCAGGGTGTCCAGGTTGTACTCCAGGTCGCCGGTGTTGAGCACCCGGGTCTGCACGCCCTTGCCGCGCCGGGCCAGCGCGTTCAGGCGCACCTCGACCTCCTGCAGGGCGAACGGCTTGATCAGGTAGTCGTCGGCGCCGGAATCGAACCCGGCCAGCTTGTTCTCCAGGCTGTCGCGCGCGGTGAGCATCAGCACCGGGGTCTGCTTGCGCGCCTCGTTGCGCAGCTTGCGGCAGACCTCGATGCCGTCCATGCCCGGCAGGTTCAGGTCCAGCACGATGGCGTCGAAGTCGTGGACCACGGCCAGGTGCAGGCCGGTCACGCCGTCGGCGGCGAAGTCCACGGTATGGCCGCGGTCTTCGAGGTAGTCGCCCAGGTTGGCGGCGATATCGCTGTTGTCTTCGATGACGAGGATGCGCACGTTCTGCTCCGGCCCTGCGGGCCCTTCGTGTGGTTGGCGCGGGCGCCACGCGGACGCCGCGTCGCGCGAGCGGTCACACCGGGCACGTCGGGCGTGGTTGCAACGGATGATGCCGGTGTCCGCGTTGCCGAGGCAAACCGGCACGCTGCGCATCCGACCGTCGCAATCCGGGCACAAAAAGGCCCAAGCGGGGTCACCGCCTGGGCCAAAGTATTGCCCCGATTACCGTATCTCTTGCACATCCGGTGGCGCGAAGGCCGCCGGCTGACGATGGAGCTGCGGTCCGGGGGAGACTAAGCCCGGATCGATTAAGCGCGTGTTAAAAACCGGCCCCGGCGGTCGGCCCCGGCACCCGTATTCATTCGCAAGTAATTGATTCACCTGGAAATACCCGAGGTGACGTACTCGATAATCGCCCCGGCGACGTCCATCTGGCACACCGATTCGATGCCTTCCAGCCCCGGGGTCGAGTTGACCTCCAGCACCAGCGGGCCGCGCGCGGACCGGACCAGGTCGACCCCGGCCACCCCCAGCCCCAGCGCCCGTGCCGAGCCCACCGCCACCGCCTGCTCCTGCTCGGTGGCCTGGGCCGCACTGGCATGGCCGCCGCGGTGCAGGTTGGAACGGAACTCGCCCTCCGGGCCCTGCCGGCGCATGGCCGCCACCACCCGGTCGCCGACCACGAAGCAGCGCAGGTCGGCCCCGCCGGCCTCGGCCACGAACTCCTGCACCAGGAAGTTGGCATACAGCCCGCGCAATGCCTCCACCGCCGCCCGCGACGCGGCCGGCTTCTCGGTCAGCATCACCCCGGCACCCTGGGTGCCCTCGTTGAGCTTGATCACGTGTGGCGGCGGCCCCAGCAGGGAGAGCAGGTCGTCGGTGTCATCCGGGTTGTCGCCAAACACCGTGGTGGGCAGGCCGATGCCCTGCGCGGCCAGCAACTGGTGCGCACGCAGCTTGTCGCGCGAGCGCAGGATGGCATCGGAGGGGTTGGGGCAGTACACGCCCATCAGCTCGAACTGGCGCAGCACCGCGGTGGCATAGCGGGTGACCGAGGTGCCGATGCGCGGGATCACCGCGTGGTATCCGGACACCGGCTTGCCCTTGTAGCGCATGGCGAACCCGCCCGGGGCGATGCGCAGGTAGCAGCGCAGCGGGTCGAGCACGCGCACCGTGTGCCCGCGCGTGCGTGCCGCCTCGACCAGGCGCCGCGTGGAATACAGCGAGCCGTTGCGGGAGAGGATCGCCAGCTTCATCGACGTCGGCATGCGCGGCCGCAGGGCCCGGCTACCGGGCGAAGGAAACGAGGTGCGGATATTAGCCGACCGCGCACGCCAGGCGTGGACTTGCCGTGACGAAATGGCGATGCCGCCGTGCGCTCACCGCGCCGGCAGGTTCTCGAACAGCAGCAGCCGCGGGCTGCCCTCGGCGGTGACGTCGCCGGGCATCTCCGGGCGGGTGGCCGGGTTGAACGGAAATCCCATCCGCTCCAGCAGCAGGTCCATGCGGAACGCCGCGGCGACCACGTCCAGGCGGCCGTCGCCGTTGGCGTCCACCACCCGCAGCGACACCAGCCCGGCCGGGCGGCTGGCGATGGGGTGGGCGGTGAAACCCTGATTGCCATCGTTCTCGTACCACACCAGGGTGTGGCGCCCGGGGTCGTTCCAGTAGTTCACCCAGCTGCTGGCCACCACGTCCAGGTCGCCATCGCCGTCCAGGTCGCCGACCGCGGCGGTGGCGGCGCCGTACAGCCGGCCGATCTCGTGGAAGCGGAACTGCATGCCGCCCAGGTTCTCCAGCCACTGCACGCCGTGGTACGGCTTGGGTTCGGTCTGCAGGTCGAATGCATCGCCGTTGGTGAACAGCAGGTCGAGGTCGCCATCCTGGTCCAGGTCCACCGGCATCAGGAACGTCGACCCGTACATGGGATGCGGCGCGCGCACGACCATGTGCTGTTCGAAGCGCCCCTGCCCCAGGTTGCGGAACACCAGCACCATCTCGTGCTCTTGCGCCACGAGGCTGACCAGGTCCAGGCGCCCGTCGCCATCCAGGTCCACCGCATCCAGGTTGAGGGCGCCGGCCATCGAGGCCAGCGTGTGGCGCATGAATTCACCGCCGCCGCGGTTCTCCAGCCACAGGATCTCGCCACGGCTGCCGCCGCCGAACACGGCCACGGCCAGGTCCAGGTCGCCATCGCCATCCAGGTCCACCGCGCGCACGTCGGTCACCCGGCCCAGGTCCTCCAGGATCGTGCGCCGCTCGAACCCGCCCGATGCCAGGCCGCGCAACATCAGTACCTTGCCCACGCGCCGCTCAGAAGGCGGCAGCTCGCCCAGTTCGGCCACCAGGATGTCCAGGCGCCCGTCGCCGTCCAGGTCGATGACCTGGGTATGCACCGGCACCTGCACCTCGGCCAGTACCGCTTCCTTCCACTGGTCGTCCTCGCGCCACACCCGCAACACCTGGTGCTGGCCGGCGTCGGAGACGATGAGATCGGTCGGTGCGCCGCTCGGTCCCGGGCCCAGGTGGGTCACCAGCGGCACGTCGGCGCGCGCACCCAGGGTGGTGGCACGGAAGCTGATCGGTGCGACGGACGGCTCCGGGTACGGCAGGCGCGGCAGTTCGGCCGGGCTGCTGCCGTAGTAATAGGCGGTGATGTGCGGCAACGCATCGGCCGGGATGAACTCGTGGCCCATGGCCACTTCCGCCATCTCGGCCATGGTCTTCACCGCGGCCGGCCAGCTGCGCTTGGGTAGGACATCCGGCGGCGGCACCAGGTGGCAGGCACCGCAGTACTGGTCGACCATCGCCATGACCTGCTGGAGGGTCCTGCGCTCCGGCGCCGGCGCGTCCTGCGCAAGGCCCGGCGCCGCCGCCAGCAGGGTCAGCCAGGCCAGGCACAGCAGCACCGGCAGCGACAGTGCAGCGCAGGCGCGCACGAGGGTGCCGCGGGCGCGACGCACGGGCTCCTCGCCTGCCGGCGCCGACCGCCTAGCCACGACCGCTCCAGCGACCGGCCAGCAGGCGCTGGCGCAACAGCAGCGCCACGGTCATCACCGCCAGGAACGCACCGTAGCCGTACAGCACCGCAAGCACCTGGCGCCAGATCGGGCCACTGCCGGCGTGGGCCATGCCCTCGGCATATCCCCACTGCATGCCGGCCACGCTCAGGACCAGGGCCAGCACCAGCACGACGGCATCGAACACGCGCCGCGCCGGTGGCCGCGGCTGCCGCGGGTAGTACCAGTACAGCACGCTGATCAGGCCGAACCAGGGCAGGAACAGCAGCAGCGACAGCCACGCCATCAACCTGCCCCTTCTGCCATTGCGCGCAGCGCATCGACCAGCACGTCCACCCCGGCCACGTCCTCGCCCAGCACGCCGATCCGTTCTCCGGCCAGCCCGACCGCGCGCTGCTCCAGCGCATGCAGCGCATCGGCGCCCTCGCGCTTGAGCCTGGCGATCAACTGGCCGGCCTGGCGCGGGGATTCCACCCCGTCGCCCTGCAACAGCAGGCGCCCTTCGGCGTCGACCAGCTTGAAATGGAAACGGCCATCGGCCTCGCGGTACTGCTTGATCTGCGGCAGGCGCGCGCTGGCCGGCTGCACCGGGCCGGCGGGTACGGCAGGTGCGATGAACGGCCCCAGCCCGACCGCGCGCTGCAGCCCGTCCAGCAGCGGCGTGGTGACGTCGCGCGCCTTGCGCGCGCCGTCCAGCAGGATGTCTTCCAGGTGCGCCGGCCGCGCGATCAGCTGCGCATAGCGCTCGCGCATCGGCGCCACCGTTTCGTCGACCACGGCAAACAGGCGCTGCTTGGCATCGCCCCAGCCAATGCCATCGGCGAAGGCGTGGCGCATTTCCTGCGCCTGCTGCGCCGTGGCGAAAGCCTGGTACAGCTGGAACAGCGCCGAGCCTTCGGTGTCCTTCGGCTCGCCGGGCGCACGCGAGTCGGTGACGATCGACATGACCTGCTTCTTCAGCTCGGCCGGCGATGCGAACAGTGCAATGGTGTTGTCGTAGCTCTTGGACATCTTGCGCCCGTCCAGGCCGGGCAGCGTGGCCACGTTCTCGTCGATCTGCACTTCCGGCAGCACCAGCGGCTCGCCCTGCCCGCCGGTGGCCGCACGCCAGGCATCGCCATAAAGGTGGTTGAAGCGCTGGCCGATGTCGCGCGCCATCTCGATGTGCTGGATCTGGTCGCGGCCCACCGGCACCTTGTGCGCGCCGAAGGCCAGGATGTCGGCGGCCATCAGCACCGGGTACATGTACAGGCCGGCGGTGACGCCGAAATCCGGGTCCTCGCCGACCTCGCGGTTGCGGTCCACCGCGGCCTTGTAGGCATGGGCACGGTTGAGCAGGCCCTTGGCGGCCACGCAGGTCAGCAGCCAGGTCAGCTGCGGGATCTCCACGATGTCCGACTGCCGGTAGAAGGTGACCTTGTGCGGGTCCAGCCCGCAGGCCAGCCAGGTGGCGGCGATCTCCAGGCGCGAGCGGGCCACGCGCTGCGGATCGTCGGCCTTGATCAGGGCGTGGTAGTCGGCCAGGAAAAAGAAGCTCTCCACGCCGGGCGCGCGCGAGGCGGCAATGGCCGGGCGGATGGCGCCGGCGTAATTGCCCAGGTGCGGGGTGCCGGTGGTGGTGATGCCGGTGAGGACGCGGACGGTCATGGCGGATACGGCTGGGGGACGCGTGGATTCTAGCCTGACCGGCGCATGCCGGCCGCGCACGGCAACCCCGTTGGCATGTGCCGGGCGTTTCCATGCACACCCCCCTTTCGGAGCGGAACGATGCACCTGCCCTCGCTGTTCCCGCTGTTGTCCCGGCGCAGCTGGCTGGCACTGCCTGCCTTGTGTGCACTGATCCTGGCCGCAAGCCCCGCGGCCATGGCCACCCGCGTCATCGGCCCGCACGCGCCGCTGGTGGAACTGAGCGTGATCGACCGCGACAGCGGCACGAGCCTGCCGCAGTACCGCCATCGCGGACAGGCCTGGCTGCCCGGCGAGCCCGGCCGGCGCTACGCGCTGCGGCTGCGCAACCTCGGCCCGCAACGCCTGCTGGCGGTGGTGTCCGTGGACGGTGTCAACGTCGTGGACGGGCGCACCGCCGACCCCCGCCAGGCCGGCTACGTGCTGGGGCCGTGGCAGACCGTGGAGATCGATGGCTGGCGCAAGTCGCTCGATGCGGTGGCCGGATTCGTGTTCGTCGATCCGGCCGCCAGCTATGCGGCCCGCACCGGGCGCCCGGCCAATATCGGGACGATCGGCATCGCCGTGTTCCGCGAACAGGCACGCATGCCGCGCCCGTCGCCTCCTGCACGGATTGCACGCGCCGCCGAAGCCGAAGCCTCGACCATGATGGATGCACCCCCGGCACCGGCACCGCGCGGGTACGGCGCCAACGGGCCGCAACAGGCCGCCTCGGCACGCGCCGATTCCGCTGCGTCTGCGGCCGACCTGCAGCACGCCCCCGAGGGCCGCAGCATGGCCAAGCCCCGCCTGGGCACCGGCCATGGCGAGCTGGAGCGCGCGCCGGCCTACCACACCGCATTCCAGCGCGAAGCCTCGCCTGCGCAATTGACCGAACTGCGTTACGACACCCACGCTGCACTGGCCGCACGCGGCATCCGCATGGGCGCGCCGCCGATCCGCTACGACGACCGGCCCCGCGCCTTCCCCGGCAGCGGCTTCGTCCCCGATCCGTGGTGATGATATTGGTGCATCGATGGCCGCCAAGGCGGGCGCCGTACATATGAAGTGACCTGCCAAGGCGGGCGCCGTACATATGAAGTGACCTGCCAAGGCGGGCGCCGTACATATGAGATGGCCCGCCAAGGCGGGCCATCATCATTGGCGCGTCATGCGCTGGATGCGCAGTGACTGGACGGCCAGGCGTCAGTGGCGATAGCGCGCGTCCAGGCCACGCTCGAAGTCGGTCACTTCGCGCTCGGCGCGGTCGCGCTCCCAGCCGTAGCTCTCCTGCAGCTTGCCGGCCAGGTACTTCGCGTCGCCTTCGGCGACATCGAACACGTCGTCGGTCAAGTCGCCCCACTTGGCCTGCATCTGGCCCTTCAGCTGTTTCCAGTTGCCGGCGATGATGTCGCGATTCATAGAGTGCTCCTGCGTGTTGTTGTGCAAACGGGCCGCGGTTGCGACCGTGCCTGCAGGTTGCGCCAGGCCGCGTTGCGTGCCGGTCCAGTGCGCGTCAATGCCGGGTTATGCGGCTGAATGCTCGCTTGCCGGTACCGGGTGCACGCATGCGGCGCGCCAGACGCAGGACGGGGCCGTCGCCGGCCCCGTCCGCAAACGCCACAGTGACGCTGCCTGTCAGCAGCGGCCGTCCTTGCAATCCTGGGCCTTGTCCTCCAGCTTCTCGCCGGCCTTCTGCACATCCTGGCCGGCACCGGCCATGGTGTTGCAGGCCGAGAGCATGGATACGGAAAACAGGCCCAGCATGGCCAGGGTGATGATGCGCTTCATGGTGAACTCCTTGTGACGGTGGACGCGCGCACAGCGGTGCGGCGTTGCCGACAATCTCGCGGCAGTCCCGTCGAACCGGCGTGAATCCCTGCCGCCAGCATTCACCCGGGCATCAGCTCAACCACGCATCAGGGTCGACTTTCCGAACAGGCTCTCCACCAGGTCCACCGCCAGTTGCGCGGTGCGGTTGCGCTCGTCCAGGGCGGGGTTGAGCTCGACGATGTCCAGCGAGCCCAGTTGCCCGGTGTCGGCAATCATCTCCATCACCAGCTGCGCCTCGCGGTAGTTCGGCCCGCCCGGCACCGCAGTGCCCACGCCCGGCGCGATTCCCGGGTCGAGGAAATCCACGTCGAAACTCACGTGCAGGTGGGTGTGCCGGTCCATGCCTTGCAGCGCCTGCTCCATCACCACTTTCATGCCGATCTCGTCGATGTAGCGCATGTCGTAGATGTCCAAGCCGTACTGCCGGACCAGGCGCTTCTCCTCCGGGTCGACCGAGCGCACGCCGATCTGCCGGACTTGCCCCGGCTCGATCGCTGGTGCGTCACCACCCAGCCGGGTCAGGACGTCCGGCCCCAGCCCGCACAGGCACGCCACCGGCATGCCGTGGACGTTGCCCGAGGGCGTGACCTGGCTGGTGTTGAAATCGGCATGCGCATCCAGCCACAACACCCGCAGGCGCTTGCCGGTGGCGCTGCAGTGGCGGGCCACCGCGGTGATCGAGCCGATGGCCAGGCAGTGATCGCCGCCCAGCATCACCGGCATGCGCCCGTCGCGCAGCTCGCGCAGGCTGGCTTCCATCAGCAGCCGGTTCCATTCGGCCACCTCCACGAGATGGCGGTAACCGGCATCGGGCGGCTGCCAGGGATTGGCGGGACCTGCCAGGTTGCCGCAGTCGCGCACATCGACACCGCGCGCGGCCAGGGCCTGGCCGATGCCGGCGATGCGCAGCGCCTCCGGTCCCATCGAGGCACCGCGATGACCGGCACCCACATCGGTGGGCACGCCGATCAGGGAAATGGCGGACGGTCTGTTCATGGCATGCACGGCGCCTTGGTGCCTGGCGCCAGTCTAGGCCACGGCCCGTGACGGCCTCGCGCGGCGCTGCAGCATCGCACCCGCAATGGGCGACGCATCACCGGGGCCGGGATGCCCACCGCGACCAGGCAAGCTGGTGCCGCTTGTCCGAATCGAACGGACGACCTACTGTTTACAAGACAGTTGCTCTACCAACTGAGCTAAAGCGGCATGCGCAGGATTCTAGCGCAGAGATGCTGGCTCAGAGCTTCTAGCGAGCATCGGTGCCGGCGGCGTCCACGGCGCCGAGCAACTGGCAGTCGCCGATCTCCACGCCCTCCAGGCGCGCGCGCACCACGTCGGCCTGGCCGCTCTCCGCTTCCAGCCACCATTGCGAGGTGGCCGCCTGGCCACGCGCGCGCATCACCGCCGGGAAGCCGGCGCGGCGCAACGCCTGCATGCGGGCCATGGCGCTGTCGCGGCTGCGGTAGCTGCCCAGCGCGATGGCGTTGGCTTCCCCGCCCTGCGGGATCACCAGGTAATCCTCGAAGCCGGCATCGGCAATCCGCTGCGCCTGCGCCTGCGCCGCGGCCGCGTCGGATGCCGGCAGTATCAGTACCCGGTAACCGGCCGCCTCGGCCGGGATCTCGTCCAGCACCGGGTCTGCAACCAGCAGGGCCAGCGCCACCTGCGCCGACTGCGCGGCGGCCAGGTCCGGGAATGGACCGATCCGCAGGCACTGCATCGGCAGCGCGCGGATATCGGCTGCGTCCTGCGCGGCCACGTCGGGCCCGACCGCCTCGGCCTGCGGCCGCAGCACCTGCAGCGGTGCCACGCCCGCTTCCACGGCCGGCACGCGATACGGCGCCGGCGCCTCGCGCAGCAGCCACCAGACGGCCACGCCAAGGTTCAGGGCCAGCAGGACGACAATCAGGACACGTGCAAGCATCAGGGTGGACCGGTACGGATCGACACGATTCTAGGCATTGCCATGCACGCTCGCCCATAGCGCCAGGCCTTCCAGCACCAGCGCCGGGTGCGCGCGTGCCTGCGGCAGCAACTCCTGCAGGGCCGGCGCACCACCGCCGTGCAGCAGCAGTACCGGCGCGCGGCCGAGCAGTTCCTGGCCCTGGCGCAGCGAACGTTCGATCAACGCCACCGCCGCGCCATCGCAACCGGAGGCCAGCGCATCGTCGGTGTCGTCGGCAAACTCGCGGTAGCTGCCACCGCTTGCCGGCAGTTGTGCCGCGCGCTGGTGCAGCGCCTGGCGCATGAGGGTTGGTGATGCGGCGATGCGCCCGCCGTGGTGGACGCCGTCGGCACCCAGCAGGTCGATGGTCAGGGCCGTGCCCACGCCCGCCACCAGCACGTCACCGCCCATCGCGCGCGCGCCGAGCAAGGCCAGGAACCGGTCCACGCCCAGCCGCTGCGGCTGCGCATAAGCCACGCGCACCCCTGCGCATTCGGCACGGCTCTCGGCCACGTGCACCTGGTCGAAGCGCTCGCGCAACAGCGACAGCAACTGCAGGGTCAGGGCCGGTGCGGCCACGCTGGCCACCCACGCGCGACGGCCGCGCGGCAATGAGCCCTGGCTTGCGTCCCCGGCCACCAGTGCATCGGCGCCGTGCGGCCAGGCCAGCAGCTGCCCGATGCCGCCATCGGCCTGCCACGGTGCCGCCTTGAAGCGGGAATTGCCCAGGTCGAACAGCCAGTCGCTCATTGCGGCCTCACGCTCACTTCGCCGGAGTGGAAGGCGCGCTCGCACCCGTCCACCTCCACCCGCAGGGCACCATCGGCGGCCAGGCCCAGCACCCGCCCATTGCAATCGGCCGGGCCGGCCAGCACCCGCACCTGGCGCCCGGCCAGCGCATCCAGTGCCGCATAACGCGGCAGGAAAGGCGCCAGGCCTTCGCGGTCGAACTGCGCCAGCGCCGGCAGCAGGGCCGCCACGACGGCGGCCGCGAGCGTGGTGCGCGACGGCGGTCCGCCTTCGCCTGCCAGCCGCGCCAGGTCGGTCCATGGCTGGTCGATGGCCGCCGCCGCCGTTTCCGGCAGGTGCACATTGATGCCGACACCCACCACCGCATGTGCCGAGCCGCCGATTTCACCGCCACCTTCCACCAGCAGCCCGGCCAGCTTGCGTCCGCCGGCAACCAGGTCGTTGGGCCATTTCAGGCCGACCTGTGCGAACCCCAGGCCACGCAGCGCCTCGGCCGCCGCCACGCCGGCCACCAGGCTCAGGCCGCCCAGCCGGGCCAGGCCGCCGTCGAAGCCGCGGCGCACCGACAGGCATATCTGCGCACCCAGTGGCGAGGTCCAATGGCGGCCCATGCGGCCGCGGCCGGCGCTCTGGCGCTCGGCCAGCAGCACCGCAACCCCCGTCGGCAACGGCCGGCGCAGCAGCTCGCTGTTGGTCGAATCCAGGCTCCAGGCCACTTCCAGCGAGTCCCGCGGCGTGAGCAGGCCACGGGCCACCAGCGCGGCACGCAGGGCGTCGCCGTCCAGCAGGTCGGGCGCGCGGTCCAGGACGTACCCCGTGCCCGGGCGGGCGTGGATCTCGAGCCCGGCCGCACGCAGCGCCCGGATCCGCTTCCATACCGCTGCCCGGGTGATGCCCGCCGCGCGCGCCAGGGCGTCGCCGGACACGCCGCCGGCACCCAGCCGGGTCAGCAGTTCACGATCGTCCAAATCCATCCCTCGCCGGCAGCGGCAGCTTCATTGCGGGGATTATGCCTGTCACGCCAGGTCCCGCCCGGCCGGCACATGCCGGCAACAGTTGCAGGCGTTATAATCCGGGTTCCGCTCCAGTCCACGGGTCCACCATGCGCCGCCTGGTCCCGCTCCTGCTGCTTGCCGCCCCTGCACTGTGCTGGGCCGCCGATACCGATGACAGTCCGGCCCCCAAGCGCGGCGCATGCGTCTACGTGCGCCCTGCCAACGCCGCGCCCGGCCACGAGGCGCCACAGGCACTGCCGGCGATACCCGCGGTAAGCCGTGGCGCACCCAAGGCTGCCCGCGGCAATGGCGGCGATGCCGAAACCACCCCGGCTCCCCGCGCCCGCACGCCGCACTGGCACAGCTTCCTGCCGGGCATGTTCCGCTGATCGGCAGGCTTTCGCGCTGGTTGCGGCCGCGCCCACCTGAAATCGACGACGCCCTCTGGGCGGCGGCCAGCGCGCAGTTGCCCTGGGCCGCGGCGCTCGATGCGCAACGCCACGCGCGCCTGCGCCAGATGGCCGCACGCTTCCTGCACGAGAAAACCATCACCCCGCTGGCCGGGTTGCAGCTGGCACCGGCGCAGCAGGTATTACTGGCGACACTGTGCTGCCTGCCGCTGCTGGAATACGGTGCGGCCGGCCTGCGCGGCTGGTCGCAACTGATCGTCTACCCGGAAGCCTTCCGCGTGCGCCGCAGCCACGTAGACGCGGCCGGCGTGCTGCACGAGTGGGACGACGAGCTGATCGGTGAGGCCTGGGACCACGGCCCGTTGATCCTGTCCTGGGCCGACGTGCAGGCCGACCTGGACGAACCCGACGCCGGCTATTGCGTGGCCGTGCACGAGATGGCGCACAAGCTGGACGCACTGGACGGCGAGCTGGACGGCACCCCTCCATTGCCGTCGCGCTGGCAGCGGCAGTGGGCGCACGACTTCCAGCGTGCCTTTGATCGGTTCCGCGCGCATGTGGAGGCCGGCCGCGATACTGCGATCGATCCCTACGCGGCCGAGGCGCCGGAGGAGTTCTTCGCGGTCGCCAGCGAGTACCACTTCTCGGCACCGGCGCTGCTGCGCGAACAGGTGCCGGAAGTGGCTGCGCACCTGCAGCGGTTCTACGGGCCCTCGCCCTTCGCCTGACCGCACCGGGCGCCAACCGCCAAAGTCGTGCGCAGCGGCAATGCCTGTCGCACCAGCGTGCGTTCGGCATCAACGGGCAATGCGCGTGCATGGGCGCATGCCCGGTGCCAGCGTCACAGCCCGGGCGGCAGGGTCACCTCGAAACGGGCGCCGCCCAGTTCGGACGAACGGCTCACGTGCAGCTCGCCGCGGTAGTCGCGCACCAGGTCCTGCACGATCGACAGGCCGATGCCGTGGCCCTGCACGCGCTCATCGCCACGTACCCCGCGCTGCAGCACCTTGGCCACGTCCTCGGTGGCGATGCCGGGGCCGTCGTCGTCCACCGCCAGCAGCAGGCCTGCACGCCGGTTGGGCGCGGCCGGGCCCGGGCGCGCGCTCAGCAGCACCCGCCGGGTGGCCCACTTGAAGGCGTTCTCCAGCAGGTTGCCCAGCAACTCCTGCAGGTCGCCCGCCTCACCGTAGAACTGCACGTCCGGGGCGATGTCGAACTCGCACAGCACGCCCTTGGCCGCGTACACCTTCTCCAGGCCGCGCACGATCTCCTCGGCGGTGGGTTCCACCGCCACCGGCGCGGAGAACAGCTTGTGCCCGCCCGAGGCGGCACGCGCCAACTGGTAGGACACCAGGTCGTTCATGCGCTTGAGCTGCAGATCCAGCTCGTCGCGCAGCACCGTCTCGCCCGCGCCGCCCTGCGCTGCGCCTGCATCAAGCTGGGTGCGAAGCACCGCCAGCGGCGTCTTCAGGCTGTGGGCCAGGTCGGCCAGGGTGTTGCGCTGGCGCTCCAGGTGCTCGCGCTCGGAATCGATCAACGCATTGATGCTCTCGGTGAGCGGTTCCAGTTCGCGCGGATGGCGCTCGCTCATGCGTTGCAACTGGCCGCGCTGGACCCGGATCAGCTCGATGATCACACGCTTGAGCGGGTGCAGGCTCCACTGCAGGATGAGCCCTTGCAGCAGCAGCAGGACCAGGCCGGCACCACCCAGGTAGATCCACAACGCACCGCGGAACACGCGCACCTGCGCGGCCAGGGTCTGGGCGTCCTCCATCACGTAGATGGTGTAGGGAAACTCGGCTTCGGGCGTGCGCTCGGCCCAGATCAGGCCGATGCCATAGCGGTACACCGAGCTCTGGCTGCCGTCGATCTGGGTGATGGGCAGCGGGCCTTCGAAGCGCTCGGCGCGCGCGGGCAGCACCCCGCCCACCTCCGGCAGCAGCGGGCCTTCGGCCGACAGCGATGCCCAATGCCCGTTGGGCAGCACCACCTCGGCATACAGGCCGCTGCCGGGACGGTGAAAGCGCGGGTCAGGGCCGAGTTCAGGCGTGTACAACGAGCCGTCGCGGCCGAAGTCGATGTTGTCCGCATACGCCATGGCAAAGCTCTTCAGCCGCTGGCGCAGGTTGTTTTCGGCGGTTTCGGCGAACGCACGGTCCAGGGCGAAGCCGGCCAGCATCAGGAATGCGACCAGGCCCAGGCTGGCAGCCATGAGCTGCCGCGCCTTGAGCGAGCGCGGCCACCACGGCCGGAATCCGATGCGTCCCCCTGCCACCTTGCCCCTCCCGCGGAGGCTGCCTGCCGGCCGCTGCTCAGCCGTCGCTGCGTGGAATGGCGAAGCGGTAGCCGCGGCCGCGCACGGTCTCGATCGGCTTCAGCTCACCCTCCGGGTCCAGCTTCTTGCGCAGGCGGCCGATGAAGACCTCCAGCACGTTGGAGTCGCGGTCGAAATCCTGCTGGTAGATGTGCTCGGTCAGGTCGGCCTTGGAGACCAGTTCGCCGGCATGCATCATCAGGTATTCCAGCACCTTGTACTCGTAGCTGGTGAGGTCCACGTTGCTGCCGTGCACGCTGACCGTCTGCGCGGCCAGGTCCAGGGCCACCGGCCCGCACTCCAGCACCGGCTTGCTCCAGCCGGCGGCGCGGCGCACCAGCGCATTGAGCCGGGCCAGCAGCTCCTCGACGTGGAACGGCTTGACCAGATAGTCGTCGGCACCGTGCTTGAGGCCCTCGACCTTGTCCTGCCAGCTCGAGCGCGCCGTCAGGATCAGCACCGGGAAGTTCTTGCCCTCGTCGCGCAGAGCCCTCAACAGCTCCATGCCCGACATCCGCGGCAGGCCCAGGTCAATGATGGCCACGTCGAACGGCACTTCCCGGCCCATGTACAGGCCCTCCTCGCCATCCTGCGCGGCATCGACCGCGAAGCCCTCGCGCTTCAGTCGCGCGGCCAGGGTTTCGCGCAGCGGCGCTTCGTCTTCGACCAGAAGGATACGCATGCACTCTCCATGAGTTTGCGGTGGTGGGGAGGCCCGGGAACACCGGGCCGGCGAACCATCGTCTACGGCGTGCCGTGATTGCCCCGTCGCGGTGTTGCGCGCCCGGGACCCGGATCGTCCATATAGCGGACACGGCCGCGGTCGTCCATGTACTTGATGCGGGTGATGTTGCGGCCTTCAAACGGTACCTGCTCGGCGCCCAGGATCTGGCCGCCGGTGCTGCGCTGCACCCGGCGCACCGCCTCGGACATGGAGCGGCGCTGCTGCATGCGTGGTTCCATCGCCCGCGCCTCCGAGCCAGGGTTGCGGTACACGGGCCCGCCCGGGCGCTGTGCGCCATGCGGCGCGGCCGCCTGCGGCTGCACCGGCATCGCCCTGGCAACGGGCTCCTGCGCGGCGGCGGCCATGGACAGCAGCAGCATCGGGACGACAGCGCAACGGCGGAACAAACGGGACATCGATCTCATCCTAACGGATTGGCTGCATCGGCCGGCCATTGGGCACGGGACGATACGGATATCGGCTGGATGGGATGTTCGTTATGACGCCGTGAATCCGGTCTGAACTTATCCACATGGCGGGCCGCTGGGGTTCAGCCATGTGGCGGAACCGGCGCCGTCCTCATGCCGCACGCCGCTGCCCGGCGGTCGCTGCCAGCGCGCGTTCCAGCACGGACCAGTCGGCGCCTGGCAGGTGCGCGCCCTCGCTCAGCACCTGGCGGAAGGCGCGGCCGCCGGGCTGGCCGTGGAACAGGCCAAGCACGTGGCGGGTGATGTGCTTGAGCGCCACGCCCTGCGCCAGTTGCGCCTCGACGTAGGGCCGCAGCGCGCGCAGCAGCTCGGCACGTGGCCGCGGCTGGACCCCGCGCAACGCCGCATCGGCCCGATGCAGGGTGTAGGGATCGTGGTACGCAACGCGCCCGAGCATGGCCCCATCGACATGCCCAAGGTGCGCCAGCGCCTCGGCCATCGAGGCGATGCCGCCGTTGACCACCACCTGCAGGTGCGGCCGCTCGCGCTTGAGCCGGTACGCCCAGTCGTAACGCAGCGGCGGAACCTCGCGGTTCTCCTTCGGCGAAAGTCCCTTGAGCCAGGCGTTGCGCGCGTGCACCACGAACATCGCGCAGCCGGCCGCAGCCACCGTGTCGATGAAGGCCATGAAACGGTCGAAATCGTGGTCGTCGTCCACGCCAAGGCGGCACTTCACCGTCACCGGCACCGCGCGATCCAGGCCCACCACCGCGGCGATCATCGCCGCCACGCTGTCGCCCACCAGCGCGGGCTCGCGCATCAGGCAAGCGCCGAAGCGCCCGGCCTGGACCCGGTCGGAAGGACACCCGCAGTTGAGGTTGACCTCGTCGTAGCCCCACTGCGCGCCGATCCGCGCCGCCTGCGCCAGCAGTGCCGGCTCGCTGCCGCCAAGCTGCAGCGCAACCGGATGCTCCACCGGATCGAAGCCCAGCAGGCGCTCGCGGTCGCCCAGGACCACGGCATTGGCATGGACCATCTCGGTGTACAGCCGCGCCTGCGGCGCCAGCAGACGATGGAACACGCGGCAGTGCCGGTCTGTCCAGTCCATCATCGGGGCAACGGACAGGCGCAGGGATGCGGCGTAGCGGGAGCCATCGTGCAGATCCAATGGCGTGCCTGCGTTCTCGTGTTGCTCAGTTGCGCTCATGATCGGCTAGTTTCGCGAGTTTTCGGACGCCCATTGCTACGCTGGATGCTACGAAAACAGCCATGTAGCATCGGCCACATGGGGACCATCGTCAGCCGTCGCCGCAAAGGCGGATCGCTAGGGTACACGGCCCAGATACACATACATCGGCAGGGCAAGTGCATCCATTCCGGGTCGGAGACGTTCGATCGGCCGCCAGTTGGCCACCGAATGGATGCGCCGCCGGGAAGCCGGGCTCGACCAGCAACGTACCCGCGGGGAGCCGCTGGCGAGGGTTCAACCCTGGTCCACGTCGAAGCGTGCCGCAGGGGCGGTGCCGGAACGCCCTGCCAGTAATCCCCAGCCTGAACCGGCCACGTCCAGCCAAGCTCCATAAACCCAAATGGCTTAGGTTCTTGATACAATGGCAACCGTCCTGAAGGTCCTGGGCTACCGGGTCGTCATTTACTCGAACGATCACCGCCCCTGCCACGTTCATGTCATGAGCGCGGAACACGAGGCCATCTTCGAGCTGAACTGCCCGGAAGGCCCACCCTCACTGAGGGAGAGCTACGGATTCAGAAAGGCCACGCTGAACCTGATTGCATCGCACCTGCAGGACAACCTGGCCGACTTGTGCAAGCGGTGGAGAGAAATTCATGGCGATTACTGACCAGCAAATGCAAGCCGCTCGCGCCCAGGCACAAAAGATCAAGAGTCATGTGCCGCAAGCGACGGGCGCCTCCTACAACCCGGACACCGGGCTGGTGTGCATTCGCCTGTCCAACGGCATCGTGATCGGGTTGCCCGCAGCACAGACGCAGGGCCTGGAAACCGCCGACGAGGACGCCCTTTCGTCCATCAACATCAGCCCCAGCGGCTACGGCATCCACTTCCCCGGGCTCGATGTGGACCTCTACCTCCCAGCCCTGATGGAAGGCATCTTCGGCACGAAGGCGTGGATGGCCGAGCGCGGACGCAAGGGTGGCCAAGCCACGACGAAGGCCAAGAAAGCCGCAGCCCGCGAGAATGGAAAGCTGGGCGGCCGCCCCCGGAAGGCCGTAGAGGCTGAAGAGCCCGCACGGCCTGGAAAGCGCAAAGCGGCTTGATCGCACACAGGAGCCATCGCCATGACACCTGAACGTCAAGACCCGCCAACTGCATCAGACGCTACCGCCACCGAAAGTCGGCAGGCCCCACCCCATTCCGATGAAAATTCACCGCTCGACGGCTGGGTCCAAGGCATGGTCCGGACGCAAATCGAACTGAGCCAAGACCCCATCCGCCACTATCACGCGAGCAAGCACGGCTTCTGAGATGGCCGACCGCCCGCTCCGCCTTGGGCTGACCCGAACCGCACTCCTCTGGAGCGCTGGAACCAGATGGCCGGGCATGCCTGGCCACGGGCGCGCGCCGCTCAGTAATGCAGCTGAAGCTCGGTGATGGCGTGGCGATGGGTGTCGTAGAGGCCCTGGAACTCCTCTTCGGACAGTTCGTCAGGCGCGTACACCGCCACCGGCGGCCAGTCGCGGCCGTCCTGGTGCAGGGGGGTGCGCGGGCCGGCACGCAGGGAGACGCTGCGTCCGTTCCAGTCGGTCACCACCGGCGCATCGACCCATTGCGCGCGCTCCCAGTGCGCCGCGTCGTAGAGCAGGATGATCGTGTTCATCGGGGTTCCTCTCGGTTGCTGAAATTCCGCTGCCGCTGCGCGCCCTCAGCGCGCGGGCTGTGCATCCGCCGCCTGCGCGTGTGACTCACGGGCGCGCAAGGCGCGCGCCAGTGCCGCGTCCGGCTGCAGCGGACGCGCCCACCGGCGGTAGCTGTCGGCCAGGGCAAGGCGCACCTGCGCAAGCTCGCGCGGGCCGGCATCGATGTCTTCAAGTACCTGTGACCACGGCGCCAGGGTGCCGGCACGCGCACGTGCGCGCACCACGCTGCGACAGGTCGCATCGATGGCACGTGCAAGGAAACAGGCGAACCAGGCATCGCCTGCGGCCCAGCCTGGCTGGGCCAGCAGGCCACGCAGGTAGTCGCGCGGGATGGCGGCGTAGCGTTCCAGTTCGGAGGCGAAGGCGGCCGGATAACGCGCCTGGTACGCATCGATATCGGCAAGGCGCGTATCCAGCCACTCGTCGCCGGTGCCATGGCCGGCATCGAGTGCCGACGTGGCGTCGGATGCGACTGCGTCTGACTGGGTCGCGGCGTGCAGCCCTGGCACCGCAAGCGGCATCGCCCCGAGGATCAACCCCAGGGCGATGCGCGTGACCGGATGCTGCTTTGGCGTGCGGCGCATGCCGCCATTCTGCCGCAGACAGCGGGCGCTGTCAGGGCAGCACTGCGGATGCGATGGTGTCAGCGCCCGCCACGCCCGTATCCGTGCCCGTGTCCGCGACGGTTGTCATGGCGGCCATGGCCGTAGCCGTTGCCGTGACGACCGCGCTGCTGGTGCCCGTAGTTGTAGCTGGCGCGGTGGTGCGGCGCCGGCTTGTGATGATGGCGCGGCGGGGCGCCGTAGTACGCACGCGGCGGCGGCGCCACGACGTGGTAACGCGGCGGCGCGTGCACCACCACCGGGCGCGAGACATGGCGGTAGTAGACCGGGCGCTGCCAGCGGTCGTACTCGACCACCACCGGATGATAGTGGCCATGCTCGTAGTAGTACGGATTGCCGCTGCGGAAGATCAGGTCGGCCAGGTCGACCAGCACGCGCACCTGTACGTCGGCGGCCTGGGCACGCATGGGCATAAGCGATGCGACACCCAGCGACAACAGCATGGCGCAGATCCAGACCGGATGCAGGCGGCGGACAATCGGCTTGGTGTTCATGGCGGCACTCTCCGTCGGGTGTGCTGTGAAGGTGCGTTGATCGGGGTGAACCGGACTTTAACCCGGCCATTTGAAAACGTTACCGCCTGCGCAGGCGGCAGAAGCGTTCAGCAGGCGTTGGCCGGCGCGGCAGCGATACGCTCCAGCGCATCGGGCAGTTGCGCGGCCGCTGGCACCGACAGCACGCGCGGATGGGCCTCGGCCAGCCCGTGCTCCGCCTCGTGCGCCCAGGTCAGCGGATAGGGCACGTGCACGCCCCAGCCGCCCAGGCGCACCACCGGCTCGATGTCCGAGCGCAGCGAATTGCCGATCATCACGAATCCGGCCGCATCGACCTCGAACTCGGCCAGTACCCGCGCATAGGTGGGTGGATCCTTTTCCGACACGATCTCGATCCGCGGGAACAGGTCGCCCAGGCCCGAGCGCGCGATCTTGTCTTCCTGATGGAACAGGTCGCCCTTGGTGATCAGCACCACCGGCCAGCGCGCGGCGATGGCGGACACGGCCTGGCGGATACCGTCGATCAGCTCCACCGGGTGCTGCAGGGTGGCACGGCCGATCTCCACCACCTGCTGCAGGTCGCGCGCGGCGATGCGGCCCCCGGTCAGCTCGATCGCCGCCTCGATCATCGACAGGGTCATGCCCTTGGCGCCGTAGCCGAACACGCGCAGGTTGCGGCGCTCCACCTCCAGCAGGTGGCGCAGGGTGCCGGCATCGTGCAGGTCGATGTAACGGCCGATGATCTGCTCGTACTGCTTCTCGGCCGCGCGGTAGTAGTCCTCGCTGCGCCACAGGGTGTCGTCGCCGTCGAAGCCGACAAGCTGGATGTCCGGCATGGAGGACGCTCGCTGCAAGGGAGCCGGCAGGATAGCAGCGGCCTGCACCATCGATCGAAGGCGAGCGGCCACCGATCCGGGCGATGTACCGGCCGCGCGCGCAGGCGAATCGCCGCCCGCGCGCACGGGCGGCGATGCACGATTCCCGGATGATTCTTGGCGGGTTATTCCTGCGCCGGGTCGTTTCGCTGGGCCTGGAGGTAGTCGCGGTATTCCTCGCCGCTCAGGTCGCCATCGGCGTTGGCATCGGCTGCGGAGAACACATGGGCCATGCCGGCATGGCGCTGCGCCTCCTGGCGGTTGAGGCTGCCGTTGCCGTCGGTATCCAGCTCGGCCCAGCTCAGGCCCTCGCCGGTGGCGGAGGAGTGCGCCGGTTGCTGCTCGACCGCGCCGGTGGCCGGCGTCTGGCTGCCCTGTGCGTAGGGATGCTGCTGTTCTTCGGGTGTGGTCTGGGCCATGGCCAACGGCGCAACCGCTGCCAGGCCCAGGATGAGCGTGCCGGTAAACAGACGTGGGTGATTCATTGGAGGCTCCTGCTCGGATGGATGTGGGTTGCGTGGACGCGCTTGGCCATCCACGCCCCCACAACCTGCCCGGCTGCGCATGAATCCTGTTTGGGCGACGATCGCCGCTTCCACGCGGCGTTAACCACAGCGCGCCCGGATGCGGTTACCGCAGCGGTTAGCGCGGCATGAGTACCGGGTTAACCCGTGGTTCAACGCCTGGGCAACAGGGGCTACGCGCCGCCCTCGGTGTCACCCTGGGCGCCCGGCGCACCATGCCGGGCGCTGAACAGCCACCAGCCCAGCACGACGCCGGCCAGCGCACCCACCATTTCCAGCAGCACCCGCAAGCCGAGGTTGTCCGGGTCGTGGATGCCGGCCAGGGCCAGGCGCGCGTACAGCGGCGACTCCAGTTTCACCATGCCCAGGTAGAACAGGTTCCAGGCATCGATGCCCGCGCCGATCGCGACCGCGATCGCGGCACTCCAGCCCAGCGCGTAGCCGATGGTCAGCCCCGCGCGGCGGCATACCCAGGACCATGCGGCATATACGGCCAGGCCGATCAGCAGGGCGATCAGCCCGGCCTCCAGGGCACCGAGCATTCCGAAGTGCAGCGGCAGGTTCATGGCAACACGGGTCGTGGCAGGCCCCACATTCTAGACGCTGCAGCACCCGGACCTGCCCACGCTGCTGCACCGCACGTCCGGCAATGATGCACATGGCACACGAAAACGCGCTGCACCAGCGTCTGCACCGAGGCGCCCCGCTACACTGCGCGCGCATGCCGCACCACATCACACCAATGCGCTCACCGGTTGTCTCCCGCACCCGGCCCCGCTGCCCGCGCACCGCGCGCCGCAACGGCCGCTGCCTGCCTGTCGCGCTGGTGGCGATGGCACTGGCACTGGCCTGGCTACCGGGTGCCGCCATCGCCCGCGACGCGCTGGTACCAGGGGCCATGGCCGGGCTGCAGCCGGACGCCATGTCGGCGGCACACTGGATCGACGCGCTGGCCGCGCCGGACCAGGTGCTGCTGGACCACGCCGGGATCCAGGCACGCAACGCGCGCTTGCGCGCACTGGACCCGTCCATCCACGACCTGGCAACCCTGCCCCACCCGCTGCCGCGCGCCTGGGTGCGCGAACGCATCATTGCCCGCTCAAGCCTGCCCGCCGGCATGCTGTACGACGCACGCGGGGATGCGCTGACCGCGCGTGCGCGACGGGCGCTGCAACAGGCCCTGGCGCTGGACGCGATCCCGCTGCAGCAGCCGGCGCGCCATGGCCTGGTGGTGCGCCGCGCCGACTTGCGGACCTTCCCCACCGCCGCGCCCGCGCACTCCAGTCCGCACCAGCGCGACATCGACCGCTTCCAGGAATCGGCGCTGTTCCCGGGCGATGCGGTGGCGGTCCTGCACCGCAGCCGCGACGGTGAGTGGCTGTTCGTGGCCAGCGAGCGCTACCTGGCCTGGATCGCGGCTGATGCGGTGGCCCTGGGGCAACGCGACGTCGTGCTCGGCCATGCGCAGCGCACGCCACACCTGGTGGCCACCGGTGCCAGCGTGCGCAGCGCGGTTGCACCGGGCGAGCCGCAGGTCTCGGCGCTGCCGCTGGACATGGGCGTGCGCCTGCCACTGCGCGTGGACTGGCCGCCGGAGCAGCCGGTCAACGGCCAGTTGCCGCTGGCCGCACACGTGGTGGACCTGCCCACGCGCGACGTCCATGGCCGATTGGCAATAGCGCCGGCCCTGATCCCGCGCGCGGCCGACGTCACCGCCGGCTACCTGCCGCTGACGCCGGCCAACCTGCTGACCCAGGCATTCAAGTTCCTGGGCGAACGCTATGGCTGGGGCCATGCGCACGGCACCCGCGATTGCAGCGGCTTCGTGTCCGAGGTCTATCGCAGCTTCGGCGTACTGTTGCCGCGCAACACCGGCGACCAGGCAGCCAGCCCGGCGCCGGAGCGCATCGCATTCGGCCCGGAAGATGGCCATGCCGCGCGCTTGGCCGCGGTACGCGCGCTGCAGCCGGGCGACCTGGTCTACATCCCCGGCCACGTGATGATGGCCGTTGGCCATCGCGATGGCGTGGCCCATGTCATCCACGACATCCATGACGGCCGCTGGCGCCAGGACGACGGGCGCATGGCCGGCGGCCGGCTCAATGGCGTGGTGGTGACGCCACTGGAGTCGATGCTGGCCAGCGATGGCCGTTCCTACATCGAACACATGGTGGCCATCCAGCGGGTCGGCGCCACGCGCTGAGCGGGTGCGGCGCAGCTGCGCGGCAACGCGCCGCGTCAGCCGGCGCCGATCCGCAACACGTCGTCCAGCAAGGCCGCCGCGGTGACCTGGGCGCCCGCGCCCGGGCCCTGGATCAGCAGCGGACGGGCGGTGTAGCGGTCACTGCTGATCGCCACGCGATTGTCGGTGCCACTGCCGGCGCACAGCGGGTGGTCGGCCGGCAGCACCTGCACGCGCACCTGTGCGCCCTGCGCATCGAAGCGCCCGACAAAGCGCAGGTGGCCGCCGCGCGCGCGCGCATCCTGCAGGCGTGCATCCAGCGGCGCATCCAGCAGCGCCAGGGCCTGGCGCACCGATGCCGCATCCGCGGCGGCCAGTGCCCCGGGCACCAGCGATTCCACCTGCACCTGGCGGATCTCCAACGGCAACCCGGCCGCACGCGCAAGCACCAGCAGCTTTCGGCGCACGTCCTCGCCGGACAGGTCCACGCGCGGGTCGGGTTCGGTGTAGCCGGCGTCGGCCGCTTGCGCCACCAGCGCAGAGAACGGCTGTCGTCCGTCGAAATGGTGGAACAGCCAGGCCATCGACCCGGACAGCACGCCCTCCACTGCATGGATGCGGTCGCCACCGGCCACCAGCGCGCGCAGGCTGCGCAGCACCGGCAGCCCGGCACCAACGGTGGCAGCGTCGCCATAGCGTGCACCGGAGGCCGCCTGCGCCTCGCTGATGGCCTGCGAGCGCGCCAGCAGGCCGCCGTGGCCCAGCTTGTTGGCGGTGACCACGTTGACGCCGCGCGCCAGCCATTCCGGGTGCCAGTTGGCGACCAGGTCGCTGGCGGTGGCATCGACCACGATGTCGCCTTCGCGCAGGGCCTCGGCCTCGGCCCATCCCTGCAGCGCCGTGGCCCGTGCAGGCGCGGCCACCGCCTGCGCCAGCGCGGCCTCCAGTGCGGCGCCGGTGCCCAGCACGGTGCGCGAGTTGGCCAGCCAGGCGAACCGCGGCAGGCGCTGGTTGCGCTCCTGCAGCATGCGATAGCGGCTGACGAATGCGGCACCGACCGTTCCGGTGCCCAGCAATGCCAGGCGCGGTTGCGAGGCCGCCGCGCCCTTGCGCGCAGCGGACGCCCGCGGCTGCAGGCCCAGCGCCGCGTTCACGCCTCCACCGGCGCACGGCCGGCACCGGCGAGCGTGCGCTCGGCGGCGCCCAGCGCGGCGGTGAGATCCTCCAGCAGGTCGGCACCGGCCTCGATGCCGATGGACAGGCGCAGCAGGCCATCGGAAATGCCGGCCTGGGCGCGCGCCTGCGGGCTCATCGCCGCATGGGTCATCGTTGCCGGGTGTGCGACCAGGCTCTCCACCCCGCCCAGCGACTCGGCCAGGGTGAACCAGCGCAGCGCATCGACGAACGCGCGCACCGCCTCGACCCCGCCCTTCAACTCGAAACTGAGCATGGCGCCGAAACCGGATTGCTGGCGCGCGGCCAGCGCGTGCCCCGGGTGCGTGGCCAGGCCCGGATAGTGGACCTTCTCCACCACCGGGTGCCCGTCCAGCAGCGCGACCACGGCCTGCGCGTTCTCCTGGTGCACGCGCATGCGCGCATCCAGCGTGCGCAGCCCGCGCAGGGTGAGGAAACTGTCGAACGGCGAGCCGGTCAGGCCCAGCGCGTTGGCCCACCACACCAGCTGCTGGTGCAGCTCGGCATCGCGCGCCACCACCGCGCCACCGACCACGTCGCTGTGGCCGTTGATGTACTTGGTGGTGGAATGGATCACCAGGTCCGCGCCCAGCGCCATCGGCTTCTGCAGCGCCGGCGAAAGGAAGGTGTTGTCCGCCGCCACCAGCGCGCCAGCCTCGTGCGCCGCATCGATCACCGCACGCAGGTCGGTGATGCGCAGCAGCGGATTGGACGGGGTTTCCACCAGCACCAGCCTGGTCGGGCGGGACAGGGCCTCGGCCAGCGCGCTCGGATCGGTGAGGTCGGCGGTGACCAGTTCGAAATGGCCCTTGGCCGCCAGCGCATTGAACAGGCGCCAGCTGCCGCCATAGGCATCGTGCGGCACCACCAGGCGCTCGCCCGGTTGCAGCAGTGCATTGAGCACCAGGTTGATCGCAGCCATGCCGGTGCTGGTGACCACGCCGCCGGCGCCGCCCTCCAGGTCGGCCAGGGCCTGGCCCAGCAGGTCGCGGGTGGGGTTGCCGCTGCGGGTGTAGTCGTACTGGCGCTTGTTGCCGAAGCCGTCGAAGCTGAAGTTGCTCGACAGCACGATCGGCGGCGTCACTGCGCCATGCGCGGTATCGCTGTCGATGCCGGCGCGCACCGCGATGGTGGCCGGGCGGCGGGCGGAAGAAGGGTCGTGGCTCATTCGGGGGCTCCGGGGCCGCGCAGGACGGCGGCAAGAATCAGGTCGATGCGGTCGGTTTCTTTGAGGAAGGCGTCGTGGCCGTAGGGCGAGCGCAACACTCGCAACTGGCCGCGCCCGGCCAGGCCCTCGACCAGGGACACCGAGTCGGACAGCGGCACCAGGCGATCGCCCTCCACCGCGACCACGGTCACCGGCACCTGGATGCCGGCCGGGTCCAGGCGGTGCAGGTCGATGGACTCGGACAGGCGCAGGAAGGCGTTGACCGGTGTGCGCGCCACGTAGCGCGAGCCGGCCACGTCCAGGTAGTCCTCGGCGGCGCAGCGCACCCGGCCGTTGACGATCTGCGCGGCAACGTCGAAACGCTCGCCGAATTCCTCCGGCGTGCGGTAGCTGAGCATGGCGAACTGGCGCGCCAGGGCCAGGCCTTGCGCATCGGCGCACTGCAACTGGCCCAGCGCCACCGCGCGGCGCTGCAGTGCGCGCCAGGCCGATGCATAGGGGTGGGGGCGATGCACGCCGCTGACCGCCACCAGCCGCTGCAGCCGCTGCGGGTGGCGCAGCGCCATTTGCAGCCCGACCATCGCGCCGTAGGAATAGCCGACGAACGCCTGCATCCGGGCGATATCCAGCGCATCCAGCAGCGCGGCCACCGCATCGGCCTGGTCGGAGGTGTCGATCGGCACGTCCAGGCCGCCGTCGGCACCGACATAGTCGAACGCCAGCACCCGACATCGCGCCGGATCCAGCGTGCGCCCGGGCGCGACCAGTGCATTGGCCCAGCCCGGCTCGGGGAAGGCCTCGCTGGCGGCGACGTGACGGTGCGCGGAAATGCCGCCGGCCACCAGCACCACCGGCGCATCGGCCACGCCCTGCAGCTCGTAATGCAGGGTGACGGTGCGGGCCCCTGCGTGGCGCATGGACAGCTCCACCGTGACCTGGCCGCGACGCGCAGGCGGCACCGCGCCGGGCGACGGCGTGGTGATGGCGGCGATGGCGGGGTCGTGCTGCACGGCGGCGTGGGTACTCGAGCGGCGGGTCGGGTTGCAACCGCCATCGAGCCTGTAGGAGCCCGTGTTCGTCGCGCGCATTGCGCGGTACGAACCATCTTCCGGAGCGCGCGTGGCGCTCCGCAGGATTTGGCACCTACGCGTGCGCTTGCGCGCTCACGGGCTGCCCCGGCATCAAAGGGCCTGTCCCTCCGCCGGTCTCGATGGCGGCCACAGACTGCCAGTGGCCCGTCGCGCTGTCAATCGCTCCATCCGGATGCAGCGATGAAATCCCGCCCTTCCCGCAACGGCCGGTGGCTGGGGATAATCGCCGGATGTCGATGCCCCGCTTCCGCCCCCTCCTGCCCGCTGGCACCCCCCGTGCGGACGGCCACGCCGCTGTGTGCGCCGGCCGGCCAGGCCGCGCATGCGCACTGCCCGCCGCCGCCCTGCCCGCAGTCGCGCTCGCGCCGCCGCGCCCGGCCGATTGCACACGATGAACGCATCCCGCTCCCGCCCGGCCGGCTTGCTGCTGGCCGGCCTGGCCATGCTGCTGCCGCAACACCCGGCCGATGCCGCCCGCCTGTGGCACTGGCGCGATGCCGAAGGGGTGGCCCACTACGGCGATCGCCCGCCACCGGACGCCGTGGCCGAGGACGCGCAGACCCAGAGCTTCCGCCGTGAACCGAGCGCGCCGGTGTCGCTGCGCATGGTCAGCCGCGGCCACTATTACGAGGCCTGGGCCGACAACCGCCTGCCCGGCCCGGCCCAGGTGCAACTGCGCCTGCGCCATGGCGACAACATCTCCGTGGCCCCTGCGCTGCCCGCGCGCACCACCGTGCCCGCCGATGGCCACGGCCTGGTGGCTCGCATCTACCCGACCGATCCACGCCTGAGCAGCGGCTTCGACCTGGTCCTGGACTACCTGCCCGGCGACCCGCAGGCGCGGCCGCTGGACTTCGAATACCGCCTGCCCTTCGACTACGCGCACGTGCGGGTGGACCAGGGCTTCGGCGGCAGCTTCAGCCACAACGACGCGCAGAACCGCTACGCGATCGACTTCGCCGTGCCCGAAGGCACGCCGGTGCTGGCCGCGCGCGAGGGCGTGGTGCTGCAGGTGGAGTCGGACTTCGCCCGCGCCGGCCTCAACCGCGAGCGCTACGGCGGACGCGCCAACTACGTGCGCATCCTGCATCCGGACGGCAGCATGGCCCTGTATGCCCACCTCCAGCCGGAAGGCGTGCTGGTGCGGCCGGGCCAGCGCGTGCGCCAAGGCCAGCGCATCGCCCTGTCCGGCAACACCGGCTTCAGCACCGCCCCGCACCTGCACTTCGTGGTCCAGGTCAACCGCGGCATGCACCTGGAGGCGATCCCGATCCGGGTGTTCGGCGCGCTGGGTGAACTGAAGTTCGCGCGCGAGGCATCCAGCCCCGCGCACTGAGGCTTGGGCAAGCCCCGTATAATTGCCGGCTACCCATCTTCATGTGCGCCGTCCCGGCGCCCGCCCCCATGCCCGAAGTCTCCACCGAAGCCGCGCGCCGGCGCACCTTCGCGATCATCTCGCACCCCGATGCGGGCAAGACCACGCTGACCGAGAAGCTGCTGCTGTTCGGCGGGGCGATCCAGATGGCCGGCTCGGTCAAGTCGCGCAAGACCGCGCGCCACGCCACCTCGGACTGGATGAAGCTGGAGCAGGAGCGCGGGATCTCGGTCACCTCCTCGGTGATGCAGTTCCCCTACGAGGGCCACATCGTCAACCTGCTCGACACCCCCGGCCACGCGGACTTCGGCGAGGACACCTACCGCGTGCTCACCGCGGTGGACAGCGCGCTGATGGTGATCGACGTGGCCAAGGGCGTGGAGGAGCGCACCATCAAGCTGATGGAGGTATGCCGGCTGCGCGACACGCCGATCATGACCTTCATCAACAAGCTCGACCGCGAGGGCAAGGACCCGGTCGACCTGCTGGACGAGATCGAGACCGTGCTGGGCATCCGCTGCGCGCCGGTGACCTGGCCCATCGGCATGGGCCAGCGCCTGAAGGGCGTGGTCCACCTGATCAGCGGCGAGGTCCACCTGTACGAGCCGGGGCGCAACTTCACCCGCCAGGATTCGACCATCTTCCCGTCGCTGGACGCGCCAGGCGTGGCCGAGCGGGTGGGTGCCGACACCCTGGCCCAGCTGCGCGAGGAGCTGGAACTGGTGCAGGGCGCGGCCGATACCTTCGACCAGGGCAAGTACCTGCGCGGCGAACAGAGCCCGGTGTTCTTCGGCTCGGGCGTGAACAACTTCGGCGTGCAGCCATTGCTGGATTTCTTCGTCGAGCACGCGCCGCCGCCGCAGCCACGCGCCACCACCGGGCGCGAGGTCGCGCCGCAGGAACCCAGGCTGACCGGCTTCGTGTTCAAGATCCAGGCCAACATGGACCCGCAGCATCGCGACCGGGTGGCGTTCATGCGGGTGTGCTCGGGCCGCTTCAGCGCCGGCATGAAGGTGCTACACGTGCGCAGCGGCAAGGACATGAAGCTGGCCAACGCGCTGACCTTCATGGCCAGCGACCGCGAGATCGCCGCCGAGGCCTGGCCGGGCGACGTGATCGGCATCCACAACCACGGCACGGTGGCCATCGGCGACACCTTCACCGAAGGCGAGGCGCTCAGCTTCACCGGCATTCCCAACTTCGCCCCGGAGCTGTTCCGGCGCGCGCGCCTGCGCGATCCACTCAAGCTCAAGCAGTTGCAGAAGGGCCTGGCCCAGTTGTCCGAGGAAGGCGCGACCCAGTTCTTCCGCCCGCTGATGAGCAACGACCTGATCCTGGGCGCGGTGGGCGTGCTGCAGTTCGAGGTGGTCGCCTACCGGCTCAAGGCCGAGTACGGCGTGGATGCCAGCTTCGAGCAGATCGGCGTGGCCACCGCGCGCTGGATCCGCTGCGGCGACGAGAGGAAGCTCGAGGAGTTCCGCGACAAGAACGCCAACAACCTGGCCATCGATGCGGCCGGCGAACTGGTCTACCTGGCGCCGACCCGGGTGAACCTGCAACTGGCCCAGGAGCGCGCGCCGGAGGTGGAATTCCTGGCCACCCGGGAAACGGCGCACACCGTGGCCACGGCCTGATCCGGCGCCTGAACCACGTCGCCGGGCATGCCCCACCGGCCCGCGTCCATGCGGTAACGTACCGCGCCATGACCGACTCCAGCCGTCTGCGGATCCTGCGCGCGCGCAAGCGCGCCGACCACCTGGTGGATATCCGCGATGAAATCGCCAGCGCCCTGACCCATGGCCTGGGCGCGATGGCCGCACTGGCGGCCGGCGCGGTGCTGATCACCCTGGCCGCCATCTATGGCGATGCCTGGCAGCTGGCCGGGGCGATCGTGTTCGGGGTGGCGCTGCTGCTGCTGTACGTCGCCTCCACCCTCTACCACGCGATCCAGCACCCGGTGGCCAAGGGCCGGCTGAAGGTGTTCGACCACTGCGCCATCTACCTGCTGATCGCCGGCACCTACACCCCCTTTACCCTGATCGGCCTGCGCGGGCCGTGGGGCTGGGGCCTGTTTGCCGCGATCTGGACCCTGGCCCTGGCCGGGGTGGTGTTCAAGCTGTTCTACACCGGCCGCTTCAAGCGCCTGTCCACCGCCATCTACATCGCCATGGGCTGGCTGGTGGTGGTAGCGATGGAGCCGCTGGTGGAGTCGCTGGAGGGCTGGACCCTGGCCTGGCTGCTGGCCGGTGGCGTGTCCTACACCCTGGGCACGTACTTCTACCACCGTGAATCGATCCGCTATTCGCACGCGATCTGGCACATGTTCGTGATCGGCGGCAGCGTGTGCCACTTCGTGGCGGTGACCCAGCAGGTGTTGTGACCACCGCGGCGCGCACGCGCCGTCGATGAACGCCCGCCGCCGGCGTTCGCATCCTGTCCACGCCTGCTGCCGATACTGGCGGCATGGAACCCCGCCTGCCCGCGACCGGCCGCATGCGGCGCCTGCGCCAATGGCGTCCCGCGCGACGCACCGGCATCGTGCTGGGCGTGATGGCCGCGGCCTTGCTGTTGCTGCTCCTGCTGTGGGACTGGAACTGGTTCAAGCCGCCGCTGGAACGCGCGGTGGGCAACGCGACCGGACGCGAGTTCCGGATCGACGGCGACCTGGACGTGGACCTGGGCCGCACCATCACCGTCTCGGCCGATCGCCTGCGCCTGGCAAATGCGCCGTGGTCGGAGCAGGAGCGCATGGGCAGCGCCGAGCGGGTGGAGATCGACATCGCGCCGTGGCCGCTGCTGGCACTGCGCCTGCGCATGAAGGAGGTGCGCGCGGTCCGCCCGGACATCTGGCTGGAGACAGCGCCGCAAGGCAGCGGTGGCAACTGGACCTTCGACAAGCGCGACGCCGCCCAGGACAGCGGCCAGCCGCGCTGGCGCCTGGACCGGCTGTGGATCGAGGACGGCCGCCTGCGCTTCACCGATGCAGCCGACAGCACCGACATCGACATCCGCCTGGCCAGCATCGCTGCCGACACGAAGGCACGACCGGGGGCCGAGGCACCGGTGGCGGTGGAAGGCAGCGGCCACTGGCGCGGCGTGACCTTCCGCCTGGAAGGCCAGGCCGCCTCGCCACTGGACCTGGCCGACACCGACACGCCCTACCGCATCGACCTGGATGCGCGCGCCGGGGCAACCCGCGCCAGTGCCACCGGCACCCTCACCAACCCGTTCCGCTTCCAGACCTTCGACCTGCGGATGCAGCTGTCCGGGCAGGACCTGGAGCACCTGTATCCACTGCTTGGCCTGGCCCTGCCGCCGTCGCCGCCGTACCGCCTGGACGGGCGCCTGCTGCGCAATGGCGACCTGTGGCACTACGAGGGCTTCGAGGGCAAGGTGGGTGACAGCGACCTGGGCGGCGACGTCAAGGTGGACGTGACCGGCACCCGGCCGGTGTTCACCGCGCGGCTGCTGTCCCAACGCCTGGACCTGGACGACCTGGCCGGCTTCCTCGGCGCGCCACCGTCCACCGGCCCGGACGAAACCGCCAACACCGCGCAGCAGGCGCAGGCCGAGCGCCTTGCGGCCAGCCCGCGCCTGCTGCCGGACACGCCCTACGACCTGGCCAAGCTCAATGCGATGGACGCCGACGTGCGTTGGCGCGCGCGCCGGATCCACGCCCCCGCCGTGCCGATGATCGAGGACATGGATGCGCACCTGCTGCTGGAATCCGGCCTCCTGCGCCTGGACCCGCTGAACTTCGGCGTGGCCGGTGGCGACGTGCGCGCAACCATCCGCATGAACGCGCGCAAGGCGCCAATCGATACCCGGGCCTCGATCGCCGTGCGCGGGGTCGAGCTTCCCAGGCTGTTCGCCAATGCCGAACTGGCGCAGGGCTCGGCCGGCCGCATCGGCGGCGACATCAAGGTGCGCGGCAGCGGCAACTCGATCGCGGCCATCTTCGGCAGCGCCGACGGCGACATCGCGCTGGGCATGGGCCGCGGCCGGGTCAGCAACCTGGTGATGGAACTGGCCGGGCTGGATGTGGCCGAGGCGCTCAAGTTCCTGCTCACCAAGGACCGGCAGGTGCCGATCCGCTGCGCCTTCGCCGATTTCGGGGTGGAGGACGGGGTGATGACCTCGCGCGCGCTGGCCTTCGACAGCACCGACACGATCATCGTCGGCGAGGGCACGGTGAACCTGGCGACCGAGCGCCTGGACCTGCTGCTCAAGCCGCGCCCCAAGGACCGCAGCATCCTCACCCTGCGCTCGCCGTTGCGGGTGGGCGGCACCTTCAAGGATCCGTCCTTCCGCCCGGACATGGGCGCGCTCGGCTTGCGCGGCGCGGTCGCCCTGGCGCTGGGCAGCATCGCGCCACCGGCAGCGCTGCTGGCCACCTTCGAAACCGGCCCCGGCGAGGACAGCGATTGCGGCGGGCAATACGCGCGCTGAGCAGGCGTTGCATCACCGCGTTGCAGGAGCCGGTCTTGCCGGCGACCGTAGAGACGGATGCCTCATCGGCTCCCGGTTTCACCAGACGCATCCGCCACGCGGGTGGGGCGGAGGAATCACCGGATCGCGGTTTCATGCAGATCCATCCGCCATGGCGGATGAACCTCACGAGGCGTGCGGCGCTCAGCCGGCGATGTAGCGTTGCAGCTGTTCCAGCTCGGCCTGCTGGTCGGCGATCACCGCCTTGACCAGATCGCCGATGGAGATCACCCCGACCACCCGCCCGTCCTCGATCACCGGCAGGTGGCGGATGCGGCGCTCGGTCATCACCTGCATGCAGCGCGGCACCGCGGTGTCGGGATCCACCGTGACCACCTGCGCGGACATGATCGCGCTGACCGGGGTATCGGCCGAGGAGCGCCCCTGCAACACGATCTTGCGGGCGTAGTCGCGTTCGGAAAGGATCCCCGCCAGTGCCGCGCCGTCGAGCACCAGCACCGCGCCGATCGACTTCTCGGCCATCAGCCGGATCGCATCGACCACCGGCGCCCCGGGCGCCACCGCAAAGACCTCAGCCGGCTTGTCCGCCAGCAGTTGACGTACCGTGCGCATGACCGCCTCCGTCGTCCGGGTGACGGCCACAGCATACCCCCGGGGGCGCCGGTTGCCACGTATCCACCAGGTACAGCGGACGCCGCTTGGCTTCCACGTACAGCCGCCCCAGGTATTCGCCGATCAGGCCCAGCGCAATCAGCTGCACGCCACCCAGGAACAGGATGACCACCATCATGGTCGGCCAACCCGCCACCCGGTCGCCCCACAGCAGGGTCTTGGCAACGACGCCCACACCGGCGGCCAGCGCCGCCAATGCGGTCAGCAGGCCCAGGTAGGTGGCCAGCCGCAGCGGCGCGGTGGAGAAACTGGTGATGCCTTCCAGGGCGAAATTCCACAGCCGCCACAGGCCGAACTTGCTGTGCCCGGCCAGGCGCGGCTGGCGACGATACGGCAGCGCCGCGCGGCGAAAGCCGACCCAGCCGAACAGCCCCTTCATGAACCGGTGCCGCTCGCGCAGTTCGCCCAGCGCGGCCAGGGCGCGCGCCGACAGCAGGCGGTAGTCGCCGGTGTCGGCCGGCACCGGAGTGCGCGACAGGCGCCCGATCACCCGATAGAACACCGCCGCCGCACCGCGCCGCACCCAGCCCTCGCCCTCGCGCGCGATGCGGGTGCCATAGACGTCGTCGTAGCCCTGCCGCCACAGCTCCACGAACTGGCCGATCAATTCCGGCGGGTCCTGCCCGTCGGCATCCAGGATCATCGCCGCACCGTGTTCCACCCGGTCCAGGCCGGCGGTCAGCGCGGCTTCCTTGCCGAAGTTGCGCGACAAGCGCAGCAGCGACACCTGCGGGTCGGATGCGGCGATGCCCTGCAGCACGTCCCAGGTGTCGTCCACGCTGCCGTCGTCCACGTACAGCACCCGCGTGCGCAGCCCGTCCAGCGCATCCAGCGCGGCGCGGATGCGCGGATGCAGCAGCGGCAGCGACTGCGCCTCGTCGTGCGCGGCCACCACCACGGTCAACGGCTCGTCGGCAGGGACGGAGGATGCAAGCGGGTCCATGCGCCGATGGTATGCGAGTACCGCGCTCAGTCCAGTCGGCGCAGGTAGTCCTGGCCGCCGAGCTGGCGCATCTGCCGCTGGATCCAGGTCGCGCGCCGCTGCACGTAAGGCCCGGGATGGCTGGCGCTGTAGCGCCGCGGCGCCGGCAGCACCGCGGCCAGGCGCGCACTCTCGGCCATCGACAGCTTGCCTGCATCCTTGCGCCAGTAGCTGCGCGCGGCCGCCTGCGCGCCGTAGATGCCATCGCCGAACTCGGCCACGTTCACATGCATCTCCAGGATCCGGCGCTTGGGCCACAGTGCCTCGATCAACACCGTGTACCAGGCCTCCAGGCCCTTGCGCAGCCAGCTGCGTCCGCGCCACAGGAACAGGTTCTTGGCCACCTGCTGGCTGATGGTGCTGGCCCCGCGCACGCGCTTGCCGCGCGCGTTGTTCGCCAGCGCCTTCTCGATCGCATCCAGGTCGAAGCCGCGGTGCGAGGCGAAGCGCTGGTCCTCGGCGGCGATCACCGCCAGTGGCAGGTGCGGGGAGATCGCCTCCAGGTCGCGCCACGCATAGGCAACCCTGAAATCCCATTGGCCCTGGCCCCAGGCTTCGGCCTGGCGCGCAAGCATGAACGCCGAGACAGGCGGGTCGACGAAGCGCAGCATCGCCACCTGGGACACGGTGACCACCACGAATGCCAGCGGCAGCATCGCCAGCCGTCGCAGCCAGCGGCGCCAGCGCGGCGCCGGAGCGGGCGCGGGAGTGTGGTTGTCCATGTCGATACAAGATCCCGGTATGGCCTGCAGGCTGCCGGCCATACCGGCCAGGCTGAGGTCCCGCGACGGCGCATCGTAACCTTGCGCCGGTAGAGCGCGGACATGCTCTATTGGAAAGCCGCCATCGCGCCCGCATCCTGTGTCCATGGATACCACTGCCAAGCCCTCATCCACCGCCTCCGGCGACGACCTGCGCGGCCGCTTCCTGCTGCCGCAGGCCGGCGTGCGCGGGGTTTACGTGCGCCTGCGCCGCAGCTGGGGCGAACTGCTCTCGCACGCCGACTACCCGCCCGCAGCGCGCACGCTGCTGGGCGAGGCGATGGCCGCCGCCGCGCTGTTCACCGGCCACGTCAAGGTCGACGGGCGCCTGTCGATCCAGGTGCGCGCCGGCGGCCCGTTGCGCACCCTGTTTGCCGAATGCACCGCCGCCGGCAGCGTGCGCGGCATCGTGCGCCTGGATGAAGGCGCCGATGCCCCGCGCGCGCCCGCCGACCTGGGCGAGGACGCGCTGCTGGCCGTCACCATCGAGAACCCGGGCCTGGACCCGCGTGAGCCGCAGCGCTACCAGAGCCTGGTGGCGCTGGACGCGGCGCACACCCTGGCCGGCGCATTCGAGGATTACTTCCGCCAGTCCGAGCAGTTGCCCACCCGCCTGTGCCTGGCCGCCGACGGCCAGGCGGTGGCCGGGCTGATGCTGCAGAAGCTGCCCGGCGAGCAGGGCGGGCAGGCCGACGCGGACGGATGGGACCGCGCCAGTGCGCTGTTCGACACCCTGGGCGAGGCGGAACTGCTGGCCACCGCGCCGACCTTGCTGGTCCACCGCCTGTTCCACCAGGAGGCGCCCGCCCTGCTGGAAGAGCGGGCACTGGCGTTCGGCTGCTCCTGCTCGGAGGAGCGGGTGGCCGGCATGCTGCGCGGCCTGGGCCAGGAAGAAGCACACGGGGCCGCCCGCGACAGCGGCGGGACCCTGGAGGTACGCTGCGAGTTCTGCGGCCACCTGTACCTGTACCCGCAGGAGCGGATCACCGAGCTGTTCGCGCAGCCCCAAGCCAATGCACCGGCGCCGGAACGCCTGCAGTAGCAAGGCTCCCGGGGCGACCCGGGGCCGCGCGGCCGGGGCCTGCACCCGGCAACTTGTTAATCAATTGTGAATCGCCTAGCATGGATTTCCCATGCCCGCGGAACTGTCCCGCGGATGTCCGGGTCTGATCGAGTCGCCATGTCCTTGCCACGCCTGCCACTGCTGGCTCTCCTGCTGACCGCGCTTGTCGCGGCCACGGGCGCGCATGCGCAGACCAGGCCGGCCGGCGCGCAAGGCCAGACCATGCTGCCGGTATGGAACAAGGGCAGTGGCAAGGTCGAGGCCCTGCTGCTGCTTGAACCAGCCGACAAGGCCGGCAAGAACCGCTGGAATTTCGGCAACCAGTCGCTCGATGCCGCGGTCGGGCTGGACGTCGGCGATTCGCTGGGCCTGCTGTGCAGCAGCACCAGCGGCGCGAACATCGGCAACCTCGCCAGCCGCTGCCTGCTGGCCAGCCTGGGCGACGATGCATATCGCGGCAGCCGGCGCCTGGCCGGCTCGGCGTCCATCGGCAACCAGAACAACCGCTTCGGCTTCGCTGCCGGCACCGCGCGCGAGAACGTCCTGCCGTCATGGCTGGAAGCCGACCGCGGCTCGGCCCTGGCCGGCGGCGGCCAGATCGAGCAGCACGACCTGCAGGTGTTCGGGCAGAAGGCCCTGGGCAGCGAGGCCTACGTCTCCATTGCAGGCACCTACGCGCGCGCGCGGCTGATCCCGCTGGCCGACGCCGGCCCCGGCCTGGCCGAACGCTGGGACAGCAAGAGCCTGAGCGTGGGCGGCGGCTACGGCCCGTTCAGCGCCAACATCGTCGGCCGGGTGGTCGACATGCGCGGCCAGCCCGGCAACAAGTGGGAAGGCCTGGGCCTGGGCCTGACCTGGCGTACCCCGTGGAGCGGCCAGCTCACCGTGGGTGCCGAGAACGTCATCACCCGCGGCCGCAACCCGTTCGCACCCTCCAACGGCGAGGCCGACCAGGGCACCGTGCCCTACGTCCGCTACGAACAGGGCCTCTGAGCCCCCCGCTGCCCGGTCGCGCCAGGCACTGATCCACCTCCGCTTTTTCTCTTGCAGCCTGTACCTGGCGCCTCCAGCCGGGACGGTCGTGGCCGGGCAACGGCTTCCCAGGCGATGCCGACGCCCGCGAAGGACGCCGCGTCCCGGGGCATGGACCAAGTGGCACATGGATGTGCCACGGCCCCGAGTAAAGACAGGATGTCGTCCCGAGGGGTGGGCCATGCCCCGGGGCGCGGCGGCCCCGTCCGAAGCGCGCACACCCCTGCGTCTTGCCACATGCGGTGAGCGGACTTTATGCATGCACGCTGCGAGCCAGCGTCCGACCACGCCCACGCGCGCTGCCTACTGCCGCAGTGCCTCGATCGGATCCAGTTGCGACGCCTTGCGCGCCGGGTAGTAACCGAAGAACAGGCCCGTGGCGATGGAGAATGCCGCCGCCAACCCCACCACGCGCCCGTTGAGTGCCACCGGCAGATCGCTCACCTGCCCCACCAGCAGCGCCCCGACCACGCCGATGGCGATGCCGATGACCCCGCCGATCAACGAGATCAGCATGGCCTCGGCCAGGAACTGCCGGCGCACATCCGTCGGCCCGGCTCCGACCGCCAGGCGCAACCCGATTTCCTTGATCCGCTCGGTCACCGACACCAGCATGATGTTCATGATGCCGATGCCGCCGATCACCAGGCAGATGGTGGCCACCGCTCCCAGCAGCTTGGACATCAGGTTGGTGGTGGCGGTGCGGGTGGCGACGATCTCGCTGATGTTGCGCACCCGGAAGTCATCCTCGTCGCCGGGACCGATGCGGTGGCGCTGGCGCAGCAGCGACTCCACCTCGCCCTGCACATAGTCCAGGTTGCGCGCGTCGGTCACGGTCAGCGCGATCTGCATCACCGCACCGGCCGGCATGCCCATCGCACCCATCAGGCGCCGGCGCGCCGTCTCCAGCGGCACCATCACCACATCGTCCTGGTCCTGGCCGAAGCCACCCTGTCCCTTCGGCGCCAGGGTGCCGGCCACGGTGAACGGCACCCGGCCCAGGCGCACCGTCTGGCCGATGCCGCTGTCCTCGCCGAACAGGGTCCTGCGCACCGTCTCGCCCAGGATCACCACCTTGCCGGCGCCGGTGTAGTCCTGCGGGTCGAAGCCGTCGCCATCGGCCAGGGTCCAGCCGTTGATGACGAAATAATCGGGCTGCACGCCCTGCCAGCTGGTCGAAAGGTTGTTCTCGGCGAACACCGCCTGGGTGTTGCCGCGCAGCGAGCCGGCCACGTACTGCACTTCGGGGATCTCGTCGCGGATGGACTGGGCATCGCCCACGGTGAGGGTGTAGAAGCTGCTGGCGCTCTGGCGCGCGCCGCCGGGTCCGCGCCCGGCACCAGGGCTGATGTCCAGGCGCTGCGAGCCCAGGCCGGACACCAGCTTGTCGATCTCCTGCTGGGTGCCCTGCCCCACCGAGACCATGACGATGACCGCGGCGATGCCGATGATCACCCCCAGCGATGTCAGCGCGCTGCGCATCCAGTTGCCACGCAGGGCGAAGATCGCGGTGCGCACGATGTCGGAAAAGGTCATGGACATGGGCGGGTCCCGGGTCGAAGGCTGGCAGCAGCCGGAAGCCACGCGCGCGAACGGACATCCACGGTCATGGCCCGCCCTCCTCGTGCAGCAGCCCGTCGCGCATCACCACGATGCGGTCCGCATGCGCGGCCACCTCGGCATCGTGGGTGATCAGGATCACCGTGTGGCCGTCTTCGCGCAGGCGCTTGAACAGGGCCAGGATCTCCTCGCCGGTGCGGCTGTCCAGCGCGCCGGTGGGCTCGTCGGCCAGCAGGATCGGCGGCGCGTTGATCAGCGCCCGGGCAATGGCCACGCGCTGCTGCTGGCCACCGGACAACTCACTGGGCCGGTGCCCGCCGCGGTCGGCCAGGCCCACCGAGGCCAGGGCCTGGCGCGCACGCTGCTCGCGCTCGGCCGGCGGTACCCGGGCATAGCCCAGCGGCATCGCCACGTTCTCCAGCGCGCTCATGCGCGGCAACAGGTGGAAGCCCTGGAACACGAAGCCGATCTTGTCCCGGCGTAGGCGCGCCAACGCCTCCGCGTCCAGCAGCGCCACATCCATGCCGTCGCAGCGGTAGCTGCCGGCGGTGGGCGTATCCAGGCAGCCGATCAGGTTCATCAGGGTGGACTTGCCCGACCCCGATGGCCCCATGATCGCCAGGAACTCGCCGGCCTCCACTCGCAGGTCCACCCCGTCCAGCGCAATCACCTCGGCCTGGGTGCCGGCGGCGTAGACCTTGCGCAGGCCGCGGATGTCGATCACCGGCACCGGCACGGCAGCCGAAGGCAGGGCCGTCATCCGCGCGCGCGCTCGCCGGTGATGATGACGTCGCCCTCCTGCAGGCCACCGCCGGACACCTCGGTGCTGCTGCCGTCGCTGGAGCCGATCCGCACCATCACCGGCTGCGGCTGGCCATCCACCAGCCGGTAGAGGGTGGCGCGACGTGCATTGACCAGTGCGGCCAATGCAGCGTCCCAGCGCGCCTTGCGTGGATCGTCCAGGCTGGCGCGGAACTCGGCGAAATCCTCCTTCATGCGCGCGGCCATGCGCTGGCGCACCTGCGATTCGATGTTGGCGTTGCCACCACCCGGCGCAGCCCCGCCCGGCGGCCCGAAGCCGCCACGGCCACCAGCACCGCCCTGCGGGCCACTGGCGCGACGCGCGTCCTGGCGCTGGCGCAGCGCGGCCAGGGCCTGCTCGAAGCGGGCCTGCTGCTCGGCGCTGGGCTGAAGCTCGGCCACCGCGCGCGCCAGGTCGTCGGCCAGGCCCTCGCCGGAACGGCGCGGGCCGCCACCGACTGCCGGACCGGTGGCAGCACCGGTGGCCGGCTTGTAGCGCAGTGCGGCGTTGGACACCTTGAGCACGTCATCGCGGCGCGCGACCTCGATCTCGGCATTGACCGTCAGCCCCGGCAACAAGGTGCCGTCGCTGTTGTCCACGTTCACCACCACCGGGTAGGTGACCACGTTGTTGGTGGTGGTGGCAGCCAGCCGCACCTGCTGCACCTGGCCACGGAACTGGCGGTCGGGAAAGGCGTCGGCAGTGAAGGCCACCGTCTGCCCCTGCTGCACCTGGCCGATGTCGGCCTCGTCCACCGCCAGCTCGATCTTCATCTGCGACAGATCCTCGGCGATGGTGAACAGTTCCGGCGCCTGCAGGCTGGCGGCCACGGTCTGCCCGGGCTCGATGCTGCGGGTCAGGACCACGCCATCCACCGGCGAGCGGATCACCGTGCGATCCAGGTTGACCTGGGTGGTCCGGGTGGACGCGGTCTGCTGGCGGATCTGGGCCTGGGCCGAGGCGACCTGGGCATTGGCCTGGTCCAGCGCGGCGCGGGCCAGGTCCACGTCGCTGCGTGCCACCAGCTGGCGCTGGACCAGTTCGGCCTTGCGCCGGTAATCGAGCTCGGCATTGCGCTGGCTGGCCAGGGCCTGGTTGAGGCTGGCGCGGGCACTGGCGACCTGGGCGTTGCCCTGTTCGATCTGTGCCTCGTAGGTCTTCGGATCGATCCTGGCCAGCACCTGGCCGCGTGTCACCTGGTCGTTGAAATCCACCAGCACCTCGAGCACCTGGCCTGAAATCTGGCTGCCGACGGTCACCGTGGAGATCGCGCTGAGGGTGCCGGTGGAGGAGATCGCCACGCGGATCGCGCCGCGCTCGACCGAGGTCGTGCGCCACGCGTCAGCGCTGCCGGCGGCGCGCTGCTTGAGCCAGTAGCCGGTGCCGGCCACGGCCAGCGCCAGCACTACCAGGGCAATGAGGACACGCGGCAACCACGCACGCGCACGGGAAGACTGCGGGGGACGGGCTGGGCTCATGCGCTGGCGGTGATCGGCAGGGTGGTCATGCATCGGTTAACGCACCGCCATCGCCGCGGTTGACAGCACCACGACCACGAGGCGCCACGCTATGCCGGCACGTCCGCGCCGGGCGCCGGCCCGACACCGGACCCGAAGTGGATCCGCGCCGTGGTCCCGCGGTCGGGCGTACTCATCAGGTCCACCTGCCAGCCGAATCGCTCGCACAGCCTGCGCACGATCGACAGCCCCAGGCCAGTGCCCTGCGGCCGTTCCGGCGCGCCGCGATAGAAAGGCTCGAACGCATTGTCCAGGGTTTCCTGGGACATGCCGATGCCGCTGTCGCTGATCGTCACCTCGGCGGCATCGACGACCACGCGCACCTGGCCGCGGTCGGTGTAGTGGCAGGCGTTGCGCAGCAGGTTGCCCAGCACCACGTGCAGGACCCGTGGCGGTGCGAACAGCATTGGCTGGCGCTGGCAGTCCACTTCCACCTTCACCGGCTTGTCGCCCAGCAGCAGGCGTGCGTTGTCTACTTCCTGCTCGACCACCTCGCACACCTGGAACCATTCGCTCTGCGGTGCCACGTCCGGCTCGCGCGCAAGGATCAGGAAGGCATCGACCACCGCCTCCATGTCGCGGCCGGCGCGCTGGATCCGCTGCACGCCGCGCGCAACCCGCGGGGCCAGGCTGTCGTCGGACAGGATCACGTCCGATGCCATGCGGATCACGGTCAGCGGCGTGCGCAGTTCGTGGCTGGCGTGGCGGGTGAAATTGCGTTCGCGCGAGACATGCGCCTGGACCCGCTCGCCCAGCGCGTGCAGGGCCTGGGCCAGTTGCCGCGCCTCGCCCTGCACGTCGGCAGGCAGGCGCTCCGGGGCAAGCTCGGCCACGTCCGGCCGGCGCGGGTCCCAGCGCCCGACCAGGCGCGCCAGCCACGCCACCGGCGACACCAGCCGTTGCGAGGAGCGGTAGGTGAACCAGGTCGCGCCGTAGATGGCGAACAGCGCCAGCATCGCCGGCAGTACCGCGAACCACAGCGCGGCGCGGGTGGCCTGGCTGCGCAGGAAGACCAGGTACAGGGTGCCGGCCTGCTGGCGGTCCACCCACACCAGTTGCCCGTCTTCCTCCAGGTCGTGGAAACCGGGCTCCAGCTCACGCAGGCCGGCCGGCAGCGACAGGCTGGAATAGCCCGTTTCCACCAGGTAGCCACGCAGGTTGTAGGTGTTGGGCGGCGGCTGCACCGGCGAGGCCTGGTGCAGTTGCCAGTAGTGCTGGGCTTCGTCCTGCAGGGTCTTCTGGATGAAGCTGTACTTGAACAGGATCGCAACCACGTAGAACGCGACCACGATCGCCAGGCTCGCCATCACCACCTGCAGGATGAAGGCGATACGGATCTTGCGGGGCAGGCCGTGTGGCATCGTGCGCAATCAGTGCAGGGGCGACCGAGTGTAGGCAACAGCACATCGTTGCTTCGTGAGCGACGACGCTGGATGGCACCTTCCCCGTGTGGCGGCGTTGACCGCCATTCATCCCCCTTGCTGGTAATGGAGCGCGCGTCAGTTGGCCGTCACCGGCTGGCCGATGTCGGCGACCCGGTAACCGGCACTCTGCACGGTATGCAGCAGCGGCCGGTCGAACGGCTTGTCGATGACCTTGCGCAGGTTGTACAGGTGACTGCGCAGGGTATCCGAATCGGGCAGGCTGTTGCCCCAGATCTCGCGTTCGATCTCCTGGCGGCTGACCACCCGCGGCGACTCGCGCATCAGGATGGTCAGCAGCTTCAGGCCGATCGGCGAGAGCTGCAGCTCGATGCCGCCACGGGTCACGCGCATGCTCACCGGGTCCAGCACCAGGTCGGCCACGGTCAGCACTTCCGAGCCGACCTGGCGGCGTTCACGCCGGATCAGGGCACGCAGGCGCGCTTCCAGCTCCTGGATGGCGAACGGCTTGGTCAGGTAATCGTCGGCGCCGTGGCCCAGGCCGGTGAGCTTGTCATCCAGCGTGTCGCGCGCGGTCAGCATCAGCACCGGCGTGGACTTGCGCGCATCGCTGCGCAGCCGCCGGCACACCTCGATGCCGTCCAGGCGCGGCAGCATCAGGTCCAGGATCACCGCGTCGTAGCTGTTCTCGGCGGCCAGGCGGTAGCCGTCCAGGCCATCGGCAGCGTAGTCGACCTCGAAGCCCCGGCTTTCCAGATATTCGCCGATCATCTCCGAAATGTTGCGGTTGTCCTCGACTACCAGGACCAACCCCGAGGTTTCTTTGCCTTGCCGCATGTCCCGCTCCGTGCTGTTTTCAGGTTTGTGAAACATGCAGGAGCCCCGGTGGATGGCGTGTGAAGAAGCCGCCATCGTGGTCGCCGGCCGGGGCCGGCACCTACAGGAGCGGCTCCAGCGCCGGCCAGACGTTCTCCAGCAGGTGCGGCTGGGCCGCGGCCGTGGGGTGCAGGCCATCCGCCTGCATCATGCCGGCCTCCAGCGCCACGCCCTCCAGGAAGAAAGGCACCAGCGCCGCGCCATGGCGTTCTGCGAGGTTTGCGTAGGTGCGGCGCAGGCGCTCGCGGTAGCCGGGGCCGTAGTTGGGCGGTACGTCGATGCCCAGCAACAGCACCCTGGCCCCCGATGCACTGGCCAACTCCAGCATCCGCTCCAGGTTGCCGGCCAGCTGCGCCGGGGCCAGGCCGCGCAGGGCATCGTTGCCGCCCAGTTCGACCACCAGTACCGACGGGCGATGCTTTTCCAGCAGGGCCGGCAGCCGGGTCAGGGCGCCGGCGCTGGTTTCGCCGCTGATGCTGGCGTTGACCACCGCGCGCACGCGCGCCGGCTCGCGGCGCAGCCGCTGTTCCAGCAGGCTGACCCAGCCCGAGCCTCTGGGTATGTTGTGTTCCGCGCTCAGGCTGTCGCCCAGCACCAGCACCGGCCCGACCGGACCTTTGGCACGGGCGGCAGGCGCGGCCAGCAGCGACCCTGACATCATCAGCGCCACCAGCACGGCCACCATCAGGTGACCTGCGCGCCGCCACTTCCCGAATATCCGCATTCCGGAGCCTCCCATCGATATCCAGTCCAGTTCCAGCATAGCCACCGCCATCCAGGTCCGCGGCGTCGGCAAGTCCGCGACCGGGCCCGAGGGCGAAGTACGCATTCTCGATGGCGTGGACCTCACCGTGGCTGAAGGCGACAGCGTGGCCATCGTCGGCGCGTCCGGATCGGGCAAGACCACCCTGCTGGGCCTGCTGGCCGGCCTGGACCTGCCCAGCCGCGGCACCATCACCCTGGCCGGCGCACGCCTGGACACCCTGGACGAGGAGGCCCGCGCGGCCTTGCGTGCGCGCGAAGTGGGCTTCGTGTTCCAGAGTTTCCACCTGCTGCCCTCGCTGACCGCCGAGGAAAACGTGGCCCTGCCGCTGGAGCTGGCCGGGCGCGAGGATCCGGCACGGGTGCAGGAAGTGCTGGCGGCGGTGGGGCTGGAACATCGCCGCCGCCACCATCCACGCCAGCTCTCCGGTGGCGAGCAGCAGCGCGTGGCGCTGGCGCGCGCCTTTGTCGGCCGCCCGCGCATCCTGTTTGCCGACGAGCCGACCGGCAACCTCGACCAGGCCACCGGCCAGCAGGTCAGCCAGTTGTTGTTCGAGCTCAACCAGCGCAACGGCACCACCCTGGTGATGGTGACCCACGACCTGGCACTGGCGCGACGCTGCCACCACGTGCACCGCCTCGACCGTGGCCGGCTGCAGCCGCTGGACGCGGGCGGGGACAACGCATGAACGTGGTCCGGCATGCGGCGCGGACGCTGCGCCGCGAGTTCATGGCCGGCGACCTGTTGACCGTGTTCGCCGCGCTGGTGCTGGGCGTGGCGGCGATGACCGCGGTCGGCACCCTGGTGGATCGGGTGACCCTGGCCTTGACCGCCAGCGCAGCCGAAGTGATCGGCGGCGACCTGGGCGTGCAGGCCCGCGCCGAACCGCCCGCCGGCTTCGCCGAGCAGGCGCGCCAGCGCGGCCTGGCCATCGCCCACCGGGTGACCTTTCCCAGCGTGCTGTTCCACGGCGAGTCCAGCCTCATGGCGACCATCAAGGGCGTGGACGGCGCGCATCCGCTGCGCGGCCGCCTGCGGGTAGCGCGCGATGTCGCCGGGCTGCACGCCGAGGACGCTGGCGGCCCGCCGGCGGGCGAAGCCTATGCCGATCCGCGCCTGCTGGCCGGGCTTGGCGTGAGCATCGGCGACACCATCGAACTGGGCGCCAGCCACGTGCGCATCACCCGGGTGCTGCTGTCCGAGCCGGATGCCTCCGGCGGACTGATGGAAATGGCGCCGCCGCTGCTCGTGCATCGCCACGACGTGGCCGCCGCCGGCCTGCTCGGCGCCGGCAGCCGCGCCTCCTACCGTTTGATGTTCGCCGGCCCGCCCGATGCAGTGGACGGCATGCGCCAGTGGCTGGAGCCGCAATTGCAACCCGGCCAGCGCCTGGTCGGGGTGGAGGATGCACAGCAGGGGCTGCGCGCCGCATTCGACCGCGCCGGCCGCTTTCTTGCGCTGGCGGCCTTGCTGGCGGTGCTGCTGGCTGGCGTGGCCACGGCCCTGGCCGCCAACCGCTTTGCCCTGCACCGGATCGACACGGTGGCAATCCTGCGTTGCCTGGGCGCGCGCCAGCGCGACATCCTCGGCTCGCTTGCCCTGCAACTTGTCCTGCTGGCGATCCCCGCCTGCGCGCTGGGCATCGGCTTGGGCATGCTGGCCCAGGTGGCACTGGTGGAAGCACTTGGCAACCTGGTGCCGGCACGCATGCCGTTGCCGCAGGCCACGCCGATGCTGGCCGGCGCGGGCATCGGCCTGCTGATCCTGTTCGGCTTCGGCCTGCCGCCGCTGCTGCGCCTGCGCGGGGTGCCGCCGATGCGCGTGCTCAACCGCAGTTTCGCCGCGCTGCCGGCGACCTCGCTGCTGGCATACGTGGCGGCACTGGCGGCCACCGTTGCGTTGACGGTGTACGCCACCGGCGACGTGCAACTGGCCGCGTGGGTGCTCGGTGGCCTGGCGGCGCTGGCGGTGATCGCCGCCGCTGCGGGCGCAGCGCTGCTGTGGCTGCTGGGACGGGTGCAGGCGCGCCTGCGCGGCGCCTGGCGGCTGGGCCTGGCGGCACTCACCCGTCGCCGCGGCCTGGCGGTGGTGCAACTGGTCGGCCTGTCGCTGTCGTTGTGCGCGCTGTTGCTGCTGGCGGTGATCGGCCCGGGCCTGCTCGGGCAGTGGCGCGACCGGCTGCCGGCGGACACGCCCAACCACTTCCTGCTCAACGTGCAGCGCGACCAGGCGCAGGCGGTGGACCAAGCGTTGCGCGGCCTGGGCGTGGCCGATCCGGACCTGCAACCGTTCGGCACCGGGCGGCTGCTGGCGATCAACGGAAAGCCGCCGCAGCGCGCGCAGGTGGACGAAGGCGACGACGGCAACGACGCCGACCGCCCGGTGAACTTCTCCTGGCGGCACGGCTTCCCGCCCGCCAACACCCTGCTGGAAGGCCAGTACTGGGATGCCTCCAGCCGCGCCGACGAGGCGTCGCTGGAAGAGGGCTGGGCACGGCGCTACGGCATGTCGATCGGCGACACGTTGACCCTGCAACTGGGCGAGCAGGAGCGCACGTTCACCGTGACCAGCGTGCGCAAGGCCGACTGGGATTCGTTCCGGGTGAACTTCTTCGTGCTGCTCAACGCCGGCGCGGTGGGTGATGCGCCCTACAACCTGATCTCCAGCTTCCACCTGCCTTCCGGCCGTACCGCGGCGCTGGCGCCGGTGGCGCGCCAGTTCCCCAATGTCTCGGTGCTGGAGATCGACGCGATCCTGGAACGGGTGCGCGAGGTGATCGAACGGGTGGCCCAGGCGGTGCAACTGGTGATGGGCTTCAGCCTGGCTGCCGGGGTGCTGGTGCTGCTGGCCGCGCTGCAGGCCACCGCCGGCGAGCGCCGCTACGACAGCGCGGTATTGCGCACCCTGGGCGCACGCCACGGCCAGTTGCGCGGCGCGGTGCTGGTGGAGTTCGGCGCGCTTGGCCTGTTGGCCGCGGTGCTGGCGGTCGCGGCGGCGGCACTGATCGGCGCGCTGGTCTCGCGCCAGTTGTTCGAACTGGCACTGGCACCGCCATGGGTACCCCTGCTGGCCGGTGGTGCCGGCGGCGTGCTGCTGAGCCTGCTGGCCGGCTGGTCCGGCACCCGCAGCATCCTGCGCACCCCGCCGGTGCTGGCACTGCGCCAGGGGTGAGCGCAGGCCTGAGCATCCGCGCGCTCGAATGCCGCAACCCGTGCAGGTGCTCCAGGTCCCCGGCAGATGCCGCACGGACATGCGGAGCGGCAGGCAGGCCGGCGATCATCCGTGCAGCGCCGTTCCCCGGGCCAGTGCAAAGCCTTCGTCAATCCAGCCGGTGATGCCGCCGGCCATCAGCTTGACCGGGCGCCCGAGCCCGGCCAGCCGCACGGCGGCCTTGGCTGCTCCATTGCAGTGCGGGCCGGCGCAATAGACCACGAACAGGCGATCGGCCGGCCAGGGCGCGAACCTGGACTGGATGATCTTGCGGTGCGGCAGGCTGATGGCACCCGGCACGTGGCCGGCGGCATAGGCATCCGGCCCGCGCACGTCGAGCAGGACGAAGCCCGGATCCGGCAGGGCCATGGCTGCGTGAACGTCCCAGCAGTCGGTCTCGAAGGCGAACTGGGCCTGGAAATGCGCGTGCGCCTGCTGCGGCGCCGCGGCGGCAATCCCGGTGACGGGGTTGGACATGATCTGGCCTGGCAGGTGGTGGCGTGCAGGTGATTGTGCCGAGCCACGGCGGCGGCGAGAATTGGCGGCGATGCCGATCTGCGATCAAATCCCGCCAATGCGCAACCGGCGCGTCGCCGTCCTCGTCTACGACGGCCTGTGCATGTTCGAGTTCGCCAGCGCGGCGGAGGTCTTTGGCCTGGACCGGCCCGAGGCCGGACAGGACTGGTACCGCTTCGAGACCGCATCGATCAGCGGCAGGCCGATCCGGACCCAGTTCGGCGGGCGGATGCAGGCCGATGCCGGGCTCGCGCGCCTGCAATCGGCCGGAACCATCATCATCCCCGGGTGGAGCGACGCCCACGCGCCAGTGCCCTGCGCGCTGGCCGACGCACTGCGCAGCGCGCATCGCCGTGGCAGCCGGCTGCTGTCGATCTGTTCGGGCGTGTTCGTGCTGGCCGCCACCGGATTGCTGGACGGCAAGCGCGCAACCACACACTGGCGCTACGCCGACATCCTGCGCCAGCGCCACCCGGCCATCGAGGTCGATCCGGACGTGCTCTACGTGGACAACGGCCGGATCCTCACCTCCGCCGGCAGCGCGGCCGGGCTGGACCTGTGCCTGCACCTGGTGCGCCGCGACTACGGCAGCGAGAAGGCCAACCTGGTGGCACGCCGGCTGGTGATCGCGCCCCACCGCGACGGTGGCCAGGCCCAGTTCGTGCAGCGACCGGTCGCCCCGCGCCCGCGCGATGCGCTGTCGCCGCTGCTGGACCACATCCGCCGCCACCTGGACCAGCCGCACCCGGTCCGTGCACTGGCCGCCCGGGTCAACATGAGCGAACGCACCTTCCTGCGCAGGTTCAAGGAAGCCACCGGCACCTCCCCGGGGCATTGGCTCACGGACGCCCGGCTGCAGCATGCCTGCGAGCTGCTGGAACGGACCGGCCTGGGGATGGACGAGGTTGCGCGCAGGAGTGGCTTCGGCACGGCGATGACCCTGCGCCACCACTTCCGGAACCGGCTCGGCACCAACCCTGGTGGATACCGGCGCCGGTTCGCTGCCAGCCGCGGCCCATGAGCCGGCGCGAGCGACGGGCGCTGCCGTATCCTGCGCTGCCCTCCCGACCGCGCCCGCGCCATGCCCGCCCTGCTCCCGTCCGCCTACGTCGTCCCGGTGCTGTTGCTGCTGGCCAGCAACGTGTTCATGACCTTCGCCTGGTATGGCCACCTCAAGTACAAGAGCGCGCCGCTGGCCATGGCGATCCTGGTCAGCTGGGGCATCGCCTTTTTCGAGTACACGCTGATGGTGCCGGCCAACCGCATGGGCAGCGGCGTGTACTCGGTGGTGCAGCTCAAGACCATCCAGGAAATCCTCACCCTGGTGGTGTTCGCCGGCTTCTCGGCCTGGTACCTGGGCCAGCCGCTGAAATGGAACCATTACGCGGCCTTCGCGCTGATCGTGGGCGCGGCCTTCCTGATGTTCTACGACGGCAGCGGCACGGCGTCCTGACACGGCCGCACGCCCGCGCTCAGACCTGCCGGGGCGCGAACATGATCACCGCCATGCCGGCCAGGCACAGCGCCACGCCGCCCAGGTCCCAGCGGGTCGGGCGCACGCCGTCCACCGCCCACAGCCAGGCCAGCGCGGTGGCGATGTAGACCCCGCCATATGCGGCGTACACGCGGCCGGTCGCGGTGGGGTGCAGGGTCAGCAGCCAGGCGAACGCCGCCAGGCTCAACGCGGCCGGCAGCAGCAACCAGGCGCTGCCATCGTTGCGCAGCCACGACCACACCAGCCAGCAGCCGAGGATCTCGGCCAGCGCGGTGACCACGAACAGGAGGAAGGTGCTCATGGCGCGGGCGCGCGCTCGGCGCGCTTGACCTGGTCCCACAAGGCTTCCTGCGCGTCCAGGTCCATGGCCGCAAGCGTGGTGCCGGCATCGGCGGCCAGGCGCTCCATCGCGCGGAAGCGGCGCTCGAACTTGTGGTTGGCGCGGCGCAGCGCCGCACCCGGATCGACCTTGGCGTGGCGGGCCAGGTTGGCGGCCACGAACAGCAGGTCGCCGATCTCGTCCTCCAGCCGCTCGCGGTTGCCGGCCACATCGCCGCGTTCGAACTCGGCCGCCACCTCGGCCGCTTCCTCCTGCAGTTTCTCCAGCACCGGCCCGGGTCCGGGCCAGTCGAATCCGGTGCGCGCCGCGCGCGACTGCAGCTTCACCGCGCGCTGCCACTCCGGCAGCCCGCGCGCGATGCCGGCCAGTGCGGACGCATCGGTCTCGCCGGCGGCGGCGCGTTCGGCGCGCTTGATCGCCTCCCAGCTGGCGGTCTGCGCCCGGGCATCGTCCACGCTGGCATCGGCAAACACGTGCGGGTGGCGGCGCACCATCTTGTCGCTGATCGCGGCGGCCACGTCGTCGAACCCGAACACGCCCTGCTCGGCGGCCATCTGTGCATGGAACACCACCTGCAGCAGCAGGTCGCCCAACTCGTCCTTCAGTGCGGCCAGGTCGCCGCGGTCGATCGCATCGGCCACCTCGTAGGCTTCCTCGATGGTGTACGGGGCGATGCTGGCGAAATCCTGCTCCAGGTCCCACGGGCAACCGCGCCGGGGGTCGCGCAGGCGGGCCATGATGCGGAGCAGGTTGTCGATCGGGCGCGGGCTCTCATCCATCCGCTGACTCTAGCGTGGCGCGGCGGCAAGGGCAGCCCCCGACATTCGGATGCGCCTGATGAGTTCCCAGGAGGCAGGCGCAGCCTTGGTTGAGAACAGCTTCGCATCACCACCACACGCCACACCGCCCCCGCGGTCGCCGGCGAGGCCGGCTCCTACAAAAAACGAGGCCGCGTGGTCGATACACCAATGGACGGCGTCCGGCCGGGGAGATGGGGCAAGTGGCACAGGGATGTGCCACGGCCCCGAGTGCGCACATGGATGTGCGCCCGAGGGGTGCACCATCTCCCCGGTCGGGCGGCGGCCCCACCCGAAGTCGAACCCCGACACACCCGCAGGCCGCATCACGCCACGCGTGCCACATCGCCCCGCGGTCGCCGGCGAGGCCGGCTCCTACAAAACGGGGCCGTGTGATCGATACACCGATGGAGCTGTCCGCCCGGGGCGGCGGCCCCGACGGAAGCGGCAATCCCAGGCGCCCCGCGCCTGCGTCCGGGCAGTACACCATCCCCAACTGCGTGGTGGCCCCAAACGACGCAGCCATCTTGCGCGCCACTGCCCCATCGCCGGCCGGTATCCTTTGCGCATGCAGGAGCAATTCAACGACGACGCCAACGTCGCCACCCTTCCACGCCACGACGCCACCACGCTGCTGCGCCGGGTGTTCGGCTACAACGCCTTCCGCAGCCAGCAGCAGGCCATCGTCGAGCACCTGGCCGATGGCGGCGATGCCCTGGTGCTGATGCCCACCGGTGGTGGCAAGTCGCTGTGCTACCAGATCCCGTCCCTGCTGCGCGAAGGCACCGGCGTGGTGGTGTCGCCGCTGATCGCGCTGATGCAGGACCAGGTGGAGGCGCTGCTGCAGTTGGGCGTGCGTGCGGCCTACCTCAACTCTACGCTCGATGCCGGCCAGGCGCGCCAGGTCGAACGCGACCTGCTGGACGGCAACCTGGACCTGCTCTACGTCGCCCCCGAGCGGCTGCTGACCGCGCGTTTCATGGACCTGCTGGACCGCAGCCGGATCGCCCTGTTCGCCATCGACGAAGCGCACTGCGTGTCGCAATGGGGCCACGACTTCCGCCCCGAGTACCGCGAGCTGACGGTGCTGCACGAACGCTGGCCGCAGGTGCCGCGCATCGCCCTGACCGCCACCGCCGACCCGCCGACCCAGCGCGAGATCGCCGAGCGCCTGGCGCTGGAACAGGCGCGGCATTTCGTCAGTTCGTTCGACCGGCCCAACATCCGCTACAGCGTTGCGCACAAGGACAACCCGCGGCGGCAGCTGCTGGATTTCCTGGCCGGGCATGCGGGCGAGTCGGGCATCGTCTACTGCCTGTCGCGGCGCAAGGTGGAGGAGACCGCGGACTTCCTCGCCGGCCGCGGCGTCGCCGCCCTGCCCTACCACGCAGGGCTGCCAGCGCAGGTGCGCGCGGACAACCAGCGCCGCTTCCTGCGCGAGGACGGCATCGTGATGTGCGCGACCATCGCCTTCGGCATGGGCATCGACAAGCCGGACGTGCGCTTCGTCGCGCACATGGACCTGCCCAAGTCGATCGAAGGCTATTACCAGGAAACCGGCCGCGCCGGCCGCGACGGCGAGCCGGCCGAAGCCTGGATGGGCTATGGCCTGGGCGACGTGGTGCTGCTGCGGCAGATGATCGAACAGGGCGAAGCCGGCGAAGAGCGCAAGCGCCTGGAACGGCGCAAGCTGGACCAGTTGCTGGGCTACTGCGAAACCGCCGGATGCCGGCGCCAGGCGCTGCTGGCGGCGTTTGGCGAGACCTACGCCGCGCCCGGAGCCGGCAGTGGCTGTGGCAACTGCGACAACTGCCTGCACCCGGTGCGCACCTGGGATGCCACCGAGGCCGCGCGCAAGGCGCTCAGCTGCGTGTACCGCACCGGCCAGCGGTTCGGCGCCAGCCATGTCATCGAGGTATTGCGCGGCGCAGACACGGAAAAGGTGCGGCAGTTCCGCCACCACGAGCTGTCCACCTACGGCATCGGCACCGACCTGGACACCAGCGCCTGGCGCAGCGTGTTCCGGCAACTGGTGGTGGCCGGGCTGCTGGAGGTGGACACCGAGGGCCATGGCGGCCTGCGCCTGGCCGCGACGGCGCGCCCGGTGCTGGGCGGCGAGCAAGCAGTGCATCTGCGCGAGGAACCGGCACGCAAGCCGGGCCGGGGCAGCGGTGGCGAACGTCGCAGCGAGAGCACCCTGCACGTGGACTCCGGCGACCGCGCACTGTTCGATGGCCTGCGCGCGTGGCGCGCGCAACTGGCGCGCGAGCAGAACGTGCCGGCCTACGTGATCTTCCATGACCGCACCCTGCGCGACATCGCCCAGTTGCGTCCCGCATCGCTGGGCGAGCTGGCGCGGGTCGGCGGCATCGGCGGCGGCAAGCTCGGCCGCTACGGCGAGGCGGTACTGGAGATCGTGCGCGAGCAGGGATAACGGGCGCGCCGCGGTCGCCGCGGTCGCCGGCGAGGCCGGCTCCTACAGGGAGGTGGTGGCGTGCAGGCGCGCCAGCAGGGCTTCGGGGCCGGAGCCCGGCTCGCGCAGGAGGGCCTTGCGCGCCGCCGATTGCGTTTCCGGGTCCAGTGCCTCCATCGCAGCCATCGGCCGGATCTCGCCGGCCACCAGCGCCGCCACCGGCACGCCATCGCGGTAGCCCACGCGCGCGCCGGCGATGCGCGGCACCTTGTCCCCGGCGACCACCGTGCCGGAGAGGTTCAGCGGGTCGAGCGCGCTGACGCACACCACTGCACCATCGTGCGGCATCTGCCGCGCCTTGCGCAGCAGGCCGATGGCTTCGGGCAGGGCGAACTGTTCGCCGGTCAGGCCGTCGATGAAACGGCCACCGCGCACTTCGCCGCGCGCTTCCAGCCGATGGTAGACGCGCAGCAGTTCGCGCCAAGGCGGCAGCCACGCCGCCTCGCGTTCGAGCACGCGCCAGCACACCACGCCATAGCGGCGCAGCAGCACGCGCGCCACGTGCTCGACCGCTTCCGGATCCGGCCTGGGCGGGCGGGCCGGACCGCTGGCGGCAGCCTCGCGCGGGGACGCGCCATGCGACGCAGCCGAAGCGGCCGTGGCAGCATCGGGCCTCACCCCGCCGGCGCCAGGCGTGCTGTCGGCGGCGGCGTTTGATGACTGCGCGCGTCGCACCAGCGTCCAGCGGCCGGCATCCTCGATCCCCAGCATCATCGCGCGACGCCGGCCGTGGCCGGGCGTGGGCCGCCGCGAGGCCGGCACCAGCAGCGCACGCAACCCGGCGAAGCTGTCGCAGTGCACGCGCCCGCGCGCCACCAGTTCGGCCAGCGCGTCCTCCAGTTCGGTCTGCAGCAGGCGGGTGCCGGCCACCATCTCGTCGTAGAAGGAAGCACCATGCACGGCGAGGAAATCGGCCACCTTCTGCGCGCGCGAAGTCAGCACCGCATCCTCGGCCGGTGACGGGGCCAGCGCGGTCCAGTGCGGCACGCTGCGCCGCGGCAACAGCAGCACCGGGGTGCCGCGCAGCGAACCGCCGTGGCCACGCGGCGCATCGGGGTCGGCCTCGCTGGCACGCAACCGGATCCACAGGGTGCGGCCCGCCGTGCACAGGTCATCCAGCCAGGCGATGGTGTAGTCCTTGACCCGCGCCGGCAGCAGCTCGGCTTCCCAGGCCGCCGCGGGTGCCTCGTAACCTTCCAGTTGCGCCAGCACGCCGGCCAGCGCATCCGGCCCGCTGGTGCGTGCATCCTCGGCCACCCGTTGCCACTGGAACAGGAAGCGCATGAAGTCGCGTGGCGCCACCGGTTCGATCTCGCGCCGCAGGCGCTTGAGCGTGTCGCGATGGATGCGCGCCAGCAGGTGGCGCTCGCACCACTCCACCGCGCCGGCCTGCGGCGAGAACCGGCCCTGCATGGCATAGCCTTGCGACTGCAGCTTCAACAGCGCCATGTCCGCAGCCAACGGGGTGATGCCGAGGCTGTCGGCCAGCTCGGCCACGGTCACCGGGCCCAGCCCGGTCAGGCGTGCGCGCAGCAGGGCGACGGCCGCATCCTCTGCGCTCCACTGCACTGCGGCCAGTTCCGCAGGCACGGCCAGGCCGGGCCGCTGCAACGCGGACGGATGCAGCGCCAGCAACTGCGGCAGCCGCTCCACCGCCACCCACCACTGCCGGCCGGCGGCCAGCACGCAGGTGGCGCGGCCATCGGCCAGCAGTCGCTGCAGCAGTGCGCCCCAGGCCGGCGCGCGCGCGGCTTCGGCCACGGTGACCACGCCCAGCCCGGTCAGTGCCTCGTGCATTTCGTCGGCGTTGCGCGGACGCGGCCAGGCTTCCTCGCGCACGCGCTGTACCGCGTCGGCGTCCAGCCGGCCCAGGTCGGTGGCCGATTGCGGATCGGCGTAGCGGCGGGTCTGCACGGCCTGGGTGCGGCGCTCCTCCAGCGGCGCGTCGTCGAGAAAGGCATAGGGCTTGGCATTCAGCGCTTCGGCCGCCAGCGGCGATGGTGCGGTCACGTCGCAGGCAACCACTTCGACCTCACCCGATTCCAGCCCGCGCAGCACCTGCAACCAGCCTTCGGTGTCCATCGCCTCGTGCAGGCAGTCGTCCAGGGTCTGCGCGACCAGCGGATGGTCGGGCACCTGGCGCTCGCCGACGATGTTCTCCAGGCACGCGACCTGGTCCGGGAACACGGTGGCCAGCAGGTCCTCGGCCTTCATCCGCTGCAACTGCGGCGGCACCTTTTTTCCACCGATGAAGCGCGGCAGCGCCAGCGCGGTGGTGGCGTTCCAGCGCCAGCGCACCGGGAACAGCGGCGCATCCAGCAGCGCCTGCACCAGCACGTCCTTGGCGGACGACGAATGCAGGTACTTCGACACCTCGATCAGCGGGAAGCTGTGGCTGGTGGACAGCGACAGCACGATCGCATCCTCGGTGGCCGCGGCCTGCAGCTCGAAGTTGAACTGGCGGCAGAAGCGCTTGCGCAGGGCCAGGCCCCAGGCGCGGTTGAGGCGGCTGCCATGCGGGCTGTGGATGACCAGGTGGGTGGAGCCGGTTTCGTCGAAGAAGCGCTCCAGCACGACGCGCTGCCGGGTGGGCATCGCCCCGCCGAGGGCGAGCGCGCTGGCGCCCAGGTAGTCGACCAGCTGGCGCGCGGCGGCGGTGGCCAGGCCGGCTTCATCGCACAGCCAGGCCAGGGCGTCCTCGGCGCCTTCGACGCTGAAGCGGACCGCGGGCTCGCCGATATCGTCCACGGCGGGCACGCCGTCTGCGACATCGGCCGGCGGCGGGTCGGCGGCCACCGGCACCGCCACCACGCGCGCGCCCGCCATCCGTGCCGCAATCTCGGCACGCAGCCGCGACACGCCGATGGACAGCTCGTCGGTGCGCCCCGGTGCCTCGCCCAGCCAGAACGGAATGCTGGGCGGCATGCCCTGCGCATCCTCCACCCGCACCCGGCCCATCTCCACCCGCAGGATGCGGTAGCTGGCATTGCCCAGTTGGAAGATGTCCCCGGCCATGCTCTCGACCGCGAAATCCTCGTTGACGCTGCCGATGAAGGTGGACTGCGGTTCCAGCACCACCGCGTAATCGCCGGTCTCGGGGATGGTGCCGCCGGACATGGTGGCGACCATGCGTGCGCCCTGGCGTCCGCGCAGGCGGCGGTTGACCATGTCGCGGTGCAGCCAGCCGGCGCGCGGCCCACGGCGGTCGCTGAAGCCGTCGGCCAGCATCCGCACCACCTCGTCGTACCTTGCCCGCTCCAGCCGCGCGTAGGGCCAGGCGCGGGTCAACCACTCGTACAGGGCATCCTCGTCCCATTCGGTGGCGGCGACTTCGGCCACGATCTGCTGGGCCAGCACGTCCAGCGGCGCCGGCGGGATGCGCAGCGCATCCAGCTCGCCGCGACGCACGCAATCCAGCAGCGCCGCGCACTCGACCAGCTCATCGCGGGTCTGCGGGAACAGCCGCGCCTTGGGCACGCCGCCCACATGGTGGCCCGAGCGTCCGGCACGCTGCAGGAACGCGGCGATCGAACGCGGCGAGCCGAGCTGGCACACCAGGTCCACGTCACCGATGTCCAGGCCCAGTTCCAGCGACGCGGTTGCCACCAGCACCTGCAGTTCGCCGCGCTTGAGCTTCTGCTCGGCTTCCAGGCGCAATTCTTTGGACAGGCTGCCGTGGTGGGTGGCGACCTGTTCGCGGCCAAGCAGTTCACCCAGGTGGAAGGCCGCGCGCTCGGCCATGCGCCGGGTGTTGACGAACACCAGGGTGGTGCGGTGCGCACGCACCAGCTCGGCCAGGCGCGCATGCACCTGCTGCCACTGGTCGCTGGACATCACCGCCGACAGCGGGGTCGGCGGAAGTTCCAGGGCCAGGTCGCGCTGGCGGGTGTAGCCGATATCGACGATGGCGCAATCGGGCACCTCGACCTGCGCAGTGCCGCCAAGCACCGCATCGCTGCCGGCCAGCGGGTCCGGGCCATGCCAGCCAGGCAGGTCCGTGCGCGCGGGATACACATTGGCCCGCCCGACGAGGAAGCGCGCTACTTCCTCCACCGGCTTCTGCGTGGCCGACAGGCCGATGCGCACCAGCGGCCGCGCGCACAGCGCTTCCAGCCGCTCCAGCGACAGCGACAGGTGGCTTCCGCGCTTGTCGTCGGCCACCGCGTGGATTTCGTCCACGATCACGCTGCGCACGCCGGCCAGCATCGCCCGGCCCGAGGCCGAACCGAGCAGCACGTACAACGACTCGGGCGTGGTGACCAGGATGTGCGGCGGCTTCCTGCGCATCTGCGCGCGCTCGGACTGCGCGGTATCTCCGGTGCGCACGGCGCTGCGGATCAGCACCTCGGGCAGCCCCAGTTCTGCCAGCGCCTGGCGGATGCCGGCCAGCGGCGCCTCCAGGTTCAGGGCGATGTCGTTGGACAGCGCCTTGAGCGGAGAGATGTAGAGCACGCTGGTGCGGTCGGGCAGCTCGCCGCCGCTGGCCAGGCCCTCGCGCACCAGCGCGTCGATCGCGGCCAGGAACGCGGTCAGGGTCTTGCCCGACCCGGTCGGCGCCGCCACCAGGGTGCTGCGCCCGGCCATGATCGCCGGCCACGCCGCCGCCTGGGCCTCGGTGGGCCCGGGGAAGGCACTGGAAAACCAGCGGGCAACGGCGGAATGGAAGGCGTGGACGGGCATGGGCGCACCCGGACTATGCGTCCGCACCTGCGCCAGCTCAACCGCAGCGCCATGTCGCACGGCAACGGGTTCAGGGATGTCGCGCCGCGGACCGCAGCCGGACGCGATCAGTTAAAATGCGCGACCGGCCCGCACGCCGGCATCCGGGCCGTTAGCTCAGTCGGTAGAGCATCGGACTTTTAATCCGCTGGTCGATGGTTCGAATCCATCACGGCCCACCAGCCCCGCCCTGGACCTCCTGCATCGCGCCCGGCCGGCGCGGCGTGCAGGCTCAGGCGTAGCGCGTGGGGTCGGCCACGCCGGCATCGGCGAAGCCTGCCGCACGCAGGCGGCAGGCGTCGCAGGCGCCACAGGCATCGCCCCGTTCGTTTGCGCTATAGCACGACACGGTCTGGGAGAAATCCACACCAAGGCGCAGGCCCTCGCGCACGATCGCGTCCTTGCCCATGCGCATCAACGGTGCATGCACGCGGATCCCGGCACCTTCCACGCCGGCCCTGGTGGCCAGGTTGGCCAGGCGCTCGAAGGCCTCGACGAATTCCGGGCGGCAGTCGGGATAGCCGGAGTAATCCACCGCGTTGACCCCGCAGAAGATGTCGGCCGCGCCCAGCACTTCGGCCCAGCCCAGTGCCAGCGAGAGCATGATGGTGTTGCGCGCCGGCACGTAGGTGACCGGGATGCCACCCGTGCCCGCGGCACCGGCGCCATCCACCGGCACGTCGATGTCGTCGGTCAGGGCCGAGCCACCGATGCTGCGCAGGTCCACGTCCACGGTCTTGTGCGCCACCGCGCCCAGCGCGCGGGCGACGCGGTCGGCGGCATCCAGTTCGGAGGTGTGGCGCTGGCCGTAGCGCACGCTCAGTGCGTGCACGGCAAAACCCTGCTCACGGGCGATGGCCAGGACCACGGCCGAGTCCATGCCTCCGGATACCAGGGCGACGGCGTTCTTCATGGGACGTGCTGCATGCGTGGGGTGGACATTGCGGAATTCAGCGGCCGGGTTCGTCGTTCCAGAGGATCTTGTGCAGCTGCATCTGGAAGCGCACCGGCAGGCGGTCGGCCACGATCCAGTCGGCCAGCTCGCGGGGCGACAGCTCACTCTTGCTCGGCGAGAACAGCACGTCGCAGCGCGCGGCCAGGCCGTGCTGCGCCACCATGTCGCGCGCCCACTCGTAGTCGGCGCGGCCGCACAGCACAAACTTGACCTGGTCGCGCGCGGTCAGCAGCGGGATGTTCTCCAGGCGGTTGCGCGCCATCTCGGCCGAACCGGGGGTCTTCAGGTCCACCACCCGCGATACCCGCGGGTCGACCTGGGCGATGTCCAGCGCGCCGGAGGTTTCCAGCGACACGTCATGGCCGGCGTCGCACAGGCGTCGCAGCAGCTCCAGGCAGCGCTTTTGGGCCAGCGGCTCGCCACCGGTGACGCAGACGTGGCGCACGCCGTGGCGTGCGACCTCGGCCAGGATGTCGTCGATCTCCCACCACTGGCCGCCATGGAAGGCATAGGCGGTGTCGCAGTACTGGCAACGCAGCGGGCAGCCGGTCAGGCGCACGAACACGGTCGGCCAGCCGGCGGTGTTGGCTTCGCCCTGCAGGGACAGGAAGATTTCGGTCAGCCGCAGGCGATTCTGCGGCGCGGGGGTATCCATGGGGTGAAATCGTACCGTGCGGGGAGTCGTGGTGCCCGCAAGCGTGGCCTGACCGTCGCGCGGCAGGACCGGATCAGCGCAGCTGGCCGAGCCTGATCGACTGCAGGCGATCGGCGGCGATGCGCGCCGCATCGGTGCCCGGGTAGCGCCCGACCACCTGGCCCAGGGTGCCTTCGGCCTGGCCGATCTGGCCATCGCCGTACTGGGACAGCCCCAGCTTGAGCAGCGCACCTGGCGTCTTGTCATGGGTCGGGTAACGGCCGATCAGCGATTCGAACTGCTGCCCGGCAAGGCGATAGTTGCCGGTGACGTAATAGCTCTCGCCCAGCCAGTACAGCGCATTGGGCGCGTAGATGCCGGACGGATGGGTGTCCAGGAACGCCTGGAACAACTGCGCGGATTCGTCGTAGCGACCGCCCTTGAGGGCATCGAAGGCGACGTTGTAGGCGGCGCGCTCATCCTCGGAACGGGCCAGCGAGCCGGGGTCACCATGCACCCGCGGCGGTTCGGTGGCCTCGGCCACCGGTGCCGGCGTCGGTGCCGGCTGCGATGCCGATGGTTCGCCTGCGCCAGGCGCGACCGGCGCGTCCGGCAAGGCACCACCTTCAAGACGGTTGAGGCGGCCGTCCAGGTCCAGGTACTGGTCGCGGTTGCGCTGCTGCAGTTGCTGGTTCTCGTGCTGCAGCCGCTCCACCGAGTCACGCAGGGCCTGCACTTCGTTGCGCAGCTGGCCCAGCTGGGTGAGCAGGTCCTGGTTGGCCTGGGTGTTGTTGGCCTGGGCCTCGAGCCGGGCAACCCGGTCGGCCAGGCTGAGTCGTTGCGCATGCACGGGCGTGGCGGCCACAAGGGCCGCCACGACCGCAAACATGCCGATGTAACGGCGGTAATGCATTGATCAGCGCGCGGTGTAGACGATCTCGACGCGACGGTTCTGCGCCCAAGAGTCCTCGCTCGAACCGGTGGCCACCGGGCGCTCTTCGCCGTAGCTCACCACTTCCAGCTGGCTGGCCGAGCCGCCGGCAGCCTGCAGGGCCGAGTTCACGGCATTGCCGCGGCGCTCGCCCAGGCCCAGGTTGTACTCGCGGCTGCCGCGCTCGTCGGCGTGGCCTTCCAGGGTGATGCGCGAGGACGGACGGTCACGCAGGTACTTGGCGTGGCAGCCGACGATAGCCTGGAACTCCGGCTTCAGCGAGTCCTGGTCGAAATCGAAGTACACGACGCGCTGGCGCAGGCAGGCGTCGGTGTCCAGGTCTTCCGGACCATACAGGCCGCTGCTGGTGGCCGGCGTGGTCGGGGTGGTCTGCGGAGTCGGCTCGGCGGCCGGCTGCTCCTTGACCTTCTTCGAGCAGCCGATGAGGGCAACGGCGGAAAGCAGGGACACCAGCAGGACACGGGTGGAACTGTTCATGATCATTTCCTTGAAGATGCACACGGGGTGGTGGTTATTACGGGTGGCGCAACGTTGCGGATCTTACCTTTTTTTAACGGGTACTGCGGTAGGGCGACCATGCCGGTTCACGCACGTCGCCCGCGGCCAGGACCAGGCGCTGGCGCACCCGGGCATCGGCCGATACCGCGTACAGCACCCCTCGTCCGCCCTCGCGCGTGGCATACAGCAGCATGCCGCCGTTGGGGGCGAAGCTGGGGGATTCATCCAGCGAGCCGGTGGACACCGTGCTCCAGCGCGGGGACCCCAGGCTGGTGTCCATTATCGCGATCCGGTAGGTGTTGCCGGCCCCCTGGGCCACCGCGATCTTCTTGCCGTCGGATGACACCGATGCGGTGGCGTTGTAGTTGCCCTGGAAGGTGACCCGGCTGGCGCTGCCGCCACTGGCCGCCACCTGGTAGATCTGCGGCCGGCCGCCACGGTCGGAGGTGAAGTAGATCGTGGAGCCGTCCGCGCTCCAGGTCGGCTCGGTATCGATGCCGAAGTGGTTGGTCAGCTGGGTCAGCTGCTTGCTGCCCAGGTCCATCACGTAGATTTCCGGATTGCCGCTGCGCGACAGGGCCAGCGCCAGGCGCCGGCCATCGGGCGAGAACGATGGAGCGCCGTTGATGCCGCGGAAACTGGAGACCAGCTCGCGCGCGCCGGTGGCGATGTCCTGGACGTAGATCGAGGAATTGCCACGCTCGAAGCTGACGTAGGCCAGCTTGCGCCCGTCCGGGCTCCACGCCGGCGACAGCAGCGGCTCGGCCGAGCGCACCACCGTCTGCGGGTTCCAGCCGTCGGAGTCGGCCACGATCAGCGCAAAGCGCATGGCGTCGCCACTGCCGCTGGCGGTGACATAGGCAATCCGCGTCCAGAACGCGCCGCGCATGCCGGTGATCTTCTCGTAGATGGCATCGGCCATCTGGTGGGCGACATCGCGCATCGCGCTGGCGCGGGCGGTCATGGCCAGGCCCAGCAGGCGCTCGGAACGGGCCACGTCGAACAGCTCGTACTCCACCCGGTAGCCGCCATCGCCGGCGTCCAGCACGCGCCCGACCACGATGTAGTCCTGCTTGAGCTGGCGCCAGGTGGGGTAGTCGATTTCCCCGCCGCGGGTTGGCCGCTGCACCATCTGCGCCTCGGGCAGGGTGCGGAACTGGCCGGAGCGGGCAAGGTCGTCACGCACCACCTTGGCCACGTCGGTGTCCGGGGTGGCGGTCGCGCCTTCGTAGGCCATCGGCACCACCGCAATCGGCAGCGCCGAGGCATTGCCGCCGACGATGTCGATCTCCAGGGCCTGCTGCTGGGCCACGGCAAACGCGGGGATCAGCAGGCAGACGAACAGGCACAACCAGCGCAACGAAGCTTTCATGGGCAGGGTCATCGGGAGCGAGGGGCCGTACAGGGATACCAGCCGGCGCGTGAACATTTTCGCAATCATGAACGAAGGACGTGTGAACGCCGGCTGCACGCCGGCCACGCAGCCCGCATCGCCCGCCGCCCGCGCCCCGCGCCACACAGGCACGCCACCCCGTGTAGGAGCCGGTCTTGCCGGCGACCGCGACGCGGCGTGACGCTCAGGGCACCGTGACGCGCGGGAGGTCGCCCGCAAGACGGGCTCCTACAACAGCAGGCACGCCACCTCGTGTAGGAGCCGGCCTTGCCGGCGACCGCGACGTGACGCCACAGGGCACCGTGACGCACAGGAGGTCGCCCGCAAGACGGGCTCCTACAACAACAGGCACGCCACCCCGTGTAGGAGCCGGTCTTGCCGGCGACCGCGACGCGGCGTGACGCCCAGGGCACCGTGACGCGCGGGAGGTCGCCCTGCCCTAGCGGTCCTGCGCCTGGAAGTGGAACACCAGGTTGCGGTTGAACACCGACTCGAAGCCGCGATACGGCAGCGGCTGGGCACGCAGCACCGCCGCTTCCAGCGAGCGCTTGCCGGCTTCGTCGTAGGGGCAGCTCGGGTCCACCTTGGCGTCCATCACCTCGCCACCCGGCAACTGCCGGATCAGCAGGGTGCACTTCTGCCCCAGCGGCACCGTGTCCGGACGGATCCACTGGTTGAGGACCGCCTGCTGGATCGCAGCGGCGTACTTGGCGGTCAGGTCGTCGCTGGTCCCGCCCTGCCCGGGCGTGCCCTGGCTGGCGGTGGCCTGGGCCGGGCGCTGCTGCGCCTGCTGCAACTGGCGCAGGCGCTGCTCGGCCAGTTGGGCCTGGCGCGCGGCCTGCTCGCGCTGGCGGCGGATCTCGGCCAGCTTTTTGTCGCGCTCGGCCTGCTCGGCCTGGGCGGCCAGGCGGCGCTGGGTTTCGGCTTCCTTCTGGCGCTCGCGCTCGGTCAGGTCGATCTGCTCCTGGCGGCGACGCTCTTCCTGCTCGCGCTCGGCCATCTCGCGCGCAACCGCGTCGCGCCGGGCCTCGTCCTGGTCCACGGTATCGGGCTCGACGATGAAGTCCTGCGCCTTCTGCTGCGGCGTGGTCGGCGCATCCTGCGGGCGAGGTGCCAGCAGCGGCTGCGGCGGCGGCACAGTGTCTTCCGGCGCGGGCTCGGCCACCGGCGCCGGCAGCGGCTCGGGCTTGGGTGCCTGTTCGGCACGCGCCTGCGCGGCCTGCACGTCCGCCTGCGAGAACTCCAGCGAGGCCTCGATCACCGGCGAGCCTGCGGCCGCCTCCACCTGGCGCTGCGGCGACCACCACCACCCCAGCCAGAACAGCAGCGCCACCGCCACGTGCAGCGCCACGGCGGCGATCAGCGGGCCGGTGAGCCCGCCTTCGCGGTCGTCCGGATTGCGATAGAAGGCGTCAGCGTGCATGGACGCGGCTCAACGCGCGGTGTTCCCGGGCTGGCTCATCAGGCTCACCCTGGGGACGCCGGCCTGCTGCACCAGCGCCATGGTGTCCATGACCTTCTGGTACTCGACCCCGCCCGGCGCGGCCACGAACACCGGCACCTCCTTGTTCTGGGCCACGAAGGCGGCAAGGCGCGCGCTCAGCTCGGTGGCATCGATGCCCTCGGCGTTGCCGCCCTGCACGGTGAGGTAGTAGCGGCCCTCGGCATCCACCGTGACCACCACCGGGTCGCGCTTGCTGTCCACCGCGCGCGCGTTGGAGCGCGGCAGGTCCACATCCACGCTCAGGCTCAGCAGCGGCGCGGTGACCATGAAGATGATCAACAGCACCAGCATCACGTCGATGTAGGGCACGACGTTGATGTCGGATTTGAGCTTGCGCCGCTTGCGCATGATGGTCGGGTTCATCGGCTGCTCCGTGCGGGCCGGCGGGGACGCGGCGCGGTCACTCTTCGGTGCCTGCCTGGCGCTGCAGGATCGAGCTGAATTCGTCGGCAAAGCTTTCGTAGCGCTGCGCCAGGCGGTCCACCCGGGTGGTGTAGCGGTTGTAGGCCCAGGTTGCCGGGATCGCCACGAACAGGCCGATGGCAGTGGCGAACAGCGCCTCGGAAATACCCGGCGCCACTGCCGCGATGCCCACCTGCTGGCCCTGGTTCACCATGTCGTGCATGGTCACCATGATCCCGAACACGGTGCCGACCAGGCCCACGTAAGGGGCGTTGGAGCCGATGTTGGCCAGCAGCTCCAGGTTGCGGTCCAGCAGGCCGACCTCGCGGGTGTAGGCCACGCGCATGGCCCGCTGCGCGCCTTCGAGCTGGGCGCGCGGGTCGTGGTGGCGCTTGTCGCGCAGGCGGGTGAACTCGCGGAAGCCGGCCTCGAAGATCGCCTCCAGCCCGCTCACCACCCGGTTGCGGTCGGCGGCCGCGGCGAACAGCTTGACCAGGTCGGCGCCGGACCAGAACCGGCCCTCGAACTCGTCGGCAGCCTGGTCGGCGCGCTTGAAGCCGCCCAGCTTGCGGAAGATGATCAGCCAGCTGATCAGCGAACCGACCAGCAGCAGCAGCACGATCAGCTTCACCGGCAGGCTGGCGCGCAGCATCAGGTCCATGTAATTGATGCCGCCATGGCTGGCAGCCGCCGTGGCGGCCTCGACCGCGACCGCGGCCGCCTCCTCGGGCAGTGCCTCGACCACGGTGGCCAGCAGGGCCAGGGTTGCTCCGATCATCCTTCGGTTTCCTTCTGCGTTGTCGTGTTGTCACCGCCGCCTGCGGCACCGCCGGCGGCTTCCCGCACCTCACCGCCAGCCATCGGACCGGCGAGCAGGGATTCCAGTTCCCCATGCAACCGCCCATCGATCGGGCACGGACGGAAATCCGCCGCACGCAGCGAGGCCACCCTGACCTCCGCCTCCAGCAGCACCTGGCCCTCGCGCAGGATGCGCTGGGCGAACACCAGGCTGGCGCGCCGCACCTGCACCACCTGCGCGGTCACCTGCAGCAGGTCGTCCAGCCGCGCCGGGCGCAGGAAGTCCAACCGCATCGAGGCCACCGCAAACAACTGCCCGGCCTGCTGCAACTCCTGCTGGCCATGGCCCATGGCCCGCAGCGCGTCGCTGCGCGCCCGTTCCAGGAAGGCCACGTAGCGGGCGTGGTAGACCACGCCCCCAGCGTCGGTATCTTCCCAGTACACGCGTATCGGAATGCTGAACATCGGGAGCCCGGCAGGCGGATGAGCCGCAAAGCATGACCGGTCCCGGCGTGACGGGCCAGCATGGGCCGGCCATTGCAGGAGCCCGCCTTGCGGGCGACCTCGTGGCGCGGAACGACTCCTGCCGCGTCATACCGCGCCGCGGTCGCCGGCAAGACCGGCTCCTACAGGAGGCCTGCCCGGCGGTCGCGAGGCCGGCATGCGTCCCGGTGGTCGCGAGGCCCGGCCATTGTAGGAGCCCGTCTTGCGGGCGACCTCGCAGTACGGAACGACCCCTGCCGCGTCACGCCGCGCCGCGGTCGCCGGCGAGACCGGCTCCTACAGGAGGGGCGGTCGGCGGGAGGTCCGGCCGTTGTAGGAGCCCGTCTTGCGGGCGAACTCGCAGTACGGAACGACCCCTGCCGCGTCACGCCGCGCCGCGGTCGCCGGCGAGACCGGCTCCTACAGGAGGGGCGGTCGGCGGGAGGTCCGGCCGTTGTAGGAGCCCGTCTTGCGGGCGACCTCGCAGTACGGAACGACCCCTGCCGCGTCACGCCGCGCCGCGGTCGCCGGCGAGACCGGCTCCTACAGGAGGGGCGGCGGCGACGCGGCCGGCTCCTGCATCCAGATGCAATCCCAGAAGGGGTAGTCGCCGGGACGGTCCACCAGGCCGGCGCGCACGGGGTTGGCGATGATGTACCGGGCCACGCTGCGCAGGTCTTCATCGCGCCGCAGCGCATGGTCGTGGAACGCGGGTTCCCATACCGGCCCGGTACGGGCAAGCACGCGGTTGGCATGGACGCCGCTTGCCGATTTCATCCGCCCCACCACGCTGCCCAGGGGTTCGTGCTGCAGTTGCAGCAGCCAGTGGGCGTGATCCGGCATCAGCACCCACGCCAGCAGACGCGCATCCGCCAACGCCGTGGGCTGGAGAAACCCGCGCACCGCCGCACATGCGACATCGAAACCGGCGAAGTACGCGCGCCGCCCGCAGGTCACGGCGGTCAGATGGTAGACCTGCCCGGGCGCCGAAGCGCGCCCCCGGCGCAGTGCCGCATGGCCACGGCGAACGGGTGACGAAGCTGTGTTCATGCGTGCAGGGTGGTCCCCCCGCACGCATGCACCAATCGGACGAATGCGCGGGCGCAGGTAGGAAATCCCCGGCGGTCGCGGTGGTGGCGAGGCCGGCATGCGTCCCGACGGTCGCGAGGCCCGCCGTTGTAGGAGCCCGGCTTGCGGGCGACCTCGCGGTACGGAACGACCCCCGCCGCGTCATACCGTGCCGCGGTCGCCGGCGAGACCGGCTCCTACAGGGGAAGCGGTCGGCGGGAGGCCCGCCGTTGTAGGAGCCCGGCTTGCGGGCGACCTCGTGGTGCGGAACGGCCCCCGCCACGTCACACCACCCAGCGGTCGCCGGCGAGGCCGGCTCCTACAGGGGGCGCGTTCCGGCGGTGGCGAGGCCGGCATGCGTCCCGGCGGTCGCCGGCGAGGCCGGCTCCTACAGAAGATGCGTCCGGGGGCTCAGTCCTTGGTGACGCGGTTGATCTCGGCCAGGCTGATGATGCCCTGCCGCACCTTGAGCAGGGCCGAGCGGCGCAGGTCGTTGATGCCGGCGCGCGTGGCCACTTCGGCGATCTGCATGGCGTTGCCGCCTTCCAGCACGATGGCCTGGATCTCCTCGCTCATCGGCATCACCTGGTAGATGCCGGTGCGGCCCTTGTAGCCCTCGGTGCAGTCCTCGCAGCCAACCGCCTCGTACACGGTGAACCCGGTCTTGATCTCGTCTTCGGTGAAACCCTCCGCCAGCAGGGCATGCTCGGGCAGGACCACCGCCTTCTTGCACTTGCTGCACAGCCGTCGCGCCAGGCGCTGGGCGATGACCAGGGTCACCGACGAGGTGATGTTGTACGGGGCGATGCCCATGTTCATCAGGCGCGCGATGGTCTGCGGGCCGTCGTTGGTGTGCAGGGTCGACAACACCATGTGGCCGGTCTGCGCAGCCTTGATCGCGATTTCGGCCGTTTCCAGGTCGCGGATTTCGCCGACCATGATGATGTCCGGATCCTGGCGCAGGAAGCTGCGCAGCGCAGCGGCGAAGGTCATGCCGCGCTTGACGTTCTGCTGCACCTGGTTGACGCCCGGCAGGCGGATTTCCACCGGGTCCTCGACCGTGGAGATGTTGCGCAGGTCGTCGTTGAGGATGCCCAGCGCGGTGTACAGCGACACGGTCTTGCCCGAGCCGGTGGGGCCGGTCACCAGGACCATGCCGTAGGGCTTCTGGATCGCATCCATGAACAGCTTCTGCTGGTCGGGCTCGTAACCCAGCTTGTCGATGCCCAGCTTGGCCGCGCTGCCGTCCAGGATACGCAGCACCACCTTCTCGCCGAACAGGGTCGGCAGGGTGCTGACGCGGAAGTCGATCTGCTTGGTCTTGGACAGGTTGAGCTTGATGCGGCCGTCCTGCGGCACGCGCTTCTCGGCGATGTCCAGCTGCGCCATCACCTTCAGGCGCGCGGCGATGCGCTGGCTCAGCTTGACCGGCGCGCGGGCCACGGTCTTGAGCAGGCCGTCGATGCGCACGCGCACGCGGTAATCGGTTTCGTAGGGCTCGAAGTGGATGTCCGAGGCGCCGCGGCGGATGGCGTCCACCAGCGCCTTGTTGACGAACTTCACCACCGGGGTGTCGTCGCCCTTGGCATCCACGCCAGAGTCGGAACCGGCGTCTTCGTCGGTGCCCACCTCCAGCGAATCCATGCCGTCGTCATCGTCGTCACCCAGCGCGCCGGAGAACTGGTCGCCGGCGTTCTGCCACTGCTCCAGGGTGCGGCGGATCTGGTCATCGTCGACCAGGATCGGTTCGACCACCAGGTTGGTGTGGAACTGGAGTTCGGCCAGGGCGGCGGTCTGGGTCGGGTTGCTGGTGCCCACGAACAACTTGCCGCCGCGCTTGAACAAGGGCAGCACGTGGTGCTTCTGCACCAGCTCGTCGCTGACCAGCTTCATCGCGTTCTGGGCCGGATCGAACGTGGAAGCATCCAGCAACGGCATGCCGAACTCGATCGCGTTGGCCGCGGCCAGTTGCGCGGCGCCCACCAGCTTCTTGTCGGCGATCCACTGGGCCAGGGGCACCTTGGCCTCGGAAGCCTGGGCCATGGCGGCACGCGCCGCCGCCTCGTCCATGGCGCCGTCCTGCACAAGGCGCCGGGCAATGCCGGTGATGCCAACCAGATTGGCGGATACCGCAGCGTTCATTCAGTCGTCCCCGGGAGGTGCCCGGGAAAAGATAGCGCAAACCGCGCGTGATGGTGGCGCCCATTCACGCTGCAGCCCCGGGCGCGATGCCGCCACCGGATGCAGCGGGCCACCGGTGGCCGTCGTCCTAGGTGACCACCGGGCGGTCCGGGCCCACCCGTGGCACGCGCACGATGAAGACGGTGCCGCCCGCCGCGCCGGCATCGCCTTCACCGGCGCTGCCGATCTCGATGCGCCCGCCCAGCACCTCGGTGACGATCTGGTGGACGATGTGCAGCCCCAGGCCAGTGCCACCCCGGTTGCGGCGGGTGGTGAAGAACGGCTCGAACACCTGCGCGCGGTGTTCCGGGTCGATGCCGCGCCCGGCATCGGCCACCTCGATGCGCACCTGCCCGGGCCCGTCGGCATGTGCGCTCACCCGCACCCGGCCCGGGCCGCCGTCGGGATAGCCATGCAGCAGGGCGTTGCCCAGCAGGTTGGAGACCACCTGCTCCAGCGGGCCGGGGTAACTGTCCATGGCCACCCCGGGCTCCAGCTCCAGTTCCAGCACGATCCCCTCGATCGGCTCGCCGCGGCGCAGGCGCGGGTCGGCGTCCAGCACCACCTCGGCCAGGTCGAAGCGCCGCTTCTCCAGCGAGGCGCGGTCCACCGCCACCTGCTTGAACCGCTGCACCAGCGCCGATGCACGTTTCAGCTCGCCGTCGGCCAGGTCGCAGGCGGCGCGTGCCGAATCCAGGAATGCATCCAGCTCAGAGCGCCGCAGCCCGGAGCGCAATTGCTGCTGCAGCGCCTCCACGCCGGTATCCACGGTGCTCAGCGCCAGCCGCGCGCTGGCCAGCGGGGTGTTCATCTCGTGCGCCACGCCGGCCACCATCAAGCCCAGCGAGGACAGCCGCTCGGCGCGCGCCAGGTCGTGCTGTGCAACCTGCAGGTGCTCGTTGGCCAGGGCCAGGGCGTCATTGGCCTGGCGCAGGCGGCGCACGTAGGCGGCCTCGCGCGCCAGGCCGCGCGCCTGCCCCATCACCACCAGCAGCACCAGCACGGTCCCCACCGCTGCCAGGCCGAGCATGATCGCCTTCCAGCGCGCCTGCGATGGCGCCGGCCGGTGCACCAGCACCCGCAACCCGGCAACGCTGGGGTCGGCATGGGCCAGCAGGTCGCCGTCGGCGCCGCCCCAGGACGCGTGCAGGGTGGAGAAGCTCCAGTTGCGCCAGTGCCCGGACGGCTGCCGTTGCATCAGCCGCCACAACTCCGGGTACTGCTTTTCCACCGTGCGCTCGGGCGACCCAAGCAGCCAGCCCCAGGCATCGCCCGGTTCCGGGCCGATCAGCCAGCCACCCTGCGGATGCACCAGGTACAGGTGGAAGCCATCCTGGCGCGCCTGCTCACGCAGCCGCTGCAGCAGGATCTCGCCGTGCACGTTGACCACCGCCACGCCGGTGCTGCCATCGGCCATCACGAACGGCGCCGCGGCGCGCAGGGTGGGCCGCAGCGGTTGTTCGATGCGGCCGTTCTCCACGTTGAGGTCCAGCGGCGACAAGTGCACCTGGCCCGGCTGCAGGCGCAGGCCGTGCTCGAAGAACGGCCGTCCACTCTTGTCCTGCAGTGCGGCCATGCGCACCTGGTACACGTGGCCACGGTCCTGGTCCAGGCGCAGCTGCTCCATCCCGCCGGCATCGATCCAGCGCACCTTGTGGTATTCGCCGCCGGCAAGCAGGAACGCGGTGTAGGTATGGGCCAGCGCCGAATCGGGCCGCCAGCCGTCTTCGGCCAGGCGCGGGGTGACGTTGGCGAGGAAGCGGGTGTCGTCGCGCAGGCGCACCGCCCAGCGCAGGATCGAGCGCGCCGCGCCCTGCACCGCATCGTGCCCGGCCTGGCGCTCGGGCGCGCTCACCGCGCGGTCCACCTCGTACCAGAGCAGCGGCAGGCCGACCAGCAGCCCCAGCAGCCAGGGCGCAGCCACCACCGCCACCCGTCGCGGGCGCGACCGCAGCGCTACCCAGCACTCGCCCAGGTAGCTGCGCAGCGCGCTCCAGTTGGCGCTCACGCTCAGGCGGCTCCGGCCTGCGCGCGCAGGCGCTGCAGGAAATCCTCCAGCGGCTCGGGCCGTGCGTACAGGAAGCCCTGTGCACACGGGCACCCCTGCTGCCGCAGCCAGGTGGCCTGGGCCGTGGTCTCCACGCCCTCGGCCACCACGTCCAGGCCCAGACAACGGCCCAGGGCGATGATCATCTCCGACACGGTGCCGTCCACCGCGCCCTGGTCGATGCTGGCGATGAAGTGGCGGTCCAGCTTGAGCCGGGTCACCGGCAGCGAATGCACGTAGCGCAGCGAGGAGTAGCCCATGCCGAAGTCATCCACCGCCAGCGGGAAGCCCAGCGCGCGCAAGCGCCGCAGCACGTTGCGGCCGGCCTGGTAGTCGCTCATCACCACGCCCTCGGTGATCTCCAGTTCGAGGCGCCGTGGCTCGATGCCGTACTGCGCGAGCAATTGCACAAGTTCCTCGACGAACTCGCGGCGGCGCAACTGCAGCGGCGAGACGTTGACCGACACCGGGATATCCGCGAACCCCGCCTGCGCCAGCGCCTGCAACGCCTGGCACGCCTGCTCGGTCACCAGCCGCCCGAGCGGCACGATCAGGCCGCTGGCCTCGGCGATGGGGATGAACCGTGCCGGCGGCACCGGCTGGCCGTCCTCGGTCCAGCGCGCAAGCACCTCGGCACCAACGATGCGTCCGTCCTCCAGGCTCACCTGCGCCTGCAGCGCAATGTGGATGCGATGCTCGCGCACCGCGCGGTACAGCGCACGCGACTCCAGGAAGCGGGCACGGTTCTCGGCCTCGCCTTCAGTCACGTATTCGGCCAGCTCGCCGCGATTACGGGCCCGGCGCAGCAGCAACAGCGCCACGGCCACCACCCCGCGAGCCTGGCCGCTGTAGCGGTCCAGGTCCACGCGCGCCGCGTCCACGCCCAGGAACGGCAGCGCATGGTCGTCCTCGCCCTGCTCCAGCGCGGCTACCGGGTCGGCGGCCAACTGCGCACTCGGGCCGAGCACGGCGAAGGTGCCTTCGTGCAGCCGCGCCACCATGCATGGCGGGGGATACAACTGGCGCAGGCGCCCGGCCATGCGTTGCAGCAGCAGATCGCCCTGCTCGGCCCCCAGCGCCAGGCTGCCATGCGTGTACTGGCCCAGGTCCACCGCAAGCAGGCTGCAGCCGCGCGCCGATGGCGCCGCCAGCACCCGCTCCAGCTCGCGCTCCAGCGCATTGCCATTGGGGATGTCCAGCAACGGGTCGCAATAGGCCACGTGGTCCAGGCGCGCGGCCAGGTCCACGTTGATCAGGCCGGCGTTGGCATGCAGCGCAAACACCCGCAGCAACTCGCGCTCCTCGTCGTCCAGGACGCGGTCGGTGGCCAGGTACACCGCGGCCTGCGGCGCCAGCTCGCCACCATCGAAGAACAGCACCTGGCCGTCGGCGCCTTCAAGCGAGGTCTGCCGTTGCAGCGCATCGAGCAGCGCCTGGCGGATGGCCGGATCGCCGATGGCCTCCAGCGGCTGCATGCACAGCGCGGTGAAGCGGCCGGCCGCACTCACCACCCGGGCGCTGGACAGGGGCGCATCGCGGTGCTCGGCGCGCACGCACACCATGCCGTCCGCCGGCACCTGCAGCAGTTGCGCCAACTCGTGCAGCATGTGCCCGGAAAATTCGCCCAGGTCATGCACGCCCGCCAGCTGGCGCCCGGCATGCACGATCTGCTGCAGCCCGCGCTTGGTCCGGCCCAGCGCGCGGATCTCGCGCCAGGTACGCAGTGTGCCGGTGACGATGCCCTGCAACCGCTCGCGGTACAGGTCGGTCTTGAGCCAGTAGTCGCTGATGTCCAGTTGCTGCAGGGTCTGCCGCATCGGCGCCATGCCCGGCTGGCCGGTGACCAGCACGATGCGCACCTCGGCATTGCCCAGTTGCTCGCGCACGCTGCGCACCAGGCGCAGGCCGGCATCGTCGGTTTCCATCACCACGTCCAGCAGGATGGCCGACACATCGGGCGTGCGCGCCAGCAATTCCTCGGCCTCGGCGGCGGAGGATGCGGTGAGCAACTGCAGGGGGCTGTCGTCGAACCGGAAATCGGAAAGCGCCAGCCGCAGCGAATGCTGGAACGCCGGGTCGTCGTCCACGCTCAGCACCGTGAACGGCGCGGCCACGCCCGCGTCGGCGGCCGTCATCTCCGGCTGGAACTCGAACATCCTGTCATCGCCCGGAGGGGCGCTACTGCTCATGTCCCATCCCCCCTTGGCCTACGCCAAGTCGACACGTGCAGCCGCAGCCTAACCCAGACACCCCGGAACGCGCGACCTGATGGCACCGTCAGTGCCATGGCCTTCACATGAGGGGAACGGCAATGCTCCGCCGGTGCCTGGATATCACGTTGTCCGCAAGCAGATCCTGGCTCGCTCAACAGACAACATGATGTCCGCTATTTTCACCCCGCCATCCGCCGGACCCGGCGGTCCGGGCCTCCCGCCTTCAGAGCAACTCCGCGCGCAATGCCTGCGCGGACTTGGGCGACAACAAGCCCGGCGCCACGTCGAACACGGTACGCGCGCCCACTTGCCCGTCCTGGCGCATCCGGTGCACCGCCCGTGCATAGGCCACCAGCACGCTGGCAGTGAACTGCGGGTTGCTGCCCAGCGCCAGCCGGTACTCCACCACCTGCGCCTGGTCGGCATCGGTATTGCCGCTGCGGATCACGAAGCCGCCATGCGGCATCGCCGCGTGGTCGCGCGCCAGGGCCTCGGCGGAAATGAAATGCACCGTGGTGGCGTAAGGCTCGAAGTAATGCGGCATCGACACGATGGCCTGGCGCACCTGCTCCGGGTCGGCGCCATCCTCCAGCACCACGTGGCATTCGCGCACATGGCGCTCGCGCACCGACAGTTCCGGACGCTCCCCGGCGCGCACCCGCGCAATCGCATCCTCGGAAGGAATCGTGTACTGCACCCCGCCGGCCACGCCCGGCACCCGCCGCAACGCATCGGAATGGCCCTGGCTCAGCCCGTGGCCCCAGAACGTATAGGTGGCGCCCTCCGGCAGCAGGGCCTCGCCGAACACGCGGTTGATCGAGAACAGCCCCGGGTCCCAGCCGCAGGCAACCAGCGCCAGCGTGCCGCCGGCACGCGCCTGCGCATCCACCGCCTCGAAGTACTCGGGGATGCGTGCATGCGTATCGAAGCTGTCCACGGTGTTGAACCGCGCCGCGAACGCCGGGCCCTGCACCGGCAGGTCGTCACGCGAGCCGCCGCACAGCACCAGCACGTCGATATCACGCTCGCGCCCGGCCAGCGCATCGATCCCGAACACGGGCGTGCCCGCATGCAGCGGCACCACGTCCTGCGGCGCGCGCCGGGTGTAGATGCCCACCAGTGACATGTCCGCATTGCGGGCGACGGCCGCCTCCACCCCACGGCCCAGGTTGCCGTAGCCGGCAACCGCGATACGAATGGCACCACTCATGATGATCAGCAAGGCTCCATGGACGCAGGCCCGCGGGGACACCGGCACCTGCCGGCAGCTCGCCATCGGACCAAAGCGCCCATTGTCGCCCACGCGCGGTTGCGCGCCGAGCCCGCCCCTTGCACGGGGCCTGCCACCTTTGTAGGAGCCCGTCTCGCGGGCGACCTCGCAGCACGGAACGACCTCGGCGCGTCACACCTCGCCGCGGTCGCCGGCAAGACCGGCTCCTACAACAGCGCGGCAACGATCAGGACGCCGTCGACGGCCATTGTTGGGCTGCATGCAGCACGCGCAGGATGGTCACAACGTGAGGGGCTTCCCTGTAGACGACAATGTAATTTGAACGGACAACCATTTCTCGCGTACCCGCGATACGTCCCGCCCGATACAGCTTGGGATGGCCCGGCAAGGCGGCTGCCTTGACTTCGATGTCATCCTTCAACCGCTGCGCAGCATCCGGGTTGTCGTCCGAGATGCGGTCGACGATGGCCAACAAGTCGGCACGTGCCGCCTCTTGCCACTCAAGAACCGGCACCGCGTTTCCGGTCGATCAGCGCTTGGGCGTCGTCCATGACCTGTTGGTGCGGGATCGCCGGGCGGGTGTCGGTCAGGGCCTCCTGAACCTTGGCGCGAAACCAGGCGTCATGGGTCTGCGGGTCGGCGGTGAGACCAGCCGGCAAACCGCCTTCCTTGGTGACACGAGTCAGCAGGATGCGTACCGCATCTGAGATGGTCAGGCCGACGTTGGCCAGCGCTTCGCTCGCCTCTGCCTTCAGTTGTTCATTGACGCGGACATGCAGCATCGAAGTCCGGGCTGTCATAGAGGAACTCCACAGGATCTGGCGGTTCTATCCTGCATCTCAATTGAGATACGGTCAAGAACCCAAGTCTGCCCCCCCCCCCCCCCTGTAGGAGCCCGTCTCGCGGGCGACCTCGCAGCACGGAACGACCTCGCCGCGTCACACCTCGCCGCGGTCGCCGGCGAGACCGGCTCCTACAACAGCGCGGCTACGCGCGAGCGCCCTTGTAGGAGCCCGCCTTGCGGGCGACATGGAGCGCCGTGCGCAGCGTGGTCGCTGCAGGCGATGGTGCGGGGAGCGCGGCGACAGCGGTCGCCGGCAAGGCCGGCTCCTACAGCGGGGCCGGCGTGGGCCTCAGGCCCGACACTCGGAGGGCACGTGCTTGTTTTCACCGGCGGTGCGCCGGCAGGCCCACTGGACCGGCTCATCGAAATTGTAGGTCGGTGCCAGGGTCAGGGTGACCGAGCCAGCAGCGGCCGTCGTGGTGACGGTAATGACGCCGTTGCCTACACAGGCCAGAGTAGAAACATTGGCCGTCGGCGCAGCCAATCCTGGTACGGCACTGCAGGCACTAGGGATGCTCTGAACAAATCCTTCGGCGACAATAGCGCAAGGTTCGACGGATGACGACGATGATGCAGCTGAGCTTCGGCGACGCGGAACACACGAACAAGCGCAAGAAGACGCGGCGCGAGACCTTCCTTGCGGAGATGGAGCAGGTGGTGCCGTGGAGTGGTCTGCTGGCGTTGATCGTTCCGCACTATCCGAAGACGGGCCAGCGCGGCCGGCAGCCGTACCCGCTGGCGACGATGCTGCGCATCCACTTCCTGCAGCAGTGGTACGCGCTGAGCGATCCGGGCATGGAAGAGGCGCTGTACGAGATGCCGGTGATGCGCCGCTTCGCCCGTCTGGGCGGGCTGGACAACATTCCGGATGAGACGACGATCCTCAACTTCCGGCGACTGCTGGAGACCCATGAGCTTGCGCCGCAGATCTTGGATCGGGTGAATGCCCATCTGGCACGCAAGGGCCAGAGCCTGAAGGCCGGCACGATCGTGGATGCGACGATCGTTGCGGCTCCGAGTTCGACGAAGAACAAGGATGGCGAGCGCGATCCGGAGATGCACCAGACGAAGAAGGGCAACCAGTGGCACTTCGGGATGAAGGCGCACATTGGCGTGGACGAGGAATCGGGCCTGGTACACCACGTGGAGTGCACGGCGGCGAACGTGAATGACGTGACGCAGGTGCACAAGCTGCTGCACGGCAAGGAAGAATTGCGGAGAAGCCGTCGAAATTGCGTGCGATGAAGAACAGGCGCGAGCGGGGTTACGCCGAGCGCTGGGAGCACTTCAAGGCCAGCGTGCGGGCGAAGGTGGAGCATCCGTTCCGGGTGGTGAAGCGCCAGTTCGGCTACACCAAGGTGCGCTACCGCGGCCTGGCGAAGAACACGGCGCAGGCGGTGATACTGTTCGCGCTGTCGAACCTGTGGATGGCGCGGCGACGTTTGTTGCAGCCGACGGGGTAACTCCGTCTGGCGGACGGGGAAACCCGTCGAGAACCGCAAAAAATGGCGTAATTTTGATCAGATCGAGGTCGATCGAGCGCTTCGAGGCTGGAGTACGGGCGTCAAAGCGCTTTGATCAGACCTTCCCTAGTGTCCAGTGCGGCAGCGACGTGAATATTCTCCGTCACCAGTCCCTGTAACCACCTGAGAGCACGAAAGCTTCTGCCACCCGCGCCCCGAGGTTGCCAAAGCCGGCAGCGGCAATGCCGATGACGGTACTTAGATGGCCGGCGACGCTCCCTGGGTGCGGCTCGAGGATTCACCGACGCAAGTCAGCGCGCCTATGAGGCCGAGCAAACGGCCACTATTGCCCAACTTGACCTCTCCCAAAGGGTCAAGGCTCCCGCTACTTGAAATGAGCCAAAACAAGCATGCTTGCCGCCGCCTGACTCCGCCAACTAACAAGTAATTCCGGCGGAACATCTTCAAGGGAGGCACGCACTTCAACACGACCCTCAATACGAGTGACAAAATCCACACCTGTATCCTGATTCCGCCGATACTTCCACACAGCACCATCCGCTGATAAATGGTATATACCAAAGTCGGGGCCTTGCTGGATCTTTATCTCCCGGGGGGACCACTTATCGTGTAGAGCCCGCCCTTTCCAGATTGGGACAGCGGGAAGGCCAAGTTCACGAAGTATCGTTGGCGCTATATCAATCTGGCCCACCAATTGATGGCCAGGAAAGTCAGGCCCCTCATAGCCATACCTTAGCAACACAAGAGGAATATCCAAAACCCCTTCGTCCAGTCCGTATTGGTGTGAAAAAAACCCATTTTCCCCAAGCATCTCTCCGTGATCTCCGGTAATCACGACCAGCGCATCATCTAGGTATCCCTTTTCCTCCAGACGTTGAAGAATTTTCGCAATCACGCTATCCCAACACGTGACTCCATTATCGTAATAATTAACTGCATGCACTGCTTTGTTTGGCGTGGGCGGGCGGTTTGGACTGCCACCAGGCCATGCGTAATAGTTGCTAGTCGGCTGATATGGACTGCAGTCCCGCTTTCGCTCGCCCAGCCCATGGGTGGACATCAGGTGAAACTGGAAAGCTGATGCTTCGCCAGGAACTGCTTGGGGAATCGACTCCAGATGATCCAATATCAATTGATCATCATTCATGTAACGAACATCCTGATGAGTCCCGTCGAAATAAGTGTCCAATTCCCCGTACATACTGCGCAAGCCGTAAAAATTGGTATGGTCACCCCCAAGCACGAAATGAACCCGGTAACCACTTTCCCTCATAACCTCCTGGAGGGTGAATGGCGCGGACCCCAGATCAGAAACGGGCCTAGATGAGGCTATTGCCATCAATCCACAACTAGATTCAGCACACGCTGACCGCACGTTCGGCACAACGTGACCCTGATGGCGCCTGACCAATGATTCCAAGTTGGGAGTTGTGTTTCGCTCATATCCGTATACAGACATATGACCTGCACGAAGCGCATCCCCGACAATCAGAATCAAATTCCTTCCCAGGTGCTTCTGCACAGCGATATATTCGCTTCTCGCTATGTTCTCCTTAGCATCTAAGGCGGCCGAATCTGCGAGGCGATGACTCTGGAGCCCCCCTGTCTTTGCAGTAATAAAGCTCAGCACTGCCGGCTCCGAAGGGTGCTCGCCCCCTCCTTGGCAGAACGACGTCAAGCGAGCCAAAGAAGTCAGAATGAGAGCAATCGCCGCCAATATGGTTATGCCCGAATTGGCACGCCGAAACAGGCGTTTAACCCAATCTCTAGGTGTAATCAATATATATATAAATACGAACAATACCGCTAGAACCATGCCTGACAGAGATAGCGGCAGCCACGCAGGGATCCCTAAGGCCCCAAGCAGGTGTGGCAACTGCTTCGCATACGCCCAAATAATGCCCCAAGTTGTAACTCTCCCCCAGGAGTTCAGCCCAATCAGGACTAAGGCATACCAAAACACTATCGCAACCAGCGGGAGCAATATCAGGAATGCGGAAAGCCCCCTGCAGAACCACTCATTCCTTATGAAGCGCCCCGCCAGAGCGCGCAACCCCAAAGGCATGGCCAATACCGCCAAGACCACCTTAAGATGAGGGAAGATTACAGCAGAAGGGGCATGAAACTGGTTTACATAAAAATAAAGGAAAACCACCACCGACAATGCATACGATGCAAGTTCGATAGCAAACGAGGCATGCCAGCTCGACCCCAGCCTCTCGCTACTTTCCATTACGGATTACAACTAACCGAGACAGCCCTAGCATATTTACCTCCTCGACTTTCTCGATTGTCCAGTCCGGATGAGGCACATGCTGGTCGAAATTAAATTCCGACCGAAACCCTATACGGTCTGCAACAGAACGGGTAATTGCTTCAAGTACACGCCACCCGCGCTGACCACTAAAATGATTTGCGACCAAGATATAGCCATTCGGCTTACACACCCTGCGAAGCTCGTCCATGAAGCGCGCTGGGTCGGGGGTCACGGATAGCACGTAAGGAACCGTAACGAGATCAAAGCTACCGTCCTCAAACCCCAAGTGTTCTCCATCCATTTCATGAAGAGTGATTTTGTGGTTTCGTAGAATTGATGCCGCCTCTCTGGCTCGATCAAGCATTTCCCGGGACACATCAACACCCACTATTTCAGCATCGGCGGGATATCTGCTCAACAATAAACCGGTCCCCACGCCAACCTCAAGAAGCGTGCCTGGCGTCAGGCGGCACACTTCATCAGCAATCCTTTTTCGGCCCTGCTCCAGGACCTTTCCAAAAAGAAAGTCATAGACGGGGGCATACCTTTTATACGCCGTGACGACATCGCCGCTAGAAATCGCTGTCATGTTATGCGGGCAACCCAATCATCAATCACCAGAGTGGAATCCTGAGGACAAATGCAGCCAGATTATTTAGCCGGTAAACTATCGAATTAAAAGCGCTCACGGGCAGCCTCAGGAACGACACTCTGCCGGAACGTACTTGCTATCCCCGACAGCAAGCATGCACGACCACACTACAACCTGATTTGGATCATATGCAGGCGACAACCGAAGTGTAACTGATCCAGCCACACTCGTGGTTGTCACGGTAATCACGCCATTTCCTATACAGGCAACAGATGCGACATTCTTCGTAGGCGACGACTGAGCAGGAGCAGCGTTGCAAGCAGTCGCGTCAACCGCATTAGCAATGTGAATATTTTCGGTGACTATGGTCTTCGCAGCGCCGGCCAGTATGATTGCCTCACTCACTCTAGCCCTAACCGTGAAGTCCTGGTAGGCCGGTAGAGCTACTGCAGCCAAGATGGCGATAATCGCAACCACGATCATCAGCTCGACTAAGGTAAAACCGCATTCACGTTTCATGACGCCCCCCCCTGATGGTGCTACGCGATCCGTGAGATTTCTTCCTGTTCAAAAAAAGGCCCCGCACGAGGGCGGGGCCTTTCAAACCTTCCGCCATTAACGACGGCCTATTAACGGCACTCGGCAGGATAGTACTTGGCCTGGCTGCCACTACCAACGCATGTCCAAGTAGTCCCAACGGCAGCGGTAGCAGCAACCGTGGGCGTAAAGGTAAGGATGGTGCCATTGGTACGGGTCGCGTTACCAGTCACCTGGATAACACCGGTAGCTCCCGTGCAAGTCATCGACGCAGTATTCCGAGAGGCGGCAGGAATGGTCACCTCAACACCCGCACACGCATCAGCCGGCAGCGCCCCGCCATTGTTGGCAATATTTTCTGCCACCGTGTTCTTGGCAGCGCCCGCAATGACGGCGAGCTCGGACACGCGCGCACGGATGGTGTAGTCCTGGTAGGCCGGCAGCGCAATCGCGGCCAGGATGGCGATGATCGCGACCACGATCATCAGTTCGATCAGGGTGAAGCCCTGCATGTTCTTCTTCATGGTTCTTAACTCCCCTCAGAGCAGTTGTGGTTAGGACACTTGCCGTTGCTATGACCCGTGTCCTTTCCGACGCGGGTGGTTGCGCGGTGGGAGCCGCGTGCTGGTAATGACGCAGAGACTGTGCCAACTCCCGGATCCCCATCCGCGCCACCATCTTACAGGCCCTTGCCGAAATTGAGGGGGCGACGGCCACAGATGGCCCGTGACGCCCGCCACACATGGCCCCGTGCCCGGAAACGTCAGAAATGGACCAATCGCGTCACATTCCGGGAGGTATGGGGGGAGGACGCCGGGGGGCGTGCCGTCCGGGCGATTAGCCGCTACCATCGGTGGGGAAGGCCGGCGCGGGGAGTGCCGGCGGGGAGACCCGAAGCATGTCAGCGACCCGTAGCGCCGTTAAGAAGACCGCACCCATCGCCCGCGACACGAACCAACTGGTTCCGTTCGTGTGGGAGGGCACCGACAAGCGCGGCGTCAAGATGAAGGGCGAGCAGACGGCGAAGAACGCCAACCTGCTGCGCGCCGAACTGCGCCGCCAGGGCATCACCCCCCGGGTGGTCAAAGCCAAGCCCAAGCCGCTGTTCGGCGCGGCCGGCAAGGTCATCTCGCCCAAGGACATCGCCTTCTTCAGCCGGCAGATGGCCACGATGATGAAATCGGGCGTGCCCATCGTCTCCTCGCTGGAGATCATCGGCAGCGGGCACAAGAACCCGCGCATGAAGAAGATGGTGGACCAGATCCGCACCGACATCGAGGGCGGCTCATCCATGCACGAGGCCATCAGCCAGCACCCGGTGCAGTTTGACGAGCTGTTCCGCAACCTGGTGCGCGCCGGCGAAGGCGCCGGCGTGCTGGAAACGGTGCTGGACACCATTGCCAACTACAAGGAAAACATCGAGGCGCTGAAGGGCAAGATCAAGAAGGCGCTGTTCTACCCGGCGATGACCATTGCAGTGGCCATCCTGGTCAGCGCGATCCTGCTGATCTTCGTGGTGCCGCAGTTCGAGGCCACCTTCCGCGATTTCGGGGCGGACCTGCCGGCCTTCACCAAGCTGATCGTGGCCGCCTCCGACTTCATGGTCGGCTACTGGTGGGTCATCCTGATCCTGATTGCCGGTTCGTTCTTCGGCTTCTTCTACTTCTACAAGCGCTCGGCCGCGATGCGGCACACGCTGGACAAGCTGGTGCTGAAGGTGCCGGTGGTCGGCGAGATCATGCACAACAGCGCCATCGCCCGCTTCGCCCGCACCACGGCGGTGACCTTCAAGGCCGGCGTGCCGCTGGTGGAGGCGCTGGAATCGGTGGCCGGCGCCACCGGCAGCAGCGTGTACGAAAAGGCCGTGTACCGCATCCGCGACGACGTGGCGGTGGGCTACCCGGTGAACATGGCGATGAAGCAGACCAACCTGTTTCCGCACATGGTGATCATGATGACCGCCATCGGCGAGGAGGCCGGCGCCCTGGACACCATGCTGTTCAAGGTGGCCGAGTACTACGAGCAGGAAGTGAACAACTCGGTGGACGCACTGGCCAGCCTGATCGAACCGATGATCATGGTGGTGATCGGCGGCCTGGTGGGTGCAATGGTGATCGGCATGTACCTGCCCATCTTCAAGCTGGCCGCAACCGTCTAAAGGACACTCCCAACGCATGGCGTTCCTCGACACCCAGCCGCTCCTGGGTTACCCGCTGGCGGCCTGCGTGGGCCTGGCGGTCGGCAGCTTCCTCAATGTGGTGATCCTGCGCCTGCCGCGACGGCTGGAGTGGGAATGGAAGCGCGACGCGCGCGAGATCCTGGAAGAGCCCGAGCTGTACGAGCCGCCGCCGCCGGGCATCGTGGTGGAGCCCTCGCACGACCCGGCCACCGGCGACCGCCTGAAGTGGTGGGAAAACATCCCGGTGCTGAGCTGGCTGATGCTGCGCGGGCGCTCGCGCTACAGCGGCCAGCGCATCTCGGTGCAGTACCCGCTGGTGGAACTGCTGACCGGCCTGCTCACCGTGGCCTGCGTGTGGCGCTTCGGCTTCGGCTGGCAGGGCTTCGGGGCGATGCTGCTGACCTGGTACCTGATTGCGCTGTCGGGCATCGACCTGCGCACCCGGCTGCTGCCGGACCAGTTGACCCTGCCGCTGATGTGGCTGGGCTTGATCGCCAGCCTGGACAACCTGTACATGCCGGCCAAGCCTGCGCTGCTGGGCGCCATTGCCGGCTACGTGTCGCTGTGGAGCGTGTGGTGGCTGTTCAAGCAGCTCACCGGCAAGGAAGGCATGGGCCATGGTGATTTCAAGCTGCTGGCCGCGCTGGGCGCGTGGTGCGGCTTGAAGGGCATCCTGCCGATCGTGCTGCTGTCCTCGCTGGTGGGTGCGGTGATCGGCTCGATCTGGCTGGCCGCCAAGGGCCGCGACCGCGCCACGCCCATCCCCTTCGGCCCGTACCTGGCCATCGCCGGCTGGCTGTTCTTCTTCTGGGGCGAGCCGATGCTGCAGGCCTACTACCGCATCTCAGGTTTGTCCCTGTAGGAGCCCGTCTTGCGGGCGACCGCGCAGTCCCACAGATCACCGGCACCCCGCCCCCTGTAGGAGTCGGCCTCGCCGGCGACCGCGCGATGCCACCGATCACCGGGCAAGCCCATCGCTGGCAAGACCGGCTCCTACAAAAGCATGCGCCGTGGGACGGATTGACCCATATCGTGTATCGATATATGATCAGTCTATATGCCGATCAGGAGCTTCCGCTGCAAGGATACGCAGACGCTGTTCGCGCGCGGGCGTGTGGTGCGCTTCGGGAACATTGAGTCCGTTGCGCGCCGCAAGCTGGCGTATCTCGATGCGGCCGTGGACCTGCACGACCTGGCGGTTCCTCCCGGCAATCGCCTGGAACCACTTCGGGGCAATCGCAAGGGCCAGTACAGCATCCGCATCAACGATCAGTTCCGGCTGTGTTTCGCCTGGACCGAAAAGGGTCCGACGGATGTCGAGATCGTGGACTATCACTGAGGTTTCCATGGATACGCTTCCTCCTGTCCATCCCGGCGAGATCCTGCATGCCGATTTCATGCAGCCACTGGGGCTTTCAAGCAATGCACTCGCGCGCGCCATCGGCGTCACACCGGCACGCGTGAACGAGATCGTCCGCGGGCGCCGCGGCATCAGCGCCGATACCGCGCTGCGCCTTGCCCGCTATTTCGGTACTTCGGTGGATGTCTGGATGAATCTCCAGCACAACTACGACATCGAGTGCGCGCGCGAAGCGCTGGGCGATACGCTGCAAAGCATCAAACCCCTGCTGGCGGCATAACCTGCTACCCCTGTAGGAGCCGGTCTCGCCGACGACCGCGCAGTCCCACAGATCACCGGCACCCCACCCCCTGTAGGAGCCGGTCTCGCCGGCGACCGCGCAGTCCCACAGATCACCGGCACCCCACCCCCTGTAGGAGCCGGTCTCGCCGGCGACCGCGCGATTTCACCGATCATCGGGCACGCCCATCGCCGGCAAGACCGGCTCCTACACGGGAGGGGCGGATCACGCCGACCGGCAACCATCCGTGCAGGGGCGGAGCACGCCAACCGGTAACGACCGTGCAGGGGCCCGCCCTCGCCAACATCCTGATCACGCCCACGCAACAGGGATTGGCGTGGCGGGCTGTGGCCGGCTACGGTGGCTGCATGCTGGCTTTCACCCATCCCGCCTGCCTGGAGCACGACCCGGGACCGGACCATCCGGAACGCCCGGCACGGTTGCGCGCGGTGCTGGATGCGCTGGCGGCGGCTTATCCCCACCTGGCCTGGCACGCGGCGCCGGCCGCGCAGCGTGGCGACCTGTGCCGGGTGCACGATGCCGCGCTGGTGGACCAGGTGCTGGAACCGGTGGCCTCGGGGCTGCGAGCGGTGGATGCGGACACGATGCTGTCGCCCGGTTCGGCGCGCGCGGCGCTGCACGCGGCCGGTGCCGGGCTGGCGGCGGTGGATGCGGTGATGGCCAACGGGGCTGATACCACTGCGTTCTGCGCGGTGCGCCCACCCGGGCACCACGCCACCGCCGACACCGCCATGGGGTTTTGCCTGTTCAACAACATCGCCGTGGCTGCTGCGCATGCGCACGAACGCCACGGGCTGGAACGCATCGCCATCGTCGATTTCGACGTACACCACGGCAATGGCACCCAGGCCATCTTCCAGGACGAGCCGGCGGTGGCCTATTTCAGCAGCCACCAGTCCGGGCTGTTCCCGAACACCGGCAATCCGCGCGAGCGCGGCGCGGGCAACCTGCACAACGTGCTGCTGCCGCCGGGCAGCGGCGGGTTCCGTTTCCGCAACGTGTGGGAGGACGTGCTGCTGCCGGCGCTGGACGACTTCAAGCCACAGTTGCTGCTGGTCTCGGCCGGGTTCGATGCGCACATGGCCGATCCGCTGGCCGACCTGATGCTGGATGCGGAGGATTTCGCCTGGCTCACCGGCCAGCTGTGCACGCTGGCCGGGCGCCACGGCGGCGGGCGCGTGGTGTCGATGCTGGAAGGCGGCTACAACGTGGACGCCCTGGCCGAATGCGTGCTAGCCCACGTCGGCGCATTGCAGCCGTCGTAGGAGCCGGTCTTGCCGGCGATGGGGCTTGCCCGGTAACGCCAGGTCACCTGTAGGAGCCGGTCTTGCCGGCGATGGGCCTTGGCCGGTAACGCCTGGTCGCCGGCAAGACCGGCTCCTACAAGTAACGCTTGGTCGCCGGCGAGACCGGCTCCTACAAGTAACGCGCGATCGCTGGCGAGACCGGTTCCTACGAGGGTCGGGTCGCGCGGTCGCCGGCGAGACCGGCTCCTACAGCTGGGGTGGCCGGGGCCGCGGGCGTGCTGCGGATGAATCCCGGGTGCGTCGCGGAGCGGGTTTCATTGCCCGCATGCACCTGCATCCGGCAAGCTACCGGCGATTTGGCCCGGATGTCTCCCACCCGTGCGACTGCCCACGCGCCTGCTGCCGCTATCCCTGAGCATCACCCTGTGCCTGCCCGCCACTGCGCTGGCGGACGATGAGAAGCCGTTGAGCTGGGCGCTGTGCCCGGCCGGCGACGTGTTGCCTCCGTTCGAGGGTGCGCCGCCCTCGGCCGGGCCGGATGCGCCCGCGCGCAACGCGCAGCCCACCGACATCGAGGGCGACCTGCTCAGTGGCACCGAGACCGAGCCGCAGTACCAGGGCAACGTGGCGCTGATCCGCGGCGACCAGTTCCTGGGCACCGACCACATGCGCTTCGACACCGAGTCGGGCACCTACGTGGCCGAGGGCAACGTGCGCTACCAGGATTCGGGCATCCGCATCGTGGCCGACCGCGCCGAGGGCGACCAGGACAGCGATACCCACGTGATCCGCAACATCCGCTACCAGCTGGTGGACCGGCGCGGCAACGGCGGCGCCGACGCGATCCACCTGCAGGGGCCGCAGGGGCAGTTGCACCACTCCACCTACAGCACCTGCGATCCGTCGCAGCAGGCCTGGGAGCTGCGAGCGCAGCGCATCGACGTGGACAGCGACGAGGGCTTCGGCGTGGCCCGCAACGCGGTGCTGCGGATGGGCCGTTTCCCGGTGCTGTACGTGCCGTGGGTGAAGTTCCCGATCGACGACCGCCGCCACACCGGTCTGCTGTATCCGTCGATCAGCACCTCCGGGCGCAACGGCTTCGATTACCGCCAGCCGATCTACCTCAACCTGGCGCCCAACTACGACATGACCCTGACCCCGCGCTGGATGAGCAAGCGCGGGGCGATGCTGGATACCGAATTCCGCTATCTCTATCAGGGCGGGCGCGGCACCATCGACGCCACCTACATGCCAAAGGACGACCTGCGCGACCGCGACCGCGGGCGCTTCGGCTACAGCGGCTTCCACAACATCAACCGGCACTGGCAGGCGCGCGCCAGCCTGGGCTGGGTGAGCGATACGCGCTACGTGGAGGATTTTTCCAACCGCCTGGCCGGCGTGTCGGCCTCCTACCTGCGCAGCACCGCAGGCGTGTACGGCAGCGGGCAGTACTGGAGCGCCGGGGCGATGGCCGAGCACTTCCAGCTCACCGACTACACCCTGGACGATTCCAACCTGCCCTACAGCCGGCTGCCGCGCGTGTACGCCAACTGGGAGCAGCCGCTGAACCAGTGGCTGGATGCGGGCATCTGGGCCGAGGCGGTGCACTTTGACCACACCGAGCGGCCCGGCGGCAGCCGCCTGGACCTCAAGCCCTATGTCTCGGCGCGGCTGGCCGGGCCGTCCTGGTACGTGACCCCGACCCTGGCCTGGCGCCACACCGCCTACCGCCTGGAACCGGAACTGGCCCGGCGCACGGGCGGCGAGACCACGCCCTCGCGCAGCCTGCCGGTGGCCAGTTTCGACGCCGGGGTGTACTTCGACCGCCACACCACCCTGGGCGGCGACACCTACCTGCACACCCTGGAGCCGCGGCTGTTCTACCTGTACGTGCCCTACCGCGAGCAGGGCACCCTGCCGCTGTTCGATACCCGGCCGTTCACCTTCAGCTGGGGCCAGTTGTTCCGCGACAACCGCTACTCCGGCGCCGACCGCCAGACCGATGCCAACCAGCTCACCGTGGCCCTGAGCACCCGCCTGATCCGCCAGGCCGACGGCCAGGAAAAGCTGTCGGCCAGCATCGGCCAGATCCGCTACTTCGAGGATTCGCGGGTGGTGGCCCCGGGCGAGACCCCGGTGGAGAAGGGCAAGTCGGCCTGGGTGGCCGACGCCAACTACATGCTCAACGACCGCTGGAACCTGGGCGCGTCGTACCAGTGGGACCCCAAGTTCCGGCGCGAGGACCTGGCCAGCGTCCGCGCCCGCTACCTGTGGCCGGGCGACGGGGTGGTCAACATGAGCTACCGCTACCGCCGCAACCTGCTGGAGCAGGCGGACCTCTCCTTCCTGTACCCGATCAACCCGACCTGGAGCGTGGTGGGGCGTTATTACCACTCGATCAAGGACGACAAGATGCTGGAAGCCATCGCCGGCGTGCAGTGGGACAGCTGCTGCCTGGCCGTGCGCGCCCTGGCCCGCCGTTACGTGCGCAACCGCGAGGGCGAACTGGACAACGCCATCCAGGTGGAGTTCGTGCTCAAGGGCCTGGGCTCGGCCGGGCAGGACACGGAGCGCACCCTGCGCCGTGCTATTCTCGGCTACCATCGCGACGACCTGTATCTGGTCCCGCCAAGCAACACCACGCCCGATCGTGACGACTACGATCCGAACCTGATCCCGTGAACATGACCCGACGCCTTCCCGCGATCCTGCTGGCGGTAGCCGCCCTGTTGTCCGCTCCCTTCCTTGCCGCTGCGCAGCAGCTGCAGCCGGTCGAAGGCATTGCCGCGATCGTGGACGAGGAGGTGATCCTGCTCAGCGAGCTGGAACTGGCCATGCGCAACGTGATGGCCCAGTACGCCGGGCGCGAGGACCAGCTCCCGCCGCGCCCCGTGCTGGAACGGCAGGTGCTCGAGCGCCTGGTGCTGGTGCGGCTGCAGGTGGCGCGCGCGCGCGCCCATGGCATCCGCATCACCGAGCAGCAGCTCAACCAGACCGTGGCCACCGTCGCCCAGCAGAACGGGCTGACCGTGGAGGCGCTGCGCCAGCGCCTGGCCGAGGACGGGCTGGGCTTCGAGGAATTCCGGCGCACGCTGGCCGACGAGATCATGGTGCAGCAGTTGCGCCAGAGCCGTGGCGAGCGGGTGAACGTGAGCGAAGGCGAGGTCGACATCGCCCTGGAGCGCCTGGCCGCCGGCGGCCAGCAGTACCGCCTGGCGCACATCGTGGTGGCCCTGCCCGACGGCGCTACCGCCGAGCAGATCGCCACCGGCCAGGGCAAGATCGACGGCATCAAGAACCTCATCGACAAGGGCGAGCTGGACTTCGCCGCCGCCGCGGTGCGCTACTCCGACAGCCCCAACGCGCTGGAAGGCGGCGACTTGGGCTGGCGCTCGCTGGACGAGATCCCGCCGGCGTTCTCCAAGGACATCCAGGCGCTGCAGCCGGGCCAGATCCTGGGCCCCGTGCGCGGCCCCAGCGGCTTCCAGCTGCTGCTGCTGGCCGACCTGCGCGACAGCAGCTACACGCCTGCCGCGCGCATCACCGAATACCACGTGCGCCACATCCTGGTGCGGATCCACGACCGCCAGGACGAGGACGCCGCGCGCGCCAAGATCGACGCCCTGCACGCCCGCATCGAAGGCGGCGAGGAGTTCCCGGCGCTGGCCCGCGAAGCCTCCGAGGACAGCACCACCCGCAACCAGGGCGGCGACCTGGGCTGGTTCCCGGCCGATGCCTATGGCGAGGAGTTCGGCAGCGAGATCACCGCGCTGGAGGACGGGCAGGTATCGCGCCCGTTCCGCAGCGAGGCCGGCTGGCACGTGATCGAGCGCGTGGCCTCGCGCGAAAGCGACGTGACCGACCTCAACCGCCGCGCCCAGGTCCGCGACACCATCGGCCGGCGCAAGCTGGAAGAGGACTACGAGCGCTACCTGCAGGAACTGCGTAGCGAGGCCTACGTCGTGCTGCGGGTTGGCGACCGCGCCGAGCCGGTCACCGGCGCCCAGACCGGCGGCTGATCCGATGACCCGCCCCCGGCTCGCGCTGGTTCCGGGCGAACCGGCCGGGGTGGGGCCGGAACTGTGCGTGCGCCTGGCCCAGCAGCCGCGCACCGATTGCCACCTGGTTGCCCTGGCCGATCCGGCCACCCTGCAGGCCGCCGCCGACGCGCTGCGCCTGCCCTTGAACCTGCTGCCCGCGCAGCAGCCGGCACGCGCACCCGGCGACCTGCCGCTGCATGCGGTGCCCAATGCGGCCGGCGTTGCCTTCGGCCGCCCCGACCCGGGCAATGCCGCCGCGGTGGTCGCAGCGCTGCACCAGGCCGCCGACGGCTGCATGGACGGCACGTTTGCCGGCATGGTCACCGGCCCGGTGCACAAGGCCACCATCAACCAGGGCGGCATCGCCTACACCGGCACCACCGAACTGCTGGCCGCGCATGCCGGCTGCGAGGTGGTGATGATGCTGGCCAATGACATCGTGCGCGTGGCCCTGGCCACCACCCACCTGCCGCTGCGCAAGGTGGCCGATGCGATCGACGCGGCGCTGCTGCGCCAGGTGCTGCGCATCACCCACGCCGCACTGCGCACCGGCTTCGGCATCGCCGACCCGGTGATCGCGGTGCTGGGGCTGAACCCGCACGCGGGCGAAGACGGCCACCTGGGCCACGAGGAAATCGAGATCCTGGCCCCGGTGCTGGAGCAGTTGCGCGGCGAAGGCATGCACCTGGTCGGCCCGCTGCCGGCCGACACCGCGTTCCTGCCGGGCAAGCTGCGCGGTTTCGACACGGTGCTGGCGATGTACCACGACCAGGGCCTGCCGGTGCTCAAGTACAGCGGCTTCGAGCAGGCAGTGAACCTGACCCTGGGCCTGCCCTACCCGCGCGTGGCGGTGGACCACGGCACCGCCCTGGACCTGGCCGGCCGTGGCATGGCCGACCCCTCCAGCCTGGAGGCGGCGGTGGCCACCTGCGCACGCCTGGCCGCGCAGCGCGCCACCGCCTGACAACCTGCAGGCGATTGCACGCCACCGCGCTTGCAGCGCGCGTGGCCGCGGCCTGCATCCGCCGCCGTGCGTGCCTGGTGGATGGTCCGCAGGTGCGCGCTTGGGCCACAATCAACCCATGAGCACGATCCACATCCTCGGCATTGCCGGCACCTTCATGGGCGGCGTGGCGGCGCTGGCGCGCGACCTGGGCTTCGAGGTCGAAGGCAGCGACCAGGCGGTGTATCCGCCCATGTCCACCCTGCTGGAACAACTCGGCATCACCGTGCAGCAGGGCTACCAGCCCGGGCACATCGCCGCGCACGCGGTGGAGGTGGTGATCGGCAACGCGCTGTCGCGCGGCAACCCGGCGGTGGAGCAGGTGCTGGACGACGGCCGCCGCTACACCTCCGGCGCGCAGTGGCTGGCCGAGCGGGTGCTGCCCGGGCGCACCACCCTGGCGGTGGCCGGCACCCACGGCAAGACCACCACCACCACGATCCTGGCGTTCCTGCTGCAGGCCGCCGGGCGCGACCCCGGCTTCCTGATCGGCGGGGTGGCCGAGGACTTCGGGGTGTCGGCGCGGCTGGGCGGCGGCGCCGAGTTCGTGGTCGAGGCCGACGAGTACGACACCGCCTTCTTCGACAAGCGCAGCAAGTTCGTGCACTACCGCCCGACGGTGGCGGTGCTCAACAACCTGGAATACGACCACGCCGACATCTTCCCCGACCTGGCCGCCATCCAGCGCCAGTTCCACCACCTCGTGCGCACCGTGCCGCGGGCCGGGCGGCTGCTGGTCAATGGCGAGGACGACCACATCGCGCAGGTGCTGGCGATGGGCTGCTGGACGCCGGTGGAGACCTTCGGCGTGGAGGGCACCGCCGCGGCCGTGGCCCGCGCCGACGCCACCGACGGCGCGGCCTTCGACTGGAGCGCGCGGCTGCTGGATGCCGACGGCAGTGCGTTCGCGGTGCTGTACCGTGGCCGCGAGGTGGGCAGCGTGCGCTGGCCGCTGCTGGGCCGGCACAACGTGATGAATGCACTGGCGGCACTGGCCGCCGCGCATGCGGTGGGCGTGGACCCGGCGCAGGTGATCCCGGCGCTGGCCGGGTTCCGCAGCGTCAAGCGCCGGCTCGAGCCGCTGGGCACCCATGCCGGCGTGGCGGTGTACGACGACTTCGCCCACCACCCAACCGCCATCCGCACCACCCTGGAAGGGCTGCGCGCGAAGGTGGACGATGCGCGGATCGTGGTGGCCATGGAGCCACGCAGCAATTCGATGCGCCTGGGCGCGCATGCCGATGCGCTGGCGCCATCGCTGGACCTGGCCGACGTGGTGGTGTTCCTGCAGCGCGCCGAGCTGCCCTGGGATGCCGGCGCGGTAATCGCCGCGGTGCGTGGCCAGGCCCTGGCCGCGCCCGACACCGATGCGCTGCTGGCCGCACTGCGCCAGCAGGTGCGGCCCGGGGACCACGTGGTGTTCATGTCCAACGGCGGCTTCGATGGCGCGCCGCGCCGCTTCGTGGAGATGCTCGCCGGTTGACACGGCCGTGCGCCGGCGGGGTTACCCTTGGCTCATCTGCATCGGTCGATTGCCGCTTCCGCCCGGATGTCCGTCTCCACCACCGTCCCGCTGCCGCTGTTCCCGCTGCACACGGTGCTGCTGCCCGGCGCCCCGCTGGGTCTGCGCGTGTTCGAACCGCGCTACCTGGACCTGGTATCGGAATGCGGCCGCGATGGCGGCAGCTTCGGCGTGTGCCTGATCCTGAAGGGCGACGAGACCGGCGCGCCGGCCACCCCGGCCGCGTTCGGGGTGGAGGCGGTGATCGAGGATTTCGGCAGCGACCGTTGCGGGCTGCTCACCCTGCGCGTGCGCGGTGGTCGCCGTTTCCGCGTGGCCGATGCGCGCGCCCGCGACAACGGCCTGCTGGTAGGCAGCGTGCACTGGTGCGATGCGCAGGCCGATGCCGGCGCGGTGGCGGCGCGGCTGCGCCCGGAACACGCGGTGATGGGCACCCTGCTGGGCGAACTGCTCGAACAGGTGGGCGGCGAGTACGCACGCAGCAACCTGCGCCGGCTGGAAGAAGCCGACTGGGTGGGCTGGCGGCTGGCCGAACTGCTGCCGCTGGGCGATGCCCAGCGGCTGGCGCTGCTGCAGGAAGACGACCCGCACCGGCGCCTGGAACACCTGCTGCTGTGGATGGACGAATAGCCGCGCGCGTCGCGGCCACGACCGCCGTTACGCCTTCTTCAGCGCCGCCAGGATCCGTGCGGTGATCTCGTCCATGCTGCCCACGCCGTCGATCCGCGACAGCACGCCGCGGTTGGCGAAGAATCCGATCACCGGCGCGGTGGAGTCGTTGTAGACCTGCAGGCGCTTGCGCACCGACTCGGGGTTGTCATCGGCGCGGCCCTCGGCCTTGGCCCGGCCGGCGATGCGCTCCACCAGCAGCTCGGTGGCCACGTCCAGTTGCACCACCGCGTCCAGCGGCTGGCCGATCTTGGCCAGCAGCCCGTCCAGCGCATTGGCCTGGGCCACGTTGCGCGGATAGCCATCAAGGATGAACCCGGTGCGGACATCGTCGCGGCCCAGCCGCGACTCGAGCATGCCCAGCAGGATCTCGTCGGAGACCAGGTCGCCACGCGCCATGACCTCCTTGGCCTGCATGCCCAGCGGCGTGCCGGCGGCCACCTCGGCGCGCAGCAGGTCGCCGGTGGAAATGTGTGGCACGCCCAGCGTGTCCATCAGGCGCGCGGCCTGCGTCCCCTTGCCCGAGCCAGGAGGGCCCAGTAGTACCAGTCGCATCGGTTGCTCCCTGGAAGAAATGCCCCACGGCAACACGGAGCGCTAGACTTCTCGCCGATCACGCCACGCTGCGCCGCATCATTCCGCCGCAGCTTACCGCATCCCGGCGCGCCGCCCCAACGTGTTTGCCTCCCGAAGGATCCGCCATGGCCAAAGGCACCCTGCTCTACGCACAGTCCGGCGGCGTCACCGCCGTCATCAATGCCACGGCCAGTGGCGTGATCGCGCAGGCGCGGGCCCGCAAGGTCAAGGTGCTGGCGGCGCGCAACGGCATCCTGGGTGCGCTGCGCGAGGACCTGGTCGATACCGGCCTGGAATCGGCCGCGGCCATCGCCGCGCTGGCCCACACGCCGGGCGGCGCATTCGGCTCGTGCCGCTACAAGCTCGGCCCGCTGGACCGCGACCGCGCCCGCTACGAGCGCCTGCTGGACGTGTTCCGGGCGCACGACGTGCGCTGGTTCCTCTACAACGGCGGCAACGATTCGGCCGACACCGCGTGGAAGGTCTCGCAGCTGGCGGCCGAGTTTGGTTACCCGCTGTCGTGCATCGGCGTGCCCAAGACCATCGACAACGACCTGGCGGTGACCGACAACAGCCCCGGCTTCGGCTCGGCGGCCAAGTACACCGCCGTGTCGGTGCGCGAGGCCGCGCTGGACGTGCAGGCCATGGCCGAAACCTCGACCCGGGTGTTCGTGTACGAAGCCATGGGCCGGCATGCCGGCTGGCTGGCCGCCGCCGCCGGCCTGGCCGGGCAATCGCCGGACCAGGCCCCGCAGGTGATCCTGTTCCCCGAGCGCGCCTACGACGAGGCTGCGTTCCTGGCCCGGGTCGACAAGGTGGTGAAGAAGGTCGGCTGGTGCGTGGTGGTGGCCAGCGAGGGCATCCGCGACAAGGACGGCAGGTTCGTCGCCGATGCCGGCGGCGGCACGGATGCGTTCGGCCATACCCAGTTGGGCGGCGTGGCCGCGCAACTGGCCGCCAGGGTCAAGGACACGCTTGGCTACAAGGTCCACTGGACCGTGCCCGACTACCTGCAGCGCTCGGCCCGCCACGTCGCCAGCCGCACCGACTGGGAACAGGCGCTGGCGGTGGGCAAGGCGGCGGTGGAGTACGCGCTCAAGGACATGAACGCGGTGATGCCGGCGATCGTGCGCACCTCGGCGGCGCCGTATCGCTGGAAGATCGAGCCGGCTCCGCTGCACAAGGTCGCCAACCACGAGAAGACCATGCCGGCCGGCTTCATCCGCAAGGACGGTTTCGGCATCACCGCCAAGGCGCGTGACTACCTGCAGCCGCTGATCCGTGGCGAAGCGCCGCTGCCGTGGGACCGCGACGGCCTGCCCCGGTACGTGACCCTGAAGAACGTGGCGGTGAAGAAGAAGCTGCCGCGCTGGGAAGGGTGAGGCAGGAGTTGCCGGCCCGGGAGGGATGAGGTGGGAATGCCGGGCCGGGAGGGTGCGACGCGGTCGCCGGATGGGTGGGGCTTGCCCGGTAACGCGCGACCACCTGTAGGAGCCGGTCTCGCCGGCGACCAGGCGTTATCGGGCACGCCCATCGCCGGCGAGACCGGCTCCTGCAGGAGGCGAAGGCGCGGCATCGATATGCCGAAGGACGTCGTGCGAAGCCAGCCCTGACACATCCGCATGTCCACGTACCGCGTCACATCACACCGTCCCGCGGTCGCCGGCAAGACCGGCTCCTACAACGGGGCGACGGGGGCGGCGGGGACGGCGGGGGCGACGGGGGGCGACGGGGGACGACGGGGGACGACGGGAGCGCGGCGGGGGTGATGGGTCCTCTATGGACAGGGTTTGCCTTCCATGGCCAGGTGCGCGGTGAACTGCGGCAGGGCGGCGCCCGCGCCGGCGGCGGCATCCTGGCGGGCCTGCTGCAGGTAGATCCGGGCCTGGCCCTGGCCATCGCGCGCCGGGGCGGCGGCACCGGGCTTGCGCCACACCTGGACCACGGCCATGCGCGAGGGGCAGGTGGCATCGGGCACGCGCACCCGGTCTTCCAGGATCCAGCCTGAGGCCGCCGCTGGCATGGCCTGCCCGGCCGGCCGGTAGCGCGCACGTGGCTGGCAGGTGGGCGAAATGGCCACCGCGCGCATCCGGTACGGCGGCGTCGCCTGGCCGGTAAACACGCCTTCCAGGCGGATGCAGGCCTCCGGGATCTGGCGCAGCGTATGCAGCACGCCCGGCGCCTGTGCGACGCCAAGCGGGCGTTCGCGCAGCGGTTGCGCGGGCTGCATCGCGGTTGCGGGCAAGCCGGCGCCGGCCGCAACCACCGCGATCGGCGGGAGCTGGCGCGCCTGCTCCCGCTGGTGCTCGCCGGCCAGCGGCTGGGCGCGCAGCGGCGCGGCCACGGCGGCCACGGCCACCAGGACCGCCAGCAGCACGGCCTGGCGGAACGCCGGGTCCGCCGCTCCATCACTGCGCCGGGGGGCGACGGACTGCATGGCGGACGGCGGGGCGGGTTTGCGGTTGCGGGGGCTCGGCATCGGCGCTGGCGTGGAATCGGGGCACCGGCAGCCTGTCAGTTCCCGGATGAACGGCGTGTGGCCTCCGCTGCCCGCTGCGTTCATACTCGGTCTGCTCCAGGGATGTTGAACACGAAGCAACGCGTCGCCGCTCGCGGGTCCGTTCCAGTTCTTCACAAGACCCGGTGGGTGCGTGTCCTCTCTGTTCGCCCGTCCGCTGGGTGGCACTCATCAATACCTTGGGAGGGGTCATGCTGGAACACTACGGTTTGGCGCTGGCATTGTTCTGCGCTGTCCTTGCAATCCTCTACGGCATCGTGTCCGCACGCTGGATCCTGTCGCAACCGGCGGGCAACGCGCGCATGCAGGAGATCGCTGCCGCGATCCAGGAAGGCGCGCGTGCCTACCTCAACCGCCAGTACCTGACCATCGCCATCGCCGGCGCGGTGCTGTTCGTGCTGGTCGGCGTGTTCCTGAGCTGGTACACCGCCATTGGTTTCGCCATCGGCGCGGTGCTCTCGGGCGCGGCCGGCTACATCGGCATGAACGTTTCGGTGCGGGCCAACGTGCGCACCGCCGAAGCGGCGCGCCGCGGCCTGGGCCCGGCGATGGACGTGGCCTTCCGCGGCGGCGCGATCACCGGAATGCTGGTGGTCGGCCTGGGCCTGCTTGGCGTGGCCGGCTACTTCTGGGTGCTGCAGTGGCTGGGCCTGCCGCTGGCCGACAACCTGCATGCGCTGATCGGCCTGGCCTTCGGCTCTTCGCTGATCTCGATCTTCGCCCGCCTGGGCGGTGGCATCTTCACCAAGGGCGCGGACGTGGGCGCGGACCTGGTGGGCAAGGTCGAGGCCGGCATCCCCGAGGACGACCCGCGCAACCCGGCGGTGATCGCCGACAACGTGGGCGACAACGTGGGCGACTGCGCCGGCATGGCCGCTGACCTGTTCGAGACCTACGCGGTCACGGTCATCGCCACGATGCTGCTGGGCGGGCTGATGATGGCCGAGGCCGGCGCCAACGCGGTGCTGTTCCCGCTGGTGCTGGGCGGGGTGTCGATCGTGGCCTCGATCATCGGCGCGTTCTTCGTGCGCACCAAGGAAGGCGGCTCGATCATGGGCGCGCTGTACAAGGGCGTGATCGTGTCCGCGGTGCTGGCGGCCATCGCGTTCTGGCCGATCACCACCGCGCTGATGGCCGACAACGTGCACGGCACCACCGCGATCTACGGCTGCGCGCTGATCGGCCTGGTGCTCACCGGGCTGATCGTGTGGATCACCGAGTACTACACCGGCACCCAGTACGCGCCGGTGCGGCACGTGGCCCAGGCCTCGACCACCGGCCACGGCACCAACATCATCGCCGGCCTCGGCGTGTCGATGAAGTCCACCGCGCTGCCGGTGATCGTGGTGTGCGCCGCGATCTGGGGCGCGCACGCGCTGGGCGGGCTGTACGGCATCGCCATCGCCGCCACCTCGATGCTGTCGATGGCCGGCATGATCGTGGCCCTGGACGCCTACGGCCCGATCACCGACAACGCCGGCGGCATCGCCGAGATGGCCGAGCTTCCGCCGGAGGTGCGCAACGTCACCGATCCGCTGGACGCGGTGGGCAACACCACCAAGGCGGTGACCAAGGGCTACGCGATCGGTTCGGCCGCACTGGCCGCGCTGGTGCTGTTTGCCGACTACACCCACAACCTGCAGGCGGCCAACCCGGGCCAGGTGTTCACCTTCGACCTGTCCGACCACTACGTGATCATCGGCCTGCTGATCGGCGGCCTGATCCCGTACCTGTTCGGCGCGATGGCAATGGAGGCCGTGGGCCGCGCCGCCGGTGCGGTGGTGGAGGAAGTGCGCCGCCAGTTCCGCGAGATCCCGGGGATCATGGAAGGCACCGGCAAGCCGCAGTACGACCGCGCGGTGGACATGCTCACCCGCTCGGCGATCAAGGAAATGATCGTGCCCTCGCTGCTGCCGGTGGCGGTCCCGATTGTCGTGGGCCTGCTGCTGGGGCCGAAGGCACTGGGCGGACTGCTGATCGGCACCATCGTGACCGGCCTGTTCGTGGCGATCTCGATGACCACCGGCGGCGGTGCCTGGGACAACGCCAAGAAGTACATCGAGGACGGCAACTTCGGCGGCAAGGGCAGCGAGGCACACAAGGCCTCGGTGACCGGCGACACCGTCGGCGATCCCTACAAGGACACCGCCGGCCCGGCGATCAATCCGCTGATCAAGATCATCAACATCGTCGCGCTGCTGATGGTGCCGCTGCTGTAAGGCGGCGCACCACCACTCCGACCCCAGGAAGCCCCGGCCCGTGCCGGGGCTTCCCGGTTCTGGACGCTGGCGGACGGGAGCGCCCGGGCACCGCATTTGTGCGATGCAGCACGGATCGGCGTAAAATGCCCGGCCTGTCTTTCACCCCCGCATCCACGGAGCAGCACATGGGCCTCGACCAGGTCAATTCCGGGCGCAACCCGCCGGACGAAATCAACGTCATCATCGAGATCCCCAAGGACTCCGAGCCGGTCAAGTACGAGGTGGACAAGGAGAGCGGAGCGATCTTCGTCGACCGCATCCTCTCCACCCCGATGCGTTACCCGTGCAACTACGGCTACGTGCCCAACACCCTGTGCGGCGACGGCGACCCGGCCGACGTGCTGGTGGTGCTGCCGCTGCCGCTGGTGCCCGGCTCGGTGGTGCGTTGCCGCCCGGTCGGCGTGCTGAAGATGAGCGACGAGGCCGGCAGCGACGAGAAGATCCTCGCCGTGCCGATCGCCAAGATTTTTTCCGGCTATGCCCACGTGAGCGACATCGGCCACGTCTCGCCGCACTGGCTGGAGCGCATCGGCCACTTCTTCGAGCACTACAAGGACCTGGAGAAGGGCAAGTGGGTCAAGCTGGAAGGCTGGGGCGACGCCGCCGAGGCCAAGCAGATCCTGCTGCAGTCCATCGAGCGCGCCACCAGCAAGGGCTGAACGGCGCGCCGCGCTGCGCCACCGTGGTGGATTGACGGCCCGCGGCGCCATCAATCCACCACATCGCCGATCACGGCGGTACCATCGGTCGTGAACGCGCCTGCCGCGCAACCGCGAACTGCCGCACAGTTCAGCACTCGCGACCCGGCCAGACCCGTTTACGGGCTCAACTTCCTGCCGCTGCGCCCGATACCCGAACATATGGCGTCACGCCAGCGTGGCGCGCGTCCGCTACACGTCCAACAGGAGAGGTATCCGTGCGCATTCTGTTCGTCGGCGATGAGACTGTCTTCCCCGTCGAGCTGGTCGACCTGGTGGCGGCCATGGGTTCGGACTGGGAGGTGGAGCGTTGCGCCAACGCCGACGCAGCCATGGCCCGCACCGCCGCCTCGCCGCTGGACGTGATCCTGGTCGCGCCCGGGCTGCCGGACCTGCCGCCGGCCACGCTGCTGGGCCAGGTCCGCACGTTGCGCCCGGAAACCTCGCGCATCGCGGTGATCGACGGCCAGCACTCCCCGGCGGCGCGGATCATCGGCCTGGCGCACCGCTTCCTGCCCACGCCGCTGGCGCCGGAAGTGCTGCTGGAGGCGATCGGCAGCCTGGAAGAACTGCGCGAACTGCTGGACAACCCCGAGCTGCGCACGCGCATCGGCCGGGTGGAGCAGTTGCCCTCCCCGCCGCAGTTGTACCTGCGCCTGATGAGCGCGCTGGAAGTGGACGACAGCGCCAGCGCCGCCGACATCGCCGGCCTGGTGTCCGGCGACCCGGGCATCGCTGCCAAGGTGCTGCAGTTGTGCAACTCGGCCTACTTCTCCGCCGGCCGCACCATCACCGACCTGCGCGCAGCCGTTACCCGCCTGGGCATCGCCACCCTGCGCGACCTGGTGCTGGCCAGCGAAGTGTTCTCGATGCCGGCCACGCCTGGCGTGGACCGCGCCGCCATGCAGGCGCGCGCACTGCTGGCCGCACGCCTGGCCAAGCGCATGCTGCCCGAGTCCAGCGCCGAGCTGGGCGCCACGGCCGCCCTGCTGGCCGACATCGGCCTGCTGTTGCCGGGCGTGCACGACGAGCGCCAGCCAGCGGTCGAAGGCGACGACCGCCCCGGCCATACCCAGGCCGGCGCCTACCTGCTGGGCCTGTGGGGCCTGCCGATGCCGATCATCGAGGCGGTGGCCTTCCACCGCACCCCGGCGCGATCGAGCACCCGCAGCTTCTGGGTCACCGGTGCGGTCCACACCGCCATGGCCCTTGCGGCCGGCGAGGAGCCGGACCAGGCGTATCTCGCGCGTACCGGCGTGATCGCGCGCCTGCCCGAGTGGCGCGAGTTTGCCGAGTCGCTGAGCGCACCGGCAACTGCCGCCATCGACTGAGGCGCAGTGCGTTAGCGCGCCCGTTCAGCGGGCGCGGTACGGATAGCGGGCGAAGATCCCGGCCATGGCCGCGTCGATCCGCGCGCCGCGCTGCTCGACGCTGTTGCGGCCTACCCGCCCCACCGCCACGCCCGTCCACACCAGGCGCCGCTGGCCGGCATCCACCAGGTCCACGTTCATCGTGCCCACGGTGTAGCGATGCACCCGGGTGCGGTCGCGCCAGTACGGCATGGCCACGTAGCTGCGCGCGCGGTAGCTGTAGTAATAGTCGTAGTCGACCTCCGGCATGCTGCTCACGTCCACGCGCTCCTGCAGGTAGGCGTTGATGTTGACCAGCAGGTCCGGCGATGACGCATCGTAGACATAACCACGCGCCTCCAGCTGCGCGCGCGCGGCCTGGCGCATCTGGTTGCTGGTGGGCGTGGAATAACCGAGCGTCTCCACCGCCAGCGGCTCGTGGAAGGCGAAGCTGCGGTAGCGGGAAAAGTCGGCCGACGGATCAAGCTCGCTGCTGATCCGCGGCCCGGTGCTGCAGGCGGCCAGCAGCAGGACCAGGCCTGCAAGCAGGATGCCGCCCAGGCGGCGGCCTATGCGACCTGGCAACGAAGCGGTGCGGGCGATGGTCATGGCCGTGCTCCTGGCGCAGTCAGAGGCAGTTGGCCGGATCATCCCCCTGCACGCGTGAACACCCTGTAGGAGCCGGTCTTGCCGGCGACCGAAAGGACGCGGGACTTGCCCATGCAGGAGCCGGTCTTGCCGGCGACCGCGACCGACCGCCTCATGGCGGTCGCCCGCAAGACGGGCTCCTACAGCGACCGCGGGATGCGGCGGTGCTGCGCGGGCAGGCGGCTCAGCCCTGCCGGTACACCTGCGCGCCCTGCTCGCGGAACTCGGCCGACTTGGCGGCCATGCCCTGCTCCAGCGCGCTGGCTTCGTCCAGGCCGTTTTCGGCGGCGTAGTCGCGCACGTCCTGGGTGATCTTCATCGAGCAGAAGTGCGGGCCGCACATCGAACAGAAGTGGGCCAGCTTGTGCGCATCCTTGGGCAGGGTCTCGTCGTGGAACTCCTTGGCCTTCTCCGGATCCAGGCCCAGGTGGAACTGGTCCTCCCAGCGGAACTCGAAGCGCGCCTTGGACAGCGCGTTGTCGCGCGCCTGCGCGCCCGGGTGGCCCTTGGCCAGGTCCGATGCATGCGCGGCGATGCGGTAGGCCATGATCCCGTCGCGCACGTCCTGGCGGTTGGGCAGGCCCAGGTGTTCCTTGGGGGTGACGTAGCAAAGCATCGCCGTGCCATACCAGCCGATCATCGCCGCGCCGATGGCGCTGGTGATGTGGTCGTAGCCGGGCGCGATGTCGGTGGTCAGCGGGCCCAGGGTGTAGAACGGCGCCTCACCGCACTCGCGCAGCTGCTTGTCCATGTTCTCCTTGATCAGCTGCATCGGCACGTGGCCGGGGCCTTCGATCATGGTCTGCACGTCGTGCTTCCAGGCGATCTTCGTGAGTTCGCCCAGGGTTTCCAGTTCGCCAAACTGCGCGGCGTCGTTGGCGTCGGCAATGCAGCCCGGACGCAGGCCGTCGCCCAGCGAGAAGGCCACGTCGTAGGCCTTCATGATCTCGCAGATGTCTTCGAAGTGTTCGTACAGGAAGCTCTCGCGATGGTGCGCCAGGCACCACTTGGCCATGATCGAACCGCCGCGCGAGACAATGCCGGTGACGCGCCTGGCGGTCAGCGGCACGTAACGCAGCAGCACGCCGGCGTGGATGGTGAAGTAGTCCACGCCCTGCTCGGCCTGCTCGATCAGGGTGTCGCGGAAGATCTCCCAGGTCAGTTCCTCGGCGCGCCCGTCCACCTTCTCCAGCGCCTGGTAGATCGGCACGGTGCCGATCGGCACCGGTGAGTTGCGTACGATCCACTCGCGGGTCTCATGGATGTGCTTGCCGGTGGACAGGTCCATCACGTTGTCCGCGCCCCAGCGGATCGCCCAGACCAGCTTCTCCACTTCTTCGGCAATGCCGGAGGACACCGCCGAGTTGCCGATGTTGGCGTTGATCTTGGTCAGGAAGTTGCGGCCGATGATCATCGGCTCGCTCTCGGGATGGTTGATGTTGCACGGCAGGATGGCGCGGCCGCGGGCGATCTCGTCGCGCACGAACTCGGGGGTGATGACCTCCGGGATGCTGGCGCCGAAGGCCTGGCCCGGGTGCTGGAACAGCAAAGGATCGGCGCGACCGGCCGGCGAGGCGGCGGCCACCGTCGCGCGATAGGCCTCCAGGCGCTGGTTCTCGCGGATGGCGACGAATTCCATTTCTGGGGTGACGATGCCGCGGCGCGCGTAATGCATCTGGGTCACGTTGGCGCCCGCCCTGGCCCGCCGCGGCAGCACGCGCGCCGGGAAGCGCACGGCAGCCAGCTTCGGGTCGTGCTCGCGCGCACGCCCGAACTGCGAGGACAGGCCGTCCAGCGCCTCGGTGTCGGCGCGATCGGCGATCCACTGCGCACGCAGGGCCGGCAGGCCGGTGGTCAGGTCGATCCGCGCGTCCGGGTCGGTGTAGGGGCCGGACGTGTCATAGACGGTGAGCGGCGGATTCTCCTCGCCACCGAACAGGGTCGGCGTGCGGCTCAGGCAGATCTCGCGCATCGGCACGCGCAGGTCCGGGCGCGATCCGGAAACGTGGATCTTGCGCGAGCCGGGAATCGACCGGGTCACGGACTCGGAAAGCTGCTCGGTCTGCTGGATCAGCGTGGTGGGAATGGCATTCATGCTCGGCTCCGCTCGGTGGATGGATCGCACGGGGGTGCGGTCATGGCGGAGGCCGCACGCGCCATGCACGTTGCGGACTCCGCCCGGAGCGGGCGGGCGGGACGGTAGCGCCCCGCGAAAAGCTTCCCTACGCCGGTATCAACCGGATCAGGTTCCAAGGGACTGTCTCAACCGCGCGCCCGTGCCGGCGCCGCGCGGTACCCCCGCTTCGGCGCCTATTGAACCACACCTCTTGCGGAGACGGGCTGCTCAGGGCAGCGCGCGCATCGCCCGGGCGTGGGCGGACACGATCTCCAGGGTCGAGGCATCGCTGTCGAACAGCGAGAACAGGCCCTGCGCTTCCTGCGGCGGATCGCCGGTGAACGGATCGCCCGCCTTCCACATCCAGTCGGTGTTGGTGGTGCGCCCGCGCCCGCCCCAGGCCCAGAAGTTGGAGCCGGCAATGGCGTCGCCCGCGCTGGCGCGCTCGAGCAGGCGCGCGTAGATGGCGCGGTAGAACTGGTCGCGTGCGGTCACCGATGACGCCGGGTCGTAGGAGCCCTTGTCGCGGTTGAGGCCAAACTCGGACAGCACGATCGGCATGCCCAGCTTGTTGGCGATGTCGATGTGGCGGTCGATGTAGGCCAGCGAGGTGGCCAGGCCGGTGTCCATGCGCGCGGCCGGGTCGTGGTGGTCCATCCAGCTCCAGTTGGATGGCCACAGGTGGAAGGTGAGGTAATCCACGTTGGGCGTTGCGTGGGCGATGATGAACAGGTCCTCGTCGTCCAGCGAACCCTTGCCGCCCTCGCTGCCGGTGCTGACCAGCTGCCGTGGCGCCAGCTTGCGGATGAAGGCGGCGGTGTCGTTCACCCAGGCGCGGTACTCGGGGAAGGTGTCGTGGCCATCGGCGTCGCTGCCCGGCCGCGGCTCGTTGGCCAGCTGCCATGACATCACCGTGGGGTCATCCACGTAGGGAACCGAGGTGATCGTGTTGGTGCGGGTGATCACCGTGCGGATGGCGTCGCGATACCACAGCTGGGCCTGCCCGATCCCGTAGAAGCGCGCCGAGTTGTCCATGAACCCGTTCCAGTCGCCGGTGAGGTCCGGGTCGTGCGTGCTCACCGAGTCGCCCGTGGCCCACGCCACGTACTGCGACATGCCGCCGGACCACTGCCAGAAGTTGTTGAGGTACAGCACCGCCTTCATGTCGCGCTTGGACATCTCCGCCAGCAGGAAGTCCAGGCCCTGCAGCAGGCGCTCGTCGTACTGGCCGGGCGCGGTCATGATCGCCGGGCGCACGCCACGCTTGAAGTCGCTGGCCTCGGACATGGCCAGCACGCGCAGGTTGTCGATGCCGGCGGCCTGGAGCTGGTCCAGCTCGGCCAGCAGGCGCGCCCGGTCGCCCAGCCCGTCGGGTGCGCCCAGGTAGGCGCCATACCAGAAGTTGGCGCCGGCAAAGCGATACGGCTTGCCGTCGATGACGAAGCCGGTGCCTTCCACCTTGACGAAGCCGGAAGACGGCGCGGCGGCCATGGCCGGTACGGCGCAGCTCATTGCCAACGCGGCCAGGAAAAGGCCACCCAGTACCGTCAGGCGACGGAACAACGGGGCGGCAGGGGTGCGGTGGTCATCCATCGGTGTCTCCCATGGTTGGCGATGTCGCGGCACGCCATCCACGAGGCGGCCTGATCGGCGCAGCGCGCGGTCGCGCCAGCATTCGGGGGAACGTTACCTTGAATCCGGGCCGATGACGAGTCCCGCACGTGCGCCGGCCCCGCGCACCGGCCCGATCCGCCGGCACGCTCCACTGCTGCCAGCCAGCGGACCATCCGCACCCGCACGGCATTCCTCTTACGGCGCTCTTACGCCGGGGCGCTATCTAACACGTGCTCACGGTGCCGGGGGTCGGCCCGCGGCCCTCGCTCCATCCGCACACATCGGGGATCCAAACATGCAAGCACGCCACATCCGCCGCCGCCAGGGCGGCTTCACGCTGGTCGAGATGGCCGTGGTCCTGGTCATCATCGGCGTCATCATCGGTGCGGTCATGATCGGCCGCGACGTCCAGCGCAACGCCGAATACACCCGGATCAAGCAGAAGTTCGTCGATCAGTGGGTGGTGGTCTACAACACCTACAACCAGCGCCTCGGCGTGCCGGTGGGCGACAGCCAGAGCGCACCGCGGCTGATGGTCAACGGCGCCAACTTCTCCGGCACCGGCGGCAACCTGTCCGGCGGCGACATGACCAACGCGCAGCTGCCCAACGCCATCTGCCGCGCACAGGCCGGTCCGAACATGACCCGCCCGTTCGAGAACGGCGCCGATTTCGACCTGCGCATGCTCGTGCGCCGCGCCGGCATCACCCTGCCGCCGGGCCGTGGTGACGGCATGGAAGACCGCTACGTCTACCTGGACACCAACGGCAACCCGCAGGAAATCCAGATCTGCTTCCAGTGGAATCCGCCGGGCACCGGCTCCGGTTCGGGCAACGTGATGGTCATCACCGGCCTGACCCCTGACCTGGCCCGCGCTCTGGACCAGATGGTCGACGGCAAGCCCGACGCCCAGAACGGCGCGTTCCGCCAGGAAGGCGTGGTGGCCCGTTCCGGCCCCAACGCCGATCCGACCGCGCCCGGCCTGGAGTGGGCTGGCAACAACACCCAGAGCATGAGCGGCGGGGCCGCCGGCGATGCCACCACCGATGGCATGAACAGCGACATCGAGCAGGTGCTGACCCTGGTCGCCCATCTGAAGATGAACCAGTAACGCCGCCATGAAGCCATCCTCCATGCTCTCGCGCCTGCGCCAGTCACGGCGCACGTCGCTGACGCTTTTTGCCATCACCCTGGGTGCCCTGGTGGTGGCCGCGGCGTGGTTCCTCGGCGCGCGTTCGTCCCTGGCCGACGCCTACCAGCGCCTGGGCAACCGCAACCAGGCGCTGTCGGAGGCGCAGGTGCGTGAGCAGGAGGCCCGGCTGCGGGTGGAATACGCGCAATCGGCCAAGCAACTGGTGACCGCCGCGCAGGCCCACGGCCTGCAACCGGATGCCTGGGGCGAGCGCCTGATCAATCTGCGCCAGAGCCAGATGGGCCGCGAGGAAGCCGCCTCGCTGCTGGGCGCGGTGGGACGCGACAGCGACCGGATCTTCGGTGCCGAAGCATTCGAGCTGTCGGTCACCCACCCGGACGAAGGCCTGTTCGATACGCCCGATGCCGTGGACCGCGCGCCATCGCCGCTGTCGCTGACCCTGCGCGGCAGCCTGCTGTTCCGCACCGCCGCCACCGGTGGCGGTGCGGCCCTCCTGCCCGAGGCCGCACCATGAGCCTGCTCCTGCTGGTCCAGCAGCAAAACAACTGGCTGACCTTCGACAGCGGCAACGTCAGCCGCAACGATGCGCGGCCGCGGCTGCAGCGCGCGGCGATGGTGGTGGCCGATTTCGAAGGCGCCGTCAGCGACGTGATCTCGCTGGAGGGCAGCCCCGCGCACGCGGTGGCCCTGATCGAGAAGCGGCTGCGCTCCGACGGCCTGATCGACGGCGAAAGCAAGATCCTGATCCACAAGACCCGCACTGTCGGCGCCGGCTACCAGACCCTGTTCACCGCGGTCCCGCTGGAAACCTGGCAGCAGACCTACGCATGGGCCGAGGCCCAGCCCGACCATTGCCTGCTGGTGCCGGCGACCTCGCTGCTGTTCAACGCGCTCAAGCCGGGCCAGGCGGTGGTGCTGCAGTCCGGGCGCCAGCTCAGCGTGCTGGCGATGCTCAAGCACGACGTGATCTACCGCAGCTCCCTGGCCTACAGCGACGACCCGGAAGACCTGGCGATGACCGCCGGCGCCCTGGCCGAGCAGTTTGCCGATGACCTGGCCCGCGGCGAGGACAACCTGGAACCGCTGGACGTGAAGTGGTGCCCGGTGCTGGTGCGCCGCCCGGACGAAGGCCAGCCCTGGCTGGACGACAGCCTGCGCGAGATCTTCTCCGCGCGCAGCGGCCTGCAGGTGGCGACCGTGCCGGTGCGCCGCGTGCTCGACGCCAGCGGCAACGAATTCCGCAGCGGCGCGGCGTGGATGGAAGCCACGGCCAGCGCGGCGATCGCGGTCAATCCCGGCGCCAGCCGCGCTGCCTATCTGGCCGAATGGGCTTTGCCGCTGGCAAGCGCGGCCTCGCTGGTGTTCGCCCTGGTGCTGGGCGCGCTGGGCACACGCTGGACCCTGAGTGCGCACGAGGCCAACAACCGCGCCGAACAACTCAACGAGCAGATCGGCCAGATCGACGCACGGGTGGACGCCATCCGCGGCGACCAGGGCGTGTCCGACAACTTCCCCGCCGTGCTGGCGTTCGTCGAACGCGCGCGCGCCCTGCAGCAGGGTGTCGACCCGGTCTCGGGCCTGGCCCAGGTCCGCGAGGCGGCCGCCAACGAGGTCCGGATCCTGCGGGTAAGGGTCGAACAGCCCGTCGCGCCCGGTACCCCCGTGCGCGCCGACGCCAACCTGCCCGACATCCGCGAGCCCACCCTGCGCGTGGATGGCGTGGTCGATCCCGGCCGCGGCATGCCGGGCATGCAGATCGCCGGTTTCGTCGAGCGCCTGCGTCGCGCCGGCTACGATCCGGTCCCGCTGGATCCGCAGGCCGGTGCCGGCGCCAGCCGCTCGGCCGGTGGCTTCTTCTCCTACCTGCTCAAGCGCGTGCCTGCGCCGGCGCCGGGCACTGCCAGCGGAGCCACCCCATGAAGATGAAGTACACCGCCGCACTTGCACTGGCGGTCTGGCTGGCAGTGGCCGGCTGGCTGGCCAGCATGGTGATCGCCAAGCCTGCCGTGCTGCGGCTGGGCAACCAGGCCGACGAAACCGCGGCCATGGCCGAACTGCGCAACGGGATCAACCGCAACCGCCAGGTCACCGAGTCGGTCTCCTCGCTGCGCCAGGCGATCCCGTACACCGGCCCGGCGCAGACGCTGATCGCCCTGCCGGCGCCCGCGCCGGCAACGCCGGCTGTCGATGCCGCCAACAGCCCGGGGCAACGCGGCTATGGCACCAGCGGCCGCGGCGGCGCGCCAGCCTCGGCCGACCCGACCACGCCGATGGTGACCCTGGTCCTGAACACCGACGGCCATCGCAGCGCCATCGTCAACGGCGAGCACGTGCGCGCCGGATCGCGCCTGGCCAGCGGCGCCCGGGTCCGCGCCATCGGCCCGGACTGGGTGCGCATCGACGATCCGTCCGGTACCGCACAGACCTACCAGGTGCGCAACGCGCTGGCACCGCAACGTGACGGGGGCATGCAGTGACCCTGCGCCGGCACACGTCCCTGCTCTGGCTTGCCGGCGCCGCCATCGTCGCCGGCCTGGTGCTGGTGTTTGCGCTGCGCACCGGCGCCGAGCGCACGCAACCGGCGACATCGGCAGCGGCACCGGCAGCCGCCGCGGCCACCACAGCCCACACCCCGGCTGCACCGGCCGCCACCACGCCCACCGACACCCCGCCATGGCTGGGCGGCGGCAGCGGCGGCAGCCAGAAGGCCGGCGCACCGGCGGCAACGCGGGCGCTGTCGGCCATTTCCGCACCGGCGCCGAGCGCGGCCGAGCAAGCCCGCACCGTGGCGACACTGCGCGAGCAGGCCGTGCGCAACGAGCGCACCGCCGACGAACTGCTGCGCCAGATCGATACGATGCAGGCCACCGGCCAGACACCGCCCGGGGTCAACCTGGAGGCGCTGCGCAGCAACCTGCTGGTGACCAAGCGTGCCCAGGTGCTGGCGCGCGAACTGGCCGAACTGACCCAGCAGCCGCAGGGGGCCGACCGCCAGCAGCGCATCCTCGCCATCACCTCCGAGTTGCAGCAACTGCAGGGGCAGTTGCGCTACGACGTGGGTACCCCCACCGCTGCCGTGCCCGCCTCCCCGCCGGGCGGGAGGCCATGACATGCGCCGGTGCGGCGTGCCCGCCCGGCACACCGGCTTCACCCTGGTCGAAGTGGCCGTGGTGGCCGGCATCCTCGGCCTGCTGGCATTGACCATGACGTCGGCCTTCGCAGGCATGGAACAGGCGCGCCAGCAGAACACCGCGCAGGCGCACGCCGAGGCCGCGCGCCAGGCGCTGCGAACCTTCGTGCTGCGCAACAAGCGGCTGCCGTGCCCGGACAACAGCACCTTCGGCGACCGCGGCCGCGAAGCCAACGGCGCAGCCAGTTGCCCCGGCGACCTGCGCGTGGGCTGGCTGCCCTACGAAAGCCTGGGCCTGCAGGTTCCGGTGCGCTCGCAGCGGCTGCGCTACGGCGTGCATCGCGGCACCAACGCCGACCTGGTCGCGCCGCTGCATGGCGCGGTGGACGGCCCGGACCTGGAAGGCACCGGTGGCCTGGCACGGGCACTGGCCACCGCCGCGATGGCCGCGCCATCCACCGACCAGCCGTATTACTCCGCCGCCAACGCCACCTCGTCCACCGATGCCTGCGCCGGTGCCGATCCGGTCAACCCGGCGTTCGTGGTGGCCGCGCCCGCCACCGACCGCGATGCCGATGGCGGCGCCCATCCCGGTTTCGACGGCCCCAACCGCGGCTTTGCCACCAGCAGCCCCTGCGTGGCTGCACCGGCCCGCCCGGCAACCGACGTCTATGACGACGTGGTCGTAGCCGAAAGCGCCACCACCCTGCTCGGCTGGCTCAGCGCCGCCACCCGATGACATTCCTCCGCCTTTCCTGAAGGTCCGAACCGATGAGCCTGAACCCGTCCACACTCCGGAACCGTACCGCGCCGCGCCTGCTCGCCATTGCGATCGGCACCCTGGTACTGGCTTCCTGCAGTACGCCGCGCAGCGTGCGCTCGCTGCCCAAGACCGAACACAAGGCGCTCGAGCGCGTCGGCACCGCCCTGGTCGAGGAATCAGAGCGCCTGGCCAACCGCCACGATGAAGTGCGCGAGCAACTGGAGCGCTATGCACCGGCACCGGAACCGCCGGCACCGATGGCCCCGGTGTACGACCCGCTGGAGAACAGCGTGGTCAGCCTGAGCATGTACGACGCCGACGTCGGCCAGTTGCTGTGGGCCCTGGCCGGCGAGCTGAAGATGAACCTGATCGTGGATCCGCGGGTGCTGGAACAGCGCCAGCGCGCCAGCCTGCACCTGCGCAACGTGACCGCGCGCGAGGTCTACAACCACATCCTCGAAGCGTTCGACCTCAACGGCGAGGTGCGCGGTGGTGCGCTGGTGGTCTCGCAGATGAGCGAGCGCATCTTCAACGTGGACATGCTCGATTCGAGCATCGCCCTGGACCTGTCCACCGGCGGCGACGTGTTCGGCGCAGGCATGCAGAGCGCCGGTGGCGGCGGCGGCCAGTCGCTGCGCGGCAACCTGACCATGACCGGTGCGGTGGGCAAGGACAACGACCCGTACAAGCAGCTCGATTCGGCGCTCAAGACCATCCTGGGCACCGACCAGCCCGCCGCCGCCGCGGCGCGCGGCCCGGACGCCCCGCCGCCGCCGGAGGCTGCGCGGTTCAACCTGGATGCCGGCAGCGGCACCCTGTACGTGCGCGCCCGCCCCTCGCAGATGCGCGCGGTGGAAGACCTGATCGACCACAGCAAGAAGAAGATGCGCCGGCAGGTGCTGGTGGAGGCGCAGATCCTGGACGTCTCGCTCAGCGACAACTCCAACTACGGCGTGGACTGGAACCTGCTGCGCAACCGCGTGGCCGGCCTGTACGGGACCGACCCGGCGATCATCACCCCGATGCCCGCGATTCCCGCCGATCCGGAACTGGGCTTTCCCGGTGATCCCAACCTGCTGCCGTACCAGCGCTATGGCCGCTTCGACGCGCAGCGCCGGCAGATCGTGTTTCCCAACCAGACCGTGGGTTCGAGCCTGGGCCGCGCCGCGGGCCTGAGCTACGTCAGCGACACCTTCTCGGCCGCGTTGAACGTGCTGCGCACCTTCGGCAACGTCAAGGTGCTGTCCAACCCCAGCGTGCGGGTGCGCAACGGCAGCCCGGCCTACCTGAGCGTGGGCACCAACATCCGCTACGTGACCAAGTCCACCACCAACGTCTCCAGCGGCGGCGGCGGCTTCAACACCTCCTCCGACATCCAGACCGACTCGCTGTTCTCCGGCGTGGTGATCGGCGTGGCACCGATGATCCACGAGAACGGCACGGTGGAACTGCTGGTGCATCCGATGCAGACCGAGGTGGTGCCGGGCAGCCTGGCACTGCAGACGTTCCCCAACGGCAACGCGGTGACCCTGCCGGTGATCAACGTCAAGGGCATCACCACCACCTTGAACCTGCGCAATGGCGACACGGTGATGCTGGGCGGCCTGATCGACCAGAAGGGCGCCACCGACGACAGGGGCATCCCGGGCCTGTCGGATATCCCCGGCATCGGCCGCCTGTTCGGCGCGCGCGGCAAGACCCACGAAACCCGTGAGCTGGTCCTGGTCCTGCGGGTGAAGGTGATCTGATGAGCCTGATCTACGACGCGCTGCGGCAGTCGGCACCCGATGGTGCCGGCACCGCCGTGCCCGCGTCGTCGCAGCGGCACCCGCCTTCGGGCTGGTGGCGTCGCCCGCTGCCGTGGCTGGTGGCCGGCGTACTGGTCGCCGGCCCGCTGGGCTTCCTGCTGGCGCGCCAGACCACGCCAGTGCAGACGCCCACCGCCCCACCTGTAGGAGCCGGCCTTGCCGGCGACCGCGGTGGCCAACCAGATCCCGCCACCCTATCCACGCCCGCCGCCACAACCGCGCTGGCGCTGACCACCGATCCCGCACCGACGGCCGCCATTTCCGCACCCGTCATTGCACCGCCGGCGGCTACCGCCACGCCGCCACCCGCTGCCGTCGCCACGGCACCGCCGCCCGCATCCACGGCCAATCGCGACATCCAGGTCGTGGCCTCGAAGATCGAGGTCTCGGTCAGGGACACATCCACACCGCAGCGTGGTGGCGTGGACGCCGTGGATGCCGACGCGGCCAAGGTGCGCGAAGCGATGGGCGCATTGCACGCGGCGGTCGGCGATGCCGACGCAGCGGCCACCGGCGCGGCGATCGCCCGCCTGGAAGCGCTGCTGCCGGCGCAGAGCCTGACCCTGCTGCGCGCCCGCGCCTGGGCCGCGCACGGCCACAGCGACCTGGCCGAGGCCCGGCGCCTGTACCGCGCCATCCTCGACCGCGTGCCCGACGACGAGCACGCCAGCATCAACCTGGCCCTGCTGGACGCGCGCCGCGGCGACGTGGACCAGGCACGCGCGCGGCTGGACCGCCTGGCCTCGCGCAACGCGCGCTCGCCGCAGGTGCTGCGTGCGCTGGCCGAGCTGGAGGCCGCACACCCATGAATCCGGCCCTGGCCCGTCACCTGCAAACGCTGGGGCTGGAGCGCGCGCCGTTCCCGCCCACGCCGGACGCGGCCGCCTACTTCCTGACCCCGCTGCTGGAACGCGAGCTGGTGGAGGCCACCCACGCACTCAACACGCGCGCCGGCTTCGTCCTGCTGACCGGCGAGGTGGGCACCGGCAAGAGCACCTTCCTGCGCCGCCTGCTGCATGCACTGGAAAGCGAAGGCGTGGCGGTGTCGCTGGTGTTCAACACCTTCCTGCAGGGCGCCGACCTGCTGGCCGCGGTGCTGCGCGACTTCGGGCTCAAGCCGCAGGACAACCCGGCCGCCGACATCGAGCGGCTCAACCGCTTCCTGGTCGAACGCTGGAACAAGCAGAGCTCCTGCGTGCTGGTGATCGACGATGCGCAGAACCTGACCCTGGAAAGCCTGGAACTGCTGCGCCTGCTGACCGGCCTGGAAACCGGCCAGGAGAAGCTGCTGCAGATCGTCCTGGCCGGGCAGCCGGAACTGCGCGACAACCTGGAGCAGCCGCGCATCCGCCAGCTCACCAGCCGCATCTGCAAGCACGTGCGGCTGGAACCGATGGACGCATCGCAGACCGGCGCCTATGTCGATTTCCGCCTGGCCGCAGCCGGTGCCGGCGACGGCATCGTCATGCAGCCCGATGCGGTCGCTGCGCTGCACCGGGCCAGTGGCGGCAACCCGCGCCGCATCCACCTGATCATGGACCGCTGCCTGTACGGCCTGTACACCCAGCCGGACGGCCGGCGCCAGGTGGATGCGCACCTGGTGCGCACCGCAGCCGGCCAGTCCGGCGCGCTGCCCGCACGGCGGCGGCGACGCCCGCCGGCACTGGCCACCGCCGCGTCGGTGGGCGTGGCCGCCTGCCTGGTGCTGGCCGGGCTGGGATTGCGCGGCGGCGAGTCGCGCGCCGAGGCCACCGCGGCGGTGACCACCGCCGCACCCGACACACCCGCGCCGGTGCCGGCCATGGCCGGGTTCGACAGTGCCTGGCAGGGCTGCCTGCAGCGTTTCGCACGCGGCCAGGCGCACCTGCAACCGGTCAGCGATGCCTGGGCGCAGCGCCTGGCCGGGCGCACGGACGTGTGCCTGCGGCGCGAGGCCGGTGGCTGGACCGCCGCCTGGCCGGTGACCCTGCGCGCCGAACACTTCGTGTCGGCCAGCGCCAACGACCGCGTGCGCGAAGTGCAGGCGCTGCTGCACGCCGACGGCCACTACGACGGCGCACTGGACGGCCTGTACGGCCCGCGCACGCGCCAGGCGCTGGCGCGCTTCCAGGCCGGCAACAACCTGCCCGCCACCGGCGCGCCCGACCCGGCCACCCTGTTCCTGCTCGACGCACGCCTGGCCGATGCGCTACCGGCCGCCCCATCCATACCATCCATCCCCACGGAATCCATGCACCATGGCCACGGTTGATCCACGGGCCGAACGCCCTGCCCCCGCAACGCCCGGCCGCGAGCAGTCGCGCCTGGGCGAACTGCTGCACGAACGCGGGCTGCTCGATTCGGCGCAGTTGCTCTATGCGCGGCAGAAGAACCAGGTCGAACAACAGAGCTTCGGCCGGCTGCTGATCCAGCACGGCCTGGCCAACGAGTCGGACATCGTCCGCACCCAGGCCGAGCTGCAAAGCATCGAGTACGTGCAGGTGGACACCCTGCACACGTCCGAGCCGCAGGTGCTGGCGCTGTTCAACCGCGAACTGTGCCAGCGCCACCAGTTCCTGCCGCTGCGCCGTGCCGACGACGCGCTGGAGGTGCTGCTGGGCGATGCCGACGCAGCGGCCGTGGCGCAGCTGGTGCTGCAGCGCTGCGGCCTGCGTTGCCGCTTCCTGCAGGGCGAGTACGGCAAGGTCGCGCGGCTGATCCGGCATACGTACTACTTTGCCCAGAACCCGGTCGAGAGCCTGCTGGGGCGCGAGATCAAGCGCCTGTCCTCGGACAGCGACCACGCTTACAGCCCCGAGCGCCTGCTCGATTACCTGCTGCACTACGCGGTGCGCGAGCGCACCACCGACATCCACATCTCGCCGTCGGACAACAGCCTGCACGTGCTGTTCCGCGTGGACGGCGTGCTGCGGCCGATGTTCGCCATGCCGCCGACCCTGTCGCGCCTGCTGGGCTACATCAAGCTGGCCGCGGAAATGGACATCTCCGAGCAGCGCCGCCCGCAGGACGGCAGCTTCCGCGCCACGGTGCTGGACTCGGCGCTGACGGTGCGCATCTCCACCATCATCACCGACGCCGGCGAGCGCATGGTGATGCGCCTGCTGCCCGAGCACAGCGACCTGGACGGGCTCAAGGAACTGGGCTTCTTCGAGGAGGACGTGGCCGCGCTGGAACGCCTGTTCGCGCGCCCGGCCGGGCTGATCCTGATCACCGGCCCCACCGGCTCGGGCAAGAGCTCCTCGCTGCACGCCGCGCTGCGCATGCAATCGCTGATCGAGCGCAACGTGCTGACGGTGGAGGACCCGATCGAGTACCGGGTGCCCGGCGCCGGCCAGACCGAGGTCAACCGCCGCGCCGGCTACGAGTTCGGCTCGGCCCTGCGCCACTTCCTGCGCCATGACCCGGACGTGATCCTGCTGGGCGAAATGCGCGATGCCGAGACCGCACAGGCCGCGCTGGAAGCGGCGGCCACCGGCCACCTGGTGCTGTCCACCCTGCACGTGACCACCGTGTTCGGCGTGGTCCCGCGCCTGCGTCCGCTGGGGCTGGAGGCGCAGATGATCGCCGACAACCTGCTGGCGGTGGTCAACCAGCGCCTGGTCCGGCAGAACTGCCCGTTCTGCAGCGAGGAAGTGCCGTTCACCGAGCCGGAACTGCGCTGGCTGGAACTGCCGCCGGGCACCTGCGGCCGCCGCGGCAAGGGCTGCGAGCGCTGCCGCGACAGCGGCTACTACGGCCGCCTGCCGGTGTACGACATCATGCTGGTGGACGACGCCCTGGCCAACGGCATCGCCGACGACGCCGGCCGCGAGGCACTGCGCAACCTGGCCCAGAACGCCGGCTTCCGCGGCATCGAGCAGGTGGCCCGCAACCGGGTGATCTCCGGCCAGACCACCTCCGAAGAAGTGTTGCGCGTGGTCGGCGTGGGGCCGACGCCATGAACGTCTACTACTACCGCCTGCTGCTCTCCAGCGGCCGCGTGCGCGCCGGCATCGCCCAGCTCTCGGTCGAGCGCGATGCCTCGGCGCGGATGTGGCTGGAGAAGAACTTCGACGCGGTAGTGCTGCACCTGTACCGGCTGCCGGGCTGGCTGGCCGAAACCCAGCGCTCGCTCTCGCACCTGATCAAGCCCAACATCCGCCCGGCCGAACTGTCCGGCATGCTGCGCGACCTGGCGGTGATGACCAGCGCCGGCATCCCGGTGCTGGAGGCATTGCGCGCGGTGGCCAACGAGGTCGGTGGCGGCCGCGCCTCCAACGCCGCGCGCCTGGCCCGGCGCCTGCTGGAGGAACTGGACGCCGGCGCCTCGCTCAGCGATGCGTTCTCGCGCTACCCGGACGCGTTCCCGGAAACCGTGCGCAACCTGGTGATGATCGGCGACGAAACCGGCACCATGGACGAGATGCTGGGCGAAGCGGCCGACCACATCGAGCGCATCTCGAAGATGACCGCCGACACCCGCCAGGCCCTGATCTACCCGGCATTCGTGTTCTCGGCAATCTTCGCCGCCGGTGGCTTCTGGATCTATTACGTGATCCCGAACCTGGCCGACCTGTTCAAGCAGATGAACGCCAAGCTGCCGCCGCTGACCATCGCGGTCATGGCCGGCGCCGAATGGCTGATCGCGCACATCGGGCTGATCCTGATGGGCCTGGTGGTGGCCGCGTTCGTGGCCTGGGTGAGCTGGCGCTACAGCCGCTCGTTCCGGCGCGCCATCCACTACACCCTGCACAAGCTGCCGATCGCCAAGACCATCATGTTTTCCTCGGGCCTGGCGTTCTTCACCGAGTACATGTCGCTGCTGATCAAGTCCGGCGTGGACATGGTCAGCAGCCTGCAGGTGATGGAGCGGGCGATGCAGGACGAGTACTACCGCGACCGGATCATCGCCATGCGCCAGGTGATGGAGCGCGGCGACCGGGTGTCGGCGGCGATGCGCCAGGTCGGCGGGTTCCCCTCGATGATGGTGCGCATGATCGGCGTGGGCGAGGAAACCGGCACCCTGGATTCGCAGTTCGCCCGCCTGTCGGCCGAGTACAGCCTGCGCCTGCAGCGGCTGATCACCAACCTGTCGGAGATCATCAAGCCGGTGGTGGTGCTGCTGGCCGGCGGCATGTTCGTGTTCCTGATCGTGGCCCTGCTGCTGCCGGTGTACGACCTGGTGCAGCAGGCCATCACCGGGCCCCAGTTCTGATGGAGACAGACACGATGGATTCCCGCATTAGCCCGCGCCGCTGCGGCGGCTTCACCATCCTGGAGATGTCGGTGGTGCTGGTGGTGATCGCGCTGATCATCGGCGCGGTGAGCGTCGGCCGCGACGTCTACCGCAGCGCCGTGGCCGAGCGCATCGGCAGCGAGTTCGTGCAGGGCTGGATCATCGCCTACGACCGTTACGTGGCGCAGACCGGCGCGGTGCCCGGCGACGACCTGGGCAACCCCACCGGCAGGATCAACGGCAATGGCGACCCGCTGTGCGACCAGGGCGGCTCCCGCGAACTGCGCGACGCCATGCTCGAGCGCGGCGTCACCCTGCCGGCCGGACGCGCCGAGGGCCTGGAGTCGCGTTACGTGTACCAGGACAGCCGCGGCATCCCGCAGGAAATCCGGGTGTGCTTCCTCACCGTCACCGACTGGGCCGAACCGTCCACCGGCAACGCCTACGTGCCGCGCGTGCGCAACGTGATGCGCCTGGAAGGGCTGACGCCGGAGCTGGCCAACCAGCTTGATACCCGCATCGATGGCCGCATCGACGCGCGCTTCGGGCGCATGCGCGAAGCCACCCCGGGCAGCCTCCAGTACCAGAACGTCACCGCCATCGGCGACCCGCCGCAGACCTATGCGTGGAGCCTCACCGAAATCCAGAACACCGGCGGCGGCCTCAACGACCCGGACGACCAGTCCCCGACCCTGGTCGCCTACCTGAAGATGAACCAGTAAGGAGCCCGACCGGCACCGCCGGCGCCCGAACAGGACTTCCGACATGAGCATGCCGCAACCTTCCATGCGCATCGCCGCCCCGACCTTCCGCCGCGCACCGCGGCACGCGGCCGGCATCGGCCTGATCCAGGTGATGCTGATCCTGTTGCTGGTGGCCACCACCCTGGCCGCCAGCGCAGTGCTGCTGCAATCCAGGCGCGCGCCGGCGCAGGCCACCACCCAGGAGCAGAGCCTGCGCTGGGCCGACGAGGCAATCACCGCGTTTGCCGCAGCCAATGCACGCCTGCCCTGCCCCGCGCGCACCGTGCACGGCGTGGAGGATTGCAGCGGCAGCCATGCCAAGGGCTGGTTGCCGCTGCGCACCCTGCTTGGCGCCTCCGGCACCGCGCCGCAGATCGGGCCGATGGCGTACATGGTCTACCGCGGCGACGCCGCCAGCCACCACGACCTGACCGACACCGGCAACGCCTACCAGCCGCCGGGCCTGGACGGAAACGTGCGCGAGATCGTGACCGCCACCGACAAGGACGGGGAGCCGACCGACACCCGTCCGTTCGCGGCGATCAACGGCCTGGACCTGTGCCGCTCACTGCAGCTTGCCGACGAGTCCACCGACGCGGCGCTGGCCCGGGTGCAGTCGCAGGATGGCGCCGCGCTGAATGTCGCCTACGGCATCGCCGCGGCCGGCCCGACCGCGGGCGATGGCGCACGCCTGGACGGCAGCAACAGCGCCACCGGCAGCGTTACCCTGGATGCGCCGTGGCGCGAGTGGGATTCGGGCTACGACGACCGGGTGCGGATCCGCACCTTCGATGGCGTGGGGCAGATGCTCGGCTGCCGGATGCAGCGCAGCAGCACGGCAACCGCCACCGCCGCGGCCACGCCACCTGCACCCTTCGCAATGGCGGCGACGGCCGCGGTGGACACCTCCCCCTACGACATCTCGCTGGCGGCCATGGACATCCTTGCCGCCGCCGTGACCGTGCACGACAGCCTGGGCGACCTGCAGGAGAACAACGTGGGCAACACCGAGGCCGCGGTGCTCGATGCCGGCTTCGCCCAGGCCGCCTCGATCGCCGCGGTGCTGCTGTCGGCCGGCCAGATCACCGACGGCGTGTCCACCATGGTCACCGCCGCCACCAGCCTGGTGCGCGCGGTGGCCACCTGCATCGCCTCGCTTGGCGCCACCTGCTGGGAAGTGCCGCTCAAGGCCACCGCATTGGGCCTGTCGATCGGCTCGGTAGTCACCAACGCGGGGGCGCTGGGCGTCAACGTCGGCGTCCTGGTACCCACGGCGATGGCGCTGGCCAAGACCATCGACGCGCGCGACCGCGCCAAGAAGGCCGCCGCACCCAAGCCCAAGGACCTGAAGTCGGCCATCGACGAACTGGCCTGCACCCTGTACGGCGGCGATCCACCCGACCTGGGCTACAACCCGTGCAACGCGAAAAGCACGGTCCAGATCGGCCCGGACGGCGAGCCGGTGCTCAAGCGCGACGGAAACGGGTTCCCGATCCCGCAGCGTGACGAGGACGGCAGACAGCTGTTCGACACCAACGGCAAGCCGCTGTACGAGTACATCTACGTGGTCGACGACAACCCGCCGGGCCTGGACGACAAGCGCGACCAGGCCAAGGCCCAGTGGGAGGCGCTGCAGGAACACTCCGACGTGCTGCTGATCAACAGGATCGAGCCGTGGAGTGGTGAGCATTCCGACGCACCCAAGTCCACCAGGATCGCGGGACGCATCAGCGAAGGACTGTCCTGGGACTTGCATGACAAGCGGTACCAGACGATCAAGGTTACGTGCGTAGCCGCGCAGGACGACAAGGGCGAGTACGTTCCGGACGGAAGCAACTGCAAGTATGTCGGCTCCAAGACCGAGACCGTCGACGGGAAGGAAGTGACCACCCTGCTGGGCACCCATGACCGCAAGGAAGAAACCGTCTTCAACTGGGACCTTGCGGTGCGCGATGCCATCGCCAAGCGCAAGCTTGCTGAGCGCTGGGCCGAGAACAACCGCCGGGTCGGCGAGATCGATCGGGAAGTTGAGGAGCTGCAGAAGAACTGGAACCAGTGGTTCGTGGGCACTGCCGACGTCGAGTCGATCTTCGCCGGAATGGTGAAGGAGCGGAACAAGTTCTGCGCCATGCCCCAAGGGGACCGGATCAACCTGGAAAAGTGCGAGAGCGCCAGGGAGGGTGTCACCTACATCGACACCTGCCGCAGGGGTACCGGTGAGGTGGACCAGAACGGCCACCGCATCACCCAGATGGACACCGATCCGCTGGCCAACTGCCGGGTGCGGATGAAGGAACGCCTGGACAACACGAAGGCCGAGAAGCAGAGCGCGGCCAATGACCGCAGCGCCACCGCCACGGCTTACAACAGCGCCCTAGCGCCCTGGATGACCTATCCCGACGGATGGTTCTACCACGCGATCGAAGTCATCAAGGACTCGGACGGCAACCCCATCCGCTACGACTGGCTGGATTCGCGCGACGACAACCGCAACACGGAGGTCTATTGGCTGAGCTGCACCATCGACGATGTCCAGACCTTCTGCGCCCATACCCGGCGCCTGCCCTACTACGCGTTCGAGCCGTACTTCAACGGCGCGACGCGCCACGGCGAGCCCTATAGCTCATCGATTCCGCGCCTGCTGGTAACCGGCAACCTGGAGATCTGGCCCAAGGACACCTGCAACTTCTTCAACAACACCTGGTTTGGAGGCAACTGGGGCAACGCCCGCTACCACGGCATCTACTGCCAGCGTTACCCCTACAACCGCGCCTACGAGGACTGGGACCGGGCCAAGGATGCCACCGTGGAGGCCGAGAAGACCTACATCGGCCTGCGCGAGCAGTTCGACAAGCTCAAGGAGGAGTACGACAACCTGCGCAACCAGGGCGAAGTAGGCCCTGATGGCGCCATCTCCAGTCCCATTGGTTTCGGCGCCGAGCCGGCCCTGGAACGCGCCGACTCGCGCGGCTCGGTGGGCGCCCGCCCGGTCCAGACGGTGACGCCATGACCACGCGCGGGCTGCGCGGCCGCCAGCGCGGCTGGTCGCTGGTCGAGCTGGCGGTGGCGCTGGTCATCACCGCGCTGCTGATGGTGTTGCTGGTCACCCTGCTGCCACTGGGCAACCAGGTGATCGACCAGGACCGCCAGCAGCGCGAGCTGGCCCAGGCCGAACAGGCACTGCTCGGCTTCGCGCGCGCGCATGCGCAGATGCCCGCCGCCGACAGCAACGGCGACGGCCGCGCCGACAGCGGTGCCAGCGCCGGCTGGCTTCCGGTCCAGGACCTGGGTCTGTCGCCGCGCATGCGCGTGCGCTACCAGGTGCAACCGCACCTGGTACTGCCTCCGGCCGACCTGTTCCGGCCGCTGGTCTCGCCGGATTTCGCCAGCCAGCTGTCCACCTCGGCCAACGGCCTGGACCTGTGCATGCGCCTGCTGCTGGACCAGCGCGGCAACGTGCCGATGGCCGGGCTGGGCATGCCGGTGTCGTTCTACCTGGCGCACTCCGGCGGTCGCGGGCATGACCTGGCGCGTGGCGCCGAAACCTGGGACCCGGCCGCGCAGGCCCTGCCTGGCGATGGCACCAGCGCGGTGCTGACCTCGGCCGCCGGGCCGGGCGAGTTTTCCGCGCGCCTGGACTGCCCGGACCTGCTGGCACGCACGCAGGGCAGCGCCCAGGCCGCGCTGGCGTCCTATAGCGCCATGCGCATGACCGACTTCAACAACCAGTTCCGCCAGTTCGACAAGAAGATCGCCCAGCTGACCCTGGACCAGGCCCAGACCGGGCTTGCCTTCGCCGCCGTGGGCCTGGCCATGGCCATCGCCGACGAGGCCATCGCCATCACTTTGGTGGCGGCGGGCTGGCCACCGGAGGGCTTTGCCATCGGCGTGGGCGTGGCCGAGAACATCGTGGCCCTGGCGTCCATCGGCTTTGCGGCCTACCAGGTGGCAATGGCCACCGCAGACCTGAAAAGCGCCGAAGAAGGCATCGACCTGGCGGAAGACGTCGCCAACGACGTCGAGCGCTACCTGGAACGGGTCAAGACACTGCACGCCAACGCCAACCAGAAAGCCATCACCCTCGACAACGCGGGGCTGACCCCATGACCTCACACACCGCTCCCCACGTCCGGCGGCGTCCCGCGCCGCGTGCACGGCAGCCGGGATTCTCGCTGATCGAACTGACCGTGGTGCTGGTGATCCTGGGCGTCATCGGGATCCTGCTGGTGCGCTGGATCGGCATGGAATCGGCCGACCGCAGCCACACCGCCCAGCGCGACCTGCTGCAACGTGCCGACGACGCCCTGCTGGCCTTCGCCGCGATCCAGTCGCGCCTGCCCTGCCCGGACGCCGACAGCGACGGACGCGAGGACTGCGCCGGCGCACTGGCCGTGGGCGCGTTGCCCTACGTGACCCTGGGCCTGCCGGACCGGCGCGCATCGGCCATCCGCTATGGCGTCCTGCGCCGCGCCGGCGAGGTGTTGACCGTTCCGGACCACGACGCGGCCACCTGGGACATGCCCGCCGATGCGGACCTGGCGGCGCTGGCAGACCGGGCCCAGACGCTGCAGATCATCGTCAACGCGCCCACCCTCGAGCCGATCAGCCAGATCAGGCTGTGGAACACCTGCAGCCACCTGCCGGCCAGTTCGCCGACCTGCGACGACCTGCCGCAGCTGCGCACCAACGGTCTGGACATGTGCGACGCGCTGCGCAGCGCCAGCCTGCTGCCGACCAGCGCCGGCTTCGTGCATACCCTGCGCGAGGACGGGTCCGGCGAGATCGCCGGCAACGTGGCCTATGCGCTGGCCATCCCGGACACGCTCAACCCGGCGCCGCTGCACACCGGTGCTTCGGTGGCCTTCCATTCCCCGCGTCGGCCGGCCGGTGGCGCGGACCATTACCAGGACAAGGTGCACGCGGTGGGCCTGGACCAGCTCTGGACCCGGCTTCGCTGCGGCGAAAGCTACGGCCCGGCGATCTATGCGCATGCAAACGTGGCCGTGGCCGCGCGCCTGACCACCCCGGCCATGCACAACTACGTCGAGCAACTCGAAATCATGCTGGACCTGGCCGAGGCCAACGACGACAGCGCCGACGCCGGACTGGTTGCCGCCGCCGCGCAGATCACCAGCGCCACCGCCGGCGTGCTGGACACCATCGGCGAGACCTTCGAGACCTACGGTGCCTGGAACTGGCGCGTGGCCGTGGCCACCGCGGGAATCGGCACCGCGGTGGGCGGCATGATCGCCGCCGCGGTCATGAAGGGCTTCGCCACCACCTACAAGAACCGGGCGGACAACCTGCTCATCGAGTTCAAGTCCACCCGCGATTTCCCGGGCATGTCGCAGACCCTGGAAACGGCGATCCAGGCCGAGGCACAGCGCGCCGACATGCTGGGCATCTATCCGGATGCCGCGGCCCGGCACGCGGCCACCCAGTTCGGCGCCGCAACCACACCGTGACCCGGTGTCAGGCGCCCAGCGAGAGCAGTTGCGCGGCGCCCACGGTGCGGCGCAGGCGCGGGGCGGACCTGCGCTGGCAGGCGCAGCGGATGCGCTCGGCCAGTTCGCTGGTCTCGCGCAGCGGCATCTCGCCCAGGTCGCCTTGCAGGCGATGGACCAGCTTGCGGTAGCAGGCCAGGGCCAGGTCCGGCTCGCCCTTCTCGGCCAGGATCCGCATCAGCGCGCGCTGATGGCCTTCGTCCCACGGGTCCTGCGCCACCAGTTGCTGGGCCAGGGCCACCGCAGTACGCCAGTCGGCAGCGGCCGCGGCCGCATCACGCATGCGCTCGCGCGCGGCGGTCAGGCGCTGGGCAAGCCAGGCGCGGCATTCGACCAGCCATTCGTCGAACTCCCCGCAGCCGTCAAAGCCCATCCCCTCCAGCAATGCGCCGGCATCGGCCAGCCAGGCTGCGGCACGGCGGTCCAAGGCGCCATCGGTGCCATTGGCGCCGGCCGCATCGATCAGGTCGATATCGAACAGGCCGGCCGACGCGGCCGGGCACAGCCGCACCGACTCGCGATCGACCTGGAGCACGCCGTCGCCCACGGCGGTGGCCACGGTGCGGTTGAGGTTGGACAGCACCTGGCGCAGGTTGGTGAGCGCGGCGCGCTCGTCCAGGTCCGGCCACAGCAGCGCGGCCAGGCGGGTGCGCGGATGGCGGCGGCCGCGCTCCACCGCCAGGTAGGCCAGCACGGCCCAGCCCTTGCGGTATTGCAGGGCGACCTCCGAGGTGCCGGTGCCGATGCGGCACTCGCCCAGCAGCCGGATCGGGACGCCGGCCACGCTGGCGGCACCCCCCGGCGCCGGCGCGCCGCGGAATGCAAGACGGTTGGTTCGCATGGTTCCCCCCCCTGTGCGGTTACTGGATGCGAAAGGCCTCAGGCCTTCCTCACCATAGCAACCGGAAGTTGCAGCCCAAACCCATCACACTTTTTTCACGCCCAGCCCCAACAGTGGCAAACCGCCTCACCCCTCCAGCAAGGTACGGTCGCGCACGGCGCCCTTGTCGGCACTGGTGGCCATCAGCGCGTAGGCCTTCAGCGCAATGCTGACCTTGCGCTCGCGCGGCTGCGCCGGGGCCCAGCCGCTGGCGTCCTGGGCGGCACGACGGGTGGCCAGTTCCTCGGCGGACACCAGCAGGTCGATGCTGCGCGCCGGGATGTCGATGCGGATGCGGTCGCCATTGCGGACCAGGCCGATGGCGCCGCCGGCCGCGGCCTCGGGCGAGGCGTGGCCGATGGACAGGCCCGAGGTGCCGCCGGAGAAACGGCCGTCGGTGAGCAGCGCGCACTGCTTGCCCAGGCCCTTGGATTTCAGGTAGCTGGTGGGATAGAGCATCTCCTGCATGCCCGGGCCACCCTTGGGACCCTCGTAACGGATCACCACCACCTCGCCCGGCTGCACCTCGTCGCCGAGGATGCCTTCCACGGCCGCGTCCTGGCTCTCGTACACCCGCGCAGGGCCTTCGAACACGTGGATGGATTCGTCCACGCCGGCGGTCTTCACCACGCAGCCATCCTGGGCGATGTTGCCGTGCAGGACAGCCAGGCCGCCCTCGTCGGAAAAGGCGTTGGCAAGGTCGCGGATGCAGCCTGCGGCGCGGTCGGTGTCCAGGCTCGGCCAGCGGGTGGCCTGGCTGAAGGCGGTCTGGGTAGGGATGCCGGCCGGGCCGGCCTTGAAGAAGGTGTGCACCGCTTCGTCGGCGGTGGTGGCCACGTCCCACTTGGCGATGGCCTCGCCCAGGGTGCGGGCGTGCACGGTGGGCACGGAGGTATCCAGCAGGCCGGCGCGCGCCAGCTCGCCCAGGATGGCCGGGACGCCACCGGCGCGGTGCACGTCCTCGACGTGGTACTTCTCGGTGTTGGGCGCCACCTTGCACAGCTGCGGCACGCGCCTGGAGAGGCGGTCGATGTCGCGCAGGGTGAACGGCACCTCGCCTTCCTGGGCGGCGGCCAGCAGGTGCAGGATGGTGTTGGTCGAACCACCCATGGCGATGTCCAGCGCCATCGCGTTCTCGAACGCGGCAAGGCTGGCGATGCCGCGCGGCAGGGCCGCCGGATCTTCCGCGCCGTACCAGCGGTGGCACAGCTCCACCGCGGTGACGCCGGCACGCTTGAACAGCGCTTCGCGGTCTGCATGGGTGGCCAGCAGGGTACCGTTGCCGGGCAACGACAGGCCCAGCGCCTCGGTCAGGCAGTTCATCGAGTTCGCGGTGAACATGCCGCTGCACGAGCCACAGGTCGGGCACGCGCTGCGCTCCACCTGCGCCACCTCCTCGTCGGTGGCATCAGGATCGGCGGCCATCACCATCGCGTCGATCAGGTCCAGCTTGCGGCCGGCCTCGGTGCCATCGGCAAGCCGGGTCTTGCCCGCTTCCATCGGCCCGCCAGAGACGAACACGGTGGGCACGTTCAGGCGCATGGCGGCCATCAGCATGCCGGGGGTGATCTTGTCGCAGTTGGAGATGCACACCAGCGCGTCGGCGCAGTGCGCGTTGACCATGTACTCCACCGCGTCGGCGATCAGCTCGCGGCTGGGCAGCGAATACAGCATGCCGTCGTGGCCCATGGCGATGCCATCGTCCACGGCAATGGTGTTGAACTCCTTGGCCACCCCGCCCACCCGCTCGATCTCGCGCGCGACCAGTTGCCCCATGTCCTTGAGATGCACGTGCCCGGGCACGAACTGGGTGAACGAGTTGGCGATGGCGACGATCGGCTTGTGGAAGTCCGCATCCCGCATGCCGGTGGCGCGCCACAGCGCGCGGGCGCCGGCCATGTTGCGGCCGTGGGTGGAGGTCCTGGAACGGTATTCGGGCATGGTGTGGAATCGCTGGCTGGAGGGCGGGCGCGGGCTGGCCTGCGCGCGCGGGATGTGAAGGGCGCAAACGCCCACCGATTGTGCTGCGTTTCCTCGGTTGCATGTGCAACCGTGGCCCCGGCGATGGCCGCGCTTGACAGCCACCAAGGGGCGTGGTTCCCTAGCGGGCATGTTGCAGCGCCACACGCCCTCCGTCGACCGCAGCACCGCGCGCCACGCCGCGCAGGAGCTCGTCCTCGTCCTTATTACCTCGTCAACAGGTGCGGGACGAAGCGGCGTGTAAGAAACAAGCCGGATTCACGAAACCCCGCACCGAAAGGCGCGGGGTTTTTTTGTTTGCGTCGCATGCTCCACAGAAATAACAGCAGAAACAATTCATTTCCGTCACATTCTTCCTCTTTTCAACTCCGCACAGGACCAAGCCATGACCAGCAGCACCTCCCTCCAGCCCAAGATCACGATCGTCGGCTACGGCAGCCAGGGCCGCGCACACGCGCTGAACCTGCGTGATTCCGGCTTCGACGTGACCGTCGGACTGCGTCCGGGCGGCCCCACCGAAGCCAAGGCCCAGGCCGACGGCTTCGTGGTCAAGGCTCCGGCCGAGGCGGTGAAGGATGCCGACCTGGTGGCGGTGCTGACCCCGGACATGGTCCAGCAGAAGCTGTACGAGGACGTGCTGCACGCCAACCTCAAGCAGGGTGCGGTGCTGCTGTTCGCGCACGGCCTGAACGTGCACTTCGACATGATCAAGCCGCGCGAAGACCTGGACGTGATCCTGGTCGCGCCCAAGGGCCCGGGCGCGCTGGTGCGCCGCGAGTACGAGATCGGCCGCGGCGTTCCCTGCATCTACGCCGTGTACCAGGACAAGTCCGGCCAGGCCGAGCAGTTCGCCCTGACCTACGCCGGCGGCCTGGGCGGCGCCCGCGCCAACATCATCAAGACCACCTTCAAGGAAGAGACCGAGACCGACCTGTTCGGCGAGCAGGCCGTGCTGTGCGGCGGCGCGTCTTCGCTGGTCCAGGCCGGCTTCGAGACCCTGGTCGAGGCTGGCTACCAGCCGGAAATCGCCTACTACGAAGTGCTGCACGAACTGAAGCTGATCGTGGACCTGTTCTACGAAGGCGGCGTGACCCGCATGCTGGAGTTCATCTCCGAGACCGCCCAGTACGGCGACTTCGTCTCCGGCCCGCGCGTGATCGACGCCTCGGTCAAGGCGCGCATGAAGGACGTGCTGACCGACATCCAGAACGGCACCTTCGTGCGCAACTGGAAGGCCGAGTACGACGCCGGCCTGCCGAACTACAAGAAGTTCCAGCAGGCCGACAAGGACCACGCGATCGAGAAGGTCGGTGCCGAGCTGCGCGCCAAGATGGTCTGGTTGCAGGCCAACACGCAGAACGACGCCGCCAAAGCCTAAGGCATACGCATGAACGCCAATTCCCCAACAGCGAAAGCGGCCGGGTTGCGCAATGGCGCAGCCTGGGTCACGCATGCGCTGGAGGCCGAGGGGGTGGACACCATCTTCGGCTATCCAGGCGGCGCGATCATGCCGTTCTACGACGCCCTGGTGGACTCCGGGCTGCGCCACATCCTGGTCCGCCACGAGCAGGGCGCGGCGCTTGCCGCCAATGGCTATGCCCGCGCCAGCGGGCGGGTCGGCGTGTGCGTGGCCACCTCCGGCCCGGGCGCGTCCAACCTGGTGACCGGCATCGCCGATGCGATGCTCGACTCGGTGCCGATGGTGTGCATCACCGGCCAGGTCGCCACTTCGCTGCTGGGGACCGATGCGTTCCAGGAACTGGACGTGTTCGGCATGACCATGCCGATCGTCAAGCACAGCTTCCTGGTGCGCACGGTGGATGAATTGCCCAACGTGCTGGCCGAGGCGTTCCGCCTGGCACGCGAAGGCCGCCCCGGGCCGGTCCTGATCGACCTGCCCAAGGACGTGCAGGTAGGCAGCGCCACGCACCTGCCGGTGCACGCGCCGGCAACGGTGGAGCCGAACCCGGCCCCGGCCGACGCGGCCCTGGCGCAGGCCATCGCCTCGATCGCATCGGCCGAGAAGCCGGTGATCTATGGCGGCGGCGGCATCGGCATTGCCGATGCGGTGGTCGAGTTCCGCCAGTTCGTGGAAGCGGCCGGCATCCCCACCGTGCTGACCCTGCGCGGCCTGGGCGCACTGCCGGGCAACCACCCGCAGTTCCTGGGCATGCTGGGCATGCACGGCACCCGCTCGGCCAATATCGCCGTGCAGGAATCGGACCTGCTGGTGGTGGTGGGCGCGCGTTTCGACGACCGCGCCACCGGCAAGCTGGCCGAGTTCGCCCCGTTCGCGCGCATCGTCCACCTGGACGCCGACGCCTACGAGATCTCCAAGCTGCGCACCGCCGATGTGTCCCTGCCGGGCGACGTGGCCACCGGCCTGCGCGCGCTCACCGCCGCCCTGCCGGCCACCCCGAGCCAGGCGCAGCAGGACTGGCGCCAGCGCTGCGACGGCCTGCGCGAGAAGCACGCCGCGCGCTACGACGCCCCCGGCCAGGACATCTACGCCCCGGCCCTGCTCAAGCGCGTCAGCGAGCTGTCGCCCGATGCGGTGATCGCCTGCGACGTGGGCCAGCACCAGATGTGGGTGGCCCAGCATTGCCGCTTCAACCATCCTCGCAACCACCTGACCTCCGGCGCGCTGGGCACCATGGGCTTCGGCCTGCCGGCGGCGATGGGCGCGCAGTTCGCCTGCCCGGAGCGGCCGGTGGTGCTGGTTTCCGGCGATGGCAGCTTCATGATGAACGTGCAGGAGCTGGTCACCGTGGCCCGCTGCAAGCTGCCGGTGAAGATGATCCTGCTGGACAACAGCTCGCTGGGCATGGTCCGGCAGTGGCAGGAACTGTTCTTCGACAAGCGCTACAGCGAGATCGACCTGTCCGACAATCCCGACTTCGGCGCGCTGGCGCGCGTGTGCGGCATCCCCGCCACCCGCATCGACCGCCGCGCCGACGTGGATGGTGCGCTGGCCGCACTGCTGGCCGCCCCCGGCCCGGGCCTGCTGCACGTGGTGATCGACGCACGCGCCAACGTCTGGCCGCTGGTGCCGCCCAACACCGCCAACAGCACCATGCTCGAATCCAATCCCAACGAACAGAAGGCGGAGTCCGCGCATGCGTTACCGGCTTGACCTGGTGCTGAAGCCCGTGGAGGGCGCACTGGTGCGCGTGATCGGCATGACCGAGCGCCGTGGCTTCGCGCCGCGCGCGATCAGCGGCGGCACCGACGGCGACGACGGGCGCTGGCGGCTGCAGCTGGTGGTGGACGGCAGCCGTCCGGCCGAAACGCTCAAGCGCCAGCTGCAGAAGGTCTATGACTGCGAGGCGGTGGACATCGTCGCCCTGGAAGACGCCGCGGCCGCCGAGGCGGTGCAGTGAATACCCGCCCGGCCGCCTCCGTGACCGCCACTGCCGCCCATGCGGAGGCAGTGGTGCGGAGGTGTCTTCTTCGACATTGCACGCGGGCCCGCGGCCATGCCGGTCATGCCTGAGGCCGGCCTCGCCAGCGCCGACACCGGGGAAGCCGACGTCGGCGACGTCGGTGTGGCCGAGGTGCTGGCCGCGCAGGCGCGGTTGCGCCCTTACCTGCCGGTCACCCCGATGCACCTTGCCGAGCGCTTCGGGGTGATGCTCAAGCTGGAAAACCTGCAGCGCACCGGCTCCTACAAGGTGCGCGGCGCGCTCAATGCGATGCTGGCCGCGGCCGAGCGCGGCGACCGCCGCCCGGTGATCTGCGCCTCGGCCGGCAACCATGCCCAGGGCGTGGCGTGGGCCGCCTACCGCCTGGGCGTGCAGGCGATCACGGTGATGCCGCACGGCGCGCCGGAAAACAAGATCGCCGGCGTGGCCCACTGGGGCGCGACCGTGCGCCAGCACGGCGACTGCTACGACGAGGCCTATGCCTTCGCCGTGCAACTGGCCGAGCAGAACGACTACCGCTTCCTGTCCGCCTTCGACGACCCGGACGTGATTGCCGGCCAGGGCACCATCGGCATCGAGATCGCCCCGCACGCCCCGGACGTGGTCATCGTGCCCATCGGCGGCGGCGGGCTGGCCTCCGGCGTGGCCCTGGCGCTGCGCTCGCAGGGCGTGCGCGTGGTCGGCGCCCAGGTCGAGGGCGTGGACGCGATGGCCCGCGCGATCAAGGGCGACGTGCGCGAGATCGCGCCGGTCAGCTCGCTGGCCGACGGCGTGCGGGTGAAGGTGCCCGGCTTCCTCACCCGGCGCATGTGCGCGCGCCTGCTCGACGACGTGGTGATCGTGCGCGAGGCGGAACTGCGCGAAACCGTGGTCCGCCTGGCGCTTGAGGAAAACCTGATCGCCGAGGGCGCCGGCGCCCTGGCCCTGGCCGCCGGCCGCCGGGTGGCGGGCAAGCGCAAGTGCGCGGTGGTGTCCGGCGGCAACATCGACGCGGCCACCCTGGCCACCTTGCTGTCGGAGGTGCGGCCACGGCCGCCGCGCAAACCCCGGCGCCGCACCGGCGAGCCCGGGCCGGCCGCCGAACCGGCGGATGCTGCAGCGCGCAAAAGCACCCCCGTGGCAAAGCGCCGCCCAACCGCTAACCTGTCCCCATCCGCCACCATTTCCGCGGCTGCGCCCTCACCGGTCCAGCAGCCCGTCAGCGAAGAGGAGTTCACCTGGTGAACGCGCCCATCTCCCCGGCCCGCATCCGGGTATTCGACACCACCCTGCGCGACGGCGAGCAATCGCCCGGCTGCAGCATGACCCCGCCGCAGAAGGTGGTGATGGCCCGCGCCCTGGCCGAGCTGGGCGCGGACGTGATCGAGACCGGCTTCCCGGCCAGCTCGCAGTCCGACCGCGAGGCCATGGCCCTGATCGGCCAGGAGCTGCGCGAACCGGTGCTGGCGGTGCTCTCGCGCTGCCTGCCGGCCGACATCGACATCTCCCTGCGCGCACTGGAAGCGGCTGCGCGCCCGCGCCTGCACGTGTTCCTGTCCACCAGCCCGCTGCACCGCGAGCACAAGCTGCGCATGACCCGCCAGCAGGTACTGGACCGGGTGGTGGAGAGCGTGGCCTACGCCAAGCGCCATATCGACGACATCGAGTTCTCCACCGAGGACGGCACCCGTACCGAGGAAGACTTCCTGCATGAAGTGGTCGCCGCGGCGATTGCCGCCGGCGCCACCACCATCAACGTGCCCGACACGGTGGGCTTCACCACGCCGGAGGAAATCCGCAACCTGTTCCGCGGCCTGATCGCGCGGGTACCGGGCGCGGACAAGGTGGTGTTCAGCGCGCACTGCCACAACGACCTGGGCCTGGCCGTGGCCAACACCCTGGCCGCCATCGAAGGTGGCGCGCGCCAGGTGGAGTGCACCATCAACGGCATCGGCGAGCGTGCGGGCAACTGCGCGCTGGAAGAGATCGTGATGGCGCTGAAGGTGCGTGGCGCGTTCTTCGAGGCCGACACCGGCATCGACACCCGTCGCCTGGTGCCGACCTCGCAACTGCTGCAGCGCCTGATCGGCATGCCGGTGCAGCGCAACAAGGCGGTGGTGGGCAGCAATGCGTTCGCCCACGAGTCGGGCATCCACCAGCACGGCATGCTGCGCCATCGCGGCACCTACGAAATCATGCGCCCGCAGGACGTGGGCTGGCCGGACACGCAGATGGTGCTGGGCCGGCACAGCGGCCGCGCCGCGGTCGAGCAGCGCCTGCGCGCCCTGGGCTATTACCTGGAAGAGGGCGAGCTGGAACTGGTGTTCACCAGCTTCAAGGCCCTGTGCGAGCAGCAGCGCGTGGTCACCGATTCGGACCTGCAGACCCTGATGCAGGGCACCGGCGACGGCGATGGCGATGGCTACCGCCTGGCCTCGTTGACCCTGAGCGACCTGGGCCAGCGCGCCAGCGCGTCGGTGGAGCTGTCCGATCCGGAAGGACGCAGCGTGGCCGAGACCGCCGAAGGCGACGGCCCGGTGGACGCGCTGTTTGCCGCACTGGCCGCCGCCACCGGCGTCCAGCTGAGCCTGGAAAGCTACCAGGTGCACAGCGTGGGCCTGGGCGCGGACGCCCGCGGCGAGGCCAGCCTGAGCGTGCGCCACGGCGACACCGAGTACGAAGGCACCGGCACCAGCCGCGACATCATCGAAGCCAGCGCGCTGGCCTGGCTGGACGTGGCCAACCGCCTGCTGCGCCAGCGCCAGGGGACGGCCAGCGAACGCCTGGCCACTGCCTGATCCATGCGCATGATGTTGCTCGCCGCCGCCCTGCAAACGGGACGCCATCCGGGACTGCCGCCACGCCGCGGCATGGATGGCGGTGGCGCCTGCATCCTTCCGCCGCCGGCAGCGGCGCGGCACCGTGTCGGACGCGACCGCGGGGCTGATACCTGATGCCGGCCGAAAGCAACCCGGCCGCCGCGTTGACGTTCGACGCGGCGGTGTACCGCGCGCTCTCGCGCAGGCGCTCGGACACGCCGTATCCGCATCCGGGCACGCCCGTGCCGGACGACACCCCCCAGGCCGCACCGGGCGGAGCCCGGGCGCCGGATGTTTCCACCGTCGCCTGCGACGGTTCGCGAAAATCGTCCGGCTGACCGGCACCGCCGCGCACGCCCCGCCGCCTGGCGGCCGCTGCGCGCGCGTGCAACGCCTTCCGGACCGCGTGCCCGCCACGGCCGCCGCCCGCTTCCATCTTCATCGCTTCCACGAGATCCACATCCATGCACGCTGACATCGTCGTACTGCCCGGAGACGGCATCGGTCCCGAGATCATCGCCGCCACCCTGCCGGTGCTCGAGGCCATCGCCACCCGCTACGGCCACACCTTCGCCTTCCACGAGCACGATATCGGCGGCATCGCCATCGACCGCCACGGCGAGCCGCTGCCGGCCGCCACCCTGGACGCCGCACGCAAGGCCGACGCGGTGCTGCTGGGCGCGGTGGGCGGGCCCAAGTGGTCCGACCCCAACGCCAAGGTGCGCCCGGAGCAGGGCCTGCTGGCGATCCGCAAGGGCCTGGGCCTGTTCGCCAACCTGCGCCCGGTCAAGCCGCACCCGGCCGCGCTGGGCGCCTCGCCGATCAAGTCCGAGCTGCTGGAAGGCGTGGACATCATGGTCGTGCGCGAGCTCACCGGCGGCATCTACTTCGGCGACAAGACCCGCAGCGACAGCGATGCCACCGACATGTGCCGCTACACCGTGGCCGAGGTCGAGCGGGTGGTGCGCAACGCCGCCACCCTGGCGCGCAGCCGCCGCGGCCAGCTCACCTCGGTGGACAAGGCCAACGTGCTGGAGACCTCGCGCCTGTGGCGCGACGTGACCGCGCGGGTGATGCGCGAGGAATTCCCGGACGTGACCGTGGAACACCAACTGGTCGATTCCATGGCCATGCACCTGCTGTCGCGGCCGCGCGCCTACGACGTGATCGTCACCGAGAACATGTTCGGCGACATCCTCACCGACGAGGCCTCGATGCTGGCCGGCTCGCTGGGCCTGCTGGCCTCGGCCTCGCTGGGCGCGGGCAAGGCCGGGGGTGACGGATCGCAGGGGGCCGGGCGCCAGGTCGGGCTGTACGAGCCCATCCACGGCTCGGCACCGGACATCGCCGGCAAGGGCATCGCCAATCCCTACGCCACCATCCTCAGCGCCGCGCTGCTGCTGCGCCATTCGCTGGGGCTGGAGCGCGAAGCGGCGGCCATCGAAGCGGCGGTCGACGCCGCGCTGCAGGCACGCGCCTTCACCGCCGACCTGGCCGCGCCCGGAAGCGCGCTGTCCACCGCCCAGGCCGCGCAGGCGGTCATCGACCGCCTCGCCTGAGCGGCCGCGCGTACCGAACACGACATCAAACATCACACCAGGGGAGAGAGCGCCATGACCATGCCCGGATCACGGGAAGAATTCCTGACGCGGGTGCAACGCCGCGACCCGCACCAGCCCGAGTTCCTGCAGGCGGTGCGTGAAGTCACCGCCAGCCTGTGGCCGTTCCTGGAGCGCCATCCCGAGTACGCCCGCGAAGGGCTGATCGAGCGCCTGGTCGAGCCCGAGCGGGTCGTCCAGTTCCGGGTGGCCTGGGTCGACGACCACAACCAGGTGCAGGTCAACCGCGCCTGGCGCGTCCAGCACAGCTCGGCGATCGGCCCGTTCAAGGGCGGCATGCGCCTGCACCCGTCGGTGAACCTGTCGATCCTGAAGTTCCTGGCCTTCGAGCAGACCTTCAAGAACGCGCTGACCACGCTGCCCATGGGCGGCGGCAAGGGCGGCTCGGACTTCGACCCCAAGGGCAAGAGCGATGGCGAGGTGATGCGCTTCTGCCAGGCGCTGATGCTGGAGCTGTACCGCTACCTGGGCCCGGACACCGACGTGCCGGCCGGCGACATCGGCGTGGGCGCGCGCGAGGTCGGCTACATGGCCGGCATGATGAAGAAGCTGTCCAACCAGGCCGGCTGCGTGTTCACCGGCAAGGGCATCGCCTATGGCGGCAGCCTGATGCGCCCGGAAGCCACCGGCTACGGCACGGTGTACTTCGTCGAGCAGATGCTGCAGTACGCCAACCGCCAGACCCATGGCGCCGACGTGCTGATCTCCGGCTCGGGCAACGTGGCCCAGTACGCCGCGTTCAAGTCCACCGAGCTGGGCGGCAAGGTGCTGACCTTCAGCGATTCGGACGGCACCCTGTACGCCGCCGACGGCTTCGACGCCGAGGCCATCGCCCAGGTCGCGGACCTGAAGAACCTGCGCCGCGGCCGCCTGGCCGAACTGGGCGAAGACCCGCGCTTCGACTACCTGCCGGGCAAGCGTCCGTGGCACATCCCGGCGCAGATCGCCCTGCCCTGCGCGACCCAGAACGAACTGGACGAGGATGACGCGCGCACCCTGGTCAAGAACGGCGTGGTGTGCGTGGCCGAAGGCGCCAACATGCCGTCCACGCTGGAAGCGGTGGACGTGTTCCTGGAGTCGGGCACGCTGTATGCGCCGGGCAAGGCCTCCAACGCCGGCGGCGTGGCCACCTCGGGCCTGGAGATGAGCCAGAACGCGCTGCGCCTGTCCTGGCACCACGCCGAAGTGGACGAGCGCCTGCACGCGATCATGAAGGACATCCACGGCAACTGCGTGCGCCACGGCAAGCGCAAGGACGGCACGGTGAACTACGTGGATGGTGCCAACATCAGCGGCTTCGTGAAGGTCGCCGACGCGATGCTGGCCCAGGGCGTGTACTGACTCCTCTGTTCCACGTTGCATGCGAAAACGCCGCCAGATGGCGGCGTTTTCGTTTCCGGGTCAGGGCCACTCACTCCGGTGGGCGCGCGCTGTCCGTCGATGTATCGATGACGGCTTCGATCAATGATGCGTCTTCGGTTGTAGGAGCCGGCCTTGCCGGCGACCGCGGCGCGGCGTGACGCCCAGGGCACCGTGACGCGCGGGAGGTCGCCCGCAAGACGGGCTCCTACAACAGCCGCGCCACCCCGCCCTGTAGGGGCCGGCCTCGCCGGCGACCGCGGCGAGGGATGACGTGGCGCGATGTAACCCGATGCGGTGTCTGGCGCTGGCAATGACCCGGGCCGTGCCGGGTCGCCGGCAAGACCGGCTCCTACACGACGAGGGAACATCGACATGCCGACGGCGCGGACGGGCTAGTTGGCCGCGATGCCCGCGTTGAACAGCCACGGCTGCGCCGCCTTGTGGCGCGCCTCGAACGCCACGATCGCGTCCTTCTCCTGCAGGGTCAGGCCGATATCGTCCAGGCCGTTGAACAGGCAGTGCTTGCGGAAGGCGTCGATCTGGAAACGGTATTGCACCCCGTCCGGGCGGGTGACCGTCTGGGTCGCCAGGTCCACCGTCAGCGCGTAGCCCTCGGTGGCCTCGCACTGCGCGAACAGCGCATCGACCTCGCCCGCCTCCAGCACGATCGGCAGCAGACCGTTCTTGAAACTGTTGTTGAAGAAGATGTCGGCGAAGCTGGGCGCGATGATCGCGCGGAAGCCGTATTCCTCCAGCGCCCACGGCGCATGCTCGCGCGAGGAGCCGCAACCGAAGTTCTCGCGCGCCAGCAGCACGCTGGCACCGGCGTAACGCGGGAAATTGAGCACGAAGTCGTGGTTGAGCGGACGGTTGGAGCTGTCCTGCCCGGGCTCGCCCACGTCCAGGTAGCGCCACTCGTCGAACAGGTTGGGGCCGAAGCCCGTGCGCTTGATCGACTTCAGGAACTGCTTGGGGATGATCTGGTCGGTGTCGACGTTGGCACGATCCAGCGGAGCGACCAGGCCGGTATGGGTGGTGAAGGCTTTCATCGTCGGATCTTCCTCAGGCTTCCGCCAGTTCGCGTACATCGACAAAATGGCCGGCCACCGCCGCCGCCGCGGCCATCGCCGGGCTCACCAGGTGGGTGCGGCCACCGGCGCCCTGGCGGCCTTCGAAATTGCGATTGGAGGTGGACGCGCAATGCTCGCCGCTGCCCAGCTTGTCCGGGTTCATCGCCAGGCACATCGAGCAGCCCGGCTCGCGCCACTCGAAGCCGGCTTCGATGAACACCTTGTCCAGGCCCTCGGCCTCGGCCTGTGCCTTGACCAGGCCCGAGCCGGGCACCACCAGCGCCTGCTTGATGCTCGACGCCACCTTGCGCCCGCGCGCCACCGCAGCGGCCGCACGCAGGTCCTCGATGCGCGAGTTGGTGCACGAGCCGATGAACACGCGATCCAGGCGGATCGCGGTGATCGGCTGGTTGGGCTGCAGCCCCATGTACTTGAGTGCGCGCAGGATCGAATCCTTCTTCACCGGGTCGGCCTCCCGATCCGGGTCGGGCACGTTCTGGTCCACGGCCAGCACCATTTCCGGCGAGGTGCCCCAGCTGACCTGCGGCTTGATGTCCTGCGCGCGCAGTTCGACCACGGTGTCGAACACGGCATCGGGGTCGGAGACCAGCGTCTCCCACACCGCCACCGCCTTGTCCCAGTCCGCGCCCTTCGGCGCGAACGGGCGGCCCTTCACGTAGTCGATGGTCTTCTCGTCCACCGCCACCATGCCCACCCGCGCGCCGGCCTCGATGGCCATGTTGCAGATGGTCATGCGGCCTTCGATGGACAGCTCGCGAATCGCGCTGCCGGCAAACTCCAGCGCATGGCCGTTGCCGCCGGCCGTGCCGATGTGGCCGATGATCGCCAGCACGATGTCCTTGGCGGTCACGCCCGGGCCCAGGGTGCCTTCCACCCGCACCTGCATGTTCTTCATCTTCTTGGCCACCAGGCACTGGGTGGCCAGCACGTGTTCGACCTCGGAGGTGCCGATGCCGTGCGCCAGCGCGCCGAATGCGCCATGCGTGGACGTGTGCGAATCACCGCAGACCACGGTCATGCCCGGCAGGGTCGCGCCCTGCTCGGGGCCGACCACGTGGACGATGCCCTGGCGCACGTCGTCCATCTTGAATTCCAGGATGCCGAAGTCCTCGCAGTTCTCGCCCAGGGTCTGCACCTGCAAGCGCGAGACCGGATCGGCAATGGCCATCAGCCCGCCTGCGCGCTCGGCGCGGGTGGTGGGCACGTTGTGGTCGGGGGTGGCGATGTTGGCGCCCACCCGCCACGGCGTGCGCCCGGCCAGGCGCAGGCCCTCGAACGCCTGCGGCGAGGTGACCTCGTGGAGGATGTGGCGGTCGATGTAGATCAGCGAGGAACCGTCGTCGCGACGGGTCACTTCGTGCATCTCCCACAGCTTGTCGTACAGGGTCTTGCCGGCCATGCGTGCCTCGGTGGTGTCTGGCGGTGGCGGGCAACGGCCCGCCGGCTGGAGGTTCATCCTGCCGGCTTGCCATTGATAACTCAAATGGATATTTTTTATCCATTCCATTCCAATTGGGAATGCACATGGACTGGCCCAATCTGGCCGCCTTCGTGGCGGTGGCCGACCATGGCGGCTTCTCGGCCGCCGCCGAACACCTGCACCTGACCCAGCCCGCGGTAAGCAAGCGCATCGCGCTGCTGGAAGACGCGCTGCAGGCGCGGCTGTTCGACCGCCTGGGCCGGCAGGTGGTGCTGACCGAGGCCGGGCGCCTGCTGCTGCCGCGCGCGCGGCAGATCCTGGCCGAGGGCGAGGCGGCGCGGCGCGCACTGGCCGACCTGGGCCAGCACATCGGCGGCCGGCTGAGCGTGGCCACCAGCCACCACGTCGGCCTGCACCGGCTGCCCAACCTGCTGCGCCGGTTTACCGCGGCGCACCCGCGCGTGGCGCTGGACATCCGCTTCATGGATTCGGAGCAGGCCTATGCCCAGGTGCTGGCCGGCGAGGTGGAACTGGCAGTCACCACCCTGGGCCCGACCGAGCCGCCGCTGCACTCGACCGGCGTGTGGCACGACCCGCTGCAGTTCGCGGTAGCGCCCGACCACCCGCTGGCGCGGATGCGGGCCACGACCCTGGCCGACATTGCGGCGCACCCGGCGGTACTGCCGGACCCCGGTACCTTCACCCACCGCATCGTGGCCCAGACCTTCGCCCGGCAGGGGCTGTCGCTGCAGTTGCGGATGACCACCAACTACATGGAGACGATCAAGATGATGGTCTCGGTGGGCCTGGCCTGGAGCGCGCTGCCGCAGACGATGGTGGACGCGCAGGTGCAGGTGCTGGCGGTGCCGGGCGTGCAGTTGTCACGCCAGCTCGGATACGTGGTGCATGGCGGCCGCACCCTGTCGCGCGCGGCGCAGGCGCTGATCGGATTGCTGCAGGAGGATTCGGCGGGCGGACAGCGCAAACCCGGCGCGTGATGCAGGTTCCTGTTGGTCGCCCGCAAGACGGGCTCCTGCAATCACACCCTTGACGTCCCCGCGTGTAGGAGCCGGTCTCGCCGGCGACCGCGGAGCGCTATGTCGTGTGGGATGTTGTTGGCGCACCTGAGGTCGCCCGCAAGACGGGCTCCTACAATCACGCCCTCGACGTCCCTCGCGTGTAGGAGCCGGTCTCGCCGGCGACCGCGGCGCGGTATGTCGTGTGGGACGTTGTGGCGCACCTGAGGTCGCCCGCAAGACGGGCTCCTGCAATCACGCCCTTGACGTCCCCGTGTGTAGGAGCCGGTCTCGCCGGCGACTGCGGCGCGGTGTGTCGTGTGGGACGTTGTGGCGCACCTGAGGTCGCCCGCAAGACGGGCTCCTGCAATCACGCCCTTGACGTCCCCGTGTGTAGGAGCCGGTCTCGCCGGCGACCGCGGCGCGGTGTGTTGTGTGGGACGTTGGCGCACCTGAGGTCGCCCGCAAGGCGGGCTCCTACAGGGCTTCCTCTGGCTTGACCCGGAACCAGGCCGCGTACAGCGCGGGCAGGAACAGCAGGGTCAGCGCCGTGGCCACCACCAGGCCGCCCATGATCGCCACCGCCATCGAGCCGTAGAACGCACTGCGCGACAGCGGGATCATCGCCAGCACCGCCGTCAGTGCGGTCAGTACGATGGGGCGGAACCGGCGCACGGTTGCATCGACGATGGCGTGCCAGCGGTCGTGCCCGGCGCCGATATCCTGCTCGATCTGGTCGACCAGGATCACCGAGTTGCGCATCACCATGCCGGCCAGTGCAATCGTGCCCAGCAACGCGACGAAGCCGAACGGCATGCGGAACAGCAGCAGGAACCAGCAGGCACCGATCAGCCCCAGCGGCGCGGTCACCAGCACCAGCAACGTGCGCGAGAAGCTGCGCAGCTGCAGCATCAGCAAGGTGGTGACCACGATCAGGAACAGCGGCATCCCGGCCTTGATCGAATCCTGCCCGCGCGCCGAATCCTCCACCGAGCCGCCGACCTGCAGCCGGTAGCCCTGCGGCAACTGCGCGCGCAGTGCATCCAGGGTCGGATCGATCTGCGCGGTCACCGCGGCCGGCAACAGTTCGTCGCTGATGTCGGCGCGCACGGTCACCGTGGGCAGGCGATCGCGGTGCCAGATGATGCCGTCCTCGAATACGTGCCGCAGCCGCGCCACCTGCGACAGCGGCACGTTGCCGCCATCGCCGGTGGGAATGGCCAGGCTGTCGAGCATTTCCAGCTGCGCGCGGTCGCCCTCGCCGCCGCGCAGCATGATGCCGACCAGCTCGTTGCCCTCGCGGTAGGTGCTGGCCGAGTAGCCGGACAGCTGCGCCGACAGGAACTGCGCCAGTTGCGCGCTGCTCACGCCCAGCGCGCGGGCGCGATCCTGGTCCACCTCCAGGCGCACCACCTTGCTGGGCTCATCCCAGTCCAGGTTGACGTTGGTGGTATGCGGATTGGCGCGCACCCGCTCGGCCACCTGGCGGGCGATCGCACGCACCTGGCCGACGTGCTCGCCGGACACCCGGAACTGCACCGGGTAGCCCACCGGCGGGCCGTTCTCCAGCCGGGTCACGCGCATCTGCAGTTCGGGGAAGCGCGGCACCACGTCTTCCAGCAACCAGTGGCGCAGGTCCTCGCGCGCCTGCAGGTCGCTGGCCAGCACCACGAACTGGCTGAAGTTGGTCGCCGGCAGTTGCTGGTCCAGCGGCAGGTAGAAGCGCGGCGAGCCGGTGCCGATGTACGCCACGTAGTTGGCCACGCCTTCGCGTCCCTGCAGCAGTTCCTCCAGCTTCCGGGCCTGGACCTCGGTGGCGCGCAGCGATGCACCTTCGGCCAGCTCCATGTCCAGCATCAGTTCCGGACGGGTGGAGTCGGGGAAGAACTGCTGCGGCACGAAGCGGAACAGCAGCAGCGACAGCACGAACAGCGCGGCGGTGGCGCCGATCACCCACCAGCGCCGGTGCAGGCATGCATCCAGCAGGCGCCGGAAGCGGCGGTAGAACGCGGTCTGGTAAGGGTCGTGGTGGTGGCCCTCGGCCGGGACCGGAGCCGGGGCAAGCACGAAGGCGTACTGCGGCCAGCGGTCGGCCTGGCGCTCGCGCCACGCACGCCGGCGCGCGGCCAGGCTGCCGGGACGCGGCGGCTTCGGGTGCGCCAGGTCCGGCAGCATCCTGTCGCCCAGCCACGGGATGAACAGCACCGCGACGATCCACGACACCAGCAAGGCGATGGTCACCACCTGGAACAGCGAGCGGGTGTACTCGCCGGTGCTGGACGCCGCCGTGGCGATGGGCAGGAACCCGGCGGCGGTGATCAGGGTGCCGGTGAGCATCGGGAACGCAGTGGACTCCCAGGCGAAACTGGCCGCACGCAGGCGGTCGAAGCCCTGTTCCATCTTGATCGCCATCATCTCCACCGCGATGATCGCGTCGTCCACCATCAGGCCCAGCGCCAGCACCAGCGCGCCCAGCGAAATCTTGTGCAGGCCGATGCCGAACCAGTACATGGTCGCGAAGGTCATCGCCAGCACCAGCGGGATGGACACCGCCACCACCAGGCCGGTGCGCAGGCCCAGCGAGAAGAAGCTGACCAGCAGCACGATGGTCACCGCCTCGGACAACACCCGCACGAACTCGCCCACCGAATCGCGCACCGCCTGCGGCTGGTCGGAGACCTTGCGCAGTTCCATGCCCGCCGGCAGCGTGCCCTGCAGGCGCGCGAACGCATCCTCCAGCGCGTCGCCCAGGCGCAGAATGTGGCCGCCATCGCGCATGGCCACGGCGATGCCGATGGCGTCCTGGCCCATGAAGCGCATGCGCGGCGCCGCCGGGTCGGAGAAACCGCGGTGCACGCGCGCCACGTCGGCCAGGCGGATGGTGCGCCCGCCGGCACGCACCGGGAACGCGGCGATCTCCTCCACGCTGCGGAACGGCCCGTCCACGCGCAACTGCACGCGCTCGGTGCCGGTCTCGTAGAAGCCGGCCGGCAGCACCGCGTTCTGCCCTTCCAGCGCCTGCTGCACCGCCTGCAACGGAATGCCCAGGGTGGCCAGCCGGGTGTTGTCGATCTCGATCCAGATCTTCTCGTCCTGCAGGCCCAGCAGGTCGACCTTGCCCACGTCGGCCACCTGCTGCAGCTCAAGCTGGATGCGGTCGGCGTAGTCCTTGAGGATGGCGTAGTCGAAGCCGGGTCCGGTCAGGGCGTAGATGTTGCCGAAGGTGTCGCCGAACTCGTCGTTGAAGAACGGGCCGACCACGCCCTGTGGCAGGGTTGCCTGGATGTCGCCGACCTTCTTGCGGATCTGGTACCACAGCTCGGGCACCTGGCTGGAGGGCATCGAGTCGGTGGCCATGAAGATCACCTGCGACTCGCCCGGGCGCGAGTAGCTGCGCACGAACTCGTAGCGGCCGGTGTTCATCACCGCCTTCTCGATCCGCTCGGTCACCTGCAGCGAGACTTCCTCGGCGGTGGCGCCCGGCCACAGCGTGTGCACCACCATCGCCTTGAACGTGAAGGGAGGGTCCTCGCTCTGGCCCAGGCGCAGGTACGACCACGCGCCGATCAGGGCCACGGCGACCATCGCGTACAGCACCAGGCCGCGATTGTTGAGCGCCCACTCCGACAGGTTGAAGCGGCGCATGGCTCAGCGCCCGTCCGCTGCGGACGGCTTTGCGGCCTGCGCTGCGGCCGGCGCCACCGGCCGGTTGTCCCGGTCCACCGGCAGCACCGGCTGGCCCTCGCGCAACAGGTGCCCGCCGGCAGCCACCACCCAGTCTTCCGGACCCAGCGCGCCATCGATGGCGACGCTGTCGCTGCCGTAGTCGTGTACCCGTACCGGCACCTGCACCGTGGTGCCCGCACGCACCACCCATACCGCCGCGCTGTCCTGCTCGCCACGCTGCAATGCCGCCAGCGGCACGCGCAGGGCCGCGCCGTCGCGGGCCGCCTGCAGGTACACGCGCGCGCTCTGGCCGAGGCTGGCGCGTCCGGCGGCGGCCTCGTCCAGCGCCACCCGCGCCGCGTAGCTGCGGGTGTGCGGGTCGGCCGCTGCGGCGATCTCGCGGATCTGCCCGGGCAGCATGCGCCCGGGGTCGTTCCACAGTTCGATCATGGCCTTGTCGCCCACCGCGTGGGCGCCGATGCCGGCCTCCGGCAGGGCGATGGCAACCTCGCGCCCGCCATCGGCGGCCAGGACGAACACGGTCTGCCCGGCCGCCACCACCTGTCCGGCTTCCACCGCGCGCGAGGCAATCACCCCGTCATGCGGCGCGCGCAGGTCGGTGTAGGCGGCCTGGTTGCTGGCCACGTCGCGTTGCGCACGCGCCGCGCGCGCCTGCCCGGCCGCCGCTTCGTAGGCGGCCTGCTGCGCCTCGAAGGCCGAGCGGCTGACCAGTTGCTGGTCGACCAGTGCGCGATAGCGCTCCAGTTCGCCCTTGGCCCGCGCCAGCTCGGCGTCCGCCGCCGCTGCCTGGGCCTGTGCGGCCTGCGCCTGCAGCGCCTGGTCGCCGGGATCCAGTTCGGCCAGGACCTGGCCGCTGGCCACCCGGGCGCCGGCATCCACGTGCCGGCGCACCAGCTTGCCGCCCACCCGGAACGCCAGCGGGCTCTCCTGGCGCGCGTGCACCTCGCCGGGGAAGGCCATGCCCGCGGCGGCTCCGGCCGCCTGCGGCTGCACCACCCACACCGGGCGCGATACGGGCGTGGCGGCCGGCTCGCCGCTGCAACCGGCCAGCACCGCCATGATCGCCCCGATCATCACCAAGACCGCACCGCTCGTGCCGTATCCCTGCTTCATCGCGTGCGTCCCGGAGTCCATGGATGGAGGATAGTGAACCGGGCGGTATGGTATAAATAGAAAACCACGTAGTCTAGTATTACTGCATGACCCGCGACACGCCCCCTGCCAGAGCGCCCGCAGCGCCGCCCCGCCCGGCCGGACCGGGCCGCCCCAAGGACCTGGCCAAACGCGCCTCGATCCTGGACGCGGCCAAGCGCCTGTTCGTCGAACTGGGCTACCAGGGCGTGAGCATGGACCAGATCGCCGCCGCCGCCGGGGTCTCCAAGCTCACCGTGTACAGCCACTTCGGCGACAAGGAGACCCTGTTCTCGGCCGCGATCGCGGCCAAGTGCCGCGAGGTCCTGCCCGACGACCTGTTCGTGCGCCCGCCGGAAGGCCCGCTGCGCGAGCAGTTGCGGGCCATCGGGCACGCCTTCTTCCAGCTGATCACCAGCGAGGAGGCGATCCGCATGCACCGCATGATGAGCACCCCGGACAGCGCCGAATACGAGCTGCGCGAGCTGTTCTGGGATGCCGGCCCGCGCCGCATCCAGGAGGTGTTTGCCGGCTTCCTGCAGACCCGCGTGGATGCCGGCCAGCTGCGCATCGACGACGTGCCGCTGGCCGCCTCGCAGTTCTTCAGCCTGCTCAAGGGCGAGCTGCATCCGATGCTGATCTGTGGCCTGTGCCCGGGCCACAGCACCGCAGAGGTGTCCCGCCACATCGACGCCACCACCGAGTTCTTCCTGCGTGCGTATGCCACCTGAGGCACCCGATGCATGACCCGGGCGAGGGTCCCGGTGACTTCCGGCACTGCGAGCCGGGCGCGCCGGCGGCGATCCTGTACGGGCCGGGTTGCACCGGCCCGGTAGTAGAATGCCCGGCCTCCCGCGCCAGATTCGAGCAGCCATGACAATCGATTACGCCCGTGCCCGTGAATTGATGGTGGAACAGCAGGTCCGTCCCTGGGACGTGCTGGACATGACCGTGCTGGACACGATCGGCCGGCTGCCGCGCGAGGCCTTCGTGCCCGCGGCGCACCGGTCGCTGGCCTATGCCGACGTCGAGCTGCCGCTTGGCCATGGCGCCAGGATGATGAAGCCGGTGGTCGAAGGCCGCACCCTGCAGGCGCTCAAGCTGCTGCCTGGCGACAGCGTCCTGGAGATCGGCACCGGCAGCGGCTACATGGCCGCCTGCCTGGGCGCACTGGCGCGCGAGGTGGTCAGCGTGGAACTGGTGCCCGAGCTGGCCGCCGCCGCGCGCGAGCGCCTGGATGCCGCCGGCCTGGGCAGCAACGTGCGCATCGAGGTGGCCGACGCGCTGCAGTACACGCCCTCGCGCCAGTTCGACGCGGTCTGCGTGACCGGCGCGGTGGCCCAGGTGCCGGAGCGCTTCCTGCAGTGGCTGCGCCCGGATGGCCGCCTGTTCGTGGTCCGCGGCCAGGCACCGGTGATGGAGGCCGTGCTGCTGCGCGCCGCCGACCAGGTCAACGCCGCGCCTGTTGAATCGTTGTTTGAAACCGAACTGGACTACCTGCAGGGCGCCAGCCCCGCGCCGCAGTTCCTGTTCTGAAGGCCACGCCACGCGGCGCGGCCACCCTTCACGTGCAATCCCCACGCAGGCCCATGATGCGATCCGGGCCACAGACAACATAAGGAAGCCGCTGATGATCCGCCGTTCCCTCGCTCTGGCCCTGGCGGCCGCCCTGGCCTCGGCATCCGCGCAGGCCACCGACCTGCTGCAGACCTATGAGATGGCGCGCAACGGTGACCCGCAGCTGGCCATCGCCGAGTCCAACAGCCTCTACACCCGCGAAGGCCAGGTGCAGGCGCGCGCGGCGCTGCTGCCGCAGCTGTCCGGCGACGCCAGCCTGCGCCGCAGCCGCAGCGAGCTGGACGGCCTGGCCGGCACCCGTACCAGTACCGCCCGCAGCTATGGCCTGAACGCGACCCAGACCCTGTTCAACTGGGGCCAGTTCTCCAACCTGCGCGCGCAGCGCTCGCTGGGCGAAGCCGCCGGCCACACCCTGGATGCCGCCAACGACGACCTGATGGTGCGCACCGCCGCGGCCTACTTCGACGTGCTGGTGGCGATCGAGTCGCTGGCCGCGGCCGAGACCAACGAGGCCGCCGGCCGGCGCCAGTTCGACTACGCCGACAAGCGCCTGGAAGTGGGCCTGGCACCGATCACCGACGTGCACGAGGCCCGCGCCCAGTTCGACGAGGCCCGCGCCAACACCATCCTGGCGCGCAATGCGCTGGCCGACGCCTACCAGGCGCTGGCCGAGCTGACCGGCCAGCCGGTGGACGACCTGCGCGCGCTTCCGGACGATTTCCGCCCCGAACTGCCGGCCCTGCGCGAGGACGCCGATGCGTGGGTCGCCGCGGCGGTCGAGCGCAACCCGCTGCTGCAGGCCAGCAAGCTGCAGGCCGGCGCGGCCGACGCCAGCGTCCAGACCGCGCGCAGCGGCCACTACCCGACCCTGTCGCTGGGCGCCGGCTGGGGCAAGGATGCGGCGTGGGGCGACACCGTGGCCACCGGCGGCGGCACCCGCGGCGACAGCACCGGCTCGAGCATCGGCCTGACCCTGAGCGTGCCGATCTTCTCCGGCGGTGCCACCCAGTCCCGCGTGCGCCAGGCCATCGCCCAGCGCGACATTGCCCAGGACCAGTTCGAGCAGCAGCGTCGCGCGGTGGTGCGCAACACCCGCAACATCTACCAGGCGCTGGTGGCCGGCGTGAGCGAGGTCGAAGCGCGCCGCCTGGCGGTGGTCTCGGCGCAGAGCGCCTACGACGCCTCGCAGGTGGGCCTGGAAGTGGGCACGCGCACGGTGCTGGACGTGGTCCAGAACCAGCGCACGCTGTTCACCGCGCAGGTCGGTTACGCGCGCTCCAAGTACAACTTCCTGCTCAACCGGCTGCTGCTGGCGCAAGCCACCGGCGAGCTGGACATCGAGCAGATGCGCGAGGTCAACCGCCTGCTCACCGTGGAGGCCGAAGCGCGCCTGTCGCCGGAGCAGACCACGCAGTAATCCCAGGATGCCGGCGGCGTGACGCGCGGCTACGGCGCGGTGGACGCGGGTGCGTCCACCGATGCCGGCAGGTCGTCGCCGATCAGCTCCAGGGTCCTGCGCAAGGTGCCGCGGTTGCGTTCCAGCAACGCACTGCCGGCGGCGGCCATCGCCTGGCGCGCCGCGCCATCGTCCAGCAACGCGAGCAGGTGGTCGCCCACGGCGGCCATGTCGGCGCCGATGCGCAGCGCGCCGGCGGCGGTCATGCGCCGCGAGATCTCGGCAAAGTTGTGCAGGTGCGGGCCGGTCACCACGGCGGTGCCGGTGGCCGCCGGCTCCAGCAGGTTGTGCCCGCCCACCGGCTGCAGGCTGCCGCCGACGAAGGCGACCTGCGCGCAGGCGTAGAAGGGCATCAGCTCGCCCAGGGTGTCGATCACGAACACGTCATCGTCCGGGCGTGGCCACGGGCCGCACGTGCGCGTCCCCACCTGCCATCCGGCCTCGGCCGCCAGCGCCTGCACCCGGGCGAAGCGCTCCGGGTGGCGCGGTGCCCACAGCAGCAGCAGGTCGGGCCAGCGCGCACGCAGGCGCCGGTGCAGGGCGATGACATCGGCCTCCTCGTGCTCGTGGGTGCTGGCCGCGATCCAGACCGGTCGCGGCGTGCCCAGTGCCGCGTTGAAGGCGGCGACAAACCCGTCGATACCCTCGGGCAGGGCCATGTCGTACTTCAGGTTGCCCAGCACCCGCACGCGCTCGGGGCGTGCACCCAGCACCCGGTAGCGGCGGGCATCATCGTCCGACTGCGCGGCCACGCAGGCCACGGTCCGCAGTGCCCGCCCGATCAGCGGCCGCAGCACCCGGTAGCCACGCAGCGATCGCGCCGACAGGCGCGCGTTGACGATGTACACCGGGATGCGCAGGTCGCGGCAGCCGAACAGCATGTTCGGCCACAACTCGGTCTCCATGATCAGCGCCAGGCTGGGCCGGAAATGCAGCAGGAAGCGATCCATGCTGCCGGGCAGGTCGTAGGGCAGATAGACATGCTTGACCCGCTCGCCCCAGATCGCGCGCACGCGCTCGGATCCCGTCGGCGTGATCGTCGTCACCACCCAGCCGATGTCCGGGCGCTGCTGCAGCAGCGCATTGACCAGCGGCGCCGAAGCATTGACCTCGCCCACCGACACCGCATGCAGCCACACGCATGGGCGCCCGGGCTGGGTGCCATAGGCGGCGTAGCGCTCGTCCCAGCGCCGGAAATACTCGCGCACGCGGAAACCGCGCGCGACCAGGTGGTACAGCGTGAGTGGCGAGAGCAGGTACAGCGCAAGCGAGTACAGGGCGCGCAACGCGCCTTCGCCACGCTCCCTGTGCACGGGGGGGTCGGTCATCGGCGCAGCATAGCCGAGCGCGGATGTGGCAATCGTGGCGTCCACGTAGAATCGGGGCCATGACCGCGCCCGACGCGCCACCTCCGCGCCCCTCGTTCGCCCTGCGCCATTGGCCGATGTGGCTGGGCCTGGGCGTGATGGTGCTGGGCGCGCGGCTGCCATGGCTGTGGCAGCGCGCCATCGGCCTGGGCGTGGGCCGGCTGGCATTGCGCCTGGGGCGCACGCGCCGGCATGCGGCCGAGGTGAACATCGCGCTGTGCTTCCCCGGGCAGACCCCGCAATGGCGGCAGCAGTTGCTGCGCGACAGCTTCGACGCACTGGGCATCGGCCTGTTCGAATTCGCGCGCGCCTGGTGGGGCCGGCTGGGGCCGATCGGCGTGCAGGCGCGGATCGAAGGCCTGGAGCAGCTGCACGCGCTGCAGGCACAGGGCCGCGGGGTGCTGCTGGTGTCCGGCCACTTCATGACCCTGGAAATGTGCGGCCGGCTGATGTGCGCGCACGTGCCGCTGGCCGGCATGTACCGCCGCCACCGCAACCCGGTGATGGAGTGGGCGGTCAAGCGCGGGCGCCTGCGCTATGCCACGGCCATGTTCGCCAACAACGACATCCGCGGCGCGATCCGGCACCTCAAGCGCGGCGGCATGCTGTGGTACGCCCCCGACCAGGACATGCGCGGCAAGGACACGGTGTTCGCACCGTTCTTCGGCGTGCCCGCCTCCACCATCACCGCCACCCACCAGCTGGCGCGGCTGACCGGATGCGCGGTGGTGCCGTTCTTCCATCGCCGCGAGGGCGGGCGCTACGTGCTGCGCGTGGCGCCACCGCTGCAGGATTTCCCCAGCCAGGACGTGGTGGCCGACACCACCCGGGTCAACGCCGCGATCGAGGCGATGGTGCGCGAGGCGCCGGCCCAGTACCTGTGGATCCATCGGCGCTTCAAGCGCCAGCCCGACGGCCGCGGCCACCATTACGCGCGCACGCAGCCTCCCTCTTCCTGACCCGGCTGCAGGGCCTGCGGCGCGTGCAGGGGGATGCAACGCCGCTTCACCCCTCGCGCGCGTGGTGGCCGTGCAGCGCGCCGGCGCACAGGCCGGCCAGCAGCAGGGTCAGGCCGCCCCAGAACGTCGAATAGAACGCCAGGTGGGTGTTGAACGGGAATACCGTGACCGCCAGTGCCAGCAGCGCAGGGCCGGCGCGCGCGCGCGCGGCCACGCCGGCCCGGCGCCACGCACGCCACAGGGCGAAGGCGCCTGCCAGCCATAGCAGCAGGCCGGCGATCCCGGTTTCGCTGAGCAACTCCAGCACGATCTGGTGCGCGTGGTAGGCCTGGCCCTGGCCCCACGCCGGCGCCTGCTCCGGCGCCGGATCGCAGTGCGGCCAGGCACTGCGGAATCCGCGCACGCCCACACCATTGAGCGGATGCGCACGCGCCATGCACAGCGCGCCCTGCCAGATGCGCGTGCGTCCGGACAAGGCCTGGTCCACGCCCTCCCCGCCAGCATCGGCCTGCACCGCCAGCGCAGTGCGCGCGACCCGTTGCTGCAGTTGCGGCGAGGCCGCGTACAGCGCGGCCATCGCCAGCGCGCCGGCAGCCGCGAAACCGAGCAGCCGGCGCGGACCCAGCGTCTTCCATCCCGCCCATGCCAGCACCAGCGCATAACCCAGCCAGGCCGCGCGCGCACCGGCCAGGACGATGGTGATGCCCAGCACCAGCGCCGCCACGCACCAGCCGGCCACGTCGAAGCGGCGCGCCGCCGCAGCCAGCGCGAACGGCGACAGGCTGGCCAGCACCAGCCCGAGCTTGAGGTTGCATGGGCCGAACACGCCGCTGAGGCGATCGGCTGCACCCACCTCGCACAATCCCTCGCCTCCGGCCACGCGCTGCAGGCTGTCCATGCTCCAGAACAGCGCACTGGTCCCCGATGCCGCCTGCAACAATGCATCCACGCTCCACACCGCCACGATCAGTGCCAGCCCGGTGCCGATCCGCTGCAGGCCGCGTGCGTCGGCGGCAGCGATCGCCACTGCCCACAGGAACGGCAGGTAACGCAGGTCGACCGCCACTTCCTTCCACGCCCGCGCGCGGTCCAGCGCGTCCGGCGCCGACAGCAGCTGCGGCAGCCAGTACGCGGCAAACAGCACGCTCGCCAGCGCGGCGGCCCGGCCCGGCAACGGCAGCACCTGGCCGCGCACCAGCGCCACTGCGAGCAGGGCCAGCACCGCCAGCGCGCCCAGCGCCAGTACACCCTCGGCCGGACCCGGCAACGGCCACAGCGCCACGCAGGCCAAGGCCCATGCAGGTGTCCACGCGAATGCGCGCGGCAGCGGTGCGTGGTGGTCAGTGCGCCAGTTCGGCATACAGGTCCAGGGTGGCGTGCTGCATGGCCTGCAGGCTGAAACCGACGTGCGATGGCGGTGGCGGCGGCGCGCGCAGCAGGTTGGTCGCAGTGGCGGCCAGCGCCTGCTCGTCGAACGGCGCCACCGCGCCCTGCGGCTGCAGACTGGCCAGCAGTTCGCCGACCCCGCCATGGGCCCAGCCCAGCACCGGACGGCCCACCGCCAGCGCCTCGATCACGGTGCGGCCAAAGGCCTCCGGCTTGCGTGACAGCTGCAAGACCAGGTCGGCGGCCGCATAGGCCTGGGCGATGTCCGCGGTGGGCGCGGTGAACAGCACCGCATCGGCCATGCCAGCGCCGGCCGCCCGCCCTTCCAGCTCGCGCAGGTAGGCCTCGCGTCCGCGCGCGCGCGCGCCGGGCAGCCACAGCCGCGCGCCGGGAAACGGCCCGGCCCGCAGCGTCGCCAGCAGTTCCAGTGCATCGGCGTGGCCTTTGAGGCGTGTGCCGCGGCCTGGCAGCAGCAGGAGCGGCCCATCGCCGGCCAGCGCCGGATGCAACTGCGCCACCGCCGCACGCGCGGCCGGGTCCGGCTGCGCACGGCGCGGGAACAGCGCCGGGTCGATCCCGCGTGGGATCACCCGCAGGCACTGCGGATCGGTGCGTGGATAGTGCTGCAGCACATGCGCGCGGACGCTGCCGGAGACGCAGATCACGCGCTCGCCGCTGGCCATCACCGCGCTGTAGCGGCTGGGCGAGTTGAGCCCATGCACGGTGGTCACCCAGTGCGGCCGCCGCGCCTGCGGCAACGTCGCCAGGGTGATCCGGCCCAGCCAGGCCGGCAGCCGCGAGCGTGCGTGGACGATGTGCGCACCGGTCTCCAGCAGCAGCCGGCGCAGCGCCGGCACATGCCGCAGCGACGCCGGCGACTTGCGCCCGATGTCCATGGCGATGTGTTCGCCGCCACATGCATGCAGCGCGGGCAGCAGGCGGCCACCGGCGCAGACGACGATGGCGCGGTGCCCGGCGGCGACCAGCGCGGCGGCGATCTCGAGGGTGGAGCGTTCCACGCCGCCGGATTCCAGCGCGGGCAGCAACTGGATCACGGTCAGGCGGCGGTTCATGCTGCCGGCCCGGCGCGGGCGGCGGTCAGTCGACCAACTGGTAGGTGGCGCTGCAGTACGGGCACTGAGCCTGGTGGTCCGGTGCGTCCTCGATCGGCAGGTACACGCGCGGATGCGAGTTCCACAGCGTCATCTCCGGGGTCGGGCAGCTCAGCGGCAGGTCGCTGCGGCGCACGGTGTAGCGCGTCTGGGTGTTGGCGGGCACGGGGGCGGTGGTGGTCATGGCAGGCGCGCAAGGGAAATCCACCGGGATTCTAGCAGCGCCGCGGTGCAGGCGGCCTGCGTGCCGGCTCTGCAGGTCATGTTGGAAATGGGTTCAACCCGCCGGGGATGTGCGTCGCATGGACGTCTGAACACCGTGAGGCCGGAGGTTTGGTCGGGGCGCTTTGACGTCCGGAACGCCGTGAGGCCGGAGGTTGGTCGGGGCGCTTTGACGTGTGGCGTGCTGCCGCTCATGTCCCCCGGCCCAGGCCCTGCGGGCCCGGACCTCCTCCTTTACTTCCCGTCAGCACGCCACACGCCAAATCGCCCCAGGGGTGCCGGCGGCCAAGGAAACGCCAAAGCCGCATCAAGACCGGCGAAGGTGCCCCGGCCTTGCGTGCGGGGCGTGCACGCCCTCGTAGGAGCCGGCCTTGCCGGCGACCGCGGTGGGGTGGGGGGGGTGGCAATGCCGTAGCGCGCATCGGGTCGCCGGCAAGACCGGCTCCTACATGTGGGGGTCGATGAACGTTGGACGGTGTGGTGCGATGCCTGCTGACGGGAAGTCAAGGAGGAGGCTGCGGCCGCAGGCCGGAGCATCGGGTCGCCGGCAAGACCGGCTCCTACATGTGGGGGCCGATGAACGTTGGACGGTGTGGTGCGATGCCTGCTGACGGGAGGTCAAGGAGGAGGCTGCGGCCGCAGGCCGCAGCCGGGGGACATGAGCGGCAGCAGGCATCGCACCGCACCGCCGCGATCAAGCCTCCCGCCTCACGACGCTGCGAAAGCACCTCGACCCCGCCTCTCGCCTATCGCCGCTGCGAAGCATCGTGACACTGCATCCGGCTGTCCGGGCACCTGGAACCACAAAAAAACCGGCCCGCATGACACGGGCCGGCGCACGGCAGGGGGAGGGGCTGCCGGGTTTACTCGGCCTTGGCCGCTGCGGCCTCGGTGGTGATTCGCAGGGTCACCTCGTCGCCCACGTGCGGCACGTAGGCACCCACGCCGAAATCGGTGCGGCGGATGGTGGCGCTGGCGTCAAAGCCAATGGTCGGCGCGTTCGACATCGGATGGACCGCGGCCTTGTTCAAGGTCACGTCCAGCACCACCGGGCGGGTGATGTCCTTGATGGTGAGGTCGCCGGTGACCTTGAGCTTGTTCTGGCCGGCAGCTTCGACCCGGGTGCTCTTGAAGGTCGCATTGGGATACTTGGCGGCGTCGAAGAAGTCGGCCGCACGCAGGTGCTGGTTGAAATCGCTGCTGAACCCTTCCAGCCCCGACAGCGGCATGGTCACCTCCACGCGCGAGGCGGCGATGTCGTCGGCGTCGTACACCAGGGTGCCCTGCACGTCGCCGAAGTTGGCGAACGGGTTGGAGTAGCCGAAGTGGTTCCACTGGGCCAGCACGTTGGTATGGGTGGGATCGAGGGTGTAGGTGACCGGTGCGGCGAAGGCCGGGCCCGTGGCCAGGGCGAGGACGGCGGCGGCGGTCAGCAGGCGGATGCGCATGGGAAGCTCCTTGTGGATTCGGGTGTGGGTGGTGACACGGACGCGGGAGGTTGAACGGATTACTCGATGCGTGCAGCTTCGTCGAACGGCAGTCGCGGCGAACGCGGATGGATGCTGGCCGGATCGCCGCGGCCAAGGTTGACCAGGATGTCGGACTTGATCGACGTGCCGGCGAAGAACTCGGCATCGACCCTGGCATGGTCGAAGCCGGTCATCGGCCCGGCGTCCAGGCCCAGCGCACGCGCGGCCATGATGAGGTAGCCGGCCTGCAGCGACATGTTGCGCAGCGAAGGCCGCTCGCGCCTGGCGCGGGGGCCGTCGAACCAGGCGCGGGCATCGGTGTGCGGGAACAGGTAGGGCAGCTTGTCGTGGAAATCCTCGTCGCGACCGATGATGACTGTGACCGGGGCGGCCATGGTCTTGGCGTGATTGCCCGGGTCCAGCGCCGGACCCAGCCGCGCCTTGGCCTGCGCCGACTTCACGAACAGGAAACGCGCCGGCGTGGTGTTGGCCTCGGTCGGGCCCCACTTGAGCAGCTCGTAGAGCTGGCGCAGGGTGGCATCGTCGACCTCGCCACTGAAGGCGTTGTAGGTGCGGGCACTGCGGAACAACTGGTCCAGGGCGGCATCGTTCAGGGGCGGGGACATGCGGGATTCCTGAGCAATCGATGGAAGGAAGGCTGCACCGTCGCAGCCATGGGAATGATCTGGAGCCAAGTGTAGAGTGTTGCAGTGGCGATAAAAACATGCCGTCACGAAACTAATTAGCATCATTTATGGAACAATTAACTCCCCTATGGGCCTGGCTGCTCACCGATGGCCACGCCGGCAACCTGCGCCAGGCCCAGGCGCTGGCGCACGCCCTGCACGCCGCCGCCAGCACCCCGCCGCTGCTGCCGGCCAGGCCGTGGCGGTGGCTGGCGCCGCGTCGCCTGCCGGGTGCCGAGCGCGCGTTCGGCCCTGGATTTGCGCAGATGCTCGCGCAGCCGCTGCCACCATCCCTGGCCATCGGCTGCGGCCGCCAGGGCGCGCTGGCCACGCGCATGCTGCGCGAGCGCGGCGTGGCGGCGGTGCAGATCCTGGATCCGAGGGTCGATCCGCGCCATTGGGACCTGGTGATCGTGCCCGAGCACGATGCCTTGCGCGGCCCGAACGTGGTCACGATGCATGGCAGCCTGCATCCGGTGGATGCGGACTGGCTGGCCGCAGCCGCCGTCGCGCACCCGCACCTGCAGGCGTTGCCGCAACCCCGGGTCGCGCTGCTGGTGGGCGGGCCGACCCGGCACGCGCCGTGGACGCCACGGCGGCTGCGCAGCCAGCTCACCGCCCTGCGCGCCCACGTGCAGGCCAGCGGCGGCAGCCTGCTGGCCACGGTGTCGCGACGCACCCCGGCGAGCGTGGCCGCCGCCGTGCGCGATGCGGTGGATGGCATCTCCGGCCTGGCGTGGGATGGACAGGTTCCCAACCCCTACCCCGGGCTGCTGGCATGGGCCGACCGCATCGTGTGCACGGCCGACTCGGTGAACATGCTGTCCGAAGCCTGCGCCACCCAGGCGCCGGTGTTCGTGCTCGACCCGACGTGCGCAGGCGGGCGCCTGCGCCGGTTCCTGGACGGGTTGCTCGCCTCCGGCCGCGTCCGCGAAGCCGACGCCGGCCTGCCGTACTTCGATGTGCAACCGCTGCGCGAGACCGCGCGCGTGGCCGCGCAGGTGCGGCAGCGGCTTGGCCTGCCGCGCGCGTAACGGCCTGCGCGCGCACGGATTTCCGGAAACTGCACGAAGCGCCCGTCGCGCCCGCGCCGCCGGCAAACCCGCGACCGGGCTCAGGCCGGCGCCTGCGGCGGCTCGAAATCCAGCCCGTGGCCCTGTACGGCGCGGGCGATCGCTGCACGCGCGGCGGCCACCGCCGCATCCTCGGCCAGCAGGCGCGGGCGGCGATCCAGGGTGCAGCCCAGGCCGGCCTCCACCAGGCTGGCATGGGCATCCCCCAGCGCGGCCGCATCCTCCGGCGCCAGCCAGCCCGTTGCCGCCAGCGCGGTGACGATGGCGGGCGTATCGCGCGGCTGCAGCAAGGCCGGGTGCTCCGCCGCCTGCGCCAGTACGCCGTACTGCACCAGGAACTCCAGGTCGACCAGGCCACCTGCGCCCTGCTTGAGGTCGAAGCGCGCCGCATCGCCGCGGTCCAGTTCGGCACGCATGCGCTGGCGCATCCGGCTGACGTCGTCGGCCAGCGCCTGCCGGTCGCGCGGGCGCGCAAGCGTCTGCGCGCGGACCTGCTCGAAATCGGCGCACAACGCCGCATCGCCGGCCACCGCGCGGGCGCGCACCAGGGCCTGGTGTTCCCAGGTCCAGGCGCGCTGCATCTGGTAGTCGCCATAGCTGGCCAGCGTGGATACCAGCAGGCTCTTGCCACCGTCCGGGCGCAGCCGCATGTCGGTTTCGTACAGGCGCCCGGCGCTGGTCACCGCACCGAGCAGGGCCACCATCTTCTGCGCCAGGCGTGCGTACCAGCGCCCCGGCTCCAGCGGCCTGGCTCCGTCGGACACTGCAGCGCCGTCGGCGTCGTACAGGAACACCAGGTCCAGGTCCGAGCCGAAGCTCAGCTCGCGCCCGCCCAGGCTGCCGTAACCGATCACCGCAAAGCGCCCGCCCGGCAGCGCGCCGTGCGCGGCCTGCACCTCGGCGGCGGCCATGTCCAGCACCTGCACCACCACCGCGTCGGCCAGCGCGGCCAACTGGCGCGCCCCGTCCACCGCGGACTGGCGCCGGTCCAGCGCAGCCAGTGCGATCCGGAAACTCAGCGCCAGGCGCACCTCGTTGAGCGCGCGCAGCGCCGTCTCCGGGTCATCGTGCACGGCGTGCACCGCACTCGCGCAGGCCGCCTGCAGCGCGTCGGTGTCGGGCAGCGGGCCGGCCACCCGGGTGTCGAGCAGTTCGTCCAGCAGCAACGGGTAGGCGGCGATCCGCTCGGCCAGCAGTGCGCTGCGGGCGAGCACGTCCACCAGCCGCGCCAGGGCACTGGGTTGCTCATCGAGCAGGGCCAGGTAGCTGGCCCGGCGCAGGATCGCCTGCAGCAGGCCGAGCAGGCGCTTGAGCGCGGCGTCCGGCTGCGCCGAGCGGGCAGCGGCCGACAGCAGCGCCGGCACCACCCGGTCCAGGCGCGCGCGCGCGGAATCGGACAGTGCGCGCACGCCGTTGCCACGGGCAAAATCGCGCAACGCCGCATCGGCACCATCGGCGTCGAGGAACCCGGCCTGCGCCAGCACTTGCGGCTGGCCGGCCGCCGGAAGCGCACGCCAGTAGCCGCCCAGCGCATCCGGGGCGGACTGGCCACGACGCGGCACCAGCAATGCATCGAACTCGGCCGAGACCTCTGCGCGGCACGCAGCCAGGTCCCGCTCCAGCGCAGGCCAGCCGTCGTAGCCGAGCGCCAGCGCAAGGCGCAGGCGGTCGTCCGGATCCTGTGGCACGGCATGGGTCTGGGCGTCGCGCAGCATCTGCACCCGGTTCTCGAGCCGGCGCAGGAAGCGGTAGCAGCGCGCCAGCGCCTGCCCGTCTGCGGTGGCCACCTGCCCGGCCTCCATCAGCGCCTGCAGCGCCGGCAGCAGGCGGCGCTCGCGCAGCGCCGGTTCGCGGCCGCCGCGGATCAACTGCAGCGACTGCACCAGGAATTCGATCTCGCGGATGCCGCCGGGCCCGCGCTTGAGGTCGTCGGCCATGTCGCGGCGCTGCATCTCCGCCACGATCGCCGCCTTCATCGTGCGCAGGCCGTCCAGCGCGGTGTAGTCCAGATAGCGGCGATAGACGAACGGGCGCAGCGTCTCCAGCCAGGCCTGGCCGGCATCGGTGTCGCCGGCCACTGCATGGGCCTTGAGCCAGGCATAGCGCTCCCAGTCGCGGCCCTCGCGCTGGAAGTACTGGTCCATGGCCGCGAACGACCACGCCACCCGGCCGGCATTGCCGAATGGGCGCAGGCGCAGGTCCACGCGGTGGCAGAAGCCGTCGGCGGTCGGTTCGTCCAGCAGCCGGGCCAGTTGCTGCCCGAGTCGTGCGAAGTAGTCTTCGGCGGCCAGGGTGCGGCGGCCATCGGACTGGCCGTCGCGCGGATAGGCGTAGACCAGGTCCACGTCGGACGAGAAGTTCAGTTCGCCACCGCCCAGCTTGCCCAGTGCAAACACCACCAGGCGCTGCACGCTGCCGTCGGCGGCGCGGATCACGCCATGGCGCTGCGCGAACTCGTGCTCCAGCGCGTCCAGGGCAAGGCGCAGGCAGGTTTCGGCCAGGCGCGTGGTGCCGGCCAGGGTGGCGTCGACATCATCCAGGCCAAGCACGTCACGCCAGATCAGGCGGGTGGACTCGGCGGTGCGGTACAGGCGCAACTGCGCCGGCCAGGCCGTGGGCTGCTGCGGATCCAGCACCGGCTCGGGCATGGGCGGCGGATCGTCGAAGGCCAGGTGTTCGAGCAGGGCGGGCTGCCGGCGCAGGGTGTCGATGGCGAAGTCACTGGCAAGCGCCACCCGGGCAATGCGGTCGCGCAAGCCCGGATTCTCAAGCAACGCCGCATGCGACGACGAAGCGGTGGTCAGCGTGGACAGCGCCCGTTCGGCGCAGCGCCGGCGCAGGGCTTCGGCGTCCTGGGGGCAAGGCGGCGTCGGGGCATCCATGGCGCCGATTGTGGCATGCACCCAGGGGTGACCACAGGAGCGCGGTCAGTCGCCAACCAGGACGTATTCGCGCCCTTCGCTCTTCCACGTCGCAGCGCTACGGTCGATCCGGATGCATGGGCGCCCCCCGCACGAGCTGATCTCCACATGCCGCGCGGCTTCCTGCACCTGCGCGTCCACCTCTGCCGCTTCGGCACGTGCCTGGGCCGCGCTCAACCGCTCATTGGCCTGCTTCAGAAGCAGCAGGCTGCCGGCGAACATGAGTATGAGGACGCCGGCGGCCGCTGCCACGACCTGCCACGCGCGCACGATCGCTGGACGCAGCGCCAGCTCCATCCGTCGCCGGTGTTCCTGGAACATGGCATCCATCGACTGCCGGAACTGGGCCTCCTCCCGCTCGCGGGCTGCATGCAGCTGCTGCCGGCAGTCCGCTGCCTGGTGCTGGAGGTCGGCGACCAGCGTGTGCAGCCTGCCCAGGCTGACGGTGACCTGGTCCAGGCCATCGGGCATCGTGCCACTCACGTTGATGTTTCCATGGCAGGCATGGTCATCATGACAGGCCCAGTTCCTGCGGGGCCGGCGACCGGTCGCGTGTCGCCTGCGCCTCCTGGCGCCGCGCCTCGGCCGCCAGTTCCTCAAGGCTTTGCCCCAGCGGGCGCGTGCCTGCCTGGATGCGATCGACAGTGCAGTAGCAGTCGAGTGCGGCGTGGCGCGGATGCTTCCATGTCGCCATCAGGTGCTTCCCGTCCTGGCTGGGCACGACCTCGTCGATTGCCGGCATCTGGTATTTGCGCGCCTGGGAAGCCAAGGCGCCAGCCATTCCTTCCATCTGCAGACGGTCCAGATATCCGCCCGCCTCGGGGCCCATCCGCTCCAGCGCGCCCAATGCATCGGTGAACAACCGGTGGTCACGGCCTGGAAGTCGCTGCTGCCGGTCCCATGCCCGCTGTTCGGCATCGATCTCGATCTGCCGGCCACGTGCGGATTCGGCAAATGCAATCGACGATTCGCGCATGCCCTGCTCGTCCCCGGTACCCAGCGCCTCCAGGAACCGCGCCATGTTCGGGTCATGAGCCGCGGTGGGACCTTCACTGACGGGAGGCGCGGTCACACGCACCGGCTCCAGTGTCGGGATGCGGGCATCTGCCTGTTGCCGCCGATAGGTCGCCTCCAGCTCGTCGGGCAGGTTGCCCTTGGCCGGGCTGTTCCACAGCAAACCGTCATCCATCCACTGTCCCAATGGATTGCGCTCGTACATCACGCCGTCGGAGCCGACGATCCGGCCCGGATTGCGCAATGCTTCGGTCACTGGGTCAGGCAATGGCCCGTACTGCGCCCAGCCACTGCGCTCATACGTGGCCTTGAACCGCGCGGCCATGGCAGCAGGGGTCTGGGTAGCGTTCTGTGCGATGACAGACTGTGACTGCTGCTCGAGCTGTTCGGCCCGCTGCGCACTTGCTGGCTCGTAGCGGGTAAGCGGGATGCGGTCGATGCTCTGGTCGATCGCCTGCCTCCAGACTCCCGTGGCGGGAACGCGCTCCCATGTTCGCTGCAGTTCAAAGGGGCCGGCCTGGCCGACATCCGTCGCATCCACGGGCAGTCGATAGGGATCGCGGTTACGTGGCGGCTTGCCAAGGGCAAGCTCGATCGCGGTGGCGCTGGCCTGGAAGTCGAGCCGGTCCGACAGCGCGGCATCGGCGGTGAGCGTACGGCCGCGTGGCGCCCCGGGCAGCGGCGGGATAGTGACCGTCCAGCCCTTCTGCGGATGATCGGGATCGGCGGTCCAGACCTGACCCAACGGCCCCTGCTGGCGGAAGATCTTGCGCTCGTCCCACCAGTCGGCCACCTTGTCGCCAGCCACCGCGCCGATGACACCGCCGAGCGCGCCCGTGACCAGCAGGCCGGGGCCGGTTTTCACGCCGGCCAGTGCGCCGCCACCCACACCGGCCGCCGCACCGCTCCAGCCGGCTACGTTCTGGACGGCAAAGCGCTCGATCCGCGCCTGCGCGGCAGTGTCGTTGCCCTGTCCGCGCAGGCGGGCCGCATCCAGAGCAGTGTCGGCCGCGTCGTAGGCGGTCACTGCCACTCCAGCGACACCGACTGCCCGGATGGCATTGGGCCGAACACGGGCGGTGAAATCGATATGCGTGACCTGCCTGGTGGAGCTGGCGACACCATCGACGACGTGAAGTGTGCTTCGTTCGGTCAGCAACCGCTGCGCCGTGTCCGGCGTCACGTTGTGATTGCGCGGAAGGGCCTCCGGCAGTTCGCGATGCCAGGCCTGCTGGTCCTGCCAGCCTTGGCTGAGGCTGCGGGTGAGCTTCGGGTCGCGCAGGCGCGCTTCGCGCGCCTCCTCCAGCGCCGCGCCCGGCAGCCGCGCGTCGGTGCGGCTGTCGTACAGTTCCACGCCCTCCCGGCTGAAGATGCGAATCGGCACGTCCGTGCGCTCGCGGATCATGTCCAGGCTGCCCGGCAGCCTGTCGTGGATCGCGTCGCGGGCGCCGGCGGGGACGTAGCGACCGTGGCCCAATTCGTCCAGCTTGTTGGTAAAGCGCTGGTCTACTCCAAGCTCGCTTTCCAACTTATGGGCAGCGACTACCCGTACTTCCACCTCGTAGCCTTTGGCCTGGAGATCATGGATCAGTTCCGAGGCCCACCCCCCATTACTAAGGGTAGTGTCGAAAACAAAATTCTTGCGACCGGCCACGACGGCATCGCGTAGTTCATCGGCCCATCCGGCCGCATCAGCATGGGTGCGACCGGACCACGTATAGGGGTTGGCGTTGCGAAATTCATTGGCGCCGGGGTGATACTCCCTGAGCTCATCCGGGTCGATCATTACTACATCATTGGCAAGCTCAATCCGTGCTGCGTCCGCCAAACCACCTTTGCCTGCCCCAGGCTGTCCCCCGAGGACGATCGCTTTAGGCCGCTCCTGAGAAATGGCCTGGCCAAGCCCACTCTTGGGCACAACCTCATCAACGAAAATGCGCTCATGCCATCCTTGGCCCAGCTGATCCGCAGGAGCGCTCATTTGAAAGCGCCCTTGTTCGCCCGGAAATATTCCCAAAGGTCATCCATATCCACCATCTCGAAGACGAACCACCCCGCAGTAAATAGCTGGTGACCCTTCTTGGATGCGCTGCCGATCATTCCCGTATCGCCGGCGGCTTCGGCGGCGGCAAGTTCATTGCCAGCCTCTGCGGACAAGGCTTCCAGCGTCCCTTGAAGCTCCAAAATCGCACCTCTAAACGGGTCTCGACAGGAAGGATTGCCTACATATCTGCCCAGGGATTCCTGCAATCGCTGGACACAATCCGGATAGTCCTCGAGCATCTCGCGCAGCTTTTGCGGCACCGGAGGCAGGGGCGCAGAGGGCATGAAAAGCTCCATTTCACATGATCTTTAGAGCCCATTGTAAGCCCAGGACGGTCGCTGCCGACTGGGCGAATGACCTGTACCTGCCCCACTTCGCGCTTAGACTTCCCTCGACCCGGCATCTTTTGCCGCAGGCCCGCTGTGCAACAAGGCAACATGCGCAGGAACCCACCCTTACCGGCTCCGGGCTGACCCGCCAGAATGATCGCCTGGCATGTTCATCGGAATGCGTACTTGTTCGTCTCGAAGTAGTTCCAAAGCCCGTCCAGATCGAGCATTCCGCCTCCGGTGGATTTGGAACGCGCACGCCCCATCAGAAGTTTCTTTGCCTTCGCCAGCTCGATTGCTGTCACATCACCACTGGCCTCGGCCGCCTGGAGTTCGGCACGGGCCTCGGAGTAGAAGGTTTCCAGCCTGCCCTCGATTGCCCAGATGGCACCGTCAAATGGCATGAGATGGAAGATCTTCTTCGCGTACTCATCCAAGGCCTCTTTCAAGCGCTCGATATGCTCCGGATAGTCCTCGAGCATTTCGCGCAGCTTCTGCGGGACCGGCGGCGGTGGTGGAGAAGGCATGACATTCCTCTTGCATGGCCTACGGTCTCGGGCTGAACCTGCTTCCGGGGAGAACATCTTCCGCGAAAGCCCGGGCATGCGTTTCGAGATCGAGACGGGAGTCGGGATCTTTCATTCGCAGGCCTTCCGACTGCCCTCGAAATAATCACGAAAACCATCATCTTGACCAAGCCAGGCGTATTTGGAGCAGGCGCGAGACATCAATGTCCGCTTCGCCTTCGCCAGTTCGATTGCTGCCACATCACCACTGGCCTCGGCCGCCTGGAGTTCGGCGTGGGCCTCGGAGTAGAAGGCCTCCAGCCTGCCCTCGAGTGCCCAGATGGCACCGTCAAATGGCATGAGATGGAAGATCTTCTTCGCGTACTCATCCAGGGCCTCTTTCAAGCGCTCGATATGCTCCGGATAGTCCTCGAGCATCTCGCGCAGCTTCTGCGGGACCGGAGGCGGTGGCACAGCGGGCATGGAAGGCTCCATTTCACATGATCCTTGAAGCCTACTACCCGAAACAGTCCGGTGCCCGTTGAACGGTCAGGGCCTGTACCCGGCCTCCCCCGGAAAGCGCCCACAAAAAAGCCCGCTTGCAGCGAACTGCCAGCGGGCCTGCTCCCTCCCCCACGTCGGGATGCAGGGCCATCGTGAAGGACGTGTCAGCACCTTGCACGCTGCACTGCAAAACAACACCGGAGGGTTCAGTTTGGCGGTTATCACGCAACCCACCCGCCTGGCCGGACCGGTCATGCGTGGCCGGCGCGGCCGGCCCTGCTGTTCCGGGTCGGCTCAGGCAGCGACGCTGTCGCCGCCGCGGGCGCGGCGCTGGCGCACGGCCGCAGCCAGTTGCTCCAGCACCTTGGCCGAGGTCTCCCAGTCCAGGCAGCCATCGGTGATGCTCTGGCCGTAGACGCGCGCACTGCCGTCCACCAGGTCCTGGCGACCACCGACCAGGTGGCTTTCGATCATCACCCCGATGATCCGCCGGTCACCGCCGGCGACCTGGGCGGCAATGTCTTCCACCACGGCAGGCTGCCGGTCCGGGTCCTTGCCACTGTTGGCGTGGCTGGCATCGATCATCAATCGCGGCGCCACCCCTGCCTTGGCCAGCACTTCGCTGGCCGCCTGCACGCTGGCCGCATCGAAGTTGGGGGTCTTGCCGCCGCGCAGGATCACGTGGCCGTCGGGGTTGCCGGTGGTGGCCGCCACGGCCGAATGGCCATCCTTGGTGACGGCCAGGAAATGGTGCGGGTGGGAAGCGGCCATGGCCGCCTCGGCAGCCACGCGCACGTTGCCGTCGGTGCCGTTCTTGAAGCCCACCGGGCACGACAGGCCCGAGGCCATCTCGCGGTGGATCTGGCTCTCGGTGGTGCGTGCGCCGATCGCGCCCCATGCCACCAGGTCGGCCATGTACTGCGGCGAGATGGTGTCCAGGAACTCGCAGCCGGCGGGCAGGCCCAGCAGGTTGATGTCGCGCAGCAGCGCGCGGCCCAGGCGCAGGCCCTTGTTGATGTTGAAGCTGCCGTCCAGGTCCGGGTCGTTGATCAGCCCCTTCCAGCCCACCGTGGTGCGCGGCTTCTCGAAGTACACCCGCATCACGATTTCGAGCGCGTCGCCCAGGCTGTCGCGCAGGGGGCGCAGGCGCCGCGCGTAATCCATTGCCGCCACCGGGTCGTGGATCGAGCACGGGCCGATCACCACCGCCAGGCGGTCGTCCTGGCCGTGCAGGATGCGGTGCAACGCGCGCCGGGCATCGGCCACGGTTTCGGAAGCCTGCTCGGTGCAGGGCAACTCGGCGATCAACTGCGCCGGCGGTGCCAGTGCGTCGATGCGGCGGATGCGCAGGTCATCGGTATTGGGGGCCATGAGGGATGCTCCTTGGGCGTTGCGTTGTACGTGCTTCCCGCCGGAGACTGGCGAAAAAAAAACCGCCAGTGCGTCTGGCGGTTTTCAGGGGTGTGTTCCGGTGTTCGAACTTCAGAACGCGCGTACCCCTTCCTCCGCCGGTGGCTTCAGAAAGTAGAACCAGGAATAAAAAGGGGCGCGCTGCGTATTCACGAAGCCATTGATAACAGCCTGATTCCCGCGGCGCAACCGTTTCAGGGGCAACGTGGCCGGACCGCTGGCGCTTGCGGCCCCTGGCGGGGGGCCACAAACGGGGCACGGTTGCCGGCGGCCGCCATGCGCGACGCCTGCATGTGACCGGGCGCCGGGCCCCATGGCATCCATGGGGTGGCCGGCAAGACCGGCCCCTACTTCTTCTTCGGGATGTACAGGTCGGTGATGGTGCCTTCGTAGACCTCGGCCGCCATCGCCACCGTCTCGCCCAGGGTCGGGTGCGGGTGGATGGTGTGGCCGATGTCGCCGGCCTCGGCGCCCATCTCGATGGCCAGGGCCAGCTCGGAGATCAGGTCGCCGGCATGCACGCCGACGATGCCCGCGCCGATGATGCGGTGGGTGGCCTCGTCGAAGATCAGCTTGGTCGAGCCTTCGGTGCGGCCGATGCCGATTGCGCGGCCGCTGGCCGCCCACGGGAACTTGCCCACGCCGACCTTCAGGCCCTTGGCCTTGGCTTCGGTTTCGGTCACGCCGACCCAGGCGATCTCCGGGCTGGTGTAGGCCACCGACGGGATCACCCGCGCCACCCACTCCTTCTTTTCACCGGCAGCCACTTCGGCGGCCAGCTTGCCCTCATGGGTGGCCTTGTGCGCCAGCATCGGGTTACCGACGATGTCGCCGATGGCGAAGATGTGCGGCACGTTGGTGCGCATCTGCCGGTCGACAGCGATGAAGCCGCGGTCGCTGACCTGCACGCCGGCCTTCTCGGCGTCGATCTTCTTGCCGTTGGGCGCGCGGCCCACTGCCACCAGCACGCGATCCCAGGTGCCCGATTCCAGCGCCGGCTTCTGGCCTTCGGTGGCCGACTCGAAGGTCACCGTGATGCCCTTCTTCTCCGCCTTCACGCCGGCGGCCTTGGTCTTCAGGTGCACCTCGATGCCCTGCTTCTTCAGGCGGTCGGCCAGCGGCTTGACCAGGTCCTTGTCGGCACCCGGCATCAGCTGGTCCATGAACTCGACCACGGTGACCTTGGCGCCCAGGCCGCTGTACACGGTGGCCATTTCCAGGCCGATGATGCCGCCGCCGACGACCAGCAGGGACTTGGGCACTTCCGCCAGGTCCAGGGCGTCGGTGGAGTCCATCACCCGCTTGTCGTCCCACGGGAAGTTGGGCAGCTTCACCGCCTGCGAGCCCGCAGCAATAACGCACTGCTCGAAGCGCAGCAGCTGGGTCTTGCCGTCGTTGCCGGTGATCTCCAGCTCGTGCGGGGAGACGAACTTGCCCACGCCCTGCACCGTGCGCACCTTGCGCTGCCTGGCCATGCCGGCCAGGCCCTTGGTCAACTGGCCGACGACCTTTTCCTTGTAGCCGCGCAGCTTGTCCAGGTTGATCTTCGGCGCGGCGAACTCGATGCCGCACTCTTCGGCATGGGCGGCTTCCTCGATCACCGCGGCCGAGTGCAGCAGCGCCTTGGACGGGATGCAGCCGACGTTGAGGCAGACGCCGCCGAGGCTGGCGTAGCGCTCGATCAGGACAGTGTCCAGGCCCAGGTCGGCGGCGCGGAACGCGGCGGTGTAACCGCCGGGGCCGGAGCCGAGCACGACGATGCGGCATTCGATGTCGGCCGGCTTGCCGGTGCCCAGCGCGGGCTTGGGCGCGGGCGGCTCGGCCGGGGCGCGGTGCGAGGGAACCACGGGCGGCTTGTGCCCGGCCTCGGCGGCCGCACCGGCGCTTTCCAGCACCACCACCACGTCGCCCTCGGACAGCGAGTCACCCAGCTTGACCTTGACCTCCTTGACCACGCCATCGGCCGACGAAGGCACTTCCATCGTCGCCTTGTCCGATTCCAGCGTGACCAGGCCCTCGTCCTTCCTGACCGTGTCGCCGACCTTGACCAGCACTTCGATCACCGGCACGCCGCTGTAGTCGCCGATGTCGGGCACCTTGACCTCGACCCTGCCTGACGCCGACGCCGCTGCAGGCGCCGCTGCAGGCGCCGCACGCGCGGGAGCAGCAGCGGGTGCGGCGGCCGGAGCAGGTGCGGCGGCGGCCGGCGCGGAGGCAGGCGTGGCGCCTGCCACGTCCAGCACCACCACCACGCTGCCCTCGGACAGCGTGTCGCCCAGCTTGACCTTGATTTCCTTGACCACGCCGTCAACGGTGGACGGCACTTCCAGGGTGGCCTTGTCCGACTCCAGGGTCACCAGGCCCTGGTCCTTGCTCACCGTGTCGCCAACGGCGACCAGCACTTCGATCACCGGCACATCGGAGTAATCGCCGATATCCGGGACCTTCACCTCGATCGTGTTCGCCATGCCCGCGCCTCCTTACAGCAGCACCCGGCGCATGTCCGCGAGGACCTGTGCCAGGTAGCTGGTGAAGCGCGCGGCGGCGGCGCCGTCGATCACGCGGTGGTCGTAGCTCAGCGACAGCGGCAGGCTCAAGCGTGGCACGAACTGCTTGCCGTCCCACACCGGCTGCATCGAGGAGCGGGACACGCCCAGGATGGCCACTTCCGGCGCATTGATGATCGGGGTGAACGCGGTGCCGCCGATGCCGCCCAGCGAGCTGATCGAGAAGCAGCCGCCGCTCATGTCGGCCGGGCCGAGCTTGCCGTCGCGCGCCTTCTTGGCCAGCTCGCCCATTTCCTGGGCCACCTGCAGCACGCCCTTCTTGTCCACGTCGCGGATCACCGGCACCACCAGCCCGTTGGGCGTGTCGGCGGCAAAGCCCACATGGCAGTACTTCTTCAGGGTGAGGTTCTCGCCGCTGGCATCGAGCGAGGCGTTGAACTCGGGGAACTGCTTCAGCGCCGCGGCGCTGGCCTTGAGCAGGAACGCGAGCATGGTCAGCTTGATGCCCGACTTGCTCTTCTCCTGCTCCTTGTTGATCTGCACGCGCAGCGCTTCCAGCTCGGTGATGTCGGCCTGCTCGAACTGGGTAACGTGCGGGATCATCGCCCAGTTGCGCGCCAGGTTGGCACCGGAGATCTTCTTGATCCGCGACAGCGGCCGGGTCTCGACCTCGCCGAACTTGCTGAAATCCACCTTCGGCCAGGCCAGCAGGTTCAGGCCGTTGCCACCACCGGCCGAGGCACCCGCCGCGGCCGGCGCGCCGCCGGCCAGCGCGGCCTTGACGTAGCGCTGCACGTCCTCGCGGGTGATCCGGCCACCACGCTCGCTGCCCTTGACCTGGAACAGGTCCACGCCCAGCTCGCGCGCGAACAGGCGCACCGCCGGCGTTGCGTAGGGCACCTTGTCCGGCATCACGCCATCGGCGTTGAACTCCACCGGCGGGGTACGCGGGGCGGCTGCGCCCGCGGCAGGCTGCGCCGCTGCGTGGACGATCTCGCGCTGCGCCAGCTTGTCCGGCTGCGCGGCCACGGCCACCGGCTCGACCCGCTCACCGGTCTCGGCGGACTTCACCGGCGCTGCGGGCGCTGCTGCGGCCGGGGCCTTGGGCGGCTCGGCCTTGGCCGGCGCGCCGCCATCGGCAACTTCGATCAGCGCCACCACGCCGCCTTCGGACAGGGTGTCGCCCAGCTTGACCTTCAGCTCCTTGACCACGCCGGCGAACGGCGCGGGCACTTCCAGCGTGGCCTTGTCCGACTCCAGCGTGATCAGGCCCTGGTCCTGGCTGACGGTGTCGCCGACGGCGACCAGGATCTCGATGACGGGGACATCGCTGTAATCCCCGATGTCGGGGACGCGCGCTTCCTTGATTTCGGCCATGCCAGGCTCCGGCGTTCGTGCGTGGGTAAGAGAGTTCCCTATTGTGGTCTGTCCACGCCCCCCCGCCAACCTCTGCGCGCGCCGATGCGGCCGCGCGGGCATTGCCGCGCAACATGTTTCCAGCGTGACCATTCCCGGAAAGCCATGCGCCAGGGCGCGTTGCGGGTGTGCCCGCCGGGCCGGGGACCGCGCCGCAGCCGGCACATGGCGGCGTTCCAGTCAGGCCGGTTGCGGCACCGACGCCGGATCGGCCCACACCAGCGAGCGATAGTCGAAGCCGGCCTCCAGCCGCGGCTTGACCACCTGGAAGAATGGCGAGACATCGAAATCGCGCGGCGTGTACAGGCTGTGATGGCGGATGTGCAGGATTTCCTCGCGCATGCGCTGGCCGTGGGTGGTGCGCACGTCGAGCAGCTCGATTTCCGGCAGGATCGGGTAACGCACCGCCTCGAACGCCTGCGCCAGCAGGGTCGAACAGATCGCCCGGGTGGGTTCGCCGCTGCCAAGCGCCAGCATGCGCCGCTTCATCGGGTCCGGCAGCGGCGGCTGGCGCACCAGGTAGCGGGCCAGGTCGACGATGTTCTTGAGGTCGTAGCTGTGGCCCAGCCGGTCCAGCATGTGCCCGACCACCGCGTCGATCTCGGCCGCGCCCAGGCCCACCGGGCGGCAGATGCGCAGGTGCAGCCCGGCAAACTCCGCCAGCGGCACGGTGCGCACGCCGTCGTTGACGTCCACGTCGACGAACTGCGGCTCGGCTTCGTCTCCCGGGGTCCCCATGCACAGCGCCGCGTGCGACCAGGTCGACTGGGTCAGGTACTTGATCGCGCCGGCGAAGCGGCTGGTGCCTTCCACCAGCAGCACGTCGCCACGGCGCAGCGCCGCCACCACCAGTTCACGGCGGCTGCTCGGGCCGCGTCCGTACTCGGGCCGCGGCGTGGCCAGGAACCGCGCCAGCCGCCTGCCCACCAATCCCAACCCCATCGGCCCACTCCCCTTGACCTGGCACAAGGCTAACCCGGATGCAGCGCAGCGGCGATGCGCAGGCCACCGGCCTATGCCGAGGGCGGCTGCGAGGGCGGCTGCGGCGGTTGCACCCGGCCGCGGCTCAGGAGTGGTCGATCGGCGGCGTCCGCCCGGTGCCGACGGTGCGGTCCCGGCGCAGCAGGTACAGGCCGCTGGCCATGATGATGACCGCGCCGGCCCAGGTGAACGCGTCCGGCAGGCTGCGCCACAGCAGCCAGTCCCAGCAGATCACCCAGACCAGGCCGGTGTACTCCAGCGGCGCCACCAGCGAGGCATCACCGCGCATGAAGGCATGGGTCAGGGCCACCTGCCCGAACGCGCCGGCCAGGCCCATGCCCAGGATCAGCCCGGCATGCTCCCAGCGCAGCGGCATCCAGCCGGGGATTGCCGCCAGCCCGGCGCCCAGCACCATCAGTGCCAGGAACCAGACCACGATCGATTGCGGCGTGTCGCTGCGCGCCAGCAGGCTCACCGACACCGCCGCAAACGCGTATGCCGTGGCCGCCAGCAGCACCAGCAGCCCCGGCAGGGAGATGAAGCCGTCCACGCCCGGACGCAGCACCACGATCACGCCCAGCAGGCCGATCCCGATCGCGGTCCAGCGCCGCGGGCCCACCCGCTCGCCCAGCAGCGGCACCGACAGCGCCGCCACCAGCAGCGGTGCGACGAAGTAGATCGTGTAGGCGGTGGACAACGGCAGGTCCTGCAACGCGAACACGAAGCAGCCGATCATCACCAGCCCCAGCACGCCGCGCACCAGGTGCAGCCCCCAGCGCACCGGCAGCAGCGAGCGCGGGCCGGCGGTGGCCAGCACCCAGGCCAGCACGAACGGCAGCGAGGCGGCGCCGCGCAGCAGGGTCACCTGCAGCGGCGGATAGTGCGTCACCAGCAGCTTCAGGCCGGCGTCCATCACCGAGAAGCCGCCGATGGCCGCGACCATCCAGCCGGCGGCAACCAGCGGTGAACGATGCGGGGCGACGGCGGGCGGCATCGGCGCATTATCACTGCTGCGGGCTGCCGGGCCGCGCGCAGGCCTCCGGCCACGGCGGCGCACCCGTACAGGCCCGCAGGGCTAGAATGCGGGCTGCCTACTGCCGGAGCCCGCCATGCCCTCTTTCGACGTCATCTCCGAAGTCGACACCCATGAGCTGACCAATGCGGTCGACCAGGCCAGCCGCGAGCTGACCACCCGTTTCGACTTCAAGGGCGTGGACGCCAAATTCGCGCTGGAGGACAACGTGGTGTCGCAGTCCGCGCCCAGCGACTTCCAGCTCAAGCAGATGACCGACATCCTCAAGCAGCGGCTGACCGCGCGCAGCATCGACATCCGCTGCCTGGAGTTCGGCGACGTGGAGACCAACCTGGCCGGCGCGCGGCAGAAGGTCACCATCAAGCAGGGCATCGAGCGCGAGACGGCCAAGAAGATCCAGTCCGCGCTCAAGGACGCCAAGCTCAAGGTCGACAGCCAGATCAACGGCGACAAGCTGCGGGTCAACGGCAAGAAGCGCGACGACCTGCAGGACGCCATCGCGCTGCTGCGCAAGGCCGACTTCGGCATCCCGCTGCAGTTCGACAACTTCCGCGACTGAAGCCGGCCACGATGAACGAACCCCGCCACAACGGCGCGATCGACCCCGGCACGGACGCGGTGCTGGCCGCCACCCGGCGCTGGCTGGAACTGGCGGTAATCGGGCTGAACCTGTGTCCGTTCGCCAAGGCGGTGTACGTGAAGGACCAGGTGCGCATCGTGTCCACCGACACCACCAGCCCGGAGCAGCTGCTGGCGCAACTGGGCGAGGAGCTCCTGCACCTGCGCGACACCCCGGCCGAACAGACCGACACCACCTTGCTGGTGCACCCGCACGTGCTGCAGGACTTCCTGGACTACAACGACTTCCTGGACCAGGCCGACGCGCTGGTGGAAGCGCTGGAGCTGGACGGCGTGCTGCAGGTGGCAAGCTTCCACCCCGATTACCGCTTCGCCGACTCGGCGCCGGACGACATCGAGAACTACAGCAACCGCGCGCCCTGGCCGATCCTGCACCTGCTGCGCGAGGACAGCGTGGGCCGGGCGGTGGACGCCTACCCGGACGCGGACGTCATCGTCGAACGCAACTACGCCACCCTGCGCCAGCTGGGCCACGACGGCTGGCGCCGGCTGTTTGAAGGCGGCAGCAGCAGCTAGCGGCCGGGCGCGCGCAACCGCCGGCAACGCGGGCCGCGGGGCGCTCAGTGATGCGCGTGGCCGGCCTCCGCCCCGGTGGCGGCCAGGGCCCTGACCTCGAACTCCACCGGCACCCGGCCGGCATGCTCGAACACCAGCGTGGTCGCCACCCGGGCGCCCTCTTCGAACGCGACCTGCGGGCCGATGAACATCAGGTGGTAGCCGCCCGGCTCCAGCACCACGGTCTGGCCGGCGGGCACCGGCAGGCCGGCGTCCATCTGCCGCATCTGGGCCACGTCGCCCTCGTGGCGCACCTCGTGGATCTCCACCCGCTGCGCCGCGTCCGTTTCCACCGCAAGCAGGCGCTCATCGGCGGTGCCGCGGTTGCGCAAGGTCACGAAGCCGCCGGCCACCGGTGCGCCCGGCGGCGTGGCCCGCGACCAGGCCACCGATATTTCCATGTCGCCGGCACGCTGGTGGTCGTGCCGGGCGCAGCCGGCCACGACAACAATGGCCAGCAGGGCGGTGAACATCATCTTCTTCATCGCGTGGTACTCCTTCATGTTCAAGCAGGTTGCGCGGGCGCGATGCCCGCGCGATGGATGGCATGCCCGGCATCGGCGCCGGGCGCGCCTTCAGAACCGGATGCGTGCGCCCAGGTACAGCGAACGCGGTTCGCCGGCATGCAGCAGTGCATCGCCGATGCCGGCACGGTCGCGCACGGTGAGCATGCCTACATGGCGCGCATCGCGCAGGTTGCGCAGCTCGCCGAACACGCTCCAGCGCGCACGCTCCATGCCCACCCGCAGCCCCAGCAGGTGATGCGCGCGCACGCGGTAGGTGTTGGCGAAATCGGCATGGCGCGCACCGACCAGGTCGAAGGTCGGGCCGGCGAACAGTCCATCGGCATGCCGGTACATCAGCTCGCCGCGGATGGCGTAGCGGGGCGCGGCGGGCAGGTCGTTGTCACCGTACACCGCATCGCCATCGAACGAGAACGCGTTCCAGCTGGCGCTGACCTGTGGCTCGATCCGGTGGATGCCGCCGCCGAACGGCAGGCTGGCCCCGGCCAGTGCCTCGACCCCCGCATGCACGGTGCGGTCGATGTTGGCCGACAGGCTTGTACGCGGCGCGGCCGGATCCTCGACCGACAGGATCTCGTCACCGATGCGTGCGTAGTACGCCGCCACGTCCCAATGCCATGACCCCTCGCCCGCCAGTTGCATGCGGCCACGCGTGCCCACCTCGACCACCGCGCCATGCATGGCATCCAGGGCAATGCCGTCGCCGCGCACGTCATCCTCCAGCTCGAAACTGGTGGGCGCCTCGTACAGGCGGCTGACGCTGGCGAACAGTTCGCTGGACGGCGCCAGTGCCCGGATCACCCCCAGCCGCGGGTTGATCGCGCTGTAGTCGGCGCGCACGCGCGACGCCGCGCCGCTTGCCGCATCGACGCTTGCCGCATCGACGCTGCGCACGTCGCGCGTGGCGGCCACCGCCTGCGCACCATAGACCAGGGTCCAGCCGGGCGCGAACGTCCAACGGTCCACCACGAACACTTCGGCACTACCGGCGTGCCTGTCGGCGAAGGTACTGCGGCCATTGCGGCGGCCGCCATCGTTGCGGAAGTTGCCGCCCTGCTCGCGGGTGTCGGCCAGGTTGATCCCGGCCAGCAGGTCGTGGTCGCCGCTGCGGCGCTGGTAGCGGAGCATGCCTCCCCAGGTGCGCTGGTCGGCCTGGCGCAGCAGGCTGAACACCTCGACCGGCTGCAGCGGGCCGGGCCCGTCGAAATCGACCATCACCTTGTCCACGATCGGGTGGTAGAGCGCTTGGTCCTCCCAGGACAGGCCCACCTCAAGGCGGCTGCGCGCATCGATCTGCCAACTGGCCTTGGCGGCCAGCCGGCTGCTGCGCACGTTCAACTGGTAGTGGCCGCTCACCGCCGCCGGTTGCGCCTGGTAGGGGTCGGCATCGAACTGGGCGCGGGTCAGCGGCCCGGCCAGTTCCTCGTCGTTGTCCACGTGGCTGGCATACACGCGCAGGCCGAATGCCGCCGTGGGTTGCCAGCCCAGGTTGGCATGCATGCCGGCACGTTGCTGCCGCGCATGCTCGCGGTAGCCGTCGCGTTGGCGGGCCTCGAGGCTGACCTGGCCGTCGAGCGTGGCGGACACGCCGCCGGCAGTGAGTCGCCCGGCGCGCAGCCCGTGGCTGCCGGCGTCCAGCGACAGTTCGCCCGGCGCGCTGTTGCGCGCGGTCGGCGCGATGAAGTCGATTGCCCCGCCCAGGGTGCTGGCGCCGTAGGTCAGCGCATTGGCGCCGCGGGCCACCACCGCATGGCGGGCCGCCAGCGGATCCAGGAAGCGGTTGTGGTTGTTGCCGTCGGCGGTGGTAACCGGCAGGCCGTCCTGGAACAGCTTGATGCCGTTGCCGTCGTAGCCTGTCGCGTCCAGGTTGGAGCCACGGCTGGAAATGAAGACCGCATCGCCACCGGTGCCGCTGCTGGCCCACACGCCGGGCACGTAACGCAGTGCATCGGCCATGTTGGTGACGTTGCGCGCATCGAAGTCGCGGCCATCCACCACGGTCACGCCGCCGGGCGTGAGCGACTGCTCGGCCCGCAACGCAGCCCCGTCACCCTGCACCTGCACCGCGTCCAGGGTGGCCGGATCGGCAAGCATGTCCTCGGCACCTGCGGCAGGCGCGGCCAGGGCCACGGCCATTGCCGGCGCGAAGGCCACGGTGCGCAGGCTTGCGTGCCACGCCCGCCACCGGCGCGGCGTGCGCACGTGCACGGCCGCGCCGCACGGAATGTTCGCATCTACGAGAGGCATGGGAGGCATGGGAGGCAGGCTCATGCGTGTGGCCCCGCCGCAGGCCGTGCCAGCCACAGGCGCTCACCCAGCCACAGCACGCACGCCGAGGCCGCCAGCAGCGGCAATGTCACGAACATCACCAGCGCCGCCACCCGCAAGCCCCACGGCCAGGGCTGCTGCGGTGCGGGCGGCACGCCCAGCGCGCCTGGCGGACGCCGTCGCCACCACGCCATCGCCCCGGTGATGCACAGCCACGCCAGGGCCAGGGCAAAGCCGGTATTGATCCATGGCCCGACCCGGCCGAAATACTCCGCCTCGTGGATGTCCACCCCGGCCGCCACTGCGCGGGCGATGCCTGGAAGCAGGCTGCGATCGGCATGTTCGAGCACGCCGCCATCGCCACGGTCCAGCAACAGGTAGCGCTGCTGCCCACCGCGGCCCAACTCGCGCACCGACACCGCCGAACCGGGCGGGCCATCGACCATGTGGAACAGCAGGTCGCCATCCATGCCGCGCGCACGTGCCTGCCGCAGCATGGCCTGCAACGGCATCTGCACCTGCGCACCGCTGCCGCCGGCGAACACCGGCGCAAACCCGGCCGCGCGCGGTGCCTGCTGTCCCACCGCCGACTCCAGCGCCGGCAGCATGGTCCCGCCCCAGAAGCTGGTCCACGGCAGCGCCGTGCACAGGAACAGCACGATCAGCAGCGCAAACCACACCGCCACGCATGCGTGCAGGTCGCGCCAGAACAGCCAGCGGCCACGACCCACGCGCGGCAGCAGTGCGCGCCAGCCGCGCCCGTCGCGCGGCCACCACAGGTACAGGCCGGTGAGCACCATCACGATGGTCCAGCACGCGCCGATCTCCAGCAGCCAGCTGCCCGCATCGCCCAGTGGCCAGCCACCGTGCAGGCTGCGCGTCCAGCCCACCGGCCAGGCGCTGCCTTCCAGGCTGCCCAGCAGCACGCCGCGGTGGGGATCGACGAAGGCCGCCACTGGCAGGCCATGCGCGCCGCCCAACACCACCTGGGTACTGCGCGCCGGGTCGGACCGCACCACCACGCCGGTCACCGCGCGGCCGGCATGGAACACGCGCGCGGCACCCACCTGTGCATCGAGCGGCACCGATTGCGCCGCAGGTTCGACAAAGCGCAGGTCCGGATGCCGCTGATCGACCCAGTGCTCGGACCACAGGTACAAGGTGCCGGTGACCGCTTGCCACAGCACGAACGGGATCACCAGCAGTGCGGCGATGAAATGCCAGCGCCATGCGCGACGGCGCAGGTCGCCGGCGCGGTTGCCGGCAGGCGCAGCGGCGGCCGGATCGGCCACCGGCGGACGCGACGCGCGCGGCGCCGCAGGAAGACGGACGGACATGGATGCTCCAAAGCACGCAGGCGCGGCACGGGAGGCCGCGCAGGTCACGGAAGGACGGCGTGGTTCAGGGCAGGCTGGGCGGACCGCGGCTGCCAAGGCCGCGCGGATTGACCAGCACCCGCAGGCGCGGTGCCGGCGGCAGGGCCAGATGGCGATGGCGTGACCAGGCCGCCGACAGCATTGCCGGCGGCGGCAGCGGCATGGCCAGCGAGGCCACCAGCGGGCAGTAATCGCAAAGGTCGCCAACGCCTGGCGCCGGCAGCGGATCGCCCGCCAGCGCACGTGCCGGAGCGGGCGCCAGTTGCAGGCCCATGGTCGTGCACAGCTCCGACCAGCCGGCCAGCACCTGGGTACTGCCGGCCGACAGCGCACGGCTGACCGACGGCGCCAGCGCCAGCAGCAGCACGGCCAGCAATGCCAGCCGGGTCATCGAGCGGTGGAGGTGGCGGGAACGGAGCACGCGCAGATTGTAGGCCATGGCGATGACCACGCCGCATGCACGCCCACGGAAGCCATTCCCGCAGGAGCGCCCTGGGGCGCGACCGCCTCCCGCACATCCCGCCATCGCGGCCAAGGCCGCTCCTACACCCACGCCCCCGTAGGAGCGCCCTCGGGCGCGACTGTGCTGACCGAGCGGTTCCTGCACAGGTCAGGTCGCTAAAGCATGCGCCTCGCCGGGTGTCTTCATTAAATGCCGGGTCCGGGCGCCGGTGGTTGTGGAACCGCTGCCAGTCGCCGATCACGCGCTGGAGCACATAGGTTGGAGATCACCGGTCCAATGCAGCGGCAGGCTGGGCGGCCATGCATCTACGCATTCACGGCGCTGGCAGCTGCGCGGCCAGCAGCCGCTGGGCTTCGTCCAGCGAGGCGACGATGCGGTGGCCCAGCGCGCGCACCTGGGCATCGGGCGCCACCAGGTCCGGCACCTGCACCGCAGTCATGCCGGCCGCCAGCGCGGCGCGCACGCCGGTCGGCGAATCCTCCAGCACCAGGCATTGCGCCGGCGCCACGCCAAGCCGCTGCGCAGCCAGCAGGTAGACGTCGGGTTCGGGCTTGGGGTGGAACACGTCGGTGCTGGTGCACACCGCGGCGAAGAACGGCAGCAGGCCGGCCTTGTCCAGCTTGTACATGGCCAGCGGGCGGCGGGTGGACGTAGCCACCGCGCGCGGTACGCCGCGGGCTTGCAACCAGTGCAGCAGCGGCAGGATCCCGGGCCGGTGCGGGATGCCGGCGGCTACGCGGGCGTCGTACAACTTGCCCGAATGGGCCAGCAATGCGTCGGCCGCGGCCTCGCCCAGGCGCTCGACCAGCATGGTCCGGCACGCCGCATCGCCGGTGCCCACCATCCGCAGCCAGTAGTCCGGCGGCAAGTCATGGCCCAGCGCTGCGGCGGCTTGTGCGTGGCAATCGGTGATGGCGCGCTCGCTGTCGAGCATCAGCCCATCCATGTCGAAGATCACCGCCTGCGGGAAGAATGGCAGCGGTGCGGGGAAAGCGACGGCGGTCACGGCAACTCCGGGGAAAACAGGCGGTCCAGGTCGGCGGCATCGAGCACCCGCCAATGGCCCTCTGGCAGGTCGTCCAGGGCCAGGCCGCCGACCTGCGGGCGATGCAGGGCCTGCACGTGGTTGCCGGCGGCGGCAAACATGCGCCGCACCTGGTGGTAACGGCCCTCGTGCAGCACCAGGCGCGCACGGCGGGGGCCAAGCACGTCCAGGCGTGCCGGCAGCAGCGGCGTGGTTTCCGATTCGAGCATCAGGGTTCCACTGGCAAACAGCGCGGCCTCGTCGCCACGCAGGTCCTGCGCCAGTTCGGCCTCGTAGACCTTGGCCAGTTTCGATTTGGGCGACACGATCCGGTGCAGCAGCGCACCATCGTCGGTGAGCAGCAGCAGGCCGGTGGTGTCGCGGTCCAGGCGGCCGACCGTGGACAACGCCGGGCTGCGCAACCGGAAACGCGGCGGCAGCAGGTCGAACACGATGCGCCCGGGGTCCTTCATCGAGCAGGTATGGCCAGCCGGTTTGTGCAGCATCACGGTCAGCCCCGGCGGCGGGTCCAGCGGCTCACCGTCCACTCGCACGTTGGCGTGGTCCAGCGGATCGTCCGCATACAGGACCTCGCCCTGCGCATCGGTGACGCGGCCCTCGCGGAACATCCATGCCACCTCCTTGCGGCTGCCATAGCCCAGGTTGGCCAGGTGCTTGACCAGCTTCATCGACTTGCTCAACGGGCGCGCTCCTTCGATCCCCACTCGCGGGCGGCACGCTGCTTCGATCCCCATTCCTTCGGCGCGCGCTCCCTTGGCGCCCGCTCCTGCGATGCGCCGCCCTTCAGTGCCTCGACCACCTTGAAGCCACCGCCCTGGGCCAGCACCTGCACCCCGGTGAATGCGCGGGCCAGGGTGGCCTCGTACGGCAGGTGGCGATTGGCGACCAGCAGCAGCCGACCGCCCGGACGCAGCGCCTGCGCGGCAACCTCGATGAAGCGCTGGCCCAGGCCGGGCCGGTCGCCGCGGTCGTGGGCATGGAACGGCGGATTGCTGACGATGAAGTCGTAACCGTCGTCAGGCAGGCCGGTGGTCACGTCGTGCCAGTGGAAACCCAGCGTGGTGCCGGTCGGGGCGGACAGGTTGCTGCGCGCCAGATCCAGTGCGCGCGCCTCGGCCTCGTACAGGTCCAGGGCCCGCACGCCCGGCGCACGCGCCAGCACCTCGGCGGCCAGATAGCCCCAGCCGGCGCCCAGGTCGGCACCACGCCCGGCCAGGCTCGCGGGCAGTTGCGCGGCCAGCAGCGCCGAGGCCGGATCGATGCGGTCCCAGGCGAACACTCCCGGGCGGCTGCTGAAGCGCCCGTCGAGGATCGGACGCGGGGCATCGGCCAGGCGCCATTGCGCGGCCAGCGCCGCGTCGTGCGCGCCGGCCAGCGGCGGCGTCCAGAACACCCGGCAGTGGAACTTGGACAGCGAGCCATCCAGCCCGGCCAGTGCCTGCAGGTCGCGCTCGTGCGAACGGGCACCCTCGTCGTTGGCGGCGGCCACCACCACCCGCGCACCCGCGCCGGCCATCGCCACGGCACGGGCAAACAACGCGCGTGCCTCATCGCGCTGGCGCGGCGGCAACACCAGCACCAGCGCGGCGGACTGGCCGTCGTCCAGGTGCGGGTGCACGTCCACGCCGGCTTGCTGCAGGGCATCGGCCAACGGGCGCAGGCTCTGTTCGGCCACCAGCGCGGTAAGAGGATGGCGCTGCAGCGGCCAGCCGGCGCGCGCACGCAGGAACACGATGCGCCCCTGTGGCGGCCATGGCAGCACGCCATCGTCAAACGGCAACAGCAGCGCCTTCAGTGGCAGGTCGTCGGGGCTCATGGGCAGGATCATCGGGATGGACCTGCATTATCGGCCAAGCCGATCCCCGCACCGGCCCCCGGCATGAACCCTTGCGCAACCATGGGCCGTGCGGCCAACGCCATGCATGCCATTGGTCGCACCGGTGGGCCGCATCGTTCCAACGCGGGATTGCACGCCACCGCACGCACCCGGCCCTGCCCCCGGATGACTGCAAAACCGGGAACTGACCCAGGTCAATGCACGCACCCGATGCCCGGCCGAGCATGCAGGCATGGACACGAGTACCCAATCACCGGAAATCGACGGCGCGCTGGTCGCCGACAGGCTCGGCCTGGAGGTGGACGCGTTCCGCCAGTTGATGGCCGACGGCAAGGTCTCGGTGCTGTGCGAGCGCGGCACCGGCGAAGACGCCGGCACCTGGCGGGCGACGTTCTACTACGGCAGGCAGCGCGCGCGGTTCCTGATCGACGCAGGCGGAGAAGTGCAAGACGCGGCGTGACCACGGGCCTGCACGGTGCATGTGCTGCCGACAGGCGTGGACGCTCCTTGCAGGAGCGTCCCTCGGGCGTGACTTCGCAAATGCCTGAAGACGTCCCGCGGTCGCCGGCAAGGCCGGCTCCTACGGCGGATGCTGCCGTTTACCGGCTGGACGAAGAGCCAAAGAAAAACCCCGCCTTGCGGCGGGGTTTTCCGTGTCGCAATGGAACGGCTGGGGGGCCGGATCAGAAATCCATGCCGCCCATGCCGCCCATGCCACCGCCGCCGCCGTGGGCGTGCGGCTCTTCCTTCTTCGGCAGCTCCGCCACCATGGCTTCGGTGGTGATCATCAAGCCGGCGATCGAGGCCGCGTTCTGCAGCGCCGAACGGGTGACCTTGGTCGGGTCCAGGATGCCGAACTCGATCATGTCGCCGTACTGGCCGGTGGCGGCGTTGTAGCCGTAGTTGCCCTTGCCGTCCTTGACCGCGTTGAGCACCACGCTGGGCTCTTCGCCGGCGTTGGTCACGATCTCGCGCAGCGGGGCTTCCATGGCGCGCAGGGCGATCACGATGCCGTGGTTCTGGTCTTCGTTGACACCCTTCAGCTCGCCGATGGCCTGCAGCGCACGCACCAGGGCCACGCCGCCGCCCGGGACCACGCCTTCTTCCACCGCCGCACGGGTGGCGTGCAGGGCGTCTTCGACACGGGCCTTCTTTTCCTTCATTTCGATCTCGGTCGAGGCACCGACCTTGATCACCGCCACGCCACCGGCCAGCTTGGCCACGCGCTCCTGCAGCTTCTCGCGGTCGTAGTCCGAGGAGGTTTCCTCGATCTGCGCCTTGATCTGCTTGATGCGCGACTCGATGCCAGCGGTCTCGCCGGCGCCGTCGATGATGGTGGTGTTTTCCTTGGACACCTGGATCTTCTTGGCCCGGCCCAGATCCTTGATGGTGGCCTTCTCCAGCGACAGGCCCACTTCCTCGGAGATCACGGTGCCGCCGGTCAGCACGGCCATGTCTTCGAGCATCGCCTTGCGACGGTCGCCGAAGCCCGGGGCCTTCACGGCCACGACCTTGACGATGCCGCGGATGGTGTTGACCACCAGGGTCGCCAGGGCCTCGCCCTCGACTTCCTCGGCCACGATCAGCAGCGGCTTGCCGGCCTTGGCCACGCCCTCGAGGACGGGCAGCAGGTCACGCACGTTGGAGATCTTCTTGTCGTGCAGCAGGATGAAGGGGTCATCCAGGTCGGCGGTCTGCGACTGCTGGTTGTTGATGAAGTACGGCGACAGGTAGCCGCGGTCGAACTGCATGCCCTCGACCACGTCCAGCTCGTTCTCCAGGCCCGAGCCTTCCTCGACCGTGATCACGCCTTCCTTGCCGACCTTCTTCATCGCCTCGGCAATGATGTTGCCGATCGAATCGTCCGAGTTGGCCGAGATGGTGCCGACCTGGGCAATGGCCTTGTCGTCGGCGGTGGGCTTGGACAGCTTCTTCAGCTCTTCGACGGCGGCCTTCACGGCCTGGTCGATGCCACGCTTGAGGTCCATCGGGTTCATGCCCGCGGCCACGGCCTTGGAGCCCTCGCGGATGAAGGCCTGGGCCAGCACGGTGGCGGTGGTGGTGCCGTCACCGGCGTTGTCGGAGGTCTTGGAAGCAACTTCCTTGACCATCTGCGCGCCCATGTTCTCGAACTTGTCGGTCAGCTCGATCTCCTTGGCCACGGACACGCCGTCCTTGGTGATCGTCGGGGCGCCGAAGCTCTTCTCGAGCACGACGTTGCGGCCCTTCGGGCCGAGGGTGGCCTTGACGGCATTGGCGAGCACGTTCACGCCGCGGACCATGCGGGCGCGTGCGTCTTCACCGAAGCGGATTTCTTTGGCAGCCATGTGGAAAACTCCGTGATTCGTTATTCGTGATGGGTGACTGGAGGAGTGGGCGGCGCTTAGCCGAGCACCGCGAAGATGTCGTCTTCCTTCACCACCAGGTAATCGGCGCCATCGAGCTTGACCTCGGTGCCGCTGTACTTGCCGAACAGCACCTGGTCGCCGGCCTTCACCTTCGGTGCGCGGACAGTGCCGTTCTCCAGCACCTTGCCCTCGCCAACGGCCACCACCTCGCCCTTGATCGGCTTCTCGGTGGCCGAATCCGGGATCACGATGCCACCGGCGGAAACCTTCTCTTCCTCGGTGCGCTTGATGACAACGCGGTCGTACAGCGGCTTGATGTTGCTCATTTCAATCCCTCTAAGTGATTGATTAGGTTCATAAACGGGCGGCGATTCTAGCACTCGCACGAAACGAGTGCCAGCGCCGCGGGCGGCAAAAGTCCGGCCAGTAGACCGGATTGCAGGGCATATGGGGATGGCCCCGGGCCTTTCAAGGGCCGGGCGGCAGGGCACCGGCGCGCGAGGCTATGATGCCTCCGATGAGTGTCCAGCTCGTCATCTGCAGTTGTCCGGACCGCCAATGCGCCGAGGGCATGGCCCAGTCGCTCGTCCAGGAGCAGCTGGCCGCCTGCGTCAGCGTGCTGCCCGGGGTGCGCTCGATCTACCGCTGGGAAGGGCGCATCGAGCAGGCCGACGAGGTCCTGCTGCTGGCCAAGACCACGGCCGGTGGCGTGCCGGCACTCGTGGAGCGGCTGCAGGCGCTGCATCCGTATGAACTCCCCGAAATCCTGGCGGTCGAAACCGCCGGCGGTTTGCCCGCCTACCTGGCCTGGGTGGCCGCGCAGATCCACGAGGTCGAGTGAGTCCGATGTTCCTGTCCTGCCGATTCCTGCTCCAGACCATGCTGGGCCTGCTGCTGGCGCACGCCTTCGTCCCCGCCGCGCAGGCGCTGGACGAACGCGACCTGCTGCCGGTGGACCAGGCGTTCGTGCTCAGCGCCAAGGCCACCACGCGCGACCGCATCGAACTGCGCTGGAAGATCGCCGACGACTACTACCTGTACCGGCACCGCACCCTGGTGACCGCCAGCGCCGGCTTTGCCGACGGCCAGTTGCAGTTGCCGGCCGGCGCGCCGCACGAGGACGAGTTCTTCGGCCCGGTGGAGACCTACCGCGGCGAACTGGTTGCCGTGTTGGCCGGCCAGGGCAGCGCCGACGTGGCGATGCTCGAGGTCAAGTACCAGGGCTGCGCCGACGCCGGCATCTGCTATCCGCCGCAGACCCGGCGCCTGCGGGTGGCGCTGCCCCCGGCCGATGCGGCGCCGGCCGGCCTGCCGCTGCAATCCGGCCGGCCAGGCAGCGGTGGCGCGCTCGGCGCACTGCTGTCCGGGCAACCGGCGCTGCCCGAGGCCCAGGCCTTTGCGGTGGACGCCATCGCCGATGGCGGCAACCTGCTGCGGGTCCGCCTGCAGCCGGCGCCGGGCTACTACATCTATCGCGACCGCAGCCAGTTGGTGCTGGAAGGCGACCCCGGGCTGCAGGCGCTGGCGCCACGCTGGCCCGACGGCAGCCTGCACCACGACGACTACTTCGGACAGGTGGTGGTGTACTTCCGCACCGTGGACGTGGAGCTGCCGCTGCGGCGCAGCCATGCACGCGCCGGGCGCACCACCGTGGTGGCGACCTTCCAGGGCTGCCAGGACGGCGGCATCTGCTATCCGCCGATGACCCGGCGGGTAGTCGTGGACCTGCCCGCCGGGCAGGTGGGCACAGCCACGCCCGCCACCGCGAACCCGGCCGGCGACGGCGACGACGCGTCCGCTGCCCGCGCCCCGGCGGCGGCAGCCACGGGCGAGGACGCGCCGTCAGGCCAGGCCGCGATCCTGGCCCCGCCGGCGGCCAGCGCCGGCACCTCCATCGGTGCAGTGGATGCGTCGGCCGGCAATGCATTGCGCACCGCCGCGCCGCCGCCCAGTGCCAGCGCCAGCGCCCTGCCCGGCGTCCTGCTGCTGGCCCTGCTCGGCGGCCTGGTCCTCAACCTGATGCCGTGCGTGCTGCCGGTGCTCTCGCTCAAGGCGCTGGGCCTGGTGGAAAGCGGGGAAAGCAGGCTGCGCGCACGCACGCATGCACTCTGGTACACGGCCGGCGTGCTGGTGTCCTTCACCGCGATCGGCGCGCTGGCGGTGGGCCTGCGCGTGGCCGGGCAGGTGGCCGGCTGGGGTTTCCAGTTGCAGCAGCCCTGGTTCGTGGCGGCCCTGGCCTACCTGATGTTCGCCGTCGGCCTGAGCCTGTCGGGGGTGTTCACCCTGGGCGGGGGCATCGGTGGCCGCCTGGCCAATCCGCGCAGCGGCCCGGCCGGCGACTTTCTCACCGGCGTGCTGGCCTGCGTGGTCGCCAGCCCGTGCATCGCCCCGTTCATGGGCCCGGCACTGGCCTACGCCTTCGCCGCGCCGGCAGCGGCCGGGATGCTGGTGTTCCTGGTCATGGGCCTGGGCCTGGCCCTGCCGTTCCTGCTGATCGGCCTGGTCCCGGCCGTTGCGCGCCGGCTGCCACGGCCCGGAGCGTGGATGGAAACCCTCAAGCAGGTGCTGGCCTTCCCCATGTACCTCACCGCGATCTGGCTGCTGTGGGTGCTGGGCAAGCAGCGCGGCGTGGATGCGGTGGCGCTGGTCCTGGTTGGCGCGGCGGTGCTGGCACTGGCGCTGTGGGCGCTGGAGCGCGGCCGCTGGCGTGGTTCACGCGCACTGGTGTTTGCATCGCTGCTGCTGGCGGTGGCGGCACTGGCGCCGGTGTGGACGGTGACTCGGATGGCCGCACCGGCCGCGGTTGCACAGGCCGACGACGCGGTGGCGTATTCGCCCGAGGCGCTGGATGCGCTGCGCGCGCAGGACCGGGCGGTGTTCGTCAACATGACAGCCGACTGGTGCGTGACCTGCAAGGCCAACGAACGCAACGTGCTGGCACGCGACGCCTTCCGCGACGCACTGGCGCGCACCGGTGCGGTCTACATGAAGGGCGACTGGACCAACGAGGATCCGCGCATCAGCGCATTCCTGGAAGAGCACAAGGCCGTGGGCGTGCCGTTGTATGTGGTGTACGGGCCCGGCGCGCCACCGGCGGTGCTGCCGCCGGTATTGAGTGCGGCCATCGTCGAGGACGCGCTGTTGCGCGCTGCAGGACGATGAAGGGCGCAACCCTGCGCCTGGCCGCGGTGGCGGCCTGCGCCGGCGCGCTCGGGCTGGCAGCCAGCTACTGGTACGGCGGCAGCCCGCTGCAGCGCAGTGATACCGGGCAGCGCGCCCTGCAGGCGATGGCCGACGCCAGCGCGCCAGCGCCACCGGCCGGGGTCGAACCGGCCAGGCCGGGCGACCGGATCGCGCCCATCCAGTTGCCCGACCTGGACGGCAACCTCGTCGATCTGGCCGGCATCGCGCCGGAGCGTCCGTTGCTGGTCAATGTCTGGGCCAGCTGGTGCGGACCCTGCGTGGAGGAGATGCCCGAGTTGCAGCGCTACGCGCTGGCCCAGGGCGACACCGGGGTGCAGGTGGTGGGCCTGGCCCTGGACACGGCCGAGGGTGTGCGCGGCTTCCTGCAGCAGGTGCCGGTGGACTACCCGATCCTGCTGGAAACTCCGGGGCCGGCCGATGCCAGCGTCTGGCTGGGCAACACCCGCGGCCTGCTGCCCTACAGCGTGCTGCTGGATGCCCGGCGCCGGGTGGTGAAGCAGAAACTGGGCCCGTTCGCGCCCGGCGAAATCGAGCATTGGGCAGCGGAGCCAGGATTGCAGGACGGGTCGTAGCGGCGCGAAGCCATTGCTGCCCTCTCTTGCCGCGCCTCTCGCCAGCCCCTCTCGCCGGACCCTCTCGCCGTGCCCTCTCGCCGTGCCCTCTCGCCGTGCCCTCTCGCCGTGCCCTCTCGCCGTGCCCTCTCGCCGTGCCCTCTCGCCGGGGCCTCTTGCCGGAGCCTCTTGCCGGAGCCTCTTGCCGGAGCCTCTTGCCGGAGCCTCTTGCCGGAGCCTCTTGCCGGAGCCCTCTTGCCGGAGCCTCTTGCCGGAGCCCTCTTGCCGGAGCCCTCTTGCCGGGGCCCTGTTGTAAGAGCCGGTCTTGCCGGCGACCGCGCAGAACCACGACAACCGGCGATGCCATTGCCACCCGCGGTCGCCGGCAAGACCGGCTCCTACAGGAGGGCAGCGGATTCAATCGAACGCTTGAAACGCGGCCAACTTCGCCGAACTGGACAGTAACGACGTCATCGCGCAGACTGCCGCCCTTTCCGGCGTTGCGTTCCCAGATGGCCAAACTGCTGGTCCTGCACGGTCCCAACCTCAACCTGCTCGGCACCCGCGAGCCGGAGGTCTACGGCCGCACCACCCTGGCCGACATCGACGCCGACCTGGCCGCCCGCGCCACCGCTGCCGGGCACGCGCTGGAATCCCTGCAGTCCAACGCCGAGCACACCCTGGTCGAACGGGTCCAGGCTGCGCGCACGGACGGCACCGCGTTCATCCTGATCAACCCGGCCGCCTTCACCCACACCTCCGTCGCCCTGCGCGACGCGCTGGCGGCGGTGGCCATCCCGTTCATCGAGATCCACCTGTCCAACCCGCATGCCCGTGAACCGTTCCGCCAGCACAGCTATTTCAGCGACAAGGCGGTCGGGGTGATCTGCGGGTTCGGCGCCGACAGCTACCGCTATGCCCTGGACGCCGCGCTGTCGCGGTTGCCGGGCTGACCGACCTTTCCCACTGAGACCGCGCCGGCCCAGGCCGGCGGCGCCCATCACAGAGGCCACCATGGACCTGCGCAAGATCAAGAAGCTCATCGACCTGCTGGAAGAATCCAATCTCGCCGAAATCGAGATCAAGGAGGGCGAGGAGAGCGTGCGCCTGTCGCGCATCCCCCATGGCGTGGCCGTCGCTGCACCGGCAGCCGTGCCGGCAGCCGCAGCGGACGTGCGCAGCCTTGCGGCGCCGGCCATGCCGATGAACTCGCCGGTGGAAGCGGCCACCGGCGGCACGCCCAGGCCGGGCGCCGACCTGCCCCCGGGCCAGGTGGTGCGCGCGCCGATGGTAGGCACCTATTACGCCGCCCCCGCCCCGGACAAGCCGCCGTTCCTCACCGTCGGCCAGCAGGTCAAGGTCGGCGACACCCTGGGCATCATCGAGGCGATGAAGATGTTCAACCCGATCGAGGCCGATACCGCCGGCACCGTGGTCGCCATCCTGTGCGAGAGCGGCCAGCCGATCGAATTCGATCAGCCCTTGTTCGTCATCGGCTGAGCAGGGCCTTGTGGCACCGCGGGCGCGAGCCTGCGAACGCCCGCCGGCATGCAGGCCGGCGGCCGGATGAGCGAATACATTGAGAGACCACGATGCTCGATAAAGTAGTAATCGCCAACCGCGGCGAGATCGCGCTGCGCATCATGCGCGCCTGCCACGCACTGGGCATCCGCACCGTCGCGGTGCACTCCACCGTGGACCGCAACCTCAAGCACGTGGCCATGGCCGACGAGTCGGTGTGCATCGGCCCGGCGCCCTCGACCGACAGCTATCTCAACATGGCCTCGATCATTGCCGCCGCCGAGGTCACCGATGCGCAGGCCATCCACCCCGGCTACGGCTTCCTGTCCGAGAACGCCGACTTCGCCGAGCGGGTGGAGCAGTCCGGCTTCATCTTCATCGGCCCCAGGGGCGACACCATCCGCCTGATGGGCGACAAGGTCGAGGCGATCCGCGCGATGAAGGACGCCGGCGTGCCGTGCGTGCCCGGCTCCGGCGGCCCGCTGGGCGAGGATGCGGCGGTCAACGTCAAGATCGCGCGCGAGATCGGCTACCCGGTGATCGTCAAGGCCGCCGGCGGCGGCGGTGGCCGCGGCATGCGCGTGGTGCACTCGGAGGCGGCGCTGGTCAACGCCATCGCCACCACCAAGCAGGAAGCCAAGGCCGCGTTCGGCAACGACATGGTCTACATGGAGAAATTCCTGGAAAACCCGCGCCACGTGGAAATCCAGGTACTGGCCGACGGCCAGGGCAACGCCATCCACCTGGGCGAGCGCGACTGCTCGATGCAGCGCCGCCACCAGAAGGTGGTGGAGGAAGCGCCGGCCCCGGGCATCAGCGCCGAACAGCGCGCCCAGATCGGCAAGGTGTGCGTGGAAGCCTGCATCCGCATCGGCTACCGCGGCGCGGGCACGTTCGAGTTCCTGTACGAGAACGGGCACTTCTACTTCATCGAGATGAACACCCGCATCCAGGTCGAGCACCCGGTCACCGAGATGGTGACCGGCATCGACCTGGTTGCCGAACAGCTGCGCATCGCCTCGGGGCGCAAGCTGTCCATCCGCCAGCAGGACGTGGTGCTGACCGGCCACGCCATCGAGTGCCGGATCAACGCCGAGGACCCGGAAAGCTTCATCCCCAGCCCCGGCCTGATCCAGCATTTCCATGCCCCGGGCGGCCCGGGCGTGCGCGTGGACACCCACATCTACGAGGGTTACCGGGTGCCGCCCAACTACGACTCGATGATCGGCAAGCTGATCGTGTACGGCCCGGACCGCGAAACCGCGATCTGCCGCATGCGCGTTGCGCTGAGCGAGATGGTGGTGGACGGGATCAAGACCAACATCCCGCTGCAGCAGCGGATCATGCGTGACAAGGGCTTCCAGGCCGGTGGCCAGAACATCCACTACCTGGAAAAGCGCCTGGCCGAGCGCAAGAACAAATCCATCGCACTGGGCTGACCGGTGCCCTACCTGGAACTGAGCCTGCGCAGCACCGAGGCCGAACAGCCGCGCTACGAGCGCGCGCTGGAGGACGTGGGCGCATTGTCGGTGACCCTGCTCGACGCCGACGCCGACACCCCCAACGAGCGCGCCATCCTCGAGCCGGGCGTGGGCCAGACTCCGGTGTGGAAATCATTGGTGCTGACCGCGCTGTTCGACGCCGATACCGATGCGCTGGCGCTGCTGGCCGCGCTGGAGGCGTTCGACCCGGCACTGGACTGGAGCGACGCCGCATTCCGCAGCGTGCAGGACCAGGACTGGGAGCGGGTGTGGCTGGACCAGTTCCAGCCGATGCACTTCGGCACCCGCACCTGGATCGTGCCGTGGGACCACGCGCTGCCCGACGCAGCCGACACGCCCGATGCGGCAGTGGTGCGGCTGGACCCGGGCCTGGCCTTCGGTTCGGGCACCCATCCGACCACCGCCCTGTGCCTGCGCTGGCTCGATGGGCTGGCCACCGCCGGCGTGCTGGACGGCGCACCCGTGCTCGATTTCGGCTGCGGCTCGGGGATCCTGGCGCTGGCGGCGCTGAAGCTGGGCGCGGCCGGCGCGGTGGGCGTGGACAACGACCCGCAGGCGCTGCAGGCCAGTGTCGACAACGCCCGCCGCAACGCGGTCGATGCGCAGCTGGCGGTGTACCTGCCGCACGACGAGCCAGCCGCCACCTACCCGGTGGTGGTGGCCAACATCCTGGCCTCGGCACTGGATGCGCTGGCTCCCACCCTGGCCGCACGGGTGGCGCCGGAGGGGCGCATCGCCCTGTCGGGCATCCTGCGCGGGCAGGAACAGGAACTGCTGCAGCGCTACGGCGCCTGGTTCGACGCCCTGCAGGTGCACAACGACGACGACTGGGTGCTCATCCACGGCCGCAAGCGCCGCTGAGCTTGCCGAACCGGTGCCGGTACGTGCTTGAATAGCGGGCATGTTCCTTCCATGCCCGCATTGCCAGTTCCTGGTCGCCCACCACCCGCAGCTGCGGCCGCTGCCGGTGGCCTGCCCGAACTGCGGCAAGCCCCTGCAGGAAGACGAACCCGGACACGGCGCGGACATTCCACCGGCCGCGCCCGCGCCGGTGCCCCGGCCCGCGGCGGACGCCGCGATGCCCGCCGCGCCAGAGGCTGCTGCCACCGTTGCCGCCTCCGCGCCCGCACTCGATGCCAGTGCGGGCGACGACACGGGCAGCGAGGCCGGCGGTGAGGCCGGCAGTGATGCTGGTGGTGATACCGGCAATGCCATCGGCAACGACACCGGCCCTGACAGCGGCACCAGTACCGACAGCGACACCGGGCCTGACACCAGCATCAGCGCCGAAACCGAAGCCGGCAGCGACACCGCGGCCGCTGTCGAAGCCGAAGCCGGACCCACCGCTGGCAGCGACCATCACGGCAGCATCGATGCCGATGCCGATGCCGATGCCGACGCCGACGCCGACGCCACCATCACTCCCGATCCCGCCATCGGCGCCGACGAGCGCGCCAGCCCCACCGCCGCAGCCACGCCCGCTGCGCCGTTTTCCGTCACCAGCCACACCCTGGCGCGCTGGCGCTGGCCGCTGGTGGCGATGCTCGCCCTGCTGCTGGTGGTGCAGAGCCTGCTGGCCGACCGCGTGCGCCTGGCAGCCGATCCACAATGGCGGCCGCTGCTGACGGCCGTGTGCACGGTCCTGCGGTGCGAGCTGCCGCCCTGGCGCGAACCGGGTGCGCTGCGCATGCTGGACCGCAAGGTGCGCGCGGTCCCCGAGCCGTCCGGCGCGCTGCGCGTGGATGCCACGTTCCGCAATGACGCACGCTGGGCGCAGGCCTGGCCGGCGCTGCAACTGACCTTGACCGATGCCGATGGCCGCACCCTGGGCAGTGGCGTGTTCGCGCCCGAGGACTACCTTGGCGTCGTACCCGATACCCTGCTGGCGCCCGGCCAGAGCGCGCAGGTCACCTTCCTGGTGCAGGAGCCGGCGCCGGGCACGATCGCGTTCGCCTTCCGGTTCCGCTGAAACCACCCGCCGTGGCAGCCACCGAAGCAGCGCGCTAGACTCGTCGTCCGCTCGACGCGGCCGCCTCCCTTACGGATTCCTCGTGCAGCAGCCCTCTTCTCCCCGTGCCGACGCCGGCCGCACCGCCCCTCGTCCGCCGCTGCGCGAGCACGTGGCGCAGTCGGTTCGTCGCTACCTGCGCGACCTGAACGGAGTGGACGCCAACGATGTCTACGAGATCGTGCTGCGCGAGATGGAGATCCCGCTGTTCGTGGAAGTGCTCAACCACTGCGAGGGCAACCAGAGCCGCGCCGCAGGGCTGCTGGGCATCCACCGGGCGACGTTGCGCAAGAAACTGAAGGATTACGGCCTGGTCTGAGCGCCACGGCGCTGCCCGCGCGCCGGACGCGCGGGGCAAGGCGGCTATAATTCCGCTTCTTTTCCTGCGGCTTTGCTCCCTTCATGACCGTCGATTTCCTGCCCGTGCGCCGGGCACTGCTGTCCGTTTCCGACAAGACCGGCCTGGTCGAACTGGCCCGCGCCCTGGTGGCACGCAACGTCGAGCTGCTCTCCACCGGCGGCACCGCCAAGGCCCTCCGCGAGGCCGGGCTGCCGGTGCGCGACGTATCCGAGGCCACCGGCTTCCCGGAAATGATGGATGGCCGGGTCAAGACCCTGCACCCGGTGGTGCACGGCGGCCTGCTGGGCCGCGCCGGCATCGACGAGGCGGTCATGGACCAGCACGGCATCGGCGCGATCGACCTGCTGGTGCTGAACCTGTATCCGTTCGAGCAGGTCACCGCGCGCGCCGACTGCACCCTGGCCGAGGCGGTGGAGAACATCGACATCGGCGGCCCGGCGATGCTGCGCAGCGCGGCCAAGAACTTCGCACGCGTCGCGGTGGCCACCGCGCCGGACCAGTACGCGGCGTTGCTGGCCGAGCTGGAAGGCAACGACGGCCAGTTGTCGGCCGCCACCCGCTTCGCGCTGTCGGTATCCGCCTTCAACCGCGTGGCCCAGTACGACGCGGCGATCAGCAGCTATCTCTCCGCGGTGACCGATGCGTCCTCCGCCGTGCCGGTGCGCAGTGCGTTCCCCGCCCAGGCCAACGGCAGCTTCGTCAAGGTGATGGACCTGCGCTACGGCGAGAACCCGCACCAGCAGGCCGCCTTCTACCGCGACCTGCATCCGGCACCCGGCTCGCTGGCCACGTTCGAGCAGTTGCAGGGCAAGGAGCTGAGCTACAACAACATTGCCGATGCCGACGCGGCCTGGGAATGCGTGCGCCAGTTCGACGCGCCGGCCTGCGTGATCGTCAAGCACGCCAACCCCTGCGGGGTGGCGGTGGGCGCCGACTGCGGCGCTGCCTACGAGCAGGCCTACGTCACCGACCCGACCAGCGCGTTCGGCGGCATCATCGCGTTCAACCGCACCCTGGATGCAGCAACCGCAAAATCCATCCTCGACCGCCAGTTCGTCGAGGTGCTGCTGGCGCCGGACTACGAGGCCGGCGCGCTGGAATACGCCACGAAGAAGGCCAACGTGCGCGTGCTGCGCATCCCGATGGCCGCGCCCGCACCCGGCTTCATCGATACCAAGCGGATCGGCTCGGGGCTGCTGCTGCAGACCGCCGACGACCGCGTGGTCGGCCGCAGCGAGCTGAAGGTGGTGACCAGGCTGGCGCCGACCGACGCGCAGTTCGCCGACCTGCTGTTTGCGTGGAAGGTGGCCAAGTTCGTCAAGTCCAACGCCATCGTGTATGCCCAGGACAACCGCACCGTCGGCGTTGGCGCCGGGCAGATGAGCCGCGTGTATTCGGCGCGCATCGCCGGGATCAAGGCGGCCGATGCCGGCCTGGTGGTCGAAGGATCGGTGATGGCCTCCGATGCGTTCTTCCCGTTCCGCGATGGCATCGATGCGGCGGCCGAGGCCGGGATCAAGGCCGTGATCCAGCCCGGTGGCTCGATGCGCGACGCCGAGGTGATCGGCGCGGCCGACGAGCACGGCATCGCCATGGTGTTCACCGGCGTGCGCCACTTCCGCCACTGAGCCTGTCCACGCGCAGGAGGCGGCAGCGTCGCCTCCGCGCAGGCCGGATGTGCCGCCTGCAATCCGGCAGCGGGCCGCTTGCGAGTCCGGCCATGCGGGCGTGCCAGGCGCAGTGACGGTGCTGCGTTGACGTGCGGGCCGGGCCGGTGCCGCTATGCTTCCTTGCACCGCCGCCCGGAGGGGCGGCCCCGTGTACGCGCCGGAGCAGGCCATGTGGATCCGCGAAGAAAGCCCTGACGATGCCGACGCCATCGGCGCCGTGGTCCTGGCCGCGTTTGCCGGCACCGCGCATGGCGACGGCCGCCTGGAAACCCGCATCGTCGATACGCTGCGCGCCGACCGCGCCCTGGCCGTCTCGCTGGTGGCCGACATCGACCGCCGCATCGCCGGGCACATCGCCCTCTCCGCGGCACGCCCCTCGCGCGACGGCGATGGCTGGTACGTACTTGGCCCGGTAGCAGTGGCTCCCGCCGACCAGGGCCACGGCATCGGCACGGCGCTGGTGCATGCCGGCATGCGCATCCTGCAGGAACGGCAGGCCAACGGCTGCGTGGTGCTGGGTGACCCGGCGTACTACGGCCGCTTCGGCTTCCGGCCCGATCCCCTGCTGACCCTGCCCGGCGCACCCGAAGGCGCCTTCCAGGCCCTGCGCTTCACCGATGCGGCCTCCGCCGGCGAAGTCATCCTGCACCCGGCCTTCGGCCTCCACGAACAGGACTGAGCGAGACAGTCGCGACTTCCACGCGCGGACGGATCAATGTGGGGGGTTGGCCGAGCGACGATGAAGTAACAGGCAGAACCGTCGAGATGCGGTTGGATCGCCAGTGGATCCGTCGTGATACCCCCTGGCGTCCGTGTCCCCCGGTCCCGGCCTTACGGCCGGCACCTCCTCCTTTACCTCCCGCCAGGGGGCATCACGACGCATCTTCCAGATATCGCGGCGCTTTCTGCACTTCGCGTTCGCTTTCGGCCGTACCCCCTTTGCAGGCCGTCCGCGCGCACACAACGAAGCACACCACCGCACGGCCGCGAAGGACGTCGCGGCATGGGGGCATCGACCGAGTGGCACATGGATGTGCCACGGCCGCGAGTGCGTACATGGATGTACGCCCGAGCGGTGGGCGATGCCCCCATGTCGCGGCGGCCCCGTCCGAAGCCGCCCACACGCCGTTGCCCGGCCGTCGCCGTTGCTTCGGCCGTTGCCGCTGCAAGCAACCGCCCCCGCAACCCCGTCGCGCTAGAATCGCAGCCCCGTCAGCAAGCCCCACCCCCAGCCTCATGTCCAAAGTCCTCGTTATCGGTTCCGGCGGCCGCGAACACGCCCTGGCCTGGAAACTGGCCCAGTCGCCGCGCGTGGACGAAGTCATCGTCGCCCCCGGCAACGCAGGCACCGCCACCGAGGGCAAATGCCGCAACGCCCCGGTCAAGGTCACCGACATCGACGGCCTGCTCCAGCTTGCCCGCGACGAAGGCATCGACATCACCGTGGTCGGCCCCGAAGTGCCGTTGGTGGCCGGCGTGGTCGACCGCTTCCGCGCCGCCGGCCTGCGCATCTTCGGGCCCAGCGCCGCCGCGGCGCAGCTGGAGGGCAGCAAGGCGTTCGCCAAGGATTTCCTCGCCCGCCACGGCATCCCGACCGCGTTCTATTCGGTGTTCACCGAGGTCGAGCCCGCGCTCGCCTATCTGCGCGAGCATGGCGCGCCGATCGTGGTCAAGGCCGACGGCCTGGCCGCAGGCAAGGGCGTGATCGTGGCCATGACCCTGGACGAGGCCGAAGCGGCGGTGCGCGACATGCTCTCTGGCAACGCCTTCGGCGACGCCGGCGCGCGGGTGGTGATCGAGGAATTCCTCGACGGCGAGGAAGCCAGCTTCATCTCCATGGTCGACGGCCGCACCGCGCTGCCGATGGCCACCAGCCAGGACCACAAGCGCGTGGGCGATGGCGATACCGGCCCCAACACCGGCGGCATGGGCGCCTACTCGCCCGCGCCGGTGGTCACCCCCGAGGTGCACGCGCGGATCATGCGCGAGGTGGTGGAGCCGACCGTGGCCGGCATGGCCGCCGATGGCGTGCCGTTCACCGGCTTCCTCTACGCCGGGCTGATGATCGATGCCAGCGGCACGCCCAAGGTCATCGAATTCAATGTGCGCTTCGGCGACCCGGAAACCCAGCCGGTGCTGCTGCGCCTGCAATCGGACCTGCTGGAACTGCTTGAAGCAGCCCTGGACGAGCGCCTGCACGAAGTGGACGCGCAGTGGGACCGGCGCCCCTCGCTGGGCGTGGTGATGGCCGCGCGCCCCTATCCGGACACGCCGGTCACCGGCGAGCCGATCAGCGGCCTGGACGCGGTGACGGGTGATCCGGCCAGCGGCAAGGCCAAGGTCTTCCACGCAGGCACCACGCTCGACAACCAGGGCCGCGTGCTCAGCGCCGGTGGCCGGGTGCTGTGCGTGACCGCGCTGGGCGACAGCGTGGCCGATGCGCAGCAGCGCGTGCACACAGGCGTGGATGCCATCAGCTGGGCCAGCGCCTTCCATCGCCGCGACATCGGCTGGCGCGCGATCGCACGCGAGCAGGGCCGCTAGCCCGTGCGCGGCCGGATCGAACCGTTCCGCGCAATCGCCATCAGCCAGCTTGCGCGTGCACTGGAGGGTGAAGGCCGCTCCGTGGTGCACATGGAGTTCGGCCAACCCTCCACCCCGGCCCCGCCCGCGGCGCTGGCCGCCGTGCGCGCGGCGCTGGACCAGGACCCGCCCGGCTACTGGGAAAGCGTGCCGCTGCGCGCGCGCATCGCCCGCCACTACCGCGACAGCTACGACGTGGACGTGGACCCGGCGCGGATCATCCTCACCTGTGGCGCGTCACCGGCGCTGCTGCTGGCGTTGCTGTCGCGCTTCGATGCCGGCGACCGCATCGCCTTCGCGCGCCCGGGTTACATCGCCTACCGCAACACCACCGTGGCCGCGCACCTGCAGCCGGTGGAGATCGGCTGCGGCGCCGACACCGGCTACCAGCTCACCGCCGCGGCGATCGCCGCGCTGGATCCGGCACCGGCCGGGGTCATCCTGGCCAGCCCGGCCAACCCCACCGGCACGATCATTCCCGCCGCCGGACTGCAGGCCATCGCGCAGGTCTGCCGCGAGCGCGGCATCGTGCTGGTGTCCGACGAGATCTACCACGGCCTGCACTACACGCAGCCGGCACGTTCGATCCTGGAGTACGCGCCCGACGCGCTAGTGGTGAACAGCTTTTCCAAGTACTACAGCATGGTCGACTGGCGCCTGGGCTGGCTGCTGGTGCCGTCCGCGCACGTGGACACCGCCCGCGCCTATGCCGGCAACCTGTTCCTCACCCCGCCCTCGCCGAGCCAGCAGGCCGCGCTGGTGGCGCTGGACTGCACCGAAGTACTGGAAGGCCATCGCGCCATGTATGCGCGCAATCGTGCGCTGCTGCTGGAGGCGTTGCCATCACTGGGACTGGAACGCATCGCGCCCCCGGATGGCGCGTTCTACATCTGGGCCGACGTGGGCCACCTCACCGATGACAGCATGGCGTTGTGCACCCGCCTGCTGGAAGACACCGGCGTTGCCCTGGCGCCGGGCGTGGATTTCGACCCGGTCGACGGCCACCGCTTCATCCGCTTCAGCTTCGCCCCGGCCACCGCGCACATCGAAGAAGCGCTGCGGCGGCTGCGACCGTGGTTCGCCGCGCAGCCACGCATCGACGCGTAGGCGGCCGCGGACCGCAAGCGCGTCGGGCCGGGCTCGGCGGCGGCGGCGTGCCGAGGGCCCGGCGCGCCGGCTACACGTTGGCCGAGATCGGCGGCAGGCTGGTGTCCAGCGCCGCGGCGCCCTCGTCGCTGCGCAGCACTGGTTGCGCGCCCACGTCGATGCCGTAGGCGGTCATCGACAGCGATCCGTAGCTGTAGCCCTCCACCAGCGTTTGCGCCGGCCGCTGCGCCGCGGCCGCCAGCCCGGCCACGTACAACAGCGGCAGGAAGTGGTCGGTGATCGGCACCGCCGTGCGGTAGTCCGGGTGCGAGGCCAGCGATGCGATCTGGTGCGGCGCCTCGGCCATCAGCTCGCGCGCGCGCTCGTCGAAGCGGTGCGCCCAGTCGAAGCCGGCATCGGGCTGCTTCCAGTCGATCGCGCGCAGGTTGTGCACCACGTTGCCGCTGCCCACGATCAGGATGCCGCGCTCGCGCAGCCTGGCCAGCTTCGCGCCCAGCTCCAGGTGCCACTCCAGCGGCCGGCGCGTATCCAGCGACAGCTGCACCACGGGGATGTCGGCATCCGGGAACGCATGCACCAGCACCGACCAGGTGCCGTGGTCCAGGCCCCAGGAATCGATATCCGGGCCCACGCGGTCGGGCTGCGCCAGCTCGGCCACCTCCTCCACCAGTTCCGGCAGCCCCGGCGCCGGATACTCCACGTCGAACAGCGCCTTCGGGAAGCCGAAGAAATCGTGGATCGTGCGCGGCCGCGGCATCGCCGTCACCGCCAGCATCGGCACGTACCAGTGCGCCGACACCGCCAGGATCCCGCGCGGGCGCGGTACCGAAGCGCCGAACGTCCGCCATGCCTCGGTATAGCGGTTGCGCTCCAGCGCATTCATCGGGCTGCCGTGGCCGAGGAATGCGGCGGGCATGAGGGGCGTGGTCATCGCGGTTCTCCGGTATGGGATGCCTGCACGGGGGCGGGCAGGCACAGCCTGGGCCAGCTGCGCGGCTGGCGGCGTAAACGCAAGCTTGCCATCGTCTGCTAGGCTCCGGCGCAGTCCCGCGGAGACCCGCATGTCCGGCCACAGCCAGTTCGCGCTGCTGACCCAGCGCCGCTTCCTGCCCTACTTCATCGTCCAGGCACTGGGCGCATTCAACGACAACGTCTACCGCCAGGCCATCATCGGCCTGCTGTTCTTCCTGGGCGTGAGCACGGCCGAGCGCTCGATGTACGCGATCATCGCCCCGGCGATCTTCATCGCGCCGTACTTCCTGTTCTCGGCCATCGCCGGGCAGGTGGCCGAGAAGCTGGAAAAGCAGCGCCTGATCGTGATCACCACCACCATGGAAATCGTGATCATGTCCCTGGCCGCGACCGGTTTCCTGCTGCAGAGCATGCCGGTGCTGCTGGTGGCGCTGTTCTGCACCGGCATGCAGTCCACCCTGTTCGGCCCGGTGAAATATTCGGTGCTGCCGGCCATCCTCAAGCCCGAGGAACTGACCGGCGGCAACGGCCTGGTCGAGATGGGCACCTCGATCTCGATCCTGGGCGGGATGATCTTCGGCGGGCTGATCTTCCAGCTGGCCGGCGCGCACGGGCCGGTGGTGGCCGCCACCGCCATCGTGGCGCTGGCGGTGGTCGGCAACCTGGTGGCGCGGCGCATCCCGCGGGTGGACGCCGGTGCGCCGGGGCTGAAGGTCAACTTCAACCCGCTGCCCGAGTCGCTGGCAGTGCTGCGCATGGCCCGGCGCCAGCCGGCGGTGCGCAACGCGATCCTGGGCGTGTCCTGGTTCTGGTTCTTCGGCACCGTGCTGACCTCGCAGTTGCCGGCCTATGCCGAGCTCAACCTGGGCGGCATGGCCGGCTCGGCCACGTTGTACATCTTCGCCCTGGCCCTGTTCTCGGTGGGCACCGGCACCGGCTCGCTGCTGTGCGAGAAATTGTCGGCGCGCACGGTGGAGATCGGCCTGGTGCCGCTGGGCGCGCTGGGCATGAGCGGATTCCTGCTGGACCTGTACTTCGCGCGCCCCGGGCTGGCGCCTGCAGGCGGGCTGGACGTGGCCGGCTTCCTGGCCGCACCGGGCAGTTGGCGCATCGTCATCGACCTGCTGGGCATCGGCATGTTCGCCGGGTTGTTCGTGGTGCCGCTGTTCGCGCTGATCCAGAGCCGCAGCCCGAACTCGGAGATGTCGCGGGTGTTCGCCGCGCTCAACATCCAGAACTCCGGCTTCATCGTGCTGGCCGCACTGGTGGCGCTGGCCGCGCAGCAACTTGGCTGGACCGGACCGCAGCTGTTCCTGGCCCTGGCGGTGGCCAACCTGCTGGTGGCCGCATGGATCTTCACGCTGGTTCCGGAATTCCTGATGCGCTTCCTGAGCTGGCTGCTGGTGCGCGCGTTGTACCGCATGCGCATCCGCGGGGTGGAGGCGCACGTGCCCGACGACGGGGCGGCCGTGATCGTGTGCAACCACGTCAGCTACATGGACGCGCTGATCCTGGCGGCCAGCATCCCGCGCCCGGTGCGCTTCGTCATGTACTACCGCATCTTCAACATCCCGGTGATGCGCTGGATCTTCCGCACCGCCAAGGCCATCCCGATCGCCGGCGCGCGCGAGGACCCGGCGCTGATGCAGCGCGCGTTCGACGCCATCGACGCCACCCTGGCCGAGGGCGAGATGGTGTGCATCTTCCCGGAAGGGGCGCTGACCCGCGATGGAGAAATCGCGCCGTTCAAGTCCGGGGTGGAGAAGATCCTGGAGCGGGCCACGGCCGCCGGGCGCCCGGTCCCGGTGGTGCCGATGGCCCTGCGCGGGATGTGGGCCAGCATGTGGAGCCGCCGCAGCGAGCGTGCCCAGGCCAGCGCCCTGGGCCGGATGCGGGTGCCGCGCCGCTTCCGCGCCCTGGTCGAGGTGGTGGCCGCGCCGGCGCTGCCGGGCGATGCCTCTGCCCAGACACTGGAAGCCCATGTGCGTGCCCTGCGCGGTGATGCGGCCTGAGCCGGCCGCGCACGCGCACACATGAGACGGCTATGCCGGTGCCGTCGCGTCGGTTAGGCTTTGGCCTCGTTGCCAGGGGAACCCGATATCCATGAGTGCCATGCCGCCATACGGCCAGACCGAATACGTGCCGAACAATCTGGTCTGGGCCATCCTGACCACCCTGTTCTGCTGCCTGCCGCTGGGCATCGTCTCGATCATCTATGCCTCCCAGGTGGACGGCAAGCGCGCGGCCGGCGATATCCACGGCGCACGCGAGGCTGCGCGCAAGGCCAGGCTGTGGGCCATCTGGTCGGCGCTGTCCGGCCCGATCCTGATCACCGTGTGGATCTTCCTGTTCGGCGGCCTGGCCCTGCTGGGCGGCATGTCCGGCGGCGCATACTGACCGCCGAGCGGCGGACCTTCCCGATCGTTCCCCAAGGAGACTTGCCATGAGTTATGTGCCGCCCCCGGCGCCGCCTGCCGCTTCCCACCTCCCGGCTCACGGCCCGGTGCCCAACCACCTGATCTGGGCGATCATCGCCACCTTCTTCAGCCTGTGCCTGTGCTGCGGCATCCCTGGCCTGGGCACCGGCATCGCCGCCATCGTGTTCTCGTCCAAGGTCAACAGCCGCCTCAACGCCGGTGACTTCGACGGCGCGCGCAGCGCTTCCAACACCGCCAAGATCCTGTGCTGGGTCACCACCGGCTTCGCCATCCTGGGCCTGCTGTGGATGGTCTACTCGTTCACCGCCGGCAACGGCGCGGCGCAGTGGCAGGAAATGATGCAGCAGATCCAGCAGGCGCAGTAACCCGCGTGCCGGTCTCGCGCCCGCTGCAGATCGCGATGCTGGCGTCGGCCACCGTGGTGGCCGGCGCTGGCGTGTGGGCGCTGCGCACCTGGGATCCGAACGTGGCGGGAAATCCCTTCCCGCCGTGCATGTTCCGCGCCTTCACCGGCTGCTGGTGCATCGGCTGCGGGTTGACCCGGGCGCTGCACGCACTGGTCCATGGCGACCTGGCGCGGGCGTTGTCGATGAACGCGCTGGCGGTGCTGATGATGCCGCTGGTCCCGTTGATGGTCGCCTGGTCGGGCGGCTGGCGGCCACGCACGCTGGCGCCGCTGATGCGCTGGCTGATGGAACCGAAACTGTGGCTGTGGCTGCTGCCGGCGTACTGGATCGCGCGCAACCTGCCCTGGTATCCGTTCACCCTGCTCGCCCCCGGCTGAGCCCGGCACCCCGCCATCCCATCGGCACCCCTGCCGGCGCTGGTTGGCCACGCGCGCGATCCATGTCACGGACTTGCCGGCCACCGCGCAGAATCCGCAGCAACCGGCGATGCCATCGATCCCCAGGTCGCCGGCAAGGCCGGCTCCTACAACAGCAGGCTCAGCCCACCCAGCCGGCGATGATCAGCAGTGCCAGCAACGCCAGCCACAGCAGCAGCATCCGCCAGACCAGGCTCATTGCATCGCGCAACTCGGGGCTTTCGACGTCGGCGACGGGATAACCTTCGCGACGCGCATCTTCCAGGTCTTCGGCCAGTTCACCCGACACGGCCGCACGTGCGCATTCCTCCAGGAAGCCGCTGCGCGCCTGCCAGCGGTTGCCACCAGCCACACGCCACGCGCGCGCCACCTTGGCGAAGTCGCCGGCCAGCGCCAGCGACAGGGTCATGGCCTGGGCGACCGGCCACTCCAGCCAGCGCAGCAGGCGGCGCGCGCCTGCCGCGTTTTCCTGCGGCAGCAGCGCCGGCGCGTGCACGGCGGCACGCTCGCACAACCGGTACAGCATCGCCCCGGCCGGACCGAGCAGCAGGAACCAGAACAGCGGCGCGAACCAGCGCCGCAACGCACTGCGGAACACCATGCCGGACAGCCCCGCGCCTGCATCCACCGCCTGCCCCGTGGTGGACGCGAGCAGGTCCAGGCGCTGGCGCCGCGTGACGGCATCGTCGGCATCGAGCACCGACTCCACATCCACGTCCAGGTCACGCGGGCCCCAGGCATAGACCAGCACCAGCACGCCGAACAGCAGCGCCGGCAACCCCAGCAGCAAGTCCGCCAGCAGCAGTTGCACCAGCAGCACCAGCAGCACCGGCGGCAGCAGCACCAGCCACAGTCCGTGACGCCCGCTCCACAGGCCACCCTGCCCGTCCTGCCGGCCCAGCCACAGCAGGCACTGCCGGAACCAGTTGAACCGGCGCAGCGCCACCACCAGGGTCGGGGCGATGTGCCCGAGCACCAGCGCAGCGATGACGGCGACCAGGGTCGTGAACATTGGCTCCCTCCCTCTCGGCCCCCGATTCTAGCCACTGCGTTGCAGCAGTAGCGCTACTGTGGCGTGAGTCCGGCGTGCACGCCCTCGTGCCAGCGCACGATCAGGGCATGGGCAATGGAGATCGGCGAGGCCAGGCGCGGACCATCGGCCTGCGCCCCGCCACCGTCCAGCGCACGCGCGATTTCTTCGCGGCTGAACCAGCGCGCCGCCTCCAGCTCGGCGCTGACCCGCGGCTCGGCCGCCTGTGCCCGGGCCGCATAGCCCAGCATCAGCGCACCGGGGAACGGCCACGGCTGCGCGCCCAGATAGCGGCAATGCTGCACCCGCACCGCGGTTTCCTCGTACACCTCGCGGGCCACCGCCTGCTCGGGCGATTCGCCCGGCTCGATGAAGCCGGCCAGCACCGACCAGCGCTGCGCCGCCCACCCCGGCTGGCGGCCCAGCAGCAGGCGCTCGCCATCGTCCACGGCCATGATCACCGCCGGGTCCACGCGCGGGTAGTGGTCGTTGCCGCACTGCGCGCAGTGGCCGACGAAGCCGGCCCGGCGGAACGCCACCGCTCCGCCGCAGACCCCGCAATAGCGGGTGCGAGCATGCCAGTACAGCATCCCGCGGGCATAGGCGAAGGCGCCGGCTTCGCTTGCCGGCCAGTGCACGGCCGCTTCGCGCAGGTCGATCCAGCGGGCCGCACCCACCGCGGGAACGGTGTCGGCCTCCAGTGCGAACCACGCCTGGCCCTCGGCATCCAGGCCGAGGAACACGGCTGCGCCCGGGCCGCCGCCGAAGCGGTCGCCCCGCAGTGGCAGGCACGCACCGTGCGCATCGGCGGCGGCGCGGCCCTGCCCATCAAGCAGCAGCAGGCGTGCCTGCGGCCAGTGCCGGCGCAGGGCATCGGGATCGTCACGCAAGGTGTCGGCGCGGTCCAGGCCGGTGTCCTGGAAGGCGAAGCCGCCCAGCGCCTGGGCCGAAGCGGAGTCGAGCGCCGGGTCGGTCACCGCGCGCCCCGCGCGGTCACACGGTGAAGCTGCTGCCGCAGCCGCAGGTGGTCTTGGCGTTGGGATTGCGGATCACGAACTGGGCGCCGCTCAGGCCCTCGCTGTAGTCGACCTCGGCGCCCATCAGGTATTGCAGGCTCAGCGGGTCCACCAGCAGCACAACGCCATCGGTGGCCACGGCCATGTCGTCCTCGGCCTGGCTCTCGTCGAACTCGAAGCCGTACTGGAAGCCCGAACAGCCGCCGCCCTGGATGTACACGCGCAGCTTCAGCTCGGCGTTGCCTTCCTCGGCCACCAGTTCGCGCACCTTGGCGGCGGCGGACGGGCTGAAGCTCAGCGGCCGGTCGAGCTGCTGGTAACTGGGAGCGGCGGTGGGAAGCGGGATCATGCTCATGGGATGGGGGCGCGCGGGCCGCGGATCAAGCCCGGGCCGCTTCCCGCTCCTCCGGTGCCGGCAGCGCGCGGGTCTGCGCCGGCGCGTGCACCAGGCGCCCGGTGAGCTGGGCACCTGCACTCATCTCCACCACCGCGTAGTGGACATTGCCCTGGACCCGGGCCTTGGGTGCCAGCTCGACCCGCTCGAACGCATGCACGTCGCCGTCCAGCTGGCCGTTGACCACCACCACCGGGGCATGGACCTCGCCTTCGATCACCCCGTCCTCGGCCAGGATCAGGGTGGCCGGCTTGCCGGCAACGGCCTGCACCTTGCCCTGGATGCGGCCTTCCACGTACAGCCCGCCGCTGAACTCCAGGTCGCCGCGCACGGTCACGTCCGGGCCGATCAGGGTGTCGATGGAAAAGCCATTGCGCTGGGTGGATTTGCTCTTGAACATGCTCGCCTGCCTCATCCGCCGGTGGCGGGTTTCCATTCGAAGGTCTGTTCCACATTGCCGCTGTTGCCGCGCAGGGAGATTCGCACATGTTGCGGGGTGAAGTCCCGGGGCAGCATCACGCTGCCGCCCAACTCCTGGAAATAGCGGAAGGAATACTCCTTGCCCGGCGTGTCGGCGCGCTGGTGCAACTCGTTCCAGCCGATGCTGGCCAGCTTGCCGGCGCGCACGCCCTCCACCGAGAAGCGCATCTGGCCCTGGCTGATCGCGCCGCGGTTGAGGTTCTGGGTCAGCACCGCCCGGTAGCGCCAGGTGCCGGCTTCCTCCTGGGTGAACTCCACCGAGTGCACGCTCAGGCCCTTGCGCTGGGTGGTGGCGCCGACCAGGCGCTCGTAGAAGGCCACGTCGGCGCGCAACGCGGCGATCTCCTCGTCGCGCTCGGCCAGCGAGGATTGCAGCTCGCCATTGGCCGCGCGCGAAATCTGGTCCGAGCGCTGCAGGGTGACCAGGCGCTGGTTCAGCTCGGCCAGGCGTTCCTGCTGGCGGGCCGCGTCGCGGTCGGCCGCGCGCAGCTGGCCGTGCATCTGGCCCAGGCTCGGTACCGCGCGCCAGGTCGCCAGCCCCCATGCCGCCGCCAGGCTCAGCAGCCACACCACGGCGATGCCCAGCACCCAGCCCCGGCTCGGGAGGGCGCGGTGCGGGACGATGCGGAAGCGGCGGGGGGGTTCGGACATCGAAGGGATGGCAGCGGGATTCTGCCTATACTCCAGGCCAGGCCGGGCCGGCTAGTGTAAACCGCCCCGCCATCCCCCTCCCGCCGCCACGCGCCCCTGCCCGGGAACACCCATGACCGAAGCACATCTGTTCGTGATCGGCCTGCTGCTGGCCTGGATGGCCGGCATCCGCGCCTACCTGACCGTGTTCGGCGTCGGCCTGGCCGGGCTGCTGGGGTGGGTGGACCTGCCGCCGGCACTGCAGGCGACCCAGTCCTGGTGGGTGCTGGGCACCTCCGGCGCACTGGCCGTGGCCGAGTTCTTCGCCGACAAGATCCCCGGCGTGGATTCGGTGTGGGACCTGCTGCAGACCCTGGCGCGGATTCCGGCCGGTGCGTTCCTGGCCGCCGCCGCATTGTCGCCCGACGGCAGCCTTGGCCCCGGTGCCCTGGCCGTCGGCGCGGGTACGGCACTGGCCAGCCACGGGCTCAAGGCCAGTGCGCGCGCGCTGATCAACACCTCGCCCGAGCCTGCCAGCAACATGGTCGCCTCGGTGGCCGAGGACACCGTGGTGATCGGCGGCCTGGCCCTGGCAATGGCCTATCCGTGGGTCGCGTTGGCCCTGGTGGTGGGATTCAGCGTCACCGGAGCGCTGGTGGTGTGGTGGATCTGGCGCATCCTGGCCCGCGGCGTGCGCCGCCTGATCGCGCCTCCGATGGCATGATTGCGTACCTTGCCCCCATGCTTGTCCTTCATCGCATAATGCGCTCCTGCACCAGGGAAGACCGATGGCTGTAAGAGACTCCGTGCCCACTCTGGAAGAGCCGGCCGCACGCCAGCGCGCGCGCGCGGAAACCCCGCCGCCGCATTACTGGCGGCGGTGGGTGGGCGACGCCCTGGAGACGGACCCGGACGCACCGGCCGAGGCCGCAGCAGCCGCTGCCGCGCCGGAGCCGGCCGAGGCCGAGGTCGAGGAAGAGCCGCCCTACCGCGTGCTGATCGTGGAGGACGACCGCAGCCAGGCGCTGTTCGCGCAGAGCGTGCTGCAAGGCGCCGGGATGCAGGCCGAGGTGCAGGAACCGGCTGGCGTGATCGAGGCGATCAACCGCTTCCATCCGGACCTGATCCTGATGGACCTGCACATGCCCGGCCTGGACGGCATCCACCTGACCGCCCTGATCCGCGAGCAGCCCGGCCTGCAGTTGCTGCCCATCGTGTTCCTGACCGGCGACCCGGACCCGGAGCGCCAGTTCGAGGCGCTGGAAGGCGGCGCCGATGATTTCCTGTCCAAGCCGGTGCGTCCGCGCCACCTCATCGCAGCGGTCTCCAACCGGATCCAGCGCCTGCGCGCGCAGTCGCGCGAAGCGGCCGCCGCAGCCGCGCCGGCCGGTGCACCGCGCAACAACCCGGAGACCGGCCTGGCCACCCGTGGCTGGTTGCTGCAGCAGATCGACCAGGCGCTGGCCACCGGCGAGGAAGGCGGGCTGTTCTTCGTCGAGGTGGCCGGGGCGCTGAGCCTGCGCGAACACTACGGCTATGCCTCCTTCGAACGCCTGATGGCCGAGGCCGGGCGGCGCCTGGCCCAGATCGTGGCGCCCGCGCCGCTGGCCCGGCTCAACGACAACAGCTTCCTGGCGCTGTCGCGCGGGGCCGACAAGGACGGCCTGGCCCCGACCGCGGCCGGCATCCGCACCCGGCTGGCCATGGAAAACTTCATGATCCGCGACGAGGAGCGCGTGCAATTGCGCAGCGCCGTGGGCTATGCCGCGCTGTCGCAGGGCTTCACCGATGCCGGCTCGGCGCTGGAGGCGATCGAACGCAGCGCCCTGCAGGCACGCCTGAGCAGCGATGGCGTGGCCGCCTACGTGCCGCCCAGCGATCACGAAGAGCAGGAACGCCTGGCCCTGCTGGAGGGCCAGATCGAGCTGGCCTACCAGCCGATCGTCTCGGTGGCCGGCAGCGACCTGGCCCAGTACCAGGTGCTGATGCGCCTGCGCCAGCCCGACGGCACCGTGCTCTCTGCAGGCCAGGTGATCCCGGCGGCCGAGGCCAGCGGCCGCATCGCCGACCTGGACCAGCAGGTGATGGAGCATGCGCTGAACCTGGTGGCGCAACGCGCCGAACAGGGCGCACCGTTGCGCCTGTTCGTGTCGCAGTCGCCGCGCACCCTGGCGCGCGAGGCGTTTGCCGACTGGATCCTGCAGGCCATCTCCGAACGCAACATCGACGGCAGCGCGGTGGTGATCGACATCCGCCTGGCCGACGCCCTGATCCACGCGGTGACCCTGGCCGAGTTCTGCCGCCGGCTGATGCCGGTGGGCGTGCAGTTCTGCCTGGGCCAGTTCGAGCCGGGCGATGAAGCCGACGCGCTGCTCACGCAGATGCCGCTGGGCTACGTGCGCATGGCCGGGCGCTTCGCCGCCGCGCACCAGGACAACGCCCTGCGCGACCAGTTGCGCGCGGTGATCGAGATGGCCCACCGCCAGAACCTGCAGGTGATCGGCCAGCAGATCGAGGACCCGCAGGCAGCCGCGGCGATGTGGGTGGCCGGCATCGACTTCGTCCAGGGCAACCTGGTCAGCTCGGTCGGCAGCGACCTGGACTTCGATTTCCAGAACGCGGTGCTCTAGGGTGGCGCACGGGTCGCGCAGCCTCTGGGCCGGCCTGGCGGCGCTGGCCGCCGTTGCCATCCTGGCGGCGCTGGGTGCAGCACGGGCTGGATTCGACGGCCCGTGGAGCCTGCTGGTGGTGATCCTGGCCGGCTGCGCGCTGGTGGCGGCATTGGCCGCAATGGCCGCCGCGCGCGCGCAGAACCGCGCGCTGGAAGCGACCCTGGCCCGCGCGGCCACCGCCGAGTACGAGCGCAACCAGTTGCAGCGCGACGTCCTGCGCCACGACCAGCTCGAACAGCAACTGGTGCAGGCCAAGCAGGCCGCCGAAGCCGCGGTGCTGGCCAAGGGCGAGTTCCTGGCCACCATGAGCCACGAGATCCGCACCCCGCTCAACGGCATCATCCCGATGCTGGACCTGATCGCCCGCGGCAACCTGGCCTCCGACCAGCGCGAGATGCTGCGCACGGCGCACGACTCCTCGCAGCAGCTGCTGCGCATCGTCGACGACATCCTCGATTACTCCAAGCTGGAGGCCGACCGGCTTGAGCTGGAGGTCACCACCTTCAACCTGCGCGAGCTGCTGGAGGCGGTGCTGCAATTGATGCAGCGCGCGGCCGAAAGCAAGGGCCTGCGCGTGGAACTGGCCATCGACCCGAACGTGCGCCTGCCGGTCCGCGGCGACCCGGTGCGCCTGCGCCAGGTGCTGACCAACCTGATCGGCAATGCGGTCAAGTTCACCGCGCGCGGCAGCATCCGCCTGTCGGTCCAGCGCCTCGGGCAGACCCAGGCCCAGCACCAGTTGCGCTTCGAGGTCCGCGACACCGGCATCGGCCTGGACCAGGAGCAGCAGGCGCGCCTGTTCCGCGCCTTCAGCCAGGCCGACGCCTCCACCACCCGCCTGTACGGCGGCACCGGCCTGGGCCTGGCCATCTGCAAGCGCATCGTGGACCTGATGGGCGGACGCATCGGCGTCCAGTCCGAGCGCGGCCAGGGCTCCACCTTCTGGTTCGAGATCCCGCTGCTGAAGGTGATCGGCGACCTGCAGCCGCCCCACGGAGCGCAGGACTCCACGCGCCGGGTGCTGGTGGTCTCCCCGGACCTGCGCCTGCGCCAGCGCATGGCCTTGCTGCTGCCCAACTGGGGCATGACCGTGAGCATCGTGGAAACCACCCAGGAAGCGCTGGAGCGCCTGCGTGGACAGACCGCGCCGGGACGCCCCACCGGCTACTTCGCGGTGCTGGCCGACCACGATGGCCTGCGCCGCAGCGCCACTGCACTGCACCGCGCCCTGACCCGCACCGCCGCCTACGCCGATGTGCGCCTGCTGTGGCTGTACGACGAGGAAAGCGTGCCGGAGGACCTGCAGCAGGGTGCCAGCGTGTTGCCGCGACAGGTGCCCGACACCGAGCTGCGTGGCAGCCTGCAGCCTTCGCTGGCAACCGACCGCCCGGCGCCGGCACCACCGGCACCGGCTGCAGCGGAGCCGCAGCGGGAATCCGCACCCACGCCTGTATCCGCGTCGATACCTGCCTCCGCACCTGCAGCTGCACCTGCAGCTGCACCTGCACCCGCACCTGCACCCGCACCTGCACCCGCACCTGCACCCGCAGCGGACGCCCGCCCTGCCCATGCTTCCGCAGCCATGCCCGCAGCTGCCGGCACCGCCGTCCAGGCATCGCCCGGCGCATCGCCGCGCCTGCTGCTGGTGGAGGACAACCCGGTGAACATGCTGGTGGCGCAGAAGCTGCTGGCAGTGCTGGGCTACACCTGCGACACCGCCCCCAACGGCGAGGTCGCGCTGGCGCACATGATCGACAACGCCTACGACCTGGTGCTGATGGACTGCCAGATGCCGGTGCTGGACGGCTATGCCGCCACCCGCCGCTGGCGTGAACACGAAGCCGCCAATGCATCCGGCCGGCGCCTGCCGATCATCGCGACCACGGCCAACGCCATGGCCGGCGACCGCCAGCGCTGCCTGGACGCGGGCATGGATGACTACCTGTCCAAGCCGGTGGCGCGCGACCAGTTGGATGCCTGCCTGCTCCGCTGGCTGGGCAGCGCACCGTCACGCGCATCGGCAGCGCAGGCATCGCCCACGCAGATCCCTGCCACGGCACCGGCAACAGCGCCCGCCACACCCGCGCCTGCCGTGCGCGCCGCCGCTCCGCAAGCACCCCGGCCCGCCGCAGCACCGCCACCTGCCGCACCCCAGCCTGCACCCGCGCCAGATGCGGCGGCCGCCGCCGTGCTCGATACCGAGATCCTGGACGAACTGCTGGAGATCGCCGGCGCGGAAGCGCAGACGATCGTGCGCCTGTTCCTGGAAGATGCCCCGCGCCTGGTACGGCAACTGGAACAGGCCAGCGCCGCGCCCGACCTGGATGCGATGCGCGAAGCCGCCCACGCGCTCAAGTCGTCCAGTGCCAACGTCGGTGCGCTGGCCCTGTCGGCCACGGCCAAGCGCATCGAACTGGGCGCGCGTGCCAACGCACTGGACCGGCCGGCGGTTGCCGTGGCCCTGCTGATCGCCGAGTTCGCGCGCGCGCGCATCGCCCTGCAAGGCTGGCTGTCGGCGACAGCCGCCAAGGCCTAGTCTTCCAGCTTGCTCAACAGGTAGTTGGGCTCGCCGATGCGGCCGATCAGGTCGAGCTGGGTTTCGATCCAGTCCACGTGCTCTTCCTCGCTGTCGAGGATCTTCACGAACAACTGGCGGCTGACGTAGTCACCTACCGACTCGCAATAGGCCACCGCCTCGCGCAGCAGCGGGATGCCGTCCAGCTCCAGCGCCAGGTCGCATTCGAGTACCTCGCGCGGGCCTTCGCCGATGCGCAGCTTGCCCAGCGCCTGGAAGTTGGGCAGGCCTTCAAGGAACAGGATGCGCTCGGCCAGCCAGTCGGCGTGGTGCATCTCGTCGATCGATTCCTTGTACTCGTGCTCGGCCAGTTCCTTCAGGCCCCAGTTCTTCAGCATCTTGGCGTGCAGGAAGTACTGGTTGATCGCGGTCAGCTCGTTGTAGAGCGCCTTGTTGAGGTATTGGATGACCTTCGCATCGCCCTTCATCGCCGTACTCCCGTATGCCTTGAACCGCAGGCACTCTAGCGCGCCGCGCGTGGCGACGGAGTAACGCGAATCGTGTTCATTGCCGGCGGCATGCGCCGGGGGCCGGATCAGGCGGCGACGGGCAGCAGCGGCAGCGGCAGGTCGCGCGCGTCCCGGCACTCGGCAACCAGCGCAGCGGCCATGTCCAGGCACGAGCCGCAGCTGGAGCCGCAGCCGGTACGCATGGTCAGCTCGGCCACGCTGTCACATCCGTCCTCGACGGCCTGGCGGATCTGTTTGTCGGTGACCCCGTTGCAGATGCAGACGTACACGGCGGTATCAGGTGCTGGGAACTGGCCGCGATTGCATCACGGATGAGAATGGCTGTCAATTGAGAACCATGAGCATCCGGGTCGGAGCAGTCACACCGTCGAATGCCGCCCGCGGGCACCGGGGAAACGCTTGCGCGGGCGCTCGTGGCCACCGCTGCTGCCCGGCAGCCATGCCTTCTGGGCCGCAGCCGACATCTGCAGGATCGCGGCGCCACTGCCGTGCGCCAGCGGCGCCAGGTGGCGCAGCGCGCGCGCGTACACGCCACGCTTGAAGGTCACCACATGCTCGACCGGATACCAGAAATCCACCCAGCGCCAATGGTCGAACTCCGGCGTATCGGTCAGGTCCAGGCGCACCTGCGACTCGTCGCCGAGCAGGCGCAGCAGGAACCACACCTGCTTCTGGCCGATGCACACCGGCCCATCGCCACGCCGCATCGCCCGCCCCGGCAACCGGTAGCGCAGCCAGCCCGGGGTGGCACCCAGCACTTCCACGTGCTCGGGAGACAACCCGGTCTCCTCGTGCAGCTCCCGGTACATGGCTTCCACCGGGGTTTCGTCGCTGCGCATCCCGCCCTGCGGGAACTGCCAGCCGTCGCGCCGCACACGCCGCGCCCAGAACACCTGCCCGTCGGGACGCATCAGCACGATACCGACGTTGGGCCTGTATCCGTCCGGATCGATCACGACGGACTCCGAAAACTTCGACTGTCCCGACTCTGCCATGCCCCCGCCGGGGCGACAAGCGCGCATTGACACCACGCCCGGGAAGGGGAAAAATTGGCGGTCCATTTGCGTGGACATGAACCCGGACGGCCGGAGCGCAAGGCTCATAAAGTCGGGGTCCAAGAAGTAGAAATCTGAAAATTGGCTATGTAGCTCAGACGGTTAGAGCGCGAGACTCATAATCCCGAGGTCGGTGGTTCGATTCCACCCATAGCCACCAGATTTTCCCGGTAAAACAACGCATTACGTGACCAAAGCCCGCCATCGCCGCGGGCTTTCTTGCGTGGGCGAACACGTCCCTCCGCGCAGGAGCCGGTCTTGCCGGCGACCGCAGGGGACAATGCGCTATATATAGGCATCGCCGCCGATCCGCGCAGCTTCCCAGAGACCGTCGATGCGTCCTTGCCGAGCGTTCCGTGTCGCCGCCGCGTGCCTGTGCCTGCTGCTGGTTGCGGCCTGCTCCAGCAATTCGCGCAATGTGCGCGCGGTGACCACCGGCGAGGCGCTGCCGCCGCCGGATACCACCAATGCGGCCGGCGCCTACGAGGGCGCGTCCGAATACCGGCTCGGTGCCTCGGACCTGATCGAGATCAGCGTGTTCGGCGTGGACGAGCTCAACCGCACCACCCGGGTCAACTCCAACGGGCAGATCTCGCTGCCGCTGGTGGGCGCGGTCATTGCCGGCGGCAAGACCGTGCCGGAACTGGAAACCGAGCTGACCCGACGCTACGCGGAGGGTTTCCTGCAGGATCCGCAGGTCACCGTGTTCGTCAAGGAATTCTCCAGCCAGCGCATCACCCTGGAAGGCGCGCTGAAGAAGCCGGGCATCTATCCGCTGACCGGCCGCACCACGCTGTTGCAGGCCATCGCCATCGCCGAAGGCCTGGACCCGCTGGCCGACCTGCGCGGCGTGGTCCTGTTCCGGCAGATCGACGGGCAGAAGCTTGCCGCCGTGTACGACATGCGCGAGCTGCGCAGCGGCCGGGTGGAAGACCCGCAGCTGTTCGGCGACGACATCATCGTGGTGGAGACATCCGGCAGCAAGACCGCGCTGCGCCGGTTCATCGAAACCGTACCGGTACTTGGATTCTTCTGGCGCCCGTATTACTGACCTAGCGACCGATCATCGACCCGGACATCCATGAGCAAGGACCAGCTTCCGACCGGACCACTGGGTGACGACCCGGACCAGCTACCCACCCGTGCCGCGGGCGCGGCGCAGGTGCCGGCCGTGGCCGCGCCCGATCGCGCACTGCTGCTGGCTGCCGCACGCGAGGAGCGTGGCGATGACGACACCATCGACCTGCGTGCCTACTGGCGCATCATCCTCAAGCGCCGCTGGCTGATCCTGGGCGTGCTCGGCGGCGTGGTCGCCCTCGCCCTGCTGGCCACCCTGCTGGCCACGCCCATCTACCGCGCCACCGCAGTCCTGCAGATCGAGCGCCACACCCAGCAGGTGGTGCAGGCCGGTGAACTGGGCACTCCCGGCGGGGTGGACCCGGAATTCCTCACCACCCAGATCGGCCTGTTGAAGAGCCGGGCGCTGGCCGAACGCGTGGTCGACGACCTGGACCTGACCCGGGAGCGCCTGCAACGCCTCAACCCGCCCTCCTGGCTGTCGCGCCTGAAAGCGGTGGTGCGGCCGGCCGAAGCACCCGCCACGCCGGCCGTGCCTACGCCCGGCTCCACCGCCGACCCTGAAGACAGCCCCGAGCGGGTCCGCCGCCGGGCCGCGAACATGGTCCAGGAAGCGCTGACCGTGGCCCCGCAGCCGCGCTCGCGCCTGGTCAGCATCCACTTCGACAGCTCCGAGCCGCACTTTTCCGCGCGCGCGGCCAACGCCGTGGCCGACGGCTTCATCGCCAGCGAACTTGAGCGCCGCTTCGGTGCCTCGTCCTACGCCAAGGCCTACCTGGAGCAGCAACTGCAGGTGTCCAAGTCGCGGCTGGAGGATGCCGAGCGCAAGCTGGTGGAGTTTGCGCAGAAGGAAAACCTGGTCAGCGCGGTTGGCGGTGGCTCGCTGGTCGGGCAGAACCTGTCCGAGCTGAACACCTCGCTGGCCCAGGCCCAGGCGCAGCGCATCCGCGCGCAGGCGCGCTGGACCCAGGTGCAATCCTCCGGCGCGCTGCCGCAGGACATGCTCAGCGGCTCCATTGCCGGCGCCCTGCGCCAGCAGCGCGCCGACGTGCAGCGCACCTACCAGGAGAAGTCGCGGGTGTTCAAGCCCGAGTACCCGGAGATGCAGCAGCTCAGCAGCCAGATCAAGGAGCTGGACCGGCAGATCGGCGCCGAGATCAACAACGTGCGCCAATCGGTCAAGGCCGAGTACGACGCGGCCGTGCGCCAGGAAAGCCTGCTGCAGGCGCAACTGGCCGAGCTGCGCGACGAGACCCTGGATACCGACAGCCGCAGCATCCAGTACAACATCCTCAAGCGCGAGGCCGACACCTCGCGCCAGCTCTACGACGGCCTGCTGCAGCGCTACAAGGAAGTAGGTGTGGCCGGCGACGTGCGCCCCAACAACATCTCGGTGATCGATCGGGCGCAGGCGCCATTGATGCGCTACAAGCCCAACCTGCCGCTCAACCTTGCGCTGGGCGTGCTGCTGGGCCTGGTAGCCGGCGTGCTGGCCGCGCTGGTGCTGGAGTTCCTGGACGACACCATCAAGACGCCCGATGACGTGGAGCACCGGTTGGGCCTGTCGGTGCTGGGCATCATCCCGCAGCTGTCCAGCAAGCAGACAGTGGCGGCCGCGGCGGCCGACCTGCGCTCGGCATTCTCCGAGTCCTACCGCTCGGTGCGTACCGCGCTGCAGTTTTCCACCGACCAGGGCGTGCCCAAGGTGCTGCTCATCACCAGCGCCGGTTCGGGCGAGGGCAAGTCCACCTCCGCCGCAAGCCTGGCGGCCAACTTCGCCCAGCTTGGCAAGCGCACCCTGCTGATCGAGGCGGACATGCGCAATCCATCCCTGCACCGGGTACTGGAGATCGGCAGCGGCAAGGGCTTGAGCAACCTGCTTTCCGGCGCCGGCAAGCTGGAGGATGCAGTGCGCCCCGCACGGCAGCCGCGCCTGGACGTGATCCTGGCCGGGCCGTTGCCGCCAAACCCGGCCGAACTGCTGTCCGGCTCGCGGCTGGTGTCGCTGCTGAGCATCGCCGGCACCGTGTATGACCAGATCGTCATCGATGGCCCACCAGTGCTTGGCCTGGCCGACGCGGCGATCCTGGGCAACGTGGCCGACGCCACCCTGTTCGTGGTGCAGTCCGGCAACACCAAGATCGGCAACGCCCAGGCCGTGATCAAGCGCCTGCTCGGCGTGCGCGCGCGCATCATCGGCGTGCTGCTGACCAAGTACAACGCGCGCACCGCCGGCTACGGCTACCAGTACGAGTCGTACTACGCCTACGGCAACCAGCCGCAACTGACCAGGCAGTAGCCGGCGTCGTGACCAGGGAAGACGCACTCTCGCTGGCCATCGACCTGTTCCGCGCACCAACCCTGCGCCACGCCGCGCGCGCGCAGCCGGTGCCGGTGCACACCCGCGAACTGCTGCAGCTGGCCACCGGCCAGCCGGCGCGCCTGGCCGAAGCCTCCGCGCACACCGGCGTGGATGCCGCCGACCTGCTGGAAGCCTCGCGCTTTTTCGTGCGCGAGGTGCTGCTGTACCCGGATGCCGACGACTACCGCGTGCTGGGCCTGCGCCCGGGCGCGGACCTGGACAGCCTCAAGACGCATTACCGGCTGCTGCTGGCCTGGCTGCATCCGGACCGGGTGCAGTCCGAAGCCGAGCAGGCCTTTGCCGCGCGGGTCAACGCCGCCTGGAACCGGCTGCGCGCCGCGCCGCAGGATGCGCCCGCAGACCCGGCGCCGCCTCCCGCAGTCACGCCGCCATCTGCGTTCGCCCCGCGCTGGATCCGGCTTGATCCGGACGACACCACGCGTCCGCGTCGGCACATCGTGCTGCCGGTACTGCTGCTGGCCCTGTGCGCACTGCTGCTGTGGGTCGCCACCCGGCCGCCACCGGCACCCGATGCGGCCCGGCCCGGGACGACGGCCGCGGCCGACGCATCGCTGTTCGACGGACTGGTCCTGCAACCAAGGACCGATGACCAGGCACCCGCGCCGGCACCAGCACCGGCAATCGCAGCGGCACCTCGCGCCGACGCGCCTGCACCTGCGCCTGCACCTTCGCCCGCGCGCGCCGCAGCGCCCGCTACACCTGTTGCATTGCCTGCCGTATCCACCCCTGCCCGTGCCATCACCGCACCTGCCGCACGCACGCCGGGCGCTGCGACCGGCAGTGCACCGGAAGCATCCACGGCCGCGCGTGCGCCAGCAGCACCGCTTGCGATCACGGCAGCGACTACAAGTGCGCCAGCAGCACAGCAGGCATCGAGGCGCATGCCCGCACCCGCACCCACGCCAGCGGCAACCGTGCCGACTGCGACGTCGGCATCCACGCCCGCAAACGCAGCGCATGCGTCCACCGCGCACGTCACCGCCCTCGCCTCCGGCGAGGACACGCCCGCGCCCATTGCAACTGCAACGGTGACGCCCCGGCACCCGGAACTGGCCGGTGAACGGCTCGACGCGCTGCTGGCATTCGTCACCCGGCCGCAGATGATCCCGCCGCCGATCTGGCGCAACGTGCAGGCGATGGACGAGGCCGAGCGCATCCGCGGCATGCTGCTCGCCCACGGCAGCGCAGGCGCGCCCACGATCCAGGCCGCGCACGCGCGCTGGACCCATCGGCCCGACCGCGCCTTCGCCGTGGTGCCGGTGGTGTGGCCGGCGCCCGATGCCAGGGTCCAGCGCCTGCACGCCGAGTTGACCTGGCGCGACGACGACTGGCGGATCGAATCGCTGTTGCTGGAGGATCCGGCCCGGTGAACGCGCGCACTCCCTTCTACGGCGTGGCGTTCGCGCTGCTGTGCATCGCGCTGGCGCTGGCCGCCTGGCGCATCGTGGCCCATACCGCCGCCGACAGCCTGGCCGCCGCCGATCCGGCCCGCGCACTGGGATGGGTGGACGGACATCCCGACGCGCTGCTGGCCCTGGCCGAGCAGCAACTGGCCGCCGGCCACGCCACCCAAGCCGCTGGCACCGCGCGGCACCTGCTGCAACGGGCGCCACTGGAAGGCCGCGCCTGGCGCATCCTGGCCCAGGGCGAGGTGATGGCCGGGCGCACCGATACGGCGCGGGAACTCTATCAACGCACCATCGCCGCAACCCCGCACGACATCGCCGCACGCGCGTGGCTGCTGCAGGACCACCTCAACCACCAGCGCCATGCCGAAGCGCTGGGCGAGATCGACCGCATCCTGCGCATCTCCCCGCGCTTGGGCCGCAGCCTGGTTCCGGCACTGGCGCAGATGGCCAGCGATGCGGACTTCGCCGCCGCCATGATCCCGCTGCTGGCGCGGCAGCCGCCGTGGCGCGCACCGCTGCTGCGCGAGATCCAGGGCGGCAAGCATGCGCAGGCCGAGCGCGTGTTCGACCTGCTGCTGCAGGCCGGCGACCTGGACCCAACCGAGCAGCGTGGCTGGATCGAGGCGCTGATGGGCCAGCAGCGTTGGGGCGAGGCCTACGCCTACTGGGTGCCCGCCGTACCGCCGGGCCAAGCGCTGACCCCGGTGTTCAACGGCAGCTTCGAGCGGCCGATCAGCGGCTACGGGTTCGACTGGCGGATCGTCCGGGTCCCGGGCGTGGCGGTGGACCTGCAGGCCGATGCCGACCCCGCCCTGGGCCAGGTGGCGCACATCCGCTTCAACCACCGCCCCGCCGCGCACGCCGGGCTGCAGCAGGCGCTGCTGCTGGCGCCGGGCCGCTACCGGTTCCGGGTGCGGATGCGTGCCGACCAGTTGCGCAGCGATGGCGGCCTGGAATGGGTGCTGCTGTGCGCCAGCAGCGGCCACGGCCCGCTGGGCACCAGCGAGCGGCTCTCCGGCACGTTCGCCTGGACCACGCTGACCTGGGAGGCCCAGGTACCGGAAACCTGCCCGGGACAATGGCTGCGGCTGCGCAACCCGGTGCCGTCGGGGATCGGGCAGTTCGTATCCGGGCAGGCCTGGGTCGCCGAGGTCTCGGCCGTTCCGGAGGCCCGGCCCTAGCGGCCGGCGGCGCGGAACCGGGCAGGTTTCTTCACACCGTACTGCTTGCATACGCGAAAATATCGCCCTAGCCTAGCTCTGGGCCGCTCCGTCCGGGCGGGCGAACAGAAGGATCTCCAGCTCATGAACATCAGGCTTTCAATGCTGGCCGCCGCGCTGGCGCTGGGCATTCCCGCCCTCGCCATGGCGCAGGAAGGCGCCGTGCAGGAACCCGTCGCCAGCCTCCAGATCAACTCCGGCAGCATCCAGACCAGCGGTGCCGATGGCCAGTTCGTCCCGGCCCAGTCCGGGGTGCAACTGCAACCCGGCAGCCGCGTGCTGGTGCCGTCCGGCGCCTCCGCCACCATGGTCTATCCGGGCGGATGCACGGTCAGCCTGTCGCCGGGCGTGCACACGGTGCTGCCAACCTGCACCCCGCCCCCGGTCAACGTCGCCTCCGGCGGCGGCACTGGCATGGGCGCAGGCGGTGCGGTCGGCATCCTGGCCACCGGCGTGGCCCTGACCGCAGTGGGCATGGACCAGACCCTGGAAGACAGCGACGACCCGCGTCCGCCGATCAGTCGCTGATCGACGGCAGCATGCTTCCGGCCGGAACCGCACAACGGAGCCGGGCCGGTGCAGAATCGGACGGGACAGGCGCAGGCCTGTCCCGTTTCCGTTTCTGCGGGGGTTGACCGGATGGAGCTGTCGCAGCGGGCTGGATCCCGGCTGTCTTTCCTCGCCACCGCGCTGCTGGTGCTGGCCTTCGTCACCGGCGGTGGTTCGGCCGACCGCGGCCTGGGCGATGCGGCCACCCAGCTGCTGGCCTGCGTGGTGCTGCCATGGGCGCTGCATGTGCTGCTGCATGACCCCGAGCGTCCACCGGCCCTGCGCTGGATCCTGCTGCTTGTTGCCCTGGTGCCGGCCGGCATTGCACTGCAACTGATCGGTGGCATCACCCGCACGCCCTGGGCCACCGAGCGCGCGTTGTGGTCGATCCTGCCGGCGCTGGCCGCGTTCACCGCCGCACTGGCGCTGCCGCGCGCACGCCAGGCACGCCTGGCCTGGACCATCGTGTGGCTGGCGGTTGCCAGCCTGCTGCTGGGATACCTGCAACTGGGCGCGCCGCAGGACAGCATCCTCAACCCGTTCCCGGACCTGGCGCCGATGCTCAACGGCGTGTTCGCCAACCAGAACCACCAGGCCACCGCCATCGGCATCGCCCTGGTGCTGCTGGCCGCATGGGCGTTCGACCCGCGCCGCCAGGATGCGGACGGGCAGGCCCGGCACTCGCGCATGGGCGGCCTGATCGCCGCTGCCGGCGCGGCTGCGCTGCTGCTGGTGGCACTGCCCATCGTCGGCTCGCGGGCGATGGCCCTGATCAGCCTGGGCGCGCTGTTGCTGGTGCCGCTGTGCACCGGCTGGCTGCGGCAACGGCTGGTGCGCGGACGCCGCCGGCAAGGCACCTTCATGCTGCTGGCCGGCGTGGTGGCCGGCGCGCTGGTGCTGGCAGCGGTGAGTGGCTGGCTGAAGGTGGATTACGCATCCGAATCGCGGATCGCGATGGCGCGCGCCACTGCCGCGCTGGCCGCCGACGCGATGCCGTGGGGCACGGGCGTGGGCAGCTTCGTGCAATGGTTCGACGCCAACACCCCGGACACAGCGCTGCAATGGGCCTACGTCAACCACGCCCACAACGAGTACGTGCAGTGGTGGCTGGAAAGCGGCGTGGGCGGGCTGGCGTGGATCGCGCTGCTGGTTGCGGGCATGGCCTGGAGCCTGCCGCGCTGCGCATGGCGCGCCGACGCCGGGCCGGACTGGCTGGCCGCCGGAAGCTGGCTGGCGGTGGCCATCGTGCTGGCGCACAGTGCCGCCGACTACCCGCTGCGCACACCGGCAATCATGACCATCACCGCGTTCCTGGCCGGCATCGCCGTGCGCGCGGCGGCAGCCCGCGGCGGCTTCGCCAAATCCTCACGCTACCCCCATACTGCGGTGCAAGGGCCAGGGGATGGGGCCCGCTTCGACAGCCACGAGGGTTGAGGCATGGCACAGGGACTTCGCCTGGAAGACGCCAGGATCGCCGTGATCGGCCTGGGCTACGTGGGGCTGCCGCTGGCAGTGGAATTCGCCACGCGCTACGACGTGGTCGGCTTCGACACCAACCCGCAACGCATCGCACGCCTGCGTGGCGGCCACGACGACACCGGCGAGGTCGAGCCCGGCCAACTGGCCCAGGCCACCCGGCTGCGCTTCACCGACACCGTGGACGGCATTGCCGGCTGCAACCTCTACATCGTCACCGTGCCCACGCCGATCGACAGCGCCCGTCGCCCGGACCTGGCACCGCTGCAGGCGGCCAGCCGCAGCGTGGGCAGCGTGCTCAAGCGCGGCGACGTGGTGGTGTACGAATCCACCGTGTACCCGGGCTGCACCGAAGAGGTGTGCGTGCCGCTGCTGGAGCAGGCATCGGGGCTGGTGTTCAACACCGATTTCCACGTCGGCTACAGCCCCGAGCGCATCAACCCCGGCGACCGCAGCCACCGCGTGGCCGACATCGTCAAGGTCACCTCCGGCTCCACCGAGCAGGCCGCAGCGTTCATCGATGCGGTGTACGCCAGCATCATCACCGCCGGCACCCACCGCGCGCCGTGCATCAAGGTGGCCGAGGCGGCCAAGGTGATCGAGAACACCCAGCGCGACCTCAACATCGCCCTGGTCAACGACCTGGCCATCCTGTTCAACCGCCTGGGCATCGACACCCTGGACGTGCTGGAGGCCGCCGGCACCAAGTGGAACTTCCTGCCGTTCCGGCCCGGACTGGTGGGCGGCCACTGCATCGGCGTGGACCCCTACTACCTCACCCACAAGGCGCAGGAAGTGGGCCACCACCCCGACGTGATCCTGGCCGGCCGCCGCACCAACGACGGCATGGGCCGCTACGTGGCCTCGCAGGTGGTGCGGCTGATGGTGCGCAAGGGCATCAACCCGGTGCGCGCGCGGGTGCTGGTGCTGGGCCTGGCGTTCAAGGAAAACTGCCCGGACCTGCGCAACACGCGGGTGGCCGACCTCATCGCCGCGCTGCACGACTACGAAACCCGGGTGGACGTGCACGACCCCTGGGTGGATGCGGCACACGCGCAGGACGAATACGGCATCGACATGGTGACCACGCCCGCCCCCGGCACCTACGATGCCGTGGTGGTGGCGGTGGGCCACCGGCAGTTCCACGCGCTGGGCGCCGACGGCATCCGCCGGCTTGGCAAGCCACTGTGCGTGGTCTATGACATCAAGTACGTCCTGCCCCGCGACGCGGTGGACGGGCGCCTGTAACGGAGAAGGGAATGAAGGTTCTGGTCACGGGCACGGCGGGCTTCATCGGTTCGCACCTTGCCCTGCGCCTGCTGGAGCGCGGCGACGAGGTGGTGGGCATCGACAACCTCAACGACTACTACGACGTCACCCTCAAGCAGGCGCGCCTGGCGCGGTTTGCCGACCACCCCGGCTACACCCACGTGCACGCCGACCTGGCCGACCGCGATGCAGTGGAGGCCATGTTCGCAAAGCACCGCCCGCAGCGCGTGGTCAACCTGGCCGCGCAGGCCGGCGTGCGCTACGCCGCGCAGAACCCGCACGTGTACGTGGGCAGCAACGTCACCGGCTTCCTGCACGTACTTGAAGGCTGCCGCCACCACGGCGTGGAGCACCTGGTATTCGCCTCGACCAGCTCGATCTACGGCGCCAATACCGCCATGCCGTTCTCCGAGCACAGCTCCACCGAGCACCCGCTCACCCTGTACGCGGCCACCAAGAAGGCCAACGAGCAGATGGCGCACAGCTACGCGCACCTGTATGGCTTCCCCTGCACCGGCCTGCGCTTCTTCACCGTGTACGGCCCGTGGGGCCGGCCGGACATGGCCCTGTTCCTGTTCACCCGCGCAATCCTGGCCGGCGAGCCGATCAAGGTGTTCAACCACGGCCGCCACCGGCGCAGCTTCACCTACATCGACGACATCGTCGAAGGCGTGATCCGCACCCTGGACCGCCCACCGGCCAGCAACGCGCAATGGCGCGGCGACGCACCCGACCCTGCCACCAGCGGCGTGGCGCCCTACCGCATCTACAACATCGGCAACGAACAGCCGGTGGAGCTGCTGCGCTACATCGAAGTGCTGGAGCAGGAGCTGGGCCGCAAGGCGAAGATGGAAATGCTGCCCCTGCAGGCCGGCGACGTGCCCGATACCGAGGCAGATGTATCGGACCTGGTCGCCGGCGTGGGCTACAAGCCGGAGGTATCGGTGGAGGAAGGGGTAGCGCGGTTCGTGGAGTGGTATCGGGGGTATTACGGCGCCTGAGCCCTGAGGGACGAGAGCCGATGAGCAGCGCACATGTCTACCGTCCCGACATCGATGGGCTGCGCGCCATCGCAGTGCTGGCCGTGGTCCTGTACCACTTTGGGATCGGCCCGCTGCACGGCGGCTTCGTCGGCGTGGACGTGTTCTTCGTCATCTCCGGCTATCTGATAACCGGGATCATCCATCGCGAAATCCAGGCTGGCACCTTCACCTTTGCCGACTTCTACGAACGCCGCATCAGGCGCATATTCCCTGCGCTGTTCGCCGTTCTTCTGGCAACCCTCGCCGTGGGCGTTTGGTTGCTGCTGCCATCTGATCTGGCGCGCCTTGGCGGCGCCACACTGGCCACGCTGGCATTTGTCTCCAATGTGCTCTTCAGCCGTCAGAGTGGCTACTTCGACACGTCCTCCGAGTACAACCCGCTCCTCCACACCTGGTCCCTGGCGGTGGAAGAGCAGTTCTACATTGGCTTGCCAATCCTGCTGATCCTGATTCACAAGTTCGCCAGGACTCGCCTGAAGGCCGTACTGGCCGCGTGCTGCATCGTTTCTTTTGCCCTGTGCCTGCTGGTACAGCCATTGCGGCCCGCATACGCATTCTTCCTGTCTCCGTTCAGAGCATGGGAACTGCTTCTGGGCGGACTGGTCGCCGTGGGCGGTATGCCTGCGGTCGCACATCGCCTGCCAAGAGAATGCGTGGCGGCGACCGCCTTGGTGGTGCTGGGAGGTTCGCTGCTGTGGATCGAGGCGGGACGCAGCTTCCCGGGCTGGCAAGCCGCAGTGCCAGTCATCGCGACGGCTTTGCTGCTGCATACAGGGGCACACGGAACATCACTCGTCCAACGACTGCTGTCATGGCGGCCGCTGGTACTGGTCGGCCTGATCTCGTACTCGCTCTACCTTTGGCACTGGCCCCTCGCTGTATTTGCACGCTACCGCAATGCAATGGAGCCGCTCACGCTCCAGCAAGGCATCGCCCTGCTGATCGTTGCCCTGCTGATCTCCACGGCCAGTTATCGTTGGATCGAGACTCCTTTGCGGCGGCGGCGAAGCAAAGGACTGCATGGCTGGCGCCGCCCAGTGTTTCCTATGGCCATCGCTGCGACCTTGGTACTTGGCGTCGCCGCGACTGTCTCCAGGCTCGACGCGGGCTGGCAGCGACGGTTCCCCGCGAATGTGGTTGCCTTGGATGCGGCCCGACTGCCCCTCATTCCCTACCGGGAATGCGATGGGAAGCCGCCCGGAACAACAATGCAAAGCTGTATCGCGGGCGCACCCGCTGTACCGCCGCGCTCGTTGGTGTGGGGCGATAGCCACGCATTGGCGTGGGCCCCTGCCTTCCACCATATCGGGCTCAGGGACTCGCAAGCGTACACACTGGCTGTCAAATCAACATGTCCTCCTCTGCTCGGAGTCAGTAATTCCTTCAACCCGGCCTGTGCCGACTTCAGTCGCAAAGTGCACGCATGGATCAAGACAGCTGACATCCAAACCGTGTACCTAGTAGCCACCTGGGTGGACTATTCCAACCCAGGGACGCGGTACCTTCTCTCCGATGAACATGGACGTAAGGGGAACGCTAACGTCTTTGGGCCGGCGCTGACCAACACGCTCAAATTTCTCGGCCAGAACGTCGAAAGTGTAATGCTGATCGGACCCACTCCCGGGGCTCCGGATAATTTGCCTTACAAAGTGGGAATGGCTGCGCTGACCGGAAGTGCGCCGCCACTACCCAAGCCAGCTTTTGAGTTCCATGGCGCCTCGCACACGTTCTGGGAGAATGCGAAAGCGCAGAAGGAGCGAACGGTGACACTAATCGACCCCTCCGGGTGGTTCTGCGACGCATCTGCGTGCATATATCGGGATGGGCATGGACACCTGCTCTACCGGGACGATGAACACCTAAGCATTGATGGCGCCGTGTACGTGACCAATCGGTTCCGGAGCGAATTGGACGCCCGCGATGCCGAGATCCCGGATACTGATGCGGCGGCGGCACGCTAGCCGACACGCCGCATCTCATTTGTTTATTGGTATGCGCAGGAGGTACCAGAAGTACCCAGTTCTTGAAGTGGCTATAAACCATTACAGTTGGACAGCAGTGGCCAGGCGAGGCATATGGATGAACCAGAGAAATCTGCTTTCGGCGGAATCGCATTTCGCATTCGGCAAGAACTGGCTCGACTACGCGCGCAAGATTGACGAGCCAAAGATCGCGCAGGCAATCACAGACCTGCAACGCCTGAGCGGACGGGAGCGTTTCGATGGCCTGTCGTTCCTCGACATAGGCTGCGGCTCCGGCCTGCACTCGCTCGCAGCCGTGCGCATGGGTGCAGACCGCGTAGTTGGGGTGGACATCGATGCAGACTCGGTGGCCGCATCCCGGGACACCCTTGCCAGGTTCGCGCCACAGGCCGACACCCGATTCGAGCGGGTCAGCGTGTTCGACATGCAGCCCGAGGACTACGGCGGCTTCGATCTGGTCTATTCCTGGGGCGTGCTACACCACACCGGCGACATGTACCGTGCGCTGACCAGCGCCGCGGCACTGGTCCAGCCACAGGGAATCCTGATGGTCGCCCTGTACCGGAAGACCCGCTTCTGCGGCATGTGGCGCATGATCAAACAATGGTACTCGGCGGCATCACCTGCCGCTCAGGTCCGCGCAAGAAAGGCCTGGATTGGCGTTCAGCGGGTGATGTTCAGGCTGACTGGTCGGGATCACGCTGCCTATGTCCGTGACTACGGGCGCGGGCGAGGCATGGATTACTTCAACGACGTGCACGACTGGATGGGTGGGTATCCATACGAGTCAATTTCCCCTCAACATTGCCGTCAGCATTTCGAGCAGCTTGGATTCGTTGTCCAGCATGACTTCTCAGTCGCGCCGAAGTCGGTCCTGTCCGGCCTGATGGGCAGCGGATGCGACGAGTTCGCCTTCCGAAAGCTTGGGTAGATGCGCAAGCACGTCATTTCATTGATGTCCGGCACGGCAATTGCCCAGGCAATCACGCTATGCATCGCGCCTCTGTTGACCCGCTTTTACTCTCCCGCAGACTTTGGGCTGTTCGGGCTGTTCGTCGCATGCATCAGCATCATCGGAAACACCGCAACTCTCCGCTACGAACTGGCCATCGTGATTCCGCAGAAACGAGACCAGGCTGCATCAGTGTTCGTGCTGTGCCTCCCGGTTACGGCAGTGACGGCACTGGCGACCCTGGTCCTGGTACTCGCTATCGGGCGGCACTCGGCAGCACTGCTGGGCCAGCCCGCGTTAGCGCCACTGCTGTGGTGGCTTCCAGTATCCGTTTTTTCCTTCGGACTCTTTCAGGCACTCAATTACTGGGCGACGAGCCAGGAACGATTTCCGGAGGTCGCAACAGCGCAAGTCATGCGCGCGGCGTTGGCTGCCATTATCCAAGTGGCGTGCGGAGTCCTGTTGGCATCCGGGGTTGGCTTGGTGGCGGGCCAGGTGGCCGCGCAGGTGTCGGTTTCGGCAGGATGGCTGTGGCATACGTGGCGTCGCGACAATCATGTCATCCGGCCAGCGTTCAACATCGAAGGGGTAAAGCAGGCTGCATTGCGTTACCGGGCATTCCCGAAGTATGGGGCGCCACAGGCCACGATCAATTCCATTTCGCAGACCCTGCCCTTTTTCCTGATCGGATTGTTTTTCCCGGCGGCCGTACTCGGATTCTATGTCCTGGCCCAGCGCATCGTGCAGGCTCCGGTCACACTGCTGGCTTCAGCGCTCTCCCAGGTTCTGTTGCCGCGGTATGCGCGGCTGCAAGCGGATGGAGCCGGATTTGCGCGCAGCATGCTGCGGACAAGCGCCACACTACTCGTTCTCGCTTCCCCGGCCATCCCATTGCTCTTCTTGTGGGGCGATGAAATCTTCTTGTGGATTTTTGGTAAGGCCTGGGCAATGGCCGGCATCTTTGCTGGCTGGCTGGTCGTCGGCATGGTCGTTGACCTGGCAATGCCCCCGACGACCAGCGCCGTGACCGCCCTTGAAATGATCCGGCTCCAACTCGGATTCGAAGTCGCAGTTCTTGCCGCACGTTCCACCGGCATCCTGATTGGAGCATGGATGCAGGACGCCGTGGTCGCCATCGCCCTGTTCTCCTTAGCAGGCGCTGTAGTGAATATCTCCTTCATCATGACGGCAATGCTTCTAGTCAAGCGGAACGGCACTCAGCGCGGAGTATGCGCAGAATGAGCGCCCAGGGTGCCCGCATTGACATCCTGTTCCTCATCCGCGCGATGGGCCGCGGGGGGGCAGAAAGGCAACTAAGCCTGCTTGCGCGCACGCTGCATAGGCGCGGAGTCCGGGTCGTTGTTGCTGTGTTCTACCGCGGCGGCCCACTTGCGCAGGAGCTACACGATTCTGGCGTCGAACTCCTTGACCTGAAAAAACCCGGACGCTGGTCGAATTTCGGTGTCCTCATCCAGTTGGCCGCTTACGTCCGGAGGAACAAACCACGCGTCCTTCACAGCTATATGTCCACCCAGAATGTCCTGGCCCTTCTCCTGCGCCCATGGCTCAAATTGCAGCGCTGCAGAGTCGTATGCGGAATTCGCACCTCCCTACCAAACGCGTGGAACTACAGCAAAGTGGCCGGCATCGTAGATGTATTACAGAGTCGCCTATTGCCGTTCGCCGATCGCGTCATCTGCAACTCCCAAGCAGCTTTGGCTAATTTGCGGACGCATATTGCTGATGGCCGTGGCCTCGTGGTCCCCAACGGCATCGAACATGAGAGGTTCAATTTCAACCAAGGAATTCGCATCGATCAGCGCGAAGCTTGGAGCGCGACCGAAGATGAGGTACTCCTCGGACTCGTCGGCCGCCTCGATCCCCGCAAGAACCACACGTTGCTTGTAGATGCGTTGCGCTTGGCAGGCGACCAGATGCGTAACGTCCGGCTGGTCTTTGTCGGCGACGGCCCGACATCCCAGCGAGCAAAGATCGAAGCACACGCCAACGCCACCAGCATGTCCTCGCGCATCCTCTGGGCTGGCCCCTCCGACGACTTGGCTGCGGTGTACTCCGCCCTTGACATGTTCTGCCTCTGTTCGGTGGTGGAAGGCTTCCCGAATGTCCTGGCCGAAGCCATGTGTGCGGGGCTTCCATGCGTGACGACCGATGTTGGAGATGCGGCCGAGGTGGTGGGCGACTGCGGCTGGGTGGTGCCGTCCGGGGATGCCCAGGCGCTGGCCAATGCCCTGATCCAGGCCCACGATGCGCTTCCTTCGTGGGACCGTGAGCGCCCACGCCGGCGCGTGGTGGAGAACTTCAGTGTGGATCGCCTGGCGGACCGCACCCTGGCGGCACTCGCACCATTCCTGGACGAGGCTGCCGGATGATCGTTCACATCATCACCGGCCTGCGGCGCGGCGGTGCGGAGCAGGTGCTGTTCCGCCTGCTGAGCCAGCAGTCCGATCCCACGCAGGCCCTAGTGATCAGCCTGACCGACGGCGGCGTCTTCAAGGAGCGCCTGGAGAATCTGGGCGTACACGTCACCTGTTTGCAGATGCGTGCCGGCCTCCCGTCACCAATCAAGTGGTGGCGCCTGGTCCGCCTGTTGCGGCAGTGGCGTCCGCAGCTGGTCCAGACCTGGATGTACCACGCCGACCTGCTGGGAGGGCTGGCGGCACAGTTTGCGGGCATCCCAGTGTGTTGGGGCATTCGTCAGAGCGACCTGTCTGCATCACACACGAAGCGCTCGACGCGCCTCACCGCTTCCTTTTGTGCGCGCGTCTCGCGTTGGGTTCCCGCCCGCGCGATCTCCTGCAGCACACGCGCCGCGCAGGTCCACCGCGCACTGGGCTACCGGATGCCTTTCGAGATCGTGCACAACGGCGTGGATGCAGGGCCGTGGCAGCCCGTACCCGCCTTGCGGTTGGGGGTACGCAATGAGCTTGGACTGGCGGCGCAGTCCTTTGTCCTGGCGCATGCCGGGCGCGACGATCCGCAGAAGGACCATGCCAATCTTGCCGCTGCATTCAACCAGTTGCATGCGGCGCGGCCCGACGCCCGCCTGCTGCTGTGCGGCCAGGGCCTGGTGCCGGGCCATGGCCACTTCGATGCATTGCCGTTTACCCCGGATGCGCGCGCTGCGGTCATCGCGCTCGGCCCGCGCGATGACCTGCCGCGCCTGTGGCAGGCCGCCGATGCATTCGTGCTGTCCTCGCTGGGCGAGGCCTTCCCCAACGTCGTGGCCGAGGCGATGGCCGCGGCCCTGCCCTGCGTGGTCACCGACGTGGGCGACGCGGCCGAGATTGTCGGAGACACCGGCCTGGTGGTGCCGCCCTCCGATTCCAACGCGCTGGCCGAGGCCATGCTGGCCATGGCCCGCATGCCGGAGGCCGAACGTTCCGAGTTAGGCCGCGCCGCGCGCGCCCGGGTGATGGAACACTTCACACTTGAACGCATGGCGGCCGGGTTCGCCCGGGTGTGGGACGCCATTCTCCAGGGACGGGGGCAAACATGTGCGGATTGACCGGCGGCTGGAGCCGCACGCGCTTCGATGCGCTCCAGCAGGCGCTGCCGCGCATGGCTGGCACGCTGCTGCATCGCGGGCCGGATGACGGTGGCCAATGGGCCGATGCCGATGCAGGCATCGCACTGGGGCACCGGCGCCTGTCCATCGTTGACCTGTCGCCAACCGGGCACCAGCCGATGACATCGGCCAGCGGGCGCTGGGTGGTTGCCTTCAACGGCGAAATCTACAACCACCGTGGCCTGCGCCACGCACTGGAAGCCAACGGCCGCGCACCGGCCTGGCGCGGCCATTCCGATACCGAAACCCTGCTGGCGGCGGTGGAAGGTTGGGGCGTGGTGGATGCGCTGGAGCGCAGTGCGGGCATGTTTGCCATTGCCCTGTGGGACCGGCAGGAGCGCTGCCTGTGGCTGGCCCGCGACCGGCTGGGCGAAAAGCCGCTCTACTACGGCTGGAATCGCGGGGTGTTCCTGTTCGGCTCGGAGCTGAAGGCATTGCGCGCCTTCCCCGGTTTCGATGCCGAGGTGGACCGGCAGGCGCTGGCGCTGTACCTGCGCCACAACGCGGTGCCGGCGCCTTTCAGCATCCATGCCGGCATCCACAAGCTGTTGCCCGGGCACTGGCTGCAGCTGCGCCAGCACGACCTGCAAACCGGCCAGCTACCGGCGCCGGTGGCGTACTGGTCGGCCAGCAAGCGCGCGCAGGCGTGCCAGGCTTCACCCTTCACCGGCAGCGAAACCGAAGCGGCCAATGCACTGGAACGCCTGCTGCGCAACGCGGTGGCCAGGCAGATGGTGGCCGACGTGCCGCTGGGTGCGTTCCTGTCCGGCGGCATCGATTCGTCGCTGGTGGTGGCGATGATGCAGGCCCAATCCTCGCGGCCGGTGCGCACATTTTCCATCGGTTTCCACGAGGCCGGCTACGACGAGGCCCAGCATGCCGCCGCGGTGGCCCGGCACCTTGGCACCGCCCACACCGAGCTTTACGTGACGCCCGCCGATGCGATGGCGGTGATCCCGCAGCTTCCGCAGATCTACGACGAACCCTTCGCCGATTCTTCGCAGATCCCCACGGTGCTGGTGTCACGGCTGGCCCGCCAGCACGTGACGGTGGCGCTGTCTGGCGATGGCGGCGATGAGCTGTTCGGTGGGTACTCGCGGTATTTTCTTGCGGCACGGTTGTGGAAGCGCATCGCGGCAGTGCCACGCCCCTTGCGGCACATGGCGTCCAGGGCCCTCCCCATGGTTCCCATGCGGGCGTGGGAGCTGGTGTACGGCGCGGCATCTCCGCTCCTGCCCTCCGGATGGCGACTGAGCGCCCCGGGCGAGAAGATCCTCAAGGGCGCGAGGTTGCTGGCGACACCTGACGGCGATGCGTTGTATCGCGAACTGGTGACCCATTGGCAACCGAAGGATTTGCTGCCCGGAATTGATGAACCCGCATTGGCCCACATGGATGCGTTGCCGGATTCGCTGGATCTGAGCCAGCGCATGATGTTGCGGGATGCCCTCCATTACCTGCCGGACGACATCCTGACGAAGGTGGACCGCGCCGCCATGTCCTGCAGCCTGGAAACCCGGGTTCCGCTGCTTGACTACCGGGTGTTCGAGTTCGCCTGGCACCTGCCGCTGGACCTGAAGGTGCGCAACGGCACCGGCAAGCATCTGCTGCGGCAGGTGCTCCACAGGCACGTGCCCCAGCAGCTGATCGATCGTCCCAAGATGGGCTTCGGCGTTCCCATCGATACGTGGTTGCGCGGTCCACTGAAGGACTGGGCGGCAGCCCTTCTGGACCCCACGCGGCTGAAGAACGAGGGGTATTTCGAACCGGCGCCGGTGATCCGCAAATGGAAGGAGCACCAGTCCGGCTCCCGCAACTGGCAATACCACCTGTGGGACATCCTGATGTTCCAGGCCTGGCTTTCCCACGCAGGGCAGGACACCTGATGGCGATGTACTGGCTGCTGTTCCTGGTTCCGGTGACCGCCATGCTGGTGCCTGGCCGCTTGCCAAGGCGGGCGGCCACGCTGGCCTGGTGGATGGTGGGTGCGCTGTTCGCAATCGTGGCCGGCCTGCGTCACGAGGTAGGCGGCGACTGGTACAACTATCTGAGGCACTTCGAAGATTCTGGAACCTACGGGCTCCTCTATACGCTGCAACGTGGCGACCCCGGGTACTACGCCCTGAACTGGGCTGTTTCCCGGCTCGGCGGAAGCGTCCATCACGTCAACCTGGTCTGTGCGGCCATCATGATGTGGGGAACCGTGGTGTTCTGCCGCCGCCAACCGCGGCCATGGCTGGCGCTCCTGGTCGCCGTGCCCTACATGGTGATCGTGGTCGGCATGGGCTACAGCCGCCAGGCAGTGGCACTCGGGTTCGCATTGGTCGGCCTGGTTGCGCTTGGCGATCGCCGCATCTGGATGTTCGTGGCCTGGATCGCGATGGGTGCGCTGTTCCACAAGTCCGCCGTGTTGCTGTTGCCGATTGCGGCGCTGGCCGCCAGCCGCAACCGCATACGCAGCTTCCTGCTGGTCGGGGTGATCGGTGGGCTGCTGTACTACCTGCTGCTGGCCGATGCGTCCGAGGCCCTCTGGGAAAACTACGTGGAGTCCCAGTACCACTCCGAAGGCGGCCTGGTGCGGGTATTGATGAACGTGCTGCCGGCGCTGGTGATGCTTGTCTGGGGCAAGAAACTTGTGCCGGACCCTGCAGAGCGCCGGCTATGGCATCTGGTGGCGCTGATGGCGGTCGCGTGCCTGCCGCTTGTGGGCCTGGCCTCCACGGCGGTGGACCGCGTGGCGCTGTACCTGATTCCACTGCAGTTGTTCGTGTTTGCCCGGGTACCCGGCCTGATGCCGGCCCACACCGGTGCCCGCACGTTCCTCGTCTTCGCAGTGATGGCCTACTACGCGACGGCACAGTGGGTGTGGCTGACACGCGCCGACCATGCCCAATACTGGATTCCGTACCGCATGGCGGCGCCATGGTGACCGCTGCCACTGGCGGTGTCCGGGCCGACGTTGCAGCAGTGGCGCTGCAACCTATGGTCCTGCTGTTCGCCAACACGGACTGGTACCTCTACAACTTCCGCCGCTCGCTGGCACTGGCACTGCGCGAGGCCGGGTACGAGGTACTGCTGGTGTCGCCGCCCGGCGACTATGGCACCCGCCTGCAGGCACTTGGGCTTCGCTGGGAACCGCTGGCAATGGACCGGCGCAGCCTCAACCCGCTGCGTGAGGCGGCACTGCTGGCAAGGCTGTGGCGCCTGCTGCGCCGCGAGAAGCCGGACCTGGTGCACGGCTTCACCATCAAGTGCGCCATCTATGGCGGCCTGGCCGCGAGGTTGGCGGGTGTCGAGGCAAGAATCCACGCAGTGGCTGGCATGGGCTACGTGTTTACCTCCAAGAGCCTGCGCGCACGCCTGCTGCGCCCGCTGGTGCGGCAGCTGATGCGCACGGGTTTTGCGGGGCGGCATGCGCGGCTGATCCTGCAAAACCCGGATGACGTGGATGCCATCGTGAAGGCGGGCCTGGTGGACCAGAGCGGCATCCACCTGATCGAAGGCTCCGGTGTGGACTGCACGAGGTTCCATCCTGCCGACCCCAATGTTGGCAGCGGGCGCCTGCGGGTGCTGCTGCCCGCGCGCGTGCTGTGGGACAAGGGGCTGGCCGAGTATGTGGAGGCCGCGCGATCCTTGCGCGCCGAAGGTCGCGCCATCGATTTCCTGCTGGCCGGCACCCCGGATCCCGGCAATCCAGCGTCGGTGCCCGCGCACGAGGTGCGCGCGTGGGTGTCGGATGGCACGCTGGAATGGCTTGGCCATGTGGAGGACATGCCAGCGTTGTTCCAGTCCGTGCATGTGGTGGCGCTGCCGAGCTATCGCGAAGGCCTGCCGAAAGGCCTGATCGAAGCCGGAGCCTGCGGCCGTGCACTGGTCACCACCGATGTCCCGGGGTGCCGTGAAGTGGTGCAGCACGAAGTGGATGGCCTGCTGGTACCCCCGCGCGATGCTGCTGCCCTGGCTGCAGCCATCCGCCGCCTGGATGACGACCGGGCATTGCTGCAGCGGCTGGGAGATGCGGCCCGCGCCACTGCGCTGGCGCGCTTTGATGAGCGCATCGTCATCGGGCGTACCATGGCCGTGTATGCGGAGGTGCTGGGAAACAGCCATCCGCCTGGTTAGCTGTTTGCGAAGCGTCGCCTTTTGTGGTTCAAGTGCCTCAAGGATCTGGAGCAGCCAATGCTCGATATCTTGAAAGGACTCGATTGGAACGCCGCTCTGGTCGCCCTGGCTGCCACGCTTCTGCTGCTGTGGCTGTTGCGCCCGGTCGCAGCGCGCCTGGGCCTGTATGACCACCCCGGCGGACGCAAGAGCCACCTGGCACCCACCCCGGTCATCGGCGGCGTGGCCATGGGCATCGGCACCATTGCCGTAGGCCTGTGGCTGTCGCCGCCGCACGGCGATGGATTCATCGGTTTCGCGTTGGCCGCTTCCATCGTGGTGGTCACCGGCCTGGTGGACGACCGTTTCGACATCCGCTGGTACTGGCGCATCCTGGCCCAGGTGGTCGCCGCGCTGGTGATGGTGCATGTCAGCGGGGTGCGGGTGGAGCAGCTGGGGCCGGTGTTCGGCCTGTCGGAAATGTCGCTGGGCGCGTTGTCGGTGCCGTTCACTGTGTTCGCCACGGTTGGCCTGATCAATGCGATCAACATGATCGACGGGGCCGATGGCATGGCCGGCATGCTGGTGTGGGCGGCGCTGCTGATGCTGTCGGCGGCCGGCCTGTACGCAGGCAACCTGGTCATCGCCGAGCGCATGATGATCGTGATGGGCGCGGTGAGTGCCTTCCTGGTGTTCAACCTGCGCTTTCCGTGGCAGCGGCGCGCGCGGATGTTCATGGGCGATGCCGGCAGCGGGTTCCTTGGCCTGGTGATTGCGTGGTGTTCGTTCCGCCTCACCCAGAACCCGGGGCATCCGGTCAATCCGGTGCTGACCTTGTGGTTCGTGGCAATCCCGATGATGGATGCGCTGGTGCTGATTGCGCGGCGCATCCGCAATCGCCGCTCGCCGTTCCATGCCGATTGCAACCACATCCACCACCTGATGCAGGAGGCGGGATTCGGCCCCACCCAGGCCGCACTGGTGCTGACCGCCTTCACCCTGGCCTGCGGGCTGGCGGTGGGCCAGGCGATGCGCATGGACGTGCCGCACCCGTTGTTGCTGCTGGCCTTCCTGTTGATGTGTGCCGGCTGGTACGTGCTGTCGGGCCGGCGTGCGCGGGCGGTGGCATTCTTCCGGCGCCTGCGTGCACCCTTGCACCCGGCCGTGGTGGCACCCGGCGTCGACCAGCCCGGTGAATCCTGAGCCCATGCTCGACCTGCACTACCACCTGCTGCCCGGCATCGACGATGGTGCGCCGGACCTGGACACCTCTCTGGCGATGGCGCGCATGTCGGTGGCCGACGGCGTGACCGTGGTGGCGTGCACGCCGCACATCTACCCGGGCCTGTACGAGAACACCCGCGACGGCATCGTGCAGGCGATTGCCGCATTGCGCCTGCGCCTGCAGGACGCTGGGCTGCCCTTGCGCCTGGTGGAAGGCGCCGACGTGCACCTGGTGCCGGGCCTGCTGGATGGTATCCGCGGCGGCACGGTGCCGACCCTGGCCGGTTCGCGCTATCTGCTGCTGGAGCCTTCGCACCACGTGGCGCCGCCGCGCTTCGAGCAATCGGTGTTCGAGCTGATGGCCGAGGGCCTGGTGCCGGTAATCACCCACCCGGAGCGGCTGAGCTGGGTGGAGCACGATTACGAGGTGTTCCTGCGCCTGAGCCGGCGCGGCGCGTGGATGCAGATCACCGCTGGCGCGTTGACCGGCCGTTTCGGCCGTCGCCCGCGCTACTGGGCCGAGCGTTTCATCGGCGAGGGCCACTGCATGATCCTGGCCACCGACGCGCACGACCCGCGCCGGCGTCCACCGCTGCTGGCCGAGGCCCGCGAGGCGGCCGCGCGGCTGGTGGGCGCCACCGAGGCCACGCACATGGTGCTGACCCGCCCGCAAGGCATCGTGGACGACGTTGCGCCGGAAGCATTGCCGCTGGCGATGTTCCAGCAGCCGGGGTTTGAGCCGCGCCCGATGGAAAACGACGGCATGCTGGCGAAACTGCTGCGCCCGTTCACCCGTTGAGCAACCGCCCTCTGTAGGACGACCGCGACTGTACGCCCCCTTGTAGGAGCCGGCCTCGCCGGCGACCGCGACTGTGCGCCACCCCTGTAGGAGCCGGCCTCGCCGGCGACCGCGATGCACATTACACATATGCGAGGTCGCGCCCGAGGGACGCTCTTACAACAGCGCGGGCAACGGCACCATTATCGGTGCGCCCCCTGTAGGAGCCGGCCTCGCCGGCGACCGCGACGCACGTTCCAACATCTGCAAGGTCACCCCCAAGGGACGCCCCTGCAACGGCAATGCGACCTGGCGGGGTGCGCGCCAGGTCGCATTGGCTTTCTTGCTCAGGCGGTATGCGGTGCGGGCGTGGCGGCTGCGTCATCGGCCACCACCGCGGCCGGGGCGGCGCCGCGGGCGCGGGCGGTGCGGGCGTGGGTGATGTAGATGGCCAGGCCGACGAAGGTCAGGCCGCCCACCAGGTTGCCGGCCACGGTCGGGATCTCGTTCCACACCATGTAATCCATGAACGAGAACTCGCCGCCCATCAGCAGGCCCGACGGGAACAGGAACATGTTCACCACCGAGTGCTCGAACGCCATGGCGAAGAACAGCATCACCGGCATCCACATCGCCAGCGCCTTGCCGGCCAGCGAACGCGCCATCAGCGCACCGATCGCGCCGGTGGACACCATCCAGTTGCACAGCACGCCACGGATGAACAGGGTGAGCATGCCGGCCGCGCCGTGCTCGGCGTAGCCCAGGGTGCGCGATTCGCCAATGTGGCCGATGGCACGACCAACCTCATCCGGCGGCTGGCTGAAGCCGAAGGTGAACACGATGGCCATCATCAGCGCCACCGTCAGTGCGCCTGCGAAGTTGCCGCAGAACACCAGGCCCCAGTTGCGCAGCACGCCTTGCAGGGTCACGCCGGGGCGGCGGTCGATCAGGGCCAGCGGCACCAGGGTGAACACGCCGGTGAGCAGGTCGTAGCCCATCAGGTACAGCATGATGAAGCCGATCGGGAACAGCAGCGCGCCGATCAGCGGCACGCCGGTCTTGACCGCCATGGTCACGGCGAACGCCGCAGCCAGCGACAGGATCGCGCCGCCCATGTAGGCGCGGATCAGGGTGTCGCGGGTGGACATGAAGACCTTCGACTCGCCTGTGTCGACCATCTTCTTGGCCAGTTCGGAGGGGACGATGTAATCCATTGCAATCTCCTGCTGCAGTGGCCGGCGGGAGGGACGCCGGCCTGAGGGGTGGGGAAGGAGCGGTGGTCCGGGTGGAGGGGGCCGGTGCAGGGCTGCACCGGTGACGCGGGGGAAACGGGGGTGGCAATCAGCCGGTGGACGCGCGCATGGGTGCGGGCCATGGGGCGGTGGTGCCGGGGTGTCCGGTGGGCGCGGCCTCGCAGAGGCGGGGAGACATACCGAGGTCGCCGGCAAGGCCGGCCCCTGCAGCCAGTGCGTCGCCCACCAGGATCACGCCGGGTTCGCCATTGGCGCCGGTGGCGGCCTGCGCCAGCTGGTCCAGGCGGGTGTGCACGCAGTGCTGCTCGGGGCGGCTGGCCGCGAGCACCAGCGCGGCCGGGGTGCTGCCGGGCAGGTGCCGCATCAGGCCCTCGGCAATCGCCTCGATACGGCCCAGGCCCATGTAGATCGCCAGGGTGGTGCCGGTGCGCGCCAGCGCTTCCCAGTCGGGCTGGCCGTGGTCGGCGGTGTGCGCGGTAACGAAGGTCACGCCGTGGCAATGGTCGCGGTGGGTGAGCGAGGCGCCCAGCGCGGCAGCGGCGGCAAACGCGGCACTGACGCCGTTGATGATGCGCACCTGTACGCCGGCCGCGCGCAGGAATGCGATCTCCTCGCCGGCGCGGCCGAACATCAGCGCATCGCCGCCCTTGACCCGTACCACGCGCAGGCCCTGCAGCGCGTAGCGGCGCATCAGCCGGCAGATGAACGCCTGCGGCGTGGAGCGGCAGCCGCCGCGCTTGCCGACCCGCAGCACGCGCGCGTCGGGGGCCAGGCTGGCGATCTGCGGATCGACCAGTTCGTCCAGCAGCAGCACCTGCGCCTGGGCAAGTGCGCGCACCGCCTTGAGGGTGAGCAGTTCAAGGTCGCCAGGGCCGGCGGACAGCAGCACCACGTCGGCCGGGGCGCGCGGCGTTGGGCGGTGCGTGTGTGGATGTGTGCTCATCGGTACCCCCGGGGCGTGCGTGGTTGAGGCGTGCGTGCTTGAGACGTGCGTGCTTGAGGCGTGCGCGGATGGGTCATGCGTGGACCACGCGGGCGGGCGTGGATGCTGCGGAAAACGCGGCCATGCGCGGGCCGCGCCAGGGGTTGCCGGCCAGCGCGGTGGCCAGCAGCGCGTTGCCGCCGGCATCGGTGCCGGCCCACAACAGGCCATCGACATGCTCGGCATCGGCACTGCGGCGCCAGGCCACGCGTCGTTCCAAGCCGCGGCGCGGGTCGCGGTATTCGAGGGTGTCGGGGCCGGTGTGCAGGGCCAGCGCCTGCACCAGTGCGGCCAGCCAGTCGGCCGGCATCGGCTGCGCGGCGGCGGCATGCACCACCACCCAGGCAGCGGCGGATGCAGGCGCGCGATGCAGCACGGCGGCGGCGTAGCCGCACTCGCGCAGCAGCGGACGCAGCGCCGCACGCAGTGCGCGCGCATCGCCGCGACGGGCAGCCAGCAGGTGCCAGCCCAGGCCGGCGCGCTCCAGCCGCACGGCGGCGTGTTCAAAATCGGCTGCTGGCACGCAGGCCTCGTCGGCGTCATCGGCGGTGGCCAATGCGCACGGGCGGATCGTGGCGAACGCGGTGCCCGAGTTCACTTCATGCGAGGGTTCCAGCGGCAGCACGAACTGGCCATGGCGGCCACTCACGCGCACCAGCTCGCCCGGCGCCAGGCCGCGGCGCTGGGCATCGGCAGGATGCAGGCGCAGGGTCGGCCGCTGTGGCAGCGGCAGCGCCGATGACGGCATGCCGGCCTGCACGTCGGCCGCCGCTGCTGCGCGATCAATCGACACCTGCGCAGGCAGGCGGCCGGTGAGCAGGCGCAGCGGGAACCGCGCCGACACCGGCTCGGCCGGCGCGCGGTGGCCCAGCGGCTGGAAGCGGTGCGCGCGTGCGGGCAGGCGGCGGGCGGCAATGCCGGCCATCACCTCGCCGGGGCCGGTGCCGGTGGCCAGCGGATACAGGCCGGCGCCGCCGGGCTGGCCCAGTTGGCCGCACGCCAGGTGCAGGTGGTGCAGCGCACGCAAGGCGTCCTCGCCGTGGGCCGGCCGCACCAGGCCACCACCATGCAGCGACAGCACCGAGCGGCTGCGGCCGAACCATTCGGCGGCGGTGGTCAGGTTGTCCACGGTGATGCCGCACACGCTGGCGGCGGTGCGTGGGTCGAAGTCGCGCAGCGCGCGCTTGAGCGCATCGAAGCCTTCGGTGTGGCTGTCGATGAAGGCCTGGTCGAGCAGGCCTTCCCACACCAGGTGGTGGAGCATGCCGTTGAACAAGGTTACGTCGGTACCCGGCTGGATCGCCAGGTGCAGGTCGGCCTGCGCGGCGGTGGCGGTGCGGCGCGGATCGACCACCAGCCAGCGCGCATGTGCATCGCGTGCCCGGGCCAGGCGCGCGAACCGGGACGGATGGGTGCAGGCCGCGTCGCTGCCGGCGAACAGCACCAGCCGCGTGCACTCGTGCGCGCTGCCGGCGACGGCCGCCGGCCGCCGGGTCCAGTGCACCGGTCCGCCGCCGTCCATCAGGCGGCCTGCTGCACGGCGGGCACCAGCGTGAGCCAGACCTGGCCATCGCGCAGCTGCACCGGATACGTGCGCGCGCAGCCCACGTCGGGCGCGCAGGCCTGGCCGCTGTCGAGCGCGATGTTCCAGCCATGCAGCGGGCAGGTCACCGAATCGCCCGAGACAATCCCCTGCGACAGCGGCCCGCCCTTGTGCGGGCAGCGGTCGGCCAGCGCGAACACGCGGTCGGCGGCCGGGCGGAACAGGGCGATGTCCTCGCCTGGGCCGCATTGCACCACCCGCGAGCCAAGCACGGGGATGTCCTCGATCGCACACACGTACATCCAGGATGCGTTGGCGTCCATGTCAGTCCTCCAGGGTGGCGGGGATGCGCCGTTCGGGCCGCTCTTCGGGTGCCGGCGTGGCCAGCTTCAGCGGCTGGTACTCGCGCGCCTGGGTGCCGGCGATGCGTGCGGCCCAGGGGTCGGGCAACCCTTCAAGGGCAAACAGCAGGCGCTCGTACAGCGCGCGGCGGTTGTCGGCGTCCTCCACCACCTTGCGCTTGACGTAGTCCAGGCCCACGCGCTCGATGTAGTGCACGGTGCGGTCCAGGTAGTACGCCTCCTCGCGGTACAGCTGCAGGAACGCGCCGGTGTACTCCTTGACCTCGTCGGCGGTCTTCACCTTGCACAGGAAGCGGGCGACCTCGGTCTTGATGCCGCCGTTGCCGCCGACGTGGATCTCCCAGCCCGAATCGACTGCGATGATGCCCACGTCCTTGATGCCTGATTCGGCGCAGTTGCGCGGGCAGCCGGACACCGCCAGCTTGACCTTGTGCGGGCTCCACATGTTGGCCAGCATCGTTTCCAGGTCGATGCCCATCTGCGTGCTGTTCTGGGTGCCGAAGCGGCAGAACTCGCTGCCCACGCAGGTCTTCACCGTGCGGATCGACTTGCCGTAGGCGTGGCCGGACTGCATGCCCAGGTCGCGCCACACATCGACCAGGTCTTCCTTCTTCACGCCCAGCAGATCGATGCGCTGGCCGCCGGTGACCTTGACCATCGGCACCGCGTACTTGTCGGCGACATCGGCGATGCGGCGCAGCTCGTCGGGGTTGGTCACCCCGCCCTTCATCTGCGGGATCACCGAGAAGGTGCCGTCCTTCTGGATGTTGGCGTGCGCGCGCTCGTTGATGAAGCGGCTCTGCGGGTCGTCCACCGCATCGCGCGGCCAGGTGGAGAGCATGTAGTAGTTGAGCGCCGGGCGGCAGGTGGCGCAGCCGTTGGGCGTGCGCCATTCCAGGAAGGCGTAGGCCTGCGCGTGGCTGACCAGGTGGTGTTCGCGGATGGCCTGGCGCACCTCGCCGTGGGTGCGGTCGGTGCAGGCGCAGACCGCCTTGGTCTTGGGCGTCTCCTGGAAGTTGGAGCCCAGGCAGTTCATCAGGATCTGCTCGACCAGGCCGGTGCACGAGCCGCAGGAACTGGCCGCCTTGGTGTGCTTCTTGACCTCGTCCACGGTGAACAGGCCCTGCTCGCGCACCGCCTTGACGATGGTGCCCTTGCACACACCATTGCAGCCGCAGACCTCGTCGCTGTCGGCCATCGAGGCGGCGCGGTCCTGGCCGCCGGTGCCGCTGTCGCCCAGTGCGTTCTCGCCGAAGGCCAGCGCGTCGCGACGGCCGCCGATGGCGCTGCCGTCCTTGATCTGCTTGAAGTACCAGGCGCCATCGCCGGTGTCGCCGAACAGGCAGGCGCCGACCAGCTTGTCGTCGCGGATGACCAGCTTCTTGTACAGGCCGCCGGCCGGATCGGAGAGCACGATCTCCTCGCAGCCCGGCCCGCCGATGAAGTCGCCGGCCGAAAACAGGTCGATGCCGGTGACCTTGAGCTTGGTCGAGACGGTGGACCCGGCGTAGATGCCGATGCCGTAGCTGGCCAGGTGGTTGGCGCAGATGCGTGCCTGCTCGAACAGCGGCGCCACCAGGCCATAGGCGATGCCGCGGTGGCTGGCGCACTCGCCCACCGCGTACACGCGCGGGTCGTAGGTCTGCAGGGTGTCGCTGACCACGATGCCGCGCTCGCAGTGGATGCCGGCGGCCTGGGCCAGGGCGGTGTTGGGGCGGATGCCGGCGGCCATCACCACCAGGTCGGCGGGGACTTCGCTGCCATCGGAAAAGCGCACCGCGGCCACTTCGCCTTCGGCGTTGCCGACGATGGCGGTGGTGGAGGTGTTGAGCCGGAACGACAACCCGCGCTCGACCAGCGACGCTTCCAGCAGCGCGCCGGCCACCGGGTCCAGCTGGCGCTCCAGCAGCCAGCCGGCCAGGTGCACCACGGTCACGTCCATGCCGCGCAGCTTCAGGCCGTTGGCCGCTTCCAGGCCAAGTAGGCCGCCGCCGATCACCACCGCGTGCTTCTTCACCTTGGCGGTGTCGATCATGGTCTGGGTGTCGTGGATGTCGCGGTAGCCGATGACGCCTTTGAGGTCGCTGCCGGGCACCGGCAGGATGAAGGGCAGCGAGCCGGTGGCCAGCAGCAGGCGGTCGTACTGCGCTTCGGTGCCGTCAGCGGCGATCACCTTGCGCCGGGCGCGGTCGATCGTGGTGATCTCCTTGCCCAGGTGCAGGGTGATGCCGTTGTCGGCGTACCAGGACAGCGGGTTGAGCACGATCTCGTCGAAGGTCTGCTCCCCGGCCAGCACCGGCGAGAGCAGGATGCGGTTGTAATTGGGGTGTGGCTCGGCACCGAACACGGTGATGTCGTACATGTCCGGCGCCAGCTTCAGCAGCTCTTCGAGCGTGCGGATGCCGGCCATGCCGTTGCCCACTACCACCAACCGCGGTTTCTTCATCGTCGTTCCTGTCGTTGCGGGCCGTGCAGGTGTCGTTGGATGCCTGCAGGTGTCTCCTACGCAACGGCCGTGCCAAGTCCGTGGACGTGGTCGCTGGCGTGCACGAAAGCACTGTGTTTCAAGGGGATTGGCGCATTTTTGCGGGCACCGGAGCAGGTGCGGCAGCAGCCCGTGCACACCGCCGATGCTGCACCGCAGCGGTGCACGGCCGCACCCTCGTTGTGCAGGGGGCCGGAAAATGTCCCGCGGACCGCCCCTTGTAGGAGCCCGTCTTGCGGGCGACCACGCACAACATGGGCAGCCGCATCACGCACCTACGCATCGGGCATCGGGCGTCGGGCGTCGGGCGTCGGGCGTCGGGCGTCGGGCGTCGCGCGGTCGCCGGCGAGACCGGCTCCTACGGCGGCCGCAGCGCCGGGTTGACCCACGTCAATGACGCTGGTCGGGCACGGCCCCTAGCCTGTCGTCCATGGCTACTACGACCACCCTCTTCGACTCCGACCTGCTGCGTCGCTACGACGTGCCCGGGCCGCGCTACACCTCCTATCCCACCGCGCCGCAGTTCTCGTCCGGCTTCGGCGAGGCGGAGCTGAGGCGGGTGGCCGAGGCCAGCAACGGCGACCCCATCCCGCGGCCGTTGTCGGTGTACGTGCACGTGCCGTTCTGCACCAGCCCGTGCTTCTACTGCGGCTGCAACCGCATCATCACCCGCGACAAGGCGCGCGGCGAGGCGTACCTGACCCGGCTGTACCGCGAGATCGGGATGATGTCCAGGCTGTTCGACCGCGACCGCGAGGTGGTGCAGCTGCACTTCGGCGGCGGCACCCCCAACTTCCTGTCGCCGGCGCAACTGGCCGAGACGGTGGACGTGATGCGCCGCCACTTCCCGCTGGCGCGCGATGCCCTGCTGGACTGCTCGATCGAACTGGACCCGCGCTTCATCGACCCGGCCGAGGTGGCGCAACTGGCCGACGCCGGTTTCAACCGCGCAAGCCTGGGCGTGCAGGACTTCGACCCCGCCGTGCAGGAGGCGGTCAACCGCATCCAGAGCGTGGAGCAGACGATGGCGGTGATCGAGGCCTGCCGCGCCCATGGCATGCGCTCGATCAACCTGGACCTGATCTACGGGCTGCCGCGGCAGACCCTGGCCGGCTTCGACCGCACCCTGGACACGGTGCTGGATGTCCGCCCGGACCGCTTTGCGGTGTACAGCTACGCGCACCTGCCCGGGATGTTCCGCGCCCAGCGCCACATCCGCGCCGAGGACCTGCCCACGCCGGAGGTCAAGCTGGCGCTGCTGCAGCGGGCGATCGAACGCCTGGGCCAGGCCGGCTACGTCTATATCGGCATGGACCACTTCGCCCTGCCCGAGGATGACCTGGCCCGGGCCCAGGCACGCGGCGGGCTGCACCGCAACTTCATGGGCTACACCACCTGCGCCGACAGCGACCTGCTGGGCCTGGGGGTGAGCGCGATCAGCCATATCGGCAACAGCTTCAGCCAGAACCCGCGTGACCTGCAGAGCTGGGAGCAGGCCATCGATGCCGGCCGCCTGCCGGTGTGGCGCGGCATGCACATGGACGATGACGACGTGCTGCGCGCGGACGTGATCCAGCAGCTGATGTGCCACGGCGAGCTGGACTTCGAGGCGGTGGGACGCCGCCACGTGATCGACTTCCGCGAGTATTTCGCCGAGGCCATGCAGCGGCTGACGGTGCTGGCCGACGATGGCCTGGTGGAGCTGGGCACTGCGGGGCTGCGGGCTACTTCCCGAGGCAAGCTGCTGCTGCGTATCATAGCCATGTGCTTCGACCGATACCTGCCCCGAGCCGCGTCTGCACCCGTGCAGTTCTCGCGCACCGTTTGAGCCATCCGGAGTTGACCGGATGAGTTCAGGCATCGTCTTTCCGCGTACCGATGCCAGCATCCTGGCCGACGATGGCGATGCCCTGACGTTCTGTTCCACCTGCGCGTTCTCGCAGGCCTGCCTGTCCGAGGGCATGGACAAGGGGTCGTTGATGGACCTGCACGTGCTGGTCGAGCACGTGGGCCCGCTCAAGGCCGGCGACCACGTGTTCCGCGAGGGCGACCGATTCGATGCGATCGCCGCGGTGCGCGCCGGCACGGTCAAGACCTACATCACCGACCGCGACGGCCGCGAGCAGGTACTGGGCTTCCACCTGCCCGGCGAGGTGATCGGCCTCAACGCGATCCACGGCGAGCACTACCCCTGCAACGCGGTGGCGCTGGACACGGTGATGCTGTGCCGGTTCTCGTTCCCGCGCATCGCGCTGCTGGCCAGCCGCCTGCCCAACCTGCAGCAGCAGCTGTTCAAGCTGATGAGCCGCGACATCGGGGTGGCCTCGCTGTTTGCCGGCGACCACTCGGCCGACGAGCGCATGGCCGCGTTTCTGATCGGCCTGTCGCGGCGGCTGGCCGCGCGCGGGTTCTCGCCGCGCCGCTTCCAGCTGACCATGTCGCGCACCGACATCGCCAACTACCTGCGCCAGGCGCCGGAGACGGTGAGCCGGGTGCTGCGCCGGTTCGAGCGCGATGGCCTGGTCCAGATCAAGCAGCGCGACGTGGAGATCATGGACCTGGAGCGCCTGGAAACCATCGCCCTGGCCGTCCTGCGGCACTAGCCGCGCCCCGAGCGCAGGGATCGCGTGCCTGTGCCGGCACACGCCCCACCTGTACGGGCATACGCCCCCACCTGTAGGAGCCGGTCTCGCCGGCAACCGCGCGGGATCCGGGCGACCGGCGATGCCATCGGTCCCCGGGTCGCCGGCAAGACCGGCTCCTACAACAGCCGGCGCTGGTCAGCCACGCGCGCGATCCATGTCACGGACTCGCCGGCCACCGCGCAAACCGCAGGCATCCCACCACCTGTAGGAGCCGGCCTCGCCGGCGACCGCGCGATGCCTCCAACATCTGCGAGGTCGCGCCCAAGGGACGCTCCTACAGGGACGCGGCTTGATCTGGGTCATGGAGGCAATGCCGGCGGGCACGGAACATTCGGACGTCTCCCAACCGAGTGATCCCCATGAACTCTACCCGCAAGCTATGGGCCGGACTCGCCGTCCTGCTCATCGCTTCGTTTGCCGTGCTCCTGTGGGTCGGCAGCGAAATACACCGCGAAGCCCCGCCCATGCCCGAGGCCGTGGTCAGCCAGGACGGGCAGGTCCTGTACACCCGCCAGGACATCGAGACCGGACGCCAGGTCTGGCAGTCCATCGGCGGCCAGCAGCTTGGCTCGATCTGGGGGCACGGCGGCTACATCGCGCCGGATTGGGGCGCGGACTGGCTGCACCGCGAGGCCGAGGCGATCCAGGACATCTGGGCCGCGCGCGAGCACCAGCTGTCCAGCTACAAGGAACTGGACGCGCCCACCCGCGCCGCCTACGCCAACCGGGTGCAGGCGCTGATGCGGCCCAACACCTACGATCCGGCCACCCGCACCATCCAGGTCGATGCCGACCGTGCGCTGGCCATCGGCCAGGTGGCCGCGCACTACCGGCAGTTGTTCAGCGATGACCCGGCCCTGCGCAGCCTGCGCGAGGCCTACGCCATGCGCGAAGGCACCGTGCCCGATCCGGAGCACCGACGCCAGCTGACCGCGTTCTACTGGTGGGCGGCCTGGTCCTCGGTGACCCTGCGCCCGGGCCAGCAGGACATCAGCTACACCGCCAACTGGCCCTACGACGAGATGGTCGGCAACACCGCGCCGCCCAGCGCGTTCATGTGGACGGTGTTCAGCGTGCTGTTCCTGATCGCGGGCATCGCCCTGCTGGGCTGGCACTACGCGGTCAACCATGGCGACGACATGGTGCCGGTGCTGCCCGCCAGCGATCCGCTTGCGGCAATCAAGGTGACGCCTTCGATGCGCGCCACCGGCAAGTATTTCTGGGTGGTGATCGCGCTGTTCCTGACCCAGATCCTGCTGGGCGCCATTACCGCGCACTACCAGGTCGAAGGCCAGGAAGCCTACGGCTTTGCCCTGGCCGACGTGCTTCCCTACGCGCTCACCCGCACCTGGCACACGCAGCTGGCGGTGCTGTGGATCGCCACCGCATGGCTGGGCATGGGCCTGTACATCGGCCCGGCGATCTCCGGGCATGAACCGAAGTTCCAGCGCCTGGGCGTGAACGTGCTGTGGGTCTGCCTGCTGGTGATCGTGGTCGGTTCCTTCGCCGGCCAGTGGCTGGCGGTGATGCAGAAGCTGGGCCTGGACCGCAATTTCTGGTTCGGCCACCAGGGCTGGGAATACGTGGACATGGGCCGCTTCTGGCAGTGGTTCCTGTTCATCGGCCTGGGCCTGTGGCTGCTGCTGGTGGGCCGTGCACTGTGGCCGGCGATCCGCCATGGCGGCGAGTCGCGGTCGATCGTGACCCTGCTGTTCCTGTCCACCGTGGCCATCGGCGTGTTCTACGCCGCCGGCCTGATGTGGGGCGAGCACACCCACCTGTCGATGGTGGAGTACTGGCGCTGGTGGGTGGTGCACCTGTGGGTGGAAGGCTTCTTCGAGGTGTTCGCGGTGGCGGTGATCGCCTTCCTGTTCACCCGCCTGGGCCTGCTGCAGGTCAGGACCGCCACCGTGGCGGTGCTGTTTGCCACCATCGTGTTCATGGCCGGCGGCGTGCTGGGCACCCTGCACCATCTGTACTTCACCGGCACGCCGACCGCGGTGATCGCGCTGGGCGCGAGCATCTCGGCGCTGGAAGTGGTGCCGCTGGCCTACGTGGGCTTCGAGGCCTACCAGAGCTACAAGCTGGGCAAGGCCACGCCGTGGATGGCCAGGTACACGTGGCCGATCCGGTTCTTCATCGCGGTGGCGTTCTGGAACCTGGTGGGCGCGGGCCTGTTCGGTTTCCTGATCAACCCGCCGCTGCCGCTGTACTACATGCAGGGCCTGAACCTGACCGCCAACCACGGCCACACCGCCATGTTCGGCGTGTACGGCATGCTCGGCATCGGCCTGATGCTGTTCTGCCTGCGCGGCCTCAAGCCGGAGGCGCAGTGGAGCGACCGGGTGCTGAAGACCAGCTTCTGGTCGCTCAACATCGGCCTGGCCGGGATGGCGGCGTTCACCCTGCTGCCGCTGGGCATCCTGCAGCTCAACGCCGCGCTCAAGCACGGCTACTGGTATGCGCGCTCGGCCGAGTTCATGCAGCAGCCGATCGTGGACCTGCTGGTGTGGATGCGGGTGCCGGCCGACACGCTGTTCAGCGTCGGCGCACTAGCCTTGGCCTGGTTCGTGCTGCGGTTGTGGGTGGCGCCCAGGCGCGCGGCACCGGCGCTGGCGACGACCACCACGGTCGCGCAAGACGCCTGAGTTAGACGCCAGCCATGGCGACAACCGGGGCCGCGCAATGCGGCCCCGGTTTTTTTTGGTCTTTTTCCCGCACTCACGCCCGCGCTGTATCCTGCGGCCGGAGCCGGCTGCGCCCGGCGCTGCACTCGCCTGGCCTGACCCAGGTCAAGGCACCTTCCGGGCCGCGGGCACACACTGCGGCCATGCACACCGAGTCCGTTCCCTTGCCCGGTCCGCGTCCACGCATCTCGCCTGCCTGGCTGGCACAGGCCCCGCACCGGCTGATGTTCTTCATCGGCGCGTCCAACGTGCTGCTGGCAATGCTGTGGTGGGCGCTGTGGCTGGTGTCGGTGCGCTCGGGCGCCTGGACCCTGCCGCTGCCGGCGATCCCGGCCGGCTGGCTGCACGCATTCCTGATGCTGTACCTGGTGCTGCCCAGTTTCATCTTCGGCTTCCTGCTGACCGTGTTCCCGCGCTGGATGGGGCTGCCGGACCTGCCGCGCTACCTGTACGTGCCGGTGGGCGCCGGGCTGATGGGCGGCCAGTTGGCGATGCTGCTGGGCGCGGCCGGCTGGGAAGCGGGCCTGGTGGTGGGGCTGTGGATGGCACTGGCCGGCTGGACCACCGCGCTGCTGGTGCTGGGCCGGCTGGTGGCCGACGAGAAGGGCCGCACCTGGCATGCACGCTCGTGCTTTGCCGCGCTGGTGCTGGGCTGGCTGGGCGTGGCGATGTTCCTGGCTTTCGCCCTGGGCGCCTCGCCCACGTGGGCCTTCGCCAGCATCAAGCTGGGCGGCTTCGGCCTGCTGTTGCCGGTGTACGTCACCGTGGCCCATCGCATGTTCCCGTTCTTTGCGGGCAATACGGTGCGCGGCTATACGCCGTGGCGGCCGCTGTGGTGGCTGGCGACGGTGTGGGTGCTGGCGATGGCGCACCTGGGCCTGGAGCTGATGCATGCCTATGCCTGGCTGTGGCTGGCCGACCTGCCGCTGCTGCTGCTGACCTCGCTCGCGGTCTGGCGCTGGTGGCCACGCACCCGCGGTGGCCCGCCGATGCCGGGCCTGCTGGCGGTGCTGTTCATCGGCACCTTGTGGCTGCCGGTGACCTTCGCCCTGTACCTGGTGCAGAGCCTGACCTACCTGTTCGACGGCGGCTTCATCCTGGCCCGCGCGCCGATGCACGCGCTGTTCGTCGGCTTCTTCGGCAGCCTGCTGGTGGCAATGGTCACCCGCGTCACCCAGGGCCATTCGGGCAGGCCGCTGCAGATGTACGGCATCGCGTGGTTCGCGTTCGTGGCCATCCAGATCGTGGCGACGGTGCGGGTGCTGGCCGACGTGCTGCCCGACCCGGGGCTGTGGCAGGCGGTGGCCGCGGTCGGCTGGCTGGTGGCGCTGTCACCGTGGGTGGCGCGCATCGGCCACATCTACCTGTCACCACGCCGGGACGGCCGGCCGGGTTGACGCCGTGATCGAGTTCTACGCGCAGATCAAGTGGGTCCACGTCGCCGCGATCATGGCCAGTGGCACCCTGTTCGCATTGCGCGGCGCCTGCGCGCTGGCCGGCATGCGCTGGCCCATGTACGCACCGGTGCGCTACCTCAGCTACACCATCGACACGGTACTGCTGACCGCCGCGCTGATGCTGCTGACCATCCTGCCGGGTGCGCTGTTCGCCAATGGCTGGCTGACGGTGAAGGTGGTGCTGCTGGTGGTGTATATCGTGCTGGGCATCTTGGCCCTGCGCACGCGTCGCCACGTCAACGGCAGCCACCGCCAGGAACGCCGGCGGCGTGCGCTGTTCTACGTGGCCGCGCTGTTGGTGTACCTGCAGATCTACTGCATCGCCCGGGCCCACCATCCACTGGGCGCGGTGTACCTGCTGTCCGGCTGAGCCACCGACGGAGGCGGCCATGGATTCAAGCGAACTGGAACTGCCCGATCCCTGCCTGGCCTGCTGCCACCTGCTGCAGGAATCCTGGGACGCGGCCGGCATGTCCTCGCAGTTGCACGCCGGCGCCGACGACGGCGCAGCCTCGCGCCCGCACGAGGACGACGACGCATCCGGCCATTGACCGCCACGCCCGGCGCGTGTCCACGGCCAGGCCATGGCCGGGAAGCGGCGCCGGGCACTGGCCCGGCACCGCATCCGGCTGCGCAGGACGTCAGTACGTGTACTGCACCTGCACCCAGAGCTTGTCCATGTCCGCGGTGCGCGCATCGTCGCTGCGGTAGCTGGCCAGCTTCACCAGCCCGGCCAGGCCATCCACCCGCGGGATCGGCCGCGCATAGGACAGGTCGATCTCGCGGCCGTAACTGCCGCCGCCGCGCTCGGGCGAGAAGTCGTGGTACCAGGCCTGCAGGCTGCCGCCGCCCAGCGGCACCGCCGCACCGACATAGGCATCGTCCAGGCCTTGCGCCGGAGTGGTGCCGAACACGTCGGCCCAGCCCTGGAAGATGTGCTTGGTGGCCAGCGGGGTCTGGAACGCACGGTTGCCCGCGCCGCTGCCGCCGCCCAGCGATTCGTAGCCGGCCTTGAGCTTGGCCCCGTGCAGCGTGTAGCCCAGTTCGGCCAGCCAGTAGCGGCTGTCCAGCTGCCATGGATTGGGATCGAGCTCGCTCTGGCGCGCATATTCGGCCGCGTAGCTCCATGCGCCGTGCCCGCCCTCCAGGCGCACGCCGGTGGTCCGGCTGGCCAGGGTGCCCGGCGGTGCGGTGGCCGCCACCGCGATGTCCTCCAGCTCCAGCCGATAGTGGTAACCGCTGACGGCCAGCGCCGGGGCCACCCGCCAGCCGACCTGCAGCAGGTGGCTGTCGCCTTCGATGTCGGACGGATTGCTGCGGTTGGTGGCGGCACTGTCGTGCGGACCAAGCACGGTGTTGATGCCACCGATCCATGCGTAATCCACGGTGACGCCGGCGGCGGGTGCAAGCTGCACGCGCACGCCGTCGTAGGTCTGCTCGTTCTGCCGCCAGGCGCTGCCGCCCACGTACCGCTGGTTGCCCAGGTTGAGCCGCTGGCGTCCGGCGGTGACGGTGTTGTTGCCGTGTGCGTAACGCACCAGGGCCTGGTTGATTTCGGTACCGGCCGGGTCGGCGATCACCGGGTACTGGCGCAGGCCGTTGCGGGTGTCGTTGTGGTTGCCGCCGAGCCGGGCCACGCCGTCGGCCTCGACCAGCGCCGACCAGCCGTGCCAGGCGGCGGTGCGGTAGCCGACCCGCGCGCGCAGCGTGTGTGCCTGCGCATCACGGGCCACGCCTTGTTGTTCGGCATGTTCGTAGCGGTAACGCAGGTCGAGGATCGGCCCGCCGGTGTCGGCGGCGGCGACGGCCATCGATGGGACGAGGACAAGCAACAACAGCGGCGATGCGCCGCTGGCAATACGTGGGATCTGCATCTTGCATTCCTGAGTGGGGGGGAGGGGGAGGGGGGAGGTAAACCTATCGTGGTACAGCCCGGGCGCGCGGCTCCTTGATTTCCATCAATCGGCGGCCCGGGTACAGGTCTATCGCATCCGGCTTGATGCAGGTCAAGGCATTTGGCCCTCATCCGCCTTCGACGCGTTTTTCACCGGCGCTTACGATCCGGGGCCGTCTCATATCTCCAGGAAAAACGCACCATTTCGATGCGTCTTCGCACCACACGGAGGCATGCCATGTACATCGTTTCCATTGCGTCGCCGGGCATCGAAACCGGGGAAGGCATCCCATGAACGACACCACCTCACAGGCCCAGTCATTCGGCCAAGAACCGTTCCAGGCGGCAAGCGTGGCGGCGGCACTCGCACCCGCTGCCCTGCCCTGCAACCACGACTTCATCGACCTGGACGACCCGGCCTGCGTGCGTCGCTGGACCGCCAGTTTCGGAGTATCCGAAGAAGACCTGCGCATCGCCGTGCGCATCGCCGGGCCGCACACCTGGGCGGTGGCGGCGCACTTCAACCTGGAGTGAGCGTGCCGGCGTGCGCCTTGCACGGTGCGCGCAACTTGCACGTTGCACGGCGCACGTTGCACGGCGCATGGAAATGGATGGCCGCGCGCCGGGACAGCCGCCTGACCCAGGTCAATGCACACGCAGCAATACGCTGCGAACGTGGGGCATCGATTGCATGCGAGTGACTCCATGACCGCGCCGCTGGACCTGCGCCACCTGCCACCGCCCGAACCGATGCAGCGCATCCTCGATGCGGTGGATGCGCTGGCGCCGGACGCGCGCCTGGACGCATTGACTCCGTTCCGCCCCGACCCGCTGCTGCCGGTGCTGGAGCAGTGGGGCTACGCCTGGCGGATCGACGACCTGGAGGGCGGTGGCGCACGCATCGCAATCTGCCATCGCGGGCAGGAAGCGGTGCTGCTGGCCGACCGCACCGCGCGATGAGCGGGCTGGCAATGACCCGGGCGCCACCACCGTGGCGTCCGCTGCGCTTCCTGCTCGGCAGCCCGCTGTGGGGCATGGCGGCAGGGGTGTTGCTGGTGATGGATGGCGACGCGCTGGCCCAGGGGCGCTGGGCGCTGCCGGCGGTCGCACTCGTGCATGTGTTCACCCTTGGCGTGCTGGGCAACGCGATGCTCGGCAGCCTGCTGCAGTTCCTGCCGGTGGCCGCCGCCACGCCGGTGCCCGGTGCGCGCTGGGCGCCGTTGTGGCACGTGGCCTTGAACGTGGGCCTGCTGCTGTTCGTGGCCGGTCTGTATCACTCGCACGCACTGTTGCTGCCGGCATCGCTGCTGCTGGCCACTGCACTGCTGGCGGTGGTGGTGCCTCCCCTGCCGGGGCTGCTGCGGCGCGGTGCCCAGCGGCTGCTGCGCGGCGGGATCGGATCGGCGCTGCTGGCCCTGGTGGCCACGGTCGGGCTGGGGATTGCAGCTGCCGCCGTGCTGGGCGGCCAGGCCGGATGGCCGCTGGACCGGCTGGCCGACGCGCACGCCACCCTGGGCATGGGTGGCTGGGTGCTGGTGCTGCTGGCGATGGTGGGCAGCGTGACCGTACCGATGTTCCAGGGCACCGTGATGGTGCATCCGCGCATGCTCGGCTGCTGGCTCGCCGCCACCCTGGTCCTGCTGGCCATCACCGTGGCCGCGCGGCTGCACGGCGCGCCATCGTGGCTGCCGATGCTGGCCCTTGCGCTGCCGGCGACGGCCTTCGCCGCCACCGTGCTGTGGCTGCACGCGACCGCGCCGCACCGGCGCAACCCGACCCTGGTGCGCTTCTGGCGCGCCGGCGTGGTGGCCATGGCCCTGGCCGCGCTGCTTGCGTGCGCGGCTGGCGCCGGTGCGCCCGCGCCAGCGGTGATGCTCGCCGGCACCCTGGCGATCGCGGTGGCGGCACCGCTGCTGGTGAACGGCATGCTGCTGGAGATCGTCGGCTTCATCACCTGGATCGATCTGCGCGGCCGCTGCCCGCGCGGCGTGCGCATCCCCGCGACAGGGCGCCTGCTGCCCGATGACGACAAGCGCATCGCCCTGTTCGCGCACCTGGCCGCCACAACGCTGCTGGCCGGATCGGTGCTGTGGTGGCCGCTGGCGTCTTTTGCCGGTGTGGCGCTGGTGATTGCCAATGCCATCAGCCTGGCCTGCCTGCTGCGCTGCCTGCACCGCGCCCGCACGTTCGCCCGCGAACGCACGTAGGAGCCGGTCTTGCCGGCGATGCTTTCGCATGGCACCTGCCACATGCCGTGCCCGATCCGGCCTGGCTTGACCCAGATCAGGAGACGCGCGCGACCGCACCGCTAGCATCCTCGATGGATTGTTCTCCCCCCCCCCCGCTCCACCGCCGCGGCACGCCCGTGCATGCCGCCGCCCACACCGGAACCGCCATGCCTGCCACCCAAGCGCCGGCCGCCCCCCGCTGGCGCCCTGAACTGGAAGCGCAGTACGCCGAACTCGGCGCGCGCCTGGAACCCCTGCTGCCATGCCTGGAGTGGCCGCTGCACCTGCCCTGGATCGACGCGATCAACCGCCTCAAGCGCGAGCGTGGCGCGGTGATCATGGCCCACAGCTACCAGTCGCCGGAAATCTTCCACGGCGTGGCCGACATCACCGGCGACTCGCTGGCGCTGGCCCAGGCCGCGGGCGACTGCGAGGCCGAGGTGATCGTGCTGTGCGGCGTCCACTTCATGGCCGAGACCGCCAAGATCCTGGCCCCGCACAAGACCGTGCTGATTCCCGACCCGGAGGCCGGCTGCTCGCTGGCATCGTCGATCACCGCCGAGGACGTGCGCCAGCTGCGGCGCCAGCACCCGGGCGCGCCGGTGGTCAGCTACGTCAACACCAGCGCCGCGGTGAAGGCCGAATCCGATGCGTGCTGCACCTCCGCCAATGCCGCGCGGATGGTGGAGGCGATGGCCGCCGAACACGGCGCCGACAAGGTGATCTTCCTGCCCGATGCATTCCTGGGCTACCACGTCGCCCAGCAGACCGGCATCGAGCTGGTGCTGTGGCACGGCCGCTGCGAGGTGCACGAGCAATTCACCGCGCAGCAGGCACGGCACGCGCGCGAGCGTTTCAACGCGCGCCTGGTCGCCCATCCCGAATGCCCGCCCGAGGTGCAGGAGGAAGCCGATTTCGTCGGCTCCACCACCGCCATGGGCGCATGGCTGGAAAAGGAGAAGCCGGAGCGGGTGGCGCTGATCACCGAATGCTCGATGGCCGACAACCTGCGCACGCGGTTCCCGCAGGTGGAGTTCATCAAGCCCTGCAACCTGTGCCCGCACATGAAGCGGATCACCCTGCCCGCCATCCACGATTGCCTGAGCACGCTGGGCCATGAGGTGCAGGTGCCGGCGCAGATGGCGGTGCGTGCGCGTGCGGCGCTGGAGCGGATGCTGGCGGTGGGCCGGCACGACCGCGCATGAGTATGCGCCGCAGGCCACCCCTGGTGGTGGTGGTCGGCAGCGGCGTGGCGGGATTGTCGGCGGCATTGGCCGCCGCGCCGCGGCAGGTGCTGCTGGTGGCGCGCGGCACTGATGGCCATGGCAGTTCCAGCCACTGGGCGCAGGGCGGCATCGCCGCGGCGGTAGGGCCCGGCGATACGCCCGCCGCCCATGCGCACGACACCGAGGAAGCCGGCGCCGGCCACAACGATGGCGCGGCCGTGCATTACCTGACCGAGCAGGCGCCGGAGGCGATCGCGCGCTTGCAGGCGCTGGGCATGGCCTTCGACCGTGCGGACGATGGCCGCCTGCGCCTGGGCCGCGAAGGCGGCCACCACGCCGACCGCATCGTCCATGCCGGCGGCGACGCCAGCGGCGCGGTGTTGCTGGCCACGCTGCTGCGTGCGGCGCGCGCGGCCAGCCACATCCACCTCCGCGAGGGCGTGCAGGCCGATGCGCTGTTGCTGCGCGATGCGGCCGTGGCCGGCATCCGTCTGGAGGATGCGCATGGCGGCACCAGCCTGGTGGAATGCAGCGAGGTGGTGCTGGCGACCGGCGGCATCGGCGCGCTGTTCGCGGCCAGCACCAACCCCGCCGGCGCCGATGGCAACGGCCTGGCCCTGGGCGTGGCCGCCGGTGCGGCCACCCGCGACCTGGAGTTCGTCCAGTTCCATCCCACTGCATTGGCGACCGGCGGCAGCGGGCCGTTGCCGCTGGTCACCGAAGCGCTGCGCGGTGCCGGCGCGCGCCTGTGCGACGCAAACGGCCGCTCGCTCACTGCCGGCCTGCATCCGCTTGGCGACCTGGCCCCGCGCGACCTGGTCGCCCGCTGCGTGTGGCAGGAAAGCCTGCGCAACGACCACGCCTGGCTGGATGCCACCGCCCTGGGCGATGCCTGGCCGGTACGCTTCCCCACCGTGCATGCGGCCTGCCTGGCGCATGGCGTGGACCCGGCACGGCAGCCCATCCCGGTGGTGCCTGCCGCGCACTTCCACATGGGTGGCCTGGCCACCGACCGCGATGGCCGCACCGGCGTGCGCGGCCTGTATGCCGTGGGCGAGGTCGCCTGCAACCGGGTCCACGGCGCCAACCGCCTGGCCAGCAACTCGCTGCTTGAGGGGCTGGTGTTCGGCCACCGCCTGGGCCTGCGCCTGGCCGAGGCAGGGCCACTGCCGGCGATGGCGCACGGCGCGCACCGCTGGGCCGGCCGTGGCGCGGCCGCCGACGCACCGGCACTGGCCTGGCTGCGCACCCTGCTGTGGAACGCGATGGGCCCGGTCCGCGACGGCGGCACCCTGGCCTCGGCGCTGCGCGTGGTCGAAAGCGGCATTGCCAGCGATGTGCCGGCAGGCCACGCATCCTGCGGCTGGCAGGGGCGGCTGGCTTGCCTGCTGCTTGCCTCAGCGCTGCAGCGCGGCGAGAGCCTGGGCGCGCACCATCGCAGCGATGCGCCGTGAGCCGGATCATGGCGTGCATGGCTACGCACCCCGTCCGATGCGGCCACGCGGCGCGGATGCGCGTGGACCGGCGTGCGGCTGCTCGCCTATGCCGGCGGGACGACCGAGCGATAGCCGCGTTCGGCCAGCCGCTCCAGCACCGCTTCGACGATGCGCACGCTGGCGCCATGCGGTGCGCCCTCGTGCAGCAGGACGATGGCGCCCGGCGCCAGCCCGCTTTCGATCCGGCGCAGCACCCGGTCCGGATCTCCGTCGACCGCATCGTAGCCGCGCGCGCACCACGCCACCCGGACCAGGCCGTGGCGACGCAGCGATGCGGCCACGAACGGATTGGTCATGCCCACCACCGACCGGAACCAGCGCGGCGCGGCGCCGGCCACCTGCGCCAGTGCCTGCTGCGCAGCGTCGATCTCGCGCGCCATCGCGCGCGGCCCCAGGCGCCAGAAGTGTGCCTGCGGATGGGTGTGGCTGTGGTTGCCGATGCCGTGGCCGCGCCGCAGGATTTCCTGCACCAGCTCCGGCCGCGCCTGCGCGCGTGCGCCGACCAGGAAGAACGTGGCCCGCGCGCCGTGCCGGTCGAGCAGGTCGAGGATCGGCACGGTGTCGTCCGATGGGCCATCGTCGATGGTCAGCCACACCGCCTGGCCCACGTCGGCCAGCCGCACCAGGGCCGGCCCGTAGAAGCCGGACCACGGCAGGAACACCGGCACCACGAACAGCGCGTGCGACAGCAGCAACGCCGGCACGCCCCAGTGCCAGCCCAGCCGCCACCACAGCAGCACCACCAGCAGTTGCGAAGCCACCACCCAGCCGATCCAGGCGTGTGGGTGGCGTGGAACGGGATGCTGCGTGTGCGGAGTGGTCATCGCCGCATCATGCCACGCGGCGTAGAATGAATCCCTTGTCACCCCAGCCTTGCGAGTGCCCCCATGTCCCTTGATCCCGCCCTGCGTTCGCGCATCGAATCGCTGCTGCAATCCAACCGCGTCGTGCTGTTCATGAAGGGCCAGCCCGGCATGCCGCAGTGCGGCTTCTCGGCCAAGGCCAGCGGCCTGCTGGCGGATCTTGATGTGGAGTTCGCCCACGTCAACGTGCTGGCCGACCAGGAGATCCGCGAAGGCATCAAGGCCTACGGCAACTGGCCGACGATCCCGCAGCTCTACGTGGATGGCGAGCTGGTCGGCGGCAGCGACATCGTCGAGCAGATGGCCGGCAGCGGCGAGCTGTCGCAGTTGCTGGGCCTGCCGCCGCCGGACCGCACGCCGCCGCAGGTCACCGTCACCGAAGCGGCGGCCGAGAAGCTGCGCGGCGCGCTGGGCGATGCCGACGACGCCGCGCTGGTGCTGACCATCGATGCGAAGTTCCAGCCGCGCTTCCAGATCGCGCCACGCAATGACACGGCCATCGCGGTGGATGCGGCTGGCCTGCGGATCCAGTTCGACCTGGCCAGCGCGCGCCGGGCCAACGGCATCACCATCGACTGGGTCGACGATTTCCGTGGCCAGGGCCTGGCCATCGACAACCCGAACGCGCCCAAGCCGGTGCAGGCGATCCCGCCGGCCGAGGCCGACCGCCAGGTCCGCGCCGGCGAGCTGGTCCTGGTGGACGTGCGCCCGCCCGAGGAGCGCGCCCATGCGGCGGTTGCGGTTGCGCACCGCAGCCTGGACGGGGACGGCCGCGCCGACCTTGAAGCCCTGCCCAAGGACACCCGGCTGGCGTTCCTGTGCCATGTGGGCGAGCGCAGCGCGCGGGTGGCCGAGGAGTTCCGCGCCAGCGGTTTCACCCAGGTGTTCAATGTGGAAGGCGGCATCGAGCGCTGGTCCGCCGAAGTGGACAGCAGCGTGCCGCGCTACTGAGCCGGCGATTCCGGAGTTGCCGCAAGAGGGCGGAGGTCGCAAGGCCTCCGCCTTTTTTCTGTTCGTCCCCCGCGTGAGGGAGTATGCGCGGCCGCGTTGCCGCAAGCGGCGGTGCGGGGCTTGTGCCGTGATGTAGCGGGTGGGCTTGTCGTCGCGGTGCGGTGGGTGGGCTTGTCGCGGCGGTGCGGTGGGTGGGCTTGTCGCGGCGGTGCGGTGCGATGCCTGCTGCCGCTCATGTCCGCCGGACGACGCCCATCCGCATATCGATGCTGCGGCTCCGCATTTGTAGGAGCCGGTCTTGCCGGCGACCGCGGCGCGGGATGACGTAACGCGATGTAACCCCGTGCGATGCGGTATGCGGTGATGACTCGACCTGGCCTGTGCCGGGTCGCCGGCAAGACCGGCTCCTACAAGAGGCGGGCTTCAGAAGCCTCCGCCGGCGTCCAGCCAGGCCTGTTCTTCCGGTGTGCTGACCCGGCCCAATGCACGGTTGCGATGCGGAAAGCGGCCGAAGCGGGCAATGACCTCCTCGTGCGCCACCGCATAATCGAGGTACTGCGCATCGCCCAGGGCACCGAACAGTTCCACCGCAAGGCGCTGGTCGGCCGGGTCTTCCGAGTGCTCGTATGGCAGGTAGAAGAATGCGCGCAACGCCGGCTCGACCTTCGCATCGTGCCCTGCAGCCAACGCGCGGCTCGCATATGCACGCGCAAGGCCGTCGGTGGCGTAGGCATGGCCGCTGCCGCGGAACACGTTGCGCGGGATCTGGTCGAGCAGGATCATCAGCGCCAATGCACCTTCGGCATCATCCAGCCACGGCTCGATCTCGCCGCGCGCGGCGATGTGGTGAAGCTGCAGGAAACGCGCCTCGCACTGGCGGTCGAATGCCTCGCCGCCGTTGAACCACGCGCCGGGGCCCGCCTCGCGCCAGAATCGCACCACCTCGTCGGCCGTCGCCATGCATCATCTCCATCTCTGCAGGATGGACAGGATGCCGCAACCGGCCAGGGACGGCACGCCGGGCGTATCGTTGGACGACGCGCGGCGTTGGACGCGCAGGCCTGTGCGATGGTTCCAGGCCGGGCATTGATCGCATCTGCATGCGCCCGGCCGTTATGGTGGCCGGTGCCCCCGATAACCGGAACCGCCGACGCGGCCTTCGCGGCTGGGCACCGAAACTGCACTCCCCGCCTCCGGAGTCCGCCATGCCCCGATACATGATCCGCCTGCCAGATCCCGCCAGCGCCCGCGGCAGTACGCCGGAACTGGCGTTCACCGCGCACGGTGCCGAGGCCTTCGCCGAGGAACTGCAAGCCGCCCTGGCCACGCCTGCACTGTTCGAACGCTGGCGTGCGCTGCAGCCGGACCCGGACGAGGTGGATCCTGCCTTGGGCGTGACCGATCCCGGCGCCAGGGTGCGCGGCACCCAGAAGGGCCTGCACGTACTCCTGGAGGCCGATACCGGCATCCCGGGCGATATCCTCAGGCAGCGCCTGCGACTGCTGGCCGGCAACCACTGGGAGCTGCGCGACGTGCGCTTCTGACTGCGCCCGCCCTACCCACGCAGCGCCCGCGCGTGGTGGGCGAGGTGCTCGCCGATGAAACTGGCGATGAAGTAATAGCTGTGGTCGTAGCCAGGGCGCATGCGCAGTTGCAGTGGATGCCCGGCTGCGGCCGCCGCGGCCTGCAGCAGTTGCGGGCGCAGTTGCTTGTCGAGGAACTCGTCGCCGTCGCCCTGGTCGATCAGCAGCGGCAATTTCTCCGGTGCGTGGCGCACCAGCTCGGTGGCGTCGTACTGCTTCCAGGCCTCGCGGTCCTCGCCCAGGTAGGCGGAGAATGCCTTCTCGCCCCATGGCACCTGCGAGGGCGCCACGATCGGCGAGAACGCCGACACGCTGCGGTAGCGGCCCGGGTTGCGCAGCGCGATCACCAGCGCCCCGTGCCCGCCCATCGAGTGCCCGCTGATTGCGCGCACGTCGCTGGCCGACGGGTCCGATTCCACCCAGGCCGGCAGCTCGTCGACGATGTAGTCGTACATGCGGTAGTGCTTCGCCCACGGATCCTGCGTGGCGTTGAGGTAGAAGCCTGCACCCTTGCCCAGGTCGTAGCCGTCGGCATCGGCCACCTCGTCGCCGCGCGGGCTGGTGTCCGGCGCGACCAGGATGATGCCGTGCTCGGCGGCATAACGCTGGGCGCCGGCCTTGGTGATGAAGTTCTGCTCGTTGCAGGTCAGGCCCGAGAGCCAGTACAGCACCGGGCATGGGCCGTGCGCGGCCTGCGGCGGAAAGTACACGCCGACGGTCATGTCGCAGCCCAGCACTTCGGAGCGGTGGCGGTAAACGTCCTGCCAGCCGCCGAAGCAGGCGCGATGTTCGATACGTTCCATTTGGGTCTCCGGTTTTCCCCGCGGCTCAGTAGTGGATGACCGCGCGGATCGACTTGCCCTCGTGCATCAGGTCGAAGGCCTCGTTGATGCGCTCCAGCGTCAGGGTGTGGGTGACGAAGGGCGCCAGCTGGATGTCGCCGCGCATCGCGTCCTCGACCATGCCCGGCAGCTGGCTGCGGCCCTTGACCCCGCCGAAGGCGGTGCCCATCCACTTGCGCCCGGTGACCAGCTGGAACGGCCGGGTGCTGATCTCCTTGCCCGCGCCGGCCACGCCGATGATCACGCTCTGGCCCCAGCCGCGGTGCGCGCATTCCAGCGCAGCGCGCATCACCTCGACATTGCCGATGCACTCGAAGCTGTGGTCCACGCCCCAGCCGGTCATCTCCACGATCACCTGCTGGATCGGCTTGTCGTGGTCCTTCGGGTTGACGCACTCGGTCGCGCCCATCTGTTGCGCCAGTTCGAACTTGGCCGGGTTGGTGTCGATGGCGATGATGCGGCCGGCCTTGGCCTGCCGGGCGCCCTGGATCACCGCCAGGCCGATCGCACCGAGGCCGAACACGGCAACCGTGTCGCCCTCCTGCACCTTGGCCGTGTTGTGCACGGCTCCAATCCCGGTGGTCACGCCGCAGCCGAGCAGGCAGGTGTGCTCGGGGTTGGCTTCGGGATTGACCTTGGCCAGCGAGACCTCGGCGACCACGGTGTATTCGCTGAAGGTCGAGCAGCCCATGTAGTGATAGACCGGCTGGCCGTTGTAGGAGAAGCGGGTGGTGCCATCGGGCATCACGCCCTTGCCCTGGGTGGCGCGCACGGCCACGCACAGGTTGGTCTTGCCGCTCTTGCAGAACAGGCACTGCCCGCACTCGGCGGTGTACAGCGGAATCACGTGGTCGCCCGGCTTCACGCTGGTCACGCCCTCGCCCACTTCCATCACGATGCCGGCGCCCTCATGGCCCAGCACCGCCGGGAACACGCCTTCGGGATCCTCGCCCGACAGGGTGAACGCATCGGTATGGCACAGCGCGGTGTGGGTGATCTTCACCAGCACCTCGCCGCGCTTCGGGCCTTCGAGGTCGAGCTCGACGATCTGCAGCGGCTTTCCGGCTTCGAACGCGACGGCAGCACGGGTCTTCATGGTGTGGCTCCTGCAATGCGGTGGGGCCCGCGCCGGATGCACGGGCAGGTCAGGGTGCGGCTATTTCAGGTACGAGCGGATCAGCCCGGTCATCTCGGCCACGCGCTCGGCGCGTTCGGCATCGCTGTGCGCGGCATGCCCGAACTCCTCGCGCAGGTGCGATTCCAGCACCTCGCTCATCAGCCCGTTGACCGCACCGCGGATGGCAGCGATCTGCTGCAGCACGGGGCCGCAATCGGCGCCGGATTCGAGCGCGCGTTCAAGGCCCTCGCACTGGCCGCGGATGCGTCGGATGCGGGCCAGGACCTTCTTTTTCTCTTCAGGCGAATGGGGCATGGCCGCCGCATCGTCCCATAGTGGGGGGGAGTATAGCAGGGCGGCCCGGAACGGACCACGTGGCCGCCCACGGGGCGCAACGGCAAAGTTTGTGTCCGATGTACAAACTTTGGTCAACTAAGCCGGTACAGACTTTGGTGACGGCCGAAATGGGTCTCAATGCGAGCCAATGCCTTGGGCAAGGCGCCTTAACCCCACTTGGGTTATGTGGGGCAGATGCCCGGACTCAGGGATTCCCGACATCCGCTTCGACGGGCTCCGGCCAGAAGCGGTAATTGCGCTTGCGACCATACAGCCCTGTTAGTTGACTTCGCGCAATGGCCAACCTCCGTGCTTGTCTACCAGGGCATCGAGTTCCGCCTGAAGCTCTAGCGTGCGAGCAAGGGCAGCAACAACCTCGTGGTAGTGCATGACGTCCTCGAAACTTAGCCGGCGACCTTTGCGGTCCTTCAGCCACTTCTCGGCCACGCGGTAGCCGCCGATGTGGGTATCCCACACGCACTGCGGCACGCCGTCGAAGTGCTGAGCTTCGTTGATGTATACGCGACCCCGGCCGTCATTGCCGGGAGCCCAGCGCACCTTGACGACCTCGTTGCTGCCGGTGACGTCGAAGCGGCTGACGCGTGTCTGCTTCTGTTCCATGGTGTGCAGCGCCATCAGCTCGTGACCGATGGTGACGAATCGGTCGAACAGGTCGCGCCCTGTAGGGAGCGGGATACGCGGGAAGTCGCGGCGCAGAAAGTCGGCGTATCGGCTGCGGTACGAGGGGGCGTAGAGGACCGCGTAGATCCAGGCGAACGTGTCTTCGGGGATCGGCGTACCACCGACGACGATAGAAAGTTCATCAATGAACTTCCCCGCCAGATTAGGCCTCTTTCCGTCGGAAGTCTGATCCAGAAGATCGGTTGATGCGTTCGCATAGAGCCACAGGGGGCTGGCGGCCATGATTCCGCGATTGCTGTACTGGGCACGGTTATCAGCAATTGCGTCAATAGCTAGAATATGTGTATAGCCTTGATCGACAGATGCTTGCCGCATCATCGCTAGACCTATGTTCTTTCGGCCAATGAAATGATCGAACGCACGTTCCCGTCGATGAACGGAAACGTTGCGGTCATACACCGTCCAGCGGACATCAAACGGCCGATACAGGATCGGCACGACCCTGTCGCGCCACTCCCCGCCTGCGAGTTCTTGCTTCGCACGTGCGTATCGCCACTGATCTTGGGAGCACAGCGTGAACAACTCACGCGCCTCGGCTTCCGTCATCGTTGCCAACAGGCGTTCCACCTTATCCACGGCTTCCTCGGCGGTCCACGAGATCGCGAAGTCGTCATGCGTGGTGACGATGCCGGGCGCCGGATCACCGTTTGGCGCGAACACATCGCGCAGGGACCAGCCCGTTTGGTACTCCGCCAGCAGTTGGGCATCCTGCGGCACGAACAGATAGGCGGGGGCGGCCGGCTTCAGTTCCTTCCACGTGCTTGAACGCAGGTCCGTCGCATCCAAGGAGTCGTACTTAGACGAACGAAGGCCGAACAAGTCCGCTCGGAACACCCTACCAAGGTGTTCCGAATCCCGCTGTATGCTCTCCCGGCGCACAAAAATTCCGATCGCCACCCCCTGCTGAATGTCAAACACATTCTCGTCCTTGCTCCCGTCCAGCGCCTTCTCCTTCTTCTTGCTGTTGCCGTGCAGGTCAAGTAGATAGAGTTCGTCAAAGCTGCGCAGCAAGCTACGCCGCATGTCCATGAAGGTTGGGTTATCGAGGTAGCCATGATTCGTGACGAACGCCAGAATGCCGTGTCCGGTCTGCTCGATGCGCCACTGGGCAAAGCGGATGAACTTCACGTAGTCATCGGAAAGCCACTTGGCCTGGGCCGGCTTCTTCAATTCTGGGCTTTGCTTGTATCCGGTCATCAGTTCTTCGATCCACTCGCCCTTGTTGATCGAATGCCCTGAATACGGTGGATTGCCCAGCACCACCATCACCGGCGCGTCGCGCTTGACGTTTGCCGCGGCACGCGATTCCTCGGCCAGCCACTGGGTAAACAGCGGCAAGCCGGTCAGTTCGTGCGCCTCCTCTAGTGAGTTGGTCAGAAACACGCCCAGGCGCTGGTCGCTGGAGAAGTCGTATCCGGACTGCTCCAGTTCCAGTCCCAGCTTCATATGCGCCACGGCGTAGGGCGCCATCAGCAGTTCGAAACCGAACAGGCGCGGCAGCAAGTGTTCGGCCACGTAGCCCGGCCACGCTCCCGCATTCCCGTCGAAGTGCTCGCGAATCTTCGCGATCACTGCGTACAGGAAGGTGCCCGTACCGGTGGCCGGGTCGAGGATCTGCAACCGATGCGTGTCATAGGTTTCCTCGCCCTTACCCTGCACTTTCGGACGCTTGAGCTTTATCTTCTTAGCATGGGCCAAGCCTTCTTTCATGCCGAAGTCGCGCTTTAGCAAGGCATCGACGCTGCGCACGATGTAGCCAACCACGGGCTCAGGCGTGTAGTAAACGCCGCGTGCCTCGCGCATTTTTGGGTCGTAGGCAGCTAGGAACGTCTCATAGAAGTGCACTACCGGGTCTTCCTGGCGGGTGCGCTTTCCGAAGTCGGCCAGGATCGCGGCCATGTCGGCGCGCGCCAGTAGCTCGGCCAGCTGATCTACCGCCCAAGCGATGCGCTCGTCCAAGTCTGGCCCGGCGATGGAGTTGAACAGCTTGCGCAGAAACGGATTAGTTCTTGGCAGTGCGCTGGCGGCGATCTGGCGGGTGAACCCTTTGGCGGGTGCATTGCAGCGCGCCGCGAACAGGCCGTAGCACAGCGTCTGCGCGTACATATCGGCGAACTGCTCGATGGTCAGCGAATCGATCAGCACTTTTCGGAAGGCCTGCAACTGTCCGTGCAGCTCACCTTGCTCACCCTCGGCCTTGAAGGTCTGCTCGATCAGGCTGCGGATCAGCTTGGCTAAACCCGCCATGCGGGTAGCAAGGTCCTGCGGCGTGGACTTGAGCGGGATGTCAGCCAACAAGAACTGGTCCAGCAACTGCATGGTGGCGGACGCCGCGTCGTCGCTCCAGCGGATTCGGCCATTGGCGGCAGGGCGCGGCAGGTCGGCCGTCAGGCGTAGTTCGCCGTCCAAGTACCAGCGGAAGGAAAGGTAATCTGTAAGGACCAGGTTGCTGAGCGATTCGCGATAGCGGGTTAGCTGCTCGCCGCGCTCAAGTTTGGCTAGATCCAGCCCAACGTCCTTGGCTTCTACGTGGCCCAGCGGCACCGTGCCGCGGACGATGATGAAGTCTGGAGCACCGCACTTGATCTGGCGCGGCTCGTTGATGGCGTCCACTGCCGGCCCGCCGAGGGCTTCAAGCAGCGCTTCGAGCGCCGGGCGGTGGGTGTGTTCGCTGGCCTGGCCGGTCTTAAGGGCCTGCTCCATCGAGGCCAAGTAGGTGCGCATCGCTTCGAGCTTGGTCATCCGTCATCCCTTCAGCCGATGCCAATAGAGTACGTGAAGACTACGAACTCCCGGCAGGGGCACATCACGACCAGCCTGAACTCGCCGATATGCGCGCGCATGAACGCGTACTTCGCCCTTACCCCCTGGCAAAGTACGCGGCGGCTTTTTTTAGAATGTCGCGCTCCTCGGTCACGCGCCGAAGCTCGGCCCTGAGGCGGCGCACCTCCGCCGAGTCGGTCCCCGACGGCACGGAGCCGGCGGCCGGCTTGCCGGCCCTCTTCGCCTTCTGCACCCAGCCGTAGAGCGTGTGCTTGGGGATCCCGATGCGCGCGGCCACGTCCACCACCGTGAAGCCGCGCTCGAGCACCTGCTTGACCGCCTCGGCCCTGAACTCATCCGTGTACTGCTTGCTGCTCATGAACACCTCTGCTGTAACCATGAATTATGGCCTGCGGGTGTCTACGAAAGGCTGGGCGGTCCAGAATTAACAATCGCGCCCACCTCAACCCATCGGCGCACAAACTACACCGGTGGCGGCGCACTTACTTTGGGCTTGGGTCCACCACGGCAAACAGGCAGCGCAACAGCGGCGGCCCGGACTGCTCACCAGTGATTCGGCGCGCGTGGCGCAATGAACGCATGATATTGACCCTGCGTTAGGCTACGACAAACAGTGATCGGCGCCAGGACGAGATACACGCGGCCCCGGCCGCCAAGGAAGGGAAATCGGACATGCACCTGAACACGATCGCGTTGCTGCTGGCCGGATGCCTGCTGCTGGCCGGATGCAACGCACCCTCCGTGGCGCCCGCCACGGCAGAGCCTTCCGCACGCCAACCCGAGGAGCCTGCCGTGGAGCCGACAGCTTCCGAACCGGAGCCGCCCCTGCCCAAGGGCCCGGTGCTGACGCCTGAACAGGTGTGGGACAAGCTGCTGGCCATGATCGATGCGATCGGCCAGCGCGAAGACCTCAACCAGCAGCACATCGAACAGGCGATCGGGCTGACGCTCCACCAGCCCCCCGGCGAGCCGCACGCCAAGCGTGCCCATGGTGATACCACCGCAGGCTGGGGCTATCTGTTCAGCCTGAGCCAGTTCACGGAAGAGGACATACGCATGTCGTTCCTTCCTTACCACCCGGACGCGGATGGGCAGGGCAACTCCCCCACCTGCACCTGGCGGACCGAGGAACTGCGGGCCGCGCTGCGTGAACGCGGATTTGACGAACAGGACATGACGGTCCAGGGGGCACTCTATTTCAACTGGCAGTATGTCCGCGGCCCCATGGTGGTGGGCGTGCGCTACTACTTCAATGAGCAGAGGTTCGACTTCAGCAATACCTGTGTCCACCATGTCCGGGTCTCCTTCGTGATCCCGGAGTTCTACCGGGGGGCGGAGTGAGCGACCGGGACTCGCCCTTCCAGGGCTTCGCACGAGCCGGCGGGAGCAAGCAACAGCTGGAGATGCTGGCCGCGGCGCTTCGGCAGTCGCCGAAGTTGAACGCCATGGCGTCACGCGCAATGGCCGGGGGTGATTTCCAGAGGCTTTCGCAGTTCGAATCGGAAACGCGGCTGGGCCAGTATTCGACTCGTTATCGCGAGATCGCGATTGAATCCGGCTTGCTCAAGGGGCCGATGAATCGGGAGAACCTTGATCGACTCACCAACACCTTTGCGCACGAGCTCTCGCATGCGGCCAATCGCCAGGAGATGTTTGAGTTCAGCATCCGGGTCGAGCACGACGCCTTTGGCCTTGCGGAACAACCTGGTCCTCGCGACGGCACGGACCTGGTGCGGGAGTACATCGACAAGGGACGCGAGCAGGAGACGCTGGCCGAGCTCGCCGGCATCAATGCCCTGGCCGACCGGATGCGCAACGAGGGGCGTGGGGATGTGACCGAGGCGGAACTGGCAGAGCGGCTGCATGCGGCCGGTGGCCACGACCTCGTTGATCAATCCGGGTCCGAGTTTCGCTTCAAACCGGGCATCACCTTCGACCCCGTCAGCCAGAGCGTGCCGGCCACGCCGGAGAACATCGAGACAGTGGCACAGCTCTTCTTCGACGTGGACCGGGGAGACCGGGGCTACCGTGAGTTCTATGCCGCTGCCGCGATCAGCGCGCTGGCGCGTGGCGAGGCGGCTTATCGGTACCACAATCCCTGGGCCAGGGTGGGACAAACCCGGATCGACCTGGCCGCACTGGGCGTGGATCCGGATGTGCTGCGCAAGCAGGAGTTCGACTTCGGCGAGCCTCCGGTCGGGCCGTACCACTTCGTCGACAGCAGTCACGGCGGCAGCCGCTACGTGGACGTGGCACATACCGGCCCCAGACGATCAGGGGCCCCATCGGCTGCGCCCGAGCCGGGCACCCGGATGCACGCTGATCATCCGCCGCCGAGGCAGGAAGAGACTGCGGCGACCGCCCGTCCTGGAGCGGCGGTTGCCCAGCCGGATGTGGAGCGCTTCTTTCGCGCACTGGAGGCCGGGGATGAAGCGACGGCGCGAGAGGCAGCGATGGCGTTTGCAAACTCCGCCGCCGGGCGGACGTTGGCCGAGGAGGTGGAAGGCCAGGTGCTCGCCGGATACAGGAGGCAGGCCCGCTCACATCCGCTTGAACACAGCCTGGACCAGTTGGCGGCAGACGCCCGCCTGCAGGAGGCGGCGACAGCCGCGCGTGAGCAGCAGGCGCCAGCCATGGCCCTGGACCGGTAACCGACCATCAGGAAGGGGGCACGATGCAGGACCCGGACGCGATCCTCAACAGGATGGTGCTGGCGGCAGGCCGGATTGATGCGTTGCTTGAACTGCTGCACAGGCAGGCGCGGGAAAGCCAGTCCGCGATCGAGGCGACGCGGGAGGCACAGGAAGCCCGGTTCCAGCACACCCTGGCCCGGGCGCTGGAACAGCACCAAGCGCAGATTGACGCGGCGCTCCAGCCGAAGGTCGCCTGGGCCTGGAAGGTGCTGATCACCACGACCGTCGGCATCGCCCTGCTGTTGGGCGCAGGTGCGATGCTGCTCCGGCACTCGCACCAGCGGCTGCAGGCCGCAGAGGCCAGGGCGGCGGCGGCCGAGGTCGATGCCGAGGTGATGCAGGCACTGGGCCGTGTCCGGATCACGTCATGCGGTGGCCGACCCTGCGTGTTGATGGACCGCAACCTGCCCACGTGGAAGGCGGCGCAGGGTGAGTTCGTATTGCTCGGCGACAACCCCGCACCCTGAGCCACTGCCCGCGACATGCACTGCGGCGAGCCAGCGCGCCAGCAGATTGAACGCTGGCGCCGGCTAAAGTCGCACCCCCACCAGCCGATACCGTCGCGCCGGCCCCGCGCATCCGGGTGCCAGACGGATGCTCGTGAAACATGCGCAAGACGATTCGGGTGGGCCAGCTTCGACCGGGAATGTACGTGCAGCGCGTGCACGGACCATGGCTGCAACATCCGTACTGGCGTGCGTCGTTCACCGCCAGCGAGCGCGACGTGGAACGCCTGCTTGGCAGCGATGTGGAGGCGTTGGATATCGACACCAGCCGCGGCGCCGACGTGGATGCCGCGCCGGTACGCGGTATCGACCCGGCCGTGGACGCTGCGCCGGACGTCGCCACCGGAGGCGTGGAGCCCGCGAGCGCCGGCCCGCGCGCTCCCACCCCGGCGCCGGACCTGGCAACCGAACTGAGCCGCGCCCGGCGCATCTGCCAGGCCGGCCGCGAGGCGGTGGAGGCGATGTTCCGCGAGGTCCGCCTGGGCCGCACCATCGATCCGGAAGCGGCCATGCCGCTGGCCCGGGAGATCGCCGCCTCGGTCGACCGCCACCCGGGTGCCCTGATCGGGATCGCCCGGCTCAAGACGGCCGATGATTACACCTACCTGCACTCGGTCGCGGTCAGCGCGCTGATGGGCTCGCTGGCGCGACAGATGGGCCTGCCCGACGAGGAGTGCCAGCAGGCCGCGCTGGGCGGATTGCTGCACGACATGGGCAAGGCGCGGATGCCGCAGGACATCCTCAACAAGCCCTCCAGCCTGACCGACGCCGAGTTCGCGGTGATGCGCACCCACCCCGAGGAGGGCGAGCGCCTGCTGCGCGACAGCGGCGTGGAGAACGGCGCGGTGCTGCACATGGTGCGCCACCACCATGAACGCTTCGACGGCGCGGGCTATCCGCTGCGCCTGCCCGGCGGCGAGATTCCGCTGCTGACCCGGATGAGCACGGTATGCGACGTGTACGACGCGGTCACCTCCAACCGCCCGTACAAGGAGGGCTGGGACCCGGGCGAGGCGCTGCGGCGCATGGCCACCTGGAAGGGCCAGTTCGACCCGGCGGTGCTCAAGGCCTTCATCGCCACGGTGGGCATCTACCCGATCGGGACCCTGGTGCGGCTGTCCAGCGACCGGTTGGCGGTGGTGATCGAGCAGAACCCGGCGCTGTCGACGCCGAAAGTGCGCGTCTTCCACTCCGCGCGCACGCGCAGCCACTTGCTGGTGCACGACCTGGACCTGGCCGCAGCCGACTGCGCCGACCACATCACCGGGCTTGAATCGCCGCGCCAATGGGGCTTTCGCGACCTGGACAAGCTGTGGGCACCCTGACGCCCGTCGACGGATGCTGGACACCGGCAGCCTCCGGCCCGGACAATCGCGGACCCATCCAAGCCAGGGACCGGTCCATGAACCGCCTTCGTTGCGTCCACATCCCCTTCCTCCTGAGCCTGATCGTGGCCACTGCGCTGGCCGCCGGCTGCACCGCCAGCGAGGGCCCGGCCGGGTCCGCGCCGGCAGCCGAGCAGGCTACCCGCACGCTCGCCACCGCCGCCCTGGATCCGCTGCTGGCGCAGCCCAAGGTCGGCGACCTGTGGGCTTCGGAACTGTCGCATTTCTCGGTTGGCGAGTTCTCCGACAGCGGCCGCGAGCACGACACCGTGTTCGGCCTGATGAAGGTGGTCGACACGTCCGACGAGAACATCGTGCTGATCACCGAGACCGGCGCCTGGCCGAAGAAGCAGGGCGCCATCAACGACCTGCGCGGCGACCTGGCCGACATCGAGTGGGACGAGAAGGAGCGCATCACGGTGCGCCGCTCGGAGCTCGCCGAGCTGGTCGGTGCCGGCCGCATCATCGAGACGCGTCGCCTCTGACCTGGCCGCCGCCGGCCCACGCGGCCGCGCGCAACCACCAGGCGTAATCCCCAGCAGCCGCGGCCATGCGCCGCGGCGTACCGTTGCGGCGTGTCGTTGCGGCGGGCCAGTGCGTCAGTACGCGAAGTCGGCGAACACCCGGTCGATATCGCCCTGCCACGGGCCGTGGAACAGCTCCAGCTTGCGCTCGGCCGCGGTCTGCCCGGCTTCGACCATTTCGATCAGCGGATCCAGGAAGCCGCACTCGTCCACGCCATCGGCATTGAGTGCGGCGCGGCGGCGCAGCCCGGCGCTGGAAATCTTCAGCGCCTCGGCCGCCAGCTCGCGCACCGTGGCCGTGCCCCGGCCCATGCGCACCGGCAACTTCATTGCCTGCCGGGGCACGCCGTCGCGCAGTGCATGGCGCTCGGCGGCGGTGTAATCGCGCACCAGCTCCCATGCCGCGTCCAGCGCCGCATCGTCGTACAGCAGCCCCACCCAGAACGCGGACAGCGCGCACAGCCGGTTCCACGAGCCGGCGTCGGCGCCGCGCATCTCCAGGAATTTCTTCAGCCGCACCTCGGGGAAGGCGGTGGTCATGTGGTCGGACCAGTCGCGCAGGGTCGGCAGCTGGCCGGGCAGCACGTCCAGGCGGCCGGCCAGGAAGTCGCGGAACGACTTGCCCGAGGCATCGACGTAGGCGCCATCGCGGTAGCTGAAATACATCGGCACATCGAGCACGTAATCGATGTAGCGCTCGTAGCCGAAGCCGTCCTCGAACACGAAGTCGAGCATGCCGGTGCGGTCGCGGTCGGTATCGGTCCAGATGTGCGAGCGGTAACTGAGGAAGCCGTTGGGCCGCCCTTCGGTGAACGGCGAATCGGCGAACAGCGCGGTGGCCACAGGCTGCAGCGCCAGCGAGGTGCGGAACTTCTTCACCATGTCCGCTTCGCTGGCGTAGTCCAGGTTGACCTGCACCGTGCAGGTGCGGGTCATCATGTCCAGGCCCAGGGTGCCGACCTTGGGCATGTAGTCGCGCATGATCCGGTAGCGGCCCTTGGGCATCCATGGCATGTCCTGGCGCCGCCACTTGGGCTGGAAGCCCATGCCCAGGAAGCCGATGCCGAGCGGGTCGGCCACCTGCCGCACCTCGTCCAGGTGGGTGCCCACCTCCACGCAGGTCTGGTGGATGGACTCCAGTGGCGCACCTGACAGTTCCAGCTGGCCGGCCGGCTCCAGGCTGACCGAGGCGGCGTCGCGCAGCAACGCGATGGTGCGCGGCGGCTGCCCGTCCACGCTCTCGCGCACCGGCTCCCAGCCGAATCGGGTCATGCCCTCCAGCAGGGCCTGGATGCCGCGTTCGCCCTCGAACGCCGGCGGCCGCAGGTCATCGAGGCGGAAACCGAACTTCTCGTGCTCGGTGCCGATGCGCCAGTCGGCCCTGGGCTTTTCGCCGGAAGCGACGTACTCCAGCAACTGCATGCGTTCGGTGATCGGGGTATCGGCGGTGTGGCTGGGGCTCGACATGCGGATCGCTCTGGCTGGGGACGCGCGCCCGACCTGGCCGGCGCGCGCGAACGGCATTATGGATCGCCACGCACCGGCATGGCATTCCGGCGCTGGAACACTGGCGCGACGCCGGTGGGCACGGTGGGCGGGTGCATGCGGTGGCTGGCGTGGCGGGCCGGCGACTGAAATGCACCACGCTCACACAGACCGCGGTACCGACTGGTTGCGGCGCCTGCCGCGCCCCGCCCGCGCAGTGAACAGCAGTGCCACGCAGCCGGTGGCGATGCCGGCGGCCGACACCAGCATCCAGTCGCGCAGGCCCAGCGGCCGCAGGTGCACCCAGTCGGCCAGCGCCGGCACCTGCACCAGCAGCACCAGCGAGGCCAGCGACCCCAGCGCGACCACCCACGCCGTGCGCGAGGCCAGGCGCGACAGGACCGCGGTGATCGTGACGCTGGCCAACACCAGCGTGGCCATCGTCAGGGTGCGTGCATGCGTCGCATCTCCTGCCGCCATGCCGCTGCGATAGACCAGCAGCATCGCAGCGGTCACCGCCAGGCCGGTGAGCACGATCGCGGCCCAGGCCCGGCGCCCGAAGAAGGAGGCGCGCCCGCCGCGATCGGCCGGGGCCATGCGCCCGGGGGGCGGCGGGTCCTGGAACACCAGCAGCGCGGTGGGATGGATCAGCAACTCCACCCAGACGATATGGATCGGCAGGTATAGCAGCGGCTGGCCCGCCAGCGGCACGAGCGCGGCGGTGAGCACCAGCGGCAGGTGGACCATCAGCAGGTAGGCGAAGCTCGACTGCAGGTTGCGGAACAGCTGCCGGCCCTCGGCGATCGCGCCGACGATGGTGCGGAAGTTGTCGTCGAGCAGCACGATCGACGCGACCTCGCGGCTGCTCTGCGAACCCGAGCCGCCCATCGCGATGCCGATGTCGGCCGCCTGCAGGGCCGGCGCGTCGTTCACGCCGTCGCCAGTGACCGCGACGATCTCGCCCCGCCGCTGCAGGCGCTGCACCAGTTCGAGCTTTTGCGCCGGCACCGCGCGCGCCACCACGTCGACCGCGGCCAGCGCATCGTCGGCCTGGCCGAGCTCGTCCATGGTCGACACCCGCGGATCGCCATCGCCCAATCCCGCTTCCCGCGCGATTGCCCGCGCGGTGCCGGGGTGGTCGCCGGTGACCATGATCACGCGGATACCCGCCTGCGCGCAGGCGCGTACCGCCTCGCGCACGCCCGGGCGCAGCGGATCTGCGAACACCAGCAGGCCGCCGAAGGTGAACCCGTCGCCCGGCTCGTCGGCGCCTGCATCGAAGGCCTCCAGCGCGCGCGAGGCGATGGCGATGACCTTGTGGCCGACGTCGGCGTGGCCGGCGACCTCGGCGCGCCATGACGCGCGTTCGGACTCCGGCATCGCGCACAGGTCGAGCACCGTCTCCGGCGCGCCCTTGGTGACCGCAAGCACCCCGCCTGCGTCGTCGACGTGGAGCGCGGTCTCGCGACGGCGCCCCTCGGTAAACGGATACACGTGGACAGGGTCCGCCGTCTGGTCCGTCGCTCCCTCCGCACCCGGTGCGGCAAGCGCCAGGATCGCGATGTCGAGCGGATCGCCGCTGTCGGCGCGACAGGCCAGCGCCGACAGCCGCGCCAGCGCCTCGCCATCCATCCCGGCAGCCGGCTGCCGGTGGACCAGCGCAAGCCGGCCTTCGGTCATGGTGCCGGTCTTGTCCGAACAGACGCACGTGACCCGGCCGATGTTCTCCACCGCCACCGCGCGCCGCACCAGCGCCTGGCGCCGCGCCAGCCGGTAGACGCCGGCGCCGAGGAAGAAGGTGAACACCACCGGGAATTCTTCCGGCAGGGCCGCGACCGCCAGCGTCACCGCGCTGAGCAGCGCATCGACCACGCCATGGCCCTGGTACAGGCGGATCGCCGCCAGCAGCACGCACAGCACCAGCGCGGCCACCAGCAGCTTGCTGACCAGGCGCGTGATCGCCTGCTGCAGCGGCGTGCGTGCCTGGGTGCCCTGCACGGTCAGGCGCACGATCTCGCCGTAGAGGGTCTGGGCGCCGGTGTAGGCGATGCGGATGCGGGCCGTGCCGGTGAGCAGGCGCGTGCCGGCGGCGACCCAGTGCGACGGGTCCTCGGCCTGCGCACCGGCTTCGTATGAGCGTTTGGAGACCGGCAGCGATTCCCCGCTCAGCATCGATTCGTCCACCTGCAGGTGTTCGCCCGAATGCACCAGCGCATCGGCCGGAATCGCCTCGCCCGCGACTATCTCGACCAGATCGCCCGGGACCAGCTCGCCGGCGGGCAGGGACGTCCATGCGCCATCGCGCAACACCCGGGCCGAACTGGCCAGTCGGCTGGCCAGTCCCTGGGTCGAGGCCTGGGTGCGCCGGTGCAGGTAGAGGTCCATTCCCACCAGCGGCACCACGGCCGCCAGCAGGATGATCGCTTCGACGCGGTCGCCCAGCCAGGCGAACAGGCATGCGGTGCCGAGCAGGAACCACAGCATCGGATCGCGCAGGGTGTCGCGCGCGAGCATCCACCAGGTCGGCGGCGCCGCCTCGACGATGTCGTTGCGCCCGTGGCGCGCGCGGCGGCCAGCCGCGTCGGCCTCGGTCAACCCGGCATCGGTGCCGAGCAGCCCTTCCAGCCGCCCGGACGGAATCTTCGCGTGCATATCCCCTTACCCTGGTGACGGGAGGACCAGGACCGCGCAATCCGGTGGACGGCGGCTGGCCTCGCAAGCCCATCATCCACGGCCAGCGCTTCCCCGGGTAGCGGCCGGGTTCGGCCCGCCCCGGGCCGGGTCAGGCCTGGGCCGGCGGCGCCCCGGTCGGCCCCAGGCCCAGCCAGCCGGCCACGACCGCACGGGCCTCGTCCACCCCTTGCTTGGATTCGCCGGAGAACGTCTGCACGCTGACCGTGTCGCCGAAGGCACTGGACAGCTCGCGGCGCACGGCGGCCAGTGCCTGCATCTGCTGGCCACGGCCAAGCTTGTCGGCCTTGGTCAGCAAGGCATGCGCCGGCAGGCCGCGGGACACGGCGTAGCCAAGCATCTGGCGGTCGTATTCCTTGAGCGGATGGCGGATGTCCATCACCACCACCAGGCCCTTCAATGCCTCGCGGGTGCGGAAATAGCGGTCGAGGAAGGCCTGCCAGTGCGCCTGCAGGTCCTGCGGCACCTTGGCGTAGCCGTAGCCGGGCAGGTCCACCAGGCAGTGCTGCGGCTCCACCTCGAAGAACACCAGCTGCTGGGTGCGGCCAGGCGTCTTGGATACCCGCGCCAGCGCGTTCTGCCGGGTCAGCGCATTGAGCGCGCTGGACTTGCCGGCGTTGGAGCGGCCGGCGAATGCGACCTCGTAGCCGCCATCGGGCGGCAGTTGCGCAGGCGTGTGCGCCGCGCCCAGGTAATGGGCTTTTTCGAGCGGACTGGACATGCGCATAGGATCGCACGCCACGCGCGCTGGTGGCGGCCGCGTCGGTGCGGGCCGGCGCCGCGAAGCGGGCTTCATTGACCGTGCAGCCCCGGCTTGGGGATAATCCGGGTGTTTCGCGGCCGTTCAAGGTCGCGCCATCGGTTCCCCCGGAGCTCCAGCATGCGCCACGCTCGCGTTATCGCCCTTGCCGGTCTGGCCATCGCGGCCACCGCCGCCGTCGCCTATGCCGCCCAGACCACGGTGGTACCGGTGCCGGACAATGCACCGGTTGAATCGGCGCCGCTGGAAGTGGACCTGAGCAAGACCCACTGGGGGGACGCCGAGGCTGGTGCCACCAAGGCCACGGCCTGCGCCGCCTGCCACGGTGCCGATGGCAACTCGGAAAACCCGATGTACCCGCGCATCGCCGGCCAGAGCGAGCGCTACATGGCGCGCCAGCTTGCCCTGTTCGCCAGCGGCGAGCGCCACAGCGGCCTGGCCGCGGTGATGGCCCCGTTCGCGCAGATGCTCAGCCCGCAGGACATGCGCGACGTGGCCGCGTTCTACGCGACCCAGAAGGCCGGCGCCGGCGTGGCCGACGATGCGCTGATCACCGAGGGCCGCTACGAGGGCCTGAAGTTCTACGAAGTGGGCGAGAAGCTCTACCGCGGCGGCGACCCGGAGCGCGGGATCCCGGCCTGCCTGGCCTGCCACGGCCCGGCCGGCACCGGCAACCCGGGCCCGGCCTACCCGCACGTGGGCGGGCAGATGGCCGACTACACCGCGCGCCGCCTGCAGGAGTACCAGGCCGGGGTGACCAGCGAGAAGGACCCGGCCCTGTTCAACATCATGGCCGAGGTCGCCAACGGCTTGACCGAACAGGAAATCGGCGCCCTGGCCAGTTACCTGCAGGGCCTGCACGACCGCGCCGACGACGTGGTCCAGGCCGGCACGCCGCCGCGCCCGTGAACTTTCGCGGCCCGGCCGCGGTCACACCCATGCAGTCTCTCCTCTTTAGCACTTTTGCGCCGGCCCCTGGCCGGCGCGGTTTTTTCCGCCGTGCCGCGCCGCCGCCCACCGGATCGCCGCTCCATGCGCCTGCCATGATGAAACCGCTGATCACCGGATTGCTGTTCGCCGCGCTGGCCTGGTTGCCGGGCGCACACGCCGCCGATGCACCGCAGGCCGGCCGCGACTATGTCGAACTCGATGCCGGCCCCTGGGCCCCGCGGGCCGGGCGGATCGAGGTGGTCGAGGTGTTCGGCTACACCTGCCCGCATTGCGCGCGCTTCGAGCCGGTGGTCCGGCAGTGGCAGGCCCGGCTGCCCGATGACGTGGACGTGGTGCGCGTTCCGGCCGCCTTCGGTGGCAGCTGGGACACGTGGGCGCGGGTGTATTTCGCCGCCGAGCACCTGGGCGTGGCCGCGCGCACCCATCGGGCGGTATTCGACGCCATCCACCGCGACGGCCTCCTGCCGCGCAATGCCACCGCGCAGGAACTGGCCACCTTCTACGCCGGGCACGGCGTCGATCCGGCGCAGTTCCGCGCCGCACTGGCCGACCCGGCAGTGGCAGCGCAGGTGAGCCGTGCAGCCAGTTTCGTCCGCGGCGCCGGGCTCGAGGGCACGCCGGCGCTGGTCGTGAACGGCCGTTACCGCGTGCTGGGCGACACTTACGACGCGGTCCTGGGCACGGCCGGATGGCTGATCGCCCGTGAACGCGCTGCAAGCGCTTCCACTTCACCCTGACGGCCATCTGGCCGATCCTGTCCCCATGCTGGAGATCCCGTCGATGAAAACGCGCCTGTGCCTGATCCTGCCGATGCTGCTGCTGGGCCTGGTGGCCTGCTCCGGTGCCGAGGCACCTCCCTCCGCGCAGGCACCGGCAACGGCTGCTGCCGAGACCCCGGCCGCCGTTGCCGACGATGCAGCCACCGCTGCGCCGACCGGCGCGGATGCGGCGGACGGCAGTGGTGCCACCACGGATGCCGCGGCTGCAGCCGCCGACGCCGCAGCGGAAGCGGCGGCTGCGCCGGCCCCGCAGCCGCCCAGCGGCCCGCGTCCGGTCGCCGGGGTGGACTATGTGGAGATCGCCAACGGCCAGCCGTTCCAGCCCGCTACCGGCAAGATCGAGGTGGCCGAGGTGTTCGGCTACACCTGCCCGCACTGCGCCCAGTTCGACCCACTGCTCAACGCGTGGAAGAAGCGCCAGCCGGCCGATGTGCAGGTGACCCTGGTGCCTGCTGCATTCGGCGGCTACTGGACGCCCTATGCCCGCGCGTTCTACACAGCCGAGGCCCTGGGCGTGCTGGAGCGCAGCCACGAGGCGATGTTCGCCGCCATCCACCTGCAGCGCAGCCTGCCGGTGAGCGCCAAGGTCGGCGCCGAGGAGCTGGCGCCGTTCTATGCCCAGTACGGAGTGGACGCCAAGCGCCTGGCCGATACCTTCAACAGCTTCGGCGTGGATGCCAAGCTCAACCGCGCGCGCCAGTTCGCCAGCCGCTCGCGGATCGAGGGCACGCCGTCGCTGGTGGTGGCCGGCAAGTACGCCATCACCGTGGACCAGCACGGCTTCGAGAAGATGCTCAACACGGCCGAATGGCTGATCGCGCAGGAGCGCGGCGGCACGCCCTGAGGATCATGAACCAGGCACGCATGGAACCCCCCGCATCACTTGCCGCCGAACTGCCCGCCGCATTGCCCCAGGGCGATGCGGCAGCGGCGCGCATGCGGACCCTGCGCCTGCTCAGTGCCAACATCCAGGCCGGCTCCAGCACCCGTCGCTACAGCGACTACGTGACCCGCAGCTGGTCGCACGCATTGCCGGCCGGGAGCAAGCGCAGCAGCCTGGACACGATTGCCCAGCTTGCCAGCGGGCACGACATCGTCGGCCTGCAGGAAAGCGACCCGGGCAGCCTGCGTTCGGGCTTCACCAACCAGACCCGCTACCTGGCCCAGCGCGCCGGCTTCCGCTTCTGGACCCACCAGCCCAACCGCAGCGTCGGCGGCGTGGCCTCCAGCGCCAACGGCCTGCTCAGCCAGATCGAGCCGGTGAGGACGGTCGAGCATGCCTTGCCGGGCCGGATCAAGGGCCGCGGGGTATTGCTGGCGCACTTCGGTTACGGCGACCACGGCCTGGCGGTGGCCGTGGCGCACCTGTCGCTGGGCGCCCGCTCGCGCATGGCGCAGTTGGCCTTCATCGCAGAACTGCTGCAGGACCATCCCAATGCAGTGCTGATGGGTGACTTCAACTGCCTGGCCGACCAGCCTGAAATGCAGGTGCTGTACCGCGCCACCGGCCTGCGTCCGCCCGAATGCGCGGTGCCCACCTTCCCGAGCTGGAAGCCGCAGCGGGCGATCGACCACATCCTGATCAGCGGCCAGTTGCGCTGTGCCGGCGCACGCGCGGTGCCCGCCGCGTTCTCGGACCACCTGGCGCTGGCGATGGCGATCGACGTGCCGGAGAGCGCCCTGCGCGCCTGAGTGCCGGCTGCGGTCGCCCGCAAGACGGGCTCCTACAAAAGGGCGGCGTGGCCGGCGATCACTCAACGGAGCGTTGCAGGCCAGGTGTAGGAGCCGGTCTTGCCGGCGACCGCGGATGGGTAACTGCCCGTGCGCGACCCAACCGTCAGGGGTCGCCCGCAAGACGGGCTCCTACAAAAGGGCGGCGTGGCCGGCGATCGCCCAACGGAGTGTCGCAGGGCCGGCGTGGCTGGCGATCGCCCAACGGAGCGTTGCAGGCCAAGTGTAGGAGCCGGTCTTGCCGGCGACCGCGAATTTGCCAGCGATCTCCGTATTGCCTGCGACCACGGCATGGGCGGGGCCAGCCATGAGCCGATGGCTCAGAAACCGTAGCGCAGGAATCCGCCATCCACTGCGATGCATTCGCCGGTGACGTAGGCCGCCGCCGGCATGCACAGGAACGCCACCGCACTGGCCACTTCCTCCGGCTCGCCGATCCGGCGCATCGGTGTGCGCTCGAGCACTTCCTCGTAGTAGTCCGGGTCGGCAAGCGGGCCGGAGGTGCGGCGGGTGCGGATGTACCACGGCGCCACCGCGTTGACCCGGATCCCGTCGGCCGCCCAATCGCAGGCCAGGTTGCGGGTCATCTGGTGCAGCGCGGCCTTGGTCATGCCGTACACCACGCCGCTGCGCACATGGGTCAGGCCGGAGACGCTGCCGACATTGACGATGCATGAGGCCGCGTGCCGCGCCAGCAACGGGTGCGCGTAGCGGGACAGCTCGAAGGCAGAAAACAGGTTGGCTTCGAATATCCCGCGCCACTCGTCCTCGGTGTAGTCGACCGCGGCCCGGGTCCGGTTGCCACCGGCGTTGTTGACCAGGATGTGCAGGCCCTCGCCACGGTCTTCCACCCAGTCCAGGATCGCCTGGCGGTCCTCATCGTCGGCAACGTCGGCGGCCATGGCCTGCACGTCCTGCGCCGGATGGCGGTCGGCCAGTTCGTCGCGCGCCTGCTGCAAGGCATCCTCGCCGCGCGCGACCAGCATCAGGTCCGCGCCCAGCGCGGCCAGCTCGTGGGCGATCGCAAGGCCGATCCCGGCACTGGCGCCGGTCACCAGTGCCACCCGCCCGTCCAGTCGCCAACGGTTGCTGTCCATGAGGCGTAGGATACCTGCCAGTCCCTTCGACGGAGCCATCCGATGCCGCTGTCCATCCGTGCAGGTTCCATCGCGGCCGCGTGCTGCGCGCTGGCCATGGCCGGGTGCCGCGCCGAGCCGCCGCCGACCGAGCAACCGCCCGAGCCACAGGCACAGACCGAACTGCGCGATGCGATCCAGGCGCCGCAGCAGAAGGCGGCCGCGGTCGAACAACTGCTGCAGGAAGGCGACGCCCGCCAGCGCGCGGCGATCGACGCGGCCGAAGGCGGCTGAGGCGCGACGCCGACGCGCGATGCCGCGATGGACCGTGCCCCTGAAATGAACGGCCCCGCCGCAGCGGGGCCATCACTTCCAGCGCGCGTGCGCGGTTACAGCCCGCAGAAGCAGTAGGCCAGCGACTTCACCGGCGTGCCGTTGCGGTCGGCCAGGGCGCGCTCGACGAAGCGCAGCTGCGCCTCGGTCTCGGGCATGGCCCTGGCCAGCGCGACGCGGGCCAGGCCCGAGTCCTGCAGCAATGCGCTGCCCACCCGGCTGGCGGCCATGCCGGACATGAACTGCGCGAACGGGGTAGCCGCCTTCTCGATGTAGCGCACGCGGTACTTGCCCTCCTCGCCCAGGGTGGCGCGCTGCGCCGCGTCGGCCACCGCATCGTCCAGGCCGCCCAGTGCGTCCACCAGGCCACGCTCGCTGGCCTGCGCGCCGCTCCATACCCGGCCACGGGCAACCTCGTCGATCGCTTCCACCGGCTTGCCGCGCGCCGCAGCCACCTTGCCGATGAAATCGGCATACCCCTTGTTGATGACCGACTGCACGATCTCGCCCACCTCCGGGTCAAGCGGCCGGGTGACGTCGAACGCGCCGGCAAAGCGGGTGGTGCCCACGCCGTCGGTGTGCACGCCGATCTTGTCCAGGCTGCGGGTGAAGTTGGGGATCAGGCCGAAGATGCCGATCGAGCCGGTGATCGTCGAAGGATCGGCATAGATCCGGTCGGCGTTCATGCTGATCCAGTACCCGCCCGACGCGGCCAGGTCGCCCATCGACACCACCACCGGCTTGCCGGCCTCCTTCAGCAGCGCCACTTCGCGCCGGATCTGCTCGGAGGCGAACACCTCGCCACCGGGCGAATCCACGCGCAGTACCACGGCCTTGACGTCGTCGTCGTCGCGCGCCTGGCGCAGCAGCGCCGAGGTCGACTCGCCGCCGATGCTCCCGGCCGGCTGGTCGCCACCGGTGATCTCGCCCGCGGCCACGATCACCGCCACCTGCGGACGCTTGTCCAGCGGCATGCGCTTGGCGTCGAGCTGCTGCAGGTAGCCGGCCAGGCCGATGCTGCGCACGCCCAGGTCGGAATCCTCGTCGGCCACGCCGCGCTCGGCCAGCAGCTCCAGCACCTGCTCGCGGGTCATCAGCCCGTCCACCAGCTTCTGCTCCAGCGCGTACTTGGCCAGGTCGCCGCCGGCGGCGGCAAGGCCGGCCGGCAACTGGTCGATGCCGGCGGCCAGCTGCGCCGGGTCGAGTCCGCGCGCGGCGGCCACGTCGGCCAGGTAGCGCTGCCACAGGTCGTTCATCCAGTACAGGTCCGCTTCCTTGGACTCGGGCGAGGCCGCATCAAGGACGAACGGCTCGGCCGCCGACTTGTATTCGCCAACCTTGAACAGGTGCACGTCCACGCCCAGCTTTTCCTGCAGGCCCTGGCGGTAGTACTGGCGGTAGCGGCCAAGGCCTTCCAGCAACAATCCGCCCATCGGATCCAGGTACACCTCGTCGGCCTGCGCCAGCAGCAGATATTGCGCCTGTCCGACGCCTTCGCCGAAGCCCACTACCTGCTTGCCGGCCGCGCGCAACCCGGCCAGCGCGCGCGCCAGCTCGCGCAGCGAGGCGTGGCCGGCGGGCTGCAGCTTGTCCAGTTGCAGCAGCACCCGCTCGATGTGCTTGTCTTCGCTGGCCGCCTCGATCGCGCGCACCAGGTCGCGCAACTGCACTTCGTCGGCGGCGCTGTCGCCCATCGCCTTGGCCAGCGCGCGGGTCACCGGATCGGCGCTGAACTGCTCCACCAGCCGCCCTTCCGGGGCGATCACCAGGGTGGTGCGCTCCTGCAGCGGCTTGATCCCGCTGCCGCGGACGACCGCTGCGGCAAAGATGATCAGCAGCAGCAACAACAGCCCGAAGAACAGCAGGTTGAGGATCAACCGGCGGGTGAAGTTCATCACGTCCCACAGGCCGACGAAGAACGCGGCGATGGGATTGCGGCGGGGCAGCGAAGGGGGGTTCATCCAGCGGGACTCCTGCGGGCACGGCCCGCTCTCTTGCGACGCAGCATAACGACTGTGCAAGCGGGTTTCATGCCCCTGAAGTCACCGTGCCGGAAGACGCGGCGGCCACCGGCGGCGGCAGGCGGTGCAGGCGGGTGGCCAGGCGCGCGCCCATCAGCACCGCCGCCGCGACCAGGCCGACGATGAGTCCGGCCCACATGCCCGGCGCGCCACCGCCGCGGTACAGGCCCAGCCAGGCGCCCAGCGACATGCCCAGGCCCCAGTACGAGGCAGCGGCCAGGAACATCGGCACCCGGGTATCGCGCAGGCCGCGCAGGGCGCCGGCCGCCATCACCTGGATCCCGTCGGGAAACTGGAATGCCGCCGCGTACAACAGCAGCACCGAGGCCAGCGTGGCCACCGCCGCATCGCGGGTGTACACCGCCACGATGGCGTCGTGGCCCAGCAGCAGGACCAGGCCCGACAGCGCCTGGGTCGCCAGCACGATCACGTAGCCTGCGCGCACCGCGCGGCGCACGCCGTGCGGGTCGCCGGCACCCAGCGCGTGACCCACGCGCACGGTGGTCGCTTCGGCCAGGCCCATCGGCACCATGAAGCACAGCGCGGCCACGTTGATCGCGATCTGGTGGGCGGCGGCCGGCACTTCCCCCAGGCGCGCGATCAGCAACGCGGTGACGATGAACAGCCCGCCCTCCATCAGCACGGTGATGCCGATCGGCAACCCGGTGCCCAGCAGCCCGCCGATCACCTGCCAGCGCGGCCACTCCCAGCGTGCGAACAGCCCCAGTGGCGCGAACCGCCGCGCGCGCGCCAGGTAGGCGGCAAAGGCCAGCGCCTGCAACCACATCACCGTGGCCGACGCTGCGCCGAGCCCGGCCGCGCCCATCTCCGGCAATGGCCCGATGCCGAAGGTCAGGAGCCAGCCCAGCGGCCCCAGCACGAGCAGCCCGCCAAACCCCAGCAGCATGGTTGGCAGCGTCCAGTGCAGGCCTTCGCTGAGGTAGCGCATGCAGAAGAACAGGATCAGCGCCGGCACGCCCCAGCGCACCGCGTGGGTGAACGCGACCGCACCAGGCACGATGTCGGCGGCGATGCCGAAGGTGCCCAGCGCCAGTGGAACCGCACTGAGGAACGCGAACATCAGCAGGCCCAGCCCGGCGCCCAGCCACAGTGCCTGCCGGAACACCGGCGCGATCTGGCCACGGCGCCCGGCGCCATCGAGCTGCGAGACCGATGCGGTCAATGCGATCAGGGTGCCGATGGGCACCATCATCGGCAGCCACAGCAGCGCGGTGCCCACGGTCACCGAGGCCAGGGTACGGGTGCCGTGGTGGCCGGCAATGACGTTGTCGACGAAGCTGATCAGGCCGGTGGACACGTGCCCGAGCACCAGCGGCAGGGCCAGGGTGGCAGTCGCGCGCAATTCGCGGCCAAGGCGCGGCGCCGGCGGGGTGGAAGGGCTCATGGGATAGCGCGGAAGACCGGAAACGGGGGCGCTGCGGGGCCGGCGCGGCACGCAAGGTGCGCGATTCTACCTGCACGGCTACCTGTGCACGCCTGCGCCAGGCGAAATCAGCCCTGGCTGCGCCGTTCCAGCCAGGCGTCCAGTTGTGCCGGCGGCTGCGCCATCAGTTCGCGCCGCAGGCGGTCGCGCACGGCGGGGGCGGCGCGGCGCGCAAGTTCGGCCAGGCGCGCGCGCTGCTCCGGGGTCATCGCCCTGAGCGTGGCCAGCAGCGGCGCGCGCTCGTCAGCGGCCACGTAGCCCAGCAACGGATGCAAACCCGGGTAATCGGCACCCAGCACCGGCCCCAGCAGCCAGCCACGACGCTCGATGGCATCCAGCGCGGCGAAGCGCGCACGCAGCGTGTCGCGCTCGTCGGCGGGCAACGCGTCCAGGGCGGCGGCAACCTCGCGCAGTTGCGCCCGGGTGCCGGCATCCAGTTGCCGCCACGCTATCTGGCGGGCGTCGGCGTCGGCATCAGTGTCGGCATTGGCATCTGCATGAGCGTCGGTGTCGGTGCCCGCGGCTGCACCGGCCGTGGCGGTGTGCGTGGATGGCGGGGACAACGGGTCGGCCCGCTCAAAGCGCGATTCCGGCGCACCGGCCGCGTACCAGGACAGCAGGCCCAGCGCGTCGATCATTGGATCGGCAGGAGCCGGATCGGCCGGCGCGTCGATCCCGGCGTGGGACGCAGCGGCAGTTGCCGGCAGCGGTTCGACCACGATCGGGCCCGGATCGCGGATGCCGGGCGGTGCGTCGGGGACCGGCTGTGGCTGCGGCTGTGGCTGCTGCGGCTGCGCCTGTTCCTGGCTGCGCTCCCACCACCAGGTGCCCGCCAGGGCAGCGGCGCACGCCAGCGCCACCAGCAGCGCCCGCTGCCAACGCCGGTCGCTGCGTGGCGGGTCGGCGGGCAGCGTGATTCCGGGGATCGGCCCGCGCCCGGACAAGGCGACCTCGCGCAGGTCGGCGATGCGCAGCAGCCGGCGCGGCGGAAGGTCCCGCCCCGCCTGCTGCACGGCCTGGGCCAGCTGCTGCCAGGCCTGCGCATCCGCCGCGCCGGCCGGGTCACGGGGACACGCCTGCTCCAGCCACTGGCGGTAGGTGTCCACGTCCACGCCCAGTGCGTGGGCGGCCGGTTCCTCGTCCAGCCCGGCCGCCAGGCGCAGCAGCAGTGCCCGCCGCGGGGCCGGGTCCAGTACGGCCAGCGGCTCCAATGGTTCGGGCCATTGTCCGGTTCCTTCCAGCGGCGAGGCCGCGACCAGCCGCCAGAACCGATCCGGCCACTGCGCCATCGACTGCCGCGCCGCCTGGCTGGCGAAGGCGCGGATGGTCGCGGCCAGCGCCGCGCCGGCTGCCTCGGTGCGGCCACTCTGCAACCACAGGAACACCCAGGCACGGCGCTCGTTGCCACGCACGAATGCAGCCAGTGCAGCGGGGGGCAGCTGGTTCCGGTTCACGGCCATCGGGGGAGAAGGACCGGCGTCATGGCCGCGATGATACGGCCCGGACCTGTGCCCGCCCCGGCTTGACAAACCGGCCACATTCACCCCCGGACCGCCGCAATGACGGCCCGCAGCCGTTTCGGTTGTGCACAGCGTCATGGCCGATGACACCGATCCTGTCCATGCCCCGGGCCCGGCAAGGGCAGGCACCATGTTTCACGGACAAGTACATGATTTGCATGGATTTTATCGGATGGCGTTTTTTTGACCAACCTGAGGCACAGGCTGCTGGGCGTGTGCCTGCTGCGTGAAGCATCCGCGTGATGCACAAGCTTATCCACAGTTTGTGTGGATAAACCTGAATCCCCAGCGGGGACCGTGGCTTACGTCCCATTTATCAGCGCGGGGGCAGCATTGCGATGCAACCGCCCCCCGCTCCAGCACGCGCCGCCGGCACGTAGACTGCGCCCGATGCCTGCCGCTTCCAGCCCCTGCCTGCGCGTGGCCCTGCCGCTGCCGCTGCCGCGCCTGTTCGACTATGCGCCGCCGCCCGGTGCCGCTGCGGCCGCCGGCGATGTCGGCCGGCGTGTGCGGGTGCCGTTCGGCACGCGCGAACTGGCCGGGGTGGTGGTCGCGGTCGGCCCGCCGGAATCATCTGCCGAGCTGCGCCAGGCACTGGCCTTCGTCGATCCGGTGCCGCTGTTTGCCGGCGAACTGTTCGATTCGCTGGGCTGGCTGGCGCGCTACACCCATGCGCCGCTGGGCGAAGTGCTGGCCACGGCATTGCCGGCGCCCCTGCGCGCAGGCGAGCCACTGCCGGATACCCACGCCTGGGCGTGGGCGCTGACCGAGGCCGGCGCGACCGGCCTGGCCAGCCTGCGCGCAGGGGCGCGGCCGCGGCGCCTGGCCGAACTGCTGCAGGCCGGGCCGATGGACGAGGACCGGCTGGACCAGGCACTGGAAGGCTGGCGTCCTGCAGCGCGCGCGCTGGCACGCCGCCACTACGCCGACCGGGTCGCGGTTCCGGCCAGCGCCCATCCACCGGCACCGCAACCCGGGCCACTGCCCAACCCCGGCCAGCAAGCCGCGATCGAAGCGATCGCCGCCACGGCGGGCTTTGCCCCGATGCTGCTGGAGGGCGTCACCGGCAGCGGCAAGACCGAGGTCTACCTGCACGCCATCGCCGCGTGCCTGGCGCGCGGTCGCCAGGCGCTGGTGCTGGTGCCGGAGATCGGCCTGACCCCGCAGACCCTGGCCCGCTTCCGCGCCCGCCTCGGGGTCAGCGTGCACGCCCTGCACTCGGGCATGGCCGACGGCGAGCGTGCGCGGGTGTGGGCCGCGGCCTGGCGCGGCGAGGCACGGGTGGTGGTCGGCACCCGCTCGGCGGTATTCGCGCCGCTGCCCGAGGCCGGGCTGATCGTGGTCGACGAAGAGCACGACGCCAGCTACAAGCAGCAGGACGGCATCCGCTACCACGCGCGCGATTTCGCCCTGGTGCGCGGCAAGGCACTGGACGTGCCGGTGCTGCTGGGCAGCGCCACGCCCTCGCTGGAAACGCTGCACAACGCCCAGGCCGGCCGCTATGCGCACCTGCGCCTGCACCAGCGCGCCGGTGATGCGCAGCCGCCGACGGTGCGCATCCTCGACGTGCGCAAGCGCCCGCTGCAGGCCGGGCTTGCACCCGAAACGCTGCACGCGATCGAGGCCGCGCTTGGCGACGGCGGCCAGGTACTGGTGTTCAAGAACCGCCGCGGCTATGCACCGGTGCTGCTGTGCCACGACTGCGGCTGGAGCGCGCACTGCCCGCGCTGCAGCACTGCCACCCAGGGCACGCCAATGACCGTGCATGCCGGCGGCGGCAGGCTGGTCTGCCACCACTGCGGGCATCGCCAGGCGCGGCCACCAGCCTGCCCGGACTGCGCCAGCCTGGCGCTGCAGCCGCAGGGAATCGGTACCGAACGGCTGGAGGAACTGCTGGCCGAGCGGTTCTCCGATTGGCCGGTGCTGCGCATCGACCGCGGCACCACTGCACGCCGCGACGGCCTGGCCAGGCTGCTGGCCGAACTGGGCGAGCGGCCGGGGATCCTGGTCGGCACCCAGATCCTGGCCAAGGGCCACGACCTGCCCAACCTCACCCGGGTGGTGGTGGTGGGCGTGGATGAAGGCCTGTTCTCGTCGGACTTCCGTGCCGGCGAGAAGCTGGCGCAGTTGCTGATCCAGGTGGCGGGACGGGCCGGCCGGGCACAGCGCCCGGGCGAGGTCTGGTGGCAGACCCACCATCCCGAGCATCCGCTGCTGCACGCCCTCATCCAGGGCGGCTACGGGTCATTCGCCCGCGCCGAACTGCCGCAGCGCGAAGCAGCCGGCTTCCCTCCGTTCGCACACCTGGCGCTGCTGCGCGCCGAAGCACAGCAGGCCGACGCCGCGGCCGCCTTCCTGCATGCCGCCCGGGACATCCTGCACGCGGCGCTGCCCGCGGGCCGGGCACCGGAAGCGGCAATCGCGCTGCATGGCCCGCTCACCGCACCGATGGCGCGCCGTGCCGGCATGTACCGGATGCAACTGCTGCTGTCGTGCGGCCACCGCCCTGCCCTGCACGCCTGCCTGGACGCCGTGCTGCCGGCCATCCACGCGCTGCCGCAGGCGCGCCGCGCCCGCTGGTCGCTGGATGTGGATCCGGTGGACCTGTACTGAGGCCGCGCGATGCGGCACGCCTGCGCGCGTCGTCGTCGCCGCACGTGGATCGCTTGCCCTGCGCTCAGTCGATCTTCTTCTTGGCCGGCGCGCGGCGGCGCGGCTTGTCGCGCACCCAGATCACCTTGCCATCCTGCTTGAGCTCGAACAGCCCGGCAGCCTTGACCAGGTCACTGAGCTTGCGATAGCCGTAATTGCGCGGGTCGAACGAGGCCTGGTTGCCGATCTGGCTGCCGACCACGTCCAGGCGGGTCCAGCCGTCGTCGCCACTGCCGGCGTCCACCGCGCTGCGCAGCATCTGCACCAGGCGTGCGTCGCCGCGCAGCTCCTGCGCGTCCTTGGGGCTGGTGGCGGCCGTGTGGCCGTTGTCCGGGCTCACCGCGCCAAGGGCTTCGACATAGGTGAACTTGGAGCACGCATTGACGAACGGCGCGGGCGTCTTCTTCTCGCCGAAACCGTAGACCTTCATGCCGTCGGTGAGCAGGCGCATCACCAGCGGGGTGAAGTCCGCATCGCTGGAGACGATGGCAAAAGCGTCCAGGTTGCGCGCGTACAGCAGGTCCATGGCATCGATCACCATCGCCATGTCCGAGGCGTTCTTGCCGCTGGAATAGGCGAACTGCTGGATCGGACGGATCGCATACTCGTGCAATACCGCTTCCCAGCCCTTGAGGTTGGAGCTTTTCCAGTTGCCGTAGGCGCGGCGCACGTTGGCCACGCCGTGGCGCGCGACCTCGTTCAGGACCAGGTCGATCTTCGCGGCCGGCGCGTTGTCGGCGTCGATCAGCAGGGCGATGCGGGTGTCGGTGTCGGCCATGTCGGTCCTTCGCCTGTGACGGATGGGTGCGATGTGGAGAAGTGTTGCACAGCGCCGGCATCGACGAGGCGGGCGTGCCAGAATCGGGGCATGCACGCGGCACACGCCAGTGTCCCCCACCTGCTCGTGATCGGCGGCGGCTTCGCCGGCCTGTGGGCCACCCGCGCACTGGCCAGGGCGCCGTTGCGCATCACCCTGCTCGACCGCAGCAACCACCACCTGTTCCAGCCGCTGCTGTACCAGGTGGCCACCGCCGGGCTGTCGGCACCGGATATCGCCGCGCCGCTGCGGCACATCCTGCGCGGGCAAGGCAACGTGCAGGTCAGGCTGGGCGAGGCGGCCGCCATCGATGCGCAGGCGCGTACCGTCACCCTGGCCGATGGCAGCGTGCTGGACTTCGACTACCTGCTGCTGGCGACCGGCGCCACCCACGCCTACTTCGGCAACGATGCCTGGGCCGCGCACGCACCCGGGCTGAAATCACTGGACGACGCGCTGCACCTGCGCCGGCGCCTGCTGCTGGCGTTCGAGCGCGCCGAAAGCTGCGACGACCCGGCCGAACGCGCAGCCTGGCTGAGCTTTGCCATCGTCGGCGGCGGCCCGACCGGGGTGGAACTGGCCGGCACCCTGGCCGAAATCGCCCGGCACACGCTGAAAAACGAGTTCCGCAACATCGACCCGGCCGCCGCGCGCGTGCGCCTGGTGGAGGCCGGGCCGCGGGTGCTGGCCACGTTTCCGGCAACGCTTTCGGACAAGGCCCGGCGCCAGCTCGAACGCCTGGGGGTTGAGGTATCGGTCGGCGTGCCGGTCACAGGCATCGATGCAGGCGGCTACCGGCTGGGAGAAGAGTACGTGGCGGCGCGCACCGTGGTCTGGGCCGCGGGCGTGGCGGCCTCGCCACTGGCGCGTGCACTGGGCGTGCCGCTGGACCGGGCCGGACGTGTGCCGGTGGAGGCGGACCTGAGCGTGCCCGGGTACCCGCACGTGTTCGTCGCCGGCGACCTTGCCGCCGTCAGCCGTACCGACGGCAGCGCGGTGCCGGGCGTGGCCCCGGCCGCCAAGCAGATGGGCCGGCATGTGGCCGCTGCGATGCGCGCACGGTTGCGCGGCCGCCAGGCGGGAGCGTTCGCCTACCGGGACTTTGGCAACCTGGCCACCATCGGGCGCATGGCCGCGGTGGTGGACCTGCACGGCTTCAGGATTTCCGGACTGCTGGCGTGGTGGTTCTGGCTGGCCGCGCACGTGTTCTTCCTGATCGGCTTCCGCAACCGGCTGGTGGTGCTGCTCAACTGGGCCTGGGCCTACTGGAGCTACCAGCGCGCGGCGCGGATCATCCTGGGCCGGGATCACGACCAGGCGCCGCCCTTGTAGGAGCCGGTCTCGCCGGCGACCGTGGGGCGGACGGATCATTGCCGCCCGCTTTCACGCAGACGCATCCGCCATGGCGGAGCGCCTGGCCGGCAACGCCAACGGCGCGTGCAAGGCACGCGCATGACAATCCCGCGGTGGGCTGCGATCCTGTGCGGCAATTCCTGCCGCCGATGCAGCCGTGTCCACGCTCGTCCTGCTGTTCGACCTTCTCGGCACCTTCGTATTCGCGCTCAGCGGCGGCACCCTGGCGGTGCGCCATCGCCTGGATTTCTTCGGCGTGCTGGTGCTGTCGTGTGCGGCGGCCGTGTCCGGCGGCATCGCCCGCGACGTACTGATCGGCGCGCAACCGCCGACCGCGCTGGCCGACTGGCGCTACCTGGCCACCGCCATGCTTGCCGGCGTACTCACCTTCTACCGGCACCAGTCGATCGAACACATGCGCAACCCGGTGCAGGTGTTCGACGCGGCCGGGCTGGCGCTGTTCGCGGTGCTGGGCACCGGCAAGGCGCTGGCGTTCGGGCTGTCGCCGTTCGCCGCCACCCTGCTGGGAATGATCACCGGCATCGGCGGCGGCATCGCCCGCGACCTGCTGGTGGCGCGCACGCCGGTGGTGCTGCAGGCCGAGCTGTACGCGGTGGCGGCCCTGGTGGGGGGCAGCGTGGTGGCAACCGCGCACGTGGCCGGGCTGCCGCAGAGCCCGGCCATGGTGATCGGCGCGCTGGTCTGCTTCGGCCTGCGCTTCATGGCCATCCGCCATGGTTGGCACCTGCCGGCGGCCACACCGCCGGACGACCAGCGCTGACCGCCACCCGCCCGCAAGAGCCGGCCCTGCCGGCGATGCCTTGCCATCGATCGGCCGCATCCAATGCGGAACGCGCGCTGCGTTACCTGTAGGAGCCGGTCTTGCCGGCGATGCTTTGCCTTTGCCGGCGATCGACCGCATCGAATGGCCAACGTGCGCCGCGGTCGCCCGCAAGACGGGCTCCTACAACGGCAGGATCATGCCGGGACCCATGCGGGACCATGCGGGGGCCATGCGGGACCATGCGGGGACCATGCGGGGACCATGCGGGGACCATGCGGGGTCATGCCGGGCCATGCGGGGACGATGCCGGGACCATGCCGGGACGATGCCGGGTCAGCCGTGGTATTGCAGCGGTACCCGCTTGACCCCGCACAGCAGCCGGTAGCTGCTGGTCTGGCTGCAGGTGACCACGTCGGCGGCGGCTACCTGGCGGCCCCACAGTTCCACGGTGCTGCCCACGCCTGCATCCGGGTGCCCGGTCAGGTCCACGGTCAGCATGTCCATCGACACCCGGCCGATGAGCTCGCCGGGACGGCCGTCGATGGCCACCGGGGTTCCGTTGGCCGCCGACTGCGGATAGCCATCGGCGTAGCCCAGGGCGACCACGCCCACGCGGGTGGGCCGTTGAGCCACGAAGCGCGCGCCGTAACCGACCGGTTCGCCGGCCGCCAGGTCGCGCACGGAGATCACCTTCGATTCCAGGGTCATCACCGGACGCAAGCCGGCGGTGGCGTCCCGTGCCGGGGGCACCGGCGCGACGCCATACAGCATCAGCCCGGGGCGTCCCCAGTCCGCACGTGCCTGCGGCCATGCCATCAGCGCTGCCGAATTGCACAGGCTGGCCTGGCCCGGAAGCCCGGCGGTGACGCGGGTAAAGGTGTCCAGTTGTTCCAGGGTCCTGGTGCAGCCAGGTTCGTCGGCGCGGGCGAAGTGGCTGGTCTTGATGATGTCCGACACCTGCGGCAGCGCCTGCAGCCGGTGCCATGCCTGCACATAGCCCTCCGGGTCGATGCCAACCCGATGCATGCCCGAATCCAGCTTGAGCCAGACCTGGATCGGCCGCTGCAGCGTGCAGCGCTCGAGCATGGCGACCTGCCACGGTGCATGGATCACGCACCACAGCCCATGCTCGGCGATCAGCGGCAACTCGCTGGCTTCGAAGAAGCCTTCCAGCAACAGGATCGGCGCGCCGATGCCGGCCTGGCGCAGCGCCAGCGCCTCTTCCAGGCAGGCCACGGCGAATCCGTCGGCTTCGGGCTCCAGCGCCGCGGCACAGCGCAGTGCGCCGTGCCCGTAGGCGTCGGCCTTGACCACCGCCAGGGCCCGGCCACCGGCCAGCCCACGCGCCAGCCGGTAGTTGTGGCGCAATGCATCGAGGTCGATCAGGGCACGGGCGGGTCGCATTCGGACGGATCTGGCGGACGGGTGGAAGACGCTTGCCGGCGAGGGCGTGCGCGGGCGGAAAGGAGGCGGCCGCCATCGCGACCGCCGTGGATCAGGACGCCATTGTCGCCGGAGTCGACCCGTTCGGTTCACCCCTACCCGGCGTCGCGGCATTGCGGCGACGATAGCGCGAGATGTCCAGCCCCTGGCGGCTGATGCCGGTGGGCTGGCGTGCGATGACGTCGGCCAGGTAGCGGCCCGAACCGCACGCCATGGTCCAGCCCAGGGTGCCGTGGCCGGTGTTGAGGTACAGGTTGCGCAGCGCGGTGGCGCCCACCACCGGCGTGCTGTCGGGCGTTGACGGGCGCAGGCCGGCCCAGAAATCGGCGCGCGCCATATCGCCGCCATGCGGAAACAGCTCGGCCACCACTTTCTCCAGGGTGGCCCGGCGGCGCGGATCCAGGCGCAGGTCGTAGCCGGCCACCTCGGCCATGCCGCCCACGCGGATGCGCCTGTCGAAGCGGGTGATGGCGATCTTGTAGGTTTCGTCCAGCACGGTGGAGGTGGGTGCCATCGCTGCATCGACGATCGGGATGGTGAGCGAATAGCCCTTGAGCGGATACACCGGCAGGTCGATCCCCAGCGGCCGCAGCAATGCCGGCGACCAGCACCCCAGGGCCATCACGTAGCGATCGGCGGTTTCGAGCCGGCCATCGATGCGCACCCCGGTCACGCGCGCGCCATCGGCGTCGATCGCCTCCACGGTTGCGCCATAGCGGAATTCCACGCCCAGGCCTGCGGCCAGGGCCGCCAGCCGCTCGGTGAACAGCCGGCAGTCGCCGGTCTGGTCGTCGGGCAGGCGCAAGGCGCCGACCAGCAGGTCGCCGGCCGCGGCCAGCGCCGGCTCGACCCTGGCGATGCCGGCGCGGTCCAGCAGTTCATACGGCACTCCGGCCCTGCGCAGCACCGCGATGTCGCGTGCGGCCGCATCGAGCTGGGCGCTGGTGCGGAACAGCTGGGTGGTGCCGAGGCGGCGCCCTTCGTATTCCAGCCCGGTCTGGACGCGCAGCTCGTCCAGGCAGTCGCGGCTGTATTCGGCCAGGCGGACCATGCGCTCCTTGTTCACCGCATAGCGCGCGGCGGTGCAGTTGCGCAGCATCCGCGCCAGCCACAGGTATTGCCGCGGATCGGAGGTCAGCCGGATCGCCAGCGGCGCATGCTTCTGGAACAGCCACCTGATCGCCTTCAACGGCACGCCCGGCGCCGCCCATGGCGAGGCGTAGCCAGGCGATATCTGCCCGGCATTGGCATGGCTGGCGGCCAGCGCCGGCCCGGGCTCGCGCTCGACCACGCTCACCTCGAACCCGGCACGCGCCAGGTACCAGGCGCAGGTCACGCCGATCACCCCACCACCCATGACCAGGACCCGCTGCATTGCACCACCTCCGCAGGGCGCTTTTACCGGCATGACGGCAGATGCCCGCGCTGCACGTCACCGGCCTGGAACCGGCCGCGGCCACGGCGCCGCGATCGACCCGCTACTCGGCCCAGCGCATCGCCGAGGACGTCACCGGCAGGACCTGCGCCGACAGCGGGCTGTCCTGTTCCAGCAGGCCGATGGCGTCGGCCAGGATCGCGGCCGACTCGCGCTGCAGCGGGTCGGGCCGCTTCTCGGCCGCCTTCTCGCGCGCGGCATCCTTGACCACGTCGCGCTCGTTGGCGGTCAGGCCATCATCGGTTTCCTCGGCCAGCGGATCCAGGTCCAGGCCCTTCTCCTTGCGGATGGCCTGGCGCTCCTTGCGCTGGGCTTCCTGGCGCTCGCGCTCGGCACGGCGCTCGGCCTCGTTGAGCGACAGCGACTTGCGCGCGGCCTCCTCGCGGTAGCGGGCCACGTCCTCGCTCCACCAGCGGAACTCCAGGTCGTCGGCGATGCGCCGCGCGTGCAGGGTCTGCAACTGCGGCAGCAGCGGCGCGAAATTGCCGTAGCGGGTATGCGGCACCGCTGCGATCCGGGTCCAGGGCAAGGCGTTGTCGTAGGTGCTCTCGCCGAACTCGTTGGCGTCCACGCTCAGCGGATAGGCGATGTCGGGCACCACGCCCTTGTGCTGGGTGCTGCCACCCTCGATGCGGAAGAACTGGGCGATGGTCAGCTTGACCTGGCCGAAGCGCGGGCCCTCGCTGGCCGGCCAGCGGTCCAGGTCCACCAGGTTCTGCACGGTGCCCTTGCCGAAGGTGGTTTCGCCGATGATCAGCGCGCGGCCGTAGTCCTGCATCGCACCGGCGAAGATCTCCGAAGCCGACGCCGAGGCGCGGTTGACTAGCACCGCCAGCGGGCCGTCCCAGGCCACGCCGGGGCTGCGGTCGCCGTTGACGCTGACCCGGCCGCCGGATTCGCGCACCTGCACCACCGGGCCCTGGTCCACGAACAGGCCGGTCAGCTGCACCGCCTCGTCCAGCGAGCCGCCGCCGTTGTTGCGCAGGTCCAGGACCACGCCATCCACGCCTTCGGCCTTGAACTGCTCCAGCAGGTCGGCCACGTCGCGGGTGGCCGAGGTGTAGTCCTGGCCATTGCGCCGGCGGCCCTCGAAATCCTGGTAGAAGGTGGGCAGCTCGATCACCCCGACCAGCCGCTGCGGCAGGCCCTCGTGCGCCGGGATGGTGTAGGTCTTGCGCTTGGCGGCCTGCTCGGCCAGCTGCACCCGGGCGCGGGTGAGCATGACGAACTGGTGCTCGCCATCGATGCCGTTCTCGGCCGGGATGTATTCCAGGTTCACCCGGGTGCCCTTGGCGCCGCGGATCTTGGCGACGACGTCGTCGATCCGCCAGCCGACCACGTCCTCGACCGTGCCCGACCCCTGGCCCACGCCGACGATGCGGTCGCCGGCCTTGAGCGTGCCGTCCATCGCCGCCGGCCCGCCGGGGATGATCTCGCGGATCACCACCACGTCGTCCTGGCGCTGCAGCTGCGCGCCGATGCCTTCCAGCGACAGCGACATGGCCTGGTTGAAATTTTCGGCCGTGCGCGGGGTGAGGTAGTTGGTGTGCGGGTCGATGGAGGCGGTGTAGGCGTTGAGGAACAGCGAGAACACGTCCTCGCTCTTGAGCTCGGCCGCCGACCGGCCCATCTGCGCGTAGCGCTTGTCCAGGGTCTTGCGGATGTCCTCGGGCGCCTTGCCGGCCAGCTTCAGGCGCAGCCAGTCGTTCATTACCGACTTGCGCCAGATCTCGTCCAGCGCGGCGTCATCGGCGGCCCATGGCGCCTCTTCGCGGTCGTACTCCCAACGCTCCTGGCCGGAGAACGTGAACTCCTGCGCCAGCAATGCGCGGGCGTGCGCGGCACGCTGCTCCACCCGCTGGCGGTAGGTGACGAAGATGGCGAAGGCCGGCTCCGGGTCGCCACTGCGCACCGCATCGACCATGCGCCCGCGCCATGGCGCAAAGCGCTCCACGTCTGCGGCGGTGAAGTACAGGCGGTTGCCGTCCAGCGCTTCCAGGTAGCGGCGGAAGATGTCCGCCGACATCGCCGCGTCCGCCGGCCGCGGGCGGTAGGCGTAGCGGCTGTCCGACAGCAGGCCGAACACCAGCTTGGAGGTGGTGGCCTGGTCGGCCGTAGGGGCCAGGGCGAGCTGCTCGACGGGCGCGTCCGTGCGTGCCGGCAGCGCAACCGGCAGGGCCAGCAGGAAGGCGAGGCTGAGCAGGGCGGGGAATCTGGGGTTCATGCGCGATCTCGGGCCGTTCCTGGCCGGTTGCGTACAGGTTGAATGACGTCTGTGACCAGCCACAGTGCCGGAAGTTGCCGTTCCGCGTGCACCGGACACCTGCACAGGCTAGCCGCTGGCGGAGGAAAAAAGGTGAATGTCACGTGGCACGACGTGGCCAGCCGGCTACTCGGGGGCGCGCGGCTTGATCCGGTAGTAGGTCCTGCCTGCGTGCTCGGTGCTGTCATCCAGGTCGACGCTGGCGCAGTACCCGTCGCCGCAACGTGCCGTCTCCAGCTCCGACAGTGCCCGCAAGTGCCCCAGCGTGCGCTCGGCCTGCGCCGCTTCCTTCAGCCTGGCCCAGCTGTAGGCACCCGAACCGATCGCCGCCAGCACCGACCCGGTTGCCAGGCACGCCAGCCCGATCCAGGTGAACCTGCGCCGGTCCTGCGCCAGCTGCTGCCTTTCGCGGGCCAGCCCGGCGGTGGCGGATTTCAGTTCGGAGATGACCGGTTCGGCCTCGGCGCGGATCCGGCCAAAGCCCTCGCCCGCTCCCTGCGCGATCGCATCCCGGGTCTGCTCGCGGATGCCCCGGGATGCATCGTCGACGATCCGGCCCGCACTTGCCGAGAGCGCCTGCGCCGACTGGGTCAGGTCCCTGACCTGCTGGTCCTGCCTCTGCGACTGCGCCTCGAAGTGCTTCTTCTGGTGTTCCTGCAGGGTCAGGATGTGGCCCATGGCCCGCTGCAGGTACTCGGCGAGGCTGCGCAGTTCGGCGCCGGGATCGTTGGTCTGCATGTCCTCGTCCGTGCTCAACAGCGTGCCAAGCCTGGCGCTTCCTGCACCGGCGCCGCCTGCTGCCGTTGCTGTTCGAGTTCGCGCTGCTGCTGGTTGTCCTTGCCCCACGCCTCCCACTCCCTGAACTGCGGGGCCTGCGCGTGGTTTTCGGCCAGCCGGCGCATCTGCGCCTGGTCGCCCCGTTCCAGGGCCGCCATGTAGTCCTCGACGTAGCGGCCGGCGGCCGTGTCGTGCCACGGATTGGACGCCGCGGCAGGGGCCGCCCCGGATCCGCCGCCGGTGGCCGTTGCGCGGGCGTCGTCGTGGCTGCCGTCCATGCCGGCCGACGGCTGCAGCCGATGTGGATGGTCCGGCGCCCGGGATGGCTCCTGCCCGGAGTCGTGCGACCGTGCTCCTTGCGCTTCCGGCGCGTCGTCGCCGGCCGCCGGGGCGCCGGACGGCTGCGCCTGCGTCACTCCCTGCTGCAGGCTGCGTTCCCGGGCGATGTCGGCGGCGGTGACGACACTGGTGACTTCCATGCGCTTGTCGTCCTGGCCACTCACGGTGGCGATGGACCCGTCATCCTGGAGCTGGAGGAAGTAAGGCCCCTGCGAGCGGAAGCCATCATCGCCCGCATGCGCGCGCTCCACCGCCGCGGTCGCCGCGTCGATGTCCGCATCGCCCGGGGCTTCCCCGGCGCGGGCATAGGCGCCCGCGACCTGGCTGCGCAGGTCCCGCTGCGTCGGCGTCGGGTTCGCGCGCGCCTCCTCGGCCAGCGCGGACAGTTCCTGCAGGCCGACCTTCTGGCTTTGCCAGGTGCGCTCCAACTCCTCGCGGATGTTTCCCTCGGCAAACCAGTCGCCGAAGACGAAACCGGGCTTGGTCCATTGGCCGTCGCTGCCGCGCGTGTAGGTGTTGCCGTCGGAGGCCTGCAGCTCCTGCGTGCGCGCGCGCGCATTGGCGATCACCGGCGGCACCGGCTCGCGCCCGGTGAATTCATCCCAGCCGAACTGGTTGAAGGCGATCTGGTAACGCGCGGCGATCGCGGCCGGGGTGTTGGACGCGTTCTGGGCAATGATGGCCTGCGATTGCCACTCCAGCGCAGTGGCACGGTCCGGGCCGACCGGCTGGTGGCGGGTGATCGCCATGCGCGCGTCGACGATCTCCCGGGTTTCGAGTTGCCACTGCCCCGTCCCCGCGTCGCGCACGTACTCGCGGCTGACTTCGAACGGTGCACGCAGCGGCTCGCGTTCGGCGTGGGCGTCCAGGCGGTACGGGTCCCTGGGGCGGGGCGGATTGGCCAGTCCCAGCGAATAGGAGTCGTTGGCGGCGCGGTAATTCAGTTCGTCGACCAGGCGCCCGCCGGCAAGCACGCGCATCTCCTGGTAGGTTCCGTCGGCGCCCGGGGCGCGCGCCATGCGTGTCCAGGCGCCCTGCCGATCGCCCGGATCGCGCTTCCATTCATTGCCCGCGCGGTCGGCCTGGGTATAGACCCGGTCGATATCCCGCTGCTCGGCCCAGCGATCACCGAGGTAGGCGCCGCCCACGCCGCCGACGATGCCGGTGGCAATTGCACCCGGGCCCGTCCACGAACCGGACACCGCGCCATAGCCGGCACCGAGCAGGAAGCCGCCAAGAATCCCGCCGGCATTGCGGCCCACGAAATGGGCCTGCGCCGATGCCGCACCGGCTGCATTGCCGTCCGCGCGCAGTTCCACCACGCGGTGGCCGGTGTCGACCAGGTCGTAGGCCATCAACGCCACGCCGGCGCCGCCGGCGACGCGCCACCCGCGTGCGCCGCGCACCGAATCCGGCACGCCCCCGCCGGGCACCGGGACCGGTCCGCGCAGCGTGGGCGGCATCTCCTGCGGGAACGCCGTGCGCAGCCGCGTCTCCATATCGGGCGACACCGGGAGCCGGCCGGCCTGGTTGGCGTCGGCGATGGCGGTGCCCAGGGATTGGCGGCCACCCCATCGCTCACTGAGCGTGGAACTGCCCGGCTGGTCCGCCGCATCCAGCGCAGCCTGGACACGGGTTTCCGACTTCGTCACGCCGGCCCAGCGCGCCTCGGGCGCCGACATCCTGCCCAGATCGGCGATCTGGCTGGCATGGCGTTGCCGATAACCGTCCAGATCACCGAAGAACGCCTGGATCCGTGCATTCGCCTGCGCCGGCGTCATCCCCTGCGGGGTGTTGGTCAGCAGGTCGCCATTGACCAAGCCCGCCTTGAGCGTGTCGGTCAGGTCGTGGACGCGGGCGGCGATGCGCTTGGCGGCGGCCTGGTCGCCGCGCAGGGTAGCCTGGCCGTCGGGGGATATTTCCAGATCTCTAAGCGTCGCCGCCAACTCGTCCGTGTATGCACTTAGTGGTCCGCCCGTGTGGGGGGAAAGTCCCATCCTCGCCGCCAGCGTCTGATCGGCAGGCAGGACAACAAGATTGCGTAAGCCATGGAGATCGAATAGCTCTTCTTGAGACAGCTTCTTGACGAGGTCGCTTGCCTTGAACGTCTTCTGCTCGACTACGTGGTGGCCTTGGAACACAGGCTTATCAGTCATTGGCAACTCCCCGATAAATCTCCAGCCTCATTGACACATCACAAATTAGCGGCATCGCGTAGCCGGACCCCTTTAACCCCTGCCATACCTATCGCCTCGCATAGGGCGTCATCACAAATCGGGTCCGCTCCAAGGTTGCGCTGGCGGAAAATATGGGCTGTACCGACAACAGCTGGGTCAAAGGTTAGGCTGGCTCCACCACGGATGCTGTACATCCGAACATCCTCTCCCGTTCGATGGTCGGTCTCGTAATTAATCCTTACCCGCGATTTCGGTTCATCGAGAGCACTCAAGGTACGGACCACATCGCAGAGGTAGTGGCGGGGACCGCAAGTCCCATCAGCGAGTGTGAAATTACAGGAGACGAAAGCAAAAGCTTCCGGATCAACGGATTCAAATACCTGCTTGAGTCGAGCAGAAACCAACCAATATCCGCTCAGTCCGCCCTCAAGATCCCGCGGCATGTGGCCCTCTCTTGGTTCATGCACAAGATGAGGCGTTTCGCGCAGCATTGGGAAACCGCCTTCCTCGGGGCGTATAATTAAACGCGGTGGAGTACGCAGCTTTTCTTCATTGGCAATAATTACCCCATGTCCGGGACCGCCACCCCTGAGGTCGGGCCCGATAATGAAAAACCTGCCCTTCTGTGGGACGCTCGGGTAGGTGACGGGAATTGCAGCCTGGTCGGTCATATCAGTTCCTTCGCGGGATCCGCTTCACCGGGCATGGCGAGGCGCCCTTGGCATGTCGATTCTATTGCACCTGTTCTCTGCATGGGCATTTGGGTTGGCGCTGGCTCAGCAATCAGCCGCGTCGGTCAACCACACCCCGGTCAGTCCCACATCCCTTATCGCGTCGTGCAGGGCGCGATCGCAAAACGCATCTTCCGAGAAGGGCGTTCGGAAAACATGTCCGGTACCGACGACATCGGCCTTGAATACGAGATTCGCGCCACCAACATGGTTCCGGCTGTAGACCTTGCCGCTGAGATAATCGTCACCGACGATGATCTTCAGCTTCGACGCCTCTTCGTCGAGCGCATCCAGCGTGCGCAGGACACCGCAAAGGTAGTACTGCGGCCCAGACGAGCCATCGGCCAGAGTGAAGTCGCAGGCCGCGAACGCGAACCCTTCCGGATCGACCGACTCGAACACCTGCCTGGCCCGTTCGGACACGATCCAGGTGCCTCCAAGGCCTTCCAGATCCCGGGGCATGCCACCCAGGTTCGGCACATGGACCAGGTGCGGTGTTTCGGGATACTGCCCGGGAGTCCCGTCGGGCGGCAGCATCACGACCCACCCCGGGGCCCACAACCGCTCCTCGTTGGCGATCTCCTGGCCATGGCCTTTCCCGCCGCCGCGGATGTCGGGCTGGATGAGGTAGAACTTGCCCTTCTGCGAGACGTTGGAATCGCTGGCAGAAATTGCGGCCTCGTCGGTCATGGCATCTTCCTTCGCGCGCTCCGTAGCGGTGCTTCCTTCGACATGTCGATTCTATTTCCCTGACCGACGTCCGACACTCCGGCGGGAGGACCGGTCAGCATGCGGCTGCGTCGGTCAGCCCGACACCCGTCAGGCCAGCGCTTTTCAAGGCATCACGCAACATGCGCGTGCAGAACACTTCGTCACCGGAGTAAGGCGTCATGAAGATCTTGGCGGAACCGACCACCTCTTCCCTGAAGACCAGGCTGGCGCCACCAGCAAGGCTGTAGAACTTGCCGTTGACGTAATCATCCCCGGTCTTGACCCTGAGCTTCGACGTCTCCTCATCAAGCGCATCCAGCGTGCGCACGACACCGCAGAGGTAGTACTGCGGCCCGGAAGAACCATCGGCCAAGGTGAAGTCACAGGCCGCGAACGCGAACCCTTCCGGATCGACCGACTCGAACACCTGCTTGGCCCGTTCGGACACGATCCAGATGCCCGCCAGTTCTTCCAAGTCCCGCGGCATGCCGCCTTTCTCCGGAACCTGGACCAGGTGCGGCGTCTCGGGATACTGGTTCGGGTCGCCATCAGGCGGCAGCATCACCGCCCATCCAGGTGCCCAGAGCCGGTCCCTGTTTGCGATTTCAATGCCTGGCACCTTCCCGCCACCATGGAAGCTGGACTCGATCACGTAGAACTTCCCGGCGTGCGGCACTGCCGGGGACGTGGCGGATGTCGCGGGCTGATCTGTCATGGCGTTTCCTTCGCGAGCGCTGTAGCGCCTTCCTCGACATGGCAATTCTATTGGACTTGCATGCTTTCCCGGAGAGCTGCACCGGCCATGCGGGCTGGACAGTTGCCATCAGTAATCGGCCGCGTCGATCAACCAGATCCCGGACAGTCCCGCCTCCTTTATTGCATCGTGCAGCGGGCGATCGCAGAACACATTGCTTGAAAACGGCGTCCGGAACACATGTGCCGAGCCAAGGGCATGCTCCTTGAATACGAGGTTCGCCCCACCAACCAGGCTGTAGTGTTTGCCCTTGGGATAGTCGTCACTCAGGATGATCCTGAGCCGCGAGGCCTCTTCATCGAGCGCATCAAGCGTGCGCACGACACCGCAGAGGTAGTACTGCGGCCCGGACGAGCCATCGGCCAAGGTGAAGTCGCAGGCCGCGAACGCGAACCCTTCCGGATCGACCGACTCGAACACCTGCCTGGCCCGTTCGGACACGATCCAGATGCCCGCCAGTTCTTCCAAGTCCCGCGGCATGCCGCCTTTCTCCGGAACCTGGACCAGGTGCGGCGTCTCGGGATACTGGTTCGGGTCGCCATCAGGCGGCAGCATCACCGCCCATCCAGGTGCCCAGAGCCGGTCCCTGTTTGCGATTTCAATGCCTGGCACCTTCCCGCCGCCATGGAAGCTGGACTCGATCACGTAGAACTTCCCGGCGTGCGGCACTGCCGGGGACGTGGCGGATGTCGCGGGCTGGTCTGTCATGGCGTTTCCTTCGCGGGTCCCACCAGACCGCACACCTGGCAGTGGCGTCCTTGGTGGCTCAGCCCACTCCGGCGCCGGCAGCCTGGCGGTCGGCGTGGTAGGACGAGCGCACCATCGGCCCGGAGGCGACGTGGCTGAAGCCCAGCTCGTAGCCGAAGACTTCCAGTGCCTTGTACTCGTCGGGCGTCCAGTAACGCATCACCGGGTGGTGGTGGGCGGTGGGCTGCAGGTACTGGCCGATGGTCACCATTTCCACGTCGTGCGCGCGCAGGTCGCGCAGGGTGGCGTGCACCTGCTCCAGGGTCTCGCCCAGGCCGAGCATGATCCCGGACTTGGTCGGGATCGACGGGTGCTGGGCCTTGAACTTCTGCAGCAGGGTCAGCGACCACTGGTAGTCCGCGCCCGGGCGCACGTTCGGGTACAGGTCCGGGACGGTCTCGATGTTGTGGTTGAACACATCCGGCGGGTTGGCCGCCAGGATCTCCAGGGCGCGGTCCATGCGGCCCTTGCCGCGGAAGTCGGGGGTCAGGATCTCGATCCGGGTGCCCGGGCTGAACTCGCGGATGGCGGTGATGCAGTCGACGAAGTGGGTCGCGCCGCCGTCGCGCAGGTCGTCGCGGTCCACGCTGGTGACCACCACGTAGCGCAGGCCCATGTCCTTGACCGTCTGCGCCAGGTGCAGCGGCTCGGCCGGATCCGGCGGCTTGGGCCGGCCGTGGGCCACGTCGCAGAACGAGCAGCGCCGGGTGCACACCTCGCCCAGGATCATGAAGGTTGCGGTGCCGTGGCCGAAGCACTCGTGGATGTTGGGGCAGCTGGCCTCCTCGCACACGGTGACCAGGCGGTTCTGGCGCAGCTTGGCCTTGAGGTTGGCCACCGCGTTGCCCGAGGGGATGCGCACCCGGATCCACGAGGGCTTGCGCAGCACCGGCGCGTCGGCAAACTGCACCGGCGAACGGCCGATCTTGTCTCCGCCCAGCTGCTTGGCGCCGACCTGCAGGGATTCCTGCGGTGCGGCGGACTCGGGCAGGACCTGGAGCGGGATGGCACGGGGGGCGGAGGTGTTCATGCGGCCATTGTAAAGCGCAGCCCGGCGCGTTGCCCGGAGAGCCGGCGGTCATCGATGGCGGCGCCGGCAAGGCCGGCTCCTACAGGGGCTCCGGCAGGCCGGGCTGCGGCTGCAGCACCACCCCGAACTGGCTGGCCACCTGTTCCAGCAGCACCGCCTTGGCGGCCTGCATGCCCGCGGGGCCGCCCAGGTCGCACACCGACACCACCTGCAGGCCCTGGTAGCCGCAGGGATTGATCCGGTGGAACGGCTCCAGGTCCATGTCGATGTTGAACGCCAGGCCGTGGAAACTGCAGCCACGGCGCACCCGGATGCCCAGCGCGGCGACCTTGGCCCCGCCCACGTAGACCCCGGGCGCACCCTCGCGCCGCTGCCCGCCGATGTTCCATTCCCCGAGTGCATCGATCACCGCCTGCTCGATCCGGTGCACGTAGTCGCGCACGCCAAGGCCCAGGCGGCGCAGGTCCAGCAGCGGGTACAGCACGATCTGGCCCGGCCCGTGGTAGGTCACCTGGCCACCGCGGTCCACGTGCAGCACCGGGATGTCGCCGGGGGCCAGCACGTGTTCGGGCTTGCCGGCCTGGCCCAGGGTGAATACCGGCTCGTGCTCGACCAGCCACAGCTCGTCGGTGGTGTCGGCGGTGCGGGCATCGGTGAAACGCTGCATTGCACGCCACACCGGCTCGTAGGGCTGGCGGCCCAGGTCGAACACCCGGGCGGTGCGGGCACTGGCCGCTACAGGGTCCACTTCACGTCCGGGTGGTCGCGCAGGGCCTGGTGGGCCGCGTCGTACTGCGCACGATTCTCGGCACGGAAGCCGATCCGCACCGAAACGTACTTGCCGTTGGACGAAAGCCGGCTGCGCACGCTGTCCTCCAGCACCTGCACGCCGGCCTGCGCCAGTTGCAGCGGCAACGCGGACTCCAGCCCCTTGTCCGCAGCACCCATCGCGCTGAGCTCGAAGGTGCCGGGGAACTGGAACCCGTGTTCGGGATTGTCTGACCTGATTTCCATGCCACCATTATCGGGCCGCGCCGCACCCAACCCAAGCCTCGCCCGACATCTTCACCCCGCGTCGCAGCGGAGGGGTTCTAATTGCCGCGTCCCTGCATGGAGCGCCCGATGACCACCCGCCACCTGCCTGCCATCGCCGCCCTGGGTGCTGCGTTGCTTGCTTCCCCTGCCCTGGCCGATGACCGCTGCGAAGGCAGCCGCATGGACGGGACCCCACCGGCGGTCAACTTCCGCGTCGACAACGACCTGTTCGGCGGCGAGAGCCAGGACCAGGGCTACACCAATGGCGCGGTGATCACCCTGGTCTCGCCCAACCTCAACGACTACACCGACGACCCGTGCCTGCCGCGGGTGGCGCGCTGGATCAACCGCCGCCTGGAGCGGATCCAGCCCGGGCGCTTCGACCAGCAGAACATGGTGTTTTCACTGAGCCAGTCGCTGTACACGCCCAGCGACTACACCCGCCGCGACCTCATCGCCGGCGATCGCCCGTACGCGGCGGTGCTGCTGGCCAGCTTCGGCTTCAACGCGCGCAACCAGTCGGACCTGCGCACCACCCAGTTGCAGGTGGGCGTCGTGGGTCCGGCTGCACTGGGCCGGCAGGTGCAACACGCCGTGCACAAGGTCACCGGCAGCGAAGAGTTCCGCGGCTGGGAGCACCAGTTGCGCAACGAGCCGGTGGTGCGCCTGGTGCATGAGCGCATGCACCGCTGGCCCGGCGACCAGTCCTTCAACGCCGACGGCTGGGCGTGGGACGCCATCGGCCACTGGGGCGGCGCGGTGGGCAACCTGAGCACCCATGCCAACGCCGGCATGGAGCTGCGGCTGGGCTGGAAGATCCCGGACGATTTCGGCAGCACGCCGCTGCGCCCGGCCGGCGAGAACACCGCGCCACGCACCACCAGCCGCGGCCACGGCTGGTCGGCGCACGTGTTCCTGACCTCGGACGTGCGCTGGGTCCTGCGCGACATCACCCTGGATGGCAACACCTTCCGCGACAGCCACAGCGTGGACAAGCGTGCGCTGGTGGGCGAGGTGGGCTACGGGCTGGCGGTGACCCGCGGACGCTGGAAGTTCGCCCTGGCCCGTTATCACGGCGCGCGCGAATTCGAAGGGCAGCAGGAGCGGCCGGTGTTCGGCAGCTTCACCATCAGCCGGATGCTGTAGCCGCGCGCGGCGCCACGGATGGGCCGCGTCGGCCAACCGGCCCGGCATTGCGCCGGGCCGGCTCACACGCTTACTTGGCCAGTTCGGTCATGGTCGAGTTGACCCAGCCGGCATTGCCCAGCTCGTCCTCGACTTCCCACATCAGGCCGTCCTTCTGGCCGGTGGGGTACAGCAGCATGCCCGGGTCCAGGTCGCGCACGGCCTTGCCGCTGCCCTTGGAATTGGCCAGCAGGCGCGCCGGCCGCACCACGCGCAGGGCCTGGGTCACGTTGGCGGCCGAGGCGTTGTCGGGCAGTCCGCCCAGCTGGGCGATGATGTTGTTGAACGCCTGCAGGTAGGCCAGGGTGATGACCTGGCCGATCTCGGTGTTGGCGTAGCCGCCCACGCCCGCGCTGCCCAGGCCGCTGCTGCCCCAGAGGGTGGCGCCGGCGCTGAAGCCGATGTCGGTCTTCTTGGCCGAGCCTTCGGCCACGGCAACCTGCTCGGAGGAGCGCACGTCGGTCACGGTCAGGACCACGTCGGCGGTCTTGCGCTTGAAGTTCAGGCCACCGATCACGCGGCCGGCGTTGCCGCCCACCAGGCCGCCAAGCAGGCCGCTGACGGCATTGCCGCCGGCATTGCTGTTGGCGCCGATCAGGTCCGGCACCAGCACGTAGTCGGCCGCCTTGATCTGGCCCTTGCCGATGTTGGAGCCGCGCCGCAGGTCGCCGTCGGCGCCCAGCGCACGCTCGGCCTGGGCGGCGGCCATGCCGGCACCGCGATCAACCAGGGTGAAGCAGCGCGACTTGCTGACGAAGACCTTGATCAGGCGCGAGGGAGCCGGCAACTGCTGCCCGGTCCACCAATGGGTGCCATCCTCCGGCTCGATCACCGAGATCGTGCCCAGCGGCGAGGCACACTGCGGGATCTGCGCCATCTGGTCCTGGCGCTGCTGCTGTGCACTGGCCCGCTGGGCCTGGGCAGGTACCGCCACGGCGGCAAAAACAAGCATGCCCACGGCCCACGCCGCCGGCCGACCAATCGAATTCAACATTCAGGTATCCCCTCTACGTGTCCATACGATGCCGTCAGGCACCCGCTCCCCGGCCGGGAACGCAGGCGATACTAGGGCATGGGCCGTGCATGCGCCAATGCTGCAGGCCGGGCGGGTGGCCCAGCCGGCCGCGAGCTGGCCCGGCCAAGCCAGGCCAGGCTTGGTTCACTCCGATTCCCACCACATCCAGAACGCATCCCACAGGCGCTTGAAGAAGCCGGCCTCCTCGACCGCGGCCACCGCCACCAGCGGCGCGTGCGCCACCACCTCGCCATCCAGCGAAATCTTGACCATGCCCACCTGCTGCCCGGCGGCCACCGGCGCCACCAGCGAACGCGGCACCTCCATGGTCGGCTTGAGGTCGGCATAGCGGCCACGCGGCACGCTCACCAGCAGCGGCTCGGCCACGCCCAGCTGGACCTGGTCGGCCTTGCCCTTCCATACCTTCAGCGGCGCCACCAGCTTGCCCGGCTCGTACAGCCGGTGGGTCTCGTAGAAGCGGAAGCCCCAGTTGAGCAGGGCCATGCTGTCATCGGCGCGCTGGCGCTCGGAGGCGCCGCCCATCACCACCGCGACCAGGCGCTGCTCGCCGCGCTGGGCCGAACTCATCAGGCAGTAGCCGGCCTTGGAGTGGTGCCCGGTCTTGATGCCGTCGACGCTGGCGTCGCGCCACAACAGCAGGTTGCGGTTGGGCTGGGTGATGCCGTTGACCGTGAATTCCTTGATCTTGTTGTAGCCGTAGGCCTGCGGATAATCGCGGATGAAGGCACGGCCCAGCAGCGCCAGGTCGTGGGCGGTGCTGTAGTGCTCCGGCGCGGACAGCCCGTGGGCATTGACGAAGTGGCTGTTCTTCATCCCGATCCGCGCCGCGTAGCTGTTCATCAGCTCGGCAAAGGCTTCCTGGCTGCCGGCCACGTGCTCGGCCAGGGCGATGGCCGCGTCGTTGCCCGACTGCACGGCCATGCCCACTTCCATGTCATGCAGCGGCGCGCGCTGGTTGACCGGAAAGCCGCTGAAGCTGCCGTCGGTGCGCGCCCCGCCCTCGCGCCAGGCGCGCTCGCTCATCAGGACCTGGTCGTCGGCCTTGACCCGGCCGTTGGCGATCTCGGCGGCGATCACATATGAAGTCATGACCTTGGTGATGCTGGCCGGCTCCACCCGCTCATCGATGTTTTCACCGGCCAGCACCTGGCCGCTGGCGTAGTCCATCACCAGCCAGGCGCTGGACGTGGAAGGCTTGGGCGCCTGCGGCACCGCCACCGGGGCGGCCGGGCCGGCTACCGGCGCGGGCGTTGGCATTGGCGCCTGGGCGGACACCAGCCCGGCGGCAAGCACGGCGGCCAGCGCGACGGCACCTGCGCCCAGGGAGGACGAGCGGAAATTCATGCGGATACGGACTCCTGCGTGGACCGGCCAATGGCCGGGCGATGGATGCGTGGAACGGAAGACACGATTGTATCGACGCCGCTCACCACGGCGGCGGCACGGCGGCGTTCATTCACGCACGGTTTGCGGCATGCCGAATCCCAGACCCGCGATTCGCCCGGCGAGTTCCGCAGCATCGGTGCCGGCGGGCGCCACCCGCAGCCGCCACAGGGTGCGGCCGCCGCTGACGACATCGTCCAGGCGCGCGTTGGAAATACCGGCGGCAAGCAGCCGCTCCAGCGCACGGCGCGCATTGTCCAGGCTGGAAAAACTGGCCACCTGCAACATCGGCGCAGCCGCGACGGCCTGGTCCGTTGCCCCGTCCGTGGCAAGCAGCGGCGCAGCCGATGCGGTGGTGTCCGGCTCCCGGTGCGTGGCCGCCGCCGGGACGGCAGGCAGGGCCTGCACCCACTGGTCCAGCGCGGTGGCGGCCGCATCGGCACCCACCCGGGCGGTTGCCGATGCGGGTGCCGGCGATGGCGACGCCGGGACGTGCGTGGCCGCTGCCGGCACCGGCGCGGCCATGTCTTCGGGACTCAGCGCGCGCACCTCCACCCGCCCGGTGCCGCGGGTGACGATATCCAGCTTCACCGCCGCCGCGTAACTGAGGTCGATCACCCGGCCGTCGTGGAACGGGCCGCGGTCGTTGACCCGCACCACCACCGAGCGGCCGTTGTCCAGATTGGTGACCCTGGCAAAGCTGGGCAGCGGCAGGGTCTTGTGCGCGGCGGTGAAGGCGTACATGTCGTACACCTCCTGGTTGGAGGTGCGCCGGCCATGGAACTTGTTGCCGTAATACGAGGCCAGGCCCTGCTCCAGGTAACCCTGGGGCTTGTCCATCACCCGGTACTGCTTGCCCAGCACCGTGTAGGGCGAACGGTTGCCCACCGGCGAGCGCGGTACCGCCGTCACCACCGGTTCGGGGATGCATTCCACGCGCGGCACGTAGTCCGGCGTGCTGTCGCGTACGCCGGGCTTGTACAGGCCGCCGGCGACATAGTCGCCGCGGGTGGAGGGATCTTCCTGTGCCGCCGCATAGGGCGAGGTGTCCGGGCAGTCGGCCGCCAGCGCGGCGCCCTTGCCGGCCACGGCGGTGCCCGGCCCCGCCGTGGCGGGCTTTTTCGGTGCGCTGCCGCAGGCGGCCAGGGCAAGCGCGGCGAGCAGCACCAGCGCCCGGACCGCCACCGTCCCGCAGCGCGCCGCGCTCATGCCGGCGGGATCCCGCGCCCGGCGATGGCCTCTGACAGCTGGAACACGGCCATCGCGTACATCTTGGAGATGTTGTAACGGGTGATCGCGTAGTAGTTGCGGAAGCCCAGCCAGTACTGCGGCCCGGCGCTGCCGGCCAGCGAGACCGGAGTGGCGGTGGCACCGGCGGGCACCGGCACGTCCGCGCTGTAACCGCGCCCGGCCAGATCGGCCTGGGTGTGCACCGGAGCCCAGTCGACGGGATCGAACGGCGCGTGCCCGGCGGCCAGGGTGGCCGGCACCGCGACCAGGCCACCGCGCTCCCAGCCACCCTTCTTCACGAAGTAATTGGCGATCGAGGCGAACACGTCATCGAGGCTGCCGAACAGGTCGCGGCGGCCGTCACCATCGCCATCCACGGCAAAATCGCGGTAGCTGGACGGCATGAACTGGCCCATGCCCATCGCGCCGGCATAGCTGCCCTTGAGCGTGGTGATGTCCAGGTGTTCCTCGCGCGAGAGGGCAAACAGCTGCGCCAGTTCGTCGCGGAAGAACAGCTCGCGGCGCACTTCGCGTTCGAGCTTGGCCGGGTCGCCGCTGCGCGGGTAGCGGAAGGCCAGGGTGTAGAGCGCGTCCAGTACCGAGTAGCGGCCGGTGTTGCCGCCGTAGCTGGTTTCCACCCCGATGATGGCCACGATCAGTTCGGCCGGCACGCCGGTGTCGGCCTGGACCTTGTCCAGCGCGACGCGGTGCCTGGCCAGGAACGCGCGGCCACCGTCGATGCGGGCCTGGCTGATGAACAGGGGCCGGTATTCGGACCACGACTTGACCCGCTCGGCCGGGCGCGCCATCGCGTTGACCACGCTGTCCAGGAATTTCGCGCGGCCCAGGGCCGCCTCGATGTCCGCCGCGGGAATGGCGTAGCGCGCGCTGGTATCGCGCACGAAGTTGGCGCGTGCCACCTCGAACGGCACCGGGGTCAGGTCCAGTGGCGGTGCCGGCGGTGCCTCGGGCACGGCCTCGGCGGGCGCGGCGGCCTGTGCTGCGGGAGGAACGGGCGGCCCCTCGGGCGCCACCGCTTCCTTCGGGACGCAGCCCAGGAGGCCGAAAACAAGCAGGCTGGAGAACACGGGTCTGATCATCGAACGCAGGTTAGCATCGCGCGCCAACCCGCGGAACCGCCGGGGGTTTTGGCTTCTTCACGCGCGCACTTCAGCGGTATCCGTGTACCGGCCGGTGGCTGCGCACCGCCATCACCAGGCCCAGCCCGGCCAGCAGCGATACCGCCGAGGTGCCGCCGTAGCTGAGCAGCGGCATCGGCACGCCCACCACCGGCAGCACCCCGGACACCATGCCGCCGTTGACCAGGACATAGACGAAGAACGCCAGCCCCAGCGAGCCGGCCAGCAGCCGCGAATAGCCGTCGCGCGCATCCACCGCGATCCACAGGCAGCGCCCGACCACGAACAGGTACAGCATCAGCACGGTGGCCACGCCGACCCAGCCGAACTCCTCGCTCAGCACCGCGAACACGAAGTCGGTGGTCTGCTCGGGAATGAAGTTCAGGTGCGACTGGCTGCCCTCGCCCCAGCCCTTGCCTGTAAGCCCGCCGGAACCGATCGCGATCTTGGACTGGATGATGTTCCAGCCATCGCCCAGTGGATCGCTCTCCGGATCCAGGAAGGTCATCACCCGCGCCTTCTGGTACGGGCGCAGCAGCCAGATCCACGCCACCGGGGCGGCCGCGGCAACCCCGCCCAGGGCCACGCCCACCCACCACCACGGCAGGCCCGACAGCAGCAGTGCGAACACGCCGCTGGCGGCGATCAGCATGGCCGTGCCGAAATCCGGTTGCAGCAGCACCAGCGCGGTGGGCACGCCGATCAGGACGGCGGTGACCAGCACGGTGCCGGGCTGCGGCGGCAGCGGGCGATGGTTGAGATACCAGGCCACCATCATCGGCAGGGCGATCTTCAGCAACTCCGAGGGCTGCAGGAAGAACACCCCAAGGTCCAGCCAGTGCCGGCCGTGCTTGCCGGTGCCCACCAGCAGCACCGCCACCAGCGGCAGCAGGACCAGCAGGTACACGCCCGGCGACCAGGCCCGCAGGCGGATCACCGACACCCGCGACAGCGCCCACATCGCCGCCAGGCCCACGGCAAAGCGCGCGCCCTGGGCCTTGAGCAGGGCCGGCCCGCCGCTTGCGCCGCCGGCGCTGTACAGCACCGCCAGGCCGAACCCCATCAGCGCGGCCACGGCCAGGCACAGCGGCCAGTCCAGGGTGCGGGTTGCACGCCGGGCCAGGTCCAGCAGCCAGTACAGGAAATCCTTCATCGCCGGCTTTCCCCCGCCACAGCCGGTGCGGGCGCGGTGCCCTGCGCCGGTGCCGGCGCCCTGCAGTTCGTGGGATCGGGCGCGCAGTCCGGTACTGGAGCGTCGATCGATTCGAGCCCTTCGGGCAGCTTGCCCAGCAGCCAGGCATCGAAGATCGCGCGCGCGATCGGGGCCGCGGTGCTGCCGCCGTAGCCACCACCTTCCACCGCCACCGCCACCGCGATCTGCGGATCCTCGGCCGGCGCGTAGCCGATGAACAGCGCGCGGTGGCGCAGGTGCAGCGGCAGGCTGCGCGGATTGACCGCGGCGGTGCCGCGGCGGCTGACCACCTGCGCGGTGCCGGTCTTGCCGGCCATGCGGTAGGGCGCACCGACGCTCATCGCGCGCGCGGTGCCGCCCGGGCCATGCACGGTCATCTCCATGCCCTCGCGCACGACCTGCAGGTTGTCCGGGCGCTCGCTGATCAGTTCCGGATCGGGTTGCGGCAGCGGGATCCACGGCGCGTCGAAGCGGTCGCGTCGGGCCTGCACCAGGTGCGGCCGGTGCAGGCGCCCGTCATCGGCCAGCGCACCGGTGGCGCGCACCAGTTGCAGCGGCGTGACCTTCCAGTCGCCCTGGCCGATGCTGATGTTGACCGTATCGCCGGGGTACCAGCGCTCGTTGCGCTGCTTCAGCTTCCACTCCGGGCTGGGCAGGATCCCGCCGATCTCGCCGGCCAGGTCGATGCCGCTGGGCCGGCCGAAGCCATAGCGGCCCAGGTAGGCATCGATGCGGGTGATGCCCATGTCCAGGGCCAGTTGGTAGTAATAGGTGTTGACCGAATCGGCGATCGACCTGCGCGCATCGGTCCAGCCATGCCCGCCGCGGTGCGAGTCGCCCCAGCCGCGGCTGTTGCCGGGCAGGTAGAACATGCCGGTGGACAGGGTGCGGTCCTCCGGCTTGCGCACCCCGCTGTCCAGGCCGGCCAGGGCCAGGAACGGCTTGAGCGTGGAGCCCGGCGCCACGCCGCCCAGCACGGCGCGGTTAAACTGCGGGCGCGACGGGCTGTCCATCAGCGCCCGATAGTCGGCGTGGGAGATGCCGTTGACGAACAGGTTGGCGTCATACGAAGGCAGGCTGACCATGGCCAGGATCTCGCCGGTGCGCGGATCCATCGCCACCGCGGTGCCTTCCAGCTCGCCGAATGCGGCCACCGTGGCAGCCTGCAGTTGCGCGTCGATGGACAGGTGCAGGTCCGAACCGGGCACCGCCGGCACCCGCCCCAGGGTACGCAGGGCGCGGCCCTGCACATTGGTCTCCACCCGCTCGTAGCCGACCTTGCCGCGCAGCAGTTCCTCATAGGCGCGCTCCACCCCGGTCTTGCCGATGTGGGTGAGCGCATTGCCGCCCTGGCCAAGCTGCTCCAGGTCCTGCTCGTCGATCCGGCCGACATAGCCGATCACATGCGTAAACAGGTCGCCATGCGGATAGTGCCGGGTCAGGTAGGGCTCCATCTCCACCCCGGGGAAGCGCCAGCGGTTGACCGCGAAGGCGGCCATCTCCTCGTCGCTCAGGCGCATCTTCAAGGTGATCGGGTGGAAGCCACGGGCGCCGGCGCGCTGCTTGCGGAAATGCTCGATCTCGTCCTCGCCCAGCGGGATCAGTGCGCCCAGTTCCTCCAGCAGCCGGTCCAGGTCACCGGCCTTGTCCGGGGTCACTTCCAGGCGGAAGGCGGGCAGGTTCTCGGCCAGCAGCCGGCCGTGGCGGTCGTAGATCATGCCGCGCGCCGGCACCACCGGGCGCGGGCGGATGCGGTTGGCTTCCGACTGGGTGGCGTAGTCGGCGTGTTCGAGCACCTGCAGCTTGAAATACCACGCCGCCAGGCCGACCAGTGACAGCAGCACCACGGCAAAGCCCAACGCGGCGCGGCGGCGGAACTGTTCGGCCTCGGCGTGCGGATTCTTGATCGGGCGGCGGGCAGGCATGGCGTCAGTCGCGTCAGTCGCGCCGGCCCAGTCGCAGCGCGTCGAGCATCAGGAACAACGGCGGCCACAGCAACAGCCCCAGCAATGGCGCCCACCAGTAATCCCACGGCAGCACCGGCTCGCCCACGCCCAGGTGGATGGCGGCATCGACGATGCGGTCGTTGACCAGCAATGCGCCGATTGCCAGCGCCTGCTGCGACAGCGGGAAGAAGCGCAGGCGCGCGCGGAAGCGCTGCAGGATGAAGGCCATGATCACCAGGCGCGCGGCCTGCTCGCCGAGCAGGCCACCGTAGGCCAGGTCGGCCACCACCCCGCAGGCAAACGCCAGCCCCAGCCCGGCGCGCGTAGGCGCCTCGATCACCCAGTAGGCCAGCACCAGCGCCAGCCAGTACGGGCGCAATGGCTGCAGCGCCTCGTGCAGTGGCACCAGGCCCAGCAGCAGGGCCAGGAACAGGCTGATCGGCAACAGCCAGGTGGTGGCACGCAACCGGCTCATGGTGCCGGCTCCGCTGCGGCCGCTGCCGGCTTGCCTGCTGGAGATGGCGGTGTGACCGGCGCGGCCGGCCCCGACTCGCCGGGCGCCGTTGCCGGCCTGGGTGACGGTGGCGACGGGCGCAGCAGCAGCACGTCGCGGCCGCGGTCCAGTTGCGCGGCCGGGGTCAGTTCGCCGATCAGGAACGCCTGGCCGTCGTCCGGGTGCAGGCCGGCGATGCGCGCCACCGGAAACCCGGGCGGGAAGCGGCCGCCCAGGCCGGAGGTGACCAGGTCGTCACCGACCCGCACGTCCTGGCTCAGCGGCACGTCGCGCAGTTCCAGGCGGTCGCCGCGGCCGTACACGATCAGGCGCACGCCGTTGCGCGCCACCATCACCGGCACGGCGTGGTCGGGATCGGTGAGCAGCAGCACGGTGGCGGTGGACGGGGTGACCGCGATCACCTGGCCAAGCAGGCCGCCAGCATCGATCACCGCCTGCCCGCGGTGTACGCCCTGGCGGCTGCCGGTGGCCAGGACCAGGCGCTGCCGCGACGGCGCCAGGTCGATGTCCAGCACCGGCGCCAGTTGCACGTCCAGGTCGGTGCGCTCGGCCACGCCCAGCAGTTCGCGCAGTTGCGCGTTGTCCACCGCGGCATTGCGCAGCCGGGTCAGGCGCGCGTCGGCCACCAGCAATGCGTTGCGCAGGCGGCGGTTGTCCTCCTGCAATGCGCTGCGCGCGGCCAGGCCGTCCTTGAGCGCGGTGCCCATGCGCCCGGGCAGGCCCGCCAGCATCCACACCGGCTGCACCAGCACCGTGGCCTGGGCGCGTACCCGCTCCAGCCAGCCGCCGCGGTGGTCCAGGACCAGCAGCACCACCGCCAGCGCCAGGTAGGCCAGCAGCCGCAGGGTGCCGGAGATTTCACCGGGGCGCGCGGCGTGAGGAAAACCGGCGTAGGACGACATGCGTGGTGATCGGCTTGTGGTTCGTGACGGGTGATGGGTCGGAACGATCCGGGCCGCCCCCCCGTGCGGCAAGGATCGCGGCCCGGCGGTGGCCGATCACCCGTCCCGAAGGTGTCGGCACAGCCGGAAGCGGGTCGTCCCGAGCATGGCCTCAGTCCGGGGTAAAAAACTCGTTGCCGTGCATGTCCACCAGCTCCAGCGCGCGTCCACCACCCCGGGCAACGCAGGTCAGCGGGTCGTCGGCCACCTGCACGTGCAGGCCGGTCTCCTCGGAGATCAGCTTGTCCAGGTCGCTGAGCAAGGCGCCGCCACCGGTGAGGACGATGCCGCGCTCGGCCACGTCCGCGCCCAGCTCCGGCGGGGTCTGCTCCAGCGCCAGCTTGATCGCCGTGACGATGCCCGACAGCGGCTCGTGCAGCGCCTCGAGCACCTCGTTGGAGGTGATCTTGATCATCTTGGGCACGCCCTCGGCGAGGTTGCGGCCGGTGATTTCCAGCTCCCGGTTTTCCGGCTGCGGGTAGGCACAACCCAGTTCGACCTTGATCCGCTCGGCGGTCACCTCGCCGATCAGCATGCCGTGGTTGCGGCGCACATAACTGGTGATGGATTCGTCGAAACGGTCGCCGCCGATGCGCACCGATGCCGAATAGACAATGCCGTTGAGCGAAATCACGGCCACCTCGGTGGTGCCGCCGCCGATGTCGATCACCATCGAGCCGCGCGCCTCCGACACCGGCATGCCGGCGCCGATCGCCGCGGCCATCGGCTCCTCGATCAGGTAGACGTCGCGGGCGCCGGCCTCTTCGGCCGATTCCTTGATCGCGCGGCGCTCCACCTGGGTGGAGCCGGCCGGCACGCACACCAGCACGCGCGGGCTGGGGCGCAGGAAGCGCGACTTGTGCACCTTCTTGATGAAGTGCTTGAGCATCGCCTCGGTGTAGGTGAAGTCGGCAATGACGCCATCCTTCATCGGGCGGATGGTGGTGATGTTGCCGGGGGTGCGGCCCAGCATCTGCTTGGCCTCCGCGCCCACCGCCGCGACCGTACGGGTCCCGCCGATGGTGCGGTCCTGGCGCACCGCCACCACCGATGGCTCGTTCAGCACGATGCCCTGGCCGCGCACGTAGATCAGGGTATTGGCCGTGCCCAGGTCGATGGACAGGTCGTTGGAGAACATGCCGCGAAGCTTCTTGAACATCGTGGAAGGCGGTCCTGGGGGAACGGAAGTGCGGGGAGGCGGAGCGACCGCCCGACGAGGCTTGCAAGGTGGCCGGAGGAAGCGGAAATCCCGGCGTAAACAGACCGGTTAGCCTAGCAATGGGGAGTGGCGTGGGCAAGGAACAATCCCCGCCATGGCGGGCATTTGCGTGCGTGTGCCGGCGCGGCCGGGCTGGCCGCACCCGGATGCAGCCGTTACCCTTGCGCCGCGGCACCGCCCGCCCCGCCGACGACCATCGCCCGCCCCGGGCCTGCCGAGCAGCCAGCCGATGTCCACCCTGATCTGTGGTTCCCTCGCCTACGACACCATCATGGTGTTTCCGGACCAGTTCAAGAACCACATCCTGCCGGACAAGGTCCACATCCTGAACGTGTCGTTCCTGGTGCCGCGGATGCGCCGCGAATTCGGCGGCTGTGCCGGCAACATCGCCTACAACCTGCACCTGCTGGGTGGCGCGCCGATCCCGATGGGCACGGTGGGCGGCGATTTCGGCCCCTACCGCGAGCACTTCCAGGCCCTGGGCATCGAGCTGTCGCGGATCAAGGTGATCGAGGACCTGTTCACCCCGCAGGCGTTCATCACCACCGACCACGACAACAACCAGATCACCGCCTTCCACCCCGGGGCGATGATGCGCAGCCACGAGAACCACGTGCGCGACGTGCCCGGGGTGAGCCTGGGCCTGGTCGGCCCGGACGGGCGCGATGGCATGATCCAGAACGCGGACGAGTTCCAGGAGATGGGCGTGCCCTTCATCTTCGACCCGGGCCAGGCCATGCCGCTGTTCAACGGCCAGGAACTGCGCCGCTTCATCGAGCAGGCCCAGTACGTGGTGGTCAACGACTACGAGTCCAACCTGCTGCAGGAACGCACCGGCTGGAGCGACCGCGACATCGTGGCCCGGGTGCAGGCCTACATCGTCACCCAGGGTCCGCGCGGCGCGCTGGTGCACACACCGGGAGAGACCCTGGAGGTGCCGCCGGCGCACGAACGCCGGGTGGTGGACCCCACCGGCTGCGGCGACGCCTTCCGCGCCGGCCTGATCTTCGGCATCCGCCGCGGCTGCGACTGGCTGACCATCGGCCGCATGGGCAACCTGATGGGTGCGCTGAAGGTCGAGCACCCGGGCACCCAGAACCAGCGCTTCGACTTCACCGAATTCAACGACCAGTTCAAGCAGCAGTTCGGCTACTCGCTGGACTGAGCGCAGTCGCACCGGCTGCACATGCGGGCCGTCATGCGGGCCGTCGTGCGGGGACGTTGCGCGGGACGTTGTGCGGGACGTTGTACGGGGCCGTCGTGCGCGGCCGTCATGCGGGACGTCATGCGGGGCCGTTGTAGGAGCCGGTCTTGCCGGCGACCGCGGGGCCGGATCGCCCCCCCGCATCCTGCATACGGTCGCCGGCAAGACCGGCTCCTACACATGCATACGGGCGCAGTCCGGGTACCGTCCCTAGTCCCAGCCGGGCATCTGTTGCGGGTCCAGGCCGCCGACCTCGAAGGCCGCGCTGCGGGTGCCGCCGGCCTTCACCGGGAACTCGATCTGCAGCCGCTGCGCCTTGCGCACCTGCCGCCACAGGCCGCGGTAATCGTCGATGAACATCGCGATGGCCTCGTCGGTGTCCGGCCGCCACGCGGACATCGCCTTCGGCGCCGTGTCGTCGAACCGCACCTTGACCCGGCAGCCACCGTAGCAGGCGAAATCGCCGCCCTGCAGCACCAGGTAGGTGCTGCGCTTCCATTCGGGGTGGTCGCGGACCACCAGTTGCACCCTGGCCGGGGCACTGCCGCCGGTGTCGACGGTGTCCTGGCTGAGGATGGCCGCGGTGCGCTGTTCGCCGCCCCCGGCACTGGCCCGCGCGTAGGTCCACAGCGCTTCCAGGCGCCGCTGCTCGCGCGCAGCCTCCGCGCGGGCGGTCACGTCGGCCAGCGCCGGCTCCACCTGCGCGGCGGCCGGCGTGTCCGGATACTGGGCAAGCAGCGCGGCGCCGTGCACCCGGGCCAGTTCCCATTTGTGGGCCGCCACCGCCGCGTCGTATTCGCGCTGCAGTTGCGCGGCCGCCCGTTGCGTTTGCTGCGCCTCGGCCTGGGCACGGGCCTGGCGCTCGGCCTCGCGGTCGGTACAGGCAGCGGCGGCAAGCAACCCGGCGGCGGCCAGCAGGGCAGCAGCCAGGCGGGTCGGGCGCATCACGGCTCCGGCTGCCCGGTCGTTGCCGCGGCCGGGGCCGCAGCCGCCTGCGGGGCTGGTTCGGCGGCCTTGTCCAGCAATGCCTGCACCGACGCGGTGGTGATCGGGTGGTAGCCCGGGCGCGCCCGTTCGAACACCTCGCGGGCAAATGCCCGGCCTTCGGCGGTGGTGGCCAGCGCCTGGTAGATGGGCAGGATCAGTTTGCGCCGGCCCACCCGCTGGATGAACGCGCCTGCCGCTTCCTGCGCCGGTGGATACCCGCTGCGGATCGCCAGCGGATACCAGCGCATGGCGATCTCGCCATTGGCCGTGCCGGTGAAACCGTAGGCCTGGTCCAGCTGCTCGAGCTGCTCGACCCGCAGGGTGTCGCCCATGCTCTCCAGGAACCGCACCCACGCATGGGTGCCCCACTCGCTGGTGACCTGCGCATTGGGCAGGATCGCGCTGCCGCGCCAGGCGATGCGCGCGGTATCCACATTGGCAAAGGTGCGCGACCGCGCGATCGGGGCGGTGGGCGGGATCCCGGGCTGGTTGAGCCACTGCTCCAGCTCCTCGTCGCGCACCGCGCCGGGATGGGCGGCCAGCAGGTTCTGCTTCAGGTACGCGACAAACTGGTCGCCATCCACGCTCTGGAACGCGTGGTCATCGAACCAGCTGCGCAGGAACGCGTCGAAATTGGCGCGGCCCACGCGCTCCTCGATGAACTGCAGGAACCACGCGCCCTTGGCATAGGGCACTTCGCTGAGCGCTTCGTCCGGGTCGCGCCCGGGCAGCGGCGCAAGCGCCAGCAACTGGTCCTCGGGCCGCATGCCGGCCATCTCGTCCTTCAGCGTGTCGTGGTCGATCTGGCGCTCCATCTGCGCCATCTCCTCGCCATACAGCGCCTCGGTGATGCGGCCCTGGACGTAGGTGGTGAACCCCTCGTTGAGCCAGATGTCCTTCCAGCTCGCATTGGTCACCAGGTTGCCGGACCAGCTGTGCGCCAGCTCATGGGCGATCAGCGAGACCAGCGACTTGTCGCCCACGATCACGGTCGGGGTGAGGAAGGTCAGGCGCGGGTTCTCCATGCCGCCGAACGGGAACGACGGCGGCAGCACCAGCATGTCGTAACGCTCCCACCGGTACGGCCCGTACAGCGCCTCGGTGGTGGCGATCATCTTTTCGGTGTCCTCGAACTCGGCCACCGCCCGGTCGATCATCGCCGGCTCGGCCCACACGCCGCTGCGCGCGGAGATCGGCTTGAACACCAGGTCGCCCGCGGCAATGGCCAGCAGGTAGGACGGGATCGGCTGCGGCATGCGGAAGCTGTAATCGCCGTCGCGCGGCGCGGCCGGATCGTTGTCGGCGCTCATCAGCACCATCACGTCCGGGCGGCTGGTCACGTGCGCGCTGTAGGTGAAGCGCACGCCGGGGGTGTCCTGCAGCGGCACCCAGCTGCGCGCGTGGATCGCCTGCGACTGGCTGAACATAAAAGGCTGCACGCCGCCCTCGGTCATCGACGGCTCCAGCCACTGCAGGCCCGAGGCGGTCGGCGCGGTGCGGTAGGTCACCCGCACCCTGGCATTGCGCTGCGGCACCTCGATCGCCAGGCGGCTGCCGAACGCCGGGTCGGCCGCGTCCAGCGCGTGCTGCAGCGGCGTCCAGGCGCCGTTGGCGTCCGCTTCGACCTTCTCGATCGCAAGCTCGCGGGTATCCAGCACCAGTTGGGTGGCCGCAGGATCGGTCCACTCCAGTGTGTAGGTGGCGGTCCCGGCCAATTGCCGGGCATCGAAGTCCAGGGCCAGGTCCAGGGCCAGGTCGGCGATCCGGACCTTGTCCGGCTGCGCATGCGAATGCTCGTCGTGGCGGCGCTCGGACACGGTTGCGGCCTCGGGAGACTGGACGGCGGGCGGGGCATCGCCCGGGGCGGCTGTGTCGCCGGAGCAGCCGGCGGCGATCATGGCCAGGGGAAACAGCAGGGCAGTAAGACGCATGAGGGCTTGCAATGAACCGGGGGAAGTTGCAAGTGTAACCCCGCCCCGACGCGTCCGGACCGTTGCAGCAGGCGCCTAGACCCTGTAGCCGGTGTGCACCGCCACGATGCCGCCACTGAGGTTGACGTAGCCGCAGCGCGAAAGACCGGCCGCCTCCATCATCGCGCGCAGTTGCTCCTGCGGCGGATGCTTGCGGATGCTCTCGGCCAGGTACTGGTAGCTGTCGCCGTCACCGGCGAACAACTGGCCCAGCTTCGGCAACACCTTGAACGAGTGGAAGTCGTAGAGCGGCTTGAACCACTCCGCGCGCACTTCCGAGAACTCCAGCACCCGCGCCTGCCCGCCCACCCGCAGCACCCGCGTGATCTCGCCCAGGGCGGCCGCCTTGTCGGTCACGTTGCGCAGGCCGAAGGCCATGGTCACCAGGTCGAAGCTGGCATCCGGGAACGGCAGCTTCTCGGCATTGCACTGCACGTACTCGAGGCCGGCGACCACGCCGCGGTCGGTCATCCGGTCGCGCCCCACCGACAGCATGCCGGCGTTGATGTCGCCCAGCACGATGGTGCCGGCATCGCCCACCCGCCGCTTCAGCAGCGCGGCGATGTCGCCGGTGCCGCCGGCCAGGTCCAGCACCCGGTCGCCCGGCTTGACCTGGCAGGTCGCGGTGAAATAGCGCTTCCACGCGCGGTGAATGCCCAGGCTCATCAGGTCGTTCATCAGGTCATACCTGCGCGCGACCGACGTGAACACCTGGCCCACCAGCTTCTGCTTCTCGCCCGCGGGCACGTCGCGGAAGCCGAAGTGGGTGGTGCCGCTCTCGTAGGGGGACTGCGTGTCGGGGGTCGGGCTCATGCGCCGATTATGGCACCGCCTCCCCGGCGGCGTGGTTCCATACGGCCGCGTCATCGCGGGCCACGGCATGGCTGATATCGTGCTGGTCCAGCACCGCGACCGCCCGGGCCTTCACCCCCGGGCCGCGGAACAGGAGAACGGATGATCCGGGCAGGCATCTTTGTCGGCGTCGACCGCACCGGCCACCTGCCGTTGCTGCATGACGCCGCCGAGGGCGCCCGGCGCATGCGTGACTGGGCGGTCGGCACCGGCATGGTCGCCCCGGCCCAGGCCGTGCTGCTCACCGATGCCGACGGCGCCACGGTCACCCCCGACCAGATCTACGAGGCCATCGCCGGCATCGTGGCCGGCCCCGGGGTGGACCAGTTGCTGCTGTACTTCGCCGGGCACGGGGTCAATATCAACCGTGGCGAGGTCTGGCTGCTGTCCGGTGCGCCCGAACGCACCGCTGCGGCGGTCAACGTGCGCGGCAGCGTCGAGCTGGCGCGTTACTGCGGCATCCCGCACGTGGTGATGATCTCCGATGCCTGCCGGGTGGCGGCCGAAGGCATCCAGGCCCAGAACGTGGTTGGCCAGGACGTGTTTCCGAACAACGCCGCCAGCGACCGCAGCCATCCGGTGGACCAGTTGTTCGCCTGCCGGCTGGGCCGCACCGCCGCCGAGATCCGCGACCCCGGCGAGGCCGCGGCCGGCTACAGCGCGCTGTACACCGGCGAGCTGCTGCGGGCCCTGCACGGCGACGTGCCCGAGGTGCTGGCCGCCGGCTCCGACACCGCGGGCGCGGCCCGCTTCCTGTATCCGCGGCCACTGGCCCGGCACCTGGAAACGGCGATCCCGAAAATCGTGGCCGGGCGCGGCCTGATCGCGCGGGTCAACCAGGTGCCCGACGCCATCATCACCTCCGACGACCTGTGGCTGGCGCGCCTGCCACCTGCCGATGGCAACGATATGGCAGCGCCCGTGTCCGCCACGCCACGGCGCACGCGACCGACACCGTCCGGCAGCGCCCCGCCGCCGCGCACCAAGGGCATCCTCAGCGCCACCGGCGAGCGCGCTGCCGGTCAGGCCCCGCGCCACGCGCGTGCCCGGCGCGTGCAGTTGCCGGGCACGGCGGCCGTGCCGCAGCTGCAGGACCCCGACCTGCGCCTGGCCGCGCTCAAGCGCATTTCCGCAGCGTTCGGCCCGGACCGCTTCGGCTCGCGCTGCGGCATCAAGGTGCGCGGTGCGCAGGTGGCCGCGGCGGCATCGGCCTATGCCGAGGTGCGATGCCTGGAAGGCACGCCTGCGCAGGTCGAGGTGCGCGCCATCGACGGGCCGGCGGCCAGCGTGCTGCTGCAGTTCGCCGATGGCAGCGGCGCCCTGGTGCCGGTGCTGCGCAACCACGTGAGCGCGCTGACCTTCGTGGATGGCGAGCTGGTGGACATGGCCTGGGAGCCTTCGGCCAACCATGGCCGCTGGCCCGCGTACGCCGAGCATGCGGACGCACTGCGCGCACTGCGCGCGGTGGCCGCCACCGCCACCCGCAATGGCCGCTTCCGCATGGATGCGGCCGGCGCCGACCGCCTCGCCGCGGGCATCCAGTACCGCAGGCACCTGGACCCGGGCATGGCGCTGTACGCGGCCTACGCCTTCCACGAAGGCGACCTGGACCCGGTGACCCGGATCGGTGCGATGTCGCGCCTGCTGGGCGAGGACATCGACGCCACCTTCTTCGACCTGGCCATGCTCACCCGCCAGTTGCGCGGGCGCCGGGTGGAGCCCGGCGACATGGTGGTGCCATGCGTGCCGCTGCTGGCCCAGGGCTGGACCCTGATGCGGGCACTCGGGGTGAAACCGCATCCGGCACTGGAAGGACTGCAAGCCACCGTGCGCCAGTCGCCGTGGTCGCTGTACGACCCGCGCGGCGTGGACCGGATCAGGCAGGCTTTGACCACACGGGAGATCCGATGATGAGGCAGCTGGTGTTCGTGCATGGACGCGCGCAGGAGAACAAGGATGCGGGCGCACTCAAGGAAGAATGGATCCAGGGGCTGGAGGAGGGCCTGGCCAGGAGCGGCCTGGCGCTGCCGCTGGACCGCGACCGGATCCGCTTCCCCTACTACGGCGACACCCTGGACCAGCTGTCGCGCGACATCCCGCACGGCGAGGCGGACGAGGTGATCGTGCGCGGCACCGGAGCCGACGCCGACGAGCAGGCGTTCGTGCGCGCGGTGATCGCCGAGATCGCCCAGCAGGCCGGCCTGAGCGAGGAGCAGATCGTGCAGATGGCCGGCGACGAGGTGGTCGAGCGCGGCGTGCTGAACTGGAAATGGGTGCGGGCCGCGCTCAAGGGCATCGACCGCTTCGTGCCCTATGCCAGCGGCGCCAGCATCGCCCTGGCCACCCGCGACGTGTACCACTACCTGAAAAACGAGGCGGTGCGCAACGTGATCGATACCGGCGTGGCCTGTGCCTTCGACCCGGAAGCGGAGACCGTGGTGGTGGCCCACTCGCTGGGCACGGTGGTGGCCTTCAACGTGCTGCGCCGGCTGGGCACGGCATGCAAGTGGAAGGTGCCGGTGCTGATCACCCTGGGCTCGCCGCTGGGCGTGACCCGGATCCGCGATTCGCTGGGCAAGCCCATCGTCCGCCCGGACTGCGTGGGCCGCTGGACCAACGCCATGGACGAGCGCGACGTGGTGGCGCTGTATCCGCTCAGCCCCGCGCGCTTCCCGCTGCACCCGGCGGATTTCCGGATCGAGAACATGACCCACGTGCGCAACCACACCGACAACCGCCACGGCATCGCCGGGTACCTGGATGATGCGCAGGTCGCGCGCGCCATCCACGATGCACTCACTGCCTGATCGTCGGCGCCGACTTCCCCCGGCGCCCGCACGCGTTCCGGGTCGATGGCAACAAGGCGATCTCCGAAACCGACGGCCTGTCCGGCGCGCGCGCGCAGCAACTGGTCGCGCAGATCCGTGCCGGCGGCCGGCGCCTGCTGGTAGCCGGATACGAATGGCCCTACGACTTCAGCGTCAACGCCGAGTTCACCCTGGACGGCCTGGTCGGCAAACTCGACGAGTGCCGCGACGCGGTGCGCTGAACGCAGGCATCCCTGTTGTAGGAGCCGGTCTGGCCGGCGACCACCCAGGCTGGCGGATCTGCCAGGAGGTTGCGCATGGCGGTCGCCGGCAAGGCCGGCTCTACAGCCCGGCCGGCTTGGCCACCATCAGCCAGAAGATCGCCATCACCCCGATGAAGGCCGGCCAGCCGAGGATGAACCACCAGCGCATCACCACCCGGTACTGGCGTGGCAGCGACGTGCCCTGCGCGACCGCGGCGCGCGCCAGGTCGCGCGCGCGCACCTGCAGCCACAGCACCGGCAGCCAGCAGCAGCCCACCAGCACGAACAGCCACAGCGCCGCGCGCACCCATGAGTAGTCCAGCGGCAGGCCGAGGAAGCGCACCAGCCACCAGCCGCTGAGAAACTGCACCACCACCGCCGGCGCGGTGAAGCAGGCGTCTGCGATCACCACCGTGCGCGCGGTAGCGGCGATGTGCGCCGGGTCGCCGCGCAGGTGCGCCATCCACATGAAGAAGGCGATGCCCAGGCCGGTGCCGAACAGCAGGGTCGAAGACAGGACGTGGATCCACTTCACCAGCAGGTAGGCTTCCATCTCATCTCCGGTCCGAGAGTACCCACAGCACCGCCAGGGCGGGCAGCACCACCAGGTTCTTGGCCATGCCGCCCAGCGGGTCCATCCAGGTCCCCGGCCACAGCACGCCGAGCACGCAGGTATAGGCCACCACGCATCCCATCATCACCGCAACGGCCATGCGCAGGCCGCGGCCGGAAAGCAGCCACAGCGCCAGTACCAGATCGAGCACCGCGCAGCCGCGCGCCAGTGGAATCGCCACGTTCTCCAGCGCCGTGCCTGCCGCCATCGCCACGATCTCCGCGGCCGGGGTGGCCAGGCCCACCCACGCCGACAGCAGCCACAGCAGCACCACGGCCAGGTGCAGCGCCGGGGCCAGGAAGTACAACTGCGCGTGCCAGCGGTCCTGCACCTGGCTGGGATGTGCGCCCAGCACCTCATGCAGCGCACGCGGTGCGAAGCCGAAGTCGCGTTGCAACCCAACGTGCGCATCGGCCGCGGTGACGTTGCCGCGCCGGAGCATGCGCCACATGGTCTGGCCCACCGGCCCGCTGCCCAGCCGTTCCCAGCAGGCCACCAGCCGCGACACCCAGGATTCGGGCGTCGGCCAGGCACGCACGCCGGGGGTGCGCAGCCACTGCCGCCAGGTGAGCTGGTACTCGCGCAGGCTCATCGGTCGTGGCCCGCCAACCTCGTGGATGCCACGCACCGGCGCGTCCAGCGCGCGTGCTACCAGCCTGGCCAGGTCTTCGGCCGCAACCGGCTGCAGCGGCCAGCGCCCGTCGCCCGGCAGCAGCGTCGCCACCGGCAGCGCCGCCAGCGCGCGCAGCAGCGAGGTGCCGCCATAGGAGCCGGACGGCGCATAGACCACCGAGGGCCGCAACACCACCGCGTCCAGCGGCAACTGCAGCAGGGCGTCGTCGAAGCGGTGCTTGGAAGCGAGGAAGGGGCCGTCTGCCGGATCGCCCAGCGCCGACACCTGGACAAAGCGGCGGACGCCGGCGGCCACGCAGGCGCGCGCCAGCGCCAGCGGCGCGTCGTGGTGGATGGGGTCGAACCGCTGGCTGCCGGTCTCGCGCAGGATGCCGGCCACGTTGACCACCGCATCGACGCCATCGAGCACCGGCAGCCAGTCCTCCGGCGCGAGCATCGTCGCCAGGTCGCAATGCCGCGCATCGGCGGAGGCGCCAGCCGCGCGGACCCCGCGCAGCACCGTCCAGCCAGCCGCACGCAGCGCGGCGGCGATGTAGCCGCCAAGGAATCCGCCGGCGCCGACCACCAGCACCGTCGCCCCCACCTCCCCGCCTGCTGGCTGCATGCCGCGCCCCATTGGATGACCAGGGAACGCTAGCAGATCGGCCGACGGCGCTGGGTCCGGGCTTTGTGCGATCAGAGGATGTAGCGGCTCAGGTCCGGGTCCTGCACCAGTTCGCCCAGATGTTCATCGACGTAGGCGCGGTCGATGGATACCGACTGGCCGTCCCGGTCCGGGGCCTCGTAGCTGAGCGTGTCGAGCAGGCGCTCGAGCACGGTGTGCAGGCGCCGCGCGCCGATGTTTTCCTGGCGTTCGTTGACCTGTGCGGCGATCTCGGCCAGGCGCTCGATGGCCTCGCCGGTGAACGCCAGCGTCACCCCTTCGGTCGCCATCAGCTCCACGTACTGGCGGCTGAGCGCGGCCTTGGGCTCGGTGAGGATGCGCACGAAATCCTCCTTGCTCAGCGCGGTCAGCTCGACCCGGATCGGGAACCGGCCCTGCAGCTCCGGGATCAGGTCCGAAGGCTTGGCCAGGTGGAACGCGCCGGACGCGATGAACAGGATGTGGTCGGTCTTCACCGTGCCGTACTTGGTGGAAACGGACGAGCCTTCCACCAGCGGCAGCAGGTCGCGCTGCACGCCCTCGCGCGAGACGTCGCCGCCGGATACGCCCGAATCGCCACGCTTGGCCACCTTGTCGATCTCGTCGAGGAACACGATACCGTGCTGCTCGCAGGCCTCGATCGCCTCGGCGCGCACGTCGTCCTCGTTGACCAGGCGCCCGGCCTCCTCCTCCACCAACTGCGGCCGGGCCGCCTTGATGGTGAGGGTGCGCTTGTGGGTCTTGCCGCCGCCGAGGCTGGCGAACATCTGCCGCAACTGCTGGCCCATTTCCTCCATGCCCGGCGGAGTCATGATGTCCACCGATGCGGCATGCGCCGACAGCTCCAGCTCGATCTCGCGCTCGTCCAGTTCGCCATCGCGCAGCATCCTGCGGAACTTGGCGCGGGTGGAGTCCTCCGGCCCGGACACCTGCACCTCGGCCTGCCCCGGCCCGAAGCCCATCGACGGCGCGCTACGGCGCGGCAGCAGCGCATCGAGGATGCGTTCCTCGGCGCGCTCTTCGGCCTGCAGGCGCACGCGTGCCTTGGCCTGCTCGCGGTACATCTTCACCGCGGTATCGGCCAGGTCGCGGATGATCTGTTCCACGTCCTTGCCCACGTAACCCACCTCGGTGAAGCGGGTGGCCTCCACCTTCACGAACGGCGCATTGGCCAGGGTGGCCAGGCGCCGCGCGATCTCGGTCTTGCCCACGCCTGTGGGGCCGATCATCAGGATGTTCTTGGGCATCACCTCGTTGCGCAGCTCTGGATCAAGCTGCATGCGCCGCCAGCGGTTGCGCAGGGCGATGGCGACCGCGCGCTTGGCCGCCTGCTGGCCGACGATGTGGCGGTCCAGCTCCTGCACGATCTCGCGCGGGGTCATGGTGGACGACGTGTTGTTGCTCATCACAGTTCCTCGACCACCACGTTGCGGTTGGTATAGATGCAGATGTCGCCGGCGATGCCGATTGCCTCGGTGGCAATGGTGCGGGCGTCCAGCTGCGTATGTGCCATCAGCGCACGCGCGGCCGACAGCGCATAGCTGCCGCCGGAGCCAATGGCGATGATGCCGTCCTCCGGCTCGATCACATCGCCGGTGCCACTGATGACCAGCGAGGTCTCGCGGTCGGCCACCGCAAGCAGCGCCTCGAGCTTGCCGAGGCGGCGTTCGGTGCGCCAATCCTTGGCCAGTTCCACGGCTGCGCGGGTGAGCTGGCCATGCTTTTCGAGCTTGGCCTCGAACAGCTCGAACAGGGTGAACGCATCGGCGGCCGCACCGGCAAAGCCGGCCAGCACCTGGCCATCGCGGCCAAGCCGGCGCACCTTGCGCGCGTTGCCCTTCATCACGGTGTGGCCAAGGGTGACCTGGCCGTCGCCGGCGATGGCCACCTTGTCGCCGCGACGCACGCAGACGATGGTGGTGGCGTGGAACACATTGGGGTTGCGGCTGGGGTCCATGCGGCCTCCGGGGTGATACCCCACCAGTTGGGGGCCACCGCGCCCCGGTTCAAGCGCCGGACCGAATCCGCGTGATGCCAGTCAGGAATGGTGCATTGCCTGCAGCCGGCCGTGGCCGTCCATCCAGCGGCGGTGCCGGACGATTCCGGCCACGCCGAACACCCACTCGATTGCCGCACCGGCCGCAACCACCGCCAGCACCGGCGCCCTGAACATGCCGAGCACCACGCCCGCTGCGGCCAGCGCCAGGCCCAGCACCCAGTAGAACCGCATGCCATAGAGCGTGGCGAACACCAGGTAGCGCCCGCCGATGACCAGCAGCATGGCGGCGAAGAACCACGCCGGGTCCTGCAGCCCGAGCCCGTAGGCCAGCGGCAGGCTGAAGATGAGCCAGAAGGTGCTGGCGCCGGCCAGCTGCCCGAGCGGATTGCCCCGGCTGTGCGCACCCGGCGCACCGAACACGCGGCACAGCACCAGGCCGACCGGGTGGATGAGTGCACCGCCAACCAAAAGGGTCCATATGGCGCCCTGGGTCGACATCAACGCCGCCACGCCCGCGGCCACCGACCACGCCAGCGCCGAGGCCAGGATGCCGGGCGCCCCGCTGCAGTAGCCACGACGCATGTCACCCTGCGCCCCGATCACGCTCAACTCCATGGCACCTCCCTGTCGTGGCCCCGCGCGTGCGCAAACCAGCGCGGCCATGGAGCGGCGCCGGAACGATCGGGCCACATCCTACGCCAGCGCTGCACAGCCGGTCACAGCCACGCGCGCCGCAAGCTTCCCCTTGTTCGGCGGCCTCGCCTCACCCGCACTGCCACAACAGCCTGCCTTTGGCGGCATGCGTGTCGATGAATCAGCTGGCCACCAAACCTGGTTCGCGGCACTCCGCCCGGCACAGGCTCCACGCACCTCATCATCCTCCTGATGCCCATCACGCCACCTGCGCCATGACAGATGCGGCACGATGGCTCTTGAACAGGCTGGATACGGAACTGTCAGGACTCATGGTGGGTAATGACCCTGCTTGCCTCCAGCAAAGACGCGCCCGTCTGTCGACGACACGCCCGGATTGCCCGAACCCGCTTGCCAGCCCCAAGCAGGCTCAGGACATCATCCGAGGGGGCGGGAAGATCCGGCACCCGTCTAGGCTTTGGCTGGAGCGAGACTGCGAACAGAGCCAGAACCGCCACCAGCAGCATCAGCACTCCAGTCATGTGGACTCCTCCAAGACGAAAACGAGTTGGTCACGTCGGACCAGGTCAGGTGAGAACCTGAACTCCCGGCGAAATGTCAGGCCCTGCTCTCCTCTGGACGCATCCGGAGGAAACAACGACAGATACCCGGCCTCTATTGCTCGCTGCTTCATCTGCTCGCCCACGCCTTCTGCCACTTCGATATCAACGCGGATCAGCAACACCGATCCAACAAGACCGTTTACGGAAATGCAGTCTGGCAACGCTTCGAACACCCAATCACTCTGGCGAGTGGTACCGCAACACGCGACAAACCGGTTACAGCAAACGCCTGAAGCTCAAGGCAAGAGCGTCATGTACTCGGGGTTGACGGGAAGCTCCTTACGGAATTGTTAGGCGGCACGCGCGGAGGGCAGGCCTATTTGCAGATTGCCGGACACTCTCGGCCCGTGCCTCCGGGGCCTGAGTAGCAAGGTCCGCCAGGGCCTGCATAACAGGCGCCTCCCGGACCGGAATAGGCAGGTCCACCGGGGCCGTCATACGCTGGGCCGCCCGGGCCGTTGTAGCGCGGGCCTCCCGGGCCGTCGTACGCATCTCCGCCAGGACCGTCGTACTCACGACCACCCGGACCGGCGTAGCAGGCTCCGCCTGGCCCACGGTAAGCAGGGCCGCCTGGGCCGTCGTAGGCGGGACCGCCTGGGCCCGCATAACACGGGCCTCCGGGGCCAAAATAGCCCTTGCAGTTGCAGACATTGTTTGGAGCGGCCTGCCGATATTGCGCAGCAGCGGTACTAATGGTGCCGAGCATCAGCAGAACGAGAAGGAGCTTTATCGCTTTCATTGTGATCCCCCTTTTGCGCCTAACGCCTGAATTAAGCCGACCCGCGAAGCGGGTTCGGCTTGAATGAATTGTTAGGCCGCGTCCCCATTACTTGAGCATTGGCCTTGCGGTTTCCTTTGCGGCTTGCGCTACGTCGAACGCATGACCTGAAGCAAACGTTTCCTCAGACAGCGTTATCAAATGTATCGAAGGATTAGGCTTTGCCCGCTGGACAGTCAACTCTCCAAGTAGGCGCGCCACGCCAATGTTGTCTTGGAACTCACCCTTCAACGCGCGGCGGAAAGTGGAAGCTAGGAGATCGGCCACTTGAACTCCGGGTACGTCATGTGACCGAACAAACGAAAAATCTGACAAAACCTTGCCCAGATTGGACGCAGACTTGATCTCCGTGCCCGTCTCCTCCTGCAGGTACGTTGGAATTTCGTCTTCCCTGTACCCAAACGCGCGCTCATAGTGAGTGTAGTCAAATCCTTCTACAAAAATTCCTGGCTCCCGCAAAGATTTCGATTGAAGAAGAGCTGGTGCCATATGCCGCATTGTCTCCTCAAATAGAGGACGCGTTGAATTCTTCTCATCTATGCGCCAACGAAAGGCCCCGAGAGTCGCTGGGATGCGCTGGGAGTAGTACAAGGTTGTCGATCGATAGACTTGGTCCAACAAGTCGACCTGAACCACGAGTTGGGTATACAGCTGCGGCGAGAGCCGCTTGACCCTTGAAGCAAGGTCTTCAATAAGCGCGCGGCCTTCTGCGTAAAGCATCCGCGGCATATTGACGAGGATCTTCTCGACTTGAATCGCTTGATGTTGCGCGATTGCAGCCGATTTTTGCATGCCAAGATCAATGCCGGATATGAAAAGTGTCGACTCTAGCTCGCGCAGCCTATGAAGTAGCCGTTTGAGCTGCGGTTCCTTGAGGTCTTTGAGCTTTACCTCATCAGTGTAAGAACAGCCGCAAGCGAGCTTTAGATCCCGCAGAACCAATTCCACTCGCCTCCGGTCTGCCTCTGGAACAGCGTATGCAGCCACAATGTTTCAACTACCGACCGTTGGCGATAGGACGAAGCTTCCGGATTCGTCGATATAGATGAACAAGTGGCCTAACGCCTGAATTAAGCCGTGCCGCACAGCGGCGTCGGCTTGAATGAACTGTTAGGTGAATAGTCTATCGCGGAACACCCAAACAGTAGCCAAGGCCACCAATGCTACTGGCGCAACGGCCCGAGCGACAAAGGCCTGGCGGTCACCATTGAGTTTTGCCTTAATACCTTCATAAAGGCTGAAGGCAATCATAAACCCGCATCCCAGCACGATCCATGTTGCGCCGGATTTTTTCAGCGCGCTAGGTAGTGCGAGCGCTGCCAACCACGTAAGTATTGTGATGCGCCAAAAGCTGTAAGTCTGTGCATCCGTGCGATCTCTTTTCATGGTCACCTAACGCCTGAATTAAGCCGACCCGCGAAGCGGGTTCGGCTTGAATGAACTGTTAGGGCGCATCCGGAACGAGCCTAATCATATCTAGCACGCGCCATGCAATAAATGCCGCTACACCCAACGCTAGAAACCAGAACTGGGAACGGTAGTACCTGCTTGCAGAATTAGAGTTGTTCTCTATTGCTTTGCGAACGCCAGACATGGCGGCATGTGCAAGATGCGGGGGCGGTTGCTCGGGATGGAGGCCGTACTGCATTTGAAGAAGTGCGAAGTTGGCGTACATGGTTGATTGAGTCCAGGTAATACGCTTGCAGCCGCAGAAGAAGCTGATGAGCCAGCATCCGACAGCGAGTAGACCCGGAGCAGCCTGCCAAGACAATGGCAAGCCATCGAGTTTTTGCAGCGCGTATCCCATGGCAGCTCCCGCCGCTGCCAATAGAAAGTAAACATACTTGGACTGACTGTCCGAGTACTGACGGTGGAGTTCATGGAGTTCGGGGTGATCTGTCATGCGCTCTAACGTTTGAATGAAGCGGCCGGTACTCCGGTCCGCTTGCATGCTGGGTTAGACATCGCTGCTCCTCTGAACGCCATACGTTTGCATAGCAGACGCTACCTGCGATTTCTCTGTTGTTTCGGCGGTATAGAGGCGATAACTCGGGGCAATGATTGGCTCCACTGAGACGGCCTGAATGACGAAGACGGAGCGAATAGGAAACTTCGCACCGGCCATAGCTTCCAGCGGCGTAGACCACTTAGAGAAATCGGCGTCGGATCTTCTTATATTCCGCGCGGTACCGATGACCTTGAATCCCTTTTGAACAAAGATATCGACGAAGCTGATGCAAACACGAGAATTGACTTCGATGTTGCGTTCACTCGTTGGCGATGCAATGTTTGCAACTACGATGTGCTGAGAGTCGAAGGCAGCAAATATCTCCTTCGGGGAGACGTTCGGCTGACCCGTTTCGTCGACGGTGGCAAGCCAGCACAGCACGCTGCGACTGGTGTAATCCAGGACTTCAGAGGTGAGCATGAGGCGGCCGGATGTTTGGATTTGTGATGTCTAACACCTGAATTAAGCCGACCCGCGAAGCGGGTTCGGCTTGAATGAACAGTTAGGCCGCAGCATGCGACGACAGGGAGGGACCACGCAAGCCTCTGCTCTGGATGCCGCCGCAAGCTAGGAGCGCCGGCGCGCGGCGACGACCTGTCCGCCGGAACCCTGCCGAAGCCAGGGCTTGCCCCACGATGCCGGCCAGCCCACTGCATGGCCGGCGGCCCAGCACCCCAAGACGAGCAACCGGCCGGCGGATCTATCTCGCGCGGCGATCGACTGACCGAAGCAAGGATGCTGCGCGACGCCATGAGCCAGACGACCAAACGCAAGCACTACGGATTGCTCTTGCTCTTTGCGGCCTAACACCATTGCTCACGCGCGCGGGTCTCCCGCGTCGCGTGCAGCAATTTGTTAGGTCCTCCGGTCTCTAGAAACATAGCGCTCCGGTATCCATTGCGTCTCGGTTTGCCCATCCGTGTACCTAGCGTAGCATCCAAGGTCGTATAGGAACTGTGCAGGATCAGTGACTATGCGCTCGAGCAACTCGTTGAAAGAGTGCGCAAGCGGGGTGTCATCACCACCATCATGATCCGAATAGTAGACCGCACCCTTGTATAGAAATAAGTGATTGCCAGAGAAGGCCGGTTCACCGAATACAACACCTTCCCTCTCGAAGTCGTAGGCGTCATCGAGGCTCCGGCCCCAATCCGCCAACTCTTCTCTGAAGCGGTGAGTTGCCGATTCCCATTCGCTGATCGGCAGCCACACCAAACCGACATGCTCCGGAGACTGAACATATAAGTCGAAGCCATCGTGCTTCGCGTATAGCTCTTCAACCTCCACCGCATGCTGGCCGAGCAAGCTACGTAGCTTTTTAAGATAGGAACGTTCCGCTGGCGCGCCCAAGGCGTGCTGAACCGGTACTTCGATTCGCTTCGCGCTATCCGGACCCGCTGCGTAGCAGATGAACTTAGGGTCCAGTTCATGCAAGTGCGCTAGAAACCGAGTGACTGACACCGTTTCTCTCCCGACCTAACGCCAGAGTTAACGCGAGCCGCGAAGCGGCTTCGCGTTGAACGACTTGTTAGACCGCAGCCTAACCGGAGTGACGAAATGCTCGAACTGAACATGTGCTGGTGGATTGTTTCGCTGGCTGTGCTGGCGCTTTGCGGATTTGGCCTTGGTCTGATCTGTGAGCGCGCCAACCGGAAGGCGGAAATGCGCGCACTGCACCGCTATCAAGTTGCGTGTGCGTTGGCATGGCGTTGGAACGGCCAGTTGCCGAACTCTGCCGAGACCGCGGAATGGATACTGCAAGTCGGCGAAGGCGAGCGCGGCATGGACATTGAACAGTTCCGCGAACGACTGCGGTCTAACGCTTAAGTTAAGCCGAGCAGCGTAGTGGAGCCAAGCACATGGCAAGCTATACCTGCCATGTGCTTGGCGGAACGAAGCGGATTCGGCTTGAACGCATTGTTAGGCCCCGCCCCCTTATGTCCAGCCCAAGCATCATTGGTGGAAAGACGTGTCTAAGCGTCAGGGTAGGGCCGGTGCTAAGAACAAGGTCAAGCGCTGAAAGCGTGCCGTCACCCATTGAATCCCAGACCCGCAAATCATTGATCACCGCGGGAAGGAACCCATCTAGCTCCTTGGGCATTGCTACAGAATACTCCTCACCCTCTCCCCAGCGCTGAACTCCTGGCGAGCCTAACCAGTCACGTAGTTCGATGCCCAAAGCTGGGTATTTTCCCGCGATCGGCACCTCGCACGGGCAAACCTGTACGCAGGTAGCGTCCGCAAGTTCCAGGTTTGCCGCGTACGTCGCGATCTGGGGGGAAGAACTGTCTACCCAAGCAGGATGAGTTCCAACGCTCAGCAAGCGTATCGAGAGCAGCTTCTTCCCGGCGAGTGACTCGAACTGCATAGGCCTAACGCCTAGTAGACCCCAAAAGCGGGGTGTAGCACCGAGTATATTCATGCCGGCAAACCGGAGCAAGCAGGCCGGTTTCGGCACTGAACCACCTACCTTACGCGACGATGCCGTCATCCCCTGCCTTCTCCGCGCCCGGTGTTATCCGACACTTCCGCACCTTCCCGGCGATATCAGGCAGATTCGCCCGATAGCACGCCCACTTACTCCCCCCCACCCTTCCCCTTGCGCCTGGCCCGTGGGTGGGCGGCGTCGTACACCTTGGCCAGGTGCTGGAAATCCAGGTGGGTGTAGATCTGGGTGGTGGCGATGTCGGCGTGGCCCAGCAGTTCCTGCACGCCGCGCAGGTCGCCGGAGGATTCCAGCACGTGGCTGGCGAAGCTGTGGCGCAGCATGTGCGGGTGCACGTGCTTGAACAGGCCCTGGCGTGCGGCGAGCTGGCGCACGCGCACCTGCACGGCGCGCTGGCTGATGGGCCCGCCGCCGCGGCCGGGAAACACGGGGTCGTCGCTGCCGGCGCCGGTGGAGGCACGCCACTGGTCCAGCGCCTGGCGGGCATGCGAGCCCACCGGCACGTTGCGCTGCTTGCCGCCCTTGCCCAGCACCGTCACCAGGCCCGGCTGCGCCTGCAGGTCGCGCCAGCGCAGGGTGCACAGTTCGCTCAGGCGCAGGCCAGAGGAATAGAACAGTTCCAGCAGGGCGCGGTCACGCAGGCCCAGGGGTGCGTCGGTGGGCACTTCGACCAGGCGCACCGCTTCGTCCACGTCCAGCACCTGCGGCAGCTTGCGCGGGGCCTTGGGCGCGCGCAGGCCTGCGGCGGGGCTGGCCGGGATCAGGTTGTTGCGCAGCAGCCAAGTGTAATAGCTGCGGCAGGCCGACAGGCGCCGCTGCAGGCTCTTGGGTGCCAGCCCGCGGCGGTGTTCGGTGGCGATGAAGTCGCGCAGGTGGCTGGCATCCAGCCGGGCAAGGTCATCCATGGCGTGGTGTTGCGCCCAGTCGCGCAGCGCCTGCAGGTCGCGCCGGTAGGCATCGAGCGTGTGCGCGGAGACGGCACGCTCCACCTGCAGGTGTTCGAGGAAGGCCTCGATGCCGTGCTTCATGATCGCGGGTGCGGCGTGCCATCCATGCGGCGATGATGCGCGAATCGCGCCGCGTGCGCGAACCCGTGTCCGGGGCGGCCCGGCTCAGTCGGCGAAGCGTTCCACCGCCGCGACCAGGGCCTCGCCCATCATCCGCAGGAACAGGGTGCCCATGCCGGGATAGAAGCGGTTCGGGTCGTGGCTGCCCACGGCCACCAGGCCGGTGCCGGCCAGCGGCAGCAGTGCGCTGGATTGCACTTCGTCCTGGCGCTCGCCGTAAAGCAGTGCGTTCTTGTCCGCCTGCAGGCGCCCGCACAGTGGCTCGCCGGCGGCCAGCGCATCGCGGAACGCGGAAAGCTCCGGCGCATCCTCGGCAATCACCCGCAGCCACTCGGCATCGTCCAGCCCGTCCACCGGGCGGAACGCGATGATGCGCACCAGGTCGCCGTCGAAATCCTCGGCCAGCGAGGCGGCCATCGCCTGCAGGGTGGCGGCAAGGCTGTCCTGGCGCATGAGTGCCAGGGTGAGCTGGTGGGTGCGCACCGCCAGGCGCTCGTTGCCCAGCGCGGTGGCCGACAACTCGGCCAGGCGCCGCGACAGCTCGCGGTTCTTGTCGCGCAGCACTTCCAGCTGGTAGCTGGCCAGCGAGGCGGCCGGGCCATCCTCGCGCGGCACCACCAGGCTCAGGGCCAGGTCGGGGAACTGCTTGAGGAACTCCGGGTGCCGCCGCAGCCAGGCCGCGACCTCATGCGCACCCTGCCTGCCTTGCTGATCAGTCATGCCAACGTCCTTCGAACACGAATGCGGCCGGGCCGGCCATGGTGACGCCTGCGTCGTCGGACGGCCAGTTGATGCGCAGGTCGCCGCCGGGCAGCGACACGGTGGCCTGGCGCCCCAGCCGGCCGCGCCGCACCAGCGACACCACGGCCGCACAGGCGCCGCTGCCGCAGGCCAGGGTCTCGCCGGTGCCGCGCTCGTACACGCGCAGCTTGATGTGGTCCGGTGCCAGCACCTGGGCGAAACCGACGTTGCACTGCTGCGGGAATGCCGGGCTGCGCTGCAGCGCAGGGCCGAGCACGGCTACCTCGGCGGTGTCCACGTCGTCCACCTCGATCACCGCGTGCGGGTTGCCCATCGACACCGCGCCGAAGGCGACCTGCCGGCCGCCCAGGTCCAGCGTGTACTGGGCCTGTTCGTGCACGAAGCCGGACAGGGGGATCTGCGCCGGCGCCCAGCGGGGCTGGCCCAGGTCCAGGGCAAACCCGCCGTCATCCAGCCGCTCCACGGCGTGGGTGCCGGCGGGGCTGTCCACATGGAAGTGGCTGCCGGTCGCGGTGCCATCGCGCACCAGCCACGCGGCCACGCAGCGCGCGCCGTTGCCGCACTGGATCGCGCGGGTGCCATCGGCGTTCCAGATGCGGTAGGCGGCCACCGCCTGCGCGGTCTGCGCAGGTTCGATGGTGAGGATCTGGTCGCAGCCCACGCCCATGCGGCGGTCGGCCAGGCGCGCGGCCAGCGCGGCGTCCGGCGGCGGCATGCCAGCACGCAGGTCGAGCACGACGAAGTCGTTGCCCGCGCCATGCATCTTGCTGAAGCGCAGCGGCTCAGCCATCCGCGTCGGCCGGGGCGGCAGGCGCGGCAGGGGCCGGCTCGTCGGTGTCGGGCGCGGCCTGATCGGGCGCGGCCGGCGTGGTGGCGCCCGGCGGCGGGGCCGGCGTGGGCAAGGACATCGGCACCGGCTTCTGCGGCATCACCAGCGGGCCCTTGTTGCCGCAGGCGGCCAGCAGCAGGGCGGCGGCGATGGTGGCGGTGAGGCGGAATGTCGTGTTCATGCGTGGGAGTATAGCGAGGCGGTGGGGGCCGCCGCGCGCGGGCGGTTCGGCGTTGGCTTGGGCGTATGGAGTGCCGCGGTCGCCGGCCGGAGCAATGGATGCGTGGGGCGCACCGGGTCGCCGCAAGACGGGCTCCTGCAACGGGCGGGGCCTGCGTTTACGGGGCGGGCGGAGGCTCGGGGCGCAGCCACAGCCAGGTGCCGACCACCGCCATGCAGCCGATCGGCAGGGCCACCATCCAGCCTCGATGCGAGGGCACCATCAGCATCACCACCAGCAGGACCGCCGCGCAGGCCAGCATGGTCCACGTTGCGGCCCACTTGGCCCGGCGCGGCACCGCGCGGTGCGCGCGCCAGGCGTGGATCATCGGGCCGAAATACGGATGCGCCAGCAGGCGCTGCTCCAGCCGCTCGGAGCCGCGCGCCGCCGCCCAGGCTGCCACCAGTACGAACACGGTGGTCGGCAGCACCGGCACGAAGATGCCGATGATGCCCACGCCCAGGCTGGCGTAGGCCAGCAGCCACCATGCCCAGCGGAAGCGGTTGCGGTCTGCCATCGCCGCCATGATAGGCGTCCGGCCGCGGTGGCGCGCATCCCTACGACGCGATGGCGACTGTGATTGCCGTCATGCCAGGCGCCCACCGTCGCATGCAGGAGCCGGTCTTGCCGGCGACCGAGGCCGCCGGCCGGAGCCACGGATGCGCGGGGCGCACCAGGGTCGCCCGCAAGACGGGCTCCTACAACGGGCGGGCCGGGTGGGTGCGGCCGGTCACGGGGTGGCGGGCACGCCCAGCTGGTCCAGCACGAAGGCGTAGTACTCGGCCTGCTCGCGGAAGCGGCGGAAGCGCCCGGACTTGCCGCCGTGGCCGGCTTCCATGTTGGTGCGGAACACGATCGGCGCGCTGCCGGTGTTGAGGTCGCGCAGCCTGGCCACCCACTTGGCCGGCTCCCAGTACTGCACCTGCGAGTCCCACAACCCGGTGCCGACGAACATCGCCGGGTAGGCCTGCGCCTTGATGTTGTCGTAGGGCGAATAGGACAGCATGTACTCGTAGTATTGCTGCTGCTCCGGGTTGCCCCACTCGTCGTACTCGTTGGTGGTCAGCGGGATGGAGGTGTCGAGCATGGTGGTGACCACGTCCACGAACGGCACCTGCGACACCATCACCCGGTAGTCGCCGGGTGCCTGGTTGGCCACCGCGCCCATCAGCAGGCCGCCGGCGCTGCCGCCCATCGCCGCCACCCGCTCCGGCGCCGCGTAGCCCAGCTTCACCAGCCCACGGGTCACGTCGATGAAGTCGTTGAACGTGTTCTGCTTGTTGAGCAGCTTGCCGTTGTCGTACCACTGCCGGCCCATCTCCTGGCCGCCGCGGATGTGGGCGATGGCGTACACCACGCCGCGGTCGAGCAGGCTCACCACCGGGGCGTTGAAGCCCGGGTCGATGGAGATGCCGTAGCTGCCGTAGGCGTACTGGAACAGCGGCGCGGTTCCATCCCGTGGCACGTCCTTGCGGTACACCAGCGAGACCGGGACCTTGACTCCGTCGCGTGCATCGATCCACACCCGTTCGGTGACGTAGCGCGACGGGTCGTAGCCGGGCACCGGCTGCTGCTTGAGCTGGCGGCGCTCGCCGCTGGCCACGTTGAGTTCGTAGGTGGTGGCCGGCGTGGTCAGCGAGGTGTAGCCGTAGCGCAGCCACTGCGAGTCCGGCTCGGCATTCATCGACAGGCCCATCGAATACGCCGGCTCGTCGGCCGACACGTACTGCTGGCTGCCGTCGGCGCGCAGCACGCGCACCCGCTCCAGGCCGCCGGAACGCTCGCCCACGGCGGTGAAGCCGTCGAACAGCTCGTACTCCTCGATGAACACGTCCGGGTCGTGCGCCAGCCAGTCGCTCCACTGGGCGCGCGAGGTGGCATCGCTGGGCGCGGTGACCAGCTTGAAGTTGGTCGCGCCATCGGCATTGGTGCGGATCACCCAGCGCCCGCCGTGGTGGTCGGCGTCGTATTCCACGTCGCGCTGGCGCGGGGCCAGCACGGTGAACGTGCCCGGGTCGGCGGCCGGCGCATAGCGCAGCTCCGAGGCCACCGTGCTTTCCACGCCGATGACGATGTAGCGATCGTCGCGGCTGCGGCCGATGCCCATGTAGAAGCTGTCGTCGTGCTCTTCGTACACCAGCACGTCGTCGGCCACCGGGGTGCCGAGCACGTGCTTCTTCACCCGCACGGTGAGCAGGGTTTCCGGGTCGTTCTCGACGTAGAACAGGGTGCGGTTGTCATCGGCCCACACCAGGTTGGCCGAGACTCCGGTGATGGATTCGGGGTGGACCTTGCCGCTGTCCAGGTCGCGGAAGCGGATGGTGTACTGGCGGCGGCCGACGCCGTCCTCGGCCCAGGCCAGCAGCCGGTTGTCCGGGCTGACTTCGTAGTCGCCCACGCTGAAGTAGCCCTTGCCCTCGGCCATGGTGTTGACGTCCAGCAGCACCTGCTCGCCGGCGAAATCGCCGCGCGCGTTGGCGGCCTGGATCGAGATGGCGTCCACGCCGGGGCCGTCCGCGCGCCGCGCATGCACCGGGTAGTCCTTGCCGGCCTCGAAGCGCGAGTAGTACCACCAGCCGCGCTCGCGGTACGGCACCGAGCTGTCGTCCTGCTTGATCCGGCCGACGATCTCCCCGTACAGCGCGTCCTGCAGCGGCCGCAGCGGTTCCATCACTGCATCGGCCCAGGCGTTCTCCGCTTCCAGGTAGGCCAGCATCGACGCATCCTTGCGCGTGTCATCGCGCAACCAGTAGTACGCGTCGTCGCGGCTGGCGCCGAACGGCGTGGTCACCGTGTGCGGCTTGCGCTCCACGTCGGGCGGGACGGCGGTGGCGGCGGAAACGGACGGAATGGGCGTGGTCATCAGCACGGCAACGAGGAGGGGAAGGGACATTCTCATGGATGGGGCTTCCGTCGTGGGAAATCCAGATCAACGATGGGGCGCGCCGGGGAAGCCGGCGGCTGCCGGGTGATGCATTGAAGCGGCGCCCCGGCAGGACCGGGGCGCCGCGTATCGGCTCACGTCACTCGGGTGCGTGCGCCTTGTCGGACAGGCGCTGCCACAGGAACGCATAGGCCAGTGCGTTCATGTGCGCGGCCTGGGCGTTGTTGGCTGCACCGCCGTGGCCACCTTCGATGTTCTCGTAATAGGTCACGTCCTTGCCGGCATCGATCATCCTGGCCGCCATCTTGCGCGCGTGGCCCGGGTGGACGCGGTCATCGCGGGTGGACGTGGTGAAGATCACCGGCGGGTATTCCTTCGCCGGGTCGAACAGGTGGTAGGGCGAGAAGGTCTTGATGTAGTCCCAGTCGTCGGTGTCCGGGTTGCCGTACTCGGCCATCCACGAGGCACCGGCCAGCAGCTTGTTGTAGCGCTTCATGTCCAGCAGCGGCACCTGCACCACCACCGCACCGAACAGCTCCGGGTACTGGGTGAGCATGTTGCCGGTGAGCAGGCCGCCGTTGCTGCCGCCCTGCACGCCCAGGTGCTGCGGCGAGGTGATGCCGCGCGTCACCAGGTCGCGGGCGACCGCGGCCATGTCCTCGTAGGCGCGGTGGCGGTTGGCCTTGAGCGCAGCCTGGTGCCAGCGCGGGCCGTACTCGCCGCCGCCGCGGATGTTGGCCACCGCGTACACGCCGCCGCGCTCCAGCCAGGCCCGGCCCATGCCGCCGGAGTAGCCGGGCGTGAGCGAGATCTCGAAACCGCCGTAGCCGTACAGCAAGGTGGGGGTGCGGCCGTCCATCTGCAGGTCCTTCGGCCGCACCAGGAAGTACGGCACGCGGGTGCCGTCCTTGCTGGTGGCGAAGTGCTGCTCGATCACGTGCCTGGAACTGTCGAAGAACACCGGCATCGCCTTGAGCTGCTCGGGGGCCTGGCCGATGGTGGCCAGCGACAGCGTGGTCGGGGTCAGGTAGTCGGTGGCGGTCAGCCACACCGCGTCGGATTCGTCGCTGTCCACCGCCGACACGCCAAGCGTGCCGAACGCGGGCGCACCGGTGAATGCGCCGCGGGTCCAGCCATCCTCGCCCGGGGTGAGCACGGACAGGCGGTTCTTCACGTCCTCCAGCACGTTCAGCACCAGGTGCGAGCGGGTCCAGGCGAAGCTGGCCAGCGAGCTGCGTTCGGTCGGCTCGAACAGCACCTCGAACTCGCGCTTGCCGGCCATGAAGTCGTCGAAGTTGGCCGCCAGCAGCGCGCCGGCTGCATGGGTCCTGCCGCCCACGGTCCATGGCTCGCGCAGCTCCAGCACCAGCCACTGGCGCTTGACCGACTTGTTGGCCGAGTTGGGCGCATCGATCTTGGCCAGCGCGCCGTCCTTGCCGACCACGTACAGCTCGTCGTTGTAGAAGGCGATGGTGCGGCTGACGAAGTCGCGCTCGAAGCCGGGCGTGTCGTCGTGGTAGGCGGCGATGTACATGTCATCGGGCTTGCCCGCGTACACCACCTGCGCCGATTCCAGCGGCGTGCCGCGGGTCCAGCGCTTGACGATGCGCGGGTAGCCGGACTCGGTCATCGAGCCGTCGCCGAAGTCGCTGTAGACGTACACCGTGTCCTGGTCGATCCAGCCCAGCCCGCCCTTGGCTTCGGGGCGGAAGAAGCCGCCTTCGATCCAGGTCTTGTCCTCCAGGTTGAACTCGCGGGTGACGTCGGCATCGGCGCCGCCGCGCGACAGCGCGATCAGGCAGCGCCGGTAGGCCGGGCGCAGGCAGTCGGCACCGTGCCAGACCCAGTTCTCGCCCTCGGCCTTGTTCAGCGCATCCAGGTCCAGGATGGTTTCCCAGGCCGGCGCGGGCTTGCGGTATTCCTCCAGGGTGGTCCGCCGCCAGATGCCGCGCTCGTGGTTCCGGTCCTTCCAGAAGTTGTAGTAGTAGTCGCCGATCTTCTGCACGCCGGGGATCTTGGCGTCCGAATCGAGCACCTCGCGGATGCCGGCCTCCATGGCCTTGAACCCGGCGGTGGCGGCCAGCGCCGCGTCGGTCTTCGCGTTCTGGGCGCGGACCCATTCAAGTTGCGTGTCGCCGGTGACGTCCTCGAGCCACTGGTAGGGGTCTTCGGACACGGCGGGCTCCTGGGCATGGGCCGCACCGGCGGCGATGAGGCCGGCGAACAGGCAGGCCTGGGCAAACTGCGACATCGGTTACTCCTGAAACCGGAACAATCGCTGACGCTAGCACAGCCTGCCCAGGACCTCCCCTGCCGATGGTCAGGCCCGGGTCGGCGAAACCGGCGCCGCTGCCGTCCAGGCCCTGCGCTGGCTGCGGCTGCAGGGCCTGGCGGGGGCGCGCCAGCGTGCCTGGCGACGCGGACGCAGGTGCCGCAGGGCCGCGGCCCACCCGGCGGCCGGCGGCAGCCGGAAGCGGTGCAGCGCCCACCACGCCACCGCCGGCATGCCCACCAGCCACAGCGGCAACCAGCCCAGCCAGTCGCTGGAACCACGCAGGGCCGGCACCAGGATGACCGCCATCACGCCCAGCGCCAGGCCGCGGCGCAGCCATCGTGCCAGGTGCGGGTCCGGCCCTGGCCGGCGGTCATTTCGATGATGCGCGGCGGCGAACGCGAACGCGGCGGGGGTCGGCAACCAGGTCGTCATGGCAGGCTCCTCGGGTCGGGAGCCGCAGGGTGCGCAGCCGGCTTCTCACCGGCTGCGATCCGGGCGACGGATCGGCGTCTCAGCGGTCGTACTGCGACAGCGCCAGCGACAGCAGCGACTTGGCCTGCTCGCGCAGCGAGGCCGGCTCGATGATTTCCGCGTCGGCGCCGTAGTGCAGCACGTCCATCAACAACTCGCGCGGCACGCTGTAGGGCAGTTTCAGCTCGTAGCGGCCATCGGGCAGGAGGCGCCCCTGCTGGCGCGAATGCCAGTGTTCGTCGGCCACCCAGCGCGCGACCTTGGCACTGAACACGATGGTTGCCCAGCCCTTCGGCTCGCCGGAAAAAATGCCGTAGCTGGAGGCCAGGTGCTGGTCCAGCACCCCCTCTTCCACGTCCTGCGCCGGTTCATCCTGCGCGCGCGCCTGCACGATCCTGTCCACCGCGAAACTGCGCAGTGCCTCGCGCTCGTGGTCCCATGCGTCCAGGTACCAGTTGTCGCGGTAGTGGGTGATGCGTTGCGGCGATACCTTGCGCCGGGTGGTCTCGTCGGTGGAGCGCGCCCGGTACTCGAACGCCAGGCGCCGACGCTCCAGCACCGCCGAGGCCACGGCGCGGAACGCCGCCTCGTCCACGCGGCGGCCACGGTGCGGGATCACCCGCACCCGCTCCACCGGCCAGCGGCTGGTGCCGGCCTGGGCCGCGAGCAGCGCTTCGATGCGCTGCTGCAGCGGCGCCAGCACGCTGGACAGCACGCCCGCGCCGGTGCGCCGCAGCAGCTGCTGCGAGGCCAGCAACGCGTAGAGTTCCTCGGAGCTGAGCCACAGCCCCGGCAGCTCGAAGCGCTCGCTCTCGGCGGCGGCATAGCGGAAGCCGGCGTCGCCGTCGCCCTCGACCGGGGCCATCAATGCATCGCGCAGGAAGGCCAGGTCGCGGTACACGGTGGCGCGCGAGCAGCCCAGTTCGTCCTGCAACCGCGGCACGGTCACCGGGTAGCGTGCCGCCTTGAGGATGCGGTGCAGGGTATTGATGCGTTCGTAGCGGTCCATGGCCCGATTATGGCGGTTTGCAGCGCCGGCGCGATGACCGGCGCAGCGCCCGGCCGACCAGCGCGACCCGCGGGCTGGCCGGGCGATGGCAGAATCGCCAGGCAGGGGGAGCGACGGCGCCTGGCGCCATCCGGGGACACGCACATGCATGCAGACCAATACGCGGCCACACCCATAGCCGCACCGGCAGCACCGGCCTGGCCGCCGGCCGTCGCCAGCGTCCTGGGCGCCACCGGACTGGGACTGCTGGTCTGGCTGTCGGTCAGCAGCCTGCTGCTGCCCGCGCCCGGCGGCCAGTTGCAGTCACTGGCCGCGCTGAGGATGGGCGCGATCTGCCTGGCGTTGCTGCTGGCGGTGTTCGCGCTGCCGGCCTTGCTGTGGCCCACGGCGCGACGCGCTCCGGGCCGCGGCCGCGGCCTGCTCGCCTGCGGTCTTGCGCTGCTGGCCGGTGGCGCGATGCTGGGCACGCAGGTGCACCCACTGCCGGGAGCCACCTTGCCGGTGGCGCTGGTCACCGGCCTGTGTGCACTGGCGGCCATCGCCGCGCTGGCCGTGGCTGGCGATGCGCACGGCGCGCCGGCCGGATTGCGGCTGCCCACGCGCCTGGCCGTTGGCCTGCTTGCGGGCGCGGCGGTGCTGTTTGCGCTGATCGCGCTGCGCTGGCCCGGCGACGGCATCGGCACCGGGCCACTGCCCTCGCTGCTGGTGCTGGGCGCTGCGGTGGGGGCGCTGCTGCTGGCCGGCTGGCATCGCGACGGCGGGCTGCGCCGCAGCGGGCGCTGGCTTGCGCTGGTGCTGCTGGTGTTGCTGCCCTGGCTGCTGGCCATGCTGCTGCATGTCGTGCCCGGCTGGGCGGCGGCGGTGTGGCCGCTGGTCGCAGGATCGGTGCTGGCAGGTGCGCTGCTGGAACAGCGCCTGGGTCTGGCGCCGACGCCTGCCCACCGCGCAGCCGCGCAATAAGCCCACGCGGGCGGTTGCCGGCGACGCCGCTGCGTCGCCCAGGCCGTTACAGGAACTGGCCTGCGCCGCGGTCGAGAAGATCGGCGGCCAGCCGGCGGCCGAGCGCGGCCGGGTCGCTGGCCGGGCCGCTGCCTTGCGCACGCACGCTGCGGCCATCGGCCGCCGAGCCCACCAGCGCCAGCATCGACAGTTGTGATCCATCCAGTTCGGCGTAGGCGGCCACCGGCACATGGCAACTGCCATGCAGGGCCAGGTTCAACGCGCGCTCGGCCTCGATCACGGTGCGCGTGGGCGCATGCTCCAGCGCCGCCAGCAGGCCGATGACGCGCGCGTCGCCGGCCAGGCATTCGGCCGCCACCACGGCCTGGGCGGGGGCCGGCAGCCAGGCCGGCGGTGCCAGCCGCGCGCCGATGCGGTCGCCCAGGCCAAGCCGTTGCAGGCCGGCACAGGCCAGGACGATGGCGTCATAGGCGCCCGCATCGAGCTTGGCCAGGCGCGTGTTGACGTTGCCGCGCAGGTCGAGCAGTTCCAGGTCCGGCCGCAGCGCGCGCAGTTGCGCCTGCCGCCGCAACGAGGACGTGCCCACGCGGGCGCCGTGCGGCAGTGCATCCAGGTTGTCGAACGCATTGCTGATGAAGGCGTCGGCCGGATCGGCGCGCTCCAGCACCGCCGGCAGGATGAAGCCGGGCTCCAGCTCCATCGGCACGTCCTTGAGCGAATGCACCGCGCAATCGGCCTGGCCGCGCTCCATCGCCAGTTCCAGTTCCTTGAGGAACAGGCCCTTGCCGCCGATGGCGGCCAGCGATCGGTCCAGCACTTCGTCGCCGCGGGTACTCAGCGGCACCAGCGCCACCTCCAGCCCGGGATGGGCCGCGCGCAGGCGGGCGGCGACGTGTTCGCTCTGCCACAGGGCGAGCGGGCTCTTGCGGGTGGCGATGCGCAGGGTATCCATGCGTGCATTATCGGCGATGCACGTCTGCTGCGCGTGGGCCGCATGGAGTGGTCGCCCGCGAGACGGGCTCCTACACAGGCCGGGTCGCTGCGCGCGTCGGCGATCGATATCGCCGGAGATCGACTGCCAAGCGGGCGAAGCCGGCGAGGCCGGCCCCTGCAGGGGGCGGCGATGGCGACGCGGGGAAGGGATCAGAGGTGGCGCAGGGCCTGGCGCAACTGCGGCACGCAGCGGCGGCTCACTTCCAGCAGCGGGCCGCCGTGGCGCAGCACTGCATGCACCTGGCCATCGGCGCTGCGGCGCAGTTCCACCAGCTCGCTGCGCGCGACCAGGCAATTGCGGTGGATGCGCACGAACAGGTCGCCGAACTCTTCCTCCAGCGACTTGAGCGATTCTTCGATCAGGTCCTCGCCGCGCGCGTGGTGGACCACCACGTATTTTTCCTCGGCCTGCAGGTAGCGCACGTCCTCCAGCGGAATCACCCGCAAGCTGCCGCGCAGGCGCGCGCACAGCCGGGTCCGGCGCTGCGCGCCATCGGCCGGTGGCCGCCCGGCCAGGAACGTGCGTACCCGAGCCAGTGCCGCCGACAGGCGCTCGGGACGCACCGGCTTGACCAGGTAGTCCAGCGCGGCGGCCTCGAACGCGGACAGCGCATGGGCGTCGTAGGCGGTGCAGAACACCACGGCGGTGGGCGGGCTGGCCTGGGCCAGGTGGCGCGCGGTTTCCAGGCCGTCGATGCCGGGCATGGCGATGTCCAGCAGCACCGCATCGGGGACGTGCAATGCGCAGGCATCGAGTACCTGCTGGCCATCGCCGGCCTCGGCCACGACCTCCACCCCGGCCTCGTCGGCCAGCAGCATCCGCAGGCGCTCACGCGCCAGCGGCTCGTCGTCGGCGATCACCAGTTTCAAGGTCGGCATCATGGCAACGGCAGCACCACTTCACATGCATAGTAGCCATCGCTCCAGCCCGCCGTCACCCGGGCCTGCGGGCCGAAGCGCCAGGCCAGGCGGTGGGCGATGCTGCGCAGGGCGTGGCCGCTGCCGCGATGCAGCGGGGCACTGGCCGCCTGCGGCGGTGGCGCGGGGTTGCGCACGCGCAGATGCAACGCCTGGCCCTCGCTCCACAGGGCGATGGCCACGGTGCCGCCCTGCGGCAGGCGCGAGATGCCGTGCAACACGGCGTTCTCCACCAGCGGCTGCAGGGTCAGGCGCGGCAGCGGCAGTTCCCACGGCAGGGGGTCGCGCTTGTCCCACTGCACCTGCAGCCGCTCGCCCAGGCGCAGCGATTCGATCGAAAGATATTGCGCGGCCAGTTCGCACTCGGCGGCCAGGGTGGAGTCGCCTTCGCCGGCACCCAGTGCGGCGCGGAACAGGTCGGACAAGTCCAGCACCGCGCGCTCGGCCACCACCGGGTCGCGGCGCAGCAGGCTGGCGATCAGGTTCATGCTGTTGAACAGGAAGTGCGGGCGGATGCGTGCCTGCAGCGCATCCGCTTCGGCGCGGGCGTTGGCCTGGGTCTGCGCCGCCCAGCGGTCGATGACATAGAAGTGGCGCAAGGCCAGTGCGGTGATCAGTGCGGTGACCGCGGCCGCGCCGCTGGCGAAACGCCACAGGCCCAGGCCCAGCAACTGGGTGCCAAGCGCTGCGTACAGCGCATGCACAATGCCGGCGCCGAGCAGGGCCACCGCGGTGGCCACGGCCACCGCCAGCAGCGCGCCCAGCCGCTGCGGCAGACGCGAGATCGGCGCGCGCAGCTTGCACAGCAGCACCGCCACCGCCAGCGCCAGCCACAGCACCAGGCCACTGGCCGAGAAGAAGCGCATCAGGGTCCAGGTGCCAGCCGCTTCCGGCGCCAGCGCCAGCACCACCACCACCAGCTCGGCGATGCCCAGCAATGCCACCAGCCGCGGCAGCCGGCACAGGTCCGGCAACCAGGGCGCATCGTGGCGCGGGTCGCGCATGTCAGCCAAGCAGGCGCTTGTCCAGCCACTGGCCCAGGTCGGCGATTTCCTGCGCGCAGACCTGGTGGGCCATCGGATACCGGTGCCAGGCCACGTCGAAACCGACCTGTTGCAGCGCCTGCGCGCTGGCCAGCCCGTGCTGCACCGGGATCACCTGATCACCATCGCCATGGGCGAAGAACACCGGCTGGGCCACCGCGTTGTGATGCCGCTGCGCGGCCACCGCGGCGCCGCCGGGCAGGTAGGTGGACAGTGCCACCAGCCCGGCCAGCGGCTGCTCGCGGCGCAGGCCCGCGGCCAGGGTTACCGCGCCGCCCTGGGAGAAGCCGGCCAGGATCAGGCGCGAGGCCGGCACGCCGCGCTCGGCCTCGCGTGCGATCAGCGCTTCAACCTGCGTCACCGACTCGGCAATGCCCGCCCCTTCGGCACGGGTGGCGAAATCCATGCCGACGATGTCGTACCAGGCGCGCATCGGCACGCCGTTGTTGATGGTCACCGGGCGCACCGGCGCGTGCGGGAACACGAAGCGCAACGCCGGCCAGTGCGGCCGCAGCAGTTCGGGCACGATCGGGGCGAAGTCGTGGCCGTCGGCGCCGAGGCCATGCAGCCACAGCACGGTCCACTGCGGCGAGGGTCCGGTTTCCTGTTCGACGGTCTGCAACAGCATCGGGCCTGGGCTCCTGCGGGGGATACCGCATTATGCCCATTGCCCGCCGTTGCGCCGGATGCGTGCGCAACGCGGGCCGGCGCCACTCCCGCTAGGTTGTGCGGGCGGCGCGCAGTTCGGCCGCGCGGCGCAGCACCGGCGGCGGGTCCAGCTCCTCGGGGATGCACAGGATGCGATGCCGGCGCAGCCACAGCCCGGGCCTGCGCCCGGAGGTGAGCCACACCGTCGGGATCGACAGCACCATGCCCGCCACCACCGGCAGCATCCACAGCGCCAGCCCCGGCGACACACCCCACGACAACGCCCCCATGAACAGGCCGAACGCGGTCATCCCCGCATAGCCTCGCACCAGGCTGGAGAACGGCACGCTGCCGTCGTCGCGGCACTGCGCCTCCCAGCCCGAATCGCGCCCGGCCAGCACTTCGGCCACGCCGCGCGACTGCCGGTACATCACGATCGGCGCCATCAGCGCGGCCAGCACGCTTTCGATCAGCACGCCCAGCAGCGCCCGCAGCCCGCCACCGGCACCGCGCCGGGCAGCCGGATCCAACAGCATCGCCACATACCCCAGCACCTTGGGCAGGAACAGCACGCCCATGGTGGCGGCGAACAGCCAGGTGACCCGGTCGGCGTCGGCCTGGCGCCAGTAGGCCAGCGGCGAGAAGCCGGGCAGGCGGAAGCCATCCCAGGCCAGGTCGGCCTGGTACAGCGGAATGGCCAGGCCGACCAGCATCAGCATCGCCCACATCGGCGCGGTGAAGTAATGGCCGACGCCGACCAGCATGTGCACCCGGCTGATCCAGTGCAGGCCGGCACTGTCGACCACCTTGGCGTGCTGCAGGTTGCCCTGGCACCAGCGGCGGTCGCGCACCAGCAGGTCGGACAGGGTGGGCGGTCCTTCCTCGTAGCTGCCGTCCAGCGCCGGCACCAGGTGGATGGCCCAGCCACCGCGCCGCATCAGCGCCGCCTCGACGAAATCGTGGCTGAGGATGTGCCCGCCAAATGGCTTGCGCCCGGGCAGTTCGGGCAGGCCGGCGTGCTCGGCGAAGGCGCGGGTGCGCAGCATCGCGTTGTGGCCCCAGTAGTTGCCCTCGCTGCCGTGCCACCAGGTGACGCCGCGCGCGATCACCGGCCCGTACACGTGGCCGCCGAACTGCTGCATGCGTGCGAACAGGGTCTGGCCGTTGACCACCCGGGGCATGGTCTGGATCACGCCCACGCCGGGGTTGCGCTCCAGGGCCGCGGCCAGGTGCACCAGGGTGGAGCCGCTCATCACGCTGTCCGCATCCAGGATCAGCATCTGCGGGTAGGCGCCGCCGAACCGCTGCACCCATTCGCCGATGTTGCCGGCCTTGCGCCCGCGGTTGTCGGTACGGCGGCGGTAGAACAGGCGGCCGTGACCGCCGGTGCGCGCCAGCAGCGCGGCGAACTCCGCCACCTCGGCGGCGGCCAGCTCTTCGCGGCGGCTGTCGCTGAGCACGAAGAAGTCGAAGGCCTGCAACTGGCCGGTGGCGGCCACCGATTCGTACACCGCCTGCAACCCGGCCATGATCCGCGCCGGGTCCTCGTGGTAGGTCGGCATCAGCAAGGCGGTGCGCGTGTGCAGCGTCGGCAACGGGCCGTGCGGGTCGATGCCCAGGGTGCGCGCGGAGCCGGACAACTGCAGCACGAAGCCCGCCATCGCGCTGACGCACGACAGCGCGATCCATGCGAACAGGAACACGAACAGCACCAGCAGCACGCCATCGAGCAGGCTCAGCCCGCCGACGCGCAACACCTGCAGCATGCCCATCGCCGCGGCGGCGGTGAGCGCGGCGGTGCTGCCCACCACCAGGGCGCGGCGCAGGCCGACGTGTGGCGGCGAGGTCGCCGGCCGGGCCGCAGCCAGGTGGCCCTCGCGCAGGGATTGGCCGGGCATCGGCAACGGCGAGGCTGCGGGGAGCCAGCCGGCTGCCGCGGACTCTGCGTTCGCTGCCATGCCCCGCACCGGAGCGGGAAGATCGGACACTGGGGACACCCGCACTCTCCCGAACGACGCCACGGCCCTGCCCCACGGCAAGGCGCCGGTCGCGTTCACGTTATTGTGCGGCGCGCCACCACCCCGGCCGCAAGAGGTGTCCCGATGGTCCGTTCGCCCGCGTTCACATCGCGCGAAGGGCGGCGGGTCCGGCTCAGTCCAGCCCGTCCGGCGGCACGCTGACCCGGTCCGGGTCCACCGCCAGGCGCCCGGCCATCAGCACTGCCTGGGTGCGGTTGCCGACCCCCAGCTTGCGCAGCACCGCGGTGACGTGGGCCTTGATGGTGGCCTCGGACACGCCCAGGTCCGCGGCGATCTGCTTGTTGAGCCGGCCCTCGCCCAGCAGCTGCAGTACCCGGAACTGCTGCGGGGTCAGGTCGCGCAGGCGCTGGGCGACATCGTGTTCGGCGTGGCCCACCGCCGGTGCCGTGGCCGCCGCGGCCGGTGCCCAGCGCTCGCCGGCCAGGACCTGGCTCAGCGCCTGGGCGATGGTCGCCGCGTCGGCCGACTTGGGGATGAAGCCCAGTGCGCCGTGGTCCAGCGCGCGCCGCATCACCTCCGGCTCCTCGCGCGCGGACACCACCACCACCGGCAACTGCGGGTGCTGCGCGCGCAGGTGCACCAGCGCGCTGAAGCCGTGCGCGCCGGGCATGTTGAGGTCCATCAGCAGCAGGTCGGCATCGGCATTGGCGTCCACCAGTGCGTACAGCGCCTCGACACTGCCGGCTTCATGCAACGCGATGCCCGGCAGGATCCGCTGGACCGCGCCGCGCAGGGCCTCGCGGAACAGCGGATGGTCGTCGGCGATGAGGATGCTGGACATGCGCGCGTGGTCGGCCTCACTTCACCTTGCGCTCGTTGACCAGCGACTCGACCACGCCCGGGTCGGCCAGGGTGGTGGTGTCGCCGAGCTGGTCGGGCGCGTTCTCGGCGATCTTGCGCAGGATCCGGCGCATGATCTTGCCCGAGCGGGTCTTGGGCAGGCCAGGCGCCCACTGCAGGTGGTCGGGCGTGGCGATCGGGCCGATCTCCTTGCGCACCCAGGCCACCAGTTCCTTGAGCAGGTCGTCGCTGGGCGACTCGCCGGCCTTGAGGGTGACGTAGGCGTAGATGCCCTGGCCCTTGATCTCGTGCGGGAAGCCGACCACGGCCGCCTCGGCCACCTTCGGGTGCAGGACCAGTGCACTTTCGACCTCGGCGGTGCCGATGCGGTGGCCGGAGACGTTGATCACGTCATCGACCCGGCCGGTGATCCAGTAATAGCCGTCCGCATCGCGGCGGCAGCCATCGCCGCTGAAGTAGGTGCCGGGGTAGGTGCGGAAATACGTGTCGATGAAACGCTGGTGGTCGCCGTGCACGGTGCGCGTCTGCCCCGGCCAGGAATCGAGCATCACCAGGTTGCCTTCGGCCACGCCCTCCAGGATGTCGCCCTCGGCGCTGACCAGGGCCGGCTGCACGCCGAAGAATGGCACGGTGGCCGATCCGGGCTTGAGGTCCACGGCCCCGGGCAGCGGCGAGATCAGGATCCCGCCGGTCTCGGTCTGCCACCAGGTGTCCACCACCGGGCAGCGGCCGTCACCGACGACGTCGTAGTACCAGCGCCAGGCCTCCGGGTTGATCGGCTCGCCGACGCTGCCAAGCAGGCGCAGCGAGGTGCGCGCGGCCTTCCTCACCGGGTCGTTGCCTTCGCGCATCAGCGCGCGGATCGCGGTGGGCGCGGTGTAGAAGATGGTGACCTGGTGCTTGTCGATCACTTCCCAGAAGCGCGACATGCTGGGATAGCTGGGCACGCCCTCGAACACCACCGAGGTGGCGCCGTTGGCCAGCGGGCCGTAGACGATGTAGCTGTGGCCGGTGACCCAGCCCACGTCGGCGGTGCACCAGTAGATGTCGTCCTCGCGCAGGTCGAACACCGCCTCGTGGGTGTAGGCGGCGAACAGCAGGTAGCCGGCGGTGGTGTGCAGCACGCCCTTGGGCTTGCCGGTGGAACCGGAGGTGTAGAGGATGAACAGCGGGTCTTCGGCGTTCATCCGTTCCGGCTCGCACTCGGCCAGCTGGCCATCGACCACGTCGTCGAACCAGCGGTCGCGCGGGGCCTGCATGTCCACCGCACCGCCGGTGTGGCGCACCACCAGTACCGTTTCCACGGAGTTGGTGCCCGGCATCTTCAGCGCGGCATCGACATTGGCCTTGAGCGGGATCTTCTTCGAGCCGCGCAGGCCCTCGTCGGCGGTGATCACCAGCTTGCTCGCGCAGTCGGCCACCCGGTCGGCGATCGAGTTGGGGGCAAAGCCGCCGAACACCACCGTATGCACCGCGCCGATCCGGGCGCAGGCCAGCATCGCCACCACCGCATCGGGAATCATCGGCAGGTAGATGGTGACCCGGTCGCCCTTGCCCACGCCCAGGTTGCGCATCGCGTTGCCGAGCCTGCACACGCGCTCGTACAGCTGCCGGTAGCTGATCTTCTGCGCGGGCGTGTCCGGGCTGTCGGGCTCGAACAGGATCGCGGTCTTGTCGCCGCGGGTGGCGAGCTGGCGGTCAAGGCAGTTGACGCTGGCATTGATCTCGCCATCGGCGAACCAGCGGATCCGGAAATCGTCCAGGTCGAAGCTGACATCCTTGATGACGGTCGGCTTGCGGAACCAGTCCAGGCGCTCGGCGGCCTTGCGCCAGAACCCCTCCGGGTCCTCCACCGACTCGCGGTACAGGCGCTGGTAATCGTCCTTGCCGATGCGCGCGTGCGCGGCAAATTCGGGCTTGACGGGGTACAGGTCGGACATGGCGTCTTCCTTCTTGCTGGATGCCGGGCGGTCCACCGCGCATGCGCGGGCGGACGGAATCCCGAGTTTGCCGCATCTGCCATGACGCATTGCAACAGGATGGCTACGACCTTGGTCGCAGCCGAGCCTGCGCAGCGGGCTGCAAGTGCGCGCAACGCCTGCCGTGGCGCGGCGCCCGGCCACCGCGCCACGGCAGCTTCGACCAATGGCCAATAGGCACCGGAGCGGGACGGTGCGCAACCTGCGCGGTCACCGCGGCGGCCGGGCGTGGTCCGGCCGCGCCCGGGCAGCCGCTGCACACCCGTTTGATGGCCAGCACGACAAGGGAACCCGATGAGCTCGACCACCAGCAACGACGTACCGGCGGCCAAGCTGTCCGGCGGCCACAAGCGGGTCATCTTCGCCTCCAGCCTGGGCACGGTATTCGAGTGGTACGACTTCTACCTGTACGGATCGCTGGCGGCGATCATCGCCCGCCAGTTCTTCAGCGGCGTCAACGAAACCACCGGCTTCATCTTCGCCCTGCTGGCGTTCGCCGCCGGCTTTGCGGTGCGCCCGTTCGGCGCGGCGTTCTTCGGCAGCCTGGGCGACCGCATCGGGCGCAAGTACACCTTCCTGGTGACGATCGTGCTCATGGGCCTGTCGACCTTCGTCGTCGGCCTGCTGCCTTCCTACGCCAGCATCGGCATGGCCGCACCGGTGATCCTGATCGGGCTGCGCCTGGCCCAGGGCCTTGCCCTGGGTGGCGAGTACGGCGGCGCGGCCACCTACGTGGCCGAGCATGCACCGCACGGCAAGCGTGGCCTGTACACCAGTTTCATCCAGACCACGGCCACGCTGGGCCTGTTCCTGTCGTTGCTGGTGATCCTGGGTTGCAGGCTGTGGCTGGGCACCGAGGCGTTCGAAGCCTGGGGCTGGCGCATTCCATTCCTGGTGTCGATCGTGCTGCTGGGCGTGTCGGTGTGGATCCGCCTGCAGTTGAGCGAGTCGCCGCTGTTCCAGCAGATGAAGGCCGAGGGCAAGGGTTCGAAGAAGCCGTTCCGCGACTCGATGAAGGGCGGCAACCTGAAACTGATGCTGCTGGTGCTGCTGGGCGCCACCGCCGGCCAGGCCGTGGTCTGGTACGGCGGCCAGTTCTATTCGCTGTTCTTCCTGACCCAGTCGCTCAAGGTCGACGGCACCACCGCCAACCTGCTCATCGCCGGCGCGCTGGTGCTGGCCACGCCGTTCTTCGTGTTCTTCGGCTGGCTGTCGGACAAGATCGGGCGCAAGCGGATCATCCTGGCCGGCTGCCTGCTGGCGGCGCTGACCTATTTTCCGATCTTCAAGGGCCTGACCCACTTCGCCAACCCGGCCGTGGAAGAGGCGCGCAGGAATGCGCCGGCCCATGTGATCGCCGACCCGGCCACCTGCAGCTTCCAGTTCGATCCGGCCGGCGTGCGCAACTTCACCAGCTCCTGCGACATCGCCACCGCCGCGCTGACCAAGTCCGGCGTGCCGTACACGGTGCAACGCGCGCCGGCCGGCTCGCTGGCGCGGGTGGAGGTGGGCGGCATCACCGTCGATTCCTACGAGGCGGCCGGACTGCCCAAGGATGAGGCGCGCGCCCGCGCCGCCGAGCTGGGCACCACCCTGAAGGCGGCGCTGACCGCGGCCGGACACCCGGAAAAGGCCGACCCGGCGCGGATCAACAAGCCGATGACGCTGCTGCTGCTGTGGCTGCTGGTGATCTACGTGACCATGGTCTACGGCCCGATTGCCGCCTACCTGGTGGAGCTGTTCCCGACCCGCATCCGCTACACCTCCATGTCGCTGCCGTACCACATCGGCAACGGCTGGTTCGGCGGCTTCCTGCCCGCAATCTCGTTCGCCCTGGTCGCAGGCACCGGCAACATGTACTACGGGCTGTGGTACCCCATCAGCGTGGCCTTGATGACCGTGGTGGTCGGCCTGCTGTTCCTGCGCGAAACCAAGGACTCGGACATCACCACGTAGCGCGGGGCGAAAGCGGCGAAGGCATCGGCTGCGGAGCGCGCCGCGGCCGTGCGGGTGTGGCGCAGCGTCACCCTGAGCTGGCATCCGGCCGAATGGGGCGAGGATTCGCCGTGGATGCGGACATTCCGCAACGCGCGGATGTGGGTGGGCTGATGACGCGCGCGGACCAGGAAGCCAGAGCCGAAGCCGTGTGTTTGGCCTTCTCCGGAAGGAGCCGCGGACGTGCGGGTGTGGTGTGTCGGTGTCCTGCCCCTTTTTGTAGGAGCCGGCCTTGCCGGCGACCGCGGCACGGGTCGGGTCATTGCTGGACGCCGCACGGCATCGCGTCACGTGACGCACGCATGCGTGTCACGCACCCCGCGGTCGCCGGCAAGGCCGGCTCCTACACGAACGAGGCAGCGCACACATCGGTGATGGGATGCGCGATTTGCGGAAGCCGTTGCCACCGCAAACGAAGGCATTCCATCGATGCACCGATGGACGTCGTCCGGCCGGGGGGATGGGGCAAGTGGCACAGGGATGTGCCACGGCCCCGAGTGCGCACATGGATGTGCGCCCGAGGGGTGCACCATCTCCCCGGCCGGGCGGCGGCCCCGTCCGGAGCCTCACGCATCAAGCGCACTTGCTCATGCGCCCGAGGAGTGCACCATCTCCCCGGTCGGGCGACGGCCCCGTCCGGGGCCACGGATCTTCCGCCATTGACCTGGCGTCGTCGAACCACACCGTGTCACGGTCATCGGCCACCGCATGCAGGAACCGGCCTTGCCGGCGACCAGGCACGGGCCGGGTCCGGGTCATTGCTGGACGCCGCACGGCATCACGTCACGTGACGCACGCATGCGCGTCACGCACCCCGCGGTCGCCGGCAAGGCCGGCTCCTACACAGGGGCTTCGTCCGCGACGCGGGGGCCGGGTGGCCAGCGGGCCTCGCGCAGCGCCAGCCCCAGCAGGATGCCGGTCAGGCCCGCGTAGAGGCTGGCACTGGTCTGGTGGGCGAACATCGACTGGGTCAGCCCGCACAGCACGTACACCGCCACCACCATCGCACCGGCCGCCGCCGCCCCGCGCAACGGATCGGCCACCGCTGCGCGCCGCAGCCACAGGAACAGCCACAGCGGGACGCCATACAGCAACGCCAGGGCCACGATGCCCGGCACGCCCATGGTCGCGCCCCACTCGGCCAGGTCGTTGTGCGCGTGGCCCAGGTGGCAGCGATCGGCCGCCGCGTCCTGCCGGCATTCGGGCAAGGCCTGCTCCATGGCCTGGTCGAAATGGCCGAAGCCCACCCCGGTCCACGGACGCGCCACGAACACCTGCGCGGCCACCTGCAACCGCTCCAGGCGCGCGCCGGCCGATGAGTTGTGGTCGCCCCGGTCGATCCGGACGATGTCCTGCTGCAGCTCGGACAGGCGCATGCGTTCGGTCAACCCGGGCACCGTACCGACCAGCGCGACCACCACCGCCGCCGCCGCACCCAGCAGCAGGATCCGGCTGCGCCGGCTCTTCCAGCCGCTGCCCAGCACCAGCACCACCAGCAGCAGCCCCAACCCGGGCCAGGCACCACGGGTACCGCTGAGCAGGATCGCCACGGTGCCGCAGGCCAGGCCGACAGTGGCCCAGCGCCAGCGTTGCGGCGGCCGGCAGAACATCGCCAGCACCATCAGCGCCAGCACCGCGTCGGCGAAGACGATGGCGTTGCCCCAGCCCGAGGCCCTCTCGGCACCGGCGATCACCTGGTAGCTGGCCAGCAGCGCAGCGGCGATCAGCCCGAACAGGGCACCACGCCACAGTTGGGTGCGCGAAGGCGCCAGCGCGTAGGCCCATGCCATCGTCCATGGCAGCCCGAGCAGGCGGTCCAGGTTGTCGGCCTTGCCCGGGGTCACCCCGGCCACCCAGCCGGAAGCCAGGGCCACACCCAGGACCAGCACCGCCACCAGCGCCATCAGCAGCAGCGGACGGGCGATCACATCGGCGGCAGCCCGCAGCTGCCCTGGCACCAGCAGGGTGGACGCAAGCAACAGCGCGGCGAAGGGCACCAGGCCCTTGGGCAGGGTCAGGGCCAGCGCCGGCAGGCACCAGAGCGCGGCCGAGGCCCACGCCCGGGCCAGGCGCAACCGCCTGGTCCCCGCGTCATCGCTTCCCGTCACACCCACTCCAGCCACCCATCCTTTATCGGACGGGGGATGTTCCGTCCTGCTGCCCCAACTCTGCCTGAGCCGGCGCCGCCGGGCCGGCTGCAGGTCCATCGCGCGGTGCGTCCCACGCCGGCGCCTACGGGCACTTGCGCACGCGCGCGTAGAAGAAGCCATCCATGCCGTCCTCGCCGGCCAGGCGCTGGCGCCCGGGGCCGGCCAAATGGCCAAAGGTGTCCGGCAGCGGCTCGGCAATCGCACCGGGTGCGCGCGCCAGGAACGCAGTCACCTGATCGGCGTTTTCGCACGGCAGGATCGAACAGGTCGCGTACAGCAAGGTGCCGCCAGGACGCAGCAGCGGCCATACCGCATCCAGCAGCCGCGCCTGGGCCTGGACCAGGGCGTCGATGTCGGCCGGGCGCCGGTGCAGCAGGATGTCCGGCTGGCGCCGGACCACGCCGGTGGCCGAGCACGGGGCATCCAGCAGCACCGCATCGAAGCTGAAGCCGTCCCACCACTGTGCAGGCAGGGTTGCATCGGCCGCGCGCACCTGCACCCGGCCGCTGGCTGCGTCCTCCAGCAGGCCGCAGCGGCGCAGGGTCTCCTCGATCCGCGGCAGCCGGCGCGGGTCCAGCTCCAGTGCCAGCAGTTCCAGTGCCGGGTCGCGTTCGAGCAGGTGGGCAGCCTTGCCGCCGGGCGCGGCGCAGGCATCGAGTACCCGTGCCCCGGGCTCGGCACCCAGGGCATCGACAGCCTGCTGGGCCGACCCGTCCTGGACCGAGACCAGGCCCTGGTCGAACCCCGGCAGCGTGGCCACCGGCACCGGCGTGTCCAGCCGCAGCGCGTCATCCAGGCGCGGATCGATGGCGCTGGCCACGCCGGCCTCGTCCAGCATCAGGCGATACGCATCGCGGGCGATCCTGCGCCGGTTGACCCGCAGCCACATCGGCGCCGGCTGCGCGCTGGCGGCAAACATCGCCGCCGCCTGCGCCGGCCAGGCCGCCTCCACCCGGGACCGCAACCATTGCGGCCAGGCACCGGCCGGATCGGTGGGCGGGAAGCCATCGCGCTGGGCCCGGCGCAGCAGCGCGTTGACCAGCCCGGCCTGGTGGGGCCGGCCCAGCGCACGCGCCGCCTCCACCGTTGCATCCAGCGCCGCGTGCGCGGGAAGCCGCAGCGCGTCGAGCTGGGCGCTGCCGGCCAGCAGCAGCGCCAGCAGCGGGCCGTCGCTGGCGCCGGGTGGCTTCTGCAGCCAGCCGCGCAGCGCCGGCTCGTAGCGGTAGCGCCCGCGCAGCGCGGCAAACACGATCGCCTCCAGCAGCGCGCGGTCGCGCGGGTCGGGCAGGCGCGGCAGCACCGGCGCCAGTTCCGACTTGAGCGAGCGGCCGCGGTGGACCACCGCATCCAGCACCTGGGCGGCGTCCACGCGCACCTGCACGCCTGGCGCCAGTGGCCGGGCCGGGCGCGCGGCGCGCGGCGCGCGCGCGGGTGGACGCGGGGCCTGCATCACTCGGCCCGGGGCAGGTCGCGACGGGCGTTGAGCCAATCGGCCGCGGTAATGGCGCGACCGCCTTCGCGCTGGACCACGCGCAGGCGCAGCGCGCCCTGGCCGCAGGCGATGTCGATGCCCTCGCGACCGGCCGCCAGCAGCGTGCCGGGGACGGCCGCATGCGCCAGTGGCAGGGCCACGGCGGCATGGATGCGCAGGCGCTCGCCGGCCACCTGGGCCTCGGCCACCGGCCACGGGTTGAACGCGCGCACGGTCCGCGCCAGTTCCTCGGCCGGGCGGCTCCAGTCCAGCCGCGCCTCGGCCTTGTCCAGCTTGCGCGCGTAGGTGACGCCCTGCTCCGGCTGCGGCTGCGGCACCGGGCGGATGCCGGCCCGCAGCAGGCCCAGGCCATCGCCAAGCACCTGCGCACCCAGCTCGGCCAGGCGGTCGTGCAACTGCCCGCCGGTCTCGTCATCGGCAATCGTGGTGCGCTGCTCCAGCAGCACCGGGCCGGTGTCCAGCCCGGCCTCCATCTGCATCAGGCATACCCCGGTCTGCGTGTCGCCGGCCTGGATCGCCCGCTGGATCGGCGCGGCGCCGCGCCAGCGCGGCAACAGCGAGGCGTGCACGTTCCAGCAGCCGAACCGGGGGATGTCCAGCACCGCCTGCGGCAGGATCAGGCCGTAGGCCACCACCACCAGCAGGTCCGGGGCCAGTTCACGCAGCGCCTGGCGGGCGTGGGCGTCGCGCAGGGTGGGCGGCTGGTGCACCGCAATCCCCATGGCCAGCGCCTCGCGCTTCACCGGCGACGCCGCCAGGCCACGGCCGCGCCCGGCCGGGCGGTCGGGCTGGGTGTAGACGGCCACCACCTGGCCGCGCGCGCCGGCCGCGCGCAGCGAAGGCACGGCGAACTCCGGGGTGCCGGCGAACACGATCCTCATCAGGTCAACGACTCCAGCCGGTCCGCGTGGCGGACCACGCTAACGGCACGCACCGGCGCAACCGGCCGATGGGGTGGGAACGGGGGAAACGGACCCGGCGCGGCGACCTGCGCCGCCCGGCTCATGCCGCGTGCTTGCGCTGCTTGGCCAGCTTCTTGCGCACCATCTCGCGCTTGAGCGGCGACAGGTAGTCGACGAACAGCTTGCCTTCCAGGTGATCGATCTCGTGCTGGATGCACACCGCCAGCAGGCCGTCGGTGGACAGCTCCTGCTCGCGGCCCTGGCGGTCCAGGAAGCGCACGCTGATGGCCCCGGCCCGGGTCACGTCGGCAAAGATCCCGGGCACCGACAGGCAGCCTTCCTGGTAGACCTGCTCGCCGTCGCGTGCGGTGATCTGCGGGTTGATGAACACCAGCGGCGCGTCCTTGCCCTCGCTCACGTCGATCACCATGAAGCGCAGGTGCTGGTCGACCTGGGTGGCCGCCAGGCCGATGCCCGGCGCGGCGTACATGGTTTCGAACATGTCGTCGAGCAGGCGCTGGAAATCCGGCGTGGGCACCTGCGCAGGGTCGACCGGCGCAGCCTTGGTGCGCAGGCGTGGATCGGGGAATTCGAGAATGGGCAACAAGGCCATGACGCAGCTCCTGGGGGGGCCGGGCTAACCCGCCGGCCGTCGCAATTCTACCGTGGATGCTTGCGCAATCTCCCGGATTCTGGACTATAGTCGCGAACCTGTTGGGGAATCAGGCGGAACGCAACCATGCTTAAGCGCCTTCGTACGGTCTTGGCCGTCACCATGCTGACTGTCGCCAGTTATGCGGTGGCAATTGAATCCAGTGGCAGCCACCCGGACACCTATGTCGTCCGCAAGGGCGACACCCTCTGGGATATCGCAGCCCGCTTCCTGGACAAGCCCTGGCTCTGGCCGGAAATCTGGCAGGCCAACCCGCAGGTCGCCAACCCGCACCTCATCTATCCCGGTGACGTGCTCAGCCTGGCCTACCTGGACCGGGTCGGGGTGCAGGCCGGTCCGCGCCAGGAGGCCCCGATCGGCGCGATCCCGCTGTCCGAGATCGAGCCGTTCCTGAAGAACCTGCGGGTGACCGACGACTTCGGCCACCTGCCGTACGTGGTCGGGTTCGAGGACAACCGCCTGCGCGGCAGCGCCGGCCAGGCCGCCTACGTGAAGGGCCTGGACGGCACCCAGGCCGGCCAGCGCTACGCGGTGGTACGGCCGACGGTGCGCTACGCGCTGCCGCGGACCTTCCGCGACCTCAAGCCCGATGGCCGGATCACCCCCGGCGACGGCAACCTGTGGAAGCAGTACGTGCCGCCGAGCGACCGCAACGTGTTCCTCGGCCACGAGCTGGCCCAGGTCAACGTCGGCACGGTCACCCGGGTGGCCGGCGGCCAGGCCACCGTGGCCACCCTGCAGCTGGAGGACAGCGGCCATGAGGTGCGTGCCGGCGATCGCCTGATCCCGGTGGAGGCGCAGCCCTACGACCTGCAGTTCTTCCCGCATGCCCCGGCCAACCTGCCGGCCGGCGTGCGCGTGCTGGCGGTGGCCGATTCCTTCAGCACCGCGGGGCCGCGCGACGTGATCGCCCTGTCGGCCGGCAGCCTGGACGGCATGGACAACGGCACGGTGGTCTCGCTGTGGCGCGAAGGCAGCCACATCAACAACCCCCTGCGGCGGGTCGAGACCTCGCGCCAGAACGACCGCTTCCGCGGCGGTGGCGAGGTCCTGCCGGACGAGTACGCCGCCCACGCCATGGTGTTCCGCACCTTCGACAAGGTCAGCTATGCGCTGGTGATGGACGGCATCAAGCCGGTCCGGGTCGGGTACGAGGCACTGCATCCGGACGCGCGCTGAGCAGCTGCGGAACATTCCTACAGTTGCATGCGACGGCGCCCGAGGGCGCCGTCGCTGTTTCCGGGCCAGGATCGGCGCATGCCCGCCCTGTCCGCCGCCACCCAGTCCGACCCCCTGCCACTGCTGCGGCTGCTGCTGGCAGGCGGCCCGTCCGCCAGCCGCCGCGCGCGCCTGGAGCGGCCTGACGCCGCCAGTACCCACACCGACCCGCTGCTGGACGCACGCCTGGAGCGCGTGCCCACGCACGAGCTGGACCGCTGCCTGGCCTGGCTGGCGCAGCCACGCCACCACCTGATCGGCTGGAACGATCCGCGCTATCCGCCGCTGCTGCGCCAGCTCCCGCAACCGCCTCCGGGGCTGTTCGTCGCGGGCGACCCGGACCACCTGTGGCGGCCGGCATTGGCCGTGGTCGGCTCCCGCGGCGCCAGTGCCGGTGGCCGCGACAATGCCCGCCATTTCACCCGCCGTTTCTGCCGCGCAGGGCTGGCGGTGGTCAGTGGCCTGGCGGCCGGCATCGACGCGGCCGCCCATGCAGCCGCCCTGGAATGCGATGGCAGTACCGTGGCCGTGCTCGGCACCGGCCCGGACCGCGCCTATCCCGCCGCCCACGCCGGCCTGCTGGAACAGGTGGCCGAGCGCGGCGCGGTGGTCAGCGAGCATGCCCCCGGCACCCCGCCACGCTCGAGCCACTTCCCGGGGCGCAACCGGATCATCGCCGGCCTGTCGCTGGGCACCGTGGTGGTCGAGGCAGCGCTGCGCTCAGGTGCGCTGATCACCGCGCGGCTGGCGGCCGAGGCCGGGCGCGAGGTGTTCGCCCTGCCCGGCTCCATCCATCACCCGCTGGCGCGCGGCTGCCACCGCCTGATCCGCGACGGTGCGCAACTGGTGGAAAGCCCCGAGGAGGTGCTGGCGGGGGTCGCCACCCTGGCCGGGCGGCTGGCGGCCGAGCTGGCCGGCCCGCACAGGGCCGGGCCGTCCGACCCTGCCCCCGCCACCGCGCCGGCCGATGCCGGCGCCCACAGGCTGTGGCGCGCCCTGGGCCATGATCCGGTGCCGATGGACCTGCTGGCCGAACGCACCGGATTGACGACCGCTACCCTGTCATCCATGCTGCTGGCCATGGAACTGGACGGGCGCATCGTGGTCGAACACGGCCGCTACGCACGCCGGCCCACCGGCGGCGGCACAGCCACCTGACGGCGCACCAGCACGCGCCGAGCCCGTGGTTCCCCACCCCACGGCGCCCCTTTTCGGGGCGCAGGCCGAGGGCAATGAAAGAAAGCATCCTGGATGTCCTGCTTTACCTGTTTGAACACTACATCGCCGATGACGCGGACACCCTGCACGACCGCGACCCCCTGCAGGAAGGCCTGATCGAGGCCGGCTTCACCCCCAGCGAGATTGCCAAGGCCTTCGACTGGCTCGATGGCCTGGCCGCGCAGCGCCCGGCATCCGGCCATGCCAGCGTCAACGGGCCCGTGCGCGTGTTCCACGGGCCGGAACTGGACAAGATCGACGTCGAAGCCCGGGGTTTCCTGCTGTTCCTGGAACAGCACGGCGTGCTGGATGCGCACCGGCGCGAGCTGGTGCTGGACCGGGCCATGGCCCTGGACCAGGACGAACTGGACCTGGACGACCTCAAGTGGGTGGTGCTGATGGTGCTGTTCACCCAGCCGGGCGCCGAGGCTGCCTACGCCTGGATGGAGACCCAGATGTTCGGCGACGAGCCCGAGCCGGTGCACTGAACCACCCGATCAGGACCCGCCGCACCACCCCCGCAAAGCCGGCCCCGTGCCGGCTTTCACGTACCCGGGCGTTGGGGTAACGTGGCAGCCGAGTCTGGGGAAACCGAATGCACTCCTGGTACTACGCCGCTGCCGGTGGGCAGCAGCATGGCCCGCTGTCGGCCGACGAACTGGCCGCGCTGGCACGCTCTGCGGCGATCGGCCCGCAGACCCTGGTCTGGCGCGAAGGACTGGACCAGTGGACCGCCCTTGCCCAGGTGGCGGCCGAACTGGGCCTGCCGGCAATGGCTGCGCCGCCGCCGGTGGCGTTCGCGCCTGGCCCCTACGCGGCCCCGTACAGCCATGCGGGCAGCGGCCCGGCACCGATAAGCCAGCCCATACCGACCCACCTGGTCTGGGCGATCCTCAGCACATTGCTGTGCTGCTGGCCGCTGGGCGTGGTGTCCATCGTCTATGCGTGCCGGGTGGATCGCCACCGCGCCGAGGGCGACCTGGACGGGGCGCTGGAGGCATCGCGCAAGGCCGGCCTGTGGGCGCTGTGGTCGGCGCTGTCGGTGGCGATCATCTTCGGGCTATTCGTCCTGTTCGCGCTGCTGGGAGAGCTGTTGAAATGACGAACTGGTACTACGCCACTGCCAACGGCCAGCAGCACGGCCCGCTGCCAGCCGAACAGCTGCGCGTGCTGGTCGCGGCCGGCACGATCAGCCCGCAGACCCTGGTCTGGCGGGAAGGCCAGCAGCAGTGGCAGCCACTGCACCAGGTCCAGGCCGAACTCGGGCTGCACGACCTGCCGCCGCCCCTCCCGTCCGCCGCCTACGTGCCGCCGCGTACCGGCATGTCCGGCTGCATGATCGCGGTGCTGCTGGGCGTGGGCGTGATGGTGGTGATCGCAGTGCTGGGCATCCTGGCCGCCATCGCCTTGCCGGCCTACCAGGATTACACCGTGCGCAGCCATGTCAGCCTGGCCCTGGTCCAGGTCCAGGCCCAGCGGCTGGCGGTATCGGAGTTCGTGGCCGAGCACGGGCGTTGCCCGGAAAACGGCGACCCGGGCTTCGACCAGGCCGACGACTACGCCGCCGGGGAGCTGGCCTCGCTGGTGTTCGGCCGTTTCCAGGAAAGCGGGTACTGCGGGCTGGAAGCCACCATCGCCGCACCCGGCAAGCCCTCCGTCGACGGCAAGGTCATCTGGCTGGAAATGGATCCGGAAACCGGCACGTGGACCTGTTCCTCGAACGCGGCCGACAAGCACCTGCCCGCCTCCTGCCGCGGCTGAGCCGCGCCCTCTGCAGACCCCAAGGAAACGATCGCCATGACCGACTGGTACTACGCCGACCGCCAACGCCAGCAGCAAGGCCCGGTGGACGCACAAACCTTGGCCGGGCTGTACCGGGCCGGGCAGATCGATGCCGACGCCCTGGTCTGGCGCGATGGCCTGGGCAACTGGCAGTCACTGACCAGCCTGGGCGATGAGCTGGGCCTGGAACCCCCGCCGACCCTGGATTTCCGCACGCCCCCGGCCGCGCCCGTCGTCGCCACCGAGGCTGCGGCCGCCGCACCGGAAGCGGCAGGCACTGCCGCGGACATGGAATATTCGGCACCCGCCGCGCCGGAGGAGGCCTACAGCCCGTACACGGCGCCCGGCGCCGCGCTGCCTGCCCATGCCGACGTGGTCCAGGGCGGGGAAATCGTCCTGGCCGGCTTCTGGAAGCGGGTGGCCGCCAACCTCATCGACAGCCTCGTCGTGGGCGTGGCCGGCGGCGTCATCGGCATGGTGCTGGGCATGGTGGCGGTCCCGCTGGCGGCGGCGGCGGGCGACAGCAGCGCGGTCATGATGATCGGGGTGCAGGTGGTGATCCAGGTCATCTCCATCGTCATCACCGCGGCCTATTACGCCTGGTTCCACGCCTCGCACTCCAAGGCCACCCTGGGCAAGATGGCCATCGGCATCAAGGTCGTGCGAACCGACGGCAGCCGGATCACCCTGGCCCGCGGCTTCGGCCGCTACTTCGCGATGATACTCAGCGCGCTGATCCTGGGCATCGGCTTCCTGATGGCCGCCTTCACCGAGCGCAAGCAGGCCCTGCACGACATGCTCTGCGACACCCTGGTGGTGGACAAGTGGGCATTCACCGACCGCCCGGACTGGCAGCGGCGCGAACTGGGCGGCGTGACCATCGCCGTACTGGCCATCTACGCCGTGCTCCTGGTGCTGATGGCTGCGGCGGTGGTGGCCCTGATCTTCATGCTGGCCTCGATCGGGTCCGCATGGTGAGTGCCGGCCGCCGGGCTTGACAGCCCCTCCCGGGGCGTGATTCACCTATATATAAGGTAAAGTTGCCGCGCGCCCGGGGGCTCTCCTCCGGGCGTCGGCATCTCTGGCGGCCCGCGCGCGGCTGCCCGTTCCGGTCCCGGATGGACCGCAGTCCCCTTTGGTCCCCGCACCGCCATGCCCAAGCACCTGCTCATCGTCGAATCGCCAGCCAAGGCCAAGACGATCAACAAATACCTCGGCAAGGACTTCACCGTCCTGGCCTCCTACGGGCATGTGCGCGACCTGGTCCCCAAGGAAGGCGCAGTGGACCCCGCGCACGGCTTCGCCATGCGCTACGACCTGATCGAGAAGAACGAAAAGCACGTGGAGGCCATCGCCAAGGCCGCGCGCAGTGCCGACGACATCTGGCTGGCCACCGACCCGGACCGCGAGGGCGAGGCCATCAGCTGGCACATCGCCGAGATCCTCAAGGCCCGCGGGCTGCTTGAGGGCAAGCCGCTGCACCGGGTGGTGTTCACCGAGATCACCCCGCGCGCGATCAAGGAGGCCATGTCCCAGCCGCGCGCCATCGCCGGCGAGCTGGTGGACGCGCAGCAGGCGCGCCGGGCGCTGGACTACCTGGTCGGCTTCAACCTCTCCCCGGTGCTGTGGCGCAAGATCCAGCCGGGCCTGTCGGCCGGGCGGGTGCAGTCGCCTGCGCTGCGCATGATCGTCGAGCGCGAGGAGGAGATCGAGGCGTTCAGGGCGCGCGAGTACTGGAGCATCGGCGCCGCGCTGGCGCATGCCACCCAGGCGTTCGCCGCCAAGCTGATCAAGCTGGACGGGCAGAAGTTCGAGCAGTTCACGATCACCGACGGGCAGACCGCCGAAGCGGCGCGCCTGCGCATCCAGCAGGCCGCGGCCGGCGCACTGCACGTCACCGACGTGGCCAGCAAGGAGCGCAAGCGCCGCCCTGCCCCGCCGTTCACCACCTCGACCCTGCAGCAGGAGGCCTCGCGCAAGCTCGGCTTCACCACCCGCAAGACCATGCAGGTGGCGCAGAAGCTGTACGAAGGCGTGGCCCTGGGCGATGAAGGCACGGTCGGCCTGATCAGCTACATGCGTACCGACTCGGTCAGCCTGTCGCAGGAGGCGGTGGCCGAGATCCGTGACGTGATCGCGCGCGATTACGGCACCGCCTCGGTGCCGGACAAGCCCAACGTGTACCAGACCAAGTCCAAGAACGCGCAGGAAGCGCACGAGGCGGTGCGCCCGACCTCGGCCCTGCGCACGCCGGCCTCGGTCGCCCGCTTCCTCACCGACGACGAGCGCAAGCTCTACGAGCTGGTGTGGAAGCGCGCGGTGGCCAGCCAGATGGTGCCGGCCACGCTCAACACCGTCTCGGTGGACCTGGCCGCCGGCAGCGAGCACGTGTTCCGCGCCAGCGGCACCACCGTGGTGTTTGCCGGCTTCCTGGCCGTGTACGAGGAAGGCAAGGACGTGAAGTCCTCCGAGGACGAGGACGAGGGCCGCAAGCTGCCGGCGCTCAAGCCGGGCGAGCGGGTGCCGCTGGACCGCATCCACGCCGACCAGCATTTCACCCAGCCGCCGCCGCGCTTCACCGAAGCGGCCCTGGTCAAGGCGCTGGAGGAATACGGCATCGGCCGCCCGTCCACCTACGCCTCGATCATCCAGACCCTGCTGTTCCGCAAGTACACCGAGATGGAAGGGCGCGCGTTCCGCCCCACCGACGTGGGCCGCGCGGTCAGCAAGTTCCTGTCCGGCCACTTCACCCGCTACGTGGACTACGACTTCACCGCCAACCTGGAGGACGAGCTGGACGCGGTCTCCCGCGGCGAGGAGCAGTGGGTGCCGTTGATGGAGAGGTTCTGGGCGCCGTTCAAGGAACTGGTCGAACTCAAGAAGCAGTCGCTGGACCGGATCGACGCCGGCAGCGCGCGCACGCTGGGCACGGACCCGGTGTCGGGCAAGGAAGTCAGCGCACGCATCGGCCGCTTCGGGCCGATGGTCCAGATCGGCACCGTGGACGACGAGGAGAAGCCGAAGTTCGCCTCGCTGCAGCCGGGCCAGAGCATCTACTCCATCTCGCTGGAGGACGCGCTGAAGCTGTTCGACATGCCGCGCATGCTCGGTGAACACGGCGGCCAGCAGGTCAGCGTGGGGATCGGCCGCTTCGGCCCGTTCGCCAAGCGCGGCAGCACCTACGCCTCGCTGACCAAGGAGGACGATCCGTACAAGATCGACCTGGCGCGCGCGGTGTTCCTGATCGAGGAAAAGGAAGAGATCGCGCGCAACCGGATCATCAAGCAATTCCCGGACAGCGACATCCAGGTGCTCAACGGGCGCTTCGGCCCGTACATCAGCGATGGCAAGCTCAACGGCAAGATCCCCAAGGACCGCGAACCGGCCTCGCTGACCCTGGAAGAGGTCCAGACGTTGCTGGCCGAGACCGGCAAGCCGGCGCGGCGCGGCTTCGGCGCCAAGAAGGCAGCGGCCAAGAAGGCGGCCACAAAGAGCACGGCCGCCAAGGCGCCGGCCAAGAAGGCGGTGAAGAAGGCGGCGAAGAAGGCCACCGGCAAGACCGCCGCGAAGAAGGCACCGGCCACCAAGGCGGCCAAGAAGACCGTGGTGAAGAAAGCCGTGGTGAAGAAGGCTGCGGGCGCGACCGGCAGCGCCGGGGACGACGCGCCGCCGTTCTGAGCACGCACCGGCGCGCCTGCGGTGCCATGCCGGCCCATTGGGACTACCATGGGCCATGCCTGCCGCACTCACACCCGCCGCCGCCGCCGCGCTGCTCCGGGATGGCGGCGTGCTCGCCTATCCGACCGAAGCGGTCTGGGGCCTGGGCTGCGATCCGGAAAACGAGGCCGCCGTGCAGCGGCTGCTGGCGCTCAAGCAGCGTGCGGTGGACAAGGGCCTGATCCTGGTCGCCGCCGATTTCGACAGCCTGCGTCCTTGGCTGGACCTGCCCGCCCTGCCCGCCCAACGCCTGGCCGCAGTACAGGCCCACTGGCCCGGCGCCCATACCTGGGTGATGCCCGCGTCGGCACGCGCACCACGCTGGATCACCGGCGCCCACGATGGCATTGCCGTGCGCGTCAGCGCCCATCCCGACGTGGCGGCCCTGTGCCGGGCCTTTGCCGGCGCGCTGGTGTCCACCAGCGCCAACCGCAGCGGCCTGCCGCCAGCGCGCACGCGCGCGGAACTGGATCCGTTCCTGATGGCCGCGGTCGATGGCCTGCTGGCCGGCGAGACCGGCGGGCTGGACCAGCCCACCCCGATCCGCATGGCGCTGGATGGACGCGTGCTGCGCACCTGAGCCGGCGTCCATGCAGCCAACGCCCTGCACACGCAGGGGACGCTAGGATGGCGGCGTGGCCTGAGGACTGCATCGTGACCGAAGCCCCGTTCCCTTCCGCCGGCGCCCGCGCCGCAACCGGACCCTGCATCACCCGGCATACGCCGGTTGCGGCATCCGGCGACACGTTCGGCCAGCCAACGCGCGCCCACGGCGCAGGTCCGGCCGCGCACCGGCTTGCGGCAGTGCTGCTGCCGCTGCTGCTGTACGCACCGGCGGCGCCGGCCGCGGAACCGGCCGCGGTCACCATCTACCGCTGCACCGACAGCCGTGGCCAGCTCGCCGCATTGCGCGATTCACCCTGCCTGGCCGGCGAGCGCCAGGAAGTCCTGCAGATGCAGCGCCCGCAGGATCCGCCGCTGCGGCCCGCGCCACCGCCTGCCGCAGCGGCAACGCCACCGGCCCCGGTGCGCGAGGTGCGCGTGGTCACGGTGCAACCACCGCAACCGATGTACGCATGCACCACGCCGGAGGGCGAGCGCTACACCAGCGAGGATGGCGAAGGACACCCGCGCTGGGTTCCGTTCTGGACCCTGGGCCATGGCTATCCCGGAAGCCGCCCGCACTGGCCGCGTCCATCCGGCCCACGCCCGCCGGACGCCGGGCCTGGTCCCGGCATGAGTCCCGGCGGCCCGCGCCCGGGCATGCTTCCCACGCGCCCGGGCCACGTGGTGGTTCCCGCCGGCGGCACCTGGGTGCGCGACACCTGCGTGCGACTGTCGCAGCAGGAAGTGTGCACGCAGCTGTCCGACCGCCGCTATGAAATCCTGCGCCTCTATCATGCAGCCATGCCCAGCCAGCGCCAGGCGCTGGACCGCGAGCAGCGCCAGATCGACGCACGCATGGGCAATGACTGCCCCGGTTATTGAACATGATGATGACCCGCCTGTTGCTCCTCCCCTGCGTGCTGCTGGCCGGCCTCCTGGCCGGCGTCGCCACCGATGCACCGGCGCAGCCGGTCACCATCTACCGCTGCACCGATGCGACCGGGCAACTCACCGTGCAGAACCAGCCATGTCCTGCCGGCTCCAGCCAGCAGGCGCAGGCGATCCAGGGCGTGCCCAGCGCGCCGATGCCGGCGCCGCGCGCCGCCGCTCCGTTCCCTTCGGCGCCGGAACCACCTGCCCCCGCGGCGCCCGCCATGCCCGAGCCTGCGACCGCGCCGCGCATCCTCGACAGCGCGGCCGTAGCGCAGCCGGCACCGGCCGCGTCCGCGGACGCCCGGTTGCCGCCACCGCCGCTGTTCACCTGCCACACCTACGACGGCGACAGCTACCTGGCCGAAGACACCGAGCAACCACCGCGTTGCGTGGCGCTGAACACCGTCGGCCTGGACGGCAACCCGGGCACGAGTGCAGGCCAGGCCTGCGAGGTCGTGCACGACCGCTGCGTGCGTGTCGCCGACGGCGCTGCCTGCGAAGCGTGGCGCCGCTACGCGCGCCAGGCCGAATCACGCTGGCGCTTCGCCCACCCGGACAACATCCAGCGCCGCAACGACGAGTACCAGCGGCTGCTCCGGATCGTGGCCGAGACCGGCTGCAGCCACTGACCCGGCGCGCGACGGTTCATTCGCGGTCGATTGGCCGCTATCCTGCATCCGACCCGCGCATCGATGGACAACCGCCGCGCCGCGGGGACGGCGCGCGGAACCGTCGGCCGCACTGCGGCCGGCCACTGCCGATGCCGGGCCTACCGGGGAGCTTTCCAGCATGTGTGATACGCACGTCCATCGTTGCACCCGCGCGCCCATCGATGCCGCCCTGGCGGCCTGCCGCCGCCGGCCGCGATCGGCAGCCCTCGCCGCGGGAGCCGGCTGACCGTGGCCACCGCGCTTCTGCCCCGCCACGACCCGCGCACCGGCCCGGGCTGGATGCTGGAGCGGCTGGGCACCGCGGTGTGGATCTTCGATATCGATGACGGCTGCGTGGTCTGGGCCAACACCGCCGCGCTGGAGATCTGGAACGCCGCCGGGCTGGAAGAACTGCGCGCCCGGCGAATGAACGAGACGATGTCGCCGGCGGTGCAGCGCCGCCTGCGCCAGTACCAGGCCGACTTCGCCGCGCGCAACACCGTGTTCACCGAGCTGTGGACGCTGTACCCGCGTGGCGTGCCGCGGCCGATGCGGGTCCGCTTCAGCGGCGTGCGCCTGGTCGGTGGCCGGGTCGGCATGCTCTGCGAGGGCGCTCCCGAAGAAGGCATGGAGCCGGAGATGATGCGCAGCGCCGATGCGCTGCTGCACACCCAGCTGATGATCTCGCTGCACCGGGACGACGGCCGCGCGCTGTATCTCAACCCGGCCGCGCGGGCCGCGTTCGAAGGCCGCCACGAACGCCTGGTGGACCGCTTCGCCCAGGCCGAGGACCACGCCCGCCTGCTCGATGCACTGGTCGGCCACGGCGAGGCGCGGCTGACCGCTCCGGTGCATACCTGCGACGGCGTGCGCTGGCACGAACTCACCGCCCGCACCTGCCTGGACCCGGCCACCGGCGATCCGTCGCTGCTGGTCAGCGCCACCGACGTGAGCAGCCTCAAGCAGGCGCAGGCGCTGGCCCAGGACATGGCCCACCACGACCCCATGACCGGGCTGCCCAACCGGCTCATGCTCTCGCCGCTGTTCGACCGGCTCAGCGCGCACGCGCGGGCGGCCGGCAGCGGGCTGGGGATGTTCTTCATCGACCTGGACCAGTTCAAGTCGATCAACGACACCCTTGGCCACCAGCACGGCGATGCCTTCCTGGTGGAAGTGGGACGACGCCTGTCGGCGCTGCGCGGTGCGCAGGACGCCGTGCTGCGGCTGGGTGGCGACGAGTTCCTGTTCCTGGCCATCGAAGACCCCGCGCAACCACGGCTGGAGGCATTGGCCACGCGGATGCTGGAGCAACTGTCGATGCCGGTGGGCAGCGGCGGCCGGCGGGTGGTGGTCACGCCCAGCATCGGCCTGGCCCGCTTCCCGGACCACGGCCAGGACGCACAGTCCCTGCTGCGCTGCGCCGATTGGGCCATGTACGAGGCCAAGACCCAGGGGCGTTGCCAGTACCGGCTGTTCCACGACCAGTCCCGCACCCGCATGGAGACCCAGCTCGAACTGCTGGCCGACCTGAAGGAAGCCATCGACGGCCAGCAGTTCGACGTGCACTACCAGTTGCGGCATTCGGTGGCGCGCGGCCGCACCGTGGCGGTAGAGGCACTGGCGCGCTGGCACCACCCGGTGCACGGCACCGTGCCTGCGGCCCAGTTCATCCCCCTGTGCGAGCGCGCCGGCCTGATCAACGCGCTGGGTACCCTGGTGATGCAGCGCGCGCTGGGCCAGCAGCGCCAGTGGCAGGCGCGTGGCCTGGACGTGGGCGTGTCGATCAACGTCTCGCTGCGCCAGCTCAGCGACCCAGGCTTCGGCGCGCATGTGGCGCAACTGCTGGAAGATGCCGGCTGCCAGGGCGACCGCATCGAGCTGGAGCTGACCGAAACGGTGCTGGTGGAAGGCAGCCGCACCGTCCACGAAAACCTGGAACGGATCCGCGCGCTGGGCATGCGCATCGCCATCGACGACTTCGGCACCGGGTATTCCAACCTGGCGCGGCTCAGCGAAACGGCCATCGACTGCATCAAGATCGACCGCAGCCTGATCTTCGGCCTGCCACGCAACGCCGCCATCGTGGAGACCATCGTCGCCATGTGCCGGCTGATGCGGGTCACCATCGTGGCCGAGGGCGTGGAAACGGCCGAGGTCGCCGAGTGGGCCGGCCGCCACGGCTGCCACGAGCTGCAGGGCTTCCACTTCGGCCGGCCGATGCCGGCTGCCGAGATGGAGGCGCGGCTGGCGGCCGAGCACGCCGCCGCACCCTAGCCGCTCAGCCCGAGGCCGGCACGCTCGCGGCCACCGCCAGCAGGAACAGTGCGAAGACCCGGCGCAGCGCCTGTGCGCTGAGCCGGTGCGCCAGCCGCGTGCCCCATGGCGCGGCCAGCACCGAGGCCGCCGCCACGCCAATGGCCGCCGGCAGGTAAACGTAGCCGATGCCGTGCTGCGGCAGCACCCCGGCCGGCGCATGCACCGCATAGCCCAATGCGCTGGCCAGGCCGATGGCCACGCCGCAGGCGCTGGACGTGCCCACCGCGCGCACCGGCACCACACCGCGCCAGACCAGCAATGGCACGGTCATGCTGCCGCCGCCGATGCCCACCACCGCCGACAACGCGCCGATGCCGCCGCCGGCCGCGCTCATCGGCCAGCCGCGCGGCACAGGCGCCTGGCCGCCGCCGGGCACCGCGACCGTGCGCCCGAACCCCACCTGCCACGCCGCCAGCAGGCAGTAGCCGCACACGATCCAGCGCAGCACGCCGCCATCCAGCGCAACCGCAACGCCGCTGCCCAGCCAGCCACCCAGCAACAGGCCGGGCACCATCCACGCCACCGTCGGCCACAGCACGCTGCCGCGGCGTGCATGGGCGCGCGCAGAGGACGCGGCGGTGAGCACGATGCTGGCCAGCGAACTGGCCAGGGCCACATGCATCGCCACCTCCTGCGGCACCCCGAACAGCGGCAGCAGCCAGGCCAGCGCCGCCACCAGCACCAGCCCGCCGCCGACCCCGAGCAGGCCGGCCAGCACGCCCACGGCCACGCCGAGCAGCGGAAACAGCAGGTACATCGTCAATGGCACGTCCAGCAAGGCATCCACTCCGTGATGCCGCCCTTGCGCAACACGCAAACCAGGCGCGCGGACATCACGGCCATTCAGGCGGATTGGGTATATTCGGGCACATGTCGCATTCCACCAACCACCCCACTGCGCCACGCGCGCCACGCCCTCCCTTCCTGCTGTTGCCGCTGCTGCTGCTTGCCGCAGCCGCCGGCCATGCACAACCGGCCGGGACCACGACCGACGCGGCGATGAAAACCGCGCTGGCCGCCGCCCAGCGCGGGCAACTGGGCCAGGCCCAGGCCGATGCCCTGCGTGGCGACCCGCGCTGGCCGTGGCTGGAATCCACCCGCCTGTCGCGCAATCTCGATGCGGCGGCCGATGCCGGCCAGGTGCGTGCGTTCCTGCAACACCACGACGGCCAGGCGGCCGCCGATGCATTGCGTGAACGCTGGCTGGCGGCACTGGCACGTCGCCAGGACTGGAGCGGACTGCTGGCGGACTGGCGCCCGCAGACCGATGCCGGCCTGCGCTGCGCGCGCCTGAATGCACTGCAGGCGCTTGGCCGCACCGATGCCGGCTGGACGACCGAGGCACAGGCACTGTGGCGCACCGGCAAGTCCATGCCCGATGCATGCGACCCGGTATTCGCCACTTTGGCCTCGCGCGGCGGGCTGGATGATGCGTTGCGCTGGGAGCGCTTCGACCTGGCGCTGGCCGAGTCCGACCCGGCGGTGATGCGCGCGGCGGCCAGCGGGCTGCCGGCCGCAGCCAGGGCCCTGGCCGAGGACTACGCCGCCTTTGTCCAGGCCCCGCATGCGCGCACCGGCCAATGGCCGCGTGACACGCGCAGCCGCAAGGTGGCATCGGCCGGGTTGACCCGGCTGGCGCGCAATGCGCCCAGCGCGGGCGAAGCACAGCTGGCGCGGATCAGCCCCGCCCTGGGCATGACCGACGCCGAACGCGGCCCGGTGCTCTACCAGATCGCCCTGCAGACCGTAGCGTCCTACCTGCCGGATTCGGCCAGGCGCCTGGCGGCGGTGCCCGAATCGGCCTACGACGAGCGCCTGCACGAGTTCCGGGTGCGCGAGGCGCTGGCCCGTGCCGACTGGAGCGGCGCGCTGGACGCGCTGCGCAAGCTGCCGGCCTCCATGCGCAACGACTCGCGCTGGCAGTGGTTCGAAGCGCGCATGCTGGAAAAGCTCGGCCGTGGCCCCGAAGCGCTGGCGATGTTCCAGCGCACCGCCACCGCGCCGAACTTCCACGGCTTCCTGGCCGCCGACCGGCTCGGCCTGCCGTACGCGCTGTGCCCGTGGACCCATGCGCAGACGCCGGCGCTGCGCGCCGAAGTGGCACGCGATCCGGCACTGGTACGCGCGCTGGCCCTGTACCGCATCGACCGTGCGGGCTGGGCCGTGCGCGAGTGGAACCACGCCATGGCGCGTTTCGACGATGAGCGGCGCCACATGGCCGTGGCCATCGCCCAGGACAATGGCTGGTTCGACCGCGCCGTGTTCGCGCTGGGCAAGCGGCCGGAGGAGCAGCGCCTGTACACCCTGCGCTTCCCGCTGCACCACGATGCCGAGATCCGCGCCGCCGCGCGCCGCCATGCGCTGGACCCGGCCTGGATCGCCGCCGAGATCCGCGCCGAGAGCATCTTCAATCCCAATGCACGCTCCCACGCCAATGCACGCGGCCTGATGCAGTTGCTGCCCAGCACCGCCGCAGCAGTGGCAAAGCGCATTGGCCACGCCTATGCCGGGGCCGAGAGCCTGTACGACGCGGCCACCAACATCGCCCTGGGCAGTGCCTACCTGCGCCAGATGGAAGACAAGTACGCCACCACCTACCAGGCGATCGCCGCCTACAACGCCGGCCCGGCGCCGGTGGCGCGCTGGCTCTCGCAGCGCGGCAGCTACGACCCGGACCTGTGGATCGAGACCATCACCTACAAGGAAACCCGCGAGTACGTCGCCCGGGTGCTGGCCTTCAGCGTGATCTACGACTGGCGCCTCAACGGCGACGCACTGCCTGTCAGCGACCGCCTGATGGGCCGCACCGAAGGCAAGCGCAAGGCCTTCGCCTGCGCGGCCAAGCCGGAGTAGCCGGCGTCGGCCGCCCAGCGCGCGCCAGCGCAGTCGCCTGCACGGCGAGCGGCTGCACGGTCACCTGCACGGCAGCACGCTAGGATGCGGCGCATGGATACCTACCTGGTCGGCGGCGCGATCCGCGACGAACTGCTCGGCCTGCCGCCCGGCGACCGCGACTGGGTGGTGGTGGGCGCCACCCCGCAGCAGATGCTGGACGCCGGCTTCCGGCCGGTCGGCCGCGATTTCCCGGTATTCCTGCACCCGCACACCGGTGAGGAACACGCCCTGGCGCGCACCGAGCGCAAGAGCGGGCGCGGCCATCGCGGTTTCGTGGTCGACGCCGATCCCTCGGTCACCCTGGAACAGGACCTGCAGCGCCGCGACTTCACCATCAATGCCATCGCCCGCGATGGTGCCGGCACGCTGGTCGATCCGTATGGCGGAGTGGCCGACATCGAACGGCGCGTGCTGCGCCATGTCGGCCCGGCGTTCGCCGAAGACCCGCTGCGGGTGCTGCGCGCGGCGCGATTCATGGCCAGGCTTGCGCCGCTGGGCTTCCAGGTGGCACCGGAAACACTGGCGCTGATGCGGCAGATGGTCGAAGCCGGCGAGCTGGACACACTGGTGGCAGAGCGGGTCTGGCAGGAGTTGCGCAAGGCGCTGGCCGCCGCGCGCCCGTCGGCATTCCTGTCGACCCTGCGCGAGTGCGGCGCACTGGCGGCGGTGCTGCCCGAAGTGGACGCGCTGTACGGCGTGCCGCAGCGCGCCGAGTTCCACCCCGAGGTCGACACCGGCGTGCACCAGCAACTGGTCAGCGACATGGCCGCGCAGCTTGCGCCGGGCGATGACCTGGTCGGCTTTGCCGCGCTGACCCACGACCTGGGCAAGGCGCTCACCCCGGCGCACGTGCTGCCGCGCCACATCGGCCACGAGGCCGCCGGGCTGAAGCCGCTGGCCACGCTGTGCGAACGCCTGCGCATCCCGACCACCCATCACCGCCTGGCGCAGGCCGTGTGCCGCGAGCACCTCAACGTGCATCGCCTGGCCGAACTGCGCGATGCCACGGTGCTGGAGTTGCTGGAACGCTGCGACGCCTTCCGCCAGCCCGCGCACGTGGCGCGCATCGCACTGTGCTGCGAGGCGGACAAGCGTGGCCGCCTGGGCCACGCCGACGCGGACTATCCGCAGGGTCCGGAGCTGGTGCGCCTGCATGCGGCCGCGGCGGCGGTCAACGCGCGCGACCTGGACCTGGCCGAAGGGCTGGATGGACCGCAGGTCGGCCGTGCGCTGCGCCAGGCCCGCATCGACGCCATCGCCGCGGCACGCACGCTGCACAACGGCACGCCGCAGCCGCCGCCGCCGGCGTCGGCGCGCTGACAGCATCGAATCCGGGCGACAGGCCTGGCCCGGCGCAGCGTCGCAACACTCACTCCCGGGTCCACCACTCGCCTTCCTGGCTCCAGTCCACGCCGTGCCACTGGCTGGCCAGCCGGCGGAACTCCGCTCGGTCGATTTCCTTCCATTCGTCGCGCCAGCACCACTGCCGCGCGCCGGCAGGGAACAGCACCTTGGTCGGCCCCTTGCCGAAGATGCCGCCATGCAGTGCCCGCTGGTCCGGGCACGCGTAGTACTTCTCGACGATCAGGGCGAAGGCCGGCGGCTGCTTGCGCGCTTGCCACCACACGTTGGCAAACAGGCCCGCGATGGCCACGGCGACCACCGCGATGACGGCAAGCACGACGATGAGCACGGTCTTGAACATGGATCTCCTCACGTCCGCGGATCAGGCACCGGAGGACACCCCGCCGATCCAGGTTTCGCGCACCTGCAGCGTCTGGTCCAGCAACACCAGGTCGGCCTGCAGGCCTGCGGCAATGCGGCCGGTGCGTCCCTCCAGGCCGAGGAAGCGCGCCGGGTAGGTCGCAGCCATGCGCGCGGCCTCCTCCAGCGGCAGGCCGAGCAGTTGCACGCAGTTGCGCACGGCGGTGGCCATGTCCAGCGCCGAGCCGGCCAGGGCGCCATCGCCATTGCGCACCACCCCGTCCACGGCGGTGATGGCCTGCCCGTACAGCTCGAACGATGGGTCGTCCGAGCCCACCATCGGCATCGCATCGGTAACCAGGAAGACCTTGCCGCGCGGCTTGGCCGCCAGCGCCACGCGCAGGCTGGCCGGGTGCACGTGCACGCCGTCGACGATCACGCCGCACCAGCTGTCGCGATGCTCCAGCGCCGCGCCGACCACGCCCGGCTCGCGGCCCTGCAGCGGCGACATCGCGTTGTACAGGTGGGTGAAGCCACGCACGCCGGCGCCCAGCCCCGCGCAGGCCTGCGCGTAGGTGGCGGCGGTATGGCCGGCGGCCACGATCGCCCCGCGCGCGACGAAGGCACGGATGATGTCCGCGGGCACCTGTTCCGGCGCCAGGGTGACCAGGGTGATGCCGTTGTCCAGGGCGGTGGCCATGGCCACTTCCGCCGCGTCCGGCACGCGGAAGCGGCCGGCGTCATGCGTGCCCTTGCGCGCCGGCGCCAGGTACGGGCCTTCCAGGTGGATGCCAAGCACCCCGGGCACGCCGGCGGCGATCGCCGCGCGGACCGCGCCGATGGCGCGTTCCATCACCTGCGCGCCGTCGCTGATCAGGGTGGGCAGGAAACCGGTGGTCCCGAAGCGGCGATGCGCCCGGCCAATCGCGGCAATCGCCTCGGGGCTGGTGTCGTTGTTGAACAGCACGCCGCCACCGCCATTGACCTGCGCATCGATGAACCCCGGCAGCAGCCAGCCGCCGCCCAGGTCCTGCACGGTGCCCGCGTGCTGGCGCGCCTGCGCATCAGGCACCAGCGCGGCGATGCGCCCGGCATCGTCGAGCACCAGCGCCAGGTCGTCGTGGAAGCCGTCGTCCAGCAACACCCGGGCTCCGGCCAGCGCGCGCGCCATCATGCCTCCTGCCAGTTCGGATTGATCGGCGCCCATGATGCGGCAATCGACCGCCGCGTGGCAGTCGCGGTTGCCAGCCGGCCCGTGTGCGGACCACACTCGCGCCGGTTGCGGCCACGGGCCGCGGAGAGCTTGCGTGCACCCACATTCCCCTGCCGAGGTATTGCTGGCCGCCGACGTGGGTGGCACCTATGCACGCGTGGCGCTGCTGGAAGCCGGTGCCGGCGATGCGCCGCCGCACCTGCTGCACTACGCCAAGTACGTGAGCGCGGAGTTTGCCAGCCTTGCGCCCATCCTGGCCGACTTCCTGGCCATGGCCAGGATCAGCGTGCGGCACGCGGTCATCGCCTCGGCCGGCTGCGCGATGGACGATGGCACGGTGATCGCGGCCAACCTGCCCTGGCCGCTGCCTGCGCGCCAGCTGCAGGACCAGCTCGGGCTGCAGCAGCTGTGGCTGATCAACGATTTCGAGGCGCTGGCGCATGCCGCGGCCCGGCTGGATCCCGCGCAGGCAACCCACCTGGGTGGACCGGCGCAGCCGGCGCCTGGCCCGGTGCTGGTGCTGGGGCCGGGCACCGGCCTGGGTGCGGCGCTGTGGGTGCCCACGGCCGGCGCGCCCCGGGTGCTGGCAAGCGAAGCCGGACAGGCAGCCCTGGCGATGGCAACGCCACTGGAAGCGGCGCTGCTTGAGCACATGCGCCAGGGGCGCAGCCATGTGCCTGCCGAACACGCAATCTCCGGCCCCGGCCTGCTGCATCTTTACCGCGCGCTGGGCGCGCTGCGTGGCACGCCGGTACCGCTGGAGACACCGGCGGCACTCACCGCCGCAGCCGCCGCCGGCGACCCGCCCGCACGCGAGACCCTGGAAATCTTCTGCGGCCTGCTCGGCAGCGTGGCCGGCGACCTGGCATTGGTCAGCGGTGCCAGCACCGTATGCCTGGCCGGCGGCCTCCTGCCACACCTGGGCCCACTGCTGGACCGCGAACGCATCGTTGCGCGCTTCCTCGACAAGGGCCCGATGCGCCAGCGCCTGGCGCAGGTCTGCATCCGCCTGCTCGAGCATGGCCAGCTCGGCGTCACCGGCGCCGCGTACTGGTACCGGGAACAGGGCACCAACCCGTCCTGACCCGCGCACCACCGCACGCCCTTCGGTGATTGGCAGCCGCCGCCTGCGTGCGCAGGGCGCGGCCGGGTGCACGCGCGTCAACCGCCGCCGATGCGCCGTTCCAGGCGCAGCAGCGCATCGCGCCACGGACTCACGGCACTCAGCAGGCCCAGGATGACGCCCACGGTATTGGCCACCGCATCGGCGATGTCGGGCTGGCGGGTGGCGGTGAAACTTCCCTGCATCCACTCCAGCGCCACGCCCAGCAGCACCAGCCCGGCGCCGGCCAGGACCAGCGTCCGTCCAGGCACCAGCACCTGCACCAGGCCGGCCGCCAGCACCGCGTAGGCCAGCAGGTGTTCGACCTTGTCACCGTGCTGCGGCATCGGCATCTGCGGCGGCGGCACCAGGCTCAGGACCACCACCAGGGCCACGGCCAGCAGCCACAGGCCCAGCCACAGCAGCGGCCGGCGCAATGGCTTGAGCACGCCTTGGTGCACGCGGCGACGGGCCTGGCTCACAGCCGCCAGCTCAGGTCGCCGAACAGGAACGCCGCATCCAGGTCGACCCCGCGCGCGAACGCCATGGCCTGGAACCGCTCGCCCATCTGCTCGGGCAGGGTCAGGCGCTTGAGTTCCTGGCGCAGGCGCAGCGTGCCGGCCTCGTCGCTGCGCGCCTGCGCATCCTCCAGCAGGCGATCCACGCCATTGCCCAGCAGGAAGCTGGCCTGGCTGCAGTAGCCGGCCAGGTCGAAACCGGCGCCGGTACCGGCCTCGGCCAGCGCGGTGAAGTCCACCGATGCGGTGATGTCCTGCAACCCCGGCCAGCGCAGCACGTCCTCGTGCATGCGCTGGCGGTAGAACGCGCGCAGGGTGCCGTCGCTGCGCTGCGGCTGGTAGTACTCGCGGCGCGGATGGCCGTAGTCCACGAACAGCATCGCACCCGAACGCAGGCCGCCGGCCACCGCCTGCACCCAGTAGGGCAGCTGCGGCAGCAGTTCGGAGCGGTAGCCATCCGGCAGCGCCGCGTCCAGGCCCTGCTCGACGTGGCGCACGGCGGCGGTCATCAGCGCGTCGGCCGGCCGGTCCACGCGCACGAAACCGTCGTTGCCATCCAGCGCCACGTGCTCCTCCAACACCTCGCCGGCGCGCAGGCAGAAGCGCGGCGTGGGCAAGGCATCGATCACCTCGTTGGCAAACAGCACGCCGTCCCACGCATCCTCGAACGGGCCGTCCAGCCAGCGCACCAGGTCGAACACCGGCGGGCTCAGGGTGCGCTGCAGGTGGTCGCGCTGGCGCGCGCGCAGGTCGGCGCTGGGCTCGAGGATGGCGTAGCAATCCGGCAACGCATCCAGTTGCAGCAGCCGCTTGAGGGTGACTTCGGCAAACGCGCCACTGCCGCCGCCCAGCTCCAGCACCCGCGCCTGGGTGCCGAGCTGGCGCAGCGCCACGGCAAGCACACCGGCCACCGTGGCGGCGAACAGGCGCCCGGATTCGGGGGCGGTGACGAAATCGCCGGCCTGCCCGAACTTGGTGCTGCCGGCGCTGTAGTAGCCCAGGCCCGGCGCATACAGGCACAGCTCCATGAAGCGCGAGAACGGGATGCTGCCGCCGTCGCGGGCAATCTGGGCGCGGATGTAGCGCGCAAGTTCCTCGCTGTGGCGCAAGGCATCCGGGTCGGGCGAAGGCAGGTCGGCGTGCATCGGCGAAGATGGGCGTGGACAATGTTCAGGATAGCCCGAGCGAGCTGGCGCAATGCGACATCCACGCCCCGTGGTCCTGGTGACCGGCGCTGCGCGCCGGATCGGTGCGGCAATCGCGCGCCGGCTGCATGCCCACGGCTACGACCTGGCCCTGCACCACCATCATTCGGTGGCCGATGCGACGGACCTGGCCGCTGCGCTGGAAACCGCGCGCGACGGCAGCACCCTGCTGCTGCAGGCGGACCTGGCCCGGTTCGACCGCCTGCCCGAACTGGTGGCCGCGTGCGTGGGCCACTTCGGCCGCCTCGACGGGCTGGTCAACAATGCATCGCTGTTCCAGCCCACGCCGCTGGCCACCGCCACGCCTGCGCAGTGGGACGCGATGATGTCCACCAACGCGCGCGCGCCCTTGTTCCTGGCCATGGCCGCCGCGCCGCACCTGCGCGCGGCCGGCGGCGCGGTGGTCAACGTGACCGACCTGTATGCCGGGCGCCCGCTGCACGGGCACGCGTTCTATTCGGCCAGCAAGGCCGCGCTGGTGTCACTGACCCGTGCACTTGCCCAGGAACTGGCGCCGGACGTGCGGGTCAATGCGGTCGCCCCTGGCGCCATCCTGTGGCCGGAGCAGGCGAGTGATCCGCAGCAGGCGCAGGCCAGGCAGCGCGCGATCCTCGACGCCACCTCGCTGGGCCGCAGCGGCGCGCCCGGGGACGTGGCCGCAGCGGTGCACTGGCTGCTGTCGGCCGATGCCGGTTACGTCACCGGCCAGGTCCTGCATGTGGATGGCGGGCGCGAACGCTGAAACCGGCAGGCACCGCATCCGCAACGTGCCTGTCCACCGACGCAAAGGACCCGGGGAAAGCCGCCTCGTCGCGTGACAAGGGTGCCCCTTGTAGGAGCCGGTCTTGCCGGCGACCGCAGGACGCCTTCCAGCCATTGCGAGGTCGGCCCGAGGGACGCTCCTACAGGGAAATCGCCTCGAACGCATCGCCGTGCTGCGGATGCGCGCGCCACAGCTCGCCCAGGGTGCGGCCACTGAGCGGATCGACGAAATCCGCGGCGATGTCGGCCATCGGCTTGAGCACGAAGGCGTGCTTGAGCTCCGGGCGCGGTATCCGCACCCGCGCCCCGTCACGCAGCACCCGGTCGCCATAGAACACCACGTCCACGTCCAGGGTGCGGTCGGCCAGGCGCGGGCCGTCGCGGCGGCGGCCGTGGCGGTCCTCCAGCGCGTGCAGCCAATCCTCCAGCGCCGCCAGCGGCATGCCGGTGCGGATGGCGACGGCGTTGTTGAGGAACACTGCGCCGTCGAAGCCCACCGCCGGCGTGCGATACGCCGGGGACACGGTCATTTCACCGAAGGTGGCGCGCAATTCCGCCAGCGCCGCGCGCAGGTGGCATTCGGGCTCGATGTTGCTGCCCAGGCTGAGCAGCACCCGGATGGCTGCCGGGGTATCGCCGCTGGCGTCCGCTGCACCGTGCACCACGGCACTCACGCCCGCTGCCCGTGGCCGTGCGCGTCCGCGCCGGCCGCAACCTGGAGCGGGTCCATCTCGATGCCGGCGCGTGGAGTCATGCAATGCCCGTGGATGTGCGCGGCGATTCTAGGCAGCAGCCCGCGCCGTGACCAGCGCCGCGCAGGCGCAGGCTCAGGGCGCGGCTGCCGGCGCCGCATCGGTCCCGGCTGCGCGCGTGCCCACCAGGGCGTGGAAATCGGCGCCGCCCGGATTCTGGAACACGCGCAGGCCGAACTCCGGCAGGATCGCCAGCAGGTGGTCGAAGATGTCCGACTGGATGCCTTCGTACACCGCCCAGCGGGTGTCGTTGGTGAAGCAGTAGATCTCCAGCGGGATGCCGTCGGCACCCGGCTGCAGCTGGCGCACCAGCAGGGTCATGTCCTGGTGCACGCCCGGGTGCCGGCGCAGGTAGCGCTCGACGTACGCGCGGAAGGTACCGAGGTTGGTGATGCGGCGCGCGTTGAACGGCAGCTGCCCGTCCTCGCCGAGGCCGGCGTTCCAGTCGGCCAGCTCGCGCTCCTTCTGCGCCAGGTACTCGCGCAGCAGCACGAAGCGGCCCAGGCGCTGGCGCTCATCCACCTCAAGGAAGCGCACGCTGGACTGGTCCAGGTACAGCGAACGCTTGATCCGGCGCCCGCCCGCCTCCTGCATGCCACGCCAGTTCTTGAACGACTCGCTGATCAGCTTCTTGGTCGGGATCGTGGTGACGGTCTTGTCCCAGTTCTGCACCGTGACCGTGTGCAGGGCGATGTCGATCACGTCGCCGTCGGCGTTCTGGCTGGGCATCTCGATCCAGTCGCCGATGCGCACGCGGCCATCGCCGCTGATCTGCACGCTGGCCACCAGCGACAGCAGGGTGTCCTGGAACACCAGCATCAGCACCGCGGTTGCCGCACCCAGGCCGGTCAGCAGGTGCAGCAGCTTCACCCCGGCCAGGGTCGCGACGATCGACAGACCGGCCAGGGCGAAGATCACGATCTTGGCTACCTGCAGGTAGCCCTTGATCGGCTTGTTGCGCGCGTCGGGACGGCGCTCGTACAGCTCGTTGACCGCATCCAGCGCATGCGACACCGCCAGCGCGAGGGTCAGCACCACCCAGGCCTGGCAGGCACCGTGGACGAAGGCCACCAGTGCCGGCGGCAGGCCGGGAATCCAGCCGATGCCGGAGGAGATCACCATCGCCGGGACCACGTTGGCCAGGCGCGGGATCACCCGCATGTCGGCGATGCCGGGCTTGCCGGCCTGGTTTGCGAGCATCGCCAGCAGCCGGCGCAGGCCGCGCAGCAGGATCCGCTTGGTGACGAAGTTGGCGACGGCCGCGGCGAGGACCAGCAGCGCCAGCAGCAGTGCCGGCCAGGCCCAGGGCCACGGTGCCAGCAGTTCCCTCAGGCCGTGCAGGCCGATGGCGCTGGTCCAGTCACCAGCGCTCGATACTCCAGGATCCACTTACGACTCCTTCGACGGCGCACTGCGCTCGATGATCACGCCCACCGACTGCGCGCCGCGCACCGCGCCGGGCTTGCCCAGCCTGAGCCGTACCCAGCACACGCCGAACTCGGCGATCACCAGCTCCGCGCAGCGCTCTGCCAGCGTCTCCACCAGGCCGAAGCTTGACTGCTGCACGTACTGGACCAGGCGCTTGCTGATGGCCTTGTAGTCCAGGGTGTCGGCGATGGCGTCGCTGGCCGCCGGCCGGCGGTTGTCGAAGGCCATTTCCAGGTCCAGGCGCAGGGGCTGCCGGATCCGGCGTTCCCAGTCGTAGATGCCGATCAGCGCGTCGATTTCCAGGCCTTCGATGAATACCTTGTCCATGGAGGGGGTCCGTGGCTGGTGACCGATGATGGTAACGACTCGGGCGCCTGCCTGCCCCACATGCATGCCGCAGCGACCATCGATGCGGTCAGGCATCCGCCGTCAGCGGTGGCAGATCGGCCATGTCCCAGCGCGGAGTCACTTTCACCTGGCTGTCCTGGCGTTGCCCGGCTTCAAGCCGCAACGCGCCGGCAAAGGCGATCATCGCGCCGTTGTCGGTGCACAGCGATGGCCGCGGGAAACAGGCGCGGCCGCCGCGGCCGGCGCACATGGCCTGCAACTGCGCGCGCAGGCGCGTGTTGGCACCGACCCCGCCGGCCACCACCAGCACGTCGCTGCCGGCCGCATCCAGCGCGCGCGCGCACTTGATCGCCAAGGTATCGACCACCGCGTCCTCGAAGCCACGGGCGATGTCGGCCCGGGTCTGCGCGGACTGGTCGGACTGCTGCCACGCCAGCAGCACCTGGGTCTTGAGCCCGGAGAAGCTGAAATCCAGCCCGGGGCGGTCGGTCATCGGCCGCGAAAAGCGGTATGCGCCGGGGGTGCCCTGCTCGGCCAGCGCCGCCAGCTGCGGGCCGCCCGGATACGGCAGGCCCATCAGCTTGGCTGTCTTGTCGAATGCCTCGCCGGCGGCGTCATCCAGGGTTTCGCCCAGCAGCCGGTAGCGGCCGATGGCCTCCACCGCCACCAGTTGGGTATGCCCGCCGGACACCAGCAGGGCCACGAATGGCGGCTGCGGGGGGTTGTCTTCCATCAGCGGCGCCAGCAGGTGGCCTTCCATGTGGTGGACGGCTACCGCCGGCACGTCCAGCGCCCAGGCCAGCGCGCGCGCGGTCCCGGCACCGACCAGCAGCGCCCCGACCAGGCCCGGCCCGGCGGTGTAGGCCACGCCATCCAGGTCGGCCACGCCCAGCCCGGCCTCGGCCAGGGTCTGGCGGACCAGCGGCAGCAGCTTGCGCACGTGGTCGCGGCTGGCCAGTTCCGGCACCACTCCGCCATATTCGGCGTGCAGGGCGATCTGGCTGTAGACCGCATGCGCGCGCAGGCCGGCCCCGGGGGCGGTGTCGTACACGGCCACGCCGGTTTCGTCGCAGGATGTTTCGATACCGAGGACGCGCATGGCTGCTCCGGCCGGAAAAGGGGGCGGGACCACCGGCTTGCAGGCGGCCCCATGGCGCGGATATGATACGCGGCTCACCGGGCCAGCCCCGGTCTTTTGTGTCCGGAGATTCCATGCCCAGCGTCAAAGTCCGCGAGAACGAGCCCTTCGAGTTTGCGTTGCGTCGCTTCAAGCGCACCTGCGAAAAGGCCGGTGTCCTGGCCGAAACCCGCAAGCGCGAGTACTACGAGAAGCCGACCCAGGAGCGCAAGCGCAAGGCCGCCGCGGCGGTGAAGCGCCAGCTGCGCCGCATGTCGCGCGACGTCACCAAGCGCCAGCGCCTGTACTGATCACGGCGTTGCGTTCCACGGGGCGCCCGGCCGGGCCTGCCCTGCGGCACGAGGCAACCGAAAGCCGGCACGCACGCGCGTGACCGGCTTTTTGTGTTTTCCGCAATTCCCGATCCGCCCCACCACTCAACCCAAAGGTGCGCGATGAGCCTGAAGCAGCAACTGACCGAAGACATGAAGGCCGCCATGAAGGGTGGCGACAAGGACACGCTGGGCGTGATCCGGCTGATCAATGCGGCGATCAAGCAGCGGGAAGTGGACGAGCGCATCGAGCTGGACGACGCGGCCGTGGTCGCCGTGCTGGACAAGATGGTCAAGCAGCGCCGCGATTCGGTGACCCAGTACGAGGCCGCCGCGCGCGAGGACCTGGCCGCGGTGGAGCGCGCCGAAATCGTGGTGATCGAGCGCTACCTGCCGGCCAAGCTGGACGAGGCCGCGATCGTGGCGGCGGTGGATGCGGCCATTGCCCAGGTGTCTGCCGGCAGCGGCGGAGCCATCGGCCCGGCCGACATGGGCAAGCTGATGGGCGTGCTCAAGCCGCAGCTGGCCGGGCAGGCCGACATGGGCCAGGTCTCGGCACTGGTGAAGAAGCGCCTGGCGGGCTGACGCCCCGGCGCGGCGCTCACGGCGCGGCCACGCAACCGCGGCCAGACTGGCGGCTCCGGCGTGCCGCCGCCGCCATCTGCGCCGCATGAAACGCCCCTCGTCCGCCAAGCTCGGCGTGTTGCTCGAGCGCCTGTCCGACAGCCTGCCGGTGGCGCTGGTCAAGCGCTTCGTGGAAGCCAACCTGATCAGCCAGGCCGCTTCCCTTTCGTTCTACACCCTGCTCTCGCTGGCCCCGCTGCTGCTGTTGCTGCTGTGGATGACCGCCTCGCTGTACCCGCCGGCGCAAGCCTCGCTGGTGGCGCAGATCGGTGAACTGGCCGGCGACAACGCCGCCACCGTCGCGGCCACGGTGATCCGCAATGCCAGCGACCAGCCCAGCATGGGATCGCTGGCCGGGCTCTGGGGCACGGTGCTGTTGCTGGCCGGCGCCACGGTGGTCTTCGCCCAGCTGCAGGGTGCGCTGAACCTGATCTTCCGCAGCGAAGGCCGGCGCCTGGGCGGGCTGCGCGCATGGCTGCGCAAGCGCGTATTCTCGCTGGGCGTGGTGCTGGCGCTGGGCTTCCTGCTGATCGTGTCGATGATCGCCACCACTGCGCTGCAGGTAGCCTTCGCGCACCTGCCCTCGCTGCTGCCCGTGGTCGGCTACGTCACCACCCTGGTGCTGTTCGCGATCGCCTTCGCCTTCCTCTACCACTACCTGCCCGACCGCCGGGTGGCCTGGCGGCAGGCGTTCCTGGGCGGGGCGATCACCTCGGTGCTGTTTGCCCTGGGCCGCTACCTGATCGGCCTGTACCTGGCCCACGCCGCGCCGGGCAGCGCCTACGGGTCGATGGGTGCGCTGGTGCTGCTGCTGGTGTGGATGTATTACGCAGCGGTGGTGTTCTTCGCCGGCGCGCTGATCACCGCGGTGATCGATGAGCGCGCGCAGGCCCGCAAGGACGCGTCCCGCCCGGACAAGGCCGACGCGGAGCCGGGCCGGGATGCTGGCCGGGCGGCGCCCGCTGCGGAATAAGGCATCTGCGCCAGGTGCAGGGAGACGGATGCAGTGCCGTGGCTGCGGGCGCTGCCGGGCAAGGTGTTCAGCATGCGCCCGGTGGAGACGATGCAGTGCCGCAGCGCCGTGTGCCGCCGGGCAAGGCTTTTCGGCATGTGTCCAAGTGGAGACGGAGGCAGCGCCGCGGCGCTGTGCGCTGCCGGACAAGGCTTTTCCGCATGTGCCCGGTGGAGGCGGATACAGTGCTGCGGGCGCCGTGCGCTGCCGGGCAGGCTTTTCAGCATGTACCCGGTGGAGGCGGAGGCAGTGCGGCGGCGCTTTGGCACGTGGTGTGCTGCCGCTCATGTCCCCCGGCCCCGGCCCTGCGGGCCAGGACCTCCTCCTTGACCTCCCGTCAGCACACCACGCACCAAATCGCTCCAGACCTGGTTGGCGCCCTATGTAAAAGCCGACGCCGTACATCAACGCCGGCGCCTTTCGTGCGGGGCGTAGCCGCCTCCTGTAGGAGCCGGCCTCGCCGGCGACCGCGGTGCGGGGTGGCGTGTCACGATGCTGCAGCCTGCATCGGGTCGCCGGCAAGACCGGCTCCTACATGTGGGGGCCGATGAACGTTGGACGGTGTGGTGCGATGCCTGCTGACGGGAAGTCAAGGAGGAGGCTGCGGCCGCAGGCCGCAGCCGGGGACTTTCGTGCGGGGCGTGGACGCCTCCTGTAGGAGCCGGCCTCGCCGGCGACCGCGGTACGGGGTGGCGTGTCGCGATGCTGCAGCCTGCATCGGGTCGCCGGCAAGACCGGCTCCTACACGTGGGGGCCGGTGAACGTTGGACGGTGCGGTGCGGCAAACCATCCCTCCCAGCGCCGCACTCAAGACAAGCCCACGCGCCTGCGCCACCAGGCACCCCGCCCCGCCGCATTGACCAGGCCCTCGCCACGATACCCGCCAACGATGGGCCGCAGTGGCATGCTATGCCGATGGCCCGCCTGTCCGACGCCTTCATCGACGACCTGCTCGCGCGCTCCGACATCGTCGAGGTGGTGGGCGCGCGCGTGCCGCTCAAGCGCAAGGGCCGCGAGTACGCCGCGCCGTGTCCGTTCCACGACGAACGCACGCCATCGTTCTACGTCTCCCCGACCAAGCAGTTCTACCACTGCTTCGGCTGCGGCGCGCACGGCACCGCGATCAGCTTCCTGATGAATTACGACCGCCTCGAGTTCCTCGACGCGGTGGAGGAACTGGCACGTCGCGCCGGCATGGAAATCCCGCGCGAAACCCGCCAGAACAACCAGGACAGCGACCTGCGCGACCAGTACGCGGCGCTGGAGGCGGCCGCGAAACTGTTCCAGCGCCAGCTTGCGGAAACCCCGCGCGCGCGCAGCTATCTGGACGACCGCGGCGTGGACGCCGACACCCGCACCCGTTTCGCCATCGGCTACGCCGCCGATGGCTACACCACCCTGAAGGACGCCCTGGGCACGGACGAGCGCCGGCTCAAGCTGCTCGACCGCACCGGGATGTTGTCGAAGAACGACCGCGGCCACGTCTATGACAAGTTCCGCGACCGGGTGATGTTCCCGATCCACGACCGCCGCGGCCGGGTGATCGCCTTCGGCGGCCGCGTGCTGGACAAGGATGCCAGCCCCAAATACCTCAACTCGCCCGAAACCCCGCTGTTCCACAAGGGCCGCGAGCTGTACGGCCTGTGGCAGGCGCGCCAGGCCAACCAGAAGCTGGAGCGGCTGATCGTGGTGGAGGGCTACATGGACGTGGTGGCCCTGTTCCAGCACGGCATCACCCAGGCCGTGGCCACCCTGGGCACGGCCACCACGCCCGACCACGCCGAGCTGCTGTTCCGCAACGCGCCGGACGTGCACTTCTGCTTCGACGGCGACGCCGCCGGCCGGCGTGCGGCCTGGCGGGCGCTGGAATCGGTGCTGCCGCGGATGAAGGATGGCCGCCAGGCCTTCTTCCTGTTCCTGCCCGAGGGCGAGGACCCGGACAGCATCGTGCACAAGGAAGGCGCTGCCGGCTTCGATGCGCGCCTGGCCCAGGCCACCCCGCTGTCGCAGTTCTTCTTCGACGAACTGGGCCGCGACATCAACCATGCCACCCTGGACGGGCGTGCCCGCCTGGCCGAGCGCGCGCGCCCGCTGCTTGCCCAGCTCCCGGACGGCGCCTTCGCCGACCTGATGCGCCAGGAACTGCAGCGCCGCACCGGCGTGGACACCGCCCGGCCCGCCAAGCCGCCACCGCCACCGCAGCGCAATGCGGCCACCGCGCAGCGGCGCAGCCTGGTACGCAGCGCCATCGCCCTGCTGTTGCAGCAACCATCGCTGGCCCTGCAACTGGAACGGCCGTACCGCTTCGCCGGGCTGCGCCTGCCCGGCATGCCGCTGCTGCTGGAACTGCTGGACGCGGTGGTTCAGCGTCCCGAGATCAGCACCGGCGCACTGCTGGAGGCGTTTGCCGGGCACGAGCAGTCCGACGCCCTGCGCACGCTGGCCGCCAGGGCCCTGCCCGGCGACGCCGACAGCTGGGCGATCGAGCTGCACGACGCGACCGCCCAGCTGGAACGCCAGGCACTGCAGCAGCGCATCGACGAGCTGCAGGACAAGCAGCGCGCCCAGGGCCTGGACGACACCGACAAGTACGAGATGCGGATGCTGCTGCAGGCGCTGGCCGGACGCACGTGAGCGGCCCGGCCACGGGCGGCATGCTAGGATCGCGCATCGAAGGGGAGTAGCCCTCCCGCGCTGTCGTCGTCATGACGGGCCTTGCGGCCCCGGCGCAGCGGCAGGCCACCGGCCTGTGGGCAAGACCTTCGCCGCCCCGCGGCGAAGGCGCATCGCTCCAAGCTTGTCGATGCCGTCCGCCGTGGCCCAGGAACACCCCGGACCCGATCGCCCCCAATGGACAACCTGCTCAACCCCGAAATCTGGATCGCCCTGGCCACGCTCACCGCGCTGGAGCTGGTGCTGGGTATCGACAACATCATCTTCATCTCGATCCTGGCCGGGCGCCTGCCGCCGGGACAGCGCGATCGCGCGCGCAAGCTCGGCATCGCCGCGGCGGCCATCACCCGGCTGGGGCTGCTGTTCACCATCGCCTGGATCATCGGCCTGACCAAGCCGCTGTTCGAGCTGTTGGACCACCCGTTCTCCTGGCGCGACCTGATCCTGATCGGCGGTGGCCTGTTCCTGATCGCCAAGGCCACCCACGAGATCCACCAGAAGATCGAGGGCGCCGGCGACGGCGGCCCGAACCTGGCCCGCGCCGCCACCTCCTTCGGCGGGGTGATCGTGCAGATCATGCTGCTGGACATCGTGTTCTCGCTGGACTCGATCATCACCGCGGTCGGCATGGTCGACGAGCGCTGGGTGATGGTGGCCGCGATCCTGATCTCGATCGTGTTCATGATCGTCTTCGCCGGGCCGATCGGCGACTTCGTCGAGCGCAACCCGACGGTCAAGATCCTGGCCCTGAGCTTCCTGATCATGATCGGCCTGGTGCTGATCGCCGACGGTTTCGGCCAGCACATCTCCAAGGGCTACGTGTACGCAGCCATGGCCTTCTCGGTATTCGTGGAGACCATCAACCTGTGGATCAAGCGGCGCGAGCAACGGGCGACGGCGCCGGAAACCACGGACCGCTGACCCGGCGCCGGCACCACCCAGGTGGTGCCGGCTCCTACGGCAGGGGCACCAGCGGCAGCCAGTGGTCCACCAGCAGGAACGCGAACAGCGCCATCAGGTAGACGATGGACCAGTTGAACACCCGCATGGCGAAGAACTCGTCCGGCGGATCAAGCAGGCGCCAGGCATACCAGAGGAACACGCTGCCCAGCACCAGCGCACCGCCCAGGTAGAACAGCCCGCTCATGCCGAACAGCACCGGCAGGATGCTCACCTCCACCAGCAGCACGGTGTAGAACAGGATCTGCCACCGGGTGTAGGTGACGCCGTGGGTGACCGGCAGCATCGGGATCAGCGCGCGCGCGTAATCCTGGCGACGGAAGATCGCCAGCGCCCAGAAATGCGGCGGGGTCCACACGAACACGATCAGCACCAGCAGCAACGCGTGCTGCCAGTCCCACGGGCCACGCATGCCGGTCACCGCCGCCCAGCCCAGCAGCGGCGGGGCCGCGCCGGCAATCCCGCCGATCACGATGTTCTGCGGCGTGGCGCGCTTGAGGAAGCCGGTGTAGATCACCGCATAGCCGATCAGCGAGGCGAAGGTCAGCACCGCGGTGACGGTATTGACCCACGCCAGCAGGATCGCCATCGACACGATGCCCAGGACCAGGGCGAACACCAGCACCTGGATCGGCCGCAACGCGCCGGTGGCCAATGGCCGGTGCGCGGTGCGGACCATCACCTTGTCGATGCGCTGGTCGATCAGGTGGTTGATCGCCGCGGCCGAGGACGAGGCCAGCCAGATGCCGAGCAGGCCGGCCACGCCCTCCTGCAACGGCGGCAGGCCGGGGACCGCCAGGAACATGCCCACCAGCGCGGTGAACACCAGCAAGGCGACCACGCGCGGCTTGGTCAGCTCCAGGTACTGGCGCCACAGGGGAATGGCGGCACTCATGCAACCTGCTCGGGTTCGGTCACCCGCGCCAGCAGGGTCACCAGCACGAACAGCAGGGCGGTGGCGCCGGCGTTGTGCAGCACCGCCACCGACAAGGGCAGCGCCAGCTTCACGTTGAGCACGCCCAGGCCCACCTGGACCAGGACCAGCGCGCCCAGCGTGGCCGCCCAGGCGCGCATGCCCGGGGTGCGCCGCAGGCGCAGCGCCAGCCACAGCAGGTACACCGATGCCAGCACCGCCATCAGCCGGTGCGCCATCTGGATGGCGATGCGCGATGCGCCATCGAGCACGCCGCCTTCGTAGTCCACCCCGATCCCGCGCCACAGCACGAAGCCTTCGCGGAAATCCGCCGGAGGCCACCACTGGCCCACGCACCTGGGGAAATCAAGATAGTGGTGTTGCGCGGTGGTCCAGCCGCCGCCGCCGCAGGCCAGCGCAGCGTAGTTGGCGCTGGTCCAGCCACCCAGCGCAATCTGCACGCCCAGCACCGCGATGCCCAGCGCGACCCAGCGCCGCAGCGCGCGCGCGTAGGCCATCTGGATCGGCAGGTCGGTGGCGCGCCAGGCCATCCACACCAGCAGCGAGAACGTGGCCAGGCCGCCAAGCAGGTGGCCCATCACGATCACCGGCTTGAGCAGCAGGGTCACCGTCCATTTGCCCAGCAACGCCTGGAACACGATCACCGCCAGGGTGAGCACCGCGGCGCGGGCCAGGTCGATGTTGGACCAGCGCAGCGCGGCCAGCAGCAGGATCGCCTCGCCGGCGCCGGCCAGGGCGAAGGCCAGGCCGATGTGGCCGTACATGTAGGCGGGGATGGCCGCCGCCACCAGCAGCGATGCACCGATGATCCGGGTCACGCCCAGGCGCCTGCGGCGCGCGGCCACCAGCGCCAGCCCCAGCACCAGCACTCCCAGGGTCGCAGCCAGGTGGCGGTGGACCTGTTCGCGCCAGGCCTTGGTGGTGTCGAAGGCACGGATCTCGCTGGCCGCATGGGCGGCGGCATCCTGCTGCGCGGATGGCCAGGTCGCACGGCCGTAGCAGGTTGGCCAGTCCGGGCAGCTCAGGCCGGCATCGGACAAGCGCACGAACGCACCGAACACCACCACGCAGGCGGTCAGGGCCACCGCCAGCCACGCAATGCGGTGGAAGTGACGGGCGAACCTGCGAGGGACGAGCGGAATCATCGGCATCGCCCTCAGCGCAGCTTGAGCAGCCTGGCCACGTCGGTGCGCAGGTGGCCGGGGTCGGTGCCTGGCCGATAGCGCAGGATCACGAAGCCGTTGGGATCGACCACGTACAGCGGGATGCCGGCCGGGTCGGCCGAGCGCGGCAGCGCGCCGCGCAGCGCGGCGTCATCCTGCAGCACATGCAGGACCCGCAGCCGCTCCGCATCGGGCGGCGGCGCACCCAGCCACAGCACATCGACGTGGTCGGCCTTGTGCCCGAACAGGCGCCACACCTTGTCCAGCTGCTCCAGCACCTGCGCGCAATCGGCGCCACAGCCGGCAGCCGGAGCGACGGCCAGGATGCGCCAGGTGCGCGCTTCCGGCTCCCAGGCGTAGTGGCCGCCACCGGCCAGCTGCGGCGGGTGCTGGCGCAGATCCACTGGCGGTTGCAGCAGTTCGCCATGATTCTTCAGCCCGGCGGGCATCCAGCCACTGAAGCGGAGCATGCCCGCACCCAGCGCCGAACCGAAGAACAGCACGAACAAGCCGATCAGTACCAGGCGGCCGCGGCCGGTGCGCGCGGAATCTTGGGCAGGAACAGTCATGTTGCTGATTTTCGCATGCCCGGGGCCGGCCGGGGTCGCAGCGCCGCGATCGGCGCCGGCCGCCGCCCCGTCACCGGCGCGACCGGCGCTGGCGCAAGGTCAGCACCAGCGCCACAACCAGCACCGCGGTGGCCAGCGCGAACCATTGCACCGCGTAGCCCAGGTGCTTTTGCGGCGGCAACGTGTTGGGCAGCAACTCCAGGTCGCGCGCGTAGCCCAGCGCCAGGTCCGGGTCCGCGCGCAGCACGCGCGGCGCCAGCGCCGGCAAGGCCAGTGCGGCGGCTACCGCGGCCGGCTCCAGGGCCACCACCAGCACGGTGCCGTCGGCCTGTCGGGCCGGTGCCGCGCGCAGCAGCCCCGCCGAGGGCGGCGGCAGCAGCAGGCCTTCGATGTGCGCCACCTCCGGCACCGGCACCTGGGGCATGCGCCGGTCGCCCGGCAGCGGCAGCCAGCCCAGCTCGACCAGCAGCGGCGTCGCCGCGGCGCCCGCGGCCTCCGGCACGAACACCCGGTAGGCGCGTACGCCCGGCTGGCCGTCGCGGTTCTGGTTGTCCAGCAACACCGCGGGCAGCGGTGCGAAGCGGCCGCTGCCGCCCGCCCAGTCGTAGCCGCGCGCGCGCGACGGATCGGCGGCCAGGGCCAGTGGCCCGGCGCTGCGCTGCTCCAGCACCTGCGCCGATGCGTCCAGCAACGCCTGCTTGGCGTGCATGCGTTGCAGCTGCCAACTGCCCAGGCCGGCGAACAGCGTGGCCACCACCAGGGCCAGGGTCCACCCGGCCCACAGCGGCATCCGCCGCCGGCTCACCGCCCGCCTCCACACGCGGCAGCAACCCCGGCCTGCGATAATGGCGCATCCTTCCGTGCGCCCGCCGAGGCCGAACCCGTGAGCGATTCACTCAAGACCCTGATCGTGGTCGCGTTCCTGCTGGTCATCCTGTGGAACCTCGGCTCGGCGCTGTATTACCTGATGGTCGACCGTGGCGAGAGCAAGCGCACGGTCAATGCGCTCACCCGCCGCATTGGCCTGTCGGTGGCGCTGATCCTGCTGGTGGTCCTGGGCATCTGGACCGGGGTGATCCAGCCGCACGGGGTCGGACGCTGACCCCAGGGCGGTCGTGGCGCGGTAACCCCCCAAACGACAAGGGCGCCGCATGGGCGCCCTTGCCTGGACATCTTCAACGGATCCGCCTCCGGCCGATCCCGCCCGCCCGTGCCGCTGCTTACAGCACGTAGACGAACAGGAACAGGCCCAGCCACACCACGTCGACGAAATGCCAGTACCAGGCCGCCGCCTCGAAACCGAAATGGCGGTCGCGGGTGAAGTGGCCCTTGAACGCGCGGCCCCACATCACCGCCAGCATGATCGTGCCCAGCGCCACGTGCACGCCATGGAAGCCGGTGAGCATGAAGAAGGTCGAGCCGTAGATGCCCGAACCCAGGGTCAGGTTGAGGTCGCGGTAGGCGTGCACGTATTCCTCGGCCTGGAAGACCAGGAACACCAGGCCCAGGACCACGGTCAGCCCCAGCCAGAACAGCAGCGCGCCGCGCTTGCCGGCCTTGAGCGCATGGTGGGCGATGGTCAGGGTGACGCCGGAGGTCAGCAGGATCAGGGTGTTGACCAGCGGCAGGCCCCAGGCCGGGATGATCTGGAACTGGCCGCCCACCTCGCCCGGGCCGGCGCTCGGCCAGGCCGCGGAGTAGCCGTCCCACAGCAGCGCGTTGGTCATCACGCCGTCGCCCTCGCCGCCCAGCCAGGGCAGGGTGAACTGGCGGGTGTAGAACAGCGCACTGAAGAACGCGCCGAAGAACATCACCTCGGAGAAGATGAACCAGATCATCCCCATCCGGAACGAGCCGTCCACCTGGCGGTTGTAATTGCCGCCCTGCGATTCGCGGATGACTTCGCCGAACCAGTAGAACAGGGTGGCCACCATCATCGCGATGCCGGCGAAGAAGGCCCACTTGCCGCCTTCGGCTTCGTTGAACCAGAAGGCCACGCCCATCATCATCACGAACATCGACACCGATGCGAAGAACGGCGCCTTGCTCTTGGCCGGCACGAAGTAGGCGGTGGCGTCGGTCGGGATTTGGGCCATGGCGAGGATTCCGTTGCTCTGGTCAGGGTGCCGAGTGCGGCAGGTCCGAGGCCGCGCCCGCGCCCAGTTGCGCGGTCATGGTCTCGTTCTTGAAGAAAGTGTAGGACAAGGTGATGGTGTTCACGCCGGCCGGCAGGTCCGGGTCGACGATGAAGCGCACCGGCATGTCGCGCTGCTCGCCCGGCTGCAGGGTCTGGGCGGTGAAGCAGAAGCATTCGGTCTTGGTGAAATAGCCCGACGCGCGCGCCGGCGCCACCGACGGGACCGCGCTGCCGACGATGGCGCTGTCGCTGTCGTTGCGGGCGAAGTACATCGCCTCGTTGAGCTCGCCCGGCACCACCTTCATGGTCAGCTGCTCCGGGTGGAATGCCCACGGCAGCTTGGAGTTCACCCCGCCATCGAACTGCACCGTCACCGTGCGCGACGGATCGGCGCCGGCAACCGCGGCACGCACCTGCCCCGGCCCCTGTTCCAGGCGGATGCCGAACACCTTTTCGCAGGCGATCCGGTACAGCGGCACCAGCGAGAAGGTGAAGGCGAAGGCCGCCAGGGCCACGCCGACCATCTTCAGGCCGCCTGCGCCACGGCGCGCGGGAGTCGGGCGGTGGGCGTTCATGCGTTGAGCACCCCGGACAGGATGAAGGCCACGTACACGCCGATGGCGATGACCCCCACCACCCAGGCGGTGCGCACGGCCGCCTTGCGGCGCCTGGCGATGTCCTGGTTGTCGGTGGGTGTGGTCATCGATTCCGCGTGTCCGGTGGCCCCGGCCGCCGGCGAACCGGCGGCGGGCAACGGGTTCAGTGGCTCACGTCGCCGTGGGCCAGGTCGCCGTCCTTGATGACCGGCGGCAGGGTGAAGGTGTGGTGCGGCGCCGGCGAGGGAATGGTCCACTCCAGGCCCTTGGCACCTTCCCAGGCGCGGGCATCGGCCTTGGCGCCCTTCTTCAGCGAGTGGAACAGGATGCCGAACATCAGGAACGGGGTGATGAACATGCCGAACGCGCCGATCGAGCTGACCAGGTTCCAGTCGGCGAACACCACGTTGTAGTCCGGGATGCGGCGCGGCATGCCGGCCAGGCCCAGGAAGTGCTGCGGGAAGAACAGCAGGTTGGAGAACACCATGGTCCACCAGAAGTGGAACTTGGCCCAGCCCTCGTGGTACATGCGCCCGGTCCACTTGGGCCACCAGTAGTACACCGCGGCGATCAGCGCGAACACCGCGCCGGTCACCAGCACGTAGTGGAAGTGGGCCACCACGAAGTAGGTGTCGTGGTACTGGAAGTCGGCCGGCACGATCGCCAGCATCAGGCCGGAGAAGCCGCCGATGGAGAACAGGATCACGAAGGCGATCGACCACAGCATCGGCGCCTCGAAGGTGAGCGAGCCCTTCCACATCGTGGACACCCAGTTGAACACCTTCACCCCGGTCGGCACCGAGATCAGCATGGTGGCGAACATGAAGTAGATCTCGCCGCCCAGGGGCATGCCCACGGTGAACATGTGGTGCGCCCACACGATGAACGACAGGAACGCGATCGCCGCAGTCGCATAGACCATGGCCTGGTAGCCGAACAGCGGCTTGCGGCTGAAGGTCGGGATGATCTCGCTGACCACGCCGAAGGCGGGCAGGATCATGATGTAGACCTCGGGGTGGCCGAAGAACCAGAAGATGTGCTGGTACATCACCGGGTCGCCGCCGCCGGCCGCGTTGAAGAACGAGGTGGCGAAGAACTTGTCGGTCAGCAGCATGGTCACCGCGCCGGCCAGCACCGGCATCACCGCGATCAGCAGGAACGCGGTGATCAGCCAGGTCCAGCAGAAGATCGGCATCTTCAGCAGGTCGATGCCGGGGGCGCGCATGTTGAGCACGGTGGCGATGATGTTGATCGCGCCCATGATCGAGCTGACGCCCGCCACGTGGATGGCGAAGATGCTGAAGGCGACGTTGTAGCCGCCCTGCAGCGACAGCGGCGGGTACATGGTCCAGCCGCCGGCCGGGGCGCCGCCGGGCAGCGCGAAGGTGATCAGCAGCAGGCTGAAGGCCACCGGCAGCAGCCAGAACGACCAGTTGTTCATGCGCGGCAGCGCCATGTCCGGCGCGCCGATCTGCAGCGGGATCATCCAGTTGGCCAGGCCCACGAAGGCCGGCATCACCGCGCCGAAGATCATCACCAGCGCGTGCACGGTGGTCATCTGGTTGAAGAAGTACGGCGAGACGTGCTGCAGGCCCGGGTGCATCAGCTCCAGGCGGATCACCACGCTCATCGCCGCGCCGACGATGAACATCAGGAACGAGAACATCAGGTACAGCGTGCCGATGTCCTTGTGGTTGGTCGAAAACACCCAGCGCTCGATGAACCCCTGCTTGTGGCCGTGATGGTCGTCGTGGTGGTCGACTGCGGAATGGGCCATGGCGTACTACCTCTGCAATGCTGCTGTCTGCGTGACGGCCCGCGGGCGGGCCGTTGCGTCGTGTCTGTGCGTCGTGTCAGGCCTGGTCGGCCGGCGCGGCGGGCGCTTGTTCGTCTTCCACCGGCGCCTCGTCGACGGCGGCCGGCGCGGGCTCGGCAGCCGGGGCCGGCTTCTGCGCGGCCAGCCAGCGGGCGAACTCTTCCTTGGACACCGCCTCGACCACGATCGGCATGAAGGCGTGGTCCTTGCCGCACAGTTCGGCGCACTGGCCGCGGTACACGCCGGGGGTGTCGATGCTGGCCCAGGCCTCGTTGATGATTCCGGGCACGGCGTCCTGCTTCCAGCCCAGGGCCGGCACCCACCAGGCGTGGATGACGTCGTCGGCGGTGATCACGAAGCGGACCTTGGTATCCACCGGCAGGATCAGCCGGTTGTCCACTTCGAGCAGGTAATAGGGGTTCTTCTCCGGGTCCACGCGCTCACCGCTCTGGCGGATGCGGTCGGACTCCTGGTCCATGCGGCTGGTGAACTCCACGCCCTCGCCCAGGTACTCGTACTTCCACATCCACTGGTAGCCGGTGACCTTGACCGTGATCTCGGCGTCGCGGGTGTCGTACATGGCGATCAGCTTGGCCGTGGCCGGCCAGGCCATGGCGATCAGCAGCACCACCGGGATCGTGGTCCAGATGATCTCGGCGGTGGTGTTGTGGGTGAACTGCGCGGCCACCGCGCCCTTGGACTTGCGGAACTTCCACATCGCATATCCCATCGCGCCGAACACCAGCACGCCGATGACCACGCAGATGATCAGCACGATCATGTGCGCCTCGTAGGCATTCACCGACGAGGGGGTGACGCCGCGCCCCATGTTGAGTTGCCAGCGGTGCGGGTCCGCCGCCTGCGCCCATGCCAGCACCGGCGCCGCCATCAGCAGGCCCGTTGCGGTCAAACGCTTCCACCAACCCTTCGCTTGCATCATTGCCTGGACCCTGTTTGCGTCATCGGTTGCGGCCGCTGGCGGCCACCCGACAGCCTGCGGAAAACTCCATGATGGTAAGCGTTCAGCAGGGCCAGCGGCAACTCGCAATGATCCAGCTCAAGCCCGTGCCGGACGCGGCGGCGGGCGCTTGCGGGCCGCCGTAGAATCCCCGGAACCGGCCTGCGCCGGTCCTTCCTCCCCGCCAGGGCCACCGTGAAGCACGCCTGCGCCACCGTCGATGCCGCCGAGCTCGAGGCCCTGTTCGACTCGATCCCGGAGGTGCTGTTCTTCATCAAGGACCGCCAGGGCCGCTACACCCACGTCAACGCGACCATGCTGCGGCGGCTCGGCCTGCGCTCGCGCCGCGACATCATCGGCAAGCGCGCCGGCGACGTGTACCCGGGCGGGCTGGCCGCCAATTACGGCCTGCAGGACCGCCAGGTGCTGGCCGGCGCGGTGATCGACAACATCCTGGAGCTGCACCTGTTTTCCGACCAGGAGCCGGGCTGGTGCCTGACCGCCAAGCGCCCGCTGCGCGGCGCCGACGGCCAGGTGAGCGGGCTGATCGGGATTTCCCGCGACCTGGCCGGGCGCGCCGGCCTGGAAGCCGACTATCTCTCGCTGCGCGAAGCGCTGCTGCACATGAACCACCAGTTCGCCGGCAATGTCCGCATCCACGACCTGCTGGCGATCACCGGCTTCTCCGAATCCAAGCTGGAGCGCACCTTCCAGAAGGTGTTCCAGCTGTCACCGCTGCAGGTGCTGGGGCGGATCCGGATCCAGGCCGCGATGAGCCGCCTGCACGGGCCGGACACGATCGCCCAGGTGGCCCAGGCCTGCGGCTTCAGCGACCAGAGCGCCTTCACCCGCCGCTTCGTGGCCGTGGCCGGCATGACCCCGGGCGAATACCGGCGGCTGCACGCCGGCTGAGCCGCCGGACGTCGGCAACCTCCCGCGCGGCGCGCTTGTGCCGGGGCGGGCGCCGGACCTGCGGGAATCGTTCAATCCGCCTGCACACGGCCGCGGCGATGATGGCGCTGCCCGGCACGACCGTGCGCGCAGGCCCGCCTGCACGTCCGCGCCGGCCTGCCCCCTTTCCGGCCCACCCATGACCACTGCGCCCGCCAGCGTTCCGCCCGCCCCCGGCCGCCCCAGCCCCATCGCGGTCACCGCACCGGTGCCTGCCGCGTCGCCGCTGCGTGCCGCGATCACCGCCGCCTGGCTGGGCGACGAGACCGCCCACGTGCGCGCGCTGCTGGCCCAGGCCCGGCTGGACCCGGAAGCCCAGGTCCGGGCCGATGCGCTGGCCACCGCACTGGTGCAACGGGTCCGCGCACGCGCCGGCGACCAGGGCGCGATCGAGGCATTCATGGGCGAGTACGACCTGGGCAGCGAGGAAGGCGTGCTGCTGATGTGCGTGGCCGAAGCCCTGCTGCGCATTCCCGACCAGGACACCGCCGACCGGCTGATCCGCGACAAGCTCGGCGATGCCGACTGGGAACGCCACCTGGGCCAGAGCGGGTCGGTGCTGGTCAACGCCTCGACCTGGGGGCTGATGCTCACCGGCAGGCTGGTGCAGCTCAACGACCTGGCCCGCGGCGACCTGCGCCACGCGTTGCGGCGCATGGTCGGCCGGCTGGGCGAGCCGGTGGTGCGCCTGGCCGTGCGCCAGGCGATGCGGATCATGGGCCACCAGTTCGTGATGGGCCGCACCATCGACGAAGCCCTGGCACGCGCGAACAAGGGCGCCAGCGCCGGCAGCCGCCAGTCCTTCGACATGCTCGGCGAGGGCGCGCTGACCATGACCGACGCACGGCGCTACCTGCAGGCCTACCACGATGCGATCCAGGCCATCGGCGCGCACCATCGGCGCGCGCAGCCGGGCCCGGACCGCGCCGGCGTGCCAGCAGCCGAGGCAGTGCTGGCCGCGCCCGGCATTTCGATCAAGCTCTCGGCGCTGTTCCCGCGCTACGAGCATGCCAAGCGCGAACGCGTGCTGGCCGAGCTGGCACCGGTGCTGCTGGACCTTGCGCAGGCCGCCCGCGCCCAGGGCATCGGCCTGACCATCGACGCCGAGGAGAGCGAACGCCTGGAGCTGTCGCTGGACCTGGTCCAGGCCACCTTCGGCGATCCGTCGCTGGCCGGCTGGGACGGCTACGGCCTGGCCGTGCAGGCGTACCAGAAGCGCGCGCCTGCGGTGATCGACTTCCTCGCCGACCTGGCACGCCGCGGTGGCCGGCGCATGCCGGTGCGCCTGGTCAAGGGCGCGTACTGGGACGCGGAGATCAAGCGCGCCCAGGTCGAGGGCCTGGCCGGCTACCCGGTGTTCACCCGCAAGCAGAACACCGACGTGTCCTACCTGGCCTGCGCGCGGCGCATGTTCGGGCATGGCGATGCGCTCTACCCGATGTTCGCCACCCACAACGCGCAGACCATCGCCGCCATCCATGCGCTGGCCCAGGGCCGCCCGCACGAGTACCAGCGCCTGCATGGCATGGGCGAAAGCCTGTACGCCGAGGTGACGCCCGCCAACCGCCTGGGCGTGCCGTGCCGGGTGTACGCGCCGGTGGGCAGCCACGAGGACCTGCTGCCCTACCTGGTCCGGCGCCTGCTGGAAAACGGCGCCAACTCCAGCTTCGTCAACCGCATCACCGACGCGGACGTGGCGGTGGCCGACCTGGTCCGCGACCCGGTGGCCGCCGTATCCGCGTTCGAGACCATCCCCCACCCGCGCATCCCGTTGCCGCGCGACCTCTACCGCCGCCAGGGCCACGACCGGGACAACTCCATGGGCCTCAACCTCGCCGACGACACCGTGCTGCAACACCTGGCCACGCGCCTGGGCGAACACACCGGCCCCTGGCGCGCCACGCCACTGGTACCCGGCGCAACCCCCGCCGGCGCGCCGCTGGAGGTACGCAACCCGGCCGATCGCCGCCAGGTGGTGGGCCAGTGGCAGCCGGCCGATGCGGCCACGGTGGAGCGTGCCCTGGCCAATGCGGTGAGCGCGCAACCGGGCTGGGATGCGACCCCGGCCGCCGACCGCGCCGCGATCCTGGAGCACGCTGCCAACCTGCTGGAACAGCGCATGGCGCAGTTCATGGCGCTGTGCGTGCGCGAAGCCGGCAAGACCCTGCCCGACGCGGTGGCCGAGGTGCGCGAGGCGGTCGACTTCCTGCGCTACTACGCCGCCCAGGCGCGCGCCCAGTTCGGCGCACCCGCGTGCCTGCCCGGGCCGACCGGCGAATCCAACGCGCTGCAGCTGCAGGGACGGGGCGTATTCGCCTGCATCAGCCCGTGGAACTTTCCGCTGGCGATCTTCCTGGGCCAGGTGGGCGCGGCGCTGGCCGCCGGCAACAGCGTGCTCGCCAAGCCGGCCGAACAGACCAGCCTGGTCGGATTCTTTGCGGTGAAGCTGCTGCACGAGGCGGGCGTGCCGGAGGCGGTGCTGCAGTTCGTCCCCGGCGACGGCAGCAGCGTCGGCGCGGCGCTGACCTGCGACCGGCGCGTGGCCGGCGTGGCCTTCACCGGCTCCACCGATACCGCCCATGCCATCAACCGCGCGCTGGCCGCGCGCGAACAGGCGCCCATCGCCACACTGATCGCCGAGACCGGCGGCCAAAACGCGCTGATCGCCGATTCATCCGCGCTGCCTGAGCAACTGGTCAAGGATGCGCTGGCCTCGGCCTTCACTTCCGCCGGGCAACGCTGCTCGGCTGCGCGGGTGCTGTTCGTGCAGGCCGACATCGCCGACAAGGTGATCGACATGCTGGCCGGCGCGATGGCCGAACTGAAAGTGGGCGACCCGGGCCTGCTGTCCACCGATGTTGGCCCGGTGATCGATGCCGACGCGCTGGAAACGCTCAAGGCGCACGTGCAGCGGATGGACCGCCAGGCCACCCATATCGCGACCGCGCCGTTGGACTCGGACCTGGCGCTGGGCACCTTCTTCGCCCCGCGCGCGTACGAGCTGGAGGCGCTGTCATCGCTGCAGCGCGAAGTGTTCGGCCCGGTGCTGCACGTGATCCGCTGGGAGGCCGGCCAGCTGGACGCGGTGATCGACCAGGTCAACGCCACCGGCTACGGCCTGACCCTGGGCATCCATTCGCGCATCGACGCCACGGTCGAGCGCATCGTCGCCCGTGCCCGGGTCGGCAACATCTACGTCAACCGCAACCAGATCGGCGCGGTGGTGGGCGTGCAGCCGTTCGGCGGGCAGGGCCTGTCCGGCACCGGCCCCAAGGCCGGCGGACCGCACTACCTGGCGCGCTTTGCCACCGAAAAGACGGTGACCGTCAACACCACCGCCGCCGGCGGCAACGCCTCGCTGCTGACCCTGGGCGACTGACCCCGCACCAGCGCGCGCCGGCCTGACCCTCAGCCTGCGACCAGCCGCACCCGGGCGAAATTGCGCTTGCCCACCTGCAGCACGCCCTCGAAGCCGGGCGCGAAACTCAGGCCTGGGTCCTCGACCACGGCGCCGTCCACCTTGACCGCACGCTCCTTGAGCTTGCGGTTGGCCTCGGAGTTGGAAGGGGTGATGCCGGCGGCGGTGAGCAGCGCGGCGATGCGCAAGCCCTCGGCCGGCACCACCACGTCCTGCAGTTCCAGCAGCGAGGTATCGCCCTGGCCGGTGACCACCGCGTGCCAGCCGGCGATGGCCTGCTCGGCCGCGGCCGCATCGTGGAAACGGGTGGCCAGTTCGCGGGCCAGGCGCAGCTTGACCTCGCGCGGGTTGAGCGCGCCGGCGTCCACCTCGGCCTTCAGCTTCGCCGCCTCGGCCACCGAAATGTCGAAGCTCAACAGCTCGATCCAGCGCCAGGTCAGCTCGTCGCCGATCTTCATGGTCTTGGTGACGATGTCGATCGCCGGCTCGGCGATGCCGATGTAGTTGCCCAGCGACTTGCTCATCTTGTTGACCCCGTCCAGGCCTTCCAGCAGCGGCATGGTCAGCACGATTTGCGGGGCCTGGCCGTGGTGCTCCTGCAGGCCGCGGCCCATCAGCAGGTTGAACTTCTGGTCGGTGCCGCCCAGTTCCACGTCCGCCTGCAGCGCCACCGAGTCGTAGCCCTGCACCAGCGGGTAGAGGAACTCGTGGATGGCGATGGACTGCTGGGCGGCGTAGCGCTTGGCGAAGTCGTCGCGCTCGAGCATGCGCGCCACGGTGTGCTGGCCAGCCAGGCGGATCATGTCGGCCGCGCTCATCTTGCCGAACCACTCGCTGTTGAAGCGCACTTCGGTGCGCTCGCGGTCCAGCACCTTGAACACCTGTTCGGCGTAGGTTTCGGCGTTTGCCAGCACGTCCTCGCGGGTCAGCGGCTTGCGGGTGATGCTCTTGCCGGTGGGGTCGCCGATCATCCCGGTGAAGTCGCCGATCAGGAAGATCACCTGGTGGCCCAGGTCCTGGAACTGGCGCATCTTGTTGAGCAGCACCGTATGCCCCAGGTGCAGGTCCGGCGCGGTGGGATCGAAACCGGCCTTGACCCGCAGCGGGCGGCCGCCGGCCTTGATCGACGCCGCCAGCCGCGCTTCCAGCTCGTCGCGCTTGAGGATCTCGTCGGCGCCGCGGGCGATCAGGGCAAGGGATTGTTCGACGGACGGCACGGGCGGCTCCACGCTGCGGGGGACGGAAGGATGGCCATTGCCGCGCACGCATCGCAACCCGGTCACAGGCCACGCGCGTGGCGTTGCCGCAGGTTCCGCGTGCGCAGGATGGGACGGAATCCGGATGCATGGCCGCCAGGCCGGCACCCTCATTCCGCTGAACGCGATGTTAAGTGCGGGTTAACCGAAAAGCCAGCCAAAAGTGCAGGTTCTTCAATGGTTTGACGCACGCATGTGACCTGATTATTTTAGCCTCCGATGGGCCGCGCTCCGGGGTCCCGTGAAGGAAATCGACGCATGTCCCTGACCGAGCACGGCCCCGTCCGCCGGCAGCAATTCCATCAACGCCTCGGCATTCTTCATCACACCCACCTGCATCGCACCCTGATGGCGCGGTTCCCGGCCGCGTTCAACACGCGCTGGACCCGCCGCCACTGGCTGCACGCCAGCCTGTTCGTCACCGTGGGCGTGCTGCTGGCCACCATCGTGCCGGGATTCTCCTCGCAGTTGCAGCCGGCCACGCCGCTGCACGCCACCTTGCCGCTGAGCCTGCCACCGCAGACGGTCAAGCCGCCGGTGGCCAGCCAGCCTGGGCACCAGTGGGAGGTGGTCCAGGTGCAACCCGGGCAGACCCTGGGCGGGCTGTTCTCGCAGATGGGCGTGCCGGCGCGGACCATGCACCAGATCCTGGAACAGCCGGGCAACCGTGAACCGCTGACCCGCCTGCGCCCGGGTGCGGAGCTGGCCTTCGCCCTGGACGAGAGCCGCGCGCTGCGGGGCTTCCGCTTCGACCGCAGCCCGACCCAGCGGGTGGAGCTGAGCCTGGCCGGCGACAAGGTGCACGAGAAGGTGCTTGAGCGCGCCACCACCACCCGGGTGGCGGTGACCAGTGCCGAGATCGACCACTCGCTGTACGCGGCCGGGCGCAAGGCCGGCCTCAGCCCGGCGGCGATCGCGGTGATGACCGACCAGATCTTCTCCTACGACATCGACTTCAAGGACGTGCAGCCAGGCGACCGCTTCAGCGCGGTGGTCGAGGAGACCTGGCGCGAGGGCGAGCGGGTCGGCCCCGGCCGCATCCTGGCAGCCACCTTCGCCACCGGCGGCAAGACCTACACCGGCTTCCGCTTCGAGCGCGAGGGCAAGGCCGAGTACTTCACCCATGACGGGCGCCCGCTGAAGAAGAGCTTCATCCGCATGCCGATCCCGTATGCACGGCTGTCGTCGAAGTTCGGCGCGCGCCGGCATCCGGTGCTGGGCAAGATGCGCATGCACAAGGGCGTGGACTACGCCGCCACCACCGGCACCCCGATCATGGCCGCCGGCGATGCGCGGGTGCAGTTCGTCGGCCAGCAGCGCGGCTACGGCAACGTGGTGATCCTGGACCACGGCAAGGGCCACACCACCCTGTACGCGCACATGTCGCGCTTCGGCAAGATCAAGCGCGGCCAGCACGTTGGGCAGGGCTCGGTGATCGGCTACGTCGGTTCCACCGGCCTGGCCACCGGCCCGCACCTGCATTACGAATTCCGGGTCAACGGCGTGCACCGCAACCCGCTGTCGGTGACCATGCCGCCGCCCGAGCCGCTCAAGGGTGCCGAACTGGCCGCATTCCGCGCCCAGGCCGCCCCGGCCATGGCCCGGATCGAATCGATGGAACGGCTGATGTACGCCACCGCCTCCGCGCAGAAGGCCGCCCCGCGCAACAAGCGCGGCTGAGCCGCCAGCCAGCGCGGTCGCCGGCAAGGCCCGCTCCTGCATGGGTGCACGGCCCGGGGGTGAATCGACCTGCCGCGCCTGGATGACCGGGCCGTTGCCTACAATGCCGGCATGTCGCATCTCTTCCTTGGCCTGATCTCCGGCACCAGCGCCGACGGCATCGATGCCGCGCTGGTGGAGTTCCCCGTTCCCGACGCCACTGCCGGCCTGCGCCTGCACGCCGCGTGCGTGCACCCTTGGGCGCCGCCGCTGCGCGAACGCCTGGTCGCGCTGGGCCAGGGCGGCGCGCTTGCCTCGCTGGATGAACTGGGCCGGCTGGACGTGCAGGTCGGCCATGCGTTTGCCGATGCCGCGCGCACCCTGCTGGAGGAGGCAGGCGTGACTCCGGCGCGTGTGCTGGCGATCGGTTCGCACGGGCAGACCGTGCGCCACCGCCCGCACGGCGATGCACCGTTCACCCTGCAGATCGGCGATGGCAGCGTGATTGCCGAGCGCACCGGCATCGCCACCGTGGCCGATTTCCGCCGCCGCGACGTGGCCGCCGGTGGCCAGGGCGCGCCACTGGTGCCTGCCTTCCACGCGGCGCTGCTGCATTCGGCCGACGAGGACCGCGCCGTGCTCAACCTGGGTGGCATCGGCAACTACACCCTGCTGCCGCGGGCCGGTGCGGCCAGCGGATTCGACACCGGCCCGGCCAACGCACTGCTCGATGCGTGGTGCCTGCGCCATACCGGGCAGGCATTCGACGCCGACGGCACGTTCGCGGCAACGGGGACGGTGGATGCGCCGCTGCTGGCACGGCTGCTGGACGAACCATGGTTCGCGCAGCCGCCGCCCAAGAGCACCGGCCGCGAGCAGTTCCACCTGGAGTGGGTGCAGGCGCGGCTGCACGGCGGCGAATCGGCGGCCGATGTCCAGGCCACCCTGATGGAACTGAGCGCGGCCACCATCGCCGATGCGCTGCACCGGCAGCAGCCCGGCACTGCGCGGCTGATCGCCTGTGGCGGCGGCGTGCGCAACACGCGCCTGATCCAGCGCATCGCCGCGCGCCTGCCCGGGGTGATCGTGGAGTCGAGCGCGGCCCACGGCCTGGACCCGGATTACGTCGAGGCGATGGCGTTCGCCTGGCTGGCGCGCGAGGCGCTGGCCGGGCGGCCGGGCAACCTGCCGGCCGTCACCGGCGCACGCGGCCCGCGGGTGCTGGGCGTGGTGCATCCGGCCTGAGCGCCGGCACGACGACGGGCCATGACGGTCGCGTCGCGGCCGCCTTGCCGGCGACAGCCGTGTTCAGAATCCCTTGCCGGCGGGCAGCAGCTTCAGCGCGGCGATCGCATCGGACAGCGCGCCGACCTCCATGTTCTCGAAACCACCGCGCACCTCCTCCTCGGAGGCGAACAGGCCCTGTTCGAGCAGGCGCAGGACGGCCTCGTCCGGACTCCAGCCACGGGCCTGGGCCACGCGGCGGATGCGCTCGGAAAGGATCGGATCGATGTCGCGCAGCACCAGGTCGGTCACGGCGGGCGGCAGCTCCAGGAAGTCAACGACGGAGACTGCCATGGATGGCGTCGGCGGGGAATCATCGCCGCCCCGTCAACCGGTGGGCGGCGGTACCTCGCGGACACGCGGCCACAACCAGGCCAGCAGTGCCAGGGTGGGCACCACGGTGACCGCACTGAGTACGAAGAAGGTCGAGTACGAGCTGGCTTCCACCACGTAGCCGGACACGCCACCGGCAAACTTCCCGGGCAGGTTGGCCAGCGACACCAGCAGCGCGAACTGGGTGGCGGTGAAGTTGCGGTCGGTCAGCGAGGACATGAACGCCACCAGCACGGTGCCGGCGAATCCCTGGGCCACGTTGTCGGCGGTGATGGCCGCGTAGAACGCCCAGATCTGCGATGGATACTGCGCCATCAGCAGGAACGCCAGGTTGGACAGCGCCACCCCCAGCGTCGCCACGAACAGCATCCTGCGGAAGCCGAACGCGGCCACGCACAGCCCTCCCAGGAACGCCCCGCCGATCCCGGCCCAGATGCCGTAGAGCTTGGATACGGTGGCGATGTCGGCCTTGGTGTAGCCCGAATCCAGGTAGAACGGGCCGGCCATGACCCCGATCACCTGGTCCGGGAACTTGAATAGCCCCACGAACACCAGCAAGGCCAGCCCCAGCGCCAGCCCGTTGCTGGCGAAGAAGCTGGAGAACGGCTGCCAGAACGCGCCGATGAAATCGATCCGCCGCTGCACCGTGGCTTCCGGTGCCACCGGCTCGCGCGACAGCAACGTGGCCAGCAGCGGCAGCGCCATCAACGCGGCCATGCCCAGGTAGGCGATCTTCCAGCTGGAGAATTCGGCCAGGTACAGCGCACCGGCACCACCGGCGATCAAGCCAATGCGGTAGCCTAGGGTGTAGGTCGCCGCCAGCGCGGCCTGCGCCTGCAACGGCGCGATTTCGATGCGATAGGCATCCACCACCGAGTCCTGGGTGGCGCCGGCGAACGAGGTGAACAGCACCCAGCCCACCAGCGCACCCACCCCCAGCTCCGGGCGGGTGAACGCCAGCGCCGCCAGGCCCAGGGCCACGCCCGACTGCGCGGCCAGCAGCCACGAGCGGCGCCGGCCCAGCAGGCCCAGCGGCGCGAACACGTAGCGGTCGATCAGTGGCGCCCACAGGAACTTCAGCAGGTAGAAGAAGCTGGCCAGGCTGATCAGGCCGATGCTGCCCAGGTCCAGCCCGCTGTCGCGCAGGCGGGTGGACAGGGTCATCGAGGCGATCGGCAGGAACGGCAGGCCGCAGCCGAACCCCAGCACCGCCATGGTCAGTGCCGAGGGCGTGCCGAAGGCGCGGCGGATGCCGGCCCAGCCCTTGTATGTCGGCTTTTTCGTCACCGCGTCCGGGGCGGACGCACTCACGCCAGCGGCCCCGCGTAGTTCACGCTGAACGGCGCGTGGTCGGAAAAACGGTCGGCGCGATGGATCGAGCACGCACGCAGGCGTTCGCGCAGCGACGGGGTGGCCAACTGGTAGTCGATGCGCCATCCCACGTTGTTGGCGCGCGCCGCGCCGCGGTTGCTCCACCAGGTGTAATCCTGGCCTTGCGGATGCAGCACGCGGTAGGCGTCGGCCCAGCCCTGCGCGGCAGCCGGCTGCGGCGTGCCGTCGCTGCCGTCGTCGGCGCCGATCATGCCGTTGAGCCAGGCGCGCTCCGGCGGCAGGCAGCCGGAGTTCTTCTGGTTGGACCTCCAGTTGCGGATGTCGCGCTCGCTGCGCACGATGTTCCAGTCCCCGCACAGCACGTAGTCGCGCCCGCTGGCCAGCCACTGGTCCAGCAGCGGCCGCAGCCATTCCATGACCTGGAACTTGTAGCCCTGGCGCAGCTCGCCCGACGAGCCGGAGGGGATGTAGAACGACACCACGCTCAGGTTGCCGAAGCGCGCCTCGATGTAGCGCCCCTCTTCATCGAAGTCCGGCCGGCCCAGCGCGGTGCGCACTTCATCCGGTTCACGCCGCGCGTAGATCGCCACGCCGCTGTAGCCCTTTTTCGTGGTCGCATCGCGGAACCACGCCTTGTAGCCGGCAGGCAGGAAGGCCGGCCCGGCCAACTGGTGCTCCTGCGCCTTGGTCTCCTGCACGCACAGCACGTCGGCATCCTGCTGGCCGAACCAGTCGAAGAACCCCTTGCTGGCGGCCGAACGCAGGCCATTGGCGTTGAAGCTGATGATGCGCATGCACACGACACGGAAGCGGGACAGGCCGCTAGCCTAGCGAATCGCGCGCCGCAGGTGCGGGTCGCCGTACCCCGCCGCCTAGCCACACCTTCCCGGCCGCCTTGCGCCACGCCTTGTCCCGCTGCCCTGCGCCACGCCCTGCGCCATCGCCCTGCGCAACGCCGTGGCCCATCTCCCTGCGCAACGCCTGTCCGGTCGCCTTGCGCCATTCCTCGTAGGAGCCGGTCTTGCCGGCGACTGCGGTAGTGGGAACGCCCGCGTGCAGCCAGATGCCACTGGTTCATTCCCCCGCGGTCGCCGGCGCTCTCCACGGACGAATGTCCGGTCTCCCGGCTCCTACAAATGCGTTGCGCCGCCTCCGGCGCGGGAGGGGAGCCGCATTCCGCCGTGAGGCCGGCAAGGTCTGCCCTGCACATGGCCGGGATATGGTTCATGCGTGCCTGCCCGCTTTGCTCCTGCGACACTCCCGGCCGGCTACCCTGGCCAATCGACCAGGGCGGCGTATACCTTTCGGCCTTCGTCGGCACGGCCGTCGTACACCCTTGACCTGTCACGCCGCCTTCCCACGGAGACACGATGCCCCGCCCGCCCCTGTTCGCCTGCCTGGTGTTCGGTAGTGCCATGGCCGGTGCGGTGGTGCTGGCCTGGCACCAGCAGTGGACCGCCGCGCTGCTGGCTGCAGGCGCACCAGGCGTGGGCATGGCCGCCGTGGTGCTGCTGGACATGCTGCTGTCCCCGATGATGGCCGTGCAGCAATCCCTTGCGCAGCGCCCGGGGAGCCGTGGCGGCGCATGGACACTGCGCCTGCTGGCCAGCCTGACCGGACGTGCACTGCTGCTGGCCTACACCGCCGGCATGATCATCGGCATGTTGCGCGTGCCCGGCCCGCCGCGCTGGGTGGCGCTGGGCACCGGGCTGGCCCTGGCCAGTGCGCCGTTCGTGTGGATCAGCGGCGCCATCGACAATGGTTCCCCGCGCATGCAGCGCGCCACTGGCGTGGCCGGCATCGTGCTGGTGGCGCTGATGCTGTGGTGGGGCGCGGGCGGGCCGGCAGCATCCGCGTCCAGCGTCCTCCTGCTCGCGGTGGTGGCCGCCATGCTGCTGGGATGGAACGCGCGCAGCGCGGCCGCCACGCGCCTGGCCGACCTGATGTACCGCCAGGTGCTGTAGGCGCAGGCGCGGCCGGCCGCCATCGCAGCCCGTGAAGGGCGACGGATGTCACGGCGCGCAGGCGCAATGCAGCCGGAAGGTATGCTTGGCCGGTCACCGGCTTTCCCGTACCCCATGTCCGACCACCGCACCCGCTTCCTGCAACTGGCCCTGGAGGCCGACGCCCTGCGCTTCGGCCAGTTCACCCTCAAGTCCGGGCGGGTCTCGCCCTACTTCTTCAACGCCGGGCGCTTTGACAGCGGCGCGTCGCTGGCCGCGCTGGCGGAGTGCTATGCCGACGCGATCGATGCGGCCGGGCTGCAGTTCGACCTGTTGTTCGGCCCGGCTTACAAGGGGATTCCGCTGGCCACTGCGCTGGCCTGCGCGTACGCGCGCCGCGGCCGCGACCTGCCGCTGGCGTTCAACCGCAAGGAGGCCAAGGCACACGGCGAGGGCGGCAGCCTGATCGGCGCGCCGCTGGCCGGGCGCCGGGTGCTGGTGGTGGACGACGTGATCACCGCCGGCACCGCGATCCGCCAGGCGCTGGAGTTCATTGCCGGCGAAGGCGGCACGATGGCCGGGATCGTGGTGGCACTGGACCGGCAGGAGATCGCCGCCGACGGCGACCGCCGCTCGGCCGCGCAGGCGGTGGCGGCGCAGGCCGCCGTGCCGGTGCATGCGGTGGCCGGGCTGGCCGATCTGCTTGCATTCGCCGCCGGAAACGACAAACTGGCCGCATATCATGCCCCACTCCGGGCCTACCGGGACCAGTATGGGTGCGATGCGACGGACTGACTGACAGCAGGGGGCTGCCGTGATGCCGAATCAAATCCGAAGGCTGTTGCCGTGGATGGCCTGCCTGGCCCTGGTGCCGGCACTGGCCAACGCGCAGCAAAAGCCGGCCTCCACCAAGAAGCTGTATTGCTGGGACCAGAACGGCCAGCGCGTATGTGCCGACTCGCTGCCGCCAGAGGCATTGGGCGTGGCCCGCGACGAGATCAGCGTCAACAGCGGCATGCGCACCGGCCAGGTGCAGCGCGCGCTCACCGACGAGGAGCGCGCCGCCCAGGCCGACGACGAGGCCGCGCGCCGCACCGAGAAGCTGGCCGCCGACACCCGCCGCCGCACCGACCAGGCATTGCTGTCCACGTTCCAGACCGAGGACGAGTTGCGCCGGGTGTTCACCGAGCGCACCACCCTGGTGGAGAACAGCATCCAGACCTCGCGCTACAACGTGACCAGCCTGCGCGAGGGCCTGGTGACCCTGCTGCGCACCGCCGGCGAGCGCGAGCTTGGCGGCAAGCCGGTGCCGGACAAGCTGGCCGACGATATCCGCCAGCGGCATGCGCAGTTGCTCTACAACGAGTCGCTGCAGCGCAGTTTCGAACGCCAGCGCGAAACCCTGGACGCGGAGATCGCCGATACCCTCGAGCGCTACCGCGCCCTGAAGGCCGCCGACGCCCAGGGCGGGCGCGGCGCGTAGGAGCCGGTCTTGCCGGCGACCGCCATGGCGGACGCGTCTGCAAGAAACCGGCTGCCATTGATCCGTCCGCCTCCACGGTCGCCGGCGCTCTCCACGGACGAATGTCCGGTCTACCGGCTCCTACAACTCCAGCGGCGCGTCGTCCGGCAGCAGCCCGCGCAACTGCTCGCGGTACAGGTCGCGGATGCGCACCAGCGCGGCCTCGTTGTCGGCCTCGAAGCGCAGCACCAGCACCGGGGTGGTGTTGGACGCGCGCAGCAGGCCCCAGCCGTCGCTCCAGTCCGCGCGCAACCCGTCGATGGTGGTCAGGCGCGCGCCCGCGAACGGTGAGTCCTCTTCCTGCGCGGCGGCGGCGAAGCGGCCCACGATCTCGTGCGGGCTGCCATCCACGGCCACCTTGATCTCCGGGGTGGACACGCCATCGGGCAGTTCGTCCAGCACCTCGGATGGCGTTTCCATGCGCCCGGCCAGGATCTCCAGCAGGCGCGCGGCCGAGTACAGGCCGTCGTCGAAGCCGTACCAGCGCTCCTTGAAGAAGAAGTGGCCGCTCATCTCGCCGGCCAGCTCGGCCTCGGTCTCGCGCATCTTCGACTTGATCAGCGAATGGCCGGTCTTCCACATCAGCGGGCTGCCGCCGTTGCGCAGGATGTAGTCGGACAGCTTGCCGGTGCACTTGACGTCGTAGATCACCATCGCGCCCGGGTTGCGCTGCAGCACGTCGGCTGCAAACAGCATCAGCAGGCGGTCGGGGAAGATGACCTTGCCGTCCCTGGTGACCACGCCCAGGCGGTCGCCGTCGCCGTCGAAGGCCAGGCCCAGGTCGGCGTCGAACTGCTTGACGGTCTGGATCAGGTCTTCAAGGTTGGCCGGCTCGCTCGGGTCCGGATGATGGTTCGGGAAGGTGCCGTCGATCTCGCAGTACAGCGGCACCACCTCCGCGCCGATCGCCTCCAGCAGGCGCGGGGCGATGTCGCCGGCAACGCCGTTGCCGGCATCGGCCACGACCTTCAGCGGCCGCTCCAGCTGCACGTCGTCGGCGATGCGCTGGATGTAATCGTCGGCCACGTCCTGCTGCAGCAGGCTGCCGGGCGCGGCCTCGTGGAGGCGGCCCTCGGCGATGCGCGCGTACAACCCGGTGATCGCATCCCCGGACAGGGTCTCGCCGCCGACCACGATCTTGAAACCGTTGTAGTCCGGCGGATTGTGGCTGCCGGTCACCGCCACCCCGCTGCCGGCGCGCAGGTGGTAGGCGGCGAAGTACACCACCGGCGTGGGCACCATGCCCACGTCGATAACGTTGCGCCCGGCCTTGCGCAGGCCCTCGATCAGGCCGCCGACAAGGTCGGGGCCGGACAGGCGGCCGTCGCGGCCGACCACGATGTCGGTCAGGCCCTGCTCGGCCATCACGCTGCCGATGGCCTGGCCGATGCGTGCGGCCACCTGCGCGGTCAGCTGGGTGCCGACCACGCCGCGGATGTCGTAGGCGCGGAAGATGCCCGGGTCCAGCGCCACGTCGGGCAGCGGTTCCGGTTCGGTGCGGGCGGGGCGGGCGGCGGCCACCGGCGCCGGTGCATCGGCGGCTTCGCGCTCCAGGGTCTGGCCGAACGTCGGCTGCGGCTCGCCCGCCGCCGCCTCGCGGGCCCGGCCCGGGCGCGGCATCCAGCCGCTGGCCACGACCAGGGCCAGCAGCGCAAGCACCGCCAGCACGCCCGCCAGCACCAGACAGCCCATGGCACCAAGCTGGAACGGCGCGGAGCCGGCATCGGGCACGGCCGCGGCAGTGCGCAGGCCGCTCTTGCCCACCTCGCGCGACAGCGCGTCGGCACTGCCCGAAAGCGCGCCCGCACCACGTTCGGAGACGTTGTAGTTGCCCTGGCGCAACGCCAGGTAGCTGCCTTCGGGCACTGCCACCTGGTCCAGCGTGGCGGTGAGCGTGCGCAGCGGCAACCGCGCGTAGGCCACGGCCGCCGCGCCGGACATGCGTGCCGGCGCAGCCACGCCCAGGCGGATGTCCTGCCCGTCGCGGACCACGGCGGCCACCGCGGCATCGGTGCTCAGGGCGCGCTCCAGCAGCGCCAGGCGTGCGTAGCCGAACTCGCCGGCATCGGCATAGGCCGGTGCCAGGTCGGCGCGCCAGAACAGCACCTCTTCCACGTCCGGCCAGGCGCCCCGCAAGACCAGGGCGGCGGTATCCGGATCGCCTTGCTCCAGGGCCGCCTGCACCTGCGGATCCTGCAGCCGCTGCGCCAGGGCGCGCTCCTGCGCGGCCACCGCCGCCGCGGTTGCGGCCACCACCTGGTCACGGGCATCGGCCAGTTGCTGTTCACGTGCATCGGCGCGCCACTGCTGCGCACCGCTCCAGCCGAACCAGCCGGCCAGCAGGATCAAAAGCACCGCCAGCAGCCGTCCGGCGCGCTTGATTTCAGGAGGCGCCTGCCTGCCTGTCTCCATCTTGGTCATGCTCCGTCCTCTCGATTCTCAGCCCAGGCCGGTATGGCCGAACCCGCCGCTGCCACGCTCGCTGGCGGCGAAGGCGTCGACCACCTTGAGGCTGGCACGCACAATCGGTGCCAGCACCAGTTGCGCGATCCGGTCGCCCGGGCGGATGGTGAATGTCTCGCGGCCGCGGTTCCACACACTGATGAGCAACGGGCCCTGGTAGTCGGCATCGATCAGCCCGGTGCCGTTGCCGAGCACGATGCCATGGCGGTGGCCCAGGCCCGAACGCGGCAGCACCAGCGCACACAGGCCCGGGTCGGCAATGTGGATGGCCAGGCCGCTGGGCACCAGCGCCGCGTCGCCCGGGGCCAGCACAAGTTCGGTCTCCAGCGCCGCGCGCAGGTCCATGCCCGCGCTGGATGCGGTGGCGTACTCGGGCAGCGGCCAGTCCGCGCCGAAGCGCGGGTCCAGCAGCTTCACTTCCAGTTCGTGGCTGCGCACCGGTGCGTTCATGCCTGCAGCCGCTCTGCGATCAGCGCGACCAGGCCATCGGCCAGGGCGGTCTTGGGCCCCGCCGCAAACTCGCGCTCGCCGGTACGCCAGTAGGCGGTCATGGCGTTGGTGTCGCTTTCGAAACCGCAGCCGGGCACGCCGACGCGGTTGGCCACGATCAGGTCCAGCCGCTTGGCTGTCAGTTTCTGACGCGCATAGTCAGCCACGTTGTCGGTCTCGGCCGCAAAGCCCACCACCAGCCTGAGGCCGGCATCGGTGCGCTGTGCCACTTCGGCCAGGATGTCGGGGGTGCGCACCAGGTCCAGGGCAAGGGTCTGCCCGGTGCCGGTCTTCTTGATCTTGTTGGGCGAATAGCTGCGCGCGGTGTAATCGGCCACCGCGGCGGCGCCGATGTAGATGTCGGCCGGCAATGCATCGGCCACCGCCTGGCGCATCTGCGCAGCCGAGCGCACATCCACCCGGCGCACGCCCGGCGGCGCCTGCAGTTGCACCGGGCCCGACACCAGCACCACCTGCGCGCCCTGGCGCGCGGCGGCGGCGGCCACGGCAAACCCCATCTTGCCGCTGCTGCGGTTGCCCAGGTAGCGCACCGGGTCCAGGTCCTCGTAGGTGGGGCCGGCGCTGATCACCACCTTCAGCCCCTGCAGCAGGCCGCTGCCGGCGCCGGTGGCGGCCAGCGCGGCGACGATCGCGTCCGGTTCGCTCAGCCGGCCCGGACCGGACTCGTTCTCGGCCAACGGGCCGTCCTCGGGGCCGATCACCTGCACCCCGCGTGCGCGCAACACCGCCACGTTGGCCTCGGTGGCCGGGTGCCGCCACATGCGGTGGTTCATCGCCGGGGCCACCGCCAGCGGCGCCTCGGAGGCCAGGCACAGGGTGGTGACCAGGTCATCGGCCAGGCCGTGGGCCAGCCGTGCCAGCAGGTCGGCGGTGGCCGGGGCCACCACGACCCGGTCGGCCCAGCGGGCCAGCTCCAGGTGGCCCATGGCCTGCTCGGCGGCACCGTCCCACAGCGTGGTCCGGGTCGGATGCGCGGACAGGGCCTGGAAGCTGAGCGGGGTGACGAACTGCTGGGCACCGGCAGTCATGGCGACCTGCACCGTGGCGCCGGCGTCGCGCAGCCGCCGCACCAGCTCCAATGACTTGTAGGCGGCAATGCCCCCGCCCACGCACAACAGGATCCGCTGTCCCGCCAGTGCGGCGGTGGCCGAGGAACTCACGTGGAGAACTTCCTACCCGGGATTGGCCGCCAAGCTTACTCCAAGCGCCGCGCAGCTCCGATTTCCGGGTGGCCGGGCCACCGGCGGCGGTCGATCCGGGAACGCAATCACCGGTCGCCGCATCCAATGGCCAAACACGACCACGATGGAACGACGCGGGCCGCGCATGCCCGGCCTGCGGCGCTCCCATCGCCCACCCTCCGAACCGCAAGGGGACCGCCATGCTCCACTACGCCATTACCGCATTCGCAATCGCCGCCCTGGGCGGGTTCTACCTTGCCGCGCATGTCCTGCGCGGCAGGCTGGCTCCCTGGGCCGTCTCGCTGCTGCACGCCGGTCTCGGCGCGCTGGGACTGGCCCTGCTGATCGTGCTGCTGGTCCAGGGCCAGGCCACGCAGGCCGTGCTTGTCGGCTTCGGCTTGCTGCTGGTTGCCGCGCTGGGCGGGTTCGTCCTGGCCTCGTTCCACCTGCGCAAGCGGTTGCCGCCCAAGGCGGTGGTCGTGGTCCATGCCGGCGCGGCGGTGATCGGGTTCCTGACCGTCCTGTCACAGGTGGTGTGAGGTCATGCGCCACCCCCTGCATCCGGCACTGGTGCATTTCCCGGTGGCCTGCTGGTCACTGGCGGTCGCCGCCGACGTGGCCAGCCTGTGGCTGGGCCAGGCGGCCTGGCAATGGTCCGCCGGGCTGCTCGCCGTGGGTGGCGCGATGGCCCTGGTGGCCATGCTGGCAGGCATGGCCGAGTTGCCGCGCATCCCCGAGGGCGCGCCGATGCGCGATGCATGGGTGCACATGAGCGCCATGCTGGCCGCCTTCTGCCTGTTCACGGCGCGCTTGCTGCTGCGGCTCGACCAGTTGCAGCCGCTTGCGCCCGACCCACTCGCGCTGGCGCTCGATGGCGGCGGGTTCATTGCCCTGGTCATCGGTGGCTGGTTCGGCGGCAGGCTGGTGTATGGCCATGGCATCGGGCAGGACCGACGCGCATGAAGCGCCGATGGCAACATCCCGCGCAACGGCCGCGATCTGCGACATTGCATGAGCCATGCGGGCCGGGCCGGTGCCTGGGCCTGTGCAATGCCCGCGGACTTTCCCGATCCACTGGAGGAATTGCCGATGCATCGCGCCCGCGATGAGGGAACGCCCCGGTACACCAATGCCACCGATGCCGACCTGGCAGGCCGCGCAGTGCAGGGCGATGGTGCCGCGTTCGAGGCGATCATGCGGCGCCACAACCAGCTCCTGTTCCGGACCGCGCGCGGCATCGTGCACAGCGACGCCCAGGCTGAAGACGTTGCACAGGAGGCCTGGCTGCGGGCCTGGCGAAACCTTGCCGGCTTCCGCGCCGAGAGCAGGCTGTCCACCTGGCTGGTCCGGATCGTCGTCAACGAAGCATTGGGCCGCATGCGCCGGAAGGGCGCGCAGATCATTCCACTGGAGGCAGCCATGGTGTCGCCCGGCAATGACACGCCGCCGGCGTTTACCGACGCAGCAGACCGCGGGCCGGCCCAGTCGGCCGAGCGCGCGCAGGTCAGGGCCCTCCTCGAAGCCCGCATCGCCCTGCTGCCCGGCACGTTCCGCAGCGTGTTCATGCTGCGTGCGGTCGAGGAAATGAGCGTGGACGAGGTCGCCGACATCCTCGACATCCCCGCAAGCACGGTGCGCACGCGGTATTTCCGCGCCCGCGCGCTGTTGCGCGAGAGCCTGGAGAAGGAGATCGATACGGCGATGGGCGATGTCTTCAGTTTCGCCGGCCAACGCTGCGACCGCATCGTGGCCAGGGTCATGGCCTGCGCGCGGGCAGAAGGCCTGTGCACGACTGACTGAGCGTCCCGCAGCGACGGCTCCGGCCACGACGCAATCAGGCCGGGCGCCCTCTGGCGTGGGGAACTTCCTACCCGGCCGTGGCCTGACGGCCTACTCCGGGCACCGTGATCCTCCGGTTCCAGCGCGGTGCACGGCACCGCATTCTTGGCCCATGCGCATCCGCGACTGGCCCAGCACCGAACGTCCACGCGAAAAGCTGCTGGCCCATGGTGCCGGCGCCCTGTCCGATGCCGAACTGCTGGCGATCTTCCTGGGCTCGGGCACCCGCGGCCGCGACGCGGTCGGCACCGCGCGCGACCTGCTCGCCGGCCACGGCCCGTTGCGCGGCCTGCTGGACCGCCACCCGGCCGAGCTGGCGCGCCTGCCCGGGCTGGGTCCGGCCCGTGCCTGCCTGCTGGCGGCCGCGCTGGAACTTGGCAACCGCCACCTGGCCGCCGCACTGGAGCGCGGCGACGCGCTGACCGACCCGGCCGCCGCCGGGCGCTATTTCGCCCGCCGCCTGCGGGTGCACGCCCATGAAGTGTTCGCCGCGCTGTTCCTGGACACCCGGCACCGGGCGCTGGCGTTTGAGGAAATGTTCCGCGGCACCATCGACGGTGCCGAGGTGCATCCCCGCGAGGTGGTACGCCGGGCGCTGGCCCACAACGCGGCGGCGGTGATCGTCGGCCACAACCATCCGTCCGGCTGCAGCCAGCCATCGGCGGCCGACCGCGCCGTCACCCAGCGGCTCAAGCAGGCGCTGGCACTGGTGGAGGTGCGCCTGCTGGACCACTTCGTCATCGGCGATGGGGAGCCGGTGTCGCTGGCCGCACGCGGCATGGTGTGACCGTCGCGCACGGCCGCCGGCCGGGGCCTGCGGGGGCTGGCCGGCGGCCACCGCGGCGGACCGGGTAAAATGCCGGCCTCACCGCACGAACCCACCCTCCGCGTGAACACCCTCCTCAACGCCCTGGTTGCCCAGGGTATCGACGCCCTGCGCGCCGCCGGCACCCTGCCAGCCGATGCAGCCACCCCCGACTTCGTCATCGAGCGGCCCAAGACCCGCGAGCATGGCGATTTCGCCACCAATGCGGCGATGCTGCTGGCCAAGGCCGCACGCACCAACCCGCGTGCGCTGGCGCAGGCCCTGGTGGCCGCGCTGCCGGCCAGCGAGGACGTGGCCCGGGTCGAGATCGCAGGACCCGGCTTCATCAACTTCCATCTGGCCCCGGGTGCATGGCAGCGCGAGGTGGCCGCGGCCCTGCGCCACGGCCACGCCTACGGACGCAACAGCACCGGCGCCGGCCGCACCGCCGGGGTGGAGTACGTCTCGGCCAACCCAACCGGCCCGCTGCACGTGGGCCATGGCCGCGCCGCGGCGATCGGCGACTGCATCGGGCGGGTGCTCGATGCCAATGGCTGGGCCGTCAAGCGCGAGTTCTACTACAACGACGCCGGAGTGCAGATCGACAACCTGGCCCGCTCCACCCAGGCGCGCGCGCGCGGGCTCAAGCCCGGCGACGACGGCTGGCCGGCCGACGCATACAACGGCGAGTACATCGCCGACGTTGCCGCCGCCTACCTGGCCGGCGAGGCGGTGCAGGTCGATGGCCTGGACCTGGCCGGCGCGCGCGACCCGGACGACCTGGACGCCATCCGCCGTTTCGCCGTGGCCTGGTTGCGCAACGAGCAGAACCACGACCTGGCCGCGTTCGGCGTGGACTTCGACATCTACTTCCTGGAAAGCTCGCTGTACGCCGACGGCAAGGTCGAGCAGACCGTGCGCGACCTCACCGCCAACGGCCACACCTACGAGGAAGGCGGCGCGCTGTGGCTGCGCACCACCACCTTCGGTGACGACAAGGACCGGGTGATGCGCAAGTCCGACGGCACCTACACCTACTTCGTGCCGGACGTGGCCTACCACCTGAGCAAGTGGCAACGCGGCTACGAGCGCGCAATCACCGAGCTGGGCGCCGACCACCACGGTTCCCTGGCCCGCGTGCGCGCCGGCCTGCAGGCGCTGGACGTGGGCATCCCGAAGGGCTGGCCCGAATACGTGCTGCACCAGATGGTCACGGTGATGCGTGGTGGCGAGGAAGTGAAGCTGTCCAAGCGCGCCGGCTCCTACCTGACCCTGCGCGAGCTGATCGAGGAAGCAGGGCGCGACGCGACCCGCTGGTTCCTGATCGCGCGCAAGCCCGATTCGCAACTGGTGTTCGACATCGACCTGGCGCGCCAGCAGAGCAACGACAACCCGGTGTTCTACGTGCAGTACGCGCATGCCCGCGTGGCCAGCCTGCTGCGCCAGGCCGACGAGAAGGGGCTGGCCCACGACCCGGCCAACGCCCTGGCCAGGCTGGAGCGCCTGGACGATGCCGGCTCACTGGCGCTGATGGTGGAGCTGTCACGCTGGCCGGAAGTGGTCCAGGCGGCCGGCCAGTCGCTGGAGCCGCACCTGGTTGCCCAGTACCTGCGCGAACTGGCCTATGCTTTCCACACGTGGTACGGCAACACACCGGTACTGGTGGACGAGGCGGACCTGCGCGACGCACGCCTGGGCCTGTCCCTGGCGGTGCGCCAGGTGCTGGCCAATGGCCTGGACCTGCTCGGCGTGAGCGCGCCGGAGCGGATGTGACCGGCCCGGCAAGACGGAGACAGTAGCAATGGCGGCAAGACGTGGCAGGAACCAGGCCCGGCGCACCAGTGGCAGTGGCCGCAGCGCCGGCCGGCCTGCATGGATCTGGCTGGTGGCCGGGCTGGCCATCGGCGCGGTGGCGTTCCTGGCGGTGCCGGGATGGTTCAAGGGCGAGGGCGATGGTTTCGCCCGCTTCGGTCCGCGTGCCAATCCGGACGCGCAGCCGGCGCCGATCGCCGATGGCGAGGCGATCGCCGATACCCCGGCGCCGGCAGGCCCGGCCACCACGCCGGCGCCACAGTACGATTTCTACACCGTGCTGCCCGGCAACGAGGTGCGCATGTCCGATGCCGAGCTGGCCGCCAGCGCGCGCGAGGAACAGGCGCGCCGCGAGCAGGCCGAAGCGCGGCGCGCGCGCGATGCGCTCGAAGGCCGCCTCCCGGCCCCGGTCAGCGAGGCACCCGCCGCCGCGAACAGCGCACCGGCTGCAACGCCCTCCGATCCGTCGGCATCGGCGCCGGCATCGGCGCCACCGGCAACCGGGGACACTGCGGCCGACACCGCCCGTTACATCCTCCAGGCCGGCGCCTTCGGTGCGCCAGGTGACGCGGAAGAAGTGAAGGCACGGATCGCCATGCTCGGCCTCAGTGCGCGGGTCGAGCCCGGACAGGCCGGCGGCCGCACCGTGTACCGGGTGCGCGTGGGGCCCTACGCCAGCGCCAGCGAACTGGCCGAAGCCAAGAACAAGCTCGCCAGCGGCGGCTTGCCGGCGATGGCGATCAAGGCGCAGTAGTTCCGCCTTGGCGAAACTACCCCAAGGTTTGCCGTGCAAACCTCGGGTCCCGTGCCCGTTGCATCCACAACTCCGCGCCTGCCGGCGCGCCCCCTTGACTCAAGGGGGCTGTTCCTCCGTTCCGTGTCTCCGGCGGACCATGGTTGGGCGATGGTGCGAGAATCGGCGGGCTTCCCGCACAAGGAATCGGCCATGTCCAAGACCGCCTTCATCACCGGCGCCACCTCCGGCTTCGGCCTGGCGGCCACGCACCGCTTCGTCGCCGCCGGCTGGAAGGTGGTGGCTGCCGGCCGCCGCGCCGCGCGCCTGCAGGCACTGGTCGACGAACTCGGCGCCGGCAACGTCCACGCCGCCTGCTTCGATGTGCGCGACAGCGCGGCGATGGACGCGGCCCTGGCCGCGCTGCCGGCCGGTTTCGCGGACATCGACCTGCTGGTCAACAACGCCGGCCTGGCCTTGGGCACCGCGCCGGCGCAGGACGCCAGCCTGGACGACTGGCGCACGATGATCGACACCAACATCACCGCCCTGGTGACACTGACCCACCGCCTGCTGCCGACCCTGATCGCGCGCAAGGGCGTGGTGATCAACGTCAGCTCGGTGGCGGGCGTGCATCCTTATCCGGGTGGCAACGTGTATGGCGGCACCAAGGCCTTCGTCAGCCAGTTCTCGCTGAACCTGCGCTCGGACCTGCACGGCACCGGCGTGCGGGTGACCACCATCGAGCCGGGCATGGCCCAGACCGAGTTCACCCTGGTGCGCACCCACGGCAACCAGGCCGCCTCCGATGCGCTGTACCGCGACGCGGCGCCGATCACCGCCGAGGACATCGCCGAGCAGATCCTCTACGTGGCGACCCTGCCGCCGCACCTGAACATCAACCGGCTCGAGGTCATGCCGGTGAGCCAGAGCTTCGCCGGATTCCAGGTCCACCGCAGCTGACCCGCCCCCGCAGGAGCCGGTCTGCCCGGCGACCGCCATCGGTTGCATCACCTGACCCACCGCCCACCGGCAGGCAGACCTGGCTGCGGTCGCCGGCAAGGCCGGCTCCTACGAAGAGGGCCAGGCGACCGGTGTGCGCTGCTGCGGTCGCCGGCAAGGCCGGCTCCTACGAAGGGGCCAGGCGACCGGTGTGCGCTGCTGCGGTCGCCGGCAAGGCCGGCTCCTACGAAGGGGCCAGGCGACCGGTGTGCGCTGCTGCGGTCGCCGGCAAGGCCGGCTCCTACGAAGGGGGCCAGGCGACCGGTGTGCGCCGCGTTTGTAGGAGCCGGTCTCGCCGGCGACCGCCAGGTGGAAAACCGCCGGCCGGCGATCCGCCAGCCATGAGGGCCGCCGGCGGATTTCCCGCCCAGGACGGTCCTCAGCCCGCCGGAGGGTCGGACAGATAGGTGTAACCGGTCAGCCCGGCTTCCAGTGCGGCGGCCATCGAGCTGGCTTCGGCCTGGTCAAGGCCGGCATCGGCCACGCGCCGGGCATAGATCTGGCGCAGGTCGTCCAGGCGGTAGCCAACGTAATCCAGCATCACGTCGGTGGTATCGCCACGGCGCTGCTGCGCCAGCTCGTAGCCGTCGGCGGTGAGCCACACCTCCACCGCATCGGTATCGCCGAACAGGTTGTGGATGTCGCCCAGGATTTCCTGGTAGGCGCCGACCAGGAAGAACGCAAGCCGGTAGCGGTCCCCGTGCACCGGATGCAGCGGCAACGAGGTGTCCAGGCCGCCGTTCTCGACGTAGGTCTTGACCGTGCCATCCGAGTCGCAGGTCATGTCGGCGATCACCCCGCGCCGGGTGGGCGGTTCGTCCAGGCGCTCGATCGGCACGATCGGGAACACCTGGTTGATCGCCCACGCATCGGGGATCGACTCGAACACGCTGAAGTTGACGAAATACTTGTCCACCAGGCGGTCGTCCAGCTCGTCCAGGACCGCGCGATGGCTGCGCTCGCCGCGGTCCAGGCGCGCCCGCACGCCATGGGCCAATGCGTAGAACAGGTCGTCCACGCGCGCGCGCTGGGGCAGCTCGATCTGGCCCAGGGCATAGGCGGCCAGGCCTTCGGCATGGAAGTGCTGGGCCTCGTGGTAGAGCTCCAGCGCCGGGCGCCGGTCCAGGTCGCCGTGCAGGTCGCGCAGGTGGCGGATGGCCGCCGGCTCGTCGTCGTGGGCGTCGGGCACGCGCCCTTCCGGCGCCTCCTCCACTTCGATGGTGTTGGCCACCAGCACCGCGTGGTGGGCGGTCATCGCGCGGCCGCACTCGGTGACGATGCGCGGCTGCGGCAGCCCCATCTGCGCGCACACCTCGGCCAGCGGCTGCACGATGTTGGACGCGTACTGGTTGAGGCCATAGTTGATCGAGCCCTCGCTGCGCGAGCGCGTGCCTTCGTAGTCCACGCCCAGGCCGCCGCCCACGTCCATGTAGCGGATCGATGCGCCCAGCCGTGACAGCTCGCCGAAATAGCGCACCGCCTCGCGCATGCCGTTGGCGATGTCGCGCACGTTGGAGATCTGCGAACCCATGTGGAAATGCAGCAGCTGCAGGCAGTCGGCATCGCCGCCGTCGCGCAGGGTCTTCCACAGGTCCAGCAACTGGCGCGGCGAAAGGCCGAACTTGGCCTTGTCGCCACCACTGTTCTGCCACTTGCCCGAACCCAGCGAGGCCAGGCGCATGCGCACGCCCAGGCCGGGCCGCACGCCGAGCGCGGCCGCCTCTTCCATCACCAGGGCCAGCTCGGAGGGCTTCTCGATGACGATGAACGTCTCCAGCCCCAGCTTGCGGCCGATCAGTGCCAGGCGGATGTACTCGCGATCCTTGTAGCCGTTGCACACGATCAGCCCGCCCGGGCGCGACAGTGCCAGCACCGCCATCAGTTCCGGCTTGCTGCCCGCCTCCAGGCCGAAGCCCGCGCCGTGGTGCGAGGCCAGGGTGCCGGCCACGCTGCGGTGCTGGTTGACCTTGATCGGATATACCGCGGTGTACCCGCCGGCGTAGTCCCATTCGTCCATCGCCTGGGCGAAGGCGTCCTGCAACTGCTTGAGGCGGTCGCCCAGCACGTCGGGGAAGCGCAACAGCAGCGGCAGGCGCATGCCCTGCGCGCGCGCGGCCTCCACCAGTTCGGGCAGCGGCAGCGAGGGACCGCCGGCGCCGCGCGGCAGCACCTGCATGCAGCCGTCGGCCACGTCGAAATAGCCGCCAGACCAGTGGGGAATGGACCAGGTCTTGCGGGCGTGGTCAGCGGACCAGTCGCTCATCTGCATGGGGCTCGGGCTGCGCAATGGTGGCGCATTCTACCGCTGCAACCGCGACGCTCCGTTACAATGCGCGCCCGAACAGCCCGCCCACCGCCGCGCCCGCCGCGGCAAACGCACCTGCGCGCGTTGCGCCACACCCAAGGACAGCCCCCAATGAGCCACCAAGACAACTGGTACATCGAGCGTTTCGAGCCGACCGGGTCGGCGATCGGCTACCGGGTGGAGGCCAAGCTGGACGAGGTGCAGTCGCCGTTCCAGAAGATCGAGGTGTACCGCACCACCGACTGGGGCAACCTGATGCTGATCGACGGCGCGGTGATGCTCACCAGCCGCGACAACTTCCTGTACCACGAGATGATCGCGCACCCGGCGCTGTTCACCCACGCCGCGCCCAAGCGCGTCGTCATCATCGGTGGCGGCGACTGCGGCACCCTGCGCGAGGTGCTCAGGCACCCGGGCGTGGAGAGTGCCACCCAGTGCGACATCGACGAGCAGGTCACGCGCATGGCCGAAAAGCACTTCCCCGAGCTGTGCGAGTCCAACGGCGACGCGCGCGCCGAGCTGCTGTTCGACGACGGCGTGGCCTACATGGCCAACTGCCCGGCCGGCAGCGTGGACGTGGTGATCGTCGATTCCACCGACCCGGTCGGGCCGGCCGAGGGCCTGTTCAACCGCGCCTTCTACGCCAGTTGCTACCGCGCGCTGAAGGACGACGGCATCCTGGTGCAGCAGTCCGAGTCGCCGCTGGCGCAGCTGGACCTGATCAAGGCCATGCGCGCGGAGATGGGCCAGGCCGGCTTCTCCACCTTCAAGACCCTGCCGTTCCCGCAGCCGTGCTACCCCACCGGCTGGTGGAGCGTGACCATGGCGCGCAAGGGCCGGGACTTCGCCTTCCGCGAGGCCGATGCGGAAAACAAGGGCTTTGCCACCGCCTACTACAGCGCGCACCTGCATCGCGGCGTGCTGGTGGCACCGCCGTTCGTGGCCCGGGCACTGGGCGAAACCGCCGGCTAACCTGAACGGTGCACGACCGCCGGCCGGGCCCCGCACTGGCCCGGCGCGCCGTGTTTCATGAAAATTGAACAAGTGTTGCAGCCATGCAACACACCTATGGCGCGCGCGGCGTTTCCCCCGATCCGGTGCCGGGCCTAGGCTTTACATCCCCCATGTCGATCCGGCCACGGCTCCGCCCGGCCGCCGGAGTTGTATTCCCCATGACTTCCCTGACCCTCTCCCTGCCGTGCCGGCTGGCGGCCGTTTCCGCCGACAACGCGCGCCTGCTCAAGCGCGGCGAGCGCCTGCTCGAACCGGATGTCTACCTGACCTGCCTGGACAACGTGCCCACGGTGATGAAGGACTACAGCCGCTACCGCCGCACGCCGCTGGCCCCGCTGGCACGCCTGCTGGTGCGGCGCGAGGCGCGCACCCTGCGCCGGCTGCGCGGCTGGGCGCATGCGCCGATGCTGCTGGGCATCGTCGGCGGCCTGGCGCTGGCGATGGAATTCGTGCCCGGCGAGCCGCTCGGCAGCCAGGCCCGGGTCGATGAGGACACCTTCCGACGCCTGCGCGGCGCGGTGGTCCACCTGCACGCCAACGGCATCACCCACAACGACCTGCACCCGGCCAACATCATGGTCGACGGCGAACGCGTGGTGCTGCTGGATTTCACCGCCTCGCTGCGGTTGCCGCGATGGATGCGCAATGCCCCGCTGCTGCGCGAGCTGCGCCGCGGCGACCTGGCCAACGCGCTCAAGATCGAGCAGCGCCTGACCGGGCGCGCGCCCGGCGGATACACCTCCAGCGTGCTGGCCGACCCGCGCTGGGTGACCGCGGTGCGCGGCGGCTGGAAGCGGCTTTACCGCTACCTCAAGCGCGCCTGAGGCCGGCAGGCGCAGGCCCGACGCGCCGGCGTTACAGCGCGTCGGCGTCCACTTCCCCGGTGCGGATGCGCACCACCCGGCCAAGGTCGTACACGAACACCTTGCCGTCGCCGATCTTGCCGGTGCCGGCCGATTTGACGATCGCCTCCACCACGCCCTCGACCTGGTCGTCGGTGACGGCCACCTCGACCTTGACCTTGGGCAGGAAGTCCACCACGTACTCGGCGCCGCGGTACAGCTCGGTGTGCCCCTTCTGCCGGCCGAAGCCCTTGACCTCGGTGACGGTGATGCCGGCGATGCCCTGGCTGGCCAGCGCTTCGCGCACGTCATCCAGCTTGAACGGCTTGATCACGGCCATGATCATCTTCATCCGGCGGTCTCCAACGATGCGATGGTTGCGGGGATGCACAGGATAGCGCGCCGCGCGCTTGTCAGCCCCCTCCGCCTCCGGTTCAATGCCGGCACGTGATCGGAATTTCCCGACGCGTCCGCGCGGCGCATGCCGATGCCCCCGCCACGCGCCCCGGCGCACGCTGCCGGTACCGCCGGAGGAATACCCATGATCGACCTGGACCACATCGACGACCTTGCCCGGCGCCTGAGCGCACTGGTCCCTCCCGGGCTGCGCGAGTCGGGCGAGGAGCTGCAGGCCGGCTTCCGCAGCGTGCTGCAGGCGGGGCTTGCACGCCTGGACCTGGTAACGCGCGAGGAGTTCGAGGTGCAGCGCGCGGTGCTGTTGCGCACCCGCGAAAAACTCGAAGCGCTGGAGCGCACCGTGGCGCAGCTGGAATCACCCGCCAGCGGCGGCGAGCCGTCCGGCGCCGGCACGCACTGAGCCTGCGGCCGTGAGCCTGGCGCTGGTGCACAGCCGCGCCCGGTCCGGGATCCACGCACCGCCGGTCCAGGTCGAGGTCCATCTTGGCGGCGGCCTGCCCAGCACCCAGATCGTCGGCCTGCCGGCCGCGGCAGTGCGCGAATCGCGCGACCGCGTGCGCGCGGCGATCCTGTGCGCGCAGTTCGAATACCCGCAGCGCCGGATCACCATCAACCTGGCCCCGGCCGACCTGCCCAAGGACGGCGGCCGCTTCGACCTGCCGATCGCCCTGGGGATCCTCGCGGCAAGCGGCCAGATCGACCGCAACACCCTGGCCGATTGCGAGTTCCTCGGCGAGCTGGGATTGACCGGCGAGCTGCGCCCGGTCGACGGGATCCTGCCCGCGGTACTTGCCGCCACGCGTGACGGGCGCCGGCTGGTGGTACCGGCCGGCAGCGGCGCCGAGGCCGCGCTGGCGCCGCAGGCCCAGGCCTATACCGCACGCACCTTGCTGGAAGCCTGCGCCGCGCTGGGCGGCCGCACCGAACTGCCGCGCGCGCAGGCACCGGCCCACGTGACCTCGCTGGCCGCGGCGGACATGGCCGATGTGCGTGGGCAAGCCCAGGCGCGGCGCGTGCTGGAAGTGGCTGCGGCTGGCGGCCATCACCTGCTGATGAGCGGACCGCCCGGTTGCGGCAAGACCCTGCTGGCCTCGCGCCTGCCCGGGCTGCTGCCGGAGGCCAGCGAATCCGAAGCCCTGGAAACCGCGGCGGTGGTCTCCACCAGCGGCCGCGGCCTGGACCCGACGCGCTGGCGCCAGCGCCCCTGGCGCAGCCCGCACCACGGCGCCAGCGCGGTGGCCCTGACCGGTGGCGGCAATCCCCCGCGGCCGGGCGAGATCTCGCTGGCGCACAACGGCGTGCTGTTCCTCGATGAATTGCCCGAATGGAGCCGGGCCGCGCTGGAAGTCCTGCGCGAGCCGCTGGAATCGGGCCGGATCACCGTGTCACGGGCCGCGCGCAGCGCCGAGTTCCCGGCCAGGTTCCAGCTGGTGGCCGCCATGAACCCGTGCCCGTGCGGCTGGGCCGGCGATCCCTCCGGGCGCTGCCGCTGCACCCCGGACATCATCCGCCGCTACTGGAGCCGGCTGTCCGGGCCGTTGCTGGACCGCATCGACCTGCACCTGGCCATGGCCCGGCTGCCGCTGGCACTGCTGCGGCCCGATGCCCCGCCCGGCGAATCCACCCGGAGCATCCGCACGCGGGTCGAGGCGGCACGCACGCGCCAGCTGCAACGCAACGGCCGGCTCAGCGCACACCTGGACCCGGCGGACGTGGCCGCCAGCTGCCGCCTGACCGCGGCCGACCAGGACCTGCTCGAACAGGCCGGCGAACGCCTGCAGCTGAGCGCGCGCAGCCTGCATCGGGTGTTGCGGGTGGCGCGCACCATTGCCGACCTCGACGGCAGCGACGCGATCGCCACGCCGCACCTGGCCGAAGCACTTGGCTACCGCATGCCCGCGCCCACCTGCGCCGTCCCGGCCTGATGCCCGGGCGCGCGGCGGCGCCCGCTCAGCCCGCCGTCACTGCGGTGCCGTCGATCCACGCCACCTGGTTGCCGCCCTGGCGCTTGGCTTCATACAGCGCGGCGTCGGCACGCGCGTACCAGTCGTTCCAGTCGCCGGACAGGTCCACCAGGCACGCGCCGACGCTGACCGCGCACATGGTCGGCACGGCTTGCTGCAGGCGCAGCAGGCTGCGGGTGGTGGCGACCACGAACTCGGCGTAGCGCATCACGTCCTCACGCTGGCGGGCACCGACCAGCAGGCAGAACTCGTCGCCGCCCAGGCGGCACGGGAAGTCGTCGGCACCGGCCACCGAGCGCAGGATGCCGGCGATGTTCTGCAACACGCGGTCGCCCACCAGGTGGCCGTGGTCGTCATTGACCTGCTTGAAGCGGTCGCAGTCCACCAGCAGCAGGCCCATGCTGCCGCCCGGCGCGCGCGCGCGGCGCTCCTGCAGGTGCAGGGTCAGCCCGCGGCGGTTGTACAGGCCGGTCAGCTCGTCGATCCGGATCAGCGCTTCGGTGCGGCTGAGCTGGTGGGCGGTGATGTGCAGGTTGTCCAGCGCCGTTTCCAGGTCCTGGTTGCGGCGCCGCAGCTGGCGGATGAGGTTCTGTTCGTTGAGCACCACCCGGGTGATCGCACGGCGCAGGAACTGCGCCACCAGCACCGGGTCGCGCTCGAGCAGGCGCTGGAAGCCGGACTGGCCCAGTTCCACCACCCGGCCGGTGCTGACCGCCACCGCGTCGGCGCCACGCAGGTGTTCGCCGATCAGCAGGCCCAGCTCACCGAAGAATTCGCGCGGCCCCAGCTGCTTGACCGCCAGGTCGGCACCGGCGTCCAGCTCGACCCGGCCTTCGGCAATCAGGTACATGACCTCGCCCGGGTCGTCGCGACGGAAGATGCGCTCGCCGGCGTGGACCACGCGCTCGCGGCCGACAGCGGCAAACAGGTCGAATTCGCGCACCGACAGGACCTCGGCGGCACCGGCACGATCGCCCTGTTCCAGCTCATCGGCACTGCGTGCGTTCGCGTCGTTCGCCATCCCGCGGCTCTCCCGCCGGCCCCTTCCCGGTGAATACGGCAGCATATCACCGGTCCATACTCGTGATGGGCGTCACAGATTGCGCTCGTCGCCTGCCAGGTACCGGCCGTCCCGATCCCCCGCCGGCGGTCGCCCGGCTCAGCTGGTGTCGCGGTTGCGACCCATCCACGGCCGGTACCAGGCGCGGATGGCCGCCATGTCGGCCGGCAGGTCGCCGCTGGTATGGAACAGCGGCCCGATCCCGATGGTCCTGTCCGGGTAGTGGAAGCAGGCCAGCAGCACCGGCACCTGGGCGCCATGGGCGATCTTCCAGAATCCGGTCTTCCACTCCCGCACCGCGCGGCGGGTGCCCTCCGGGGCCAGGGCGAACCACAGCCGTGGCGAGTGGCGAAACAGCTCCAGCGCCTGCTCCACCACGCCCTGCGGGCGGCTGCGGTCCACCGGGATCACCCCAAGGCGGCGCAGCAGCGGCGACAACGGCCACCAGAACAGCGAGGACTTGCCCAGCAACCGCGCGTCCAGGCCCAGCGCAAGCTTGGCCGCCATGCCCCACACCCCGTCCCAGTTGGACGAGTGCGGCGCCGCGATCAGCACCAGCCGTGGCACGTCCGGCAGGGTGCCGACCACGCGCCAGCCACCCAGGCGCAACACGGTGCGGCCGAGCCAGCGGCTGAAACGGTTGGGCGCCACCTGCGGCATGTTCGGCGGCAGCGCCGGCAGCAGTGGCGCGTCGGCGGCCACGCTCAATCCCAGTCGCGCGTGCCGCGGCCGCGCTTGATCTGGCCCCGCTCCTGCTTGGCCTGCAGGCGGCGCTGTTGCGAGGCGCGGGTGGGACGGGTCCGGATCCGGGTCTTGGGTACGTCCAGGCCGGCGGCGATGAAGGCGACCAGCCGCTCGCGCGCATCCTGGCGGTTGCGCTCCTGGGTGCGGAAGCGCTGGGCGTCGATCACCAGCACGCCGTCGTCGGTGAGACGACGGTCGCGGCGCGCCAGCAGCCGGGTGCGCAACGCGTCGGGCAATGACGGCGAGCCGGCGATGTCGAAACGCAGCTCCACCGCACTGGACACCTTGTTGACGTTCTGCCCGCCGGCGCCGCTGGCACGCACGAAGCGCTCGACGATCTCCGCTTCGGGAATCGCCAGGCCGGGAGCAACGGTCAGGGCGTCAGCGCGCATGCGGCGATTGTACGGGAGCAGTCCGGCCGCCCGGGTGTACGTCAGATGCCCCAGTAGCCCAGCGCGCGGCGGATCTGCAGCGCACGCCAGCGCGCGGCCAGCGGCTTGCGCGCCAGGGTACCCAGCCCGCCAGCCAGCAGTGTGCCGGCCGCCTCGATCACCCGCTCCGACGAGCGTCCGTCGCGCCACGGATGGATGGCGTCGGCATAGGCGGCGATGGCCGCACCCAGCGCCGCGCTCGGCGCAAAGGCCGATTCAAGCATCCGCGGCAGCTGCGCCGGATCGTCGAAGTCGAGCATGTGCGGCTTGGGCGCGCGGTTGCGGAAGGTGACCACCGGCTTGTGCTGGACCACGAACTCGGACACCACCGAGGTGGTGTCGGCCAGCAGCACGTCGGCTGCGCGCTGCGCGGTGACCAGTTGCTCGGGCTCGACGAAGGCCGCATTCGGCCCGGCCAGGGCGCGATACCGGTCGAACAGGTCGGGCGGGCACTTCGGGTGCAGGGTCAGCAACCAGTAGCGTCCACCATGCGCCACCTGCGCGGCGATGGCCTGCAGCAGGTGCGGTGCCGCGCTCAGGCGCTCCGTGAAGGTGGAAGCGAACATCACCACCGGCCGTCCGGCCGCCGGCGCGCGCAGGGCCGCCGCCGCGCCGCCGTCGTCGCGGAACAGCGGATCGAGCTTGGGCCAGCCGGTCTGGACCACGGCAAAGTGGCCCAGCCGGCGCGACAGTTCCTGGAACGGCGCGGTGGTGGCAGGCCCCTGGGTGCAGTACAGGTCGAACAGCCCGCGCACCCGGAAATGGCCGCGGCCATCGGCGCGTTTTTCCACGTTGAACCCGTGGAACAACTGTACCTTGGCCCCCGTCACGAAGGTCGGAACCTCGTTGGACGCACTGAACACCGCCCGTGGCCGCAGCGCCGCAGCGCCGCGCGCGTCCACCGGTTGCACCGGCCCGCGCAGGGCCAGGCCGGCGGCGGCACCGGCCAACAGGGCATGAACGCGCTCGCCGCGCGCGTGCAAGGCATCGGCCAGCGGCTGCAGAATGGGCAACCCGTACCGCTCTGTCGCAAATAAAAGGTGGTCCGCCATCGTCTCGCCCGTGCCCCCGTCATCTGCTGGCCAGCGCCCCGGCCCGGTGCCGCTGTCGGCGTGCATTATCACGTTCAACGAAGCTGACCGCATCGGCGACTGCCTGGCATCGCTGGCGTTCTGCGACGAGATCGTGGTGGTGGACTCGGGCTCCACCGACGCCACCGTGGCAATCGCCACGGCCATGGGTGCGCGGGTGCTGCAGCGGCCATTCGATGGCTTCCGCAGCCAGAAGCAGTTCACGGTGGGGCAGGCCACGCACGACTGGATCCTGAGCCTGGATGCCGACGAGCGGGTCAGTGGCGCACTGCGTGCATCGATCGAGGCGGCGCGTGCGGACGGGTTTGCGGATGCGGCCGGCTACCGCTTCGCGCGGCTGTCGGATTACTTCGGCCGCTTCCTGCGCCATGGCAACGCGTATCCGGACCGGGTGCTGCGGCTGTTCGACCGGCGCCACGGCGGGTGGCGCGGCAAGCGCGAGATCCACGAGTCGGTCACCGTGGACGGCCCGGTGCGGCGCCTGGCCGGCGACCTGATCCACTACCCCTATCGCTCGCTGCAGCACCAGGCCACCAAGACCCTGTGCTATGCGCGGATGATGGCCGAGCACGATTTCGCCCGTGGCCGGCGCGCAAGCTGGCACAAGCTGGTGCTGGCGCCCGCGTGGCGTTTCTGGCGCGGCTACGTGCTGCGTGCCGGATTCCTGGATGGCTGGCGCGGCCTGGTCTACGCCTACATGCGCGCCAGCTATGTGCGCGAGAAGGCCATCATCCTGTGGCTGCTGCAGCACGGCCAACCGGTCGACGACCCGCCGCGCAACGACCCGCCCTAGGACGATGCGCCGCGGTCGGTGGCGATGCCCATTGAGGTAACGGGGGTCGCCGGCAAGACCGGCTCCTACAGGGGCATGCGGATTCCGGGGATTCTGTAGGAGCCCGTCTCGCGGGCGACCGCGGCGCATCAGGTCCGGGCGCTGCGGCGCCGGTCGCCGGCGCTCTCCACGCACGAATGTCCGGTCTCCCGGCTCCTACTGGGGCGGGGCGGCCAGTTCGCGTGCGTCGAGCCAGCCGTCGCCGTTGCCGTCCTGGCGCCGGAAGCGTTCGGCCAGGCGCTGCCGGTACGCGTCACGGGTGATCGGCGATCCCTTGCCACCGGGCTGCTCGTGCGTGGCCAGCACGCCGTCGCCATCGGCATCCATGCGCTCGAAGGCGTAGCTCATCCAGTCCACGTATTCGTCCACCGATACCCGGCCGTCGCCATCGGCGTCCATCCGCGCAAGGTAGTCCGAGGTGCGCTCGACCTGCGCCACCGCTGCGCCGGGAACCAGCAACACGGACAGGGCCAATCCGTACAGGCCGGCGTACCCGGCCCGACCACGCATTCCTATAGCAGCACCACAGCCCATGCCGATTTCGGCATCGGCAGCCGTGCCGATGCCGGTACCGTTGCAGGCGGATTGGCGGCGATGCATGTGCATCAGTGCGCCAGCGCGTAACCCTTCAGGCGCATGGAATATTCCTGCAGCGCGCGGATGCCGCTGGCCTCGGCCTCGTGGCACCAGGCCTGCAACTGGCGCAGGCGCTCGGCCGCATCGTTGCTGCGCGCCTCCAGCAGGGCGGCAAGGCGCGCGCGGTATTCGACCAGGGTGTGGATGCGCGGCCGCTGCGAGACCCAGGCGCGCAACTGCTCGCGCGCATCGGGCTTGAGCCAGCGGCCATCGTCCACCAGGCCGCGGCGCATGCGCCGTGGCAGCAGCTGGCGCAGGCGCGCGCCTGCCGCGGCGGCCTCCTCGCGCAGCGCCGGCACCAGCACGTTGCGCTGGTAGTCGGTCATGGCCAGGAAGCGGTGCGAGAGCAGCGCGCGCAGGGTTTCCAGGTCCGGAGCGGCAACGTTGGGGCGGATGTCCAGGCTCGGCGCCACCCGCAGCACCCTGGCCAGGCCAAGTTTTTCCAGGCCCTTGATCGCCACCCAGCCGATGTCCAGCTCCCAGCGCCGCATCGAGAAGCGCGCCGAGCTGGGGAACGCATGGTGGTTGTTGTGCAGCTCTTCGCCGCCGATCCACAGCGCCCACGGGGTCAGGTTGGTGGAGGTGTCGGCCGATTCGAAATTGCGGTAGCCCCACCAGTGGCCCAGGCCGTTGACCACGCCGGCGGCCCAGAACGGGATCCACGCCATCTGGATCGCCCACATGGCAATGCCGGGCAAACCGAACAGGGCGAAATTGACGAAGAACAGCACGCTCGGGCCAAGGTTGGCGTGGGGCGTGTACAGGCGCCGCTCGATCCAGTCGTCCGGCGCGCCCTTGCCGTACTGCTCGATCGAGGCACGGTCCGCACGTGCCTCGCGGTACAGCTCGACCCCTTCCCAGAACACCTTGCCGATGCCGCGCGTGAGCGGGCTGTGCGGGTCCTCCTCGGTTTCCACCTTGGCGTGGTGCTTGCGATGGATGGCCACCCACTCGCGGGTGATCATCGAGGTGGTCAGCCAGGTCCAGAACCGGAAGAAGTGCGCCACCGCCGGGTGGAAATCGACGCCGCGGTGGGCCTGGCTGCGGTGCAGGTACAAGGTCACCGCGAAGATGGTGAGCTGGGTGCACACCAGCAGGACCAGCAGCAGGCCAGGCCAGCCCAGGCCAGTGGCGCCGGAGGAAAGGAAGGACAGCAGCGCGTCGGACATGGAAAGGCGGCTCACGAAGGCAGAGGCGCCGGCCGGTCGCGGTCGGCGTGGGGACATGATGGGGCCTGATCCGGCAAACTTCACCTGCCGGCCGTGTGAACGTTCATCCGCCGCGCCCCAGGAAACCCACCCGATGCCATCGCCCCACCCCGCCGGCGCGATCGATGCGGCGCCGCCGCTGATCGAACTGGACCGCGCCAGCGCGATCCGCGGCCAGGTCCGCGTCCTTCACGAACTGCGCCTGCGCATCGACCAGGGCCAGCACACCGCACTGCTTGGCCCCAACGGCTGCGGCAAGTCCACCCTGATCAAGCTGATCACCCGCGAGCTGTATCCACTGGCGCGCAGCGAAGGCCCGCCGCCGGTGCGGGTCCTGGGCCAGGCGCGCTGGCAGGTGGACCGGCTGCGTACCCACCTGGGCATCGTCACCGGCGACTTCGGCGCCAACCTGGCAGCCATGCATGAGCTGTCGGTCGAGGACGCGGTCGTCACGGGGCTGTTCGCCAGCTTCGTGGTGCCGCCGTTCCGCGAGGTCAGCGGCGAGCAGCGTGCGCAGGCGCTCGAAGCGCTGGAACGGACCCATGCCCTGCACCTGCGCGGACGCCTGTACGCCGAGCTGTCCACCGGCGAGGCCCGCCGGGTGCTGATCGCCCGCGCGCTGGTCAACCGCCCGCAGGCGCTGCTGCTGGATGAGCCCGGCACCGGCCTGGACCTGGTCGCGCGCGGGCGCCTGCTGGCCACCTTGCGCGCGCTGGCACGGCAGGGGGTCACCCTGGTGCTGGTCACCCATCACATCGAGGAGATCGTGCCGGAGATCGACCGGGTGGTGCTGATGCAGGGCGGCCGGATCCTGGTCGATGGCCCGCGCGCGACGGTGCTTACCGCCGATTACCTGTCGCAGGCATTCGGCGGCCCGCTGCGGGTCTGGCGCGAGCGCGACGCGCATGGCGACGACCACTACCTGGCCGCGGCCGGCTGAGCCATGCCCGAGCTGCCCGAAGTCGAAACCACCCGCCGCGGCCTGGCACCGCACCTGGAAGGGCGCACCGTGACCGGCGTCGTACTGCGCCGCCCGGACCTGCGCTGGCCGATCCCGTCCGAGGTGGCGCGCGATCTGCCCGGGCGCCGGATCACCGCAGTCCGGCGCCGCGCCAAATACCTGTTGCTGGATACCGAGGCCGGCGACAGCGCGCTGCTGCACCTGGGCATGTCCGGCATGTTGCGGGTGCTGCCGCCAGATACGCCGCTGGGGCCGCACGACCATGTCGACCTGGCCCTGGACTCGGGCCGAGTGCTGCGCTTCACGGACCCGCGACGCTTCGGTTGCCTGCTGTGGCAGCCGGCCGCCAGCGAACACCCGCTGCTGCGCGGGCTCGGCCCGGAGCCGTTGTCGGATGCCTTCGACGGGGACTGGCTGTTCGCCCGCAGCCGCGGCCGCAGCGCCCCGGTGAAAACCTTCCTGATGGACCAGCGCATCGTGGTTGGGGTCGGCAACATCTACGCGGCCGAGAGCCTGTTCCGCGCCGGCATCCATCCGCTGCGCGCGGCCGGCAAGGTCTCGCACGCACGCTACCGGCTGCTGGCCACCGCCGCGCGCGATATCCTGGCCCATGCCATCCGCCGTGGCGGGACCACCCTGCGCAATTTTCTCGCTCCCGATGGCGCGCCCGGCTACTTCGAACAGGAACTGTCGGTGTATGGCCGCGGCGGGCAGCCCTGCCCGGCCTGCGCCACGCCCCTGCGCCAGGCGAGCATCGGCCAGCGCACCAGCGTGTGGTGCCCGCGCTGCCAGCGCTGAACGGATGGACATCCCGGATCGGCTGCGCCGCTGCCCGGGCGGCAACTGAACAGCACGCCATGCGCCCTCGCCGGCGTCCACGGGCAAGCAGCCTGCGGATGCTTATGATGCGCGCGACACGTCACCACGCCCCGTCCCCATGCATCGACGCCAGTTCCTGACCCGCGCCGCCGCCGCGCTCGCCGCCGCCGGCCTGCCCCTGCCGCTGCTGCAGGCCCACGCCACACCCGTGCCGCTGGGCACCCGCCATCCGTTCGACTACGCCTGGCTCAAGGGCCACGCCCGGGCCATGGCCGAACGCGCCTACGCGCCGCGCAGCGACCAGTTGCCGGCGTCGGTGGCCGCGCTGGACTGGGACCAGTACCAGTCCATCGGCTTCCGCCAGGACCACGCGCTGTGGGCCGACGTGCCCGGCGCGCGCTTCCAGGCGCGGTTCTTCCACCTGGGCCTGTACTTCAAGCGGCCGGTGCGCATGTTCAACGTCGCCGACGGGCAGGCCCAGGAGCTGGCCTACGACCCGGGCATGTTCGACTACGGCCGCAGCGGGCTGGCCGGCAAGCGCCTGCCGCGCGACCTGGGCTTTGCCGGGTTCCGGCTCAGCTCCACCGACGACCTGCAGCGCGACTGGGCCGCATTCCTGGGCGCCAGCTATTTCCGCGCGGTCGGTTCGAGCATGCAGTACGGCCTGTCCGCGCGCGGCCTGGCAATCGACACCGGGATGCCGCGGCCGGAGGAATTCCCCGAGTTCACCGCGTTCTGGCTGGAGCAGCCGGAGCCCGGTTCGGACACGCTGGTGGTCTATGCGCTGATGGATTCGCCCAGCGTGGCCGGCGCCTATCGTTTCGCCCTCACCCGCGGCGAGCCGCTGGTGATGGACGTGGATGCGGCGCTGTATCCGCGCACCCGGATCGAGCGGCTGGGCATCGCCCCGGCCACCAGCATGTACCAGGTGGGCGAGAATGATCGGCGCATGGACTGGGACTGGCGCGCGGAGATCCACGACAGCGATGGCCTGGCCATGCACACCGGCGCGGGCGAGTGGATCTGGCGGCCGCTGGGCAACCCCGAGCACCTGCGCTTCAACGCCTTTGCCGACGACAACCCGCGCGGTTTCGGCCTGCTCCAGCGCGACCGCAACTTCGACCACTACCAGGACGACGGCGTGTTCTACGAGAAGCGCCCGAGCCTGTGGGTCGAGCCCAAGCACGGCTGGGGCCAGGGCTCGGTGCAGCTGGTGGAAATCCCGACGGTGGACGAGACTTTCGACAACATCGTCGCGTTCTGGAATCCGCAGGCCAAGCCTGAGCCGGGCCAGGAACTGCTGTTCGGCTACCGCCTGTTCTGGGGCGAGCATCCACCGGCGCGCCCGCAACTTGCCGAGTGCGTGGCCACGCGCACCGGGCTGGGCGGCGTGGTGGGGCGCAAGCGCGAGCACTTCTCGTGGCGCTTCGCGGTGGACTTTGCCGGCGGTGCGCTGGCCGGGCTGGCCGCGCGCAACGCCACGGTCGAGGCGGTGGTGGAAACCAGCCGCGGCACCCTGGAGACCATCTCCGCGCGGCCACTGCATCCGCTGCAGGGCTACCGCGCGATGTTCGACGTGGTGCCGCCGGACGACTCCACCACCCAGATCGACCTGCGCCTGTACCTGCGCCACGAAGGCCAGGCGCTCACCGAGACCTGGCTGTACCAGTGGAACCCGCCGCCGCCGGCGCAGCGCACGCTGTACTGAGGCGACGGCCGGGGCGCTCCTACGGCGTGTCCCAGTGCAGGGACAGCCGCAGCCTGCGCCCCGGCGTATCCAGGCCGATGAGCTCCTCGCCGCGCGCATCGGTTGCGTCATCCAGCGCAAGCACCAGGGTGGCCTGCCGCAGCCTGCGGCGCAGCGCCAGGTCCAGCGTGGTCACCGGCGCCAGCCACTGGTCGCCGGTGGCGATCGACGAATCGAACCGGCGGCCCAGGTAGCGCAGCGCCAGCGACAACTCATTGCCGCCGTGCAGCGGCAACGCCAGCCGGGTGCCGGCCTGCAAGCGCGGCCGATGGCGCAGCGCGACGCCGTCCAGCGGATCGCGCACCCGCATCCAGGCACCGTCCAGGTCCCACTGCCAGTCGTTGCCGAAGCGGTGGCCGCTGCGCCACTCCACGCCGTCGGCCTGGATCCGGGCGCGGTTGAGCAGGCGCGGTGGCGGCCCGCCGTCGAAATCCACCAGGTCGCGGTAGCGCGCGCTGAACAGGGTGATCCGGCTCGGCCAGGCGGCATCGGCGGCGGTCGCGTAATACAGCTCGCGATGTGCCGCGCGCTCGGGCCGCAGCCCCGGGTTGCCGACCAGCGGATGGCCCAGCGCATAGAAGCTCGGCGGCCTGGAACTGCGCGACAGCGACGCTCCCCAGTGCGCACCGTGCGTGCCCACCTTGCGCTGCAGCGACAGCAGCGGATGGGTGGCGCGCCCGCTGCCGGCGCCATCGTCGCGGTGGCGCTCGTGGCGCAGCCCTGCCTGCACGGTCCAGGCGCCGGGCATCCAGCGCAGTTCTGCGAACGCGGCCCGGGTATCGCGCTGCATCGCAAAGGCGACCGGTGCCTGGAAGAAGCCGTAGTCGATCCGCCCGGCGTAGCGCCCCAGTTCGTCCTGGTGCATCAGGCCGGCGGCCAATGCGCTGTTGCCTCCGAGCGGCTGCCGCCAGGTGGCCTGCACTGCATCGCGACGGTAGCGGGTGTGCGCGGCCAGCGCCGGCAGCCCGGACGGATCGCGCAGGCCGGCGGCCACGCCCGGGGAATCCTCGTCGCCATCGCGCGCCAAGCGGGTCCATTGCAGGTCCAGGGTGCCGCGCGCCGGCCGGTAGGTACCCTGCAGCGAGAACTGGCGGCTGCTTGCCTCGCGCTGGTCCAGCTCGCGCAGCACCGCATGGCGCGGGCCGCCACTGTCGTCGGGAAAACCGCGGGATTGGCCCTGCGTGTAACCGAAACCTGCGCGCACCGACAGCGATGGATGCAGGTGCCGCTCCCAGCCTGCGTCGAAGGCGCGCACGTCCTGCGCGCCGCGGCGGCCATCGCCGTCGCTGCGATCGCTGGCCGACACGCTCCAGCCGTGGCCGGACAGGCCGGCGTGCACCGCGCGCAGTCCGTCGCCACCGACCGCCACGCCAGCGCTGGCGCCCGGGCTGGCGCGACGGGTATGGATGTGGATCAACCCGGCCATCACCTCGGCCTGGGCGACGCTGGCGCTGCCGCGCACGATCTCGATGCGCTCCACCCGCTCCAGCGACAAGGCGTTCAGATCGACCGCGCTGCCGCGCGAGGACAGCGGGTCGTTCTGGCGCACGCCATCGACCAGCACCACCACGTGGCTGGGGTCGGCACCGCGCAGGTGCAGCGCGCCGAAACCGCCGCCGCGTGCGCCACGGTCCACCAGCAAGCCGGCCTGCGCGGACAGCACTTCCGCCAGGCTGCGCCCGCGCCATTCCTGCAACTGCGCCGGGCCGAGCACGGTCACGTTCTGGCGCGCATCGGCGGCCACGGTGGGCAGGACCGCGGCGGTGACCTGCAGGGTGTCCAGTTCGGTGGTCGGGGTGGCCGGTGCGGCGACCGGCGCCTGCGCATGCGCCTGCAGCGCGGCGGCGGTGCACAACGCCAGCAGCGCTGGCCATGCGCGCGTGCGGGTTTTGATGGCCATGCGCATCGACACACCGCGCCGGGAGGTGTCGCGCGCCGACATCGACGGGCGAGGAAGAAAGCGGAACCGGTTCATGCGCCGATTCTAGGGGCCGGCCACGGCCGCCCTCGTGACCCAGATCAATCCGGCACGGCGCGGCGATGCCGGCCCCATGCACCATGCGCGCACCGGCGGCCGCGACATGAGCCGGCGGTTAGAATGCCGGTCGGCCCTTCCTGCTTCCGCCATCTTGCTCAATTCCCCCCAACGCGCTGCGGTAATGCACGATTCCGGCCCGCTGCTGGTGCTGGCCGGTGCCGGCAGCGGCAAGACCCGGGTGATCGTGGAGAAGATCGCCCACCTGGTCGGCAGTGGCCGCTATCCGGCCCGGCGCATCGCCGCGATCACCTTCACCAACAAGTCGGCCAGGGAAATGCGCGAGCGCGTGGCCAGGCGGATCAAGGGCGACGCGGCAGAGGGCCTGACCATCTGCACCTTCCACGCGCTGGGGCTGAAGTTCCTGCAGATCGAGCATGCCGCCGCCGGCCTCAAGCGCGGCTTCTCGATCTTCGATGCCGACGACAGCGCCGCCCAGGTCAAGGACCTGATGCCCGGCAGCAAGCCCGACGCCATCGACGACACCCGCAACCTGATCTCGCGGGCCAAGAACGCGGGCCTGTCGCCGGAGCAGGCACTGGCCGCCGCACGCTCCACCCGCGAGATGGAAGCGGCCAAATTGTATGCGCGCTACCAGGCGCGGCTGGCCGCGTTCAACGCGGTGGACTTCGATGATCTGATCCGGCTTCCGGTGCAGATCCTGGAGGCTGACGCTGCGATCGTCGCCGCCTGGCGCGAACGCATCGGCTACCTGCTGGTGGACGAGTGCCAGGACACCAATGACGCCCAGTACCGCCTGCTCAAGGCCATCGCCGGGCCGCAGGGCAACTTCACCTGCGTGGGCGACGACGACCAGAGCATCTATGCCTGGCGCGGCGCCAACCCGGAAAACCTGCAGCAGATGGAGCGCGACTACCCGGCCCTGCAGGTGGTCAAGCTGGAACAGAACTACCGCTGTTCCAACCGGGTGCTGCGCGCGGCCAATGCGCTGATCGCGCGCAACCCGCACCAGCACCTGAAGACGCTGTGGAGCGAGCAGGCCGACGGCGAGCGCATCCGCGTGTGGGAGTGCCGCGATGGCGAGCACGAGGCGGAGAAGGTCGCCGCCGAGATCGCCTTCCTGCATGAATCAAAGCAGGTGCCGTGGAGCGAGTTCTGCATCCTGTTCCGCGGCAACCACCAGTCGCGGCCGCTGGAAAAGGCGCTGCAGCTGCTGCGCGTGCCCTACCACCTCAGTGGCGGCACCGCATTCCTGGAACGGCAGGAAGTGAAGGACGCGCTGGCCTGGCTGCGGGTGATCGCCAACCCGGACGACGATGCCGCATTCCTGCGCGCGGTGCAGTCGCCGCGGCGCGAGGTTGGTGCCACCTCGCTGGCGCGGCTGGCCGAACTGGCCGCCGGCAAGCACATGCCGATGTCGCGGGCGGCACAGGCGATGGGCGCGTTGCAGCAACTGCCGCCGCGCGCCGCCAATGGCCTGGGCGCGTTCAACGATGCCATCGCCGACTTGCGCCAGGCCGCCACGCAGCTGAGCGCGGCCGACCTGGTCCGGCGCCTGGCAGAAAAGTCCGGGTTGCTGGCCGAGCTGCGCGCCCAGTGCAAGGACGAGGCCTCGTTCCAGCGGCGCCGCGCCAACCTGGACGAGCTGGCCGAATGGTTCGAAGGCGGTCCGCGCGGCGCCAGCGCCGGCGACCTGGCCGCGCAACTGGCCCTGCTGTCGCGCAACGACAAGGACGATGGCGGCAACCAGGTGCGGCTGATGAGCCTGCACGGCGCCAAGGGCCTGGAATTCGGTTACGTGTTCATCATCGGCTGCGAGGACGGCACCCTGCCGCACGAAGCCGCGCTGGAGGAAGGCTCGCTGGAAGAGGAGCGCCGGCTGATGTACGTGGGCATCACCCGCGCCAAGACCCGGCTGTGGCTCAGCTACAGCCGCGAGACCCGGCGTTTCCGCGAGAAGGTGCGGCTCAAGCCCAGCCGCTTCCTCGACGAGTTGCCGGCCACCGAACTGCAGCGCGACGGTGCCGACCCGGTGGCCGACGCGGCGGCGAAGAAGGAGCGCGCCAACGCCAGTTTCGCCGCGATCCAGGCATTGCTGGAGAACTGACCCGCCCCGGCATCGGCGCCGGGACGGCACTCAATCCCAGGTCATCGTGTACACCGCCGAGCGGGTCTGCCCCGCCTCCAGGCGGCATGCCGGATCCAGGTTGAATGCATCCGGCGGGCCGGTCTGCGGCTCCACGCAGGTGGCGAAGGCCGGCTCGTCGTAGACCACCCAGTCGCTGCATCCGGATTCAAGCACGACGCGCTGGCCCTGGCGATGCAGCACCACCGGGCGGCGGTTGATGAAGCAGTCGTCCCACGGCTGCGGCCCCACCGGGCCGGCGGGCAGCAGGGTCATGCCGTCGGCGTCGCGCGGGTACATCGCCTCGGGCTGGAACTCCAGCCGCTCGGGCTTGCGGAACCACGGATGCCAGCCCAGGGTCGCCGGCATCGCACTGTCGGTCGCGGTGAGCGACAGCATCATCACCAGGCGTCGCCCGTCCACGCTGATGCGCTGGCGCGCCAGGCCGCCGAACGGCCAGCGCCGATCACGCGGCAGGGTCAGTTCCAGGTCCACCTGCTGCGGCGCCTGCGCGCTCACCTGCCACTGCAGCAGGAAGCCCGTGCCGTGGATGGCGTGCGGCCCAAGGTTCACCGGCACCGCATGGTCCTGCCCGTCGAAGCGGAAGCGGCCGGCGCGGATGCGCCCGCACCACGGCACCATCGGATAACTGCCCCAGGCGATGGCCGCGGTGGAGCCGTGCTCGCCGTAACCGACCAGCTGCTCCACGCCATCGACGCGGATCTGCGCGATGCGGCCACCGGCCTGCGGCGCGATGTCCACCGACAGCGCGCCGTCGGCCAGGGTCAGCAACGGCCCCGGCGCCATCGGCGCTGTCGGATCGATGGCCTCCACCCGCACGCCATCAACGGCCATAGGGGTCCATGGTGATGATCCGGCCCTGGTCGTCGTAGCGCAGTTGCGCGACCTTGGCCGAACGCAGGTGGGTGACGCCGCCGGACAGGATCGAGTCGTGGTAGTACAGCCACCACTTGCCGCCGAACTCGAGCACCGAGTGATGCGTGGTCCAGCCGACCACCGGGGTCAGGATCACCCCGCCATAGGTGAACGGCCCATACGGATTGTCCGCGGTGGCCCAGCACAGCAGGTGGGTATCGCCGGTGGAATAGGTGAGGTAGTAGCGGCCCTGGTACTTGTGCACCCAGGCGGCCTCGAAGAAGCGGCGCTCGGTGTCGCCGGCCAGCAGCGGCTTGCCGTGCTCGTCCAGGATCAGCACCTCGCGCGGGGCCTCGGCGAACTGCTTCATGTCCGGCGTCATGCGCGCCATGCGCGCGCCCAGGGCCGGCTGGTCCGGCGCGGGCTCCTCGTTCGCGGCGTCATGGCGGTTGTCGCGGTACTTCTGCAGCTGGCCGCCCCAGATGCCGCCGAAGTACATGTAGTACTGCCCGTCATCGTCGGCGAACACGGCCGGGTCGATCGAATAGCTGCCCTCGATCGGCTGCGGCTCGGCCTTGAACGGGCCTTCCGGCCGATCGCCCACGGCCACGCCGATCTGGAAGATGCCGTCGGCGCGCTTGGCCGGGAAGTACAGGTAGTACTTGCCGTCCTTCGTCGCCGCGTCGGGCGCCCACATCTGCTTTTGCGCCCACGGCACGTCCTTGACGTGCAGGGCCACGCCGCAGTCCACCGCCGGGGCGTCGGGCGAATCCTGGCGCAGGACGTGGTAGTCCTCCATCTGGAAGTGGCCGCCGTCGTCGTCGAAGGCGGCGCCGACCTCGATGTCATGCGAGGGATAGATGTAGATCTTGCCCTCGAACACGTGCGCCGACGGGTCGGCGGTATAGATGTCGGTCACCAGCGGGCGGGGGGAGATGGCCTTGTCGGCCAGCGCCTTCAGTTCCGCCTCGGTGTACTCACGATCTGCCATTGCTTTGATTCCCTTGTTGCGTGTTGCGTACTGCGGAGTGCTCAGGCGGCGGCACGGCCGGCGCGGCGCTCGGCCAGCTCACGCTCGATGCGCGACTCCATGGGCTTGTTGATCTTGTAGAAGAACATCAGGGCCACCGTGGCCAGGAACGGCAGCGAGCAATACAGGCTCACCGACAGGCGGATGCCGTCGACCGTCTGCGGCGCCTGGACGTCCAGGTCGGCGTTGTAGCCGTGGTGGGCGAGGATGCCGGCCACCAGCGCGCCGCCCACGCTCACGCCCACCTTCAGCCCGCACAGGATGGCCGAGAAGATGATGGCGGTGGCGCGGCGGTTGTTCTTCCACTCCGAATAGTCGGCCACGTCGGCCACCATCGCCCACAGCAGCGGGATGGTGATGCCGTAGAAGAAGCCATGCAGGATCTGCGCCCCGAACACCCAGGCGATGCGGTCCGGCGGGATCACGTAGAACGCCAGCATGAACAGGGTAGAGATCAGCAGGAACACGGCGTACACGTCGCGCTTGCCGAAGCGGTCTGCCAGCGCCTTGGAGAAGGCGATGCCCACCACCATCAGGATGATGCCGCTGGCGTTGAACAGGCCGAAGGCCGAGGTGGTGGCGTCCTCCGGAAGCTGGAAGCCGGCCAGGCCCATGCCCATGATCGCCGCGTTGATTCCGCCGAGCATGGCGTTGAAGCCGATCTGGTCCAGGAAGCCGGCCATCGCCGGCTCGTCCAGGTAGTACTCGAAGTAATAGACGTAGGTACCGCTCTTGAGCGCCAGGGTGGTGAACACCAGGATGGTCGCCACCAGCAGCACCAGCCAGGGACGGTTCGCGACCAGGTCGGCCAGGTCCTGGCGCAGGGTGGACTTCTGCTCCGGCGCCGGCACCACCCGCTCGCGCGTGGTGAAGAAGGTGATCAGGAAGAACACCGAGCCCACCACCGCGAACAGCAACATGGTGTTCTGGAAGCCCTGTACCCGGTCGCCGTCGCCCAGGATCATCACCAGCGGCAGCAGTGCCGACTGCACGGCCAATTGGGCCACCATCACCGCCACGAAGCGGTAGGCCGACAGGCTGTTGCGCTCGGCCATGTTGCCGGTGAGCACACCACTGAGGGCGGCATACGGCAGGTTGTTGGCCGCGTATACCAGCAACAGCAGGGTGTAGGTGGCCGCCGCGTAGAACACCTTGCCCTGCGGGCCGAGGTCCGGCGTGCTGAAGGCAAGCAGGGACAGCACGCCGAACGGCACCGCGGTCCACAGCACCCATGGCCGGAACTTGCCCCAGCGGGTGTTGGTGCGATCGGCCAGCACCGCCACCAGCGGGGTGAACACGAATGCGCCGAGCATGCCGACCACGAAGATGATGGTGGCCGCGGTCGCTGCCGGAATCCGGTAGATGTCCGTGTAGAAGTACGCCAGGAACGTCATCAGCGTCTGGAAGATCAGGTTGGCCGCCAGGTCGCCCAGGCTGTAGCCCACCTTCTCGCGTACGGTAAGGATTCCGCTGCTGCTCATATTGTCCCCGCCCCGGCTTGATGCTGTTGATGGTCGCTGGCATCGCGCCAGCAGCTGCTTTGTACTGGTTCCTGCTCCGGCGCTGAAGGCCGGGCAATACGGGTTACCGCTATCATCGCCAGAGCATACCCGAAACCGGTACCCGCACGGCCGCCATCACAGGCTGCTCCCGGGCGCCGGCATCCGGGCCCGCACCCGCCGCTGGCGCAGGCCCCGCGGCACGGGGATTCGGCAGCCATAAACGCAGTGCGGCCCGCCCGACTCCAGGCGTCGGACGGGCCGCGTGCTGCTGCTTTGCAACATGCCCGGCGGCACCGCCGGGCATGGGTCACCGTCAGAAGCTGCCGCGAACCCCCAGCATCACGGTCACGCCCGGCTCGTAGATATCGCCGGGTACGTTCTCGAACGAGAGGTAATTGCTGATCTTCTCGTCGGTGATGTTGATGACATTGAGGGTCAGCTGCGGCTTGGTCACCAGGTTGCGGAAGGTGTAGCTGGCCGACAGGTCCAGCTGCCCGCGATCCCGGCCGAAGAACTGGCCGTAGGTGATGCCGCCTTCGTTGTTGCCGACCGCACGCTGGGCCGAGCCTTCGGTCCAGTTGTACGACAGGCGCACTGCGGCATCGTTCTTCTCCCAATACAGGGTGGTGTTCCACATCACCGGAGCGATGCCGAAGAGGTTTCCGGACAGCTGCTCGGACTCCTGGCCCACCGCCTCCAGGTCGATGTGGGTGTAGTTGGCCATGAAGCCCAGGCCGTCGAACACGAAGCCCAGCGGCTGTACCCAGATCGCCTCCCAGCCCTTGATGTCCAGAGTGGCGTTGGCATTGACCTGCTGGCGCACACCGATCAGCGCGTCCATGCCGCCATTGGCCTCCAGCGCGGCACGCTGGCCGTCGGTCAGTGCGCTGAGCGGGATGCCCAGGCGGCTGAACGGCAGGCGGTTGATGCCTTCGTAGGTGTAGCCTTCGACCCGCTTGTTGAACAGGCTCAACGCAACCATGCCTTCGTTTCCGGTGTACCACTCGGCGCCGAAGTCGAAGTTGGTCGACAGGTACGGGCTCAGGTTCGGGTTGCCCTGGTTGGCGATCTCGGCCGACGGATCGGAGAAGGTGGTCGCCGGCAGCATCGAACGCGGGTTCGGGCGGGTCAGGGTGCGCGAGGCGGACATGCGCAGCACGACATCGTCGGCCACGTCCCAGGCGGCGCTGAAGGACGGCAGCCATTCGTTGTACTTGCCATCCAGTTCCTGCCACTGGCGCACCCCGCCCAGGGTGACCGGGCCGCTGATGGTCTGGTCGGTCTCGACCCAGCGCACGCCGGCGTTGTAGCGCAGTTCGCGGCCCCAGATGTCGCTGGTGCCGTTGACTTCCAGGTACGCCGCCAGGTTGGTTTCTTCCACGCCGCCGGAAGCCGCGCCCACCGATGCGGAAGTGTTCACCTCCGGCGCATTGTCGAAGTAGGTCTGGTAGTCGGTGTCGCGGAAGAAGTCCGAGTAGTTGGCGGTGATGAAGCCATGCGGGCCCGGACGCAGGTAGCCGGGCAGGTCGGCCGTGGACACCTGCGCCAGCACGTTGGCCTGCCACGCACTGCTGTTGTCGAAGCCGACGATGGTGCGGCGGAAGTTGTCGTAGGCCACGCCGAGCTTGATGTTGTTGCGGTCATCGCCGAACTGCAGGTCGGCCTTCATGCGCCCGGCCTCGGTCACCCGCTTCTCGTTGTTGAGGTTGACCCGGCCGCCGGCGAAGCTCCAGCCGGCATTGGGATCATTGAGGTCCAGGCCTCCGGTGGTCCAGGTCGGCTGGCCGTTGTTGGTGTACTCCACGGTGGTGAAGGGCGAGGTCACCAGGATGGTGGGCGACTCGCGGAAGAACCAGCTGCGGCTCCAGGTGCCCTGCAGGTCCAGGCGCACGCCCTGGTCCTGTCCGAACCAGAAGGTCGCTCCCGGGTTGACGTTCCAGTACTGGACCTCGTCGTGGTACGGACGGGCCTCCAGGAAGAACTGGGCATTGGTCAGGGTCGCGCTGGTGACCACGTTGTTGGAATCCAGCTGCATGTTCATCGGGAGGAAGCCGCTGGGCCCGAAGGTACGGCCCACCAGGTTCATGTCGATGCGGCTGTTGGTGTACTCGGCGGTGGAGTACAGCGCATCCAGGTAGTAATGCGCATTGTCGCTGGGACGCCACTCGAACGAGGCCACGATCGCGTCACGGTCGCGTTCGCCGGACATGTCCACGGGACGGCCAAGGCGCGGGAACAGGGCCTCGGAAATCTGGGTCATGCTCAGCCCCGGATTCTGCGCCTGCAGCCAGTCGGCATCGATTACGTCCCCCGGTGTCAATCCGGCCGCGATGGTCGAGGCATTGTCCGGCACAGCGTTGGGCATCTGCAGGCTACCGCCGCCACCCGGGTTGCAGGCGCCCGGGCGGCTGTTGAGCGGATCCACGCCGGCAGGCGGGGTCAGGCCGCACTGGGTGTAGTTGAGGTTGGGGTTCATCCAGCCCACCGACTCCCAGCCGCGTACCGACAGCTTGGTGCGCACCGAGGACACGCCGACCAGGGCGCCGAACTCGCCCGACTCGCTGACCCAGCTGCCGATCAGCGAACCCCGCGGGCTGATCTTGCTGCCGATGCTGTTGTGGTCCAGTTGCGCCGAGTAGCTCACCCGGGTGCCCAGGTCGAACGGACGCACGCTGCGCATGTCGACCACGCCGGAGATGCCGCCTTCGGGCAGGCTGGCCTGCGGCGACTTGTACACCGTGAGCTTGTTGAAGAACTCGGTGGGGAACAGGTTCAGGTCCACTTCGCGGTTCTGGTTGCCGCGGTTCAAGCCGATCGAAGCGGTGTACGCATCGCCGCCGTTGATCAGGGTCTTGGTGAAACTGCTGGGCAGTCCGCGGATGGCGACGTTCAGGCCTTCGCCGTTGACGTCGCGATCAAGCTGGATGCCCGGAATGCGGTTGAGCGACTCGGCGATGTTCAGGTCGGGGAACTTGCCGATGTCCTCGGAGAAGATCGAGTCGGTGAAGCCGGTTGCATCACGCTTGGCCTCGGTGGAGTACTGCAGGCTCTGGCGGAACCCGCGGACCACCACCTGGTCCAGCTCGGTCGCGTCGACGGGCGGAGCCGCCTCCTGCGCCACTACTGCGGTACTGGCCATGGCCAGGCAGATCGCCCCCAGGGCGCGCGCAAGTTCGGTCTTGCAAAGCTTCTTTTCCACCGTACTCCCCTCCAGTTCTGTTGTGCATCGGGCGTTCTTGGAAGGCCGCGATGTCTCGGTTGGTTGTTCACGATTGACAGCGAATGCAGGCTCCCCCGCAAAATGACCACCGATGGACATCCGGCAGGTGGGCGGATGGTAGCTTCGCCATTCCGAGACGCGCAAGGAGGAAAGGATGAACAGGCGATGGCGGCGGCGATCGCTTCATCGCGGCGCGTCTGCGGGCGCGGGAATGACAGCGCTGCCATATTGAAATTGCCTAGCGGTAATAGGGTTTTATGTGCGATGTAGCTGTGTTACAGATACCAGTCCAGGCTGATCAGCCAGCTCCGGGGAGGGGCAGAAAATGTTGCAGGGCAATAACCAAAAGGCGTTACTGCATCGCACCATCGAATTGACCCCGGGAGACAATCCGTGAGCGCCAGCCCCGTGCAGGCCGGCCGGGTGAGCCGTTACCGCTGGGTCATCTGCGCCCTGCTGTTCTTCGCCACCACGATCAACTACGTCGACCGCGCCGTGCTTGGCGTGCTGGCGCCCACGCTGTCGGCGGAGTTCGGCTGGAGCCAGCAGGACTACGGCGTCATCAGCGCCGCGTTCACCCTGGCCTACGCCATCGGCTTCCTGCTGGCCGGCTGGTTCATCGACCGGGTCGGCACCCGGGTTGGCTACAGCGTGTACCTGACCGTGTGGTCGCTGGCGGCCGCCGCGCACGCGCTGGCCAAGTCGGTGGTCGGTTTCAGCCTTGCCCGCTTCGCGCTGGGCCTGGGCGAATCGGGCAACTTCCCCGCGGCCATCAAGACCGTGGCCGAATGGTTCCCCAAGCGCGAGCGCGCGTTTGCCACGGGGGTGTTCAACGCCGGCTCCAACATCGGCGCGATCGTGGCGCCCCTGTTGGTGCCGTGGCTGGCGCTGACCTGGGGCTGGCGCACGGCGTTCGTCGCCACCGGCCTGGCGGGACTGGTGTGGCTGGCGTTCTGGTTGCCCGTGTACCGCCGGCCTGCCGAACATCCCAAGGTGTCGCCGGCCGAGCTGGCGCTGATCAACAGCGATACGCCCGACGCGCCGGTCAAGGCCTCGTGGCTGCAGCTGCTGCGCTTGCGCCAGACCTGGGCATTCACCGCAGGCAAGTTCCTGAGCGATTCGGTGTGGTGGTTCTACCTGTTCTGGTTCCCGATGTTCATGGCCGACCGCTTCGGCGTGGACCTGCGCACCATCGGCCTGCCCATGGTCACCGTGTTCCTGCTGGCCGATGTCGGATCGGTGGGCGGCGGCTGGTTCAGCTCGTTCCTGATGAAGCGCGGCTGGAGCGTCAACGCCGCACGCAAGACCGCCATGCTGGTCTGCGCGCTGTGCATACTGCCGGTGGTGTTTGCCCCGCACGTCGAAGGCCAGTGGGTCGCGGTGTGGCTGATCGGGCTGGCGGCGGCCGCGCACCAGGGCTTCTCGGCCAACCTGTTCACGCTGACCTCCGACATGTTTCCGCGCGCCGCGGTTGCTTCGGTGGTCGGCATCGGCGGTTTCGCCGGCGCGATGGGCGGCTTCTTCATGAACCTCGGCGCCGGCTGGCTGCGCCAGAGCACCGGCAGCTACGCGGCGATGTTCATCATGGCCGGCGGTGCCTACCTGGCGGCGCTGCTTGTCATCCACCTGCTCGCGCCACGGCTGCAACCGGCGCAGCTGGACCCCCGCAACTGAGTCTGGCGCCGCGGCCTGCCGGCCCCGGGCGCTTTATGCAAACCCGGCGCGGCAACGCGCCGGCACGAGGACAGTACACGATGAATCGCCCGCGCTTCCCATTGATGGTCCCGCTGCTTTGCCTGCTTGCTGCGCTGCCGTGCGTGGCCTCGGCGGCGACCGACTGCCGTGCGCCCGCCGCGGTGTGCGAGCAGGCAGGCGGCAACGCCCTGGCCCTGATCGAGCGTGGCACGCCGGTGCAGGTGCTGGTGGACAGCGCGGATTTCGCGGCCGTGCACCTTGCCGCCGACGCCCTGCGTGGCGACCTGGCCGCGGTCGCCGGCGGCGCACCGGCCGATGGCCAACCGCGCACCGCCATCATCGCCGGCACCCTGGGCCACAGCGCGCGCATCGACCGCATCGTGCGCGACAAGGCCATCGATACCGCTGGTGTCGAGGGCACCTGGGAGGCCTACCTGCTGCAGGTGGTCGACACGCCGGAGCCGGGCATCGACCGTGCCCTGGTGGTGGTCGGTGCCGACCGGCGCGGCACCGCGTTCGGCCTGTACGAACTGTCGCGCCGCATCGGGGTGTCGCCGTGGACCTGGTGGGCCGACGTCGCCCCGGCGCAGCGCGCCAACCTGCACATCGCACCCGGCCGCTTCATCGATGCACCGAAGGTGCGCTACCGCGGCATCTTCATCAACGACGAGGAGCCCGCGCTGGGCGGCTGGAGCCGCGCCACCTTCGGCGGCACCAACCACCAGTTCTACGAGCGCGTGTTCCAGCTGATCCTGCGCCACAAGGCCAACTACCTGTGGCCGGCGATGTGGCTGCCGCGCGCGTTCTACGACGACGACCCGAAGAACGCCGAAGTCGCCGACGCCTACGGCGTGGTGATCGGCACCAGCCACCACGAGCCGATGATGCGCGCCCACGACGAGTGGTCGCGCCACGGCAGCGGGCGCTGGGACTACGCGACCAACAGCAAGGTGCTGCAGGAGTTCTGGCGCGGCGGCATGCAGCGGCTGCAGGGCCGCGAGGCGGTGGTCACCCTGGGCATGCGCGGCGACGGCGACGAGCCGATGAGCGAGCAGACCGCCACCGCGCTGCTGGAGAAGATCGTGGCCGACCAGCGCGCGATCATCGGCCAGGTCACCGGCAAGCCGGTCGAGCAGACCCCGCAGGTGTGGGCGCTGTACAAGGAGGTGCAGGACTACTACGACAAGGGCATGCGCGTGCCCGACGATGTCACCCTGCTGTTTGCCGATGACAACTGGGGCAACATCCGGCGCCTGCCCGACCCGGCCGACACGCGCCCCGGCGGCTACGGCGTGTACTACCACTTCGACTACGTCGGCGGCCCGCGCAACTACAAGTGGATCAACACCACCCAGGTCGAGCGCGCCTGGGAGCAGATGCGCCTGGCCTGGGCCCACGGCGTGGAGCGGCTGTGGGTGGTCAACGTGGGCGACATCAAGCCGCAGGAACTGCCGATCAGCGCGTTCCTGGACCAGGCCTGGGACCCGGACGCGGCCGACCTGGAGTGGGTGAAGCAGTACCCGGCCAGGTGGGCGGCCGAGCAGTTCGGCGCCGAGCATGCCGCCACCATCGGCGCGCTGGCCAGCGACTACACCCGGCTCAACGCGCGGCGCAAGCCGGAGCTGATCGACGCGGCCACCTGGAGCCTGGTGCACGACCGCGAAGCCGAGCGCGTACTGGCCGAATGGGACGCGCTGGTGGAGCGCACGCAGGCCATGGCGGCGAAGATCCCGACCCGCCAGCGCGATGCCTGGTACCAGTTGATCGAATACCCGGTGCTGGCCAGCGCCAACCTCAACCACCTGTACGTGGCCGTTGCACGCAACCGGCTGTATGCGGCGCAGGGCCGCGCATCGGCCAATGCCTGGGCCGACCGCGCACGCACCCTGTTCGCGCGCGACGCCGCGTTGCAGCGCGTGTACGAGCAGGACATCGCCGACGGCAAGTGGGTGCACATGATGAGCCAGCCGCGCATCGGCTATACCCACTGGCAGTCGCCGCCGCGCAACATCCTGCCGGCGCTGGCCAGCGTGGATGCGCCGGAACAGGGCGTGACCGGCGTGGCGATCGAAGGCGATGCCAACGCGTATCCGGCACTGCTGCGCGGCCCGCGCCTGCCCGAGCTGGACCCGGTGGCCGCGCCCACGCGCGAGGTGGTGGTGTTCAACCGCGGCCAGGCGCCGATCGCATTCACCGCCACCAGCCGCACGCCGTGGCTGAAGGTGTCGCCGGCCTCCGGCGAGGTGACCGATGCGCAAGCGCTGCAGTTGCAGGTGGACTGGGATGCGCTGCCCGAAGGCCGGCACCAGGGCCAGGTGTCCATCCGCGGCAAGGACTGGACCGAGGTGTACGTGGCGGTGCCGGTGAACAAGCCGCCCGCCCATCGCGGCGTGCGCGGCTTCGTCGAGGGCAACGGCGTGGTGGCGATCGAGGCCGAGCACCACAGCCGCGCCATCGCCCCGCCGGGCGGCCAGTGGCAGGTGATCCCGAACCTGGGCCGCACCCTGTCGGCAGTCACCGCCTGGCCGGCCACGGGTGGGCCACTGGTGCCCGGCGGCGACAGCGCGCGCCTGGAGTACCCGCTGGTGATGGATGCCGACGGCGAAGTGGAGGTGCGGGTGCTGGTGTCGCCGACCCTGGACATCCGCCACCGCGGCGGCCTGCGCTACGCACTCTCCATTGGCGACGAGGAGCCGCAACTGGTCAACGTGCGCCTGGACCCCACCCCCGGCGACCGCGACTTCACCGCCTGGGAAGCGGCGGTGATCGACAACGCCCACATCGCCCGCTCGCGCCACCACGTGCGCGCCGGTGCCAACACGGTGAAGCTGTGGCTGGTCGATCCGGGGCTGGTGTTCCAGCGCATCGAGGTGGCAAGGGACCCGCATCCACGCGGTACCCTCGGCCCGGTGGAAAGTGCGCGGCGCTGAATGCCGCCAAGTGTGCGGCGCTGAAAAGCGCCCAAGTGTGCGGCGCCGAGCCGCCACGCCTCGCGCGGGTCGACAGGCCCGCCCTGTCCCAGGAATTGAAACTTCATGCTGAACGCGACATCCCGCCCGCTGGTCCTCCACCAGGACCGGCTGTTCCCCTCCGACCCGACCCAGCGTGCGGTCGCGCAACGCCTGTACGCGCAGGTCGCCGCGCTGCCCATCATCAGCCCGCACGGCCACACCGATCCGTCGTGGTGGGCCACCGACGCCCCGTTCGCCAACGCCACCGAGCTGCTGCTGGTGCCGGACCACTACGTGTTCCGCATGCTCTACAGCCAGGGCATCGCGCTGGATGCACTGGGCATCCCGCGCGCGGATGGCACGCGCGCGCAGGTCGACCCGCGCGAGGCGTGGCGGCTGTTCGCACGCAACGTCCACCTGTTCCGCGGCACACCTTCGTCGTTGTGGCTCAACCATGTGTTCCATGAGGTGTTCGGCCTGCGCGTGCGCCTGGACGCCGGCACCGCCGACCACTACTACGACACCATCACCGAGGCGCTGCAGACCCCGGCCTTCCGCCCGCGCGCCCTGTTCGAACGCTTCAACATCGAGGTCATCGCCACCACCGAAGGCCCGCTGGACAGCCTGCGGCACCACCAGGCAATCCGCGACAGCGGGTGGTCCGGGCGCGTGGTCACCGCCTATCGTCCCGACCCGGTGATCGACCCCGAGCACGGGAAATTCGCGTCGGCGCTGGAGCGCTTCGGCCAGCTTACCGGCGAGGACGTGCACGACTGGGACGGCTACCTGCGTGCGCACCGCAACCGGCGCGCGTTCTTCAAGCAGATGGGGGCGACCTCGACCGACCACGGCCACCCCAGCTGCGCCACCGCCGACCTGGCCCCGGCGCAGGCGCGGGCGCTGTTCGGCAGGATCGTGGGCGGCCGTTTCGATGCGGCCGATGCCGAGCTGTTCCGCGCGCAGATGCTGACCGAGATGGCGGCAATGAGCCTGGACGATGGCCTGGTGATGCAGATCCACCCGGGCTGCTTCCGCAACCACAACCGCGGCCTGTACGAACGCCACGGCCGCGACAAGGGTGCCGACATCCCCGTGCGCACCGAGTACGTGCATGCGCTCAAGCCGCTGCTGGACCGCTTCGGCAACGCACCGGACTTCCGCCTGATCCTGTTCACCCTGGACGAGAGCACCTACGCGCGCGAGCTGGCGCCGCTGGCCGGGCACTGGCCGTGCCTGCTGCTGGGCCCGGCATGGTGGTTCCACGATGCGCCCGAAGGCATGTGGCGCTTCCGCGAGCAGACCCTGAGCACGGCAGGCTTCTACAACACCGTCGGCTTCAACGACGACACCCGCGCGTTCCTGTCCATCCCTGCACGCCACGACGTGGCCCGCCGCATCGATTGCGCGGTGCTGGCCAAGCTCGTGGCCGAACACCGCATCGACGAGGACGAGGCCGCCGAGGTCGCCACCGACCTGGCCTACCGCCTGCCGAAGGAGGCATACCGCCTGTGAACATGATCGACCGCAACCGCACAGGCGCCCCGGCCAGCGCACGCCGATGGCTGGCGGCGGTGCTGCTTCTTTGCCTGCTGGCACCGCTGCTGGCGGCCGCCACCCCGCGCGAGCGCGTGCTGCTGGACACCGGCTGGCGTTTCCATCGCGGCGATCCGGCCGGCGTGGACGGCCGCCTGGATTACGACGTGCGCCCGGAGATCACCCAGAGCGCCGACGGCAAGGTGGCCGATGCGCGGCCCGACGAGGCGGTGCGGATCGAAGCCACGCGCCCGGTGCTCAAGCCGTGGATCCTGCCCACCGGCAACCGCTTCATCCGCGACCCCAAGCAGCGCCACGCGCGGCCCGATGCCGCGCCGCCGGTAGGCGACATCGCGTTCCTGCGCGCGGATTTCGACGACAGCCACTGGCAACCGGTGAGCCTGCCGCACGACTGGGCCATCGCCGGCCCATTCATCGCCGACGGTCCGTATGGCGGCATGGGCCGGCTGCCCAGCTGGGGCATCGGCTGGTACCGCCGCAGCCTCGACATCCCCGCGTCCGACCACGGCCGGCGCGTGTACCTGGACGTCGGCGGGGCGATGTCCTACGCCACCGTCTGGCTCAACGGGCAGCTGGTGGGCGGCTGGCCCTACGGCTACAACAGCTGGCGCGTGGACCTGACGCCCTACATCGAATTCGGCGGCAGCAACCAGCTTGCGATCCGGCTGGACAACCCGCCCGAATCGGCGCGCTGGTATCCCGGTGGCGGCCTGTACCGCGACGTGCACCTGACCACCACCGCGCCGGTACACGTGGCCCAGTGGGGCACGCATGTCACCACGCCCGAGGTCTCGCCGCAGTCGGCCACCGTGCACCTGGCCGTGACAGTGGACAACACCACCGATGCGCCGGTGCACGCGCAGGTGGAGACCGAGTTCTTCGCGCTGGATGCAAATGGCCAGCCGCAGGGCGAAGCGGTTGCGCGCATCCCCGCCATCGGCTTCGACATCGTTGCCGGCGGCAACACCAAGGCGACCTCGCGCGCGCGCATCGCCACCCCGCGCCTGTGGGGCCCGCCGCCCAGCCAGCAGCCCAATCTGTACCTGGCCGTGACCACCGTGCGCCAGGACGACCGGGTGATCGACCGCCACGAAACCCGCTTCGGCATCCGCGACGTGCAGTGGGATGCGGACCGCGGCGTGGTGGTCAACGGCGAGCACATCGTGCTCAACGGCGTGAACCAGCACCACGACCTGGGCGCGCTTGGCGCCGCGTTCAACCTGCGCGCCGCGCAGCGCCAGCTGGAGATCCTGCGCGGCATGGGCGTCAACGCCATCCGCATGGCGCACAACCCGCCCGACCCGCAGTTGCTGGAACTCACCGACCGCATGGGCTTCCTGGTGATCGACGAGGTGTTCGACTCCTGGGAGAAGAAGAAGACCCCGCTCGACTTCCACCTGGTGTTCCCCGACTGGCACGAGGCCGACCTGCGCGCGATGCTGCGCCGCGACCGCAACCATCCATCGGTGATCCTGTGGAGCGTGGGCAACGAGGTCGGCGAGCAATATGACGGCGAGGCCGGCGCGGACATCGGCTGGGGGCTTGCGCAGATCGTGCGCGAGGAGGACCCGACCCGCCCGACCACCGCCTCGATGAACTGGGCCAAGGCCGACATGCCCTTCCCCGGCATGTTCGACGTGATCAACCTCAACTACCAGGGCGAGGGCATCCGCCAGGATCCGGAGTTCGAGGGCACCGAGCGCATCCGCACCCCGCCCTCGTATCCTGATTTCCGCGCCACGTTCCCGGATAAGGTCATGTTCGGCAGCGAGACGGCCTCGGCGCTCAGCACCCGCGGCACCTATCTGTTTCCGGTGACGCCGGCGCAGAGCGCGCCGGTGCGCGACCACAATGGCGGCGGCGATTCGGCGACCCAGCGGGTCAGCGCCTACGAACTTTACGCCGTGGATTTCGGTTCCTCCGCCGACAAGGTATTCGCCACCCTCGACCGCCACCCCTACGTGGCCGGCGAGTTCGTGTGGAACGGCTTCGACTACCTGGGCGAGCCCACGCCGTACTACAGCGCGCGCAGCTCCTACAGCGGCATGATCGACCTGGCCGGCTTCCCCAAGGACCGCTATTACCTGTACCAGGCGCGCTGGCGGCCGGACCTGCCGATGGTGCACATCCTGCCGCACTGGAACTGGCCCAACCGCATGGGCGTGGTGACCCCGGTGCACGTGTTCACCAGCGGCGACGAGGCCGAGCTGTTCCTCAACGGCGTCTCGCAGGGGCGCAAGAAGAAGGGTCGCCACGAATACCGCCTGCGCTGGGACGCAGTGGCATACCAGCCCGGCGAACTGCGCGTGCAGGCGTACCGCAATGGCAAGCCGTGGGCGCAGGCGACGCTGGAAACCACCGGCGCGCCCGCGCAGCTGGCGCTGGAGGCCGACCGCAGCCGCATCGGCAACGACGGCCGCGATCTGTCCTTCATCACCCTGCGCGTGCTCGACGCGCAGGGCCGCGCCATCCGCAACGCCGACAACCTGGTGCGCTTCGAGGTCCAAGGCCCGGCCGAACTGGTGGCCACCGACAACGGCGACCCGCGCGACCTCACCGCCTTCCCCTCGCCCGAGCGCCGGGCCTTCAGCGGCCTGGCACTGGCCATCGTGCGCGGCCTGCCCGGCCAGTCCGGCACCGTGACCGTGAAGGCAAGCGGCGACGGACTGCAGGCCGGCGAGCTGCAACTGCAGGTCGGCCAGCCGCAGTGAGCCTGCGCGCACCCGGCATGACCACGGGCACCGGCCAGCCTGCGCCGCCCGGGCACGTTGCATCGCGCGCGGGCCGGTGTTCTATTCCGCACTCGGCCGCACGGCCGAGACCTGCCACGTAACGCGACCAATTCACGAGGTCCCCATGCACCAGCGCACCATCCTCCGCTCCCTTGCCGCCGCTGCCGCGCTGGCCTGCGCATCGGCCGCCGTGGCCGCCCCGCCGCCCACCGCGCTCAAGGATGCCTACGCCGAGGCCTTCCTCATCGGCACCGCGATGAATGCGGACATGGTCGCGGGCAAGGACGCGCGCGCGCAGGCACTGGTGCCGCTGCACTTCAACGCCATCACCGCCGAGAACGTGATGAAGGCCGAGGTGCTGCACCCCACGCCCGACACCTGGGACTTCGCCGCCGCCGACGCCTTCGTCGAGTTCGGCCAGCGCCACGGCCTGTTCATGGTCGGCCACACCCTGGTCTGGCACAACCAGACGCCGGCCTGGTTCTTCCAGGACGAAAACGGCTCACCCGCCGACCCGGCCACGATGCGCGAGCGCATGCGCCAGTACATCCACACCGTTGCCGGGCGCTACGCCGGTAAGGTGCAGGCCTGGGACGTGGTCAACGAGCAGATCGGCGAGGACGGCAACTACCGCGACACGCTGTGGACCCGCGCCTACGGTGGCGACGGCGATGCGCTGATCCGTGATGCCTTCCGCTTTGCCGCCGAGGCCGCGCCCGACACCCAGCTGTACTACAACGACTTCAACGCCTGGCGCCCGGAGAAGGTGGCCGGCATCGTGCGCATGGTGAAGATGCTGCAGGCCGCCGGCATCCGCATCGACGGCATCGGCATCCAGGGCCACTGGGGCCTGAACTATCCGTCGACCGCGCATATCGAGGCCGCGATCGACGCCTATGCCGCGCTCGGAGTCAAGGTGATGGTCACCGAGCTCGACGTCGACGTGCTGCCGCTGACGAAGGAAGGCCAGATCATCGGCCAGGGCATGACCCACCCGCAGTTCCAGCTGCCCGAGTTCAAGACCTTCCTGGATCCCTACCGCGACGGCCTGCCGGCCGACGTGCAGCAGCAGCTGGCCGACCGCTACGCCGAACTGTTCGGCATCTTCCACGGCCGCCGCGACAAGCTGCATCGCGTCTCGGTGTGGGGCGTGGAGGACGGCATGTCATGGAAGAACGGCTACCCGATCCCGGACCGCACCAACTACACCCTGCTGTTCGACCGCCAGGGCCAGCCCAAGCCGGCGCTCGATGCCGTGCTGGCAGTGCCCGCGGAGCGCTGAACCCCGCATCTTCTTCCGCCACCTCGCCGGACATCCGCATGGCCACCGTCCGCAACCCCGTCCTCACCGGCTTCCACGCCGACCCGTCGATCCTGCGCGTGGGCGATGACTACTACATCGCCACCTCCACCTTCGAGTGGTGGCCGGGCGTGGCCATCGCCCACTCGCGCGACCTGCAGCACTGGCGCACCCTGCGCCCCGCGATCACCCGCACCTCGCAGCTCGACCTGCGCGGGCGGCCCAACTCCGGCGGCGTCTGGGCGCCGGCACTGAGCCACGCCGACGGGCTGTTCCACCTGATCTACACCGACGTGCGCGGCTGGACCGGCGAGTTCAAGGACGTGCGCAACTACCTGGTCACGGCAAAGGACATCGAGGGCCCGTGGTCGGAGCCGGTGCACCTCAACAACTCGGGCTTCGACCCGTCGCTGTTCCATGACGAGGACGGCCGCAAGTGGCTGCTCAACATGGTCTGGGACCATCGCCCCGGCTACAACAGCTTCGGCGGCATCCTGCTGCAGGAATACGACCCGGCCGCGCGCGCCCTGGTCGGCCCGGTACACAACATCTTCCGCGGCACCCCGCTGGGCCTGGTGGAAGGCCCGCACCTGTACCGCATCGACGGCTGGTACTACCTGCTGGTGGCCGAGGGCGGCACCTTCGCCACCCACGCGGCCACGGTGGCGCGCTCGCGCCGCATCGAAGGCCCCTACGAAGCCATGCCCGATGGCCCGCTGCTGACCAGCGCGCATGATCCGAAGCTGCGCCTGCAGGCCGCCGGCCACGGCTCGTTCGTGCAGCATGCCGATGACAGCTGGAGCCTGGCCCACCTGTGCCGCCGCCCGCTGCCCAACGGCAGATCGATCCTCGGCCGCGAGACCGCGCTGCAGGACATCACCTGGGTGGACGGCTGGCCGCGCCTGGCGCACGGCGCCAACACGCCGGCCGACAGCTTCACCGCGCCCAACCTGCCCGCCCATCCCTGGCCTGCACTGCCTGCACGCGACGACTTCGATGCGCCGGAACTCGGCCCGCACTGGCAGTCCCCGCGCGCCCCCATCGATGCCGACATGGCCAGCCTCACCGCGCGCCCCGGCTTCCTGCGCCTGCATGGCCGCGAGAGCATCGTCTCCAACTTCGAGCAAAGCCTGGTCGCGCGCCGCCAGCAGGCGTTCCGCATCGAGGCCTCCACCTGCGTGGAGTTCTCGCCGCAGGACTTCCAGCAGATGGCCGGCCTGGTCGCCTTCTACAGCACCGACAGCTTCTACTACCTGTTCCTCTCCCGCACCGCGCATTCCGCACGCTGCCTGGGCCTGATGCGCTGCGAACGCGGCCAGGTCACCTGGCCGGTGGAGAAGGAATACCCGCTGGACGACTGCCAGCGCGTGTACCTGAAGCTTGCCATCGACCACGACCGCATCCGCTTCGCCTACTCGCGCGACGGCGAAACGTGGAGCGCGGTGGGCTGGGAACACGACGCCTCCATCCTCTCGGACGAGCACGCCGTACCCTGCGGCTTCACCGGCAACTACGTCGGCATCGCCTGCCAGGACATCAGCGGCCGGCGCCTGCATGCCGACTTCGACTGGTTCGAGTATCGGGAGCTGGGGGACGAGGGCTAATCGGCCTGCTACGTGCGCACCACCACCGTGCCTGCCATGTAATCGTGAACCGCGCGACGTCTGTGGTTGAACATCATGGTGACGAACTCACCGAGCACCCACACCTGTATCAGGAGGGTGACGATGGGGTACCAGGCCGGAGCCCGGGCAACTATGACCCTCACCTTCTCCATGTAGCTCAGGGAGAGGTAGTAGGCATCGCCCATCGCCAGTGCGCCTTTCACCATCGCCAGGGAAGACAGGGCCGTCAGCAGGAACAGCACCGAATAGCGGAGGAAGGCCGCCCTCGTGGTCACGGACGCGCCATCCACCATCGCGATCCGCATCTTGAGGATCAGCTTCCCCGGCGTTCCGCCATATCGCCTGACCAGGTACACGTGGAAGGCCAGCCCGATCAACAGACTGGGGACAAACCAGTAGGCGTGGAACAAGCGCGACATCTCACCAAGGACGTACGTTAGCCAGCCCAACGGCAGGAAGATCACCACGTCGATCCAGTAGGCCCCGAAGCGGCGCCAGAAGCCCGCATAGACCAGTTCGCCAGGTCCGGCCGAGGGGTTGGACATGCGCTCGTCGGCGATTGAAGCGGCGCTTGCCGCGTACGGATTGTCCTGCATGCAACCTCCATGTCTGATCAGGATTTGGCGGTGCTACGCCCCCAGGCGTCGGCTTCGGATGCCAACAGCACCCAGCGACTGAATTCCTCATCTTCAGTCTCAGGTGGCCTCCACAGGCTGCAGTTCATTGAGTTCTCATGGCCAACAATAAACCGCTGTGACTCAAGGTATTTTTCTACAACCTGTATGTAATCAGGGTCTGCAGATTCAAACATGAGGAATCTCCGACGCGATGACTCTTCAGTCAATGCCTAAGGATGCTCTGAACAAACCCAGCGCCACGTTCGAGCAGCAGGGAGCTCATTCCATTTGACCGAACACGGCACGTGGATTCAATGGCTTACAAGGCATTGCCACCGTCTTGTTTGCCTCGCATGACCGAACAGATGAGTTGTTCAGACCTTCCCTAACGCCTGAATTAAGCCGACCCGCGAAGCGGGTTCGGCTTGAATGAATTGTTAGACATCTCTCTCGCGAATGGCGCGAAGTGCATTTACCAGCTCTGGCCCATTCCTCTGAACAAAGTCTACTTGCGACTCTGTTACCTCCTCCCCGTGTATAGCTAGGGAACAGATTGAGTAGACCTCCCGAATTACGTTGGCCATCTGCTTGTCTATGAGCTCGTTCCTTGTCAGAAGCCACAGGAGTCTGGAGACAGGAGCGAATCGACGCTGATCTGGCTCATCGTCTAGTGATGCGGCGATGGCCCGAAGCTCTACCTCAATGTCCCTTCTGGACGTAAACATGATTTGCTCTCGCTCGGAGAGCATTCTTGGAGCTTGAGCGGTGGCCCTGCTGTCAATTGGATAGCCCTGGCGCTCCAATCGGTCTATTGCCGAGTGGAGGCGTTGCTCGACCTCGCCAAGTTTGTGATCGGGCGGTGGCTGAGAACCAGCTCCAACCCAGAAATTTGGTGAGACGTGAGAGCGGATCTCGACCGAGTTCCGAATATCTGCCCGAAGGGATTCAATGTCCCGCGTTAGTTCCTTCTTTGTCTCTTCAATCTTCTGCTTAAGAGTCAGCCCCGGAAGATGGACTTCTGCGAAGAGCGGACCAAGGCAGACGCCGATCCAGACCAAGAACAATAGAAAATCTATTGGTTTAGCCTCACCGGAAGCCAAGTCTGAGAATCTTTGGAGCATGAAGATGCTGAGGCAGGCTATGAGGATAAACCACCAGATTGCCCTGAAGTTTTTGGTGAACCACATAGATGCTCCAGAGATGTCTAACGCCTATTAGCCCCCACTTCCAGGGCGGTATCGCCCCAATACTGGCGCAAATCGAGGTGGTATTAAATAGCACCCGTTTCCGTAAATATGACGCAGCCGACGTAGATATGACGCAGCCGACAATGTAGGCCTTCCAGCTTAGCCGTGCCTACGTCCTGCCATCCAGCCGGGCGCAACGCCACAGGCACGCGCCGACATCCACGCCCACTCCACACCCCCGCAGCCATCCTGCTCCTCCCACCAGGAGGCAGGCAAATGACCAATCAAGCGTCTCCATCCAACCCGCCCAAGGGCACTGCGCCGGGCGAGCAGCCCGGCAAGCGTTCCAGCCAGGAGCGCAACGACCCCGAGGTGCAGCCCGGGGCGCGCGAGGGCCAGCCCGATTCTCGCGCCCTGCGTGAGCGCAAGCGCGCGCACGACGATCCCTCTTCGGGCCTGGGTGCCGATACCGACGACACGTCCGACACCGCGGAGTGAGGCGCGCCCACCGCCTGCGGCTCACCTTGCCTTGACGGCACTGCGGCCACGGTGAGGCTCCCCCTCTTCGCAGCCTTACGCCATGCAAGCACTCACCTATCACGGCTCCCGCGACGTGCGGGTTGAAACGATGCCCGATCCGGCGCTGGTGGCCGCTGACGACATCATCCTGCGGGTCACCGCCACGGCCATCTGCGGCTCGGACCTGCACATCTACCGCGGCAAGATCCCGGGCATGGAGGGTGGCGACATCCTCGGCCACGAGTTCATGGGCGTGGTGGAGGCGGCCGGCCCGGAGGTGAAGCGGGTCAGGGTCGGCGACCGGGTGGTGGTGCCGTTCGTCATCGCCTGCGGGCAGTGCTTCCATTGCCTGCTCAACGAGCATGCCGCCTGCGAGACCACCAACCCCGGCCCGGGCGCGTCGCTCAACCCCAAGCAGCTCAAGCCGCCGGCCGCGCTGTTCGGCTACAGCCGCCTCTATGGCGGGGTGCCCGGCGGCCAGGCCGAGCTGGTGCGCGTGCCCAAGGCCAATGTCGGCCCGTTGGTGGTGCCCGATGCGCTGTCCGACGAGCAGGTGCTGTTCCTGTCCGACATCCTGCCCACCGGCTACCAGGCCGCGCTCAACGCCGAGGTCGGGCCCGGGTCGAGCGTGGCGATCTTCGGTGCCGGCCCGGTGGGCTGCATGGCCGCGGCGTGCGCGCGCATGCTGGGGGCCGAGACCATCTTCATGGTCGACCACAATCCCTATCGCCTGGAGTTCGCGCGCAGGGCCTATGGCGTGGTGCCGATCGACTTCGACGACCAGGACGACCCGGCCGCGGTGATCGTGGACACCACCATGGGCCGCGGCGTGGATGCCTGCATCGAGGCGGTCGGCTTCGAGGCCAAGGGCAGCGTGACCGAGACGGTGCTCACCAACCTCAAGCTGGAAGGCTCCAGCGGCAAGGTGCTGCGGCAGTGCATCGCCGCGGCCCGGCGCGGCGGCATCATCAGCGTGGCCGGGGTGTACACCGGCTTCATCCACGCCTTCATGTTCGGCGATGCGTTCGACAAGGGCCTGGCCTTCCGCATGGGCCAGACCCACGTGCAGGCGTACATGCCGGAGTTGCTGGAGGCCATCGGCGAGGGCCGGCTGCGGCCCGAGGCGATCATCTCGCACCGGATGAAGCTGGCCGATGCCGCGCGCGGTTACGAGATGTTCGAGGCCCGCGAGGACGAGTGCCGCAAGGTGGTGCTCACGCCGTGACCCGGCCTGCACGCGGCGACCACGCCGCCTTGATGCGTGCTTGTCCAGATTGATGCGGCGGCATGTGCCGTCGCCAGCGGGAACGCAGATGACCACGCGCACCAACCAGGAACGCCTGCGCATGTGGCTGCAGGATGCCTACGCCATGGAGCAGGAGGCCGAGACCATGCTCAAGGCCATGGCCGGGCGGATCGAGCATTACCCCGAGCTCAAGGCCCGCATCGAGGCGCACGTGGACGAAACCGTGCAGCAGGCCGCGCACCTGCGCACGTGCATCGAGCAGTTGGGCGGCTCGGTGCCGGTCGCGCGCACTGCGCTGGGCGAGGTGATGGCCACCGTGCATGCGGCCGGCAACGCGATGATGAGCGACGAGGTGGCCAAGGGCCTGGGCATCAGCTACGCGTTCGAGCACATGGAGATCGCCTCATACCGCTCGCTGGTGATCGCCGCGCGCGAGGCCGGGCACCCGGAGGTGGCCGGGGTGTGCGAAGGCATCCTGCAGCAGGAAGTTGCCATGGCCGAGTGGCTGCTGGAGCACCAGGAGGCGGTGATCCTCGCCTTCCTGCGCCGCGAGCAGGCCGAAGGCGTTACCGCCAAGCGTTGAGGCAATGGCCGCGCCGGCATCGCCGGGCGCGGCCTGAAGGGGCGGCAGCGACATCGTTGTCGGGGCCGCGTGCTGTCCACTGCGGAGTGCGGGTCATGGTCGGTTCCGACGTGTCCTTCTTCAAGCGCAACGGCTTGTCGCTGGTGCTGGTCAGCCTGTTCGTGGCGTTCCTGGCCGCGCAGGTGCTGTCCGGGCACGCCTCCCACAACGAGGAACGCCAGCAGTCCGGGTTCGCGACGCTGACGCTGCTGGCCTATCTGCAATCCGGGCATTTCGTCTCGGCGACTTTCGAGAACTGGGAAAGCGAGTTCCTGCAGATGGGCATGTACGTGCTGCTCACCGTGTGGCTGCGCCAGCGCGGCTCGGCGGAGTCGCGCCCGCTGGACCCGGCGCAGGAACACGAGCGCATCGACCCGGGGCCGACGCCGTGGCCGGCGCGGGCCGGCGGCGTGGCCCGCCTGCTGTACGCCAACTCGCTGGCACTGGCCTTCTTCGCCCTGTTCCTGGCGTCGTTCGCGCTGCATGCGCTGGGCAGCTGGCGGCACGGCAACGAGGAGCGGCTGATGCACGGCCAACTGCCGCAGGCACTGGGCGAGCACCTGGCCGGCGCGCAGTTCTGGTTCGAGTCGTTCCAGAACTGGCAAAGCGAATTCCTGGCGGTGCTGGCCATCGTGGTGCTGTCGATCTGGCTGCGCCAGGACAAGTCGCCCGAGTCCAAGCCGGTGGATGCGCCGCACCGCCAGACCGGCACCTGAGCCATGCACTGAACATGCTTTTCACCCGCACTGGACCTGGCCGCAATACGGCCCCGGCTAGTGTCTGCATCAGCCCCCGCCCAAACCCGGGGGTTCCCTTTCAACGCTGACCCCACGTGTGACCCAGGAGTGATTTGCCATGAGCGTGAAGACCATTGAAGAACTTTTCATCCACGAGCTGTCCGACGTCTACAGCGCCGAGAAGCAGATGACCAAGGCGCTCCCGCGCCTGGCCCGCGCCGCCGAGCACCCGAAGCTGGTGGCGGCGTTCCAGGCCCATCTGGAGGAGACCGAAGGCCAGATCGAGCGCATCGACCAGGTGGTGGAGCTGCTCGGCATCCGGCTCAAGCGCATCAAGTGCGCGGCGATGGAAGGCCTGGTGGAAGAGAGCAAGGACGTGATCGATTCGATCCCGGCCGGCCCGCTGCGCGATGCCGCGCTGATCGGCGGTGCGCAGAAGGTGGAGCACTACGAGATCGCCTCGTACGGCACCCTTGCGGCACTGGCCAAGCAGCTTGGCTACAAGGACGCGCTGAAGCTGCTGCTGGAAACCCTGGAAGAGGAAAAGGCCACCGACGAGAAGCTGACGGTGCTGGCCGAGCAGGGCGGCAACCAGCGCGCCGCGGCCGAGCGCAAGGCGGCCTGATCGGCGACGGACGCCGCGAGCGCAAGCTGTCACGTGCCGCCCTCAGGGGCGGCACTTTTTCAAGCGACGAGGAGGCGCACGCAATACTGCGGCGCTTCGACATGTGGAATGCAGATCGATATGTGGTGTACCAGATCGTTCCAGCCTGGCTGGCGGCTGGACGCCACCTGTAGGAGCCGGCCTCGCCGGCGACCGCGCGACATATCCAGCCCCTGCGAGGTCGCCGGCGAGGCCGGCTCCTACAACAGCCCCCGCGCACTACGGCAACGCATCCGCATTCCCCTCATCCGGGAGACGAATCCTTGCCCCCTGACGGCTGGACGCCTCCTGTAGGAGCCGGTCTCGCCGGCGACCGCGCGACATATGCATGCCCCTGCGGGGTCGCGCCCAAGGGACGCTCCTACAACGCGCGCTTCACACCACCAGGTCGAGCAGCAGCACCCCGCCCAGGCCGATGATGGAGATGGTGGTTTCCATCACGGTCCAGGACACGAAGGTCTGCTTCATCGACAGGTTGAAGAACTCCTTGAACATCCAGAACGCCGAGTCGTTGACGTGCGAGCCGAACACGCTGCCCGCACCGACGGCCAGCACCATCAGTTCCGGCGAGGCACCGGTGCTGGCGATCAGCGGCGCGACGATGCCGGCGGCGGTGATCACCGCCACCGTGGCCGAGCCGATCATCACCCGCAGCAGTGCGGTGGCCAGCCAGGCGAAGATCAGCGGCGGCATGTGCCAGGCCTCGCTGAGCGCGGCAATCTGCGCGCCCACGCCGCTGTCCACCAGCACCTGCTTGAACACGCCGCCGGCGGTGATGATGAGCACGATCACCGCGATGCCGGAAATGGCCGCGTTGAGCCAGCGCGTCTGCGTGCCCAGGTCCACGCCGCGGCGGTGGCCAAGCCAGTAGAACGCCACCAGCACCGACAGCAGCAGGGCCACGGTGGGGTTGCCCAGGAACAGCAGCGCGTCACGGGCCAGGCCTTCGGGCATCAGGCCGTCGGCCAGCACCGACAGCCCGATCAGCAGCACCGGCGACAGCGCGATCAGGAACGCGCTGGCGGTGCCCGGCAACTCCTTGTGCTCGGTGCTGGAGGAGAACAGGTCCAGCATCGGCGGGTTGATGCCCTGCATGCGCCGGCCCAGGAAGGGCCCTGCGATCACCACCGCCGGGATCGCCATCAGGATGCCGTACACCAGGGTCATGCCCATGTCCGCGCCGAACGCGTTGACCAGGATCACCGGGCCAGGATGCGGCGGCAGGAAACAGTGGGTGGTGCTGAGCGAGGCCACCGTGGGGATGGCCAGGTACAGGATCGGCAGCCCGGTCCTGCGCGCCAGCGAGAAGATCAGCGGCACCAGGATGATGAAGCCGGCATTGAAGTACAGCGGGATGCCGACCAGGAAGCCGGTGAGCAGCAGCGCCCACTGGATGTTCTTCTCGCCGAAACGGGCGATCAGCACGTTGGCGATCTTCTGCGCGGCGCCGCTTTCCTCCAGCACCTTGCCGAGGATGGCGCCGAGCACGATCACCAGGGCCAGCCCGGCCAGGGTGCTGCCCACGCCTTTGTCCACGGTCTTGAGCAGCTCCTGCGGCGACATGCCCAGGGCCAGACCCATCGGGATGGCGACGATCAGCAGCGACAGGAACGGGCTGAGCTTGCGTGCGGTGAGGAAGATCTGCAGCGCGATTGCAACTGCGATGATCAGGAACATGGTCATGGCGATCGCCCTCCCCGGCGATGGCGGGTGGTGGTTCTGGTCAGGTCGGGGTTGGGTGGCGCATGCACGTGGTGGCCCGGTGGCTGCCGGCGGCCTGGTGCGTGCGCGCGCATCAGGCCGCGCTTCCCGCGCCGTCGGTGCCGCGCTGGTCCAATGCAGCGCGCCCGGCACGCAGCAGCTCGATGATCCGGTCCACGTCGTAGACGCAGCCGCTCCAGGTGCCGCCACCGGCATCCTGCAACGCAGCCCACAAGCGGGTGTCGGCCGGCAGGCGCGGATGCGGCGCGATGGCCGGGTGCAGCGCGCGCGCGGCCAGCAGCGTCGCGGCGGCGTCCGGATCCAGCGGTGCATCCGGGTCGGTGCCGATGAAGTCGATGCTGCCATGCAGGCGCACCCGGTCGATCTCGATGCGCACCACGTCACCGTCGCGCAGGCGCCCGATCGGCCCGCCGGACAATGCCTCCGGGCCGACATGGCCGATGCATGCGCCGGTGGACACGCCGGAGAAGCGCGCATCGGTGATCACCGCCACGTGCTTGCCCCAGGGCAGGTGCTTGAGCGCGGAGGTGAGCTGGTAGGTCTCCTCCATGCCGGTGCCGGCCGGGCCGCAGCCTGCCAGCACCACGACATCGCCGGCGCGCACCGCGTCGTCGCCCTTGGACTTGATCGCGCGGATCGCGTCGCGCTCGGTGGCGAACACGCGCGCCGGGCCGGTATGCCGATACACGTTGTCCGCATCGATGACCGATGGATCGATGGAGGTGGCCTTGATCACCGAGCCGTCCGGCGCCAGGTTGCCGCGCGGGAACACCAGCGCGCTGGACATGCCGGCGGCGCGCGCTACGTCCGGGCCCATGATCACATTGTCCGGATCCACGCCGTCCAGTTCGCGCAGGCGCTCGCGGGCGATGCGGCGTGCATCGCTGCGCTCCCACCAGTCCAGGGTGTCGCCCAGCGGGCGGCCGGTGACGGTCAGCGCGTCCAGGTGCAGCAGGCCCATGCGCCGCAGGTGCAGCATCACCTCGGGCACGCCGCCGGCCATGAACACCTGCACGGTGGGATGGTGGCGCGGGCCGTTGGGCAGCGCGTCGACCAGGCGCGGGGTGGCGCGGTTGGCGCGCACCCAGTCGTCCACGGTGGGGCGTTCGACGCCGGCGGCGTGCGCGATGGCCGGCACGTGCAGCAGCAGGTTGGTCGAGCCGCCGAATGCGGCGTGCACCACCAGCGCGTTCTCCACCGCCTGGCGGGTGAGGATGGCCGCCAGCGGCGTGCCCTGCCCGGCCAGTGCCATCAGCGCCAGCGCCGAGCGGTGCGCGATGTCGATCCACGCCGGTTCGCCCGAGGGCGCCAGCGCGCTGTGCGGCAAGGCAATGCCCAGCGCTTCGGCAATCACCTGCGAGGTCGCGGCGGTGCCGAGGAACTGGCAGCCGCCACCGGGCGAACCGCAGGCGCGGCAACCCATGGCCGCGGCATGTTCAAGGTCGATCAGCCCGTGCGAGAAGCGCGCGCCGATGGTCTGCACGATGGCGGTGTCCTCGGCGCCACGCGCCGGCAGGGTGACGCCGCCGGGCACGATGACGCCCGGCAGGTCGCCGCAGCCGGCCAGGGCCAGCATCATCGCCGGCAGGCCCTTGTCGCAGGTGGCCACGCCCAGCACGCCGCGGCGCACGGGCAGCGAGCGCACCAGGCGCCGCATCACCACCGCCGCATCGTTGCGGTACGGCAGGCTGTCGAACATGCCGGTGGTGCCCTGGGTGCGGCCATCGCAGGGGTCCGAACAGGCAACCGAGAACGGCAGGCCGCCGTTGGCCGCGAAGGTCCTGGCCGCGGTGCGCACCATCTGGTCCAGCTCCCAGTGGCCGGTGTGCAGGCCAAGCGCGACCGGCTGGCCGTCCTCGGCGCGCAGGCCGCCCTGGGTGCTGACGATGAGGTAGGGGTCGCGCGCCACTTCCGAGGCGCGCCAGCCCATGCCCGCGTTCTGGGTCATGCCGAACAGGTGGCCGCTGGGCGAGTCGCGCAGGGTCTGCTCGTCGATCGGCAGCCGCCCCGGCGGGCCTTCGCCCGACGTGCGGGAGGCGGCCAGCGCGGTGCCGTCGCCGAGCAGGACGTCCAGGCCGGGGGCGTGTGCGCTCATTGCACCGGGTTCTCGAGGACCAGGCCGTCGATGCCGATGCGCACCACGTCGCCGGTGCGCAGGCTGAAATCCTCGCCGGGCACGATGCCGGTGCCGGTGAACAGGAATGCGCCCTGCGGGAAGCTCAACTCGCGGAACAGGAACTCGGCAAGCTCCGGCAGGCGACGCTTGATCTGCGATGTGCGCGTGTTGCCGGAGAACGCCACCGCACCGGCGCGCTCGATTTCCAGGCTGATCGGCAGGTCGGTCATGTCCTGCGCCGCGCACAGGCGAATGCCCGGACCCAGCGCGCAGCCGCCGTCATAGACCTTGGCCTGCGGCAGGTACAGCGGGTTCTCGCCCTCGATGCTGCGCGAGGACACATCGTTGCCCACGGTATAACCGCGGATCACGCCGGCGGTGTCCAGCAGCAGCACCAGTTCGGGCTCGGGCACGTCCCAGGCACTGTCGGCGCGCACGCGGATGCCGCCGCCATGGCCGGCCACGCGCCAGCCGGCGGCCTTGAAGAACAGCTCCGGACGCTCGGCCGCATACACCTTCTGGTACACGTCGGCGGTTTGCGATTCGGCTTCGCGCGCCATGCGGCTGCTCAGGTAGGTGACGCCGCTGGCCCAGGCTTCCTGTGCGTCCTCGATCGGCGCCAGCAGCGGCGCCAGCGCGCGCTCGCCAAGCGGCATCGCCTGCAGCGCGGCCGGTGCCTGGGCGGCGGGCAGCGCCAGCCATGCGGCGAGGCTGAAGCCGACCGGAAGATAGTGACCGTCCAGAGCCCAGCAGGGCCCGTCGTCGGCGGTGGCATGGCGGGTGAGGAACATGGTCATGGCGGCTCCTGTACGGACGCGTGGAAGGTCAGCGCGGATCGGCTGCGGCAAGGGCATTGCTGACTGCGGCCGGGCTTGCATCGCCCAGCGCGGCATAGGACTGCTGCATGGCATCGACGAAGCGCGCATCGGCCGCCAGCGGCGCCAACACCGCCGGCAAGCGCAGGAACGCGGGCACGTCATGCGCGGCATCGCCAGTGGCGGCGCGGCCGATGGCGGCCAGCTCGTCGCCCAGTGGATCGACCAGGGCCACCCCGCGCCGGGCCTGGCGGCGGACAAAATGCATCCAGCCGGCCAGCGGCAGGCACAGCCGCTCGATGCTGCGGCCGGCGGCCAGCGCCTCGGCAATGGTGTCCAGCAACCGCACCGGCAACTTCTGCGAGCCATCCCATGCGATCTGCAGCAGCAGGTGGCGGATGGCGGGGTTGCCGAAGCGCTGCAGGATCGCATCCACGTAGGCATCCGGATCGAACCGGTCCGGCAACACCAGCGAGGGCACGATGTCGCGGCGCATGAGCTGTTCGACGAAGCCGGCCAGCACCGGGTGGCGCATCGCCTCGGCCACCGTCTCCAGCTCCAGCAGCGCGCCCAGGTACGCCAGCGCCGAATGCGGCGCGTTGAGCAGGCGCAGCTTGGCCCGGTCGTAGCCGGCGATGTCGCCGCTCATCACCACGCCCACCTGTTCCAGCGCCGGGCGGCCATGCCGGAAGTCGTCCTCCACCACCCACTGCGTATAGGGCTCGCGCTGCACCGGCCAGGCGTCGGCCACGCCCAGGGCGGTGGCCACGCGGGCGCGCAGGGCGTCGTCGGTGGCCGGGGTGATGCTGTCCACCATCGAGCGCGGGAACGACACCTCGCGCGCGATCCAGTCGGCAAGGGCGGGGTCGAGCCGGCGCGTGTAATCGAGGACCGCGCTGCGCAGGCGGCCGCCGTTGTCGGCCAGGTTGTCGCAGCTGAGCACGGTGAATGGCGCCACCCCGCGCGCACGCCGCAGGCGCAGGCCTTCGGCCAGCCAGCCGATGGCGCTGACCGGCACGTCGGGCGTGGCCAGGTCGCGGACGATGTCCGGGTGCGCGGCATCCACGCCGTCGGCGGACAGGCAATAGCCCTTCTCGGTGATGGTCAGGGTGACCAGGCGCACCTGCGGATCGGCCAGGCGCGCCATCACCGCGGCGCCCTGGTCGCGTGCGCACAGCACCTCGGCGATCGCGCCGATCACCCGCAGCCGCGGCTGCGCGTCGAGCAGCGCCAGGGTATACAAGCCGTCCTGCGGGCGCAGCGCATCACGCACGCCGGTGCTGTGCAGCGACACCGCGCAGATCGCCCAGTTCGGGTCGGACGCCAGCAGTGCATCCACGTAGGCGGCCTGGTGGGCACGATGGAACGAGCCGGCACCGAAATGGACGATGCCCACCCGGGTCGCGGCGCGGTCGTAGCCCGGCACCTCCACCTCCGGCGGCAGGGCCGCCAGGGTGGCGGCGGAGAGGCGGTGTGGATCTGGAATGGCCGGAGACGTCATGGGAGCGTGCAGGTTGTCGGGAGCCTGGAAGGCGGAGCGTCCTTGCCGATGGCTGCGACCCTGTCCTGCCGCGGTCAGCGGCAGGACAGGGCCGGGATGGAGGATCAGTCGGTCACGGTGAGGGTGCCGCGCGCGCGGATGTCCGCGCTCGACGCACCCACCTGCACCTCGTAGCGACCCGGATCGACGGCATACGCAGCGGCGGCCTCGTCGTAGATGCGCAGGTCCTTTTCCGGCACCACGGTGAAACGCACGGTACGCTCTTCGCCCGGCTGCAGGTGCACGCGCTGGAAGCCGCGCAGTTCCTTGAGCGCGCGCGTGCGCGCCGGCTGCAGCGGATGCAGGTACAGCTGCACCACCTCGTCGCCGGCACGCGTGCCGCTGTTGCGCACCTTGACCGAGACCTCCACCGCGTCGGTGGCGCCGGCCCGGCTGCGGTCCAGCGCCAGCCCGGAATAGGCGAAGCCGGTGTAGGACAGGCCGTGGCCGAACGGGAACAGCGGCTCGCCGGTGAAGTAACGGTAGGTGCGGCCGGCCATGTCGTAGTCGTCGAACGCCGGCAACTTCTCGTCGGCCTTGTAGAAGGTCACCGGCAGGCGGCCGGCCGGGTTGTAGTGGCCGAACAGCACGTCGGCCACGGCATTGCCGCCACGCTGGCCCGGGTACCACGCCAGCAGGATCGCCGGCAGGTTGGCCTTGGCCCAGTCCACGCCCAGCGCCGAGCCGGCGGTGAGCACCATCACCACCGGCGTGCCGGTGGCATGCAGGGCCTCCAGCAGCTTCTGCTGGGTGGCAGGCAGGCGGATGTCGGTGCGGTCACCCCCGGCAAAGCCCGGGTAGTTGACCGTCATCTCCTCGCCTTCCACGTCGCCGGTCAGGCCGCCGACGAACACCACCACTTCGGCGTCACGCGCGGCGGCCACGGCCTCCTCGAACGTGGGCCGGGCACCGGGCAGGTCCCAGGCCAGGCGCACGCTGGCGTCGCGCTCGTCCTCGTAGTACTCCAGCTTCAGCGCATACGCGCGGCCGGCTTCCAGGTCCAGGGCGACGCTGTCGGCGCGCATGCGCTCGGCGTCTTCCCAGTGGTCGAGTACCAGCTTGCCGTCCAGGTAGAGGCGGAAGCCGTCGTTGGCCGCCGTCTCGATGCGGTAGCGGCCGGTGACCGGCGGCAGCAGCTGCCCGGTCCAGCGGATGCTGAAACCATCGTTGGGCACGGCCTGGCCCGGACCCGCCTCGCCACGCGCCATCAGGTTGTCGGTGGGCGAACCACGGTCCCAGCGGAAGCCGATCTGCGCGTCCACCCGCACCAGCACCGGCTCGCCGGACAGGTCCTTGTTGCGGAAGTACTCGCCGCGCAGGCCGCGCTCGGTGGCGCCGGGCTCCGGACGCAGGTACTGCGGCTCGATCAGCGGCGCGGCGGCAGGGTCGTCACGGCCTTCCACCAGGTCGGCACCACGCGCATAGACGACTTGCGCCTGCGGCAGCGCCTCGCGGATGCCGCGCAACACGGTGACCGGATCGGACGGGGTGCCGTAGTAGTTGCCCAGCAGGGCCATGGTGTCGTCGGCGGTGGGGCCGACCACGGCGATGCGGCGGATGTCGCGCGACAGCGGCAGCACACCATCGTTCTTCAGCAGCACCATCGAGGCCTGGGCCATCTTCCGCGACAGCGCGTCATGCTCGGGCGCGTTGTTGACCGAGTACGGGATCTGCGCCCAGCGCACCTTCTGCGGCGGATCGAACATGCCCAGTTCCATCCGCGCGGTCATCAGCCGGGTCAGCGACTCGTCCAGCTCGGCCTCGGTGATCAGGCCCTTGCGCACGGCCACCGGCAGGTGCTCGGCATAGGTGCTGCCGCAGTTGAGCTCGGTGCCGTTCTTCACCGCCAGCGCGGCCGCTTCCTCCGGGGTTTCCACGATCTTGTGGTTCTTCCAGATGTCCACGATCGCCCAGCAATCGGACATCACGTAGCCCTTGAAGCCCCACTGCTGGCGCAGGATGTCCTGCAGCAGCTCCTTGCTGCCGCTGGCCGATTCGCCATAGACGCGGTTGTAGGCGCCCATCACCGCGTTGACATCGCCTTCCTTGACCAGCGTCTCGAACGCCGGCAGGTAGGTTTCCCACAGGTCGCGGCGGCTGGGATGCACGTCGAAGGTGTGGCGGTCGGCCTCCGGCCCGCTGTGCACCGCGAAGTGCTTGGCGGTGGCGTCCAGCTTGCGGTAGGTGGGGTCGTTGCCCTGCAGGCCGCGCACGAAGGACACGCCCATGCGCCCGCTCAGGTACGGGTCCTCGCCATAGGTTTCCTGGCCACGGCCCCAGCGCGGGTCGCGGAAGATGTTGATGTTGGGCGACCACATCGTCAGCCCCTGGTAGCGGCCATGCTCGCCGCGGCGCAGGAACTCGTGGTGCTTGGCACGGGCCTCGTCGCTGATGGTGTTTGCGACCTGGTCCATCAGCGGGATGTCGAACGAGGCGGCCATGCCGATGGCCTGCGGGAACACGGTGGCCACGCCGGCGCGGGCCACGCCGTGCAGTGCTTCGTTCCACCAGTCGTAGGCCGGCAGCCCCAGGCGCTCGATCGCCGGGGAGTCGTTCTGCATCTGCGCGGCCTTTTCTTCAAGGGTCATCTGCGCCACCAGGGCGGCGGCGCGGTCCTCGAAGCTGCGCGTGGTGTCCAGCCACGGCCGCGCGTCATCGGCCTGGGCGTGCAACCCGGGCACGGCCGCCAGCAGGGCAAGCGCGCAGCCGCGCGCGACCAGGCGGCGGCGCAGTGCGCCGCCAGCCCGGGTGGCAGGCCTGGCCTGCGGGGAAACCATGTTGTCCATCGCGTGCTCCTCGCTTACGTGGGACCGGACGGGACCGGCGTGGCCGGCGCCGCTCAAGGCGTGTCTTCCAGGCGCGCGTGCGGGCCGAGGGTGGCGCCGACGAAGCCGCCGGCCACATCGGTGCTCAGCACCGTGCCGTCGGCGTCCTCCACCAGCCACTGCACGCCCTGGCCGGCATCGAAGCCGAAGCCGTAGCTGCCCTCGTTGCCCTTGATGTGCAGGGTCAGCAGCTCGACCTCGCTTGTCGGCTGGCTTGCCACCACTTCGACCTCGCCACCGGCCTTCTTCTCCAGGAACACCTCGGCGCCGTTGTCACCGGTGCGGCGCACGCCCAGGAAGTACCAGTGCGTATCACCCTGGAAGGCGGCCAGGCCGGCAGCCACACCGGCGGCCGGCAGCTCCATCGCGCTGCTGGCGTCGAACACCAGGTGTTGCTGGCGGCGGCCGTAGAACGCCGGGTTGACCTTGGTGTCCAGGCGCTCGGCCAGCGGCTGGATCGCCAGCCAGCCCGGGCGCGAGGTGCCGTCATACCACTGGGTCTTGGGCACGCGCGGGGTCATCCAGCCCTTGCCCAGCTCGACGGTGTCGAACTCGTCGCGCCAGGTGAAGTTGCCGGTCATCGGTGCCTGGTCGGCCGGCTTCTTCATGAACGACGGGCCCGGCAGCACGTACGGGATCGACTCGTTGTGGGGCAGGATCACCGGCCAGCCATCCTTCCAGGTCACCGGCAGCAGGAAGGTCTCGCGGCCGGTGTTGTAGTGGTCCACGCCGTAGTTGCGGCTGGCCAGGAAGGTCGCCCACCAGGTGCCGTCCGGACCCTTCACCATGTCGGCGTGGCCGGCGTTGGTGACCGGCAGCGGCCGGTTCGGGTCAAGGTCGCGCTGGGTCAGGATCGGGTTGTCGGCATAGACCTCGTACGGGCCCCAGATGTCGCGGCTGCGCAGGATCACCTGCGAGTGGTTGACCGACGTGCCGCCCTCGGCGTTGCTGAGGTAGTACCAGCCATCGACCTTGTAGATGTGCGGGCCCTCGATCCAGATCGGGTTCTCTTCGGGCTTGATGCCGCCATCGATGAGCACCTTGCGCGGACCGAACGGCTTGCCGTTGGCGATGTCGATTTCCTGCAGCCAGATGGCGCGGTGGCCGTCGTAGCGCACCGGCACTTCCGGCTCGTCGTTGTTGAGGATGTAGACCTTGCCGTCCTCGTCGAAGAACAGCGACGGATCGATGCCACCGATGGTCGGCAGCCAGATCGGATCGGACCACGGGCCGGCCGGGTCCTTGGCGGTGACGATGAAGTTGCCACCGGCATCGACCGAGGTGTTGACCACGTAGAAGGTGCCGTCATGGAACTCGATGGCCGGCGCGAACACGCCGCGCGACACGCCCAGGCCGTCGAAGTCCAGCTGCTCCGGCCGGTGGATCGCATTGCCCACCTGCTTCCAGTGCACCAGGTCCTCGCTCTCCATCACCGGGATGCCGGGGAAGAAGGTGAAGGTGGACGACACCAGGTAGAACTTGTCGTTGGCGGCGACCACGCTGGGGTCCGAGTAGAAGCCTGACAGCACCGGGTTGCGGAAGCTGCCTTCCGGCACCTGCGCCTCGAACGCGGCGTCGCGGCCGGTGTACTCGAACCAGTCGAAGTACACGGTGCGGCCGTCTGCGGCGGCCTGGCCGGCAGACTGGTCGACGTTGGCCGGGGACTCGGCCGTGCGGTCCGCGCAGGCGGCAAGCAGCAGCGCGGCGATGCCGGCGGCCAGGATGCGGGTGTGGCCCGGGCGGGCGCGATTGTTGCGGTCGATCATGGGTAGATACCTCTCCAGATTGTGTTGCGTCACCAGTTCCACATCGCGCCGTCTTCCAGGCGCGCGATGGGCAACTGCTTTGGTGCGTAAGGGAAGCTGGCCGCCAGCTTCTCGTCGATGTCCACGCCGATCCCCGGCGTGTCGCCCACGTGCAGGCGTCCTGCCCGGAGTTCGTAATCGTGCGGGAACACCGCGTCGGTCTCGTCGGTGTGGAACATGTACTCCTGGATGCCGAAGTTGGGCACCCAGGTGTCGAAGTGCAGCGCCGCGCCCATGGTCACCGGCGACAGGTCGGTGGCGCCGTGGAAGCCGGTGCGCACCTGGTACATGGCGGCGAAATCCGCCAGCCGGCGCACGTGGGTGATGCCGCCGGCATGGACGATGGTGGCACGGATGTAGTCGATCAGCTGGTTCTCGATCAGGTGCTTGCAGTCCCACACCGAGTTGAACACCTCGCCCACCGCCAGCGCGGTGACCGAGTGCTTGCGGATCAGCTCGAACGAGGCCTGGTTCTCGGCCGGGGTGGCGTCTTCCAGCCAGAACAGCCGGTACGGCTCCAGCGACCGGGCCAGGCGCGCGGCCTCGATCGGGGTCAGACGGTGGTGCACGTCGTGCAGCAGTTCCACCTCGCTGCCGTGGTCGGCGCGCAGGCGCTCGAACAGCTTGGGCACCACGTCCAGATAGCGCGGCGTGTTCCAGGTCGTCTCCAGCGGCAGTTCGCTCTCGGCCGGCTCGTAGCCCTTGGCGTTGGAGATGCCGTAGGCCTTCTTCACGCCCGGCACGCCGCACTGCGCGCGCACCGCCAGGAACCCCTGCTCGATGAAACCGCCCACCGCATCGGTGGCCTCCTCGATGTCGCGGCCATTGGCATGGCCGTATACCAGCGCACCCTCGCGCGAGCGGCCACCCAGCAACTGGTACACGGGCAGCCCGGCCATCTTGCCGAGGATGTCCCACAGCGCCACGTCCACTGCGGCGATCGCACTCATCGTCACCGGACCACGGCGCCAGTACGCGCCGCGATACAGGAACTGCCAGATGTCCTCGATGCGGCCAGCGTCGCGGCCGATCAGGTTCGGCACCACGTGGTCCTGCAGGTAGGACGCGACCGCCAGCTCGCGGCCGTTGAGGGTGGCGTCGCCCAGGCCGTACACGCCCGAGGCGGTGGTGATCTTCAGGGTGACGAAGTTGCGCCCCGGGCAGGTGACGATGACCTTCGCATCGACGATGCGGCGGTCGCCATGGGAGCCCTGCGGGGAAGTCTGGGTAGCGTCGGTGTTCATCGGGCGTGGTCGTCTTCGGCCATGGGGGAAAGGGGGATCTCGAACGGTCCGGCCGGCATGCCCGGGCCGCTGTCGTTGCGATCGAACAAGGTGCACACGGGGCTGTCGGCCCAGCAATAGCGCACCCGGGTTGCCTCGTGCGCGTGCGAAGTGCGCAGGGTGACGCGGTTGTGCCACAGCTCGGCGCGCGCGAACCGGCACGAACCAGGCGCGTCGGTACACAGTTCGAAACCCAGCGGAGCGTCGGCACCGTAGGCCACCAGGGTGCCCTCGACGTCGCCGAACGCCACCACCACCGCGTCGCCGTTGCGGCTGGCGCCGGTCGGCACCGGGCCGGACGGCGCGATCGCCTCGCCGTACACCACGTGGCGCGCCACACGGGCCAGGCGCCGGCCCAGCTCCTGCTTGTTGGTCGGGTGGATGTCGTAGCGGTCGCCGATGTCGATGGCCACCACCAGCCCGGTGCGCGCATCCTCGGCGGCCACCGCGCGCTGCACCTCGCGCAGATCGGCCCAGCCGCTTTCCACCGGCGCGCTGTTGGGCATGCCGAAGCCGGCCAGCTGGACCACCAGCAGCGGCAGGTCGGGGCTGAAGCGCGCGCGCCAGTCGTCGCGCAGCGCGCGCAGCAGATCGGCGTACTCGTCCGGCTCGCCGGTGTTGGACTCGCCCTGGTACCACAGCGCGCCGCGCAATCCGTAATGGCCCAGCGGCGCGATCATGCCGTTGTACAGCGTGGACAGCCCCGCGGCGCTCTGCCACGGCGCGCGCGGCGGGTTGCCGGCTTCGCGCGGCACGATCCGGTATTCCCAGCCCTGCGCCAGCGGCACGCGGGTGCCGTCAGCCAGCACCAGTGCGTGCAGGGTGGCCGGACCGGCCAGGCCGCCATCGCGGTAGGTGTCGAGCACGTTGACCACGACTTCGTTGCCCCCTTCGCGCAGCAACCCGGCGGGCAACGTGTACTCGCGGCCGCTGCCTGCGCCATAGGTGCTGCCCACGCCTTGGCCGTTCACCCAGGTCATGTCGATCTCGTCGGCCGGGCCCAGCGCCAGCACCGCATCCTGCGCGGCCTGGGCGGCGGTCAGCTCAACCGTTGTGCGGTACCAGACCATGCCGTTGAACTCGGCAAGCTCGGGCACGCCCCAGCGCTCCCACGCGCCCAGCGCCGCCGGTGCCTGGCGCCAGTTGCCTGCGGCCTGGGTGGCGGCATCCCACGGTGCGTCACCGGCGCTCACCCCCGGGCGTCCACTCCACCAGTCCTGCCACAGCCGGCCCCACTGCGCGACCGCAGCGGCCGGATCGACCGCGAAGCGCTCCAGCACGTCCAGTTCGCCGTCCAGGCGGCCCAGGGTGCGCAGCGTCGGCGCTCCGATCCACGGCTCGATCCGCGAGCCGCCCCATGCCGCGTTGACCAGGCCCATGGGTACGTCCACGGTCTTCTGCAGTTCGCGCGCGTAGAAATAACAGGCCGCCGAGAAGTCGCGCACCGATTCCGAATCGACCGGCCGCCACTGCACCGGACGCGAGAACGTCGCCTGCGCGCTGACTTCCGACACCTGCGGCACGGTGAGCAGGCGGATGCGGTCGTTGCCGGCACTGGCAATCTCGGCACGCGCGTCCAGCGAACGCCACACCTGCAGCTCCATGTTCGACTGGCCCGAGCACAGCCACACGTCGCCGACCAGAAGGTCCGACACGGTCTGCTGCGCCTTGCCGGCGCTGGCAACCAGGGTGTGCGGGCCACCGGCCTCCAACGCAGGCAGCGCCGCCTGCCAGCGACCATCGGCCCCGGCACGGGCGCTGGCGCTGCGACCGGCCAGTTCGATCCGCACCGTCTCGCCCGGCGGCGCCAGGCCCCACACGCGCAACGGCTGGTCGCGCTGGAGGACGGCATGGTCCTGGAACATGGTGTGCAGCAGCGGCGCCGGTGCCTGCTGCGCCAATGCCGGAAGCCAAGGCGCGGCGACCAGCACGGCCGCCGCCAGGCAGCGGGTGAAGCGGCCGACGGCCGGGTGCGATGCGTGGGTCATTTTCCATCCCCTGGTGCGAACGGGAACTGCAGCGACTTGTAATACTCCAGGCTGTGCGGCGGCGCAGCCTGGCCGGCCGGCAACGGCCGCTTTGCGAACGTCTGGAAGTAGGCGATGCTGGCGTCGCGCCACCACTGCGCTTCCTTCTCCTGGATGCCCAGGAACACCGCAACCTGGTGGTGGCGGGCGGGATCGATCCTGCCTTCCAGCCCGGCCCAGGTGGCGCGCATGCCGCGCACCTCGTCCACGCCGCGGCCGTAGCGCAGCACCAGCTCGTCCCACAGCGTATTGCCCGAGGCCATGCGGTGGTCCCAGGGCACGTGGTGGAACCACAGCAGGAACTCTTCCGGCACGGTCTCCAGGTTGCCGAACTGCGCAGCCACCGGCGGCGCGTACTGCGCCACGGCATTGCTGCCGCCGGCGCTGCGGTCGAAGCCGATGCCGCGCGCGTCGGCGCGGTGGTAGTACACCGAGGTCCAGTCCGCGCGCGGGCCGCCCTCCACCCACGGGCCGGGCCCGTAATGATGGCCGCGGCCCATCAGGTGATGCAGGCCCAGCGGGGTCATGTAGTCCACCACCGCCTCGCGCGAGCCCATCATCATCCCGACCACCGGCTCGACCACTGCCGGGTCGGTGGAGAAGGTCATGCGTACCCAGTCGCGGGCGATGTCGGCCGAGCCTGCATACGGATCCCACGCCATGCGGCCGTAGGCGTACCAGTTGGCCTGGTCGAAGTGCGAGCCGCTCCAGTTGCGGTCCACGCCGATGTTGGCCACGCCGGCCATGCCGGTGAGCGCATGCCCGTCGAGCGACCCGTCGACCACCTTGGCCACGGTCGAGCCCGGGCCGCGGGCGTGGGTGTCGGCACGCAGCACTTCCTCGTACATCGGCGCCAGGTACGCCAGGTGGGTGGCGAAGCCCAGGTACTCCTTGGTGATCTGGAACTCCATCATCAACGGGGTCCCGGGCATGGCGCCGAACAGCGGGTGGAACGGCTCGCGCGGCTGGAAGTCGATCGCGCCGTTCTTGACCTGCACCAGCACGTTGGGCTCGAACGCCCCGTCATGCGGCACGAACTCGGTGTACGCCTGCTTGTGCCGGTCGTCCGGCTCCTCGTGCGAGTACACGAAGGCGCGCCACATCACGATGCCGCCATGCGGGGCAAACGCCTGGGCCATCATGTTGGCGCCATCGGCGTGGCTGCGGCCGTAGTCCTGGGGGCCCGGCTGCCCTTCCGAATTGGCCTTGATCAGGAACCCGCCGAAATCGGGGATGGTGCGGTAGATCTCGTCGACCTTGTCCTTCCACCAGCGGCGCACGGCCGGGTCCAGCGGATCGGCGGTGGGCAGGCCGCCGATCTCGATCGGCGCACTGAAGCGCGCGCTCAGGTACACCTTGATGCCATACGGCCGGAACACCGAGGCCAGCGCCGCGGTCTTGTCCAGGTACATCGGTGTCAATGCCAGTGCGCTTGTATTGACGTTGTTGAGCACCGTGCCATTGATGCCGATGGAGGCATTGGCGCGCGCATAGTCGGTGTAGCGCGGGTCCAGCCAGTCCGGCAGCCGGTGCCAGTCCCAGATCGACTCACCCGCATAGCCGCGCTCGACGTACCGGTCCAGGTTGTCCCAGTGGTTGAGCACGCGCACCTTCACCTTCGGTGCCTGGGTGACATCCAGCGCCGCCAGTGGCTGCCCGGTCTGGGCCAGGCGCAGGAAGTGGAACACCCCGTACAGCACGCCGATGTCGGAATTGGCGGCGATCACGGTCGCGGCACGGCCGCCGATGCGCACGCTGCGCACCAGGTAGCCTTCTTCGCCGATGCCGGCCAGGTCCAGGTCCAGCGCGGCCACCAGCGGCGAGGACGCCGGCGTGCCCAGCACCACCACGCCATCGCGGGGCACGCCATCGACTGCGGCCGGGCGCCTGCCCGACAATCCTTCCAGGCCACGCCGCAGTTCGTCACGGGCCACCACCTGGGTGGGCGTGGCGGCAGGCGCGGCCACCGCAGCGCTCACCGCACGCAGCGGGGCCACCTGTTGCACCGGGAGATAGCGCAGCCACAGCGCGTAACCGTCCTCATCCGGGAGCGCGCGCGCCTGGGCCGCACCAGGCAGGGCCAGCAGCAGGCCCAGCAGCAGCGCCAGCAGGGCCAGGCACACTGGAATCGGGCGCCGGGCGCGAGGGGGGGTGCGTTCGCCGCACCTGGATGTTATCGATATCATGATTGCCTAGGGTATGCCTTGCCCGGTGCCGCCTTCCGGGGGGATCACGCGCGGCTGGTAAGGCCGGAGTCCATTCATCACGGTCATGCGACCGCGTCTGGCCAATCGGAGTAACCAATCTTGGGGACCACCACGAAGTCGGCGCGGCGGAAGAGTCGTGCGGTCACGATCCACGAGGTCGCGGCAGTGGCCGGGGTCTCGCCGATGACGGTCTCGCGCGTGATCAACGGCAACACCAACGTGCGCGAGAGTACCCGCCAACAGGTCATGCGTGCGGTAGAGGCGCTCGACTACACGCCCAACCTGGCCGCCCGCTCGCTGGCCGCGGCCCAGGGCACCCGGATCGCGCTGATCTACACCAACCCGTCCGGCGCCTACCTCAGTGAACTGCTGGTGGGCGCGCTGCGTGCAGCCGCCCGCACCGCCGCGCAGCTGGTGGTGCACAGCTGGGATGGTTACAGCGCCGAGGCCGAGCGCAGTGCCGCCCGCGTGCTGGCGCGCAGCGTGGCCGGCGTGCTGCTGCCGCCGCCGCTGAGCGAATCGCGCGGGGTGATCTCGGAGCTGGTCAAGGCGGGGGTGCCGGTGGTGGCGCTGGCCTCGGCCCACGTGGCACCGGACGTGTCCCACGTGCGCATCGACGACTTCCGCGCAAGCAAGGAAATGACCGCGCACCTGATCGCGCGCGGCCATACCCGGATCGGCTTCATCAAGGGCCCCCCCAACCAGACCGCCAGCGCGCGCCGCTACGACGGCTTCCGCGCAGCCCTGGTGGAAGCCGGCATCGCACTGGACGACAGCCTCGTGCAGCAGGGCCACTTCACCTACCTGTCCGGCCTGGCCGCCGCCGAAAAGCTGCTCGCGCGCAGGAAACGCCCGACGGCCATCTTCGCCAGCAACGACGACATGGCCGCGGCCGTGGTCTCGGTGGCGCACCGCAACGGGCTGGAAGTGCCGCGCGACCTGTCGGTGGTCGGCTGCGATGACACCTCGGCCGCCACGACCGTGTGGCCCGAGCTGACCACCATCCGCCAGCCGATCGCCAGCATGTCCAACACGGCCATGGACATCCTGCTGCGCAGCATCCACACCGAACAGCACGAGGTGGTCGACCACGTGGTCGACCACCAGCTCGTGATGCGCGATTCGGTTGCACCGCCCGCGCGCCCGCCGGGCTGAGCCGGGGAGCGCGCCGCGCGCCAGGGCCACGTCAGCCCTCCATCTGTTCCAGCTCGCGGCCCTTCGTCTCGCGGACGAAGCGCAGCACGAAGAACACCGACAGGAACGCCGCCGTCGCGTACAGGCCGTAGGCGGCCGCCAGGCCGATCCCGGCCAGCAGCATCGGGAAGGTCCAGGTGATGATGAAGTTCGCCACCCATTGCGCCAGGCCCGCCACCGCCAGGCCCGAACCGCGGATCTGGTTGGGGAACATCTCGCCCAGCATCACCCACATGATCGGACCCCACGAGGCGTTGAAGAACACCACGTAGATGTTGGCCGCCACCAGCGCCACCAGGCCCATTTGCCCGGGCAGCTGCAGCTTGCCGGCGTCATCCAGGGTGCCGGTGGCAAAGGCCGCGGCCACCACCGCAAGGCTGATCGCCATGCCGGCCGAGCCCACCCACAGCAGCGGCTTGCGCCCGACCCGGTCGACCAGGACGATGGTGACCAGGCAGGCGCCGATGCTCAGCGCGCCGGACAGCACGTTGATCAGCAGTGCGTCGCCCTCGGAGAAGCCGACCGCCTGCCACAGCACCGCGCCGTAGTAGAACACCACGTTGATGCCGACCAGTTGCTGGAACGTGGCCAGGCCCACGCCCACCCACACGATCGGGCGGACCTTGCCGGTGACCTTGCTGATCAGGTCCGACAGCCGCGGACGGTGCTGGTCGGTTGCCAGCGACCCCAGGATCTCGGACAGCTTGCGCTGGCCTTCACCGGCGCCGTACAGGCGTGCCAGCACCTTGCCGGCGCGCTCCTGGAACCCACGCGCCACCAGGTAGCGCGGGCTTTCCGGAATGAAGAACAGTGCAAACAGGAACAGGAACGCCGGCGCCAGCTCGGCCCAGAACATCCAGCGCCATGCTGCGTAATCCAGCCACAGCACCGCGGTGGAGGCACCGGCATGGCCGGCCAGCCACCAGTTGCTCAGGAACGAGAAGAACAGGCCGGAGATGATCGCGATCTGCTGCACCGTGGCCAGCCGGCCGCGGTAGCGCGCCGGGGCCACTTCAGCGATGTAGGCCGGCGACATCACGCTGGCCGCGCCAACCGCGAAACCACCCAGCACGCGGTAGATCACGAATTCGGCCGAGGAGGTGGCAATGCCCGATCCCCATGCCGAGACGATGAAGAACACCGCTGCCCACAGCAGCATCGTGCGGCGGCCGTAACGGTCGGCCAGGGTGCCGGCGAACCACGCGCCGATCGCGCAGCCCAGCAGCATGGATGCCACGTTGAAACCGGTGACCGCGGCGTCGGACTTGAACGCGGCGGTGATGCCGTCGACCGTGCCGTTGATCACGCCGCTGTCGTAACCGAACAGGAAGCCGCCGATGGTGGCGACCAGGCTGATCAGGATGATGAAGTGCGTGTTTTCATTGCCGGACGCGGGTGCCGCGCCAGCCACATTCTGTTGAACCGCCATCGGGGCCCCTCCCTCGAGAATCCACACGCCCGCCGCGGTGAGGCGGCGGGCGCGGTGCGGTCACCGGGGCGCATGCCCCGGCGATGTCTTGTATCAGCGCAGCAGGTACTGGTTGAGCAGGTTCTCGTAGCGCTCCTGCTTGCCGCTGATCTGCTGCGGCTCGCCCAGCTTGGGTGCCAGCGCGGCCAGGTCGGCCAGGCCCAGCTTGCCGGCGGCAAAATCCGCACCGGCGCCGCTGTCGAAGCTGGCGTAACGCTGCTTGCGCCAGGTTTCCCACGGCGAATCGTTGAGCAGGCCGTAGGCCACTTCCAGGCCACGGGCAAACGCGTCCATGCCGCCGATGTGGGCGATGAACAGGTCCTCCATGTCGGTGGATTCGCGGCGCGGCTTGGCGTCGAAGTTCAGGCCGCCCACCAGGCCGCCCTGGCGCAGCACCACCAGCATCGCGCCCACGGTGTCGTACAGGTCGGTCGGGAACTGGTCGGTGTCCCAGCCGTTCTGCGCGTTGCCGCGGTTGGCGTCGATGCTGCCCAGCAGGCCGTGGTCGGACGCCACCTGCAGGTCGTGCTCGAAGGTGTGGCCGGACAGGGTGGCGTGGTTGGCCTCGATGTTCAGCGAGAAGTCCTTCTCCAGGCCATGCTCCTTGAGGAAGCCGGCCACGGTGGCGCTGTCGAAGTCGTACTGGTGCTTCATCGGCTCCATCGGCTTGGGCTCGATGAAGAACTGGCCCTTGAAGCCGATGCTGCGGCCGTAGTCGCGGGCCGAGGTCAGGAAGCGGGCGAAATTGGCCAGCTCGCGCTTCATGTCGGTGTTGTGCAGGGTGGCGTAGCCTTCGCGGCCGCCCCAGAACACGTAGTGCTCGCCGCCCAGTTCGACCACCGCGTCGAGCACGGCCTTGACCTGCACCGCGGCGCGGGCAACGACGTTGAAGTCGGGGTTGGTGCCGGCGCCGTTCATGTAGCGCGGGTGCGAGAACAGGTTGGCGGTGCCCCACAGCAGCTTGACGCCGGTCGCCTGCTGGCGCTCCTTGGCCAGGCCGACCAGGTGCTTGAGGTTCTTCTCGTACTGGCCGATGTCCTCGGCGTCCGGAGCCATGTCCACGTCATGGAAGCAGTAGTACGGCACGTCGAGCTTGGTGAAGAACTCGAACGCGGCGTCGACCTTGGCTTCGGCGCTGGCCATCGCGCTGTCCTTTTCCCACGGGAAGCGGCGCGTGCCCGGGCCGAACGGGTCGGCGCCGGCGTTGCAGAAGGTGTGCCAGTAGCAGACCGCGAAGCGCAGGTGCTCGCGCATGGTCTTGCCGCCGATGACCTTGTTGGCGTCGTAGTGCTTGAACGCCAGCTGGTTGTCAGAACCGATGCCCTCGAAGGGGATCGAGCCGATGCCCGGGAAATACTCCTTGGCGCCGATGAATGCCTTGGTGCTCATGTGCGGATTCCGTCAGTGAAGTGGTGAGTCGGGAGGCGATGCGGTCAGGCAGCGTACAACGGCCGGATCGCGTCGAGGTGGGAAAGGAAACGCTGGTACTGCGCCGCGTAGGCGGCAGTCGCCTCGGCGTTGGGGTGTGCGGACAGGCGCGGGTCCAGGCGCACGTGCGCGGCGGCCAGGGCGGCCAGGTCGGTGCCCGGGTCGTTGGCACGCTGGTCGGCCCACAGTGCCTGCAGGGCGGCACCGAAGGCGGCGCCCTCGGCCTGTTCGGGCACGTCGACCGGCAGCCCGAACACATCGGCCACCATCTGCCGCCACACCGCGCTGTGGCTGCCGCCGCCGGTCAGGCGGATGGCCTCGAAACGCATGCCCGCGTCGACGAAGGCGTCGTAGCCGTTCTTCAGGCTGTATACCGCGCCTTCCATCGCCGCCCGGTACAGGTTGGCCGGGGTGAGGTTGGTGGCGGTCATGCCGAACAGGCTGCCCTTGCCGTTGGGCAGGTCCGGGGTGCGCTCGCCATTTAGGAACGGCAGCATCAGCAGGCCGCCGGCGCCGGGCCGGGTCCCGGCCAGCAGGGCGTCGCCCTCCTTGGTCGAGAAGCTGCACAGCTTGGCGACGGCTTCGGTGGCCACGGTGCAGTTCATGGTGCAGATCAGCGGCAGCCAGCCGCCGGTGGAATCGCAGAACGCGGCCCAGCGGCCCTGCGCGTCGACCATGGGCCGGTCCGAATACGCGAACAGGGTGCCGGAGGTGCCCAGGCTCATGCTCAGCACGCCCGGCGAGACGTTGCCGGTGCCGATGGCCGCCATCATGTTGTCGCCACCACCTGCCGAGACGCGCACCTCGCTGGACAGGCCCAGCTCGGCGGCGATGGCCGGGGCGATCGCGAACATGGTGTCGGCGTCCACCAGTGGCGGCAGGCACGGACGCAGGTCGCGGTCCTTGTCGGTGGCGGCGATCATCTGGTCGGACCAGCGACGGTTGCGCACGTCCAGCCAGCCGGTGCCGGAGGCGTCGCCGTGTTCCATCCACTTCTCGCCGGTGAGCCAGAAGTTCACGTAATCGTGCGGCAGCAGGATGGTGGCCAGTTGCGCATACACCTGCGAGCGATGGCGCCGGGTCCAGGGCAGCTTGGAGGCGGTGTAGCCCACCAGGATCGGGTTGCCGGCCACCTCGATGCTGCGCTGCGCGCCGCCGACCGCATCCATGATCTGTCCGCACTCGGCCGAGGTGCTGGTGTCGCACCACAGCTTGGCCGGCGCCAGCACGTTGCCGGCGCGGTCCAGCGGCACGAAGCCGTGCTGCTGGCCGGACACGCCGATGGCGCGGATCCTCGCCCGCACGCCCGGGTCCAGCGCGGCAAAGCTGGCGCGGATGGCCTCGATCCACCATTCGGCGCGCTGCTCGCGGCTGCCGTCGTCGCCGGCGGCAAGATCCAGCGGATGGCCGGTCGTGGCCACCACCTGGCGGGTATCGGGGTCGTAGGCGACCAGCTTGACGCTCTGGGTGCCCACGTCCAGGCCGGCGTACAGGCTCATGCGCCGCACTCCTCACGGCCGCATGCGGCGAAGGAACGGTTGGCAGACACGGTCATATGGATTCCCCTTGCGCGAAATGCTTGTGGACAAGTTTTCGGCCCGCCGGCTTGCTGCGCCGCAACAAACCCTTCAGCCACAACGACTTCCGACCAGGGTTCACTCCCGGGCCGGGAAAAGTTAGCGGTACCATACGGCTTTTCTAGCACGTAAGTCCCCCGGATGCATGTTGCGTAGCGCCATGCCTGCCAGCCCCGGACCCCGGGCGCGCGCGGCCGGCCTGCCGGACCGATCCGGACCCCGAAGCTTACCCATCCGCAGCCCGCGTCGCGAATGCACCGCGCAAGGCAGGCCGCTCGGCGGCGCACGGATGCGGGAAGTCGCGCCCGTGCGAGCCGCTACACTGGCGCACCTCCATCATTCCGGTCCACGCATGCGTCTTACCGCCTCCCGTGCCCCCCTGCCGGCCCGTGCTGCCGCCCCGAGCCGGCGTGCAAGCGCAGCGCGCGTCCGGGTGATTGCGTGCGGCGTACGGGAGTCGACGCCGTGAGCCGGCCGCCGCTGCAACTGACCGACACCGAGCGGCTGATCTTTGCCCTGGACGTGCCCGACCGGGCGCAGGCGCTGGCCTGGATCGACCGCCTGGGCCAGACCGTGCAGTTCTACAAGATCGGCATGGAACTGCTGGCCTCGGGCGAATACTTCCAGGTGCTGGACGCGCTGGCCGCACGCGGCAAGAAGGTGTTCGTGGACCTGAAGTTCTTCGATATCCCCGCCACCGTGGCCGGCGTGGTCGCCGGGCTGGGGCGCTGGCCGGTGAGCTACTGCACCATCCACGGCTGGCACCCGGCGATGATGCAGGCCGCCGCCGCGGCCAATGGCGGCGACATGCGCCTGCTTGCGGTCACCGTGCTCACCTCGATGGACGGCAGCGACCTGCGCTCGATGGGCATCGACGCCGACCCGGAGCGGATCGTGGTCGAACGTGCGCTGGCCGCCCAGGCGGCCGGCGTGGACGGCGTGATCGCATCCGGGCTGGAGGCCGGCCCGATCCGGCGGGCCACCGGTGCCGGCTTCTCCATCGTGTGCCCGGGCATCCGTCCCGCAGGCCCGGTCGGCGACGACCAGAAACGCAGCGTCGGCGTGGCCCGCGCGCTGGCCGATGGCGCCGACGCCCTGGTGATTGGCCGGCCGATCCGCAATGCCCCCGACCCGGCGGCGGCGGCGGCGGCGATCCAGGCCGAAATTGCACTGGCTATGTCTGAAAAATCAAAGGCTTGATGGCTGCAACCTCATGTGTTGCCTAAAGTTCTGCCCGGCGTTAGCATGACCCCGTCCGGCCCGGCCGGAGCCATGCCACAACACGATGTCCTCCAGCTTCGGCTGGTTTTCGGGGAGGCCAGGCGCCTCCCCTTTTTGTGCCTGGGGTCCGGACGGGCCCTGTCGTGCCCGCCCCCGGCGCGGGTTGCCCGGCCCGGCACCAGCGGCCACACTCGGGCCGGGAACCCGACCCGGGGAACGGCTGCATGCATCCACCGCGCTTCCACGCGCCCGCGCAAGGCCGATCGAGGCTGGGCGCGGGCCTGCTGCTGCTGGCCATGCTGGGCGGTTGCGGCAAACCTGCCGCGCCGGAACTGCCCGGCGCTGCCAGCGAGCCGGCCGGCGCGGTCCGCCAGCTGGTCACCCACCTGGGCAACAACGACCTGGCCGCCTTCGCCCGCGACGCCCTGCCGCCCGATATGCATGCCGGCCTGGCCCAGGCCTGGCGCGACGACCGCAGCCGCTGGCCGCTGTCGGAGTTGCCGCTGGACAGCCAGTTGCAGCCAGCCCTGGCGGCGCTGGCCAGGCCCGGCGCCGAGCAGGCACTCGGGCAAGCGTACGACCGCCAGTTCGCCGGCCAGGGGGTGGCCCTGCGCGATGCCGCCCGCTCCCTGGCCCTGTTCGGCGCCCAGTACCTGGAACAACAGGGGCACTACAGCGCCGAGGAACGCGGCCACTACACCCAGGTCGTTGCCGCGCTCGGGGCCTGGGCCGTGCGGGCGCCACTGGGTGACCGCAAGCGCGCCCATGCGGCGATCGGCCAGCTGACGGCTGCCGCACGCGCCACCGGCCTGGACGCCGAGGACAGCCTGCGCGAGGCCGGCATGGAAGAAAGCCTGCGCAGGCTGGGGCCATTCCTGGCCGCGACAAAAGCGGTGATCGCCGGGTACGGGCTGGACCTGGATGCCAGCCTGGCCGAACTGCGCACCGGCCTGGTGCAGGAGGATGGCGACCAGGCCAGCGTGCGCATCCAGTACGCATTGGGCAGCACCGAGATCGACACCGTGGTCAGCCTGACCCGGCGTGGCGGCCACTGGTACCTCAGCGATTACCTGGCCCAGGCCGATGCCCTGCTGGCCGCTGCCGCCGCGCAGGCCATCGCCGAGTTGCCGGGGCTGCCGGAGCCGCCACCGGCCCCGGAACAGGATCCACCGGCACCTGCGCGATAATCGCCCCATGCCCGAACAGAATCCCCTGCCGTTCCCGGAGCCCGCGCCGGGCGATCCTTCGGCGTCCCCGGCTCCGGACCAGGCCACTTCCGCGCCGGCACCCGCCGTTGCGGGCGACGGCGCTGTCCCCCCGGAGTCCGCTGTCCCCCCGGAGTCCGCTGGCGCTGCGGCCCCGACGACGGCCACCGCCCGGCCCCCGGCGCAGGCCAAGCGCCCGCTGTGGGCGCGGCTGCTGGGCTGGCTGTCCGATCCGTGGCTGGACCTGAAGCTGGAGCCGGGTGACCGGCCGCTGGACGACGGCGACCCGCGCCCGCTGTGCTACGTGCTGGAAGACTACGGCCTGTCCAACGCGCTGATCCTGGACAAGGCCTGCCGCCAGGCCGGCCTGCCCTCGCCGCTGGTGCCGCTGGCCGGCGATCCCACCGGCCGCAAGCGCGCCTACCTGGCGCTGTCGCGACGCAACGCCGCGCCGCTGATCCCCGACCAGCGCCCGGCCGCACGCACCCATTCGGACTCGCTGGCGCGGCTGCTGCAGGCCCATCGCGCCGACCCGGCGCTGGACGTGCGCCTGGTGCCGGTATCGATCTTCGTCGGCCGCGCCCCGGACCGGCACAGTGGCTGGTTCTCGGTGCTGTTCTCGGAAAACTGGGCCATCGTCGGCCGCTTCCGCCGGCTGCTGGCGATCCTGCTCAATGGCCGCGACACCCTGGTCCGCTTCGCCACACCGGTGTCGCTACGCGAAACCGTGGCCGAAGGGCTGCCGCCGGAACGCACCGTGCGCAAGCTGCAGCGCGTGCTGCGCGCCCACTTCCGCCGTATCCGCGCGGCGATCATCGGCCCGGACCTGTCCACTCGGCGGCTGCTGGTTAACAAGGTGCTGGCCGCCGAGAGCGTGCGCGAGACCATCGCCAACCAGGCCCGCCGCGATGGCAGCAAGACCGCCGAGGCGTGGCGCAAGGCGCATGCCTACGCCTGGGAAATCGCCGCCGACTACTCGCACCCGGTGGTGCGCTCGGCCAGCTTCGTCCTGACTCCCATCTGGAACCGGATCTACCGCGGCGTGCTGGTCCATCACCTGGACAGGCTGAAGGAGGCCGCGCCCGGCCACGAGGTGGTCTACGTGCCCTGCCATCGCAGCCACATGGACTACCTGCTGTTGTCCTACCTGCTGTACGAGCGCGGCATCGTGCCGCCGCATATTGCAGCCGGCATCAACCTCAACCTGCCGGTGGTGGGCACGATCCTGCGCAAGGGCGGTGCGTTCTTCATGCGCCGCAGCTTCCGCGGCAACCCGCTGTATTCGGCGGTGTTCACCGAGTACGTGGCCCAACTGGTCTCCGGCGGCTACTCGCTGGAGTACTTCATCGAGGGCGGGCGCTCGCGCACCGGCCGGCTGCTGCAGCCCAAGGGCGGCATGATCGCCATGACCGTGCGCGCGTACCTGCGCCAGCCCACCCGCCCGGTGCTGTTCCAGCCGGTGTACATCGGCTACGAAAAGCTGATGGAGGGCAACAGCTACCTGGACGAGCTGTCGGGCAAGCCCAAGGAAAAGGAATCGATCTGGTCGCTGCTGTGGGGGATTCCCAAGGTGCTGCGCAGCAACTACGGCCAGGTGGTGGTCAATTTCGGCGAACCGATCCGGCTGGACGACATGCTGGCCGAGCGCGCCCCGGGCTGGGACGGACGTCCGCTCGGCGAAGAGGAGAAGCCGGCCTGGCTGGCCGACGCGGTCGACGCCCTGGCCCAGAAGATCCAGGTCCAGATCAACTGCGCCGCGGACGTCAACCCGATCAACCTGCTGGCCCTGGCCCTGCTGTCCACGCCCAAGCACGCCATGGGCGAGGGCGACCTGCGCGCGCAGATCTGGCTGTCCAAGACCCTGCTGGAGGAGCTGCCGTACTCGGACCGCTGCACGGTCACCCCGCATGCGCCGGAGGAGATCATCGCCCACGGCGAGGAGATCGGCGTGCTCAACCGCACCCCGCACCCGCTGGGCGACGTGCTCAGCGTGCATGGCGATACCGCGGTGCTGCTGTCGTACTTCCGCAACAACGTGGTGCACCTGTTCACCGCATCGTCGTGGATCGCCTGCTGCTTCCAGCACAACCGGCGCATGAGCCGGCGCACCCTGGTGCGGCTGGGGCGCACGCTGTACCCGTTCCTGCAGGCCGAGCTGTTCCTGCCCTGGAGCGAGGACGAATTCGCCCAGCGGGTGGAGCGCAACGCGGATGTGTTCGTGCGCGAGGGACTGCTGCTGCAGGAAGGCGAGGACGAGGACCGCATCCTGTACCGCAACCAGGGCCAGAGCGACGAGGTGTTCCGCCTGCGCGCCATCGGCCACACCCTGCAGCAGGCATTCGAGCGCTACTACATCGCCATCTCGGTGCTGGTGAAGAACGGGCCGGGCACCTTGGGCACGGCCGAGCTGGAAAGCCTTTGCCAACTGGCCGCCCAGCGCCTGAGCCTGCTGTATGCCCCGGCTGCACCGGAGTTCTTCGACAAGAGCCTGTTCCGCGGCTTCATCCAGAAGCTGCGCGAGATGCGCGTGGTCTGGCCGGACCAGAACAGCAAGCTGATGTTCGACGACCGCCTGGACGTGTGGGCCAAGGACGCCAAGCTGATCCTCGGGCGCGAGCTGCGGCACACGATCGAGCGGGTCAGCCCGGAGGCGGCCAAGCCCGTGCAGGAACCCGCGCCGGCCGACTGACCCGCGCCGGCCTGCTCAGGCCGGCTCGTCCGGGATCAGCAGGCTCTCCAGCTGGGCGATGCAGTCCTTGAGCTGCAGCTTGCGCCGCTTCAGGCGCTTGGCCTCCAGATCGTCCACCGGATTGGCTGCCAGCAGATGGATGCGCGCGTCCAGCGCGCGGTGCTCGGCGCGCAGCGCGTGCAGGCGCTCGGTGATGGCAGCGGGGTCGGAGGCTTCCACGCCGGCCAGCTTACACCGGCCCCGGTGCGCGCCGACATGCGCGGCCGTGCGCGGCCGTGCATCAGCCGGCCCCGGTAGAATGCGCGATCCATGAGTGTCGTCCTGCCATTGCCCGAACCCGTCTCCCGCCGCATCGGCCCGCGCGCGGTCCAGCGCGGGCAGGTGAAACTGGCCAGGCGGTTGCGCCGCCAGGTCGGCCAGGCCATCGCCGACTTCGGCATGATCGAGGCTGGCGACAAGGTCATGGTGTGCCTGTCCGGCGGCAAGGACAGCTACACCCTGCTGCACATCCTGCTGCAGTTGCAGCGCAAGGCGCCGGTGCCGTTCGAGCTGGTGGCGGTGAACCTGGACCAGAAGCAGCCCGGCTTCCCGGAGCACGTGCTGCCCGACTACCTGCGCCGGCTGGGCGTGCCGTTCCACATCATCGAGCAGGACACCTACTCGGTGGTCACCCGCGTGGTGCCGGAGGGCAAGACCATGTGCTCGCTGTGCTCGCGCATGCGCCGCGGCGCGCTGTACACCTACGCGGCCGAGCACGGCTTCACCAAGATCGCGCTGGGCCACCACCGCGACGACATGGTGGCCACGTTCTTCCTCAACCTGTTCCACCACGCCAAGCTGTCGGGCATGCCGCCCAAGCTGCTGTCCGACGACGGCCGCCACGTGGTGATCCGGCCACTGGCCTACGTGCGCGAGGCCGACATCGTCGAGTACGCGACGGCGATGGAGTTCCCGATCATCCCGTGCAACCTGTGCGGCAGCCAGGAGAACCTGCAGCGCAAGCAGGTCGGGCTGATGATGCAGCAGTGGGAACGCCAGTGGCCCGGACGGATCGAGACCATCGCCCGCGCCCTGGGCGACATCCGTCCCTCGCAGCTGGCCGACCCGGCGCTGTTCGACTTCCAGGCCCTGGGCCACCGCGAGGGCGCGACCACTGCCGACGCCCACGACTGGCTGGCCGGGGAGCCGGCCGGCGAAGGCGCCTGAACGCAACCCGGCATCGGCAGTGGCGGGCCGCGCACCGCAGCGCGGCAAGGTCATCCCCGATCAGGGATGACCCGCGGGCCGCAGCCTGGCGCACTCTGGTGCCGCCGGCGAGGCGCTAGGAGGAACCTGGATGGAGCTGCAGAAGGCCGTGTTGCTGGTCGCCATCAGCCTGAGCGGGTGGAGCGTGCTGGCCCTGCTGGTGGACCGCCGCGGCCACCCGGGCATCCATCGCGCGTTCGCCCTGCTGCTGGCTTCGATGTGCGTGACCCTGGGCTACTTCTACTCGCGGCTGGTGGTGCCCGGCGGCGTGCCGCTGCTCGGTGCCGGCGCGCAGGCAGCGCTGTGGCTCAAGGGTCCGCTGCTGTGGTGGATGGTCCGGCTGGCCGCCGGCCGGCCACCGGCCAGGCCGGGCCTGCACCTGGTGCCGTTCGCCGTGGTCCTGACCACGCTGCTCGCGCGCCCGTCCACCGGCCTGGTCCTGCAAGCGCTGGGATGCCTGCATGCACTGGGCTACCTGGTGGCATCCGGCCGTGGCCTGGCTGCTGCGCGCCCGCGCCTGGCGCGGATCTGGCGCGGCCATCCCAATACGGCCTACTACTGGCTGCTGTGGCTGCTGGCCGGGGTGGTGGCCATGGTGGCGGCCGACCTAGCCTTGATCGTGCCGGGCCTGTTCCGGGGCCAGGTGCCGATCGCGGCGCTGGAACGGGTCGCCTGGCCGATCAGCGCCTGGCTGCTGGCCGTGGCCTGGGCGCTGCTGTACCGCCCTCCGCGTTTCCGTGGCGGGGCCGCGACGACCAATGCCGGGCCCGGGGACGAGGCTGCCGGCACGGTGCCGGACGATGCGGGGCCAACCGCCACGGGCCCGGCCAACTGGCGCGAGCTGGACGAAGGCCTGGCCTGCGCCCTGGCCGGTCAGTTGGACCGGCTGATGGACGAACAACAGCTCTACCGCGACGGCGACCTGTCGCTGCCGCGCCTGGCCGGCCAGCTGGGAATCAGCACGCACCAGACTTCCGAGCTGCTGAACGTGCACCTGGGCATCGGCTTCTACGAGTACCTGGCCCGGCAGCGCCTGGCCCACGCCTGCCGCCTGCTGCGCGACCCGGACTGCGAGTGGCGGGTGATCGACATCGCCTTCGAGTCCGGGTTCGGCAACAAGAACTCGTTCTACCGCCAGTTCCGCGAGGCGCTGGACATGACCCCGGTCCAGTACCGGCAACGGCACCAGGCCGGGGCCACCACGGCCTGAACTCAGTCCCAGGCGCCGAGGCGGTACCACTCCAGCCGTTCCACGCCCTGCTGGAAATCCTCCTGCCGGGCAAGGAACTGCGCATCGCCCGGATACTGGTCGATGGCCTCACGCGAGGCCCAGCGCACCAGCACCACCAGGTCCGGCGGCCGGACCTCGCCGTCGGTGAGCGTCTCGTACCGGTGCGCCGGCAGCATCAGCACCGTGCGTGCGCCCAGGCGCTCGCGCAATGCCGCGGTCCCGGCGTAGTAGCGGTCGTAGGCAGCCCGGTCGCGCAGCCACAGCAGGGCCAGGGTATGTGGCTGGCCGCGGTCGATGTCGATGGCCTGCGGCGCGGCCACATCCATCTCCACGGCCTGGAGCTGCTCCCACCCTGCGCTTCGCAGTGGGCCGTAGTCGGCCAGGTAGCGGGGATTGGCGCGGGCCCCTGCCGCCGCCTCCCTGCCCGGCCATGCGTACAAGCCCACGCCTTGCGGCGCGCCATCCCCCAGCAGCACTTTCTCCACCCGCAGGCTCGCGAGCTCGCGCATCCCGGCCTCCTGCGAAAGCGGGAACGCGCCCTGGAAGTAGGTGGCGCGGGCGTCCTCGCCGCCGGCCCGTTCCTCGGCCAGCACCAGGGTCAGCACCTGGCCTGCCGCGACGGGGGTGGCGGCCAGGGCCTGGGAACATGCGCACAGCAGGGCAATGGCCAGCAGGCCACGCAGTGATCGACGGGTCGGGTCCATGGCGTCCTCCGGTGGTAAGGCCGCCAGTGGAGCGCACGGGTGCGGTCCGGGCGTCCCTCCCGAACGGGAATGACCACCGCCGGCGCGCCCACCGTCCCCGTGCACGGGGACACCCGCGGGCCGACTTGTTACCCTGAGCATCCTGCGTCGCCTTCGTCGGCCCGGCCATCCCGGCATGCCGCGCGGCCGCGCCTCCCAGCTGCCCTTCCCGCTGCCGACCGCCCGCGCCGGCCGGTCGCGGCCGCGTCCATCCTGCCATCGACACCGACATGTTCTTCCGCAACCTCACTTTCTTCCGCTTCCCCGCTTCGCATGACTTCTCCACGCTCGACGACCTGCTTCCCGAAGCCGCACTCAAGCCGGTTGGCCCGCTCGAGCTGTCATCCAGCGGCTTCATCGCGCCGTTCGGCCGCGGCGAGGAAGCGCTCTCGCACCGCGTCGGCGCTGCGGTCTGGCTGACGGTCGGCAGCGAGAACAAGATCCTGCCCGGCTCGGTGGTCAATGACCTGCTGGCGCAGAAGGTGCTGGAAATCGAGGACAAGGAAGGACGCAAGCTTGGCGGCCGCGCACGCAAGCGGCTCAAGGACGACCTGCTGCACGAGCTGTTGCCGCGCGCCTTCGTCAAGAGCGGGCGCACCGATGCGCTGCTGGACCTGGAGCACGGCTTCCTGGCCGTGGACACGTCCTCGCGCAAGAACGGCGAGGCCGTCGCTTCGGAAATCCGGCGCGCGATGGGCAGCTTCCCGGCGATCCCGCCGAATGCGGAAGTGGCCCCGCGCAGCGTCCTGACCGGCTGGATCGCCGGCGAGCCGCTGCCGGAGGGGCTGTCGCTGGGCGAGGAATGCGAACTGAAGGACGCGATGGATGGCGGCGCCGTGGTCAAGGCGCAGAACCAGGAACTGCTCAGCGACGAGATCGCCAAGCACCTGGAGGCCGGCAAGCAGGTGACCAGGCTGGCACTGGTGCTGGATGACCACGTCTCCTTCGTCCTGGGCGAGGACCTGGTGGTGCGCAAGCTCAAGTTCCTGGAAGGCGCGGTGGACCAGCTGGAAAGCACCGAGCGCGACGACCTGCGCGCCGAACTGGACGCGCGTTTCGCCCTGCTGGCCGGCGAAGTGCGGCGCCTGTTCCTGGTACTGGAATCGGCACTGAAGCTGAGCAAGGCCGATGCCTGACCGGCACGGCGGCCAGGCGCCGCATCGGCAGGCCGCCACATCGACGATCCGGCCGTTCCGCGTGCAGGAGCACGCGCGGCGCCGGCAGCCGCAACCGGCATCCGATCCGGCCTAGAATCGGCGCATGTCCTCGCCGCTCCACCGCCTGGTCTCACGCACGCCGCAGCGCGTGCAACGCGACACCCTGGAGCTGGCGCTGGACGATGGCCGCCAGATCACCGTGCAGCGCGTGCGCGACCCGCGGGCGCTGCGGATCAAGCTCAGCGTGGACGAACGCGGCGCGCGCCTGACCCTGCCGCTGCGCGCCAGCCTGGTTTCCGGCGAGCGCTTCCTGCACGAACACCGCGGCTGGCTGGCGGCGCAGATCGAGCGCCACCTGCCCACCGATGGCGCCCCCGAAGCCCTGGTGCCCTGGACCAGCACCCAGCTTCCCCTGCGCGGCGCACTGCTGCCGCTGCAGTGGCAGGAAGGCCGCTACCTGCGGATCGAGCGCGACCCGGCAGAAGGCGTGCGCGTGCAATGGCCGGTGCGTGCCGGCGATGCCGCGCTGCGGCGTGCGCTGCGCACCTTCTACGAAGCCGAAGCGCGCGCCGACATCGGCCGCTGGCTGCCGGCCTACCTGCCCGGCCTGCCGCGCCCGCCACGCTGCGTGCGCCTGAAGACGATGTCCTCGCAATGGGGCTCGCTGGCACCGGACAGCAGCATGTCGCTGGACCTGGCGCTGGTGCTGGCCCGGCCATCGGCCTTCGAGTACGTGCTGGTCCACGAGCTGTGCCACCTGCTGCAGGCCAACCATTCGCCTGCATTCTGGCGCGAGGTGGAAGCGCGGATGCCCGCATGGCGCGCCGAACGCGAGTACTTCCACCGCGAGGGACGCCCGCTCAAGGCCACGCTGCGCGCACTGCTGGCGAACTGAGCCGGCCGTGCACCATGCGCCCGCGTTCCGGCTGTGCACCGCGGCACGCTAGGATGGCGCCCGACCCATCACCGGAACCTGCCGATGCGCCTCTCGACCCGTACCCTCCTGTCCACCGCCGTGCTCGCGGTCCTGCTGGCCGCTTGCCAGGGCGATGCCGACGCACCGGTCGCCACCGATGACGCAGCGGCCGTTGCGCCGGCTGGTGACGACAACGTGGCCGATCCCGTCGCCCAGGCATTCGCCTGCCCGGCCGATCCGGGCACCGCGCCCAGTGGCGAGCTGACCGCCACGCGCATCCCCGCCGCAGACGGTGACGGTGCCGGCGGCCTGTACGAGGGTCCGGTATGGACCGGTGGCGCGCTGTACTTCTCCGATTTCCGTTTCAGCGAGGGCTTCCCGTCCAGGATCCGCCGGCTCACCGCCGATGGCGTGCTGGAAACGGCGATCGATCCGGGCGGCAGCAACGGCCTGGCCCTGGGCCGCGACGGCGCACTGGTCGCCGCGACCCACGACCGCAAGGAACTGTCGCGCTACGACCTGGTGGATGGTTCGCGCATGCGCATCGTGGGTGAGTACGAGGGGCTGCCGTTCAATTCGCCCAATGACCTGGTGGTGTCTGCCGACGGCACGATCTGGTTCACCGACCCGGACTTCCAGCGCGGCGACGCGCAGGGGCAGGAAAAGACCCGGGTGTACCGCGTCGGCACCGACGGCACGGTCAGCGTGGTCGACGACACCATCGCCAATCCCAACGGCATTGCCCTGTCCCCGACCGGCGACGTGCTGTACGTGGCCGGCGGCGGCGAGGAGGGCGTGCTGCGCGCCTATCCGCTGGTCGACGGCCAGGCCCAGGCCGGGCGCGACCTCACCTCCACCACCGTCCCGGACGGCCTGGCGGTCGACTGCCTGGGCAACATCTACCTCACCGAACACACGCGTCGGCGCGTGCGGGTGGTGTCGCCGGAGGGCCAGGACGTGGCCCTCATCACGGTCGATGCCAACATCACCAACGCCACCTTCGGCGGGCCGCAGCGGCGCACGCTGTACCTGACCGGTGCCGGCTCGGTGTGGTCGCTTGACCTGGACGTGACCGGCCTGCCGTACTGACCTTGCCGGCAGCCCCGGCGCACCGGGCCTGCTGCATCGCGCACCCGCGCAAAAGGAAAGGCCCCGCAATGCGGGGCCTTTCCGTGTCGCGGACCGGCTGGACTCAGAACCGGTACTGCGCGGCGATACCGAAGATGTCCACGCCGCCGTCGTAGACGCCGGTCAGGCGCGAGCGGCTGGACGAGAGCAGGTCGACCTGCGGGTCGTCGGCCAGGTCCACCCGCACGTAGCTGGCGCTGATCTCCAGGTTCGGGGTCGCCGCCCAGGTGGCACCGATCGAGTACCAGTTGCGGTCCTGGTCGGGCATGCGCGGGGTGCGGTGCGCGTAGCTCACCGGCGACTCGTCGCGGGCCACGCCGGCGCGCAGGGTGAACCGGTCGTTGAGCGCATACTCGCCGCCGACCGTGTAGAACCAGCTCTCTCCCCAGCTGTAGTCCTCGGCCGAATCGGCCTGCACCGGGTTGTCGAACTGGATGCGGATCTCCTTGAGCGAGCGCCAGTCGGTGCGCGAGGCCTCGGCCATCAGGGCCAAGCGGTCGCTGGCCTGCCAGGTGGCGCTGAAGGTGTCCACGCTGGGCGTGGTCAGCTTGGCCAGCGCGCCGGTATCCACGTACTGGCCGGTGGCCGACAGCACCGTGGCCACGTTGCCCGGCACGCTGAAGTCGGCGGTGCCGGTCAGCTCATGGTCGATTTCCGAGCGGTGCATGTAGCCCAGCGACAGGGTGTCGGTCGGCCGCCAGTTCAGGCCGACGATCCAGCCCAGGCTGTTGTCGGTGCCGTGCACGCTCACCGTGCCGTCGTTCTTCTGCGGGCCGAACGGGCCGGTCACCGGGTTGGGCATGAAGCACAGCGCCTGGGTCTGCGGATTGGCGCACAGCGCCGAACCGAAGTCGATCGCGTTGGACAGGGTGACGTCGGCATGCTCGTAGATCGCGCCCAGGCCCACCGAGAAGCGGTCGCCCAGGTCGATCGAAGCAGCCAGGGTGAGGTCGATGATCTGCACGTCCGAGTTCAGGGCGTGGTAGCGGCCCTCCCAGCCATCGTCGTAGTCGGTCTTCAGGCCGAACGGGGCGCTGACCATGGCACCGAGGGTGACGTACTCGAAGCGGTCGCTGAGCGGCATCACGAACGACATCGCCGGCACCGCGGCCAGGGCGCCGGCGTCACCGCCGTCGCCGCCGGTCAGCGGCTGCTGCAGGGGGGTGCCGGCGGCGGCCGAGCCACCGCCCTCGAACCGGAACGACAGGTCGATGGCACTGACGTCGGCCTGCACCGTGGTGCGCTCGAACGTGGACATCAATGCGGGATTGTTCACCACCACGGAGGTGTCGCCCTTGGCCGATGCCGAGCCGGCCATCGCGCGACCCTGGGCCTTGATGCTGTTCTCCTTCAACTGGAAGGCGGCGGCGGCCGCATGGCCGCTGGCCAGCACCCCGGCAATGCCGAGAACCAGGGCGGAGACACGGATGAGGGTAGGGGTGTAATGCATGTTGCGGTTCTCCATGACGATTGAGGGGACGCCAGCGCCCGGCGGGCGCCCGCCCGGCCGCCCGCCGCCGTCGGACTCCCCTCCCGACATACGACGCCGTATGTAGTATGACCGCTCTGGTTTAACGGGACAATAACGGGGGTACGGACACCGCCGGTCCCGCCTTCCTTCGCACCGGTGGCAGACGCAGCCAGCGTGTTCGGCGATAGTGGCGGCATGTTCGTCTCACTCCCGTCACGCCGGAAGCCGTCGCTGCGCTGGGCCACCCCGTTGCTGTTCGCGGCGCTGTGGCTGGCCTTCATGTGGATGCTGGGGCGCCCGGACGAGGCCCGGACCAGCCTGTGGCTGGCCTGGGGTGCGCTGGGGCGCGGCCTGGCCGGCGGTGAGACCTGGCTGGCCGTGCTGCGCGATGGCAGCGCGTTGCGCCTGTTCACCGCGCTGTTCCTGCACGCGGACTGGGCGCACCTGCTGGGCAACCTGGTGTTCCTGCTGATCTTCGGCCTGCCCGCCGAGCGGGCGATGGGGCCATGGCGGTTCCTGCTGCTGTTCCTGTGTGGCGGCGCGATGGCCAACCTGGTGGCGGTGATCGCCATCGCCAGCCCGGACCGGGTGGTGATCGGCGCCAGTGGCGCGGTGTCGGCGGTGATCGGCGCCTACCTGGCGCTGTTTCCCGGTGCGCGCCTGGGCGTGGTGCTGCCGCTGGGGCTGTTCCTGGAATTCGTGCGCGCCCCGGCGTTCCTGCTGATCGGCATCTGGGCCGCGCTGCAGGTGGTGTTCGCCTACATCGGCCCGGCCTTCGGTGCGGTGGCCTGGGCCGCGCACGTGGCAGGGTTCCTGTTCGGAGTGGCGTTCGCACTGGTGCTGCGCGCCGGAATCGCGCGCAGGCTGCGCCGGCAGAAGGGATACTGAGCCGGCCGCAGCGCCCCGCCCACCCTTGGAAACCGATCCTGCGCGCCCCATCCTTGGGCAACACGCATGCGCGCGAAAACACCATGGCAAAGCCGCTCTACAAGGTCACGTTCCTCAACCACGGCAAGATCTACGAGCTGTACGCCCGGCACGTGGGCGGCAGTTCGCTGTGGGGTTTCACCGAAGTGGGCGAGTTGGTATTCGACCTCCACGAAGGCCTGGTGGTCGACCCCACCGAGGAACGCCTGCGCGACGAATTCGGCACCACGCGCATGCTGCACCTGCCGATGCAGAGCATCGTCCGGGTCGAGGAGGTGGAGCGGAAGGGCCAGTCGGCCATCCGCGATGCGACCACCGGCGAGAAAGTGGTGACGCCGTTCCCGATGCCTGCCAAGCCGCCGCGCTGAACGCACCGGCCCCGACTGACCGACCCCAATGCCACGGCCGCGCCGCACCGTAACGCGATGCGCAGCAGCGCTGCCTACTCGGCGGCGGCCGGCGCTGCCGTCACCAGTGACTTAAGTTCGGCCAGCGCCGCAGTGATGGGCTTGTCTCCCGGCAGCGCAGACCCGGCACGGTAGTCGCGCCCCTCTTCATCCCCCCGCAGGTGCCCTGGCAATACCGCCTCGGTGATGCTGGCCGCACCGGCCGGGGCATCGGGATGGAGCAGTGCCGGGTCCGGCTGCAGTTCGACGTCGGGCACGATGCCGCTGGCCTGGATCGAGCGCCCGCTGGGCGTGTAGTAGCGCGCGGTGGTCAGCTTCACCGAATCACCGTTGTCCAGCGGCAACACGGTCTGCACCGACCCCTTGCCAAAGGTGCGGCTGCCGACCAGGCGCGCGCGGCCATTGTCGTGCAGGGCCCCTGCCAGAACTTCCGAGGCGCTGGCCGAGCCTGCATCCACCAGCACCACGATCGGCGCGCCCTGCAGGCGGTCACCCGGGGTGGCATCGAAGCGGGTGTCGCTGACCGGGATGCGCCCGCGGGTGGAGACGATGCCGCCGCGCTCGAGCAGTTCGTCGGCCACCTGCACCGCCGAGGTCAGCAGTCCGCCGGGATTGCTGCGCAGGTCCAGCACCAGGCCGTGGACGCGCCCGCCGGCGCGCTCCTGCAATTGCTCCACATGGCGCCGGAAGTCGTTGCCGGTATCGGCCTGGAAGGTGCTGATCCGCACGTATGCATAACCGGGCTCGAGCATGCGGCTGCGCACGCTGGTGATGCGGATGGTCTCGCGGACCAGCGCCACGTCGAACGGCTTGTCCCGGCCTGCACGCACAAGGGTGACGGTGACCGTGCTGCCGGGCGCGCCGCGCAGCGGCTCCATGCCCTCCACCTGGGCGATCGGCTTGCCGTCGATGGCCACGATGGTGTCGCCGGCCAGCACGCCGCCGCGCGCGGCCGGAGTGCCATCGATCGGCGCGATCACCTTGAGCGTGTTGTCCGGCTGCTGCAGCAGTTCCACGCCGATGCCGTCATAGGCGCCGCTGGTCTGCTGCTCGAAGGTTTCGCTCTGCTTCTTGTCCAGATAGGCGCTGTGCGGATCCAGGTCCAGCAGCAGGCCTTCGATCGCCGATTGCATCAGGGTGCGATCATCCACCGGGTCGACGTAGGCCTCCTTGATCGCCCTGTACACCGCCACGTAGCGACGGATCTCGGCCAGCGGCACCTTGGAGTCGTGCACGTCGGTCGCGTCGGGATCGTCGCTGGCCGCAACCGGTGCATCGATATCATCGGTGACCTGCTCGTCGGCCTGCTCGTCAGTGTGTTCGTCGGTCGCGTCCTGCACGGGTTCGGCCGGAGGATCGACCGGTGCCTGCATCGGCGGCCCGGCGCCGTCGGATTGCGCGGACGCGGACAACGGCGCCACGGCCAGCAGGACCGACAGCAGCAGGATCGTGGACGGGCGGCGCATCGCTGACTCCGGGGCGCGCGGACGCGCGAGGCTCGATTATGCGATGGTCCGGCCGATGCCGCTTGGTCGCCGTGGCCTCAACGCCGCTGCAGCCAGGACGCCGGATCCACCGGCTGGCCACTGCGGCGCAACTCGAAATAGAGCGCCGCCCGCCCGTGCCCGCCGGAACTGCCGACCCGGGCGATGGCGTCGCCGCGGCGCACCCTCTCCCCGGCATCGCGCAACAAGGTGTCGTTGTGCGCGTACAGGCTCATGTAGCCATTGCCATGGTCCACGATCAGGATCAGCCCGTAGCCGGTCATCCAGTCGGAAAACACGACCATGCCGTCCGCGACCGCGGTCACCGGGCTGCCGACCGCCGCGCCGATCAGCACGCCGTCGCTGCGTCGCCCGTCCGGAAGCCGCCCGCCGAACTGGGCCAGCAGGTCGCCGCTGGCCGGCCAGCCCAAACCTCCGACCTTCGGTGCTGGCGCGGCCGCGGCCACCCGCGGCGGCACCTTGCCGCCGGCCGATGGCGCGGAATCGGCGGGCTGCCGGGCCGCCCGGCGGGCCGCGGCGCGGCGCTCGGCCTCGGCCCGTGCCGCAGCGGCGCGCAACCGCGACAGCAGCGCCTCGAGGGACTTGGCGTCCTGGCCCAATGCAGTCTCGCGCTGCTTGCGGTCCTGGTAGCGCTGGTCCAGGTCGCCCACCAGGGCGGCGCGCTGCCGGCGATCGCGCTGGGTGGCCTCCAGCCGCTGCCGCTGTTCGTCACGCAGCGCTGCCAATGTGCGGGTGCGCTCGCCAATCCGGGTTTCGGTGACCTCCAGCTCGCGCAGCGAGCCGCTCATCTCGGCAACCTGCCGGGCATGGGCCTGCTGGGCATAGCGGTAGTAGGCAAGCGTGCGCTGTGCATCGGACATGCGGTCCTGCGCCAGCAACAGCTTCAGCGGTACCTGCGGACCCAGGGCATACGAGGCGCGCAACAATCCGGCCAGGCGTTCACGCCGTTGCTGCAGGTCGCGCTGGATCCGCACGCGCTGCACGCGCAGGTCGTCGAGCGCCCGTTGCTCGCGCAGCAGCGCCGCCTCGGTCTGGGCCAGCTCCCGGGTCGTGCGCCCGAGTTGCTCGTCGGCCCTGCGCAGGCGCACGGCGGCATCCCCGCGCTGGGATTCCAGGCGGCGGCGCTCGCGCGCGATCTCCTGCAGCTCGACTTTGACCTTGCGCAGTTCACGCTCGGTGCTGCCGGCATCGCGCCGGTCCTGGGCGGCCGCAGCGATCGCCATGGCCATGGCCGTGGCCCCCAGCAACAAGGCGCACGCCGCACGCCGGCACCGGACGGGCCAGCGGGGCGGGCAGCATTCGCGCGGATCGGGCACGCCGGAGCTCCCGGTGACTTCAGACAGATGCGGATTGTAGCCAGCCGTGCTCCGATACAGGCTTACCGGCATTCGCCTGGAGGTCGCCCATGTCCCATTCCGTCCGCTTGTCCGTGTTCATGCTGTGCCTGGCCCTCGCCGCACCGGCATGGGCCGCGGAGGATGTCAGCAAGGTCAACGGCAGCATCGAGGCCAGGGCAGGCAGCCCATACGGCGACCTGGACACGGTCAATGGCGCCATCCACATCGATGATACGGCGCAGGTGGGGGCGGCCAGCACGGTGAACGGCAACATCGCCCTGGGCCAGGGTGCCCATGCCCGGAGCCTTGAGACCGTCAACGGCTCGATCAGGGTCGAGCGCGAGGCCCAGGTCACCGGCGGTGTGGCGACGGTCAATGGCGGCGTGTTCGTCGACCGTGGCAGCCAGATCGGCGGCGATGTCGAGACGGTCAACGGCGCCATCGGACTGGTGGACACCCGCGTGGCCGGCCACGTGCGCACCGTCAATGGCGACATCACCGTTGGCGTCGGCTCACACGTCCGCGGAGGAGTCACGGTCGAGCGCTCCAACAGCTGGTTCCAGGCCGTGCCGCGGCGGCGTCTCCGCGTGGTGATCGGCCCGGATGCGGTGGTGGAAGGGCCTTTGGTGTTCAAGCGCGAGGTCGACCTGCTGGTTCATCGCAGCGCGCGCCTGGGCCCCGTCACCGGCGCCGAGGCGGTGGTTTTCGATTCCAGGAAGGCGCCGCGAGACTGAGATCCGGGCCGCACTTGCCGTGCGGATCGACATGGCGAGCCGGCAATGCCTGCCGGTGCGGCTAGAATCAGCCCAACCTCGTCGATACCGGAGCTTCGATGTCACGCGAGATCCTGGTTGGCATCGTTGCCGCCACGCTGGCCATGGCCGGCTGCGTACAGCAGGCCCCGCCCGCCGCCGGTCCCGGTGACGGTGCGGCTTCGGCAGTCCCTGCACCGGCTTCCACTCACCAGTTCCAGCCGGCGATCGATGCCGACGATTTCGCGGAGATGGTCCGCACGCTGGCGTCCGATGAGTTCGAAGGCCGCGCGCCCGGGTCGGTGGGCGAGGAGCTCACCATCGAGTACATCCGCGCGCAGATGCAGCGGATAGGCCTGCAGCCAGGCAATGGCGACAGCTATTTCCAGGACGTGCCGATGGTGGAGACCACGGCCACCACCGCCACCGTGGCCATCGCTGCCGATGGCCCGCCGATGGAACTGACCCTGGGCACCGACGTGGTCATCGGCACCCGTAGCGGGCAGCCCGAGGTGAACGTGGAAGCCAGCCAGATGGTGTTCGTCGGCTACGGCGTGGATGCACCCGAGCGCGGCTGGAACGATTACGCCGGCCAGGACTGGACCGGCAAGACCGTGGTCATGTTCGTCAACGACCCGGGCTTCCATGGCAATGACGAAAGCCTGTTCGACGGCCGCAAGATGACCTATTACGGCCGCTGGACCTACAAGTTCGAGGAAGCCGCGCGCAAGGGCGCCGCTGCCGCACTGATCGTCCATGACACCGCTGGCGCCAGTTACGGCTGGGACGTGGTGAAGAATTCCTGGTCCGGCCCGCAGTACGACCTGCCGGCAGCCGACGATCCCGAACCGCGGCTGCCGGTGCAGGGCTGGATCAGCGCCGACGTGGCCACGCAATTGTTCGCCAGCGCAGGACTGGAACTGGACGAGGCCTACCGCATGGCCGGGACACCCGGGTTCGTGCCAATGCCGCTGCAGGCGACGCTCTCGGTGGAACTGTCCAGCACGATCGCGCACAAGGCCTCGCGCAACGTGGTGGGCGTGCTGCCCGGTGCCAGCCGCGCCGACGAGGCGGTGCTGTACATGGCGCACTGGGACCACCTGGGCAACCATGAGGGCGAGGGCGACCAGATCTACAACGGCGCGGTGGACAACGCGACCGGCGTGGCCGGGATCCTGGAGATTGCCGAAGCGTTTGCACACCAGCCGCAGCGACCCGACCGGTCGGTGGTGTTCCTGGCGGTGACCCTGGAAGAGTCCGGGCTGCTGGGATCCAGGTATTACGTGACCCACCCCACCTTCCCGCTGGAGAAGATCGCAGGCGTGGTCAATCTGGATGCCATGTCGGTGGCCGGGCGCTCCCGCGACATGGTGGTCACCGGCATCGGCAACTCGCAGCTGGAGGACATCCTGGCGCCGATCGCCGCCGAGCAGGGGCGCCGGCTGGCAGGCGAGACAGCGGTGGAAAGCGGCTTCTACTTCCGCTCGGACCATTTCAATTTCGCCAAGGCAGGCGTGCCCGCACTCTATGCCAAGGGCGGGAGTGACCTGGTCGACGGCGGAACCCAGGCTGGCAAGATCGCAAGTGCCGAATATGCCAGCCGCTACCACCGCCCCAGCGACGAGATCCACGACGGCTGGCGCTACGACGGAATCGTCGAAGACCTGCAGGCGCTCTACCAGGTCGGACAGGCCCTGTCGGCCGAAGGAACCTGGCCGGACTGGTACGAAGGCAATCCCTTCAAGGCCGCGCGCGAAGCGCAGCGGGCGGGACAGCCCTGAGCGGGTGACCGCGAGGAGCGGAAGGCCACCCAAGGACGGGAGCAGAAGGGCGCCCAAGGGCAGGACTCCTTCACCCAAGTGTGCGGAAGATCCGGGCGCAATGCTGCGGCGCTTCGCGCGTGCTGCGCCGTTGCAGGAGCGCCCTTGGGTGCCCTGTACCTGTGTAGGAGCCGGTCTTGCCGGCGACCGGCCCGCATGCATGGGGCCCCGGTCGCCGGCAAGACCGGGGCTCCTACACATGCGGCGGCCGATGACCGGGGACGATGTGGTGCGATCCCGCGACGAAACCTCCCGTTCACCGGTTCCGCGTCAAGGCGGCGCCCCTTCACCGGGGGAGAAGAGCCAAAAGAAAGAACCCCCAGCCTGACGGCTGGGGGTTCCGGATAAAGACCCTGACGATGACCTACTCTCGCATGGGAAACCCACACTACCATCGGCGCTGTTGCGTTTCACTTCCGAGTTCGGGATGGGATCGGGTGGTTCCACAACGCTAATTTCATCAGGGAGACGGTTGGAGCGTGCTGGTGAACAAGATCGCCCGCAAGGGACCGACCGTGCATACCGCACCGTCTCGCATAGTTCTTGGGATGTAGTGAGCGGCGGATGGCTATCGACGTCATCGTCGAGTCCAAGGCCACTTGAGGTTATATGGTCAAGCCACACGGATCATTAGTATCAGTTAGCTCAACGCATTGCTGCGCTTACACACCTGACCTATCAACCACCTAGTCTTGATGGTTCCTTCAGGGGACTTGTGTCCCGGGAGATCTCATCTTGAGGCGCGCTTCCCGCTTAGATGCTTTCAGCGGTTATCGCTTCCGAACGTAGCTACCCGGCAATGCCACTGGCGTGACAACCGGAACACCAGAGGTTCGTCCACTCCGGTCCTCTCGTACTAGGAGCAGCCCCTCTCAAATCTCCAACGCCCATGGCAGATAGGGACCGAACTGTCTCACGACGTTCTGAACCCAGCTCGCGTACCACTTTAAATGGCGAACAGCCATACCCTTGGGACCGACTACAGCCCCAGGATGTGATGAGCCGACATCGAGGTGCCAAACACCGCCGTCGATATGAACTCTTGGGCGGTATCAGCCTGTTATCCCCGGAGTACCTTTTATCCGTTGAGCGATGGCCCTTCCATACAGAACCACCGGATCACTAAGTCCTAGTTTCCTACCTGCTTGATCCGTCGATCTTGCAGTCAAGCACGCTTATGCCTTTGCACACAGTGCGCGATGTCCGACCGCGCTGAGCGTACCTTCGAGCTCCTCCGTTACTCTTTAGGAGGAGACCGCCCCAGTCAAACTACCCACCACACACGGTCCCCGACCCGGATTACGGGCCTAGGTTAGAACGTCAAGCACGACAGGGTGGTATTTCAAGGATGGCTCCACCCCAGCTAGCGCCAGGGTTTCACAGCCTCCCACCTATCCTACACAGACGAACTCAACGTTCAGTGTGAAGCTATAGTAAAGGTTCACGGGGTCTTTCCGTCTTGCCACGGGAACGCTGCATCTTCACAGCGATTTCAATTTCACTGAGTCTCGGGTGGAGACAGCGCCGCTGTCGTTACGCCATTCGTGCAGGTCGGAACTTACCCGACAAGGAATTTCGCTACCTTAGGACCGTTATAGTTACGGCCGCCGTTTACCGGGGCTTCGATCAAGAGCTTCGCCTTGCGGTTGACCCCATCAATTAACCTTCCGGCACCGGGCAGGCGTCACACCCTATACGTCCACTTTCGTGTTTGCAGAGTGCTGTGTTTTTGATAAACAGTCGCAGCGGCCTGGTTACTGCGGCCCTCTTCAGCTATAGCTCGCATGAGCCACCAAAAAGGGCGCACCTTCTCCCGAAGTTACGGTGCCATGTTGCCTAGTTCCTTCACCCGAGTTCTCTCAAGCGCCTGAGAATTCTCATCCTACCCACCTGTGTCGGTTTACGGTACGGTCTGCGTGAGCTGAAGCTTAGGGGCTTTTCCTGGAAGCGTGGTATCAGTCACTTCGCCCTAATGGGCTCGTCTCGGTGCTCGGTGTTGACCTCCCGGATTTGCCTAAGAGATCCACCTACCGCCTTTCCCCGGGACAACCAACGCCCGGTAGACCTAACCTTCTCCGTCCCCCCATCGCACTCACGCGAGGTGCTGGAATATTAACCAGCTTCCCATCGACTACGGCTTTCGCCCTCGCCTTAGGGGCCGACTCACCCTGCGCCGATTAACGTTGCGCAAGGAAACCTTGGGCTTTCGGCGTGCGGGTTTTTCACCCGCATTATCGTTACTCATGTCAGCATTCGCACTTCCGATACCTCCAGCAGACTTCTCAATCCACCTTCGCAGGCTTACGGAACGCTCCTCTACCGCGCATCACAAAGTGATGCACCCCAAGCTTCGGTTTACCGCTTAGCCCCGTTAAATCTTCCGCGCAGACCGACTCGACCAGTGAGCTATTACGCTTTCTTTAAAGGGTGGCTGCTTCTAAGCCAACCTCCTGGCTGTCTGTGCCTTTCCACCTCGTTTCCCACTTAGCGGTAATTTGGGACCTTAGCTGTGGGTCTGGGTTGTTTCCCTTTTCACGACGGACGTTAGCACCCGCCGTGTGTCTCCCATACAGTCCGTCTCGGTATTCGGAGTTTGCAATGGTTTGGTAAGTCGCGATGACCCCCTAGCCATAACAGTGCTCTACCCCCGAGAGGATACATATGAGGCGCTACCTAAATAGCTTTCGAGGAGAACCAGCTATCTCCGGGTTCGATTAGCTTTTCACTCCTAATCACACCTCATCCCCTACCTTTGCAACGGGAGTGGGTTCGGGCCTCCAGTACCTGTTACGGTACCTTCACCCTGGGCATGACTAGATCACCCGGTTTCGGGTCTACAGCCCGCGACTATGCGCCCTATTCAGACTCGGTTTCCCTTCGCCTCCCCTATACGGTTAAGCTTGCCACGAACTGTAAGTCGCTGACCCATTATACAAAAGGTACGCAGTCACCCTTGCGGGCTCCTACTGCTTGTACGCACACGGTTTCAGGGTCTATTTCACTCCCCTCTCCGGGGTTCTTTTCGCCTTTCCCTCACGGTACTGGTTCACTATCGGTCGGTCAGGAGTATTTAGCCTTGGAGGATGGTCCCCCCATGTTCAGACAGGGTTTCACGTGCCCCGCCCTACTCGTCTTCACTGGAATGGCCCTTTCGAATACAGGGCTATCACCTTCTATGGCCAACCTTTCCAGGTTGTTTTTCTAAAGCCATACCAGCTTAAGGGCTAGTCCCCGTTCGCTCGTCGCTACTTAGGGAATCTCGGTTGATTTCTTTTCCTCCGGTTACTTAGATATTTCAGTTCACCGGGTTCGCCTCCAGCAGCTATGTATTCACTGCAGGATACTGCCGAAGCAGTGGGTTTCCCCATTCGGACATCGCGGGATCAAAGCATATTGCCAGCTCCCCCGCGCTTTTCGCAGGCTGTCACGTCCTTCATCGCCTCTGACCGCCAAGGCATCCACCGTGTGCGCTTATTCGCTTGACCATATAACCCCAAGTCGCCTCGGAGCTAGATGACGTGCTGCCGGGGTACAAAGCCGGCAACGCGAACATACGACTCAATTTTTAGGGGCTCGAAGCCCCCGCCTTAGCCTCAACGACACGTCGAGATAGACATCTCAAACGCTCGCTACATCCCAAGTTTTAAAAGAGCACGGACCAGGCCTCATCGCCTGATGCGTAAATTGAAAATGTGTGCGCTTGCTTACATTCAGAGTGGTGGGTCTGGGAGGACTCGAACCACCGACCTCACCCTTATCAGGGGTGCGCTCTAACCACCTGAGCTACAGACCCAAAAGTCAAACTCAATTGGTGGAGCCTGTCGGGATCGAACCGACGACCCCCTGCTTGCAAAGCAGGTGCTCTCCCAGCTGAGCTAAGGCCCCGCGTAGGGACTTGCCTGACGCGGCTTGGCCGGATCAGGAACTCTGAATGCAGGTCACTTGTGAGGACGCCCGACAGGACGATGCTGTCATGCTCAAAAGGAGGTGATCCAGCCGCACCTTCCGATACGGCTACCTTGTTACGACTTCACCCCAGTCATTGGCCACACCGTGGCAAGCGCCCTCCCGAAGGTTAAGCTACCTGCTTCTGGTGCAACAAACTCCCATGGTGTGACGGGCGGTGTGTACAAGGCCCGGGAACGTATTCACCGCAGCAATGCTGATCTGCGATTACTAGCGATTCCGACTTCACGGAGTCGAGTTGCAGACTCCGATCCGGACTGAGATGGGGTTTCTGGGATTGGCTTGCCCTCGCGGGTTTGCAGCCCTCTGTCCCCACCATTGTAGTACGTGTGTAGCCCTGGTCGTAAGGGCCATGATGACTTGACGTCATCCCCACCTTCCTCCGGTTTGTCACCGGCGGTCTCCTTAGAGTTCCCACCATTACGTGCTGGCAACTAAGGACAAGGGTTGCGCTCGTTGCGGGACTTAACCCAACATCTCACGACACGAGCTGACGACAGCCATGCAGCACCTGTCTCACGGTTCCCGAAGGCACCAATCCATCTCTGGAAAGTTCCGTGGATGTCAAGACCAGGTAAGGTTCTTCGCGTTGCATCGAATTAAACCACATACTCCACCGCTTGTGCGGGCCCCCGTCAATTCCTTTGAGTTTCAGTCTTGCGACCGTACTCCCCAGGCGGCGAACTTAACGCGTTAGCTTCGATACTGGGTTCCAAGTTGAACCCAACATCCAGTTCGCATCGTTTAGGGCGTGGACTACCAGGGTATCTAATCCTGTTTGCTCCCCACGCTTTCGTGCCTCAGTGTCAGTGTTGGCCCAGGTGGCCGCCTTCGCCACGGATGTTCCTCCCGATCTCTACGCATTTCACTGCTACACCGGGAATTCCGCCACCCTCTACCACACTCTAGTGATCCAGTATCCACTGCAATTCCCAGGTTGAGCCCAGGGCTTTCACAACAGACTTAAACCACCACCTACGCACGCTTTACGCCCAGTAATTCCGAGTAACGCTTGCACCCTTCGTATTACCGCGGCTGCTGGCACGAAGTTAGCCGGTGCTTATTCTTTGGGTACCGTCATCCCTGCCGAGTATTAATCAACAGGATTTCTTTCCCAACAAAAGGGCTTTACAACCCGAAGGCCTTCTTCACCCACGCGGTATGGCTGGATCAGGCTTGCGCCCATTGTCCAATATTCCCCACTGCTGCCTCCCGTAGGAGTCTGGACCGTGTCTCAGTTCCAGTGTGGCTGATCATCCTCTCAGACCAGCTACGGATCGTCGCCTTGGTGGGCCTTTACCCCGCCAACTAGCTAATCCGACATCGGCTCATTCAGTCGCGTGAGGCCCGAAGGTCCCCCACTTTCACCCGTAGGTCGTATGCGGTATTAGCGTAAGTTTCCCTACGTTATCCCCCACGACAGAGTAGATTCCGATGTATTCCTCACCCGTCCGCCACTCGCCACCCAGAGAGCAAGCTCTCCTGTGCTGCCGTTCGACTTGCATGTGTTAGGCCTACCGCCAGCGTTCACTCTGAGCCAGGATCAAACTCTTCACTTAAAACTGCAATGCCCGAAGGCATAAAGCTTTTAGCTGCAGAAGTTCTACCCAGCCACGTATCGCTTGCTTAAAGCATTTGACTTGTTGCTGTTAAAACGTCTGCAAGATGGACAGTCATCCTTCCTGCAGGCGTCCGCACAAGTTACCTGCGCACACTTTCAAAGAGCGTCGGAATCGGCCTCAGCGCCTTCATCCGTGTCCCGACGTTTCCGTCGAGTCGAGCCGCACATTGTGCCGGCTCGTTTTGGAAGTGTCAACCCCGCATCGCAGGATTTTCATCTTCCCCTCATCGTTGGCGGCGGACCGCTTCCGGTGAGGTGAGCCGCGCATTGTGCCGGCTCGTTTCGGTTCCGTCAACACTTCGTGAAGAAGTTGTTTTCCGAACCGCCCTGGCTGGCACCGGATCAAATCCGTTCCCGCCGAGGGAGCCGCCCATTATAGGGGGCTTCCGGGGAACTGCAACACCTTTGTTGAAGGAGTTTTGGTTCCCGGCCCTTGCCGCGCGTTGCTGCCTGATGGCGCGCCGCCGCTGCAAGGGGGGCGCATTGTGCATGGTCCCGGCCGGCTTGGGAAGCCCCTGTTGGCTACGCCCGATCCAACCCCACCGAAGGCACGTCGCGGCAGCTGATGGAAGCCTGCCCGCAGGCCGCCAGGATGCGGGCGCAGGCCCCTTTGGCCGACGCCGTGCCGGCGTGCATGTAGACGACGCGTTCACCCGCGCGGGCGCGCTCCAGCACCCGGGCGTCCTCGTCTCCGGGCAGCGCGGTGACATGGGTCGCGTCGCGGCGGGCGGGCTCGAGCGCGTCGCGCGCGACATCCGGCGCCAGGACGATCACATCGGCCTCGTTGAGTATGCGCAGTGCACGCAGGGTATAGAGGTCCGGTGCGGCGGCCGCAGCGACCAGCGCGACCGTGCCTGGCGCCGGTCGTGATGCCCAGTCCGGGGCGTGATCGAGTTCTCCCAGGAACGCAGTCTCCAACCCGGCGCTGCCAGCGCCGGCCTGCGCCTGCTCCAGCCGGCCGTCGAGCATGCGCTCGAACCAGCGCCGCCGCAGCTTCATTTCGGGCAGGGCCGCGCGGATGCGCTCGCGGTGGCGCCCGAACATCGCCGCCAGCGGCCCCAGCCCCGGATCGAGCATCGTTTCAAGGCGCTCACGGATGCGCCGCGCCAGCATCGGCGCCATGCCGCCGGAGGAAATGGCGACCACCAGCGGCGAGCGGTCCACTACCGCCGGCACCTGGAACGTGGACAGTGCGGCGTCGTCGACCACATTGATCAGGCGCCTGCGCCTGCCCGCCTCGGCAGCCAGCTGCGCATTGAATGCATTGTCATCGGTGGCGGCGACCACCAGCCAGGCCGCGTCCAGCCAGGCCGGGTCGAACTCGCCGGACAGGCGCTCGAGGCGATCGTCCGCCAACGCCTGGGCCACGTCCGCATGCAGGATCTCGCGCGCGTACAGGCGAACCTGCGCGCGCGCTTTGAGCAGGGCGGCGATCTTGCGTGCGGCCACTTCGCCACCGCCGACCACGAGCACCTCCCGACCTTCCAGGTCGGCAAACAATGGATACAGCGCCATGCCAATCGGTCTCCGCGAGCAATGCAGCCTCAATCGTGTCGCCTGCAGTGCCGGTTGTCGACGCCGGGCGCGGCCCGGCGGCGATGCGGCGGCTCAGTCGCTCCCGGCCGCGCAACGGGCCAGGCGCGCGAGCGCCTCGGCGTGTGCATCCGAATCGTTGAGGCAGGGGACGTAGCGCAAGGTGCCGCCCTTGGCGCGAAAGTGCTCGGCCAGGGCCAGCTCCACTTCCTCCAGGGTCTCGATGCAGTCCACCGCGAATCCGGGGCAGACCACGTCGATCCGGCGCACGCCGGCGGCGGCCAGGCGGTCGAGTTCGCCAAGGGTGGCCGGCTCGAGCCAGCGCTCGCGGCCAAACCGGGACTGGTAGGACAACGACCAGGCGGCCGGCTCCAGGCCCAGCCTGGCCACCACCGCGGCGGCGCTGTCCTGGCAGCGCCGCGGATACGGGTCGCCGGCGTCGGCCACGCGCTGCGGCAAGCCATGGAACGAAAACAGCAGGTGCTCGCCCTGGCCATGCTCGCGCCGGAAGGCGACGATCGAGTCGGCCACTGCCGCCACCCAGCCGGCGTCGGTGGAGTAGTCCTCGATCAGGGTCACATCCATGCCCTGGGTTTCCTCGGCCACCAGGTCGGCCACCGAGGCGGTGGTGGTGGTGGAGTACTGCGGGTACAGCGGCAGCACCACCAGCCGGCGCACGCCGTCCTCGCGCAACGTGCGCAGCGCGGCGCGCAGCGCTGGCTGGCCGTAGCGCATGGCAGTCAGCACCCGCCAGTCGGGCAGCTTGACCTGCAGTGCGGCACCCAGGCGCCGGGTATGGACCAGCAGGGGCGAGCCTTCGTCCATCCACACCTTGGCGTAGTTGGCGGCCGAACGCGGCGCACGCAACGGGAGGATCACCCCGTGCAGCAGCGGCTTCCACAGCAATGGCGGGATCGACACCACCCGCGGGTCGCCGAGGAACTCGGCCAGGTAGCGGCGCACGGCCGGCGCGGTCGGTGCCTCGGGGGTCCCCAGGTTGACCGCAAGCAGCGCGGTATCGGCAGTTGGATGCATGCCGCCATTCTGACAGACCACGCCGGCCGCTTGCGCCGCGCGCGGGCGCCGCGCGCCGGCCTCAGGCCCGATTCATCGCCGCGCCACTAAGTTCGGGGACACCTGCGGTCGCGCGGCCGCCATCCCCGTACGTGTACTGGAGTTCGAGCATGTCGATGTGGCGCCTGTCGAAGATCCTGCTGCCGCTGGCCCTGCTGGCCACGGCCGGGCACGCAATCGCCGGTCCCGAGGAGGACGAGCGCGCCCGCAACGCGGTGCGGGTGCTGGACGAGATCCAGCAGATCCCCGAGCAGGCCATCCCGGACAAGCTGCTGGACGAGGCGCTCGGGATCGTGGTGATTCCCGACACGATCAAGGCCGGCCTGGTGCTGGGCGGGCGCCGTGGACACGGGCTGATGTCGGTCAAGACTGCCGACGGCACCTGGTCCAACCCGGTGTTCATCAAGCTCACCGGTGCCAGCATCGGCTTCCAGGTCGGGGTGCAGTCCTCCGATGTGGTGCTGGTGTTCCGCAACGACCGCAGCCTGGACAATATCGTCAACGGCAAGTTCACCCTGGGCGCCGATGCCAGCGTGGCCGCCGGCCCGGTGGGCCGCAATGCGGCGGCCGCTACCGACGGCCAGCTCAAGGCCGAGATCTGGTCCTGGTCACGGGCCCGCGGCCTGTTCGCCGGCGTGGCCCTGGACGGCGCGGCACTGCAGATCGACCGCGAGGCCCAGGCCGCTGTCTATGGCAGCAGCACGACCCCGCGCATGGTCTTGGAAGGCCGTCAGGACACCGCCCCGTCGGCTCCGATCGTAGCCTTCCGCGACCAGCTCGAGGAAGCCACCCACGGGGCCCGGGTCAACCGTGGCACCGCCACCACCGTGAGCGCCCCGGTCTCCGGGCCGGTGTTGGCCCAGCCTGCCAATACGGTCACCTCGCCGACGGCAGCCGAGCCGGTCGGCCCGGCGCCGAGCCAGGGCTTCGAGCCAGTGGACAACACCGTGCACAGCGAACCTCTGCCCTGAGCCGGCAGACGCGGGCATGCATGCCCGCGTCGCCCAGGCCCACCTGCGCTATCCTGTGGGCTTGTTCATCAATCGAGTGAGTGTGCCATGGGCGGTCTGAGCATCTGGCATTGGATTATCGTGCTGGTGGTGGTGCTGCTGGTTTTCGGCACCAAGCGCCTGCGCAGTGCCGGCCGAGACCTGGGCGAGGCCGTGAAGGGCTTCAAGGAAGGCATGCACGACCCGGACAAGGACAAGCCGGCCGGCCAGCTCGGCAACGAGCGCAGCGCCGAATCGTCGCAGAACGAGTCCGAGCGCGATCGCGCCCAACGCTGATCCCGCGGCGACTGCACGCGGATGTTCGATATCGGCTTCGGCGAGTTGCTGCTGATCGCAGTGCTCGCACTGGTGGTGCTTGGTCCGGAGCGGTTGCCCAAGGCAGCCCGCTTCGTCGGGCTGTGGGTGCGGCGCGCGCGCGCGCAGTGGCATTCGGTCAAGGCCGAACTGGAGCGCGAACTGCAGGCCGATGAACTCAAGCGCAGCCTGGAAGAAACCCAGGCCCAGCTGCGCCAGGCCCATGCCGCGCTGCGCGAGGAGGCCGACGGCGTCCGCGAGGGCCTGTACACGATGCGCCACGAGATCGAGGACGTCGACGGGCAGGCGGCTGGCGATGCGCCGCCGCAGGGCGTGATCCCGCCGCAAGGCACGGAAGGCGAGGACGGTCATGACCAGCGCCAGCCCTGAGCCTGAAACCGAAAGCAGCCTGATCGAGCACTTGCTGGAGCTGCGCACGCGGCTGATGTGGGCGCTGGCCGGGATGGTGGTGGTGCTGCTGGCGCTGCTGCCGTTTGCCAACCGCCTCTACGCCTGGCTGGCTGCGCCGCTGCTGGACAAGCTGCCTGCCGGTGGCCAGCTGATTGCGGTGGAAGTGGCCTCTCCGTTTTTCACCCCGATCAAGCTCGCCTTCTTCGCCACCCTGCTGGTGTCGGCGCCCTGGCTCCTGTACCAGGCCTGGTCATTCGTGGCCCCCGGGTTGTACCGGCGCGAGAAGCGGCTGGCGATGCCGCTGCTGGTGTCGGCCGTGGCGCTGTTCTACATCGGCTGCGCGTTCGCCTTTTTCGTGGTGCTGCCGTCGGTGTTCGGCTTCCTGGCCGCGATCAAGCCCGAAGGCGTGGCGATCATGACCGACATCAACGCCTACCTGGACTTCGTGCTGGTGATCTTCCTGGCCTTCGGGGTCAGCTTCGAACTGCCGGTGGCGCTGGTGATCCTGGTCCTGCTGGGCTGGGTGACACCGGCCCAGCTCAGGGCCGGGCGCGGTTACGCGGTCGTCGGGATCTTCGTGCTGGCCGCCATCATCACGCCGCCGGACGTGATCTCGCAGCTGTTGCTGGCGATTCCGATGTGCCTGCTGTACGAGGCGGGCATCCTGGTCGCCAAGCTGGTGGTGCCGAAGGACGAGTGAGCCGCCCGGCTCAGGCCTCGAGGCGGCCCGAAACGTCCACCCCTGCGGGCTGCGCGGGGTGAGTGCCGCCGAACAGCTGGCTCCAGGCGGTGAGTACCGCGCCGGCCAGCAGCGGCATGACCCCGGCCATCAGCAACAACTGCGCAAGCCAGGCCGCCAGCAGCGGCCCGGCCAGCGCCTGGATCACCAGCACCACCAGCATCACCGCGAAATAGATCGCCATCAGCGCAATCCAGGCGAGCAGGAAGAACACCAGCATCGCCGGCAGGTTGAGCATGCACGCACGCAGGCTGTCGCCCATCGCCGCCAGCCCGCCACGGCCATCGAACACGATCCGCGGCACCGACACGAACACGGTCATCGCCACCAGGATCGCGGTGGCCACGCCCAGCAGCAGCCACAGCAGGATGCGGCCTGCAGGCAGCCCGGACACCAGCGCCTGGACCTGCTCGGGCGAGGGCTGGGCACCGGAACTGGCCAGGGCGTTGAGCTCCTCGCTGGCGGCATACAGGGCCTGCAGCTGCTGCGGCCCGACCATCACCAGCAGCAACACGCCCAGCACCAGGCCGGCAGCCAGTTGCGGCAGCAGGGTGACCAGCAGCCGCGGCGCACGATCGGCCTGCAGGCCCTGCAGCAGGTGCGCCGGTTGCGCAGGCCGCGTTTGCGCCACCTCGCGCACCGCCCACACCAGGCCGGCGAACAGCAGCGGCCCGGCCAGCGCCAGCAGGAACTGCAGCGCGGCGGCCAGCGCCGGGACCGCCAGCGCCACGCCCAGCACCAGCGAGCCGAGCAGGCCCCACAGCGCACCCAGCATGCCCAGCGCCAGGGGTGCCTGCCGCAACAGGGCGAAGCCGCCCAGCAGCCATTCCGCGCCGGCCGAAGCCGGCAGCCTGCGAATCGTGTCCATTCCGGTTCCGGGTGGTGCGCCGCTGATCCAGGCGCGAGGGGTTGTGGAGGCGTGCCGGCACCGGCCGGCTGCGGGATTATCGGCGATCCATGCCGGCAGCGTTCACGTCACCTCGGCTGCTGTGGATGTGTGCGCGCATGCTGGACGAAACGGCGCAGCAACTGGCGCGCCTGCGGGGCGGCACTGACCTCGCGCGCCACCGTGCGCGGGCAGCGCCCGTGGCGGCGCAGGCAATCCGCGCGCGCATTGACGTAGCCGCGCATGTGGTGGGTGGCGAACTCCGGATGGAACTGCATGCCCCATGCATTGGCACCCCAGCGGAAGGCGTGGCACTGGTCCTGCTCGGAACGGGCCAGCACGGTGGCGCCGGCCGGCGGCCGCAGCACCGTCTGCAGGTGGGTGGCATGGGCCGCGAACCGCGCCGGCATGGCCGCGAACAGCGGATCCTCGAACGCCGGCGGGTGCAGGTCGATGAACACCGTGCCCGACTCGCGGCCGGCCGGGTTGTAGTCCACCTGCCCGCCCAGGGCATGGGCCAGCAACTGGTGGCCGTAGCAGATGCCCAGCAGTGGCGTGCCTTCCTCGGCCGCCTGGCGCAGCCAGTCGGCGGTGCGCTCGCTCCAGGGCGCGCGGTCGGTGACGAACGCCGCCGAGCCGGTGACGATCACCCCGGCCAGCCCTTGGGCGGCCGGCAGCAGCTGGCCACCCTCGGCATTGACCTCCACCACCTCGCGCGCGGACAGCCCGGCGGCCACCCGGATCCAGTGCGGGAAACGGCCGTAGCGCTTGAGGCTGTCCACCGGCTGGCCGGTCTCGACGATCAGGAAAGGCGCGCGGCGGGCGGCGTTCACGGGGCGGTGCAGAACCTGCAGTAGGGCGGAAACCCGCATGGCGCGGGGCTGCGTCCTATACTAGCCCGCTTTTCCGCACTGCAAAAACACCATGACAGGTCCGACCTTCCAGGGATTGATCCAGGCGCTCAACAGCTACTGGGCCGAGCAGGGCTGCGTGCTGATCCAGCCGCTGGACCTGGAGGTCGGGGCCGGCACCTTCCATCCGGCCACGTTCCTGCGCGCGCTCGGCCCCGAGCCGTGGAACGCAGCCTACGTGCAGCCATCGCGCCGTCCCACCGACGGCCGCTACGGCGACAACCCCAACCGCCTGCAGCGCTACTACCAGTACCAGGTGGTGATGAAGCCCAATCCGGACAACATCCAGGAGCTGTACCTGGGTTCGCTGGAAGCGCTGGGCATCGACCCGCGCGTGCACGACCTGCGCTTCGTCGAGGACAACTGGGAATCGCCGACCCTGGGCGCCTGGGGCCTGGGCTGGGAGGTGTGGCTCAACGGCATGGAGGTGACCCAGTTCACCTACTTCCAGCAGGCCGGCGGCCTGGAGTGCCGCCCGGTGCTGGGCGAGATCACCTACGGCCTGGAACGGCTGTGCATGTACCTGCAGAACGTGGACAACGTGTACGACCTCATCTGGACGGTCGGCCCGCAGGGTCCGGTGACCTACGGCGACGTGTACCACCAGAACGAAGTGGAGCAGAGCACCTACAACTTCGAGCATGCCGACGTGGCCGAACTGTTCCATCGCTTCGACGCCTGCGAAGCCGAGGCGGTGAAGCTGGTCGAGGCCGGCCTGCCGCTGCCGGCGTACGAGCAGGTGTGCAAGGCCAGCCACAGCTTCAACCTGCTCGATGCCCGGCGCGCGATCTCGGTGACCGAACGCCAGCGCTACATCCTGCGCGTGCGCGCCCTGGCCCAGGCCGTGGCCCAGGCCTACCACGCCCAGCGCGAGAAGCTTGGCTTCCCGGGCCTGAAGTCCGGCGCATGAGTGCGCCCTGGACCCCGGCAGCCGCACCACACACAGGAACATCCATGAGCACGCAACTCCCCCTGCTGATCGAACTTGGTACCGAAGAGCTGCCGGTCAAGGCGCTGCCGGGCCTGGCCCGGGCCTTCTTCGATGGCGTGGTGGCCGCACTGGAAAAGCGCGGCGTGGCCCTGCAGGTTGGCGACGCGCACCCGCTGTACACGCCGCGACGGCTGGTGGTGCTGCTGCCGGGGGTCGCCACCGAACAGCCGGAGCAGCGAGCGGAAGTGCTGGGGCCTTACCTGAACATTGCGCTGGACGCCGACGGCAAGCCCACCCGCGCGCTGGAAGGCTTCGCCGCCAAGGCCGGGGTGGCGTGGACCGCCCTGGAGCGCACCAGCGACGCCAAGGGCGAGCGCTTCGTGCACCGCTCGGTGAAGCCGGGCGCGCGCACCGCCGAGTTGTTGCCGGAGGTGCTGGCCGAGGCCATTGCCGGCATGCCCGTACCCAAGCCCATGCGCTGGGGCGACCACGACTACGCGTTCGCGCGGCCGGTGCACTGGCTGGTGCTGCTGCTGGGCGATGAGGTGGTGCCGGCGCAGGTGCTGGGCGTGGCGTCGGGCCGCAGCAGCCGCGGCCATCGTTTCGAACACCACCAGCCGGTGCAGATCGACTCGCCCAGCCACTACGTGGACGCGCTGCGCGCGGCGCGGGTGCTGGTCGATCCGGCCGAACGCCGCGAGCGCATCGTCGCCCAGGCCGGGGAGGCCGCGCGCCAGGCCGGCGGCAGCGCGCGCATCACCGAGGACAACCTCGAACAGGTGGTGTGCCTGACCGAATGGCCGGCGGCGGTCCTGTGCAGCTTCGAGCGCGACTTCCTGGCGGTGCCGCAGGAAGCGCTGATCGAGACCATGGAGATCAACCAGAAGTTCTTCCCGGTGCTGGACGCGGCCGGCACGTTGACCGAGCACTTCATCGGCATCGCCAACATCGAGTCACGCGACGTGGCCGAGGTCAGCAAGGGCTACGAGCGGGTGATTCGTCCGCGCTTCGCCGACGCGCGCTTCTTCTTCGACGAGGACCTCAAGCAGGGCCTGGTGTCGATGGGCGAGGGCCTGCGCACGGTGACCTACCAGGCCAGGCTGGGCACCGTAGCCGACAAGGTGGCGCGGGTCGCGGCCCTGGCCGAGGCCGTCGCCCAGCAGGCCGGGGTCGATCCGGCGCAGGCGCGGCGCGCGGCTGAGCTGTCCAAGAACGACCTGCAGTCGCGCATGGTCAACGAGTTCCCCGAACTGCAGGGCATCGCCGGCCGGCACTACGCGCTGGCCGCCGGCGAGCCGCAGGACGTGGCCTTGGCGATCGACGAGGCCTACCGCCCACGCTTCGCACGCGACGCCATCGCCTCCTCGCCGCTGGGCCAGGTGCTGGCCGTGGCCGAGCGCCTGGACACCCTGGCCGGTGGTTTTGCCGCAGGCCTCAAGCCCACCGGCAACAAGGACCCGTTCGCGCTGCGGCGCAATGCGCTGGGGCTTGCGCGCACGATGATCGAGAGCGGCCTGGACCTTGCGCTGGACGACCTGCTGGCCCGCGCGATTGCCCGGGTCGGCGCGCTGCCGGCGGGCAAGGCCGGCGCCACCGCCACCGCCGACGCCGACGACCTGTACGACTTCATCCTCGACCGCCTGCGCGGCTACTACGCCGACAAGGGCGTGCCGGCCGCGCATTTCACCGCGGTGGCGGAGCTGCGCCCGTCGTCGCTGGCCGATTTCGACACCCGCATCGCCGCGATCGGCACCTTCGCCGCGCTGCCGGAGGCCGAGGCACTGGCCGCGGCCAACAAGCGCATCGGCAACATCCTGAAAAAGGCCGACATCGCGATCCCGGCGCAAGCCGACCCGGCGCTGTTCTCCGAACCGGCCGAACGCGCGCTGGGCGAGGCGGTGGCTGCAGCGCTGGCCGACACCAGCGGGCCGCTCCAGCAGCACGATTACGTGCAGGTGCTCGAGCGCCTGTCCCGGGTGCGGCCGCAGGTGGACGCGTTCTTCGACCAGGTGATGGTCAACGCCGACGACCCGGCGGTGCGCGCAAACCGCCTGGCCCTGATTGGATGCCTGGCCGACCGCTTCCGCGCGGTGGCGGCAGTGGAGCACCTGTCGGGCTGACGCCTGCCACTCAGGCGGCCGCCGAGACCCCTTGCAACGGCAACAGGATCCGGAACGTGGCGCCCTGCCCCGGGGCGCTGTCCGCCTCCAGTCTCCCGCCGACGGCCGCCACGACCTGGCGCGCCACCGCCAGGCCCAGGCCGGTACCGGCGCCGGGTGGCTTGGTGGTGAAGAACGGCTCCATGCAGCGGGCCAGCACATCCGGCGTCATCCCAGCGCCGCTATCGCTCGCCTCGATGCACACCCAGCGGCCAGTCCCCTCCGGCGCGCGCACGTCCTGCCGCAAGGCCAGGGTGAACCGGCCGCCGTTGGGCATTGCCTGGTCCGCATTGCTGGCCAGGGTCAGCACCACCAGTTCCAGTTGCCCGGGATCGAACCGGACCGGCAGGCGTTCCCCACCCTCGCCGGCATCGACGCTGACCACCACCCCGGGATGGAATAGCGGGCGCACCATCGATTCCATGCGCAGCAGCGCCGCGCGCAGGTCAAACACCACCAGGTGGGCAGGCTCGTAACGGCTGAAATCCAGCAGCCTGCGACTGACCTCGCCCGCGCGCCGGGCGGCCGATTCGACGCCCTGCAGTGCGTGCAGCAACTGCTCGGGGTCGCGGTTGCGCTGTCCGCGCTGCGCATGGCTCAGGATCAGCCCGAGCAGGTGGTTCATGTCATGGGTGACGCCGCTGGCGAGCCGTCCGACCGCTTCCAGTTTCTGCGCATGCACCAGTTGCTGGCGCGATGCCTCCTTCTCCTCCATCTCCAACTGCAGGCGGTCGCGCGCCTGGGCCAGGAGTTCGTTGCGGCGGCGCAGCGCCGTCAGGCTCTCGCGATGCCCGGTGACCGTGCGGTCCAGGAGGGCCGCCACCGCAGTCAAGCCGACCCCGGTGAGCATGGCCAGGCCTGCAATCTGCCTGCCCATCACCGGGTCGAAGAAGAACCGCGCCGCCTCACGCCATGCCCCCAGGGCGATGACGGTCATCGTCGCGCCTGTCACCAGCCACAGCGCGCGGCGCCCCAGCAACAGCCCGGCCACCAGGACCGGAAGGATGTGCACCAGTTGCGAGCCCAGGTGGATGGTCAGGCCCCAGCGCAGGTACAGATGCGCCAGCACCGACAGGCTGGTGACGATGAAACCCAGCGCGGCCATGCGGAACTGGCCGAGCCGCGCAGCCACCAGGAACACCACGATCAGGGCGGTGTTCAACAGGCTCACGATCATGCCGGTGCGATCGCTGGCAAAGCCCGCCTGGACACCGAAGACACCCAGCAGCATCAGCGGGTGGTACACCGCCATGATCAGCAGCACGATGCCCAGCGTCGCTGCATCGCCGCGTTCGACCAGCGTACCCGGCGGCTGCATCGCCTGGCCCAGGGTGCTCCGGAAATTGTGCAGGCGGGACCAGATGCTCATAGATCAGGGAAGAAAGCCATTGCGGGAAAGGCGCGGATCAGTCGGTTCTGGGCGGCAACAGGCAGAGTAATGCGAAACTGCTGGATCTGTCGGTGCGCAACGTGCGTGTGCACCGCCCCCCTGGCGCAATGGAGAACGCGATGTCCAGGCTGATGTTGGTGGTGGCGATGGTCCTGGCATGGCAGTCACCGGTAGCTGCGCAGACCTTGCCCGGGATGAGCCCGCAGATGACCGAAATGCAGCACTGCAGGGCGCTGCTCGAGCGGGCGCCGGCGCAGGCGCTGGCATTGGCCGACACCATCCAGGCACGCGCCCCCGGCAACCAGGAGGTCCTGGCCGGGGCACTGGGTTGCCGGATGCTGGCGTACATGTTCACCGGCAATCCCGAGCGCGTGGCAGCCACCGCCACCGAACTGGAAGCACTCCTCGACAAACCGGGCTTGCCCGACACCGGACGGGTCAATGCCCTGCTCGAACTCGCCCGGGCGACGGATTTCCTCGGCCAGCCGCAACGTTCAACCCTGCACCTGGAAGAAGCCCTGGCGCTGGGCGAGGCCATGCAGGCACCGACCGTGCGCCTCAACGCGCTGGTCCACCTGTCCACCACCCACGCCACGCTCCTGCGCGATCCGGCCGGGGCCGAGCCCTACCTGCAGGAAGCCATCGCCATCGTCGGCAGCCTGCGGCGGCCGGCACTGCCGCCAGACGTGGGCCTGCACCTCGGCTACGCCAGCATCCTGCTGGAACTGCAGCGGCCCGACGAGGCGCGCGTGCAGGTCGAGCACGCCGGACGCATCGTGCGCTCGCTTCCGGATGCCGAAGCACTGCGGTCGCGCGTGGTCGGCACGCGCGGCCTGGTGGAACTGGAAAGCGGCCAGCATGCATTGGCGCGCCAGCACCTCCAGGAGGCGCTCCGGATCCAGCAACGCCTGGGCGATCGTCTCGGCGAAGTCGCCACCCTCCTGTTCCTGGCCAAGGTCGAACTGCGTGCCGGCAAGCCCGAGCTGGCACTTGCGGGAACCACACAGGCGCTGGAGGCTGCCGAGCAGGGCCAGGGCGGCCCGCAGTTGCTCGACCAGGCACTGACGCAGATGATCGAGGTGCAGCGTGCGCTCGGCAATGAGGCCGAGGCCGCGCAACTGCAGCAGCGCTTCGACGCGATCTCCGCACGCAACGCAGCCGCGCTGGAAGCACCCGTCGAGCGCATGCGCCAGCGCGCCACGGCTGCCCCGAGCCGGACCGAAGACCTTGCCTGGCACCAGCGCGAGTTCGCCCGCAACAGCCTGCTGATGGTGCTTGGCGTGGCCGTGCTGGCCTGCGTCATCGCGCTGGCCCGGCTGCGTCGCCGCCAGCGCGGGCTGGCCGAGCTGGGCGGCATCGATCCACTGACCGGCCTGCTCAACCGCCGCGCCGCCACCCAGCGCATCCAGGCCCTGGCGCCGGCCTCCGGTGAGCGCCGGCATGCCCTGCTGCTGGTGGACGTGGACCGGTTCAAGGCCATCAACGACCGCCAGGGCCACGTGGCCGGCGACGGGATCCTGGTGCGCATCGCCAACGTGCTGCGCGGGGCCTGCGACGAGGACGACATCGTGGCCCGCTGGGGCGGCGAGGAGTTCCTGGTGGTCCGGCCGCACACCAGCCAGAGCGCGGCCTTCGCCCTGGCCGAACACCTGCGCGACCGGATCCAGCGGGCCGAGGGGCTGGCCGACGATGCCGGACTGGTCGTGACCGCATCCCTGGGCCTGGCCCCGTTTCCGTTTTTCCCCGATGCGGGCCAGGGCGACTGGCAGGATGCCTTGCGCCTGGCCGACCGCGCCCTGTACGTGGCCAAGCACGCAGGACGCAATGCCTGGGCGGCCATGTGGGGCTTGCCCGAAGGCTGTGGCGTGGACCTGCACGACGTGCGCGGGAATCCGGAGGCAGCGCTGGCGCAGGGGTGGATCGCGATTGGCGGCAACCGGCCGATGTCGTGGGCGCAACCGCGTACCACCAACGCCGACCCCGGCTCCGACGACAGGGCCGGGCTGGTGGGTGCGCCGGATCGGCGCGCGGGCCAGCGCCACGCGGGGTAATCCCGGGCCGCCAGGGCGCACGCACGCTCAGCGCACGATGAACCGCACCTCCACCCGGCGGTTGGGCAACAGGCATTCCAGCAATGCCGCCCGTGGCGTCACTCCGTCGCAGCGCTGGACCTGCTCGGTGTCGCCGCGGTAGCTGTGCGCGATCGTGTCGGCCTCGACGCCGCGCGCCAGCAGCAGCGCGCGCACCGTGCTGGCACGGCGCCCGGACAGGGCCTGGTTGTAGTCGAACCCCTGGCCCTGCAGGCGGTCGGCGTGGCCGACCAGTTCCACCCGTTCCAGCAGCAGGTTTTCGGCGGTGATCCGCTCCAGCGCGCGATCCAGGGTCTGCAGCGAATGGGCGCGGATGTCGCCCGCACCGTGGCGGTCGAACTCGAACAGCACGTTGGCCACCAGCGGCAGCACCGGTTGCGGCGCGGCATCGGCAGCCGGCGCCACTGCGCACTGCCGGGCGAGCGCCTCGGCATCGCCAACCCAGTCCTCGGCGATCTGGATGTAGGGCTTGGCGTGGCGCCACTGTTGCTGGTTGAACTCGTTGCCGGCGTGGACCAGTTCGACCTCGCCGCAGGCAACTGCCTGCTGTGCGCACTCGAACCCGGGCGTGCCGTGCAGCGCGCGCAGCCGCTTCCACAGGTCATCGCGCAGGTGGCGGGCATCATTCACCAGCGGCGTGTCGGTGGGCAGCGGCTCGGCACCTTCCTCCATGCCGGCGATCAACTGCACCGCCTGGTCAAGCGCCTGCTGCGGGAACGCGCTGCGGTCGTTGCGCGAGTATTCGTGGAAGGACACGTCCAGCCAGCACTGGGACTTGGACAGGTGATAGTCGCGCAGCGGCCGGCCGCCGTCGTTGAGCGCCTGGATCCGTGCCTGCGTGGCCTCGTACGCCAGCAGGTCGGCATGGATGGCAGCATCGCTGATCCGGTCCTGCGCGGGCGCCAGGCGCACGGAATCCGCGGCGTGGCCGGTAGCGGCCAGGGTGACAAGCAGCGCTGCGCACAGCAGGCGCATGCCGGGGTGGCGGATAACGGTCATGGTCATGGCCTTCATTCGGGGGTCGCCCCGTGGTGGACGGGGTCGCGGTAACGGGGCTGCTCCCTGCGGAACAGGTCCTCGTCGAACTTGAAGCGCAGCCTCAGGTAGGCGCCCTGCTCGGTGTATTCGTAGCCGGACAGGTCACGGTCGCCTGCGAAGCCGGTCCAGTTGTATCCGGCCGACAGCCACAGGTTCTGCCGCAGCAGGCGGCCGACCTCGGCACCGAAGGCGTACTGGTTGGCGCCGTGCTGGCCACGGAAGGTCGCCGCCATCAGCCCGACATCCCAGTTCTCGGTCACGTCGTACACCACCCGCCCGGACAGCAGCGTCGCGCTGAAGCGGTTGTCGACGTGGTTGCCGTCTGCCCAGGCAATGCGATCCTGCTGCCACTTGCCGGCAATCCGGCCGGTCAGCCACCACGGGCGCGACGGGTGCCAGTCGGCATGCATCGAGACGATGTGGGCGCGGCTGCGCACGTCCTGGCCGGCGACATCCACCACCCGGCCCTGGTCCAGGACCAGGCCGCTCTCGTCGCGCTCGAGCTTGTACTCGTAGCGGGCCAGGGCGTTGACTCGGTTGGTGTCGGTGTCGCGGAACGCCAGGCCGACCTGGAAGCGGTCCTGCAGCACGTCGCCCCTGTCGCGATAGTCGGTCGCCAGCAGGTAGTTGCGGGCCAGCAGGGTCCAGTCGCGGCCCAGCTTGCGCGCGGCCAGCAGCTGCACCAGGGTCGTGTCGAAGGCTTCATCCGGGTCGGTGCCGGCCACGTCGCCGGAGATCCGGTGCTCGACCCGTGCGCTGCCACGCCACAACGGGTTGGCGGTGTAATCCAGGCCGAAGGCCAGCCCGGTGGCGTCACCGGTGCTGCCGTCGTACACCTTCACGTGTTCGGCCGAACTGCTCAGGCGCAGGCCCGGGGCGACATCCCAGGTATGGCGGATGCCGGAGGCGGCCTGCAGGTCGCGCCCGTTCACCGCGTCGCGCATGCGGTACTCGCTGAACACCTGGGTGTCCTTGATGTAGCTGGTATCCACGCCGAACACGAATGCATCGGCCTGGCGGCCGGCCTCGGTGATGCCATAGGCGCTGGTCAGGCCGGTCTGCTTCTCGTAGCGGCCATAGATGCGGCTGCGCTCGAACGCCTGCCAGTCCAGCCCCACGGCCAGGCGATTGCGGTCTTCGCCGCGGATCTCCTGTTCCACTTCGGCGCCCACGGAAAGCCGCTCGCTCACCCGGTACCCCAGGCCGATGCGCGCGGTGTCCGATTCCAGTTCGGTTCCGACCGGCAGGCTGCTGGTCCATTCACCCTGTGCACCATGGCTGCCAAGCACCGGCAGGCCGGTCAGCGGATCCAGCGGCTGCGCGCCATAGCCCAGCGCGCCTCCACCGCTGCCCGTGGCCCAGCCGCCGGTCAGGCCGCCGGCATTGCCGAACGGCACCGCGGCCGACCATGGCGAGTAGGCGCCCACGGTCTCGCGGATGCTGCGCAGGCCCAGGTCCACGGTAAGCCTGTCGGTGGCGCCGATGCGCACGCCAAGGCCCCCGGCGTCGCGCTCGCCACCGTCGGGGTTGCGGTCCTCGCTGCGCAGCATCTCGACGTAGGGCTCGAAACGCGCGTTCACCTTCCAGGCCAGGCGTGCACTGTATTCGCCGCGGCCGCCATAGAGCGGCGAGGCCGGGTTGTTGAACGCCGGATCGGTGCGCGCGGCAAACAGGCGTGCATCCAGTGCCTGCCCCTCGTGGCCGAACTCCACCCGCCATGCGTCGCCCTCGACCTGGCCGCTCATGCCTGCCAGCCCGGGGGTGGCGAGCTGGTTGACCGGGTTGCTGTTGATGTCGCTGCGGGTGCGCGCAATCTCGGCGGCCACGAACGTGTTGTCACCGAAGCGGTAACCGGCATTGGCGCTGGCCATCCGGAACGCCGCGAACGGGTTGCGGTCATCGACCACCGCGGCACCGACCTCCAGCCGGTCGGTCAGCTTGAGCTGGGCATCGGCACCCAGGGTCCAGAACTTCTCCGTGCCCAGGTCCATCTCGTAGGTGATGCGCAGCGAGACCGGGTTGAGGTCGGCGTCGAAGGCCGGCATGAACTGGTTGAGCAGGATCCGCCCGGAGAACGGCTCGAAGCTGTAATCCACCAGTCGCGCCAGCGGGCGCACCTCGATGATGCGCGAGGGCTGGTGCCGGTCACGCACCACCACCTCCACCCGCTCGCTGCCCTCCAGCACGGCGTTGTTGCGCAGCGCATACGGGCCGCTGCCCTGGCTGGCGAACTCTTCGATCACCTGGCGCAACGAGTCATGGATGGCAAACGTGTTGCCGCGTACCCGCTCGCTTTCGAAATGCCAGCCCAGGCCGGTGGCGGTGCGGTTGTACGTGCCCAGGCTGCGCTGCGGGATCGGCCCGCTGCCGCCCACGCCGCCCACGCCGCTGGTGGTTGCCAGGGATTCGCCGGTCTGGAAATCGCCGTACAGCAGGTAGCTGCGGCCGTGGTCCACGCGCACGTACAGGCGCTCGGCCGAACGCGCATCGAAGCCGCGCAGCGACGCGTCGCCATAGACCGGGTAGAACTCCTCCGGGCGCACGTCGCGCAGCAGGCGCGAGCGCACTTCCTTGTCCGAATCGTAGGCGGCGGTGAGCAGGTACTCGCCCTTGATCCGGCCCTTGACGAAGAACGCCGTGCGCGCCGAGGCACTGGCCTTGCCGTTGCTGAACTGCCGGTGCCAGCGCCGGATCTCGCGCTCGAAGGCGTCACCGCGCTCGACCGGGGCGATCAGGTCGCGGTTGCCCTTGCGGCCGACGTTGATGATGCCCTCGATCAGGCCAGTGGCCAGCAGCTCGCGCATTTCCGGCAGGAAGCCGACCATGCCTTCGGCCGACTGGCCGCCGGCAGTGATCCGCAGCAGCACGTCCTGCGGATCGTGCGGTGCAACCAGGTCGAACTCGGCAACGCCATTGTCCACCGCCAGCTGGATGCCGGGGGTGACCCGGTCCGCGTCGGAGGCGCCCGGGCCGAATTCGTCCGTGCGCGAGCCGGGCAGGCGGATGCGGCCACCACTGTGCTCGATGGTCGCAAAGGCCTGGCCGGCCAAGGGCAGCCCATCGGCGCCCAGCAGGTGCATGCGCACGTGGACGCTGGACTGGCCGTCGGCCGGCACGCCGTCCCGGTCCAGCTCCACCCGGATCAGCGACACGGCACGGTTGGCGCTGTAGTCCACGGCCCCGGCGCGGGCATCCACCACCCGCGGTGCGGTATCGGCCGTGGTCGGCGAACGGGGGTACAAGGCATCGGCGCCACCCAGCACCGGCGTGAAGCGGGCACTGCCCGACACGTCCTGGCCGAGCGCCGGCAGGGCAATCGCCAAGGCGCAAGCCAGCGCACTCATCTGCCGCAAGGGCATGTGGACGCGGCTCATGGCTGCGCCTCCTGCCGGCCTGCGGCGGGCGTCACGGGTCGGGGATCCACGATCGGTCTCTGGTTGGCCGAATCGGTGGCCTGCTGCGGGCTGCGCGCCGACTTGCTCTCGAAGCGCAGTGCCGGCTGGCCGGGTTCGGTCTCGGGGGCACGCACCTCGCCCTGGGTGCGGCGGGCCTTGACCTGCTCGAGCACCGGGTTGGAACAGCTGCCCTCGATGAAATCGGCGCGGTGCAACTCGCCGTTCTTCAGATCGATGAACAGGCTGTCCGCATCGCCGAGGTTGCGGTTGCTGCTGGTGGTCAGGCGTGCACCGGCCGGCAGGGTGGACGGGTCCACCTTGAGCGTGTGGCTGTTGGGCGGCAGGCCGCAGTAGCTGTAATTGCCCTCCGAATCGGACACCATCCAGGTGCCGTCCTCGAAGTACATGCGCACGCCGGGGATGCCGAGCTCCTCGTGGTCCTGCACATGGTTTCGGTTGCAGTCCACGAAGATCTTGCCCAGCACGCAGCCCTCGCTGGCAAACACGCCGCCGCGCACGATGACGCGGTACTCGGCGGTGTTGGACGGCACGCTTCCGGGCAGCGGCGCGGCACCTTCCATGCAGCTGCCAACGCGCTGGCAGCCATGCGCCCGGGCCCGGTTGACGCCGTTGCCCTGGTCGGCGCCAACGCCCACGCGCAGCCGGTAGCTCAGGGTCTTCTGGCCCTGGGCCGGCAGCGGCCCTGCATCGAACACCAGCAACGGGCCGGGTGTCCCGGTCGGATCGGCGATGGCCACGCCATCCACGCGCGCGCTGCCACCGATGTAGGTGAAGCCGCGCGGCAGCCGGTCGAGCACGTCGACCTGGCGCAACCCGCCTCCGGATACGTGGCGGATGTCGATGGTGTACAGGACCATGTCGCCGATCTCGGCCACCGAGCGGTCGCCACGCTTGGCGATGCTCAGCACCGCCGCTTCCTGCGCCGGCAGTACTTCGTTGGGCACCCGGCACAGGTTCTGGCTGATCGCCGGGTCGCACTCGTCGAGCTCGTGCGGCCGCTGTTCGAAGGTGTCGCGCTCGCCGGGCGTGGGCGTGCGCGGGCTGTCCTCGCCACCGCCGGCCACGACCACGGCATTGTTCACCGGGCCATCGCCCAGTGCTTCGGGGAGCACGTCCACGGGCACGCGGATGGTGCCGGGGTGGCTTTCCCCGGCCGCCAGCTCGCGGTTGCTGATGCACTCCAAGCGCGTGGCGCCGGCAGCGCCTGTGCACGTCCAGCCGTCACCGGCCGGGGCTGCGGCAAGCACGATGCCGGCCGGCAGGCGGTCCTCGACCCGATAATCCGCATCGGTGGCACGCTCGCCGATGTTGCGCACGCGAATCGTGTAGGAGGCCGGCTCGCCCACGGTGAACACCTGGGTGTCGGCACTCTTGCTGACCACCACGTCCGGCCACGCCACCACCACCTCGCTGGGCAGGCGGCAGGCGTTGTGAGTGATCGCCGGATCGCACACCGGCAGCTCCGGCACCCGGTTGTCGAATGCGTTGCGCTCGCCGGCCGTCGGCAACGCCGGCTCAGGTTCGCCGCCGCCCTCCACCAGCACCGCGTTGTGCACCATGCCGGCCTCGCCGGCGGCTGCGCCGACCCTGACCGCGACGCTGATCACCGTGGAGGTGGCGCCTGCTGCCAGGACCGCGTCGCTGCGGCAGGTGAAATCGGACGCGCCGGTGTCCCCGGTGCAGTTCCAGCCTTCGCCGCCGGGCACGCCGGCCAGGACCACGCCGGTCGGCAGGCGGTCGCTGACCACGTACTGGCCGCTGGACGCGGCCTGTCCGGCGTTGCGCACCACTACGCTGTAGCTGGCCTGGGTGCCGGTGTACAGCACCGCCGGGGTGACCGACTTGCTGACCCGCATGTCCGGCGTATCGCCGATCTCGCCGAAATTGTTCTCCAGCGATTCACCGCCCGGGGGCAGCACGATGCCGCTGATGGCCGATGGCGTGGTGGACTTTGGAGTCGCATCGCCACCGAGGCTGCCGGGCGTGGTCAGGCCATTGAGCGTCTGTGGCGGCTGGGTCGGCTCGGTCACCGTGTAGGTGCCCGGGCGCAGGCCGTCGAAACGGTAGCGGCCCTCGCGGTCGGTCACGGTACTGATGCGCACCTGCGCACCGGTGTCGTCGGTGCCGGTCAGCACGACTTCCACCCCGGGGATGCCGGTCTCGCCCGGATCGACCTGGCCGTTGTCGTTGCGGTCGTTGTACACGCGGCCGGCGATGACGCCGCCACCGATCTCGCCGAAGTTGTTGGCGGTGGAATGCTGGTTGGGGCCCAGCAGGATGCCGCTGATCCGCGATACCGGGTTGGTGACCGGCGTGGCCGTGCCGCCGACGCTGCCGGCGACGGTCTGGCCGTTGCTGGTGCCCGGCGGTTGCTCCGGTTCGGTCACCGTGTAGTTGCCCGGCAACAGCCCGCCGAAGCGGTAGGCGCCCAGTGCATCGGTGACGATCTCGCGGGTGACGGCATTGCCGGCAGCGTCGATGCCGTTCAGGCGGATGGTCACACCGGGGATGCCCTGCTCGCCCGGGTCGATCACCCCGTTGTCGTTCAGGTCCAGCCACACCACGCCCGAGATCGAACTCTCGACCGGGATCTCGCCGAAGTTGTTTTCAACCGAATGCTGGTTGACGCCCAGCACGATGCCGGCGACGGCCGACGGCACGGTAGACCGCGGCGTGGCGGTGCCGGTGACGGTGCCCGCGATATTGCCGGCGACCGTTTCGCCATTGATGGTGCCCAGCGGCTGCACCGGCTCGGTGACCGTGTAGGTGCCCGGCGCGAGGTTGGTGAATGCGTAGCGGCCGATCGCATCGGTGGTCGTGGTCAGGGACACCACGTTGCCTGCGGCGTCCACGCCATCCAGGCGCACGCTGACGCCGCGGATGCCCTGTTCGCCGGCGTCGATCAGGCCGTCGTCGTCCGCATCCATCCAGACCTGGCCGATGATCGAGCTATTGGTCGGGATCTCGGCAAACAGGTTGTCGATGGACGCGCTGCCCGGCGCGGTGAGATCGATCGTGGCGATCGCGCTGGGCACGGTGGCCACCGGCGTGGCCGTGCCACTGGGCGTGCCGCCGACGCTGCCGGCGGTGGTGATGCCGTTGATGGTGCCGACCGGCTGGGTCGGCTCGGTCAGGGTGTAGGTGCCCGGACGCAGGTTGTCGAACGAGAAGCTGCCATCGGCCGCGGTGGTGGTGGTGTCGTTGACCGGGTTGCCCAGGTCGTCGGTACCGGACAGGCGGATCTCGACCCCGTCGATGCCCACGTCGGCCAGCACGTTCTGGCTGCCGTCGTTGTCGGTGTCGAAGAACACCACGCCGGACACGGATACCGGCACGGTCTCGCCGAAGTTGAACTGGGTGCCGTTGCCGGCCACCAGCTGGATGTCGTAGATCCGGTCGGTAGCGGCCGCATCACCGGCCGCGCCGGTCTGCACCTGGCAGGCGGGGCTGCAGGGCACGCCCGCGATCTGGCCGGGGGCGATGGCGCTGGGCAGGTTCAGGTAGCCCGCAGGCAGCAGCTGGCGCAGCGCATACGTGGCCGACGGACGCAGGCCCTCGAACCGGTAGCTGCCATCGGCACCGGTGAGCTGCACCGTGCCGCCATCGAGCGGGACATAGCCTGCAGCGACCGGATCCCATACCAGCAACTCCACCGAGGCACCCGGGATCGGCGTGTCCAGGGTGGCGATGTCGAACACGTCATCGCGGGTGTAGTCGGCGAACACGAAGCCCGACAGCGACACGCCCTGGTACTCGGGGAAATCGAACTGCACCGCGTCGGCGCCGTTGGCCAGCACGATGCCGGCGATGGTGCTGGTGGTGGCGGTGTTGGCCACCGCATAGGCACCACCGGCTGCGCTGGTGTTCACGCTGGCGCCATTGCGCACCGGCCGTGGCGTGTTGGGCTGGGGCTGGCCGTTGTCGTAGGCGGCGGGCTGCGCCTGCTCGATGGTGTAGCCGGCCGCATCCGAGGGCGGCAGGCCCACGAACTGGTAGTCGCCGGCTGCGTTGCTGGTCGTGGTCAGGCTGACCGCATTGCCGTGCGCATCGGTGCCGGTCAGGGTCAGGGTGACGCCGGCGATGCCGGTATCGCCCGGGTCCACATCGCCATTGTCGTTCGGGTCGAAGAACACCCGGCCACCCAGGCGCGCGGCTGCAGCCACCTGGATCGGCGAATCGTCGGTGTTGTTGGCCGGATTCGAGTCAATCGACACCTCGTTGCCGGTGGCATCGCGCCCGGGCTGCACTTCGGCATCATTGAGCCGGTCCACGCTGAACGGCGCGGCCGCCGAGCCGTCGTACACGCCGGGAACCGGACGCGCCCACAGGCTCACCGTCACCGTGTTGCCGGTGGCAAAACCTTCTCCAGGGCCGGTGGTACTGCCCAGGTCGCAAGTCACGGTCTGGCGCTGCGCAGGCGCGGTCACGCTGGCGGGACCGGCCGAGATCCAGCACACGTTGTCGGTGCCCGCCGGCGGCGCCGCCGCGGCCACGGACAGCGGCCCGGACAGGGTTGCGCCGGTGGCGACCGCCGTGGGCAGGTGGACGCCACTGTCCAGCCACTCGAAGCCCGGCGGCAACACGTCCACCAGGCGCATCTTCTGCACCGTGCCGGTGCCGTTGTTGGTCAGCACCACCTGGTATTGCACCGGCTGGCCCACGTCCACCGGCCCGGCGGTGAGCGTGGTCTTGGCCACGCCCAGGTCGGCGGTGGGGAAGATCGTGTTGTTGACCGAGGCCAGGTTGTTGGCGGCCTGGGCCGGATCCGGGTCGCACCTGCCCGAGGATTCGTAGACGTTGGTCTCGTCGGCGCAGACGTAGGCGCGGTTGCCGAACACCACCGGGCCGGTGGCGGTGCCGGTCATGGTCAGCTCCAGCTCGAAGCGGACCATCTGCCCGGCGTCCAGCCAGCTCTGGCCCAGGGCCGGGTCGAGCTGGCAGACCACATTGCTGTTGGCGCCGCCGGGCTGGGAGCAGCTCACGTTCTTGGCGACGAAGGCGAAACCGGCGTCCGGGCCGCCGGAGTTCAGGTTCTTCGGCGCGGTGGTGCCACTGTCCACCAGGGCGAAGCTGAAGCCGGCCGGGATCGGATCGAGGATGTCCGTCATCACGATCTCCTCGGCGCGCGAGGGACCGGCGTTGCGCACGGTGAAGCGGTAGCGCAGGGTGTCGCCCAGCAGGAACTGGGTCTGGCCGCCCGGGAATACCGCGGTCTTGGCCTGCTGCAGGTCGATCGCCGGCACTTCCACCGGGAAGGTGACGCTGCGCTGGTTGTTAGACAGCGCCGCGGCGTCGTCGCAGGCAGTCGAGACACCGACCGGCACGGTGCTGGTCTCGGTGCGGTATTCGCAGTGGGCCGCGCCCAGTTCCACCCACGCGGTGTTGCTCGCCGCCGGATACAGCACCGAGCCTGCCGCGCCGAGACTGCCGCTGGGCTTCTTGATGCGCGCGCGCACGGTGACGGTGCGGACCTGGTAGCGCTGCACCGGCTGGGTGTTCACGCACGAAACCCGGGTGATGTCGCCGGGCTGGGCGCTGGTGGAGCACGTCATCAGCGCCGCGTTGGACGGTGTCGCGCTCTCGAACTCATAGGCCGGCGTGGCCAGCGTAGGCGTGCCGGTGAACAGGTCGTCGACGATGGTGAAGTCGCCGGCCGGGATGACGCCCGGGCCCAGGTTCTGCGCGGTCAGGGTGAACTGGACGATCTCGCCGACCTTGGGCGTGGCCGGGACCACCGTCTTGGTGGTCATCGCCACGTCCAGGCGCGGCTCCACGTCCACCGCCGCGTCGTCGCTCATGGTTCCCGACAGGATCGCGTTGGGCGAGGTGAGGGTCGCGGTGTTGGTCAGGCGAGCGGCGCTGCCCAGCAGCGGCCGTGACACGTCCAGGCCGATGACGATGGTCTCGCCCGGATCGACGTTGCTGAAGCTGCAATTCAGGGCGCTGGTGCCGGCGGTGATCGTGGCCGGGCAACCGCTGGCGCCGGCTACGCCGCCACGGGTGACGGTGACCTGGATGTCCGGGGTGATGAAGCTCTGTGCGGGCGCACCGGGCGCGGTGACGTTGAGGATGCCTGGCAGGTTGTCGGTGAGGTTGAGGGTCGGGATGCGTCGCTGGCTCGCGTTCGTGGCCAGGTCCGGGGTGGCGACGGTGATCCGCCAGTGCATCTGGTTGTCGGTCGCGGCCAGGATCGGTGCGTCGGCCACCAGGTCGTGCCAGGCGATGTTGTCGACCGAGGATTCCTTGACGATGTCCACCGCTGCATAGCCGGAGACCACCGGCGTGGCCACCAGGCTGTCGCCGGCACCGGCGCAGTCGTTGTTGCCGTTGGGATTGGGGTCGGCCGGCAAAGGACCACCGCCGCCGAGCATGTTCAGTGCAGTGGCACCGGTGCAGGCCCAGTTGCTCAGGGTCACCGGAGCGCCGACGGCATCGATGGTGGTGGTGAAGGCAACCTGGCGCGAGGCGCCGACCGCCAGCGCACCGGCGACGGTGCTGGTGCAGACGATCTCCTTGGTACGACCATCGTTGGTGTACGGCGGATGGTTGGCCACGCCCGGGGAGACCGCGCAGCTCCAGCCCGGGGTGGAGCCGGACACCGTGACCACGTCGCCGGCCACTTCCTCCGGGCGGACGTAGTCCACGACCCGCAACGGGTTGGCGCCGGTGTCGTAGGTGGCCGCCGCCAGGCTGCCGACGTCGTTGGTCACGGTCAGGGTGGTGGTGATCGCGGTACCCGGTGCCCGCGGACCGCTGCCGGGCGACTTGCTCTTGGCCAGGCGCAGGTCGGCAAACGGCTCGGCGACCTGGTAGGGCAGCAGGATGGCGTTGTTGCCCGGGTTGGATTCGGCCATGCCCGCAGGCGGCGCGACCACCACCGGGAAGTTGCCGGCGGTGGCGGCGGCCGGCATGGTCAACGGCAGGGTGAAGCCCTGGGTGGCGCCGCTGGCGACCGCACCGGTGGTGCAGGTGACCCGGGTGCCGCTGACGGTGGTGGCGCCGACGGTCAGTGAGCCCGGTGCCTGGCTGCAGCCCGGTGGCAGAGCGCCGAGCACGAAACCGGCCGGGATGACGGTGTCGATGGTGCCGCCGGTAGCGGCCAGCGGGCCGTTGTTGCGATAGGTCAGGACCAGGTCCTGGCTGCCGTTGACCGGCTGGTAGGTGCTGGGGAAGCTGCCCTGCGCCTGCAGGTCGGTACCCGGCAGGGCGTTGTAGTTGACCAGGGCCAGGTTGTTGCCGGTGTCGCGGTCGAAGTAGCTGGTGTTGCCCGAGGCGATCGCCGCTTCGTTGGTGAAGGTGCCGTTGGCGTTCTGGGTGCCGGTGACGGTGATCGTGCTGGCGTTGAGCTGGGCGGGGGTGAACGGGCCGCTGTAGGTGCAGGTCAGGGTGCGGGTGCTGTTGGCGTTGGCAACCGTGTTGCAGCTGGGGGTCAGCCCGGAGAAGGTGCGGCTGGTGAGGGTGAAGTGCGAGGCGTTGCCGGGCAGGTTGTCGGTCACCACCACCGTGGCACCGGCGGGCACGTTGTTGCCGCCGGCGGCGATGTCCGGCGAGAGCACGAACACCACCGGGCTGCCGGCCACCGCGTCGCCGGCCGGCGTGGTCTTGGCCTTGCCGACGGTCAGGTCGCCACTGTTGCGGACGTTGGCCGAGACCGACGCTGCGGTCGGGATGGGCGTGTTGTTGCCGGTCGCGGTCAGGTTGAAGCCGCCAACCGCTGCACCGACCAGGTCGACGCTGACGTTGCCGCTGGCGCCCACGCCGCCGTCCGGAACCACGCAGGTGACGACCCGGGTCCCGCCGTCGTAGCTGCAGCCGCCCGGCAGGGTGCCGAGCACCACGTCGAGCTGGGCCGGGATCGCCAGGGTGAAGCTGTCGCCGCTGCCGGCCTGCACCCGCGACCAGTTGACGGTCGCCGGCACGGTCAGGCCCATGCCGATGTCCGGGGGCAGGTTGACCGAGTTCGGGACGATGCCCGCCTGCGCGGCCAGCGGCGCCAGTGCGGCCAGCAGGACCAAGATGCGGGCGCGGATCGCGCCGATTCGACCATGCGACATGCGCGCAGGCGAAAGGCTGCCCTGCGCCGTGGCCGGCGCCCTGTCGTGCTGCTTGTCCACGCTGATTCCCCTTGGCCCGCACGCACCCGGCACGTTCCGGGGCAGGCATGATTCGAAACCGCCGCGCACGGGACGAAGGCCCATGCACACGTCCGCGGCCTGATGGCCGCGGCTGCGAGGGGATTGTTGGCAGGCCGGGGCGCAAGGTCAGTAGCGGAAACTTGCGTTCGCTCACCGATGCTCAAACCCGGTGCGACTCAGCCGGGGTCGGGTACCCACAGGTAGCCGGCACCGCGCACCGCCCGCACCGGCAGCGGCGAGCCTGCGAGCCGGCGCACGCGCGCACGCAGGCGATGGACCAGCACTTCCAGCCGGTGCGGGTCGAAATCCCACGGGTCCGAGGTGATGCGGGAGATCAGCATTTCCCGGTCGACCGCCTGCCCGGGCGTGGAGATCAGCGTCTCGAGGAAGGCGCGTTCGGCCGCGCCCAGGTCCAGCATGCTGCCGTCGGGGGCCTGCAGTTGCCAGCCGCCGGCCTGCAGGCGCCAGCCCGTGGCCTGCGCAAGTGGGGTGGTTCCGGTGTCGGCGGCCGGCACTTCCAGCCGCCGGCGCAGGGAGGCCATCGCCGCGACCAGCACGCCCAGATCCACCGGCTTGACCAGGTACAGGTCGGCGCCGTCCTCCAGCCCGCGCGCCATGTCGCGTGCGCCGCCGCGGCCGGTCAGCATCACGATGCCCACCTGCGATGCCTGGCGCAGGTGCGCGGCCACCGAGTAGCCATCCTCGCCCGGCAGCATCAGGTCCAGCAGCACGATGTCGCAGGGGTGGACCGACAGGTGCCGGTAGAGCGCCTCGGCGCTGGGCAACCCGGCCACCGCGGCGCCATGGTCGGACAGTTCGGCCACGAGCAGGTGCCGCAACTCAGGATCGTCCTCCACCACCGCTATGCGCAGGCCCGTCAGCGCCGTGTCGTCGATGGCCTGTTCCAGAGACTGGTCCAATACCGCTTCCCGGGAGATATTTTCACACCGTCTTGATGCTAGCACGCAGCCATGCGCGCGCTTCAGCCCGCGTCGCATGTGTTTCGGTATGCTGCGCCGATGCTGCCAGGCCCCCTTGTCCGCAACTGTGCCGCCCTGCTGGTCCTGGCCACCTGCTGCGCCCCTGCGCTGGCACGCGGCACCATCGAACGGATCCACATCGTGGGCCTGGATGCGGACGCCGACGAGCCGATCGAACAGAACGTGCGCATCTCTCTGTCGCTGTCCGATGCGGTGGGCAAGCCGCAGGGCGAATCGCGCCTGGAATACCTGCTGCTGCGCGCGGAGAAGGAGGCGCGGCAGGCGCTGGAACCGTTCGGCTACTACTCCCCGACCATCGAGGTGGAGGCACCGCGCGGCGACGAGGAATCCTTCACCGTCACCGTTCGCATCGACAAGGGCGAGCCGGTACGCGTGCACGACGCGCACGTGGCCCTCATCGGCCCGGCCAGTGGCGACCGCTACATGCGCGAGGAGGTGGAGGCCTTCCGCCCGCGCGAAGGCGAGCTGTTCGAGCACCAGGTGTACGAAGCCAGCAAGGACGGCATCACCCGCCGCCTGGCCGAGCGCGGCTACTTCGACGCGGACTTCATGCAGCGCCAGGTGCGCGTGACCCGCGCCGCCGGCACCGCCGACATCGAACTGGTGTGGGACAGCGGCGCCCGCTACGACATGGGGCCCACCACCTTCCACCAGGATTACTTCCGCCCCGGCCTGCTGGACAAGCTGGTCACCTGGGAGGAAGGCAGCTACTTCCACCAGGGCAAGCTGGACCGGCTGCGCGAATCGCTGGTGCGGCTGGACTACTTCGGCGCGATCGACATCCAGGCCCATCCGGACCGCGCCACCGAGGACTACCGGGTGCCGGTGGACGTGAACCTGGTGCTGGCGCGGCGCAACGTCTACAGCGCCGGCCTCAGTTACGGCACCGAAAGCGGCACCGGCGTGCGCCTGGGCGTGGAGCGGCGCTACGTCAACGACAAGGGCCACAAGCTCAACTGGGACGTGGACTGGGCGCAGAAGCGCAAGAGCTTCCTTACCCAGTACCGGGTGCCGGCCTTCGCCTGGCTGGATGGCTGGTACGGGCTCTCGCTGGGTGCATACGACGAGCAGACCGACTACATCGACCTGCGCAACGCCAAGCTGGTGGCCAGCCGCAGCGGCGAGCTCAACGAGCAGTGGACCCTGGTGGCATCGCTCAACGCCCTGCGCGAGCGGTGGAGCTACGACATGGACCTGGACACCGGCCAGCGCCTGTACGCATACGCCACCCTGATGTACCCGGAGCTGGCCGCCACCTACGTGGGCGTGGACGACCGCCTGTTTCCGCGCCGCGGGGTCAGTGTCAACCTGTCCCTGCGCGGCGGCGTGGAGGGTGCCGGCTCCGATGCCACCTTCGGCCAGGCATGGGCCAACGCCACCTGGTACAAGGCGATTGCCGAAAACGACCGCCTGATCGTGCGTGGCGAAGCCGGCACCACCTGGACCGACGCGCTGGTGGCGATGCCCCCGAGCCTGCGCTTTTTCGCCGGTGGCGACCGCAGCATCCGCGGCTACGCCTGGCGCGAAGTGGGCCCGCGCACGCCGCCGCCGGACAACTATGCCCTGGGCGCCAAACACGTCGTCACCGCCTCGGTGGAGTACGAGCGTTACTTCGGCGGCGGCCCGTGGGGGGCGGCGGTATTCGTCGATGCCGGCGACGCCTTCGATGACCGCTTCAAGGCGCGCGTGGGCGTGGGCGTGGGCCTGCGCTGGATCTCGCCCGTCGGCCCGGTGCGGGTGGACCTGGCCCACGGCCTGGATGACGCCGACTCGCAGTTCCAGGTGTACCTGAGCCTGGGGGCGAACCTGTGAGTACCCCGGACCCTGCGCCGGGCACCGCGCCAGCGCCCGCGCCGCGGCGGCCGCGCTTCTACCGGCGACGCCGGTTCTGGGCATGGTCGGGGCTGGCTGCGCTGGCCGCGGCGGTGGCCGGCGCGACCCTGTTGTACTGGCTGCTGCAGACGGTGGCCGGGCGCGACGTGCTGTTGGCGCAGATCGTCTCGCGGCTGCCGGTGGACGCTTCGCTCAGCTGGGAACGCGCCGAAGGCCCGCTGGCCGGGCCGCTGACCCTGCACCAGCTGGATTTCCGCTACCAGGACTACCGCTTCACCGCGCGCCGCGCCTATCTGGACCCGGACATCCGGCCGCTGCTCGGGCGGCGCCTGCGGCTGGATGCCTTCGTGCTCGAGGACGCCACCCTCGACCTTGCGCCCAGCGACGAACCCTTCGAGCTGCCGCGCTGGCCCGACGTGCTGCCAGCCATCGAAATGCCGCTGGCGATCCAGGCCGACACCCTGGTGGTGGACGGACTGCGGGTGAGCAGCGGCGGCGAGCCGGTGATCGACATCCGCCGCCTGCGTGGCGGCATCGACATCGCCAATGGCCGGCTGCACGCAGAGCACCTGCAGGCGCACACCGACCTGGGGCTGTTCGCGGTGCATGGCCATTACCTGCCGGCCGAGGACTACCGCAGCGACCTGGAGGCGACCGCGGTATTCCCGGCTGCGCGTGGCCGCAGCGCGGCACGGGTGGGCCTGATCGCGCGCGGCGACCTGTCGCGGATGGACGTGGCCATCGGCGGGCGCGCGCCGGAACCGCTGCGCGCCACCCTGCGCCTGTCCGGGCGCCGCGATGCACCGCGCTGGCGCCTGCACGCGCACAGCGATGGCCTGGACCCGGCCCTGTTCACCGGCGGCGAGCCGATCGAGCAGGCGCCCGCGTTCGAGCTGCTCGCGCAGGGCACCGGTGGCGCGGCCCAGCTGTCGGGCCGGGTACACCATGCCGGCCACGACATCGTGCTGGCACCCTCGCGCCTGCGCCTGCAGGACCAGGTGCTGGAGGTGGCGCCGCTGACCCTGAGGCTCTACGACGGCCAGCTGCGGGTGCGCGGCCATGCCGATTTCACCGACCCGGCGGATGCCCGCTTCCGCGCCTCGCTGCTGGCACGCCGGATCCTGGTGCCGGGCGCTGATGCGGCGAGCCCGGCGGTGGAGATCGAACATGCCGCCATTGGCGTAGCCGGCAGCCTGGCGCGCTGGGCCACCCACGGCGAGGCCACGCTGCGCCGCGGCGATGACGCAGCCACCGTGCACCTGGACGTGCGCGGCGACCGGACCCACGCGCGCATCCACTCACTGCACGCACGCATGCCTGGCGGCGCGCTGGAAGCCAGCGGCCAGGCCGGGTGGTCGCCGCGCCTTGAATGGGACGTGGCGGTGGCCCTGGACGGGTTCGACCCGGGCTATTTCCTTCCTGGCTGGAATGGCCGGGTGAACGGCCGCCTGGCCAGCACCGGCCAGGCGCGCGACGCGGGCGGCTTCGACCTGGACGTGGACCTGCAGGACCTGGGCGGCCAGCTGCGCGGACGCGCGCTGGATGGCCGCGGCCACTTCGCCCTGCGCGGAAGCGACGGCCGCGGCGAGCTGGTCCTGGCGCTGGGGGCCAGCCGGCTGCGCGCACAGGGGCGCATCGCCGGCCAGCGCATCGACGTGGAAGCGCAGGCGGCGCCGGTGCGGCTGGACGATCTGTGGCCCGATGCCGGCGGCGAACTGCAGGGCAGCGTGCAACTGGCCGGCCCGCGCAACGCACCGGACCTGCGCGCCGACCTGCAGGGCCGCGGCCTGCGCTGGGGCGAGTGGACCGCCGCGCAGTTCTCGCTGCACGGCGCACTGCCCTGGCGTGGGCGTGGCGGCGACCTGCAACTGGAAGCGCGCGCGCTGGACGCCGGGGTCGCGGTGCAGCGGCTGGCGGTGCGCGCCCGCGGCGCCGTGGAGGACCTGCAACTTGCACTGGAAGCGGACAGCGAGCAGGCCGCGCGGCTGGCACTGTCGGGCCTGCTGCAACGGCGTGGTGCCGGTTGGCAGGGCACCCTGGAACGGCTGCGGGTCGAACCACTGCGCGGCCAGCCGTGGGTGCTGCAGGCGCCAGCCACGTTTGCCATCGCCGGCGCGCGCGTGCGCCTGGAGCCGGCCTGCCTGGCGGTCACCGGCAAGGACGGCGACGCTTCGCTGTGCGCGCAGGCGGACTGGCCGCGCCAGGGCCTGTCCGTCACCAGCGAGCGCCTGCCGCTGAGCCTGCTGCACCCCTGGCTGCCGCGCAACGAAGGACGCGCCCTGGTGCTGCGCGGCGACCTCAGCCTGGAGGCCGACCTGCGCCCGCAGGCCAACCGCTGGAGCGGCAAGCTGCGCCTGGCGTCGCCGGAAGGCGGCTTGCGCCTGGGCGACCGCTCGCGCCGCGAGATCATCCGCTACGACCAGTTCAGCGTCGACCTGGAATTCGACCCGCGCCGGATCAAGGCGCGCCTCGGCAGCGGCTTCCGCGGCGACGGCTACATCGACGCCACGGTCGAGACCGGCTGGGAGCCGCACTCGCCGCTGGAAGGCAACATCTACACCTACATGTCGCGGCTGTTCTGGCTGGAGCTGCTGTCGCCGGAACTGGTGCGCCCGCGCGGCGTGGTCCGTGGCCACGTCAGCCTGCGCGGCACCCGCGGCCAGCCGGCGCTGGGCGGGCAGCTGCTGCTGGAGGACTTCGAGGGCGAGCTGCCGGTGCTGGGCCTGGCCCTGAGCGAAGGCCGCGGCAGCCTGGACGCACAGCCCGATGGCTCGGCCCGCATCTCCGCCTCGGTGCGTTCCGGCGAAGGCACGCTGGGCATGGACGGCGCGCTGTCCTGGTACGGGCAGGAGACGCCGCTGCAGTTGCACATGCACGGCCGCGACGTGCTCATCTCCGACACCGCGATGTTGCGCGCGGTGGCCGCACCGGACCTGCGCTTCGGCATGCGCGGCCGCACCATGACCCTCACCGGCGAGGTGGTGGTGCCCAGCGCGGAGCTGGACCTGGAATTCCTCGAACAGGGCGTCTCGGCTTCCGAAGACGTGGTGGTGGTCGACCCGGTCGACCCGCAGGAAGGGCCCAGCGCGCCGCTGGAAATGGACCTGGTGCTGGTGCTGGGCGAGCAGGTGCAGCTGAGCGGATACGGCCTGGATGGCCGCTTGCAGGGCCGGCTGGAAGTGCGCGCCAGGCCTGGCCGCGAGATGACCGCGACCGGTGCACTGGACGTATCCGGCCGCTACGAAGCTTACGGCCAGAAGCTGGAGGTCACCCGCGGCCAGATGACCTGGAGCAACAACCTGGTGAGCGACCCGCGGGTGAACCTGCGCGCCGAGCGCCGCGTCAACGATGTCATCGCCGGCATCAGCGTCACCGGCAACGCGCTCGAGCCGCGGGTGGAGGTGTGGTCAAACCCGTCGATGCCGCAGTCCGAGGCGCTGTCCTATCTCATGCTCGGCCGCAGCCTGGAGGGCGCCACCCGCACCCAGGCCAACCAGGTCACCGCGGCGTCGGCGGCGATGTCGGCCGGCACCAGCCTGCTCACCGCCCGCCTGGGCGCGCGCATGGGCTTCGACGATGCCGGCGTCACCCAGTCACGCGCGCTTGGCGGCTCGGTGGTGGGCGTGGGCAAGTACATCTCGCCCAGCCTGTATGTGGGCTACGGCGTGTCGATGGTCGGCAGTGGCCAGGTGCTGATCCTGAAGTACCTGCTGCGCAAGGGATTCGACGTGGAGATCGAGTCCAGCACGGTGGAGACGCGCGGCTCGGTGAACTGGCGGCGCGAGAAGTAGCGTCCCGGCGCCGTCACGGCCGCATGCGCAGGAGCGCTGCACCATCATGTGCACCTGCATCGGCGGACGGGGCACGGCCGGCGGTTGTCCGCACCGGCGCACGTGGCTACCGTCCAGGCCAGCACTTGAGGGAACCACCATGTCCAAGCCACGCCATTGCCTGCTCCATGCCCTGCTGCTTGCCGCCGCGTGCACCACCGCCCACGCCGACGAAGGCATGTGGATGCCCTCGCAGATGCCGCAGTTGGCGCAGGCGCTGCAGAAGGCCGGCTATACCGGCGATCCGTCCACCCTGGCCGACCTGACCGCAGCCCCGCTCAATGCGGTGGTCCGCGCAGGCGGCGGCACCGGCGCATTCGTGTCCGCCGACGGCCTGGTGCTGACCAACCACCACGTCGCCTTCGGCGTGATCCAGTACAACTCCACGCCCGCGCGCAACCTCATCGAACAGGGCTACGTCGCCGCCGGACGCGATGCCGAACTGCCGGCCAACCCCGACTTCCGGGTGCGGGTCACGGTGGGCTTCGACAATGTCACCGAACAGGTGCTGGCCGGCGCCCGCGGTCGCAAGGGACGCGCCTACCAGGACGCGGTGGATGCGGCCGGCAAGCGCATCGTCGCCGAATGCGAGCGCGAGCCGGGCATCCGCTGCAGCATCGCGGCCATGTACAGCGGCAGCGATTTCTACCGCATCCGCCAGCTGGAACTGCGCGACCTGCGCCTGGTCTATGCGCCGCCGCGCGGCATCGGCAACTACGGCGACGAGATCGACAACTTCATGTGGCCGCGCCACGCCGGCGACTTCACCCTGCTGCGCGCCTACGTCGACCGCCAAGGCCGCCCCGCCGCATACGCGCCGGACAACGTGCCCTACCAACCGCCCTCGCACCTGCAGGTGGCCCGCACCGGCCCGGAGGCGGGCGACTTCGCCATGCTGGCCGGTTATCCCGGCACCACGTTCCGGCACCGCACCGCGGCCGAGTTCGCACGCCAGGTGGAATGGACCCTGCCCGCCCGCGTGGACGTGTTCGACGCGCTGATCGGCGTGGTCGAGCAGGCCGGCCGCCACGACCCGGCCACGCGCACCCTGTACGCGGCGCAGTTGCAATCGCTGAAGAACAACCGTAAGCGCGCGGCCGGTGAACTGGAAGGCCTGCGCCGCAGCGACGCGGTGCGCCGGCGCGCGATCGACGAGCGCGCGATGCTGGCTGCCGCCCCGCGCAGCGAAGCACGCGACATCGCCGCGCTGGCCGGCGTGCTGGAGCAGGCCGCGGCGGTGCGCGAACGCACCCTGCTGCTGGGCCTGGTCACCTCGCAATCGCAGTTGCTGCGTTCGGCCCTGCACCTGCAGCGGCTGCGGCACGAGGCCGGCAAGCCGGACCCGGAGCGCGAATCGGGCTACCAGGCGCGCGACCTGGCGCTGATCGAGGGCATGCTGCGCCAGGTCCAACGCCGCTACGACCCGCGCGTGGAAAAGGCCCTGCTGTCCGAGCTGCTTGGCCGCTACCAGCAACTGCCGGACGCGCAACGCCTGCCGGAATTGGACGCTGCCTTCGGGCGCGATGCCGGCGCCCTGGCCGCCACCCTGGACCGCGTGTACGGATCCACCGCGCTGGGCCAGGAGCAGGTCCGGCTGGACGCCTTCGCCGCAGCGCGCGAGGGCAAGCCCCTGCCGGCCGACCCGCTGCTGGAGCTGGCCGCGCAATTGCTGCCGGCGCAGTTGCAGATGGAGAACGCGGCCAAGGCCAGCGAGGGCGAGCAGTTGCGGCTGCGGCCGGCCTACATGCGTGCGCTGGCGGCGTGGCGCAATGCCCAGGGGCAGGCGCTGTACCCCGATGCCAACGGCACCCTGCGCATCAGCTACGGCAGGCTGGAACCGCTGCAGCCGCGCGATGCCGTGCACTACGCCCCGCTCACCAGCGTGGCTGGAATCACCGAGAAGCACACCGGCCAGGTGCCGTTCGATGCGCCGCAACCGCTGCTCGACGCGATCGCCGCCGGTGATTTCGGCCACACCGCCGACCCGGCGCTGGGCACCCAGACGGTCAACTTCTTGACCAACCTGGACACCACCGGCGGCAACTCCGGCTCGCCGGTGCTCAATGCGGCCGGCGAACTGATCGGCCTGAACTTCGACAGCAACTGGGAAGCGGTGAGCGCCAGCTGGTGGTTCGACCCGCGCTACAAGCGCGCCATCCACGTGGACATGCGCTACATGCGCTGGCTGATGGAGAAGGTCTATCCTGCCCCGCACCTGCTCCAGGAAATGGGACTGGACGGGAGCTCGCCCCTGTAGGAGCCGGTCTTGCCGGCGATTGCCATCGCTGGCAGTCCCGGGTCGATGGCTCCGGCATGGCCGTCGCTGCAATGCCGGCCCCTGCCGACGTGCGGGTCGCGATGCGGCTTGTCAACGGGTTACATCGACGCGCAGCGGTTGCCACAATCGGCGTCCGCTTTCCGCAGCCGATCCCCCACTCCATGACCGAAATTTCCGCCGCGCTCGCGCGCAAGATCGCCCAGACCATCGCCACGGAGATCGGCGCGCAACCGGCGCAGGTGGTGGCCGCGGTCGGCCTGCTGGACGAGGGCGCGACCGTGCCGTTCATCGCGCGCTACCGCAAGGAAGTCACCGGCGGCCTGGACGACACCCAGTTGCGCAACCTGGAAGTGCGCCTGGGCTACCTGCGCGAGATGGAAGACCGCCGCGCCGCGATCCTGTCCAGCATCGCCGAGCAGGGCAAGCTGACCGACGAGCTGCGCGGCGACATCGAGGCGGCCGACAGCAAGTCGCGCCTGGAAGACCTGTACCTGCCCTACAAGCAGAAGCGCCGCACCCGCGCCCAGATCGCGCGCGAGGCCGGGCTGGAGCCGCTGGCCGATGGCCTGCTCGAAGACCCGACGCGGGTGCCGGAAGAATTCGCCGCCACGTTCGTCGATGCCGACAAGGGCGTGGCCGATGCGAAGGCCGCGCTGGAAGGCGCGCGCGCGATCCTGATCGAACGCTGGGGCGAGGACGCCGCGCTGGTCGGCGAGCTGCGCACCTGGTTGCAGGAGGTCGGTGTGATCCGCGCAAAGGTCGCCGAGGGCAAGGAGACGGCCGGCGAGAAGTTCCGCGACTACTTCGACCACGCCGAGCCGCTGGCGAAGATCCCCTCGCACCGCATGCTGGCGCTGCTGCGCGGACGCCGCGAGGAGTTCCTCGGCCTGGACCTCGACCCGGGCAGCGATGCCGACGCCGGCCATCTGTACGCCGAAGGCCGCGTCGCCCTGCACGCGGGCATCGCCGACCAGGGACGCGCCGCCGATGCCTGGCTGCGCAATGCCTGCCGCCTGGCGTGGAAGGCCAAGCTGCACCTGCACCTGCTGATCGACCTGTTCGCGCAGGCGCGCGAACGGGCCGAGGCCGACGCGATCGCGGTGTTCGGCGACAACCTCAAGGACCTGCTGCTGGCGGCGCCGGCCGGGCCGAAGGCGGTGCTGGGCCTCGATCCCGGCCTGCGCACGGGCGTCAAGGTCGCGGTGGTCGATGCCACCGGCAAGCTGGTGGCTACCGACACCATCTATCCGCACGAGCCGCGCCGGCAGTGGGACCAGTCGCTGGTGTCCCTGCGCAAGCTGTGCCAGGCGCACGGCGTGCAGCTGGTGGCGATCGGCAACGGCACCGCCAGCCGCGAGACCGACAGGCTCGCCGGCGACCTGCTCAAGCTGGCGCCCGAACTGAAGATGCAGAAGATCGTGGTCAGCGAGGCCGGCGCCTCGGTGTATTCGGCCTCGGAGCTGGCAGCGAAGGAGTTCCCGGGCCTGGACGTGTCGCTGCGCGGCGCGGTGTCGATCGCGCGGCGCCTGCAGGATCCGCTGGCCGAGCTGGTCAAGATCGAACCCAAGGCCATTGGTGTGGGCCAGTACCAGCACGACGTCGACCAGTACAAGCTGGCGCGCGCGCTGGATGCACGCGTGGAGGATTGCGTGAACGCGGTCGGCGTGGACCTCAACACCGCCTCGGCACCGCTGCTGGCGCGCGTGTCCGGGCTGTCGTCGACGGTGGCGGGAAATATCGTGACGCACCGCGACGCCAACGGACCGTTCAAGCGCAGGAAGGACCTGCTCAAGGTGCCGCGCCTGGGCGAGAAGACCTTCGAGCAGTGCGCCGGCTTCCTGCGCATCGCCGACGGCGACGAGCCGCTGGACGCCTCGGCCGTGCATCCGGAAGCCTATCCTGTGGTCGAACGCATCGTCGCCGCCACCGGCAAGCCGATCCGCGCGCTGGTCGGCGATGCCGGCTTCGTGCGCACGCTGAAAGCACGCGAGTTCACCGACGAGCGCTTCGGCGAACCGACCGTGCGCGACATCCTGGCCGAGCTCGAGAAGCCCGGCCGCGACCCGCGCCCGGAGTTCAGGGCAGCGGTGTTCGCCGACGGCATCGAGGACATCAAGGACCTGCGCGAGGGCATGATCCTGGAAGGCGTGGTCAGCAACGTTGCCGCGTTCGGCGCCTTCGTCGACATCGGCGTGCACCAGGACGGGCTGGTCCACATCTCCGCGCTGTCGGACAAGTACGTCAAGGATCCGCGCGAGGTGGTCAAGGCCGGCGACATCGTCAAGGTGAAGGTGCTGGAGGTCGATGTCGCGCGCAAGCGGATTGCGCTGACGCGGCGCCTGGACGACGCGCCCGGCCAGGCGACCTCGCGCCCGGGCGAACGCGATGCGCGCCGCGACGGCGGGCGCCCGGCCGGCGGCGCGCGCGAGGGACGCGGCGAGCGTGCGCGTGGAGGCCCGGCGCGGCCACAGCAGCAGGCCGCACCGTTCAACAGCGCTATGGCCGACGCGCTCAAGGGCCTGCGCCGTTCCTGAAGGGCCGGGGCGGCTCAGGCCACGCGGCTGCGGCGTTGGCGCTCCAGGTGGACCAGCAGCAGCGAGATCGCCGCCGGCGTCATCCCGGGAATACGCTGCGCCTGGCCGAGGGTGTGCGGGCGCACCCGCTCCAGCTGCTGCCGCGCCTCGACCGAGAGCCCACGCACGGCCGCGTAGTCGAACCCTTCGGGGATCGTGGCTTCCTCGTGGCGGCGCTGGCGCGCGATTTCCTCGCGCTGGCGGTCCAGGTAGCCGGCGTACTTGGTCTCGACCTCCACCTGCTGGGCCACGTCGGCTGCCACCGCGGCGTCCGGCGCGAATGCCGGCAGTGATACCAGCCCGGCGTAATCCAGTTCCGGCCGCCGCAACAACTCCAGCGCGCTGTTCTCGCGGCTCAGTTCGATGCCCAGCAGCTGGGTCGCCTCGCGACCGGCAGCGTTGTGTGGCGAGGCCCACAGCGCGCCCAGGCGCCGGGTTTCGCGCGCGATCGCCTCGCGTTTGGCTTCGAACCGCGACCAGCGCGCATCGTCCACCAGCCCCAGCTCGCGCCCGACCGGGGTCAGGCGCAGGTCGGCATTGTCCTCGCGCAGCTGCAGCCGGTACTCGGCGCGCGAGGTGAACATGCGGTACGGCTCCGTGGTGCCGTGGGTGATCAGGTCGTCCACCAGCACGCCGATGTAGGCCTGGTCGCGGCCCGGCGACCAGGGCGCGAGTGCGCACACGAAGCGCGCGGCATTCACGCCGGCCAGCAAACCCTGCGCGGCCGCCTCCTCGTAGCCGGTGGTGCCGTTGATCTGGCCGGCGAAGAACAGCCCCGCCACCGCCTTGGTCTCGAGCGAGGTCCTGAGGCCGCGCGGATCGAAGAAGTCGTACTCGATCGCGTAGCCGGGCCGGGTGATGTGTGCGTTCTCGAACCCGACCACGCTGCGCACCAGCTCCAGCTGCACGTCGAACGGCAGCGAGGTGGAGATGCCATTGGGGTAGATCTCGGTGACATCCAGGCCTTCGGGCTCGACGAAGATCTGGTGGCTGGCCTTGTCGGCAAAGCGCACCACCTTGTCCTCGATGCTCGGGCAGTAGCGCGGGCCGATGCCCTCGATCTGGCCCGAGTACAGCGGCGAGCGGTGCAGCGCGCCGCGGATGATGTCGTGGGTGCGCTGCGTGGTCTGGGTGATCCAGCACGGCACCTGGCGCGGGTGGTCGGCATGCGAGCCGAGGAACGAAAACACCGGGCGCGGATCATCGCCCGGCTGCACGGCCATCTTCGTGTAATCGAGCGTGCGCCCGTCGATGCGCGGGGGCGTGCCGGTCTTGAGCCGATCCACGCCGAGGGACCGTTCGCGCAGGCGCGCGGCCAGGGTCATCGCGGGCGGATCGCCCATGCGCCCGGCCGCGTACTGGGTTTCACCGATATGCACCTTGCCGGCCAGGAAGGTGCCCGCGGTCAGCACCACCGCCGGCGCATCGAAGCGCAGGCCGGTGTTGGTGATCGCGCCGCGCACCGCCTCGCCGCCGCTTGCGTCCGATTCGATCACCAGGTCGTCCACCGCCGCCTGGAAGACGGTCAGGCCCGGCTGGTGCTCGACCGCGCGGCGCACGAAGGCGCGGTACAGGCCACGATCGGCCTGGGCGCGGGTGGCGCGCACGGCCGGGCCCTTGGAGGCGTTGAGCCGGCGCCACTGGATGCCGGCGGCGTCGGCGGCCTTGGCCATCACCCCGCCCAGCGCGTCGATCTCGCGCACCAGGTGGCCCTTGCCGATGCCACCGATGGCCGGGTTGCAGCTCATCGCGCCCACGGTCTCGATGTTGTGGGTCAGCAACAGGGTGCGCGCACCGGCCCGGGCCGCGGCCAGCGCAGCCTCGGTGCCGGCGTGGCCGCCGCCGATCACGATCACGTCATAGCGGTGGAAGGCGGTCATGGGCAGGCGGCGGAAGGGGCCGGCGGGGCCGGGCGATGGGCGGGAGACGCGATTCTACTGCCACGGCGGAGGGCACCCGGGAAATCTGGCACGGTTCCTGCTGCAACCTCCCTGCACCCGCAGCGGCAGCGTCAATGGCGCGGCTGGATTGGAACAGGGGCCGGCCACGCGCGCGGCGGGGGAGCACAGGGGTCGGTAGTCGGGGGACTACCGACCCCTTTTTTGTTCGTCATCGACGCTACAGCCGCGCGGGCGCGGGCTGCGGCCCGGCGCGTCCAGCGCCAGGCCCGGCCGTCCGCGACGCCCTGCCGCACAAAAAAGCAGCCCGGCACTGCGGCCGGGCTGGAAGAGGCGTCGACGTCCGGCAGGGCCGGAACAGGGGGGATCCAGATTTTCCTGCCGGACATCGACATGGTCGTGCCATGCGGGTCAGAAGGTGACGCCCATGGTCATGCGCGGGCTAGCTTGGCGTGTGGCGCACGACAACGCAAGAGCGGACTCAGGGTCGTACTGTGCTCCGCTTCACATTCCGGGCCGCAGCCGGGCGCGCGCCACGGGCCGGGGGCCGCGCAGCGGGCGACGGCGTCGCGTCGGTACGCGGCCGCACGGTCCGCGCCGGCAGCTGGCTGGCACGCTCCGCCCGCACCCGCTGGCCGCCAGTGGCCGGTTGCGGAGGCGGCGCAGGGCGCAGGGTCGCAGCACCCTGCCCACCGGGCCTCGGGCCCTGCACTCCGGAACGTGGCTGGCTGGACCGTGGCGGGCCCTGCATCCCGGAACGTGGCTGGCCGGATCGTGGCGGGCCCTGCATCCCGGAACGTGGCTGGCCGGACCGCGGCGGGCCCTGCCGCGCCGGCGGCCGATTGCCGTCACCGGGCCGGGCACGGTCGATGTTGCGCCACGGCGCGCCATCCAGGCGCGGACGTTCGGGACGATGGTTGTCGGCAGGCGGACGCGGACGCGGCGGCGGACGGTCATTGCCGGGGCGTGGACGCGGTGGGCCTTCGTGGCCCGGACGCGGGCGCGGCGGCTGCACATGCGGCGGACGGTAGACCGGCGGGCGCTGCGCCGGCGGGCGCACGTAGTACCCGTGCCGGTACGGGCCTGCATACGGGGACCGATACGGCGAGTAGTAGCGCAGCCCGTAGGACATGCCCGGGCTGTAGTCGTAGTAGGGATAGACGCCGGATCCATAGATGACCGTTGCCGAGCCACGGGTCACCGTCTCGCCGGTGTAGTAGCCGCCGCCCTGGTCCACGTAGCCGTAGGTGCTGCATCCGCCCAGGGCCATTGCCAGCGCGAGGCCGGCCAGTGATCGCATTTTCATGGACATTTCCCCCGTCCGGTGACGATCCCAGCTTGGCATGGCGCATTGAATCGGTGCTTAACCCCGCGTTCCCGGCGCCTGCGCGCTCAGGCGCTGGACAGGATGCGCCACGCCGCAGGACGGCGGATGCATGCGCTACCCTTGGTCCATGAGCCAGGGTCCTGCCAACGCCGCCGCCCGTGCGCGCCATGCCGCGCATGCACGCCGATGGCGAGCGGGCGTCGCGCCCGCCAGCGCAGCGGGCCATGCGGGGCGGAAGCCTTGGCGCGGCTGAAGCGCCGGCCCGCGCGCCGCTGGCTGTGGCGCGTGCCGCTGCTGCTGGTGCTGTGGCTGGCGGGGGTCGCCACATGGATCGTGTGGGTCGGCCAGCGCGACCAGGCTGGGGCGGCCGACGCGATCATCGTGCTGGGCGCGGCCGCTTATGACGCGCGCCCTTCGCCGGTGTTCGAGGAGCGCATCCGCCACGGGCTGGAACTGTACCGGCGCGGGCACGCACCCACGCTCCTGTTCACCGGCGGCTATGGCAACGGCGCACGCTTTGCCGAATCGCAGGTGGCGCGGCGCTACGCGATGCGCCATGGCATTCCGGAATCGGCCATCCTGATCGAGACGGCCTCGCACACCACCCATGAAAACCTGCTGCAGGCGCGCACCCTGATGCAACGCCACGGGCTGCACCGGGCCATCGTGGTCAGCGACCCGCTGCACATGGCGCGTGCGCTGCGCCTGTGCCGGCGCCTGGGCATCGAGGCCACCGGCTCGCCCACTCCCAGCACCCGTTTCCGCAGCTTCCAGACCCAGTGGAAGTTCCTGCTGCAGGAGGTCTATTTCTTCCATCGCGACCTGGTACAGCACGCAGCGTGAGCGGTGCGCGCGGACGCAGGCGGCGACCCTGCAGCGGCATGCACGCTCAGCGCGGGCGGCGGCGGATCGGAATCGCCGACAGCGGCACCGCCGCGATCTCCTGGCCGCCCTCGCGGATGGGCGCGCCCGGCGCAGGCGCCCAGGCCTGCGCATAGATCACCTCCCAGGTACTGGGCAGGCGCCCGTCGCCATCACGCAATGGCTCGTAAGCGGCGGCCGCCGCCGCGAAGCGCGCGCGCCCGGTCAGGCTGCGGCGGCGTGATGCCAGCGCATTGGTGGCACCGATGGCACGCAGTTCGCGCATCAGTGCCGGCAGGTCCGGATAGGTGAGGGTGAACAGGTCGCGGTCCACCACCGGGTCGCGGAAGCCGGCACCCATCAGCGCGTCGCCGAACCCGGCGATGCTGGCAAACGGGCTGACGTGCGCGGCCGGGTCGGCACCGGCGAAGGCCTGGCGCAACTCGGACAGGGTTTCCGGGCCGAAACTCGAACACAGCAGCAGCCCACCCGGGCGCAGCACCCGGCGAAAGCCGGCGAACACGGCCGGCAGATCCTCCACCCATTGCAGGCACAGGTTGCTGAAGATCACATCCACGCTGGCCTCGGCCAACGGCAGCGCGCGCGCATCGGCGCACACCCGGGCCAGCGGCCGGCGCCATCCCGACTGCCGGCGCGCCTGGCGCAGCATCGGCAGGGCCAGGTCGATGGCCAGCACCTGCGCGCCAGGCCAGCGCTTTTTCATTGCCGCGGCCGCGTGGCCGGTGCCGCTGCCCACGTCCAGCACCACGGCCGGCACGGTGTCGTCCAGGTAGGCCAGCGACTCGAGCAGGCGCGTGCGCACCTCGGCCTGCAGCGCGGCGGCGGCGTCATAGCCGTCGGCCGCGCGCGAGAAGGCGCGGCGGATGTGGCGCGCATCGAACAGGCGCTCCATCGGCCGGTTCATGGCGCCAGGCCGTCGGCAAACGCGGCCAGCTCGGCCGCCACCGCATCGGCATGGCCGAGGAACGGCGCGTGGCCGGCCCCGGCCAGCTCGACGAAGCGCGCATCCGGCGCCAGCGCGGCGGCGGCGGCCATGCCGGCCGGGTTCACCAGGCGGTCGCGGCGCCCGGCCAGCCACAGGCTGGGCACGCGCAGTGCGGACAGGGCGCGGCGCTGGTCGCTTCCATCCAGCAGGGCCAGTCCGGCGCGCAGCGCCTCTGGATCGGGCTGGCCGCGTTCGTGCAGCAGGGTGCGCAGCGTCTTGAGTTCGGCACGGCCATGTTCGGAACCGAGCGTATCCAGGGCGATGAAGCGGTCCAGGGTGCCGCTGAAGTCACGTCCCAGTTCGTCGCCGAAGCGTTCGAACACCGAACGCTCCACCGCGTGCGGCCAGTCCGGCCCGCGCACGAAGCGCGGCGTGGCCGCGACCATCGCCAACCCGCGCACTCCCGGCAGGCTGGCTGCCGCACGCAGGGCGAATACGCCGCCCAGCGACCAGCCCAGCCAGATTGCCGGGGGGGTACGCGCGGCAATGGCGCTGACCACCGCGGCCGGGTCCAGGGTCTGGTCCGGATCGCGGCTGAAGCCATGCCCGGGCAGGTCGACCAGGTGCAGGCGGAAATGCGGCGCCAGGCGCCGGGCCAGCGGCGCGAACACGCCGCCGTGCAGCGCCCAGCCATGGATCAGCACCAGGTCCGGGCCGCTGCCGAGGGTTTCGATGTGCATGGTGCGCAATTGTCGCCGATACGGCCGCACGCGCGCGATGCCATGGTGGCGCCGGGTGTGGCCACCGTGGCGCGGCGGCGCGTGCACGCCCAGCCCGGCGGCTAGGCTCCCCGGGCGACCTGTTCGCGCGCGTCGGCGATGGCAACCACCAGCGCCTGCACCTGCTGCGGCGTGTGCAGCGTCGAGAAGGTCACGCGCAACCGCGATTGCCCCTCCGGCACGGTCGGCGGGCGGATCGCGCCGACCAGGAAGCCGGCCTGCTCCAGCGCCGCGGACATGGCGCTGGCCACCGCCTCGCTGCCGCACAGTACCGGCTGGATCGGCGTATTGGACGGCATCAGCTCCAGGCCCAGGCGGCCGGCGCTGGTACGGAACAGGGCCACCAGCTCATACAGGCGCTCGCGCCGCCAGTCGTCGCGCCGGGCCAGCTTCACCGCCGCCAGTGCGGCTGCGGCCTGCGCGGGCGGCAGCGCGGTGGTGTAGATGTAGGGCCGGGCATTGCCGGCCAGGTGTTCGACCAGTTCGGCATCGCCGGCGACCAGCGCGCCGTAGCCCCCCAGGGCCTTGCCCAAGGTGACCAGTTGCAGCGGCACGTCTTCCACGCCCAACCCTGCTTCGGCCACGCTGCCGCGCCCCTGCGCGCCAACCACGCCGATGCCGTGCGCATCGTCCACGTACAGCAGGGCCTGCTCGCTGCGCGCCACCTGCGCCAGCGCGCGCAGCGGGGCGATGTCGCCATCCATCGAGAACACGCCGTCGGTGGCCAGCATCGCCGCGCCGCCCGTGGCACTGCGCAACTGGCGCAGGGCGCCTTCGGCATCCACGTGCGGGTAGCGGCGCAGGCGGCACCCGGCCAGGCGGGTGGCGTCGATCAGGCTGGCATGGTTGAGCCGGTCCTGGACGCAGACGTCCTCCTCTTCGGTCAGCAACGCCTGCTGCACCGCCAGGTTGGCGGCAAACCCGCTGCCGAACAGCAGCGCGCGCGGCACTTCCAGCCATTCGGCCACTTCGCGTTCGAGCTGCTCGTGCAGGGTGTGGTGGCCGCACACCAGGTGCGAGGCGGTGGAGCCGGCGCCCTCGCGCGCCGCCGCGTCCTGGAGCGCGGCGGCAACCTCGAACTGCAAGGCCAGCCCGAGGTAGTCGTTGCTGCAGAAGCCGGCCAGCCAGCGACCATCGACCTCCAGCTGGACGCCGTCACGGCGGGTGACGATGCGGCGCCGGCGCTGGCGCCCCTGGGCGGCGCGTTCTTCGGCGTGCGCCTGGACGCGCTCGTGGATATCGGTGCGGCTCATCGGCATTCCCCCCTGGAATCGGCCGACGGACAACCCGTCGACCCGCGCCCGGATTATGCAGCGCAGCCGCAGGCCGGGGCGGTTATGTCGGCATGCACTGTGGCGGGGCCGTCGTGGCCGTCCGCATCGACCTGCACCGGCATCGGCTCCAGGCCCAGGCGCGTGAACAGGGCCTGGTCGCGCTCCACGTCCGGATTGCCGGTGGTCAGCAGCTTCTCGCCGTAGAAGATGGAGTTGGCCCCGGCCATGAAGCACAGCGCCTGCAGCTCGTCGCTCATCGCCTCGCGGCCGGCCGACAGCCGCACCATCGAGTGCGGCATGGTGATCCGGGCCACGGCGATGGTGCGCACGAACTCGAACGGGTCCAGCTCGCTGGTGCCGGCCAGCGGCGTGCCGGGCACCTGCACCAGGCGGTTGATCGGCACCGAGTCCGGGTGTGCCGGCAGGTTGGCCAGCGCCTGCAGCAGGCCGGCACGCTGGGCCCGGCTCTCGCCCATGCCGACGATGCCGCCGCAGCAGGTCTTCAGCCCGGCGTCGCGCACGTGGCCCAGGGTGTCCAGGCGGTCCTGGTACTGGCGGGTCTGGACGATGTCGCCGTAGAACTCCGGCGCGGTATCCAGGTTGTGGTTGTAGTAATCCAGGCCGGCCTCGCGCAACGCCTGCGCCTGGCCGGGCGAAAGCATGCCCAGGGTGGCGCAGGTCTCCAGGCCCAGCGCCTTCACCCCGGCGATCATCGCCGCCACCTTCGGGATGTCGCGGTCCTTGGGGCTGCGCCAGGCGGCGCCCATGCAGAAGCGCGAGGCGCCGGCGGCCCTGGCCTGGCGGGCCTTTTCCAGTACCTGGTCGGTTTCCATCAGCTTGGTCGGGTCCACGCCGGTGTGGTAGCGCTGCGCCTGCGGGCAATAGGCGCAATCCTCCGGGCAGCCACCGGTCTTGACCGACAGCAGGGTCGAAACCTGGACCTGGGCCGGGTTGAAATGCGCCCGATGGACCGTGGCGGCGCGGAACAGCAGTTCCGGCAGCGGCAGGTCGAACAGCGCGAGCAATTCCTCGCGACGCCAGTCGTGGCGGATTTCCGAAGCCATGGAGCGGGGTTCCCTGACGGCCGCGGCGGCCGGACCCGGGCAGTCTGGAAAGCGTCCCCGCCACTGTCAACCTGGAGACCCCCGCAATGGTTTACGGCCTCCGCCGGCACCTGGCCGTCGCCGCAACCCGGGTCGCCGGCCTGGGCGCTGCCCTGCTGCCGCCGCGCTGCCTGCTGTGCGGCGAGCCGGGCACCGCCAGCCTGGACCTGTGCGCGGCCTGCCACCAGGCACTGCCGCGCAACCAGCCGGCCTGCGTGCGCTGCGCCCTGCCGCTGGCCGCAGCGGGCACCTGCGGCGCATGCCTGCATCGGCCGCCGCTGCTGGCCACGGTGCGCGCGGCCTTCGTCTACACGGCGCCGCTGGACCGGCTGTTGCCACGCTACAAGTTCCGTGGCGACCTGGCCGCCGGCCGGCTGCTCGCCCGGCTGATGCTCGCCGAAGTGGCCGGTTGCGACCCGCCGCAGGCCCTGGTGCCGGTGCCGCTGCACCGGGCGCGCCTGCGCCGCCGCGGCTACGACCAGGCGCTGGAACTGGCCCGGCCGCTGGCCGCGGCGCTGGGCCTGCCTGTGCACGACAGCCTGCTGCGCCGGGTGCGGGCCACCGCGGCCCAATCGGAACTGGACGCCACCGCCCGCCGCCGCAACCTGCATGGTGCCTTCCAGGCCCGCAGCCGCGGCCCGGTCCCCGCGCATGTGGTGCTGGTCGATGACGTCATGACCACCGGCGCGACCCTGCACGCGGCCGCCACCGCACTGCGCCGGGCCGGGGTGGCGCGGGTGGATGCGTGGGTCTGTGCGAGGGCCCCATGACAGGGCTGCACTCCGGAGGCGGCGCACCGCCAGCCGATCCCCGCCGGGCCATGCCGGGGCGACGCGGCCGCCTCGCGGCACCGGGGCGGCGGCGCCTACGCGAGCAGGTAATGCCCGGCGATTCCCGCGAATACCGCAGCGCCGACCCAGTTGTTGTGCAGGAATGCGCGGAAGCACGCGCCCCGTTCGCGACGCCGTGCCATCCAGAACTCCCAGGCCACCAGCAGCACGGCCACGCCCAGCCCGCACCAGTACGCCAGGCCGAGCCCGGCCTGCCGCCCCACCAGCGCCAGTGCCAGCAGCATCAGCACGTACAGCACGCCTTGCGCCACCAGGTCCAGGTCGCCGAACAGGATGGCGGTGGACTTGGCACCTGCGCGGATGTCGTCGTCGCGGTCGACCATCGCGTACCAGGTGTCGTAGGCGGTGGCCCACAGGATGTTGCCGCAGTACAGCAACCAGGCCAGCGCCGGCACCTCGCCGGTGACCGCGGCGAACGCCATCGGGATGCCCCAGCCGAAGGCCATGCCCAGGTACACCTGCGGCAGGTAGGTATGGCGCTTGAGGTAGGGATAGGTCGCGGCCAGGAACAGGCCCACCAGGCTCAGCCAGATGGTCAGCCGGTTGAGCCAGAGCACCAGCACGAATGCCACCAGCATCAGCCCGGCAAACACCGCCAGCGCCTCGCGCGTGGACACCGCGCCGGTGGCCAGCGGGCGATGCCGGGTGCGCGCGACCCGGCCATCCAGCCAGCGGTCGGCGTAGTCGTTGATCACGCAGCCGGCCGAGCGGGTCAGCCAGACCCCGGCGGTGAACACGAACAGGATCCACAGCGGCGGGCGTCCATCAGCAGCCAGCCACAGCGCCCACCAGGTCGGCCACAGCAGCAGCAGCACGCCGATCGGCCGATCGCCCCGGATCAAGGTCCAGTAGAGGCCCAGGCGTGCGCGCCAGGGGGGTGGCGGCGCGGGGATCGGGGCTTCGTAACGTTCGTAGGTCATGGGCGGGAGTCTAGCGTCCGCGAAGGCGGCCCCGGATTCACCGGCCGCTCATCTGTGCCCGCCCACGCTGCAGTTTCGGACCTGCCAGGGAGACAGGCATGAAAGCCGTGCGTTTCGTCCGGACCGGCCAGCCGGCCGAGATCGTGGACATTCCCAAGCCGATGCCGGGGCCGGGCGAGGTGCTGCTGAAGATCGCCGGAGCCGGCGTGTGCCACTCGGACCTGCACATCCTGGACGAGGACCTCGGCCTGAAGGGGCCGTTCGTGCTGGGCCACGAGAACGCAGGCTGGGTCGCGGCCCTGGGCCTGGGCGTGAAGGACTGGAAGGAAGGTGATGCGGTCGCGGTCTACGGCCCCTGGGGATGCGGCCATTGCCACAGCTGCCAGCGCTCGTCCGAGAACTACTGCCACAACCACGCAAGCCTGGGGACCATGGGCGGCGGCCTGGGTTCGGATGGCGGCATGGCCGAGTACATGCTGGTGCCCTCGGCGCGGCAGCTGGTGGCGCTGGACGACCTGGACCCGGTGCTGGCCGCACCGCTGTCCGATGCCGCGCTCACGCCCTACCACGCCATCAAGCAGGCGCTGCCGCTGCTCACGCCCGACGCCACCGTGGTGGTGATCGGCATCGGCGGCCTGGGGCACATGGCGGTGCAACTGCTGCAGGCGCTGACCCCGGCCACCCTGGTGGCGGGCGACATCGACCCGGCCAAGCTCGAGCACGCCCGTGCGCTGGGAGTGAGCCACACCCTGGACACGCGCGATGCCGACGCAGCCGCCGAGGCGATCGCCGCGATCGCAGGTCCGCGCGGCGCAGCCGTGGTGCTGGACTTCGTGGGCGCCCAGGCCACGGTGGACCTGGGCGTCCGGGTGGTGGGCCGCGACAGCCGCCTGAGCGTGGTCGGCCTGGGCGGCGGCGTGGTGCAGTACGCGGCCAACCAGCCACCTTATGGATGCCAGGTCAGCGTGCCCTACTGGGGCTCGCGCACCGAGCTATTGGAAGTGATCGCACTGGCCCGGGCCGGGCGCATCCGCTCCGAAGTAGAGACCTTTCCCCTGGAGCAGGCGCAGGACGTCTACCAGCGCCTGCGCGAGGGCCGGATCCGCGGGCGCGCGGTCCTGGTGCCCTGAGTGCGGGCGGGTCCGGCGGCGTTTCGGGGAAATGTTTTCCGCTACACTAGCCGGCCACGCGCCCGTAGCTCAGCCGGATAGAGTAGTGGCTTCCGAAGCCATTGGTCGGGGGTTCGAATCCCTCCGGGCGCGCCATCCGACCCGTGCTCCGAGAGAGCGATGTCCAAGCGCGAACGCCAGAATCCCGGCGCGGTGACGATCCTGGACGTGGCCCGGCACGCCGGCGTCTCGCCGATGACCGCCTCGCGTGTCATCAACGGCAATCCCCGGGTGGGCCAGGACCTGCGCGACCGGGTGCAGGCGTCGGTCAAGCTGCTCGGCTACCGGCCCAACCTGGCCGGGCGCTCGCTGCGCACCACCAGTTCGGCGCGCATCGGCGTGCTCTACAGCAACCCCTCGGCGGCCTACCTCAACGAGCTGATGCTCGGCGTCCTCGAGCAGAGCAGCCTGAGCGGGGCCCAGGTACTGGTGGAAAAGTGCGGCGGCATCGCCAGCCAGCGCGCGGCCACCCGGCGGCTGCTGGAAGCGGGGGTGGACGGCATCATCCTGCCGCCGCCGCTGTGCGACGCGCCCCAGACCCTGCAGGAGCTGGACGAGCGCGGCATCCCGGTGGTCGCGGTGGCCGGCGCCCAGGTGGCCGGCGTGTCCTCGGTGCGGATCGACGACTACCAGGGCGCGCGCGCCATGACCCGCTACCTGCTGGAGCTGGGCCATACCCGGATCGGCTTCATCCAGGGCGACCCGGACCACACCGCCGCGCAACTGCGGCGCCAGGCCTTCCTCGACACCCTGGCCGAGTCGGGGATCCAGTTGCCCGACGACCACATGGTGGTGGGCATGTTCACCTACCGCTCGGGGCTGGCCGCTGCCCGCCAGTTGCTCGAACTGGACCCGCGCCCGACCGCCATCTTCTGCAGCAACGACGACATGGCCGCCGCGGCCATGGCGGTGGCCCACGGCACCGGCGTGCGCATCCCCGATGAACTCACCGTGGTCGGTTTCGACGACACCCCGGTGGCCACCACGCTGTGGCCGGAGCTGACCACCATCCGCCAGCCGGTGACGGCCATGGGCAAGAGCGCGGTGGCGCTGATGCTGGAGGAAATCCGCGCACGTCGTGCCGGCCGCCACCGCGACGCCACCCACCAGGTGATGAAGCACGCCTTGGTCAAGCGCCAATCCTCCGCAGCCCTGGCCTCGTGACCGGGGGCCCGGCCGGCGCGCACGCATTCACCATGCACCATCGGTGGTAACCTTACCTCGCCCGCTGCCGCGGGTGTTTCCGGGCACACGCCGGGAGCTTCCCCCGTCGCAGGAACCGTGCGCATGAGCCAGGCCCCGGCCACCCCGTCACTCCTCCCCGATTTCCGTTCGCGCCAGTTCCTGCTGGACCATGTGCGCGACACGATGGCCTTCTACCATCCGCGCTGCATCGACCCGGCCGGCGGCTTCTTCCAGTTCTTCCGCGACGACGGCTCGGTCTACGACGCGCACACCCGGCACCTGGTCAGCAGTACCCGCTTCGTCTTCAACTACTCGATGGCCTGGCAGCAGTTCGGCGAGCCGGCATACCAGGCCGCCGTGCAGCACGGCATCGCCTTCCTGCGCCAGCGCCACCGCAACCCGCACACCGGCGGCTATGCATGGGTGCTGCATGATGGCCGCGTCGAGGACGCGACCAACCACTGCTACGGCCTGGCCTTCGTGGTGCTGGCCTACGCCAAGGCGCTGGAAGCCGGGATCGGGCAGGCGCGCGAGTGGATCGCCGAGACCTGGGAGTTGATGGAGCTCCACTTCTGGGAGCCCGAGCACGGCCTGTACGCCGACGAGGCCAGCGCCGACTGGCAGGTCTCGCCCTACCGCGGCCAGAACGCCAACATGCACGCCTGCGAGGCCTGGCTGGCCGCGTTCGAAGCCAGCGGCGAGCAGCGCTACCTGCAGCGCGCCGCCCTGCTGGCCGACACCATGACCCGGCGCCAGGCCGCGCTGGCCGACGGCCTGGTGTGGGAGCACTACCGGCGCGACTGGACCCCGGACTGGAACTACAACCGTGGCGACCGCAGCAACATCTTCCGGCCCTGGGGCTACCAGCCCGGGCACCAGGTGGAGTGGGCCAAGCTGCTGCTGATCCTGGACCGGCACGCCCCTGCCGCATGGCGCCTGCCGCGCGCGCGCGAACTGTTCGACCGCGCCATGGCCATGGCCTGGGATCCGGTCCACGACGGCCTTGTCTACGGCAACGACCGCGAGGGCGGCTTCTACGACGAGGACAAGTACTTCTGGGTGCAGGCCGAAGCGCTGGCCACCGCCGCGCTGCTGGCCGACCGCACCGGCCAGGCCGGGTACTGGGACTGGTACGACCGCCTGTGGGCCTATTGCTGGACCCACTTCGTCGATCACGCCCATGGCGCGTGGTACCGCATCCTCAGCCGCGACAACCGCAAGTACAGCGACGAGAAAAGCCCGGCAGGCAAGACCGACTACCACACCATGGGCGCCTGCTACGAGGTGCTGAAGGTGGCGTGACAACGCACGTGGGTCGCGGGGAATGCGATGCAGCGCCAGCGGAACAAGCGTGACGTGACGGCGCGCGCGGTCGCCGGCAAGGCCGGCTCCTACGGTGCCAGTATCTTTTCGACTTCGTCGTGCGTGGGCGCATGCGCGCCGGGGCGGGTGCAGGCCGCCGCCGCGGTGGCCGCAGCGAAGCGCACGTGGTCGGCCAGGTCGGCGTGCGGACGCAGCAGGCGGCTGGCCAGGAACCCGCCGACGCAGGCATCGCCGGCGCCAACAGTGTCGGCCACTTCCACCCGGAAGGCAGGTTGGCCGATGCACCTGTCGCCGGCAAAGGCGGTCATGCCCTCGCTGCCGCGGGTGTACAACAGCACGGCCTGCGGCGCCAGCGCACGCACGCGTGCCAGTGCGCGCTCCGCGTCCAGCGCCGGGTAGATGTGGCGCAGGTCTTCGTCGGAGATTTTCAGCACGCTGGCCAGGCCAGCCATGCGCTCGAACAGCGGCGGGTAGTCCGCGCCCATCAGGATCCGGCAGTTGGGATCGAAGCTGACCGGCACGCCGGCGGCATGCAGCCGCTGCGCCAGCTGCACCAGGCGCGCACCCAGCGGCTGCCGCACCAGGCTGATGCAGCCGAAATGGGCGAACGTACATGCTGCCTCCCAGCCCTGCGGCAGGCGCGCCTCGTCGAACGCCAGGTCGGCGCTGTCGCTGCCGAGGAAGAAATACCGCGGCGGATCGAGCTGATGCACCATCGCCAGCAACGGCGGGCGCGCCACCACCTGCAAGAAGCGCTCGTCCAGCCCGGCCGCGCGCGACTTGTCGATGATTTCCTGGCCGAACAGGTCCTCGCTGACCGCCCCGCCCCAGCCGGTGGGCAGGCCCAGCACCGCCGCCACCCGGGCCACGTTCCAGCAGGCCCCGCCGGCGACGCTGCGCCAGCTGTCCGGCCCGGTGCGGACGAAGTCGGTGAGGGCTTCGCCGAACACGACCAGGCCCGGCAGTGGCGTGGCTGGGCTCATGCCGGCCCCGGCGTGCTCAGCCGGCAGCCGCAGGCTGTGCCCGGCGCGCGCGGCCGATCAGGCCCCAACGCACCAGCAGCCCGTACGCGGCGATCCAGCCGTAGCAGAGCATCGGCACCAGCAGCGCCAGGCCCAGCCCCGCGCGATCGGCCACCATGCCCATCAGCAGCGGCACCACCGCGCCGCCGACGATGGCCAGGCACAGGATGCCGGAGCCACCGGCGGTGTCCTCGCCCAGGCCGTCGATGGACAGGGTGAAGATGGTCGGGAACATCACCGAGTTGAACAGGCCGATCGACAGGATCGCGACCGCGGCCACGGTGCCTTCCAGCACCGTGCCGGCCAGCAGCGCCAGGCTCGCCGCCGCCACCGCACAGCCGGCCAGGACCACGCCAGGCGCCATGTAGCGCAGCACCCACGCGCCGATGAAGCGGCCGACCATCGCCAGCCCCCAGTACACGGCGATCAGGTTGCCGGCGGCGTGCTCGGAAGTGGTGGCGCCAACCATGATCAGGTAGTTGACCAGAGCGCTGCCGATGGCCACCTCGGCGCCCACGTACAGGAAGATCGACAGCGCGCCCAGGCTCAGCTGCGGCACCCGCAGCAGGCGCAGGTAGTCACCGTGGTTGACCGGCCGCACGGCCGGCACCGGCGAACGGCGCATCCGCCAGCACAGCGCCGCCAGGCCGACCAGGGTCGCGGCGATGATCATGTACGGCAAGCGCACGTGCCCGGCCTGCTCGACCCGGAACGCGGCCAGCGCCGCGTCGGTCATGCCCGGCGTCGGCTCGGTCACGCCGGCGGCCAGGATCAGCGAGGAGCCGAAGATCGGGCCGAGCATGGTGCCGAAGGAGTTGAACGCCTGGGCCAGGGTCAGCCGGCTGTGCGCGCGGCTGGGATCACCCAGTCCGGCGACCAGCGGATTGGCCGCCACCTGGACGATGGTGATGCCACCGGCCAGCACGAACAGCGCGGCCAGGAACGCCGGGTACCAGCCCATCGAGGCGGCCGGCGAGAACATCAGGCAGCCCCCGGCCATGATCAGCAGGCCCAGCACGATGCCGCGCAGGTAGCCGATGCGGCTGATCAGCAGGCCGGCGGGGATGGACACCACGAAGTACGCCAGGAAGAAGCAGAACTGGGTCAGCATCGCCTCGGTGTAGCCGAGCGAGAACGTGGCCTTGAGCTTGGGGATCAGCACGTCCACCAGCACGGTGCAGAAGCCCCAGGCGAAGAACAGGGCGATCACCAGCGGCAGCAGCCGCGACGGCCCCGGCATGGCAGCGGCGGCGGAAGGGGGTGGCGAAGCGTGCATCGGCTACTCCTGGTCGGACGGGGGCACGGCAGGCATTGCCGCTGCAACGAAATCAATCAGGTATCGTTATCCAAGTTGCGGTGCCGGTGCAAGCGGCCTTCATCGTGCAACCACGCTGCAGCAGTCACGCTGGGGTCCCTCCTTCGACCACGGGGTGTCAGATGCAACGGATGCCGTTGGCTGTATGTGCCGTCCTGGCCGCTGGCATGCAGGCCGGCTGTGCCACCCCGCAGATCACGCCGGCCGCGCCGGTCGATGGCGTGGTTTCGGGCCAATGCCATACCGACATGGTCCGCGGCGCGGTCGGCCTGGCCGCCTCGGCCGCCACCATCGAGCGTGCCCGCATCGACAGCGACAGCACCCGGGTGCGCGTGCAGCACGGCACGCCGGACCGCCGCGCCAGCGCCACCCTGCCCGAGCCGCAGCCGGCCTCCAGTGGCGGCGAGCGCCTGATCATCGAGACCGGGGACCACAATGCGATCACCGGCATGCGCTGCGGCTGAGCCTGGCGGGCCTGCTCCACGCCGGCCGGCGCGCTTAACACATTGCGAATCCCGCCTCTTGCACTCTGCACGCGATCGACGCCGGGTATCCCAAATGAGCGCACGCAAGTTGTTTCCCCTGCTGCCCATCGCCCTGTCACTCCTGGTCGCGGCCTGCAGCCCGGCCACGTCCCCGGACGAGGACGCCGCCGAGCAGGAACAGGCCATCGCCGAAGCACAGCGCGCCGCCGAACAGGCCGCGCTGTCGCCATCAGGGGTCGAGGCGCCTCCGGCGCCCACCTGCGATGCCAGCCAGGTCCAGGGCATGGAGGGACAGGCCTTCGACGAAGGCATGGCCGAGCAGGCCCGCAGCGATGCCGGCGCCAGCCGGGTCCGGGTGCTGCGGCCCGGCCAGGCGGTGACCCTGGAATTCGACGGCACGCGCCTGAACATCGAGATCGGCGACGACGGCCGGATCGCCGCACTGCGCTGCGGCTGAGCCCCCCCCGGCCGGGGCCGTCGGCAGGCCCGGCGCAGGCGTCCATCGCGGGCAGGGCGGGCGGAAACCCGGGAAAACCGCAGGGGAGACTGTGGCCGCCGCCAGTTGCGGCAGCGCAGCAAGTTGTGTTCTATTCGGATTTCCGGTGGCATCCAGGTCGCGCAGGTTTCGTCAGAAACCGTGTGCGGTGCCACCCTCGCCCGCGTTCCGGGAATCGCTGAAACCCGGGGCGCATGTTCTTCGAGGCACAGCACACATGGCCCCCCGCAACCGCCACGGGCTCCAGGCACCCATCGGGCTCTACGACCCCGACTCCGAACGCGACGCCTGCGGCTTCGGCATGATCGCCCAGCTGGACGACCAGCCCTCGCGGGCGCTGGTCGACACCGCGATCGCCGCCCTGTCGCGCATGACCCACCGCGGCGGCGTTGCCGCCGACGGCCTGACCGGCGACGGTTGCGGCTTGCTGATCCGCCGCCCTGACGCCTTCCTGCGCGCGCTTGCCGCCGAGGCCGGCATCGCCGTGGATGCGCAGCTGCCGTTCGCCTCCGGCCTGGTGTTCCTGCCGGACGAGGCGCTGCTGGCGCAACGCTGCCGCGCGCTGCTCGAGCACGAGCTGCGACGCGCCGGCCTCAGCATCCTGGGCTGGCGAACTCCGCCCACAGACAGGAGCGTCTGTGGGGAACTGGCAAAGGACACACTGCCCACCATCGAACAGATCTACGTCCAGGCTGGTGCGGGCCAGGACGAGGAAAGCTTCAACCTGGCGCTGTTCACCGCGCGCCGGTGCACCGAGCAACAACTGCGCGACGTCGCCGACTTCTATGTCGTCACCCTCTGCGCCCACGCCATCGGCTACAAGGGCATGGTCCTGCCGGACAAGCTGGCGCAGTTCTACAGCGACCTGCAGCGCAGCGACCTGGCCTCCAGCGCCGTGGTCTTCCACCAGCGCTTCTCCACCAACACGCTGCCGCGCTGGCCGCTGGCCCATCCGTTCCGGATGCTGGCCCACAACGGCGAAATCAACACCATCGAGGGCAACCGGCGCTGGGCGCAGGCGCGCAGCAAGGTCTGGAAGACGCCGCGCTTCGACCTGTCCCGGTTCGACCCCATCGTCTCCATGCACGGCTCCGATTCGCAGAGCCTGGACAACATGCTCGAACTGCTGGTGTCCGGCGGCATGGAGCTGATCCAGGCACTGCGCATCCTGGTGCCGCCGGCGACCCAGTCGCTGGAGTTCAAGGATGCCGACCTGGCAGCCTTCTACGAGTTCTACGCGCTCAACAGCGAACCGTGGGACGGCCCGGCCGGCATCGTCACGATGGACGCGCGCTACGCCGCCTGCACCCTGGACCGCAACGGCCTGCGCCCCTCGCGCTGGCTGCTCACCGCCGACCGCCACTTCATCGTCGCCAGCGAGGCCGGGGTGTGGGAAGTGCCCACCGAGCGCGTCGTGCGCAAGGGCAAGCTGGGGCCGGGCGAGATGATCGCCATCGACCTCAAGCGCGGCGACCTGCTCGACTCCGAAGCGGTGGACCGGATCAACCGTGGCCGCGCGCCGTACAAGCAGTGGCTGCACCAGGGCGCCACCTGGCTGCAGACCGAACTGATCGACCCGTCGCTGGCCGAGGAGCCGTTCGACGAGAAGACCCTGCGCAGCTACCACAAGCTGTTCCAGCTCAGCACCGAGGAAGTGGAGCACGTACTGCGGCCGATGGCCGAGACCCAGCAGGAAGCCACCGGCTCGATGGGCGACGACACGCCCATGGCCCTGCTCAGCCGCCGCAACCGGCCGCTGTACGACTACTTCCGCCAGGCGTTTGCGCAGGTCACCAACCCGCCGATCGACCCGCTGCGCGAAGACTGCGTGATGTCGCTGGTCACCCAGCTGGGCAAGGAGACCAACATCTTCCATGCCGGGCCGGAGACGGTGAACCACGTCATCCTCAACTCGCCGGTGCTGTCCCAGCGCAAGCTGCGCGAACTGCTGAAGATGCCGCAGTACGTGGAGAAGAACCGGCTGGTCGACCTGTCGTACTCGCCCGAGGAAGGGCTGAAGGCCGGCATCGAGCGCATCTGCCGCGAGGTCGAGCAGGCCGCGCGCGACGGCGTGGTGATGCTGCTGCTGTCCGACCGCTACCCGGTGCCGGAGCGGCCGATGGTGCACGCGCTGCTGGCCACCGGCGCGGTCCACCACCACCTGTGCAATACCGGCCTGCGCTGCGAGGTCAACCTGATCATCGAGACCGGCACCGCGCGCGACGCCCACCACGTGGCGTGCCTGCTGGGTTGCGGCGCCACCGCGGTGTATCCGTACCTGTCCTACCAGACCCTGCACGACATGGGCCGGCGCGGGATCCTGCAGCTGAAGAAGGGCGGGGAAACCGCGCAGATCGGCCGCAGCTACCGCAAGGGCCTGTACAAGGGCCTGAGCAAGATCATCTCCAAGATGGGCATCGCCACCATCGCCAGCTACCGCGGCGCGCAGCTGTTCGAGATCGTCGGGCTGGAGAAGGACGTGGTCGACCTGTGCTTCGGCGGCACGCCCTCGCGGGTTGGCGGCGCGGGCTTCGAACGCCTGGACGCGGACGCGCGCGAGCTGCAGGCCGCGGCCTGGAACGAGCTGGCCAAGCCCGACATCGGCGGCATCCTCAAGTACGTGCACGGCGGCGAGTACCACATGTACAACCCGGACGTGGTCATGACCCTGCAGCAGGCCACGCGCTCGGGCGATGCGGCCGACTGGAAGGCGTACACCGATGCGGTGCACGCGCGTCCGCCATCGGCGCTGCGCGACCTGCTGCAGCTCAAGCCAGCCGCCGCGCCCACGCCGCTGGAGCAGGTGGCGCCGGCGTCGGACCTGCTGCGCCGCTTCGACAGCGCGGCCATTTCGCTGGGCGCCCTGTCGCCCGAGGCGCACGAGGCCCTGGCCATCGCCATGAACCGCCTCGGCGGGCGTTCCAACTCCGGCGAGGGCGGCGAAGACCCGGTCCGCTACGGCACCGAGAAGCGCAGCAAGATCAAGCAGGTGGCCTCCGGCCGCTTCGGCGTGACCCCCGAATACCTGGTCAATGCCGAGGTGCTGCAGATCAAGGTCGCCCAGGGCGCCAAGCCCGGCGAGGGCGGCCAGCTGCCCGGGCACAAGGTCAACGAGCTGATCGCGCGGCTGCGTTACGCGCGTCCGGGCATCGGCCTGATCAGCCCGCCGCCGCACCATGACATCTACTCGATCGAAGACCTGGCCCAGCTGATCTACGACCTCAAGCAGGTCAATCCGCAGGCGCTGGTGTCGGTCAAGCTGGTGTCGCACGCCGGCGTGGGCACCATTGCAGCGGGCGTGGTCAAGGCCGGCGCCGACCTGATCACCGTGTCCGGCCATGACGGCGGCACCGGTGCCAGCCCGATCAGCTCGATCCGCTACGCGGGCGGCCCGTGGGAACTGGGCGTGGCCGAAACCCACCAGGCGCTGGTGGCCAACGACCTGCGTGACCGCACCATCCTGCAGACCGATGGCGGGATGAAGACCGGGCTGGACGTGGTCAAGGCGGCGCTGCTGGGCGCCGACAGCTTCGGCTTCGGCACCGCGCCGATGATCGTGCTGGGCTGCAAGTACCTGCGCATCTGCCACCTCAACAACTGCGCCACCGGCCTGGCCACCCAGGACGAGCGCCTGCGCGCCAACCACTTCACCGGCCTGCCGGAGCGCGTGGAGAACTTCTTCCACCTGCTGGCCGCCGAAGTGCGGCAGTGGCTGTCGTACCTGGGCGTGCGTTCGCTGGACGAGATCGTCGGCCGCACCGACCTGCTGCAGCAGATCGACGCCGCACCGCGCCCGGGCGTCAACGTGGACCTGTCGCGGCTGCTGGCACCGGCGCCCTTCGACAACGACCGCTGCGCGGCCGCGCGCCTGTACGAGTCGCCCGACAGCCTGGCCACCCAGCTCGACCTGCAGCTGGCCGACGCCATCGCCCGCAAGGCAGGCGGCGAGCACCGCTATCTCATCCACAACACCGACCGCAGCATCGGCACCCGCCTGTCCGGCACCATTGCCCGCGCGCACGGCAACCACGGCATGGATGACGCGCCGCTGACCCTGCACTTCCGCGGCACCTCGGGGCAGAGTTTCGGCGCGTTCAACGCCGGCGGCCTGCACCTGGAGCTGGAAGGCGAGGCCAACGACTACGTCGGCAAGGGCATGGCCGCCGGCCGCCTGGTGGTGCGTCCGCCGCGCGGCGCGCGCTTCGAGGCACGCAACACGCCGATCATCGGCAACACCTGCCTGTACGGCGCCACCGGCGGCGAGCTGTTTGCCGCGGGCCGCGCCGGCGAGCGCTTCGCCGTGCGCAACTCGGGCGCGGTGGCGGTGGTGGAAGGCGCAGGCGACCACTGCTGCGAGTACATGACCGGTGGCTGCGTGCTGGTGCTGGGCAAGGTGGGCCTGAACTTCGGCGCCGGTTTCACCGGTGGCCTGGCCTACGTGCTGGACCAGGACCGCGACTTCGTCGACCGCTACAACCACGAGCTGATCGACATCCACCGCATCTCGCCGGAAGGCTTCGAGAGCTACCGCCAGCACCTGCACCGCCTGATCAGCCGCCACCGCGAACTGACCGGCAGCATCTGGGCCCAGCAGATCCTGGACGAGTTCCGCGACTACGTGGGCAAGTTCTGGCTGGTCAAGCCCAAGGCCGCCAGCATCGAATCGCTGGCCGATACCCTCAGGCGCGCGGCATGAACGCGCGCCCATCCATCATGGCTTCGGCGCGGCGCGCATGCCGCCGCCATGGCCGGCTGGCCGTGGCCCTGCTGCACGGCAACCGCAAGAAACGCGTGCTGTCCGGCGTGCCGCCCGCACGCCAGGGCTGACCGCCCCGCCGCTGCCGCTCCGGGCGCCGCCTGCGCCGGTCTGCATGACCGGTACGGTGCCCGGCCTCCTCCGACCGAACCGATCCACTGCCGCCCCGTGCGCGGCCGGATCCCGTGTCCCCGCTCCGCCGGGAGGCACCGGTCGCCCGTCTCCCGCCGCCGCGTGAGGCACTGCCGGAAACCCTTTCGATGAGTCGCAAGCACATCTTCCAATTCCTCGAGCTGCCGCGCGAAATGCCGCGGCGGATCCCGATCGAACTGCGCACCGCCGGCGACTGGGGCGAGCTGTACGGCCGCTTCGGCCACGCCGAGGCCGACCACCAGGCCGGCCGCTGCCTGGACTGCGGCAACCCCTACTGCAGTTGGAAGTGCCCGGTGCACAACGCCATCCCGCAGTGGCTGCAACTGGTGCAGGAGAACCGCATCCACGAGGCCGCCGAGCTGTGCCACAGCACCAACCCGCTGCCGGAGGTATGCGGACGGGTGTGCCCACAGGACCGCCTGTGCGAGGGCAGCTGCACGCTCAACGACGGCTTCGGCGCGGTGACCATCGGCGCGGTGGAGAAGTACATCACCGACACCGCCTTCGCCGAAGGCTGGCGCCCGGACCTGTCCGACGTGGTCGCCACCGGGCACCGGGTGGCGGTGGTGGGCGCCGGCCCGGCCGGCATCGCCTGCGCCGACCGCCTGGCGCGCGCCGGCATCCAGGCGGTGGTGTACGACCGCTACGAGCAGATCGGCGGCCTGCTCCAGTTCGGCATTCCCACCTTCAAGCTGGACAAGTCGGTCATCACATTGCGCCGGCAGGTGCTGGAAGGCATGGGCATCCAGTTCCGGCTGGGCGTGGAGGTCGGCCGCGACGTGAGCATGGACCAGCTGCTGGCCGAGTACGACGCGGTGTTCCTGGGCACTGGCGCGTACCGCTACACCGATGGCGGGCTGCCGGGCCAGGATGCGCACGGCGTGCTGCCGGCGCTGCCGTTCCTGGTCCAGAACGGACGCGTGGTCACCGGCCAGGAGCCGGGCGGACGGCCCATCGCCGGCTGGGAGGACCGCATCGCCCTGCCCGACCTGCGCGGCCGCCACGTGGTGGTGCTGGGCGGTGGCGACACCGGCATGGACTGCGTGCGCAGCGCCATCCGCCTGGGCGCGGGCAAGGTGACCTGCGCCTACCGCCGCGACGAGGCGTCCATGCCCGGCTCGGCGCGCGAAGTGGGCAACGCGCGCGAGGAAGGCGTGCGCTTCCTGTTCAACCGCCAGCCGCTGGCGATCGAGGCCGACGCGCAGGACCGGGTGAGTGGCGTGCGCATGGTGGAAACCACGCTGGGCGAGCCGGATGCGCGTGGCCGCCGCAACGCGGTGCCGTTGGAAGGCAGCGAATCGCTGATCGAGGCGGACGTGGTGATCATCGCGTTCGGCTTCTCGCCGGACGTGCCGGAGTGGATGACCGCGCTGGGCATCGAGGGCACGCCGAACGGGCGGATCGTCGCCGGCGGTGGCGGGCGCCTTGCGTACCAGACCACCCATCCGCGCGTGTTCGCCGGCGGCGACGCAGTGCGTGGCGCCGACCTGGTGGTGACCGCGGTGGCCGAAGGCCGCGACGCGGCGCAGTCGATCGCCACCTTGCTGGCCAGCCAGGCCATCGCCCAGGTCGAGCCCGCCGCAGCCTGACCGGGGCACGGGCCGTCTATCATCGCGTGGCCAGCGGATGGCCACGCGATCCGGTGCGCGCCCCAACAGGAGCAGGTGAATGCGTCAATGGCTGCAATGCGGTGTCCTGGTTCTTCTCGCCGCCTGCATGGCCCAGGCCGCCGCCACGGACCGGCGCATCGCCATCACCATCGATGACCTGCCCTGGCATCGGGCCGGTGCGATTCCGGATCCGGTGCTGGCCGCGCGCCATGGGCAATTGATGGCGCAGCTCACCGCGGCCGGCGTGCCGGTGGTCGGCTTCGTCAACGAGGACAAGCTGGAGCGCGACGGGCACGTGTTGCCGGAACGGGTGGCGATGCTGCACGCCTGGCTCGATGGCGGGCACGAACTGGGCAACCACACCTACGCCCATCTCGACCTGCACGCCGTGGGGCTGGCGGCCTATACCGACGACATCCTGCGTGGTGAACGGGTGCTGCGCCCGCTTCTGGCCGAGTACGGCACCGCGCCGCGCTGGTTCCGCCACCCCTACCTGCGTGCCGGGCAGTCGCCCGGTGAGCGTGCCGCGCTGTCGGCCTTCCTGGCCTCGCACGGTTATCGCATCGCGCCGGTCACGGTGGACAACGACGAATGGATCTGGGGCGCCGCCTATGCGCGGGTGCTGGACGGCCAACCCGACCCGGCGCAGCGCGAGGCCCAGCTGGAACGGCTGCGGCGCGGCTACATCCCCTACATGCTCAACATGGTCGATCACTACGAACGCCAGTCGCAGGATCTGCTTGGCTATGCGCTGCCGCAGGTGTGGCTGCTGCACGCCAATGCGCTCAATGCGGCGACCTTCTCCAGCCTGGTGGCGGGCGTGCAGCGCCGCGGCTACCGCGTGGTCACCCTGGCGCAGGCACTGCAGGACCCCGCCTATGCGCGCGGCGAGGATGGCTACGACGGCCCGCGCGGGCCAAGCTGGCTGCATCGCTGGGCAGCCGCCGAGAATCGCCCGGCCGCGTTCCATGCCGGCGAACCGCAGGTGCCGGGCTGGGTGCGCGAGCTTGCCGGGATCGCGCAGTAACGACGGCAACCGGCCCGTAACCGGCCGCGCGTAGACTGGAACGGTCGCTTCCACGGAGCCGCCTTCCATGCGCCTGGGTCTTGCCGCCAACCGCCTGCATCACGCCACCGAGGACGCGGCCCTGTTCCGCTGGCTGCGTGCCAGTGGCCAGGGCATCCGCGAGTTGCAACTGCAGCTGCACACCGTCGGCCGCACCCACGAGGCGATCGTGGCGGCCGGCATGCTCGCCGGCCATGCCGGACTGAAGCGCTACCCCTACGGCCGCGAGGGCGGGCTGATGAAGCTGGTGGCCGAGGTGGTCGGGCTGGAAGGCGATGCGCGCACCCTGGACGGAGCCATCTACCTGATCGACCCGGTGGATCCGTCCTCGATCTTCCCCGAGGCCATCGCGCTCAAGCGCCAGTGCGTGATCCACGGCAAGCCCTTCATCTCCACCGTGGCCAGCGCGCGCGACTGGATCGAGACCGAGCGCATCCACGCCGGCCTGGGGCCGGACCCGGGCGCCGACCACTTCCATGCCTTCGAATCGCAGACCCTGGCGCTGATCGCCCACGACGCGATGAAGCCGCAGATGCTGGCCTTCGCCGCCGAGCACTACGACGTGCTGTCGCGCTTTGCCCGGCGCGTGGCCACCGGCACCACCGGCCAGCGCCTCAACGAGATGGCGTGGAGCCGCGGCTGGCCGCAGGACACGCCGTGGGTGCACCGCTTCCTCAGCGGCCCGATGGGCGGCGACGCGCAGATCGCCGACCTGGTGCTGGAGCGGCGCTGCCAGCGCGCGGTGTTCTTCGAGGACCCGCATGTGGCCCGACAGCACGAGGCCGACATCCAGTTGCTGGAGCGCGCGGTGACCACGGTCACCGACGAGGCGGTGTGCATCACCTCGCCAGCGGTGGCCGCACGCTGGGTGGCGGCGGTACGCCGGCGCCAGGCGCTGCGCGCGGCCTGAGCCGCACCTCATGTGCGTGGTCGCATTCGCCTGGAACGCGCACCCGCGCTGGCGGCTGGTGCTGGCCGGCAACCGCGACGAATTCCATGCGCGCCCGACCGCACCGCTGGCGCGCTGGGACGACGCCCCGCAGGTGCTGGCCGGGCGCGACCTGGAAGCCGGTGGCACCTGGCTGGGGGTGGACGACGCCGGCCGCTGCGCGCTGGTCACCAACGTGCGCGACCTGCAGGCACCGGCGGATGGCGCCTCGCGCGGGCACCTGGCCGGCGACTGGCTGCGCGGCGGCACCGGCGCGGCCGCGCATGCACGCACGCTGCTGGCCACCGCGTCGCACTACCGGCCATTCAACCTGGTGCTGTTCGACCGCGAACACGCCGCGTGGATCGGCAACACGCCCGCGCCGCGCGTGCAGGCGATCGATCATGGGGTACACGTGCTGTCCAACGCCGCGCTGGACACCCCCTGGCCCAAGGCCACCGCGCTCGGTGAACGCCTGCAGGCGTGGCTCGCACACACCGATACGGATGACGTCGAGCCGCTGTTCGAAGCACTGGCCGACGCGCGCACCTGGCCGGACACGCAACTGCCCGACACCGGCATCGGCCTGGAGCGCGAACGCCTGCTCTCGCCGGCCTTCATCCGCGGCCACGCATACGGCACCCGCGCCAGCACCGTGGTTGCGCTCGGACGCGACGGTGGCGGGGTGATCGTCGAGCGTCGCTGGGGCCCGATGGGCGTCGCCCTGGGCCAGACCCGGCTGGCGCTGGCACCCGTCTAGGCGCAGCGCGCACGCCGCTTCACGACGGTGAATGGCAGGCGCGGGCATTCACCTCGCGCTGAGGCGCCGGCGGGCACGGTGGCGCTCCATCACCGCAAAACAGGAGTGCCCCCGATGCGCAAGCACACCGCCCTGATCCTCCCCGCCGCGCTGGCTGCCGCGCTGGCCGCTGCGCCAGCGCTGGCCAACCCCGCCACCACCCTGACCGAACCGCAGGTCCGCGCCGTGCTCGAGCAGCAGGGCTTCACCCGCATCAACGACCTCGAGTTCGAGGACGGCATGTGGGAGGCCGATGCCACCAGCGCCGATGGCAACCGCGTGGATCTGCGCGTGGATCCGTCCAGCGGCAAGGTCTTTGCCGAGGACATGGTTTCCACCCTGAGCGCCGACGACATCAAGGCCCGGCTCACCGCGGCCGGCTACTCAAAGGTGAACGACGTGGACTTCGAAGACGGCATCTGGGAAGCGGAAGCCGAACGCCCCGACGGCGCCGACGTGAAGATCCGGCTCGACCCCACCGACGGCCGCATCCTCGGCGTCGAGAACGACTGACCCCGTGATGGCCCGGACCCGGCGCCGTCCGGGCCCGGGCGCGCACCGCGACCACGCAGCATCCCCGCGGGTACGCGCAGGTGGCGCGGTTGCTGACCGGAACGCCAGGCTTGGCCGGCCGCGGCATCAACCGGCCGGCGCCCTGCGTCGCAACAGGCGCAGGCCGAATCCCTCCGCCGCCCCACCCCATGCGCCTGCCACCTCCAGCCCCGCAGCCGCGGCCAGCGCGGTGAAGCGCGCGTCGCGGTACTTGTGGCTGTACTCGACCAGGATGTCCTGGCCAGCGCTGAACTCGAAGCGCTGGCCGGCCACGCGCACCGCCTGTGGCCGCAGGCTGACCAGGCGGGTTTCGATGCGTTCGCGCGCGGCCACGTAACGGGCCTGGTGGGCAAATCCGGCCAGGTCGAAATCGGCGCCCAGCTCGCGGTTGATCCGGGCCAGCAGGTTCAGGGTGAACGCGGCGGTGACCCCGGCCGCATCGTTGTAGGCGGCCTCGATGATGGCCGGGTCCTTGACCAGGTCGATGCCGACCAGGGCCAGGCCATCGGTTCCCAGCGTGGCGGCCATGGCCCGCAGCAGGGCCAGCGCCTCGGCATCGTCGAAGTTGCCCAGGGTCGAGCCGGGGAAGAACACCAGCCTGCGCGCCGCCGACGACAAGCGCCGCAGGGTCAGCGGGCCGGTGAAGTCGGCCTGCAGCGGCAGCATGTCCAGCCGCGGGAAGCGCAGGCGCAGGCGCGCCACGCAGTCGTCCAGCGCCGCGCCGGAAATCTCCACCGGGGTATAGGCCGCGGGTGCTTCAAGCGCATCGAGCAGGCACTCGGTCTTCACTCCGCTGCCGCTGCCGTACTCCACCACGTGCGCGCGCGGGCCGACCGCCGCGCTGATGGCACCGATGTGGCGCGCCAGCAATTCCCGCTCGACCCGGGTGAGGTAGTACTCCGGCTGCACGGTGATGGCTTCGAACAGCGCCGAGCCGCGCGCATCGTAGAAGTACTTGGAGGGCAGCCGCCGCGGCCGGTGCGCCAGGCCGGCCAGCACATCCGCGCGCAGCGCCGCCCGCGGGTCGGCCACAACGGTGCGCTCGACCACGCTCATGCGCGGTCCCGGGCCAGGCGCAGCCCCGCGAACTGCCAGCGCGCGTGCGGCGGGAAGAAATTGCGGTAGCTGGCGCGCACGTGTCCGCGCGGCGTGGCGCAACTGCCGCCGCGCAGCACCCACTGCCCGCACATGAACTTGCCGTTGTACTCGCCGGTATCGTCCTGCCACGGCTTGAAGCCCGGCCAGGGCAGGTAGGCGCTGGAGGTCCATTCCCACACATCGCCGTACAGCTGCTGCAGCCCCTCGCCACGGGCCGCGCGCGGCTGCAGCAGGCCGTCGTCGGCAAAGTTGCCTTGCACCGGCAGCGGCGTGGCGGCGCGTTCCCATTCCAGTTCCGTGGGCAGGCGCGCGCCGGCCCAGCGGGCGAAGGCGTCGGCTTCGTAATAGCTCAGGTGGCACACCGGCGCGTGCGGCGGCAGCGGCCGCAGCCCGCCCAGGGTGCAGGCGGCGTCCAGCCCGGGCTCCCAGTACAGCGGGCGCTCCCAGGCCTCGGCCTGGACCCTGGCCCAGCCATCGCTGAGCCACAGTGCCGGAGTGCGGTAGCCGCCGTCCTCCACGAACCGGCGGTACTCGGCATTGGTTACCGGGCGGCTGGCCACTGCGTGCGCAGGCACCAGCACCCGATGCGGTGGTGACTCGTTGTCGTAGGCGAAGTCCGGGCCCGGCGGCCAGCGCGGCGCGCCGACCTCGACGATGCGTTCGTCCTGGGCCATCCATTGCAGCGGGGCCGCCGCGGCATCCGGCGGCCGCGGCAGGTCGGCGCGGTAGGCCGGGCGCAGCGGGTGGCACCACAGTGCATGCTGGATGTCGGTGAGCAGCAATTCCTGGTGCTGCTGCTCGTGGTGCAGGCCAAGCTCCAGCCGCTCGCGCGCCGGACCGGGCAGGACGTCGCCATCCAGCGCGGCGAGGACGCGCTCATCGACCTGGCGGCGATATTCCAGCACCTCCTGCAGCGACGGCCGCGACAGCAGGCCCCGTCGTGGCCGCGGATGGCGCGGGCCGGCACTGTCGTAGTAGCTGTTGAACAGGTAGTTCCACTGCGGCCGCAGCGGCGCCTGGCCGGCTGCTTCCAGCACGAAGTGCTCGAAGAACCAGGTGGTGTGCGCCAGGTGCCACTTGGCCGGGCTGGCGTCGTCCATGCTCTGCACCATCGCGTCTTCGGGCGACAGCGGCGCGGCCAGGCGGCAGCTGGCGGCGCGCACATGGCCATAGCGCTCCTGCAGGGCAACAGCGGCCACCTCCTGCGAGGCAGCCGGTGACGCGACGGTGACGACGGGCGGCATGGGCCCACGCTAGCGCCGCGTCCATTAGCGTCGCGTCATGGCGGCGCGCGTGTTGTGTGCGCGGAGCTGGCTCGGTGCGACGCCGTGCGGCCATGCGCCGGCCGGATCAGTGCGCCGTGTCGCCGTCCAGGTAGTACCAGCGCCCGCCTTCGCGGACGAAGCGGCTGCGCTCTTCCATCCGCACCGCGCTCGCGCCGCCGGCGCGGTAGCGGGCGACGAAGTGGACCTGGGCCTCGTCACCGGCGCTGCGGTGCGATTTCACCTCCAGCCCCAGCCAGACCACGCGCAGGCCCTCGGGGTCCTCCAGCTCGAGTGCCTGCGGGCGCGTGCCCGGATGCCAGGTCGCGCGCAGGTAGTCCGGCAAGCCCAGCACGTAGGCGCTGTAGCGCGAGCGCATCAGGGCCAGCGCATCCGGCGCGGCCTCGCCCGCATGCCAGCGCCCGCAGCAGGCCTGGTATCCGGCGCCGGTGCCGCAGGGGCAGGGCGTGTCGGTCAACGGCGCCCGGCCGCGATCAGGCGCAGGAACTCGGCGCGGGTACGCGCATCGGTGCGGAAGCTGCCGCGCATGCTGGAGGTGACCATGCTCACCCCGCGCTTGTGGATGCCGCGGGTGGTCATGCACTCGTGCGCGCCTTCCACCACCACGCCCACGCCCAGCGGATGCAACGCGTCCTGGATGCACTGGGCAACCTGCGCGGTCATCTTCTCCTGCACCTGGAAGCGGCGGGCGTAGGCATCCACCACCCGCGCCAGCTTGCTGATCCCCACCACCTTGCCATCCGGCAGGTAGCCCACGTGGACCCGGCCGATGATCGGCGCCATGTGGTGCTCGCAGTGGCTTTCGTACTCGATGTCGCGCAGCACGATCATCTCGTCGTAGCCGGCGACCTCCTCGAAGGTCCGGCTCAGGTATTCCCGCGGGTTCTCGCGGTAGCCGCTGAACCAGTCACCGTAGGCCTCGGCGACCCGGCGCGGGGTATCGAGCAGGCCTTCGCGCGCGGGATCCTCGCCGGCCCAGCGCAACAGCGTGCGCACGGCGTCTTCGGCCTGGGCCTGGGTGACGGGCGGGACTTCGGGCGGTGATCCGGACATGGCCTGCGGGCAAACACGGAGAGGAGGCCATGGTACCGCGTCGCCGCCAGCGGGCCCCGATGGCCGGGCCGGCATGCATGACGTTCCGCATTGGCCAGGCCCGGCGCGCGGCAACACAATGCGCCCATCGTCGACCCTTCCCGGAGTTCCCGCGTGCGCCGCATTCCCGCCCTCAGCCTGCTCGCCCTGGCCCTGGCCGCCTGTTCGCCCGCGCCATCGGACCCGCCCGCACCCGCCACCTCCGCCGTTGCGGGCGCCGAAGATGCCTCGCAGCGCCTCAATGCCTGGTTCGACACCAAGTACGAGCAATACCTGCAGATGTCGCCCATGCAGCTGACCTTCCTCGGCCGCAAGGACCACAACGACCGCCTGGACGACATGTCCGAGGCCGCGCTGCGCCAGCGCGTGGACTGGCTGCAGGCCTCGGTGCGCGAAATGGAGTCGCAGTTCGACCGCGCGCAGCTGGATCCGGCGGCGCAACTGTCCTGGGACCTGTGGAAGCGCCAGTACGAGGAGGCGCGCGACAGCCTGCCCTGGGCCGCCCACGGCTACCCGTTCAACCAGATGGGCGGTGCGCACGCCACCGTGCCCACCTTCCTCATCAATTTCCACAAGGTGGAGGACGAGCGCGACTACCTGGCCTACGTGTCGCGGCTGGCGGCGGTGCCGGTGATGTTCGACCAGTTGCTCGCGCGCGCCACGGCCTCGGCCGCCACCGGCATCCGCCCGCCGAAGTTCGCGCTGCAGGGGGTGATCGACCAGTCGCGCAAGGTCATCGCCGGCGCGCCCTTCGACGCCGGTGCCGACAGCGCGCTGTGGGCTGATGCCCAGGCCAAGGCCGATGCGCTGGTCAAGGACGGCAAGCTCGACCCCGCCCGCGCCGACGCGCTCAAGGTGCAGGCCCGCGCCGCCCTGCTCGAATCGGTGCAGCCGGCCTACGCGCGGGTGATCGCCTTTGCCGAAGGCCAGCTGCCGCAGGCGCTGGACAACCCCGCCGGCGTGGGCACCACCCACCCGGATGGCGCGGCGTTCTACACCCACCAGTTGCGCGACCACACCTCCACCGCGATGACCGCCGAGCAGATCCACGCGCTGGGCCTGGCCGAGGTGGCGCGCCTGCGCGCCGAGCTTGCCCGGGTGCAGCAGCAGTTGGGCATCGAGGGCAGCCTGGACGACTTCTTCCGCCAGGTGCAGGCCGACCCGAAGCGCCTGTACCCCAACACCGACGCCGGCCGCCAGGCCTACATCGACGACGCCACGGCCAGGATCGACAACATCAAGCAGCACCTGCCGGCCTACTTCGGCCTGCTGCCCAAGGCCGACCTGGTGGTGCGCCGGGTGGAGGCGTTCCGCGAACAGGATGGCGCTGCCCAGCACTACTACCCCGGCACGCCGGATGGCTCGCGCCCGGGCATCTACTACGCGCACCTGTCGGACATGGCGTCGATGCCGAAGACCGAGCTGGAGGTGATCGCCTATCACGAGGGCCTGCCCGGCCATCACATGCAGATCTCCATTGCCCAGGAGTTGACCGGCGTGCCGCAGTTCCGCACCCAGTACCGCACCACCGCGTACAGCGAGGGCTGGGGTCTGTACTCGGAGTGGCTGGCCAAGGAGATGCCGGGCACCTATGAAGATCCGTATTCCGAATACGGGCGGCTGATGTCGGAGATGTGGCGCGCGATCCGGCTGGTGGTGGATACCGGCCTGCATGCCAAGGGCTGGACCGAGCAGCAGGCGGTGGACTACTTCCGGGCCAACAGCTCGGTGCCGGATGCGGCGATCCGCTCGGAGATCCAGCGCTATCTGGTGATGCCGGGCCAGGCCACGGCCTACAAGGTCGGGATGATCCGGATCCAGGAATTGCGCCGCAAGGCCGAGGCGCAGCTGGGCGAGCGCTTCGACATCCGCGGCTTCCACGACGCGGTGCTGGGCGGCGGCGCGCTGCCGCTGGACCTGCTGGAGCAGCGGGTGGACGGCTGGATCGAGACACAGCGCGCCGGCTGAGGGGGCATCTTCCGGGGCCAGATTCCGGCCCCTGGGGCAGGGCGGTGGGTTGGCTGCAGGGTGCGGTGCGATGCCTGCTGCCGCTCATGTCCCCCGGCTCCGGCCTGCGGCCGAAGCCTCCTCCTTGACTTCCCGTCAGCAGGCATCGCACCACACCTCTTCGACATGGTGGGCGCTTCTTTTCTGGGAGCGCCCAGGTCGTGAGGGCCTTGCGAACGTGCAGGCCTTGAAATCGGCGGGCGCGCTCGTATATCGGGGGGCGAACCCGGCCATCCACAGGACCTCCCGATGACCACAGACGCCACCGCATCCGCGCCCGAAACCCGCAAGTTCGAAGCCGAAGTGGCCCAGGTGCTGCACCTGGTGACCCACTCGCTGTACTCGCACAAGGAGATCTTCCTGCGCGAGTTGATCTCCAACGCCTCCGATGCCTGCGACAAGCTGCGCTTCGAGGCCATCGCCAATCCGGGGCTGATGGCCGGCGAGGCGGAGTTGCGGATCGAGGTGAGTGCGGACAAGGCCGCGCGCACCATCACCATCCGCGACACCGGCATCGGCATGTCGCGCGATGAGGTGGTGGCCAACATCGGCAGCATCGCCAGCTCCGGCACGCGCCGCTTCCTGGAGGCGCTGGGCAGCGAGCAGAAGGCCGACGCGCGGCTGATCGGCCAGTTCGGCGTGGGCTTCTATTCGGCCTTCGTGGTGGCAGAGCGGGTGACCGTGCTGACCCGTCGCGCCGGCGACCCGGCGCAGGCCGGCGTGCGCTGGGAAAGCGATGGCCGCGGCGAGTACACGCTCGAGCCGGCCACGCTGGACGCACGCGGCACCACCGTGATCCTGCACCTGAAGGAGAGCGAGGACGAGTTCCTCGACGACTGGAAGCTGCGCGGCCTGGTGCGCAAGTACTCCGACCATGTCGCCTTCCCGATCCGCATGCCGAAGGCCGCGGCGGACACCCAGGATGAGGCCGCCGCCGACGCACCAGAGTGGGAGTCGGCCAACGACGCCTCGGCGCTGTGGACCCGGCCCAAGGGCGAGATCAAGGACGAGGAATACCAGGGCTTCTACAGCTCGCTGGGCCACGACTTCAACCCGCCGGCCGCCTGGACCCACAACCGGGTGGAGGGCAGCCAGAGCTTCACCACCCTGCTGTATCTCCCCGCGCAGCCGCCGTTCGACGTGCTGATGGGCGGGCGCGACGAGCGCAAGGGATTGAAGCTGTACATCAAGCGCGTCTTCATCATGGACGCGGCCGAGGAGCTGCTGCCCAACTACCTGCGCTTCGTGCGCGGCGTGGTCGATGCCGACGACCTGCCGCTCAACGTGAGCCGCGAGATCCTGCAGCACAACCGCCAGCTGGAGCGGATCAAGGGCGCCTGCGTCAAGCGCGTGCTGGACCTGATCGAGAAGCTCTCGCGCGACGAGCCGGAGAAGTTCGCAGCGTTCCTCAAGGCCTTCGGCAACACCTTGAAAGAGGGCATCGTCGAGGACGCCGGCAACCGCGAGCGCATTGCCAGGCTGCTGCGCTTCGCGTCCACCAGGGGCGAGGGCGCGGCGCAGACGGTGTCGCTGGACGACTACGTCGGGCGCATGTCCGCCGGCCAGGATGCCATCTGGTACATCACCGCCGACGGCCACGCCGCGGCGGCCGGCAGCCCGCAGCTGGAGGCCTTCCGCGCGCGCGGCATCGAGGTGCTGCTGATGTCCGACCGCATCGACGAGTGGATGGTCGGCCACCTGCACGAATACGCCGGCAAGCCGCTGCGGCACGTGGCCAAGGGCGAGCTGCCGCTGGACGAGGCGGAGAAGAAGCGGCAGGAGGAGGCGGCCAGCGCCGCCGCGCCGTTGCTGGAGCGGCTGAAGACGCTGCTGGAGGGCAAGGTGGAGGACGTGCGCGTGTCGGCGCGCCTGACCGACTCTCCTGCCTGCCTTGCGTTGGCCGAGCACGAGATGGCGCCGCACCTGGCCCACCTGCTGCGCGAAGCCGGCCAGGCCGTGCCCGAAAGCAGGCCGATCCTGGAGGTCAACCCGCAGCACGCCTTGCTGCACAGGCTCGCGGCCACCACCGACGACGCCCAGGCCGCCGACCTGGCCACCCTGCTGCTGGAACAGGCGCGGTTGACCGCCGGTGCGCCGCTGGCCGACCCGGCGGCGTTCGTGCAGCGGATCAACCGGCTGCTTGCAGGGTGATGCCTGCCGCCCGGGTCAGCCCCGCCCGACACATCCGGTCTTGAACGACGCTGCGCCAGGGCTGCCCTGGCGCAGCGACATCAGCGACACGAAACACTCCGCGCCGCCGGCCCCGACGAACGTCACTGACTCACCGCTGGCAAGATGGCGGCCATTCGCCGCGTTGCGCCCCTCCGATGTCAGGTTCACCCGTACGCCGTCGCGGCCCACGGACTGCAACCCCAGCACCGCACCCGGCGCCAGGTCCATGCTGCTGTTGCTGGCCAGGGTAAAGTCGTAACCGGCGCCAACGCCGCCACGCGATGCGGCGACCGTGCCCATGGTCAGGATTTCCTGCTTGGCCAGTTCAAGCTGCTGCACCAGGCCTGCGCTCTGGCGCTCGACGCTGGCGATCGAACGCTGCAGCGCCTGGAACGCTTCGCGCTCCTCCTCCGGCAGGCTGCCGCGGATCCGGGCCAGGCTCTCGCCCATGGTTTCGAACTCGGCCTTCTGCGCGGCGATGATCTTGTCGATGAACTCGTCGTCGCTGTCCTTCCACGGCTTGTAGTGCTCGTACAGGTCGCCACCGACCGCATTGGCCAGGAATCCGAGCACGAACACCGCGGCCGTCACGAAGAAATTCTTGCGGTTGCGCTGGAAGAAGCCGACCGACCCCTTCAACGGCGCCGGTACCGTGGCCAGGTCGATGTCGCCACTGTCCTTCACCGTGGTGTCTGCAGCGTCGGCCCCCGGGCCGCTGGTTTCGCCGTTCCCCATGTCCCCTCCCCCTGGCCGCGCACGATGCCGACCGTCGCCGGAATCTAGACGCGGCCAGCGCGCACTGCAAGGCGCCGGCCTGGGCGGCAAGTGGATCGGCGAAGCAGCTGCGGGAAGCCAATGGATCAACCCGCAGCCGGTCACCCGGCGGCAATCACCAGGCGGCAATCACCCGGCGTCAATCACCATATCCGCACGCGCTCTTCCGGGGCGATGTACAGCGGGTCGCCCTGCTTGACGCCGAACGCGTCGTACCAGGCATCGATGTTGCGCAGCGGGGCGAAGGCGCGGATGTGGCCGGGCGAGTGGGTGCCGTTGACCAGTTGCTGGCGCAGCGCGTCGTCGCGCCACAGGGTGCGCCACACCTGCGCCCAGCCCAGGAACAGGCGCTGCTCGCCGCTGAAGCCGTCGATCACCGGCGCGGGCTTGCCATCCAGCGAGCGCCGGTAGGCCTCCAGCGCGATGGTCAGGCCGCCCAGGTCGCCGATGTTCTCGCCCATGGCGGTGCGCGCGTTGATGTGCATGCCCGGCAGCTGCGGGAACTCGTACGCCTCGTACTGGGCGCCGAGCCTGGCCGCCTGCACTTCAAACTTGGCCGCGTCCTCGGCGCTCCACCAGTCGCGCAGCACGCCGGCGCCATCGGACTTGCGGCCCTGGTCATCGAAGCCGTGGATGATCTCGTGCCCGATCACCCCGCCGATGCTGCCGTAGTTCACCGCCGGATCGGCCTGCGGGTCGAAGAACGGCGGCTGCAGGATCGCGGCCGGGAACACGATCTCGTTCTTGACCGAGTTGTAGTAGGCGTTGACGGTCTGCGGGGTCATGCCCCACTCGGCCTTGTCCACGTCCTTGCCGATGCGCGCGCGGCGGTAATCCCATTCGAACTGGCGCGAGCGCAGCACGTTGCCGACCACGTCGCCGTTGACGATGCGCAGGCCGCTGTAGTCGCGCCACGTCTCCGGGTGGCCGATCTTCAGGCCGAAGCCCTGCAGCTTGGCGTGGGCCTCGGCCTTGGTCGCCGGGCCCATCCACTCCAGTGCATCCAGGCGCGCACCCATGGCGGCCTTCACGTTGGCCACCAGCGCATCCATCTTGGCCTTGGCGTCGGCCGGGAAGTACAGCTTCACGTACTCGCGGCCCACCGCCTCGCCGAGGCTGTCCTCGACCAGGGCCACGGCGCGCTTCCAGCGCTCGCGCTGCTCGGGCTGGCCGGACAGGAACTTGTTGCGGAAATCGAAGTGGGCGTCGACAAAGCGGCCGGACAGCAGCGGCGCGGCATCGTCGATCGCGTGGAACGCCTGCCACGCCTGCAGGGTGGCGATGTCGGTGTCGGCGAAGATCTTCGCCATCTTCGGCACGGCGCTGCCCTGGCGCACCACGGCCACGTCGCCATGGTCCACGCCGGCCGCCTTGAAGTACTCGGCCCACGGGAAGCCCGGGGCATAGGCGTCGAAGCGCTCGAACGGCACCGGGTTGTAGGTGCGGTCGCGGTCGCGGCTTTCGGCGCGGGTCCAGTGGACTTCGGCGATGCGGGTCTCGAAGGCGAGCACCGCCTCGGCGGCGGCCTGCGGGTTGTCCCAGCCGCCCATCGCCAGCAGTTGGGCGATGTAGGCCACGTAGCGCTCGCGCTGCGGGGCGAAGTTGTCGCGCAGGTACATCTCGCGGTCGCCCAGGCCAAGGCCGGCCTGGCCCATGTACAGGGTGTAGTGGTCCGGATCGCGCTGGTCGTCGGACACGCCCATGCCGAACAGGGTCACGCCGAAGGTGTCGGACGCGCCCATCAGCTGGGCCATGGCCAGGTGGCTGCCGGCCTGGCCGATGCGCTGCAGCACCGGCTGCAACGGGGCATCGTCCAGCGCCTCGATGGCAGCCTCGTCGAGGAAACCGCGGTACACGGCCGCGATCCTGGCCGGGTCGCCGCCGGTGGCAGGGTCGGCCAGCGGGTAGGCCTCCACCAGCGCGCGCACGCGCGCCTCGGACAGGTCGCGCAGCACGCGGAAGGCACCGTAGCTGGACTGGTCGGCGGGGATCGGCGTGTTCTTCGCCCAGGTGCCGTTGGCATAGGCGAAGAAGTCCTCGCCCGGGGAAACACTGGTGTCCATGCCGGCGGTGTCGATGCCCCAAGTGCCGTAACGGATGGCGGTGGCCGCATCATCGCCGCCGGCGTCGCCGGGGTCGTACAGCTGCTGCATGGTGCAAGCAGCGTCCATGCAGGCATGGGCATCGTGGGCGCCGGCGGGGGCGGCCAGGGCAAGGGCGACCAGGGTCGCGGCGGCAAGCAGGGTGGTCTTCAAGGCGGGCACCGTCATCGGAGCGGCCGAACGGCCGGATGCCCCCACGATAGTTGCGCCTGACACTGGCCGCAGGTGCCGAAGGTTGGGGGGCGCCACCCCGTGCGGGTACTGGCGCCCCAGGCGGGGCGTGCCCGGGCAGGCGCCCGGGCACGCCCACCGCGGTCAGGCACGTTCGAAGTGGTAGATCTCCACGCTGGCCGGGGCGATGGCCAGGAAGCCGGCCGATGCGTCGAACGCCGACTCCGTGGCACCGACCCGCGCCGGCTCGCCCAGCGGATTGGTCGCGTCCGGGCCGGGGCCGGTGAACTTCCAGCAGCGCCCCGCCCCCTTGGGCCTGAAGCCCTGCAGCGCAAGCGAGAAGCTGTGCGGCGCCTCGGTGGCGTTGACCACGGCCACGGCCAGGGTCCTGCCGTCGGGCGTCAGCGCCGCGGACACGTCCAGCGGATACGTGGGACCACCGGTATTGACGCTGGGCTGGTCGCCACCGATCGGGTACTTGGGTGCGGGCGTGGGCGAATTGCCGTTGACCGCCACCGGCACGCTGCCGAAATGCTCCTGGTAGAACTGGAACATGCGCCCCTTGAGGCTGATCTGCGAGCGCGTGCGGTCGAAGTTCAACCACCCGGTGGCCATGGTGAAGCCGGCCATCTCGATGAAGTCGGTGTGGCGGAAGAACTCGTGGAACGCGGCGGCGATCGCCAGGGCGCCCTTGAGGTCGTCCTGGAAATGGAAGGCCCATTCGTCGAAGAACACCTTGACGCTGCCCTTCTCCAGTTCCGGGAAGTGCTTCTTGTACTCCTCCCAGGCGTCCACCATGGTGCGGATGCGGTTGGGCATCTGGTGCGCCCACTCGTTCAGGGTCTGGGTCACGTCCACCAGCTTGCCGGTGGCCAGGTCGAAACGCTTGTCCGCCGGCGGATAGGCGTGGGTGCCAAGTGCATCGAACCTGCCCCAGCTGTCCTTGAGCATGCCGTAGGCCCAGTCGCGCTCGGAACCGACGTGCACCTGCGGCTGGCCGGCGATGAAGATGCCCTGCCCGGTGGTCATCTCGTCGACGAAGCCGCCGGGGGCCACGATGTAGATGTCCGGGTCCACCTTGCGCATCGCATCGACGAACATGTTGTGCTTGACGGTGTACTGGTCGCGCGCCATGTGCCCGTACTGCCAGTGGCCGTACATCTCGTTGCCCACCGCCCAGTACTTGACGCCATAGGGCTTGCTGCGGCCGTTGGCCGCGCGCTTCGCGCCCCACTCGGTCTCGGCGCTTCCGTTGACGTATTCGAGCAGCTGGGCACCGGAGCGCGGATCGCCGAAGCCGGTGTTCACGCACCAGAACGGCGCGCATTCGATCAGTTCGCACAACTGCAGCAGCTCGTCCACGCCCACGTCGTTGGGCTGCACCGCGTTCCACACCGGGTCCAGGACGGGCGGGCGCTTGTCGGGGTCGCCGATGCTGTCTTCCCAGTCGTGGGCGGAAATGAAGTTGCCGCCCGGCATCCGCAGGATGTGGCAGTTCATCTGCTTCATCAGCGCCACGGTGTCGGCGCGGAACCCGCGCACGTTGTCCGCCGGCATCAGCGATACCGCGCCCAAGCCGAAGCGGCCGCGGCCCTGGCCGACGATTTCCAGGCGGGCGTCGGTGGTGTCGATGTCCGGATTGAAACGGAACCGTTGCGTGCCCCACTTCGACGACGCGCGCACCCGCGTGGAGAGCACCTCGCCGCCATTGCCGGCGACCAGCCTGACGGTGACCGTCACGCCGGGGTCGGCCCACACCACGATGCGGCCGTCGTAAGGCGTACCGGATTTCAATGCCAGGCCGTGCTGCAGCATCCCCCGTTCCTGCGAACCGTCCAGGGTGACGACCGGGCTGTGCTCGCCCACCCAGGCGCGTTCGGTATCCAGCGCGATGGCCGAGGCCGGCCCGATGGCCACCCACTTCTCGACGAAGGCCCGCGCGGCGCGCCCTTCGGTCGGCTTCTGCTCCCGCTGGGCCACGACGCCGTAATGGAACTTGCGGTCATCGAGCGTCTCGCTCCACAGGCTGTGGTTGATCAGGTTGCCGATGTGCTCGATGAAGCCGCCATAGATCATCGGCGAGATCGGCGGACGCGCCGCACCGGTATTGATGGTGGCGGTGATGCCACCGGACGCCGCGAAGACCGGCGGAATCCACGTTGCCACGCCCAGCGCCGCCGAACCCAGCATCAGGTTGCGCCGCATCAGGTCCACCTTGTGCTTTTGCTCCATCAGTCATCGTCTCCAGCATGGTTCGGGTTGCTGCGCGCACGACGCACGCCGGTGCCGTGCGCGCGACCGGGGGCACCGCCCTCCGCGCGGGCACAGCATAGCGGCAGCGGGCCGCCGCGCCGGTTGCCCATGACGCCACACGCAAATACCGAGAGCCGGGCGCTCAACCCTGGTCGGCCGCCGGCCGCGGCGCGGAAAACTCCTTGCTGTACATGCCGGAACGGTCGAAACAGCAGGCCCGGCGCTGGCCAGACGCCAACTTGTCGCAGGCCACGGCGAGACGCTTGATGCGGGTTTCGGCCTTCTTGCCGGACGTCACCCACTGCACCCAGTCGCGGCGCGCGCGCGGCGTGATGTCGTCCCAGGTGGCGCGCGCCTGCGGATGGTCGGCCAGTGCCCGGGCCAGGTCGTCGGGCACCTCCGGCTCGGGCTCTTCGGCCAGCGGCGCCATCTGCAGCGCGACCGTCGCCCCCGGCCCCACTCCCGCCGCGGCCAACAGCGGCGCGGCCACCTTCATCCAGTGGCCACCCGCACCATCCGGCTCCAGCGTGGCCTGGAACGGCGCATCGGCCAGGGTGCCGGCCACGCTGACCTGGCTGCGGCTGGGCAGCCGCTTGCTGGCCGCAGGCGGCAGCACGAAGAAGCACCAGTCGGCACCGGCCGGCTGCGCCGGACGCAGCACGCGCGCCTTGAAGCGGATGTCGGATGCGGCGGCCATGGCGCGACGCTAGCACGGCGGATATCGCGCGGTGCACCGATGCAGCAGGAAACGCTAGCCCCGCCGCGCCGCGAAATCTCCGCGCACATGCTGGTTGATGTAGGTGTTGAGCCCATCACCGGCCTCGGCCAGGCGCTGCATCTCCATCACGTGCACCGCGCCCGGGTGGCGATCGTCGTAGCGGTAGATGCCACCGTGGCGGAAGCACACATCGATCCAGCCCGGTCCGCAGTCGTACCCGACGATGCCTGAATCAGCGTCGCTGCCCTGGTAGCGTTTTATGGGCGCCTCCGTGTGTTCCTGCAGCGCACGCTTATGCCAGCATGCAGGGCGTGGAGAGCGGGTCAGGAGGCGAAGCTGTCCGCGGGCCGCCACCCGCAGCGGCCATCACACAGCCCCACCACCGCACAACGCACAGGAGACTTCCCATGGGCCAGCTGGTTGACGGCAAGTGGCACGACACGTGGTACGACACCAGCGGCGACGGCCGCTTCAAGCGCGAAGAGGCCAGCTTCCGTGACTGGCTGAGCGCCGATGGCGGCAGCGGCCCCGATGGCCAGCGCGGGCATCGGGCCGAGCCGGGCCGCTACCGGCTGTACGTCAGCTATGCCTGCCCGTGGGCGCACCGCGCCCTGATCGTGCGTGCGCTCAAGGGGCTTGATGAGCTGCTGCCTGTGTCGGTCGTGCACTGGCGCATGCGCGAGCACGGCTGGACGTTCGAACCCGGCCCCGGTGTGGAACCCGAACCGGTGATGGGCGCGCAGTACCTGCACCAGCTCTACACCCGTGCCCGCCCCGGCATGACCGGCCGCGTCACCGTGCCGCTGCTGTGGGACCAGCAGACCGACAGCATCGTCAACAACGAGTCGTCCGAGATCATCCGCATGCTCAACACCGCCTACGACGGGCTGGGCGCCAGGGCGGGCGACTTCTATCCGCAGGCGCTGCGTGCGCAGATCGATGCGGTCAACGAGCGCGTCTACAACACGCTCAACAACGGGGTGTACCGCGCCGGCTTCGCCACCACCCAGCAGGCCTACGAGGAAGCGGTGCTGCCGCTGTTCGAAACCCTGGACTGGCTGGAACGGCAGCTGTCGGGCGGCGAGTGGCTGGTTGGCGGCCGGATGACCGAGGCCGACATCCGCCTGTTCACCACCCTGGTCCGCTTCGACGCGGTGTACCACGGCCACTTCAAGTGCAACCTGCGGCGGATTGCCGACTACCCGGCACTGCACGCGTTCACCGCGCGGATGATGGAGGTGCCCGGCATCGCCGCGACCGTGCACCTGGACCACATCAAGCGCCACTACTACGAGAGCCACGCCACCATCAATCCGACTGGCGTGGTGCCCGTGGGGCCGGAAAAGCCGTTCTGAGCCCTGTGAGGAGTACGCGCCGTCATGATCACCGGCCGCTGCCTGTGTGGTGCTGTCGAGTACCGATCCCCGGGGCCGGCGTTGTTCTCGGTCGTCTGTCATTGCCGGGATTGCCAGCGTGCATCCGGCAGTAGCGGCGTGCCGGTGCTCGGGGTGCCGCGATCCTCGTTCACCTGCCTGGGACCTGCCCGGCAGTCGCGCACGGCCGGCGGCAGCGGGCAGATGGCAGTGCGCAACTTCTGCGGCCAGTGCGGCAGCATGCTGTTCGGAACGCCGGAGGCTGCCCCGGAAATGGTCACGATCTACGCGGGCAGCCTCGACGATCCGGAGGCGTTCAAGCCGACCGATGCATTGTTCGTCGCCCACCGCCCGGCGTGGGCCAGGCTGAGCGTGCCGCTGGTCGAGCACGAGGGGCTGCCAGCAGGGCCGCGTGTAGTTCAAAGTTGAGATTGCGGATGGTTGGTCCGGGTTTCGGACGCAGGGGCGCCCTGATCTTGGGTGGTCATGTGGATTCCCTGGCACCGAGCCGCCAGCCCAGCCCCGACCATCTACCCGCGTGCCGGGACAAGGCGTCGACGATGGTGTCCGCGCTCCCCGCCACGTGCAGGGTCTTTCGCGCCCGCGTCATCCCCGTGTACACCAGCTCCCGCGACAGCACCCGGTTGTCGCGCTCCGGCAGCACCAGCCAGACCTCGTCGAATTCGCTGCCCTGGGCCTTGTGCACGGTCATGGCAAAGGCGCTGTCGTGGGCGGGCAGTGCGGCCGGGTGGAAGGGGCGCGGGTTGTTGGGGTCGTCGCCGGGGAACCAGGCCATCACGGTGCCGTTGTCGTCGTGCCCTGCGAGGCTCGCTTCACTTCGCCCCAGAACGGGACTTGCTTCGCGGCGCAGGCAGATGCCGATGTCACCGTTGAACAGGCGGTGGCGGTAGCTGTTCTCGGTGATGAGCAGCAGGCGGCCGTGGAAGTAGCGGTTGGCGGTGGAGGCGGGGCCGGTGCCGCGGCGGGTGCCGGCGAGCAGGTCTTCGATGCGGGCGTTGAGGCTGCGGGCGCCCTGGGGGCCTTCGCGCACGGCGGTGAGGATGCGCAGGCGGGCGGCGTTGGCGAGGGCTTGCGCGGGGTCGGTGGCGTTGGCGAGCGCGGCCCAGTGAGCGAGCAGGTGGTCGCGGTGGGTGTGCAGCGGATCGGTGTCACCTTCGTGGAAGTGGACGCCGGAAAGCCGGGCGCTGCGCAGCAGGGACAGGGCGGTGGCGCTGTCGCCTTCGCGCACGGCGGTGGCGAGGGGGGCGAGGTCGAGGGCGGCGCTCTGGCGGTAACCGCGGGCGAGGTGCACGTGGCGGGCGGGGAAAGCGGTGCTGGTGGTTTGCGCAGGCTGGGCTGCCACAGGGATCGCTCCCGCATGGGCTGTTGTCGTGGGAGCGGGGGCGGCGGATGTGGCGGCAGCGAGGATGCCGGCAAGCACATCGCCCGCTTCCACCGAGGGCAGCTGGTCGGGGTCGCCGAGCAGGACCAGGCGGGCGCCGTCGGACACGGCTTCGACCAGTTTGGCCATCAGCGGCAGGTCGATCATGGAGGCCTCGTCCACCACCACCATGTCGAAGGGCAGCGGGTTGTCGGCGTGGTGGCGGAAATCGGGGCTGTCGGGAATGGTGCCGAGCAGGCGGTGCAGGGTGGTGCCGGTGGTGGGAAGGTGGTCTGCGAGTTCCGAGTCGATGCCGAGCGCGGACAGGGTGTGCACGGCGTTGCGCACGCTCTCGGCCATGCGTTCGGCGGCGCGGCCGGTGGGCGCGGCCAGGGCGATGCGCGGCGGCGCGGCGCCGGCCTGCAGCGCCTGCGCGGTCAGCAGCACCAGCATGCGGGTGATGGTGGTGGTCTTGCCGGTGCCGGGGCCGCCGGTGACCAGCAGCAGGTGGTGGTGGAGCGCGGCGATGGCGGCTTCGGCCTGGCGGTCATCGCCCGAGGCGTCGGGGAACAGCTTGGCGAAGAGGTCGGACAGGGACGCAGGCACCGCCGCGTCATCGCTTGCGGCCTGCGGCGCCGCGCGGCCGATGCGGCGCAGGCCTTCGGCGAGGCGGCGTTCGTACTCGCGGTAGCGGCGCAGGTAGAGCAGGCCGTGCTCGTACACGAGCGGGACGTCGGCAGCCGATTCGGTATTGCCGGTGTCGGGATGGGCAACCCAGCGCGAGGATTGCAGCGCGGCATGCCAGGCGCCGGGCGTGGGCCAGTCGATGGGCGCTTCAATCAGGCGCTGCGGCTGCGCGGGATCGAACCCGGCATGGCCGGCGGCAACCGCGAGCGAGGCCAGCGCGGCGGCGGCGAGGACGAGGTCGGGCGTGTCCGGATCAAGCCGGCGCAGGCTCTGGGCCAATGCATGGTCGAGCGTGCGCAGCTGGCCGCCGCGGTACAGGGCGTTGAGCAGGCTCATGCGTGGGCTGCCTCCGCGGAATCTGGTTGCGCGTCGCCGGCGAACAGGGCATCGAGCGCGTGCACCAGCTCCGGTTCGAAACGCCAGGCCTGGATGCCCTGGCCATCGTCGCGGCTGGCGTCGATGCCGCGACAGAACAGGTAGCGGGCGCCGCCGAAGTCGCGCGCGTAGTCATAGGCGTTGCCAAGGCGAAAGCGCAGCCAGCGGTGCAGGGCCAGGGTGTAGAGCAGCGCCTGCAGGTGGTATTCGCTGTGGGCCATGGCGTCGTGCAGCTGCGCGGGTGCGTAGCCGGGCAGGCGGTTGGACTTGTAGTCGAGCACGTACCAGCGGCCGTCGTGCACGTAGGTCAGATCGATCAGGCCGGTCATCAGGCCTTCGAGCCGGCGGCGCAGGCCGAAGCCGTGGCGCGTGGCGAGCAGACCGTGGCGGTGCAACAGGGCCAGCAGCGCGTCGACGCGGGTGGGCGCGAGGGCGAACTGGAACTCGATCTCCGGGCGACGTTGCGCGTCGGGCACGGCCGCGAGCCTGGTGCCTTCCGGCAACGCAACGGTGAGGGTGTGGCCGATCATCGGCACGATCACGGCCACGCCATCGTCCATGTCGTCGACGGCATAGCCGCCCTTGCCCAGGGCGTCGGTGATTTTCTTACGCTCGCCTGCGGGCGCGTCGTCGCCGGGGCGCCAGGCCTGCCAGGCGGCGAAGTCGGCGTGCTCGAACACTTCGTGCAGGACCACGCCGAAGCGCGCGCCGCCGAAGCGCGGATCGATGGCGGCAGCGTCGAGGGGCGCGGCATCCGGATCCAGGTCGGGTTCGTCGCGGCCGCCGGCGGCGGGCTGGGTGGCGGCGGCGGCAACCTCGTGGCCGGCGTCGGCATTGGCCAGCTGGGTGAAGCTGTAGACCCACCAGTCGCTGGCCAGCGCGCGCTGCGCGGTGCGCGCGGCGGGCACTTCTTCCACGGTGTCGGCGCCGAGCCAGGGAAGTTGCGCGGGCGGCGGCGCGGTGTCGGTGGCGATGGCCTCGGGTGCGCGCGCAACCAGTGCGTCGGCGGCGGCGACCATCGTCCACAGTGGCGACTGCGCGTGGTTGTAGAACCTGCCCGTCGCCAGCCACAGCGCATCGCGGGTGCGGGTGAGGCCGACGTAGAGCAGGCGCGCGTCCTCGGCGCGTTCGCCGCGCTGCCAGGCTTCGCAGGCCGCGTCCCAGCCGCTGGTGTCTTCCTGCAGTTTCCAGTGCAGCACGCGGCCGCCGTCGCCATGCACGGTGACGCGCCGGCCGGGGTTGCGCGCCTTGCCGCCGATGCCGACGTAGGGCAGGAACACCAGCGGATACTCCAGGCCCTTGCTCTTGTGCAGGGTGACAATCTGCACGCGGCGGGCGTCGGACTCCAGCCGCAGCTGCTGGGTCTCGTCATTGTCATTCGCGTCGGCGATGGCGCGCGCCAGCCAGTCGAGCAGGCCGTGCAGGCCCAGGGCGCTGCGCTGCGCTTCCTGCAGGTGTTCGGCCAGCTGCAGGTAGTTGGTGAGGCGGCGCTCGCCGTCCATCAGGCCGAGCAGGCGCGGGGCATGCTGCGCGCACAGTTCACCGACCAGGGCCAGCGGGCCGCCGCGCTGCAGGCGCTCGCGCCAGGCCAGGGCCTGCAGCTGCCAGTGCTGCAGGGTGGCGCCCTCGGCATCGAGCGCGGCGATGGCGTGCGCGTCCTCGCCCACCAGCACGGTGGCCAGGGCGGCGCGCAGGCGGCGGTCGTCGGCGCCGTGCACCAGCGCCTGCAGGAGGGTGTGCAGTTCGCGCGCTTCGGGCGTGGCGAACAGGCTCTGCTTGCCCGCGGCCACCGCCGGGATGCCGACTGCGGCGAGCGCATCGCGGATCAGGATCGCGTCGCGGTGCTTGCGCACCAGTACCGCGATGTCGCCGGGCCGCACCGGCTCGCCATTGATGCTGGCGCGGCCGGCGCGGGCGTCGGTGAGCACGCCGTGGATCGCGGCCACGCACGCACGGGTGGCCAGCTCGCGCGACTGCGGCGAGGTGTAGGGCTTGAGGTTGCCCTTGGCATCGCGCTCGGTGGGTTCGGGTGCCTGCCACAGGGTGAGCGCCGGCGCCGGCGTGCCGTGGCGCTGGTATTCGGCATCGTCGCGGGCGCCACCCGGCTGCACGGGGTGGAAGCGGATGCGCGCGTCCACGAACGGCGGGGCGATGGTGTCCGCATCGGCCTCGTGTGCGGCGTGCGCCTGCTGGTAGAGCGCTTCGATGCTGCGCAGCACCGTCGGGCGCGAACGGAAGTTGTGCGACAGCGGCGGCGCCATCTGCGCGGTGGCGCGCGCGGCCAGATAGGTCTCCACGTCGCCGCCGCGGAAACCGTAGATCGCCTGCTTGGGATCGCCGATCAAGAACAGCGCAGGCTCCGGGCTGCCGGTACCGAACACGCGGTCGAAGATCGCCCACTGGCGTGGGTCGGTGTCCTGGAACTCGTCGACCAGGGCGATGCGGTACTGGGCGCGCAGGCGCTGCGCCAGGGCGTCGCCGTGCGGCCCGGCGAGGGCGTCGGCCACGCGCTCGATCTGGTCGTCGTAGGTGTACACGCGGGCCTGGCGCTTGTGTCGTTCGAGGCGGCGACGGGCGTCGTCGCGCAGGCGGTGCAGCAGGGCAACCTGACGCGCGTCGCGCAGGCGGTCGACCTCGGCCAGCGCGGCGGCGTAATCGGCCACGGCATCGCACAGCGGCGAGTCTGGCGTGCGGCCGGCGCCGGCTTTGCTGGTGCGCAGCAGCAGGGGGTCGCGGTGCAACTGGCCGAGTTTGTCGTGGTGGAAGCGCGCGCCCTGCTCGCCACGGCCGCCGCGTTCGCACCAGCGCGCGAGCTGGGCGAACAGGTCTTCGATCCATTCGGCCTTGTAACTGCCGCCGTGCAGCACCTTGCCTTCGGCCGCGCGCAGCAGATCGTCGCGGAAGCGGTCGCCATGGGTGCGTGCGGCTTCGGCGAAGGCCTGGGCTGCGGCCTGCAGCATCGGCGCCGGATCGGGCAACGCGCCGGGCGGTTCGGGCAGCAGCACGGTCTCGCGCACCAGTGGCGCCAGGTCCTTGGCCAATGCGGCCGGGCCCTGCGGCCACAGCGCGCACAGGTGATCGGCGGTATCGGCGTCCACCGCGTGCGCGCGCCACAGGTCGGCGGCGATGGCGGCGTAGAGGTCGGCGTCGCTGGGCAGCAGTTCGGGCGGGTCGAAGCCCTGGCCGCTTTCCAGTGCGTGCTCGCGCAGCACGCGGGCGCAGAAGCCGTGGATGGTGAAGATCGCGGCCAGGTCGATGTCGTCGGCCGCCTGGCGCAGCCTGCGGCGCAACGCAGCGCGGGACTCCTCGCCATGCGCCAGCTGCCGATCGATCAGCAGCTGCATCAGCGCCGCCTCGGGCGAAGCCTGCGTGGCCTCGCCCGCCGCCACGTCGGCCGCCAGGACCAGGCGCTTGCGCACCCGCGCGCGCAGTTCCTGGGTGGCGGCCTCGGTGAAGGTGACCGCGAGGATCTGGCCTACGTCCATCCCGCGCTCGAGCACCAGCCGCGCCAGCAGGGTGGCCAGGGTGAAGGTCTTGCCGGTGCCGGCCGAGGCCTCGATGGCGTGCACGCCTTGCAGTGGCTGGGTCAGGTAGGGGTCCTGCGGCGCGCTCATTCCCCGTCCTCCTGTTCGTAGCGCCGGGCCAGGCCAGCCAGCGACTCCGGATCGATGCCGCCGTACACCGTGCCATCGCGTACCGCCAGGAACACCAGCATGGCCGCATCGGCGAAACGCAGCAGCGTGGCATCGTCGGCGAACGGATCGCAGCCGCGCAGCACCTGGCGCAGGGCGTCGCCCTGGCTTTCGGCAAAGCCGCCGCCGCTGCCGTGCCACTGCTTGATCGCCGCCTGCACGCCGCGCTCGGGGTTGGCTGCACTGCAGTACGCCCAGGCGCTGTAGGGCGCGTAGTACAGCGGCTCGCGCAGGCCCATGGCGCGCAGGGCGAGCAGTTCGCGCAGGGCGTCGCGGGCCTGCTCCGGCGGGATGTCCGCGCGCGTGTGGGGGCCGGGGCCTTCGCGGCCGGCGTCGAAGAATTCCACGAACGGCAGGTCGATGTTTGCAGCGCGCGCCAGCAGCCAGTCCAGGCCGTTGCGGATCACGCTGGGGCCGTTGGGCTTGCCGAAACGCAGGCGCGCGATGCCGTGCGGATAGACGTCCTGGATGCGGCCGTGCACGCGCACGCCGTCGATCTGCACTTCCGCCGGCAGCGAAACCGGCTCGGCATCGCCGCGCCACGTGGCGAAGGCGTCCAGCCATGGCGCCAGCAGTTCGCGCTGGTCGGCCAGCACGCGGCGCCCCGGCGCACCGGACGGCAGCAGGCCGCGTGCCCGCAGCGCGGCGTGGATGGCGGATTCGTCGCGTCCTCGCAGAAGTTCGTCGAACACTGCCCGCTGCAGATTGTTGCGTTCGAGCCCGGCACCCGGCGCAGCCAGCGGTTCCACATCCTCGCCCTGCTGTTCGATATCGACCAGGCGCATGCCCATGCGCGCGAGCAGCTCTTCGGCCGGGTGCAGCAGGAAGCGGCGCAGCGCGCTGATCGCAAGCTGCGGTTCGGCCTCGCCCGGCGTGAAGGGTTCACCGGCAAACCACGGCGGCAGCGGTACTCGCCTGTCGGCGGCGCCGGCTGCGGCCTGCTGCCACTGGGCGTGGTAGGAAAAACGACGCGGCTCGGCGACCGGGCCGAACGCGTCCGCCGAGAACGGCTGCAGCGGGTGGCGCACCACCAGCGCTTCGGCCACGTCGCCTGCCGCATCCGGGGCGTGCTGGTCCACGGCGGCGTCGATCAGTTCGGTCACCAGCACCGAGGGCTCGCGGCGGCTGCCGTCGCGCGGGTCGGCGCCCTGCCAGCTCACGTAGAACACGTCCTGGGCGGCGGTGAACAGCTGCAGGAACAGGAAGCGGTCGTCATCGCGGGTGGAGCGGTCGCCGGGGCGGCGGCGTTCGGTGCCCAGTTCGGCGGTGAGGCGATTGAGGCCGGGCGCCGAATCGCGGCGCGGGAACTGCGCATCGTTCATGCCCAGCACGCAGATCACCCGGAACGGCAGCAGCCGCATCGGCACCATGCGCGCGATGCTGACACCGCCGGTGAGCAGCGGTGCGCGCACGTCGGCCTGCGCCAGTACCTCGCCGAAGTGCGCGCGCACCGCCTCGGCCGGTACCGGCGCCTCGAAGCCGGCGCGGCGGGCGGTGGCGGCGAAGGCGTCGATAAGGCTGCGCAGCCGGTCCAGCGCGCGCGTGCCGGCCGGGGTGGATGGTGGCCGCGGCAGGAGCGCGTCGAGCAGTTCCAGCAGCCGCTCGCGCCATTGCGCCGGCGGCATCGCTTCGCCCAGCACCCTGGCGTTGCGGGCCAGCACCCGCAGCAGCCGCACCAGGGTATCGAGCGCGTCCAGTGCGCTGCCTTCCAGCGCAGGCAGCGGAGCGACGATGCGGCCGTCACTGGCCTGGATCAGCGCCTCGCTGCCGCTGGCGTGGCCCAGCAGCAGGCGGTCCAGGGCGAAGGCCCAGGTGTAGGCGTCGTCTTCGGGCGCATCGAAGCGGGTGCGATGCGCCGCGTCGATGCCCCAGCGCGTGCCGGCCGCCGTCAGCCAGGCCTGCAGGCGTTCAAGCGCGGGCGCATCCAGCCCATTGGCCTCGGCCAGCACCGGGCTGGCCAGCAGGTCCAGGGTTTCGTGCAGGCCGAAGCGCGACACCGGCAGCGCCAGCAGGCGCAGGAACACGTCGGCCAGCGGCTCGTTGGCCAGCGGGCTGGCGTCGGCCAGGGCGTAGGGAATGGCCTGGCCCGGCGCGGCGTCGCGCCCGCGGCCGCCGAACACCGCATCCAGGTACGGCAGGTAGGGATCGATGTCCGGCGCCAGCACCGCGACCTCGCGCGGCTGCAGCGGCGGATCGAAGCGGTCGTCGTCGAACAGCGCGCGCAGCTGGTCGCGCAGCACCTGCAGTTCGCGCAGGCGGGTGTGGCAGGCGTGCAGTTGCAGGCTGGGGTCGGTGCGGTCCACGGCCTCGCGCCGCGGCCAGCCCGGCGTGCCACGGCGGTGGAACAGGTCCGATTGCAGGCGTCGCAGCAGGCTGCCATGCAAGGCACCGCCGCCGCTGCCCGGATCGACATAGGCGTCCAGGTCGGCCGCGGCCTGGACCACCTCGTGGTCGCCGACCAGGCGCATGAAATCGACGCCGGCCGCGCCCCAACCCTGCAGCAGCCTGTTCTCCGCTTCGACCCCGCCGGCCGCAGCGCCGGCCGCGCCACGCAGGCGTTGCAGGTCGCCCCAGTAGTCCTTGGCCGGCGACGGCACGAAGCAGTGCAGGGTGCCGACGCGGGCCTGGGTGGCGATCACGCGCAGCACGTCGGGCGAGACGTTGAGCGTGGCGAAGGCGCACAGCCGCGCCGGCAGGCCCGAGGGCAGCGGTGCGGTGGCGGCACCGTAGCGGTCCAGGTAGTGCTGGATGCGGCGCGCGCGATGTGGCCGTCCCTGGGCGACGCGGCGCCACAGGATGGCCTGCGGGTCGTCCGGATCGGCCCCGGCTTCCCAGCGCAGCAGCCAATCGCGGCGCCAGGCCTGGTACTTCTCGAACACCGCGCCCAGTTCGCGGGCCAGCGACCAGGCGCGCAGCGGATCGTCGCCGCCCACGTGCGCGGCGATGGCCGCCAGCGCGGGCCGGGCAAGCAGGTCGGCGTCGGTCAGCGCGGCGTACAGGTGCCATTGCAGGGCGGTGGCGTCGAGTTCGGCGCCTTCGGCCGCATCGGCCGGCAGGTTGGCCGCCAGCGCCTTGCCGACGAATTCGCCCGGGGTGAGGAACGCGATGTTGGCGACCACGCCGTGCTCGGCCGCCAGCGTGGCCTGCAGCCAGCGGCGCATCGCCACCTGCGGGATCAGCACCACGTCCGGCGCCAGCAGCGGCTGTCCCGGCGCGGGATCGCGCAGGATCCGGGCCAGGATGCCGGCCAGCACCTCCAGCGAGTTGGCGTGGTACAGGCGGAAGTCGGGCGACGCGGCGGACATCACCCCATCTTGCCGCAGCCGCGCTCACCGCGTGCGACGGAAAGGCAACATGCCTGCACGCAACCGCGCCGCACACCTCGGCACGACCGGCCGCGCCGCAGGCCGGTGGGACTGCCGCGCCCGGGCAGGGATAATCCCCGATCCACCCTGGATGCCGCGATGCCCACGCCTGCCCGCAACCTGCGTCTGTTCCTGGCCCTGGCCGCTGCCGCGGGACTGGGTTGGCTGTTCTGGAACAACGCCGGGTGGATGCACCTGTGCGCGGGCCTGGCACTGTTCCTGTTCGGCATGCAGTGCCTGGAGGAAGGGTTGCGGCAACTGGCCGGCGGCCGCCTGGAACGGTTGCTGGCACGCAGCACCGGCACGCCCGTGCGCGGGTTGTTGTTCGGCATCGCCGGCACCACCGTGCTGCAGTCAAGCACCCTGGTGTCGCTGTTGACCATTGCCTTCATCGGCTCCGGGCTGATCCAGCTGGCGGGCGGCATCGCGGTGATCTTCGGCGCCAACCTGGGCGCGACCACCGGCATCTGGCTGCTGGCGCTGGCCGGGCAGGACCTGAGCCTGTCGCCGCTGGCGCTGCCGCTGCTGGTGTTCGGGGTGCTGGGCGGGCTGGCCGGTGCGCCCGGCAAGGCCGCCGGCCGGGTGGTGCTGGGCGTGGCCTTCATCTTCCTGGGCATCGACCAGCTCAAGGACGGGTTCGGCCAGGTCGGTGGCGGCCTGGACCTGGCCACGGTGCAGGACGCAGGCGCGGCCGGCACCCTGCTGTGGGTGCTGGCCGGGCTGGCGATCACGGTGGTCCTGCAATCCAGCCATGCCACCTTGATGCTGACCCTGGCCGCGCTGGCCGGCGGCCAGCTGCAGCTGGAACAGAGCCTGGCCCTGGCGATCGGCTCGAACGTGGGCAGCAGCGTGAGCACCGCCGCGGTCGGCATGCTGGGCGGCAATCGCAGCGGACAGCGGCTGGCGCTGGCGCACGCGCTGTTCAACGTGACCACCGCGCTGGTGGCGCTGCTGTTGCTGGTGCCGTTGACCTGGATGGTGCACGCGCTGACCGGGCTGGCCGGCTTCGGCGACAACGCGCTGCTGCAGCTGGCGCTGTTCCACACCCTGTTCAACGCCAGCGGCGTGGCCCTGTTCTGGCCCTGGCAGCGGCAACTTGAAGCGCTGCTGCTGCGCGTGCTGCCGGAACGCCGCGACCCGGCGATGCCGACCGCCGCCACGCATGGCGACGCATCGGAGGTGGCACGGATCCACGCACGCCATCTCAGCGGCCCGGCGCTGGAATCGGCCGACGCCGCCGCCGCCGCGGTGGCGCTGGAGCTGCGCCACCTGGGCCAGCTGAGCCTGGAGGTGATCTGCCAGGCGCTGTGCCTGCCAGCCGCACAGCTGACCGCGGCCGTGCCCGACCAGGCCCTGCTGCGCAGCGCGCCGGCCGAAGGCGCGTGCTTCGACGCCGAGCTGCTCTACCAGCAGCGGGTCAAGGGCGTGTACGGCGACCTGTTGGCCTTCATGAGCCGGCTGGAGCTGCCGCTGGACGAGGAACACCAGCGCTTCTGGGCCGGCAGCCAGATGGCCGCGCTGCAGATGGTCAACGCGGTCAAGAGCACCAAGCACCTGCAGAAGAACCTGCGCCTGCGCCTGCACGGGCCGGACACCGCGGCGCGCGCGGCCTACATGGACCTGCGTGCGCACCTGTTCGGCCAGATCCGCGCCATGCACCAGCTGGGCCGCGACGTGGGCGCCGACACCGCCACCGAAGCGGTACGCCTGGAAGCACTGGACCGGGAGGCCGAGGCCTTCCATGCGCGCTTCCGCCACGCGCTGTTCCAGCAGGTGCGGCAGGGCGTGTTCGACGGCCTGGACGCCGGCTCGCTGCTCAACGACCTGGGCTACGCCGAGCAGATCCATCGCAGCCTGCGCCAGGTGTTCGCCTTTGCCGAAGAGCCGGGTTCGCTGCAACGGCTGCGCCAGCTGGCCGGGGACGCTGCGCCCCGGTAGCACCGATCGACCCGGCAGGCGGCGGCAAACCCTGCGTGACGACGCAGGTACCGGCAATGGTCCTGCGGGGCGATGAGCCGCGCGCGACAGGGACATTCCTGTACTGGCCGGTTCAATCGATAGGTTAAGATTCAGTCTTGCGTGCGCATGATGCGCCGCTTGCGACCTTTACATCGCCAAGGACAGCACGCCGCCCCATGCCCGCCTCCAACGCCAATGCCGTCGTGCTCGATGGAGTCCGCCTGGACCGCGGCGGGCGCGTCATCCTGCGCGACGTCGACCTGCGCGTGGCGCGTGGCAGCATCACCGCCGTTCTCGGCCCGTCGGGCACCGGCAAGTCCACCCTGCTGGCCGCGCTGACCGGCGAGCTGGCCCCGGTGGCCGGCCAGGTGCAGGTGTTCGGCCAGCCGGTGCCGCGCAGTGCGCGTGCGCTGCTGGAGATGCGCAAGGGCATCGGCGTGCTGCTGCAGGGCAATGGCCTGCTGACCGACCTGACCGCAGCCGAGAACGTGGCCCTGCCGTTGCGCACGCACGCGCGCCTGCCCGAGCCGGTGCTGCAACGGCTGGTGGCGATGAAGCTCAACGCCGTGGGCCTGCGCGATGTCGCCGGCCTGTATCCGCGCGAACTGTCCGGCGGCATGGCCCGGCGCGTGGCCCTGGCCCGCGCGCTGGCGCTGGATCCGCCGCTGATGCTCTACGACGAGCCGTTGACCGGCCTGGACCCCATTGCATCGGGCGTGATCACCAGCCTGATCCGGCGCCTGTCGCGCAGCCTGGGGCTGACCAGCATCATCGTCTCCCACCACGTGCGCGAAACCCTGCCCATCGCCGACCAGGCGGTGGTGGTGGCCAACGGCGGCATCGTGTTCGACGGCACCCCGGCGCAACTGGAAGCCAGCGAGGACCCGCTGCTGCGCCAGTTCCTGCGCGGCGAGCCGGATGGGCCGATTCCGTTCGAGGGCAACCCGCGCGCCGGCGCTTCGACACCCGTGGAGGCCGCCTGATGGCCATGGTCGCCAGCCTGCAGTCGCTGGGCCGCGCCGGCCTGTTCTCGTTGTCGGTGCTGCGCGCCTCGCTGCCCACCGGCGGGTTCTTTGCCGAACTGGTGCGCGAGATCTACAAGGTCGGTGGGCGCTCGCTGCCGATCATTGCGGTGGGCGGCGCGTTCGTCGGGCTGGTGCTGACCCTGCAGGGCTACCGCACCCTGACCACCTTCGGCGCGGCCGACGCGCTGTCCACCCTGCTGGGGCTTTCGCTGTACCGCGAGCTGGGGCCGGTGCTGACCGCGCTGCTGTTCATCGGGCGCGCAGGCAGTTCCATCGCCGCCGAGTTGGGCCTGATGCGCGCCACCGACCAGATCAAGGCGCTGGAACTGATGGCCATCGATCCGGTGGCCAAGGCGGTGGCGCCACGGTTCTGGGCGGCGGTGCTGTGCGTGCCGCTGCTGACCGGTTTCTTCTGCTCGATGGCGATCAGCGCCAGCTGGTTCGAGGCGGTCAAGGTGCTGGGCCTGGACAACGGCACGTTCTGGGCCGCGCTGCAGGGCAGCGTGGATTTCTGGGACGATTTCGGCGTGGCCCTGCTCAAGTCGGCCGTGTTCGGCGGCGTGGCCGCGCTGGTGGCCTCGTATGTCGGCTTCCATGCCGAGCCCACCATCGAGGGCACCTCGGTGGCCACCACCCGCGCGGTGGTCAACGCCTCGCTGCTGGTGCTGATGCTCAACTTCGTGATGTCGGCTCTGCTGTTCCAATAAGGAATTCCCCATGGCAATCCGTGGTCCCAGGCTTGAATTCGCGGTCGGCGCCTTCCTCGTGCTGGCGCTGGCATCGCTGCTGGTGCTGGCCTTCGCCTCGACCAACCGCCAGTTCGGCATCGGCGGCGGCAGCTACCCGCTGGTGGCCCGCTTCTCCAACCTGGGCCAGCTGCGGCTGCAGGCGCCGGTGAAGATCGGTGGCGTGGTCGTGGGCCGGGTGCAGGATGTGGAACTGGATCCGGTGCGCTTCGACTCGATCGTCACCCTGGCCATCGACGAGCGCTATGCCGAGCTGCCGGCCGACACCTCCGCCGGCATCTTCACCAGCGGCCTGCTGGGCGAGAGCTACATCGGCCTGCAACCCGGCGGCGACCCCGAGGTGCTGCAGCCGGGCGACGAGATCGCGTTCACCCAGCCGGCAATCGACCTGATCCAGCTGGTCGGCAAGTACATGTTCGGTGGCGGCCCCGGTGCCGCCGCGTCGTCCCCTCCCCCCCCGCAGCCCGTGGAAGAACCACTGCCATGAAATCCCTGATCCTGTCCCTCGCCCTGGCCATGCCGCTGCTGGCAACCGTGCCCGGCCACGCCCAGGCCCAGCAGGCCGCCGCAACCGCAGCGCCGGGCAAGCTGGTGGTCGACAACGGCACCCGCATCCTGGCCACGCTGCAACAGCGTCGCGCCGAATTCCAGAAGGACCAGGCCGCACTCAAGGCGTTCATCGACGGCGAGCTGCGCACCAGCTTCGACCGCGAGTACGCCGCGCGCCTGGTGCTGGGCGTGCATGGCCGCGGCGCCAGCGACGCCGACGTGAAGCTGTTCGCCGACGCGATGGCCGACAACCTGATGCAGCGCTACGGCACCGCGCTGCTCAGCTTCGAAGGCAAGCCGCGCATCCGCCTGAAGTCGGAAACTCCGCTGCCCGGAAACCGGGGCGTGAAGGTCGCCACCGAACTGTTGCGCGATGGCGCCGACCCGATCCCGGTGGACTACTACGTGCGCAACAACGGCGGCTGGAAGATCTTCGATGTGATGGTGGAAGGCGTGTCCTACGTGCAGACCTTCCGCAGCCAGTTCGACGGCCCGCTGCGGCAGAAGTCCATCGCCCAGGTGGCAGCCGAGCTGCGCAACGGCAGCCTGCAATCCGCGCCGGCCGATGGCGCCCGCTGACCCGGCCGCCGGCCTGCGCCGCGACGGCGCAGTGCTGCACGTGCACGGTCGCCTGGACCGCGCTGCGGCGCGCGCGCTGTGGCCGGTCGCGTCGCTTCTGCCGGCCGGCGTGGAAACGCTGGACCTGGCCGGCATCAACGCGCTGGACAGCGCGGGCCTGGCCCTGCTGGCGGAGCTGGTCGCGCGCATCGCCGCCACCGGTGCCCGCCCGCAGGTGGTCGGCGACCCGCCCGGCCTGGCTGAACTGCGCGCCGCTTACCGGATGGACCCCACTCTCGATTTCGCAGGAGCGTCCCGATGATCCGTTTCCTGACCGGTGCCGTGTTGCCGGCCATGCTGCTGGCCGCGTGTGCCAGCGCGCCGCGCCAGGCTGCCGAACCCGGTGGTGCAGCGGCGCCCGCGTCGGTGGCGGTGACACACGCCGGGCCGGCTGCGACCGCTGAACTGCAGCCGCCCGAAGCAGCACCCGCCGCGGCACCCGCGCATTCCGATCAGGCCCTTCCCACGGACGCAACCGCGGATGCAACTGCCGCACCCGGCGATGCCACGGACGCCGAGGCCGACTTCGCCGCGCTCTACGGCGCACCGGCCGACATCACCGTTGATGGCAATGGCGGCAACGCGCGCCCGGCATACGATCCGTGGGAACCGATGAACCGCCGGGTCCATGCGTTCAACAACGCGGTGGATCGCGCGATCGCCAGGCCACTGGCCACCGCTTACGTGGCCGTGGTGCCACAGCCGCTGCGCCTGGGCGTGAGCAATTTCTTCGACAACCTCGGCTCGCCGGTGACCTTCGTCAACCAGCTGCTGCAGGGCCGTCCGCGCGATGCGGCACAGACCCTGGGCCGGTTCCTGGTCAACTCCACGCTCGGTATCGGCGGCCTGTTCGACCCGGCCAGCGACCTGAAGATGAAGCGCCGGCGCGAGGACTTCGGCCAGACCCTGGGTACCTGGGGCTGGCGCCAGTCGCGCTACGTGGAAGTGCCGTTCTTCGGCCCTCGCACGGTGCGCGACGTACTGGGCCTGGGTGCCGACGCACCGCTGTCACCGGTGCGGCAGATCGACGAGGACGCGGTGCGCATCGGCCTGCAGGGCCTGCAACTGGTGGACACCCGCGTGCGCCTGCTGTCGCTGGACGCACTGCGCGACGCCGCCCCGGACGAGTACGCGATGACCCGCGACGCATGGCTGCAACGGCGTAACTACATGATCGACTCCGATCGCCGCCATCACGACGACGAAGACCTGCCCGACTACCTCATCGATCCCGCGCACGATCCCACCGTGCCGGCGGGGGCCATGCCGATCCCGGGCGGCTGAACTCCCGCGCCTTTCGTCGTACCAGGGAATGCCTCAACGATGACAGACCCACGCCGTCCCCGCTTCCACTGCGCCGCCACTGTGGTGCTGCTGTCCGCGGCGATGTTGGTGGCCGCCGGTTGTGCACACACGGGTCGCCAGGAACATGGCGCTGATGCCATCACGGAAGCGTCCGACGCCGAACGCCTGGCTGCACCCACCACCGCAGCCGAAATGGGGCGGCGCTTCCTCAAGCTGATCGGGAGCATCAAGTCGCGCGACGAACTGACCCCCGAACTCATCAGGCAGGTGACCGGCATCGCCTTGGACGAGGTCAAGCCTGGTGAATTGATAACCGGGGTCGGCAGTGGTGACTTGGGAGGTGGCTGGCGTTATATGTTCAGCTTCGTGCCGGAGTCGGTCTCCCGACGTCCCGGCGTCAGCGTGCACTTCCAGCACCAGGAAGACAGATGGGCGGACATGTCGGCGATCTGCGAGTTGGATTTCGACGATTACCACGACGCCCTCAAGGCCATGGGCTTCGACGACACTCCCATCCATGGGGAGATCGGCGAGTTGCGCGAGTGGCGATACTACAAGTCGGACTTCGTGATTTCGGTCGTTCCACAGAACGTGGTGGCCGGACAGGCCGGACGGGTGTGCGTGCAGGCCATCGGCACCTTGAACTGACGTTGAGGTGCATGGCAGCGGCAGCGGGCCGCAAGCTCATCCTGGGGTGTTTTCATCCGTACCCTGGCTGGGTATCGTGTCCGCGCCCCCCGCGATGGAATGCCTCAACGATGACAGACCCGCACCGCCTCCGCTTCCCCCGCGCAGCCACTGCGGTGCTGCTGTCCTCGGCCATGGCCGTGACAGGCTGCGCGCACTCCAACGCTCCCCGCAACAACGGAACTGATGGCATGACGGACGCATCCACTCCCCAGGCTTTGGCACCACCGACGACTGCCGCCGAAATGGGGCGGCGCTTCCTCAAGCTGATCGGGAGCATCGAGTCGCGCGACGAGGTCACTCTTGAACGCATACGAGCACTCACAGGCATTTCGATGGCAGTAAAGCCAGGCGATCTGGGTGCAGGTTTCACCAGCGAGCCCTTGGGTGGCGGCTGGTTCTTTGGCTTGACCTATTACCCGGGTTCGCTATCCTCACCCACCGGGATATCACTGCACTTCCAGCACGAAGCGGAGAGATTTGCGGACATGTCCCCAGTCTGCGAACTGGACTTCGACTATTACAACGACGCCCTCAAGGCCATGGGCTTCGATGACACACCGATCCACGGCGAGATCGGTGAGCTGCGTGAGTGGCGATACTACAAGTCGGACTTCGTGATCTCGGTCATTCCTCAGAACGTGGTGGCCGGACAAGCCGGACGGGTGTGCGTGCAGGCCATCGGCACCTTGAACTGACGTTGAGGTGTATGGCAGCGGCAGCAGGCCGCAAGCTCATCCCGGGGTGTTTTCATCCGTACCCTGGCTGGGTATCGTGTCCGCGCCCCCGCGACGGAATGCCTCAACGATGACAGACCCGCACCGCCTCCGCTTCCCCCGCGCAGCCACTGCGGTGCTGCTGTCCTCGGCCATGGCTGTGACAGGCTGCGCCCATTCCAACGCTCCCCGCAACAACGGAACTGATGGCATGACGGACGCATCCACTCCCCAGGCTTTGGCCCCACCGTCGACCGCAGCCGAGATGGGCCGGCGCTTCCTCAAGCTGATCGGGAGCATCGAGTCGCGCGACGAACTGACGCCCGAACTCATCAGGCGGGTGACCGGTATCGTCTTGGACGAGGTCAAGCCAGATGAACTGGCCACCGGCTATGCCAGTGGGGACCTGGGAGGAGGTTGGAGATACATTCTGAACTTCGTCCCTGCATCGGCCTCGTTGCGCACCGGCGTCGCGCTGCGTTTCCAGCAACTGCATGACGGCGTGACCACCATGTCCGCGATCTGCGAACTGGACTTCCATCATTACCATGAGGCTATACAGTCCATGGGATTCGAGGCCCGGCCTGTCTACGGAGAAATCGGTGAGGTCCGCTCGTGGAGATATCACAAGTCGGACTTCGTGGTCGGAATCACAGCCCTGGATCCGCTGGCTGGGGAGTCAGGGCCGATATGTGTCAAGACAATTGCCACGATAAACTGACCCGAATCGAGCAGAAAGCGCACTGTGACAACTCCAACCCCCCGCCTCGAAGCAGCACTGGCCCGGTTCGGGGCACAGCCGGGCGTCACCCCCGACCAGGAAGCGCAGTTGCGCGATGCCGTCACCGGGGACGTGGACCGGCTTGCCGAGTTCAACCGGCAGGCCGACGCGGGCCAGCTCACCGGATTTGCCCTTGAGGCACCGGGGGGTGCCCCCAACCGGACCGGCACCTATGACAAGGCCGCCGGGGTGGTCACCCTGCCACGGGCCAGTTTCCACCCGACCGGGCCGGTCCCCACCACGGACCTGGATGCGGTGCTCGGCGTGCAAACAATGTCGGTCGACTTTGCCTACAAGACCTGGCAGGACGCAGCGGGCAACACGCAGCCCGTGGACCAGGACATGGTGGACAACCTGCAGTCCACCCTGAACCGGTCGCCGGTGCTGGCCGAGCAGATCAAGGAGGCGTGGACCCAAGGCCACGTGCGGCATTTCAGCCTGCTGCCACATGGTGCAGCCGCAGGCGGCACCTACGACGGAAACGAGGCTGCGGTGGACGGTACGCCCAAGGGCATCAACCTGCCCCCGCTAGGCCTGCAGACCGGGTCAAGCAGCAATCTGCAGGGCGCCTACAACGCCCGGGACATGACCTTCGTCCTCGGGCATGAGATCCAGCATGGCTTCAATGACGCGACCAGCGACAGCCGCCGTGCGATTTTCCTGCAGGATATCAACCGCCAAGGCCTGGCGCTGGGTTCGGTGCACGATTACTCTGACGAATTGCGTGCATACATTCGAGGCGTCCGCGAGGACGAGGCTATTGCGAATATTGCTGGCTGGAACGCCCTGCTAAGCAGGGAGCGGGAAATCAGCCCCAATGCAATCGGCCTGGACTTGATGCATCAAATCTCCAATGGTCGAATTGAGGACTTCGTGGAAGCGGACCCTCAGAACTGGAACAAGGCCATCCCTAAGCCAGGCTACTCCTTCAACTCCGACGGCAGTCTCGCCCCCACGCCCGGCAATATCGAAGCCGCGGCGCAGTATTACTTCGATCGTCCATCGTCACTTTATGCCAGCTTGGGCCAGCGCGGCGTGGGCCTTGGCCTGAGCCATTCGGACGATTACACCAACTACTACGGCAACTGGGCATTGGAGCAGGTCTTCAAGGCCGAGAATCGCGCCAACGTGCTGCACAACGGGGCACGCCCTGTGATCTCCATCGACATGGCGGGCCTGGGACTCAAGGAAGACCTGCTGGAGCGTGGCGGGTTGGACCTGGGCTCCAACAAGACCCCGCGCGCCTACCTCGACACCAGCACGACGCCGGCCACACCCGGGTTCTTCCACCACACCCAGGACAGCAGCATGGGCCACGCACTGCAACACGTGCCGATCACGGCCGGGCCGGTGGCACCGAGCGGTGACCCGATGGTCGATCGCTGGATCACGGCCCTGCAGGCCGGCGACCACGCCGGCGCGCGCGCTGCGCAACAGGCGTTCGCCCGATCCGGGCAGGGGCAGGCGCTGTGGGACGCCGCGCTCGACGACGCCAGGTCACACGACTCGCCAAACCAGGGCCATGCCGCCGAGTCCGGCCATCGGCAGCGCGACCCCGAGCCAGCGCGTCCCGTGCAGCACCATGCGCAGGACGGGCACGCGATGATGCGCTAGGCCGGGCCCTGCATGAGCGATACCGACGCACTGCGCCGCATGATGCTGGCCGTTGAACGGCTGGAATCCAGTGCGGATGCGCAGGCCCGGCAGGCCCATGACGCGCTGCGTGCCCTGCAGCAGGCCCACGCCGCGCAGGCGGGGCTGGCCGCGGAACGCGAGGCGGAGGAAGCCAGGCTGAAGCAGGCCATGGCGCAGATGTTCCAGGAGCAGCAGCGCCAGGCCGCCAACGCACTGCGACCGGTGGTCGGGCGGGCGTGGCTGGGGCTGGGCGCGCTGGCCGCCGGCTTCGTGCTGGTCTATGTGGGCCTGCTGGTGATGCTGCGGCACGAGCATGCGCAGTTGCAGGAAGCGCGGGCGCGCGCCGATGCGGCGGCGGTATCGGCCGAGGTGTTGCAGGCCTCGCGCCACGTGGAGATCAGCTCCTGCGGCGGCCGCCCCTGCATCCGCATCGACCGGGACACGCCGACCTGGAAAAGCCAGGGCGGCGAGTTCGTGCTGGTGGACGGGCAAGGTCCCTGAGCCTTCGACCCGGCGGCACCGGCACTCAGTCCACCGCGTCCCCGTCCGGGTCATCCAGGTCGCCAGCCTCGTCCGCGCCCAGTTCCAGCAATGCCTGGGCCTGGTCCTGGGCCAGCGATTCGACCCCGCGCAGCTTGCGCTCGATGGTGCGGGTCTTGCGGCTGGCGTCGCCCAGGCTCTTGCCGACGGTGTTGATCTGCTTCTCGGCGCGCTCGAGGATGCCGGCGAACTTGCCGAACTCGCTCTTGACCGCACCCAGCAGGCTCCACACCTCGCTGGAGCGCTGCTCGATGGCCAAGGTGCGAAAGCCCATCTGCAGGCTGTTGAGCAGGGCGGTGATGGTGGTCGGCCCGGCCACCACGATGCGATGCTCGCGCTGCAGCGCGTCGGTCAGCCCGGGGCGACGGATCACTTCGGCATACAGGCCCTCGGTGGGCAGGAACATCACCGCGAAGTCGGTGGTGTGCGGCGGCACCACGTATTTTTCGCAGATGGACCTGGCCTGGATGCGGATGGCCTTTTCCAGTTGCGCGCCGGCCACGCGCACCGCCTCCACATCGGCCTGGTCCTGCGCATCGAGCAGGCGCTCGTAGTCTTCGCGCGGGAACTTGCAATCGATCGGCAGCCACAGCGGCACATCATCGCCGCCGCGGCCAGGCAGGCGCACGGCGAAATCCACCATCTCCGCGCTGTCCGGGCGCACGCGCACGCTGCGTGCGTACTGGTCGCCGGTGAGGGTCTGTTCCAGGATGTTGTCCAGCTGCACTTCGCCCCAACCGCCGCGGGTCTTGACGTTGCTCAGCACGCGCTTGAGGTCGCCCACGCCGGTGGCCAGCTGCTGCATCTCGCCCAGCCCGCGCTGGACCTGCTCCAGGCGCTCGGACACCAGCTTGAACGAGGAATCCAGGCGCGTGGTGAGCGTGCTCTGCAGCTTCTCGTCCACCGTCTCGCGCATCTTCTCCAGCTTGGCCGCGTTGTCTTCCTGCAGGTTGCGCAGCTGCAAATCCAGGGTGGCGCGCATCTCGCCGATGCGCTGTTCGCTGCGCGTTGTCAGCTCCTGCAGGCGCAGGTCGAGGCGCTCGGCGAACGCCTGCTGCACCTGCTGCGCTTCCTGGCGTGCGTTGCGCGCATCTTCGCTGAGGCTGGCGCGCAGCGCGGCCAACTGTTCGCCCAGTGCCTTCTGCGCCTCGCCGGTCTCGGCCCGGCCCTTGCGTGCATCTTCGTTGAGGCTGTCACGCAACTGGTCCAGGCGCGTGTCAACGCGCGTCCCGAGATCGGCCAGGTGCAGGGCAAAGCCATCGATGCGCTGGCCCTGGCTGGCGGCCAGCCCATCGAGCTGCTGGCGCAGTTCCAGCCGGCCATCGCGCTGTTCGCCACGCAGGGCGTCTTCCAGGTGCGCGCGCATGCGCTCGAGCGCAGCGTCGGGCCTGCGCAGCACCAGCGTCGCCAGCAGCGCCAGGGCCAGCAGCAACAGCACGGCCAGCAGGTAGAGCAGGGTGGTATCGGTCATATGGGCGAGTGTAGCGGTGCCGGTCCCGGTGGATGCGACGCAATGGCAAGACCGGCTCGCACGGTGTGCACGCACACCTGCATCGTCCGGGCGTATCGTTTCCCTGGCACCTCCCAGCCACCGAGCGCCCACCCATGGCCAGCCGCGTCCGCCACCCGATCCACCTCAAGCGCGCATACGAGGACCCCGCACCGGGCGATGGCCAGCGCGTGCTGGTCGACGGCCTGTGGCCGCGCGGGATCACCAAGGTGGACATGCAGATCGAAACCTGGCTCAGGGCGATCGCACCCAGTGCGGAGTTGCGCCGCTGGTTCGGCCACGACCCTGCCCGCTGGGATGCGTTCCGCGAACGCTATTTCGCTGAACTGGCCGCCAATCCCGAGGCCCTGGCCCAGTTGCGTGCCTACCGGGGCCGGGGCCCGGTGACCCTGCTCTACGCCGCCCGCGACGAGGAACACAACAACGCGGTGGCGCTGCGCGACTACCTCATGCACGGCCCCGGCTGAGCGCCGCAGCGGAGCGGGCGTGCGCCTGCCGCACGCCAGTCCCGCCGATCAGTCCAGCACCCGGCAGAACACCGCCTTGAGGTAGCGCGATTCCGGCACGCTGGCCAGGAACGGATGGTCGGCGCCGGCGCCGGCCACCTTCAGCACCTGCACCGTGCGCCCGGCAAAGAACGCGGCGCGACGCAGCATGTCCAGGAACTGGTCCTCCGCCACCAGGCCGGTGCACGAGAACGTTGCCAGCAGGCCGCCCGGCTTGACCACGCCCAGGGCCAGCTTGTTCATGTCCAGGTACTTTTTCAGCGCGGTGATGACCTGGTCGCGGTCGCGGGTGAGCTTGGCCGGGTCCAGCACCACCGCGTCGTACTGCTCGCCGCGTGCGGCCGCATCGCGCAGCCACGGGAAGATGTCGGCCTGCACGAACTTCGGGCGCACCCCATTGAGCCGGGCATTGCCCTTGGCCAGTTCGATCACCGCCTCGTCGATGTCGATGCCGGTCACTTCAGCCGCTCCCCGCGCTGCGGCGTACACCGCGAAGCCACCGGTGTTGCAGCACAGGTCCAGCACCCGCTTGCCGGCCACCTGCTGCGAAAACCACTGCCGGTTCTCGCGCTGGTCGGCGAAGAAGCCGGTCTTGTGCGCGCCGGCCGGATCGGCGCGGAAGCGGATGCCGTGCTCGGTGATGACCGCCGGTGGCGGGGTGCCACCCTCGCTGTACACCGGCCGATAGTCGAAGCTCTCCTGCTTCTGCACATGCTCGTCGGCAAAACTGTAGATGCGCGCACCGTCGAAATGCTGGCGCAACGCCTCGTAGATCCACTCGCGGTGGCGGTACATGCCGGCGCTGAAGAACTCGACCACCAGCAGGTCGGCATAGCGGTCCACCACCAGCCCGGACAGGCCATCGCCCTCGGCGTGGACCACCCGCCAGGCATCGGACACATCGTCCAGCTTGAGCACCTCGCGGCGCAGCGCCACCGCCTCGCCGATGCGCCGCGCGAACCAGGCCGCATCCACCGGTACGGCCGGGTCGGTCTCCAGGATGCGCAGCGCAATGCGCGAGTGGCCGTTGTAGAACCCGCGCCCGATGAACCGGCCCTCGACGTCGAATGCATCGACGATCTCGCCGGGTTTGGGCTTCTGCGGCGGGCGTTCGACCAGCTTCTGGAAGATCCAGGGATGGCTGGAACGCCAGGCGTTCTTCAGGCGGACGGCGGGGTAGGGGGTATCCATCGGGCAATTGTACGGGCAGGGGCGCCCGGTGGCCGGCGCGCGCGCATCGCCGGCCAAAACACGCGACAATACGGAGGTTTCGCCGCCGGGCGCGGCCGCACCGCGGTCCGCTGCCTGCGCCATCTCCGCCGTTACGAAGAGAGCCCCCACAGACATGTCGAACACGCCGAAGATCATCTACACCCTCACCGACGAAGCGCCATTCCTGGCCACCCAGTCGCTGCTGCCCATCGTCCAGGCATTCGCCGCCACCGCCGGGGTGCAGGTGGAGACCCGCGACATCTCGCTGGCGGGACGCATCCTGGCGCAGTTCCCCGACTACCTGGGCGACGGCCAGAAGATCGGCGACCACCTGGCCGAGCTGGGCGAGCTGGCGACCCGGCCGGAAGCCAACATCATCAAGCTGCCCAACATCTCCGCCTCGGTGCCGCAGCTGAAGGCCGCGATCAAGGAGCTGCAGGCGCAGGGCTACCCGCTGCCGGACTACCCGGACGCGCCGAAGGACGAGAAGGAAAAGGACATCCAGGCGCGTTACGACCGCACCAAGGGCAGCGCGGTGAACCCGGTGCTGCGCGAGGGCAATTCCGACCGCCGCGCGCCGGCCTCGGTCAAGGGCTATGCGCGCAAGCATCCGCACCGCATGGGTGCGTGGCGCAGCGATTCGAAGTCGCACGTGGCGCACATGGATGGCGGAGACTTCTACGGCAGCGAGCAGTCGGCCACGGTCGCCAATGCGGGCAGCCTGAAGATCGAGCTGGCCCAGGCCGACGGCAAGACCGTGGTGCTCAAGGACAAGGTCGCGGTGCAGGCCGGCGAGATCGTCGATGCGGCAACCATGAGCCGCACCGCGCTGGCCGCGTTCATTGCCGCGCAGATCGCCGACGCCAAGGCCGGCGGGGTGCTGTTCTCGCTGCACCTGAAGGCGACCATGATGAAGGTCTCCGACCCGATCATGTTCGGCGTGGCGGTGTCGGAGTTCTACAAGGCTGCGCTGGCCAAGCATGCCGACGCGCTGGCGTCGGTGGGCTTCTCGCCGGACAACGGCATCGGCGACCTGTACGGACGCATCGCTTCGCTGCCCGAAGCGCAGCAGGCGGCGATCAAGGCCGACGTCGAGGCGGCCTATGCCAGCGGCCCGGCCGTGGCCATGGTCAATTCGGACAAGGGCATCACCAACCTGCACGTGCCCTCGGACGTGATCGTCGATGCCTCGATGCCGGCGATGATCCGCGACTCCGGTTGCATGTGGAACGCCGAAGGCAAGTTGCAGGACGCCAAGGCGGTGATCCCGGACCGCTGCTACGCCGGCGTGTACCAGGCGGTGATCGACGACTGCAAGGCAAACGGCGCGTTCGACCCGACCACCATGGGCTCGGTGCCCAACGTGGGCCTGATGGCGCAGAAGGCCGAGGAGTACGGCAGCCACGACAAGACCTTCCGCATTCCGGCCGCCGGCACCGTGCGGGTCACCGACCAGGACGGCCAGGTGGTGTTCGAGCACGCGGTGGAAGCCGGCGACATCTGGCGCATGTGCCAGGCCAAGGACGCGCCGATCCAGGACTGGGTCAAGCTGGCGGTGAGCCGCGCGCGCCTGAGCGGCACGCCGGCGGTGTTCTGGCTGGACAGCGCGCGCGCGCATGACCGCCAGGTGATTGCCAAGGTCGAGACCTACCTCAAGGACCATGACACCTCCGGCCTGGACATCCGCATCCTGGCGCCGGTGGAGGCGACGAAGTTCTCGCTGCAGCGCATCCGCCAGGGCAAGGACACCATCTCGGTGACCGGCAACGTGCTGCGCGACTACCTCACCGACCTGTTCCCGATCCTGGAGCTGGGCACCAGCGCCAAGATGCTGTCGGTGGTGCCGCTGATGGCCGGCGGCGGGCTGTTCGAGACCGGTGCCGGCGGCAGCGCGCCCAAGCACGTGCAGCAGTTCGTGCAGGAGAACTACCTGCGCTGGGATTCGCTGGGCGAATTCCTTGCACTGGCCGCGTCGCTGGAGCACATGGCCGGGCAGACCGGCAACACGGCCACCGCGGTGCTGGCCGCCGCCCTGGACCAGGCCAACGGCCAGATCCTGGACAACAACCGCTCGCCCGCGCGCAAGGTGGGAGAACTGGACAACCGCGGCACCCACTTCTACCTGGCCCTGTACTGGGCGCAGGCGCTGGCCGCGCAGGACCAGGACTCGGGCCTGAAGGCCCGGTTCGCACCGCTGGCCAAGGCGCTGGGCGAGAACGAGGCGAAGATCCTGGCCGAGCTGGGTGCGGTGCAGGGCCAGCCGGTGGACATCGGCGGCTACTACCAGCCGGACCTGGCCAAGGCCGGTCCGGCGATGCGTCCGTCGGCCACCTTCAACGCTGCGCTGGCCGCGCTGTAAGGCCACTGCAAGGCGTCCCGTTGCATCCGAAGCCCGGCCCAGTGCCGGGCTTCGTCCTTCCAGCCCCCCCACCACCCGCCGCCATGACCGACCACACACCCGACATCCTGTTGTTCTCCTACGGCACGCTGCAGCTGGAGAGCGTGCAACTGGCCTCGTTCGGCCGCCGCCTGGACGGTTCGCCCGATGCGATCCGCGGCTATGTGCAAACCATGCTCGAGATCACCGACCCCGAGGTGCTGGCCACCAGTGGCGAGCGCTTCCATCCCATCGTCAGCCCCAGCGACAACCTGGACGATGCGGTGCAGGGCACCGTGTTCCGGATCAGCGCCGCCGAACTGGAGGCCGCCGATCGCTACGAGGTATCCGACTACCGCCGCGAGCGAGCGCCGCTGGCGTCCGGCGGCCAGGCCTGGGTGTACGTGCGACGCTGAGTGGCTGGAGTTTCCGGCCGTCAGCGCGCACTCGACCTGCCAGGGCACAGTGCAGCGCTGGCCACGCACCAGCCATGCCCTGCCGCTGCCAGCCAGTCGCAAAGCCCGTGCTAGGCTCGCCCTCCCGACTGATGTGGAGACGGCCATGACCCGCAACGCGCTTCCCCGAACCTGCATGCTCGCCGTGGCCCTGGCGCTGGTGGCACCGGCCGTGCAGGCGCTCACGCCGGCAGCCGAGCCCCCCCGGCAGCGGGCCGCCGACGCTGCGCTGCAGGCCGCCATCGATGGTTCCTGGCGCGCCGGCAACAGCGCCCGCGACAGCTTCCGCAACCCCGGCGCCACCCTGGCGTTCTTCGGCATCGCGCCGCAGCACACCGTCATCGAGATCACTCCCGGCGGCGGCTGGTATGCGGAAATCCTGGCGCCATACCTGAAGGAGCAGGGCCGCTACGTGGCGGCCGTGGTCGATCCGGCGACGGTCCCCGCCGATCGCGGTCGCGATTACCAGCAACGCGCCCGGGACGGGCTGGAGGCCAAGTTCGCCGCCGCACCCGAACAGTTCGGCAGCGCCACGGTGGTGGCCTTCGATCCGACCGCGCCGGTGTTCGGGCCGGCGGGCTCGGCCGACCTGGTGGTGACCTTCCGCAACGTGCACAACTGGCGCGGCGGCGAAAGCCGGGCACCGGGCATGTTCAAGGCGTTCTACGAGGTGCTCAGGCCCGGTGGCGTGTTGGGCGTGGTGGAACACCGCGCCGCCGCCGATGTGGACGAGGACGACCGCAGTGGTTATGTCGGCCAGGCGCAGGTGATCGCGCTGGCCCAGGCCGCCGGATTCCAGCTGGATGCCAGCAGCGAGATCAACGCCAACCCGCGCGACACCAAGGACCACCCCAATGGCGTGTGGACCCTGCCGCCGGGCAACCGCCACGATGCGGCCGACCGGGCCAGGTACCAGGCCATCGGCGAGAGCGACCGGATGACCCTGCGCTTCATCAAGCCGGGCGGCGCCTGACGTGGACCGGCGCGGCTTCATTGCCGCACTGGTCGCCGCTGCGGCATTGCCGTGCCATGGTTCTGGAGGAACACCGCCCATGCATGGGTTGATCGGAAAACTGAGGGCCCAGCCGGGCCAGCGCGCGGCCCTGGCCGCGATCCTGCTGGAAGGCACGGCGGCCATGCCGGGCTGCCAGTCCTACGTGGTGGCCGAGGACGCGACCGATGCGGACGTGCTGTGGATCACCGAGGTCTGGAACAGCGCCGCCGACCACGAGGCCTCGCTTGCGCTGCCGGCCGTGCGCGCGGCGATCACCCGCGGCCGGCCGCTGATCGCCGGGTTCGAATCGCAGGTGCGCACCCGCCCGCTCGGCGGGCCGGGCCTGGCCGCGGATTGATCCGCCCGACGGCGCGCGCGTGGGCCGGTCCTGTCGGTTCCGGCGCCAGCGTGGATGCGTGCCCGACACCTGACGTATCCGATGCTGATCCTGTTCAACAAGCCATTCGGCGTGCTGACCCAGTTCACCGACCGCGGTGGAACCGGCCACCGGACGCTGGCCGAATTCGGATTCCCGCCCGGCGTGTACGCGGCCGGCCGCCTGGACCACGACAGCGAAGGCCTGCTGCTGCTGACCGATGACGGTGCGCTTGCACACCGCCTCACCGACCCGCGGCACAAGCAGGCCAAGACCTACTGGGTGCAGGTGGAAGGCGATCCGCAGCCGGACCAGTTGCAGGCCCTGCGCCAGGGCGTGCTGCTCAAGGACGGGCCGACGCGGCCGGCACGGGTGCGGCCGCTCGATCCGGCCCCGGCGCTGTGGCCGCGCGACCCGCCGGTGCGCTACCGGAAAACCGTGCCCGATGCCTGGCTGGAACTGGCCATCACCGAGGGTCGCAACCGCCAGGTCCGGCGCATGACCGCCGCGGTGGGATTGCCGACGCTGCGGCTGGTGCGGATCGCGGTGGGCAACCATCGGCTGGACGCCGCACAACCGGGCGGCGACTGGCTGGCGCCGGGCCAGTGGCGGCGGCTGGATCCTGCCGCGACCTGAGTCGCGGCGGACCCAAGTTCAGCCGGCGGCGACCGGAGCGCGGCGGCCGGAAGAGTCAGTCGGCGGCGGCGCGGCTGCGACGCGGGCGCGGACGGGCGCCGTCGCGTTCCTTTTCGATCCGCTGTGCCTGCCCGTCCAGCGGTGCGGCGTGCTGCTGCTCGCGACGCTTGCGGTACAGCACGTAGGCGAGCACGCCGGCACCGACTACCGCTGCGGCCGCAGCGACGGCCACGGGGTTGCGGCGTACGACCTTGCCCGCGGCCCTGGCGCCGGCACGGGCGGTGCCCAGCGCGGCACCGGTGCGGATCCAGTGTTCGGCGTTGTGGCCGGCGTGGCGCACGCTGGAACCGGCATGACGCAGCCCGGCGCCGGCTTGTCCCGCCAGTTCCATGGCGCGGTCGGTGATGATGGTCAGCTTGCTCATGGTCATCCCTGTGGAGGAAGTGGGGAACGGCGCCAGTGTCGACGCCACGCTGTCGACGATACGTTAGTGCAGGCGCGGCGGGCACTGGCGCGCCGGTTGCCGATGGCCGGCATTCATGCGGCCGCGCATCGCGTGCCCCGGTCAATGCCCGGTCACGTGCCCCTGGGTTTGGCCCGATGGGTGGCGGTCGCGCTCCACGGGTCGTCCGGCCATGGGTGCCGCGGATACCGCCCCTTCATTTCCTTCCTGACCTCCGGGTAGGTGCGGTCCCAGAAGCCGCGCAGGTCCTGGGTGACCTGCAGCGGGCGGCCACCGGGCGAGAGCAGGTGCAAGGTCAGCGGCACCCGGCCATCGGCGACGCGCGGGGTGTCGGCCAGGCCGAACAGTTCCTGCAACTTGACCGCCAGCACCGGCGGCTGCGGCGCGCCGGCGTGGTCCAGCGCATAGTCGATGCGACGCTCCTGGCCGGACGGTACCGCAATGCGTACCGGCACCAGGCGATCCAGTTCGCGGCGCAGGCTCCAGTCCAGGCATGCGTGCAGCGCCTGGCCCAGGGCGTCCTCGTCCAGCGCGTCCAGCCGGGTCTTGCCGGCAAAGGCCGGGCGCAACCAGTCGTCCAGGCCAGCGAGCAGCGCGGCATCGGACAGGTCGGGCAGGCCCCGCTGCGGCAGCCAGTGGCCCAGGGCCACCACCCGCGCCTGCCACTGGCGCAGGCCGGTGCTCCACGGCAGCACGTCCAGGCCCAGCTCGCGCACCGCATCGGTGAGCGCCTGCGCGGCCTGTTCCGGGTCCACCCGGCCGGCAGGACAACTGTCCAGCACGATGCGGTCGAAACGCGACTCGCGCCGTGCCACCAGCGCACGGCGCTGCGCATCCCACACCGCACCTTCGCGTTCGACGAAACGATCCGGGAAGTCGGCGCGCAGGCGCGCCTCGTCCACCGGCGCGGCGCGCAGCAGCAGCGCATCGCCGCGCGGCTCCCAGCGCAGCTCGCTGGCCACCAGCCAGGGTTCGCCGCGCAGGGCGCTGTCCTCGAACAGGCGCGCCATGCGGCCGTTGGCCAGCTGGTAGCGCAGCGCATCGGTGGCATGCCGCGCGGCGATGCGGTCGGGAAACGCGTGGGCCAGCAGGTCGCCCAGTTCATGCGCCTCGATGGTGGCCGGCGGCGCGACGGTGCAGCCCAGGCGCCGTCGCCACTGGCGCGCAGCCGCATCGATCGTGGCCAGCGCCGCGCGGCTGGCATCGGCGGGCATGCGCCCGCTGCGGAAGGCGGCCAGCGCGCGCCAGCGGTCGGCCAGGGCATCGCCGCGGCTGCGCAGCGGGTCACGCGCCTCCACCAGCGCGGCAAGGTCGGCCGCCAGCGCCTGCGCGCGCGCATCCGGGGCCGCCAACAACATCGCCGCCAGCCGCGGGTGCGTGCCCAGGGCCAGCATGCGGCGGCCGCTTGCGCTCACGCCGCCGACGTCGGACAGCGCGCCCAGCCGCTGCAGCAGTTCGCGCGCGGCCGCCAACGCACCGGGCGGCGGCGGATCGACGAAGCGCAGGGCGTCGCTGCCCCATGCGGCCAGCTCCAAGGCCAGCCCGGCCAGCTCGACCTGGGCGATCTCCGGGCGACGCTGCGCTTCCAGCCGCTGCGATTGCGGCCACAGCCGCCAGGCCCAGCCCTCGGCCACGCGCCCGGCACGCCCGGCGCGCTGGTCGGCCGACGCCTGCGAGATGGCCACCGCATCCAGCCGCGCGAAACCGCTGCCGGGATCGAACCGCGGCTCGCGCGCCAGCCCGCTGTCGATCACCACCCGCACCCCGGGCAGGGTCACCGACGACTCGGCCACATTGGTCGCCAGCACCACCCGGCGCCCGCCCGCGGGCGCGGGCTGCAATACCCGCGACTGCTGCTCAACCGGCAACTCGCCATGCAGCGCCAGGACCTCGACGTCGCCGGCATGGGCGGAGCAGGACGCTTCCGGCGCGGAACGGGCAGGCTCGAGGCTGGATTGCAGCGCCGCCTGGACCCGCGCGATCTCACGCTGGCCGGGCAGGAACACCAGCACATCGCCCGGATGCTGCTGCAGCGCCTGCTCCACCGCCCGTCGCGCCTGTGCCTCCAGGGGTTCGTCGCGGCGCGCCGGAAAGTGGGCCACCTGCACCGGGAATGCGCGGCCCGCGCTGGACAGCCGCGGCGCATCCAGCAACCGCGCCAGGCGCTCGCCATCCAGCGTGGCCGACATCACCACCAGGCGCAGGTCCTCGCGCAACTGCGCCTGCACGTCCAGCGCCAGCGCCAGGCCCAGGTCGGCGGCCAGGTGGCGCTCGTGGAACTCGTCGAACAGCAGCGCGCCCACGCCATCGAGCAGCGGGTCGTCCTGGAGCATGCGGGTGAGGATGCCCTCGGTGACCACTTCGATCCGCGTGCGCGCCGATATCCGGCTCTCGAAGCGGATGCGGTAACCGACGCTGTCGCCGACATCCTCGCCCAGCTGCCGGGCCATGAACGCCGCGGCGCTGCGTGCCGCCACCCGGCGCGGCTCCAGCATCACGATGCGGCGACCTTGCAGCCACGGCGCATCGAGCAGGGCCAGCGGCACGGCCGTGGTCTTGCCGGCGCCGGGCGGCGCCTCCAGCACCAGGCGCGGATGCGCCTGCAGCGACCGGCGGATGTCCGGCAGCAGGGGCGCGATGGGGAGTGTGGGTGTGGGTGGCGGCACGCGGACAGGATACGTGCGCGCCGCGCGCAGGCCGTCGGACTCCTCCTCCTGTGGTCCCTCTCCTGTGGGAGGGGGCGCCGGTTGGCGCCCCCCTTTCGCCCAACGCCTCAGCGCGGCGAGAGCGCGATGCGGTGGTTGTGCAGCTGGCCGGTGAAGCGCACCAGCGGCGAGCCGCTGACGTTGGCCAGCTCGCGCTCGCCTTCGCCGGTGACGGCGACCACACGCACCGCGTCGACGTTCCAGTTGTCGCCGCCGATGCCGCCGCCGAAGCGGGTGACCAGGCTGAGCTCGGTAAGGTCCTCCAGCGGCACCGCGCGCGGCAGGGCGATGCGCACGGTCTGGTCGTAGTTGCCGAGCCAGCGCCGGCCGCCGTTGATGTTGCGCTGCTGCACCGGCGGCAGGCCGCGCACGCGGATCATCACGTCGGCGTTGTCGCTGCCGCCGCGCAGGTCGTCGTTGCCGGTGTGGATGGTGAGCAGCAGTTCGCGCGTGGTCAGGCCGGTGGCGGCGGGCGTCTTGGCCGGCAACTGCGTGCCGGGCTTGGTGGCGCGCACGGCGGGACGCGCCGAGGCGGACGCCGAGGGGCGCACCGGGACCGCGCCCTGCACCACCTCCGGCGCCGGCGGGCGGCTGGCGCGGTACTTGCCGTCGACGAAGTAGGTCAGCCACAGCTTGTCCTCGTCCTGGTAGCGATAGCCGCCGCGCCGCAGGTCGGGCACCAGCACCTTGGTCTCGTTCGGATAGTTGGGGTCGTAGATGAAGATCTTCAGATCCTCGCGATAGCGGCCCAGGTCGCCGGTGTAGCGCCCGGTGTCGTAGCCGATCGCCAGCACCTGGTGATCGCCGCCGGAGTGGCCGTCGTAGTGCCACAGCCCGAGCGGCACCGGCTGGCCGCGGTCTATCTTCGCCCGCAGCTCCTGCAGGCGGCCGCCGTTGAAGCCCTGTAGGCCCCAGTTGAAGAACTCGCCGTTGCGCGCGCCGAAGGGGTTGAAGCCGAGCTCGGCCCATTTGTCGGCGTTGTCGGCGATCGAGTTCACCTGGCGGTCGTAGATGAAGTCGTGCAGTTTGGTGTTGACCGCGGGGCGGTGGGTCTGGCGCGGGATGGGCGCGCGCGCGTTGTAGTAGTCCAGCGCGGCGTAGGTCATGCCGCCGCACAGGCCCTTGGTGCGGATGTCGAGTTCACGGACGACGTCGTTGTCGAAGCTGTTGACGAAGGCGAAGCCGTGCCGGGCCGGGTCGAAGCCGGTCATGCGCGGCGCGGCGAAAGCGGGCAGCAGCGCAAGGCCGGCCAGCAGGGCCAGCGACCAGCGCAGGATGAAGCGGGGGGTGTTCATCGTCGGGACTCCCATGGCCCCGCGGGGGCGGGGCGTTGATGAGGGGGTTGATGAGGGGATGGGACGCGCGCCGGTGCCGGGCGCGCGCGGTGGCACTACAGGTCGACGCCGAAGCCGATGCCGGCGGAGCGTTCGCTGCCGCTGAAGGCGCCGCCGAGCGAGAACGAGGCGCGGTTGCCGATGCGCTTGCCGTAGCCGACCGACAGCGCGCGCTCGCCGCCCTGGAAGCCGGCGCCGACCGCGATGCGGCCGCGCGGGCTCTGGCTGCCGGCGGCGTTGATCGCCATGTTCAGCATCGCCGCGCCCATCGCGCCCTGACGGTCGATGCGCTGGTCCTGGCGGTACATGCGCCGGTCGAGGTCTTCGAAGCGGTCGTCGAACGCGTCCAGGCGGCCGCTGATCGAAGCCGGGTCGAATCCGGCCAGGGCAGCGATCTGGGTGTCGGTATAGGTGTTGGCAGCGGCCAGGGTGGTGGTATCGCCGGCCTCCATGTCGGCGCGCACGGCCGCGTCGCCGGCCTCCATGTCGGTACGCAGGGCGGCGTCGCCGGTGTCGGCGTAGGTACGTGCCGAGGTCAGGGTGGTCGCGTCGCCCGCCTCCACGATCCCCGGGGTGACCCCGCCGATGCTGATGATGGCCGCGTCGGTGTAGGCGTTGGCCGCGCTCAGGGTGCTGGCGTCGCCGGTGTCGGCATAGCCCTGCGCCGAGGCCAGGGTGGTCGCGTCGCCGGCGTCGGCGATCGCCCGCACCTGGGGCCCGGTCAGGCCGCCGCCGCCGCCGGGCGCGATGCCGGCGATCTGGGCGTCGGTATAGGCATTGGCGCTGGTGAGCGTGTCCTGCAGCTGGCCCAGGTTGACCGCGTCGGTGGTCGCGGTGCCGGCGGCCACGTTCACGATCTGGCGCTCGCTGCCGACCGCGCCCACGGACACGGTGTTGTCGCGGAGGGCCACCGCGCCCGCGCCCAGGGCCACGCTTCCCGCGGCCATCGCACCTGAGTTGTGGCCGATGGCCACCGACTGCTGCGCCAGGCCGCGCGCGGAGTAGCCCAGCGCGATCGAGGTCTCGCCCGCGCCGACCGAGTTGTAGCCGATCGCCACGCTGCCGATCCCGCTGGCGCGCGCGAGGCTGCCGGTGGCGACGGTGAAGTCGGCCGAGGCCCAGCTGGCCGCGCCGATCGCGGTGGCCTGCTGGCCGCCGGCGAAGGTCTGCTCGTCGCTGGCGTCGAGCGCGTCGATCACGCCGTCGCCGTTGGTGTCGAGGGTGGCGGGCGAGGGCATGCCGTCGCCGTCGAAGTCCATCATGCTGCCGATGGCGATCGAGCCGGTGCTGGTCAGGGCGGGGTTGCCGTCGGCGCGGCTGAAGGTGCCGATGGCGATGGACGAGTCGATCGCGGCGGTGGCGAAGCTGCCCATCGCGACCGAGGCGTCGCCCAGGGCGCTGCTGACGTAGCCGATGCCGACGCTGTAGTCGCCGGTGGCGAAGTTGTTGGTGCCCACGGCGGTCGCATAGTTGCCGCCGACCTGGTTGACCGCGCCGAAGGCGCTGCTGCGCTCGCCGCCGGCGGTATTGCGGTAGCCGACCGCGGTGCTCTGCAGGCCGGCGGCGGCGTTGTCCGTGCCCAGGGCGCTGGCGAAGTCCGCCGTCGCCCGGTTGAGGTTGCCGAACACGTTCGCCTGCACGCCGGTGGCGAGCACGGCGTTGCCGACCACCACCGAGTTCGTGCCGGCGGCGATGGCGATCTCCGAGGACGCATCCATCACGCCGTCGCCGTCCAGGTCGAGGTCGAACGCGATGTCGCCGCTGCCGTTCAGGTCGATCCAGCCGCCCGCGGCGTAGGCGTCGGTGCCCCTGGCCTCGGCGTAGAAGCCGTAGGCGCTGCTGCGCGCGCCCAGGGCCCGGGTGGAGTGGCCCATGGACGTGGCCAGGGACCCATACGCGCGGGCGAAGTAGCCGAATGCCACGGTGTTGGTGGCGGTGGCCTCGCTCTGGAACCCGAACGCGCTGGAGTGCTGTCCCAGCGCCTCGTTCGAGAACCCGACCGCGGTCGCGACGACGTTGGCGGCGATGTTGTCGCGGCCGATCGCGGTGCTGGCGTCGTGTGAGGCGACGTTGCCTTCGCCGCAGGCGAACGCTTCCACGCCCGCGGCAGTGCTGGGCGCGGTGGTTGCGGGGGTGGTATCGCAGATGCTGCCAGCCTGCGCGGCGCCGGCGGCCGCGAGGATCGGCAGGGAGAGGATCAGCGCCGCATACAGCGGCCGACGCGCGAACATCGTCATGGACATGCTCCAGCAAGGTCGTCCGGGGGACCGGAGGGGCCACCCGGCGCCGCGCCTATCGCGGCGTTCACTGGAGCATTCGGAAACCGGGCCGGATTCGTCTCACCCGGGGGCGGCGACCACCGCTGTCAGGGTGCGGGGGACGGCTCCGGCGGCGGCAGCGCCGCGGCCAGCCAGGGCGGGAACGGCGACCCGTTGCCCTGCAGCGAGGCGAACTGCGCCCCGGCGCTGGCCGCCGCGGACGCATCGTTGCCGCAGCGCGCCTGCAGCGCCCACCATGCCGCCCACCAGCGCCGTTCGACCGGTTCGAGCACGGCCGCGTCGGGTGGCGGTTCGGCGCCGGGCACCGTGCAGGCGGCGCCCGCTGCGGCGGCCGCGCGCCAGGCCCGCGCGATGCAGGTCCAGCGCGCCAGCGAGCGCTGCCGGTCGAGGGCGTCGCAGGGCAGCTCGCCCTGCAGCAGCAGGCCATCCGGGTCCGGCTGGCCGCGCTCGAACCTCAGCAGGCCGGCCAGCATCGGCACCCAGGCCACGCCGGGGCTCTCCGCGGACGCCAGCCCCCGGTCCATGCGCCAGGCCGACTCGGCCGCCTCGCCCGCGGCGTCGGTGTCGCCGGCGCGGTAGTGCGCCAGCGCCTGCCAACCCAGGTTCTGCACGGTGTCCGGATGCGGGCGGTCGCCGAAGCGCTCGCGGTAGAGGCGGTCGAGTCGGGCGAACTCGTCGGCCGCAGCCTGCGCCCGCCCCTGCTGCAGGTGGATGGTGGCGACGTTGCCGGCGGTGGCCATGGTGGTCGGATGCGCGGCGCCGTAGATGCGCTCCTGCAGGGCGAAAGCCTTGGCGAAGGTGCGCTCGGCGTCGTCGATGCGGCCGGCGTCGTGGTAGGCAATGCCCAGGTCGTTCTCGACCGCGGCCAGGGCCACCTCGTCGCGCTCGCTGGCCACGGCCTGTTCGAGCCAGTCGATGGCTTCGTCCGGCCGGCCCGCGGCGTTGGTGGCCGCGCCCAGCATGCGCAGGGCATAGCCCAGGTGCGCCTGATCCGCCGACCCGTCCCGGCGCATCCGTTCGACCACCGCGCCGGCGATCGCGATCGCCTCCTCGCTGCGCCCGTTCACCACCAGCATGTCGGCCAGCTGCACGCGGATGCGCTCGGACCGCGCCGGATCGGCGCCGGGGCTGGCGTCGAGCAAGGCCACGGCGCGCTCCAGCAGCTGCACAGAAGCCTCGTGCCGACCCTGTTCGTAGGCGACCATCGCGCGCTGGGAGAGGATGTCGGCCTGCAGCGGCGGGTCGGCCAGGGCACCGGTGTCGAACAGGGCCAGCGCCTGGTCGAGGGTGCGCGCGGCGTCGGCCAGCATCGCCCGCGACAGCTGGCTGCGACCGATCACCAGCAGCAGTTCGGCGCGCAGCGCCGGCCGGTCGGCCAGCTCGGTGGAGATCCGCGCCGCGCCCTCGCGCAGCAGCTCGGAGGCCGGCGGATCGCGGCCGCCGGTGTGCGCCGGGTCGCCCGACTCGAGGATCCCGACCAGGAACTCCTTGACCGCGACCGCACGCTCGGCCTCGCGGCGCGCGCGTTCTGCCTGCCACAGCGTGGCCGCGACACCGCCGGCCACCGCCAGCACCAGCACCGCGCTGGCGGCGGTGGCGAAGCGGTTGCGGGCCACGAACCGGCCGGCGCGATACCACGCGCCCGGCGCGCGCGCGCGGATCGGCCGCCGCTGCTGCCAGCGCCGCAGATCGTCCATCAGGCCGACCACGTCGGGGTAGCGCTGGCGCGGATCGACCGCCAGCGCCTTCATCACGATGGTGTCGAGGTCGCCGCGCAGGTGCCGGCTCCAGCGCCGCTCCGGGGCCCCGGCCACGGCGTCCTCGCCGAGCCGCGACAGCGCCTTCGACGGCGCCAGCGTCGGCTCGCCCGCACCCGCGCCGCTGCGGCGCGGCGGCACGCCGGTCAGCAGCCGGTACAGCAGCGCGCCCAGGCCGTAGACGTCCATGGCGGTGGTGGCGCGTTCGCCAGCGAACTGCTCGGGCGCGGCATATTCGGGGGTGAGCGCGCGCAGCGCGGTGCTGGTGCGTGGCTCCGCCCCGTCCTCGACGTCGGCCAGGCGGGCGATGCCGAAATCCAGCAGCCGCGGATAGCCGTCGCCGTCGACCAGGACGTTCGAGGGCTTGATGTCGCGGTGGATCACCAGGCTGCGATGGGCGCCGGCGACCGCGTCGCAGACCTGCAGCACCAGGGCCACGCGACCGTGCACGTCGAGCCGGCGCGCGCTGCACCAGGCGTCGATGCGCTCGCCGCGCACCCGCGCCATCGCCAGCCACGGGGTGCCGTCCTCGGCGATGCCGGCGTCGTACAGGTCGACGATGCAGGGATGGCGCAGGCGCAGCAGCGCCTGCTGTTCGCGCAGGAAACGCTCGCGCCCGCCCTCGGCCAGCGCGCCCAGGGTGAGCACCTTGACCGCCGCGTCCTGCCCTTCCGGGCCTTCGACCGCGTGCGCGCGGTAGACCACCGACATGCCGCCGCGGCCGATCTCGTCCTCCAGCCGCCAGCGCCCGAGCCGCCGCCCGGCCAGTGCGTTGGGCGCCGCGGCCGGCAGCGGCAGCGCCTCGGGGTGGTCGAGCGGGCCTTCGCCTTCGTCGTAGGCGGCAAGCAGGCGCCGCACGCGCGCGCGCAGGCCGGGTTCGATGGCCAGCGCCGCCAGCGCCGCCTCGCGCCGGTCGGGCGCCAGCTCCAGCAGCTGGCCGAAGATCGCATCGGCCTGCTGCCACAACGCCTGTCGCGCTTCGTCCACCGGGTTCAGTCGTCCGCGTCGGCCAGCACGCTGTGCAGGAATGCACGCGCCTGCGCCCATTCGCGCTTGGCGGTGCTTTCCCCGCAGCCCAGCAGTTCGGCCACTTCGGTGAACTCAAGGCCGATGAAGTAGCGCATCTCGACGATCTCGCGGCGGCGCGGGCTGATCCGGTCGAGCAGGTCGAGGCCGTCGTGCAGGGCCAGCAGTTCGCCGTCGTCGGCTTCGGCGGCCAGGCACGCGCTGAGCGTGACCTGGACCTGGTCGCCGCCGCGCTTGCCGGCGCCACGCCGGCGCGCCTGGTCGACCACGATCCAGCGCATGGCCTTGGCCGCGGTGGCGAAGAAATGCTTGCGGCTGGTCAGCGACAGCGGCGCGCCCGCGGTCAGCCGCAGATAGGCCTCGTGCACCAGCACGGTGGGCGAACAGGTGTGGTCGCCGGCATGGGCACGCGCCATCGCGATGCGCCGCAGCTCCGGATACAGCGCCTCGAACACGGCCGACAGCGATCCGGCATCGCCGCCTTCGGCCTGCCGCAGCAGCCGCGTGATCTCCGGTTCCGCTTCCACGCCCATGCCGACCGTTCCGGATCGTCCCCGTTCGTATACTACTCCGCGCCGCACCGGCCGGCATGGCCGGCACGCCCGGCCCTCCTCCGTCCGCAGCCCCGGCAAGTATTCCGTGCACCTGATCGATATCGGCGCCAACCTCACCCATGACAGCTTCGACCACGACCGTGACGCCGTGCTGGCACGCGCTGCGGCCGCAGGCGTGGCGCAGATGGTGGTCACCGGCGCCAGCCGCGAACATTCGCCGCAGGCGTTGGCCCTGGCGCAGGCGCATCCGGGCGTGCTGTTTGCCACCGCCGGCGTGCATCCGCACCACGCAGTGGAGTACACCGACGAATGCGACGCGCAGATGCGCGCGCTGCATGTGCATCCGGAAGTGGTGGCGGTGGGCGAATGCGGCCTGGACTACTTCCGCGATTTCAGCCCGCGGCCGGCCCAGCGCCGGGCCTTCGAGCGGCAGTTGCAGATTGCCGCCGACCTGGCTGCCGCCGGCACGCCCAAACCACTGTTCCTGCACCAGCGCGACGCGCATGCGGACTTCATGGCGGTGATGCGCAACTTCGACGGCCGCCACGGGCCGGCGGTGGTGCATTGCTTCACCGGCACGCGCGCGGAAATGTTCGACTGCCTGGACCGCGACTGGCACATCGGCATCACCGGCTGGCTGTGCGACGAGCGCCGCGGCGCGCACCTGCGTGAGATCGTGAAGAACATTCCCGCGAACCGGCTGATGGTCGAGACCGACGCGCCCTACCTGCTGCCGCGCACGCTGCGGCCGATGCCCAAGGACCGGCGCAACGAGCCGGCGTTCCTGCCGCATATCGTCGAGGAGCTGGCGCGCGACCGCGGCGAGGATCCAGCCACCACCGCGGCCAACGCCACCGCGGCCACGCGCGCATTCTTCGGCCTGCCTGCACCGCGCTGAGCAACGCCCGCGGCATCGGAAGGCGGCGGCCACGCCGCGGACGCGGACGTGGCCGGATGCGGCGCGGCCTGCCGGCTTACTGCGCCGCCGGCGCCGGGCCTTCGGCCACCAGCACCGCACCGCTGCCGTTGCCCACCTGCAGCACGATCCAGATCGCGCTGTCGGCGCGGCGGATGACGAAGGTATCCACGTCGCGGCCGTACCAGTAGGCGTCACGCACGTGGGTGAACTCGCGGCGGAACTGGTCCAGCTCCTTCTGGCTGGCTTCGTAGGTGGCCTTGTCCACGCTGCGGTCGGCAAGCTGCACGGCACCCAGGGCCTGCAGCTGGTCGCGCACCAGCTTGGATACTTCGTAGCGCGACCAGGTCTTGCCGTCGGCGGTGCGGATGCTGTCCTCGAAGACCTTGCCTTCCACCCACAGCAGCTCGCTGCCGGTCCACACCGGGACCCGCGCCAGGTCACGCGTGCGCCGGTCGAGGTTGGTCCCCGCCGAGTAGCGGTAGCCCTCCGGCAGCACCGCATAGGGCCACGCGGGCAGGTCCACCGCGCTGGTCGCGATGGCGCCGATGTCGAAGCCCGCGGCGGGCGCGGCAGCGCCGTCGGTGTCCGCGGCGCCGGGCGCTGCTGCAGGGTCTGCGGATGCGGCATCGGTCGTCGCCGCTGCCGTTTCGACCGGTGCCGATTCCGGTGCGGATTCCAGCGTGGCCGCGGGAGCCTGCGAAGCGGCGTCCGGCAAGGCCGGGTCGGGATCGGCAACCGTGGCGGCCTGCGGTTCCGGCGCGGGCGCGTCGGACTGCTTGCCGCACGCGGCCAGCACGGTGACCGACAGGCCGAGCATCAAGGCGAGTTTCTTGGCTTGCATCCTGCATCCTCCAGTGTTTCAGGAACGGGCGAGTTTAACGGAGCGCCCGGGGTGGGCGCGCTGCGGACGTGCTGCGGCCAGGCCACGCACGCCGGAATCCGGACGCTCGCCTCGCGCGGCGGCGCAGGCTGCACGTGTGGCCCGGCTGCGCGGTGGTGGAGATGTTCACTGGCGACGATAGCGCTGGATGATCGGGTCAGTGACGCCAGGAATCTGCATGCGCGTCTCCAGCTCGCTGCCGCGGCAGCGGTACTGCTGGGTCGTCGGGCGCGTGTCACCCCGCGGGGTCTTGAGCGACACCCGGCCACCCTTGCCGGACAGCTCGGTAGTGGCGTCGGTATCGGAACTGGACGGGGTCAGGGTGAGGCTGCCGTCGGCGCTGCGCCAGCCACCCTGCGCCGCGAAGCGGCCATCACTGCGGGCGCGGATGCCATCGCGTTCACCGGCGGCCTGCACCTGGGCATGCAGGCGGTAGCGCCCATCGGCCCCAAGGTGCAGGGATGCGGCCTGGCGGCTGACCGCCATCTTCATGCCCGGCGCCTGGCGCTGGACCCACTCGGCCGCGCCATTGCCTTCCGGCTCCCAGGTGCCGACCAGGCACGGGTCCATGGCCGATGCCGGTGCCGGGAATAGCGCGGCCAGCGCGGCGACGGTGATGAGGGCGCGGATGTGCTGCATGGCTTGCTCCTGGACTGGCTACGGCATCGGGTGACGCCGCTCTCCCCGTTACATCCGCAGCAACGGTGCGCCGACTGCCAGCATCGCGTGCGGGGCGCGACAGCCTGTCAGGGTGCAGTCAGGGGCCGGCCAGCGCCGGTGCAGCCGTTGCCTCCAGGCTGGCGGCGATCTGTTGCCGGACGTCGGCTGACGTCGTCGGCCGCGCCATGCCGGCCAGCGCCTCGTCACGCAACGCAGCACAGGCCGGCTGGGCAGGCACCGCGCAGGCCAGGCGCACCAGCGGTATCAATGCCAGGACCCGGTGCCCGTGGCCCGCGGGCACGACCGCCTCCAGTTGCGAGCGGGCGTGCATGGCTTCCACCCAGGCCTGGGCCGGCGAGCGTTCCGCACTGCGCACCAGTGCTTCCAGCTCCTGCAGGCGGATCAACCACGCAGCCGGGTTGTCCTGCGCCTGGTAGAGCTGGCGGGCGCGGGCGAACAGCGGCAACGCCTCCGCCTCCCGGTCCAGCGCCACCAGGATCCGGGCCAGGTTGCTGTAGCGCGCCGCCAGCAGGGGCGAGTCGTCGCCCATGGCCTCGCGCAGGCCTTCCAGCGCGGCGCGGCTGAGTGGCTCGGCCTGTGCCGCGCGCCCCATCAGGCGCAGCACGTCGGCCCGGTTGCCGTTGCAGATGTGCACGCCGGCGTGGTCGGGGCCACCCAGGGCCGCAGACGCGGCCGCGCATTCGGCCAGGCGTGCGACGGCACCTTCGAAGTCGCCGGCCTTGAACAGGAACACGCCGAAGTTGCCCAGGTAGGTGGCGACTTCCGGATGGTTGCCGCCGCGCGCATCCACCAGCCCGGCCAGCTGCGCCTCGTACAGTTCGCGGGCACGGGCGAATTCGCCGAGCACGGTCAACGCATCGGCCAGCGCACCGCGGCTGGCATCCAGTTCCGGCGTGTCGCGGTCGTAGATGCTTTCCTGCGCGGCCAGCACCGGTTCCAGCAACTGCGCCGCGCGTGCAGCGTCGCCCAGCCGCAGCACTGCGCGGGCATGGCGGGTACGCACGTTCAGGGTGTGGGCGTGGTCCACGCCGTAGTGCGCGCCACGCAAGGCGACCAGCTGCGCGTACAGGGGCTCGCTCTGGCGCACCTGGCCGAGGCGGTCCTGGAACGAGGCCGCAGTGAACAGCACCTGGTTGCACAGTTCGAACGGCTGCTGGTTGCGTGCCCGGCACCAGCCCAGGGTGTACTCGATGCTGGCGCTGGCGTGGTCGACGCGGTCCAGGGTGCCATCGATGGCTTGCTGCAACAGCAATGCACGGACATGGCCTTCCGAGTCCGGCGCGTGGCGCTGGTAGATGTCCAGCGCACGGCCGGCCAGCAGCTGCGCGTCCGTGCCAGCCTGGTGGAACCACAGCGCGCGGCCGCGTGCCACCAGGGTGTCGGCGTACTCCGGGCTGTCTTCGCCATGCAGCGCACCGCGCAGGGTGCCGGCCTCGGCCGCCAGGCTTGCCGACTGGTCATGGACGCCGGCCGCCTGGGCGATGTCGGAAAGGGTCAGCAATACGGTGGCAAGCACGCCGGGGCGGCTGGCAAGGTCGCTGCGCGCGTGCGCGGCGGCAGACTGGATCAGGCGTCCACGATCCATCGCTCGCGCCTCGGCGGTGGATGGAGCCAGCTCGCGCAGCAGGGATTCCAGGTAGCGCAGTTGCAGGCGCGCTTCCTGCGCTGCCTGGTTGGCGCGCTGTGCCTGCCACAGTACGCCTAGCCCACCGGCCAGCAGCGATGCAGCCAGCACCGTGGCGGCGGCCAGCGGCAGCCGGTTGCGCTGCACGAAGCGGCGTAACCGGTAGCCGGCGCTCGGCGCCCGTGCCTGCACCGGACGCCGGCTGCGATGACGGCGCAGGTCGGCGACGAACGCCTCGACACCCGGATAGCGGTCGGCCGGATCGCGCGCCAGCGCACGTTGCAGGATCGCGTCCAGGTCCCCGCGCAGGCGGGTGGCGAAGCCGCGTTCCGGGGTTCCAGCCGGCGCCCGTGCCGCACGCACCGAAGGCGCCTCCAGGTCATGGCCGCCGGCGCCGGCGTGGCTGTGCGGGGCGCTGCCGGCCAGCAGCCGATAGGTGAGCGCGGCCAGGCCATACACATCGGCGGCGGTGCCGGAGTCGCGACCGTCGATCTGTTCCGGGGCGGCATATTCGGGCGTCAGCGCATGCAGCCCGGTGCGGGTGGGCGCGGCCGCCGACAGTTCGCGGCCGATGCCGAAGTCCAGCAGGCGCACCAGGCCATCCTCGTCCACCATCACGTTGGATGGCTTGATGTCGCGATGCACGACCAGGTTGCGGTGCGCGTGGGCCAGGGCATCGGCCACCTGTTCGATCAGGTCCAGGCGTGCGTGCAGGCCCAGCGCGCGCGCGTTGCACCAGTGGTCGATGCGCTGCCCGTCCACCAGCGCCATCGCCAGCCACGGGGTGCCGTCCTCGGCCACGCCGGCCTCGTACAGGGGCGCGATATAGGGATGGCGCAGGCCCGCCAGCACCGACTGTTCGCGCAGGAAGCGCTCGCGACCGCCGCGTGCCATCGCACCCAGGCTGAGGATCTTGACCGCCGCCTGCTGGCCCAGCGGAGGCACGGTGGAGGTGGCACGCCAGACCACGGCCATGCCGCCTTCGCCGATCCAGTCCTGCAACTGCCAGCGCCCGAGCTGGCGGCCTTGCAGCGCGCCATGGTCGTATTCGCTGGCCGCCAGCTGCGGGGCCAGCGGATGGTCCAGCGGGCCGCTGCGGGCGCTGCCCGCCAGCAACCGGCGCACCCGCGCACTGACCTCCGGGTCACTGCACAGCGCCTGCAGCCGTGGCTCGTGCTGGTCCTGCGGCAGGTCCAGCAGCTCATCGAGGATGGCATCGGCGGCCTGCCAGATCTCGCGTTCGCGGGGATCCATTCCGTTCACTCCAGCTGCGCGTGGAGAAATGCACGTGCGCGCTGCCACTGGCGGTAGACGGTGCGCTCGGAAATCTCCAGCAGGGTCGCCACTTCGGCAAACTCCAGCCCGCCGAAGTAGTGCAGCTCGACGATATCGCGTTGCTGCGGGGCGACCCCCGCCAGTGCCTCCAGGCCTTCATGCAGGTCCAGCATCTGTGCGGCGGGCACCTGCGCCAGGGATTCGGTCAGGGTCACCTCGACCAGGTCGCCACCACGCTTGCACGCGGCCTTGCGCCGCGCATGGTCGACCACGATCCAGCGCATCGCCTTGGCGGCGGTGGTGAAGAAGTGGCGGCGGTCGCTGCCGCTGAGCGGCTCGCCGTTGGTCGCGCGCAGGTACAGCTCGTGGACCAGCACGGTCGGGGTGAGGGTGCGCTCGCCGGCGCGCAGGCGCGCGGCGGCGATCTGCCGAAGCTGCGGGTAAAGGCGCTGGAATACCTCAGACAGGCACGCAGGTTCACCCGCGCGCACCCGTGCCAGCAGTTGCGTGATCTCGTTCTCCATGAGCGACCACACCTTGCCCGGACACAGGCCGGGGCCACAGGGTAGCCGGATTCCCGCGCCTGCGCAGGCGCTGGCCGGGAGCGGGCGAAGTGCCGACATCGCTTGCATGACTGGCCACCACGACGGGGACTGCGCACAGGTATCCGCAGATCACGGCAGCCGGCTGCCGCCGTGCGGGTGGCAGTTGCAGGCCGCGGTTTGCGGATGCCTGGATGACCACTCCGCGGAAATCCTGCCATGCACATGTCGTTGCGCGTCCTCCTGCCCGTCGCTGTCCTGCTTGGCCTGGCCGCCATCCCGGCCAGCGCCTCCCGGCTGCACACTCCGCCGCTCAAGATCCAGCCGCTGCTTTCACCGGTGCCGCTGGAGGCGCTGCAGCTGCACCAGGCCCGGATCGACGGCCTGCGCGACAACGGCCCGGCCGCCCTGGACCGGCCGTTGTCCGGTGGCTGGGCCCTGGCCGGCTTCAACCTGCGCTTCGGCAACGGCGACCACAAGCTGCGCCGGATCGGGGTGCTGGGGGAGGAGCGCTTCGTGCGCTTTGCCCTGGCCGACAGCAATGGCGACGACCCGTTCAATGCCAGCGCCCGCCTAACCTCGTTGCCGGGCATCAAGGTGCAACAGGTCAGCGCCGATGGCGGCGGCAAGTTCGAGATTCCATTGCCCGGGCGCGCGCAAGCCAACTCGACCCTGGTGCTGTCCGGGTTCGAGTTCCGCCGCAGCGACGGCACCGACGCCAACCTGCGCAACATCGGCGTGTGGCTGGACCCGGAACGCAATGTCGCCCGGGTATCCCTGATCGACGACCAGGGCCTGGACTTCCGGGGCCTGGAAGCCAGCCTCGGCGCGATGGCGGCCAGCACACTGGTGCCGCTGCCGGGCCTGCTGGAAGTTGGCACCGTGAGCGCCGGCACCCGGGCAACCAGCCGCGGCATCGCCCGGATGTCCGGCAAGTACCGCGGCTACCGGGTAACCGTGCAGTACGCCTGGATCCCCAATGCGATGGTGTCGGCCAAGGGCGCACTGGCCGGAACCCGCGCGCGCCGCGGCAGCGCGCCGGCGGACCGGGTGGACGCGTTGCAGGGCTTCGAATTCACCTTCAACAACAGCGACCACCACCTGCTGGGCCTGGGCCTGAACACCGGCGGCAACGCTGAGGTGTTCTTCCAGGACAACAACACCGACGACCCGATCCAGTGGAGCACCACCTACGTGACCCTGCGCGGAACCCGCTGAGCACCGCGCCTGCGGATGTGCAGGCTGCACATCCGCAGGCGCGCCCGGGGACGGTTGTTCCTGGCATTGCCATCGGCGGGCGCCGGGACGGCGCCGGCCCGGTTCAGGCGGTGGCGCGCGCTGCCGCGTAGGCCTGCAGGTGCGCCCAGGCCGCGTCCAGCCGCGGCACGTCCAGCCCGGCGCGGTGCGCGCGGTGAACCATGTCGCCCACGATCTGCAACGCCTCCACCGGTTGCCCGGCGCGCAGGTCGCGCAGCATCGACGCGGTGACCGGCGAGCCGGCGCGGGTGAGTCCTTCGCGTGCGCGCGCCGCCTCGGCGTCGGGCACCGGATGGCCCTCGGCGGCGGCGACCGCAAGGCACTCCTGGTGCAGGGCGGCCATGAACTGCGCACCGCCTTCGGTGGCGACGATCGCGCCGATGCTGGCACGCATCAGGCAGGTGCCGGCCGCCAGCGCGGCCAGGAAGCTGAATTTGATCCACTGCGCGGCGGTGATGTCCGGCGCATGCAGGTGATCGACCCCGGCCTGCGCATACGCAGCCGCCAGCCGTGCCAGCACGCCGCCGTCGACATTGCCGTCGCGCAGGCCGAAGGTGATCGACGCCGGCCGCCCCAGGTGCAGGATCTCGCCATCCGCGCCGAGCGCGGCACCGATGAAGCACAGCCCGCCCAGCACCCGTTCGCGGCCGAAGCGTGCGTCGAGCGCGTCGTAATGCAGCAGGCCGTTGAGGATCGGCAGCACCGTGGTGTCGGCGCCCACCGCCGGAGTGATCGCCGTGACCGCGCTGTCCAGGTCGTAGGCCTTGCAGGTCAGCATCACCAGCTCGAACGGCCGCGCCGCAGCCAGCGCCGGCAGTGCATCGGCGGTGACCGTGGCCACCTGCAGCTGGGCATCGCCCAGCGGGCTGCTGATGCGCAGGCCGTGGCTGGCCAGCAGCGCTGCCCGTGCCGGGCGTACCAGGAAGGTGACATCGGCACCGGCCTGGACCAGGCGCCCGCCGAAGTAGCCGCCGGTGCCGCCGGCGCCCAGCACCAGGATGCGCGGCGCCGCGTTCAACTGCGCAGGCCGACGCCGCGACGCAGCAGCCACAGCGACAGCGTGGACAGCACCGCGACGAAGCACAGCATCAGCGCATAGGCCACCCACAGCGGCACGTCGGTGGTGCCCAGCAGGCCGTAGCGGAACGCGTTGACCATGTAGAAGATCGGGTTGGCGTGGGTGGCCGCCTCGGCCCAGCCCGGCAGCAGCTTCACCGAATAGAACACGCCGCCCAGGTAGGTCAGCGGGGTCAGGATGAAGGTCGGCACGATCGCCACGTCGTCGAACTTCCTGGCGAACACCGCGTTGATGAAGCCGGCCAGCGAGAAGATCACCGCACCCAGCAATACCGTGCTCAGGGTCACCAGCGGATGCGGGATGCGCACCGTGGTGAAGCACATGGCGATGCCCAGCACGATCACCCCGACCATCACCCCGCGCAGCACCGCGCCGGCCACGTAGCCCCACAGGATCACCCAGTTGGGCATCGGGCTGACCAGCAACTCCTCCACGTGGCGTCCGAACTTGGCACCGAAGAACGAGGACGAGATGTTGCCGTAGCTGTTCTGGATCACGCTCATCATCACCAGCCCGGGGACGATGAACTCCATGTAGCTGTAACCGCCCATGTCGCCGATCCGCGAACCGATCAGGCCGCCGAAGATCAGGAAGTACAGGGTCATGGTGATGGCCGGCGGCACCAGCGTCTGCGACCAGATGCGCAGGATCCGGAACACCTCGCGGCGCATGATGGTGACCAGCGCGATCCAGTGGCGCGCCGCGGTGGTGGAGTCGGCCGGGGCTGCGGCGGAAGACTGCACGTCGTGCTTCATGCGGCTTCCCCCGGTTGCCCGGTCAGGCGCACGAACAGTTCTTCCAGGCGGTTGCTCTTGGTGCGCATCGAGCGCACCCGGATGCCGGCGGCATCCAGCACGTCGAACACGCCGTTGAGGTTCATCGCCCGTGGCATGTCCAGTTCCAGGGTGTGGTCGTCGCGCGCGGCCAGGGTGGCGTTGGCGATGGCCGGCAAGGTGGCCGGCAGGGTGCCGTCGATGTCGAACAGGAAACCTTCCACGTCCAGCTTGGCCAGCAGCGCGCGCATCGGCCCCTGCTCGACGATGGTGCCGTGGTCGATGATGGCCAGGTTGCGGCACAGCGACTCGGCTTCCTCCAGATAGTGCGTGGTGAGGATGATGGTGGTGCCGGCGGCGTTGATCTCGCGCAGCACCCGCCACATGTCGCGGCGGATCTCGATGTCCACGCCGGCGGTGGGCTCGTCCAGGATCAGCAGGCGCGGCGCGGTCATCATCGCCCGCGCGATCATCAGCCTGCGCTTCATCCCGCCGGACAGGGTGCGGCTCATCATCCGCGCCTTGTCCCACAGGTGCGCGCGGCGCAGCTCGGCCTCGGCGCGTTGCTCGGCCTGCGCGCGGGGGATGCCGTAGAAGCCGGCGTAGTTGACCAGGATGTCGAGCGGCTGCTCGAACATGTTGAAGTTGATCTCCTGCGGCACCAGGCCGATCTGGCGCATGGCGTCACCGCGCCGCGCGGCCAGGTCGATGCCGAACACCTCCACGCCGCCGCCGCTGAGGTTGACCAGCGAGCTGACGATGCCGATCAGGGTCGACTTGCCGGCGCCGTTGGGGCCGAGCAGGGCGAAGAAATCGCCCGGCGCGACGTCCAGCGAAACGCCCTTGAGCGCCTGCACGCCGTTGCCGTAGGTCTTGTGGAGGTCGCGGATCCGCAGCGCGGGAGCGCGGGGGACCGCATCGGGATGGGTGGTCATCGGGATCGTCTTGGTGCCTGGCCGCGTGCCTCGCGGCAAGCAACCAGTATAGGCGGCCCACTGGCCCACGCCCGGGCTTCACCGTTCCGGATCCGTGCCGCTTCCCGGCCCGGCACGCGGGCGCCTGCGACGTCGGGGACATCCGCCGCAGGCGGGTGGCGTTCTCAGCCGGCTCCGCCCTTGAGCCAGGCCTGCCGCTGCGGGCTCTCGTAGAACATGGCGGCGACATCGTCATGCCATGCTTCGGGCAGCCCGGCGAAGTTCTCCAGCACCGTGTCGCCGAAGTCCTCCCACTCGTTGTCCTCGCAGCCGACCACCACCTTGCAGTCGTCGCTGACCTGGATGCCTGCGCGCCGGAGTTCGTCGGCCAGCCACTGCAGTCCGAGCAGCTGCTCGTGGATCAGGGCGCACGCCGGCAGCTCGAAGCGGTCACTCCACTCGAAGTTCTCGATCTGCTCGTATTTCTCGACCTTTTCCTCGTCCTCGTCCCGGGAATCGTCGTCCCCGCCCTCTTCGGACTCCGTCTCGATCCGCTCGCCATGCACGCGCAGGAACCGGAGCATGACCTTGTCCTCCTCCGGCCATTCGCAGTTGGCGGGGATGCTGGTCTCGACGCCGAAGTCGTCCGGCCACTCCTGCCCATTGATCGCCAGGTACATCAGCTCGTTGTACCCCTGGTGGCCGGTCCAGTGCAGCTTGCGGACGGGTTGCGGGATTTCATCGCGCCTGGCCAGCAGCTCCTCCAGCATCTGCCGGGTCATCGCGGCCACGTAGGTGTCGAAGCGGTAGCCGTGTGCGCCGCCACCGAACAGTGGCGTGTTTGCGTCGTTGCCTGTACTCATCGTGTCTCCAGTCCTCCCTGCATCGATGGGGGTGCCCGGCGCGGCGTCCATGCCCGGCCGCGTGCCCTGCAGCGAGGGGCTAGTATAGGTACCCCACCGGTCCGCTCTTCCGCCTTGGCCATCGTTCCGTTTCCGCTTCGCCTCGTTGACCGCCGCATGCTGGCGCCCTCGGTCGGTCACTACGTGCTTGAACGTGACGATGGCCAGCCGCTGGATTTCGTTCCCGGCCAGTTCATCCAGATCCACTTCGACTATGCCGATGGCACCCCGGCGCGGCGCAGCTATTCGCTGGCCACGCTGCACGACCGCGCGCTGGGTCCGGGCGAAGCGGTGGAGATCGCCGTCGGACACGTGCCCGGCGGCGCGGCAACCGCGCTGTTCGAGGGCATGGGCATCGGCGACCGGGTCGAGGCCAGCGGCCCCTACGGCCGCTTCTGCCTGATGCCCGGCGACCGCAACCGCCGCTATCTGCTGATCGGCACCGGCACCGGGGTGGCGCCGTACCGCGCAATGCTGCCGGTACTGGCCCAGCAGATGGACGAGCGCGGGATCGAGGTGGTGCTGCTGGCCGGCGCGCGTTCGCCCGGCGAGCTGCTGTACGGCGAGGAGTTCCGCGCCTTCGCCAACGCGCACCCGCGCTTCCGCTACATCCCCAGCCTGTCGCGCGAGCTGCCGGCAGCCGGCGCGCCGCATGCACATCCCGACGTGCGCCGTGGCTACGTGCAGCAGCAACTGGCCGAGCTCGCACCGGACCCGGTCACCGACATCGCCTACCTGTGCGGCAACCCGGTAATGGTGGATGCCACCGTCGAGGCGCTGAAGGGCCATCGCCTCGGCCTGGCCCAGATCCGTCGCGAGAAGTACGTCACCCAGCCCATTGCCGGGCATTGAGCCGGGCCGGCGCAGGCCGGCACCAGGGTCGCCCGCGGAAGACCACCAGCCTGGCCAGGGTGTAAAGGGAGCTTGACACGCCCGGACCGGGTGCTGCACAGTGGGTGTCAAGCTTGCTTGACAGACCCGTGCCGATGACCACATCTCGCCGCACCCCGCTTCCTGCGTTGCCGGGCCGGGCCCATCCCGGTCCGCAAGCCGCCTCCGGCGCGACCGCCCCTTTGGCCGGGCAACCGGTCACGGCCGGAGTGGCGGCATGAGCAGGCGCCGCATCTATCTGCTGCTGACCACCGCCATGGCGCTGTGCCTGGCGGCGGCCATCGGCCTGCCCGAGCTGTTCCCGGGCCTGCTGTCCCGCACCCAGGAGGTGGTCCTGGTCATCGGCGGCCTGGCCCTGGGCGTGGTCGCGCTGTTGTGCTGGGAGCCGCCCGCCGGCGAATCCTCGCCGCCGGCCATCCGCCGCCGCTATGTGCGTGAACTGGCCGCGACCATGACCGCCTATGCGGTGCTGCTGGTACTTTCGTTCACCCTGCTCAAGCAGGTCGAGGGTACGGCGCTGCGCGCGGTGCTGGCGCTGTTGCCGGTGGCGCCCATCGCCCTGGCGGTGGCCGCCATGGTCCGCTATTTCCGCGGCGTGGACGAACTGCAGCAACGGATCGAACTGGAGGCGGTGAGCCTGGGCAGCGCGCTGCTGGCCCTGCTGTACCTGTCCGGTGGCCTGCTGCAGGCTGCCGACGTCATCGAGCTGCCCGCGGACGCGGTGATGATCTGGGTGTTTCCGCTGATGTGCCTGAGCTATGGGCTGGCCAAGTTCCGCATCGCCCTGCGATACCGGTGACACGCGGCCATGAACAATCGCCTGCGCCAATTGCGCGATGGTCGCGGCTGGTCACAGGGCGAGCTGGCCGAGCAGCTCGACGTGTCCCGGCAGACGGTGAACGCGCTGGAGACCGGCAAGTACGATCCCAGCCTGCCGCTGGCGTTCCGCATCGCCCGCCTGTTCGAGCTGCGGATCGAGGACATCTTCATCCCGGACGGCCCCTGACCGCCGGCACCGCACCAACCGCCATGACCCTTGCGAAGGACCATCTCCCGATGAATCCCGGCACGCTCCGCCTTTCCCTGGCCGCCCTGCTGGCCGCCCTGCTCCCGGCCTGCGGGGGTGGCGACGCCCCGCCCGCCGCCACGTCATCCACCGCCTCGGCACTGCGCCATTACGGCAGCCTGGCGTTCGAACCCTGCACCCTGACCGGCGTGGCCGGCAACGTGGCCGCGCAGTGCTCGCACCTGGAGGTGCCGGAGGACCGCAACGCGCCGGACGGCCGCCAGTTGCGGCTGAGCCTGGCCTGGCTGCCGGCCGAGGACGACATGGCCGCCGAGGCGCCGGTGTTCTTCCTGGCCGGCGGCCCCGGCCAGTCGGCCCTGGAGGTCTGGCCGCAGGTGGACCCGGCGTTCGCCCAGGTACGCCGGCAACGCCACGTGGTACTGGTGGACCAGCGCGGCACCGGCGGCTCCAACCCGCTGGACTGCAGCCTGCCCGACGACGCCGTGCAGCACGACGAGGCGGCGATCGCGGCGCTGGTGCGCGGCTGCGTGACGGCACTGGCCGATCGCGCCGACACGCGCTTCTACACCACCACCGACGCGGTGGCCGACCTGGACGCGGTGCGCCAGGCGATCGGTGCCGAACGGCTGGACCTGGTCGGCGTGTCCTACGGCACCCGGGTCGCCCAGCAGTACGCGCGGCGCCATCCGGCGCACGTGCGCAGCCTGGTGCTGGATGGAGTTGCACCGAACGACCTGGTGGTCGGGGGCGAGTTCGCGCACACCTTCGAGGACGCGCTGAAGCTGCAGTCGGCCCGGTGCCGGGACCTGCCAACCTGCGCCGAGCGCTTCCCGCAGGATGCGCGTGCGCAACTGGCCACACTGGTCGCACGCCTGGAGGCGGCCCCGGTGCAGGTGGAGTACCGCGACCCGGCCAGTGCTCAGGTGCTCCAGGGCACGGTCGATGCGGACACCGTCATCGGCCTGGCATTCCTGTTCTCTTACATGCCGGAGACCGCCGCGCTGCTGCCGCTGGTGCTGGACGAGGCCGCCGCGGGCCGCTACGCGCCGCTGATGTCGCTGTACGAGCTGATGAAGCGCGGGACCGTGGGCGGCATCACCCGCGGCATGCAGTGGTCGGTGATCTGCGCCGAGGACGCGGACCGCCACCGCGAGCGCGATAGCGACCGCGACACCCTGCTCGGCCCGGAGGTGGCACGGATGTTCTTCGCCGCCTGTGCGCACTGGCCGCACGGCGAGCGCCCCGCCGACTTCACCGCGCCGCTGGAGTCGGACGTGCCGGCGCTGCTGCTGTCCGGCGAGCTGGACCCGGTGACCCCGCCGCGCTACGCCGAACAGGTGCTGCAGGGCCTGCCCAATGGCCGCCACCTGGTGCTGCGCGGCCAGGGCCACGGCGCGCTGGCCCGCGGCTGCATGCCGCGCCTGCTTGGCCAGTTCCTGGAATCCACCGACGCGGCCGCGCTCGATGCCGGCTGCCTGGACAGCTTCAGCTACGTGCCGCCCTTTACCTCGTTCAACGGATGGGAACCCTGATGCGCCCTCACCCGATCATGCAAGGAGCCGGACGATGATCCGCGCACACGACCTGCACAAGCGCTTCAAGACCCGCACCGGCATCGTCGATGCGGTGGCCGGGGTCGGCTTCGAGGCGGCCGATGGCCAGATCACCGGCCTGCTCGGCCCCAATGGCGCCGGCAAGACCACCACCCTGCGCATGCTCTACACCCTGATGCAGCCCGACGCCGGGCACATCGAGGTCGACGGCATCGATCCGGCCCGCGACCCGGTGGCGGTGCGCCGCGCGCTGGGCGTGCTGCCCGACGCGCGCGGTGTGTACAAGCGCCTGACCGCGCGCGAGAACATCGCCTACTTCGCGCGCCTGCACGGGCTGTCGGCGGCACGCACGGCCGAGCGCATCGCCGCGCTGTCCTCGGCGCTGGACATGGACGGGATCCTGGATCGCCAGACCGAAGGCTTTTCCCAGGGCCAGCGCACCAAGACCGCGATCGCGCGCGCACTGGTGCACGACCCGCGCAACGTGATCCTGGACGAGCCGACCAACGGCCTGGACGTGATGACCACCCGCGCCATGCGCCAGTTCCTGCTCGGGCTGCGCGCCGAAGGCCGTTGCGTGATCTTCTCCAGCCACATCATGCAGGAGGTGGCTGCGCTGTGTGACCGCATCGTCATCATCGCCAAGGGGCGGGTGGTGGCGGCCGGCACGGCCGATGAACTGCGGGTCCAGACCGGGCGCGATTCCCTGGAGGACGCCTTCGTCCACGCAATCGGCTCGGAGGAGGGCCTGCACGCATGAATCCCCTGGCGACGATGTGGATCGTGATGGGCAAGGAGCTGCGCGACATCGGCCGCGACCGGCGCACCCTGGCCCTGGTCATGCTGCTGGGCCCGCTGCTGTTCCCGGCGATCATCCTGGGCATGGGCGTGCTGATGGAAAAACGCACCCGGATCCAGACCGAACAGGTCCTGGAAGTCCCCACCGTGGGCCTGGAGCGCGCACCCAACCTGGTCTCCTACCTGGCCACCCGCGGCATCCACGCCGTGCCCGCGCCCGCCGACCTGGACGTGGCCCTGCGCGAGCAGCGGGTGGACGTGGGCCTGCACATCAGCGAGGACTTCGCCGCCGACTGGCATGCCGGGCGCCCGGCCCTGGTGGAAGTGGTGCTGGACACCAGCCAGCGCGATGCGGAAATCCCGCGCCAGCGCCTGGCCAACGCACTGGCGGCCTACAGCGGCCAGGTCTCCGCGCTGCGGCTGCTGGCCCGCGGCATCGATCCGGCGGTGGCCCAGCCGGTGGGCACCGGCGTGCGCGACGTGGCCACGCCCGAGGCCAAGCGCGGGCTGGTGCTGTCGATCATGCTGCCCTACTTCCTGATCCTCACCGCGTTCCTGGGCGGCGCCCCGGTGGTGCTGGACGCCACCGCCGGCGAGCGCGAGCGGCAATCGCTGGAGCCGCTGCTGGCCACCCCGGCCGCGCGTGGCGCAATCGTCAGCGGCAAGATCGCCGCGGCCTGCGTGCTGGGCCTGGTGTCGATGCTGCTGGCGCTGCTGGCGCTCAAGCTCAGTGCGCAGCTGTCCACCGGCATCGCCAGGCACCTGGACGTGTCGCTGCTGGCGACCGGCAAGATGCTGTTCGTGCTGCTGCCGATGCTGTTGCTGGGCACCACCCTGCTGACCTTCCTGGCCGCGGCGGCCAAGAGCCTGAAGGAAGCGCAGAGCCACATGTCCTGGCTGATGCTGATGCCGATGGTCCCGACCATCATCCTGATGGTCAACCCGGTGAAGACCCAGCTGTGGCAGTACGCGGTGCCGTTCCTGGCCCAGAACCAGCTGCTGCTGCGGGTGATCCGCAGCGAGGCCGTGGGCGTGCAGGCGTGGGCCCTGTACCTGGGCTGCAGCCTGGGCCTGGCCGCAGCCCTGTGGCTGGCGGCGGTGCTGCGCTACCGGCAGGAACGGCTGGCCATCTCGACCTGACCGGGATCGACCCGGCAGTCGCCTGTAGGAGCCGGTCTTGCCGGCGACCAGCCTGCATGTCCCGGGTCGCGGTCGCCGGCAAGGCCGGCTCCTACGGGAGGCGTCCAGCCGCCAGCCAGGCTTGGTGCGATTTGGCGTGTGGTGTGCTGGCGGGAGGCCCCCGCTCCTGGGAGAAGAACCAGAAAAAAAGCCCGGCATCGCCGGGCTTTTTCCTTGCTGCGGCCCCGGCTCACTCGCTCGGGGTGAAAGCCAGGGTACGTCGGGTGGTGATCGCGGTGTCGCCCGGCTCGAACCGCCAGCGGCGCACCGCAGTGAGCGCCTCGCGGTCGAAGGTGCGCGGCGGACTGGAACGCAGCACCCGCACGTCGCTTACGCTGCCGTCCCGCTCCACCGTGAACTCCACCAGCACTTCGCCGGCCACGCCAGCGCGCAACGCTTCGGCCGGATAGCGCGGCTGCGGCATGCTGACCGCACGCAGGGTGCGCTGCGGCGGCGGCGGTGCGGCAGGACGCGGAGCCTGCTGCTCGGCCGGGGCCTGGGCGGCACGGCGGGCGGCTTCCTGGCGTTCGGCCTCCTCGCGTTCGGCCTCCAGCCGCGCGGCTTCCTGCTGCTCGGCCAGGCGCCGCGCAGCCTCGGCTTCGGCCGCCTGCTGCTCGACCTGCCGCTGCTGCTCGGCCTGGGTGCGCGTCTCGGCCTCGGTGCGCGCACGCGCGGCCTCGGCTTCACTGCGCTGGGCCACCGCCTGCTGCGAGGTGCCGATGCTCTGCTTGATCCGTGGCAACGCCGGTGCGGTGGGATCGGCCTTCTCGATCAGCGCGACCAGGCGCTGGGCCTCGGCGAACTGCTCGCGGCCCACGGCCTGCTCGGTGGCGATGACCGTGTACGGCATCAGGTCGGTCAGTGCGCTGTTGACCGACGGGTCGTCAGGCAGCTTGTCGCGCAGGGCCAGGTAGAACTCCATGGCGTTGTCGCCGGCCGGAGCGTACATGCGGTTCTCGCGCAGCGCCGCGGTGGCGGCCTCGCGCAACTGGTCGGCACTCATTGCCTGCACGTTGGCGGCCACGGCCGGCGCGGCGGGCGCGTCCTGTGCGGCGGCCGGCGTGCCCTGTGCCGGTGCGGGGGTGGCTGCGGCCGGTGTGGCCTCCTCCTTCTTGGAGCAGGCGCCCAGCATCAGCGCCAGCAGCAGGCACGCGGCCAACCGCGACTTCGACGAATCCGTCATCCAGAGCATTGTGTTTCCCCCGTGACAAAACCTGTGGTGCCGCGACCTGTCCTTAGCTCGCGCCATTGGACCCGGATTGTCAACCGGCAGGCGCGAGCCGACAACCCATCCGTTCCCCGGCGCCACGCCGGGCCGCCGCGCTATTTGCCGATGCAGAAGCTGGAGAAGATGTGGCCAAGCATCTGGTCGGCACTGACCCTGCCGATGATGTCGCCAAGGGCATCATGGGCCAGGCGCAACTCCTCGGCGGCCAGCTCCAGGCGGGCGTTGCCCAGCTCGGCCGCAGCCGCATCGGCATGCCCCAGGGTCTGGCGCAGGCCCTCGACCTGGCGGGCCCGGGCGCTGAATTCACCCTCCGCCGCGTCTGGCGCGCCGGATGCAGCCATGCGCCGCAGCGCGACATGCAGGGCCTCCAGCCCGGCACCGGTCAACGCCGAGACATGCAAGGTGTCGTCCACCGGTGGTGGCGGTTCGGCCAGCAGGTCGGCCTTGTTGTGGATCCACAGCCGCAATGGGACCGCGGCCGCTGCGTCGGCAAGGGCGGCGCGACCGGCCCGGGGATCGCGTGCATCGACCACCAGCAGGGCCAGGTCGGCACGCTCCAGTTCGGCGCGCGCGCGACGCATGCCCTCGCGCTCGATCGCATCGCCGCCCTCGCGCAGGCCGGCGGTATCGGCCAGGACCAGCTCCAGGCCGTCGATGCGCACGGTCTCGCGCAGCACGTCGCGGGTGGTCCCGGCCACGTCGGCCACGATCGCGCGGGCGTCGCCGGCCAGTGCGTTGAGCAGCGAACTCTTGCCGGCATTGGGCGGGCCCAGCAGCACTGCATGCAGGCCGTCGCGCAGGCGCCGGCCGCGCTCGGCCTGTTGCAGCAGGGTCAGCAGGCGTGCGCGAAGTCCGCCCAGTTCGGCAGCCACCTGCGGCAGGCCCAGGGTGTCGATGGGCTCGTCGACGAAGTCGATCGCCGCTTCCACGTGGACGCGCAGGCGCAGGAGGACCTCGGCGATGGCGGCGATGCGTTGCGAGAACACGCCCTCCAGTGAACGCCGGGCGGCGCGCGCGGCGCGCAGGTCCGCCGCCGCGATCAGGTCGGCGATGGCCTCGGCCTGGACCAGGTCGAGCTTGCCGTTGAGGAAGGCGCGCTGGCTGAACTCGCCCGGGCGTGCAGGCCGCGCACCCAGTTCGCAGCAGCGCTCCACCAGCCGGCGCAGCGCGACCGGGCTGCCATGCGCCTGCAGTTCTGCCACGTCCTCGCCGGTGAAACTGTGCGGCGCGGGGAAGGCCAGGACGATGCCGTCATCGATCGGCTCGCCATCGGCGGCGGCGAAGCCGGCGCGCAACGCGCGGCGTGGTTGCAGGTCGCGGCCGCTGATGGCGCGTGCGATATCCAGTGCCCGCGGCCCCGACAGGCGCACGATGCCCACGCCGCCGGCACCGGGTGCGGTGGCGATGGCGGCGATGGTATCGGTGTGGGCCATGGGCAACGGAGTTGGGCGCTGGGGCGGTGACCAAGCGTAGCCGTTCACGTGCAGGCTGCGGCACTGCTTCGGCGCCGGGTGCCGACCCGGCGGTCGGAATCCTGCTCATGCCCGGCGATGGTTCTTGCGGCGCCGGATGCACGAAGCCCGCCATGTGGCGGGCTTCGTGTCCGGTCCAGCGCGATGCGGCCTACTTGGCCGGCGTGGCCTTCGGTGCCGGTTCGCCGTGGCGCTTCATCATCCACCACTGCTGCAGCAGGCCCAGGGCGCCGTTGGTCACCCAGTACAGCACCAGGCCGGCGGGGAAGAAGGCCATCATCACGCCGAATGCGACCGGCATGAACTGCATCATCTTCTGCTGCATCGGGTCCATGCCCGGCGCCGGCTGCAGCTTCTGGGTGAACCACATCACCACCACGTTGATCACCGGCAGGATGAAGTACGGGTCGCGCGCGGTCAGGTCCTGGATCCAGCCCACCCACGGCGCATGCCGCAACTCCACCGACTCCACCAGCACCCAGTACAGGGCCAGGAACACCGGCATCTGCACCAGGATCGGCAGGCAGCCACCCATCGGGTTGATCTTTTCCTTCTTGTACAGCTCCATCATGGCGACCTGGAACTTCTGCTTGTCGTCGCCGTAACGCTCCTTGAGCTGCTGGATGCGCGGCTGGAACTTGCGCATCTTGGCAAAGCTCTTGTACTGGGCCGCCGACAGCGGATACATCAGCGCCTTGATGATCAGCACCAGGCCGATGATCGCCCAGCCCCAGTTGCCGACCAGGCCGTAGACCATGTTGAGCACCCAGAACAGGCCCTCGCCCAGGATCGCCAGGATCGAGAACTGGCTGTAGTCCACCGCCCGTTCCAGGCCGGGGACGTCCTGCGCGCGGATCTGCGAAACCAGCTTCGGGCCCACGTACAGGCGCGCGCTGCTGACGGCGGTGGCGCCCGGGGCCACCTGCACCGGCGCGCCCATCTCGCGCACCAGGGCGCCGGTGGCGTGCTGGTCCAGCGAGATGGTCGACGGCTTGCCGCCCTCCGGGATCCAGGCGGTGAAGAAATGGTGCTGCAGCATCGCCACCCAGCCGCTGCTGACCTGCTGGTTGACCTTGCCGTCCTCCAGGTAGTCCTCGTCGAACTTGCGCCGCTGGTAGCTGCCGTCATACCAGGCCGCGCCGTTGAAGCTGAACGATTCGGGCCGGGTATAGCCACGCTCGATCTGCGGCGGGGTGCGGATCAGCTGGCGGTAGACCTGGCCCTGCCATGGGCTGCTGCCCTGGTTGACGATCTCGTCGCGCACTTCCACCGCATAGGCGCCTCGACGCACGGTATAGGTGCGCAGGATGCGCACGCCGTCGGCGCCCTGCCACACGAATGGCACCGCCACCGCATCCTGGCCCTCGGCCAGGGCGTACTGGCGTTCGCTCCCGACCGGGGTGAACCCGTTCACGTGCCTGGGCGCGGCCGCCGTGCTGCTGACCCAGCCGCTCTGTGCTGCGTAGAAGTCGTCCGCGGCGGTACTGAACAGGCGCACCGGCTCGCTGCCGGACTGGCGGCTCTGGGGGAACTGCAACAGGTCGGCCTGGAGCACGCTGCCACCATCCAGGACCAGGCGCAGTACGTCGCTGGTCACTGTCACCGTGGCGGCATCGGCCGCAGCGGGCGCCGATTCGACAGCGGCGGCAGCGGCAGTGGCGACGGGGACCGGCACGGCGGCATCGGCAGGCACGGGCGCGGCAGCGGCCGGAACGGCGTCGGGCACCGCGCCGGCGCCGAGTTGCGCGGCGGCCGCCGTGGCGGGCGCGGGAGCGGGCGGCGGGGCGGCCTTCTCCTTGTTCCACTCCATCCACAGCAGCATCGCCACCATCAGCCAGGCGAAGATCAGGAATACGCGGGTCTGGTTCATTCGGGCACGCAAGCTCGGCCGGTGGAGGCATCCGGCATGGGATCGGAAGGGGAAGTCGGCACAGGGGCCGCGGGCATTGTGCCGTCGGCGCCCGGTGCGGGCAATGCGCCGGCCTTGCGCAGCAGGCGCATCAGCGCATCGACAATCTGTGCGTGGCTGGCGCGGGCGGCGGCGGGACGAGCCACCACCACGTAGTCGCCACCAGCCATTTGCGGGCGCAGCCGGCGCACGGTTTCGCGCAGGATCCGCTTGATCCGGTTGCGGCCGACGGCGCGCTGGTCAACCTTGCGCGAGACCGCCTGGCCCAGGCGGGCGGCGCCTGGGCCGGGCAGCCAGTGCAGGCCGAGCAGCGGATCGCCGGAGCGGCGGCCACCCTCGAACACGCGGGTGTAATCGACACGCGAACGGACCCGGGCGCTGCGAGGGAATCGCGCGCGCGGGTCCGTGGTCATTGCTGCAGGCATCGCGGCGGCCATGTGCCCGCGCCAGGGCGCGGGGACGGGCCTGCGCGCGATCAGGCGCTGAGGCGCTTGCGGCCCTTGGCGCGGCGACGCGCCAGGATCTTGCGGCCGCCGACGGTCTTCATCCGTGCACGGAAGCCGTGGTCGCGCTTGCGCTTGAGGTTGCTGGGCTGGTACGTGCGCTTGGTGGCCATGGCGACACTCTGAAAGGTTCGGGATCGAAAGAACCGGCAATTCTACGGAGCCGGCAAAGCCCAGGTCAACCACCGCCCGCCCGGGGAACCGCCGTGCGGGCGCCGGGGTTGTGGATGGCCTGTGGATGAATCTTGGGAAACACCAGGTCCGGTGGTAGGCTGGCCCGTCAGATCCTGCCCTTTCCGCGGTCCTTCCGGCGACGTTTCGGCCGTGCTGGGATTCGCACGACGAGTGTGCCTTTCCGATGGATGCCTGGCCCCGCTGCCTGGAACGTCTCGAAGCCGAATTGCCGGCCGAGGACGTCCACACCTGGCTCAAACCCCTGCAAGCCGAGGAGCGCGCCGATGGCGTGGTCCTGTACGCCCCCAATGCCTTCATCGTCGAGCAGGTGCGCGACCGTTTCCTGCCGCGGATCCGCGAGCTGGCCCAGCATTTTTCCGGCCACCTGAACGTGGCCCTGGAAATCGGCTCGCGGCCGCGCCTGGCCGAACCGGCGGCAGCGGCCCCGGCCACCGCGCCGCGGAGCTCGCGGCCGCTGCCGGCCGAGCCGTTCAACGGCAACCTCGACAGCCATTACGTGTTCGAGAACTTCGTGGAGGGCCGCAGCAACCAGCTCGGCCGCGCCGCCGCCTGGCAGGCCGCGCAGAAGCCCGGCGACCGGGCCCACAACCCGCTGCTGCTGTACGGGGGCACCGGCCTGGGCAAGACCCACCTGATGTTCGCGGCCGGCAACGAGATGCGCCGGCTCAACCCCGGTGCGCGGGTGCTGTACCTGCGCTCGGAGCAGTTCTACAACACCTTCTTCCGCGCCCTGCAGGAGAAGACCGCCGACCAGTTCAAGCGCCAGTTCCAGCAGATCGACGCGCTGCTGATCGACGATATCCAGTTCTTCGCGGGCAAGGACCGCACCCAGGAAGAGTTCTTCCACACCTTCAACGCGCTGTTCGACAGCCGCCAGCAGATCATCATGACCTGCGACCGCTACCCGCGCGAGGTCGATGGCCTGGAACCGCGGCTGAAGTCGCGCCTGGCCTGGGGCCTGTCGGTGGCGATCGATCCGCCGGACTTCGAGACCCGCGCAGCGATCGTGCTGGCCAAGGCGTGCGAGCGCGGTGCGCAGATTCCCGACGAAGTGGCGTTCCTGCTGGCCAAGAAGATGCGCAGCAACGTGCGCGACCTGGAAGGGGCGCTCAACACCCTGGCCGCACGCGCCAACTTCACCGGCCGGGCCATTACCGTCGAATTCGCCCAGGAGACGCTGCGCGACCTGCTGCGCGCCCAGCAGCAGGCCATCGGCATCCCCAACATCCAGAAAACCGTGGCCGACTACTACGGGCTGCAGGTCAAGGACCTGCTGTCCAAACGCCGCACCCGCTCGCTGGCCCGGCCGCGGCAGGTGGCCATGGCCCTGACCAAGGAACTGACCGAACACAGCCTGCCGGAGATCGGTGATGCGTTCGCAGGACGCGACCACACCACCGTGCTGCATGGCTGCCGCCAGATCCGCAACCTGATGGAAACCGATGGCAAGTTGCGCGAGGACTGGGACAAACTGATCCGCAAGCTCAGTGAGTGACCCCGGGTCGATGATGGCCCGGGGCAGCGTTTCCCGTGGAATGGGCTGCACGGGAAAGGTGCGGTAGATTCTCTGGGTACAAGGCGGGGACGGGCTGGGGATAAGCCGGGGACAGAAATGTTCACCAGAAACTATCCACAGCTTGTCCCGGGTCTCCCGGAGATCTTCCAGCAGGTTTTGCCTTCCCAGAAAACCTATTGTTTTCAATGGCTTTGGTGAGTTAACCACAGGCCAGGAAGCCCTCCACAACCACCTCTTTTTGATTTATTCCACATCTTCTCTAAAGCGTAGAGGCACGGAATCCATGCGTTTCACTCTCCAGCGCGAAGCCCTGCTCAAGCCTCTGGCCCAGGTCGTCAATGTCATCGAACGACGCCAGACGCTTCCCGTCCTGGCCAACTTCCTGGTCCAGGTCCAGGACGGCCAGCTCTCCCTGACCGGCACCGACCTGGAGGTGGAGATGATCGCCCGTGCCCCGGTCGAGGACGGCCAGGACGGCGAAACGACCATTCCGGCGCGGAAGCTGTTCGAGATCGTGCGCGCCCTGCCCGATGGCAGCCGGGTCACGGTGTCCCAGTCGGGCGACAAGGTCTCGGTGCAGGCCGGGCGCAGCCGCTTCACCCTGGCGACGCTGCCGGCCACCGATTTCCCCTCGGTGGACGAGGTCGAAGCCACCGAGCGTATCGGCGTACCGGAAGCAGCACTGAAGGAGCTGATCGAGCGCACCGCGTTCGCCATGGCCCAGCAGGACGTGCGCTACTACCTCAACGGCCTGCTGTTCGACCTGCGCGAGCAGACCCTGCGCTGCGTGGCTACCGATGGCCACCGGCTGGCGTTGTGCGAAACAGGGCTGGAGCAGGCGGTGGCGGCCAAGCGCCAGATCATCGTACCGCGCAAGGGCGTGACCGAGCTGCAGCGGCTGCTGGAAGGCGGTGACCGTGCGCTGGAACTGGAGATCGGGCGCAGCCATATCCGGGTCAAGCGCGACGATGTCAGTTTCACGTCCAAGCTGATCGACGGCCGTTTTCCCGACTACGAGGCGGTGATCCCGATTGGCGCGGACAAGGAGGTCCGGGTGGACCGCGAGGTGATCCGCACGGCACTGCAACGCGCGGCGATCCTGTCCAACGAGAAGTACCGCGGAGTGCGGGTGGAAATCTCCCCCGGGCAGTTGAAGATCAACGCCCACAATCCCGAGCAGGAAGAGGCGCAGGAGGAGATCGAGGCCGACACCAAGGTGGATGGGATTGCCATTGGCTTCAACGTCAATTACCTGCTCGATGCGCTTGGCGCCCTGCGCGACGAGTTTGTGGTCCTCGCGCTGCGTGACGCCAACTCGTCGGCGCTGGTGCGCGAGGCGGGCAGCGACAAGTGCCGGCACGTGGTGATGCCGCTGCGCCTGTAACGGGACCCGGCAACTGTCATGTTCCACGTGGAACTCCAACGACGCCCGGTTCTGACCGGGCGTTTTCCTTCCCGGAACTGCCCTCCATGCAGGTGAGCCGGCTGGTCCTGCGCGACCTGCGCCGGTTCGAGCATGCCGAGCTGACGCCCGCACCCGGCCTGAACCTGCTTACCGGCGGCAACGGCGCCGGCAAGTCCAGCGTTCTGGAAGCATTGCACCTGATGGCATACGGGCGCAGTTTCCGTGGCCGGGTCCGGGACGGGCTGGTGCGCGAGGGTGCCGAGGCGCTGGAAGTGTTTGTCGAGTGGGCGGAGCAGGGACCGTCTGGCCGGCGCACGCGCCAGGCGGGGTTGCGCCATGGCGGGCAGGCCTGGACCGGGCGCCTGGATGGTGAGGATGTCGCCCATCTTGGCCAGCTGTGCGCCGCGCTGGCAGTGGTCACCTTCGAGCCCGGCAGCCATGCGTTGATCGCCGGGGGCGCGGAGAACCGCCGGCGGTATCTGGACTGGGGCCTGTTCCACGTGGAACAGGGCTTCCTCCCGCTGTGGCGGCGCTATTCGCGGGCACTACGGCAGCGCAACGCCCTGCTCAAGGCGGGTGGCGGAAGCTCGCAGCTCGATGCCTGGGATCGGGAGTTGGCCGACAGCGGCGAAGCCCTGACCACCCATCGAGAGCGCTACCTTGCCGAACTGGCACCGCGGGCGGTCCAGACCGCAGCGGCGCTGAGCGACACGGTGGAAGTGGGCGGAATCGATTTCCAGCCTGGCTGGAAGCGTCAGGAGCTGGCCCTGGCCGATGCGCTGCTGCTGGGCCGGGAGCGCGACAGGATCAGTGGCCATACCGGGGTTGGGCCGCATCGGGCCGACTGGAGCATCCAACTGCCCGGCCTGCCGGGGCGGGAAGCGTTGTCGCGCGGGCAGACCAAGCTGGTGGCGCTGGCCATGCTGCTGGCCCAGGCGGGTGATTTCGCCAGCCGCCGCGGGCAGTGGCCCGTGATCGCGCTGGACGACCTGCCCTCGGAGCTGGACCGCACCCACCAGCAGCGGGTGTTTGCCCACCTTCGGGACCAGCCGGGATTGCAACTGTTCGTCACCGCCACCGAGGCACCGCAGGTGCTGCTGGACGCCGGCCAGGCCTATCGGCTGTTCCACGTGGAACACGGACGCCTGTCGGCCTGATCCTGCCAGGGCCGGCGGCCCGGTCGGGGCTGGTATAATCGATTGTCTCCCTACGGCTTGGAGCTGCGCCTTGCGAAAGGTGCGGCCCGGCCCCGATCGCGGCGAAGGCATGAGCGAACTGACTCCCGGCTCCACCCCCGGCAACGATTCCTACGATTCCAGCAAGATCACCGTGCTGCGCGGCCTCGAGGCCGTGCGCAAGCGGCCCGGCATGTACATCGGCGACGTGCACGACGGGACCGGGCTGCACCACATGGTGTTCGAGGTGGTCGACAACTCGATCGACGAGGCCCTGGCCGGCCACGCCGACGAGGTGATCGTGACCATCCACGCGGACGGTTCGGTCTCGGTCTCGGACAACGGCCGCGGCATTCCGGTGGATATCCACAAGGAAGAGGGGCGCTCGGCGGTCGAGGTCATCATGACCGTGCTGCACGCCGGCGGAAAATTCGATGACAACAGCTACAAGGTGTCCGGTGGCCTGCATGGCGTGGGCGTCTCGGTGGTCAACGCGCTGTCGTCCAGGCTGACCCTGGATATCTGGCGCAACGGCTACCACCATCAGCAGGAATACGCCCTCGGCGAGCCGGTGTATCCGCTCAAGCGGGTCGGGCCGTCGACCCGGCGCGGCACCCTGACCCGGTTCTGGCCGGCCGCCGAGATCTTCACCGACACCGAGTTCCACTACGACATCCTCATGCGCCGCCTGCGCGAGCTGTCGTTCCTCAATTCGGGGGTCAAGATCACCCTGATCGACGAGCGTGAGATCACGCCCGAGGGGAAGGTACGCCAGGACACCTTCCAGTACGAAGGTGGCATCCGCAGCTTCGTGGAGTACCTGGCCCAGCTCAAGACACCCCTGCACCCGCATGTGATTTCGGTGACCGGCGAGCAGAACGGAATCGTGGTGGATGTGGCCCTGCAATGGACTGACGCCTACCAGGAGACGATGTACTGCTTCACCAACAACATCCCGCAGAAGGATGGTGGCACCCACCTGGCCGGCTTCCGCGCCGCGCTGACCCGCACGATCAACAACTACATCGAACAGAACGGCCTGGCCAAGCAGGCCAAGATCAGCCTGTCCGGCGATGACATGCGCGAAGGCATGATCGCGGTGCTGTCGGTCAAGGTGCCGGACCCGAGCTTCTCCAGCCAGACCAAGGAGAAGCTGGTCAGCTCCGAGGTGAAGCCGGCCGTTGAGAACGCGTTCGGCACGCGTTTGGAGGAGTTCCTGCAGGAACACCCGCAGGAGGCACGCGCGATCGCGGAAAAGGTGATCGACGCCGCCCGCGCCCGCGAGGCCGCGCGCAAGGCGCGTGAGCTGACCCGGCGCAAGGGCGCGCTGGATATCGCCGGCCTGCCGGGCAAGCTGGCGGACTGCCAGGAGAAGGACCCGGCGCTTTCTGAATTGTTCATTGTCGAGGGCGACTCGGCCGGCGGTTCCGCCAAGCAGGGCCGCAACCGCAAGAACCAGGCGGTGCTGCCGCTGCGCGGCAAGATCCTCAACGTCGAGCGCGCGCGCTTCGACCGCATGCTCTCCAGCGCCGAGGTCGGCACCCTGATCACCGCGCTGGGCACCGGCATCGGCAAGGACGAGTACAACCCGGACAAGCTGCGCTACCACCGCATCATCATCATGACCGACGCGGACGTGGACGGCTCGCATATCCGCACCCTGCTGCTGACCTTCTTCTACCGGCAGATGCCCGAGCTGATCGAGCGCGGCCACATCTACATCGGCCTGCCGCCGCTGTACAAGATCAAGCAGGGCAAGACCGAGCTGTACCTCAAGGACGACGCGGCGCTGGACGCCTACCTGGCCAGCAGCGCGGTGGACAACGCCGCGCTGGTACCGGCCCAGGGCGAGCCGCCGATCAGCGGCGAAGCGCTGGAAAAGCTGCTGCTGGCCTATGCCGGCGCGCGCGAGGCGATCGCCCGCAACGGCCACCGCTTCGACCCGCTGCTGCTGGAAGCGCTGATCGACTTCACCCCGCTTGATGCGGCGCACCTGGCGCTCAATACCGACGAGCGCCACGAACTGGACGCGCTGGAGGCACGCCTCAACCGCGGCAAGCTGGGCAGCCCCAGGTTCGCGGTCAAGCTGATGCCGGCCACCGACGCCCGCCCGGCAGCCCTGCAGGTCACCCGCCGGCACATGGGCGAGGAATTGCTGCAGGTGCTGCCGCTGTCGATCTTCGAAAGCGGCGAGCTGCGCCCGCTGCGCGATGCCGCTGCGCTGCTGCACGGCCTGGTGCGCGAGGGCGCGCAGGTGGTGCGCGGGGGCAAGTCGCAAGCTGTGGACAGCTTCGCCCAGGCCCAGGCATGGCTGCTGGACGAGGCAAAGCGTGGCCGCCAGATCCAGCGCTTCAAGGGCCTGGGCGAGATGAATCCCGAGCAGTTGTGGGATACCACGGTCAACCCGGATACCCGCCGCCTGCTGCGGGTGCGGGTCGAGGATGCGGTCGCCGCCGACCAGATTTTCAGCACCCTGATGGGCGACGTGGTCGAGCCGCGCCGTGAATTCATCGAGACCAATGCGCTGAAGGTCGCCAACCTGGATGTCTGAGTGGCCAGGTGAGGCCCGGCCCGGGGCTGTCCCCGGGCCGCCACCGCTGCTGCCTGTCCGTGCTGGCGTGGTGGTCGGCCAGTTCCTGCTGGACGTGGTGGTCGCCTTCACCGCGCTCATGGCCGTGAGCATGCTTGCCAGCATGGCCTGGGCCGTTGCCCAGACCTTGCGGCTGGTCCAAGCGGGCGCCATTGCCGACCCGGCCGATACCGAGGCCCTGGTCCGGGCGCTGGGCCAGCCGGGCCCGCTGGCGCAGATCGTGATGGCGGTCCTGGGCATGTCGGCCGCCGCGTTGCTGCTGTACTTCTGGCGACGTCGCGCCGGGCCCGCCGAGCGGGTCCGCTCGCGCGTGGCTGCGGCCCGGCCGTCGACCTGGGGCTGGAGCGTGCTGGTGGGGCTGGCGGTGTTCGCGGCCAGCAGCCTCATCGGCTGGCTGATGCAGCGCGCCGGGGTCGAGCCGGTTCCCAGCAACATGGCCCTGGTGGACGAGGCCGGAAAGCGCTGGCCGGTGTTCCTGTTCGTGTTTGCCGTGGTGCTGGCGCCGGCGTACGAGGAACTGCTGTTCCGCCGGGTCCTGTTCGGGCGGTTCCTGGCAGCCGGCCGGCCGTGGCTGGGGGTGGTCCTGAGCAGCGCCGCGTTTGCCCTGGTCCACGAGGTGCCGGGCCTGAGCGGCAACCCGCCGCTGGCCGTGCTGCAGTTGTGGCTGGTCTACGCTGGCATGGGTGCGGCCTTCGCCTGGCTGTACTGGCGCACCGGGACCCTGTGGGCACCGATTGCCGCCCATGCGCTGAACAATGCCGTGGCCCTGGCGGTGCATGGCCTGGGCTGAGCCCGATTGACGAAAAGTTAAGCCCGGGACGACCACAATTCACGCCCCAACAGGGCAAGGGCCGGATCATGAAACGCTGGATATTGGCGGCAGCCACGGTGGTGGTGCTGGCGGGTTGCGCGACCACCACATCGCCAACCGGGCGCAAGCAGTACATGGCCTATTCGGACAGCCAGCTCAACCAGATGGGGGCGCAGGCCTTCACCGAGATGAAGGCCGGCCAGAAGACCGTGTCCGGCGGGCAGCAGAACGCCTACGTGCAATGCGTGGTCAGGGCCCTGGTGCAGCAGTTGCCCGGCGACTGGCAGAAGCTGCCCTGGGAAACGGCGGTGTTCGTGGACGACAGCCCGAACGCCTTCGCCCTGCCCGGCGGCAAGGTTGGCGTCAACACCGGGATGTTCAAGGTGGCCAGGAACCAGGACCAGTTGGCGGCGGTGCTCGGCCACGAGATCGGCCACGTCTATGCACGCCACACCAACGAGCGCGTGTCGCGCCAGGCGGCCACCTCCACCGGCCTGGCCGTGGTGGGTGCGCTGGCCGGCGCGCGTTACGGGGAGGGCGCGTCGGACCTGGTCACCCAGGGCGGCGGCATGGCCGCCCAGCTCGGCCTGCTGTTGCCGTTCTCGCGCACCCAGGAGACCGAATCGGACCAGATCGGCCAGCAGCTCATGGCCAACGCCGGCTTCGACCCGGCCCAGGCCGTGGACCTGTGGCAGAACATGGTCGCCGCCTCGGCCGGAAGGACCCCGGAGTGGATGTCCACCCACCCGGATCCGCAGAACCGCATCCAGGCCCTGCGCCAGCGGGCCCCGGCCTTGCAGCCCGCGTTCCAGGCCGCGCGCCAGGGCGGCCGGACCCCCGCCTGCGGCCCCTGAGCCGCGCGCGCCGGCTGACGCCTGCCGTTTCGAAATAAACCGTCTTCTGTTAGCGTTGCCGGCTCGGTTCCTGCCATCGTGCGCCGATGGCCAGCAAGAGGTGTCCTCATGACGTTCCACAAACATGCCCTGCTGTCGCTCTTTATTGCCGCCTCCCTGGGTGGCGTGGTGGTGGCCGACGCCTCGGCGCAGACCTCGCGCTCGGGCAAGGCTTCGCAGAAGGCCGATGTGATGTTCCCCGACGCCACCCGCCAGGAGCCGGCCGCCAAGCCGTCGCCGAAGGTCGGCCGCAAGCTCGGCAAGCTGATCGACCTCTACAACAGCGAAGACTACGAACAGACCCGCAGTCAGGCCGACGAGATCCTGGCCGCCCCGGGCGCCAATGAGTACGACAAGTCGCTGGCCGCCCAGCTCGCCGCCCAGGCCGCCTACAGCCTGGACGACAACGCGGCCGCCAAGGCCTACCTGCAGCAGGTGCTGCAGTTCAACGGGCTGGAGAACAACGGCCACTACCAGTCGATGCTGATGCTGGCCCAGCTGCACCTGGCCGACGATGACTACGCGCCGGGCCTGGCCACCCTGGACCAGTTCCTGGAGCAGACCCAGTCCAAGCGCCCGCAGGACCTGGTGATCAAGGGCCAGGCGCTGTACCAGGCCGAGCGCTACCAGGAAGCCATTCCGGTGCTCAAGCAGGCGATCGAACTGTCGCCCGAGCCCAAGGACAACTGGATGCAGCTGCTGCTGGCCTCCTACGCCGAGACCGAGCAGTACGATGAGGCCATTGCCGTGGCCGAGCAGCAGGTGGCCAACAATCCCTCGGACAAGAAGGCCAAGATGAACCTGGCCTCGGTGTACGGCCAGGCCGAACGCATGGACAAGGCCGCCGAGGTGCTGGAAACGCTGCGCGCCGCCGGCCAGCTCACCGAGGAGCGCGAGTACCGCCAGCTCTACATCACCTACGCCAACATGGAAAACCGCGAGGCGGACGTGATCGCCGTGGTCGGCGAGGGCATTGCCAAGGGCGTGCTGAAGCCCGACTACCAGACCTACCTGGCCCTGGCCCAGTCGTACTACTACAGCGAGAAGATCCCGCAGGCCATCGAGAACTGGCAGAAGGCCGCACCGCTGTCCAAGGACGGAGAGACCTATTTGAACCTGGCGCGCGTTCTATGGCAGGAGGGGCGCGTGAGCGAAGCCAAGCAGGCGGCCCAGCAGGCCCTGACCAAGGGCGTACGCAAGCCCGAGGAAGCGAAGAAGATCATCAACTTGAAGTGATTTACGAAAGAAGCGCCGGGTCCTAGGCAAAGGGGCTCGGGATTGGTATATGCTTGGCGGTTCATGCGGTGTTAACCGCGGAATAGGGGGCCCTGCTCGGGTTCCGCCTCACAAACGAGCAAATGGCGCATGACTGAACAACTGGTCGTCCACAGGTACTACGAAGAACCCGAGGAAAGCGGGCTCAGCTGGCCGCGCATCATCGGCATCGCATTCGTCATTGCGCTGCATCTGGCCGCGCTGATGCTGCTGCTGATCCCCGCGGTTGCCCCCAAGGCCGACGTTGACCAGGAGCGCAGCATCCTCGTCACCCTGGTCGATGCACCGCCTCCCCCGCCTCCCCCGCCGCCGCCACCGCCGCCGCAGGACAAGCCGCCGCCGCCGGTCAAGAACCTGGCGCCGCCCAAGGCTTCTCCGGTGCCGCCGCCGCCGCAGGCGCCGCCGGTGGACGTGGCCGAGCCGCGCCCGACCGACGTCTACCAGCCGCCGGCGCCGCCGGCGCCGCCGGCACCGGTGGCCGACATCTCGGCCAGCGTGGACATCTCGTCCAAGAACATGAACCCGCCGCGCTACCCGCCGGCCGCCGCGCGCGCCGGCATCGAGGGCGAGGTCATCCTGGTCATCGACGTGGATGCCAACGGCAACGTGACCAACGTGTCGGTCGAAAGGTCCAGCCGCAACCGCGACCTCGACCGTGCCGCGATGGAAGCCGCCCGCCGGTGGCGTTTCAATCCCGCGACTGTGGACGGCCAGAAGGCGGCCGGTCGCGTTCGGGTTCCGGTGAACTTCACCCTGGGCTGATGCCCGATCCGCAAACGGTAACCCGTGACGGAAACCGGGCCTAACGGTTCCGCCTTCTCTCTACACCATCATTCATAACAAAAGGTAAGCGTTATGCTGCAGGAAATCTTCATCGCCGCCGCTGCCGGGGGCAACAGCGGTTCTGCCCTCACCCAGATGGGCTTCGACCACCTCCTGTCCGAAATGGTCGCCAACCCGGGTGAATTCGCGGTCTCGTGGATCGTGCTGCTCACCCTGGTGTTCATGTCGGCCGCGTCCTGGTACTGGACCATTTTCAACACCATCAAGAACGCCCGCCTGAAGTCGGCGGCCGACCGGGTGGTCAACGCATTCTGGGAAGCACCCAACGCCCAGGAAGCCATCCGCGTGATGGAAGAGCAGCCGCGCAGCGAGCCGTTCTCCAAGATCGCCCTGGACGCCGCCCAGGCTGCCGCCTACCACCAGCGTTCGGAGAATTCCGGAACTGCCCTGGGTGAGTCCCTGAGCCGTTCGGAGTTCGTCGACCGCGCCCTGCGCCAGGCCGTCACCCGCGAGAGCGCCAAGCTGCAGTCGGGCATGGTGCTGCTGGCAACCGTCGGCGCGACCGCTCCGTTCGTGGGCCTGCTGGGTACCGTGTGGGGCATCTACGGCGCGCTGATCAAGATCGGTGCGACCGGTTCGGCCTCGATCGATGCCGTCGCCGGCCCGGTGGGCGAGGCGCTGATCATGACCGCCATCGGCCTGTTCGTGGCGATCCCGGCCGTGTTCGCCTTCAACTTCTTCAGCAAGATCAACGGCGCCACGATCGCCCGGTACGACTCGTTCGCCCACGATCTGCACGACTTCTTCGCCACCGGCTCGCGCGTGCGCTGAGCCGGTTCGCACTGACGTCGTAAGCCGTAATATCGGAGAGCCCAATGGCCTTCAGTACCGACAGTTCACCCGGCCCGATGAACGACATCAACGTCACGCCCCTCGTGGACGTGATGCTGGTGTTGCTGATCATCTTCATCATCACCGCGCCGCTGATGTCGCATAAGGTGCAGATCGATCTGCCCGAAGCGAACCTGACCCAGCTCGATGACGAGAAGAACGAACGGGTCTTGCCGATCACCGTTTCGGTCAAGGAAGACGGCTCGCTGTACTGGAACGACGAAGAGATCACCCGGGAAATGCTCGAGTCCCGCCTGTCCAGCGTCGCCCAGCAGGTGCCGCAGCCGCCGCTGAACCTGCGTGGCGACCGCACCACCAAGATGCGCACGATCAACGAGATCACCCTGATCGCGCAGTCCCAGGGCATGCTCGACATCGGCTTCGTCGCAACCAAAGTAAAGGGTCCCTGAGCCATGGCTTTCAGTACAGGCGGCAACAAGGGCCCCATGGCCGACATCAACGTCACGCCCCTCGTGGACGTGATGCTGGTGCTGCTGATCATCTTCATCGTGACGGCGCCGATCATGACCTATCCGATCGACGTGGCGTTGCCGCAGCGGGTCATCAACCCGCCACCGGTCACGCGTGAACCGCCGCCACCGATCGACCTGCGCATCGATGCGACCAACCAGGCGTACTGGAACAACAGTCCGGTGGCGCTTGCGACGTTGCAGCAGATGATGGAAGCCGAAGTGCAGCGTGATCCGACCAACCAGCCGGAGCTGCGCATCGACGCCAGTTCGGACTCCGAGTACGAAACCATGGCCAAGGTACTGGCCGCGGCCAAGAACGCGAACATGGCGAAGATCAACTTCGTGCAGCCGTAAGCCGCGCTGCCACCGGTCCCGCTTCCCTGCAGCAGCGGGAACCGCGACGCAACGCTGGAACGCCGCCCCCCGGGGCGGCGTTTCCTTTTGTGCCGGCTCAGGCCGAGGCGAGGATCTCCAGGTAGCCACGCACGGTCGCGGCCAGGCCCGCATACAGCGCCTCGCTGACAAGCGCATGGCCGATGGAGACTTCCTGCACGCCGGGCACCTGGGCCAGGAAGGCACCAAGGTTGGCCTGTGACAGGTCGTGGCCGGCATTCACCCCCAGGCCGGCGGTGCGCGCGCGCCGCGCGGTATCGGCACAGGCCTGCATCGCCGCTTGTGGCACGCCGGTGGCGAACGCCTGCGCATAGGGGCCGGTGTAGATTTCGATCCGGTCCGCGCCCAGCCCGGCGGCCCGCTCCAGCGTGGTCACGCCGGCATCCACGAACAGGCTGACCCGGCAGCCCAGCGCCGCGAACCGGTGCACCTGCGTGGCCAGCGGCGCCAGGTCGCCGGAGAAGGAAAAGCCGTGGTCGGAGGTGAGCTGGCCATCGTCGTCCGGGACCAGCGTCACCTGTGCCGGGCGCACCTGCTCGCACAGCGCCAGCAGGCCCGGGTAGCCGGGGCGCGGCGCGGCAAACGGGTTGCCCTCGATGTTGAGTTCCACCCCGTGGCGGGCCACCAGCGTGGCCAGCGGCGCCAGATCCTCGGCCACAATGTGGCGGCGGTCGGGTCGCGGATGCACGGTGATGCCATGGGCACCGGCCTCCAGGCAGGTGCGCGCGGCGGCCAGCACGTCCGGCTCGCCGCCGCCGCGCGAATTGCGCAGTACCGCGATCTTGTTGACGTTGACGCTGAGCCGGGTCATGCCGAGTGCGGGGGCGTGCGGTCGGCCGATGACGTGTCCGCCGCGGTGCCGGACTCGCCATTGCGCTTGGCTTCGGCAAGTTCGCGCAGCCGCCGCAGCTCGTCCGGATCGATCATCGTCAGCACGTCGCGGGTGCCGCCGCCGGCACGCGCCAGGTACAGGGTGCGGGCCCATGCGCCGACCAGTGCCAGCGCTGCAACCAGGCACAGGGCCAGGACCCAGGTATGGGCGGTGGTGATCGCGATCAGCAGGGCGCCGAAGGCAAAGAGCAGGTAGAGCCAGTGCATCGCTGTCCTCCAGGTTGGCGGTGGACGCGCTCCCCATGGCCGCCGCCGCCGCGGCCATGATGCCCCATGTCCGGCCTTGCGGCTGTTGCCGCATGTCCGTCCGCAGGACCGCCTGTCGCGTGCAAGGGGATGCCCGGTCGCGCTGCAGCCCGGAACGCGGGCAGCGCCGGTCGCGCCGGCCGATGCCACGCCGGCAGCGCACGCCGTTACAGGAGCGGGGACAGCAGGCGCGCCAGCGACTCGGGCAGCCGGTGCCGCCACAGTCCGCACGGCCGGTCCGGGCGCACCCGCGATGCGGCAGCGAACTCGGCCTCCAGCAACCGGGCCAGGCTGGCGCAGGCTTCGGTGTCACGGACCATCATCGAGGCCTCGAAATTGAGGCGGAAGCTGCGGTAGTCGAAGTTGGCGCTGCCGACGATGCACAGGTGGTCGTCGGTCAGCAGCGCCTTGGTGTGGAGCATGCGCGGCCCGGCGTACTCGTAGACCTGCACCCCGGCCTGGACCAGCTCGTCGAAATAGGAACGCGCGGCAAGCGTGACCAGCCGCGAATCGCTGCGCCGTGGCACCAGCAGCCGCGTGTCCAGGCCGCCCAGCGCGGCCGAGGTCAGGGCCATGCGCGCCGCCTCGCCTGGCACGAAGTACGGGGTGACCACCCATACCCGCTGCCGGGCCTCGTGGATGGCGGCCACGTACAGCCGGTGGATCGCCTCCCATGACGAATCCGGGCCCGACACCAGCAGCTGCGCCAGCACCGGCCCCGGCTCATGCGCGGGCCAGTAGTGCCGGTCGTCGAAGCCGGCCGGATCGGCGCCGGCCGCATACACCCAGTCCTCCACGAACGCCAGCTGCAGGCTGCGCACCACCGCGCCGTCCACCCGCAGGTGCAGGTCGCGGAAGGCCTGGGGCGCGAGCGTTTCGTCCTGGTCGTCGGTGACGTTGACCCCGCCGATGAAGCCGACCTTGCCGTCGACCACGGCGATCTTGCGGTGGGTGCGCAGGTTCACCCACGGCCGGGTGAAGGGACGGAACCGGGTGGGATGGAACCAGGAGAACTCGCCGCCGGCTTCGACCAGTGCACGCAGGTGCCGGGCCTTCAGCCCGGCAGACCCCACCGCGTCCAGCAGCAAGCGCACGTGCACCCCGGCGCGCGCGCGCCGGGCCAGGGCATCGAGCAGGCGCAGCCCGGTGCGGTCCGGCTTCCAGATGTAGTACTCAAGATGGATGTGGTGGTCGGCCGCCTCGATGGCCTCCAGCAGGGCGGCGTAGGTGGCGTGGCCGTCCACCAGCCATTGGGCCGAATATGCGGTGGATGGCGGCAAGCCGGTGGTGGCCTGGCCCACCCGTGCCAGTTCCACGCAGGCGTCGTCGGCGGCGCAGACGTCGGAGTAGCGGGTCATGCCGGTGCGGCTGCGGCCGCGGCGCAGGCGCTGGCGCTTGATCCGCTGCGGACCCAGCAGGAAATAGATCAGGAACCCCACGTAGGGCAGCAGGGCCAGCGACATCACCCAGCTCAGGGTGGCCACCGGTTCGCGCTTCTGCAGCACGATCCACACGCCCAGGCCGAGGATGTAGCCCAGCCACGCCAGCACCAGGATCAGGCCCAGGTAGGGGATCCGGTCGAGCCAGTCCCAGGCGGCGTGGAGGTATCCGGACATCGGCAAGTCTCGCTGGTGGATTGCTCGGCCGATCCAGCATGCCGCAGCGTGCGTGATCGTGCAGGATGCGCTGGCCGTCGGCCGCCATCGCGCGGGTCCTGAACCACTCAGCTGCGGTCGCCACGGCTGAGAACGGATCGGCCTAGCCTGTGCGCATGGCCGAAACGATCAAGGGCCGCGGCTCGCGGCAATACCTGGCGGGACGCTTCGAGCGCACCGTGTCCGAAGCGGTGGACGACGGCTGGATGGCGCCGGAAGGCGACCCCGTGTCCGCGCCCGACCCCTTGCGCCCGCGCACCCAGGTGCGCGAGGAAACCGCGCGCAGCATCATCAGCAGCAACGATTCGCCCGACGTGGGCTTTTCGCGCTCGGTCAATCCGTACCGGGGTTGCGAGCACGGCTGCAGCTACTGCTTCGCGCGCCCCTCGCACGCCTATCTGGGGCTGTCGCCGGGGCTGGACTTCGAGACCCGGATCTTCGCCAAGACCAATGCGCCGGAGCTGCTGCGCCGGGAGTTCGCGCGCCGCAGCTACCGTCCCGAGCCCATTGCCCTGGGCATCAACACCGACGCCTACCAGCCGGCGGAACGCCGCCTTGGCCTGACCCGGCAACTGATCGAGGTGATGCTCGAATGCCGCCACCCGTTCAGCCTGATCACCAAGAACGCCCTGGTCGAGCGCGACCTGGACCTGCTGCAGCCGCTGGCCGCGCAACAGCTGGTGCGGGTGCACTTCTCGGTGACCAGCCTGGACCCGCACCTGAGTGCGCGGCTGGAGCCGCGGGCGGCCGCGCCGCATGCACGCCTGCGGGCCATGCACCGGTTGCACGCGGCCGGCATCCCGGTGGGGGTGATGTTTGCCCCGGCCATCCCGTGGGTGAACGACCACGAGCTGGAGGCGGTGCTGGAGGCCGCGCGCCAGGCCGGGGCCGACAGTGCCGGCTACGTGCTGCTGCGCCTGCCGCACGAGGTGGCGCCGCTGTTCCGTGATTGGCTGCAGGCCCATATGCCGCAACGTGCCGAGCGGGTGATGAGTGTCCTGCGGCAGATGCGCGGCGGGCGTGACTACCAAGCGCAGTTCGGCCAGCGCATGCGCGGCCAGGGGCGTTTTGCCGATTTGCTGGGCCAGCGCTTCACCCTGGCCCATCGCCGCCTGGGCTATGCCGACGTGCGGCCGCACCGGCTGGATTGCAGCCGCTTCATCGCCCCGCGCATGCCGTCGGCGCAGGGCGAGCTGTTCTGAGCAATCCGCGCCCGGCCAGTGGTGCCTAAGCGGATGCCGGCGCGCGCAGTGGCTCGGCGGTGGAGTCGCGCACGATCAGGTGCGGACGCACGCTGGCCACCGGCAGGGGGTCGGACTCGGCCCTGATGAGCGCGGCGGCCGCGATGCGGCCGCTTTCGCGGGTGTGGCGGCGCACCGAGGTCAGCGACGGCCACAGCAGCGAGGCCAGCGGGCTGTCGTCGAAGCCCACCACCGACAGGTCGCGCGGGATGTTCATCCGCGCGCGCGCGGCCACCTTGTAGACGCCCGCGGCCATCTCGTCGTTGCTGCAGAAGATGGCGGTGGGCCGCCGCCGTGCCAGCAGCGTCTCGCCCGCAGCCACGCCCGATTCGAAGGAGTAGTCGCCCTCGATGATCCGCGATGCGGGGATGTCGATGCCGCCGGCGGCCATGGCCTGGAGGAAGCCTTCGGTACGTTCCGCCGCCGAACGCGCGCTTGATGGCCCGGTGACCAGGGCCACCTCGGTGTGGCCGAGCGCCAGCAGGTGGCCGGCCACCTCGGCTGCGCCGTCGCGGTCGTGGGTCACGATCAGGCGCCCGGCCTGGTCGTCGCAGTCGGCCGGCACGATGCGCGCGTAGTTGCAGTTGATCGCGGTCAGCATCTCGGCCAGGGCCTGGCCTTCGGATGCGCGCGGAACCAGGATCACCCCGTGCAGCTTCTGCTGCTGGACGAACCGGCGCACGCTGTCCACGCAGTCGGGGCTGCGCGTGTCGCACGGGTGCACCACCAGCTCGTAGCCGGAGTCGCGCAGCGCGTCCAGCGCGCCGTACTGCATGTCCACGATGTACTGCGCGGTGGGGTTGTCGAACACCATGCCGATCAGGAACGAGCGGCGGAAGGCCAGCCCGCGCGCGAGCGGATCGGGCGCGTAGCCCACCTCGCGCATCAGCGCTTGCACTTTCTCGCGGGTGCCCTTACGCACCAGCGGGGAGTGGTTGATGATCCGGGAGACGGTCTTCTTGGAAACTCCCGCCAGCCGTGCGATGTCGGTGATCGTGGCGGCTTTGCCGGCAGCGGGCCGGGGGGCCGGTGCAGCAGGAGGTTTTCGCGCGGGCATGGTCGGATTCGCGTGGGCTCGGTGCGATTCTAGCCGCAGCACGCCCGGCATGGCCGGCGGATGCGGTTTGCGGGTTGGCGCATTGGCGCACGATGCCATGCAGGCGTGTCCAGGGCCGCAGGCATCGTGGCACCATCGGCGTCTGCATCCGGGAGCCGCCCATGTCCGCTCGCATCGTGTGTTTTGGTGAACTGCTGCTGCGCCTGAGTGCGCCCGGCCGCGAGCGGCTGCTGCAAGGTCCGTCGCTGGAGGTACGCGTGGGCGGGGCCGAAGCCAACGTCGGCGTCTCCCTGGCGCGTTTCGGCCACCAGGTGGCGATGGCCGGCACCGTGGCCGACAACGCCCTGGGCGACGCTGCCGCCGGCGAATTGCGCCGCCACGGGGTGGACACCACGGGCCTGCGCCGGGCGCACGGGCGCATGGGCCTGTACTTCCTGGCGCCCGGCGCGATCCAGCGTCCGGCCGAAGTGCTGTACGACCGCGCCGGTTCGGCCTTCGCCCTGGCCGGCCCGGACGACTACGACTGGCCGGCGCTGCTGGCCGGCGCCGGCTGGCTGCACCTGTCGGGGATCACCCCGGCGGTCGGCGCGGCGACCGCGACGGCGGCATTGGCCGCGGCGCGCGCGGCGCGCGCTGCCGGGGCCAGGGTGTCGTTCGACGGCAATTTCCGGCCGCGCCTGTGGCAGGCCTGGGACGGCGACGCGCGCGCGATCCTGTCCGCCCTGATGGCCGAGGCCGACGTGCTGTTTGCCGACCATCGCGACATGGCCCTGGTGCTGGGCGGGCAGTACCCGCAGGAGGCGGCGCTGGACCGCATCCAGGCGGCGGCGGCCGATGCGTTCGCCGCGTTCCCGCGCCTGCGCTGGATGGCATGCACCATCCGCACCGTGCACAGCGTGGACCATCACGCCCTGTCCGGAGTGCTGGCCGGGCGCGACCGGCCCCTCGCGCTGGCGCCGCAACTGGAAGTGACGCCGATCGTGGACCGCATCGGTGGTGGTGACGCCTTCGCCGCCGGCGTGCTGCACGGCCTGATCCAGGGCTGGGACGCGGAGCGCAGCATCGGCTTCGGCCTGGCCGCCGGTTGCCTCAAGCATTCGATCCCGGGCGACTTCAACCTGGTCAGCGAGGCCGAGGTCCAGGCCCTGCTGAGCGAACGGCGCTACGACGTGCGGCGTTGACGGCGTCGCGCCTGCGGGCGGGTGGCCGGCAGGTCTGCGCGAACGCGCCAGGCCGCGCGTGGCCGGCGCCGGGCGATGCCTGTGTCGGCTGGCGCAAGCGGATGACGGATGCCGAGCGCGGGATGGCGGCATATCATTCGTCCCATCCCCACTGTCCTTGCCACGGCCCGCGACGGCCAGGCCACCGCCTGGTCCTCGCTGCCCGCCAGCCCGCCACGACACCATGATTGCCCGACTCGCCCCGCACGAGGCCCTGCCCGCACGCTATCGCGCCTTCCTGGACGCGCTGCGCGCGCGTGGCTTCGAAGGCGGGATCGACGACGGCCACGACGCGCGCACGGTGTTCTCCACCGACAACTCCATCTACCAGCGCTTCCCGCAGGCGGCGGTGTTCCCGCGCCATGCCGCGGACGTGCAGAAGGTAGCCGCGCTTGCGGCCGAGCCGGAGTACCGGCAGATCGTGCTGGCCGCGCGCGGCGGCGGCACCGGCACCAACGGCCAGTCGCTGACCGAAGGCGTGGTGGTGGATTTGTCGCGGCACATGAACGCGATCCTGGAGATCGATGTCGAAGGCCGCTGGGCGCGGGTCCAGCCGGGCGTGGTCAAGGACCAGCTCAACGCGGCATTGCGCGCGCACGGGCTGTTCTTCGCCCCGGAACTGTCCACCTCCAACCGCGCCACCATCGGCGGGATGATCAACACCGACGCCAGCGGCCAGGGCAGTTGCACCTACGGCAAGACCCGCGACCACGTGCTGGCCCTGGATACCGTGCTGCTGGGCGGCCAGCGCATCCACACCACGCCGCTGGATGAGGCGGCGCTTGCGCGCACCGTGTCCGGCCAGGACGAGGCCGCGCGCCTGCACCGGCAGATGCTGGCGCTGCACCAGGAGTACGACGCGCGGGTGCAGGCCGGCTTCCCGCGGCTCAACCGCTGCCTCACCGGCTACGACCTGGTGCACCTGCGCGATGGCCACGGCCGTTTCGACCTCAACAGCCTGCTGTGCGGCTCGGAAGGCTCGCTGGGCTTCATCGTCGAGGCGCGGCTGAACGTGCTGCCGATCCCGCGGCACCGGCGCCTGGTCAACGTCTCCTATGCCGGCTTCATGGATGCGCTGCGCGATGCGCGCGCACTGATGGCGCTGTCGCCGATCTCGATCGAGACGGTGGATTCCACCGTGCTTGGCCTGGCCCGCGAGGACATCGTCTGGCACCAGGTTGGCCGCTTCTTCCCCGACAGCGGCCAAGCCGCGGTGCTGGGCATCAACCTGGTGGAGTTCAACGGCGATGACCTGGACGCGCTGGAGCGCCAGGTCGCCGCCTTCCTCGCACACCTGGCGCAGGACACCTCGGTGCAGCGCCTGGGCTACACGGTGGCGGCCGACGCCGCCTCGGTGACCCAGGTCTATGCCATGCGCAAGCGCGCGGTGGGCCTGCTGGGCAACGTGCATGGCGAGGCACGGCCGCAGCCGTTCGTGGAGGATGCGGCGGTGCCGCCGGAAGCGCTGCCCGAATTCATCGCCGAGTTCCGTGCGCTGCTGGACAGCCACCGCCTGGAGTACGGCATGTTCGGCCACGTCGATGCCGGCGTGCTGCACGTGCGCCCGGCGCTGGACATGAAGCAGCCGGCACAGGCCGCGCTGGTGCGGCCGATCTCCGACGCGGTGGCCGCGCTTGCGCGCAAGCACGGCGGGCTGCTGTGGGGCGAACACGGCAAGGGCGTGCGCTCGGAATACGCCCCGGCGTTCTTCGGCGAGCTGTACCCGGCGCTGCAGGCGGTCAAGCAGGCATTCGACCCGTACAACCAGCTCAACCCCGGCAAGATCGCCACGCCCGCCGATGCCCCCGGCGCTGCGCTGCTGCGGATCGACGAGGTCGCCATGCGCGGCCAGTACGACCGCCAGATCGATCCGCGCGCCTGGGCCGAGTACGGCGCAGCGGTGCACTGCAACGGCAACGGCGCCTGCTACAACTACGACTACGACGACCCGATGTGCCCGTCGTGGAAGGCCACCCGCGATCGCCGGCACTCGCCCAAGGGGCGTGCGGCGCTGGTGCGCGAGTGGCTGCGGTTGCAGGCGCGCGCCGGGGTGGACCTGGTCCAGGCCACCGCGCGGTTGCGTGCCGGCACCTCGCCGCTGCGCTGGCTGGCACGGCTGCGCAACAGCCTGGGCCGGCGCATGGGCGAGCCGGACTTTTCGCACGAGGTGTTCGAGGCCATGTCCGGCTGCCTGGCGTGCAAGTCGTGCGCGGGGCAGTGCCCGGTGAAGGTGGACATCCCCGACGTGCGCTCGCGCTTCCTGGAGATGTACCACGCCCGCTACCTGCGGCCATTGAAGGACTACCTGATCGGCTCGCTGGAGTTCAGCGTGCCGACCATGGCGCGGGTGCCGTGGCTGTACAACGGCGCGTTGCGCCTGCCGCCGGTGCGCTGGCTGATGCGGGTGGGTGCGGGCATGGTGGACAGCCCGCCGCTGAGCCGGATCGATCCACGCCCTGCGCTGCGTCGGTGGCAGGTCGAAACGGCCACCCCGGAGCTGCTGGCCGCGATGCCGGCCGATGCCCGCGCGCGCTGCGTGGTGCTGGTGCAGGATGCGTTCACCCGCTACTTCGAGACCGCGCTGCTGGTGGACACGGTGGAGCTGTTCTCGCGGCTGGGCTTCCGGGTGCTGCTGGCGCCGTTCATGCCCAATGGCAAGCCGCTGCAGGTGCTGGGCTTCCTGGGCGCGTTCGAGAAGGTGGCGCGGCGCAATGCGGCCATGCTCAACGCGCTGGCCGCGCAGGGCGTGCCGCTGGTCGGGCTGGACCCGGCCATGACCCTGGCCTACCGCCACGAGTACCGCAAGCTGCTGGGCGCCGATGCTCCGCCGGTGCTGCTGCCGCAGGAATGGCTGGTCGATGTCCTGCCGGTGGCGGCCACCACCCCTGCCGGCAGCCAGGCCGATGCGCGCTTCAAGCTGCTGGTGCATTGCACCGAGCAGACCAACGCACCGGCCCAGGCGGCGCTGTGGCCGCAGGTGTTCCGGCGCCTCGGACTGGAGCTGGCGATGGTGCCGACCGGCTGCTGCGGCATGTCCGGCACCTATGGCCACGAAGCGGCCAACGTGGCGACCTCCGAGCGCATCTTCGACCTGTCCTGGGGCCCGGCCATTGCCACGCACGGTGGCCAGCACCGGTTGCTGGCCAATGGCTATTCCTGCCGCACCCAGGCCCGGCGCTTTGCCGGGGCCAGCCTGGCCCATCCGCTGCAGGCCATCGTCCAGCACCTGCGCGCGTTGCCGGCGCAGTCGCGGGAGTGAGGGATGTTCGCGGCCTCGCTGCCTGAGACGGAGGGGCGGGAGGCAGCGCACCACACCGTGTCGCGATCATCGGCCGCCGCATGCAGGAGCCGGTCTTGCCGGCGACCCGGCGCAGGCTGCGGCATCGCCACACACCACCCCGCACAGAGGTCGCCGGCGAGGCCGGCTCCTACAAAAAGCGTCGCAGCACTGCGTCCGCATCCCCGGGCACCAGGGCACAACCACGAAAAAGGCCCGGCATGTGCCGGGCCTTTCTTTGCCGATCAATGCGGGCGGTGAACATCCGGCCCGCTGCGTTCCTCAGCCGCGGCTGACCGTGGCCACGGCCTGGGCCACGTAATCCAGGTTGCCCTGGTTGAGCGCGGCCACGCAGATGCGGCCGGTGCCTACCGCGTAGATGCCGAACTCGTCGCGCAGGCGGTCCACCTGCGGCCGGCTCAGGCCCGAGTACGAGAACATGCCGGCCTGCTGGTCGATGAAGCCGAACTCCGGCGCGCCGTGCGCGGCCAGCTTCTCCACCAGCCCGGCGCGCAGGGCGTGGATGCGGGTGCGCATCTGGCCCAGTTCTTCTTCCCACAGTGCGCGCAGCTCGGCGCTGCCAAGCACCCCGGCCACCAGCGCGGCGCCATGGGTGGACGGGCTGGAGTAGATGGTGCGGATGATGCGCTTGATCTGCGACTGCACCGCCTTGGCCTGGTCGGCGCTGGGGGCCACCACGGTCAGCGCGCCGACGCGCTCGCCATACAGCGAGAACGACTTGGAGTACGAGCTGGCCACGATGAAGGAATCGATGCCCGCCTCCACCAGCACGCCGATGGCCGCCGCGTCTTCGGCAATGCCCTTGTCGAAGCCCTGGTAGGCCATGTCCACGAACGGGAACAGCTCGCGCTCGCGCAGCACCTGCGCCACCTGCTTCCACTGGCCGACGGTGAGGTCGGCACCGGTGGGGTTGTGGCAGCACGCGTGCAGCAGCACGGTGGTACCCGGCTGCAGCTTGCCCAGGTCGGCGAGCATGCCGTCGAAGTCCACGCCGTGGCTGGCCGCGTCGAAATAGGTGTAGTCCACCACATCGAAGCCGGCGGCCGAGAACACCGCGCGGTGGTTTTCCCAGCTCGGGTTGCTCAGGGCCAGGATGGCGTGCGGCAGCAGCTTGCGCAGCAGTTCGGCGCCCACGCGCAGCGCGCCCGAACCGCCCACGGTCTGGGTGGTGGCCACGCGGCCGGCGGCCAGCAGCGGCGACTCCTTGCCGAACAGCAGCTCGCGGGTGGCCTGGGTGTAGGCGGCCAGGCCGTCGATCGGCAGGTAGCCGCGCGGGCGGTTGGCCGCGGCCAGCGCGTGTTCGACCTGCTGCACGGCCTTGAGCAGCGGGATCCGCCCCTGTTCGTCGTAATAGATGCCCACGCCCAGGTTGACCTTGGTGGCGCGGTTGTCGGCGTTGTACGCCTCGGTCAGGCCCAGGATCGGATCACCGGGGACCAGTTCGACGTCGGAGAAGAAGGACACGGCTTGGCTCTGTGTAGTGGGATGGGGGTTGGCAGGTGTCGGAACACGCGGCTGCGGTGCGCCTGCAAACCGTCCAATCGTAGCAGCCCCAAGGGCTGGCCTCGACGGTTTCCGCTGTGACCGCGGCTGGCCCGGGCGGCCCTGCCGTGCGGAATTGGCGCCTACGGCAGCCACTCCAGGCCCAGCAGCAGGCTGCGGCCGGGGCCGGGTTCGTAATAGCGGCCATTGCCCTCGTTGACGATGACCGAGCCCACGTGGCGGCGATCCAGCAGGTTGCCCACGCGCAGCAGCCCGCGCAGGGTGCCGCGGGCGTACCGCCAGTCGCGGCTGGCCTGCAGGTGCAGCAGGGCGTGGCCCGGTGCCGAGGCGAGGCCGCGGTCGTCCACGTTGACCGCACTGGCGCCGGCCAGCTCCAGCGCCGTGCGCCACTGGCCCCCATCCCAGTCCAGGCGCAGCAGCCCGTGCCGACGCGGCAGGCCGGGGATGCGGGCACCGGCCGGCACCACCGCATTGGGCACCGTGCAGCCGGCCCCGGCACAGAACGGGAAGCCGTCGCGGAAGCGGGCATCCAGCCAGGTGCCGGCCAGTTGCACGCCCAGGCGCCCGCGGCGCGCCTGCGCGCTCAGCTCCAGGCCCTGGCGGCGCGCATGACCGGCGTTGCGATAGCTGCTGCGCCCGCCGCTGTTGCGTGCCACCGCCAGTTCGTCGCGCGTGTCCGCGCGGAACAGCGCCGCTTCCAGCTGCGCGTTGGCAGAAGGCGAGCGCCACTTGGCGCCCAGCTCCAGGTTGTCGCTCACCGCCGGACGCAGCTCCAGCGCCAGCCCGCCGCGGCCATCGGCGCGGTAGGCCAGTTCGTTGAAGGTGGGTGTTTCGAAGCCGCGCCCGGCCGACACGTACAGGCGCAGGTCCGGGCCGGGCGCGAAGGTCACCCCGGCCACCGGAGTCACTTGCGAATAGTCCACCCGGCCGCTGTCGTCCGGGTTGGCGGTGGTGATGTAGCGGTCGTGCGAACGGAAGCGCACCCGGCTGTGGCGCGCGCCGGCCTGCAGCCACCAGCGCGGCGTCATCCGCCACCACGCCTGTGCGTACTGGTCCATGCTGGACACCACATCGTCCTGGTCGCGGCGCAGTGCACCGCGCACGCCCAGGCGCGCACCGTCGAAGTTCTCGTAGCCGCGGCGGTGCTGGTCCTGGCGCTCGGCGCTGGCGCCCACGGTCAGTTCCAGGTTGCCGTCGCCCCATTGCCAGGTGGCGCGCGCGTCCATGCCGCCATAGCCGCTGTCCAGGTCGATCACGCCGCCGCCGCTGAGCGGGCTGGCCTGCGCGGCCACCGGCACTGCCAGGAACTGGGTCACCGTGCGCTGGCCGCCGTAGGCGGTCGCATGCACGGTTGCGGTGGACCCCAGCGGCTGGCGCCAGTGCGCACCCAGCTGGCCTTGGCGCACCGACTTGCGGGTGTCGTACTGCAATGCCTGCGGCGTGGCCTGGCGCGGGTTGGCGCGCCACTGTGCCCGGTCCAGCCCGAGCGGATCCTGCGCGTCCGGCGCATCAAGCAGGTTGCCAACCAGCTTCAGCTCGCCGCCGTCGCGCAGCGCGTGCGAAAGGCGTGCGTCGAGCAGGGTGCGGCGCGCAGCCGAATGGTCGCGATAGCCATCGGTGTCCAGCCGCCAGGCCGACACGCGATAGCCGGTGGCCTGGTCCTGGCTGCCGCCATCCAGGCGCAGGCTGGCGGTGCGGGTGGCGTGGCTGGCGCCGCTCAGGTGCAGTTGCATCGACCCGGGGGCATGGCCCTGAGCGGTCCACAACTGGACCACGCCGCCGGAAGAATTGCCGTGCAGCGCCGAGAACGGGCCGCGGATCACCTCGATGCGGTCGCCTGCGGCCAGGGCGAAGTGCGAGAGCTGGCCCTGGCCATCGGGCATGGTTGCCGGGATGCCGTCGCTGTACAGGCGCACGCCGCGCACGCCGAAGGTGGCGCGCGCGCCGAAGCCGCGGATCGACAGCTGGGTGTCCTGGGCCAGGTTCTGGCGTTCGCGCACCAGTACCCCCGGCACGCTGCCCAGCGCCTGCGGCAGGCTGGCCCGCGCCCACGGGTCTGCGCGCAGGTCCACCACATCCAGCGAGGCCGGCAGGTCGAAGGCCGCCACCGATTCGACCCGTGCACTCACCGACACCGTGGGCAGGGTGGTCGGGGCGTCGGCGGCGAAGGCCAGCGTGGGCAGGGCAACGGGGCACGCCAGCAGCAGGCAGCTGGCCCATGGCCGGTGAAACGCGTTCAAAGGCATGCCAACAGTATGCAGCCGCATGGCCGGCCAGCACGTGCAGGCGCGTGTTCCATGGCCATTGGTCATGTGCTTGTAGCCAACGGTTGCCACCGCAATGGCCCCGCATAACCCGGCCTTTATCCATCATTCCCGCACCCCGGCTCTGATTGGCGCGCAGGGGTTGCAACGCGAGGACGGACCATGCGGATCACCATCATCGGAGCGGGCTTCACCGGCAGCGTGCTGGCCACCGAGCTGGCGCGGAACGCCCCGCCAGGGGTCGACCTGTGCCTGGTCGGCACGCCCGACGGCTATGGCCGCGGGGTGGCCTATGGCGAGGCCCGCCCCGAGCACCTGCTCAACGTGCGCGCGCGCGACCTGGGCGCCACCCACGACCAGCCGGGAGAATTCGCGCGCTGGCTCCACCTGACCCGGCGCGCCGAGGACAGCTTCCTGCCGCGGCTGGTCTACGGCGAATACCTGTACTCGCGCCTGCAGTCGGCCGCGCAGGTCTCGCTGGCCGGCTTCAACCAGGTCCAGCAGGAAGCGGTGGCAGTGGATCGCGAGGCCGGGGCGTTCCGGGTGACCCTGGCCGATGGCTCGGATTTCGTGACAGACCGGGTGGTGCTGGCGGTTGGCACCCTGCCGCCGCAGCGGCTGCAGGGCGTGGGCCCGCGCCTGCTGGTGGACCCGGCCTACGTGGCCTGGCCCTGGCAGCGCAACCTGCGCGGCACCGACGCCCTGGCCACGGTGCCGCACGCGGTGCGGGTGCTGGTGGTGGGGACCGGACTGACCATGGCCGACACCGTGGTGACCCTGCGCCGGCGCGGCCACTCCGGGCCGATTACCGCCCTGTCCCGCCACGGGCTGCTGCCGCAACCGCACCTGGCCGACTCCGGCCCGGAGATCGCCCTGCCGCCGGCGGTACTGCACGCCCTGGGCGCCGCCGACGTGCACCAGCTGCTGCGCGTACTGCGCAGCCTGCTGCCGGTGGTACCGGACTGGCGCGATCTGGTGGACGCGCTGCGTCCGCACCTGCAGGCCTACTGGAAGACCCTGCCCGACGCACAGCGCAGCCGCTTCCTGCGGCACCTGCGCTCGTACTGGGAAGCGGCACGCCACCGGCTGGCTCCCGCCGTGCACGACGAGCTCCAGCAACAGATCAAGGAAGGCAGCCTGCGGGTACGTGCCGGGCGCCTGCTGCGCGCGCGCCGCGGCGAAAGCGCGGTGGAAGTGCTGGTCCGCGAGCGCGGACACGTGCATGCACTGGCCGAGCGCTACGACGTGCTGATCCGCGCCACCGGCCTGGATACCGACATCGAATGCACCAGCCATCCCCTGATCGGCCAGCTGCGTGACGCAGGCACCATCGCTGCCGACCCGCACGGCCTGGGCGTGCAGGCCACGCCGCAGTTCGAGGTGCTGGACCGCCACGGTGCGCTGGTGCGCGGGCTGTACTGCCTTGGCCCGCTGTTGCGCGGCCAGCTGTGGGAGATCACCGCGGTGCCGGAACTGCGCCTGGCCGCGCGCCAGCTGGCCGAGCAGCTGCTGGCGCCCGCACCTGCGCGCAGCGTGCGCCAGATGGCACCGCGCACGCCGTCACGCCTGGCACTGTAGGAGCCGGCCTCGCCGGCGACCGCCCTCGCGCCTCAGGCGTCATCACCGTTGCCGGTGCCGCGCTGGAAGACCCGGTCATCGGCCAGCACCAGGCCAGGCGCAATTGCGGGCAGCCCGGCCAGGCGTGCGTAGATGGGCGCGAAGTCGGGCCTGGTGGCCTGGATCAGCTGCTCGAAGCTGTCGATCACGAAGTAGGTTTCCTGGTAGCTGTCGATGCGGTAGCCGGTGCGCATGATCCGCTCCAGGTCGAAGCCGACGTGGTTGGGCGCCGCGCTTTCCAGTGCATGCACCGACTCGCCACCGGAAGACACGATGCCCGCGCCGTAGATGCGCAGCTCACCGCGCTGGCGCACCAGCCCGAACTCCACCGTGTACCAGTACAGCCGGGCCAGGTTCTGCAGCGCCTCGGCACCCAGCCCATGCGCCTTGACCCCGCCGCGGCCATAGGCCTGCATGTAGTCGGCAAACATCGGGTCCATCAGCAGTGGCACGTGGCCGAACAGGTCGTGGAACAGGTCCGGCTCGGCGATGTAGTCGATCTGCTCCGGGCGCCGGATCCACCAGGTCACCGGGAAGCGCCGTGCTGCCAGGTGCTGGAAGAAATCCAGCTCGGGCAACAGCCCCTCCACCCCGACCAGTTGCCAGCCGGTGGCCTGGCCGAGCACCGCGTTGAGCTCGCGGTAACGCGGGATTGCCTGCGGGCTCATCCCCATCACGTCCTGCGCCTGCAGGAACTCGTCGCACGCGCGCCCGGCCAGCAGTGCCCGCTGGCGCCGGTACAGCGTGCCCCAGGTGGTGTGGTCGGCAGCGTCGTAGTCGTCCCACGGCTGCTCGACGATGCCGGTGGCATACACCGGCACCTTGCCCTTGTCCGTGTGCAGGTTCTCGACGCGGCGCGGCGTGGACATGGCGGCCTCCGGAAGCAGGACCCGGCCGGGGCGGCCGGGCAATGGCGCAGGCACAGGATATCCCCCGCCGCCGAAGGGGCTGCGAACGCGCTGCGAACAGGCGCCGGATATGTGCCCGGGCGCACGCTCCGCGTACCCGCGGGCTCCGTCCACAACGGTCAGCCGCGAGCCTGGCTGTCGAGCGGGCTGAGCACCCCGCGGCCGCCGCGGTTGAGCACGTGCGTGTAGATCTGGGTGGTGGCCACATCCTTGTGCCCCAGCAGTTCCTGGATCGTGCGGATGTCGTAACCGGCCTCGAGCAGGTGGGTTGCGAATGAATGACGCAGGGTGTGCGCCGAGACCGGCTTGTCGATGCCCGCGCGCAGGCGTGCACTGCGGATGGCACGCGACAGGGTTGCGTCATCCAGGTGATGCCGGCGGGTCGTGCCATCAAGCGGATCCACCGCCAGGCGCAGCGCCGGGAACACGTATTGCCAGCCGAACTCGGTGGGCGCATTCGGATACTTGCGCGCCAGCGCATGCGGCAACCACACCGCGCCGAACCCGGCCTGGAGATCGCCGCCATGCAGGATGCGCGCGCGCTGCACCTCATCCTGCAGCGGCGCCACCAGTGACGCCGGCAGCAGCGTGCGCCGGTCGCGCCCGCCCTTGCCGTTGCGCACCAGGATCTCGTTGCGCGCGAAGTCCACGTCCTTCACCCGCAGCCGCAGCCCCTCCATCAGCCGCATGCCGGTGCCGTACAGCAACCGCGCGACCAACGCGGTACGCCCCTCCATGCACGCCAGCAACGCCTGCACCTGCCCCTGCGACAACACGACCGGCAGCCGCGCCGGCCGCTTGGCACGTATCACGTCCTCCATCCACGGCAGCTCCATGCCCAGCACCTGCCGGTACAGGAACAGCAGTGCCGACAGCGCCTGGTTCTGGGTGCTGGCCGCCACCTTGCCCTGCACCGCCAGCTGGCTGAGAAAGTGCTCCACCTCCCGCCCGCCCATCTCCCGCGGGTGCCGGCGCCCGTTGGCCAGGATGAACCGGCGGATCCATCCCAGGTAGGCCCGCTCCGTGCGCAAACTGTAGTGATGCACCCGCAACTTCCGCCGAACCTCGTCAAACAGCCGCGGTGCCCGCGCTTGTTTCGCATCCATGTTTATCAGACGCTTCCGTGCAGATAAGAAGTAGCACCGCGTATCCACCGGTGCCCGCAAGCAGGATGTACGCGGCCATGTGGGCCGGGACATCGGGCAAGCGACTGAATGCATGTAGGAATTGACCGATTTGACCAGCACCCCCCGGGCCTGAATACTCCGGGATATCCCCCGGTTGTGGGGTCTACTAGGTGTTAGCCGTATGAATTACTCCGAGGCAAGGAAAAGCATTTGATGCACACGCAGACCCTGCAAGATTGTTCAGAGTCATTCGAAGTCTCGGTGCGCGAGGCCCAAGAACTTTCTCCAGTGGTGCTTTTCGCGGTGGGTGCAGGTGGCAACCCAGAGCGCCACGTTACGCTTCTGGAGACGTTGGCTGAATCAGGTTGCATGGTCGTTGCACCACATTTCCAACGACTCGCCTCGCCAGTGCCCACGCAAGCGGAATTGGCGCTCCGAGCAAGGCGGTTGTGCCTTGCACTCAATGCATTCGTCCAGCCTGGCGCGGCTGTGGTCGGCGTGGGTCACTCTATCGGTGCAGCCACACTCATCGCACTAGCTGGCGGACAAATGTGGTTGGGGCCTGGCCAGCGAGTCCACATCGTTGCAGATGGGCGGCTAACGCGCCTCGGCCTGCTTGCGCCGCCAACTGGGTTCTTCCAAGCACCGGGCGCACTTGATTCGGTGCGTGTTCCTATTCTGGCGTGGGTCGGCTCCGAGGATGTCATCACGCCTCCCGCACAAAGCGAGTGGCTGGCTCAGGCAATGCGTGACTGGCAAACTGTGGACGTTCGCATCACTGACGGCGCGGGCCACTTCTCGTTCATGGATCAACCGCCACCACAAAGCGTTGAGCCATTGCAAAACAAGCAGGCATTTCTTCAGGAGCATTCGAGAGACCTTTGCAAGTTCGTGCTCAGCAAATAGCACTGTCCGCAGTATCACGCGCGAGGCAAGTAATACAGCTAACAAGTCATTCCAGCCGACCGCCATCCCGCTACGCGGTCTGTCGGCGGCTGAATTCCGGCGTTAGGCCGCAATGGAGAGTTCGGTGGAATCGTTGACCCCGCTACTGAGCCAACTTACAGCTATAAAGTGGCTCCTGGTTCTCATTGCGCTATGCGTGCTTGGCATGCTCATCATCTTCTTCGTCATCGCGGTCAATCTGTTGGACGCGGTAAAGGAAGGGCGGAGCAACAACCGAAGCAGCAACAAGAGGTCTGAGCTTGATGAACTACTCGCCTCTGGGCAGAGCAAAGCTGCAAAGTTCACCGCATTGGAGTGGGTCGCCTCGCAGCCCCTGAGTCCCGATGCCCATTGGGCACTCGCCAAAGCTCACTACCAGTTGGGTGAGCTATCGGAGGCGAAGAAAGTACTCACTGGCTTGCTCAAGTTTGCCCCCGAGGAGCACTACCGAGTGGACGCGTGGCTTGAGCTGCTGGACACGGAGTTCTCGGAGCGACGACCGAGGCCCGTATCCTGATATGCGGCCTAACAAGTCATTCAAGCCGATGCCGCTTCGCGGCACGGCTTAATTCTGGTGTTAGGCGGCTATGGGGCAACTCGCTTACCACGCATCGATCCGCGAACACCTTGACGATCTCGCTAATCTCAATGAGGTCGTTGGGCCAAATGAACTCATCTGCGGGTGGTTCAATGACCTTTACTTCCCCGCGGAGAAGATCTGTCCACCCAGATATCCGCAGGAGACATGGGATCGCGGGCAACGTGAGTGGCGAGAGTGCTTCTCCGCTGGAGAATTGGCAATTCTCGCTGAATTCCACGGAGTGTTCGAGCAGCATCTTCCAAATTTGTCACAAGAATGGCCAGATTGGCGGCAAGATCCAGGGTGGCTGGCTGTAAGCGATGCGGCAAGAACAGCTGTTGAACGACTTGACTCAGCCGCCTAACAATTCATTCAAGCCGACGCCGCTTCGCGGCGCGGCTTAATTCAGGCGTTAGGCTGCTTATGAGCAACAGTCTTTACCAACCGCCAAAATCACACCCAATTGAACGGCGCTGGGCGCATGTGATCGTTGCTTTTCTATCGGCCATGTTTATTCCAGCAATACTGGCTTATGGCGTACTGGTGCTGTGGTCGTCCAGCTACTACGTCGTTGTAAGGCCTCAAGCAATTGGCACGATTGTTATCGGGGCAATCATTAGTGCTGCTGCCGTTTATAGGCACAAGCAAATCCCTCTGTGGGCCGCGGCTCTTGTTGGGGTTCTTGTCGTACTCTTATTGGCCGCTGCCCCATCAATCTGGGCTGCCCTACTAGGTCGCGGTGCAGCCTAACAATTCATTCAAGCCGACGCCGCTTCGCGGCGCGGCCTAATTCAGGCGTTAGGCCGCAGGAAAGATCACTGCAACCCATGAGCCCGGCAACTATCACTGAGATCATGCGCCTTGGCGGTAATCCTGCCGATGAAGTCTGGTTGTGGCTGGTAACACGGGGACCGCACGGGCCATCGTTCACTTGGAGTCAACGCCGTAATGAGGCGCGCGGTTACGTCGCCGTTGAGCATTTGCATGACGTTACAAGGGAGCTGACCAGTTCAATTCCTGATTTTCGCCAGCGCGCTCGCCAGGTCGTTCGACTTGCCATGCAATCAAATCTTCCCGACCTCGCAAGGCGCGCTATCCAAGTGGCCGCTGTTGTTGGCGGCAGTGATGAGCTACTGCAGGTCAAACAACTTGTCGCCAGTCCTGATGCGGCTGTAGCCTCTGACGCTAAGGCATGTGCCTTCTACCTCAGGGGTCGCGTGTAGCGGCCTAACAATGCGTTCAAGCCGAAATTGCATCGCTACGCCAGCCACATGGCAGAAAGAGCTTGCCATGTGCCCGGCTACGCGCTGCAATTCGGCTTAACTTAGGTGTTAGGCGCTAGTGATCGACTCCGACGAGCTCCATGCGATTCTGCACAAGGCACTTGAGGACACCTCTCAAGTGTTCACCGGCCATGTCCAGGATGCGGACGCTTATATCGCAGAGGGTAAAGATCACCTCCTCGCGCATGTTCTTGATCCGCCTGTGCTGGCGGTGGCAGTGCCAAACGATCATGCGCGTTCCTGCAAAGTGACAATTGACAGACTTGAGGGTTATGCCCTGGCCAGCTCAGAGAGCTACTGGTTGCTCTACTGCCCCGAGGACCGACTGTTCTGGTTGGCCTGGGGTTCTGATCCGCTTAACCTCAGCCTATCGGGCTTCAGCGGGACGGATGCCCTTGAAGTCTGGCTATGCTAGCGCCTAACAATGCGTTCAAGCCGACACCGCATCGGGGCGCAAACCACATGGCAGGTATAGCTTGCCATGTGCTTCACGCCCCGCTGCGGCGCGGCTTAACTTAGGTGTTAGGCCGCAATGGAGAGTTCGGTGGAATCGTTGACCCCGCTACTGAGCCAACTTACAGCTATAAAGTGGCTCCTGGTTCTCATTGCGCTATGCGTGCTTGGCATGCTCATCATCTTCTTCGTCATCGCGGTCAATCTGTTGGACGCGGTAAAGGAAGGGCGGAGCAACAACCGAAGCAGCAACAAGAGGTCTGAGCTTGATGAACTACTCGCCTCTGGGCAGAGCAAAGCTGCAAAGTTCACCGCATTGGAGTGGGTCGCCTCGCAGCCCCTGAGTCCCGATGCCCATTGGGCACTCGCCAAAGCTCACTACCAGTTGGGTGAGCTATCGGAGGCGAAGAAAGTACTCACTGGCTTGCTCAAGTTTGCCCCCGAGGAGCACTACCGAGTGGACGCGTGGCTTGAGCTGCTGGACACGGAGTTCTCGGAGCGACGACCGAGGCCCGTATCCTGATATGCGGCCTAACAAGTCATTCAAGCCGATGCCGCTTCGCGGCACGGCTTAATTCTGGTGTTAGGCCTCTCATGAAAAGCACTTGACAAGCGCTTTAAATACAAGCATCAAATGAACGACTCAAACAATATCAGGGAACCCGAAGTCATCACCTCCATCTGGCATGCAACCAGAGAGGTCGGCTTCAGCATGGCTTCTGAGCCACTCACTTGCTCGTTCTTGCGAACACTGGCTGCGTCAAAACCAGGATCCAAATTTCTTGAGCTTGGCTCGGGAACCGGCCTCTCTACAGCATGGCTGTTGGACGGGATGAACGCCACGGCCACACTGACGACCGTAGACAATGACGAAGTTGCACTGTCAGTGCTTCGCCACCATCTCGGCAACGACAACCGGTTAACTGTGGTGTGCTCAGACGGAGACGAGTTCATCAAAGGCATTGCCGGCCAGCGCTTCGACTTCATCTTTGCAGACACCTGGTCAGGAAAGTACCAGATGCTTGATGAAACACTGGCCCTGCTCAATCCCGGCGGCCTGTACGTTATCGACGACATGCTGCCGCAATCAAATTGGCCAGATGGACATGCTGAGAAGGTCTCGGCGCTAACAGAGAAGCTTGAAAGCTTGCCCATGTTTGTCACGTCAAAACTGTCGTGGGCAAGCGGCTTGATTGTTGCAACGAAATGTGCTTAATTTTCTTGTTTTCAACGCCCTCTCCTCCGCGCCGCCGCCTAACTCGGCGTTCAACTGGACATCAACGTGCTGCGCACGTTGCTGCCAGTTAACTTGGGCGTTAGGCCTGCTTGGAGACATCAATGCTGACCATACTTCTGCGTTGTCGAGATCTTGAGGAGACTCGCGAGTTCTACAAGTCAGTGCTCGGCTTCAGCGTCCGCGATACGGCGGAGCAAACCCTCACCGTCGAGTTGCACGGCGGAGCGCTCATCTTCACGTCCGGCGACATCTGGGAGGGTCCGCTTGGGCTCTCAGGGACCATCTACTTCACGGTTCCCAACGTGGATGGCTATTACGAAACTGTCAAAGACAATGTTGCTGTTGCTTGGCCCCTGCAAGACATGCCGCATGGCTCTAGAGAGTTTGGTATCACTGACTGCAATGGCTACCACGTGGCTTTCCAGAGTCAGCAGGCCTAACAATGCGTTCAAGCCGAAACCGCTTCGTTCCGCAAACCACATGGCAGGTAAAGCTTGCCATGTGGTTCGCTCCACTACGCGGTTCGGCTTAACTTAGGTGTTAGCCGTCATGGACACATCGATCCGACCCATAGAGTTTGACTCGGCCGCCGAGGCTCTGCTCAGTTCCTGCCACTTGCCCACCAGCGACCTGTCCGGATCGTCCAAGGTGTTGTTGTTCGGCCATGCGCCTGATGGCACTTTGACCGGGATGGTCGGTCTGGAGATACACGGAGCAAATGCGCTGCTTCGCTCACTTGCCGTTACAGAGTCACACCGCAGCACAGGACTTGGTGCCAAACTTGCTTCATGCGCAGAGCAGCAAGCTGCGGTGCTGGGTGCACATGCCGTGTACTTGCTTACCACCACCGCAGACAAATTTTTTGAGCGTCGCGGATACGTCCATGCCAGTCGCAATGAGGCCCCGGCATCCATCGCCCGCACCAGCCAATTCTCGGAGTTGTGCCCGTCGTCATCGGCTTTCATGGTCAAGCGGCTTAACGGCTAACAATTCGTCCAAGCCGACGCCGCTTCGCGGCGCGGCTTAACTCAGGTGTTAGCGCGCAAGGGGACTTATGACGCGATCCGAAAGAGCTAGTCAGATCTGGGCTGTTCTGGCGTGGGCCGCAAAGAACAGACAGTCGCTGACTTACAGTCACGTTTCTGCACTTATCGGAGTTCCACGAGCAGGTCTCGGGCAGTTGCTTGAGCCAATTCAGTCCTACTGCATTCTCAACAAACTGCCGCCTCTAACGGTACTCGTCGTGCAGCAAGAGTCGGGGCTGCCCGGTTCTGGCTTTACTGGCGCTACCGCCGACGCACTGGCAAAGGCTCAGATGAGTGTCTTTGCTCATGACTGGCTTGCTCAGGGCAACCCGCAGCCAGAGGGCCTGGAGGCGGCGGTTGCTCAGTTGCCCTCCAATGGCTAGGTTGCGCGCTAACAATTCGTTCAAGCCGATGCCGCTTCGCGGCACGGCTTAACTCAAGCGTTAGGCCACAAGGAGCAGAGTCGGGTATGGCAGTTGCGCCTGGTCTATCAGCTCGCCGCTTCTCTCAGCGCCTTTGTGCTTCGGCCAGCGTCTCGCCGCGCGGGATAGGTCTGCGGTCGGGTTGTTCGGCTTCGGTCGCTTCGGCGCCGACCAGGCAGGGGCTCACGGTCTTATCTCGGGGCAGGCCCTGGCTTCGGAGACTCCCAGCGGATGGTTTGCGGCCGCGCGCCAGCTCTTGGTGGCTTCGGGAACACCCAAGGCAAACAGCTTGCGTGCCTCTCACTGTCGTCGCATGCTGCGGCCTAACAGTTCGTTCAAGCCGACGCCGCTTCGTTACGCAAACCATATGGCAGGTAGAGCTTGCCATATGGTGTGCTCCACTACGCGGCGCGGCTTAACTCAGGTGTTAGGCCGCACAGGGGAGGCTTATGCTGCAGTTAGTTCTCATGTTCGCAGTTCTTGTAGTCGCGCTGGTAGTTCCAGTCATGCTTGCTGCTCGCATGGTCGGAGCTGAGAGGACGGGCTTTGGGTCAGCGCTTATTGCCGTCATCCTGCAGATGGTGCTATCTGCAGTCGTCAGATCCATAGCTTCAGATCAACTGATCGTAGTACTCGTCGCTTTGATTGTCGGATCAGGAATCTATTCATTCACGCTTGGCACCACACTTCTTAAAGGCTTTTTGGTCAGCATCATTGCAACGGTTATTGCTGTTGTCGCAATTGTGCTTCTCGCCAGCTCGTTTGCAGTTATCGCAAGTGCGGCCTAACAATGCGTTCAAGCCGAAGCCGCTTCGTTCCACCAAGCACATGGCAGGTAGAGCTTGCCATGCGCTTGGCTCCACTACGCGTCTCGGCTTAACTTAGGTGTTAGCCTTCACTGAGATCATTCATGCGACTTCGTGCCCCATTATTTGACGTATCCGCCGACGACCCGTTTCAGAACGACAAGCTGGGTCGAAAGCCAGCTGTCGAAGCCCTGACAAATATCTTGAAGAGCAGCACCGAGCCGCTCGTGATTTCCGTCAACGCGCCGTGGGGTTATGGGAAATCAACCTTTCTGCGAATGCTAGAGGCTCATCTAGCTGCGAACGAACTCAAGATCATAAGTTTCAATGCGTGGGAGAGCGATTATATAGACGATCCTTTTGTCGCTCTTCTAGGGGACACGGAAGAGCAACTGAGCGTGCTCAGGAGTCATAGGAATCGTTCGATCCAAATCAAGATCGATAAAGCAAAAAAGTATGGAGGCAAGATCATCAGGGCAGCCATACCTGCGGCAGTGAGAATTGGAACTGCAGGGGTCGTTAATCTCGATCAGTTGACAGAGGCCGCTATAGCTGACGCCGCGGAGAAATTCACGCAAGATCAGATTGATTCCTACACGGAAGCCAAGAGGTCAGTCGTCTCTTTTCGAAAAGAACTGAATGATATTGCGCAATCCCTGTACGGCGATGATTCCAAGCTGCCGCTGGTCTTTATCATTGATGAGCTTGATAGATGCAGGCCCACTCACGCGGTTCGACTGCTCGAAATTGTTAAGCACTTCTTCTCAATTGACCGTATCGCGTTCGTCATCGCATTAGACCCAGATCAACTTGGACATTCTGTAAGGACGCTATATGGCCAGGAAATGGATGTCGATGGATACCTTAAAAGATTCTTCGACTTAGAGCTGAACTTGCCAACCCCGGGTACAGAAGACTTCCTGAATGCCCAGTTTAGCCGGTTTGGACTAGATGAGTTCTTCGCAGCGCGCATGCAGCATAACGAAACAAGGTTCGACAAAGATCGACTTGAAAGCCTGTTCAAGCATCTTTTCAGCGCCTTGGATTTTTCGTTTCGGGAGCGTGAACGCGCTTTCTCGCTTTTAAGCCTAGCTATTCGTGCCACACCGCAGAATCACTACTTGCATCCGCTGATGCTTGGCTGCTTGATTATTCTCAAGATAAAGAACTCGGAGCTTTACAAGGAGTTCATTGCTGGTAGATCGACCGCCGGTGCTGTGATGAAGTACTTCTCAAAGCAGCCGGAAGGAAGAGAGTTTGCGCAATCCAACTACGGGTACGTACTGGAGGCAGAGCTAATCGGAGCCCAGACCCCTCTCCATGAACAAGACGACCTATACAGCAAGTTCTCGCAGCAATCACAAGACGAGTCACTCACGCCTGACGCAAGACATCGTGCAGAGATCATCTCGCATGTCGCGCGAGAGAAGAGATTCAATCGCCTCTACTCAAACGTAAGATCTGTTGCGTCCAAGATCGATTTGGTCGCGGGTGAAGGCTAACAATTCATTCAAGCCGACGCCGCTTCGCGGCGCGGCTTAATTCAGGTGTTAGGCCTCATGGACGTTTCCGTTCGCACCGTCAAAGAAAGCGACTTCACCGCATTGGCGCGAATATATAATCATTACGTATCGACCACTGTCATTACTTTCGAGACTGAACCCGTTACTGAAGCAGAGATGGCACATCGAGTGTCAGAGGCGTTGGCTACTTCATTGCCCTGGCTCGTGGCTGAAGCCGCGGGTTGTGTTGTGGGTTACGCCTACGCTTCAAAGTGGAAGGGACGCTGTGCCTATCGGTTCTCGGTTGAGGCCACCATCTACTTAGACGCTAGCCACACCGGCAAGGGTGTCGGGTCTCAGCTCTACAAAGCCCTTATAGCTGCAATTCGTGCTGCGTCCATGCACGCGGTGATAGGTGGTATAGCTCTTCCAAACGAACCGAGTATTGGGTTGCATGAGCGGCTCGGGTTCAAGAAGGTGGCTCACTTTGAGCAGGTGGGTTACAAGCAAGATCGCTGGGTGGATGTCGGCTATTGGCAACTCCTGCTATGAGGCCTAACAATGCGTTCAAGCCGACACCGCTTCGTTACGCAAACCACATGGCAGGTACAGCTTGCCATATGGTTTGCTCCACTACGCGGCGCGGCTTAACTTAGGTGTTAGGCCTCACAGAGCGAGATCATGGCAGCTTCAACAGAGCAAGAGTTGGGTGCGCGTGCAGTCCCGCCAGCCGAGGTAAGACCCGACGGCCATCTCACTTTGCCGCGCAGCTTTGGCGTCTACGAGCTTCCGGCTCGGTCAGGTGCAACGCGTCGCTTTCGCTTCGGCAACCATCCTATTCGCGAGTCGGAGCTTCATCGGGAGTTCGGTAGCTGCAAGCTCTTGTACCTATTCTTGCAGCGATCAGATGCAGTTCAGATGGCTTCTCTGCTCAATGGGCGTGAGGCCTAACAATTTATTCAAGCCGACGCCGTTTCACGGCGCGGCTTAATTCAGGTGTTAGCCGCTATGAGACATTTCTCGCTCGCACTTTTCGCTGCAATCGCAACGCTACCGGCCTGCTCACGCATCGGCGGCTCGGACAGCCAGACCTACACTCTTTATCGCAACTCCGTTCTTGACTCGTCCATGCGCGTCCATCTCGCAACCTTTGACGCGGCAGACGGTGACAAGTACAACCAAGAGAATTGCCAATTGGCGCAAGAACTTTTCCAGCGCCAAAAAGACGTTGCAACTAGATTCTGGTGTGAGAAAGGCCGCTTTCACGAGTAGCGGCTAACAATTCATTCAAGCCGACGCCGCTTCGCGGCGCGGCTTAACTCAGGTGTTAGGCGCCACGAGAAACGTCGATGCTCAAACAACGAAAGCGATCATTCCGGGATTGGTGGCGAGCACCCATTACCGCTAGCGATCGGCGCTTGGCTGCATTCGTTGGAGGTCTCGGAGGTTTTTGGATCGGCGCGCTCGGTCGCATTGCACTTGGCACAACGCCTGTTTCACTAATGGATGTAGGAGCCTGGGGTCTCGCATTTGCTGCTTGCAGTGCAGCCTTGGGCGTTGCGTTCCCTAAGCCGGTCACGGTTATCCTCTTTCCGTTATCCGTCTTTGGTGTAGGCAGCTAGTCAGGCAATGGTCGTGACAAATTGTCAGGTGGCGCCTAACAATTCATTCAAGCCGAAGCCGCTTCGCGGCTCGGCTTAATTCAGGTGTTAGCCTTCAGGTTCTACTAGCCCCCGTTCTGGAAACGCGCTGATGAAGCTTTCTCCAAACGCCGAAACGTACGATGCGATGCAGTTGGCTCTGACTAGAGAGATCGTCGAGTCGATCCTGTCTGGTCTAAAGCAGGCCGGGGTTTCCGACCGCGCCATGCTGGAGGAAGCCGCAGGTAACATCGCTTTCTCTGTCACCGCAATCGTCGACGGCAGCGCAGTCATGGAGCTCAACGGTGAATCCCTCTCGCCAGTTCTCACCTTTTGCCACCCGAAAAATGAGGGTGAAATCATCACGGCAGGCGAAGGCGGGTCGTGGATGCACGAGTACGTATTCGGCGTCTTGAGCGACATCCTTGACGACGGCGGCGATGAAGGCTAACTGTGTGTTCAAGCCGACAGCCGGGGAGATGCTTCGATCAAATGGACCGCGGTCGGCCGGCTGCGGCTTAACACGGCGTTAGGCGGCTATCAAACAATGTCGTTGCTTGAAGCACTTGCTCTTGCTGTCGTTGTACTCGCGGGCATGTACTTGCTTGCCTTGGGAACCGCATCGCTGTTCGTGCCAGCACGAGCCAGTCGGTTCCTGCTCGGGTTCGCCAGTTCTGCATCTGTGCACTTCGCGGAGTTATTTTTGCGCTTCGCTGTTGGCGCTGCACTTGTGGTCTATGCCCCACGCATGTCTCTGTCTGGCGTCTTCAACCTTTTTGGCTGGCTGCTGCTTGTCACCACCGCAGGCCTGCTGGTCATTCCCTGGCGGTGGCATCATCGCTTCGCGCAGCAAGTCGTTCCTCTCTTCACACGCTACGTCGCACTGATTGGCTTGGTTTCCTTGGTGTTTGGTGGTCTCATCCTCTGGGCGGTAGCACGTGGCAGCGCCGCCTAACAATTCATTCAAGCCGACGCCGCTTCGCGGCGCGGCTTAATTCAGGTGTTAGGCCGCTGTATCGCAACTTCAAAATATGGAGATTTGATATGAAAGTTGTCTCAAATGCATTTCTGGTGGTCTTGGCCACCCTGTCCCTTTGCTTTTCATTCATTGCGTGCCTCATCGCACCGCCCACCGACTTTTCCAGTCGTGATCTGTTAATCATTGCAATTGGTCTGGCAGGCATCGTCTTTGCCGTTATGGCGGGCCGCGGGCTTGCGCGTATCAATCGGCAACTTCGGCAGGCATCGGCCTAACAAGTCATCCAAGCCGACGTTGCTCCGCAACGCGGCTTAATTCAGGCGTTAGGGCGCAATGAGAGTCCAAGGGTGAGTCGAAGAAATTGGTACAAATGGGCAATGGCAGCCATGACTGTAATGGTGGTCGTGCTGCTCGCCTCACATCCGGAACTCAGGCTGCTGATTCCATTTGTTGATGCCTTTGGCATTGATTTATTCGCAATGCTAGTTGGGGCGCAGCTTTGGGCTTGCGTCCGGCCGGGGCTACTCAAGCTTTACAGGGCATTGGTACTGCCGGTGGCACAAAGGCTCTACGCGTTGACCATCTACTTCCTCGGCATTGCTGGCCCCTACGCCGATGAGACCTTCCGTACTCGCTTCCCTGGTTGCGAGTTGCGCCCTAACAATTCATTCAAGCCGACGCCGCTTCGCGGCGCGGCTTAACTCAGGCGTTAGGCGGCATGGGCGAGATCATCGCAACTGGGCTCTTAGGAATCCTTGCTCTGGGTGCCGCCGCACCAGCGGGCCACCCCTTGTCGCTCGACTCGATTCAAGGGGCATGGTGGTCCAACTGCCAGGACCCAGCTGCGGAGTTCATCATCGCTGGTGACGAATACTCAGGTGACTTCCTTGGCACATACAAGCTAGATCTTTCCGGCGATGTGCTGGTGTTTCAAAGCGGGCTGGTTGAAGGGCACAGCATCAACGTCACCCACACGCCTCTCTCCTTCCGCGTCATGAGCGCTAGGGCCAGCCAGCTGGTTCTGCGTTCCTTGCCGGAAGGCTCTAGCAGCAAAGACTGGCACTTGCAGTCTTGCAGTAGCATGCCGCCTAACAGTTCATTCAAGCCGATGCCGCTTCGCGACACGGCTTAATTCAGGTGTTAGCCCCCCGTTGGAGCCACACGTGCCCCGATTTTTGTTGCTCGCACTCTTGCTCACGCTGGCGTCCCCTGCCAGCGCCATCGTCATCCGACATGATGTTGACGACTCGAAGTATCGCATTACGACCTCTGAATTCCATGCGCTCGTCGATATGCCCAGTGAGGGGCACGGCGTACTGATTGCCCCACAGTGGGTGATCACCGCTGCACATACGATCCCGCTGCACTCCGAACTCAAGCAAGTAGATATCAACGGGAAGCCCAGGGACGTTGAGCGCACCGTCATCCACGCTGGATATAAACCGCTGCCACAAGAATTGATCGACCACGCGATGGCCAGTGGCGAAGCAATTTTGATCGTTGTGTTTCTTTCGTCGTCTGACGACATCGCGCTAGTCAAGCTGGCCGAGCCCGTGACGGATGTCGTCTCTGTCGCACTCCACGAAGACAGCGTGCGGCCCGGAGAGATCGTCAAGATCATCGGGAAAGGAGCGACCGGCAACGGTGCTGCAGGATACAGTCTCGGTGGGCGTAACCGGACGGAACTTCGTCGTGCCTACAACGAGATCACCAGTGCTTACGACCGCTGGTTTTGCTATCGGTTCGACGAGCCATCATCAGCTTTGCCCCTTGAGGGCGCCCTTGGCAACGGGGACAGCGGTGGCCCCGCGCTTATCCAGGTCGAAGATCAATGGCTTTTGTCTGGGTTGGCGTCTTGGAAAGTGATTGAGGGCCATGTGGTGAGTGCCAAATACGGTCGCTATGACCAGGTGACCTGCAATGTGCGTTTGAGCCATTACGCCGACTGGATTGAAAGTGTAGTGTCTGGACAGCCGTAGAGGGGCTAACAATTCATTCAAGCCGACGCCGCTTTGCGGCGCGGCTTAACTCAGGCGTTAGCCCTCAGGAGCAACTTCATGGCAAATCTGCTGTACGTCGACAACTCCAACATCTGGATCGAGGGCATGCACGTTGCCGCCTTCCAAAATGGCCACGCTCCTGACGTCTGGTCCGCCGTACAGAACAAAATTTGCGATTACTCCTGGAAGCTCGACTTCGGCAAGCTTTTCCAGTTCGCCGGCGGAGACCGCGCCGACGTAAAGAAGGCCGCTTTGTTCGGATCGCGCCCTCCGCAGAACGACTCTCTTTGGGTGGCTGCTCGGCACAAAGGCTTCGAGGTCACTACATACGACCGAAACGTGGCAAACCACGAGAAGAAGATCGACACAGATATTGTCGCAACAATGATCGCTGACTCTTACGAGCTGGCTGACCCGGCCACTGACGAGATCACTCTAGTGGCCGGGGACTCTGACTACGTGCCAGCGATCGAAAAGCTCAAAGCCCGTGGTTTCAAGGTCTATGTTGTCTTCTGGGGGCACGCATCTCGGGAGCTCAAGCAAGCGGCCAGTGAGTTCATCAATCTGGACCAACACTTGCAGCACCTGTCCCGCTGAGGGCTAACAATTCATTCAAGCCGACGCCGCTTCGCGGCGCGGCTTAATTCAGGTGTTAGGCCTATCTTGGAGAATGCAATGCGACTCATACTACTGATTACGCTTTCGCTTCTGACAACACCTGCCCTAGCGCAAATCTATACATGCCCAGATGGTCGCGGTGGCAAGACGTACCAGCAAACGCCTTGCTCAGGCTCAGACGGTGGGGATTACGTTCGCTGCATCCGTCCAAATGGAAGCAGCTACATCAAGCGCGGTACTACGTGCCCAACACGCACAGAAAGCGTTCCTCACCAACCCGGCATGGTGCTTGATGTCACTACTGGGCAACAAAAATTCATGATCCCCGGCGGCGGCAATGGCATGATTGATCCAGCGACCGGCCAACGACACGAGCTGATTAGTCCCCCACCTACCCGTCGTGTTTATGATCAACCTCAACAAATTTCGGCCTCCCAAGCATGCGGTGAGGCAAAAGCACAACTTGATATTGCACTTTCAGATCCAAACCGAACTATGACCACAATCAGACGGGCTCAGGATCGCTATGACAGGCTCTGTGGCAGATAGGCCTAACAATTCGTCCAAGCCGACGCCGCTTCGCGGCGCGGCTTAACTCAGGTGTTAGGCTGCTAAATCAACAACAGGGGGTCTGTCATGTTCAAGAGATTGCTTTCAACCGCTTTCGCAGCGGCTGCCCTTTCCTCTTGCAGCGGGTACCAGGTCCACAGCAACCTCCCGCCAGGCGTCGCTGTGTCACCTACCAATGCAAGCCAAGTACAGGTGTTGTACTCCCCGCCACAAAGACCGTATGAATCGGTAGGTATTGTTTCAGCCAAGCGTTACAAACCCGGCTGGACCGACCCGTCCATTTCTGACGCCATCCCTCAATTGCAAGCGGCTGGCGCACAGATCGGAGCGGATGCTGTGATCGTCCGCAATGACCGCGCCCTTAATGATCGCCACATTACTGTTGAGGCTGAGGCAATTCGTTACACCGACAAGCAGCCAGTTGAGCAGCCGCCTTGCATGAGCTGTCAAAAGATCGGTGGCAAATAATTTGTGCGGCACGCAGCCTAACAATTCGTTCAAGCCGAAACCGCTTCGCGGTTCGGCTTAACTCAGGCGTTAGGCCGCTATGTCAGACCGCCGCGAGCTGCTAGAGAAGTTGAAGTTTCCGCACACGCAGCGCGGAGGCGTCACGCTCGTAGCAAGACGGGACGCCGCTTCTTGTGTGGCGCTCGTGTACCGCAATGGCTGGCGTTTCCTGGGGTACGATTCGTTCACGGTGACAAGCGAGTTCATCCAGCCGCACATGGAGCGGAGTCCGGATTGGAGCCGGACAGGGGCGCCGGACATGCAAACAGTTCTAAGTGAGCTGGCAGCTCACCCGAGTGAGGTCACGCACTATGAGTTTGTCTTCGAGCGCACGGCCTAACAATGCGTTCAAGCCGAAACCGCTTCGTTCCGCAAAGCACATGGCAGGTACAGCTTGCCATGTGCTTCGCTCCACTACGCGGTTCGGCTTAACTTAGGTGTTAGGCGCTAGTGATCGACTCCGACGAGCTCCATGCGATTCTGCACAAGGCACTTGAGGACACCTCTCAAGTGTTCACCGGCCATGTCCAGGATGCGGACGCTTATATCGCAGAGGGTAAAGATCACCTCCTCGCGCATGTTCTTGATCCGCCTGTGCTGGCGGTGGCAGTGCCAAACGATCATGCGCGTTCCTGCAAAGTGACAATTGACAGACTTGAGGGTTATGCCCTGGCCAGCTCAGAGAGCTACTGGTTGCTCTACTGCCCCGAGGACCGACTGTTCTGGTTGGCCTGGGGTTCTGATCCGCTTAACCTCAGCCTATCGGGCTTCAGCGGGACGGATGCCCTTGAAGTCTGGCTATGCTAGCGCCTAACAATGCGTTCAAGCCGACACCGCATCGGGGCGCAAACCACATGGCAGGTATAGCTTGCCATGTGCTTCACGCCCCGCTGCGGCGCGGCTTAACTTAGGTGTTAGCGCCTCATCGCTCGATCAATGGCGGCGTCCAGGTCATGCCCTTCAGCGCTGAAATCTAGGTCGAGTGATGGAGCGCCTTTGTCGTGTGGCATGTCGGATTCCCACTCGCGCACGTGGTGCTTGCGCAGGTAGCGGTATCGCTCCGCGTCCTTCGCGTCCCGCTCCGTATCACGCAGCTGGCGCATGTACATGCTTGCCAGATCGTCCTTCGACTTCCGCATCAGGTAGCGGTGGTTCATCGTTCCGCCTTGGATTTCAATAATCGCCATCGCTGCGCCCTCCACGGCGCTAACAATTCATTCAAGCCGACGCCTTCGGCGCGGCTTAATTCAGGTGTTAGCCGCTAGCCAATCTCCGGGGGACGGGAATGTTTGGAAAGCTCTTTCTCAACTGGGGTCTGCGTCGCTCAGAGAAGGAGATCATCTCCTTTCTCTCCTTACTAACTCCCATGGACCCAGAAGACAACGGGTCAATCTTTGGCATGGCTGCGCTTATTCACCACCAGTACGGCCTGACGAACCCAGAGTTCCGGACCATTCTTCAATCAAGGGTGGGCGAGGACGTTAGCAATGCGATAAATTACATCGTTGATATGAATCCTCTCGTGAATGGTCTGAGCCGTTCTGGCCGCAAGACTGAGGCGGCCGCAATGAAGCTGTGGAGCATCACGCTAAGATGCATGCTAGATGAGAGATTTCATAACTACGGTGTTGCCCTATGGCAGATTGTGCCAAGAAGCTTTCCTGCCGCGCGGTCTTGGATAGCAGAGAAACTTACTGCCGCTGAACGTTCAGGCAATACCAAAGATGCCGAGAACCTTCGAGAAGCACTTCGTATTTGCAACTTCGTACCGCCACGGTTTAGCGGCTAACGATGCGCTCAAGCCGACGCCACATCGGGGCGCAAACCACATGGCAGGTACAACTTGCCATGTGCTTCACGCCCCGCTGCGGCGCGGCTTAGCTTAGGTGTTAGGTTACAGGGGGAGACATGATCTACATCTGCACCAACTGCGAAAAGCACACGAACTTCATTCCCATCCACGTCCACCTCCTTCCGAATGAAATGCCTCCGGAGGAATACACCTTTGCCAGATGCGAAACTTGCGACAAACCTGCTGTATTCCTCAGGGAAGACATTGGGATTGGTTTCGATGCTGACGAGTACTACAGGATGTTTCCGGCACACGATCGGCACATTGGCTATCTTCTGCCAAAGGTAGTACGCGCTTCATATGAAGAAGCGGTAAGGTGCGAGAGCTCCAAATCCTGGATTGCATGTGTGACCATGGTTGGCCGCGCACTTGAGGCGGTAGCTAAAGACTATGATCCAAAGCAAAGAACTATGTTTGCCGGGCTAAAGGAAATGTATAAAAACGGGGCGATTAGCCAAGAAATTCACGACTGGGCAAACGAGCTACGCGTTATTCGCAACTTTGGTGCCCACGCTTCGGAAGAGAAAATTGAACGACAAGACGCGACGGAAGCATTAGATTTCTTGCAGGCAATTCTTGAGACTTTGTACTACATGCGGCCAAAGTTTCAAAAAATGCAGGCCCGTCGTGTAAAGCCTGTAACCTAACAATTCATTCAAGCCGACGCCACTTCGTGGCGCGGCTTAATTCAGGCGTTAGGCGGCCAGAATGAGCATCTACGAGCAGGCCCTGTTCGCGCAACGGCTCAGAACCAGAGACGTACCAGAGTGGTGTGAATTTCTTCGCCTCTGGGCAGCATTTAACTGCCTCTATGGTGAAGAAGCCAATGGCAACGAGAGAGAGCGTGTGATGCAAGTCGTTCGCCGATACCTGGACAACCCGAGAGCGAACACGCTCATTGATCAGACTTCTGCTGCAGCTCTCGAGATCATAGAAACGCCGCCTGGCGACATGCGCAAGGATGCATCAGACCCTAGATTCAGGGAGCAAACGGAGAGGTGTGCCGCCGCATACCGCGATCACATCAGGCCAGCCAATGAGAGGCTGGCCGGCCTGATGGGTGTGATTTATCAAGTTCGCTGTAACTTGCTGCATGGCGACAAAGATCCAGACGAGGGCCGTGACATGAGCCTTGTTCGCAATAGCAGCGCAGTACTGCAGGCGGTTATCCCGGCTGTGGAGAATGGGATCACGGGGGCCGCCTAACAATGCGTTCAAGCCGAAGCCGCTTCGTTCCGCAAAGCACATGGCAGGTAGAGCTTGCCATGTGCTTTGCTCCACTGCGCGTCTCGGCTTAACTTAGGTGTTAGGCCTCAGGAGGCAGCTATGCCGCGACATGAGAAGATCAACTACGTTGAGTATCCGTCGCGCGACCTTACGGAGACGAAGCGCTTCTTTGAGCGGGCGTTCGGTTGGGCGTTCGAGGATTACGGTCCTGACTACGTCGCATTCTCCGATCAGGGGTTAGACGGCGGCTTCTTCAGGTCCGACCTGGCGGCTCGCACCGAAAGCGGAAGCGCTCTCATCGTTCTCTACAGCGAAGACCTTGAAGGTACACTCGGCAAGGTTGAAGCCGCCGGTGGCAAAGTGGTCAAGCCAATCTTCGCCTTCCCAGGTGGCCGCAGGTTCCACTTCACCGAGCCCGGTGGCAATGAGCTGGCCGTGTGGTCGGAGCCTGAGGCCTAACAATGCGTTCAAGCCGACACCGCTTCGTTCCGCAAACCACATGGCAGGTGCAGCTTGCCATGTGCTTGGCTCCACTACACGGCGCGGCTTAACTTAGGTGTTAGGCCGCACATGAGACATCATGGCTAACTTGATCGTTACACGCGCCATAGCTGCGAGAGCTCGTCTCAAACGAGATCACTTGGGCGAAGCTCAGGCGACCGACGCGCCGCTTGGCAATTGGTACGTTACGTTCTTGCCAATGGCAGAGCGCAACGCCTTTGTGTATATGAGCAGTCGCACTCAGCTGAGCTTCCTCATGCTGGAGGGAGAGCGCCTCACGGCCGAAAAGCTGTTCATAAGCTTGGTTCGGGGCATTTCCCTAGTGCTTGAGCTCGCCGGTTACCCGGACCATGTGCGGGAGCGAGTGATGAACGGGTATCGCGCTGTTGCATTTGCGCGAGCAGCTGATCTTTCCAAACTCGGCGTGCTGACCAACTGTGCACTCGATTACGAGGCCTTCATTGAACAGGATGGCGGCTTGAACCGCTGCAGTCTTGACCAGCTGGTAATTGACATGAATTCCCGGCCAGCTAAGAAGCTAGGTTTCAGTACACCGCTTGAAGAGACTGCCAAAGCGCTTGGTGTGCGGCCTAACAAATCATTCAAGCCGATGCCGCTTCGCGGCACGGCTTAATTCTGGCGTTAGGCCGCGCAAGTGAGAAACCTGCCACGTTTAGACCCAGACGAAGCTGGTAACGCTCATCTTCATGAGCTCATCGATCGTTTGCACCCGGACGATGCCGCGCCGTTCGTGGAGAAGCTAACGGCACAACCACTTCGCGCTCGATTCCACACATACCGAGAGCTACTGCTTGGCGCGCATTTGCGGCAAGGCGGTGCCAATTTCAGATACGAGCTGCTCGTTCGTGGAAAGACCCCCGATTGGTCGCTTTACGGGGAGAATTCTCGGCTGTTGGAAGTGATCGACGTGGTGACACTTCACCAGAGAAACGAGAAGGAGCAAGAGATATCGGCTTCAGTTTGCTCAACCGGATCTTGGAGCGGATGGATTGGCATACCCCCGGATCACATCTATAGAAAGCTTAGTGATAAAGCTGGCCAGTATTCCGAACTTGTCCGGGAGGTTGGGGTGCCTTATGTTCTTGGTGTATTCGGTGAGTTTGTCGCGTCGCTTTCTCCCCAGGAGATCGAACAGGTTCTCTATCGGCAGCACAACGGATGGTTCACGACTGCCCCGGAGGTTTCTGGCGTCATCTACTTTAGAGAGAGCAACTTCAGCTTTGAGTTCAGCTATTTTCCAAACCCGGTGGCTTTGTACCCATCAACGGTCTTGTCAGGTCAGCCAGGCGCGGCCTAACAATTCCGTAAGGAGCTTCCCGTCAACCCCGAGTACATGACGCTCTTGCCTTGAGCTTCAGGCGTTTGCTGTAACCGGTTTGTCGCGTGTTGCGGTACCACTGGCCAGAGTGATCGGTGATCGAAGCGTTGCCAGACTGCATTTCCGTAATCGGTCTTGTTGGATCGGCGTTGCTGATCCGGACCAGGGTAAAAACCGCACCCGAAGGCCTCTCTCATTCATCGGATTCGCCCATGCACGGGGATCAACCGTGTCATGTGGTGGCGCCACCTTGTTAGTCAGGCTCTCTCCGGGACGGTCTGACCGCTTGCTACCTGTTCGCTCTGGCGTTTGAACATCGTGAGCCGTGTCGCCCGGTCAGGCGGCTGCGGCCTGTCCTTTCCTGCTCGCCGGTCGCATCAACCGGGGCACCAGCCCGTACTCGAGGCAACGACGCGCCCAGTGGTGGGCGCCGCTGCAGGCTTCCATCGCCATGACGGTGCCCGGCGGCAGCTGCACCAGCCAGGCCACAAAGGCGTCGCGCTTCAGGTCCCGGCGCTGGCAGACCCGGCCGCCACCGTCCAACTCGGCAACCGAGAACACCTGCTTTGCCCAGGTCCACGCCCATGGTTATAGTGCCCATTGGAGACTTCCCCTTCATTTGATTGTTCGTCGAAACACAATCATGGCACTCGATGCCGAGCGGCTTGCCGCTGAAGTGGGAAGTCTCCTTTTTACTCATTCAAGCCGAACTTGCTCCGCAACGCGGCTTGATTCAGGCGTTAGACAATGGTCCCTACACACTCAAGCTGCGCCACATGCGGAGAACATATTGGCCTGTTGAAGATCATCCTGGCCTCTATTGGAAGCTTGAAAACTTGGAGTGTGGATTGCCCAAGCTGCAAGAATCGAAATTATATCCACCTATTAGCCTTTTTCATCATTTCCCCAATAGCGGCCCTGGTGGCCATTGTTGCCGGGATAATTGGCATCGGTAGTGGAAAATTTGAATGGGTATTCATTGCAATTTCCGTGCTTGTTATACATCCACTCATCCTTGGCGTCTTTATCTACGCATGGTTGCGAATCGGGTCGTTCCGCTCAACCATTGTCTAGCAGTTCATTCAAGTTCCCGCCGCTCCGCGGCGCGACTTAACTCAGGCGTTAGACGACCATGATCCTCGAAGTTGCCCCACTGCAAGTAGTCCCCGAGCGTACAGACGAGTTTGAGGCTGCGTTCCAGCAAGCGCAGACCATCATTTCGTCTATGCCAGGGTACATCTCGCATGAACTAAGTCGCTGCATTGAGCGGCCAAGCGAGTACATCCTTCTGGTACGTTGGCAGACCCTGGGAGATCATGAGATTGGCTTTCGCGGATCCATTCAGTATCAGGAGTGGAGGCGACTTCTCCATCATTTCTACGATCCGTTCCCCACGGTCCTGCACTATCAGTCGGTTGCCGGAGGGCCGTCCAACAATTGATTCAAGGCCGAGCCGGCGCTTCGGTCGCAGGGCACAGGGCAGGTACAGCTTGGCATGTGCTTTGCTCCACTATGCGTCCCGGCTTGACTTGGGTGTTAGGCACCACTGGGAAGACTTCCGTAGATGAAGAGCCGGCCGCTTATTGCTTCATTGTTCTTTGCATCTTTTGCACTTGCCGGTTGTGACAACGGCCATTTGCGCGGCTCTGTAGTTGCATCACATGATGGCGGCACTTATCTCGCCGTCGTTGATGACAATGGGGGAGCCTGCGGTCCGTTGTTGCTCGACGGCAAGCCCTGGCCCTACAAGATCGGTGAGCCTGGTCGTGTTCCGCCCGGCCGGCATCGGATTGAGTGCGGCGGCCGGATCGAGTTTGATATTCCTCAGGGCGTCATCTTCAAGTTCGATTATTGGGGGCCGTGAGGCCACTTGCCATCCCGCTTGAAGGTCTTTTAGGCTGGGGATCGACAATTGACTCAAGCCGACGCCGCTTCGCGGGTCGGCCTGACCCGGGCGTTGGACCACACGGAGAAGTGATGATGGACCCGAAGCAGGCTGAGGCTGTCGCCGATGCCATCATGCTGGAGCAGCGCGCGGCCCGAGCCGCATCTGCACAGGAGAAACTTGCCAAGGACCGACGCCTACTGGTGCAGCGCCGAGTGGGTAGCTGGGCGCTCTGCGGCATGGGTATTGGCGCACTGATCGGCCACTTCGCCTTTGGCCAATGGTTTCCCTCAGCCATGGTTGGGCTTGGTCTGGGCGGCATCATCGGCCGCTGGTTTCCGGGCCGCAGGGCCTGACAACTCACTGGAAACCCAACACGCAACTCGGGCGTCAGCTCACAATGACCTCGGAGAGCACGAATGCGGATCGAGCAGGCCCGCGACATGGCGGCCTACAACCAGTGGATGAACGAGCGCCTGTATGCGGTGTGCGCCGGCCTTTCCGATGCCGAGCGCAGGCAGGACCGGGGCGCGTTCTTCAAGTCCATCCACGGCACCCTCAACCATCTGCTGCTGGCGGACTCGGTGTGGATGGGGCGCTTCCTGGGGCAGCCGTTCACGGTCACCGGGCTGGACCAGGAGCTGTACCACGACTTCGCCGAACTGGCCCGGGCGCGCCATGGGATGGACGCGGCGATCGTGCGCTGGGCCGGCAGCCTGACCGAGTCGGTGCTGGCCGGCGAGCTGGCCTACGCCAGCATCGTCAATCCCCGGCCCCGGAAGTACGAGTACTGGCTGGCCGCCACCCACTTCTTCAACCACCAGACCCACCACCGCGGGCAGCTGACGACCTTGCTGAGCCAGTGTGGACTGGACGTGGGTGTGACAGACTTGATCCAGCTCCCGCAGGTCGAGGAGCGCAACGCCACCTGAGCGGCACGGACCGCATGGACCGCCTGCATGCAGGCCCTGGGACGCACATGAAGGCCGTGGTGGAAATCCAGGTTGGCGGCCATGTCCAGGCCCATGACTGAGTTGCCATCGCGGGGCGCGATGGATGCCACGTTGCAGCTGGCCCCGGCCCGCTGGAAGCAGGCGCTGTTCCTGGCGGTGGCCCTGCTGTTCGTCTGGGGCGGGATGTTCCTGGTCCGGATCCATCCGGTCGCCGGCTGGTTGAACGTGGGCTTCTTCGGCCTTGCGGCGCTGCTCAACCGCTGGCGCACCACGCACGGCGGCCACGGCGCGGACGACCGCCCGGCGGCGCCGGCGCGGTTGCCGGGCTGAACGCACGCAATGCGCCTATGGTCCCTGCATCCCAAGTACCTGGACCGGCAGGGCCTGCTTGCCCTGTGGCGCGAGGCGCTGCTGGCCCGGGCGGTGCTGCGCGGGCAGACGCGTGGCTATACCCGCCATCCGCAGCTCGATCGCTTCTGGATGCACCCGCATCCACGCCTGGCGATCAGCGCCTACCTGGACCACGTGCACGCCGAGGCCACCGCCCGCGGATACACGTTCGACCGGACCAAGGTGGGCCAGGTGCGGGCGGTGCAGCCGATCATGGTCAGCACCGGGCAGCTGGCCCACGAATGGGCGCACCTGCGCGCCAAGCTTGCGGTGCGCAGCCCGGAAGTGCTGGCGGCGTGGGCTGATGTCACCGTGGCCGATTGCCATCCGCTGTTCCACCGGCAGCCCGGGCCGGTGGCATCATGGGAACGGGTGCCCGGCGCCTGACCGCGCACCGGTCGTACCGGTGTAATCCGGGTGCGGGACCTTCGGCGGAGATGCGCATGGACGGGGATGCACGGATCGCGCTCTGGGAGGCGTTCTCGGAGTTCTTCCTGGATACGGAGCTGGACGAGATGGCGTTCCGCCACGTGGCACGCGTGGTGCGCGCGTCGGGGGTGAGCCGGGAGCAGGCAGAAGCGGTGCTGTGGAACGAGGTTTTCCCGGTCCTGCACCGCAACCTGCGATCCGTGGCTGGGGAATGGAGCGGGTGGTCGAGGGACTGGCTGGTGGCCAATCTGCGCCCGGCAAGTGGCCCGGCGCGGCGCAAGGGTCCACGATCCATCGTCCGCGAGATCGAGCGTTGCTGGGAGCAGGTGCTCGATCACCTTGGCACGCCAGACCCAACACAGGAGCACAACGCATGAGCGACCCGTACAACTCGGCACCGGCACCGGTGCGTTCCGGCCCGGTCCTGGGCGACGCGATGATCACCACCGCGCCGGAACTGCCCGGGTACAAGGTGGTGCGCAGCCTGGGCATCGTGCGCGGCATCACGGTGCGCTCGCGCTCGGTGGTGGGCAACTTCCTCGGCAGCCTGCAGACGCTGTTCGGCGGCAACATCACCATCTACACCGAGCTGTGCGAGCAGGCGCGCACCGAGACCTACCGCGACATGGTCGTGCACGCGCGCCAGCTTGGCGCCAACGCGATCATCGCCGTGCGCTACGACGCCACCGAGCTGATGACCGGCCTGACCGAAGTGCTGTGCTACGGCACGGCCGTGGTGGTGGAGCCGGAGCGCAACTAGCGCTCCGCACCCGCACGGCGGTGCCGTCAGAAGCGGTTGTCGCCGTCGAGGATGCGGCCCAGGCCACCCAGCACCGAACCTTCGCCGCGGCTCTGGCCACCGCCCTGCGGCGCGGCCGCCAGCATGCGTCCGGCCAGGCGCGAGAACGGCAGCGATTGCAGCCACACCTTGCCCGGCCCGGTGAGGGTGGCCAGGAACACGCCCTCGCCACCGAACAGCATGCTCTTGATGCCGCCCACCGGGCGCACGTCCATGCTCACGGTGGCGTGGTAGCCGACCACGCAGCCGGTATCCACGTCCAGGCGCTCGCCGGCGGCCAGGTCGCGTTCGACCACGCAGCCGCCGGCATGGATGAACACCCAGCCGTCGCCTTCGAGCCGCTGCATGATGAAGCCTTCGCCGCCGAACAGGCCGGTGAGGATCTTGCGCTGGAAGTGCACGCCGATCTGCACGCCACGCGCGCCGGCCAGGAAGCTGTCCTTCTGGCAGATGATGCGGCCGCCGTGCTCGTCCAGCTTCATGGCCAGCACCGTGCCCGGGTACGGCGCGGCGAAGGCGACCTTGGCCTTGCCGCCGCCGGCGTGGGTGAACAGGGTGGTGAACAGGCTCTCGCCGGTGATCACGCGCTTGCCGGCCGACAGCAGCTTGTCCATGAAGCCGCCGCCCTGGCCCTGGTGGGTGCCGTCGCCGAACAGGGTGTCCATCTGCACGGCCGCGTCCTTGAACATCAGTGCGCCGGCCTCGGCGATGGCGCTCTCGCCCGGGTCCAGTTCGATCTCGACAAACTGCATTTCCTGGCCGTGGATGCAGAAGTCGATCTCGTCGGCGCGGCTGCCCCCGGCATTGCGTGGTGGCGGTGGCGGTGCGGAGGCGGCGCCCGCCGAAGCGGCGGCCAGCTCGGCGATCTTGTTCACGGGCAGCCAGTCGCCCATGCCTTCGCGCCAGGCCAGCAGCGCGGGGTTGCGCGCCGCCTGGGTGCGGGCGGCGTCGGCATCCATCGGGCCTTGGCGCTGCTTGCTGGCGGGATCGTGCAGGTACCAGGTGGTCATGGCGGGCATCCTTGGCAAGGGCGGAATGCGAAGTGTAATCCCGGCCCCGGCCTCAGGGCGGCGGCCTGGGCGACGGGGGCCGGAACTGCACCACCACCCTGTGCGGCGGCGCGTCCGCATGCCGCCACAGCACCGGCACGTCGGCCGGCGTCGGCAGCTCCAGCTCGGCGTGATCGGCCTCGCGCTGGCGTGCCGCCGCCTCTTCCTCGTCTTCCCAGCTATAGCGCGGCTGCGGCGGCAGCGGGTCGCGCCGGCGCAACAGCAGTGCGGCCAGCGCCCCGCCCAGGGCGCCACCCATGTGCGACTGCCAGGAGATGCCGGGCTCGTGCGGCAGCACGGTCAGCAGCATGCTGCCGTAGAACAGGAAGCCGATCATGCCGGCGGCGATCGAGGCGCGGTCGCGGCGCAGCAGGCCCAGCACGAACAGCAGGAACATCAGCCCGTGGGTGACGCCGCTGGCGCCCAGATGCCGGCTGGCTTCCTCGCCCAGGAGCCAGGCGCCGATGCCCGATCCCAGCCACATCAACGGCAGGGCCGGCAGGATCGCGCGCGGGTACACCGCGCCGGCGAGGGTGCCCAGGATCAGGATGGCGCTGGCATTGGCGCCCAGGTGCTGCGGCGAGCCGTGCAGCAGCGGCGCGGTGAGCAGGCCCAGCAGGCCTGGCAACTCGCCCGGGGCCACCGCCAGCGCGCCCACGTCCAGCGCCGGTTGGGCGACGAACACCACCAGCAATACCAGGATGAAGGCCAGGCTGGCGTTGAAGGCGCGCAGCACGCGGCGGCGATCGTGGCGGGGGGTGGGCGGCGCATCCATTCCCCTTGCATGGCGGTGGTTGCAGCCGGAATCAAGGCGGGCAAAAAAACGGGCGCGGAAGCCACCGCGCCCAAGGGCTCCTC